>CAJYMC010000009.1 GCA_913775715.1 uncultured Exiguobacterium sp. | reverse complement strand
CATGATGTCATACCCCTTTCGTGTAGGTGCTCTAGGTGTGGGTACTGTCGTGAGGTGGAAGTCGACGAAGCGACGTATAAGCGAGAAGGCTGAGCCAAATGAAATAAAATCCACTCGGTCTGACGAGAACACTTTCCGTAAATTGAAGCAGTCCAAGCCAGCTAGCGAGCAGCAGTGCAAGAAACGCAAGATCCGTCGTTTGAATGCGAACTAGTCGGTAGAACAGATACAGAAAGACTGCACCGTACAGCAAACAACCAATGAGTCCGAATTCATAAAGATAGGTGATTGGTGTGCTGTGGAACGTATAAAGAACTTGTTCGTTCAGTTGCTCCTGCAGTCCGCGTGGGGCACTTCCGATTCCGTGACCAAACCAAAGTGAATCAGCGGAAGCGCGCCATCCTGCTTGCCAGAGCGTAAATCGTCCGTTGAGACTGAGCAAACGGGGAAGCAGTCCTTGAAACGCAAAGACAGCTAGGAGAATAAAGCTTCCTGTTACGTAACACGCTGTCACCTGCAACCGTCGTCTCGTTCCTGGAACCATTCGAATGCTCGTCAGCAGAGCAAGGAGGAGAAAAGAATAGATTCCTGTCTGCGAACCGCTTCTGAGTAACGCGATGATGATGAGAAGTAGGGGAATAGCATGCAGAAAGCTGTGCCGACGCGGAAACTGTTTGAGCAGATAGAACCAAGCAAACAGTCCGCCTGGAACGAGCCACGCTGCAAACGTATTCGGATTGTTCATCAGACCAGCGAGGCGAAGGAATGAGCCTTGTTCCCCGACGTACAGTTGAGGAAATGACAAAGGACCGATCCGAAGCCATTGCAGGTTTTCGACCGGGACATACTCTGAACCAAATGAGACGATGAGGGCATAGGAAGCGAGAAAGACGGCTTGTCCATAAAGAAAGTGATATAAAAGACGTTGCCATTGCTCGATCGATGTACGCGAGAGTGAAGAGACGATGCCAACGAACAGCCAAGTCGAAATGAGGTAAAGCGAAGCAAGAATACGATCCGTATTCGCGTTAAAAAAGAAAAAAATGATATGAAATGTCAGATAAATCAGAAAAATAAGTGCGATTTGATGTCCAGTCGCTCGATTGGCGCGATAGAGCGGTCGTAAGATGAACCAACAAACGCTGAACAAAACGATGTAGACGGGAAGCAACCAAAGAGACCACTGTTTCGGCAACACTTCATCCGTGAAGGATAAGGGACGAATCCAAGCATCGAGCATAATCCAAACGACTAGGATGGATAAGACAAACGATGTGGGTATATTGGCTGATTTTAACATGATTTCTAAAGACTATCCACCCTTCATATAGGACTTATTACCGATTTAAGCACTTTTTAATCATCAAATTGGTATTTACCCTTATCTTTCAAAAAATCATGCGTATAAATGAAACAACATTAAGAAAAACGTGATCATTTTTTCGTGAATCGCGTTTTTTTCGTGACTCGAATTCCTACCGTGAACTTGCGTCACGCAAGCGAGATAGCTACCGAAAAAAATATAATCATTTCCACCAAGCTCTAATTGTTTTGGGAGTCGATTGGAAATAAGGTGTAGACATAACCAATGTCCATCCATTCGGTCAATCCAGAAAGAGGTGAACAACAGTGAGCTCGATGCATCAAAGAAAAACCTTCGGAGATCACCTGACGACGCTTCGGCGCGGTTGGTGGCTACTAGCACTCTTCATGATTCTCTTCGCAGGTGCCGGATATGCACTCAGCACGTATGTCATTCCGAAGACATATGAAGCGACAGCCTACATCCTCGTCGTTCCTCAAGCGAACGCAGAGGCAACATCGACGCCGACTCTCGTCAGTACCTATCAAGATATCCTACGTAGCCCAGAGGTCGTCGATCAGGTCGCTCAAAAGATGAATGTCACCGACAAACGATTATTTGATTTGACGGATCGTTTGACGGTCTCGAGCAATCTCGATTCGCAAGTCATCGCCTTATCCGTTAAGGATCGTTCAGCGAAGCAAGCAGCAATCCAAGCAAATACGATGACGGAAGTCTTTCAAGACTATCTCCCACAACTGATCAATACAAGTAAAACGGAAGTCTTCTCCAACGCACGGATTCCGACAAAACCTGTATCACCGAATATTCTAATGAATACAGGAATCGGCGGTGTCCTGGGTTTGATGCTTGGTCTACTGATCGTCTACTCCCGTTCTTTAAGTAAAAAAGAAGTAGCCCGTGAAGCTACTGACAGTTATCCGAAAGCTATCCCCCGCACGCATTCATGAGAGAGGAGCTATCGTCATGCAGCAGTCCCCGTTCACCCCGTATCGTCGGCAGCTGAAAATCGGACTCCTTCGCCTGATCGATGCCGGAATCATCGCACTCGCGACAGTCGTTACGTTCTACTTCTTCAATCCGCTCCATCTCACTGTCAACTTCGAGTTGCAGGATGCACTCGAAATCGCACTCATTCAGTGGATCGCTCTTACCTTTGTTGCCTATTGGATGCGTTTCTATCAAATCATTTGGCGCTATGCGAGTCTTCGTGATCTCGCTGTTCTCCTCGTCGTCGTCCTCGCCAGCAGCTTTGTTCTTCTTGGTCTTGAATACGCGCTGTTCGACTTTGCGGTCGAACGGGCGATCTTCTTACAGACCGGACTCGTCTTGAACGGTATCTTATTCGTCCGGCTGTTGATTCGTGGACGTAGCTTAAGACTCGTCCCTGACAATAAGACGCTTGGAAAGCGAACGCTGATCATCGGTGCTGGGGCCTCTGGTCAGATGATCACAAAAGAATTGAAACAAAAGAAATCGCACATCTTAAACGTCGTCGGACTACTTGATGATTCACTCGAACTACGCGGGATGCGGGTTCACGGTGTTCCCGTCATCGGAGCAATCGAACAACTCGAATGTATCATCGAAGAACAAAAGATTGAAGCAGTCGTCCTCGCAATTCCATCGTTACCTTATCCGCAGCGAGTTGAATTGCTGAACCGGATCAAACAGACACAAGTCGAGGCGCATACGTTACCGATGCTTGTCGAACTGGCATCCGGAAAAGTCTCGATTAAACAGATCCGTGAAGTTTCGATCGCTGACTTACTTGGTCGGGAACCCGTCGAACTCGATATTACGGAAATTGAACGAAGCGTGCATGGCGCGACAGTCCTCGTCACCGGTGCTGGTGGTTCGATTGGTTCCGAGATTTGTCGGCAACTGATTCGTTTCCGTCCCGAACGGCTCGTTCTTCTCGGACACGGCGAAAACAGCATCTACCTGATCCGTCGGGAGCTCGAGTGTCTCAGCCGAGACATTCAGTTCGAATCCGTCATCGCCGATGTGCAGGACAGTGACCGAATGCTTGAAGTCATGCGACGGTTCGAACCAGACCTCGTCTATCACGCGGCAGCTCATAAGCACGTGCCACTGATGGAAGATAACCCGAGCGAAGCCGTCAAGAACAACATCTACGGGACGCGCAACGTCGCTCGAGCTGCAGAAGCAGCTGGGGTCAAACGATTCGTGATGATCTCGACCGATAAGGCCGTCAATCCGACGAGTGTGATGGGTGCAACGAAACGAATCGCCGAGATGGTCATTCAGCAGATGGCTAGAAACAGCGAAACGACGTTCGCCGTCGTCCGGTTCGGAAACGTCCTTGGGAGCCGTGGTTCCGTCATTCCACTTTTTAAGGAACAAATCGCAAAAGGTGGGCCGATTACGATCACAGATCCCCGGATGACACGTTACTTCATGACGATCCCGGAGGCGAGTCGTCTCGTTATCCAAGCGAGTGTTCTCGCGAAAGGTGGCGAAGTGTTCGTCCTCGATATGGGTGAACCGGTCCACATCACGACACTGGCGAAGAATTTGATTCACTTGAGTGGATTCACGGAAGAACAGATTCCGATCGTCTACAGCGGCATTCGAAAAGGAGAGAAACTATACGAGGAACTGCTGGCTCGCGATGAGGTGCATGACGAACTCGTCTTCGACAAGATTCTCGTCGGAAAGACCCGACCTTTTGGAACCGTCGACCCGTACTTGCGGGAGATTGCCCAAGCACTCGGTCAGGACGAAGCACTCCGTCAGTATTTGTTAGACATCACGAACGAAACCGAATCGGATCCGGTCGCACCGACGATGCGGATTGCTCGCAAATAGAGAGGAGGGGAAACGATGAAAACAGCCCGGCTGTCCCGCTTCAATCTCATCTTCATTGCCGATACGGCGTATTCCTTACACCAATGGATGATTTTGACGCTCCTGATCAAATGGAGTACGCCACTCAATATCGGTTACTTCAATTACGCCCTTGCCATCACCGCGCCGATCGTCATGTTCTGTTGGCTGAATGCTAGTACGATCCTGACGGCAGAACGGGCTGGACTGACGAACTTTTGGCTCTTTATCAAGACACGATTCTCACTCCTTTCAGCTGGTGTGTTCGTTCTTCTGGGGATCTATTATTTCTTCGGTGAAGCAAACATCTTACTCCTGACATTACTCGTCTATCTGAATAAGTACATGGAGTCGTTCGCGGATCTCGGTTATGGCTTCTTGCAAGGACACACCGCCTTCAAGGAAGTCGCCATATCGAAAATCTTCCGCAGTCTCCTGAACGTCTCGGGCGCAGCACTCGTCCTCTTCACGACGCATTCAATCCACGGATTCGTCATCGCCTTGATCGCCGGTAACTTGATCATGTTACTCGTCTACGATTTACCGACGATCCGCCGGGTCGGTCGAGGTTTTGACAACCAAGCGCTCGACTTACGATACCGCTCCGGTAAGGAATTATTCTTCAAAGCGATGCCACTCGGGTTCGTCGCTCTCCTGATCGCCTTGAATGCAAACATTCCACGACTGTTCGTCGGGCACGCGATTGGGACGGAAGAGCTTGGGTATTACGCGAGCATCGCCTATCTACTCGTACTCGGTAGTCTATTCATCCACTCCTTGATTGCCGTCTTATTGCCGAACTTCTCGTCCGAAACGGGCGAGCGCCAAAGTTTACCGGAACTGCGCAAGCTGACTCGATCGATGTTACTGATGACGAACGTCGTTGGCATCCTCCTGATTCTCGGAGCCATCTTTTTCGGCAAGTGGGGCTTGACGATTTTCTACAACGCGTCGTTCGTCAAATATCATCTGATTTTCGTCTTGATGATGATCGCGTCGCTGTTCTTCTATAACTCGACCGTCATTCAGGCACTTCTGACCGGCTTCCAGCAGTTCCGGATCCAGACACTCTCGATCTTCGGTAGTGTCGTCGTCAATCTTGTCGCATGTAGCCTGTTGATTCCGTTGTACGGACTATACGGTGCGACGATCGCATACACCTTGTGCGCTGTCACTCAGATCGTCTTACTCTTACCAGCGCTCTATCGCTCGTTGTATCCACGAAACGTCGCCCTCGTCATCGAACAAAGCAGCTAAGGAGGGAAGAAGATGCGACCAATTTTACTACTCATCGTCATCGAAGCGCTCGTTTGTCAATTTGCCCGGTCGCTCTTCCCAGACACCTACGTGACTGCCTTGCTGCTGATCAACTCGGTGTTGTTTCTCTATTATCTACTCCGTCAGGCCGAGACGACGCCACTCTATCTCGTCTTCATCACCGCCTTTTTCGTTCGACTCGTCCTGATGTTCATCGATCTCGAGCTGTTCCGTTTGCCGCCACACAGCGGGGACGATACGGAAGCCTTTCATCTCGAAGGTGTCCAAATCTTCACCGACCCGTCGACCTTCAATGATGTCGTTCGTGGCACCTATTCCAAGTTTCTCGGAATCTTCTACTTGATGTTCGGACCGGAACGAATTCTCGCTCAGTTCTTCAACGTCATCCTCGGTGTCGTCGCCGTCGTTATCCTAGCGAAGACGCTGAAACGATTACGCTTATCGGAACGATACGTATTCGCAGCAACATTCATCTTTGCGTTCTTCCCGCAAGGCTTGTTGCTCTCGCCGATCCTCTTACGCGATCAGATCGTCGCTCTCGGAATCGTCTATACACTCTATTACATGGTGCGCTGGACGGAAGAAAAATCCGGTAGACAGATGATTCTCGCGTATCTTGGCTACTTCGTCAGTACGATATTCCACTCTGGTCTCGCCGTCGGAATCGTCGTCTTACTCGTTTACTTCTCGTTTTACAGTCATGAGACCAGACGAATGGATTTCGAACCGACGAAGGTACAGCGATTGATCTTCCAAGTGCTCATCGTCGGCTTCATCGTCTACAGTTTCCAGGACGTCTTGTTCGCGAAGTTCACGCACGTCTCAGAAAACGGACAGTTGTTCAGCGGAATGAGCTTCGATCGTGGCGGCTCCGCATACTTGAACGGATTGACGGTGACAGGTCCAGTCGACATGATTCTCTACTCACCGATCCGGATGATCTACTTCCTGTTCTCGCCGTTCCCGTGGCAATGGTCGAGTGTCATGAATATCTTGATTTTCTTCCTCGACGCCATCTTCTACTTTATCGCCTGTTTTGCGATCGTTCGATCGTTCAAACTGATCCGTCAACATCCGTTCGGTAGCGTCCTCTTCTTCTTTTTCCTTCTCTTTATGCTCAATGCTCTCGTTTTCGGTCTTGGAACCGGAAACGTCGGAACGGCCATCCGGCACCGGTATAAGTTGTTCCCGATGTTACTCATCGTCTACACATCCGTTCACTACATGCGCCTGCAAGCGCGCCACTACTTCGAGGAGGTTGAACACCGTGCCGAATAAAACGATTTTGATCACAGGTATCGCTGGCTTCATTGGATTTCACGCCGCACGCCGTTTCATCCGAGAGGGTTACCGGGTCGTCGGACTCGATGAAGTAAACGCCTATTATGATCCGACGTTAAAGGAAGCCCGACTCGCGGAACTCGGAACGAACTACACATTTTACCGAGTTTCACTTGAAGAGACAGCAGCCGTCGCACGGATCTTTGAACAGGAATCGATTGATCTCGTACTTCATCTGGCAGCACAGGCAGGGGTACGCTACAGCATCGATCGACCAGACGTCTACATGACATCAAACATCGTCGGTTTTCTCTCGATTTTAGAAGCCTGTCGCCATCACCCGGTCGAGCAGCTAATCTACGCTTCTTCGAGTTCCGTCTATGGATCGAATACGAAGATGCCATTCGCGACGACGGATGCCGTTGACCATCCGCTAAGTCTTTATGCCGCCTCGAAGAAAGCGAACGAGCTAATGGCACACACCTACAGTAGTCTCTACGGGATCAAGACGACTGGACTTCGCTTCTTCAGTGTCTATGGACCGTGGGGACGTCCGGATATGGCACTGTTCAAGTTCACGGAAGCGATCGCGAAAGGGGAACCAATCGATCTCTACAACTACGGTGAGATGGGACGGGACTTCACCTACGTCGACGATATCATCGAAAGCATCTATCGTCTGTTCCAGACTGAACCGGAAGTCGATGAGTTGTTCGATGCGTCAAACCCGTTGCCGGATCGCAGTAACGTTCCGTACCGCGTCTACAACATCGGTAGCCACAGTCCGATTCGCTTAAATGAATTCGTCGCCTTGATTGAACGGCGACTCGGTAAGAAGGCAATCAAAAACGGAATGCCACTCCAACCGGGTGACGTTCCGGAAAGTTTCGCGGATGTCTCCTCACTATTCGAGACGATCGGCTACCGTCCACAGACGACGGTCGAAGCAGGTGTCAACGCATTCATCGACTGGTACGAAAGCCACTATCAGCTAAAGGAGGAAATCCAAGATGGCGCTTAAAGAGGAATTCTACTATCGCTCTCCAATCTTTATCCAAAATTGGTTGACTTCTTTATACGGTCGGAAATTGATGCAAGAGCGATACGGTCCCTTTTATGAGCAGAAGATGAAGGAATTGCGAACGAAGGACCGGACGCAGGATTACCAGGTGGAACAACTCGATCGATTGAATACATTCCTCGCTTTCGTCGCAACGCATACGCCATATTACACACAGCTCTTCCATGAGCATGGGATTCAATTGCCGTTCACATCACTTGAGCAGCTGAAGACGATTCCGATCCTTGAAAAAGAGACGCTTCGTCAAAATAATGATGCCTTCATGTCGCGTGTCGATGCGCCGGTACGCGGCAGAACAGGAGGAACGAGCGGGAAGTCGCTTCAAGTCGCATTCATGCGTGAGGATGTTCAAGAACGAATGGCGCATCTTGATTACTTCAAGGAACTTCATGGCTTCCACGCCGGGATGCGCCGGGCGAGCTTCACGGGGCGGACGCTGACAGCCGTTGATCAGACGAAACCGATCTTTTGGCGGATGAACCGCCCACTCAATCAGTTACTCGTTTCGATCTTTCACATGAAGGAAGAGAACTTCCCTGCCTATATCGAGGAACTGAATCGATTCCAGCCGCAAGCACTGGATGGCACACCGACGGCGATGGTTGAAATCGCCCGTTATATTCTGAAACACCATATTCAGCTCGATATTCCGCTGATCGCCATCTTCCCGACATCAGAAACGGTGACGGAAGAGATGCGCTCCGTTCTCGAAGAAGCCTTCCGCGCACCGGTCTTCGATCAATATGGTTCTTCAGAAGGGGCACCGATCATCTCAGAATGTCGTCATAAAAAACTGCATCTGCATCACGAAACAGGCATCATCGAACCGTATGGAGAGGACGGAGAAGTCGTCGTCACCTGTTTTACGACGCGCGGCACACCACTGATTCGTTACCGGATCGGTGACCGGATGACACTCAGTGACGAGACATGCAGCTGTGGACTAAATGGACCGATCATCGCTTCAATCGATGGAAGGGGAACGAGTTATATCGTCAGTGAGAAGCGGGGCAAGGTCTTCGAAGGGGATATCACGACGATTGCCCGCGAACTACCGAACTCGGTCCTACGACTCCAAGTCGAACAGCACGCGTTGAATCACGTGACACTCCGGTACATTCCTGACGTCAAACGTTTCCATCCGAAACACGAACAGATCCTCTTGAACGAGATGCGCAAGCTACTTGGCTCCGATATGAAAATCGTCCTCGAGCCCGTCGAACAAGTGAAACAAGAACCGAACGGAAAAACGTTGATCGTCAAACAGTCGATGAAATAGGAGGAACCCACCATGAACAAGGCAGTCAAACACATCGTAGATACGACAGCAGCCCAAACTGGTTCACTTCCCATTGCCAACCGTTCGATTGCCGTCGTCGGACTCGGATACGTCGGTCTTCCCGTCGCCGTCGCCTTCGGCGAAAAAACAGCCGTCGTCGGCTTTGACATCAAGGAACAACGCGTTCAAGAACTGCAAGAAGGCATCGACGCGACACTCGAGCTGAGTCCCTTCACGTTGAAAAACGCAACCGTCGACTACGTCTCAGATCCATCGGCACTGCAAGCGAGTGACTTCATCATCATCGCCGTTCCGACACCAATCAATGCGCAGAATCAACCAGACTTGACGCCACTCTTACGGGCCTCGCATCTCGTCGGCCGCCAGCTTAATAAAGGCGACATCGTCGTCTATGAGTCGACGGTCTACCCAGGAGCGACGGAAGAAGATTGCATCCCGGTCCTTGAAGAAGCATCCGGCTTACGCGCTGGCGTCGACTTCTTCGTCGGCTACTCACCGGAGCGGATCAATCCGGGTGACCACGAGCATACTTTCAAGACGATCCAAAAAATCGTTTCGGCTCAGGATGAACAGACACTCGACATCGTCGCAGAAGTCTACGAAGCGGTCGTTGAAGCCGGTGTCCACCGTGCCTCATCGATCAAGGTCGCAGAAGCCGCAAAAATCATCGAAAACACACAGCGCGATCTCAACATCGCCTTGATGAACGAACTGGCGATCATCTTCGACCGGATGGACATCGATACGCTCGAAGTCCTCGAAGCAGCCGGTACGAAATGGAACTTCCTTCCGTTCCGCCCGGGTCTTGTCGGTGGTCACTGTATCGGCGTCGATCCATTCTATCTGACGATGAAAGCTGAGTCGCTCGGCTATCACCCAGAAGTCATCCTCGCCGGACGCCGGATTAACGATACGATGGGACGCTTCATCGCAACAGCGCTCGTCAAGAACTTGATTAAACAGAATATGCCGGTCCTCGGTGCTCGTGTCACGATCCTCGGCTTATCGTTCAAGGAGAACGTCAGCGATATCCGCAACTCGAAAGTCGCGAATCTTGTCCGTGAAATCGAAGAGTTCGGCATCGACGTCCAGGTGACGGATCGACTCGTCGAAAAAAGTGAGGCGAAACGCGAGTACGGTATTGATTTACTTGAGATGAGTGAACTCAAACCAGCCGATGTCGTCATCTTCGCCGTCTCACACGAAGAATACGTCGAAGGCGGTTGGAATCTAGCGCAACACTTACTGAAGGTCGGACGCGGGATCGTCGTCGACATCAAAGGCATGTTACCACGGTCAGAACAGCCAGAGGGGGTCCACGTATGGCGCCTCTAAAAATCCTTCAAGTCTGTGCCCTTGATACGACGGCAGAGACAATGTTGCAGCCACTCTTACTCGCTTTACAAAACGCCGGTCACGACGTCGGCATCGCCTGTTCCGACACCGGTGCCTCGGCAAAACTGGCAGCAAAGGGATTTCGGATGCATGACATTCCGATTGAACGCCGGATCGACTGGACGAGTAATTGGCGGACAATCCGGGAAATCACACGAATCTTGAAGGAGGACGGCTATGACGCCGTCCATGTCCACACACCGGTCGCGGCCGCCCTCGGGCGCGTTGCGGCGAAGCGGGCCGGGACGAAGCATATCGTTTATACAGCGCACGGCTTTTACTTCCATGAAAAGATGAGTCGGATGACGTATCAGCTGACGTACTCCGTTGAAAAGTGGCTGGCTCGTTTTGCGACCGATTACCTGCTCCTTCAAAGCGAAGAAGATTATCAACTCGCACAACGTAAACGCTTTAAGGCGAACACCCGGCTGATGCATCTCGGAAACGGCATCGACTTGACCCGCTTCTATCCACGACCACGTGAAGCGGGAGCACCATTTACGTTCCTGTTCATCGGACGGATTGTTGAAGAGAAGGGGATTCTCGAACTACTCGATGCGTTCGAGGAGGTCGTCTACCGTCACCCGGAAGCCCGCCTCGTCATCGCCGGTGAAATGATGGCGAGCGAGCGGGATCAGACAACGAAGCACCATTTCTTACGGCGGATTCGCGAGATTCCGAACGTCGACTATCTCGGATTCGTCGAAGATGTACCGACCTTGTTCCAACAAGTCGATGCTTTCGTTTTACCGTCGCATCGCGAAGGCGTACCACGATCGATCATTGAAGCGATGGCGAGTGCAAAGCCCGTCATTGCGACAAACATCCGCGGCTGCCGCGAAGAGGTCGTCGAGGGGAAGACAGGATATCTCGTCGAAGTCCGCGATATCGCAAAACTCGCCAAACGAATGAATTCACTTGTCGAACACCCGGACCGTGCCAACGAGATGGGACGGAACGGATTTGACCGTGCCATGAAACATTTCAACGAAGCCGACGTCATCAAACGACAACTTGATCTCTTTTCAGCTATGTAAAAGGAGGACGTCATCATGAAACGCCTATTCGACTTCACGGTTAGTCTGATTGCCATTCTTATCCTGATTCCTGTCTATGCCGTCGTTGCCTTAGTCATCTATACGAAACTTGGTCGCCCGATCTTCTTCAATCAAGTCCGCCCTGGTTATAAGGGTGAGTTGTTTAAAATCTACAAGTTCCGCACGATGACGAACGAAACGGATTCTGATGGGAAACTTCTTCCGGACGCGGACCGGATTCCGGCATCACTCGAGTGGATTCGTCGACTGAGTCTCGATGAGATTCCACAGTTCGTCAATATTCTCCGTGGACAGATGAGTTTCGTCGGACCACGTCCGTTACTCGTCAGCTACTTGAACCACTATACGAAAGAGCAGATGACGCGTCACGACGTCCTACCTGGTCTGACGGGCTGGGCGCAGATTCACGGACGCAACGCAACGACGTGGCAGCAACGCCTCGAGCAAGATCAATGGTACGCAGCACATCAGACATTCCGACTCGATCTCTACATCCTGTTTAAGACGTTCAAGATGGTCATCTCGTCAGAAGGAAACTCGACAGCACACCAGACCGGTATGGGTGAGTTCAAGGGTCTCGACGGAGGTGTTCCTCATGATGTCGCTAAGCGATGAACGGTTGATTCGAGATCCCCGTGAATGGGATGCCCTAATCGCGACCTATCAACTCGATTGTTATTACGAACATGCTTACTTCGAACTCGCAAAGGAGCACGATGAGATTCCTGAATTATTTTATTATCCGACGGAGTTCGGAACGTTGATTTATCCGTACTTGCGGCGACCGATTCCAGGCACGCTTTTTGAAGACATCACGACGCCTTACGGCTACGGTGGTCCTTACTTTACGGGCATCTGGTCGCTCGATCAGATTCGCGAAGCCCGCGAACAATTCGAACAGTACTGTAGCGACACCGGGATCGTCACCGAGACAGTTCGTTTCCATCCCTTGCTACACAACCAAGAACTCGGTCAACACTGGTGCCGTCAATCGGATGTCTTACAGCCGACCGTGACACTCGAACTGACAGACCCGTTCGAGACGATCGAAGGCGGTTTTTCACAGATGACAAAGCGCAACATCCGGAAGGCGCGTCGCGAAGGCGTCACGATCCGTCTC
Organism: uncultured Exiguobacterium sp.; assembly: GCA_913775715.1. Classification (GTDB taxonomy): domain Bacteria; phylum Bacillota; class Bacilli; order Exiguobacteriales; family Exiguobacteriaceae; genus Exiguobacterium_A. The sequence goes on along the minus strand of CAJYMC010000009.1, from coordinate 210,923 downwards.
GGACGCCCGGAAGAATACCGGGACTTCGCGCGTCTCTATCAGATGACGATGGACAAACATCAAGCCGATGCCCGGTATTACTTTGATCAGACCTACTTCGATCACTTTGCGGAAGGGCGGATCAATAACGTCCTCTTGCTTGCCGAACATGACGGGCGGATCATTGCAGGCTGCATCGTCCTGACAGGTCGACAGTTCGCGCATTATCACCTCGGCGCTTCGGATCCTGCCTACTTGTCGTTTCGTCCGAATCATCTGTTATTTTCGGAGATGATCCGCTGGGCAAAACAAGCCGGTCTGCAAGCGCTACATCTCGGTGGCGGCACGACACGCTCCGATGCGGATAGCTTACTTGCCTATAAACGATCCTTTGGTGAAGCGAATTTGACGTTTTTTGGACTCGGCACATCGATTCTTGATCCAACGATTTACGACCGGCTTGCGCGACAATACGAACGACACCATCCAGAAGTCGAGACGGGACAGTGGTTCCCGATCTATCGGACACCGCTCCGTCAGCTGTCACCTCGAAGGGAGGAAACATCATGAAACACATCCCGCTCTCCATCCCGCACTTAAGTGGCAACGAAGCACGTTACGTCACGGAAGCACTCGAGACGAACTGGGTCGCACCGCTCGGACCGAACGTCGATGCCTTCGAACGAGCGATGCAAGTATACACAGGAGCTAGTGCAACGCTTGCGACAAGTAGTGGCACAGCGGCGATTCACTTGGCGCTTGCGACACTTGGTGTTACGACGGGGGATGACGTCTTCTGTCAGTCCTTGACATTCATCGCCTCGACGAATCCAATCCGTTACGTCGGTGCCCGTCCCGTCCTGATTGATTCGGAAGAGGAGACATGGAACATGTCGCCCGTCGCACTCCGACGCGCGTTGATCCAGGCGGCAACGCGAGGAAAACTTCCGAAAGCCGTCATCGTCGTTCATCTGTACGGCGTCGCAGCGCAAATTGAGGAAATCGCTGCTATCTGTGAGGAGTACGATGTCCCATTGATTGAAGACGCGGCAGAGTCACTCGGAACACGCGTCAACGGACGGATGACGGGAACGTTCGGGATGTTCGGAATTTATTCCTTCAATGGTAATAAAATCATTACGACGTCTGGTGGTGGAATGCTCGTCGCAAACGACCCAGCACTGATTGAACGCGCCTTCTATCTCGGAACTCAGGCACGACAACCAGTTCTCCATTACGAGCATACGGAAGTCGGATATAACTACCGAATGAGTAATGTCGCTGCTGGGATCGGACGCGGACAACTTGAAGTCCTTGATCAACGGATCGACGCGCGACGGAAAATCTTTGATCGCTACGACCGGGCCTTTGCAAAAGAAGGTATCATCTCTCAGGTCGAGCAGACTGGAACCTTCGCTAACCGCTGGCTCAGTGCCTTTCTTTTACCGGGTGGTCAAACGCAACGTGATGAAATGATTCAAGTACTGCAACAAGCGGATGCAGAATCCCGTCCGGTCTGGAAACCGATGCATTTGCAACCAATCTATCGCGATGTACCATTCGTCACAGCAGAAGGAATCGATATCAGTCGTCGCCTGTTTGAAGACGGGATTTGCCTCCCGTCAGCTTCACAAATGACGTTCACCGAACAAGCCGTCGTCATCCGAAACGTTCGTCGCGCCTTGCTGACGACTGAACGCCGGAACATCCAGTCATGAATATATGGGAAGGGGACATCGTCATGCACGATATGGAGGAAGCGATCCACGCACTCCGTCTCGCTGCGAACGGGAAGAATGAATTGACGGCCAATACCTATTTCCGCTGGCAACTGAATACCACTCATCCAAGCGTCGCGGAAATCCTGATGTTGTTTGGATCGTGGCAAATCGCCTTGGAACGAGCGGGTATCGGACATGCCCGCTTGACGTTCACGAAATCGGAAATCATTGACGCGTTGCGTCAGGCACGGGAGGAACTCGACCCTTTCACGAGCGCGACGTACCGCGAATGGGCACAACGGAAGCAGGCTCCTAGCCTGACGGATATCGTTCATCAATTCAACTCGTGGCAGCAGGCATTGTCAGAAGCGGATATCTTAAAAGAACGCGTACAAGAAATGGAAAAACGAATCATCGAGTCACTCCTAGAAGCGCAAGGTGCCTTGCCGGTCTTGACGAGCCAGACCTACACGAAGTGGGCGGCTGGTCAAAATCGTCCGACCGTCGCGACGATTGCCCGCCGGTACGGTTCTTGGTCGAACGCGCTTGAAATCATCGGGATTGAATTTCCGCGTAAACGTTGGCGGGAAGAAGAGGTGCTCGATGTACTCGCTGTAGCCGCAAAAGAAACGGAGCATCTGACGATTGCGAGCTATCAACGATTCAGCATCGGACGCGATACACCGAGTATTGGTGTCATCACAGCGCTTTTCGGTAGCTGGCGTAATGCTTTACTGGTGCTTGAAGCCCAACGACCGTCTTGAAGTCAAATCGAAGAAAAGGAGAATGGGTGATGAAAAAATGGAAATGGATCGCACTGACACTGATGGGGATCTGTCTACTCCTTCTCTTCGGTTCAGGCGGATATGTGTACCATAAAGCGAGCCAGACGATGAAAGAAGTTCAAGTCCAAGTGCCAGTCAAGGCAAGTGTCGAAACAGAGAAGGCCGTTGAACAGAAGAAAGGACTCTCGTTTCTTTTACTCGGTGTCGATCAACGGAAAAACGAGACAGGACGCAGTGATACAATCATCGTCGTGACAATTGATCCGAAGACGAACAAAAGCCAGATGATCAGCATCCCACGTGACTTAAAGACGGAAATCATCGGCAATGGTTCGAATGATAAGATCAATCATGCCTACGCCTTCGGTGGTCCGCAGATGTCGCTTGATACGGTCAGTCATCTGTTAAAGATCCGGATCGACTACTTTGCGGAGATCAATCTAGCCGGCTTTACGGATCTCGTCAACGCGGTCGATGGGGTCAAAGTCAAGAATGATATTAATTTTTCGTACTATGAGATGCAGTTCCCTAAAGGAGAGCTTTCACTGAACGGGAAAGAAGCACTCGCCTATGCGCGGATGCGGCATGATGATCCACGTGGGGATTTTGGACGCCAAATTCGCCAGCGGCAGGTCGTCCAGGCGGTCGCTGATAAGATGACGGAGGACTTCTCGATTCGTCGCTTCAACGCCGTCCTCGATGCTCTCGGGAAAAACGTCAAGACGAACGTACCGTTTTCCGTTGCTCGGACCGTCGCGACAGATTACCGGGAGGCTTTACGCAATGTCGAGACCTTATCACTCGACGGGAAAGGTGGTATCGAATCAGACGGAATCTACTACTGGCATCCGACGGACAAGTCATTGAAAGAGGTTCAAGCTCAACTGCAGGAGGCATTGAAATAATGTGAGGGAAGAAAAATTGTACGTTTTGTTCGTCTCGTACCGTTTTCCTGGGACAAGCATCATGCCGCTTCGCTTCGCTGCAGGGTCACTCCTTAGGAAGCGATGTCGAACGAACAAGATACTTCATTTTTCTTTTAACATTTACTAAAATATAGAATGAAAAATGTCCATCTCCGATTCATGGCCGGAAATGGACATCTTTTTAATGAATCGATTAACATGTCATGACGAACGAATCGTCCGAAGCATCGAGAACTTCATCATTGTATAGAGGAAATAGATAGCAGTCAGGACAGCAGCTCCGCTCCATAACCAGTGGTATGCCGAACTGAAGTAGCCGAACCGAAGACCGATCAGTGCCGGTACGATCAACGTCAACCAGCTCAAGACGAGAGCGACCCGCGCGGTTACCGCATCGATCGGACGATTCAATCCCATTCCGAGGAAGAATAGGCTCCACAGTAATGCCCAGAACAACCAGGTCACACCACCAATGATGTCATTCGTCGTGAAGCTTGCGAACGCATAAAATAAAGCGGCAATCGCAACGAACAGAGAGAACCAACCGACTCCGCTCCCGTCGAGATTGAATAAGAATGTAATTCCGACGTAGACGTACGTAAAGGCAAACAGATAGATACTGGCGTACCCGAACGTCAGCGCTGGATCACCAGCTGCACCGATGACGAGATAGGTTGCGATGAACGTCTGCAATAAACCAGTGATGAGACTGAAGACACCCGCGCTACGGAGGTCGACTTTTCCGAACAAGGTCAAACTATTTAAAAAGAGCGCGACGCCTCCAAATAACAAACTGACATTTCCCACGTAAAACTCTCCTTCATTAAGACGTCAGACGTCTGATTCTAAACTTAACTCTAAGATGAATTCGTTTTCAGTGCAAGTATAATTTGGAGGAAAAAGAAAACAGCTTGGCTCCCGTCTCGGGAAACCAAGCTGTAGATGAGAGTCACTGATTCAAGACAGAGCGTAGCGTCGTCTCTGTTTGAGTAGGAGTCCCTTTGAGTGTGACAAGACCATAGCGTACATTCCCTTTTTTTAAGAAGAAGACACGCGTATTGTTGGCTTCAGGGGTGTATCCCGTTTTACTCGCATAAATGCGGGATTCCTTAGGTAAGGCTTTATCCGTGTGATACCACTTCAACGTTCGAGCGTAAGGTCCTTTGATACTTGCTTTATATGATTTTCGACCACTTACTGTAATCAGATAGCTATAATTCGCATATGTGTTCGCGAGTTTTTGCATATCAGCAGCCGTCGTGTAGTGATTCCATTCATGGAAACCGTGAGGGTTCGCAAAATGACTCGCTGTCATACCAAGCGCCTGAGCACGAAGATTCATCAACGAAACGAATTTAGACTCAGAGCCCGCGGTGCGTACTGCAATCGCTTTTGCCGCATCATTTCCGGAACGGATCAGCATGCCATTCAGTAACTGCCGCATCGTGACACGATCTCCCGAGCGTAAACTCGCGACACTACTACCGTATGGTACCGAAATCATGGAATAGGTAAGTGTAAAAGGTTGATCCAGCGTACCGTTTCGAGCGGCTACTTCGTATCCGACGATTGCGGTCAACAATTTGGTCGTACTTGCCGGATACCGTCGGACGTTACTTTGTTTCGTCATGATATAGGAAGTAGAACCAAGCTGGAAATAACGTAAAGAGCCAACCGGATATTTACTAGCTGCTGTTTTCTTTCGGACGACTTGATTGGAAACGTAGCGTGTCTTCCCTCCGTCTTTAATCTTATACCATCCTTTGGAATAGGAGACTGCTTGTAACACACTCTTGTAAGCAGCACGCCGAACGATCGTCTTACTAGAGGACGTGCTTGGTTTGGAGCGAATGTTCGCGCCAGACTTAGAGGTGACGACGAGAGCATATGTACTCGGACCGGTCACTTTTTTTGCGACTTGATTGGACAGATAACGGTAGGTGCCGCCATCTTTGATTTTGTACCAACCGTTCGAATACGATACTGCTGTGAATTTCGATTGATACGCAGCGAGGCGAACGATGGTCGCGGATGAACTCGTACTTGGTGTAGAACGAATATTTCCTCCGGATTTAGATGTGACGACGACTTGATAACTAGCAGCTTGCGCCGGTAAAGCTGGTAAGAAAAGTGTAAACAGGATCAGGAGTATCAGACTCATTCGAAAAAATGGCTTCATAAAAAATCATTCCCTCCTTTTTGAAAATATAGATTCATCATAAAGCAAAAAAAGGAAATTCACTTGTTTTCAAAAAAATTGATGCGTTCGAATATAATAGTGATGAAAAGGGAATAATGGAGCAGATGAATGGAGGAGATATCAGATGAAATTAGCCGTAATAGGTATCGGGGATATCGCACAAAAAGCATACTTACCTGTATATGCCGCAAGAGAAGACGTGGAAATTTATTTAATTTCGCGCGAAGAGGAAAAAGCGAAAAAATGGCAGTCGATGTATCGTTTTTCAGGCACGTTTCCGACTTTAGAAGCGGCGTTATCAGAGGGGATGGATGCTGTCATGATTCATTCCGCAACAAAAGCGCATGCTGCACAAGCGGAGCAAGCGCTCGAAGCAGGAGTGCCGGTATTCGTCGATAAGCCGATTTCGATGAACATCGATGAAATTCGGAAGCTGGTTCAATTGGCAGAGGAAAAGAAGATTCCATTCATTACAGGATTCAATCGACGATTCGCGTCCGCACATCGTCGCTTGTTAGAAGTTGAATCCCCAAACATGATCATCATGCAAAAAAATCGAACGCCTTCTGTTGAGGGGGCACAATCTTTTCTGTTTGATGATTTCATCCATGTCGCGGATACGTTGCGCTATTTGACGGGACGTGGAAAAATCGAAAATCTGCATATCCGGAGTAAGCAGGATACGAGTGGGTTGCATCACGTTACGATTCAATTCGAATCAAATGGAATTACTGCCATCGGAGTGATGAACCGGAACAATGGTGTCACGGAAGAGCGGGTGGAAGTGATGGGACCGCATGAAAAGCGTATCGCTACAGACGTGACGATGCACGAACGACGAACGAGTGAAGGAACGCTTGCCTATCCGTTAGATAACTGGGAATCGACATTAAGTCGAAGAGGATTTATTGCTTTGATTGATGCATTCTTGAAAACGATAGCGGGTGAGACGTCCGCGTCCGTCACGGCTTCAGATAGTTTGGAAACTCATGAACTCTGTCATCACATCTATCAACATGTAATGCGATGAACGAGAGCCGTACTCTGGAATCAAGAAGAGTACGGCTTTTCTATGGATTTGATCGAGGCATGGGTCTTCTACCATCATGTCACCTCATAAAGTTGATACGTCTTCTTTCCGCCGGGTCCTTCGAAGGTCAGACGAAGCGTGGAGCGAACGAATCGATAGGTCACACTTCCTTCTGAAAAGACAAGACGAGCTGAAAAGTCAGGCTCGAATCGAATGACTTCTGTATCGTTTCGAAAAGATCCAGCTGTTCCGAAGTGATCGAATTGAAGGGATGCAACGAAGGTATTTCGTGAATCAAATGAGACATGGATACGACCGCTCCCTTCAAACGGCTCATTTTCAAAAGTACTTCGCTCCACTTCATACGTTCCTTCAAGCTGCTGGACTTGCTTGATTTTCTCTTGAGCGGTTTGTTCGATCAACTGAGCCCGTTCGCGAATCGGATGATTCGAGGCTAAGTCAGACTGTTCAATCGTACGGGCAGTTCGGATTACTTCTTTGAAATGATAGCTAGCGAACTGTTGTTCCAGCTTCACCATCGCTTGAGCCGCTTGACTATCCTGCTCAGTTGTCGCGCGCTCAACGACTTGAGTATAGGCGTCGTTCTCCATTTCCGTTTGAACGTTAGAAGGCGTCTCTTTACAACCTGATAATGTTAAACAGAAAAGAAGTATCCATGTATATCTCATGTTTTCACCTCAGTTCGTGTAATGTGCGTGATTTGGAGATGATCCGTATGCAGTTGAATACGATACTGCACGCGATAGGCGACAAATAAGGGCTCGTTTCCTTGTGTCGTTTGATACGTCTCTAACGTACGTAATTCATAGATGGAACCATCGGATGAAAAATCCTGGAATTCAACCGTGTGAATGCGAGGCGGTGCAACAGAAGTTGCTTTTTGGCGCAGAGCGGTCAATGCGTGAAGTTCAGATTCGAATACGCGAGAAGACATGTATTGAATCGAAGCGAATGTCTCGATCGAATCATAACGTGTCGAAAAGGTGATGAGTTCAGGGACGGTTCCTGTATATTGACGGACGAAACGTAATATATCGTACGATGTAGGCGGGTTATTTTTCGAATAGGTTTGATTATAGGCAACCTGTTCATCTGACCATTCCGAAAGACTCCATGTCTGGACTGGAGAAGGTACGACCTCTGAAGAAGAGGCATCTTTCGTCATATACCAAAATAAACTCGATGTCATACAGACGAAAAGAATGATTATGCATAGTAGAACAGGACGAAATGCAGATGAAGTCGGTTCCGTTTCAGGACGCTTCCGTGCGATAACGGGATGCTGGCAATAGGAGCACGCTTCATCCTCGTAGCCTAGAGGTGTTCCACAAAGTGAACAACGTTCCATGAGACAAGTCCTCCTAAATGTATGAAATTCAATTTCTTGTCGGTATCTTATTTATTGAAATCATTTCCATCTTATCATTAATTGAAAACGTAATCAAAGCATGAAAAAGAACTCATCCAGCTTGAAAATGGATGAGTTCTTTACTGTTTCATTTACATACTTTTCAAAGGATCCGTTACGAAGATTCCTTCCGAAGTCTCGGACGCTTCGAGTGGAGCATCATCCAAGAAGTAGGTGCGCACTACGCGATTAGCGGCAAGTCCATCCTCTTTCGCACAGAACGTTTCCCGAAAATGATCGAGCTTTACTTGATAATCCTTCGACCAAGACGGAATCGTCGCCAGTGCCTCGTAAAAGGACAATTCCTCTTCAATGATTGGACCAGGTAAGTCCTTTTGATAGTCTAGGTAGAAACCGCGCAACGTATCACGATAGAGCTCTAGGTCATAAGCATAGAACAGAATCGGACGATTGAGATTGGCGAAATCAAAAAAGACGGATGAATAGTCAGTGATCAATAAATCAGTTAATAAATAGAGCTCTTGGATGTCGGGATAGTTGGTGACATCGAGGAACTGTTCTCGATACTCACTCGGAATTTTCGGTTTTTTCGTCACGAGTACATGGGTCCGAATGAGGAATACATAGTCATCCCCTAATGCTTCCGCGACACGACTGAATTCGAACGGGTAATCAAAGAAAAATTTTCCGTTTCCTAATGCATGATGATCCCGGAATGTAGGAGCGTATAAGATGACTTTTTTATCCGGAGAAATGTTCAGTTGTGCTCGTAAGTCGTCGACCTTTTTCGTAGTATCTGCAAAAAATAGGTCATTTCGTGGATAGCCGGATTCAAGAATCGTTCCTTCATACTGGAAAGCACTTTTAAAGATCGCTGTCGCATAACTACTCGGCGAGAGAAGCACGCTCCATTGTTGGATCGAACGAGTGACACGGTCAACATAACCGGCGTCTCGACCATGAATTTCTTCCAGATCGAATAACATTTTTTTCAGTGGTGTGCCGTGCCATGTTTGAATATAGGTCGTTTCTTTACGACGGGTCATGTAATGAGGGAAGTTTTGATTATTCACCCAATACTTAGCCGTCGCTAAATGATAAAAGTAGCGAGGTGAAAGACGTTTGATGACGTTAACATGATCATCCCCGAGATAGAGTCGTTTATTGTGTACCCAGATAACTTGATGGGTGCTACCGAGACGACGCAATTCTTCATAGATATAACGTGGACTATCACCGTACTGTTTACCGAGTCCGCTCTCGAACACGATTTTATTTTCTTGTACCGGTAATTTTTTCATCAAGCGATAGCTGATTTTCATGATTGGGAAATAGAAGCGACTCCGACGGAAAAGTCGGAATAACACGAGCGATGCTTCTTTTGTTTGTATCGTTTCCCAAATATGGCGCTGCTGTTTGTAATCAAGAATCGTTTGGTAGATATCTTCGGAATAAGACTGTTCTGTTGGTTTTAAGAAGACCGCAGCCCTCTCCTTGTAAGACGGAAGCATCGCAAAATCACGTGTGGCCGTCGCTTCGAGGTCAGCGATTAAATCATCGACTGTAGTCGAGATGGGACCAGGTAATTCTTTCGCTAAATCAAGGTGCGAACCGACCGGACCTATGAATCTACGAGCATCGAATTGGAAATAGTGAACCGGTCGTCCTAAGAAACTAAAATCAAAGGCGACACTTGAGTAGTCTGTAATGAGTAAGAGACTCTCCTTCAACAAACTTTGGACATCCCGTTCGCCCTGGTAGATGACGGTCACTGGGAAACGCTCGAAATGGCTCGCGTACTGTTGCATATTCGGATGTAGGCAGAACAGAATTTCCAAATCATGGTCGCGTGCAAGTTCGTGGAGACGTGGGTGTTCTAAAAGAGCGGAGTACTGTGCGAAATATTCCGATTCCAAGAACTGAATAGGTGTTTGCAACCATGAACGCCACGTCGGAATGATCAAGATTTGCCTTTTGACAGGCGTGTCACCATTCAAGAGGGCGTCGAAGCGTGAGAGCCCCGTAATTCGAACCTCGTCTTGACGATAGCCCATATCCTGCATGACCAATCGACGTTCTCGTTCAGAACTCACCAAAAAGAGATCGGTATCGAACGATAATGCGAATTTGCCGTACTGATTCTCCATATTTTTAGCGCCCAGTACTCCGTGTTGAATGAAGATCCGGTCGGCTTTCATTTTTCGCTTGAATCGTGGTGAGCGAAGAGGATAAAGATAGTCGGCATGATGGGTTCCGACGAATTTACTTGCCATGAACGAATGATAAATATGTTCTTTCGAACGGAAAGGTAAGGTGTTTCCAAGAATCGCGACCTTATCATACTCAGGTGAATTTGGATCAATCACGTAGTAAGCAGGATGTTCTGTATGTTGCTCGCGCATGAACCGGAAAAAGTGATACCCGTTATCTTGTGCTTTATAAGGTCTTTCCCCGATTAACCATGTTTTTCGGTCAGCAAAGAGACGATAGAGAGGGGCAAACGTCATCATATGCTCAAGATAACGGTAGTTTTCGTTCGTGAACGCACTCAATTCAAACGACAGGTTGCGATGGCCGACAGTGAAATAAGGCGTGACATGCATCGTATGTGTCGCGTTCCGTCCAGTGAGTTCCGTCGTGAGATGACGTGTGATGTAACGGGCTCTACCGAGTCGGACGAGGCGAGGGGTCAGACGATGGTAGTAGGTCAGCTCCATGAAGCTGTCGTAGATGCCTTCATGTAGACGGTTCTCCGATTGTAGGACCGACCAATCGATCCGTGTACGATACGTGTAGCGATATAGACCAAAACGACGTTGACTCGTCTCCTGATCATAAAACCAATCAACAGGCAGTGTGATCCGATCTCCAGTTTCACGGTGAACGAGAAGGAGCTGTCCTTTCTTTAAAAAAGAATGGCGCGAAAACAACTTACCTTCCATATGTGTTGCATGAGTGTGTTTCTTATCAATTCGATCAATCTGAAGCCGCGACTTAATGAGGGGTTCCTTATTTAGTAATAATCGGATGTTTCCTTTTAAGTCTGTGTATAAAAAGACACGATTTTGCTTCGTCGCATCCAATAAAGGTGCGAGCGGTGAGGGAATGACTGTTTGTAAAAAACGACCTAACGTAATCTCGCGTACATAAGCATCCTGTGTGATCATCGCGCGCGAAGGAGGACCGTTCTCTTGCCACTTCTCAAGTGTTTCCTGTGGAATGGCTGCAAGCGGTTTACGATATTTGAGATATAGGGAAAAGCGACCATGAGGCAGTAACGTCTCAGGCGTATGAGCTGATTCTTCTAAAAGATGTTCTTGTTCTAGGTGAGTGTCTTGATGCTGAATGAGGTGATCAATCAGAAGGTGAATATGGGATGGATTGAATTCGAATCGGAAAAAGGTCGAACGTTCTTGATGATTCACGATCTCCGTTACGAGAAGCTGATTCCGATCATAAATACAAAGGGACTCGACGACTAAATCCGGATCAGTCAAATGACCCGACAGAGATAAAGCATGTTCATCTGACATAAGAGTGATCTGCTGTTTGCTAGTCTTCCGTTCTTTAGAAGAAGAACGTTTCGGTAAGATCGTTTTACCGGCCCGTGCCATTCTCAAAAACAGATGTGATACATTCATGACAAAACCTCCTAAGATGTAAAAAAGAAGTAAATGGTATTTTCGACACACAATAACATACCATAAAAGTAAATGTAAGTGGTTACAGAAAAAGGTGGATTAATTTATAAAGAAGGTGCGAAGAATGCGTCATTTGATTTTAATGGATACGTTCAAAGGAAGCCTCTCTTCGAAAGAAGCGGCAGAGGCTGTCGCTGCAGGTATTCTTCAACAGGACCCATCCGCGATCATCGATCAATCGCCTGTCGCTGATGGAGGAGAAGGAACACTCGCCGTGTACGCTGCAGGTGGCTATGAGATGCGGACCGAGTGGACGGTGGATTTAGCCGGACGTCCTTGTGAAGTAATGTATGCACAATATGAACAGGAAGCCGTCGTTGAAGTCGCACAGATATGCGGACTAGCGATGAGACGTAAAACAGACGATCCGTTTTTGTTACACACCAAGGGAGTCGGTCATCTCGTCCAAACATTACGCCAAAAAGGCATGACAAAGATTCGGGTCGCTCTCGGAGGAACAGGAACGACAGATGGCGGGCTAGGTTTTTTATATGAAATGGGATGTTCTTTACGAGATGAGAAAAATCATCCGATTCGGTTTCAAACGAATCCGTTAGTCGAGACGCGACGACTGACATGTATAGACGCTCCATTTTCATTGGAGGCATTGGTTGATGTTCGTTCACATTACTCTGGTGAAGACGGTCCAGCATATCTATTTGGACCCCAAAAAGGGTTGCGACGAAATGAGATTGATTGTTTAGATAAACGATTGAAAGAAATGGAAGCGATTCTCAAGCTAGAAAATATTCAAGGTGCAGGAGCCGCAGGAGGACTAGGTGGTGCGATTCATGCTGTCGGGGGAACGATCGTATCCGGTGCCCAGTCCATCCTCGCATATATAGGATTCGAAGAACGATTACAGAAAGCAGATTATGTCTGGACTGGTGAAGGGAAAGTCGATCGCCAAAGTCAATTAGGGAAAATCACAGGAGAAATCGTGCGATCTGCTGGAATCGCTCAAGTTCCGTGTCTTATTCTTGCTGGTATCGTCGAAGAAAAGATATCCGGTGCGCTGGACTGTCGATCGATTCATGTCGATCGACCCGTCACGTTAGACAAAGAGCAGACGTTTGCTCGCTTAACAGAACAGACATCGATCTGGCTAAAAGAACTTTCGTGGGAACAGGGGTGAAGTCGGAAAAGTTTGGGTAAATAACTGTATATTGCCATACTTTTAGAGAAGGTAGGTCATCGTATGATCAATCAATCGATCCAATTATCGTTTCGCCAAGTCCGAGCACTGGTCGAACATACCTTGCTGTTATTCAAAGAGCTCGATCAACAACTAGCGAATCGTGGATACGAACCGGTTCTCCCGGAAGTCGTCCAAACAGAACATGGTCTGAGCATCCATCAGACGAAGGAAAGTGCGGAGTCACTCGTACCGCACTTTTTAACTCGGACGTATGTCCGGCAACAGGAAAAAACGAATCAACATGGATTGCTGATCTCTGTTCAATACACGCATCCGCTTCATGAACGATTCGATCCTGTCGTGCTCGTCGGCGATGTAACGTTCAAGCAAGCGAAACATGCGCAAAAAATCTTAAGTGAGAAACCGTGGCTCTTGAAATATGCTGCTTTCGAATCGACGATTGCCCGCGACTTCGTTGCCGATGGAACGCGGCACACGACGCAACCGATTGAGGAAATCGAAGAGTTGATCGTCTGGGGACATCCGTTCACGGAAATGCGCGATATCGATGACGTCAAACGATTAGCAGAAGAGATGATCAGCCGTCATCTTGAGCCGGGAACAACATGAAAACAAGCTCCCGTTCCTTCTCTCTTGAAGGAACGGGAGCTTGTTTTTTAGACTTGAACGAGCAATCGTTCAATTGCTGCCGTCAAATCCGTCGGGTTCGTTTTTGGAGAGAATCGTGTCACTTCTCCATCACGGGTCACGAGAAATTTCGTAAAATTCCACTCGATGTCTGTTGCACCGTCCGTCGTTGGTGCTTGTGCTTTCAGTTCTTCAAATAACGGATGAGCCTGCTCACCGTTGACATCGATTTTTGAAAAGACGGGGAACGTCACACCGTAGTTGACTTGGCAGAACGACTGGATCTCTTCGTCTGTTCCCGGGTCTTGATTCGCGAACTGATTACACGGGAAACCAAGCACGGTCAATCCTTGAGAACGATAGTCTTGATGCAATTGCTCGAGTCCTTCGAACTGTGGCGTCAAGCCACATTTGCTGGCTGTATTGACGATTAGCCACGCTTGAGCGGGATAGTCACTTAAGGATGCCGACGTTCCGTCGACGCGTTGAAATGAATGGTCCTGTAACATATCGATTCCTCCTTTTTTAACTGCCCTTTCAGTGTAACAAATCTGTTTTCCTGTCGTCTGCTATCATTACTTGCGAGATGACAGAAACATCACAATCAAGTGTCATCGACGCATTTGATATCAATCTTTGTTACGATGAAAAGGAATATGGAAGGAAAGGAGAGATGCCACATGAGAAAAATGTTGAAACAATCGCGGTTCGTCATGATCGCGACGCTTTGTCTCGTCCTCGTCGGTAGTTGTATCACGTTACTTACGCTTGGATTCGAACGCGATATTGTGATTCTTGTTTCTGGAGTGGTCGCCCTATGGGTGACGATGCTAGCTCCTTTGACGGTCCATGCCAAAATGAATCAGCAATCATAATTCTGATTTGCTCATAAAACCGCAGAGCGATTCAATCTAAAAAGGAGCTCTTCCATTTTAGATGAAAGAATCGATTTCTGCGGTTTTTTTTCTTCTATAGCATAGGGACGAAAAACACTATTTTTCGAAAGTAAGTCATTAAAAAATCAGACTATTTTTTTTTCAACTTTTCTATTTACAACCGTAAAAAATCGGAGTAATATCCATTTCATCAACGAACACTAACATGTTAATGCTTCGATCTCAAAGTACGCCGAATTCATGATTGAAGCGGGGGACCCAACCGTCACGAAACGTGGCACGGGGTGAATCCTTTCCGAACGGGAAAGGTAGGGCGAAATCCTAGGTATGCCCGAATCCGACAGCTAACCTCGCAGGCGTTTTAGGAGGGAACGACTCTTTTTCAGTATGCCAAGGTATAAAGGCGATGCTGGGGCCGTTTTTCGCCTCACATCGTCTTTTTGTCGTGTTTAATTGTAAAAATATTGAATAATATGGGGGTAATTTCATAATGGGAGAGCTATGGAGTATCGTACTGCTTGCCTTCTTCTTCGGTACGACGTTCGGGATGATTCATCTGATCGAGCGTGTCCAGTGGAGAGCGGGTGACCGCAAATGACATGGTTTTTACTGGCGACGGGCTGCCTCGTCTTCTTGTATCTCGGTTATTGTCTGATGTATCCAGAAAAATTCTAATCGCATAGGGAGAAAAGAAAAACATGTGGACTCAATTCATGATCCAATTTTGGATCCTACTCGTCATCGCACTTTGCGCGGCGGTCTTGCTTGGTCGCTACATCGGGATATACTTCGCACCTGTCGCAGAGCGTCGGGTCGATACAATCGGTAAGGTCGAACGACGACTCTTGTTGTTACTCGGCGTTGATGAAAAGAAACACGATCAATCGTGGGTCGGCTATTCGAAGAGCCTTTTGCTCGTCAACTTGTTATTTTTCATCGGTGGTTATTTATTGCTTCGTTTTCAAGGTATTCTACCTTTAAATCCGAATGGTGCTGCGAACCTCGACTGGTCGACGGCGCTTCATACGACGATTAGTTTTATGACGAATACCGATCAACAACACTATTCGGGTGAGGCACTCTCGTATCTCTCGCAGACGTTTGTCCTCGGAACGATGTTATTCGTCGCTCCGACGATGGCATTCACGGTCTGTATCGCTGTCATTCGTGGACTTGCGAATAAACCACTCGGTAACTTCTATGCCGACTTCTTCCGCTTCATCTTCCGAATCCTCTTACCGATTTCGTTCGTCTTCGGTTTAGCGATGATTCTACTCGGTGTACCGCAGACATTCGGAGGAGCAGTCAGCGTCACGACGCTCGAAGGAGCGAAGCAGTTGATTTACCGTGGACCGGTTGCTGCTTTTGAAGTCATCAAACAGCTCGGTAACAACGGTGGTGGTTTCTTTGGTGCCAACGGAGCGCACCCATTCGAGAACCCGAACCAGTTCGTCAACTTCATCCAGATGTTCTTGATGTTGCTGATTCCGATGTCACTTCCAATCGCTTACGGAAAAATCATCGGTTCAGCGAAACAAGGACGACTGTTCCTTGGTGTCATGACGCTTCTCTTCATCATGATGACGGTCGGGATGGCAGGGAGCTTGCTTGCGAATCCAACGGCACACGGTCAGGAACTACGGTTCGGTCAAATCGGAACGGCGCTCTACAGTTCAATCACGACGGCAGCTGAAACCGGTGCGGTCAACGCGATGCACGACTCACTGCATCCGCTCGCTGGATTGATCCAGCTCGGCAATATGATGCTTAACGTCGTTTACGGTGGAGCAGGTGCAGGATTCTTGAACGTCTTGCTTTATGCCTTCGTCGCCGTCTTCCTGACAGGTCTCTTGATCGGTCGGACACCGACGTTCCTCGGGAAGAAAATCGAGACGTTCGAAGTGAAGATGATCGCGATCGCGCTACTCGTGCCGCCATTCCTGATTCTCGTCGGAACGGCAATCTCGATGTACGCTGCACCAGGCGTCGCCGGCATCTCGAACCCAGGCTATCACGGACTGTCGCAAGTCTTGTATGAGTTCACGTCCGCGACGGCGAACAACGGATCAGGTTTTGAAGGACTCGGCGACGCAAACGTCTACTGGAACGTCTCGACGTCATTCGCGTTGTTCTTCGGACGCTACATTCCATTGATCTTGATGCTTGCAATCGTTGGTTCGCTTAAAGCGAAGCCATCCGTCCCGCAAGATGAATTTTCGTTTAAGACAGACACACCACTCTTCGGAACAGTCTTCCTCGGTACGGTCGTACTCGTCGGTGCATTGACATTCTTGCCAGTGCTCGTACTTGGACCAGTCGCGGATTGGCTGACGATGTGAACAGGAGATAAAAGCATATGATGGAACGAATCATGCATCCGACGCCCGAGGAACACCAACCGAACGGGGAGCCGGAACACCAATCCAAATCAGCAATCAATGGCTCGATCGCGCGTCAAGCGACGATCGATGCCTTTAAAAAATTAAATCCCGTCAACATGGTCAAACAACCGATCATGTTCGTCGTCTGGATCGGCTGCTTGCTCGCAATCGGCTATACGATTTTCATTGACGAGATGCGGGGCTTTAACTTGACGGTCAGTATCATTCTCTTCTTGACGGTCTTGTTCGCGAACTTCGCGGAATCGATCGCCGAAGGACGCGGGAAAGCACAAGCGGACTCACTGAAAGCTTCAAAAGCAGACGTCATGGCACGTAAACGTGTCGGGCAACTGATTCAAAGTGTCTCGTCCGCGACACTCCGGAAGGGCGATATCGTCTTCGTCCGAGCAGGTGAGTATGTACCAGGTGACGGTGAAATCATCAAAGGACTTGCTTCGATTGATGAATCGGCGATCACGGGGGAATCCGCACCCGTCATCAAGGAAGCGGGCGGTGATTTCTCATCGGTCATCGGCGGCACACTCGTCGTCAGTGACGAGATCGAAGTTCGAATCACGAGCAATCCAGGTGAGTCATTCCTCGATCAGATGATTGCCCTCGTCGAAGGCGCAAGTCGTCAAAAGACACCAAACGAACTCGCGTTATCAACACTCTTGACGAGCTTGACATTGATTTTCTTACTTGTCGTCATGACACTACCTGTCTTTACGAACTACCTTGGATTTGATCTGTCAGGTCCAATCTTGATCGCCTTACTTGTCTGTTTGATCCCGACGACGATCGGTGGCTTACTGTCAGCAATCGGAATTGCCGGAATGGACCGTGTTACCCGCTTCAACGTCATCGCGATGAGCGGAAAAGCGGTCGAAGCAGCAGGCGATATCCAGACAATTATCCTGGATAAAACAGGAACGATCACGTTCGGTAACCGGATGGCATCGGAGATCACGCCAGTCGGCGGGCGTACTGCCGAGCAGGCGTTCGAGGGGGCAATCCTCGCCTCACTCGCTGATGAGACACCTGAAGGACGATCGGTCTTAGAGCTCGCGGAACTTCGCGCGATGCCGGTTGAACAACATTGGTTAGATGGCGCGGAAATCGTACCGTTTCGAGCAGAGACACGGATGTCCGGACTCAACTTAAGAGATGGACGCCGTGTGCGTAAAGGAGCGGGGCAAGCAATTCAAGAATGGGTCAAGGAACAAGGCGGCACCATTCCGAATGATTTGCAAGAGAAAGTAGATGCGGTCTCTCGTCTTGGCGGCACACCACTCGTCGTTGCGATCGACGCAACGATCCTTGGCGTCATCTATTTGAAAGATACGGTGAAACCTGGCATGCGCGAACGATTCGATCGGTTGCGTGAGATGGGTATCAAGACGGTCATGTGTACGGGTGACAACCCATTGACAGCAGCAACGATTGCCCGTGAAGCAGGCGTCGATGATTTCGTCGCGGAATGTAAACCGGAAGACAAGATTCGTGTCATCCAGCAGGAACAAGCAGCCGGTCACCTCGTCGCCATGACAGGAGACGGTACGAATGATGCACCAGCACTCGCTCAAGCGGATGTCGGCCTCGCGATGAACAGTGGGACGCAAGCTGCAAAAGAAGCAGCGAACATGATTGACCTTGATTCGAACCCGACGAAGATCATCGAAGTCGTCGAAATCGGGAAACAGCTCTTGATGACACGAGGGGCGTTGACGACGTTCTCGATCGCAAACGATGTCGCGAAATATTTCGCGATCATCCCGGCAATGTTCATGGTGGCAATCCCGCAGATGGAAGTGCTCAATATCATGCGTCTGGATTCCCCGACGAGTGCAATCTTGTCTGCCTTGATCTTCAATGCGATCATCATTCCGATGTTGATTCCGCTTGCGATGCGAGGAGTTACCTATAAACCGATGACGGCGGATCAATTACTCGGTCGTAACTTACTGATCTATGGTCTTGGCGGTGTCGTCGTTCCATTCATTGGGATTAAAATCATCGATGTCTTGCTTGCAAGCATCCTCTAAGGAGAAAACGAATCATGAAACAAGCCATTCGTGTGACGGTCTTCGTCACGGCGTTATGCGGGATCGTCTTTCCCGCTTTATTGACCCTGTTCGGTCAACTACTCGTACCGGATAAAGCTGAAGGTTCTTTAGTACAAGAAAACGGAAAATTCATCGGATCGGAATTGATTGCCCAGCCGTTCACGTCGAAACAGTATTTTCACGGACGTCCATCAGCGGTCGATCAATTAGCGGGAGCGTCTGCTGGGGATAACCTAGCAGCATCGAACCCGGAGCTTGGCACGAAGATGGCGGAATTACAGAAACAGAACCAAGTGGACGGCGCTTCGCTTCCGGACGATGCCCTCGTGACATCCGGTTCTGGCTTCGATCCGCACATCTCAGTCGACTATGCTTTGGTTCAGGCGAAGCGTATCGCAACCGCGCGCGACCTGTCGCGTGAAGAAGTGCGGAAGTTGATCACGAAGGAAGCAGGAACACATGATTACGTCAACGTCCTGCGCTTGAACTTAGCCCTTGATCGGAGTAAGTCATGACACGAGGAAAGCTGAAGCTGTATATCGGCTCAGCTCCTGGTGTCGGAAAGACGTATAAGATGCTTGCCGATGCACGAACGTTGACGCTTGAAGGCAAGGATGTCGTCATCGGTCTAATTGAGACACATGGTCGAAAAGAGACGGCGGAGATGGTCGGGCAACTCGAACAAGTTCCGCTACTTGAAGTCGTCTATAAGGACAAGACATTCCCTGAGGTGAACGTGGACGCGATCATTGCCCGTCGCCCGGATATCGTACTGATCGATGAACTGGCGCATACGAATGCGCCAGGATCGGTACGAAAGAAACGCTATCAAGATGTCGCAGCACTGCTTGAAGCAGGAATTAATGTCTATTCGGCCGTCAACATCCAGCATTTCGAAAGCTTGCTCTTTAAGGTCAAAGAAGTGACGGGCGTCGAGGTTCGGGAACGCATCCCGGATCCGTTTCTCGGTGAAGCCGATGAGATTCTACTCGTCGACGTCACGCCACAGACGTTACGGGAACGACTCGAGCAAGGAAAGATTTATAAGAAGGAAAAGATTGAACAGAGCTTGAATTCGTTCTTCTCGCTTCAGAATCTTGCGAGCTTACGTGAGCTATCGTTACGTCAGGTCGCGGACGAAGTCGACGATCAAGTCTATCAATCACGCTTGTTGATTGAAAAGGATCCGGCGTCGTTACAAGAACGAATTCTCGTCTGTATCCAGCTCAATGACAACGCGCGGAAGTTGATTTACCGTGGTTTCCGGATGGCAAGTCGATTGAAGGCAGAACTGTATGTTTTAACGATCTTACCGGCAGCGGAAAATCAATTGAATGTGAAGCAGAAGGAAGTCTTGGCGATGGTACGCGAGAGCGGTGCCTTATTCGGAGCGGAAGTGTTGATCCGGATTCAAGGGGAGCGCTCGATCGCTCAAGCGATCACAGCTGCCGCGAAACATCATCGCATCACTCAAATCGTCCTTGGTCAATCTGCGCGGACCCGTTGGCAGGAAATCCGGCGCGGATCAATCATCAATGAAATCATGCGTCATGTCAGAGGGATCGATATCCAAATCGTTGCCGATGACATGGAACGCTAGGGGGGCTCTTCCGCGTAAATGCAGGGGTTCTCTTCGCACCATCACGAATTTCATCTTATGAATCAAAAAAGAAAGACCGTTCCGATGATCACCGGAACGGTCTTTCTTTTTGCGTTGAATTATACGAGAGATGTTTCCTTAACGAGCAAATACCGGGATATCGAAGACAGCAGTGTAACTATCCATCTGTTGATATAAATCGTAGATGCGAGTCGTTTGTTTGGCTGCCCATCCCATGTCTGTCGCGTATTGATGACGACCTGGATTCATTGGATTCCAGCGCATCTTATAGAGCGTATTTTGATTGTATGCATGATGAATATACTGGGTTCCGATGAATTCGGCGCCCCCCATGATGGCTGCTTCTGGTGTGAACCATCCTTTTTCGTATGCTGTTCTTGCTCCACCGTTGATTGGATCTGAATCGACAGCACCGATACCATACATGTTGTAGACCATTTTTCCATTCCACATAACACCATTCGCTAAAGTCGACGTTCCATTTCCTGTCTCAAGTAGCGCGTGGGAAATCAAGTAGATTTCGTTGACGGAAAAGGCTGTACCAGCGTCGATGAATGCTTGTCCACAGCTTCCGGTCGTACATTTACCAAAGATACCTTTTGTACTGATGATCTTATCTAATGTTGCGGCAGATGCACCTGTCGTCTTCGATAAGTCAAGGAATTGGAAAAATTCCTTAGAAGAGCGACTGACTTTTAATGGATCTGCTACGTTTCGGACATCGGACTCGAGTGCGTTCATCCAACCGAGTGTCCAGTATCCGGTTGAAGATGTATAGACGCGTGGATACGTCGTATAGAAATCACCGATTCGTTGATAGACCTTAATCATCTGCTTCGGCTGGAATTGTCCATAAATATGGCTATCCGTCGCCGCACCCGATCGAATGTTGAGTGGTGTCGTTGACGATACGGTCGCGAGTGTACCATTGACCGGGTCTTCCGATCCACCGAATCGAACATACATCGAGCTGACATACATCATCTTGTTTTTATATAAATCCGTTTGTGGTGAAGGATTTAACTTCATTTGAGTACTGATGAAGGTATCAAATGTATACGGCGTCGCGATGGAGTTGTAGACATTTAGTTTTGAAGATGTCGTCACGAGTGTTCCATTATACGCATAGCCTGATTTACCTTGATAGGAAATCTTATACCATTGTCCGATTTGTCCGGTTACGTTGACAACGACGTTCGAAGGAATCGTCGTCACGACTTGGTAAGAACTACCGACATACGAGCGAAGCGGAGTAGGACTTGTAGCTCGGACGTATAACGAATCTTTCGATACATAGTCAATCTTACTTGTAGATGCGTTCGTATCGACATATCCGGTTTGTCCGTTGATCGTTACCTTATGCCATTGTTTGTTCGTATGCGATGTAATCAGTGAAGTCGTGTAGTAGACGTTTCCTTTAGCTAGTGTAGTAAGTGCTGTTGCTTCTTCTAAAGGTGAATTTCGAATGATTAAGTTCTCGTTCGCGAGGAAACGAGCGCCACTAATCTTTTTCGTTTCTGTATAAGGTGTTAAAAGAGCCCCATCGATATACCCTGTTTTTCCATTAACACTTACGTTCATCCATGTCCCGATCGAACCATTCACCTGCACGATCGTTCCGTTTGGCAGTGAAGCGATTTCGCTATATGTCGGACCAGCGTATGACTGAAGAGAAGCCGCTTTTACCGTCTTATAGCGATGGGCTGAAATCTTACGGTATGAAATCGGACTTCCTTGGTTGGCTCGGATGTATCCTGTTTGCCCGTCCACTGAAATACGATGCCACGGCTGACCATGACCGTTCGTGACAAGGCGCGTCGTATAATAGGCGTCTCCATCTTTTAGCGTCTTCCATGTATCAGCATCCGCCTGATACGTCGTTTTGACATCGGTGGATGTATTTAATACATAACGGGCTGCTGAGATCGTAGACGTCACGATATATTCGTTCAAATCATCCTGATGCACGTATCCGATTTTTCCCGCATATGTCACACGGTACCATTCATTGATGGATCCTGTTACGGATACTTTGGTTCCGCTTGGGATGGATGTGATGGACGCGTAAGACACGCCAGCATAGGATTTCAATTTTGTGATATCGGTTGTCTTCATCGTCACGACATCCGCTTGATAGGAGACTTTTTCTCCTGTTCCGTAAGCGATGTAACCGGTCTTTCCGTCTTTTGCAATCTGATACCATTTTTTAGAGCCGAGTGTGACGAGGCGTGTCGTGTAATAGATATCACCCTCTTGAAGCGTAGCGATTTTGAGCGCATCTGCTTCAGGAGCCGCTAAGATATCGGCAGAGGATGTGACGGAGAAGCGTGTGCCCGAAATTTTTTGAACGATAGCAGTCGTCTTGAACGTCGAAGCTGACGCATATCCCGTCACCCCATCATACGTGACGCGATACCATGTTCCGATTCGACCTGAGACGAGTGGTTTAGCACCGGAAGGAATCGACTTGATCCCTGCATACGAACTACCTGCATAAGAGCGAATCGTCGTTTTGGCTGTTGTGACGAAAGACATGTTCGTCAGACTTTCGTAATTCACGGGCGCTCCTTGATTCGCTAAAAGATAACCAGTTAGACCATCCTTTTTGATTTTATGCCACGCATTACCTTGTGAATCCGTTACGAGTGTCGTCGTGTAATACACATCGCCTGTTTTTAACGAAGCAATCGTTTTACTCGTCGAAGCGGCAGATGCCTTGATTTCGACGGATTTTTTCAAGAGAACACGTGTAGTAGGAATCGTTTTGACGCTTTGTTTAGAAACTTGCAAAAAAGCGTCACGATGCATGTATCCACTGTTCTTCCCGTGACGAACGCTATACCAGCCGTCGATTTTTCCGACTACTTCAACGTTTGTCCCAACTGGAATCGATTCAATTTTTGGATAACCCGTTCCTGCATAGGTACGTAGTGTGTACGTATCCGTCGTACGTAATGTTTCGTTCGCAATCTTTTGATAGGAAACAGGAGTTGCACCCGACGGAACATATCCTGTTTTTCCTGCGTAGTTCAGGCGGTACCACGTCTTACCATATGGATCAGTGATCCGTTGGGTCGTATAATACGCATCTTTTTGCTGCAATGTACCAATCGTCGTTGCTGTCGCACGTGCCGCACTTTTAATCGCCGTATTCGTAGAGACGATGTAGCGTTGTCCAGAGATTGCTTGCTTTTTCTCATACAACACTAAATATTTTGAAGCGACATATCCCGTTTTTCCGCCATATGTTACTTTTTTGTAGCTTCCGGCATCATATGCGGATGAAACGACCGTTCCGGTCTTGATCGTCAACAAGCGTTTCCGTGAAGATGTCGTCTTATCGTACAGATTCGTATCTGCTGATAGACGGTAAGCCGTTACTTTCGTTGTCTCTGCGTTCACTATCGGTAGAGATGATAGGATGATGCTAAACACGATAAGAAGACTCGCGAACACCTTCAAAGGTTTCGAGATGAATGTCGTATTCAAAGTATCTTTCCTCCTAGTAGATATTCGTCCAAGCGGACGGAATCGGCTTCTAGGATGTCTAGTCTAAGGTGTACGTACTTATGCCTATTCCTACTATCGACCATATCGGATTTTTATGAAGAAAATATTGGATTTTTTTGAAAAAAGGGGTCTGGTTTTTTGAAAAACCCTCCTGTTTTTTTAAACAAGAGGGAATAGGGTCAGATATTGAGACGTGCGAGGATTTCTGTTAAATTCGTCGTCGGGCGTTCACAAGCAAAATCATGACAGAAATACGCCGTTGGCTCGTCTGGTTCTGGATATTCCGCGAGGAGAGGGACGTGCGGCATCAGCTCACCTTTCTTACCGATCAACAACGCAACTTCCGGTAACCGTAACTGTTGCAGTTGCTTGATTTCGAGCGGGATGTCTACGCCTTCCGGAATCAAGATAATCAATTCCTTCGGTTCCATCTGCCGGTAGGTAAAGGTACTGACAAGTGAGGCGAATCCGGTTGGTTGTTGCTCGACTTCTTCGATTAAAGCTGTGAGCGCCCGTTCGGCACTTTCCTGATAAACGAGACGCCCGGTGAGGCGACTGAGCGTGAAGAAGGCGTTCAAGGCAACGCTATTTCCGGCCGGTGTGACCCCATCATACAGATCGAGTGGACGAACGAGTAGCTCATCGGAGCGGGACGAGGTCAGATAAAAATAACCATCTGCTGTTTGGAATTGATCTTGCAACACGTCTGCGAATGCTAAAGCTTCCTTTAAATGGAGAGCGTGGTGTGTGGACTGAAATAATTCAAGATGTGCATCGATCAAGTACGCATAGTCATCAAGGAAACCGTGACCAGTCGCTCGTCCATCTCGGTAATGAACAGCAAGGTGTTGTTCAGTACGAACGAATCGTTCGAGTGAGGTCATCGCACGCGTGGCAACACGTGTATAATGCGGTTCACCAAAGACACGACCGGCTTTAGCGAACGTCGAGATCATCATCGCGTTCCATGAGGTCAACCGTTTATCATCGCGAAATGGACGCGAACGTTCATTTCGCGCACGAAGGAGAAGCTGGCGCTCACGTTCGAGTTGCACCGCTGTTTCAGCAGGCGACAAGTGAACAGAACGTGCGAATGCCTCAAGTGTTCGTCCCGTCCGGTAAAAGACGTTTCGTCCTTCGAAATTTCCTGATGGTGAAGCGTGGTAGAAGCGCGGGAACAGTGCGTCTGGTCCGAGCAAGTCAGTCAGTTCAGCTGCCGTGAACGTATAAAAATGTCCCTCGCCCCCTTCACTATCCGCATCCAGTGCGGCATAGAAGGTGCCGTCCGGTGCGGTCAGCTCCTGTTCTACGAATGTCAGTACTTCTTCCGCGTAGCGACGGAAGCGAGTCTGACCAGATGCTTGGTAGGTTTCGATGCATACTGTCGCGAACCAAGCATTGTCGTACAGCATCTTCTCGAAATGAGGAATTTCCCATTTGGCATCGACCGTGTAACGAAACAATCCGTAGCCGACTTGATCCGTCATCCCGCCGTCACGCATCGCGATTAGCGATCGCATGACCATGTGGAGCGCTGTCTCGTCTTCTGTGAACTGATAATAATCGAGTAAGAAACGGAGCAGGGCAGGCGACGGAAATTTCGGTGCTTCTCCGAATCCACCGTGTTGACGGTCAAATTGTCGCATCGCTTGATCAAAGGTGTCGTGAATGATGGATTCATCCCAAGCACGGGTAGACGTCGCAGGCTGCAATACGTCGCGGAGCGTCTGTGACATGTTCTGACCGACTTGGGCGATTTTATCTGGTGAACGCCGGAATTGTTCGCTGAGTTGGAGTGTCACCTGACGAAAACTTGGTCGATTGAATTGAGGCGTTTTCGGAAAATACGTCCCGATATAAAACGGTTGCTGATCCGCTGTCATGAAGACACTTAGCGGCCAGCCACCTTGTCCGTTCATGACTTGAGCCGCTGTCATGTACAAGTGGTCGATGTCAGGACGTTCTTCCCGGTCGACTTTGATTGCGATGAAGCGTTCGTTTAAGAGGTGTGCCGTTTCTTCATCCTCGAAGCTTTCGTGAGACAACACATGGCACCAATGGCACGTCGAATAACCAATTGATAAAAAGATTGGCTTGCCAGTCTCCCGTGCGGCAGTAAAGGCGTCTTCGCCCCACGGGTACCAATCGACAGGCTGATGAGCGTGTTGCAATAGGTAGGGACTCGTTTCATGGATAAGTCGATTCGACATGATGGATTTCCCTCGTTTCTTCTATAGTAATGAGTCCTCTTCACGATACTCGGCTTTGATGGTAGTTGCAACTCAGATTCCAACATGAACAAAAACGATTTTTAAAAAGAAAGATTGACTTTATAAATAAAAGTGTGATAGATTATTATAAGTCATGAATCGGGGATGATCACTCATGTGAGAATCTTCAATCCATATCATACAATTAAATCGACAGGTCAGGATTTTTAGACCGCTACTGACAAATGAGTCAGACATAAGTCATCGCTTTTATTTTGTCCTTCTTCATACTACGAGGAGAAGTTGACCCAGCAAGATAAACCTTCCAATCGATACTTTTCCGCTCATTCCCGAGCTATTTCTAAAAATCCCAGTATCATGCGTCCGTTGCAGACGCATCACGATTCTTGCTAAAATGCTTGATTCAGCTGGCGCGGCCAAGGAGCCGTAACAACGAAAGAGAGGTAGGGCTTTCGTCGTTTCAGGTGTTTTGATCACCTGTAATCCTCGATTCTCATGACAACCAAAAACAACGACACGCTGATGAGGCGTTTTTTTTGTGCCTTTTTTCGGGTAATGCTGAAAGAAGGGGGTGACGACATGCCATGGAATGAGAACGACTATCCGGAGTCATTCAAGAACTTTGATCCGCCGCTTCGAAAGAAAGCGATCGAGATCGCGAACGCTTTATTAAAAGACGGCTATGAAGAGGGACGCGCCATTCCGATCGCGACATCGCAAGCTGAAAAATGGTACGAAAGTCACAAAGACGAACATTGAATATTTGTAAGCGATACCATTTCTTTCATTTACGAAGGATGGTATCTTTTTTTACGAAAAATATACACTATTGAGAATATAATCTGATATTATGAAGAAGTGTCAGAAAATTCAATAGGGGGTCTCATCATGAAATACGGCAGTACGTTTGGAAAGTGGGCATTGGCCGGAGTATTAACAGCAGGAATCCTTCCACAAGCGGGTCTTGTCGGGGCAGAAGGCGAAGGCGTCATCTTGTCTGAATACATAGAAGGAACAAGTAATAACAAGGCAATCGAGCTATACAATGGGTCGGGGCAAATTATTGATTTAGCAGACTATACTCTTGTTCAATACACGAACGGTGGACCGTCAGAAGCGAAAATCACACTTTCGGGGAAAGTGGATCCAGGGAAGACGTTCGTCATCGCGAACTCGAGTGCGAATGCGGACATCAAAGCAAAAGCACAATTGACGACGGGATCATTGAACTTCAACGGAAATGATCCGGTTGCATTGAAAAAGGGCGATGTCGTCCTTGATATCATTGGACCAATCGGTTCGTCAGCTGATTTCGCAAAAGATACGACACTCGTTCGGAATGCGGGCGTCACGTCTGGTGCTAAAACGTACGAACCATCACAGTGGACAAGCTTCCCGGTTGATACACTGACGAATCTCGGAAGCCATCAGACAGAAGCGGGCGATGTTCTCGCAGCACCAACGGCTACTCCAGTCGGTGAAGTCGAGCGTGGGGATCAAGTGACATTGTCAGGTGAAGGAACAATCTATTATACGGTCGATGGTTCGACACCAACTGTCGACAGTCCAGTGTACACGTCACCGATCACGATCAACGACGAAGTGACGATTCAAGCGGTTGCCGTCAAGGATGGTAAAACGTCAGCTGTCTCGACATTCAAGTACTATATCGCACCACCAATCACGAAAATCAGCAGCATTCAAGGCGTTGCGCATACGTCGCCTTATGCAGACCAGCTCGTCCGGACGACAGGTGTCGTCACGTATGTCGTCGATGCGAACAACTTCTACATGCAGGATCCGAATCCGGATAATGACAGCCGGACATCAGAAGGGATTCTCGTCTACGCGAAAAACCATGGTGCTGCCGTTGGACAAAAGGTCGCGACGACAGGATATGTCAAAGAGTGGTTGCTTGGTGGATACAGCGATAAAGCAGATACAGACCTTGCTGTCACGGAAATCAGTACGGTCAATCTCGTGAAAGGTGCGCTTAATGAAGGCTTACCAGCAAGTATCGTTCTTGGTGATAAAGGGGTCTTGATTCCGACACAAGTCGTCGACAATGATTCCTTCGCGCAGTTTGATC
Source organism: uncultured Exiguobacterium sp. (assembly GCA_913775715.1). Taxonomy (GTDB): domain Bacteria; phylum Bacillota; class Bacilli; order Exiguobacteriales; family Exiguobacteriaceae; genus Exiguobacterium_A. The sequence goes on along the minus strand of CAJYMC010000009.1, from coordinate 182,611 downwards.
CAAAAGAAGATGCGATCGATTTATACGAAAGCTTAGAAGGCATGCGTGTTGCTTTACCGAACGCGATCGTCACCGGACCGCAAGCAAACCGAACGATCCCAGTTCGGACACAAACAGACGCAAACAAGGTCTACACAAAACGTGGCACACCAATCCTGACGAAGGACAACGTCAACCCAGAGCGTCTCTTTGTCGAAATGGGCAGTTCGTCATACCGGGCGAAAGCTGGTGATACATTTGATGGAACAATCGAAGGCGTCATGAGCTATAACTATTCGGCATACAAAGTACTCGCCAAAGCAGCGGACCTTCCGAAACTCGTCACGCGCGAAGCGGATCGTCAACCGACGAACATCGAAACAGGTAAATCACGATTGACTGTCGCTTCGTACAACGTCGAGAACTTCGCCTCAACAGCGGATGCTGGAAAAGTCGATCGTGTCTCAGAAGGCATCGCGACATTCCTGAAAACGCCGGACATCGTCGGTTTGACAGAGATGCAGGATAACGATGGTGCAACAGATAGCGGAACAGTCGACGCTTCGAAATCATTCGAGACATTGATTGCAGCAATCGAAGCGAAAACAGGTGTCCGGTATGCCTATACGGACATTGCACCAGAAGACAAGAAGGACGGTGGACAGCCGGGCGGAAACATCCGTGTCGGATTCCTTTACAATCCAGCACGTGTATCACTCGCACCAGGAGAAAAAGGTGGCGCAACGGAAGCTGTTGCAGTCGAAAACGGCAAGCTGACGAAAAACCCAGGTCGTATTCAACCGACGGATCCGAACTTTGCCAGTTCACGGAAACCACTCGTCGCGGAATTCCTCTTCAACGGTGATTCGTACCATGTCATCGTCAACCACTTCAACTCTAAAGGTGGCGATGGAGCAGACTTCGGTAAAAACCAACCGGTCGTGCGTAAGAGTGAAGTCCAGCGTCATGCGATTGCGAACATCGTCCAAAACTTCGTCTCTGAGTTGAAGACGGAAGTCAAAGACTCGAATGTCGTCGTCCTCGGTGACCTCAATGACTTCCAGTTCTCAGAAACGTTAAATATCCTGAAAGGGAAAAACCTCTGGAACACAGTCGACGATCTTCCAGAATCCGAGCGTTACTCTTACGTCTATAACGGAAATGCTCAGGTGCTTGATCATATCTTGATCTCGAATAACTTAAAACGTTATACGTCTTCTGATATTGTCAACATCAACTCGGAGTATATGGAAGCAGATGGTAGCGCGAGTGACCACGATCCGGCGATCATCTCGATTCAAGGTGCAGAGACAGCCGTGCCGGTTAAAGGCATCGCAGAAATCGGAAAATGGCGTGCTGTCCAAAAAGGAAAACACATTTTCCTCGAATGGAAATTAGGTCGTCATTGGCTAAAAGCGAGCGGAACAACTGGAGAGCAACAAGGTGAGTTACTCGCACTACGTGTATCGCAAGACCGACCATATATTCAAGTGAAGACGAAAAAAGGAAAAACGATTTGGTTAGAGCTTGTTAACCTATGCCAATTAAAAGAGACTAAAAAATATCAGTAATTGAACGGTATTATGATGAAAAGCGGACTTAATGGTCCGCTTTTTTGCGTGACGGTAAAAAGAGTGAGAAAAGAGAAAGCATGCTAATCGAGAGTGTTGAGATTAAAGCAATAGGGAGAGGGATGACGCGGAACATATACGTGAAGTGGATCAAGATCAAAAATAGAATGATAGCAAGACCGGGAATGAATTTTTTAGAAAGTAGCATTCCAGAACCGGGAACAAGTAATTCGAAACCGAGGCGTTGATTCAATCGGACATCTTCGTGCGCATTAGCTAAACTAAACGATACGGTCAAAGCTACGAGAATCATCCATCCAGAAAATAAGTATTGCTGAATTGGTAAAAAGGCGATGGACTCATAAATGAAATACAGTAAAACCATAGGTCAACTCCTTCATTTCATTATGTTATTTGGAAAAGCATTGAAAGTTTGGCTTACGAATTCTAATGATACCGAGTAGGAATTCCGAGAGCAATCAAAAATCTTGAATGACGAAATAAAAGAATGTTCACACATTTTAAGAAAAGGGGAAGATGGTTTAGAATATGTACTAAATACTTTTAAGAATCCTCATCACTAAAGCATTTTACTAATATGAGAACGTTCTCATAAAATGTGTCGAATTTGTGGACGTAAGATGTGATTTTAACAATTAAGAGCCAATAACTGTTCGGAAGAATCATTTTCTTTTAAAATAAAGGTAATGATTAAAGGAGGCGAAACGAAGACATGAAAAAATGGTTGATCATCGGAGTAGCAGCAGTAGCTTTTTTCGGCTACGAGAACATTCCAATGGAACAAGCAGAAGCCGATTATCCGAAAAGCGGTGGCAAGCTGATTGATCGATACAGCAGTGAATACCCAGGTTATGACTGGGAAGTCAGGCGAACTGCGAGTGAGGAATTCGTTTCGTTGACGAAAGACGGGAAAGAGTATGGGAAGTACCGATTTAAAAATGGTATAACGACGCAAGGGGCGGTCTTGAACAAGGATACTGAATCGTCGCTGAAGAAAAAAGGGTGGACCGCAGTGAAGTCCTACCGTAAAGGCAACACGAACTACATGTTGAATCTGGATCATGCAGCCGTCTATGAGAAGAAGGGGAATTACGTCACCTATTTCTTCGACCAACATGATGGCAATAAGGTCAAAGCGACACTTGCAATTCCAAAAGACGTTGAAGCAAAGAAAAAAGGTTTCTACGGTACCGCTTCGAATGCTTTACGTACAACAGATGAAAAATTGATGCTTCGTTTGATGAATTGGGAACGGGCTGACTATAAGTTGAATCCGTTAGCTCCGTATACGGCATTAAAGCCAGTGACACGCGGGCATAGCGAAAATATGGCGAAGAACAACTTCTTCTCGCATACAGATCCGCAAGGACGTGATCCGTTTGACCGAATGAAGCGTGAAGGTATTACGTTCAGCTATGCTGGTGAAAATCTATCAATGGGCTATCCAAATGTCTTTGCATCACATTGGGGCTTAATGAATTCAAAAGGGCACCGGGAAAACATTCTGAAAAAAGAGTACAAGCAAGCAGATGTCGGTGTGGCATTCCGAAGTAATGCGCCATACTTCACGATTAATTTCCGGACGCCTTAAATAGAAGAATGGGGGACGATATTTCACGATGTCGTCCTCTTTTTCATGAGGCGATCTGTTTTACACTAAAGGCAGGAGGTGGAGCATTTGGAAATACGTCAATTGAATGCAGAAGATGCAGTACTCTATAAAGCGTTGCGATTAGAAGCGTTGCAAAATCATCCGGAAGCGTTCGGGTCCGATTATGAAGTGGAAAAAGATCGACCGATCGAGCAATATGCTATGCGCTTTCAGAACGAACAAGCAGCGACGTTCGGTGCGTTTCATGAAGGAGAACTCGTTGGTGTCGTCACCATCGTCTGCTCCGAGCCGTTCAAGATGCGACATCGAGCCGATTTATTTGCGATGTACGTCACGCCACGCGTCCGAAAACAACAGATTGGACGGCAATTGGTACAAGAGGCATTACAAGCATTACAGGAACGTCCTTGGATCGAGCAGGTTCATCTCTCGGTCGTCCGGACGAATGAAGCCGCTAAAGCCCTCTATCGGTCGCTTAGTTTTGAATCATACGCGATCGAACCACGGGCGCTGAAAATCGATGATACCTATCATGATGAAGAACTGATGTGGTATCGTTTCTAACACAAAATGACCGGAATTCAAAGAGAGTATCTCTCCTTGAATTCCGGTCATTTTTTATCAGTTTGCCCATTCAGGCTTGCTGAAGCCTTTGAATGATTTTTCGATGACTGTATTGAAAGCGTCCGATTCGACGGCTGCTTTTAAGTCTTTTGCGACTTGCTTGTCCGCATCTTTCGTTTGGACAGCGACGAGGTTACGGTATTGTTCGTCCATCGTCTCAAGCGCTAACGCATCGAGTAAGTCGAATTTCGCAGCAAGTGCGAAGTTTCCTGGAACGGCTGAGATATCGACACTTTCGACGGCGCGTGGCAGTTGAGCCGCTTCGAGTGGTTTGATGACGAGTTTCTTCGGATTCTTGACGATATCTTTTTCTGAAACGGTCAGTGGATCAGCGTCCGGCTTGAGTTCAATCCACCCTTGTTCCGCAAGCAAGTTCAGTGCCCGTGCTTGGTTCGTCGGATCATTCGGCGTTGCAACTTCAGCACCTGTCTTGACGTCGTCAAGCGTCTTCGCTGTCTTGCTGTATAGTCCCATCGGTGCTGTCGGAACCGTGATGAGTCCTTTTAAGTCGAGGTTCTTTTCTTTAGAGAACGTCTTGAGATAGATCGAGTGTTGGAACAAGTTGGCGTCGATGTTTCCGCTACCGAGGGCGATGTTCGGTTGGATGTAATCGCTGAATTCGACGATTTCGACTTTATAGCCTTTCTTTTCGAGTTGTGGTTGAATCGCTTGTTTGACCATATCGCTATACGGACCGCTTGTCGCACCGATCTTAATCGTCTTGTCTTTTTCATCAGCGCTGCTATCTCCGCATCCTGCGAGGACTCCTGCACCGAGTAAGGCTGTTGCTAAAAAGGCATATCGTTTTTTCATAATTCTACTCTCCCTTTGTATGTATGATTAGCGTTTATCTGTTTTTCGCGCCAGTTGATTCCCAAGTGCTTGAATGCTTTGGACGATGACGATGAGGACGACGATTGTCACGATCATGATGAAATTATCATAGCGATAGTAGCCGAAACGGATCGCGAGGTCACCGACACCACCGCCGCCGACGATCCCAGCCATTGCCGAGAAGCCAATCAGACTGATCGTCGTTAGCGTGATGCCTTGAATGATGCCGGGAAGTGCTTCCGGTAAAAGGACGCTGACGATGATCCGCAAGGGTTTCGCCCCGCAGGCTTCCGCTGCTTCAATCAAACCGGGCGGAATTTCACGTAGTGACGTCTCGACGAGTCGTGCAAGAAACGGAATCGCTGCGACACTGAGGCTGACGGATGCAGCCGTCGGACCAATCGTATTATCGAGTAAGAACTTCGTTAATGGAATAAGGGCAACAAGCAAGATGATGAACGGTAAGGACCGGACGATGTTGACGACGAAGTCAAGAACACGGCGGACGGCAAGATTTTGAAAAAATAATCCACGATCGGTGACGAACAAGAGAATCCCGAGCGGAATCCCGACGACTAATGCGAAAGCAAGCGAAATGCCGACCATCCATGCCGTCTCACCGAGTGCCTTCAACAACTCGGGTAACATCGTTTGAATACGATCAAGCCACATCCTGAATCACCTCAAGTGCGTGAAGTTCCGTCGCGAGCCAGTCGAGGGCAGGTGCGATTTGATCGGAGGACCCCGTCAAGCTGACGATCAGGACACCGAAAGCAACGTCTTGAATATAATCGACCTTTCCGTGCAAGATGCTGACCGAGATATCGTAACGGCGAATCGCTTCCGATAACGTACTCTCGCCGGTCTTTTCGCCTGTGAACTGCAAGCGAATGATTTTTCCCGGTGTCGCTTGTAAGATGCGTTCCGGTAGCTCGATTTGTAACGCCGTGTCGACATAATGTTGTGTGACCGGATGTTTGGCTTGGCTGAACAAGTCATATGTAGAGGCGACTTCGACGACTTCCCCTTGTGACATGACGGCGACACGATGACAAATCTGTTTGACGACATCGATCTCATGCGTGATGAGGACAATCGTCAATCCGAGTCGTTCATTTAAATCCTTCAACAAATCAAGAATCTGAAGCGTCGTGACCGGGTCAAGGGCAGAGGTTGCTTCGTCACATAACAGGACGGTCGGATCATTCGCGAGTGCCCGGGCAATCCCGACGCGCTGTTTCTGACCACCGCTTAATTGGCTCGGGAAGTTCGTCTCAAATCCTTCAAGGCCGACGAGTGAGACGAGTTCGCGAATTCGCTCCGGAAAATCTGCGCGTTTGACACCAGCCGCCTTGAGCGCAAAAGCGATATTATCCGCGACGTTGCGCGATTGGATCAGTTGAAAATGCTGAAAGATCATTCCTGTCCGCAAGCGAAGTTGACGTAGTTCCGATTTTGGCATCCCGCCGAGCGAGACACCGTCGACCTTGACGGTTCCTTGTGTCGGATGCTCAAGCCCGTTGATGAGACGAAGCAATGTACTTTTACCGGCACCGGACTCACCGATGATCCCGAAGATTTCTCCTTTTTGGATCGTTAAATCGACATCCCGTAATGCAAAAATCGGGGTCCGGTCTCGGACGAACCGTTTTGTAATGTGTTTGAATTCAATCATCCGCTCATCTCCTCATACAAAAAAAGTCGCTTTTTCCTAGTAGCAGAGCAACCAGAAAAAAGCGACGAAAGTGTAAGATTTCGTAACTTATCTCTCAGAATGAAAATCATTCTGTAGGATGTGGCACCGTTCCTAATAGGTGGTTGCCGGACGTCGTTGGGCCTAATCCCTCGGTCGCTCTCGATAAGTAGTTATACTGTTGGGACTTACTTTAACGGAAATGATTCCCATCTGTCAAATGTTTTTTCAGAATTATTCCGCAACGGGTGTCCGGAACAGACTGAGTGTTCCGATTCGGTCGACGGCCTCTTCTAGACGTTCGACGTCAGCAATCAAGCTGATCCGGACGTAGCCTTCACCGTATTCACCGAAGAAGGATCCCGGGGTCACGGCGACGTGTGCTTCGTCAAGTAGATGATCGGTGAAGCTTTGAGACGTGTAACCTTCCGGAACTGGGAGCCAGACGAAGAAGGAACCGCCTGGACGTGGTCCACTCCAGCCGATCGCATCGAGTTTTGCGAACAACGCATCGCGTCGTGTTTCATATAAGCTACTTAACTCATGAACACATGTCTGATCACTCGTCAGAGCGACGGTCGCCGCATGTTGAATCGGTGTGAAGGCACTGACGTAGAGATGTTCTTGGTACGTCTCGATGCTTGAGATGACAGACGGATTTCCAATTGCAAAGGCGATCCGGAAGCCGGACATATTGAAGCGTTTCGAGAGTGAGAATAGCTCGATTCCGACGTCTTTTGCCCCTTCCGTCTGCAGAAAGCTTCGCGTCGGACCATCGAAACTGATGCCACCGTAGGCTAAGTCATGGACGACGCAAATATCATGGGCATCGGCGAAAGCGACCGTCTGTTCGAAGGCTTCTGCTGTCGCGGTCGCTCCCGTCGGATTACTCGGGTAGTTGAGAAACAACATCCGGGCACGCTCGACGTCCGTCGTATCAAGTAAGTCGTAATCCGGTAAGAAGTTATTTTTCTCAAGCAACGGAAGCGTAATCGGATAAGCGCCAGCAAGTGCAGCACCAGACAGGTAATCCGGATATCCTGGATCCGGGACGATGACACCTTCTCCAGGGTTGACGATTGTTTGCGGTAAGGCGACGATTCCGGCTTTACTACCGAGAAGAATCGCGACTTCCGTTGCCGGATCGATCGTGACGCCGAATTCGTTCGCATAAAAGCTTGCGACGGCTTGTTTTAGAAAATCATGTCCACGAAACGGTGGATATTGAAGGTTTGTTGGCTCATCGATCGCCTGTTTTAAGGCGTCGAGAATATGTACAGGTGTCGTCTGGTCGGGTGTTCCTTGACCCAGTGTGATGACATCGTGTCCGGCTGCTTTTACAGCACCAATCCGGTTCGCAAGCTCAGCGAAGACGGGAGCAGGAAGCCGATCGATAGCGATGGATGGAGCGAAATGTTTCATGGGTGAATGCCTCCTTCGTGGTATTGTCGTCAAGGATAACGAATATTCAGTCAAAAGAAAAGAACTTTTTCGAAATTCAAAAAAATTATTGAATTAACAGGTACAGACAAGTGGAGCGGGAATAAAGAGTTAGGGAGAGGAGTGAGGAGATGAAGCGAGCTAGCTGGAAAGAGGCAGTCGTCTATCAAGTTTACTGGCGTAGTTTTAAGGATTCGAATGGGGACGGAATCGGTGATTTGCGAGGTGTCATCGAAAAACTTGATTATATCGCTTCGCTTGGTGTCGATGTTGTCTGGTTGAATCCGTGTTATCGTTCCCCGGACGTTGATAACGGCTATGATATTGCCGATTATTACACGATCATGGATAAGGCCGGGACGATGGGGGATTTACAGGAATTGATTACGGCGGCTCACGCCCGTGGATTGAAAATCATACTTGATTTAGTCGTCAATCACACGAGTGACCAGCATGACTGGTTCCGCCAGTCGCGGGACCGGATTAATGACAAGGATGATTGGTACATCTGGAAAGACGGCACGAAAGGGACGCCACCGAACAATTGGCGCTCGTACTTTGCATCAAGCCCGTGGACGTGGAGTGAAGAACGCGGGCAGTATTATTTCCATTCTTTTGCGAAAGAACAACCGGACTTGAACTGGGAGCACCCAGCTGTGAGGCAAGCGATCTACGATATGATGAACTGGTGGATTGCTCAAGGGATTGACGGCTTCCGGATGGATGTCATCAATTTGATTAAAAAACGGACGCTTGAGGATGTCGTCAATCCGTTTGATTTATCGTATCTCGGGAATCAGCCCGGCGTACATGACTTCCTGCAGGAGATGCATGCGAACGTCCTTGCCGAGAAGGACTTGTTCACAGTCGGTGAGATTCCGTTCGTCGGTCCAGAAGACGGGCTGTTATATGTCAGTGAAGAACGGAACGAACTTCGGACGCTGTTTCATTTCGAGATCGCGGACGATATGGAGGCGATGGATCTCTTACGATTCAAGGAGATTCAAAAACGCTGGTATGATGTCTTATACCCATTAGGTGTCAATTCACAGTTTCTCAACAACCATGATCATACACGGCAAGTGACGCGCTTCGGCAGTGAACGATACCGCGTCGAGAGCGCGAAACTACTCGGTTTGATGTTGCATACGTTACCGGGCATTCCTTACGTGTATCAAGGAGAAGAGATCGGGATGACGGGGATTCGTTTCTCAGATCCATCGCTCTATCAAGATGTCGCCTTTCGAAATCGATACGAAGAGCGCGTCGCTGGTGGCGAGGACCCGGAGGTCGTACTCTCGTCAATGCAGTTACTCGCCCGTGATAACTCCCGCACGCCGATGCAATGGGACGATACGCATGCGGCAGGCTTTACGAGTGGAAAACCGTGGTTAGCCGTCAATCCGAATTATACGGACATCAATGTCGCGCAAGCAGAAGCAGATCCATCGTCCGTACTTGCTTTTTACCGGACGTTGATTCAGATGCGCAAGGATCATCCAATCATGGTCTACGGTACGTACCGAGACCTGGCACTGCATGATCCGTATCTCTATATTTATGAACGGGAACTAGAAGGAGAAGTCTGGCGGATCGTCCTCAACGTATACGACGAACCGATGCAGACCGCCTTTATCTTACCGAAGGAAAAGTTACTCGTATCGAACTACCGGGATACCCCGGATGAATTACGTCCCTATGAAGCACGTGTTTATCGTTATGGTGTTACAGAACAGAATGGAGCGGTTTGAAGGAAAAAACATCCACGGACGTGTCGGAAAATACGTCCGTGGATGTTTTCGTGTGGATAGGTTACTTGAAAGGTGATAATTTTTTCGTTTGTAAGACTTGCGCGAATCGATCGACGGCTTGGCGCATCTCGTAACTCGGTCCAAGGATAAGCGGACCATGTCCGACGGCAAGGATATCCGGAGACAGTTCCGTCAATTGATCAGCGGAGCGAAGGGCAACATCCGGATCCCATGTCGCAAGTGCCGGGAACGGGAATTGCCATCGGACGTCACCGGAGACGGCGAGCCCTCCTTGTGTCTGAAAAGCATCTCCGGCAATCAACGTCCGGCTCCCTTCATGCCAAAGCGAAATCGAACCGGGCGTATGTCCAGGTGAGGCGATAACGCTGAGACTACCGACTTGTTGACCACTTTCGAGCAATCGATCCGGACGTGTTTTGATGTTTTTCGGAATACCGCCTTTTAAAGGTGTCGTTTCGCCTTCGCGTAGCGTCTCATCCCCGCTGAGCAATGCAGCATCACGGTAACTGATGCAGACTTGGGCAAGAGGAAAGGCATTCGCAAGGAAGTCGAGTGATCCGACATGATCGGCATGAGCGTGTGTCAGGATGATCGCACCGAGCGGTTTTTCTTGTTTACGGATGTAGTGATAAAGCGCCTTTGCGTTGATTCCGAGTCCGGCATCAATCAATGTTAAACTGTCTGCTTCTTCAAACAGGTAGCAATTGACCGGGAAAAAGGATGGGGTCGTCTGCAGTTGATGTAAACGTTCGATGATCGTGACACGCATCGGCTTCACTCCTTCAAAAAATGAATAGTCTTCTTCTTTAGTATCGTCTGTTTTTTTAGATGCGTCTAGACGAATTGTGTGGAAAAGGAGGCATCACCTCTAAAAAGATGATCCCTCCTTTGCTAATCATTCAAATGTGACGACGAAGACAGCGCCGGCGTGTGGTGTCTCATCCCCATCAGCAGCTGTCGTGACGAGTAACCGATCTTCATACAAAATCGGACAGGTCGGATTCGAGACGGGAAAATCGACATGTGCTAGTTTTTCGCCTGTCGAGAGATTCCAGCGTGTGATGCATGATCCGGCGTAATGCGCGATCCAAGCATGACCTTCAGCATCCTGCGTCATACCATCCGGGAATCCTTCTTCTTCTTCGAGATCAACGGCGACGCGTTTATTCGAAAGTGGCGCGTCCGGATCATAATCGAAGGCATAGACTTTTTTCGTCGGTGTATCGATATGATAGAGCGTCTTGCCATCTTCTGACCAGACGAGCCCGTTAGAGTTCGTCAAGTCTTCATGTAAGACATCAATGGAACCGTCATGACGTAGACGGAACAGTCCAGCCGTCTTACCGTCTTCTTCATTAATGCTACCGGCGACATATTGTCCGGTCGGATCGAGCTTTCCGTCATTCATACGGTCAGAATCTGGTAGGGACAATTGATGCTCAAGAGACAGATGTCCTTCCTTGAGATCAAATGTACCGAAGCCGTGTGCTGACGTTACACGTAATAAATCTGGCGCATCCGTCAAGGCAATCGATGTGATGGCACTTGGTAACGTATACGGTTTAAGTGCTTCAGTGACGAGATCATATGAAAAAAGCAATTGATTCGGAATATCGACAAAGTAGAAACGTTTCGTTTTCGCGTCGTAGACGGGAGATTCCCCTGTCTTGCACGCAACATCGATAAATAAAGATACAGTCATGGAAAGTGCCTCCTACATCATGTATGAATTCATGTGTTTCTTCTTACAAAATAAAAGAATCGTTTAACTGTTTTCTATACCTGTTCCGAATAAAAATAAACCTCTTCTAAATTTATTATGTCATTTATTTACTAAAAAAGGCATAATATATAACGGAGGTGGAACATGTTCAAGAAAATTTGTATTTTATTAACATCTTTTTGTCTTTTTCAATCTGTTGGTACCATACAGGCAGAAACGATTTCAAAAGGTGTCACCTATACGACGAAATCAGAAACACTCTCGGGAACCCCACAGTTATTTCGACATATAACGATTCAGCCAGATGCTGGGAACTACTGGGTGACAACGAAAGGAAGAGATCGTGTATTAGCAACAGAGTCCTTGCCTTCTCAAGTCAGTCGCGTGACAGCGAGTGGGGGACGTGTCGTAACGGCAATCAATGCAGATATGTACCGAGTAGCATCAGGACTGCCGATTGGTCTTCAGATTCAGCAAAATCAAGTATTAGTCAGCCATAGCGTAAAAGATTCTGCAACGAAATTTCCCTCTTTCACGATCAATGGACAAGGAAATCCAGAAATCGGTTCATTCGGGATCATTGGATCCGTGACGTCCGGTACGAAACGGGTAACGATTCATTCGGTCAACCGGAATGAAAATTTAGCAAATCGAATCGGCATCTTTAGTTCTGCGCATCATGCTTCGAAAATCTTGAAGCTGATCGAACCATCAGAAGCGATGAAAAAAGAGATCGCCATCGTCTACTTAAAGGGACCGACGACGTCAGCATTCACTCTTGGCAAGAACTATCAGTGGACGATTGAATCGGTAGATACGACATTCCGTAAAGAAATTAAGTTACCGGACGCAGGTGTCGTCTTGGTCGGACTCGGAAAACAAAAAGAAGCGTTGCTGTCTCTCGTCAAAGCAGCTGAAGAAAAATCGGATGGTCTGCTCTCGACACAATTGAATTTAGTTCAGTTATCGAACCTGCAAATTCGAAATGATATCCAAGAGGCTGTCTCCGGATATAACTGGTTGATTCAAAACGGTGTTGGATATAATTTGGAGAGCTTAGCCTTGAATCATGATCGTTTTTTGATGCTTGCTCGTAAAGCGCGGACACTGATCGGGACGACCGCGGATGGAACGGTTCAGATCATCACGGTCGACCAAGCTCGCTCTGACTCAAAAGGTATTACGATGCTTGAGGCAGTCGAACAAATGAAGCGTCTAGGTGTGACGTCAGCCCTCGCATTCGATGGAGGAGGGTCGACAGAGCTGATGGTCAGACGCGCCGGGGAGTTTTTACCTCGAACAGCGAATGTACCGGCAGACGGAAGAAGTCGTTCCATTACGAATGGTCTTCTCTTAGCGACGCATTATATTCCATCGAATCAGGCGGCAACGATTCTGTTGACAGCCCCTAAAGAATTGTATGTGGGTGAAACAAGTGGATTTGGACTAAAGTTGACGGATACGAATGGCCAGCCTGTAGATGCAACGAAGAAATCAATTGTTTGGAAGGGGATAGGTGTCAAAGGACTACAAATCACGGCACCGCTGACTCCAGGAAAATGGACGGGAACGATGCAAGTTGACCATGCCAAACGTACCGTATCGATTCCAATCACGAATCGCTTGACCGGTCTTACCGTGAATGGCGGTCGTCCGATTCTATTAAAAGTAGGGCAACGCCTCGCGATTTCATCAGAAGGATGGTTAAACGGACGACGTGTCGGTATTCCTGCTGCTCAACTCAATTATCAGGTCGCGAACGGTAGCATCGCATCCGTCACGAAGGGGAATGTAGTAGCAAAAAAAGTCGGGAAGACGGAACTCACAGTCTCGTCTGGCGGGAAAATCGTTCGATTACCGGTCACCGTTTCGGCTATGAAAAAAGAGGAAGTTATCGATTCCTTCGAACAGGGTGTCTATGAAGCTGTGTCTCCGTACGTTTCGAGTTATGCTGTTCGTCTCAGTTCTTTACAGAAGACTTCTGGTAAACAATCGCTCGAAATGACATACGATTATTCAGGATGGACGAAACAAAACGGAGCCATGTACATTAAAAAAGCGTCATGGATCATACCTTCTCCTGCCCGTGCACTGACGATTGACGTGTACGGAGATGGACGCGCGCCTTGGCTTCGCTCAGAAGTGAGAGATACTGCGGGAAATCGACATGTCGTGGATTTCGTCAAGAAGGTAGATTGGAAAGGATTTAAAACGGTACAAGCGACACTCGATCCGACGTGGCCAACACCTCTTAAAATCGAATCGCTGTATTTTGTTGAAACGGATGTAACGAAAAAGGGAACAACCATTAAAAGTAAGGTGTACTTGGATCAACTCAAAGTTTTATACTAAATCGCAAAAAAACAGGGCATCAGATTTCAATGAAATCTTGCCCCTGTTTTTTTAATCAGATATAAATTACTCTGAGAAGTGGTCTATAGTAATTAGCGACTTTTGACGAGAAGATTTACGGCTTCCTTCACAAGCTCTTCTGTCTGACCGTCACCATTTTGTTCGGCTTCCTTTACGCACTCGATTAAATTCGAACTGACGACGACACCGATCGTACGATCAATCGCGGAGCGGGCAGCAGAAAGTTGTGTGATGACATCACGACAGTCTTGACCCTCTTCCATCATGCGAAGGATGCCACGCAATTGTCCTTCGATACGACTGACACGATTTTTCATTTTTCGATCATAATCCATTTGTGTTCCTCCGTTTCTTACTAGAACTAACGTATGTGTACTATCTTTATGCTATGCCCATAACGGTATTACTGTCAATTTAATCGAATTTTAAGCTATACTTTTCATGGAATCAGGGAATATGGGTGTGGTGGGGAATTTACTTAGAAAATCGATGAAAATTAAAACGATTTGGTGTTAGCTCTCGTATACTATATGATGAAGCTGATATCAGGAGGAGGAAAAGGATGCATACTCAATCCGATGAATCGCTTTATCATCTGATGCGTGGCGGTGACGAACAAGCACTCGAGACTTTGTATGAGAAGTACGAGCGATTGTTATTTTCATTCGCTTTTCGCTTTACGAATAATGATCGTTTATCCGAAGAAGTTATTCAGGAAGTATGGATGAAAGTTTGGAATGGTCGTGTTGATTTTGATACACAAAAAGGAAAGTTTTCCTCTTGGATCTTAACGATCACACGTAACGCAGCGCTTGATTGCTTACGTCGTGAAAAAAGACAGCCGACGATTGAAGTTGAAGAGCGAGACGGGGGATATGACGAACCCGTCGAACGGACCGTCATGCAACGTGAAACCGCAGCAGAAGTGCGTAGCGCTGTGGGCGAGTTGAAGTCGGAACAACAAGATCTGATTGAGTTGGTTTATTTTCAAGGATTGACACAACAACAAATCGCAGAGCGGCTTGGCTTACCGCTTGGAACGGTCAAGACACGGATCAGAAGTGCGATTCAAGCATTAAGAAAACGATTAGATGGGAGGGAACGAGATGGAAGAACGTTGTCATGACTTGATCAATTACTTCAATGGAACACTCTCTTCAGCAGATCGCGACGCGTTCGAAGCGCATCTTGCGACGTGCGAAGACTGTCGTGAAGCGCTTTTAGAAATGGAAGAACTCATGCTTCCCATCGCTGAATCGCTTCCGGAGCGACCTGTTCCTACAGGAATGAAAGCACGCATTCTTGGAGAAGTATTAGGTTCTGTAGAGAAAGAGTCGCCTAAGATAGAACCGATAATTACTCCGGTAGACATTCAACAAGCACGTCAGCAACAAACAAAGAAAAAAAGTGTTCCGCTTGGCTGGTTGATGAGTATTGCCGCTGCACTGATTCTCTCACTTGGAGCCAATGCGTACTTCTTGTCGCAAGACGAAAGTACGGATACACCGGAGACGCTAGCAATGGATGAGATCAAAGGAATGGGCAATTTTGAAAGTAACGCGTCCATTAAAGGATCAAGCATGATTTTCACACAAAACGATAAATCGTATATGCTCGTTCAATTGAAGGATTTACCTCCATTGAAAAAAGGAGAGCTCTATCAGTTATGGACCATCAAGGGAGAGACACCGACTGCGAACGGCATCATTGAAAAAGACGGCGAAGCAGCAGCGGTTTTCCCACTTAAAGGAAATGGGGATGTCGATGCCGTAGCGATTACGGTCGAGCCAGAACCGGATCTAGCAAAACCGACGGGAGAAATCGTGGCATCAGTAGCACTCTAATTCAAAAAACGTACGGATTCGTCTATGGCGAATCCGTTTTTGTATGTGGAATTCATTGAAGAATCATGACTGAGAGATAGAAAATAATAAGAAAATCACATGAAATGTAAGTTTTGACTGAAAATATACTTCACAACCGTCGATACTAAGAAGAAAGTCAGTTCTATAAGGAGAGGCCACATACAATGAATGAATGGATTATCTTAACAAAGCATTATGAAGTGGGATTAGTTGTACTGTCGGTACTCGTAGCGATCATTGGTTCATATGGATCGCTTGAATTAAATCGACGGTTGGCAAAAGCGACTTCTTTAAAAAAACGAGCACTATTCCTATCTTCTTTGACGATGGGACTGTCGATTTGGGGAATGCACTTTGTCGGTATGGGTGCTTTCGCTTTATCCGTCACGGTTCATTATGACTGGATTTTAATGTTCTTATCTGTTATTCCAGCGATTTTAGCTGCCTTCATTGCTTTTTATCTGCTCTATTCCTCTGCAATCACGCGTAACAAGGTGATTTTAGCAGGTTCTTTGATGGGAATTGGAATTGCGATGATGCATTATCTTGGCATGATGGCAATGGACTTTGGCGGCTCGATTCGCTATGAAAAAGGGTTGTTCGCCTTATCCGTCCTAATTGCGATCACTGTGGCATATGTTGCCTTGTTACTCTTACATCGTTTACGACATGTTGATAAGAAAAGAATTCTTATTCCCATTGCGATTGTAATGGGCTTTGCTATCTCTTCCATGCATTACGTAGGTATGTTAGGAACATCTTTTTGTATCCCAAGTGATCAAGCAGGGCGGATCACGAGTAATCCGATCACATCCAATATCTTAAACGATGTAGCGATTCCGGTATTCTTGATTATTATCTTAATTGCGGGACTGTACATTCATCTGGAACGACGCGCATTACAGATGATGGCGTATACCGACCATTTGACCGGATTACATAATCGCAGATGGCTGGATCATCATATGATAAAAGTCGATACACATTACGGACGCTCTAAAGATGAGATGGCGATGGCTTTGCTGGATCTGGACGGATACAAGTGGGTGAATGATACGTTTGGATTTGATAAGGGGGATGCAGTGATTCGTGAGTTCGCCGATCGAATGCGCGCCTCCTTAGAAGAAGATGAGGCATGTATTCGCTATAACGGAACGCAGTTCTTTCTCATCAAAAAAGTATCGTCTGAACGGTTAGCGACGACGTTGGAACAAATTCTAGAAGATGTGCGACAACCCATCCATTTAGACGATCAGCCGATCCATTTGACAGCGACGATTGGTGTCATCTTACCGGATATGAAAGAGACGCTTGAGATGCGGATCGGTCAAATGGAAAGTGCGCTTCGAATCGGTAAAAACGAAGGAAGGGACCGGTTCATCATTTACGATGATGCCTTACATTCCGATAAACGTGAACAATTGATCGTTGGATCGTTACGTCGCGCGATGACCGATTTCAAGGAATTCGCACTCGTCTACCAGCCGAAGATTGCGCTTGCGACGGGAAAGGTTGATCAAGCGGAAGTCTTGATTCGCTGGAATCATCCGAAGTTCGGTTTCATCTCACCGGCGGAGTTCATCCCGCTTGCTGAAAAATATAGTTTGATTCACCGATTGACAGAGTGGGTGTTGAAGGAGACTGTCGCACAGATGGAGATTTGGAAGAAGGAAGACTATTTCATTCGCCAAGTCTCAGTGAACTTATCCGCGATGCACTTCCGGTCGGAGTCGCATAATCTGATGATCAAAGAGATCGTCCATCACTCGTTGAAAAATGGAAGCGAACTGCAGCTCCAGCTCGAAATCACGGAAACATCCGTCATGGAGAATCTTGACCGGGCGATGACGATGCTCGGTGAATTGAAGCAACTCAGTCTGACGATCGCTCTCGATGACTTCGGAACCGGTTTATCGTCACTGACACACTTGAAGCATCTTCCGATTGATATCTTGAAGATTGATAAATCGTTCATCGACGAAGTACCGCATGACGAACGCGGAACAGCAATAACGGAAATGATCATCCAGCTCGCCAAAAGTCTCGGGATCGAAGTCGTCGCGGAAGGTGTCGAGACGCTTGAACAGCATCTTTTCCTGAAACGTCTCGGTTGTGATTATGGACAAGGCTACTACTATAGTAGACCGATGCATGTGAAGGATTTGAATCAGCAAGCGATTGAAGAGACCGTTCTGAATGTCGGATAAGGCAATCCAAACACGACTTTCGTTCGTATACTAGATAAGCATGCGAGGATGATGCATGCGACGTCTGGGGGGACGCAAAGCGCTGGGATATTACCAGCTCGTGCACGACGCAGACAGACATCTAGTACATTCAATCATACTCAGACCATCTAGCTTTCAACGCAGCATCTGTCTGTTCGAACACAAACAAAGGCAACTTCCATCGCGGAAGTTGCCTTTTTCATCTGTGTTTATGAACGAACCGTCAGGACACAGCCTGTCTGATCCGTCACGAGTACGTTCGTATTGAAGTATTGTCCATCACTTTTAAGAATCAATGCTTTTTTCTCCGCATTATAATCGAGCGTCATGTCTTGATCGAGAAAATGACTCGACCACCGTTTGACGAGGACAGGACCAACATTCGAGTCGATCGTCATGTCTTCCGGTGTCGCTTCATCGACGAGACGAATACTGAAAATACCGGAGTTTCCGCAACCACAACCTTCTGTATCGTAGTAGAGATGCAGTTGGCCGGATACTTCACCGCGTAATTGATTGATTCGTTCCTGAGCAGATGGTGTAAATGTGATGTTCATGGTCATTCACTCCTTTTCTCTAGTATACGCCGTTCAAATGAGAAAGGAACGTCACTTGCTCACGCTGACTCGACGGCGCATCCGGACGAGAAGGAAGATGTAACCGGCTAACAACAAGACGACGCTACCGAGAACGGTCGTATCGACGAGACCGTTATCCGACTCGAAATTGATTGCGATATACGCCCAGACGAAGACGAGCGGGTAAATCGGATCGCGGTTTGCGAACATAAAGAGAAGGGCGACGACGACGCCAACGACGAGCATGATCATCGTCCAACCGGCATCACCGATTCCAAGCCAAGATGTCACACCTTCTGCGTTGATCGTCAGGAAAATGTCAGCGATCGTTGCGACCGATACCCAGCCAAGATAAAGCGAGAAGGGGAGCTTGAAGCGTAAGCCTTTCGTCTCACGATCGATTTTAGAGTAGATGACGATTAAGGACAGCAAGAGACCAACGATGACGACGACAGAGACAACGAACAGTTCGAAGGTGAAGGATACGATCCAGCCGGCATTAAACAAACAGCTGATCAGGAACCACGGTCCGATTTTCTTCGCCAGTTCATGTTCCTTGAATTTTGGAATCGTTTGAAGAATCAACCAGATGAGTAAAATCGTATAAATCAATCCCCAAATCGAAAACGCATAACCAGCCGGTTTGAATAACGTAAAGATCGAGTCAGAAATCCGTCCTGTCTTTCCGCCATCGAGGGCGTTCACGGCAATCGTGAAGATGAAGCCGACCCAGTTGAGCCAAATCCATTTATTATTTTTCAAACAAAAAACCTCCTTTATTCTCTAAAGAAGGTTTACCCAAAAATCAATTCCATTAGTCATCACGGTCGGCGTGTCGGGTTCAAAAAGGACATGCCAATGGCGGGGTTTCCGGTATGTGAACCGAGAACCGGCGTCAAATCATCGATCCGTACTCGGACATCGAACTGGGCTTCGAGTCGTTGTTTCCACTCCAGTGCGAGTTCATACGCCGTCGCATGGAATAACGAGATGTCTGTCACTTGACCGCGCTCGAGAATCGAAACAAGGTGATCAAAAATCTTCGAATGGGCTTTCTTGAACGTTCGAACGGTTTGATATGGAACAATCCTTCCTTCCTCGAAGTGGAACAATGGACGAAGTTGCAACAGGTTGCCGACGAATGCCTTCGTCGAGGAAATCCGTCCGCCGGCCTGCAATTGATCGAGGTTTGCGACAGTGAATTCGATGTGGTGATCGAAACGACGCTCGAGAATGATCTGTTCGACAGATTCGATCGAGTGACCTGCTTCAACAAGTTCGATCGCTTCCGCCAGAAGTTGACCAGCTGGGTAGATACCGCATCGGGAATCAATCGCAATCAGACGAAAGCCAGCAATCTCTGCCCCTTGAACGGACGCACTGTACGTGCCGCTCAGCTCACTCGACAGATGGATAGCAAAACCGATGTCGTATTCTTCTTTTAGTCGTTCGTAGTGTTCGGTAAAACTACCAATCGAAGGTTGACTCGTCGTCACTTTATGTTTTGCATCGATCCAGCTATAAACGGTTTCCGCATTCACATCGACTCCATCGATATAACTTTCGCCATCCTTCATGACGAGTAAAGGGACAACCGAAAGATCGTCACGTTTTGCGATCGTATCCGGTAAAATCGTCGTACTATCAGTGATCCAAGCGATCCGCATTACAAGTTCCTCCTCAAATTAGTACCTGATAATAATTGTAGGTGTAAGCGCTCTCGCTGTCAAATGAACATTAAAAAATATCGAACGTTTTAGTTGATTAAATAACGAAATACGCTATAATCGGTACGTGATTAGTAAACTTTTAGTCATCTTATACTAAACTAAGCCGATGAGAGGAGGACGTCGATTGTACTCAATCGGACAAAAAATCAAGAACCTCCGTCTTCAAAAGGGATTGACGCAAGAGGAACTAGGGGAAAGAACAGACCTGAGTAAAGGGTATATCTCGCAACTCGAACGGGAGATTAGTTCTCCATCGATCGAGACACTGTTTCATCTTCTTGAAGTTCTTGGCATCTCACCGAAGGATTTTTTTGATGAGGATACACTCAATCAAAAAGTCGTTTACGGAGAAGAAGATGTCACGACATATGCTGACGAAGAACAGGGGTATCATGTCACATGGCTCATCCCGGAATCGAACGAAAAAGAGATGGAACCGGTCCTGCTGACGCTAGCGCCAGGGGGATCCTTCAAGACGTATGAACCGTCGGGAGCGGAGACATTCGTCTATGTGCTTACGGGGAACGTCACGTTGACGCTCGGACGTCAGTCTTTTTTAGCGAAGCAAGGGGAGACACTTTACTATAAGGCTTCAGAAATTCATCAATTACGCAATGAGTCAACGCAAGAGACGAAGGTTCTCGTGACCGCGACCGACTCATACTTATAAAGGAGGAACTAGATTGGCAGATACTACGATCATTCAATTCAAGGACGTCACGAAACGTTATGACGATCAGACAGTTCTTGATCAAGTCAGCTTTGAAATCGAACGCGGAAAGTTCTATACGTTACTCGGACCATCGGGTTGCGGGAAAACGACGATCTTACGACTGATTGCTGGCTTTTCGGAAGCAACAGAGGGAGACATCATCTTCGACGGGAAACGGATCAATGATGTACCGGCGAACAAACGTCAAGTCAATACGGTTTTCCAAGACTACGCACTGTTCCCACACTTAAACGTCTTCGAAAATATCGCCTTCGGTCTGCGGATCAAGAAGGTGAAGGAAGCGGAAATCGCGCAACGTGTGACGGATGCGTTGAAGTTCGTCAACTTATCGGGTTATGAGAAACGGGAAATCACCGAGATGTCAGGTGGACAACGGCAACGTGTCGCGATTGCCCGGGCAATCGTTAATGAACCAGAAGTCATCTTGCTCGATGAGCCGCTCTCAGCACTCGATTTGAAATTACGGACAGAGATGCAATATGAGCTTCGCGACTTACAACGTCGTCTTGGAATCACGTTTATCTTCGTTACACACGACCAAGAAGAGGCACTCGCGATGTCTGATGAAATCTTCGTTCTCAATCACGGTGTCATTCAACAATCGGGAACGCCGACAGATATCTACGATGAACCGATCAACCGCTTCGTCGCGGATTTCATCGGCGAGTCGAACATCATTCCAGGACGCATGATCGAAGACTACCGGGTTTGGTTCGCAGAAAAAGAATTCGAATGTGTCGACCGCGGTCTTGAGCTGAACGAACCGGTCGAAATCGTCATTCGTCCGGAGGATCTTGAAATCACGAACGTGGCACAAGGGAAACTGCAAGTTACAGTTGACTCACAATTGTTCCGTGGCGTGCACTACGAAATCGCTTGTATGGATGAAGTCGGTAACGAATGGCTTGTCCACAGTACGAAAAAAGCGACGGTTGGTGAACAAATCGGACTGACATTTGATCCGGAAGCGATCCACGTCATGCGATTGAACGAGACGGAAGAAGAATTTGATAAACGTCTGGAATCCTACGACGGGGTGCTATGATGCAGAAATCACGTAACTGGTATCTCATCCCGTATCTATTCTGGATTGCCTTATTCGTCATCGCACCGATCGTGCTCGTCGTCTATTATTCGTTCCTTGATCTTGATGGCAATTTTTCTTTTGAGAACTACCGAAACTTCTTCACATCGACGTATTTGACGATGACACTTAGTTCGTTCTGGTATGCCTTTTTGATCACCTTGTTTTCACTCTTGATCGGTTATCCGACGGCTTACTTGCTGACGAAGACGAAACATAAACAACTTTGGCTGCTGCTCGTCATCTTGCCAACGTGGATCAACTTATTGTTAAAGACGTACGCCTTCATCGGATTGTTCAGTACGTATGGTCTCGCAAACCAAACGCTTGAAGCGATTGGAATCGGACGGAAGCAGATTCTCTTTACCGATTTCAGTTTCGTCTTCGTCTCGGTCTACATTTTCATTCCGTTCATGATTCTACCGATCTTTAACGCGATTGAAAAACTGAGTCCATCGCTCGTCTTCGCCGCACGTGACCTCGGGGCATCGAACTTCACGACATTTCGTCGTGTCGTCTTCCCGTTGACCCTCGACGGTGTGAAATCAGGATGTCAGCTTGTTTTCATTCCGGCATTGTCACTGTTCATGATCACGCGTCTGATTGCCGGAAACCGCGTCATTACGCTCGGTACGGCGATTGAACAGCAATTCCTCGTGACACAGAACTGGGGTATGGGAGCAACGATTGCTGTCTTTCTCATCATCGCGATGGCGATCATTCTTGCCTTGACGAGCACGAAACGGAAGAAAGGAGCGACGACTTGATGAAACGTCTGAAACTAGCAAATCTATATTTAATCGGTGTCTTCATCATTTTGTATGCTCCGATTTTCTATCTCGCGTTCTATTCGTTCAACAGCGCTGACAACATGACGAACTTCGATTCGTTCACGTGGGATTGGTACAAGGAAGTCTTCCAAGATTCACGCTTGTTGATCATCGTCTTGAACACACTCGTCATCGCTTTATTGTCAGCTGCGATCTCGACGATTCTCGGAGTATTCGGAGCGATCGGGATTCAGGCGGTTCGCAAGAAGCGTGTCGAAACATCCTTGTTGACGCTCAACAGTATCTTAATCGTCAGTCCGGATGTCATCATTGGAGCATCGTTCTTGATCTTCTTCACGTTACTCGGTATCCAACTCGGCTTTACGTCGGTCTTACTGTCACACATCGCGTTCTCGGTACCAATCGTTGTCATTCTTGTCTTGCCTAAATTGCAGGAGATGAGTCCGACGCTCGTCGATGCGGCACGGGACTTAGGCGCGAGTCGCTGGGATGTCTTGACGAAGGTCATCCTGCCGTACATCACACCGGGAATCTTTGCCGGATTCTTCACGGCATTGACGTATTCCCTTGATGATTTTGCGGTGACGTTCTTCGTGACAGGAAACGGTTTTACGACATTATCCGTAGAGATTTATTCACTTGCTCGTCAAGGGATTTCAATGAAAATCAATGCGCTGTCGACCGTCATCTTCTTGTTTACGTTCTTACTCGTCATTGGCTACTACTTCTTGAACCAACGTGCTGGTACGAAGCTTTCGCGACCGGAGGTGAAATGACCGTTGAAAAAATTGATTCAATTATTCGCCGCGATTTTCCTGATCTCGGGTGTCATCTTATTCACCTTGAATCAGTTGAATGAGACACAAGGATATTCGGGGAAAAATGTCCTGAACATCTATAATTGGGGCGATTATATCGATCCGACATTGATTAAACAGTTTGAAAAAGAGAGCGGCATCAAGGTCGTCTATCAGACATTCGACTCGAACGAAGCGATGCTGACGAAAATCGAACAGGGGGGAACGACGTATGATATCGCTGTTCCTTCTGACTATGCGATTGCGAAGATGATTGATGAGAAACTCGTCTTGCCGATCGATCATCAAAAAATCCCGAATCTCAAGAATATCGATTCACGTTTCCTAGATCTATCCTTTGATCCGAAAAACAAGTACTCGATTCCGTATTTTTGGGGGACGGTCGGTATCGTCTACAACAAAGAATTAATTGATAAAAAACCGACGAGCTGGAAGGATCTTTGGGATCCGAAGCTGAAGAATCAGATTCTACTCGCTGACGGTGCGCGTGAAGTCATGGGGATGAGTTTGAACAGTCTTGGCTATTCGTTGAATGAGACGGATGAGTCGAAGCTGCAGGAAGCAAAAGCGAACCTGATGCGTTTGACGCCAAACGTCAAAGCGATCGTCGGGGACGAAATTAAGTTATTACTTGCGAACGAAGAAGCGGGACTTGGAGTCGTCTGGTCTGGGGATGCAAACGAGATCATGAGTGAAAACGACAAACTCGATTACGTCATTCCAAAAGAGGGATCGAACGTCTGGTTCGATAACGTCGTCATTCCGAAGACAGCTAAAAATGTCGAAGGGGCACATCAGTTCATCAACTTCATGTTGCGCCCGGATATTTCAGCGAAAAATGCGGACTACGTCGGTTATTCGACACCGAACAAAGAAGGCTTGAAATTACTCGATAAATCGGTCCGAACGGATGAACGATTCTATCCTGATAAACAAGTTACCGATACGCTTGAGGTCTACGAAAACCTTGGGAAGAAAATGCTCGCACATTACAATGAGTTGTTCCTCGAGTTTAAGATGCATAAGAAATGAGGTAGAATCTAGTGTCATGCGACACTAGATTCTTTTTTTATTCATATATCCGTAGATAAAAATAAATTCCCATAAAAAAACTATAAAAACTGAATAATTTTTTGAAATAGGGGAATCAGTTTATTATCACCGCGTATCATTTGCGCGAAGGAGGACTTCATCATGAAACAAATCTTTGGAATCATCTTAACTGCCGCACTCACTGTCAGCATCGTGTCAGGTACTTCATATAATCAATCGGTCGAAGCGACGAAACAAACCGATATCAAGTGGCTTCAAGAAATTCAAACACAATCGAAACAAGCCCGCTCACTTGATCAGAAAGTCGCACTTGAAAAAACAACACTTGCGCAAGTACATAAGGCGTATAAGGGGGAGAAGAATTCGAATTGGTGTCAGAGTGGAAATGGTCTTATGTCTGCGGATCGTGCCCTTCATTACTGTTCCACTTATGGTGTGAAGGATACGAAGGCGAAGGTCAGTGCCATCGTCTATGATCCAAAACAGGTCAAACGGACGATTACAGTCAAGGAAGTCAAACAAGCCTATCCGACAGCAAAACTCGATAAAACATTCAATGTCATGACTGTTTCCTCAAAACAGGTCAACATTTATCTAAATTTAAACTCTGACCGTACACAAGTCATGTCAATTCTAGTAAAATATAACTAATGAAAAGGATGACCGATTCGGCCATCCTTTTTATTTAATCGTTTTATAGAGTGGTACGAGATGCGAATAGGTATTTCGAATCACATCTAATAACTCCTCGCGTGTCAATTCGCTCACTTGTTTTGCTGAAATGTGACGACCGACGAGGAATTCTGCTTTTTTGACATCATGGAAGCGTTCTAACCCTGAATGGATGTCGGTCTCGTGTACGGGAACAGCATCTTTTTTCATATGATCATATGAAATGACGAAGTCTTCAGGGAGTGTGGTTAGTAAATCCGTATGCTTTAGTAATCGTGAGGCATATTGTTGTTTGTTCGGCAACTCGTAGATATAGGCGAGCCAAATGAACAAATGGTCATCAAACAGTCCGACTTGGAAGTGAGGATGTTTTTTATAGCCACGTTTATCTGGTGAGAAAGCCATCCATGTATCCTGTGGCGGATTTACTTTGCGTCTAGCATGTTGTGCGATATGGACATGCATGTCTTCTTCAATCGCGACGGTCAAGTCCGGCGTAATTTCTTGTCCGATATCGCGAAAAATCGGTTGGATCCGCTCGCGAATAGCGTGCATTCGTGAATCGAGACCATCAATGTGAAACGTATCAAAAGCATGTTGAGTAAACGTATTTGTCATGAAAGATCACCTCTTTAATGAGTGTATCAAATGAAACGATTCAAGTTCGACATTTTGCTCAAAAAATTGAATAATAGAATTAACAATTTATTACAATTTTAAAAAATAGATTAAACAGGAAGGGGAAGTTCGAGTGCGTCGTTTTCAACAATATCTCCTTCGAAGCTGGGTCGTATTTTTCTTAATCGTGATTGGCATCGATCTTTTTGCGAAGTCTAAGGATTATAACCTCAGCGTCGACTTGTTCACGTTTTTATTGATTGCCGCTTTATCTACTATTTTTGTAGTCGATCCGGTTCGCCGACGACATATGAGCTTCACGTTTCATTTTGGTTTTGTATTGTTCACATTTTTAACGTATGGTATGCTCTCAGCTATTTGTGTAGGTCAGGTCACTATGTTGATCTATCAATTACGTACGATCCATACCCCGGTCGGAAGACGACGGATGCTACATAATTATCCGTTCAATGTCGCGCTGGAACTTTTCTTGATTGTACCAGCTGGCCTTGCTTATAATGCATTAGGCGGAACACATGGTGATGCCTTTCAACTGACGGATAACATTCTTCCATTAATCGTGATGGTCTTCATTCTATGGATCGTCTTGCTTCTGCAATATCAACTCTCCCGATTTCTTTTGGGCGAGAATATCCCAAGTGATGTCATGTTCCAACTGTTACGATTTGAGGCAGTCGTCATCACAGCGGAATTACTCTATGGTATTTTCAGTACGCTTGTCGTGCAAGGAAACGGGAATAGCGGGCTTGTAATGGCAGCGTTTGCACTTTTCATCATCAAGCGTTCTCTCGGTAGTTCGGTCCAGGCATCGGATCGAATCGAGCATTGGGAACAAATTGAACGTTTAAAAGAAGCGGCGTGGAAAGACGGTGACGCGCAATTTATCATCGAGCGGTACCTGCGGCAGCTCAATCAATTCGTCAAACCGGATATTGCATGGATTAAATTCGATTTCGAAGACACCAAACAAAGTGTCTACTATTCCCTAAAAGATGGACGTAAATTAAAGGCGGACCATGTGGAAGGGAAGGTCATAGAGGAAATCATTGAAAAAGAAGAAGTTTTACTCTACGGTATGCAACAGGAATGGGATATTCGATTGTACGACTGTTTACCAGAAGAAATCCAATCTGTCTTGTTCATACAACCGGAAGCAACGGAAACGATCAACTGCTCACTCTTACTTGCCTCTGAAGCCAGTGGAGAGTTTACGAAAGACTTTGGTTACGAATTGTATCGCGCGTTGCGTGTCCTGTCATGGGCTGTAGAACGCGCACATGAACGAGAGCGACTGTTGATTGATAGCCGGACGGATGCGATGACGAAATTACCAAATTATCGGGCGTTACAAGAGTGGGGGGATCGTCGGATTAAACAACGTGATCTGTATCCCTTCTCTGCATTGATGATCGATCTCGATCACTTTAAGCAAATCAATGATACGTACGGTCATGAAATCGGCGATGTCGTCTTATTCGAAGTAGCTAAATTATTGATGCAAGCGACACGAATCACGGATCTCGTAGCTCGGTATGGGGGGGAAGAATTCGTTATCTTGCTTCCGAATACGGATCTAGAGTCTGCTCGAATCGTAGCAGAACGAATTCGCGAGACGTTGCATGCTAATCCGATAGTAGTCGAGGGTCATACTCTCGAGATTACAGCGAGCATAGGGGTAGATACGTTGAAGGAACTGGGCGATCTAGCCAGTTTAATCCGAAATGCGGACCGTGCGATGTATGTCGGTGCGAAGTTCCAAGGGCGCGATCGTGTCGCAGCGTATCATGAGTGGAAAGAAAAGGTCATTTGAATCACATCTCAAAAGATGGCGGAAACGTCATCTTTTTTTTTTGTGAAAAAAACCCTTTCCGTCTCGAAGAGCGGAAAGGGCTGAAGGATGGATGAGTTCATTGAGCTTGTTGCTTGTTGAGACGGATTTCATTTTCAATCGCATGAATCGCAGCCGACCAAGAGCCATATCGGTGTAATAGGGCTTTCGTCGAGGGTTTATTGTTTCGTTTCGCCCATTCTCGATAGGCTTCAAATGAAAGAGAAAATCCGACTTCTTCGATGGCTTGACGAAGCGATGCAGCGAGCTCTGCTTTAGAGTAGGTCACGCTGGCTTCAAGACCTGCTGCCGTACAGGCATCATGCCATGATCCGAACATCTTGACGATATGATAATGACTCGGTGCGTGGTGAACGGATTTTCGCCACATTTGATACTTTTTCAAGGTGATCGTCGATCCGACATCCTGAGCATAGCGATGGAACGATTTTAAGATCTCGTCTTTTGTATACTTCGGCGCCCGCTCGAGTTCTTCGGGTTGTTGATCCACATTCCATTCGTATCCGGCTGCGGACAGCGCTTCAGGCCAAGACCCGAATTGACGAACGATATTCTCTGGCTGTGGCCAGTCATTTACGAGCGCATAACGACGGTAGACTGTACGCCTTGGACGATCCTGGATGAGTTCACCGACTGCGCGAATGGCTTCAATCATCTCGAGTTGTTCTTCCGTATAACTCTTTTGATTTGTAAGTACGCGTTGCTTCATGAGTGAGTCCTCCTTCCTAGTGAAGTAGAGTATTGAGGCAAAAGTCCTCTGTGGTAAATATATCGGTTCATTTCCATTAATTATGAATAATTTTAATGAATTATTGTAAATATAGTGAATCGGATTCTTTGATAGTATAAAACGAAGATATAAAAATGAAAACAGAATGACACGAAATTTTAATGCTATTCAGAAAAATAGGACAAAGGACGCAGGTGGAAAAAAAGACCAGACACGCTCGTCAGCGAATCTGGTCTTCGGGTATGCCTTATTTTCCTTCGATGTAAGCCCATTTGTACGAAGTATCGGCACCAACTTTATGGTTGACGATACCTTTAACGTACGGTTTGCTGAGACGAGAAACACCTTTTTGATACATAACTGAAATTGCTTGATCATCTTCAAGGAGTATTTTTTCAGCATCCTTGAGGGACTGCCAACGTTTTGCTGCATCTACTTCTTTTTGAGCCGATTTAATAAGTGAATCATACTTATCGCTTGAGTATTTTCCTCGGTTGTAAGGTCCACCCGTTACCCACATGTCGAGGAACGTCATCGGATCCTGGTAGTCAGGTCCCCATCCTGCGAAGGATAATTCGAACTCACCTTTTGATTCGAGTTCAAGTTTATTCTTGAACGGTTGTTGTTTGATTGTGACTTCAAGACCTGGAAGGTTTTTCTCCCACTCGCCCTTAAGGTACTCAGAGATTTTCTTCGAGTTGTCATCATCATACGAGAGAAGTTCGAGTTTGACTGATTTCTTACCGATTTCTTTAAGACCTTTTTCGAATGATGCTTTTGCAGAAGAAGCATCGAATGAACCGAAACCTTCGTTACCATCACGGAAGTCTTTACCGTCCGGACCTTTTGCGAAGTCTTTTGGTACGTAGTAGTACGCAGGAATCGAACCGTTGTTCAAGAGAACATCAGTCATCTGCTTCTTATCATATCCTGAGTCAATTGCTTTACGGATATCCTTATTTTTCAAGAGTTCATTCTTGAAGTTCATTTGGATATAGAACATGTTTGCATCAAGACGCGTATCGAAGTCTTCGCTGTCTTTGTACTGATCAACGAACTCACTTGTCAGACCGACTAAATCGATATCACCTTTTTCGTAGAGATTGACGCTTGTTGAGACTTCTTTTACGACCTTATAGTTGATTTCTTCTAACTTGACATTATCTTTATCCCAATACTGGTCGTTCTTCTTGTAGCTCCAGCCGACTTCCGTCTTCCAATCCGAAAGAACGAATGGTCCGTTGTAAAGGAATGTATCAGGCTTCGTCGCGAAGTTTTTCCCTTGTTTTTCGACGAATTCTTGCTTGAGCGGCATGAATGAACCGAAACCAGTCAATGTTTTGAAGTATTCAGCTGGTTGTGTCAGCTTGACTTCAAGTGTTTTGTCGTCGACCGCTTTAACAGCGACATCATCTGCTTTTCCTTTACCTGTGTTATACGCTTCTGCGCCATCGATGATATACATGATGTATGCATACTGTGAACCGCTTTTCGGATCAAGGACACGTTTCCATGCATATTCGAAGTCTTTTGCTGTAACGTCGCTACCATCCGACCATTTTGAATCACGAAGTTTGAACGTGTATGTAAGTCCATCTTCTGAAACATCAACGCTTTCTGCAACACCTGGTGTCGCTTCCTGTTTATCATCAAGACGGAATAGACCTTCTTGAACGTTGTTCAGTACTGTGAATGATACGGAGTCCGTCGCGACCGTCGGACTAAGTGCTGGAATGTCCGAGCCGCTGACGAGGTTCAGAATTTGTTTGTCCGTAGACTTGCTTCCTGATGTCGAGCCGCCTTCTTTTTTACCTTCATCTGTCGTTGAACATGCCGCAAGACTTGATCCAGCGATTGTCAGTGCTCCGACGAGTGCAAGTGCCTTTTTCTTCTTCATAAAGTAAATCCCTCCCAAAAGAAATAGATATATATGGTGAAACGATAAGAACCGATAGGATAGCGATCCGGTGTCCGACTAAAAATAAGAGGGGTCATCGCCTTTTATTATTAAGCTGTGGAAAGCACCGGATCAACTTGTTATCAATAATAAATACAATATTCAGAAAAATCAATAGAATATTTTCAGATTATTTCAAAATTATTAAATTTATGTGTGATACCAACGTTTTTTGCGAGAAATTATTTTTATTTAAGGATAAAATTAGGAGTTTTTAGAATTTTTAAATACAAAAAGAACCAGTTGCATCTAACAACTGGTTCTTGAACTCATTTTTGCTCTTGTACGTACTGAAGTGCTTCTGCGACGTGATCCTTTACTTTCACACTACGCCATTCCTTGACGATTTCACCGGATTCATCGATTAAGAAAGTTGAACGGACGATTCCATAATATTCCTTACCGTAGTTCTTTTTCAGTTGCCAGACATCGTATTGCTCACAGACTTCGTGATCGACATCTGATAACAATTGAAACGGTAATTCGTATTTTGCGATAAAGTTTTGATGCCGTTTCTGACTATCAGCAGAAACACCGAGAATGACGGTGTTGTTCTCTTCGAACGCTTGCGTTGCATCACGGAAATCACATGCCTCGGTCGTACAACCAGGTGTTGAGTCCTTCGGATAGAAATAGAGTACGACTTTTTTTCCACGATAATCCTCGAGGGAAATCGGTTCTCCTTGTGCGTTCGGAAGGGTGAATGTAGGTGCTTGCATGAAAATTCCTCCTTATCCTAATTCCATGTTTAATTGATCCGCATATTTCTCAAGCTTCTTTTGAAGACTTTCTTTTAAAGGATCGAGGGCAATCAAGTATTTCTCATAATCCGTCCCGGCTTTCGCTGTCTTCATGAGGAGTGGCTGTTCTTCTTCATACCAATCCGCATAGTCTTGATAGTAATCGACGAGCGTCTCAGGATTTCCTTCGTTCTTAAGAGCCTCACCGTAAATCATCAAAATGTTACTGTTCATCTCAAGCGCCATATAATCGGTTTGCGCATTGACACGAGAAAAGACGGCATCCTGCTCTTTTTCATCGGTTTTTCCGATCTCATCAGCCGCCTTCGCATTGACCCCATACTCATCAGCGTTAAATCCAGTGAACATGTCGCCTAGAGTCGAGAAGACGGACGGATCGAATGTCGTCGGTGTCAGAACGATTTTCCACTCGTCGTCTTTCTTCAATAACAGCTTCGATCCGCGGTTCGGGAGAATCGATCCTTTCGCATCCTTAAATTCATGGATGATATAAGCGACGTCGCCCTTTTGGAACGACTTGACGACCTTGCCAGGAACGACGTTCAAGTTCTTTGCACCGACGGCGAGGGGCTCAAGTTGTTTTGCGTCACCTGTATATTCAATCGATGCAAGGTCTTTTGCATCTGCTCTTCCGGATTGACCGAGCGTTTTTTCGTATGTTTGATAGACGTCAAGAACGGCTTGTTCAGCCTTCTGTTGTTTCGTTTCCGTCGTCTTCGGGGATTTGGTATCTGTAGAAGACGGGGAATCGTTTCCGCAACCGACGAGTACGAGACTGGTCGCAAGCAGCACTACGAGCGATCGTTTCATTCGAATTCCTCCTAAGATGAGTGTTCCGTGATGATTTCATAGCTAATCTTGTCTCTACCATACAGGAAATTCGCTTTTTTGAGTAGGATATCGGTACACTAAACGAAAGGGGAGTGAAAGATATGAAAATTCATATTACAGATGATGCATTGCAATACTTCAAAGATGAGATGGAAGCAAAATCGGGCGATACGATTCGCTTCTTCGCAAAATATGGTGGCTCAACGGATTTAACACAAGGTTTCTCGGTCGGCGTTCATATGGAAGAAGTCGAACGGGCAGCGGTCGAAGAGGTCGTTGACGGCATCCACTTCGTTGTCTCTGATCAAGATGACTGGTTGTTCCAAGGACAAGACGTTAAAGTCTCGATCGAACACGAAGAGATCGTCTTTTCACAAGCGAAGGAATAAATAGAGAAGTGAGGAGAGACCAAATCGGTCGCTCCTCTATTTTTTTGACTAGAATAATTGTAAGCGGACTCATGCTTCTGTACAATGGAGAATGTAAGCGATTTAAAGTAGAGATTAAAGGGGGAATAGAGATGATTCCGTACAAACACGAACCATTCACGGACTTCTCACAAGAAGCAAACAAGAAAGCGTTCGAAGAGGCACTTGAACTCGTCACGCAAGAACTCGGCAAAGATTATCCGCTCGTCATCGGTGGGAAACATGTGACGACGGAAGATAAAATCGTCTCCGTCAATCCGGCTAACAAAGAAGAGAT
Organism: uncultured Exiguobacterium sp.; assembly: GCA_913775715.1. GTDB lineage: Bacteria > Bacillota > Bacilli > Exiguobacteriales > Exiguobacteriaceae > Exiguobacterium_A. Next base: position 149,945 of record CAJYMC010000009.1, on the reverse strand, counting down.
CGTCGGACGTGTCTCGAAAGCGACACAGGAACATGCAGAAGAAGCGATGCAAGCAGCAGTCACAGCTTTCGAAACATGGAAATTCGTCAATCCGTCTGTACGTGCGGACGTCCTATTCAAAGCAGCGAACATTATCCGTAAGCGGAAGCATGAGTTCTCTGCCTACCTCGTCAAAGAAGCAGGGAAGCCTTGGAATGAAGCCGATGCCGACACAGCAGAAGCGATCGACTTCCTCGAGTACTACGCACGTCAGATGCTCGTCTTAAAAGACGGCAAAAAAGTCGAGAGTCGTCCAGGCGAATACAACCGTTACGATTACATTCCACTCGGTGTTGGTGTCATCATCTCACCATGGAACTTCCCACTCGCGATCATGGCTGGAACAGCTGTCGCAGCAATCGTGGCAGGGAATCCGATCCTCTTGAAACCTGCATCGACGACACCGGTCGTCGCAGCGAAATTCGTCGAAGTGATGGAGCAGGCTGGTCTTCCGGCAGGCGTCTTGAACTTCGTACCCGGTTCAGGGGCAGAAGTCGGTGACTACCTCGTCGACCATCCGAAAACACGTTTCATCAGCTTCACGGGATCACGTGATGTCGGTCTTCGCATCAACGAGCGGGCATCGAAACTAAACGAAGGTCAAATCTGGCTCAAACGCGTCATCGCGGAAATGGGCGGAAAAGATACGATGGTCATCGATGAGTCGGCTGACCTCGATTACGCAGCGGACATGATCACGAAAGCGGCATTCGGATTCTCGGGTCAAAAATGTTCAGCTTGTTCACGTGTCGTCGCACTCGACTCTGTCTATGACGAGTTGCTCGAAAAAGTCGTCGCGAACACGAATAAACTGAGCATCGGTAACCCGACAGATGTCTCAAACAATGTCGGACCGGTCATCGACGCAGCAGCGTTCAAGAAAATTACGTCGTACTTCGACGTCGCAAAAGAAGAAGGACGCATCGTCGCAGGTGGTACGGCGGATGATTCAACAGGATTCTTCGTCTCACCGACAGTCGTCGCGGACGTTCAACCAACGGATCGTTTGATGCAAGAAGAGATCTTTGGACCAGTCGTTGCCTTCACGAAAGCGAAGGATTTCAAAGAAGCAATCGACATCGCAAACAACACGGAATACGGATTGACAGGTGCTGTCATCACGCAAGACCGGACGAACCAAGAGTACGCGCGTGCGAACTTCCACGTCGGTAACCTCTACTTCAACCGTGGGTGCACAGGCGCAATCGTTGGCTACCAACCATTCGGTGGATTCAACATGTCTGGAACGGATTCGAAAGCGGGCGGACCAGATTACTTGACTTTACATCTTCAAGCAAAAACAACTTCAGAAATGTTCTGAAATGGTGTTTAATAGATGAAACGGGTGTGCGACCTGCATGCCCGTTTTTCTTATATCACGAAAAAAAGGGGGAGCAAGGATGAACGGAATGTGGTTCGCGATTTTGCTGTATCTCGGACTGATGGTCGCACTAGGCGTCATTGCGTATTATCGGACGAAGAACATGAATGACTACATGCTTGGGGGACGTACGATCGGTCCCGTCGTCACAGCGCTCTCTGCTGGAGCAAGTGACATGAGTGGCTGGCTGTTGATGGGATTACCGGGTGCGATGTATGCAACTGGTCTGTCCAGTGGATGGATCGTCGTTGGTTTATTGCTTGGCGCTTATGCCAACTGGTTACTCGTCGCGCCGCGTCTGCGTGCGTATACGGCACATGCAGGGGATGCGATCACGATTCCCGATTACTTTGAAAAACGATTCCACGATAAAAGTGGCGTTTTGCGTACTGTTTCAGCTGGAGTTATCTTAATATTCTTTATAATGTACGCATCAAGTGGTTTTGTCGCTGGTGGTCGTTTGTTTGAAGCGGTCTTCGGACTGGATTATACGACAGGTCTTTGGATTTTAGCAGGCGTCGTCATCGCGTATGTCTTCCTCGGTGGTTTCCTTGCCGTCAGTTGGACGGACGTCGTCCAAGGGATGATCATGGTCATCGCGTTGCTGATCGTACCAGCTGTCGCGCTGACTTTAAGTGGCGGGATCAACGATACACTTGAGACGATTCGGTCGACGGACGGCTCGAAACTGGAACTCTTCAAAGGGACGACGACGATTGGTATCGTCTCGCTCCTCGCTTGGGGACTCGGATATTTCGGTCAACCGCATATCATCGTTCGTTTCATGGCGATCCGTAACTTACACGAGATGAAGTCGGCGCGTCGCGTCGGGATGATCTGGATGACGTTCTCGATTGTTGGTGCGATGGTGACAGGTTTGATCGGATATGCCTATTACACGCAACAAAGTGCTGGACTAAAAAATCCAGAGAATGTATTCATTCAATTATCACGTGATCTATTCCCTGGATTCATTACGGGACTGTTGCTGGCAGCGTTACTTGCTGCGATCATGTCGACGATCTCGACGCAGTTACTCGTCTCTTCGAGTGCGGCAACGAATGATTTCTATCACCGTTTCTTCAAGCGTGACGCCTCAGACCGTGAACTGATGGTCATGGGTCGCGTGATGGTTCTCGTCGTTGCGCTTCTCGCGATTCTCTTATCGTTCGGTGCGCAGAAGTCGATCTTGACGCTCGTCGGATACGCGTGGGCTGGTTTTGGTTCGGCGTTCGGTCCAGTCGTGCTGTTTAGCTTACTCTGGCGCCGAATGAACAAAACGGGAGCACTCGCATCAATGATTACGGGATCCGTCGTCGTCATCGCTTGGATCCTTATCAATCAGAACGTTGCCGGATTGCCATCATACATTTCGGAAATGTATGAGATGATTCCAGCTTTTATCGCTTCGACGATTGCGCTCGTCATCGGTAGTCTCGTGACGAAGGAACCGAGTCAAGCGATCTACGATGAATTCGATCAAGTACAAGCACAACTAAAAGGTGCAGAGCCTGAGCGGAAGATCGTCTAACTAACCAAAAGGAGTGTTTCCTGATTACAGGAGACACTCCTTTTTTGTTTACTTCATACGTTATTATTTACCATAAACATATTTGTTGCACTTGCGCAAAATGAGCGTATAATAAAAAACAAAAAGTGAGGTGAACGAGATGGCGACACAGCCACTTACACAAGAGTTACCAAGAAAACGAACATATATCGGACCGGCGTTCGTTGCTGCCGTCGCGTACCTCGATCCGGGAAACTTTGCGACAAACATGACGGCAGGTGCCCAGTATGGTTACTTACTGCTTTGGGTCATCGTTGCCTCGAACTTGATGGCCGTCGTCATTCAGTTCCTATCAGCCAAACTTGGAATCGTCAGCAATCTTAGTTTAGCGGAAGTGATCCGGGAAGAGTTATCGCCGGTCTCTCGCTTCTTCTACTGGGTACAAGCGGAGCTCGTCGCGATGGCAACCGATCTCGCGGAGTTCGTTGGAGCCGCACTCGGATTTCATTTACTATTTGCGATCGATTTACGGATGGCGGCATTGTTGACGGCAGTCTTGTCGTTCGTCATCCTTGGATTCGAGCAAAAGGGACTCCGGCATTTCGAAGCCGTCATCGCGGTACTCGTCTTAATCATCGCCGCTGCGTTTGCGATTGAAGTATTCGAAGTCCATCCGGTCTTCCGTGATCTATCGGCAGGATTGCTACCGGGATTCGAAGGTACGTCGAGCATCGTCCTTGCTGCCGGGATGCTTGGAGCGACCGTCATGCCGCATGCGATCTATCTTCATTCCGATTTAACGAAACGACGGATGGGGCATGTCGCGAACAAGATGCCGTTGCTACGGATCCAACGCTTCGATATTTGGGGTGCGATGTTGATTGCCGGAGCAGTCAACGGAGCGATGCTCGTCATCGCGGCCAGTGTCTTTTACGGCACGAAGTATCAAGCGGGTTCGCTTGAAGAAATTTATGAAGGACTACATGTCACGCTCGGTGGCATCGCACCGTATCTGTTTGCGATTGCCTTACTCGTCTCAGGTCTCGCTTCATCAAGCGTCGGGACGATGTCGGGGGACGCGATCATGCGGGGATTCCTCCATCTCCAACTGCCGTTGTTCGTTCGACGGACCGTGACGATGCTGCCGGCAATCCTGTTGCTATTCTCCGGTTTTGATCCGACACGGGCACTTGTCCTGAGTCAGGTTGCCTTATCGTTCGGGATTCCGTTTGCGTTGATTCCCTTGATTCGGGCAACAGCAAGTGAGCGGTACATGGGAGAACATCGGAACAGTCGGTTCATGAACGCGTTGGCCTGGATCATTGTCTCGATCGTCATCGTCTTCAATATCTATCTGCTCGTCGATGTCTTAGTATGAATATTCAGTATTTTTGTTTCGTCTGATTTAAACCGGGTATTTCATAACTAGAAGCTTTCCGCCCGGAAGCTTTGCTACCCCTATAAGGACGATGGTGCGGACCTCCCCCCGATGCACCATCGTCTTTTTTGTCTGGACGAAAAGTGCTATGATTAGAAATAGTGTAAAATATATCGCAAAAGTTCCGGAGGTGGAATGACATGGCAAAGATTAATGAGGAGCAAGTCCGCCACGTGGCGCATTTGGCACGCCTTGCCGTGACAGATGAAGAAGTAGCACAATTCACAGGACAACTCGAGAAGATTCTCGGGTTCGCCGAACAATTAAATGAACTCGATACGACAGGCGTCGAACCGACGACTCATGTCCTCGATTTAAAGAACGTCCTACGTAAGGACGAAGTACGTCCATCACTTCCGCGTACGGAAGTAGAACGACTCGCACCCGATTGGGAAGACGGACAAGTCCGCGTCCCAGCGGTGTTCGAATAAGGAGGAAATGACCCGATGTCACTTTTTGAACATGGTGTCAAAACACTACACACACTCATTCAGGATGGCGAAGTCAAAGTTTCTGAACTCGTCCAAGAATCCTTTGATCAAATCGACCGTGTCGATGGAAAAATCGGTGCGTTTCTCTCATTGAATGAAGAAGCATTCGAACAAGCGAAACGAATGGATGATGTCGCGAAACACGAAGCGAATCCATTGTTTGGTCTTCCAATCGGCGTCAAGGATAACATCGTCACGAAAGGGATGACGACGACATGTGGTTCGAAATTCCTCGAGAACTTCGTACCAGCACATGACGCGACGGTCGTCGAGCGTCTGCACGAAGCAGGGGCGATCACGATCGGAAAATTGAACATGGATGAGTTCGCGATGGGTTCTTCAAACGAGAACTCAGCGTACAAACCAGTCCGCAACCCATGGAATACGCAACACGTTCCAGGTGGTTCTTCGGGTGGTTCAGCAGCAGCTGTCGCAGCAGGCGAAGTCTTGTTCAGCCTTGGTTCGGATACAGGTGGTTCGATTCGCCAACCGGCTGCCTATTGTGGTGTCATCGGCTTGAAACCGACATATGGTCTCGTCTCACGCTTCGGTCTCGTTGCGTTCGCGTCGTCGCTTGACCAAATCGGTCCGTTAACACGGACAGTCGAAGACAACGCCTATCTCTTGAGCGCAATCGCAGGACACTGTGAGATGGATTCGACGTCTGCGAACGTCGCGGCAACGGATTACACACAAGCGTTGACAGGCGATATCAAAGGACTGAAGATCGCTGTTCCGAAAGAATACTTCGGTGAGGGTGTCAGTGAAGGCGTCAAAGCCAACATCCGGGAAGCAATCCAAAAACTCGAAGCACTCGGTGCGACAGTCGATGAGGTCTCACTCCCGAACTCGAAATATGCGCTTGCGACGTACTACTTACTCGCTTCATCGGAAGCATCTTCGAACCTCGCGCGCTTTGACGGTATTCGTTACGGGGTCCGTGCCGAAGCGGACGCACTCGAGGATGTCTTCAAGTATTCTCGCTCGCAAGGATTCGGAGACGAAGTCAAACGCCGGATCATGCTCGGAACGTACGCGCTCAGCTCAGGTTACTACGATGCCTACTATAAAAAAGCACAACAAGCTCGGACGTTGATCAAAAAAGACTTCGACGATGTCCTCGCGAACTACGACGTCATCATCGGACCAACAGCACCGACACCAGCATTCGAACTCGGTGCACAGCTCGATGATCCGGTCACGATGTATGCGAATGACATCTTGACGATTCCAATCAACTTAGCAGGTGTCCCAGCCATCTCGGTTCCAGCTGGATTCGTCGACGGTCTTCCGGTCGGCTTACAAATCATTGGAAAACATTTCGATGAGGCGACGATCTATCGCGCTGCGCATGCGTTTGAGCTTGCGACAGGTGGATTCGCGCTTCCGAAGTTATAAGGAGCGAATGTATCATGAACTTTGAAACGATCATCGGGATCGAGGTCCACGCCGAACTGAGCACGAACACGAAGATGTTCTGTGGTTGTGCGCGGGAGTACGGCGCGGAGACGAACACGAAAACGTGTCCGATTTGTCTTGGACACCCGGGTGTCTTACCGAAAGTCAACGAAAAAGCCGTCGAACTCGCTGTGCGTGCAGCCATGGCACTCAACTGCCAAGTGGCCGATCAAACGAAATTCGATCGGAAGAACTACTTCTATCCAGATACGCCAAAAGCGTATCAAATCTCACAGTTCGATCAACCGATCGGCTTCGATGGCTACATTGATGCGGAAGTCGATGGCGAAACGAAACGTTTCCGCATCGAACGTGTTCACCTAGAAGAAGATGCCGGTAAGATGAATCACACGGGTGCGAATCACTCGGTCGTCGACTTCAACCGGACAGGCGCACCGCTGATTGAGATCGTTAGTGAAGCGGACATGCGCTCACCGAAAGATGCGGTCGCCTACCTCGAACGTCTCAAGGAAGTCTTGCAATATGCAGGTGTCTCGGACGTCAAGATGGAAGAAGGATCACTTCGTTGTGACTGTAATATCTCCGTTCGTCCATACGGTCAAGAGAAATTCGGTACGAAAACAGAACTTAAAAACTTGAACTCGTTCGGAAACGTTTTAAAAGGTCTTGAGTTCGAAGAGGATCGTCACCGCAAACTATTGCTTGCAGGTGGTGTGATGCGTCAAGAAACACTCCGTTTCGATGAGACGAAAAAACAAACCGTCCTCATGCGTGTCAAAGAAGGGGCGTCGGATTACCGTTACTTCCCAGAGCCTGACCTCGTCAAGCTCGTGCTGGATCATGAGTGGAAAGAAGCGATTCGTGCCGGTATTCCGGAACTTCCAGATGCCCGCCGCGTGCGTTACCAAAAAGAACTCGGTCTTTCAGCATATGATGCAAAACAACTGACGGTCACACGTGAGATGGCAGAGTACTTCGAGGCGACACTCGAAGCAGGCGCAGAGCCGAAAGCAGCAGCTAACTGGACGATCGGTGAGATCCAAGGTCACTTGAATAAATCGACGGAAACGTTCGAAACAGTCAAGATGACACCAGCTCGTCTGGCAGAGATGATCGACTTGATCGCAAGCGGCACGATTTCTTCGAAAATCGCCAAACAAGTCTTCACAGCGGTCATCGAAGAAGGTGTTGAGCCACGTGCATACGTCGAAGCAAACGGTCTTGCACAAATTTCGGATGAAGGATTATTACGTGGTCTGATTGTCGAGATGTTCGAAGCGAACCCCGCCGTCGTCGAGGAATTACTCGGTGGACGTGACCGGAAGAAAGGCTTCGTCATCGGTCAAATCATGAAGAAAACAAAAGGAATGGCGAACCCTGCTCTCCTTGATCAACTCTTCTACGAAGAGCTTGAAAAATTAAAATAAGTACTTGATTGAGCAGCGTCCGTTCCTCCTTTACTTCTGCGAGGAAACGGGCGCTGTCTTTTTTGGCTTTGTAATGTCTCGAGAGTTCATGTAAAATAAAACAGTTATGTATCAAATGAACGGTTGAGTCAAAAAGGAGAAAATCTTATGAGACCTAGAGCGCGCGTGATTTATAACCCGACTTCCGGGAAAGAGATGGTTAAACGAAATTTACCGTATATCCTCGACCGACTCGAAGCAGCGGGTTATGAGACATCTGTCTACTCGACGAAAGCGGTCGGCGATGCGACGTATGAAGCAGCACGAGCATGCGAAGCAGACTTTGACCTTGTCGTCGCTGCAGGCGGCGATGGTACGTTGAACGAAGTGATCAGCGGTATGGCAGCTTATAGCAAGCGTCCGAAGCTTGGTGTACTACCTGTTGGAACGACGAATGACTTTGGTCGGGCGATGCGTATTCCATTGACGATCGAAGGGGCGATGGATGTCATTTGCACAGGACATACGATGCCGGTCGATATCGGTAAGATTGAAGGATCGGCAGGCGTTCATTACTTCATCAACATCGCTGGTGGTGGCATCATGACAGAACTGTCGTACGAAGTGCCTTCGAAGCTGAAGACGGCACTCGGACAGCTCGCGTACTACGTCAAAGGGATGGAGAAACTTCCGCAAATCCGACCGACATATGTCGAACTGGAGCATGAAAAGGGTATATTCAAAGGAGAAGTCATGCTGTTCTTGACATCCAATACGAACTCCGTCGGCGGATTCGAGAAGTTGTCACCGAACGCGTCACTTAATGACGGTCGGTTTGATCTCTTCATTCTGAAGAAATGTAACCTCGTCGAATTGATTCGTGTCATGCGTCTTGCCTTAAAAGGGGATCATTTCTCGGACCCTTGCATCGAGCATGTCACGACCTCATTTGTCCGCATGAAGAATACATCAGAGATGAGTTTGAACATCGATGGTGAATTTGGCGGCATTTGCGAAGGCGAGATGACGAATCTTCGCTCTCATTTCGAAGTCATGACACCAAAGTTCCGGATCGAAGAGATGGAACAGATTAATACACAACTACAAGAAGCAGAAATGAACCTCGCGTGAAGCGAGGTTTTTAAGGAGGATATTCATGATTCCAGTACAAAAGAACGATGAACACGTCGTCGAGATCGTCGACCTAACACATGAAGGATCAGGGGTCGCGCGCATTGATGGTTATACGGTCTTCATCCCGGGCGCATTACCGACGGAGCAGGTCAAGATCAAGATCACGAAAACGACGAAGTCTTACGGATTCGGTCGCATCATCCGTCAAAAGACGAAGAGTGTCGATCGTGTCGAGCCGCCTTGTCCGGTTTACAACCAGTGTGGCGGTTGCCAATTGCAGCACTTGTCATACGATGCAGAACTCAAGTTCAAGCACAATCGTGTCCGTGACGCTTTCGCGCGCCTAGCAGGTCTTGAAATTCCTGTCCATGAGACGATCGGGATGGAAGATCCGTGGGGTTACCGCAACAAAGCACAAGTACCAGTTGCCTTCCAATCGAACAAATTGATGGCTGGCTTCTATCAAAAACGGAGTCACCGGATCATCGATATGGACTACTGCTTGATCCAAAACAAAGAAAACGACGAAGCCGTCCAAGCGGTTCGTAAAGTCCTCGCTGACTTAAAAGTCCCAGCGTACGACGAGAAGAAAAAAGCAGGTGTCATCCGTCATATCATGGCACGTCATGGGTATCACACGAACGAGTTGATGGTCGTGCTCGTCACGAAGGTCAAACAACTTCGCGGGATCGATAAGATCGTTGAAGGGATCTTAAAGGCGTTACCAAACGTCACGTCGATCCAGCACAACATCAACCCGGATGATACGAATGTCATCCTCGGGAAAAAGAACGTCGTCTTGTACGGACCGTCTGTCATCCGCGATCAGATCGCTGGATTGACATATGAGATCTCACCGCATTCGTTCTTCCAAGTCAACCCGCTGCAAACAGAGAAACTCTACGCGAAAGCGCTCGAGTACGCTCAGTTGACAGGTGATGAGACAGTCGTCGATGCCTACTGTGGGATCGGTTCGATTTCCTTGTCACTCGCAAAACAAGCGAAGCACGTCTACGGCATTGAGATCGTACCGCAAGCGATCGATGATGCACGCCGGAACGCACAAGCGAACGGGATCGAGAACGTGACGTTCGAGTATGGTGCAGCTGAGAAGGTCATGCCGGATCTCGTTAAAGCCGGTATCCAGCCGGACGTCATCGTCGTCGATCCACCCCGTAAAGGCTGTGACGAAGAATTCTTACGTGCTGCTGCGGATGTCGCACCGAAGCGGATCGTCTACGTCTCATGTAATGCGTCGACACAAGCGCGTGACGCGAAGCTGTTGACAGAACTCGGTTATACACTCGTCGAAGTGACACCGGTCGATATGTTCCCGCATACGACACACGTCGAGAGCGTTGCCTTGTTCGTCCGTAACTAAATCGTTCATGCCTCTTTCCATTAAGGAAGGAGGCTTTTTTGTCTTTACGTTTAGTAATCGATTGGTAGGAATAAAAAAATGAGAAGCGGCCTTTCAGCCGTTTCTCATGTTAATAACTATCATTCCGTATCTGTTGTTTCGTCGTCAATCGTTGAGTGTGTTGTGTTCGGAAACAATTCAGCAAGAACGCGTTCACTTGCCGTACCGTCATCCAAGCTACAGAACCGTTCGAGGAAGCGATCATACTTTTCTTGATAAGCGACGGACTTCGTATCGATTTGTTCGATATAATCGATGACTTGATTTGTTTCCTTCAGAAGTGGTCCAGGAACGACTTCTTCGAAATCAAAATAGAATCCACGTAGTGTCGACGCATATTTCTCTAAATCATATGTGAAGAAAATCATCGGACGCTGCAGGTGCGCATAGTCGAAGAATACAGAAGAGTAGTCCGTGATCAAGATGTCACTAATCAGATAGAGTTCTGCGATATCACCATACGAGGAAACATCATAGGCGAATCCTTCATGACCACTAATATCCATGTTTTGTGCGATCAAGTAGTGCATTCGTAAAAGGACGACATACTCGTCACCGAGGCGTGCTTGCATCTCATTTAAATTCAATTGCAAGTCGAATCGGTATTTTCCGCGTGCAATGAACTCGTCATCCCGCCATGTCGGTGCATAGAGAACGATCTTTTTATCCGCTGGGATATTCAGTTTTGTCTTGATCTCGCTGATCAAGCCTGCTTGATTATCCGCGTACAAGAGATCATTTCGAGGATAACCCGTTTCAAGCATCGTATTTTGGAAACCGAATGCACTCTTGAAGATTTCGCTTGAGTATGCGTTTGGCGAAATCAGGTAGTTCCATTCTTGCGCTTGGTTATAGAAATTCTTCTTATAACGGATGGCATTCGTTCCGGCCATGTGCACGTCTTCCATATCAAGACCGAGTCGTTTTAATGGCGTACCGTGCCATGTTTGCAGATAAATAGTCTCTTCGCGCTTCTTTAAGCTAAGTGGCTGACGCGTGTTAAAGATCCAATATTTCGCGCGAGCCATATACTGATAATACGTAAAGCTGTTTCGAAGCACCCAGTTCGGACAGGCTTCCTTGACGTCGTCTGAAGGTTCTTGAGCGAAAATCCAAACGAGTTCGAGTTCCGGGTGTTTTTCTTGTAGATGAAGATAAAGCGCCTTCGGATTGTCAGAGTAACTCCGCCCTAAGAAACTCTCGAAGAGGACGAGGTTGTCTTTGATCGGCATCTTCTGGAATAGTCGATACAGCATAAGACCATTTTTAATTTTTTTACGACGAGCCGTGCGTAAGGTACGTTTCGTCTTCACTGCCGTGATGTAAAACTTGAACATCGCGTAAGAACCCGTTGACCAAGCTTTCAGATATTTACTCTTTATCGGCATTCGTTTGAGGTCGTATGCGACGTGATTGAAGACTTCTGCCTGTTGTGTATTCGAGGCACTCCGTTCAAGTAGAGTCCGTCCACGTTTTGAGATGAATCGTTTATACCATGTGTTCAGGAATTTTTGGACTTCTTCATCTTTTGTTTCTGCCGATAACATGCCATAGATGCGGGAAATGTCTGAAAGTGTCGTGATATCACGCAGTTGGAATAAGGATTGACCATCGAGTGGTGTACTTCTTGAATTCCGTCCATACACGATATAGTTGACAGACGTGATGTTCGTCAACTGCGAGATGACCGTGTGTGCAATGATCGTATCCGCGTACCATGTCGTTTCTAGAGTCGGAAGCGTCTGAAGAAGTTCCTTTTTGATCATCCATCCATGAATCGTCGTCAGGTGACGTGAATTAAACTTCGTACGTGAGTAAAAGAAGTAGCGATCGTCATCGATCGGCATCAACCATTTCTTCTTATTATAGACAGGGGAAATCTTACCGATGATGACTTCTCCACGAGACTTCTCGTATGCCTTGATATATGTGTAAAGCGCACGGGGAGCAAGAATATCATCACTATCTAAAAAGATGACATAGTCTCCGGAAGCAGCTTGAACACCATTGCGTCGAGCCGCATATACGCCTTGATGTGACTGTTCGATGATGGTACATGTCGGGTAGGATGACCGGATTTCATCGATATAAGAGCTTGGTCCATCAAAAACGACGACGACTTCCACGGGAACCGACACGTGTTGGTCGAGAACAGATTGAATCGCTGCTTTTGCTTGCGATTCGGTTTGATAGACTGGAATGATGACGCTAATTGAATTCATGTTGACTCTCCTTTTGATGAAAGAATCGAAAAATATTCGATTCGGCAAAATAGTATTCTGTTGAATAGGATATCATAAATCTGAAAAACGTAGCAGTGTTCCTAAAAATCTGTCTTTTGTCTGTAATGAGTAGGTGTCTCGCCCGTGATTTGTTTAAAAGCCTGACTGAAGTGACTCTGACTGGAAAAGTGTAGTCGGTTTGAGATTGTCAACAAGGAATCGTCAGAAGACCGCAGTAGTCTTTTCGCTTCTCGAATCCGCTCTCGAATGACATACCGTGCAAGCGGTAACCCCGTTTCATCCTTGAATAAAACGGATAAATAGTTGGAAGATACATGAATCGCTTGACTAATGGATGAGACGGATAATGGATCATAGAGATGCTGCTGAATGTATCGAATGGCGGCTAGGACGTGTGGCGAATGACGCAAAGCCTGTATTTCTTTGACGGCTTCCGCGAAAGATACCGTAATCCGAACGTGACGATTTCGCAATTCTGAAATACTCGTCGCAGCTTCGATCGTCTCGATCATCCGATCACTAAGTGAAAAGGCTTCGTCTGGTTCGAGTCCTCCACGAATAGCGGCACGCGCGCTCAGAAGAACCGTTCCTAGGAGCAGATTCTTTTCTGCTCGGAGTGGTTGGTGACGTGCGAGTGTTCCGAACTCACCGTATGCGGGAAGAGAATAGGTCGTCGCCAACCGTTCGCTCTGTCCGGATGAAATCCAGTCGATGATTTGTTGCTCGCGTTGCCAAGCTTTTCGATAGGCGGTCACACCTGTGTGTGAAGGAGCTTCAGACACTAAAGGAATTTCCTCTTCCTGTATGTCTGAAACATGATCGATGTCACGAGAAGACAATCCTTCACCATGTAGAAGGCGATAGAGCAGATGGGCACAGTCAATCAGACGATTTTCCGTCGTTCGAGGTAGAACTTTATAAAATTGATGATAGGTTTCATCTTGAATATGAGCACGAAAAAGTGCTGACTGTAAGAGAACGGGACCAATCCGGTACATGCCTTGGGCAGGAACGTCTACAAACAGATAGGCAGTTCCGTCTTTTAAGGTATGGAGTAGAGGTCGATGATTTTTTAAAGTTGGCCACGTATCTTCAATCAATAGATTAGCCGGATGCTTAGGTGCAGAAGGACGTAACTCGACTGAGACATGCTCTTGATCTTGATAGGAAATAAAAAAACCAGTCATCCCAAACAAATGTTCCGCGATTTGTGTCAAGTCTGAGGGGCTTAAGGGATTCATGAAGCGACTCCTTTCGAATGATACATCGATTGTATCTAGTGTATGTGCTCGACAATCGATAGTCGAGTAGGGAATGAAAAAATCCGAAGTCTTTCTTCAAGACTTCGGATCGATAGACTTATGGATTCGTAGTAGACGGAGAGGATTCAGGTGTTGGTTCCTCCTCGTGCTCCGTCTCGACTTCAGGATTGTTCGTTTCGATATCGTGTTCCATCAACTCGGTGCTGGCGGCTTCCGCGTAGGCATCGTCAGAAGAATGGCTAGTGTCGTGTTCTGATGAAATGACGTCTTCTTGTTCTTCGATCGAATGTTCTTCAGATACGGTTTCATCTAACTGGAATTCTAATGTGAGCGCATGGAGATCACCTGCGATATGAGCGAGGTGAGCCGCTGCCGTCGTCACGGATTCAAGTGTCGCGTTCGTTTCTTGAATACTTGCAGCACTTGTCTCAAGACCAGCTGCATTCTCCTCCGTCAAAGCAAGAATGGTTCCCATGGCATCGGACACTTCTTCCGTAGCAAGTGTCAGCGCCTCGATGTCACCAGTCAATACTTCTGTTCGATTTGAGACATGATGTACGGATCCTGCGATACGCTCGAAGTCATCTCCTGTCGTTTTGACAGACTCAAGAGACAGCTTCAAATCACTCATGACATGGTGCATCGCACTCATGGCAGTATGTGTTTCTTGTTGAATATTATCGAGGAGCTGCTTGATTTGTTTAGCGGATTCGTCGCTCTCCTCGGCCAGTTTTCTTACCTCACTCGCGACGACAGCGAATCCGCGCCCTTGTTCACCGACACGTGCGGCTTCGATTGCTGCGTTGAGGGCAAGTAAATTCGTCTGACTCGAGATGGCTTGTAACGTTCCGAGGATCTTTCCAATCTCATCAGAACGTTTGCCCAAGAAATCAGAAGTGTTCTCGATTTCTTTTTCCAATGAGTCCGAATGATTCAATAGATCAGAAATCGTCTGTTTCGTTACATTACTCCCTCTTGTCGCCGCGGAAGCGACAGAAGCGACTTCAGAAAGAGTCGTGGACGCGACCTGCTGCATTGCTGTAGAACGCTCCTTGACACCGTACACTGCATGGGAAGAACGTTCGGCTTGTTTCGTTTGGGTTTCACCAGCAGCAGCGATTTCTTCCATCGTCTGTCCGATATGACGTGAAGCCTTTTGTACATGAGTAGCGTTGGTTGAGAGCTCTTCTGACGCATCGCGAACCGTCGTAGCAGATGTAGTCATCGCTAGAATCGTTTGTCGCAAGCGCGCGCGCATCGCATCGAAGTTCGTACTGAGGTCCGTTAATTCATCCCGGATGAATCGTTTAGGACGATGCTGTGTTCGCAAATCACCTGATGCAATCGCTAATGCTTCACGACGGAGCATCGACAACGGGCGATTGATCGAACGCCCGATTAACCAAGCGATCAATGTCGCGAGGGCGATCGCAACGACGAAATTAATCAACGACTGATTGAGCATGGCTTCTTTAGGCGCATACAAGGAAGCATAATCCAGTACGACGGCTAGCTTGAATCCTGTTTTCGAAGAAGTTTGCCAAATGACGACCGATTTTTTTCCGGCGACCTCCATGATCTTCGTACCGGATTCTTGCTCTAACATGGACTTCGGAGCGGAGAAGTATGCTTTTCCGTCTTCGCGTAGTTGATTGATTTTTTTGAAGAAATAATTTCGATTCGGGTGCGTGACGACCTTACCGTCTTGTGTGTAGCTGAAAACGAATCCTTTTTGTCCGATTTCAATCCGTTTCATGTCTTCAGCCAGACGATTGATGCTTTTATAAACAGACAATACACCTTTAATGTTCGCTTGAGCATCCAGTGTCGCTTTAGAGAAACCGATAATGGATAATTTCGTCGCGCTATCATAGTAGGGCTCGCTCATGGCGACAGTGCTTGAATTCTCCAGCGCTTGTTTGTACCAGATCTCTTTTCGAGGATCGTATCCAGGTGCGACGTCTTGTTTGGGCCAGTTAAGATAGCCGCCTTTCGTATCAGCGTATTGGATAAATGAATTTTCGATTTTTGAGGAGCCATATTTCTCAAGGACGTTGTAGATATCTGTCGCTTTTTGAGAAGGAGCCTCTGAAGCATTGGGTTGTTTGGTTGTATCTATGTAATTCGGTAGGATACCGTCTTCACGGTTGGAAGGGAGTCCGGCAAGGAGTGTCGTATCTTTTTTAGTATCATCGATGATGCGGGAAAACGATTGTTCGAGTTGTTTCAAAGCAGTTTGAGATGTAGAGTCGACCAGTTGATCGACAGTTCGGCTTGTTTGGTCATACGAAAACCAAGTGGAGACACCGAGAGTAAGAGCGGGCAACAAAATAAGCCCGATGAACAAACGACGAGTGATCGGGAGGCGCATTATGAATTCTCCTATCCTAAATAGTCTTTAAAATCTGTCTATTCAGACTATCGGAAGGGTACGGGTAAATATGAAGGAATTATGTAGAGATTTTCATCATTTGAGAAATGAATCCAAGGAGGCTTCGTGATAAAATGAAGAAGGTGTCACAGAGTGGCTAGGGAGGAACAGAAATGAATATTGCTTTTTTCTTACTACCAAAAGATGAGGTGAAATACCTAGATCCTGAGTCGACGGTCAGACAAGCATTGGAAAAGATGAAACATCATCGTTTTACATCCGTTCCACTCGTCGATAATAAAGGGAAATACGCTGGTACATTGACGGAGGGAGATGTGCTGTGGGCGCTTGAAGCGAATCTTGAACATGCGGACTACGATCATGTCTTACAAACACGTCTAACAGATATCAAACAACGCGTTCGTTATAAACCGGTCTCGATCACAGCACAAATGGAAGAGATGATCGAGGTCATCACGGATCAAAACTTCGTTCCGGTCATCGATGACGGGAAGCACTTCATCGGAATCATTCGTCGGCGAGATATCATCGATTATTTCGCTAAGAAAGTAGCGCGTGAAAACGTCAGTTACTAAAAAAACGTATAAAACTAGTATTAAAAGCACTTATTTTCACGGAATGTGGGAAGAAGTGCTTTTTATTGACTTAAATCGACTTCACGAAACTTATAAACGAGACGATATAGAAGCATAATGACATTTTGGGGAGGACGATGTGTTGCGACGTTTATCACCAGTCTTCATCGAAGAAGTGTTTCGAAGACGATCCTACTATAAAACGTTCTCGTGGATGATTGCGATCATCGGTTTACTTGCGATTATCGTTGCCTTGCATCATTTGAACAAAACACTCGAAGAAGGGACACGTTTCGAGCAGGCAGCACAAGCGATCGACATCGTGATCCCAGCAAATCATGCGACGCGTGATCTCACTACATATTATCTAGCTTCCTTAGATGATCAGGTAGACGGAGCTAACGCGGCGAAACAGGCGGAAACCTCCCTCTTGCGTTTGCATGATCAATTGAAGCAAGATCAAGCGACTGGACCAGCGCGTCAAGAGCTGTTAGAAGAAATTACGAAATTGGAGCGTCAAGGGTATGATTCCAATCGTCGTTTCTTTACGACGTCTACGAATTTCAAGAGCGAAGTCATCTTTAATCAACTTGTCTTAAGTAAGGAGACCGGTTCGTACTATGATGTTTTTTCACATCTCATCATGATGGAGGAACAGCTAGGAAAAGCGGCGCAAATTCTCCGGGATGCACGCCAAGATTCAGACATCAGCTCGATTGATCGTTTGCGCATCCAACAAATGCGAACCGACTTGCCGATTCGACAACAAGCACTCATGAATGCATTGTATGAAGTGGTTTCGTTACAAGATGATACAGGAAGGCAAAATCTTGCCAACATGAGAAGCCAGATGCAAAATTATACGGAGACATTGGATGATCTATTGAAGGCATCAGATGATCCGGTGTATGCCAAGTTGGCAAAGACATCTAAAAACTATGAAGCCAGCATGTATCGGATATACGATCAAAAGCTAAAGCAGGTGCAAACAGAAATGCAGAGCCGTGGATCACAAATCATTCAGAATGCTTGGTTGCTGTTTGCGGCAATCAGTCTTGTGATTACGGTATTGTTAGTACTGAATTGGCTACTGTTACGTGCTTTTCGGAAGGATATCTCCTTACTCCAAAATGAGGCGAATACGTTTGCGGAAGATCGACGACAATCCGGATATCATGTACATGAAAGAAATGATTTCAAGCCAGTCGTTCAAGCGTTTCGGACGATGACGGCAATCATCGCTGGACTCCTCGATCATAATGATGCGAAGACAAAAGAAATCAAGCAAAAGAAAGCAGAAATCGAATCTCTCTTTTCACAAAATACAGATCCGATTCTCGCGCTTTCCTCGGATTATACGATTCTAAGTGGAAATGAACGTTTTCGACAATTGACACAAGCGACATCGGACTGGACGATCGAGGAATTGATTCATCCGGCAGATCTCAATCGGATGCGGCGAGCGTTACGTCAAGCAATCGATGGGCACAGTCAGACGATTCGCTGTAAAATGCTTTTTGATGAATCGATTTTGAACATGTCGGTCAATATCATCCATGTTCCGAAAAAAGAGGATGAAACGGGTGTTGCCCTGTATTTGTCTTGTCATGATGAGACGGATCAATTCCAACGAGAAGCGCGGATCACACAGCTCGCGCTATTTGATATGTTAACGGGTCTATTGAATCGAAACGGCTTTGAACAGAAGATGACAGATGCATTGAAGGCGCCACAACCCGGTGAACTCGTCACGATCAGTGTCCGGCAGTTTCGACGAATCAATGATATCTATGGACATGGTGCAGGCGATCAAATCCTGAAGGATCTCGCTAACCGCCTCAAGCATCATTTCATTGGAACGGGACAAGCAGCACGTATTGGTGGAGATGAATTCGCTGTATTAGTCGCACAACAGGATATCGTCGATTACGAGAAATTAAAGCAAGTCATTGAACACGTCTATGAAATCAATGGAGAGTATGTCAATGTCAACATCAGTATGAGTATGGTCCGCTATCCGGATGATGCGATAGCCGTCACTTCCTTATTATCTTCAGTCGATATCGCGATGCAGCATGCGAAACAACAGGTGGAAGGTGGACCGGTCTGGTTCGAACCTTGGATGAGCGCGGAGTATCTCGAATCCGTCGTATTAGAAGGGGAATTACGGGATGCGATTGAAAAGAACGAGTTACAATTGTTCTACCAACCGCAAATCAACCTTGCGACACGGCAGGTAGATGGTTGTGAGGCGCTCTTGCGCTGGTTCCATCCAGAACGTGGAATGATCAGTCCGGCAGTTTTCATTCCGATTGCCGAGCGATCGATGCTCATCGAAGAAATTGGGATGTGGGTCGTCGCTGAAACGGTTCGCCAAGTAGAGGCGTGGAAAGAAACGGAGCTCGGATCGCTTCGCGTCTCTGCTAACTTATCGGTGAAAGAACTCGTTTCAGGGCGCATCGTTGATTACCTGACAGGCGTCCGAGAAATTCATCCTGGAATTGAAGATCGGATGGAACTCGAAATCACGGAATCTTTCGGTGTCTTTTCGGACGGACGTGTCTTCGAGGCGCTTCAGACGTTACACCAAATGGGTTATCGTCTTGCGATCGATGACTTTGGTACTGGTTATTCGTCTTTGTCCTACTTGAGTCGATTGCCTATTCAGCGTCTAAAAATCGATCGCTCGTTCATCAGCGGTCCGGATGCCTGTTCGAACGCACCGCTCATCGAGACAATCATTAAACTGGCGCATACATTGAAATATGATGTTGTCGCCGAAGGCATCGAGGAACTGGAGCAGGCGAATCATCTGCAACAGCTGGATTGCGAGTATGCACAGGGTTTTTATTATTCAAGACCAATCCCGGCAGACGAGTTCCGCGTCTGGTACGGAAAGTATCATGAAACGCTTTTATCTGAATGAATCACTAGTTACAGTCTAAAGATTGAGGTCTCTTAAAATAAAAAAGGTGAGTTTCCGTCCGGAAACTCACCTTTTTCAATGGATAAATTGAGGGAATCGAATAATTAGACGCGATCGAGTACGAGGTCGTCCGCTTGTTCGAGATACGCTTTGACCGGTGCAACTGCTGCCTCGACCGTACCTGGTGCGAACGGAGACTTCAACCCAGCACGTTCGACGAGCGTAAGAAAGCTTTCCGATCCACCGGCACGACAGAGATCGAGATACGACTTCCAAGCCGCTTCCCGGTCCTGTTCCATCCATGCATAGAACTGGAAGGCACAGACTTGAGCGAGCGTGTAATCGATATAGTAGAACGGACTTCCGAAGACATGTCCTTGCTGATGCCACCATGCGCCTGAATCGAGGTAATCGTTCGCTTCGTAATCACGATGCGGTAAGTATTTCTTCTCGATCGTCCGCCATGCTTCGCGACGCTCAGCAGGTGTCAATTCCGGTTGGTTGTAGATGACGTGTTGGAACTCATCGATCGCTACACCATACGGAAGGAACGTGACGCTTCCTGCGAGGTGGTTGAACTTGTATTTCGCTGTCTCTTCACCGAAGAACTCTTCCATCCACGGATAAGCGAAGAACTCCATTGACATTGAATGGATCTCGCACGCTTCATACGTTGGGAAAGCACTCTCTGGAGCAGTCAGGTGACGGCTCTCATAGACTTGGAAGGCGTGTCCGACTTCGTGAGTCAGAACATCGATGTCGCCTGCCGTTCCGTTGAAGTTCGAGAAAATGAACGGGAGTTTTTCGTCTGCGATGTAGGTACAATACCCACCACCGGCTTTCCCAGGCTTCGCCGTCAAGTCGAGCGCTTCCCGATCGAGCATGTAGTTAAAGAACTCGTTCGTCTCCGGTGACATTTCAGCATACATCTTTTTGCCGCCTTCGATGATGAATGACTCTTCACCTTGAGGTGTCGCATTTCCAGACTTGAAGGCAAATCCTTCATCGTAGTAATACAACTGATCGACACCGATACGTCGTTGCTGACGTTCTTTAAGTTGTGTCGCGAGTGGGACGATCGTCTCGCGGATTTGTTCGCGGTACTGTTCGACCATCGATTGGTTATAATCGACGCGGAGCATCCGTGCGTATCCGAGCTCGACGAATGATGGGAAGCCGAGTGTTTTCGCGATGTCTGTCCGGATACGGACGAGTTTATCGTAGATCGTATCGATTGCTTCCCCTTGCTCTTGTAAGTAGCCATAGCGTGCCTCAGAAGCCGCTTTACGGACGGAGCGGTCTGGTGACTGGAGATACGGACCGAACTGCGATAAGTTGAGCGTCTTGCCATCAAACTCGATTTGAGCAGCAGACATCAGTTTCGTATACTCACTCGAGAGACGATTCTCTTCTTGGAGCTTGGGAATGATCTCTTCCGAAAACGTCTTTAGGCTCGCTTCTGCGATCAAGAATAATTGTTTTCCGTGCGTTTGTTCGAGTTCGCTCCGAAGTGGATGCGTCGTCAACGCTTGGTAATAGCTTGAGACATGTCCTTGGTAGATTGCGCTCGCTTCATCGAAGAACCCTTGTTCCGTCTCATAGAACGTATCGCGTGTATCAATCGTATGGCGAATCTCAACGAGCTGGCTTGCCGTTTCAAATTGATTTCTGAGGGTATTAATCTCAGTGATGGCTGCGTTTGCTTCATCTACCTGTGTGGTTGCCGTCAATCGAGCGATTGCTTGATTCATAGATGTTTCAAGCAAGGCGAGATCTGGACGGACATATGTAATTTCTGAAAATGGTAACATGTAAGCGCCTCCTTATGATTTCTAACTATTATCACACAAAAATACTTGCAAAACTAGAGGGACAAACGTATGCTTTTTGTGAGAACGTGAGCGAGCTGTCTGACAGCTTACTCCTAGAAAAAATCGAAACTTCCGAATGGAAGAAAAACGATCGAGAAAGTAGAGGGATAGTATCATGGGATTCTTAAAAAAATTGTTTGGTGGTAACGACGCAGGAAACGCGAAAATCGCTTCTGCGCTTACAGGTAAAATCGTCAACATCGAGAACGTACCCGATCAAGTTTTCTCTCAAAAAATGATGGGCGACGGTGTCGCGATCGAGCCGACAGAAGGTAAAGTCGTCTCGCCGATCGACGCAACGGTCGAAACGATCTTCCCAACAAAACACGCAATCGGTCTAAAAGGTGAAGATGGACTTGAACTCTTGATCCACGTTGGTCTGGATACAGTTAACCTCAAAGGTGAAGGCTTCACGGCTCATGTCCAGTCAGGTGACAAAGTCAAAGCAGGAGATGTCCTTGTCGAGTTCGATTTGGATTACATTCGTGCGAATGCACCATCGACGATCACACCGATCATCGTGACGAACCACGATCAATTCACGCTTTCAGCTGTACCGGCTGAAGGAACTTCTGTTGTCGCAGGAGACACTGAGCTCTTCAAAGCAACACACAAATAAGATACGACATGCCTCCATCCCTTACGGATGGGGGCTTTTTTGATGTCTCCATCCTTGTCTTACCGTTTTGTAAGAGAAGTGAAAGCAAAGTCCATTTTGAGAAAAGCATGGAAGGACTAAACTGAGTGTAACGAATCAAACACAGGAGGTAATACAATGAAAGCAATCTTACAAGCACAACAGATCTCAAAAACCTATCAAACGAAGACGGCACGTCACGAAGCACTTCGTCCGACGACGATTAGCGTCAACGAAGGAGAGTTCGTCAGTATCATGGGACCATCGGGTGCCGGAAAATCAACACTCCTCAACTTATTGTCGACGATTGATCAGCCGACGAGCGGAACGATCTTGATCAATGGATCAGATGTGACGGCGATGAAGGAAAAACAATTAGCCCGTTTTCGTCGGGAACAACTCGGCTTCATCTTCCAAGACTTCAATCTCCTCGATACGATGACGGTCCGGGAAAACATCGCCTTACCGTTATCACTCGCAAACGTCGATAAAAAGATGATCTTAGAACGTGTCGATCGTGTGGCGCATCAGCTCGGTATCCATGATTTACTCGATAAGCGTCCAGTCGAACTATCCGGTGGACAAAAACAGCGGACGGCTGCCGCTCGTGCCATCATTCATGATCCTTCGCTCATCTTAGCGGATGAGCCGACCGGTGCGCTTGACTCGAAGTCGGCGACAGGATTGCTTGAAGCAATGCAAGCGCTCAACAATGAAGGTGCGACGATCTTGATGGTAACGCATGACCCGATGACGGCGTCGTATGCGGAACGGATTCTGTTCGTCAAGGACGGAGAGCTGTTCAAGGAAGTGCATCGTTTCGGTTCACAGAAGGAATTCTTCGAGCAAATCATGGAAGTCCAGCGCGAACTCGGAGGTGCCGTCCGTGAGCTTGTCTAAACTGGCATTTCAAAATCTAAAGAACATGCGTCAAAATGTGATGTACCTCGGTGCGGTCACGTTCGCAATTCTCATATACTACACATTCCTCGCGATTCGCTCCAATGAAGCGATGCTTCAGGCGAACGAATTGTACGGAAAACTCGGAACGGTCTTTACCGGGGCAAGCGTCATTCTAGCGCTCTTCTCCGCCATCTTCATTTGGTATTCGAGTGACTTCTTCTTACGCCGTCGTAAGAAGGAAATCGGACTCTATGCGTTGCTCGGTCTAGAGCGAGGACAGATTGCCCGATTGATTTTCCTTGAGACGATGGGATATGGGGTGATCGGTCTGATCCTCGGAATCGCGATTGGTACCGTTGCTTCGAAATATTTTGTGCAACTCCTTGCTTCTGTCATGGCGATGCAAGTCGATGCAACCTTTACGATCAGCGGAGCTTCGGTTATACAGACGATTGGTGTTTTCCTTTTAATCTTCCTGATCATCGCCTTACGCTCTGCTCGGACGATCTATCGTTTTACATTGATCGAGCTGTTCAAGGCAGAGCAACAAGCGGAATCGCTTCCGAAAGTCCATCCAATCCTAGCTGTCCTCTCGGTCATCTTGATTGGTGTCGGTTACTATTTGACGGGACAACCGTTGATGGATCACTTTACGATCGTCGCACCGCTCTTGATGCTCTGTGTCATTCTCGGGACGTTCGGAACAATGAGTTACTTCACGATCTTCTTATTACGCCTCTTAAGTAATCAAGCGCGCCACTTCAAGGGAACGAATTTGATTCTGCACGGACAATTGCTGTCACGAATCAAATCGAATGCCGTCATGCTATCGACGATCACAGTCATTACTGCCGTGACATTGACGACGGTCGGTACGGCGACGTCGATCTATTACTTCATCGATCAGACCGTCGAGGAACAAGTTCCGTATAGTCTATCGATTGCGAGTAAACAAGCAGAAGCAGAACAGCTGATTGCGAAGTCCGACCAAAAAATTGAAAGCCGGACAATGGTTAACGTCAAGAACGTCGATCATCAGATGACCGATCTGCCAAATCCTCTGACGTTTACACGTTACTACGCGACGTATGCGTATGAAGATCAGCCCGGTCAATTCAGCTACGTCAACTATTCAGACTACGTCAAGCTTGCGAAAGCGAATGGGAAAACGGTCATCAAAGAACCAAAACAAGGCGAAGCGATCGTTCTTGAGACATTCAAAGGAAACGATTTGTTGAAGATGAAAGTCAAATCACCCGTCGGTGTCAAGATTAAGGACGTTTATGAGTCCTTTCGCATCACCGCTGCGACGAATCTACCGATCGCTCAACTTTATGAGAAACAGCGGCTCGCCTTCGTCGTAAACGATGATGCGTTCGCGAAGATGCCGGAAAAAGGTTTCACGCTAACGAATTATCAGTTCTCGGATGAACGTCACGACGATGGATTGATGAAGCAATTGACGCAACTGTATGGAAAACAAGCGGATACGGAGATGGCAGCGTACTATCCGGTCTATGCGATGACGACGGCAACGACTGGTTTGCTCGCATTTGCTGCCGGCTTCCTCGGACTCGTCTTCTTGCTTGCGACGGGTTCAATCATCTACTTCAAGATGCTCGCGGAAGCAGAAGAATCGAAACAACGCTTTGCGATCATCCAGAAGATCGGTGTCGATGAAAAGGAACAGACGGGCATCATCCGTCGCCTTGTCGGATTCGTCTTCTCCTTACCGTATGTGCTCGGACTCGTTCATAGTTTAGTTGCGATGCAAGTTCTGCAGAAACTGTTGAACTACAATATCGTTCGCCCGACGTTGCTTGCGATCATTTGCTACACGATCGTCTATCTGATTTACTATATCGTCACGGTTCGTGCGTATCGCCGCATCGTCACGTGATGAACTAAATAGGGATATACAGAACTGGAAACGGAATAATCGTTTCCAGTCCTTTTTGAGTTCGTTATGATAGGAATAGAAGGAGTTGACGTGAACGATGCATACGATTTTATTAGTCGAAGATGATGTGAAGATTGCGACATTATTAAAGGAACTACTTGAACGGTATGATTTTAAGGTCGTCGTCGAGGATGGACGAGGGGATGTCGTTTCGACGTACGAGGAAACGAATCCCGATGTCATTCTGTTAGACGTCAATTTACCGAAGTTCGACGGTTTCTATTGGTGCCGCCAATTACGGATGAAGACTAGGGCACCGATCCTCTTCATCTCGGCGCGCGTCGGGGAGATGGATCAAGTCATGGCACTCGAATACGGTGCTGATGATTACATCGTCAAACCGTTTCAAGGAGCGGTCGTCATCGCGAAAATCAAAAGTCAGATTCGCCGAGCGTATGGCACGCTCTCGAACGAAACAGATGAGCGGACCGTGACAAAAGAAGGAGTCACGCTGTACTTGGATCGTTATATCGTCGAGTACGGCGAGCAGTCGATCGAGCTGTCGAAAAAAGAAGGGCTGATTCTTGAGATGCTGCTGACGGCAAGTCCCCGGATCGTCAGTCGGGGCGATCTGCTCGAACGGATTTGGGATGACGAAGCATTTGTCGACGAGAATACGTTGAACGTTAACATCACCCGTGTCCGCAAACGACTTGCCGAGATTGGTGTCGCCGGTCTTGAGACGGTTCGGGGTGTCGGCTATAAACTGGTTCTTGAATCATGAAGCTCTTTTTACGACATACGATCCCAGGCATTCTGTTCTTCGTCGGACAGATGCTGATTTTATACACGGTCTTATGGCTCTATGATCTCTACCGACCAGCAGCCTTCTTTTATATCGTGCTCTTGAACAGCATCGGTCTTCTGATCTATCTCAGTTATCGTTTCTTCAGCATGCTCCCGTTGCTGCGACGGATGCAACAGCCTGTCCAGTCGGTCGCAGAACCGATTCGCAGTGATAGTGAAGAACCGATTTCCGTCGCTGTCGAACAATTTTTAGAGCGGCAACAGACACTGTTTCGGAACAGTCTATTCGCCGAACGACGGAAGGAAAAAGAGCGGCATCGGTATGTCGACCAGTGGATTCATCAGATGAAGACGCCGTTATCCGTCATCGAACTGATTCTCGAACATCCGGGGGAACACTATCAAGCAGATTTGCGCCAAGAGGTCGATCGGCTGCGCAGTGGACTTGATCAGATGCTCTATTCCTCACGTCTAGAAGCGATTGAGACGGACCTGAAGGCAGAGCGGTTATCCTTAAAGCCACTTATTACCGGCATCATAAACCAGGAAAAACGACTATTTGTCAAAAATCAGGTCTTTCCGAAACTCGATATCGCGGAGGATATGTACGTCTATACGGATGCGAAGTGGTTTCGATTCCTCGTCTTACAGCTTGTGACGAATGCAATCAAATATACGACAGGGCATGGCAGAGAAGTCGTCCTGAAGGCGAAGGAGATAAATGGACAGGTCGTTTTGTCGATTCGAGACGACGGCGTCGGGATTCCAAGACGAGATGTCCCACGCGTCTTTAATGCGTTCTTTACCGGTGAGAATGGGCGACGTTACGGGGAATCGACCGGAATGGGACTGTATTTCGTCCAGCAGGTCTCGATGAAACTCGGACATGAGATTGAACTTGAGAGTGAGGAAGGCATCGGGACGACATGTCGGATTCGTTTAGTAGGAGGTCGCGCACATGATTGAGGTGAAACAATTAGGAAAGGTCTATCCCGGAAAGGTGACGGAACAGCCGTTGACGGATGTGAACTTCCGAGTTGAAGAAGGCGAGATGGTCGCAGTCATGGGACCGTCCGGTAGTGGCAAATCGACACTGATCAACTTGCTTGCGACACTCGACGAGCCAAGTTGGGGATCGATTCTGATTGATGGCGTCGATACAGCGACGTTTAAGCGAAAAGAGATGACACGCTTCCGACGCGAGACACTTGGGATCATCTTTCAGGAATTCAACTTACTCGACTCCTTGACGCTCGGTGAGAACATGCTCGTTCCATTGATGTTGTCTGGGAAAAAAGCAAAACTGGCGCGTGAAGAGATGGAGCAGTTGGCTCGTCGCCTTCAGATTGATGATTTGCTCGATAAGCAGGTGGACGAAGTAAGTGGTGGACAACGGCAGCGAACAGCGATCGGTCGCGCCTTGATTCATACGCCGCGTCTGATACTTGCGGACGAACCGACCGGAGCACTTGATTTTCAAGCGACAAAACATGTCATGGATGTATTAGCAGAACTGAACGCGACGGGGATGACGATGGTCATCGTGACGCATGATCCGCAAGTCGCTTCGTATTGTAATCATGTCTTGTTTTTAAAGGACGGTAGCGTGCAAACCGAGTTATTCCGTGATGAGCCACGACGGATCTTCTTTCAACGTGTCATTGAGTCGTTATCGTTGTTAGGAGGGGATGAGCATCAATTATCTGCAATACGCCCTACGTAATATCCGGCGCTACCAGCGGTTGTACTATGGGTATGCCTTGACGATCATCATCGCGATGACGATCGTGACGAGTTACTGGAACTTGCTGACGAACGGATCGTTTCAAAACGTCGCCAAGATACTCAGCCAATTGAACCAAGTCATCGAGATGACGATCTTGTTCGTCTTCATCGCAGAACTGATCATCCTATTTTTTAGTATCCTGTTCATCTATTCGACGACATACACGATGCTTGAGCACCGGAAGAACGATCTCCGGACGATGCGGACGCTCGGTAGTGGATTATCGCACTTCTTGAAGTATTTTTTGATTGAGGTTCTGATCGTTGGCGGATTAGCGATCACGGCAGGGATGATACTTGGAAATGTCTTGACGAAGATGCTGTTACTTTCTGTCGTCAAAATTATGTTCTTGCCACCGATCGAGTTTGAGCTGTCGTTTTATGCGATTCTTGCCTTGATTGGTGGCGCCTTCCTTGTTTTACTGATCGCGACCGTTCTGGCGATTTACCGTTTTCGTCCGGATCGACCGGTCCGTTCCCGTTCACTTTTTCGAAGAAGAGTTTGGATTCTGACACAAGTCCTCGCTTTATTGCTCTTGATTTACGGATATGTCCTCGCGTTCGTTCGAATGTATGGATTTTATATGTTATTCCCGCTTGTCATCTTCATCGGTTCCTTTTTCATTTGTCGCTATATCTTACCGTGGTTGATCCAGCTATATCGTCCATGTCGGTTGTCTCTTCGGAAGCTGATCGTTTCGGAAATCGCCAATCAGTTACGAACGAATAGTACGCTGATTGCACTCGGGACGATTTTGACGTCATGTGCACTGACGGCAGTCGGACTTGTCTTCTTGTTTCAATTGATTGGACTCGATCTCTCGTCCCAAAATCAATTTGGACTCGTCTATTATGAAGAATCCGCTCAGCCGACGAAGCGATTGAAAGATATTAAACAGACGATGACGGACGCATTTCCGGATCGCTATCAGCAAGATATTGAAGTGAAAGCAGAAGGAAAGCGTATCTTTTTACCGATTTCTGCCTACAACAAGATGATGCGTCAATTGCACCTTGAGGAGCGGACGGCGAACGGTCGACAGAGTTTCTTCGTACCTGCGCGACCGGTGCAACTCGAAGAGAATACACCGACGATGAAAAAAGCGGAGCAGGCGATGAAACAAGAAGGGTTTAAGCTGCTCTCGCCGTCTTCCCATGATTTAGTGTTCGGCTATAACTATCAAATCGAGACGATATTCGTCGTCAGCGATGCCGTTTTCCCGACACTTAAACAACCTGTTCGGCAAATCGTCGTCTTCGATACGCCAGCCTATCATGATTATGGAACGAGGGACTGGAAGCAGTGGATGAAGATCGTTCGCAACATTCAGTCCGCAGCCAAGCTGGATGAGAAGCAGCCGGTTCCCTATCAGTTAATTAATGAGACGGAAGACGAGATCGACGGGATCCGGATCGTACGACTCGTCACGTTCGTCGTCATCCTTCTGACAATCTGGTTGTTCGTCATCAATGCGAGTTTCCTGCATGTATGGATGCAGATGACGGCAGAGCAGGAACAAAAACGGATGAAGACATTGTTTGCGCTCGGATTTGGATCCAGAAACATCCGTCGTTACTTACTTATGAAATATGGTGCGGTCTTACTCATTCCGTATCTGATTTCTGTTTTTCATGCCTTTTTGTTGTTCCAAGTCGTCGTGACACAGGCAGGACTGGAAATGAAGCCTTTTCTTAATCTCGCTGTATTTTGGATCAGTATCGTCACCGTCGGGTACTTCCTGAGTGTCTTACCGATTTGGCTACGGTACCCGCGTCATCTGTTCCGGAAATCATCCGAAAGTTCGATGTATCCAACACCGAATTCAAGGGTATGATGATACCATAGGAACAAGGGAGGGAAACGTATGCTAGACCATTCACCATATCGAGGTTACGGTGACCGGATTCGAATTTTACGAGAGCGTGCCGGGATTACGATCGAGCAGTTGGCAGAACGACTCGGTGTCGCACCGTACTTCATTCGTCGAACGGAACTCAGCGAAGTTTATCCAACAAAAGCGTACATCGAGGCACTGGCTGATGCTTTGAACATCGATGCGAGTTACTTGGCCCGTCATATCTGGACAGGAGAATCATTGAAGTTCATCATGCAACAGAAGACGCCACTGGAAGAGATGAAGCTTGCTTATGAACAGACGCTCGGACAAGACGGGACATGGGTCGAAGAACAGCTTGAAGAGCGAATGCGCTTGTTTGACCTGATGTACGACGAAGACGTCAAACGTATCGAACAGACGATGAGCGCAACCGAGCAGCGTATCTTTCATGAATTGGTCGATGCTGTGATGGAAGCCGGAGAGTTACGACGCGATCAAGCAGAAGAGACGTATGAGCTGTTTGAAGATAAACTGCCTTCGATGATGCAGCTCGATGAGTACCTCGACCGCATGACGGACGGGATCTCTTTATCAAGTTCGACTTATTATGCGGATTATAGTGACCGAAAAAGTCGCTCACGTTATCATCGAAAATAAAAAAGTCGCTGTCTTCTGATTGACGTTCAGAAGACAGCGACTTTTTTTAACGTGTATTGTTTTGTGACATCTGACGTAAACGTTGATTTTTAATACGTGTCCGACCGATGATGAATCCAATGATCGCATTCGCGATGACGAGTACCCAACCGACATAGCCGAAATTGAGGGTTAAGCTACCGAGCATCGCTTGCCATTTGAAAATCATCATCATATCACCGCGCAAGACGAAACGTGCGATACAGACAAGTAAAACCGTCAATCCAGCGATGAAGACACCAACCCAGCTTCCGTATAAGCGCGAAGACTGACGGCGTACTGCAACGAAGGACCAACAAAATAGACTGGCGACGAACGTCATCCCACCGTAAGCAAGGACGAGTTCCCATGTCGCACTCGCCTGCGGGAATTTCGTGAACATGACAAGTGACGAGACCATGGCAGCAGCTGTGAAAAGGATCGCTGCCCAAAAACGAGACCGCATAACGTAGTTCCTCCTAAAGGCTTTTTCTCACCTAACGATAGCTGAAACGATTCGTCTTGTAAACTGTTACCGGCGACCACTCAAGATCCGGCGGAGTTGTTTAAGTGGATTCGATCCATAGAACAGAACCCCACCACGGTAGAACTTCGTCCCGATGAACAAGGCAAGTACGATGCTGATCAGCATCAAAATGAGGGAAATCGACACTTGCCATACCGGGACATCGGTCAACATGACGCGCAGGAACATGACCATCGGTGTAAAGAATGGCACGAATGACAGGACGACGACAGCTTGGTTCGTTGGTGCATTCAGACTGAACATTGAAATCAAGAAGGCAGCAACAATCAACAAGATGACTGGTAACGTCACTTGCTGCGCATCCTCGACCCGACTGACGAGCGAACCAAGTGCCGCGAGGAGCGTCGCGTACAGGAAGTATCCGAGCAGGAAGAAGACGAATAGATAAATGATCGTCCGGACACTCAACGAATCGAGTGATAACTGATTGAATAAACTACTGCTCCGTGCGCTATAGTAACCGACACCGACGAGAATCGACAATTGCACGAGACTGACGGTTGCGATCGAGAGAATCTTCGCCAGCATATGCTGAATCGGGCTGGCTGCAGAAATCAGTAACTCCATGACGCGTGATGATTTTTCATTCGCGATTTCCGTGACGATCATCCCACCGTAAAGTGCTATCGTGAAGTACATCAAGAACAGTAATACATAAACGAGCGCGGAGGCGGCGAAGAGTTCGTCCTCACTTTTTCCGCCAGTCGACGTCAATTCTTGTTTGACGGGAACAGGCTTAGCAAGTGACGCAAGGACGTTCGGGTCAATCTTCGCATCCGTGATAACAGCTTGATCGCGGACTTGTTGGACGACCGTCGCGACTTGTGTCTGTAATGTGGATTCAGGACTAGCGCTGACGAGCGTCACGTCATACGAATCCTGGACGATCGCTACGACGTCAAACGTTCCCCGATCGACCGCTTTGCGCGCTTCTGCGATCGTATAGTCCTTTGTCGTGATGTCCGAGGTGACACCAGCCTTCTTCAAGGCAGGACGAAGATCGGTTGATAGTTCACTGACGAGAGCGACTTTCGGATCGTCACCGGAGAACCAGTCAAGAATCCTTTCGATGTTGCCGAAGCCGACGAGGAACAGGACCATCAGAATCGTCGAAATCAAAAAGCTTTTGGCACGCAATTTTTGCAATAGATTGAAGCGGTATAAAGTCAGGAATTTACGATTCATAACGTTTGCCGACCTCCTCGATGAAGATATCCTGTAGAGATAATTGATCCCAGACGAAACGATCGACGTGATGTCCTTCGCTGACGATATGTTGAAGAAGTTGATCAGCGGTTTCTTTTGAAGAGACTTGGACGACATACCCGTTATTATCCGACTCGACTTGGAGGATCCCCGGTAAACTATCCCATAAAAGAGGTGGTGCATCGGTCTTTAAGAGGACCCGAGTTTTTCCGTAGCTCGCTTTGATGTCAGGGAGGTATCCGGCAACAACCGGCTTACCATGATCGAGAATGGCGACATGTTCGCAGAGTTCTTCGACATGATCCATCCGGTGACTTGAGAAGACGATCGTCGTTCCGTCGACGGTCAATTTTTTGACGGCACGTTTTAATTGTTCCGCATTGACCGGATCGAGTCCGCTGAACGGTTCATCTAAAATCAGCAGTTCAGGTTTATGTAGGACAGCGGAGATCAACTGGATTTTTTGTTGATTTCCTTTTGAGAGTTGTTCGACACGCATTTTTTCATACTGCGGAATTTGGAAATACTCGAGCCATTCCGTCAACGCTCGTTTCGCATCCTTCCGTTTCATATCCCGGAGTTCTGCGAGGAACAAGAGTTGTTCATCAACGCGGACTTTTGGATACAGACCTCGTTCTTCCGGAAGGTATCCGATCTTTGAAGTCGGGATGCGCTCTCCGTTCCAGGTGATCGATCCTTCAGTCGGTTGCAGTAGACCGAGCAGCATCCGGAACGTCGTCGTCTTCCCGGCACCGTTCGCACCAAGCAAACCAAAGATTTGCCCCCGTGGCACTTCGATCGTCAGCGCATCTACGGCTGTAAAATCACCGAAACGCTTCGTGATGTGTTTGATTTCTAACATATGAACCTCCTTTAAAGACGTCTGTTGCACGACAAGTGTACCATTGTTACCTAGTGTCCTACGGTCTAAATTGGATAAAGGTTCCAGAAAAGAACGAGGAAAGGCTTATTAATTTACTTTTTGTTCTTTAGTTACTATTATTGTGTTAATAGATACGACTGAAGGAGGAACGCATCATATGAAAACGCAAGGCATCCATCATATCTCAGCAATGGTCGGCGATCCACAAGAAAATCTCGATTTTTACGGAACCATTCTCGGACTACGATTCGTCAAAAAAACGGTCAACTTCGATGATCCAGGAACATACCACTTCTATTTTGGAAACGAATCCGGAGCACCGGGAACGATCATCACGTTCTTTCCGTTTAAAGGCATGGCAAAAGGGAAAGTGGGCGCCGGACAAGTCGGAACGACAGCTTACGCGATTCCGGTCGGTACAGCAGATTTTTGGAAAGCGCGGCTGACAGAAAAAAACATCTCGTTTGAAGAGACGGTTCGGTTCGGAGAGCAACAGATCGCCTTCGAAGATCCACATGGTCTCCAAATTGAACTCGTCGAACGCAAGGGACCAGACAGTCGCTATGAAATCGACGGTATCACACGTGAGGTTGCAATTAAAGGATTCGCAGGAGCGACGTTACTGTCGCGGGATCCATCAGACACAGCAAAATTATTGACAGATACATTCGGACTGACACTCAGCAAACGGACGGAAAACGTTGACCGGTACGTCGCAGAAGGTGAGTTTGGGAATGTTATTGATGTCGTCCATGGTCAGATGCCGGTTGGTCGTCCGGGGACCGGGACGGTTCACCATATCGCTTGGCGGGCAACCGATCAAAAGGAACAACTCGACTGGATGAACGCAATTAACGCGTTTGGTTTACTGACGACTGAAGTGAAAGATCGCAATTATTTCACATCGATCTACTTCCATGACCGTGGACGCATCCTTCATGAAATCGCAACTGACAATCCAGGGTTCGCGATCGATGAAGAGTTCGAAATGCTCGGGGAAGACTTGAAGTTACCGGAACAATTCGAATCCCATCGTACCGCAATCACGAATCATGTAACACCTATTACAGTACCAAAGGGGAGACTCGTATGATTCATTTATATCAAGCACCAAAAACAGCAGATGCACCAATCTTTTTACTCTTACACGGCACAGGTGGAACGGAACAAGATCTCGTCGGACTCGTCTCGCTGCTCGATCCGGAAGCTGGCTACTTGTCCGTCCGCGGGGAAGTCTCGGAAAACGGGATGCCACGATTCTTTAAACGGCTCGCGGAAGGCATCTTCGATGAAGAAGACCTCGCTTTACGGACAGCACGTTTAATTCAGTTTTTACGTGATCAGGCAGCGGAGCGTGGTTTTGATCTCGATCGTCTGATTCCAGTCGGATACTCGAACGGGGCGAACATCGCGGCGAACATGTTGTTCGAAGAAGCTTTGTTCAAACAAGCGATTCTGTTGCATCCGATGGTACCACGTCGTGGTGTGACGTTACCGGACTTATCGGACGTGCGCGTCTTCATCGGCGCAGGCAGCAATGACCCGATCTGTCCGGCTCAGGAAACGGAAGAGTTATCAGCACTCTTGACGGAAGCTGGTGCATCAGTCGACGTCACATGGTCGAACTACGGACACCAACTCGTCATGCCGACGATCGAAGCAGCAACGAATTGGCTGAAACAGTAAAAAAAGGACTGTCCCATCTGCTTCTTTCATAGAAGATGATGGGACAGTCCTCTTTTCGTTTCAAGCGGGATGATCACTTTTTGGACGGGAGTAAACGATGAGTACACCGCGCTCGACAAGCTGGAGGGCAAGGATCTGTTTCACTTCTTCCGATGCTTTCGTTTGAGCGAGCTGCCGGTAAAGCAGGCGAAGTTCACGACGCATCGTCTTACGGATCAGCCACATGCTTTCGATTGTCGTACACCAACCAGTGACGGTCTCATGTCCGATGTAATACTGGGTCTGACGTTCAAGATAATGAATCCACCACTCGTCACGCACCATTTTTAGTACGACACCCGTGAGCCCAAGTACAAGGACGGCGAGGGGAATGCTTTCATATAAAGGAAGACGACCAAGAACGGTACCAACATTCGTGACGAGGGCAAGCATCACCCATCCTATGCATCCGATGACAAGCCAATATCCAAAGTTGAGAGTACTTCGATGTCGTAACGTCACTTTCGGCGTAAGCAATGAAGTGGCCATCAGAAACACCTCCTTGTTAAATAATCGAATTTTCTGACAATTTGTAGTTGTCCTTCTACTATAGTTACTTTTTCCCGAATCGTCTAGTCATTAGACATGGAAAATGTGTTTCTTTCTTGACGAAATTCGTGTACGCTAAATGTAGAAGTGAGCGGTTACATAAAGGGGGATATGAAAAAATGATGGATCAGGTTGTCTGGATCGCTGTCGGAATTGTTGCCGTTGCTGTCTTCTCAGCATCGAGTGTCGCAGCTTATATGGGTGTTAAAAACCAAGAAGACTAAGAATCGAAAAACGGCTCATCCTGATTATCGGGATGAGCCGTTTTTTTGATGAACCATCGATTATTTGTTTGCTGTTATATCTGCTTGCGATGCATAAGGTTTCAAAGCATCGCTCCAGCGTAGATAACCGCCACCGACGAGATGCAATCCATCATACGTCAAGCGATTCTGAAGATATCCTTGTTTGTTCGTCAAGACAGGTCGTAAGTCGACGAATGGAATCTTGAGCGATTGAGCGAGATTTTGTAAATTCCGGTTCAATGCTTCGACATCACGGTTGATTCGGACGGAGTCTGAATACTTCGGTGCCACAGGAACGGTTGACTGAATGACGACGTCAATGTTATTTTTTCGAAGTGTCGTCACGATCGTCGTCATGTTCTCGGTAATTTGTGGAATCGGCGTATAGTGACGAATATCATTGATACCACCCATCAGAAAGACGCGTTTTGGTTTCATCTCGAGGATCAGGTCGAGACGAGTCAAAAAGCCTTCTGTCGTATCACCAGGAATCCCGAAATTAATGATGGTCGGATCATCCATCAAGATGCGCCAATCGGCAAAATTCGTCATCGAGTCACCTAACATGACAGCGTTCGCTGATTTTGGGTATTGATAAGTATGGAATAGACTATTCAAACGGACATAGTTCGGATTCTTATCGTATTGAAATGTCGTGACTGGAGTCGTACTCGTTGCAGGTAAGACGCTTTCGAAGGTTTCGAGCGGTTTACGTCCCAGTAACAATGCAAGGAGAACGACGTTCAAGACGATGGATAGAATCAGGAGTGTCTTTTTCATAAACATTCGTTCCTTTCGAGGGAGTATAAGGGGTAGTGTAACATGAATCGGAATCCATGGTTTGATAATATCAAAGGTTTTCTTGTCATTTTCGTCGTCATTGGTCACATGCTGACGGATTTACGGTTTGATTATGATGGAAAATTGCTCGAAACGGTCTATCTATTGATTTACTCATTTCATATGCCATTATTCATTATTTTAAGTGGTTACTTCTTCCGCGAAAACAAGTATTTGCGTGTCATTCAACTATTCGCCGTGTATTGTGTCTGGCAGATTTTGATTGGGTCTTGGGCGACGCTTGGGGAAGGAAATCCGATCTTCTCAGGTGAGAACATCGGAACACATCTATTACGACCCTACTGGGCACTTTGGTATCTGTTCGTCATGGTCGTCTGGTATATCGTGACGCCATATGTCGTTCATTTACGTGGTTATGTGTGGTTCGGTCTCGCGTTTGCGTTATTGTATGGATTCGAGTTAGAGAATACAGGCTTCTTAGCACTTCGTAAGTTGATCATGTTCTATCCGTATTTCTTACTCGGGAACTATTTATCGGAGCATGAGTTCATCCGGATTTTCGAGATGCCGAAAAACTTCAAGCGACGCATGAACGTCCGCTTGATTGGTGGGATCACGTTCGTAGCTGTCATGGGATTCTTATTATTTGAAGCATGGCGCGATACTTCTCAAGAAATCATCGACTTTGCGAACGCGTTTAAACATCGATTCCCATACGTCGAACAATATGATAGCGATGCGTGGTTAGGTGTCATCAAACATAGTGTTATCTACTTCCTATCCATCGCGGCATCCCTTGGATTCATGATGTTGATTCCGATGCGTCGTTTACCACTGATCACACGAGCAGGAGAGCTCAGTCTCTATGTCTATTTGCTCCACGTCTTCTTCGTCATGGCATGGCGCCAGTACGTGACGGATGCGTTCGTGCCGCAACCATGGCTCGCCTTACTGATCATGATTGGTGTCGCCTTGTTGATCGTTGGTATCATCATACACCCGCTCGTCGTTCGTGTCCTCCGTCCTTTGATTGAGATTGATATTCGCCCGATCGTCGAGAAGCGGGAAGACCTTTCAAAATAAGACGGAATGCTTTACACTTTAAGGTAGATGGATTACAAGATGAAGGGCGTGGAAGGAATGTCATATAATTTAAATAATGCGGATGGTGTCGTGAACGTCTCACAGCAAGTCATCGAGGTCATCGCAGGCGTAGCCGTTCAGGAAACGGAAGGCATCGCGTTTACAGCAGATGATTCGAAACTGCAGGAGAAACAGATGGTCAAACTCGTGAAGGTCGAAGATGTCGGTGGCGATATCACAGTCAGCATGTCTGTTCATATCAAGTACGGCATGTCGATCATCAAGACGGCTGGAAAAGTACAGGAACGAATCGCACAAGACATGGAGAACATGCTCGCGTTTCAACCGAAAGCGATCAACGTTCGTGTGATCGGTCTCTTAAAAGGATAATAGAACGAAAAAAACACTTTGCGAAAATCGCAAGGTGTTTTCTTTTGGTAGAAAAAAATTTGATAACGCTTGCAAAGCGAGTGGAGAATTAGTAGAATTATTGATAAGGCAAGTGCAATCGTTTGCGCAACGTGTCATTCGATTTCTTGCCTTTCATGGACGATGTATGAAAGGACGGATGTCGGATGGCACCAACGATCGAAGCGGTCATTTTTGATTTAGACGGCGTAATCACGGATACAGCAGAGTATCATTACTTAGCGTGGAAACAATTAGGAGAGGATTTGGATATCCCATTCGATCGGGAATTCAATGAGACACTAAAAGGTGTCAGCCGGATGGATTCACTCGAGCGCATCCTTGCACTTGGTGGAAAACAGAACGCTTTTTCGGAAGACGAGAAGCTAGCACTCGCTGCGAAGAAAAATGAACACTATGTCACATTGATCCAACATATCTCTGAACAGGATCTTCTTCCTGGAATCACTGCATTCCTTGATGAAATCCGAAACGCTGGGCTGAAAATCGGGATGGCGTCCGCTTCTAAAAATGCGCTGATGGTCGTTGAAGCATTGAAGGTTCGACATTATTTCGACGACATCGTAGACGCTGCAACCGTTGCACAATCGAAACCACACCCTGAAGTGTTTCTCCGTGCTGCGGAAGCGCTCGACGTCGAACCGAGTCGTTGCATCGGTGTAGAAGATGCGACGGCTGGCATCACTGCCATCCACGCTGCCGGTATGTATGCCGTCGGCGTTGGGCCGGAGTCGGCGCTCCATGAGGCAGACTATCGTGTCGATTCGACAGATTTGCTTTCCCTTGAGCAAATCCTCGCTAGTCGCTAACCGAGATTGATTCATTCCCTGATGATCCAATCTTACTGAACCTCTCTTTTCTTTTATGTGTGAGAAAGAGGAACGATTTCCCTGAATTGTTTCTCTGTCAAAAAATAACGCTCAGCCGAATCATTCGGCTGAGCGTTATTTTTAATTAGAGAGAAGAAAGGATGGCATTGGCTACTGCATCAGCATAACGTTGCTGGTACGAAGGAGAGACTAGTTTCGCTCGATCATCAGCGTTAGATAGGAAGCCAAGCTCCGTCAATGTAGCAGGAGCATTCGTTCCGCGAAGGACAGCGAGATTCCCGAACTTGATACCACGATCGCGTAATCCGATCGAGTTGACGAGATTCTTTTGAAGGTTCCGTGATAAAGCGACGGATGAATTTCCTCTGTAATAGAAGTTTTCAGCTCCGTAAGCACTATTTGAAGTGGCAGCATTGATATGAATACTGACGAAAATATTCGTCTTATGCGCATTAGAGATGACGCTTCGATCCGTCAATGACGGATAATAATCATTCGTGTAACGGGTCAATTTGACATCGACAGTCTTCGAAAGTCGTTCTGCTACGAGTTTCGCTACTGACATGACGATATCGCGTTCATAGATGCCATAGCGCGCAGCGCCGACATCATGTCCACCGTGACCTGGGTCTAAGACGACGAGTGGACGTGAAGACATAGAAGGCTGGAAGAGTGAGAGATACGTGGCTTCCACATATCCATAACGACCATCAGATGTTTTGACAGCGACGAATCCTTTTGTCTTATGTAAAGCATTCGTTACTGTGACGACAGAACCACGAGGCAATGTGCCGATAGACGGGCTAATCGAACTTGCACCAGAGCGTAACGTCAGGGAATCGTTAAATGGAACGAGAACATACATCGTTGAACCCGAATAATCCGCTGTAGAGACAGGTGGTAAAGAAGCGGAAGTAGACGTTGTTTTTTTCAGGTAACTTCCCGAAACGTATCCTTTTTTGCTACCATACGAAACTTGATACCAGTTGTCTTTACGGTATGACGAGGTAACGACTTTACCTTTAGGAATCGTTAACAGCTTGGTGGAAGTAGCAGAGTTCGACGTTCGTAAGTTCAACGCATCCAACGTGATGTAGTTCGTCTTCGCGAATGTCGTGCCGGCAGAACTTGTCTTGACGGTCGTTTTCTTTTTCAGGTAGGAGCCTGCTACATAACCTGTTTTTGATTTATACGATACTTTATACCAGCTCCCTTTTTTGTAAGCGGAGGAAAGCGTCGTCCCTTTAGGAATCGTCAACAACTTCGTCGAAGTCGCAGAATCAGATTTACGTAAGCTTAACGAATCCGTCGTCGTGTAGTTCGTCTTCGTAAAAGATGTACCGACAGTGCTAGCTTTGACGGCCACTTTCTTTTTCAAGTAACTTCCTGAGACATAACCTGTCTTAGAACTGTAAGAGACTTTGTACCAGTTTCCTGTTTTATACGAAGAAACGACTGATTTTCCTTTAGGGATCGTCAATAATTTTTTAGATGAAGTGGAAGCCGAGACACGAAGATTCAAAGCATCCGTTGTTTGATACGTAGCTTTTGTGATAGAGGCAGCAGATGCCTCGGGTGTTGGTGCGGCTACTGTAAAAAGTACGGCCGAAGCAATACTTGCGATGAGGACGGAAGTTTTAGTAGGCATGGTGTGCTCTCCTTTTGAATTTAGTATTGTAAAACAGGATATAAAAATGACAAAATGAAGAAAGATGTAAAATTATATATTAAAAACAATAATTTTATGTTCTAGATTAGCTCCTTTCTGTTAAGATAAAAATGGAAATCAGCAACAGATAAAAAATTGCCAATATTACAAAAAAATTAAAATAACATAGAAATCATATAACAAAAAGGTAA
Source organism: uncultured Exiguobacterium sp. (assembly GCA_913775715.1). Lineage (GTDB taxonomy): Bacteria > Bacillota > Bacilli > Exiguobacteriales > Exiguobacteriaceae > Exiguobacterium_A. The sequence goes on along the minus strand of CAJYMC010000009.1, from coordinate 109,735 downwards.
ATAAATGGTAATATTATTTCAAAAAACATACAATTGAAACATAAATGAAATATTTTTGTGTTATTAATCCAAGAAAGAAGGTAAATAATATGGATCCGAACGAACACATTTACAGAGAGCTGATGGAAATCGAAGAAGAATATCGCCGTCTTCAACGAAGAGCAGAATACTTAGTGGCTGAATTAAGCCGAACGAATCAGGATCATGCACAGGAAGTATCCGTCGCACTGGAACGTCCACTGAAACAACGGAGAGTGAATCAGCGGTATCCGCTAGAAGTCTACGTACATCAAATCAGCGATTTGATGCGCGAACGCGAGTCGATGTCTGCACGCGACATTCAGATGGAGCTTGAGCTTCGCTATCGTCATCAAATCAGTAACATCTATCAACTGATGGCAAAAGTTGAACAGGCTAACCCGGCGATTCAAAAAGTGGGTCGTGGAATCTATACATATGATTCATCGGCAGAAGTTCCGATTTTTATGTAGTTTTTTCAAAAAACGTCGTTTCTTTTTTAAAGAAAGGCGTTTTTTTTGTTGAATGAATTCCAAAATAAAGATTTATTTTTAAAATAAGTAAATGATTTTCTTAAAAATGGGTTTTATCTCTTCTGTTCCATTTTTTAACTGATATAATGGATGCGTAGATGAAAAAATTGTCGGACCTGACGTCACGTGGACGTGGGGAGAGGAGAAAAACAGTGCTTCAACTCGTAAAAAATACATTCAACGAACAGTCAAAGCGACTGAAGAACTATATGAAAATCGTAAAAGAAATCAATGCGTTAGAAAGTCGTTATCAAGCGATGACGGATGAAGAGCTAACGAATCAGACCGTGCATCTGAAAGAACGCCTCGAAGCGGGGGAGACGATCGATCAACTGAAGGCGGAAGCCTTTGCCCTTGTCCGCGAGGCAAGCGTACGTGTACTGGGTATGCGTCACTATGATGTCCAATTGATCGGTGGTCTTGCGTTACTAGACGGTCACATCGCAGAGATGGCGACGGGCGAAGGGAAAACGCTTGTCGCGTCGCTACCGAGTTTCACAAAAGCCTTGATCGGTAAAGGTGTCCATGTCATTACCGTCAATGACTATTTAGCGCGACGCGACGTAGAACAGATCGGTGAAATTCATCGTTTTCTTGGTCTGACAGTCGGACTGAATATTCCCGATCTCTCACCTGATGAAAAACGTGCTGCTTATGGTGCAGACATCACATATGGTGTCGGTACAGAATTTGGATTCGATTACTTACGTGATCATCTTGTCAATCGGAAAGAGGATCGTGTGCAACGCAAACATCATTTCGCCATCATTGATGAAGTCGATAGTATTTTAATCGATGAAGCGAAAACACCACTCATCATGGCAGGGAAAGGTTCTGTCCATGAAGGGCTACAAACCGTAGCGAAACGGATTGTATCAAAATTCCCTTCAGATGCATATGAGTACGATGAAGAGATTAAAGCGGTCTCGCTTACGGATAAAGGCATTTCAATCATCGAAGAGAATTTTGCCATCGATAACCTCTTCGCAGCTGAGCACCAGGTCCTTTATCATTACATGGTTCAAGCATTGCGTGCCCATATCGTTATGAAGCGAGATGTCGATTATATCGTTAAAGATGGCAAAATCGAGTTAGTTGATCTGTTTACAGGACGGATCATGGAAGGGCGAAGTTTGTCGGATGGGCTTCATCAAGCGATTGAAGCAAAAGAGGGCATTGATATCACGGAAGAAAATAAAACAACGGCCCAAGTTACGATCCAACATTATTTCCGAATGTACGAACTTGTTTCAGGCATGACAGGTACGGCACAAACTTCGAGACAAGAACTCTTAAAAACATATGGTATGGATGTCGTACAAGTTCCGACCAATCGTCCGAAACTCCGCGAAGACGCGGCTGATATCATTTATGCGACGAAAGAGGAGAAATATGACGCTGTGGCGCGTTCGACGAAGGAAGCTCATGCAAGACAGCAACCCGTATTGATTGGAACGACGTCCATCGAACAGTCATTTGCCGTAGCAGAGGCTCTAGATACACATCAGCTATCCTATCAAATCCTGAATGCGAAGACGGTCGATCAAGAAACTGACATCATTCGTGACGCCGGGCGACACGGACGCATTACGATCGCAACGAATATGGCAGGTCGTGGAACAGATATTACGTTGGATGAGATTGCGAAAGAAGCTGGTGGATTGTTCGTCATCGGTACCGAACGTCATGAATCAGTTCGGATCGATAACCAGCTAAGAGGACGTTCGGGACGTCAAGGAGATCCAGGGAAAAGTCAGTTCATCGTATCACTTGAAGATGACCTCGTCCGGCGTTTTGCAAAGGATCGCCTCGAGAAGGTCCTGAAAAAAGTAAAATCTAGTCCGCAGGGACCCGTTACGCTAAAGGAAGCGCAAGCGTTATTAAGTTATGCTCAAGAAACATGCGAAGGAACAGGATATTCGATTCGAGAAGAGCTCGTCAAACTAGACGACGTCCTCCATCAGCATCGCCTTGTCATCTACGCGCTCCGCAATCAAGTGCTGGAGGCAGATGAGATTCAAGACATGGTGTTACCGATGGTCGAGCGAACGGTCGAACGCATCGTGGATCGTTATCTATCTTCAGAGCTCGTACCGGAAGAGTGGCCTAAGGAAGAATTCCAGTTCGCGATGAATGAATTATTACATGACGAAGTACCACTTCCAGATGATCTTGAACAGCCAGAAGAGGTCAAAGCGTATTATGTGGACATCGTCTCTTCTCGTCGTGAAAAATGGATGGAGGAATTAAAGAATCCAGTAGTGGACGAGCTGATCCGGGATCAGTTATTAGCATCGATCGAAGAGCACTGGACGGAACACTTAACGACGATGAATACGTTAAAAGAGGGGATCCATCTTCGGAGTTACGGTCAGGAACAACCCGTTCGAATGTACGAAAAAGAAGGATTTGAAATCTTCAACTATACGATTGCTGAAATCGAGTATCCCGTTGCTTATGTCTTACAACGACTGTCCGAATATATCATGCTAGATGAAGAAATCGAGGAGATGGAGTTAGATGTTTAATCGCAGAAAACAAATCATTTTAGAAGCAGAGGCACCAGAAAATACAGGGCTTTACAAGCCTCGACTGATCTTTACGGAAGATATGTTGATCGAGAAGGAAGATGAATATCTGTTCCGGTATCATGCCAATCAACTTCCAGATCTCGAACTGAATCAACTCTCCGTCGAAGCGCTCCAGGTGGATCTGTCATCGTCACCGATTTCGATTGTTGCATTGTTTCGAAACACATTAGAAAATAGTTTTCATGTCGACGGTCTCCCGCTCCTCGTGTTAGACGAAGCGAATCGATTGATCGGCAGAAAGGTATTGACGACGGAAGATATTCCAGAGTTCGTACCGATGAGTAGCATGCCGTGTTGGCTTGATTTTTCCGAAGAAGAACTGTTCTTAGCGGAAGAAGAACGCTTCCCGGAAAAGATTCGTCTTTTATTTAGTCTAGAGGAGACGCATGATCTCGAGATTCCACCGGACTTTCTAGATGCTGAAGCGCGACGCGTACGTCAGACGTTCTATTCGACTCCGACGTTAAAGAATGAAGAAGTCAACGTCATGAATGTTTGGAACGATAGAAGTGAAAATATGCTGACAGGACTGTTCTTGATTCGAAACGGATATGAACAGACGATTCAACTCGGGACGTTGCCATTACAACTCCTGAGTGGGGAGCAGGTCTTGCAATCGTTACACGTATCGTTGACGTCACCGATTGAAGCGCGTACGACACGAGCGGTCAAAGTGGTCCTCGACGTGTCAGAGTGGCACGATCAAGAAATGTTGCAATTCCGCGTCGCACAAGGTTAAGTCATCGCTATTTGTTTACAGAATGGGAACGAGCGCTATTTGGAAGAAGAATGTGGTATAATTCGCGCAGGAGCGTGATGTTATTATGTTATGGACAGCGTCCATTGTCTGTTTCATCGCTGCATTGCTGATTACCCCCGTTGTCAAACGTTTTGCCATTGCAGTGGGCGCGGTAGATAGTCCGGATGCGCGAAAAGTACATGTTCGAATCATGCCACGTCTAGGTGGACTTGCGATTTATATCTCATTCATGGTCGGATACTTTATATTACAACCATCGAGTCCGTATGCGACTCATATTTTAGTCGGTAGTTTCGTGATCATCATGACCGGTATGTTGGATGATCGTTTTCAATTGAATGCTAGGCTGAAGCTCATGGGACAAATCGTAGCGGCAGTCATCGTTTTAAATGGTGGTATTCGGATTGAGTTCATCAATTTGCCGTTTGATCAACAGCTGTATCTCGGTTGGTGGAGTGTCCCATTGACCTTCTTATGGGTCATCGGTATCACGAACGCTGTCAATTTAATTGATGGATTAGACGGACTTGCTGCTGGTGTATCGGGTATCGTCTTGTTGACATTGATCAGCTTGGCTGTGATACAAGGAAATGTCTACGTGACGATCGTCGCGATTCTCTTGTTGATGAGTACACTCGGGTTTCTGTTTCATAATTTTTATCCGGCCAAGATTTTCATGGGAGACACAGGTTCATTGTATCTCGGTTATATGCTGGCGGTACTCTCCTTGCTCGGATTCAAGAACGTGACGCTATTTTCGCTTGCAGTACCGGTCATTTTGCTCGGGATTCCGATTTCAGACACGCTATTTGCTATCGTGCGTCGCGTGTTACAAGGAAAACCACCATTTGCACCCGATAAAGAGCATTTGCATCATCGCTTACTTGATTTAGGATTTACGATGAGACAAGCCGTTCTAGTCATCTACGGGCTTTGTGGTGTATTCGGGATGACAGCGATTCTATTTTCACAAACGAACTCTCTCGGTGCGTTCATTTCACTCGTCATTCTATTGATCGTATTAGATATTTTAGTAGAATCATTAGGATTACTAGGTGATAAATATCGACCGATTTTGAAATTGTTAGAACGGATTACAACCAAATGATTCAAAAGATCGCTCATCTCAATGTGCGGTCTTTTTTTAAGGAGATGGGAAAGTGCAAGAACTAAAGAATGAACGAATTCAATACTTAGATGTTTTGAGGGGATTTGCTCTATGTGGCATTCTGTTCGTCAACATGCCGAGTTTTCTCGGAGATCGTCCACATGCGATGATGGGGGAAATCGATCAAGTGATTCGTTTAGTGTTTGATCTCTTCATCCAAACAAAGTTTTATACGTTATTCAGTGTGTTGTTCGGCGCGGGATTTTTTCTGTTCATCCAGCGTTTGCGACAAAAAGGATTACCGAATACGATTTTCGCGAGACGACTTGGAATTCTTCTCGTCATTGGATTAGTACACTTATGCATTTGGCAGGGCGACATTTTACATACGTATGCGTTGACTGGTTTTATCTTGTTATTGTTCATAAAAGCAAAGCCGATCACGAAGCTCTTGTTTGCGATAGCATTTCAATTCTATGCTTTTCTGCTTTATTTGCTCATTTTTTTAGGGACTCGCGAATTTGGGGATGCTCCACTCGTCGAGCTAGATGAGACACTTCAGTCTTTCGTCGCATCACGCGACATTATCGGATTTTTGTCGCATCGCGCGACGCTTGAATTACCGGAAGCGCTGATGAATACCGGTATCATTTGGCCAGAGATTCTATCGTTGTTTTTGATTGGAGCCTATTTGATGGAACGTTTTAGCTCGCGACCGCCGACGAATCGTTTTCTGTGGTGGACGTTAGGAATCAGCTTCTTGCTGACGGTGCCATCACTCATGGGAATCATTCGAGCACATGCTGATGTAGCGGACGGATCAATCAATCTATTTTATGTCTGGTTATCAGGTCGAACGCTGGCCATCACCTATGCTTGTGCTGTCGCGTTGCTCGTTCGAGCTGGAAGGATGAAGTGGTTTGCCGGGCTTGGACGAATGGCATTGACGAATTACTTGATGCACACACTCGTCTTCACATGTTTCATTTTCATGAGTGGTCAATATGAAACGACGCCCCTGTGGCAAGGACTGTTACTCGTTTTCCTGCTTTTAATTTCACAAGGCGTTGCATCAAACAGATATCTCCAGTCTCATCCACAAGGTCCTATGGAGAAATTGTGGCGAAAAGGAACATACGGAAAGAAAAAACGTTGAAGTTCACAAGAACTTAACATCTTTTGTTTAATATAAGAGATGGAGGTGAAACATGCATCGTTTAATGGAGATCTTTCTTGTATCGTTCAAGCTCGGATTGACGTCATTCGGCGGTCCAGTCGCCCATCTTGGGTATTTTTATGAAGAATATGTCAAACGGAAAAAATGGATCGATGAGAAAGCATATGCTGACTTAGTTGCGCTCTGTCAATTTCTTCCCGGTCCCGCCTCGAGTCAGGTCGGAATGGGAATCGGTCTGATCCGTGGAGGCGTAGTGGGTGCGCTCGTTTCTTTTATTGGCTTCACATTACCGTCGAGTATCACCTTGATTCTGTTCGCGCTTCTTGCAACTCAGTTCGATGTCGCAGAAGCCGGCTTCATTCACGGATTGAAACTGGTTGCCGTCGCGATCGTCGCTGACGCCGTCCTTGGTATGGGCATGAAGCTTGCGACAGGAGTCAAGCGGATGACGTTGATGCTACTAGCGCTAGCGGGCGTCCTCTTGATCGCCCATCCACTGGCGCAAGTCGGTGTTTTGTTGCTCGCAGGTCTGCTCGCGTTCTTCTGGTTCAAAGAAGAGACGGCGACAGGAGGAACCCTGTTGATTCGCGTACCCCGCGTACTTAGCGTCACGGCACTCGTCTTATTTTTCGTCTTGCTCATCGCCGCACCGTTTCTCGCTCAAGCGACGACGGGAACCGTCCAACTCGCGAGTATCATGTATAGTGCCGGTGCACTCGTTTTTGGTGGCGGACATGTCGTCTTACCCTTTCTAGAGCAAATGCTCGTGCCAGGACTCATGAATACGGATACGTTCCTTGCTGGGTATGCAGCGGCACAAGCGGTGCCGGGTCCACTATTCACATTCGCAACGTATCTCGGTACGATCATCTCAGGTATTTCCGGGGGAATGCTTGCGACACTTGCTATTTTCCTCCCGGGCTTCTTACTTGTCATCGGTGTTTTACCGTACTGGGACCGTATTCGAAACAATCAAGCGGTCGGTCGGATCTTGATCGGTTTCAATGCTGCCGTCGTCGGTATCTTACTTGCTGCGCTATATGATCCGATCTTTACGTCAAGCATCAAGAGTGGTCTTGATTTCTTGATTGGCTTCGGTTTGTTCTGTTTACTGCGTTTTTATAAACAGTCGCCGTTGCGGATCGTGTTCATCGGAGCCACTCTTGGATTCCTGTTTTTCTGAATCGCACAAAGAAGCAGCAGACGTCTGTCTGCTGCTTTCGTTTTACCCGCGTCATACGCGATTCAAAAAGACGAGTTCGATCTCTTGGTGCCATTCGCGTCGAACCTCTATGAAGTCGAATCGTGTATAAAGCGCAAGTGCTGGATGATTACGGGCACCAGTCATGACGTACTTCACATGCTCATGTTCGAGCAGATGTTGTAATAAAGATTGTGCGATTCCCTGACGAAAGTGTACCGGATCGACGACGAGACGTGTGATCGTTCTATCAGCATATGTGATCGCACCGACTACGTTATTGTGCAAGAGATATACAAAACCGTTCGGTTGCTCCGCTTTGATGTCATCGATCGTTTCCGATAAAGGCGGAAAGTGTACTGTTCCAAGTAGGCGCGCTTCGACTCGATAAGCAAGACGTTGAAGTTCTAGCAAAGCTGCATGATCAGTTGATCGTAGTCGTCGTATCATCCGTCGCCTCTTCTGTTGTCGTCACGTCTGGCGTCTCGTCAGTAGCGAGGTTGAGTTGTTCTTTTAATGTCGTTTTGGCTTCAGCAAGTGATGTCGGATCGATTTGATAGTAATAGATACCATTGATTTTCGTATCCGAACCTGTCAAGTCAATTCGATTAATGGATCCGAGCGATTTCACGAATGGTTGGAGCTGGAATGCTTCAGTCAGTGACATGTTTGTTTTAAAGTTGTCGCCTGTAGCGTCCATCAAGTCATTGAGTTTCGTGATCGAACCGAAGGAAGTCGACTGTTCGATGATCGCTTGTACGATTTGTTGTTGTCGTTTTGTCCGACCGATATCACCCTCAGGGTCTTCATAACGCATTCTGGCATATGCCAACGCTTCTTCTCCATTGAGTGTCTGTTGACCAGGTTCGAGTTTGATGCTGTTTCGTTTATCGGAAGAGTCGAGTGTATCGATCGGTAATTTGACGTCTACGTCGATACCGCCGAGTGCGTCGACGATGGCAACGACGCCATTGAAGTTGATCGAGGCATAGTAATCGATGGGAATGTCGAATAATGTTTCGACTGTCTCGATTGTTGAATCTATTCCGCCAAATGCATACGAATGATTGATTTTATCCTCGTACCCGACAGAGGGGATTTGGACGAGAGAATCTCGGGGAATGCTGACCATGTCTACAGTCTGATCCGTTTTATTAAATGTGGCGATGATCATCGTATCAGCACGGGAAGACGTATCTCCAGGGCGTTCATCCGTACCGACGAGCAAAACGGAGAAATGATCCTTCGTCAAATCGATGGCAGCTTCTCGTTTTTCTGACTTGTCTCCGCGTGCTAAGTCGACTTTCGTCTCATTAGCCGTTTGAATAGTCTTATTGGCGACGTAGGCGAATGCCGCACCACCAGTAACTAAAATGATCAAAAATAAAAAAACAAGACGCTTGAACCAAGAACGCTTCTTTTTCTTCTTTGATCGTGATCGTATCGGTTCATCCATTTTAAATACTCCTTACTTAACAGAATTATTAAAAAACTTTCAGAATCTTTACAATCAGTATAGCAGGTCAGGAAATAATGTCACGTTCGAGGTAGCGGAAAGAGCCTTCCTGGAACTGGACTTGCGCATTCGTCAAATCGGTCATCCATTCGATGAAGGCGGGAACGTCTGCCGATTTGACCAAGACATCGACTTGAACCTGATCCAAATAATGAATCTGATCAATTGGATGAACGCTTGAGCGAAGTTCATTCTCGACTTTTCCGAGCCACGTATAATCCATGTGTACTTCAACTAATTGATGTTGAATGCGTTCGACGATACCGATGGCGTTCAACGCTTCTGAGACACTGGAGCCGTAAGCCCGAATCAATCCACCACCACCGAGTTTAATCCCGCCGAAGTAACGCGTGACGACGACTACGGTATCGCGTAAATCTTTTTTCTTCAATACTTCAAGCATCGGGACACCAGCCGTTCCACTCGGCTCACCGTCATCGTTCGCTTTTTGGATTTGATTTTGTTCACCAATGACATATGCCGAGCAGTTATGATTTGCGTCATGATGCTTTTTTTTGATTTGAGCAATGAACTCTTGCGCCTCTGTTTCTGAAGGTATGCGAGAAATATATGTAATGAATCGAGACTTTTGAATAATGATTTCGTGGAAACCGTTTTCTTTTACTGTATAATAATGAGATAATGTCATACTATTAATGTCCTCCTCGTTGACTAGTTCTTTCTAGCATAACGACGTTCAAAGAGAGAGACAACCATTTGAGTGGTAAGGAGCGGAGGGAGTCACGATGACGCATGAAATGAAGGAGCGACTGTCGTTGAATGATATCGTACAAAACATCATTGGTGTCGTAGAGGAAAGTCGCGAAGAAATCGTTCGAATCACGGAGGATTCGAGGGAACAATATGCTGAAATCCAGCAGGAGTTACGCGATTTGAAGGTTCGGGTCCATGATTATATAAAAGAAGCAGAGCGATTAGAACGTCATATTAAGGATGCCAAGACACGATTAGTCGTCGTCAGTAAGAACTTTGAAAACTATTCGGAGCAAGACGTACGTAAAGCTTATGAAACGGCCAACTCCTTGCAACTCGAGTCGTTCATCAATCAGCGGGATGAGATGAATTGTCGAAAACGACGCGATGAACTAGAACGTCGTCTCGTTCAGTTGGACGAAACGATTGAACGTGCAGATATGCTGATCGGGCGAGTATCCGTCGTCTTGAATTTTTTAACGGACGATATGCAGGTCATGAACGAAAAGTACGAAAAAGCGATGCAAAAACAAGAGATGGGTTTAAAAGTCTTTCAATCCGCTGAGAATGAGAGGCGACGGTTATCTCGCGAAATGCACGATGGACCTGCCCAGACATTGGCACACGTATTGATACGTGCGGATCTGATTGAGAAGATTCATCAACATAACGGAGCAGAAGCCGCCTTTGAGGAAATTCATCGTCTTCGTGTGTTAATTCGAGATGGATTGGCGGATATTCGTCGCATCATCTATGATCTCCGTCCGATGACGTTGGACGACCTTGGTTTCGTACCGACGCTCGAGCGGTATTTACGACATATGCAAGAAATTTCGAATATTGAGATTCAATTTAAATACCTAGGTGGTGGGGAACGAATCGATTCCACCTATGAGGTCGCGGTCTTCCGAATCGTTCAAGAGGCGGTTCAAAATGCAGTGAAGCATTCCAATGCAAGGGACATTCGTATTATCATAGAACAATATCAACATTCCATTCGCATTCACGTAAAGGATAACGGGGTCGGATTCGACTTCGACTCGATCGTCGACTCACATGACGAGTCGTTTGGATTGATCGGGATGCGTGAACGCATTGAATTGATCGATGGAGAATTCGAGGTCGAAACGTACCCTGGGGGCGGGACGGTCATCAAGGTAAAGATTCCGATCGAGGAATCCGAAGCGAGAGGGGAAACACTGTGAACAACGAGCAAGTGAAAGTAGTCATCATTGACGATCATCAGTTATTCCGTGAGGGAGTAAAACGAATTCTGGACTTCGAGGAAGAGTTCGTAGTCGTAGCGGAAGGAGAGAGCGGCGTAGATGTCATTCCTCTCGTAGAAGCACACCAACCAGACATCGTATTGATGGATATCAACATGCCACAAGTCAACGGTGTCGATGCAACAAAACGATTGATGGAAGTACATCCGGAAGTCCGTGTCATCATCTTATCGATTCATGATGACGAGACATATGTCATGCATGCCTTAGGGGCAGGAGCTGTCGGATATTTATTGAAGGAAATGGCGACGGATGAACTCGTCAACGCCATTCGCTCCGTCTATCGAGAAGGTGGGTATGTACACCCGAAAGTGACACCGAATCTGCTTCAAGAATACAGACGTCTCATGAAAATGAAACAAACGATGGCGTCGCAGCCGGTTGAACGCCGGGTGGCCGAGGCGCCACTGCATGTACTGACACGGCGTGAATGTGAAGTATTGCAGCTACTGGCGGATGGATTCTCGAATCGTGCCATTAGCGATACGTTATATATCAGTGAAAAAACAGTCAAAAACCACGTATCTTCGATTCTTCGGAAGATGAATGTACCGGACCGCACCGGTGCGGTCGTCGAAGCGATTCGTCGCGGATGGGTCGTCGTCGTATGAACAAAAAGGAAGACGGGAGGCACGCTCCCGTCTTCCTTTTTTTATCCACTCAGAAGTGCTACACTTATAAACGATTGTGACGTATGAAGATATACGTCGCGACGGAACTATAAAAGCGAGGAAATCACGGATGAGTCAGATTGTGATCGTAACGGATAGCACTGCCTATCTGCCAACAACGTATTGTGAAGCACATCAAGTACATGTCGCACCGCTTAGTGTCATCTTTGAAGGAGACGCTTACCGGGAAGGACTCGATATCTCGGTTGCTGATTTTTATGATCGGATTCAGACGGGGAGTCTTCCGACGACCTCACAGCCGAATATCGGAGATCTTGTTGCGACGTTCGAACAACTGCCAGAAGGAACAGATATCATCGGCATCACTCTTTCAAGCGGAATCAGCGGGACGTATCAAGCGTTGCACACGATCAATATGATGATTGATCATGTGAACGTCCATCCTGTCGACTCACGTATTTCCTGTATGCCGCAAGCGTTTCTCGTCCAAGAAGCGGTTCGTTTGCGAGATGCAGGAGCCACGGCGGAAACGATCGTCCATCATTTAGAGGAATTGAAAGAGCGCATTCGTGCGTATTTTGTCGTGGATGATCTCGCACATCTCCAACGTGGAGGGCGTCTTAGTGTCGCGCAAGCATTCGTGGGTTCGTTCTTGAAGATCAAACCTGTTCTTCATTTCGTCGATGGTAAAATTGTTCCGTTCGAAAAAATTCGGACGTTCAAACGAGCCGTTAATCGAATCGAAGAGATGATGCAAGAGGATATCCAAGGAGACGGAGCCGGATATACGATCGGCGTCATCCATGCAGAAGATTCGACGAAAGCGGAACAAGAGATTTCGGTGTTACAGACGAAATATCCGAATGCACGAGTCGAGATGAGTGTATTTGGACCTGTCATTGGTACACATCTTGGACCGGGTGCAATCGGCATCACATGGTACAAAGAATAAAATGAAGAAGCACATTGACATACACGGTCAATGTGCTTTTTCGTTTCGTGTTATATAGCATAACAAAACTTTTTTTGAGGAAGCTGCGTATTCCATACGTATTATTCTGATCCAACATGCGTTGCCGAATTGGTCATCCGTCCGTCAAGATGAAGCAAATCGGAAACGAAGGAAGTGGCGAAATGGATATACGCGGAAGATGGATTTCAGCGGAACGGATCGAAGTCCGATCGTCAACACATCGACTCATTCCGGCCGTGACGATCAGGTGTCAGCGATGCGGAGCCTTTCCGGTTAAAGGACCTTGTACGTGCGGAAAGCATTGCTATTATTGTCGACGATGCATCGCCTATGGAAAGTTGCGCACGTGTGATCAACTGATTACAGATACCCGTCCGCTCGACCGGGTTCGCCCAGCTGCGCATCAACCGATCCACCTGACGTCTGCCCAAACGACTGTCGCGACGGCAATCGAACAGACGATTCTCCGCGGCGGAAGGTTGCTTGTCCACGCAGTGTGCGGAGCAGGAAAGACACCGATGTTCTTCCCCGGTATCGAAAGCGCGTTAGCGAGCGGGAAGCGTGTCCTCGTCACAGCACCACGAGCGGATGTCGTCCGTGAATTGACACATCATATCAAACAGGCGTTTCCGACTGCTCAAATCGTATCCTTATACGGTGGATCAACGGATCGTCTTTTGCTTGGTGAGATCACGGTCAGTACGACACATCAGTTGATTCATTACCGCTCGTGTTTTGATGTCGTTTTGTTGGATGAGGTCGATGCCTTTCCGTTCCATATGAACTGGACGCTACATCGTTATGTTAAACGGGCGATGACGAAAAAGGCGGCTCTGGTCTTACTGAGTGCGACACCGTCAAAGTGGCACCATCGTTATCCGACGATACGCTTGATGCGGCGTTATCATGGACATCCCTTACCGGTTCCCAAGATCCAATCTCCTTTTACGACGCAGTCGATCATTGAATGGTTGCGCCATCATGAAGATCGACCACGTCTCGTGTTCGTTCCCCGTATCGCAGCACTCGAAGCATGGCAAGGACGATTAAAGGAAGCTGGCATTCATGTCACGACCGTCCACGCAGAGGATCCGAAGCGGATTGAGAAAATCCAGTCATTCCGGACGACGAACGGCATCCTGTTGACGACGACGATCCTAGAGAGAGGCGTGACGATTTCGAATGTACAAGTGGCGGTCCTAGATGCGGATCAGGGATTTAGTACGAAAGCCTTGATTCAAATCAGCGGTCGTGTTGGACGAGATACGGCTTATCCGGACGGGAATATATCATTTTTCGCCAATGATCGGTCGGATGCCCTATTTTATGCGATCCATCAGATTAAAAAAGCGAATCGTTGGTCAATGACATGATCTGTTTATATTGTCATCATGACTTTCTACCTACTTGGGAACTGAGTAATATGTGGACTAGCCAAAGTATTTGTAATCCCTGTAAAATGAAATTTGTAAAAAGTGGGGGATGCATGGATTGTGGTAAACCAGATGTCGAGTTTTGTCAGGACTGTCGACACTGGAGGGAAATTGGATGGACTCTCGAGACCAGGACCCTCTATCTTTACAATGAAGAAGCGAAGACGTTCATGCATCGTTATAAATTTTTAGGAGACACGTTCCTTATTCAGATGTTTACGGCTGAGTTGAAGAAGGTAAAAATGAGAAGAGGATGGATCGTTCCGATTCCGCTGAGTGAGAATCGTCTGTCTGAACGAAAGTTCAATCAAGCAGAAGAAATCGCTAGACGAATGAACGGGAAGGTCATCTCAGCATTAAAGCGAGACGAAGGGGCGGCACTGAGTAGTAAATCACGAAAAGAGCGCCTCAACCGCAAGAATCCATTTCATGTCACGAAAGAAGTTTCAGGTAAACGAATCTTGCTGGTCGACGATGTCTACACAACAGGAATAACACTCCGGCAAGCGATGGTGCGCCTCAAGGAAGCGGGCGCAAGTGAAATTTCTGCAGTAACTTTATTTCGGAGTATTTAATATTTCGTCATTCCTGCCGATACTCTGAATGAGGTGAAGGAAATGGATGTAGTAAACTGCAAATCTTGCGGGAAAATTTTTGTGAAGCAATCTTCTGATCTGTGTCCGACGTGTATGCGTCAAGATCATCTGAATTTCGAAAAGGTACGTGAATTCTTGCGAGAGCGGCGAAAAGTCCGAACTTCACCAAATGATGTCGAGGCACAAACCGGAGTCAAACGAGAAACGGTCTTTCGGTATATCAAGGAAGGACGTTTGTTGATTTCCGAGATTTCTCAAATGGAAATCACGTGCGAGAGTTGTGGGAAACCCTCTCATGAAGGAACGATTTGTGCTGAATGTCGTGAGAAATTACGACGTGACCTCGCCCAAGCGATGCAAGATTCTATGGACCCTTCGAAACCGAGAACGTATCGAACTTAAATCAAGAATCTCGTAATCTAGAAAGCAGGTGTTCACATGCGAATTGATTCGACTAAATGGGTGAACATGCCCAAGACGTATGAAAGAAATCAACCCGTAGAAGGAACCGAAACGAAACGAATGAATCGAACAGATGAAGTGACGATTTCAAAAGAAGCACGCGTACGCTTCGAAGGAACAACTTCATCACGGGCAGATAAAATTGCCTCCCTTAAACAAGCCATTCAGGATGGAACCTATAAACCGGATGCGAACAAAATCGCGGAACGTTTCTTGAACTTGTAATAAGGTGAATGAAACTGACATTAGAAGCGACTCGGGGCACGGATGCGCGGGTCGCTTTTTATATGAAACGATAGCAAGTTAGTAAAGTAGTGGGACTCATCATAAAAGGAGCAAACACGATATGGAGATCATCCGACAGTTGACGGAGGCGCATGAAGCGTTACTGGCGCTCGCACTCTCAAAAAAAGAGGCATTGATTCAAAATGATATGAGCCTCCTTTCAAAGATCGTCAAGGACGAACCAGTTTTGCTGAAGCGGATCGCAATCTTGGAACAAGATCGCATCGAACACATGGGAACTGTGACGATGACGGAGTGGATCGCGTCACACCCTGAAGATGTGGAGTCGCTTCGGGCGCTCCTATCAACAATGGGACAACTGCGAAAAGCGAATACGTTAAATGCAGAGTTACTAGAACAATCGTTACATTATATCGAGTGGCATTTGCAATTGCTCGTACCGGAAGCGGATGACTTTACATATGGTCAATCGACGTTTGACCGGACACACTTCAATCGAAATGCATAAGGAGGAAGTCGAATGGGATCAACATTCATGGGGCTTGAAACGGGGCGTCGTGCGCTGACGACGAGTCAATGGGCGTTACAAGCGACAGGAAATAACGTATCAAATGCCGGAACGGCAGGATTCTCAAGACAGCGTCTCGTCCAAGCGACGACGGAACAACTTTCGGTCTCCCTAGGCGGCGGGAAAAACGTTCAGTTCGGAACCGGTGTCCGTGGAGAACTCGTCGAGCGATTACGTGACGTGATGGTCGATAAACAATACCGGGATGAATCAACGAAGTATGCCTACTATTCGACGAAGGCTGCGGCATTCGGTCGAATGGAAGACATCATCAATGAACCGTCTGAAACGGGACTCGCGAAAACGCTCGATAGTTTTTGGGCATCGTTACAAGGATTGTCGAAGAACCCGCAAGACTCGGGTGCGCGAAGCGTCGTTCGGCAGCAAGCGGATACGGTGTCAAAGACATTCAACTACTTAGCGACTTCTTTGACGAAGGTACAAGGGGACTTAAAGAATGAACTAGACGTCTCGACGAAAAAAGTAAATGACCTTCTGCAGAAAATCTATAACGTTAATACACAAATTCACGAAATTGAACCGATTGGCGTCTTACCGAACGACTTATATGATGAACGCGATCGTTACTTCGATGAACTATCGACATATGTGGATTTCGAAAAGGAATCAATCGATGCATCGGACATCGTCTCTGGCAATATGGGGAATGCGGCGAAGATTGCAGAAGGGCGTGTGAACGTCAAGTTGATCATGCCTGGCGGAGCTACTTCTGAAGTCGTCAATAT
Organism: uncultured Exiguobacterium sp.; assembly: GCA_913775715.1. GTDB lineage: Bacteria > Bacillota > Bacilli > Exiguobacteriales > Exiguobacteriaceae > Exiguobacterium_A. The sequence goes on along the minus strand of CAJYMC010000009.1, from coordinate 93,175 downwards.
GAAGACGGATACAAAAGCACGTTCGATCGAATTCACAACGGATTCTACGACAAAAGCGATTACGGGGTATCAAACGGATACGACTCCCGTTTTATTCACACCGACGAAAGGCTTCTCAAACGGTAAACTCTGGGCCTTATTACAGATGCATGGTTATCAAAATAGTGGGGAAACAACGTTGACGGGTGAATATCCTAAGATGCTTAATAATCTGGATAAGATGGCTAAACAATTTGCTGAAAGCTTTAACGTGCAGCATAGTTCACATGCCATTGTCACAGAGGATGCAACAACTAAAGCAACAATCACGACGAAGGGAACAGATAAGTTTTTTGTTGCCTCAAGTGGTACTGAGATTACAGCACAAAATATAGCTGTCGGAAGTGAGATTTGGTCCAGCCTCTCGAATATCATTGTCTCAAAAGACGGTAACATCGGGGATGGATCTGGTGCACAGGCACTTGCCGATATTAAAACAAAAACACTTTCTGGTCTTGGCGCAACAATCGGTTCGTTTTATCAATCGATCATCGGTGACATGGGGGTAGCGACAAGCCAAACGATTGACCTCGGAAAAAATGCTAGTGTTTTGATGGAGAATGCCGATCAACGCCGAATGTCAGTCTCAGCGGTCTCGCTCGACGAAGAGATGACAATGATGATTCAGTATCAGCATGCATATAACGCAGCAGCTCGAAACATCACGACGGTCGATGAAATGCTTGATAAAATCATAAACGGTATGGGATTAGTCGGTCGCTGATAAGGAAGGAATGAGGACATGCGGGTCACACAAACGATGCTGACGAAGACGAATATCGGTCATTTGTCTTCGAGCTACCAAAAACTAAGTACGCTACAAGAACAACTGATCAGCGGTAAAAAAATTCAAAAGCCGTCTCAAGATCCGGTCGTTGCGATGCAGGGGATTCGGTACCGGACAGAAGTCCGAGAAGTCGATCAGTTCAAAAAAAATGTCGATGAAGCGACAGGTTGGATGGATTTAACCGATTCTGCATTAGATGAAGTGACGTCTGCGATGCGTCGGATCAATGAATTAACGACACAAGCAGCGAACGATACGTATGATGGCACACAGCGGAAAGCCATCCAAAGCGAAGTCGGACAGTTGATCGAACATATCGGAACATTGGCGAATACGAAGTATAACGAAAAGCAAATCTTTAACGGAACGAAGACGGATCAACCGTTCATTGATATGGAAAAGCTAAAGGCATTTTTAAAGGATAATGTGGATACAGCGACAGTCGACTCCATCTTCACGACATCGGTTGGTCCAGGGAACGGTAAAATCGAATATGAAGTATCTTCAGGAATCAAAGTACAAGTCAATGTCACACCAACAGATGGTGGTAACGGTGGTGTATTTGGAAAAGATACATTCACGACGCTAAAGAAATTATTTAATGCACTTGGTGGTACAAAAGCAGATGGAAGTGCTGGTAGTAGTACGAATAACGGAACCGAATTATCCGGTATGTTGAAAGATTTAACAGCGATGTTGAACAAGACGGTTGAAGTACGTTCGGATTTAGGGGCACGCGTGAATCGACTGGAACTGAACGCGTCGCGCTTAGAAGATCAAGAAATCATCGCAAAAACGGTCATGTCTGATAATGAAGACATCGAAACCGAACAGGTCATCATGGAACTGAAATCACATGAAACGTTGCACCGTGCTGCACTCAGTGCTGGCGCACGCATCATCCAACCATCGTTACTTGATTTTCTTCGATAAGGGGTGAACCGGGATGAATCTTCCTCATCTAGAGATGCGACAGACCTCTGCTAAAATCGGTATGCAGACGACACCACTTGAAATGCGACAAACGCAACGTCCGGCTGATCTTTCGATTGAACAACCACAAGGCGAGCTAGCGATTGAAACCGTAGCGGCTCGTCTCGAAATCGATTCGTCGCAAGCTTGGATGGAAATGGGACGAATCCCGGCATTCGAATCCGTCAGGCGATATGCGGATCTCGGTCAACAAATGGTACGTGAAGGAACGGGACGTGTCGCAAGTGAAGGTGATCAATTGATGCGGATCGAGCAAAAAGGTGAGGTCATCGCGCGGATTGCGAAGATGAACGATACGCCTCCAGCAGAAGTGACGACGATGGGCTTCATTCCTCGGAGCTTGGACCGGGTCAAAATTAATTTTACACCGGCTGAAGTGAATGTTCGCTACACTGCGCGTAAGCCGATCATCGATGTCACGACGCATCGTCCGGAACTAGAGGTCACGGAAGGAAAAACAGACATTTTCCTACGAGAACGAAATCAGCTAGATATGTGGCCAGTGGGTGGCATATACGATGAGAAAGGATAATATTATGCAAATCGAAACAGATTTTTTTGGGGCGATTACGATCGAGCCAAGTGAGATCATTACCTTCGCTTCTGAATTGCCGGGGTTTCCGGATGCCAAACAATTCGTATTGTTGCCGTTCGGAGAAGGGGTACCGTTCTGGTCCTTCCAATCCATTGATCAGCCGGAATGCGCCTTCATCGTCACGAATCCGTTTTGGATTGATCCGGACTATGTCTTTGAATTAACGGATTCTGCAAAAGAGCAGTTGAGTATCGAAGAAACAGCGCAAGTCGCCGTATACACGACGGTGACGTTACGTGAGCCTTTCCAGGAATCGACGACGAACTTACGGGCACCGTTCGTCATGGAAACGAAGCAGCGGCTCGCAAAACAAATCATCTTAGAAGATACATATCCGAATCGTCAAAAGATTGGAAGTCTGACAGAAGTAGGTGGACGCTGATGCTCGTATTAAAACGGAAGAACGGCGAAGCGATTCAAATCGGAGACGATATCGAACTGACGATTCTTGCGATTGAAGGAGATCAAGTCAAACTGGGCATTCGTGCTCCACGACAAGTCGACATCCATCGAAAGGAAGTCTATTTAGCCATCCAAGAAGAGAATACGGAAGCATCACGGAGTACAGGGTTGATCGGACAACTCTTGAAACAACAAGAAAAGTAAGGTCAAGTGAATGCCAGTGCATCCTTTCGCGATTTAGGCATTCTCTGGAAAAAAGAATACAAATAGACTCCCTGCGCGTATCATACAAGTGCAGGGAGTCTTTCTTATCATGAAACAAATGCTGAAACGCGTTGAATCGTGTATAGTAATGGAGAGAAAAGAAACCTTTTGAGCCAAAGAGGGAGTTGTCAGGAATGAATGAGACGAAGCAGCTGAAAAAAGATGCGAACCGTGTATTAAAAGCGACGAGTCGCACCTTCTATATCCCGATTAGTCGACTATCGCAAGACTTACAGGAAGCGGTCGGTGCTGCTTATCTATGCATGCGTGCCATCGATGAGATTGAAGACCACGAAGACTTGGCGACGGACGTCAAGACGACATTGCTTCGCGAGACGGCATTACTGATGCGGGGCACGTTCTCCGCTACGGCCTATCTTGAGTTGATTGCGCCCTATACGGCGCATCTGCCAGAAGTGACACTCCGTTTACCGGAGTGGATTGCCTACTGTCCGGCTGCAATTCGTCCGAAGGTGCTTGATTCGACGGCGGAGATGGCAGAAGGCATGGCGGTCTGGGCAGAGCGTGACTGGACGGTCGAAACGGAAGCTGATCTTGACGAGTATACGTATTATGTCGCAGGACTCGTCGGTGTCATGTTATCCGACATCTGGTACTGGAAGGCTGGTATCGTCACCGACAAACAGCAAGCGATCGGGTTCGGTCGTGGTTTGCAAGCCGTCAACATCCTCCGCAATCAACAGGAGGATGCGGAGCGTGGTGTCGGTTACTTCCCACCTGGTTGGACAACGGATACGATGTTTGCTTATGCGCGTGAGAATCTCGCAGAAGCCGATGCCTACCTTGCGTCCATTCCGAAGGAGACGACGATATATGAATTCTGTCATATTCCACTTGCACTCGCGCATGGAACGCTAGATGCCCTTGCAAAAGGGAAGGAGAAACTCAGTCGTCCGGAAGTCTTGAAGATCGTTGGAGCTGCTGTACTAAAACGATAAGCACAAACAGCCGCCCGTTTCCATAGAGGAAGCGGGCGGCTGTTTCGTTTTTTAGCGTAAAATAAACATCGTCAATCCAATGAATGCGGAACCGATCCAAATGAGAAGAACCACTCGTCCGTAAGGGAATCGATACCCGGCGCGACGCGAAACGAGTAAACCGATCCCCATGACCGTCAATGCAATGAAAAACGTCAAGAACACGGAGAGTTGCTGCATTCCGTTTTCCTCCCATCAGTGTAGATCAGCTAAATACGCGAGCACCTTCTCTTCATAAGCTTTTCGATCGTGGGAATACGACTGGACATGACCGCCGTTCTCTGTCACATAAAGTTCCGATCGTGGCGCTGCCTTTTGAATCTTCATACTTTCCGTCACTGGAATCGCATCGTCATCTTTCCCATGGATCAACAGGATCGGGTAATCAATCCGTCGGACGGATTCGACCGGTTTGACGCGTTCGGGATTGAGTCCTGTCAACGGAGGTGTGATTTCTAGAATGATCGGTGTAAACGGGAAATTCGGTAGCCCGCTCCAAACCGGAAGATTCGTGGCAAGATAGTTTTCTAAATCACTGAATGGACTATCGGCGATGACGCCGACGACATCGGCATTTGGAGCGGTGACGAGCGAAGTCGCCGCACCCATTGAGATACCATAGAGCACGACCGGCTTCGCTGAACGTGACTTCGCGTACCGCACAGCCGTCAACAAGTCGTCCTGCTCCTTGGCTCCGACAGTGACGCGTTTGCCGTCCGATTCACCGGAACCTCGGAAATCAAACGTCAACACATTGTAGCCGGCATCATGAAATTTCTTAAAGAGCGGTAAAACTGGAACATCTTCTTGTTCTCGGTTCTTCCCGTATCCATGCGCAAAGACGATTGTTAACTTCGCATCCTCACTCGGCATCCACCAGCCGGATAAGCGGGTCCGATCTTTATAGGACCGGAATGTCACGTCCTCATAGTCCAGATTTTCTGCTTTCTTCGGATTCGTCGTCAGTGCCTCACGCTCCGGTTGTGTTAAGGATGAGCCGACGTAACCGGAAATACCAACGATGATGACGACGACTAAGGTGACGATGATGATGATGGTAGCGATGATTTTTTTACGATGTTTTTTCCACACCCGCGTTCCTTCCTTTCGTTCGGTTAATGGATATCTTTTTTCTTGAAGCGACCGCCATGGACATCATGGATGTTGCCGATCGCAATAAAGGCTTGTTCATCAAAGTCGCGAACGATGTCCTTCAACTTTGATTCTTCCAAGCGACTGATGACACAAAAAATCACTTTCTTCCCATCACCCGTAAAGGCACCTTCTCCATTTAAGTATGTCATGCTTCGTCCGAGACGATCCATGATCGCAAGACCAATCTCTTCGTAGTTCTCGGAAATGATCCAGACGCTTTTCGATTGATCGAGTCCATCGATGACGACGTCGATCGTCTTGAAAGCGACGAAATATGTAATCAAGGAATACATCGCCCGGTCCCATCCAAAGACAAAACCAGCGGCTCCTAAAATGAAGACGTTAAAGAACATGACGATCTCTCCGACTGAAAACGGTGTCGATCGGCTAAACGAGACAGCGAGAATCTCCGTTCCGTCGAGTGATCCACTCGATCGGATGACGATGCCAACACCGATTCCGAGAATCAATCCACCGAAGACGGTCGCAAGTAAGTCGACGCTCGTCAACGGACCGATGTGTTCGAGGAGTTTCGTTGCGATTGCCATGATGAAGATCGCGTATAACGTCGATAGGGCGAACGTCTTCCCGATCTGTTTATAGCCGAAGAAGATAAACGGGATATTCAGGAAGAATAACCAAAAGGCGAGGGTCGTGTCCGTGACTTTCGAGCCGATGATCGAGATCCCGACGATTCCGCCATCGATGATGTTATTCGGAACTAAGAATCCTTTCAGACCGATTGCAAAGATGATGGCACCGATCGTTAGCATGAGGAGACGTCGAAAGAGTTGACCTTTCGTCGAACGACGATGATGTTTCATCGGTAGTGGGGACTGCATGTCATTCCTCCCATCTAGAGTAAATTACTTTAAGATTACTATAACAAAAAAGCACGAAGACGTCTGTGAACGTCTTCGTGAATGAGTCAAGGGGTGTAACGTAACGATTGGAAGAAGCGCATGATCTGTTCGGCTTCCGTTTCGTTCGTATATTCCCCCATATATTGTCCGTCTTGCTGACCGATGATCGTGACAGTGCAGGTGACGAGTTGCAGTCCTTCGTTTAATCGAATTTCACACGTCGCTGCATGTGAAGGAAGGGGTGTCTCAGTCGAGAAATACAAGATCTTCGTACTCGTCTGATGTGCTTGTAAGTCAGAAAAAGCGAGCGTGAAGGACTCCGTATGATGCGTTAGCATCCGGATCTTTCCGGGAACGGAAAACCGTGGAACTGTATCACTTGATAGAGCACAAGCCTCGATCGGATAGAGGATTTCGCGGATTAAAAAGCCTTCCATCACATCACTCGGAACCGGTCGACTGAAGAGATATCCTTGGATGCGTGGACATTCGAGCATCCGGAACGTATCGAGCTGCTGAATCGTCTCGATGCCTTCTGCTACGACATATAAGTTAAATTCGTTCGCCATGTATAAGATACTTTTGACGATCGCTTGCGCTTTCGTATCATCATAAATGTGCGTCGCGAATTGACGATCGATTTTGATGACGTCGATCGGATAACGTTGCAAATAGACCATCGAAGAGTAACCTTTACCGAAATCATCTAAGGCGATCCGGACACCCAGGGCACTGACCGATTCAAGCGTGCGACTCGTCATCGGATCATCCATGATGAGGGCCGCTTCTGTGATTTCAAGTTCAAGCAGGACCGGGTCGAGCGCATATCGTGTTAAGGTCTGTTCGATTTGATGCTCGAATCCTGGAATCAACAGCCGCTTTGGTGAGACATTGATTGAGATCGGGACGAGTGAGGCACCGGTCTTGGACCACGCGTTCATCTGACGGCAGGCTGCTTCGAGGACCCAGTCCCCGATGTCGATATGCAGCGCACTTTCTTCTGAAAGCGGAATGAAGTCGTTCGGCGGGATTCGTCCCCATTCCGGATGTTGCCAGCGGATCAAGGCTTCCATTCCGACGATCTTCCCCGTCCAGCTATCGACCTTTGGTTGGTACTCGAGGAATAACTGATCGCGTTCGATGGCATAATGCAAGTCTTGTTCCAAACGATAGCGGCGGTAATAGTCAATATCGAGATTCGAAGCATAGTGATGAAACGCACTGTGATCGTCGCGTCGTGAGCGGCGTAGTGCTGTGTAAGAATGCTTCAATAACTCAACGGCGTCCGTACTGTCTTGAGGATAGCGACTGATACCGATCGAAACCCGAGCGAACAAGGCGTAGGGTTCAATTGAAATCGGTTGTGTCGAGATCGCAAGCAGTCTTTGCGCACACGGCGTGACATCTTGTTCATAGTCGGTCGAGACGAGCAGTGCATATTCATCCCCACCGAGATGACCGAGGAAGACCTCGTCCGGCTTGACATCGTTTAAGCGGGCAGCTGTTGCTTGGAGCCACTGATCGCCGGAACCGTGACCGAACGCGTTATTGATCTCTGTAATACGGTTGAAGGAGACGGAGAGAACGAAAAAAGGAACAGTGCGTGCTTGCCACGATTCAATCGTCTCAATCAGTGCTTGGCGATTCGGAAGACCGGTCACGACGTCCCGGAGAGCGAGTTGCCGTAACTGTTCTTCGTACGCTTTTTGTAACGTGATATCATGCAAGATGCTGTTGGAATACGCAATCGATCCGTCAGAGTGAAAGATTGGAATTTGTTGATCCTCGACCCATTTGATCCGCCCATCGGGAAAATGGAGGCGATACTGAAGTGTTCCGGCATGCCCTTGTAACAAGCGTTGCATGAACTTTCGCATCGCATCGTGATCTCGAGGATCGATTCGCGACAATAACCACGTATCATTTAAAATCAAATTTTTTGGTAACTCCTCGTAGATGTGTAAAAAACCTTGCGAATGAAATAAAATCCGTCCGGTCGTCAAATCAATTTGTGAGATCGCCGCGTTCACAGCCTCATAAATGTCACGGGCTTGTGCGCGTTCCATCTTCAATTGTTGACGGGCCGCATCGATTTCTGATAAGTCATACAAGACGATTGAAGCCTGATGCGCATGCCCTGCGCGACGTACTGCCTTCAAGCGCAACAATTGATACGAACCGTCTGACGTCAGCAAGGACAGCTCTTGTTCGAACTGATCCTGCTTTCCGGCTGCCATGCGCTCGATCTCAAAGCGGAGCGGGTCAAAATCCCAAGGATGAATCCGTTCGAGTAACCGTTGTTGCTCAATTGATGACTGATCCTCCCTTAAACCGAGAAACTTCAGGAGCGAAGGCGAAGGCTCGATTTGATGCGACCGCAAGTCATAATAGAATAAGACTAACTCAGGCACCTGCTCGGTCAGCTCCAGTTGGGAGCGAATTTCCGAGACGTCTTCTTCGAGTTGTTTTTCGCGTGTCACATCACGCGCGACGCCATAGACACCGATGACATGTCCTTCCTGTTCAATCGGCATATTCGTGATCTTTAAGGTGACGAGATGTTGGTCTGCGTGCAATCCTCTTGCTGTATAATGAACCGTTTCCCCTTGTAACGCACGCTGGAAAAATTGCGAGACCGCCTCCATTTGATCCGGAGGATTAAACACGGAAAAGTGCTCGTATAAGGTATGTTCCGAGTATCCTAGGATTTCTGGAAGATGTTCATTGAAATAGATGATCGTACCAGCAGCATCAAAGACAAAAATCGCATCGGTTTGATGATGGAAAAAGGCTTCTGATTGTTCAAGACGAGATACTTCAAGCCCGCCGATATGAATCGGTGCCGTATCCGATCGTCGGATTGTTTTCATGGCCTCAAAAAACGCCATCTCTTCACCTCCATACGTAGTAACGCTTCAGTCTTACTATCGGATGAAGGCGAGAATCGTTGCAATGATTCCTTAAACAATAGACTATTATTTCAAAAAAACGAATGAAAAGTTAGAAAACGATGCAATTTTATTTCAAAATTAAGAGATTAAGTACGATGAAAAACGAAGCTCAACGGTATGAGCTTCGTTTTACATATTAAATCGCTAAATCGACCGAAGTGTCACTGGCGTTCGGATCCGCATCCGGTCCTTGATCCGGTGCGCCTGGCATGTCACCATCCGGACCATGTCCGTGACCTGGACCATGACCATCGCGTGCTGGACCTTTTTTAAGGTCAGCGTAGCTTGAGACCTTATCTGCGCGCGACTGGATATGTTCCTTGATCTGTTTCGCTTGTTTTTCTGTCAGCTTGCCATCTTTGACTTGTTGATCAATCGCAGCAGTTTGTGCTGTCAGGACGGCTTTCTCGAAATCGGCATAAGCAATCTTGTTCGCTTCTGCGAATTCAGGTAAGGGTTGATCCGCTTCCTTGAACTTCGCTTCATCGAGTCCGAGTGCTTTTAGGATTGCTGACGTCGAGTCGCCGAAGACACCACCCGGTCCATGGTCACCGCGCTTGCCGTGTTCGCCGCGATCCGGAAGATCGTCGTAGCTCTTCGCGTCCTTATATTCCTCATTCAGACGAGACTTGATTTCCGTTGCTTGTTTTTTCGTCATCTTCCCGTCTTTGACGAGTTGATTGAGTTCGCTCGTTTGTGCCGCAAGTAACGCTTTTTTGTAGTCGGCGAACTTAATCGACTGTGCCTTCGCATAAGCAGCAAGCGATTGATTCGCTGCGTCGAACTTCGACTGGCTCAGTCCGAGTGCCTTCAGGACGTCGGCAATCAATGATTCATTGAAGAAACCGGGTCCACCATGGCGACCGATCGGCATCTTATCTTTCAGTTCATCGTAGCTCTTGACGCCACTGAAGCGTTCCGTTTGGCGCTTCAGCATGTCGTCTGCTTGTGTTTGCGTTAAGTCGCCTGATTTAACAAGACCTGCCAGCTGTTCCTTCCCTGCTGCGAGTTCTGCTTTTTTGTAATCAGCGAATGAGATGCCTTTTGCTTTTGCGAGATCGGCGATTGATTGCCCTTTTTCCCGGGCAGCATCTGCCTCAGCTTGTGTCAGGTTCAATTTTTTCAAGAGTAACGTCATGTCGTGTTTTTTCATACCTTCGAAGTGGTGCCCGTGCTTCGCTTGTTTTGTTGTACTCGAGTCGTCGTTCGTCGCAGCGTATGCGGATGCGCCTCCGACTGTTAATGCGCTAATTGTCAATGCAGTGATCCATTGTTTTTTGAATGTCATGGGATGATCACTCCTTTCACCTTTTATGGTAGAGGGTCACGAAAGAGAAGTTGTGAGGAAGTTGCAAAGAAACTGCGAAGAAAGGCAAATCTGGGCAAAAAGGGGCTACACTAGTAGTGGAGGGATGACTATGAACGTATTATTGATTGAAGATGAACAAAAATTAGCGCAGGTGACGGCCCGTTTCCTCCGGCACCATGCGTATGACGTAACGATTGCTGGTTCGTTAGCAGAGGCGAAACAGTGCCTGACGACAGCGTTTGATGCCGTTTTGATCGACGTCCGCTTACCGGATGGTGACGGTTGGTCACTCGTGCCGAGTATTAAATCACAAGTCCAGCCGCCAGTCGTCTTTATGATGACGTCACGCGGGGAGGCGGATGACCGTGTCTTCGGACTCGAACTCGGTGCCGATGATTACCTCGTCAAACCGGTCGTCCTGAAGGAGTTGACGATCCGGCTCGAACGGGCATTAAAGGTTCGTCCGGTCGCTCGCCATGCGTTCGGTGACTTGACGATCGACGAGAAGGGACGCCAAGTCAAAACAGGTGAGCGGGCGGTCAGTCTCGCGAAGATGGAATTCGAACTGTTACTCTATTTCATTGAACACCTCGGAGAAGCACTCAGCCGGGATCAGATTCTCGATGACGTCTGGGGGTATGCATTCGGTGGCGATACTCGGACCGTTGACACGCATGTCAAACAATTGCGGGATAAGCTACCTGTCATTAAACGACAATTGAAGACGGTCCACCGGGTCGGCTATCGATTGGAGGCGATTGAATGAAACGACGGCCTTTGATCCGAAAATTCTTATACGCCGTCATCGGTCCGTTACTCGTGATGGGCGTTCTCAGTTTCGTCTTGACGGCGTTCCTCGTCAATCGATTCGCAGAAGGCGAACGGTACGATCAACTCGCTCGGGAAGCGAACATCATCAAACAGGCGATTGAAGCCGACACGCCGATTCCGCGTGACATTCAAGGGTTTTTGACGACCGATGGATTAACGCAACGGATCGGTGCGCGCGGACCGGCGGGACGGTTACCACTTCTCGACGATCTTAAGAAAGAAGATGTCATCGAAGTGCAAGACGAACGACTGCTGACGTATCAGCTGACGGTTGACGGAACGCGGATCACGACGGTTCGACAAGCGCCGCTAGCAAGTAGCGCTCTCGACGGTGTCTATATCGCGATTGGACTCGCATTACTCGTGACGTTGTTGCTGGCATCACTGCTTGCTTACTACATGGGACGGCACCTAACGCGACCGATCGTGACGCTCCGTTCCGTTGCCCAAAAAATTGGTGCTGGTGAGACAGATGTCGTCTTACCGGCACGACCGAAGGATGAAGTCGGGGAGTTGATTGACGCGGTCGACGAGATGCAGACACAACTGAAACAGAAGGATCATCTGCAAAAGACGTTCATTGCCGGCATCACTCATGACTTGCGGACACCGCTCGCGATCATTCGAAACGAGACCGAGGCACTTGCGGCAGGTGTCATTCCGCTTGCTGAACTGCCTGACGTGACGACGAGCATCATCGAGGAGACGGATCGACTCGGTCATCTGATTGATGAGACGTTGCTCTATTCAAAGCTTGCTGGTGGACGGATGCCGCTTGAAAAGACGGATGTGGCACTCGATGAACTCGTGCTTGCGACAGTTGAACGCCTGCGTGGAACGTTCACACAGGCAGGACTGACACTGGCGACGGATCTTAAGTCAACGAGGCAGTCACTTGATCCACGAATGTTCGAACGCGTGTTGATCAACTTCTTGATGAATGCCCGTTTTGCTTCACCAGTCGGCGGAACGGTTACCGTTCGCTTAACGCATGACGAGTTGACGGTTGAGGATGAAGGAGCCGGTGTCCGAGCAGAAGACCGGGCAACGATTTGGGATGTCTACGTCAAACAAGAAGGCAGTGCCGGTCATGGACTTGGTCTTGCGATCAGTCGGATGATCCTTGATAGTCATCAATTTGATTATGGTGTTCGAGACCGAAGTGGTGGGGGAGCGGTGTTCTACGTTCGGTTTTGATGGGATAGAATGGTAGAGGGTTCTGACGAACGATTCTGACGAACGATTCTGTCATCCTTGCTTTCCACAGGTGGGAGTAAGCCGCGGCATCTTGCACTCCGTGCCATCTGCCGGGTCTTACTAGTCCCTGACGAAAGTGATGTTGGCACTTTCTTTTCCTGTAGGAGTCGCGGATGAGCTACTTCGTTCTGGAATAGGCACACGAAAAAGGAGAACAGTTTCTGTGTGATACGGAAACTGTTCTCCTTTTAATGTTGAAAGATTATTCGCCTTCGTTCGCATGAACGAGACTAGGTTTGACGAGAGTGTAAAACTCATCGCTCATCCCGACACGGCTACCCATCTGGCACGCGAGTTCGAGTGTTTCTTTATAAAAGTTAGCGACGAGATCGTGGTTCTTGATATGCTCGTCTTGCATCGCCTTTTTGACCCCAAGGACGACTTTATCGATTTGCTCATCGGCATCATTGCGGACTGGGACGACGTTTTCCGGAAGATCGACTTCCTTATCGTGTCCATTGAAGCGGAACGATGCCCCGAATCCGAGGTGCTCGAGGAAGAAGTGCGGTAACAGTTTACTCGCGAAGAACTGATGCCATTCCGTCTCTTTCATTGCTTCCATGTCACGCTTGAACGACGTCGTTGCGAGTGCATAACGATCGTGTGTATCCTTCATGAACTTCTCGAGGATCGGAACCTGCATTGCAAACGCATTCTTGAGCAAGTTATCGAGCTGTTCTTGCGTTAATTGTTCTTGTTCAGTCATCGCTTTAACCCCATTTCGTTTCGTTATCCCTATCGTAAGAAATTTAGACAATTCCGTCAAATCTTTTTCGAGAATAGAGTTTACCTATTTCACAAAAGGGAATCTATTACTATCAATCATTTTAGGGGGAGTCAGCATGAAACGAATCGCAATGACAGGAGTCTTACTCGGAGCATGTCTGACTCCGGTGACCGGCTTTGCCGCAAGTAACGTGACATATAGCAAAGGAGTCGTCGCAAACAAGACATTCGGCTATACCGTCAAGACAACGGACGCGTTGAAAAAGGTGATCCAGCAAGACAAAGTCGATCTCGTCAAGAACAAGACAGTCAAATCAAAATACGGTGTCATCACGCGGAGCGGTACGTTCGCGTTGTACTATAAAGTTAAGGGAGCAGATCAACTGCTCGTTAACTTGAATTATGAGCCGAAAAAGCTCTCGAAAAAACAGTTCGATCGTGAAATCGGATATGGTACATATCTCGGGACGAAAGGGAGTAAAACGTACTACTACGTCTTACCGACGGAAGCCGTCGAAGGCGCAGTCGGTAAGAAAGCGATTGAGAACTTGATCGTCAAGGACGTCCCGCAGATGATGAAAACATTCAAACTGCAATGAGCACTAGCTTTTGCTAGTGCTTCTTTTGTTCGTTCGGTATAGTTGAAAATGAGGTGAATGAATATGGAATGGAACGTCACAGACGTCAAACAAACAACAGATGTATTACAACTCGAAAAATGTGTCAACGATCATGATGGCATTGAAGTAAAAGTAGCAGCCGATTGGGTTGGCGAGAACGACTTCGCGATCTATGATGGTGAGCAACTCGTCGGGTACTTACAAGCGTTCGCGTACTTACCGACAGAATGGGAATTAAACGTCTTCGTTGATCCGGATTACCGGAAACAAGGCATCTTCACAGCACTCGTTCAAGCGGCACGTACGCGCGCAAAGGAAGCAGGCGTCGAAGCATTCACGTTCGTTATTGACGACGGAAGTGAATCAGGTCAAGCTGTCCTTGAAGGATTAGGTGCTGAGTACCGGATGACCGAGTACAACATGGTTTTAAAAAAGGCTCAATTGTTCTTAAAAGCCGATCCGGATTTCGAATTACGCGAAGCGACAGCGGACGATCGTCCGTTCATCGTCGAGACGCTCGGTAAATCGTTCGGGAACACGGACGAAGAAGCGGAGTCAATTTATCAAGCGATTGAATCTGACGACCGGATCACGTTCATCGGTGTCGCAAACGGCAAACCGGTCGGTGTCATCCGTGCTTATCTCGCTTCCGATACGCAAGCGAGCATCCATGCGTTCGCGGTTCGTCCAGAAGCACAAGGCAACGGCTATGGTAAAAAGATGCTGAAGCTGATGGTTCAAGCATTGTTCCGGACAGGTCGGACACAACTCGAACTCGACGTTGAAACAGATAACGATCGCGCACTCGATCTTTACAAAGAGGCAGGATTCGTTGTGCATCGTGGCTATCAGTTCCACGTGTTAGCGATCTAATTGAAATAAACATCACGACTTTTCCACTCGCTTTCCTCAGGCGAGACACAAGCCGCGGCGCTGTCGTCTTCGACGCAGAGCCGGGGCTTGTTTGTCTCCGACAGCGCAACTGCGCTTTTATCCTGTAGGAGTCGAGTGGACGTGTGATGACTATCGGAGAACGGTCTCCGGATCGTTCTTTTTTATTGATATTATTACAGAAACTAAACAAAAACGTTGGAACCTTTTCTTTAATCCGTCGTATACTAGACATATGGAAAAAAAGAGGAGGCGACGTCATGGAGAGTCGACAGGATTCATTGCGGACGTTGAAGTGGGTATCAGGTGGAATGGAAGCGGTGCTCGGGATTCCGCTCTTAGGTGGTTCAATCGTCATTTTCTCAGGTTACAATGCCCTGTGGTTAATGCTCGCGTTTCATATCGTCGTCGTCGTATTGACGGCACGTGCCGGGAATGTCTCAAAAGGGAACATCGTCGGGATCGTCGCATCAACGGTCGGGGTCATTCCGGTCGTCGGGATGTTCTTACACATGGCAGCAGCAATCACGATCTTACTTGACGCAGCACTCAGTAACCGAATCGTTACGCGAACACATGTCAAACACGTCGAACCGATTCGACCACGTCCGGTCCGTCGGGAGCAAGAAAAACAAGAAGACCATCCGTTCTGAGTTTTTTTCGTTGACAGCGAAAAATAAGCCGTGTAAAGTAAACAACAAGTTAAGCCATATCAATTACATCGACGACGCGGAGTAAGTATCGTCAACACTGCCGACCAAGCGAGTCAGGAATGGTGAGAGCCTGACACGGTAAGCTGAACGAGAATGGACCGCTGAGAGCCTGTTGAACCTTCGAGTAGACAGGACGGTTGCCCCCGTTACCGGGCTAGCTGGTTGTTGGACCAGCGACAAGTGGAGACGATTCTTCGTCTCAATCAGAGGTGGCACCGCGCGGATACAGGCGTCCTCTATGCATTAGCTGTTAGCTATGCGTAGAGGGCGCCTTTTTTGTACGTCAAGGTATGCCGAATCATCCAACGCTCATCATATTTCTCAGGAGGCACGACACATGAAAAAAACATTGATCGCAGCGGCGAGCACGGCAGTTTTACTCGCAGGATGTGCAACGACAGAACCAGCAGAAGACAAACAAGCGGACAAAAAGGTCCTGCATACGATGGAGAGTTACGACCTTCTGTCGGTTGACCCAGCAGACGCCATCACGTCAAACATCTTCAACCAAATCTATGAAGGACTCTATCGCTTCGACGCGAACAACGAACTCGTTCCGGCGGCAGCGAAATCACATAGCGTGTCTGAAGACGGAAAAGTCTATACGTTCAAGCTTGACCCGAATGCCAAATGGTCGGATGGAAAACCCGTTACAGCGGAGAACTTCCGTTATGCGTTCGAGCGCGTCATCAAAACGAACTCACCGTTCGCGTACTTGCTCGAGCCGGTCGAAAAAACGACAGCGGTCGACGACGAGACACTCCGGATCGAATTGAAACGTCCGACACCATACTTCCTCAGTATGACGACGTTCGGTACCTATATGCCGGTCCGGGAAGATATCGTCAAAGCAGAAGGCGACCAGTTCGGAACAGATCCAAAGACAAACGTCTATAACGGACCGTTCACGTTCAAGAAGTATCAAGCCGAGCAAGGTTATACGCTTGCGAAGAATGCTGAGTACGCAGACCGGAAGAACGTCAAGATCGACGAAGTTGACGTCAAGATCATCAAGGATCCGATGCTTGCGATCAACTTGTTCGAGTCAGGTGAGCTCGATGTCGTACCACTCAATTCGGAGAACGTCGTGACGTACAAAGGCAAAAAAGAGTACAATACGTTCAGCGATTCGCGGATGTTCTTCATCCGGATGAACGAAAAGACGAACGCGTTGAAAGATAAACAAACACGTCAAGCAATCGACGCGGCGTACGATAAAAAGGCGTTGACGGAGACATTGCTCGGAAACGGATCACTGCCAGCGGACTACATCGTGCCGCAAGAACTCGATCCGAAGTATGACAACACGCGCCAAATCGAATCGTCGTATGATACAACAGCGGCGAACAAGGTACTTGCCAAACAAAATCTTAAACTGACGATGTTGATCGAAGACGACGACGTCTCGAAAAAAATCGGAGAGTACATCCAAGGGGCGTTGAAGAAGCAGAACGTCGACGTTAAACTGTTGTCACTTCCGAAGAAAGAACGTCTCGCGCGTGAAGGACGAGGGGATTACGATCTTTCACTCGCAAGCTGGGCACCAGACTATCAAGACGCGACGACTTACTTGAACTTGTTCACGACCGGTAACCCGTTCAACATGATGGACTACTCGAACAAACAGTATGACCGTCTCTTGAAACAGGCTGAAAGTGAGCTCGACCAGGATAAGCGTCTTGCATTACTCAGTAAGGCGGAAAGCGTATTGCTTGATGATCAAGCGATCTCACCGGTCTACCAACGGAAGAATGCCTTCTTGCAAAACACACAAGTGAAGAATCTCGCGCGACACAATGTCGGAACGGACATTTCCTATAAATACGTCGAAATCAACCGTAACTGACACCCGTATCCTCTTTTCCTGATGACACAAGGAAAAGAGGATTTTTTGTATAGGAGAGATTTGGTAATTTTATTCTGAAATCAGGTCAATTTGCTAAAACCGCTTTCATCATTAACCGATAGATAGAACGGTGAAAAGAAGAACCAAGAAGGGAAGTCGCAGTTATGAAAAGATTTCGAAGAAACTTGAAGTTACGATTGTTCTTTTGGGTATTGGTGATCTCAGCTGTCACAAGTGGTATCTCAGCACAACTCGTCTTATATCTACATCGTGGGCTCGATGTCGCGGATACGAATGCGATCTGGGTTGGGGCGGGTATCGGTCTCCTCCTCTCATTGATCGGAACGACGTTGACACAACTCATTCTCCGCCAACCGATCAAAGCGATTGAAAAGGCGACCGAGACAGCGCGCGAAGTCGCAAACGGCAACTTCGATGTTGATTTTGAAGAAGCAAAACGTGGAGATGAAGTCGATCAGCTCATGCATGAGCTTGAAGTAATGGTCTTACATATCCGCAAACAAGCAACACAGATGGGTAGCTCAAGCGATAAATTAACTGCTTCAGCGCAAGAAATCGCAGCTGCTGTTCAAGAAGGTAACGCGTCTGGCGAAAGCATTCGGTCGGCGATGGCAGAACTATCCGCAAAAATGAACGAAAACGTCGATCAAGCTTATCTTTCGATGGATGCACTCGGTGCGGTCAAGCGGACAATGGATGAAGTCGCAGCAGAAATGAACGAAGCGTTGAAATCAGCAACGGTCATGCAAACGGAAGCGCAGAACGGAAAGACACTCGCGACGGATTCAGTCGAAGCGATGCATATGATTTCGAAGAAGATGGAGCAGTCAGCGACGCTCAACGGTCGATTGACGGATATGACAGGTGAGATCTCGCGCATTACGGACGTCATCAGTGATATTTCTGCTCAGACGAATTTACTCAGCTTGAATGCTTCGATTGAAGCGGCACGTGCGGGTGAAGCAGGTCGTGGTTTTGCCGTCGTTGCAGCAGAAGTTAAGAAACTCGCAGAACAAACTGCAACATCAGCAAAAGAGATCACGGATCTGATTTCAGGCGTCAAACGTCTTGTCAATGATACAGCGAACGCAATGACGGATGTCCAAAATGAAGTCGCAACAGGTGTCGGTCTTGTCGAACAAGCCGGTTCGTCATTTGAAGAGATCCATCATTCGACGGAGCATGTCTACTCACGCGTGAAATCGGTCGACCAACTCGTCGTCAAATCGGATCAAGAGATTGATCAAGTCGGTCTGACGACAGCGAACATCCTCGCGATGGTCGAAGAGGCATCCAAACACGCGGAGCAAGTCTTACAAGCATCAAGCCATCAAGCGGCTTCGCTCGGTGAAGTCAACGGGGCGATGGAAGAACTAGTCGCAGTAGCGGAGCAATTACAGGAAGAGACAGGAGCAACGCGTCTCTGATTGATGAGAAATCATACATCCTAAAAACAGGATGTATGATTTTTTTTGGATTTTTTTGAAAAAAGCATTAAACATTTCGGAGGGACGACGATATATAGGGTGGAAGCAGTCATCGACTAATTCTACCGTGTCACCCTTGGGCCGGCCAGGGGGCACATCTCGGAGAAGACGGATCTTCGAAGAGATAAAAAACTAATCCTATGGAGGGAAATTACAATGATTATCAATCACAACATTACAGCGCTCAACACGCACAACAAGCTGTCTTCAGCTTCTTCTGCACAAAGCAAATCAATGGAAAAATTAGCTTCAGGTCTTCGTATCAATCGTGCGGGTGACGATGCAGCTGGTCTTGCAATCTCTGAAAAAATGCGTGGTCAGATTCGTGGTTTGGATCAAGCGTCACGTAACTCACAAGACTCTATTTCTTTGATTCAAACTGCTGAAGGTGCATTGAACGAAACGCATGATATTCTTCAGCGTATGCGCGAACTTTCAGTTCAAAGTGCCAACGATACTAATACTACTGATGACCGTACTGAGATTCAAAAAGAGTACGTTCAATTACGAGATGAAGTAAACCGTATTGCAACAACAACAGAATTTAACACGAAAAAATTATTAAATGGTGATGCTGGTAACAAAGTTACTTTCTCTACAAACACTAATCTTGAAGGTGCTTCTGCATCTGTTGACTCAATCGTTGCTGGAAGTTATGCGATTACAACTACAACAGCAGCAGAACGTGCAACCTTAGCTGGTACTGCTGCTGTAGTTAATGGTGATGTTACTACAGGTGGAGCAAAGTCTGTTACTATTAACGGAACAGCGATTAACTTCAATGCAACTGCTGGTGACGCTACGGCAACTCGAGCTAGTTTTATTACTGCAGTCAATAATGCGAATATTGGTGTAGTTGCTAGCGAAACAGCTGGAACTTTATCTTTGAACTCTGATGACTATGGTTCTAGTGAATCAGTTTCGGTTACAGCAAACGCAGATTCGGCAATGTTACATTTAACTGCGGATGCAACAACTAATCGTTCTGATGCTGGTGTTGACGTGGCTGGAACAATCGGTGGAGTAGCTGCAACTGGTGTTGGTCGTACACTTACGGCTACATCTGGTAATGCGATTGGATTGAAAGTAACCTTGACTGGAGCAGCAGCTTCTGCTACAGCAGGGGTACGTGGAAGCGTAGACGTAACTAAAAACGAGCTTACTTCTCATATTGGTGCTAACCAAGGTCAGGTAATGTCGATTAACATCGGAAGTATGGCTGCTACGGACTTAGGAATCCATAACCTAAATCTTACTAGTCAAAGTGGTGCTGAAGCAGCTATTACAGCACTTGATTCTGCTACAAAACAAGTTTCTGGTGAACGTTCTAAACTAGGTGCTTATCAAAACCGTCTCGAGCACACAATCAATAACTTGAAAACATCTTCTGAAAACCTAACAGCGGCTGAATCACGCGTTCGTGACGTTGATATGGCAAAAGAAATGATGAACCAAACAAAGAACTCGATTCTTGCACAAGCTGCACAAGCAATGTTGGCTCAATCGAATCAGACACCGCAAGGCGTTCTCCAACTCCTTCGATGATTGATTCTACCGGGCGTCTAATCTGGTAACGGATTAGATCATGACTGGGTGAATTGCTGGAACCCCTGAGAGCCTTGATGTACGACAACGTGGCTGGAAACGGCGAGCGTGATCGTTCTGAAAAACATCAAGGATTGGACAATCAGCAGCCAAGCACCTGTAGGGAAACCTTGGTGAAGGTTCAACGACTAGGATAGACGACCTAATGGATTTGTCCGATGGTTATGAAATCCGTACTCCGTAAACGGCGGGGGAAGTGCCCAGCTCCTTGAATTTCAAGGATGAAGATATAGTCTTATCATTAGCGAAAGCTAATGCGCGTAGCAAGCGAACCAACAGCCGCAAGGCGTTCTCCAATTACTCCGTTAATCGTAATTGGGCTTATAGTTTATTTCAGGTCACGGACTCGTTCCGTGGCCTTTTTTCTTATATTAATTGCAATGATAGGTTTTATAAATCAAATAGTATAAAGAATTAAGTTATTAGACCGATACATTACATAGAGAATAAATAAGGAGTGACAGACAATGAATTCCATCAATACGGAAATCCGGCTTCACCTGCCTTCGAACGTTTTACCCTATGAAGCGACGAAAAATGTCTTCGTCGAAGCGAACCAAGCAGAGTTGGAGGAAGATGGTGTCATTGTCTTACCGACTCCTCAACACGTCCAAAAACTCGAAGTGGCGATTGAACAAGCGAATGTGAAGCTTGAATTGCAACGGACAGGATTGAAGTTCGTCAAACATGAAAAATTAAACGAGTATTATATTCAGGTCGTTGATACGAATGATAATGTCGTACAAGAGATTCCAAGTAAAAAGGAACTCGATTTTTTTGCGGCGTTTCTTGAATTCAACCAATTGATTGATAAACGGATTTAATAAGAGAAAGGACTGATTAGATGGCAGGAATCCGACTCAGCGGACTAGCGAGCGGTATTGACACCGAAACGATGATTAAACAATTGATGCAGACGGAGCGTGCGCCCGTCGATCGCTTATCACAAAAGAAACAGACGATGACGTGGCAACGCGACGCATATCGTGAAATGAACCGAGGATTACTCGATTTACGTTCTGCTGCGAGTGATATGTTGTTATCGAAAAATTATCAATCAAAGACGGTCACAAGCTCAAATCCGTCTGCGTTGACTGTATCGGCAAGTGTTGGAGCGCCAGCTGGTAGTGTGACGATTGATAGTATCGATCAATTGGCTAGTGCGGCATCTGTGACATTAGTAGCGACGAGTGGGAAAAAAAGTGATGCAACACTTGAGGATAGCGGATTGTTCACGAAAGATGCTTCCGGAAAAATCAACGTACAGATTAATACATTTGATGCGACCGGGAAAGCAGTGACTGAAACGCTGAAGTTCGATGCAACACAAAAGATTTCGGATTTAACAACAGCGATCAACAGTCAAAACAGTCTCGGAATGAACGCTGTATTCAATGATTTAACAGGAAAACTCGTCTTGACTAAAACGAGTACGGGTAATCTAAGTCCAGGTGGAGCTGATATTTCGATTGTCGATCTGTCGACGAACGCGACACTTGTTGACTCTACAAACGCAACATATGGTCGTGAAGGAAAAAACGCTGAATATACGATCGGTGGGCAAAAATTAGAACAAACAACGAATACATTCACGCAGAATGGACTGTCCATCACGTTGAACAATGTCACGAAGACGGCGACAACCATCAATACGACGCTTGATATACAAGCAAATTTTGATTCGATCAAGAAATTCGTCGATAAGTATAATGACATGGTTGATAAGATGAATAAGAAGGTTCGGGAAGAGAAGTACCGGGATTATCAACCATTGACTGACGCTCAGCGAAAAGAATTAAGCGAAGACGAAGTCAAGAAGTGGGAAGAAAAGGCAATGAGTGGTGTCTTAAAGAATGACTCTTACCTACGTGATGGTATGAATGACTTCCGCAGTACGTTGTCAGCGAAGATTGATACCGGCTACACGATTCCGTCTGCTTCAGGTCCTGTAACGTTAAGTTCGTTGTCGCAAATTGGAATTACGTCGACGAGTGATTTTCGTGATGGTGGGAAAATCAAACTTGACGAAGCGAAACTAAAAGAAATGCTCGAGAAACATCCGGACGGCGTCTATCGTCTCTTTACGGCAGATGCACCCGCTAAAATCAAGCAAGCCGATGGAACCGAAATCGATAATCCGAATGGATTAAGTGGATTCGCTCGCCAAATTCAAACCTTTACGACGAATCTACGTGATAAGATTTCGAACGTCGCCGGGCGTGATGGATCCGTTGCGACGACCTACCGACTCGGTAAGTCACTCGCAGACATCGATAAGAGTATGTTGTCTTGGGAAGACAAGCTCAAACGTAAAGAAGACAGTTACTATCGTCGATTCGCGGCGATGGAACAAGCGATGAACCAAGCAAACAGCCAATCGGCAACATTGACGAACTATTTGACACAAGGCCAGTAACCAGTAATAAGGAGGATCTCGCATGAATCCATATGCCACATACCAAACGAACTCTGTCACAACCGCATTACCGCAAGATTTGACGCTTATGTTGTATGAAGGATTAATCAAATTCGGAATGCTCGCGAAACGATCGATTGAACAAGGGTTAATCGAACAAAAAAATACGAACATCCAAAAAGCACAAGCGATCATCAGCGAACTCCAACTGACACTTAACCAGTCGATTGCATTATCAAAAGACTTGAACGCGCTTTATGATTATATGCAAGGGCGTTTGATGGATGCGAATGTCAAAAATGATGTCGCTGCGATTGAGGAAGTGATCGGTTTTGCGGAAGAGTTCCGTGAGACGTGGAAAGAAGCGATGAAGCTCGCGAAGCAACGATGAGTCCGCTTGATCCGCTTCGCCTCAAGACAAAACGGCTGATGGAGTTACTGGATCAGACGCCGAGCGACGAGACATATGATGATTGGATTGAAAAAATTCAGCATCTGCTCAATGAACGGGAAGCGTTCATTGCCGCACACTCCAATTTACTAGCCGGTGCAAATCAAGCAATCATTCAGGAGTTGGTAGCAGACAGCCGACAAATCGACTTGAAATTATCAGCGGAAACGGCTAAATTAGGGGTACAAATTAGTCAGTTGCGTCAAACACAGTCGAGTCGGAAATCATACGTCGATCCGTATGAGGATGTCGACAATAGCTTTTCTCCGTATTTTGATTCGCGTCAGTAATGTTTTTGCGTGAGGGAGGAATCTTTCGTGAAGAAACAAGAGCAGGATAAACGCCGTATCCCACAAACCTATTTTCAATCGGACGGTTCGTACGATCAGTTCATTGAACCGGATGTCGAGACCGAATCATGGGAAGCGCTCGAACGTCCAATCTCGGAACAACCGGATGTGTATGAGGAAGAAAAGTATCGCCGTGAATCATGACACGATAAAAAGAACGGAATCCGCGGATTCCGTTCTTTTTATTTGAAGCGATAGGCATTTTTGTCTTCCTGCTTGACGGTGTACATCGCTTCATCGGCGCGAATCAGCAGAAGACTCGTCGTCGTTCCATCTTCCGGGTAACGTGCGATTCCGATCGAAGGCGTGACGTGCATCATCTGTGCTTGATAGAGAAAGACCTCGTTCAGCCGTTTGAGAATGCTTTCTGCGTATTGGATCGTACCTGCGCGATTCCGGTGTAAGAAGACGATGAATTCGTCACCGCCAAGCCGTGCTGCCATCTCCGTTTCCTGCAGATCGGCTTCTAGCCGTCGTGCCGTCTCTTGTAGAACGAAGTCCCCCGCATCATGACCGAACTGATCATTGATGCCTTTAAAGCCATCTAAGTCGATGAACAGTAACGATCCTTCTTGCCAGTGTGGTAATTCATTCGATAGGACTTCCTCGAAATAGCGACGATTCGGTAAGCCGGTGAGCGCATCCTGGTATCCGAGCGAACGCAACATCCGTTCTTCTGTCAGGGCATGTGTCCGGTCCGCTAAGATGATATAGAAGTCATGCTCGCGTGGAATCGAGATGACCGTCACTTCAAAAGCGCGCCCATTGTCAAGCTGCATCAATTGATGTTCAATCGGTTTTCCTTGCCAACTGATTGGTACGATCTGTTCCATTAGTTGATCTGGAAGTTGTCCGGCAGGAAAGTACTGTTCTGCGATCGGATTCATCGCTTTTTCATGACCATTGGCATCCATCCGAACGATTGGATAGGGATGATTCAAAAATAGCCGACGGTACTCTTCTTTTCGCAGTTCGAGGCGCTCCGTTTTTTCACTGACGCGTTGCAACAACTCATTTTCCGAGAGACTTAACTCACGCAAAAGTCGTGTGTTGTGACGCTCGGAGAAAAATTGGCGTACGAAAAAGAGCGAGAAGAGACCGATGAGACTACTCCAGTAGATGGTAGATGGGATCGGCGCGTACGAGATTCCACCGACGACGATCAAGAGACTGAGGTAGGGAAGGTACGAGATCGTCCATCGTTCAGAGGCTTCCGGCGAGTGCATTTTTCGATAATACTGCAAGAGACCATATAAGCTGACCGGATAAAGCGGAAAGAACCAACTGGCAATATCGAGCTGATTTCGGATGAAAAACGTATAGTAACCAAAAATTGCAAAGATGAATAGAAACATCGATTGAATCAGTAAGCGATGTGCTTTACTGTGCAAACCGGTTGTATAAAGTAAGAAGAAAAAGAAAAGTTGCGCGATAAAGCTAAGCGCAAAACCACTCATCCCCACGAGTTCAATGGAAGAACGGGCAATATCCGGTATATACCGCAAGATGATCGTGTAGCCGAAGACGAATGTCATACCGAAAAGTAAAATCCCATCGACGTAAAGAAGCGGTAAGCGCCGGACTGTCGACCAATTGATCTGTTTCGCGAATGTCCGCGCCGTCAGGATAAAAAAGCCGGTAATCGTCAGGTTTACGACGGTATCGAGTTCTGGTGGGTGCCAGGCAGTTGGTAAGAAACTGAATGCAAAGTTCAAGATGATACCGATTGTGAACCACTCGATTGCTCGCCGGATAATCGGTAACGTACCGGAAGAACGAGCTATCCATGAGCAATAGAGAAGTCCGGTAATCGTGCTGAAGACAGCAAAAATCGGACCAGCATGAAACCAGCTTGATCCGAGAATGGCAATGTAGGTAACGATGACATACCACTGGACGCGAGACATGTGTCGCATGCGTGATCCTCCTTTTATATGTAGTTTCGTTAGACGTTATGTGTTTCGCGATACAATTCCCAATGTTCCCGTGCTTCTTTTTTTGTCCGGTCCGACACGGTCTTACTTTGGAAGATGAGACCATACCATTGTTTCGCATCATCCGTCCGTTTTAAGACAGCATATAAGTCGCTGATTCGCAGTAAGAGAACATCGTGAGGGATACCGGTACGAATCGCGTCGGTATAGTTGAGATACAGAGCTTCGTACTTCGTGACGGACCGTTCCATCCACTGCAATTCTTGTGCTTCGTCTCCGAGCATTCGGTACATCCAAGCGATCCGAACACCGAGCATGGCAAGAATTGCCTCTTTTTGTCCCGTTACTTGCGCCGTATAGAGCGCTAATTTATATAGCTGTAAGGATTGTTCAATTGTTCGTTCCGTTGCTGCGAACGGTAACACCGGGAGCGTTGGTAAGATTTGCTCTTCGAGTGTCTGACGCACGTCCGTCCGCAACTTTTCAAACGATTCATGAAAGACGAAGCGACAGTGGGAACACTGGATCGGTTCGTACAGATAGGGATTCGATCCTTGGTAATGGACAAAGCCATCAAAATCCGTCTGCTCGACCCGAATATGACGGGACAAGACACGCTTCGTCTCTGTTTCTTTTAAGCAATACGTGCACTTACATTTTTTTAAATACAATTCAGGCATGAATAGTCTCCTCGTGATGTCGGATTAGACAAAGACGTTGACGAGCATGCCTTTGATTTCACCGACTTGATCTAAAATATCAAGTCGTCTTGATTCTCCGGATAAGACGGTGTCCGTCAATTGCAATAGCTTTGTATCGACTTGTTCGACGACCTTATAGATTTTCGTCCGTCCGCGGCGATTGAAGCCGCGTTTCTCTTCTAGTTGTTGCGACTGATCCAGTGCATCCTTTAGGAAGTCCTTGATCTTCTCCTTGTAGCTCTCTAGGTTTTCAATCGTATGACTCTCAGCGAGGAGTTGACCGTGCTCTTCGACGAGCAATAACTTTTGCTGGAGACGTTCATAACCTTTATGTTCTCGTTTATCCTGCATTAAGGCAGAGAAGGTCGTCGATGCCTCGACTTCCCGAGGACCAGACCGAGCTACTTGAAGCCGTTGGGTTTCTTGAATACGGCGAATGTCCATAGCTGACACTTCCTTCTTAGTTGAGTAGTTGCAAGACGCCTTGCGGTAATGCGTTCGCTTGCGCAATCATGGCCATACCGGATTGGTTGAGGATGTTATATTTCGCATACTCCATCATCTCCCGTGCCATATCGGTATCGCGAATCCGTGACTCGGACGCCGTCAAGTTCTCGCGGCTGATACTGAGAACCGAATTCGTTGCTTCAAAG
This sequence comes from uncultured Exiguobacterium sp., assembly GCA_913775715.1. Taxonomy (GTDB): domain Bacteria; phylum Bacillota; class Bacilli; order Exiguobacteriales; family Exiguobacteriaceae; genus Exiguobacterium_A. The sequence continues at coordinate 66,317 of CAJYMC010000009.1, read as the reverse complement.
CGGTTTTGGATCGCACCAAGCTTCGCGCGTTGATTCGAAACGTTGTCGATCGCTTTCGTATAGAGGGTGATGGCAGTGCTTGCACTGTCACTCGACAGGACACTTAACGCATATTCCGTCGTGCCACTCGTTTCCGTCATAGCGACACCACCCGTTGCTGGTGTAGTTGTCGTACTGATGCCGAGCGCCAGCCCACGCATGTCTTCGACTGTAACCGAGATACCTTCGTTTGCCCCAGCGTTCGTTTGAATGAAGAGGGGGCTTTTCCCTTCAGCAAAGTCACCCGTTAAGATATCTTTTCCGTTGAACTGGGTCGTTTTTGCGATCCGTGTCACTTCATTCGTCAATTGATCGATTTCCGATTGAATCGAAGAGCGGTCTTCAGGCGCAAGAGTTCCGTTACTTGCTTGGACAGCGAGTTCACGCATCCGTTGCAAGAGACTATGCGTTTCGTTCATGCCGCCTTCTAACGTCTGCACCATCGAGATGCCATCGAGAACATTTTGTTCCGCTTTATCGAGTGCTTGCAAGCGATTCCGCATCTTTTCAGAGATGGCGAGACCGGCTGCATCGTCCGCAGCACGGTTAATCTTCTGACCGCTTGAGAGTTTATCCATCGTTGTCTTGACATTTAATTGATTCGCCGTCAAGTTGCGATACGCCTTTAGTGCTTGGACATTGTTTGAGATCCTCATTCGTATGCCATCCTTTCATATCCTGCATGGTGGGCTGCCCGAGCAAGCGGGCGCTTATTTGTACTTGCTGCTTGCCATGTAATTAGCAGTTCTTCGGCAAGGAAAAGTGCTTCCGTGAGCACGTGATGTTCTGTGTAGGCGCGCAGCGTCTGTTGACCGAGGTAGAAGTACAATGCTTCGAGTTGAGACGTGATGATTCCGCCGTCGTCATGCAGTCCTTCCGAGAGCTTCGTCAGTAACGCGTAAGCTTTTTGCAGACGATCATTCATGTGGTCAAACGCTTTTGCTTCAATCGCCGTGATCGCCTGTTCATATTGAAAGACAAGTCCTTGCAACATCTTTTCCGTCAATTGTTGTGGGGTCATCTGATACAGTTCTTGTTCTGTCATGTCTGTCGTCCTTTCGCGTGGTCCAGTTCTTCGATCAATAAGAGGAGTTCTGCCATGACGTCGTAGAGTTGCGGTGGAATCGCGGTCCCAAGGTCGAGATCGAGCAGGTGACCGAGTAACGAAGTATCGTGCTCAACAGCGATTCCGTTGGCGCGAGCTTCCTGCAAGATCCGGTCTGCCGCTTGTCCTGTCGCACGAGCAACGACGACAGGTGCTTGTCCGGATGCTTCATCGTAACGCAAGACGGCAGCAGATTTTCGGTGCTTCAAATCGATTTTCTGGTACATGGCTTCCTCCTTTAAATCCGGTAATCGTACCCGTTTGGCGTCTCATCCTTTTGTTTGACGGCGTCTTGTCGTTCTTCTTTCGTGAACGGTCGGAACTGTATCCGAACATCCTGATAACCGGTCGCTTCTAAGGCATCCGTCGTTCGTTCGAGAAACGGTGCAGCGAGTCGCTCGAGAATCGGGAGATCGTTTTCGATCGTGATTTGCATCTTCCGGTTGACGGTTTCGACACGTACCCCAATATCACCGAGACGTTTTGTATTCAGCTGGACGTACAACGTATTGTTTTCCCAGTCGATTACTTCATCCGGTCGCTTGTTTTGAAGGTGAACATGAAGACCGGCCGTCGCTTCGACGATCTGTACCGGAAGCGATAATAGAATCTGATTCAACTGTTGTTGATTATCAGGCTTATTGATTTGCTGTTGTGTTGTCAAGAACGATTGGAGCTTTGAAGCTTCCGGATTGAGAGTTGGGGCTGCGAGCTTCAACTCGGCACTTTGTAGCTGCAATGCTTTTTGAACCGTTTCTTGTAGAACCCGCGGACTGTTTTGTTTTGGCTCATACGGTACAAGCTTTGCTGGTGCGTCATTTGGCGTTCGTGTGCTTGGTGCGTTCCATTCTGGTAAATAGGTCGGACGGACGTTCGCTGGTGCGTAGCGGAAGGCTTCAAAGCCCGTCCGGACTTCTTGCAGTAGTGCCTTCGCTTCTGTTCCCCGACCAAGGGAAGCGAGTTCAGCGCCGCGTTCGAGTTTTGACAAGAAATGAATCAACTGTTTTTCATCCCGCATCGTCGTATGCAGCATCGCGTCCGTCTGCTGGAACATCTGCTTCAAGCGATGTGCTGTACTTTCGATGACAGCAACCATTTGCACCGGGCGGGACTCGACGAGTGGTTCGATTTGTCGTAGTTGTGACACAATCGTTCGCTGTTGGCTTTTGAAGTCGTTCGTCACCTCCGCTAAACGAGGTGTCACCTCTCGGACGAGGGTCAGAGCCGAACGCGTCGCAGTTGCCGTTGCGGGATCGACCGGACTTGCGGCACGTGCCGTCAGACCAATCAGTTGTTCACGGACACTCGTCTTCGTCTCGAGTGGAGATTGCGGGAAGTGAGGTGTCAGTTGTTTTCGGACCGTTTCGACGTCTCCTTGCTCAAGCGCCGTGATGAGTGCTGGTCGTTCCTTCGCTGGCAAATGTTCAATGTACTGACGCATATGCAGTGGTGTCGCGATCTCGATATCACGCTGCGTCGGTAAAGTGGCGCGTGCAACGTCAAGCGCAACGGCTTTTTCGAATGTTGGTTGGTCGCGTAAGACGTCGCGTTCCGGAAGAACATCGACGAAGTCTTCGGTCGTCGCTAACAGGCTATCAATCAATAATTCTGCTTCCGGTGGAAGGGAATTGTCAGGACGCGAAACGAGTTCAAGGACAAGATCCTTGTAGCTACCTTGAAGGGCCGTGACCAGTTGGGCGACGACTTCCGGTGTTTGAGGCAACTGACCGCTCGCAAGGAGTTTTGCGACAGCCGGTTTCAGTTCTGCTGGCACGCCTTCGAGTAAAGCGGGATCGACGTTTGACGGAATCGAGACGGCGGACGGTGTTTCAGCGTCAGGTCCTGAGACAGCTGGTAGCTGTTCGATCAAATAACCTTCTGCCGTTTGACCTTTTACTTTAAACTGGAAATCACCTGTCGGAACTTCTCCAGTGAATGTCATCTCGATTTTATCCCGTCCGACTTGAACGAGCGCCGTATGCGGTCCGGTTTGTTCTAAGACGGTTCCTTTGTATGTCTTCGTCTCCGAAAGAACGGTTTGTCCGGCAGGTACCGTCGAACGAGCTGGATTCAACTGGATATTCATCAAACGTCCTCCTTTTTTCAAAATACATCATCTTATTATATATCGGCAGAAACGAAAAAGGGTTGAGCGAAAATATCGCCCAACCTTCGTTTTTTCAAGATTTGATTGCATTAAAGCGTTCCTCTAATGTCATCGCGTTCAATTGTTGATAGCGAGCCATAAGCTCACCTGTTGCTTTCATTTGGTTGCGGACGATGTAAGGAGAGGCGTTCACGGGAAGGATCATGCCATTGCGGGTCTTCAGCTTAGTCTGTCCATCCTCTTCGAGGACATCAATCATATGACTCCAAGCGTACCATTCGCAATCATCACGTTTCGGTGATTTGGTAGGGAAAAAGACGAGGCCGAGTGACGGTTCGATGACAATCGGGACTTTTCCTTTCACGGATGCGACACGTTTTGCGGTGACGATCCGTTCCTCAATAGAACTATTGTACTGCCTGCACGATAATTGCAACAGTTGATACGGTCGAAGTGGCGTCATGATGGTAGAACCATCTTCTAAAACGATGATGGACTGCTTCATCATGTCGTAGCAAGGTAAGATTGCTACGGTCCGCTTCGTGATTCGATACTTTTCATCATTATGGAATGGTCGCATGTCGACTACATCCTCCTCAAATGGGACAATGGATAAAACAGGTAATTACTAACGATATAATACAATATTACAAATGTAATGACAATGTAATTTTTTGAAATATAGAACAATGTCTTGGTGGAAATTGATAATTACGTGGTAATGGTTTCTAAATAATCAGAATTTTTAATTGTCAATAATTCCTTCTTTTGATAAACTAATTCGTGAGAGCTTGCTCTCGTACTCTGGTTTGCGAAGGGAACGTGAATTCGAATGGAACAAGGTAAAGTCAAATGGTTTAATGCTGAAAAGGGTTATGGATTCATCGAAACGTCTGACGCGAAAGACGTCTTCGTACACTTCTCAGCGATTCAAGTCGATGGTTATAAATCACTTGAAGAAGGCGAAGAAGTGGAATTTGAAATCGTTGAAGGCGATCGTGGTCCACAAGCTGCGAACGTTTCAAAGATCTAACCCAATAGCAGCCGCCACCGTTTTTAGGCCCTCCGCCTAAAAGCGGTTTTTTGTTTTAAATCTGTTTGAAACGGGTATATACGTTAACATCAACATGCTTCAATATTATCGTACGCTAAGAATCGAAGTGAATGTTCATGAGAATGTCATCGTTTTCATGGTCTTCCTTCACTTATCGTGCTATAATAAAAATGAACCAAAGAATTTCGAATATTCAGAAGGAAACGACTGGATCATCTCGAATTCATAGGTTCAACCGGTTACTTAAGGAGGAGTTTACATGATCTACAACATTCGCGGTGAAAACTTGGACGTCACAGATGCTCTCAAGGATTACGTCGAGAAAAAGCTTGAAAAGTTAACTCGTTATTTTACAACTCCTACGGAAGCGCAAACGGCTTATGTCAATCTCAAAGTCAACAATGAGAAGCAAAAAGTCGAAGTGACGATTCCAATGCCAAACCTCTTGCTCCGTGCAGAGGATATCAATGGCGATATGTATGCAGCAATCGACCTCGTCGTCGATAAGCTCGAACGTCAAATCCGGAAACACAAAACAAAGTTGAACCGGAGAGGACGCGCTAAAGAAGGCGGCATCGGAGAGTACTTCAAAACGCTCGAAGGACCGGAAGCGGAAGCGCCAGTCTATGAAGAGGACGAGGCAGAACTCGAACTCGTTCGGACGAAGCGTTTCACACTCAAACCAATGGACACGGAAGAAGCGATTCTTCAGATGGACATGCTCGGGCACGCGTTCTTCGTCTTCTCAGACGCAGAAACGGGCAACACGAACGTCGTCTACCGTCGTAAGGATGGGCGTTACGGTTTGATTGAACCAGAATAATGAATGCAACAGGGACTCGCTCTTACGGGCGAGTCCCTTTTTGATATGATGGAAAACTATTTTTAAACACGATACGTTTGCTCTACGACAAAAGACCGAGACCGCTACTTGGTCCGCTTGTTGAAATTTGACGTCGTATTCGGTACACTGAATAAAGGAAAAATCTCGGAATTCTGTTCGTTCAAAGAATCGTTCGAAGTAAGGGGACTGTAAGGCATGGCTAATTTTCTAAAAGAATTATTTGCACCAACGAAACGTGTCCTGAAGAAAGCCGAAAAAGCAGCAGACGCTGTGGAAGCGCTCGAGACACAAATCGGTGCGTTATCGGATCAAGAACTCGAAGGAAAAGTCGTTGAATTCCGTGAGCGTCTCGCTAACGGAGAAGACTTAGATGATATTTTACCGGAAGCTTTCGCGGTCTGTCGTGAAGTTTCGACACGCGTTCTCGGCATGCGCCACTACCGCGTTCAGTTGATTGGTGGCTATGTCCTGCACAACGGGGATATCGCCGAAATGAAGACCGGGGAAGGTAAGACACTCGTCGCAACACTCCCTGTTTATTTGAATGCTCTCGCTGGCAACGGCGTTCACGTCGTTACCGTCAACGAATATCTCGCAAAACGTGACCGTGATATCATGGAGCCTCTTTATGCGGCACTTGGTCTATCGGTCGGCTTGAATCTCTCAAGCATGTCGCGTCAAGAAAAACAAGCAGCCTATAGCTGTGACATCACGTACGGGACGAACAACGAGTTCGGTTTCGATTACTTGCGTGACAACATGGTCCTCTATAAAGAAGACCGCGTACAACGTCCACTCAGTTATGCCGTCGTCGATGAAGTCGACTCGATTCTCGTCGATGAAGCGCGGACTCCGCTCATCATCTCAGGATCGGCTGAAAAATCGACAGCGCTCTATTCGCAAGCCGATGCGTTCGCGAAAATCATGAAGGCAGATGAAGACTACACGGTCGACATCAAAACGAAAAGTGTCTTATTGACGGAGCAAGGGATCGACCGTGCCGAGAAATACTTCGGCATCGATAATTTGTTTGGTCTCGACCACGTCTCACTCAACCATCACTTGAGCCTCGCACTGCGGGCGAACGCCGTCATGCACCGTGACGTCGACTACATGGTCCGTGAAGACGAAGTCATGATCATCGACCAGTTCACAGGTCGTGTCATGGAAGGGCGTCGTTACTCAGAAGGTCTACACCAAGCGATCGAAGCGAAGGAAGGTGTCGAGATTCAACGCGAATCGATGACACTTGCGACGATCACGTACCAAAACTTCTTCCGGATGTACACGAAGCTTGCTGGGATGACCGGTACAGCGAAGACGGAGGAAGAAGAGTTCCGTAACATCTACAACATGCACGTCGTACCGGTTCCGACGAACAAACCGGTCGTCCGAAACGATATGCCGGACTTGATCTTCAAGACGATGAACGGGAAGTTCGCTGCCGTCGCAGACGAAATCGAACGTGCCCACCGCGAAGGACAGCCTGTCCTCGTTGGTACGGTTGCCGTTGAGACGTCGGAGTTGCTCAGTAACATCCTCAAGAAACGTGGCATCCGTCACGAAGTCTTGAACGCGAAGAACCACGCACGTGAAGCAGAAATCATCGAGAACGCCGGTCAAGCGAACTCGGTCACGATCGCAACAAACATGGCCGGCCGTGGTACCGACATCAAACTCGGTCAAGGTGTCTTAGAAAAAGGCGGTCTTTACATCCTCGGAACAGAGCGTCATGAATCACGCCGTATTGATAACCAGCTCCGTGGTCGTGCCGGTCGTCAAGGAGACCCGGGGGCATCACAATTCTATCTGTCACTTGAAGATGAATTGATGCGTCGTTTCGGTTCTGATTCGTTGCAGTCGATGATGGATCGTCTCGGAATGGATGATTCGCAACCGATCGAGAGCCGGATGGTATCTCGTGCCGTTGAATCAGCTCAAAAACGCGTCGAAGGAAACAACTTTGATGCGCGGAAGCAAGTCCTCGGATACGATAACGTCATGGCGGACCAACGGAAAGTCATGTACGCGGACCGGGCAGCGATTCTCGATGCCGGTTCCGTGTCAGACATCGTTCGTCCGATGATCGAATCAACGATTGAAGCAGGCGTTCATCAGTACACGCCGGTCGAGTTCGTACCGGAAGAATGGAGCATCGGTGCACTTGCGGAGTGGGCGAACCAGACGCTTGCAATCGAAGAGAAGGTCACGGAAAGCGACCTCTTCGGAAAAGAACGTGAAGAAATCATTGAGGTGCTCAAAGAGCGCACGTTCGCACACTACGAGCACAAACGTTCAGAAGTCCCAGCCGAAGCATTTGATGAGTTCGAAAAAGTCATCGTTCTTCGTGCTGTTGACCAACACTGGATGAACCACATCGATCAAATGGATCAACTTCGTGAAGGGATTCACCTCCGGGCATACGGTCAAAACGACCCGCTCCGTGAATACCAATCGGAAGGTTCGATGATGTTTGATGCGATGAATGCTGCGATCGCTGAAGAAGTGACACAATTCGTCCTTCGGGCAGATCTCGATCCGAACCTCAAACGCGAAAAAGTCGTTCAAGACGAAGTCGCCGTTTCGGGTAAGGAAGACAAAGCGGTCAAGAAAAAACCGGTCCGGAAAAATCCAAACGACCAAATCGGACGCAATGATCCGTGCTGGTGTGGATCTGGTAAGAAATATAAGAACTGTCACGGCCGTCAGGCATAAGTGATGAATCGACTGAAAGAGAGGCAGGAGATTCCTGCCTCTTTTCACGGAAAGAGAAGGTGGAACACATGGAATTAGCAGAAATTCGCAACACCGCCGAGTGGATGGAAAAGAAACTCGACGAATATAAGGCATCACTCGACCTCGAGTCGAAGATTGCCCGGATCGAAGAACTTGAAAACGAGATGACATACCCGGACTTCTGGAACAACCAGGAATCAGCACAAAAAGTCATCGATGAGTCGAACGGCTTAAAAGCGATGGTTGACAAATATAAAGAACTCGAAGCAGGTCACGAGAACGTCGCTTTGACGTACGAATTGATCAAGGAAGAACCGGATGCGGATCTTCAAGAAGAGCTCGAGTCTGAACTTGGCGACCTCAAGAAGAAGTTCGAAGACTTCGAACTTCAAATCCTCTTGAACGGGGAATATGACGCAAACAACGCGATCCTCGAGTTACACCCAGGTGCGGGTGGTACTGAGTCGCAAGACTGGGCATCGATGTTACTTCGTATGTACCAACGTTTCTGCGACAAGCAGGGCTGGAAAGTCGAAACGATGGACTACCAACCAGGTGATGAAGCAGGTGTTAAATCGGTCACGCTCCGTATTCAAGGGCATAATGCCTATGGATACTTAAAAGCCGAAAAAGGGATTCATCGTTTAGTCCGGATCTCACCGTTTGACTCGTCAGGCCGCCGTCATACATCGTTCGTCTCGTGTGACGTCATGCCGGAATTCAACGATGACATCGACATCGAAGTCCGTACGGAAGATTTACGGATCGATACGTACCGTGCCTCTGGTGCCGGTGGTCAGCATATCAATACGACGGACTCGGCTGTCCGGATCACACACGTTCCAACAGGCGTCGTCGTCTCTTGTCAACAAGAACGGTCGCAGATCAAAAACCGTGAAGCGGCAATGAAAATGTTGAAAGCGAAACTCTACCAACGCGAAATCGAAGAGCAACAAAAGAAACTCGACGAGATCCGTGGTGAAAAATCGGATATCGCATGGGGTAGCCAAATCCGTTCGTACGTCTTCCACCCATACAGCATGGTCAAGGACCACCGGACGAACTATGAAGTCGGGAACACGCAAGGAGCAATGGATGGTGACATCATGGGCTTCATCGATGCGTACCTCCGCCTCATGAATATGTAAGACAACCAACCAGTCGGACGATGTTCGACTGGTTTTTTGACCGTCAAAGGGGGAATAGTGATGCAGGAACAAAGTCGGATCAACAAACAGGCGTGGGAGTACCGGGCGTATGAGTTTTGGGAGAAACGTGACGGGGCACCGGCGGATTATGCTGCGGTCATCAAACAAGATCCAGCCGCATGCCTGAAGAAGCATCGACATGATCTCGAAGACGTCGCCGGGAAGACAATCGCGAACATCTGCGGTTCGAACGGACGCAAGGCGGTCCCGTTAGCGTTACTCGGGGCGGACGTCACCGTGTTCGATCTCTCGGAGGAGAATGCGCGGTACGCGCTAGAACTGGCGTACCATGCTGAGACGAGAATCGAGTACGTCGTCGGGGATATCTATGCGATCGATCTTGAACGATATCGCGATACGTTTGATCTCCTCTACTTAGAAGGCGGGATATTGCATTACTTTGCGGATCTCGAGCGTTTCTTACAAGTTCTCTTTACGATCTTAAAGCCTGGTGGACAGCTGATCCTTAGCGATTTCCATCCGATCGGACGCTGGATCGATGCGGATTTGACGTATCGACCACGCTATTTCGATCAAGGGTTGCAAGCGGGGGATTTGGCGTATAAAACGCACTTTACGGACGAGGAACAAGTCGATTTTCCGGATGTCTCTGTCCGCTATTTTACATTGAGCGAGATCTTAAACGGGGTCATTCAAACCCGTTTCATATTAGACCGATTTGACGAGCATCGTGGCTGGAACGGTGAGAACATTCCGTCCGAGTTTACGCTGCTCGCAAGCAAACCAGTCGAAAGGAGTTTTCCATTATGATCATCCGTAAAGAAGGCTTCAAGGATGCAGCGGGAATCCGGCTCGTCCATGAAGCGGCATTCGAGCAACCGAACGAAGCGAACCTCGTTGATGCCTTACGCGAGGACGAAGCGGCGCAACCGGTCTTCGGTCGCGTCGCCGTGACCGACAAAGGGGAAATCGTCGGTCATGTCCTCTTGAGCAGGATCCATATCGATGACATTCCGTCACTTGCCTTGGCGCCGGTCGGTGTGTTGCCCGCTTGGCAACGAAAAGGGATTGGTTCTGAATTGATCCGCCAAGTGATTGAGGATGCGCGGGACGCTGGTGAATCGCATATCGTCGTGCTTGGGCACGATAGTTACTATCCGCAGTTCGGTTTCGAACGGGCGATCGACTACGGTATTGAGCCACCGTTTCCCGTCCCACCGGAGGTCTTCCTCGTCCTTGCACTTGAACGCAATGGGTTACGTGGTGTCAGCGGCATCGTCCGCTACAGTCCGCCCTTTAGTGCGGTATAAAGGGAACACTGTGAGTTGTTCCGCCTGTCTAGTCGTTGTCTGACTTTTCCGCTAAAATGAAACACGAGAATCAATTGATAAGGGGAAATGGAATGTCATGACATCGACACGTCAGGAAGTCGTGCGCGATTATGCGTATTTATTAATCGGGTCCTTGTTCGTCGCAAGTGCCTTTAGTTTATTTTTAGCACCGAACCAACTCGCCTCAGGAGGCGTCAGTGGCTTATCGATCGTCTTGAACGATCTGTTCGGTATCTCACCAGGCTTGTTCCAGCTCGTCGCGAACGTCGTTTTGCTGGCGATCGGCTGGGTGATTCTCGGGATGGGCTTTGGCGTTAAATCACTCGTCGGGTCGATCTTCTTACCGGTCGTCATTCTCGTTTACGAGCGGTTCGACGTTCCGGCTGCGACGATGAATCCGATGCTTGCCGCGATTTTTGGCGGTGCCGGTGTCGGGATCGGACTCGGTCTGATCTTCCGGGGACGAGCGTCGACTGGTGGGATGGATTTGATCGCACAAATCCTGCATCGCTTCACGAAATTGCCGCTCCATTTGTGTATCGCCTTACTTGACGGCACGATCGTCATCAGTGCGGCAACGATCTTCTCGCTTGAGATTGGTCTGTACGCGCTCGTTGCCTTGTTTATCACGATCAAGATGATCGACGTCGTCCAGCTCGGAATCACGAACGACAAGCTCGCTTATATCATCTCCGATCAACGGGAGGCGTTAGTGAAGGAAATTTTTGAGACGCTTGATCGCGGAGCGACAGAGATTGAGGCGGCAGGTGCGTTCACCCGGACGCGCAAACCGATGCTGATGGTCGTCGTCCGGCAAGGGGAAATCACGACACTAAAGGAAATCGTCAAACACATCGATCCGTCGGCGTTCCTCGTCGTCAGTGAAGCACACGAGGTGCTTGGTCTCGGCTTCACTGACGATAAGCGTTATCGCAATGTGCCGTAATGACGATTCAAACGTGAAGTTTTTGTGAAATCATGCTTAACTCTTCCGGATAACGGTTATACTCTAACTAGGTCAGAAGCGTTTATGTAGATACTTAATTAGAGGGGGATATCCGGATGAAGCTGAAAAACTTGTTACTTGCGTTAGGTTTGGGAACGACACTTGCGCTCGCGGCATGTGGTGGTAGTGACGATTCGAGTTCTGATGATTCATCGTCAGGTACGAAGGAAGAAACGAAGATGAACGATGATTCGTCGAAGACACAATCCGGTGTAGATGCTGAAAAAATCTTCGCCAACAACTGTGCGACATGTCACGGGAAAAACCTAGAAGGAAACGTCGGACCAAACCTGACGAAGGTCGGATCGAAATATTCTTCTGAAGAGATTCAAAAGATCATCAAGAACGGGAAAGGGCAAATGCCTGCTGGAATCCTGAAAGATGATAAAGAAATCATGGCAGTCGCGGATTGGCTCGCTGCTAAAAAATGATTATGGGATATGATGGGGTACGAGATGACAAACACGACATGTGTTCGTCATTCGTGCCTCTTTTTTATAGTATGATCGCTTGAAATGACATTTGATTGTAATGTGCGTTCAATTTCGTCCCTGTTATAATGGTGGTCGGTAGGTTTTTAGACCTATCCATTCAGCATCAGTAAACCAGTAAGGATGTGAAGTACGTGATCAAGATGCAACGAATCAGTAAGATTTATCCGAACGGCGTCACGGCACTCCGTGAGGTCGATTTGACGATTGATCAAGGCGAATTCGTCTATATCGTCGGTCCGTCGGGTGCGGGTAAGTCAACATTCATGAAGATGATGTACCGCGAAGAGAAACCAACGAGCGGTTCATTTTTATTTAAAGGAATTGAAGTCGGTAAGTTGAAGAACCGTCAAATCCCCGAACTTCGTCGCCAAATCGGCGTCATCTTCCAAGATTTCAAACTACTCCCGTCGTTGACGGTTTATGAAAATGTCGCCTTCGCATTAGAGGTCGTAGGAGAAGACAAATCACAAATCCGCCAGAAAGTGCTCGAGGTACTCGATCTCGTTAAGCTCAAGCATAAAGAGCGCAACTATCCGGACGAATTATCTGGGGGCGAACAACAACGAATCTCGATCGCGAGAGCCATCGTCAACCGTCCGTCACTCGTCATCGCTGATGAGCCGACTGGGAACTTGGACCCGGATACAGCATGGGAGATCATGGAAGTGTTCGAAGAAATCTATCGCCGTGGGACAACGGTCGTAATGGCGACACACAACCGAGATATCGTCAACAAGATGCGTCATCGTGTCTTAGCGATTGATGGTGGAAAAATCGTCCGAGACGAAGAGAAAGGAATGTACGGCTATGAAGTTTAATGGATTCCGTCATTTACGGGAAGGGGCAAAAGGTCTCGTCCGGAACGGCTGGATGACATTCGCTTCTGTCAGTGCCGTTACCGTCACACTACTTCTCGTAGGAATATTCGCGATGCTCATGTTCAACGTCAACAAGATCTCTGATAACGTCGAAAAAGACGTCGAGATTCAAGTCTTCGTCGAACGGGAAGCAGACCAAACAAAAATTGATTCAGTCGGCGATTCGTTGAAGCAATTACCGGGAGTCGCATCTGTTCGTTATAGTTCGAAAGAAGAAGAACTGGACCGCTTCAAGGAGCAACTTGGCGAAGGATCTGAAGCCTATCGATCCGTTGAAAAGGATAATCCGCTTCACGACCGGTACATCGTCAAAGCTACCTCACCAAAAGAGACGGAAACTCTTGCAAACTCCATCGAAAAAATGGAAAATATAGATAGTGTCGAATATGGTAAGGCCTATGTTAAAAAGATGTTTAACTTCCTTGAAGGAGTTCGGATCGGTGGAATCATCCTAATCGTCGGTTTGACGTTCATGGCAATGTTCCTCATTTCGAATACAATCAAAGTTACGATCTTCTCTCGTCGTCGGGAAATCGAGATCATGCGTCTCGTCGGAGCGAAAAACGGATTCATCCGTGCACCGTTCTTTGTTGAAGGACTATTGATGGGGATATTAGGTGCCATCATCCCGATCGCCGTCGTCTACTTCGGTTACGAAGCCTCGTATAATGTGATTCAACCTCAACTGGCAACGATTAACGAAGGAATATTCTCACTGATTCCGCCAGGACAATTATCACTAGAGGTCGTCTTAATTTTACTCGGTCTCGGTGCATTTATCGGTGTCTGGGGATCGACGACGTCACTTGGTCGTTTCTTGAAGATTTAATCGATTCATTTAAAAATAAAATAGAGGAGAGATGCTTCTCATGAAAGTCCGATTCTATTCTGTCGTCCTGAGCTTAGCTTTAATTGGAACTAGTGTGTCCGTTCATGCCACGTCGAAAGAAGATTTGTTGAAGGAACAACAGGAGGTCGAAAGCCGTCTAAAAGAGACGGAACGATCACAGAATCAGACATCAGAGAAGTTGATCTTGACGAAACAGCAGCGCAAGGAAGCCCGTGCGCAACTGAATGAAGTCAACAGCCGTTTGGATGATTTAGCGCGTAAGATAGCCGATCAACAAGCGGCTGTTGCTGCATCTAAGGAACGATTACGTCTGACGGAAGAAGCCATTTCCGAAACGTTGAAGGAACTACATCAACAAGAAGACTTACTAGGCAGTCGCTTACGTGCCGTCCAACAAAAGGGAGACGTTACCTATATCGAGGTCTTGCTTGACGCAAAGGACTTCGGTGATTTGATTTCGCGCTTCAGCACAGTCAGCGAGATCATCAAACAAGATGATGATGTCCTGCAAACATATAAGACGAACGTCAGTCAGTTGAACGAACAGCGATCAGAGCAAGCGTTGTTGCTCGAAAGTCTGAAACGAGAGCAACGGAAATTACTTGTCCTTCAGACGCAAATCATTGCGGAATCGGAGTTGAAGCGAAAGCTGGTCGTCCAGTTGAACACGAAGGTAAAAGCGTTGCAACAAGAGCAGTTCTCAAAAGCTGAAGAAGCAGAAATTCTCGCTGATCAGCGACAGTTGATTCAAAATGAACTGGCTGCACTGAAAGAAGCAGAACGAAAAGCAAAAGAAGAGGCAAAGCGACGGGCAATCGAGGCAGCGCGTCAAGCCGAAGCGAAGCGAGTAGCGGAAGTAAAACGTCAAGCAGAAGCTGCGCGTGCTGCTGCAGCGAAACAACAGGAAGCGGATGCTGAGAAAGCAAAGCCACCCGTCCCTGAAGTCGAAGTATCTTCTGAAACACCCGATACACCAGCAGACGTTGATTCGAATCGTCCGTTTCATTTACCGGTGCAAGGTTATGTCTCATCACCGTTTGGTCCCCGGAACAATCCGCTGACTGGGAAACCGGAGATCCATAAAGGGATTGACCTCGTCAATGCGAAAGGAACGCCGATTCATGCGGCGGCGGGCGGTATCGTCCTCCGTGCCGGTAGTGCGACGGGATACGGTAATGTCGTCATGGTGACGCACTTGATCGACAGTCAGGTCTATACGACCGTCTATGCGCATCTGGATTCGATCGATGTCAAGGCGGGTCAAACGGTCATGCCGGGTCAAACGGTCGGTACGCTTGGCTCCACCGGTTGGTCAACAGGACCTCACCTGCATTTCGAATTGCATAAAGGTGAATGGGCGATCGGTCAACCGAATGCGGTCGATCCGGCACCGTATCTCTTTTGACATCCCATAGAATACTGAAAAGATAGGGTAACCTATCTTTTTTTGCTATACTGAAAAAAATAATGCGTTTTTTAACGGAAGTGGGGAATCAAGCGTGAAAAAATCTACAACAGCAGTGATCGCGGTCAGTACCTTCGGGCTTGGTTTAGGGGTAGGCGCCGTTGGAATGTTAGCAGCGGGCGGAACGGATTCCGTCTCGACATCATCGTCTTCTTCGAATGCGACGGGGGATTGGAAAAAAATCGATCAGGTCCGCCAGATGATCGAACAGAATTATTTAAAAGATGTAACGGACAAAGAATTACTCGACGGTGCGTTATCCGGTATGACGGAAGTACTCGATGATCCATATTCCGTTTACATGGATGAGTCGGAAACGGCATCATTCAATACGAATCTGTCGTCTTCGTTCGAAGGAATCGGTGCGACACTGGAGCAAAAAGGTGAGTCGATCGTTATCGTTTCTCCGATCAAAGGATCACCGGCCGAAAAAGCAGGTATTAAGCCGGGCGACGTCATTCTAAAGATCGATGGCAAGTCGACGAAAGGGCAAAAAACGGATCAAGCGGTCAAGAAAATCCGCGGTGAAAAAGGAACGAATGTTGTCTTAACGATTCAACGGAGTGGGCAGGACGCGATGGACATCTCGATCAAGCGAGATACGATTCCAATCGAGACGGTCTATACGTCGACCGAAGACGTTAATGGGAAAAAGATCGGTGTCTTGCAAGTGACACAGTTCTCAGAACCGACGGCTAAAGAGTTCGAGAAAGGTCTTGCGAAACTCGAGAATCAGAACATCGATGGACTCGTCATCGACGTCCGCGGAAATCCGGGTGGTCTCTTAACAGCTGTCTCAAGCATGATTGCACCGTTCATTCCGAAGGACGTTCCGATTTATCAAGTCGAGAACAATAAGGGAGAGCGACAGCAGGAATTCGGGAAAGCAGACGAGAAGAAACCTTATAACATCGTCGTGATCGAAGACGGCGGATCAGCGTCAGCGTCTGAGATTTTAGCAGCTGGTCTGAAGGAAGGTGCCGGGGCTGAGGTCGTCGGTACGAAATCGTTCGGGAAAGGAATCGTCCAAAGTGCCTATGATTTGAAAGACGGTAGCGATTTAAAGTTAACGACGAATAAATGGCTGACACCGGACGGCAACTGGATTCATAAAAAAGGCGTTAAGCCGACGATTGAAGTCAAGCAACCGGCTTACTTCAACGTCACGAAGATTTTGACTGATCAAAAGTCACTCGAAGTCGGCGATTATGGAAAATCAGTTGAAAATGCTCACCTCGTCCTCGAAGCAATCGGTTTCGAGCCAAAAGGACAGGATGGGTATTTCGGTGACACGATGAAGAAAGCTGTCGAAGCCTTGCAAAAGGATGCGAAGCTCGACGTCACAGGAAAAATCGATCAGCAGACAGCGGGTGAGATGGAGACACGTCTCCTGAAGAAACTCGAGGACGATAAGAATGACGTCCAGCGGAAAAAAGCACTCGAGGTCGCTGCTCAATAATAAGGAATGGAAAGAGGTCTGAATGCGCGTGGAATTACTCGATGAAATTGGTTGGACCGCGATTAGTCTCATCGCCAGTCCGACCTTGTGGTTAGCACTCCTTGTCAGTTGGGTCATCGGCATCCGTCGTGTCAAACGGGAACGCGGACTGTTCCGCTCCCGGACGCACGGAAAACGAAGCGATGTCCTCGAAACACTTTTACCGGGGTTACTCGTCGGTCTCGTCCTGTCTGTCGTCAGCGGCTGGCTCGGATTGACGGTGACACCGCAATACGCTCTGTTGTTACTCGGACTCTCGAGCGTTTTACTGTTGATTGGCGTCGTGCGTTTGAACTTGCCACTCTGGTCGATCGTCTTGCTTGGACTTGCCGGCTGGTTTCTAATGGATGCACGTCTTGATCCGGTTCGAGCGGTCGAGCCAAAGATGATTTTACTCCTTGCCGCGTTAACGCTCGTCGCGGAATGTCTCCTCGTCTGGTGGCGCGGAAAGCGACGCCTGTCACCGTCACTCGTCGTCTCGAAGCGTGGTCGCTTCATCGGTGGGCTGTCTTCGAACAAGCTTTGGTTGTTGCCGTTACTTGTCTTTGTTCCGGGCGACGTGCTCGAGACGTGGTGGCCACGTTATAGCTTTCCAGAACTCGTTCCGATCGTTCTTTGGTTACCGATCGGCTTCAGCTTCCTCTTTACGGGTAAGCTGCCGAAAGAATTGATGCGTCCGCTCGTTCAAGGACGTTTAATCACGAGTCTTGTCGCGATTCTCTTGACGGTTCTTGCGTACGTGACCAATCAAGCTGAATGGCTGTACGGAATCGTTTTATTGATCGTCTTGCACATTTTGTTGCATCAGCGGGTCAAACGCCTGAACCGGGCGCAGACGCCATTGTTCCTCAATGGAACGCGTGGTGCCGTCATCCTCGGGACATTGCCTGATAAACCGGCTGCTGAGATGGGCTTGATTCCGGGTGAAGCAATCTATAAGGTCAATGGTGAAAAGGTCGACTCAGAAGCATCGTTTTACGAAGCGATTCAAAAACACAAACCGTATCTGCGTCTTGAAGTCATGAACCATAACGGAGACATCCGTTTTGCGCAACGTGCCTTCTATGAACAAGATCATCATGAGCTCGGCATCTTGTTCGTCAACGAGCCGGTTCATGGTCGCACTAAAGTGCGGTCCTTACATTAACGAGTACATCCCTGTTACGGAACAGCCGTGACGGGGATTTTTTTGTCGGCAGAGAAATCGAGGCTCAACATTCGATGCAAAAAGAAACTTTTGCATTTTCGAAAAAAAGGGTAACTTCCTAAAAGGAGCACTTCATAATCGAATGTTTGTTCGTAAAGTGATACAATAGAAATAGATTTTTTAACGTGATGAGGGGGAAGCAAACGATGGATTTTGAACTCGTTTCACCATTTGAACCAGGCGGTGATCAGCCGACGGCAATCGAAAAATTGGTGACTGGGCTAAAACAAGGCGAACGACATCAGACGTTGCTTGGAGCGACTGGTACCGGGAAGACGTTCACGGTCTCAAACGTCATCAAGGAAATCAAGAAACCGACGCTCGTTCTTGCCCACAACAAAACACTAGCGGGACAACTCTACTCGGAGTTCAAGGAATTCTTCCCAAACAATGCGGTCGAATACTTCGTTAGTTTTTATGACTATTACCAACCGGAAGCATACGTTCCGTCGACGGATACGTTCATTGAGAAGGACTCTTCGATTAACGATGAGATCGATAAATTGCGCCACTCGGCGACGTCCGCCCTGTTCGAACGGGAGGACGTCTTGATCGTTGCGTCTGTCTCGTGTATCTATGGTCTCGGTAACCCGGAAGAGTACAACAATCACGTCTTATCCCTGCGTGTCGGCAATGAGATGGGGCGGAACGAGATGCTCCGTCGTCTGATCGACATTCAGTATGAGCGTAACGATATCGATTTCCAGCGCGGACGGTTCCGCGTCCGCGGAGACGTCGTCGAAATCTTCCCGGCGTCACGCGACGAACAGTGTGTCCGGGTCGAGTTCTTCGGTGACGAAATTGAACGGATCCGTGACATGGATCCACTGACAGGTGAGATCGTCGCGGACCGCGAGCACATCTCAATCTTCCCGGCGTCCCACTTCGTGACGGGGGATACCCGTCTGCAAAAAGCAATCGCAAACATCGAGAAGGAACTAGAGGTCCAGCTTGCGAAGTTACGCGAAGACAATCAGTTGCTCGAAGCGCAACGGCTCGAACAACGGACGAACTACGATCTCGAGATGATGCGTGAGATGGGCTATTGCTCCGGAATCGAGAACTATTCACGTCATTTGAACTTGATGCCGGAAGGGGCAACACCGTATACATTGCTCGATTACTTCCCGAAAGATTTCTTACTCGTTGCCGATGAGTCGCACGTCACGCTGCCGCAAATTCGCGGGATGTACAACGGGGACCAGGCACGAAAACAAGTCCTCGTCGATCACGGCTTCCGTCTCCCTTCGGCAAAAGACAACCGTCCGTTACGGTTCGAGGAGTTCGAGGAAAAAGTCAGTCAGGCGATCTATATCTCGGCGACACCAGGACCGTATGAACTCGAACATTCAAAAGAGATGGTCGAGCAAATCATCCGTCCGACCGGTCTCGTCGATCCGACGATTGAGATTCATCCGATTACGGGACAAATCGATTACTTGATGGATAACATCCGTGACCGGGTCGCGAAGAACGAACGTGTTCTCGTGACGACGCTGACGAAGAAGATGGCAGAAGACTTGACCGATTACTTGAAAGAAAATGGCGTCAAGGTCAACTACATGCACTCGGAGATCAAGACACTCGAGCGAATTGAAATCATCCGTGACTTACGACTCGGGAAATATGATGTCCTTGTCGGAATCAACTTGTTACGAGAAGGACTCGATATTCCGGAAGTCTCACTCGTGACGATTCTTGATGCCGATAAGGAAGGCTTCTTGCGTTCGGACCGTTCGCTGATTCAAACGATTGGTCGGGCGGCTCGGAACGCGGAAGGACACGTCATTTTGTTTGCCGATAAAATCACCGATTCGATGCAACGTGCGATCGATGAGACGGAACGCCGTCGCGCGATCCAGATGGCGTTCAACGAAGAACATGGCATTACGCCGCAGACGATCAAAAAAGACGTGCGTGGTGTCATCAGTACGACAATCGAGAGCGACGATACCGTCGAAAAACTCGAGAAGTTCAACAAACTCAAAAAACCGGAGCGTGAAACGTTGCTTGAACAGCTTGACCAAGAGATGCGTCAAGCGGCGAAAGACATGCAGTTCGAACGAGCTGCCGAGCTTCGCGATCTCATATTAGAATTGAAAGCAGGTGCCTAAGTTGGGAGAAAAGAAGAATCAGATTATCATCAAAGGCGCTCGCGTCAATAATCTACAAAACATCGATGTCGAAATCCCCCGCGATCAGCTCGTCGTCTTGACGGGCTTGTCCGGGTCAGGGAAATCGTCGCTTGCCTTCGACACGATTTACGCTGAAGGACAACGGCGTTATGTCGAAAGTTTATCTGCCTATGCTCGTCAGTTCCTCGGACAGATGGATAAACCGGATGTCGACACGATTGAAGGACTGAGTCCAGCAATTTCAATCGACCAGAAGACGACGAGTAAAAACCCACGTTCGACGGTCGGAACGGTCACAGAGATTTATGACTATTTGCGTCTGTTGTACGCACGGATTGGTAAACCAATTTGTCCAAATCACGGAATTGAGATTTCGAGTCAGACGATCAGTCAGATGGTCGATCAAGTGATGGAGTTACCGGAGCGGACGCGTCTGCAAATTCTCGCGCCAATCGTTTCCGGACGTAAAGGAACGCACGTCAAGGTGCTCGACGATTTGAAGAAGGAAGGTTTCGTCCGCGTTCGTGTCAACGGAGAGACGATGGATCTCGCCGAAGAGATTACGCTTGAGAAAAACAAGAAGCACTCGATCGAAGTCGTCGTCGACCGTGTGGTCGTGCGGCCAGATGTCGAAGCTCGTCTTGCCGACTCACTCGAGACTGCACTTCGCCTCGCGGACGGTCGGGTCATCGTCGATACGATGGATGGCAACGAATTGTTGTTCAGTGAACATCATGCTTGTCCAATTTGTGGTTTCTCGATCGGCGAACTTGAACCACGGATGTTCTCGTTCAACTCACCGTTTGGTGCTTGTACGTCATGTGACGGTCTCGGAACGAAGCTTGAAGTCGATGTTGATCTCGTCGTGCCACATCCCGATAAGTCATTAAACGAAGGGGCGATCGTGGCATGGGAACCGACGAGCTCGCAGTATTATCCACAATTGCTCAAAGCGGTCTGTGACCACTTCAAGATCGATATGGATACACCGTTCGAACAGTTACCGGAAGAGCAGCGCGAGACGATCTTGAACGGAAACACGAAGGAAGAGATCCACTTCCGTTATGAGAACGACTTCGGGATGGTCCGAAACACGGACCTCTACTTCGAAGGGGTCCTCAATAACTTACAGCGTCGCTTCAAGGAGACATCGTCTGATTATATCCGGGAACAGATGGAAGGCTACATGGCGAAGAAAGCTTGTCCGACGTGTAAAGGACACCGCTTGAAACGGGAATCACTCGCCGTCAAAGTATCCGATCACCATATCGGTGAAGTGACGAAGATGTCTGTTAAACAAGCGGTCATGTTCTTCGACGAACTGCCGGAGAAATTAAGTGAGAAGGATCAGACGATTTCGCGAATGATCGTCCGTGAGATTCACGAACGCGCTTCGTTCCTCGAGAACGTCGGTCTCGATTACTTGACGATCTCACGCGCAGCGGGAACGTTGTCCGGTGGTGAAGCGCAACGGATTCGTCTCGCGACACAAATCGGTTCGCGTTTGACGGGTGTTCTCTACGTTCTTGATGAACCATCGATCGGTTTACACCAACGCGATAATGATCGTCTGATCAATACGCTGAAGGCGATGCGTGATCTCGGCAATACATTGATCGTCGTCGAACACGATGAAGACACGATGATGGCAGCCGACTACTTGATCGATATCGGACCTGGTGCCGGTGATCACGGCGGATTCGTCACGGCAGCCGGGAAGCCAGAAGAGTTGATGCAGGACGCAAACTCGTTGACCGGTCAATATCTGTCCGGTAAGAAGTTCATTCCTGTTCCGTCGACTCGAAAAGAGCCGGACGGTCGGATGCTCCATATCCACAAAGCATCGGAAAACAACTTGAAGAACGTTGATGTCGACATTCCGCTTGGTCTGTTCGTCGCCGTCACCGGAGTATCTGGTTCTGGTAAATCGACGTTGATCAATGAAATTCTTTATAAGACGATCGCCCACGAGATGAACCGGGCGAAAGAAAAGCCGGGTGCTCATAAAGGAATCACGGGTCTGGAACAAATCGATAAGGTCATCGACATTGACCAATCGCCAATCGGGCGGACACCACGTTCGAACCCAGCGACGTATACCGGTGTCTTCGATGACATTCGGGACGTCTTTGCTTCGACGAACGAAGCGAAACTCCGTGGTTACAAAAAAGGACGTTTCAGTTTCAATATCAAAGGTGGACGCTGTGAAGCGTGTCGCGGTGACGGAATCATCAAGATTGAGATGCACTTCTTACCGGACGTCTATGTTCCGTGTGAAGTCTGTCACGGGAAACGTTACAACCGCGAAACACTCGAAGTGAAGTATAAAGGTAAGACGATTGCTGACGTGCTTGAGATGACGGTTGAAGATGCCCTTGCCTTCTTCGAGAACATTCCGAAGATCACGCGCAAACTGCAGACAATTGCGGATGTTGGATTGACGTACATGCGTCTTGGTCAACCTGCGACGGAATTGTCCGGTGGGGAAGCACAGCGCGTTAAACTGGCGTCTGAGTTGCATAAACGTTCGACCGGGAAGACAATCTATATTCTCGATGAACCGACGACAGGACTCCATGTCCATGATATCGCGCGTCTCCTAAAAGTATTGCAACGTCTCGTCGATAATGGCGACACGGTACTCGTCATCGAACACAACCTGGATGTCATCAAGACGGCCGACTACCTGATTGATCTCGGACCTGAAGGGGGCGACGGTGGCGGAACGATTGTTGCTGCCGGTACACCGGAACACATCGCCGAAGTCGAAGCGTCATATACCGGTCGCTACCTCGCACCTGTCCTTGAACGCGACGCGGCACGAATTGAATCGTGAAACTTTTGTGGATGAGGATTCGTAAGAAGGAACTAAGGGAACTTAAACGAAAGTATCACGTAACACACGTTTGAGGTTCAAGAATAGGAGGGAACGGTTCATGAAGCAAGATATGCGTCAATTGATTTTGGAGCAAGTCAAAGAAGGAAAGTTAACGATTGATGAGGCACTCGATAAACTCGAGCGACTCGAAGCGATCGACGAACGTGCAACTTCTGCCAGTGAACATAAGTACGTCGATGAACCAGAACAGTATGATCGGGTTGACCAGTATTCTGTCGATTCACTGACGACGAAAGTCATGTCAGCGTTCGATAATCTCGTCAGCCGAATCAAGGATAGTGATCTTTCGCTCAATCAGGCATCTGGTCCGAACGTCACCTACGTCAAACAATTCCCGTTCAGTGGTGAGACGGTTCACGTTGATCTGTTCAATGCGAACTTGGTCGTCGAACCAAGTGATCTCGAAGAATGCGAATTAACGGTGACAGGACGTCCGCTCCGCCGCCAACAGGTGACGGAAGAACAGGCGCTTGAGCAACTACAAGCTGCTGTTCAGCACGCAGTGTCGGCGAATACACTCTCAATTCGTTTGAAGGATAAGAGTGTTCGAGCGACGGTCCACCTGAAAGTACCACGCCGTCATTACGAGTCATTCGTCTTACAGACGTTGAACGGTGAGATTTCGTTATCGTCA
The DNA here is from genome assembly GCA_913775715.1 of uncultured Exiguobacterium sp. Taxonomy (GTDB): domain Bacteria; phylum Bacillota; class Bacilli; order Exiguobacteriales; family Exiguobacteriaceae; genus Exiguobacterium_A. The sequence continues at coordinate 42,866 of CAJYMC010000009.1, read as the reverse complement.
CTCGATACGACGTCCGCTCAACTGATGACGGCGAACGGTCGGGTTAACGTCCGTGACCTCTTCAGTGAGGATGTCAAAGTATCGACAGCGAACGGCTCGATCGAAATCGAAGAGTCGGAGTTGAAGGTCTTGAAAGCGAAGACAGCCAACGGTCAAATCATCACGACTGGTGTCTTCGAACGTTCAGAACTGAAAACAGCGAACGGAAACGTCCGTTGCGAGCTGAAGACAGCGCAAAATGCGAAAGTCAAAGCCTCGTCACTTGCTGGAAGCATCGCCTTGATGTTGCCGCATGGCGCTGAAGTCTACGGGGAACTCGAGACGAACTTTGGTGGTCTCAACTGCAACTTGGACGACATGGAATTGATTCGGGATCAAAAAGAGATCGTCAACCGGAAACTCCATTTCGTATCAGGACGCGGCCGTTCACCAAAAATCGAGGTCGAAGCGGATACGAAGACAGGTACGATTTCGGTCACGCACGGTGTTCACCTCAGTCCACAAGCGTTATAAGAAATAGATAATAGCTACTTGATTCTTAATCGAATCAGGTAGCTGTTTTTATGTATCTGCTTTTTACGTGGCTCGTGTCTCGCCTGAGGAAAGTAAGTAAAAGAAAAGGGTACATCGCTATGTTTTTCTTTAGATAAACAAACACCCATCCTCATAAGAAGATGGGTGTAGCTTACATTAATAGTTGTAGTCCTGATCCATCATCGGTTCATCGAAGTTCATGTTTTCGATGTTGTTCATGTCATACCCGAACGAGAGTAAGGCGATGACACCGATAATCGCGAGGAAAATCGACACGAGGATCAGACCGATGCCGAGCCAACTCTTTCCGCGTGCCCGATTCCAATAGAAGATGATTGCGAGGACGTAAGAGATGAAAGACCCACTGATGAAGATCCCGATAATGGAAATGATGAAGAATAAAAGGGCTGTTTGATCTTGATTCCGGGAGTAGGCTTTCCACATATCGATGAGCGAAATCACGAGATATACGAAACCAGCGATTGCGAGGACCCCAAATAAAATAAGTACTAAAACAAACCAAATACCGCCACCTGACATCATGGCAAAACCTCCTTCAAAATATTAACTCTTTATTCCATTCCCAAGAAATCATGCTTCTAATCCAATTCCATGAACCGAATAAAAATATGGTACAATACTTCAAGTGAAAGGGGCTGACGAAGCGTGCAACCAAAAGTGCGAACAGCTGAAATCGTAAAACAATTCAATCTCCACATCGTCACGGGAGAAGAGGGCTTACACCGCCCGATTCTGACGGCTGATTTGTGCCGACCTGGCCTTGTGCTTGCCGGTTATTATGCCTATTACCCGGCAGAACGTCTTCAGATTCTCGGTAAAACGGAATTGACGTTCTTTAATAACTTAACGTATGAGGAACAACGCGAACGGGCGAATGTCCTCTGTACGGATGAAACACCCGGTATTTTGATCACACGAGGATTCGAAGTTCCGGAAGCAATCATCCAAGCCGCGGACGAGACGAACGTGCCACTGTTGACGACAAAAGGGCATACGACATCGGTCGAATCTCAGATCACGAACTTCCTCGAAGCGGAACTCGCGCCGACGACAGCGATGCATGGTGTCCTTGTCGATATCTATGGTGTCGGTGTCTTCATCAAAGGGGCAAGTGGTGTTGGTAAATCGGAAACAGCACTCGAACTCGTTAAGCGGGGTCACCGTCTCGTCGCGGACGACTCGGTTGAGATTCGTCAAACTGGTGACGGGATTCTTGTTGGGACGGCACCGAAGTTGATTCAACATCTGCTTGAGATTCGTGGAATCGGGATCATCGACGTGATGACGTTGTTCGGTGCAGGTGCTGTTCGCTCGCACAAGAAGATCAGCCTCGTCTGTAACCTTGAGATTTGGGATCAATCGAAAGTCTATGACCGTGTCGGTCTCGATCAAGAAACACTTCAAATCATCGATACGGAAATCCCGTTCCTGACGATTCCGGTTCGTCCTGGACGAAACCTTGCTGTCATCATCGAAGTGGCAGCGATGAACTATCGTCTGAAGAATATGGGCATCAACACAGCAGAAGAATTCGCGGGACGTCTCGCACAAGCAATTGAAGATGGGAATGGTGGTCTTTGATGGGAACTTTAGCCTCTGTACAGCCAACGTTTGATCGTGTCGCAATCAATCTTGGTCCGGTACCGATTTACTGGTACGGCATCGTCATTGCGCTCGGTGCGGTCGTTGGTCTGTTGATCGCAATCTTCGAGTCGAAGCGAATCGGCTTCAACGAAGAGTATGCGGTCGATGTCGTCATTTGGTCGATTCCGATCAGTATCATCTGCGCTCGGATTTACTATGTCACGTTCGAGTGGGACTACTACAGTCAGCATCTCGATCAAATCATCAACATTCGCCAAGGTGGGATTGCGATCCATGGAGCAATTATCGGGGCGATTTTGACAGTCATCATCTATACGCGTAAGAAAAAGATTTCGTTCTGGCAGATCGCTGATATCCTGGCACCGTCGCTCTTGTTCGGACAAGCCGTCGGACGTTGGGGCAACTTCTTCAACCAAGAAGCACACGGTGGCGAGACGACGTGGTCGTACTTGCAAGATACATTGCACTTGCCGAACTGGATCGTCAATCAGATGTATATCGATGGAACGTACTATTTACCGACATTCCTCTATGAAAGCATCTGGAACATCATCGGTGTCATTCTGTTAATTATCTGGCGGATGAAGTTCAACCCACGTCGTGGATATGTCTTCCTCGGTTACTTGATTTGGTATTCGATCGGACGCTACTATATCGAAGGACTCCGGACGGACAGTCTGATGGCTGATGGACTCCGGACAGCGCAAATCGTCTCGATCTGTCTGATCATCTTCGGTGTGATCATGATGGTTGTTCGTCGAAACGCCGTTCGTTACTTGGACGGTTCAAAAAAGGAGGCGAAGTAATCAATGATTCGCACACTTTTGTTTGATTTAGATGGAACGTTGATCGACACGAATCCATTGATTTTAAAGAGCTTCGAGCATACGCTCAGTTACTATTACCCTGACCGGACGTTCACGGAAGCGGAACTGCTTCCGTTCATCGGTCCGACGCTAGAAAAATCGTTCTCGGCGATGAATGCGGAACAGTGGAAAGAGATGGTCGCTTTTTATCGCAGCTATAACATCGCGATGCATGATGCGCTCGTACTCGAGTATCCGGGTGTGCTTGACGGATTACGCCGTCTGCATGAAGCAGGTTACAAGATGGCGGTCGTCACGTCGAAAAGTCGTCGTGTCGCTCTCCGCGGCATCGAGTTATTCGGATTGACTTCACTCTTTGACGCCGTCATCGCAGCCGACGACGTAACGGAAGAAAAACCAGCCGTTGAGCCGTTCGAAAAAGCGATGCAGTTGCTTGGAGCAACAGCAAGCGAAACAATCATGGTCGGTGACAACGATACGGACATTCTCGGTGGTAAGAACGCGGGACTGAAGACAGTCGCGGTCGGTTGGGCGATCAAAGGTCGCGCGTACTTAGAAGCCCTCGAGCCGGACATCATCATTGATTCGATGGACCATCTTGCTGCTTGGCTGGAGGAACAAAATGGCGCGGCGAACTGATCGATTTCAAGTCGGAACGACGAATCCACTCTGGCATATGTACCGGACGGTGTCGTTCTTTAAAGTGATGTGGTGCTTTACGATCATCACGATCGGTCGGTTTGCTCCGTCGCTACGCTTCAAGAACACGCTCTATCGGACTTGTCTTCGGATGAAGATCGGGGAGAAGACGGCACTTGCCTTGATGGTGATGCCAGACACGATGTTCCCGGAGCGGATCACGATTGGTGACAATACGATCATCGGTTTCAATACGACGATTCTCTGCCATGAATATTTGACGACGGAGTACCGTTTAGGTGACGTCATCATCGGAAGTAACGTCTTGATTGGCGCGAACGTGACGATCCTACCGGGCGTGTCGATTGGAGATGGTGCCGTCGTTGGTGCCGGATCGGTCGTTCATCGGGACATCGCACCGAATGAACGCGTCTCGAGTCAGCCGCTTCGCCGGCACGAAATGTGACAAAACTGTGAGAAGGAAGAAGGAAAAAAGATGACGCACATCCGCTTTACGTATAAGACAGGAAAGTATTTCGGAAGATTATTCGCCGAACGTCCACAAGGTCTCGTCGTTGAGGTATTGGCTGTCGAAAAGCATCCGGTTCAAGGAGATCTTCACCAACCGAACCAAGTCGATGTCCCGCTCTTTCATATCCGGACCGCCTTGCATAAGCACGAAAAGATCACGGTTTCACCCGCAGTCGTTTATGCGTATGACGGAGAGATTCCGGATTATGCGACGAGCTTACGGCAGGCATATGACAAGGACGTGGCACGTCTTGAAGGACTGAATCCAGAGACGGATGCTTTTGTACGAAAATGCTTAGAGAATTACAAAGAACTGGAATCGATTTATGCGAAACGCTGGGGATGAACTCCGGCGTTTTTTTCTGTTGCATGCCTCCTAGAGATAGGGTATTCTTGTGTCTGCAACTACGAAACCAGTTTACTATTTATGGGGGCTTGAATCATGATGGAATTAACCAAATACAAAGCAGACCCCTTTGCGATAACAGCGCGCCAAGCGGAACTTTTTTATTTCCGCGGACGGAAGGCGCACCGGGAAGGGCGACTGGACGAAGCCGTCTATCATTTAGATGAGGCGACGACACTTCAGCCAGCGGACATCCGTTATTTGCTCCGTTATGCCCGTGTCTTATTCGAGACAGGAGAAATCAATCATGCGAATGATGTCTTGAAACAAGTACGCGCACTCGACGCATCAAATACGGAAGCACTCTTTTATTTAGCGAATAACTACGCACACGTCTCACTTTATGAAGAAGCGCGACAACATGCGATGGAATATTTAGAGCAAGCACCAAACGGCAAACACGCGGAGGCATCGGCCGCACTCGTGGAACTGATTGATCTTGAACAAGAGATGGAAGACGACGAAGAGGACGAATTGATTCGTCTGCATGGTCAGGCGCAACGCCAGATCGATAAAGGAATGCTGTTCGCGGCACAGGAAACGTTGACGGGGCTGATTGCCCAGTATCCGACGTTCTGGCCAGCCTACAATAACCTCGCGATCGTCGAGTTCTATTTAGGAGAGAATGATCAGGCATTCGCTTCCCTCGAACGGGTCCTTGAAGGAAACCCGGGGAATTTGCATGCCCTTTGTAACACGCTCGTCTTGCTACACGAGATGGGACAGGACGAAGAGGCACACCGTCTCTCTCGTCAGCTCGAACACGTCCGTTCCGTGCATCTTGAGACACGTTATAAGGTCGCGTCGACGCTTGCGATCATCGGACGATACGATATTGCCTATGAAGAGTTGAAGTTGCTCGAGCGTCGTGGTTACCGGGGAGACCCACTCTTCGGGCACTGGTTATCGATCTCTGCCTATAAGACAGGGCACGTCGAAGAAGCAGCGGCTTTTTTGAAGTCGGACGAAGCACAAGCGTTAAAAGAAGAGACGGATACGTATGACATCCGGCATAATCTGCAGTTTCGCTCGGCACTCATTCAAGCGTTAAAGACGGAGGATGATGTCTCACGGATTTTCACGGCACTTCTTCTTGGTAAACTGAACGATGCTGAAGCACGGCTTGCATTGTCGATGATGCCAGAAGTGACGGACCGGGAAGACGTTCTGTTATTGACGGAACAGATCATCGTCGAGATGGAAGGACGGACCGATGTCGTGGATGAACGCATTCACCGGGCATTGCAGACGATCCGTCTTGCGGAACGGTTCGTTTCAGACGAAGAACGAATGAGTCTCGAAGGAGACTTTTATGAACGCTTCGCACAGCTCGTCTTAAGTGGGGAGTCGTTCGATTCGATTGAAGCATCTGCGGCATCACTGCTTTATCTGTTTCATGATTTACGGGACGGGATGTTGATCGAGGAATGTGCATCGCTCGTCGATTGTTCGTTCGATCATGTCGCATCGATGATCCGGACACATGAACGGATGTTGGCACCGCTACAAGCAAAGTGTTAGACGTTTAGGGGATTCTCACCTATACTCAAACTACAACGATTACAATAAATGGGGTGGAATCATGGCGGAAACAGAACAAAAAATTTATGACGTCATCATCATCGGGGCAGGTCCTGCTGGGATGACAGCCGCACTTTATGCATCACGTGCGAACCTTTCGACATTGATGATCGAACGCGGGATTCCGGGCGGTCAGATGGCGAACACAGAAGATATTGAGAACTACCCAGGATACGATAGCATCCTCGGACCAGATCTCTCACAAAAAATGTTCGACCACTCGAAAGCATTCGGCGCAGAATATGCGTACGGAGATGTTCGAAGCATCGAAGACGGTAAAGCATACAAAACAATTCATGCACACAACAAAGATTACTACGCACGGGCAATCATCATCGCGTCTGGTGCACAATATAAAAAAATCGGCGTACCGGGAGAAGAAGAACTCGGCGGTCGCGGTGTCTCGTATTGTGCGGTCTGTGATGGGGCGTTCTTCAAAGAAAAAGAACTCTTCGTCATCGGTGGAGGCGACTCTGCGGTAGAAGAAGGTGTCTACTTGACGCGTTTCGCGAAAAAAGTCACGATCGTACACCGTCGTGACGAGCTCCGTGCTCAAAAAATCCTTCAAAAACGTGCGTTCGACAACCCGAAAATCGACTTCATCTGGAACCATACGGTTAAACAGATTAACGAACAAGACGGGAAAGTCGGCGGTATCGAGCTGATCAATACAAAAACAGCTGACGTGACGACGCATCCGATCGATGGGGTCTTCATCTACATCGGGATGAATCCAATCACTGGTTACGTCCAAGATCTCGGTATCTTGAACGACCAAGGTTACGTCGTGACGAACGAAGCGATGGAAACCAACATCAAAGGGATTTTTGCTGCTGGTGACGTGCGTGAAAAAACATTGCGTCAAGTCGTTACAGCAACGAATGATGGTTCGATCGCAGCGCAAAACGCGCAACACTTCATCGAAGCGTTACTTGAAGAATTACAAGAATCCTCACACGCGTAATAACGAACCAGTTTCATTGAAGGTACCTTCAGTGAAGCTGGCTCTTTTTTTATGATATACTGAGAAAGAAGCGAAAAATACACACGGAACTGTTGTCTGGAGGGCGAAAAGATGGAACAGAATCAACCGCAACTTGTGATCATCACGGGTATGAGTGGGGCTGGAAAGACAGTCGCAATGAACAGCTTTGAAGATTTGGGCTATTTCTGCGTTGACAATCTACCACCGACGTTATTGCCACAACTCATCGAAGTCATCGGACAAGTGCGTCCTAAAATCGCCGTTGCCATCGATACACGTGCGCGTGATTTCATTGATAGTTTTTTCGTCGTTTATGAAGATTTGAAAAAGACGAACTTACAAACGCGGATGCTCTATCTCGATGCGCGTAACGATGTCCTCGTACGCCGTTATAAAGAATCGCGTCGTTCCCATCCGCTTGCACCGACCGACTCACCATTGACCGGGATTGAACGTGAGCGGACCTTACTCGAAGGCTTCCGTGACAAGGCACAGATGTTGATTGATACGAGTGATATCAAACCGCTTGCGCTAAAAGAACGCCTCTTGAAGGAATTTACGACAGGGGAACGGATTCCGTTTACGGTCAACGTCATGTCGTTTGGCTTTAAACACGGCTTACCGCTTGATGCCGATCTCGTCTTTGACCTGCGCTTCTTACCGAATCCGTTCTACATTCCAGAGTTGCGTCCAAAGACAGGACTCGATGAAGAAGTCGCGTCGTATGTCATGCAGTGGCCGGAAGCAAAGCTGTTCTATAAGAAACTTGTTGATTTGCTCGAGTTCCTGATTCCGCAATATGAGCGGGAAGGGAAATCACAACTCGTCATCGCCCTCGGTTGTACAGGCGGGAAGCATCGTTCGATCACGTTCGCGGAAGCAATCAGCAAGGAATTTGCCACGCAGTACCACATCGAGACGAACCATCGGGATTATGTGCATGCGAAGGAGGAGAAGTGATGAAATGGGAACGTAAAGTCGTCGCCATTGGTGGCGGGACAGGACTCTCGACGCTTCTTCGTGGACTGAAGCATTATCCACTTGATATCACAGCGATCGTCACGGTCGCCGATGATGGGGGAAGTTCTGGTCGTCTGCGGACAGAATTCAATATGTTGCCGCCGGGCGATATTCGAAACGTCATCGTCGCCTTATCGAAGTCGGAAACCTTGATGGACCGGATCATGCAATATCGTTTCGAGACAGGCGAAGGCTTACACGGTCATTCGCTAGGGAACTTAATGCTGACGGCAGCGACGCAACTCTGTAACGGTTCATTCGTCGAAGCGATCGGTGTCATGGGTCAACTGTTGAACGCGGAAGGGAAAGTGTATCCGGCGACAGAGCGCACAATCACGTTATGTGCCGAATTCGAGGACGGGACGATCGTCAAAGGTGAGTCACTGATTCCGACGGTCGGTAAGAAGATTGAACGAATCTTCCTTGAGGAACAGGATGTCCGTCCGGTACCGGAGGCGATTCAAGCGATTCTCGATGCTGATGTGATCGTCCTTGGACCAGGAAGTCTTTATACGAGTATCATCCCGAACGTCTTGATCGACGAGATTCGGGAAGCGATCCAGCAGTCGCTGGCTCCAGTCGTCTATATTTGTAACGTCATGACACAACCAGGCGAGACGACGGCATTTACAGCCAATGAGCACTTATCGACGCTTGAACGTTTTCTCGGTCAAGGTGTCGTCGATACGATCATCGTCAATAACGAGTCAATCGATGCCGGTTACTTGAAAAAGTATCAAAAGGATCATGCCGACATCGTCACCTATAATGAAAAACAATTCGAACTCGCAGGCGTCGAAGTGCTGGCAGACGATATCGTCGATTACAATCATCACTTCATCCGTCATGACTCAGATGCGGTCGCAAGTCTTGTCATGCGAAAGGTGTTGTCCATTCGACGGATGCGTCAACTCGAAGGGAAGGAGGAGCTGACATGAGCTTTGCCTCAGAAGTCAAAAAAGAATTAACGCAGATCCCGATCACCGATCACGAGATGAAAGCGGAACTCGCGGCGCTCGCCCGGATGAACGGTGCGATCTCGTTCGGTCTCGGACGTGGTCTGACACTCGATATCTCGACCGAGAATGCTTCGATTGCTCGCCGGATCTATTCGCTGTTGAAAAAAGCATACGGAGTCCATCTCGATCTGCTCGTGCGGAAGAAAATGCGTCTGAAAAAGAATAATGTCTATATCGTCCGCGTCAAACAACAGGCTGATAAGATTTTACAAGACCTCGGAATCCTTGGAGAAGGGTTCACGATGATTCGTTCAATCAGTGATACGATCTTAAACGATGAACGAAAGGCACGCGCGTATTTACGAGGAGCGTTCCTCGCCGGTGGTTCGCTCAACAATCCGGCGACGTCGTCGTATCACTTAGAAATCTTCAGTTTATATGAAGAACATAATGCGGCGCTTCGTGGTCTATCGAACGTCTTTGATTTGAACGCGAAAGCGATCGAACGGAAAAAGGGACACATCCTTTATATCAAGGAGAGCGAAAAGATTTCCGATTTCCTTAAGCTCGTCGATGCGACACAATCGATGCTACGGTTCGAGGACGTCCGAATCTTAAAAGATATGCGTAACTCGGTCAACCGTCTCGTCAACTGTGAGACGGCGAACCTCAATAAGACGGTCGGTGCGGCATTACGTCAAGTCGAGAACATCAAGTTCCTTGAGCGGACGGTCGGGCTCGATGTTTTACCGGATAAGTTGAAGGAGATTGCGATCTTGCGCGTGACACATCAAGACGTCACGTTACAAGAGCTCGGGGAGATGGTCGAAAGCGGCTCCATCTCAAAATCAGGAATCAATCACCGGTTGCGGAAGATTGATCAAATCGCTGAAAAAGTACGGAATGGAGAGTCGATGACAGGGGCCTTATAAGAGGGTCGCTTGCGGGATGAACCATAGTCTACTATAATATATAGTCGATGCAACTAAATGTTCGAATTAAGGAGTTTTTGAAATGGCTAACGAAAAGAAACGTATTTCGCTGACAGTCGATGCGAAGTTTGACGAAGTATTAACGAAAAAAGCAAAATCAATCGGTGTACCGAAAAGCACGCTCGTTGCGTTCGCAACATCTTTATTCCTGAAACAATTACAAGCAGAAGAAGAGCTTTCGCCACATGCGAACGCGATCTACTCGCTGATTCGTGAAAACCACGACATCGTTTCAGATATCACAGACTTGATCGACTGATCATCGACCTCTCGTTCTACAAGGAACGGGAGGTTTTTTTGTTATGTACAGATAAATAGAGAAGAGTTCGCTTTCCTACAAATACAAAAAAAGTGCCTCCCGAAGGAGACACTTTAAATGACTTATGCACGTTCCATGACGCGGTCGATGAGACCGTAATCAGCAGCAGCTTGTGCTGACATGAAGTTGTCACGCTCTGTATCGTGTTCAATGACTTCAAGTGGTTGTCCTGTGTTTTCAGCCATGATCTTGTTGAGGTGCTCACGCATTTTGATGATACGCTCCGCATGGATTTTGATATCCGATGCTTGACCTTGTGTACCACCGAGCGGTTGGTGGATCATGATTTCAGCGTTTGGTAACGCGAAACGTTTTCCTTTTGCGCCCGCTTGGAGCAAGAACGCACCCATCGATGCTGCCATACCGATACAAATCGTTGAGACTTGTGGCTTGATGAAGTTCATTGTATCGTAAATCGCCATACCGGCAGTGATCGAACCACCTGGGCTGTTGATGTAAAGCGAGATTTCCTTATCTGGATCTTCTGCTGCTAAGAACAGAAGTTGGGCAACGACTGAGTTGGCGACGTTGTCGTCAATCGCGCTCCCGAGAAGAATGATGCGGTCTTTTAGCAAACGTGAGTAGATATCGTAAGCACGTTCCCCGCGGTTTGTTTGTTCGATGACTGTTGGAATTAACATAGTCTTTGCCTCCTTATAGTTGGTATGTAGCTTCCTATTCGACTTACCCTTATCATAATCCTTTGGTCAATATTGGTCAAAAGATACGATGCGACTTTTAGGTATTTTTCCATTACCGGGGCAAATGAAACATATCAATATAGAAAAAAGGCAATGCCATTGCTGGCATTGCCTTGAAGTTGAATAAATGGTACACCCGGAGAGATTCGAACTCCCGACACCTGGTACCGGAAACCAGTGCTCTATCCCCTGAGCTACGGGTGCATCTGATGTACTGAACAATTAATAGTATAGCGACATTTTTTCAGGAAAGCAATAGGGAAGCATGACTTTTCTTTTCCTTAGCGACTTAAAAGAGGCTAAGAGCACGTTTTTTAAAACGTTTCTTCTATAATAAGAAGAGGAGGAGGGGAATCGATGGATCAACGCCAGGAACAGACGCAACAGATGACGTTATCGGCGTCACAACAGTATCAGTTACATGTACTTGAGCAACCAGCAGCTGAGCTCGAGGAGGAATGGCGACGGTTGAAACGACGGTTGCATCGTCATTACCCGAATCAGGTTTTGCTAGAGGTCGAGCAGATGGCAGGACATTTGGCATCCTATGAAGACGAGCTTCTTGCACAAATACGTTTAGAATCAGTCAGACAGGAAATAGGATATATGGCGGAACAACTCATCGTGTATTTAGAAGCGGACGGTTTATTGCGGACGTCGGACGAGCTGCTCGCTGCATCCTTCTCGACCGATGTCGCAACGATTACAGAAGCACGGACACTCTTACAACAATGTGAACCAGTCGGCATCGCTGCCCGCTCGGAACGCGAGTGCCAATGGTTACAGGCAGTCGAGTTAGACGACACGGAATTGATCGGACTGACGGATCGGTTGCGACATGAACCCGCGAGTCAGGTGTTCGCTCAGTACAGTGAACAGGATCGAGCGCGGTTGCGAAAACGATTGACGCGGCTGAGCCGGACACCGGATCTTCCTAAAGAAGAACGACCGGTCATGGCAGAAGCACGGATTCACCTGTTAGATGGAAAACTTCAGATCGACTGGATGACACTCGATACGGATCAGACGTGGCTCGAACTAAAAGAGGCAACGCCTTTTTTGCGCGCGTACGAACGACGTCGCGTTACGATGCATGCCATCCTCTCGGTCTTGATTGAGCGACAAGAACGCTGGTTCAAAGGTGAACTGTATCTTGAGACATTGACGAAAAAACAAGTCGCTGCGGCGACGGGACATCATCCGTCAACGATTGGTCGAGCGATTGCTGCGAAGTACGTCGAGACGGTCCATGGTCTCGTTGCTTTAGAAGACTTGTTCGTCTCACGGACGACAAGCGGAGATTCAAGTTTTTTGATTAAACGGCGGATCGCCGAATACATTCAACATAGCGATCGTCCGTTAAGTGATCAGCAATTGACGGATCGGCTGCAAGCAGACGGTCTGACAGTCGCACGGCGGACGGTCGCGAAGTACCGGGCAGCGCTTGGTTTAACGAAAAAAACGATGCAGCAAAGGAAGGCGCAATCAGAATGGGATTAAAACGACACAGACACTTAACACTCTATTCACGTCCGGGATGTACGCTATGTGAAGAGGCCGCCATCTTACTCGACTTCGTACTCGATGAGTTTCCGGAATGGACGTTCGAGGAAGTCAACATTGATCAGGATGAAGCGCTCAGTCTACGGTTCTTATATGAGATTCCGGTCGTCATGCATGACGAGGAAATCTGGAGTTATGGCAAATTCGAGACGGAAACGATAAGAAACCGCTTACTTCAAAAAACTTGAGAAACGAGACTTGCAAGGCGAGAAATGGACTGTTATGATAACGGTGTACCAAGTGGGACACGTTATGACATGCGGGACAGAAAGCGTCCAGCTACTTGAGAGGAGAGGGAAATACATGATTCGGCAGTTAGTCCAGATCCAAAAACGAATCGTGCCTGATCTGATCGAAGAAATGCAGACACGCTACGACATCCTTCATTATGTGCGACTGATGCAACCGATCGGACGACGTACACTTGCGACAAGCCTTGGCTTGACGGAACGCGTCTTACGGCGGGAAGTCGACTTTTTGAAGCAGCAAGACCTCCTAGAGGTCGCGACGCAAGGGATGTCCTTGACGGATGAAGGACGAAATGTTCTTCGCAGCATGCACAGCATCATGGGAGAACTCGCAGGGATCTCAGACATGGCGAAAGCCTTGAAAGAGAGACTTGGAGTACGGGACGTCGTCATCGTACCGGGTGATTCCGATGAAACCTTCTGGGTACAGCGAGACATGGGGCGGGCAACCGTCGCACGACTCAAACGAGAGCTTTCTTCAGACCATCACAATACGATCGCTGTCACAGGCGGTACAACGATGGCATCCGTCGCGGCGATGATGTCGCCAGACAAGGAACACCGTCCAATGACGTTCGTTCCGGCACGCGGAGGACTGGGAGAAACGCTAGAATTACAAGCGAACACAGTATGCTCACGGATGGCATCACGCGCTCAAAGTGATTATCATCTGCTTCACATCCCGGACATGGTCAGTACAGAGACGTTCGTCAAGATGATCGAAGAGCCGAGCATAAAAAATGTGCTTCAAATGATTAAAGGTGCTTCAATCGTGGTACATGGAATTGGTGAGGCGAAAACGATGGCAAAACGTCGTCGCGCGTCTGAGGATCTCCTGACCCGACTGGAACATGAACAGGCAGTAGCGGAAGCATTCGGATATTACTTCGACCGAGACGGGAACATCGTGCACCGGGTCAAGACGGTTGGTCTTCAACTGGATGACTTGAAGCAAGTCGAACACGTCATCGTCGTCGCAGGTGGTCATTCGAAGGCAGAAGCGATCAACGCCTATGTCAAACAGTCGCCAGACATCATCCTAATTACGGATGAAGGCGCAGCAGCTTCGATTTTGAAAGGGTAACCCCCTTTTGAATAATAGATAACTCGCTTTACATTAAAAGGAGGAAAATTATCATGGCAGTAAAAGTTGGTATTAACGGATTTGGACGTATCGGACGTTTGGCACTTCGTCAAATTCTTCAATTCGATGGAATCGAAGTAGTCGCGATCAACGACCTTACAGACACTAAAATGCTTGCACACCTTCTCAAATATGATACGACTCAAGGTCGTTTCGACGGCGAAGTTGAAGTACACGACGGTTACTTCCTCGTCAACGGTAAAGAAATCAAAACACTTGCTAACCGCAACCCAGAAGAACTCCCATGGGGCGAGCTCGGTGTTGACATCGTTCTCGAATGTACTGGTTTCTTCACAGACAAAGAAAAAGCTGAGCTTCACTTGAAAGCTGGCGCTAAAAAAGTCGTTATCTCTGCACCTGCAACTGGCGACATGAAAACAGTCGTCTTCAACACAAACCACGAAATCCTTGACGGAACTGAAACAGTTATCTCTGGTGCTTCATGTACTACTAACTGTCTCGCGCCAATGGCTAAAGTTCTCCAAGATCAGTTCGGAATCGTTGAAGGTCTCATGACTACGATCCACGCTTACACTGGTGACCAAAACACACTCGACGCTCCACACCCTAAAGGTGACTTCCGTCGTGCACGTGCGGCAGCAGCAAACATCGTTCCAAACTCAACTGGTGCTGCAAAAGCAATCGGCCTCGTTCTTCCAGAACTTCAAGGTAAACTTGACGGATCTGCACAACGTGTACCAGTCGCTACAGGTTCACTCACTGAGCTCGTAACTGTACTCGACAAAAAAGTTTCTGTAGAAGAAATCAACGCAGCAATGAAAGCAGCTGCTAACGAGTCTTACGGTTACACTGAAGACGAAATCGTTTCTTCTGACATCGTTGGTATCTCTTACGGATCACTCTTCGATGCAACACAAACTAAAGTCATGACAGTCGGCGACAAACAACTCGTTAAAACAGTTGCTTGGTATGACAACGAAATGTCTTACACTAGCCAACTCGTTCGTACACTCAAACACTTCGCAGAAATCGCTAAGTAATTCGAGCAATTAAATAGCAATTGAATAAGAGCGGAAACGATATTAGTCTCCGCTCTTATTGCGGAAAAAAGCGGGAGGGGCATTCGCCCCTCACTATACGTAAGAGACGGAGGACGAATGTATGAATAAGAAATCGATTCGCGACATCGATGTACAAGGAAAACGCGTATTTACACGCGTGGATTTCAACGTACCGTTGGAAGACGGTAAAATCACGGATGACACACGGATCCGTGCTGCACTCCCAACGATCAAGCACTTGATCGACGGCGGAGCAAAAGTCATTCTCGCTAGCCACATGGGTCGTCCAAAAGGCGAAAAGAACCCTGAGTTCTCACTTGCACCAGTCGTAGCACGCCTCAGCGAATTGCTTGGTAAAGACATCAAGCTCGTTGAAGAAGCATACGGTCCAGTTGCAGAAGAGGCAGTCAGCAAACTCGAAAACGGCGATGTCGTCGTCTTAGAGAACGTCCGCTTCTACCCTGGTGAAACGAAAAACGACGAAGAGCTCGCTAAAGGATTCGCGAAACTCGCTGACGTCTTCGTCAACGACGCGTTCGGCGCAGCACACCGTGCACACGCATCGACAGAAGGTATCGCACACCATGTCGACACAGCAGTTGCCGGTCTTCTTATCGAAAAAGAACTTCAAGTTCTCGGTAAAGCTCTTTCTAACCCAGATCGCCCGTTCACGGCAATCATCGGTGGTTCGAAAGTAGCGGACAAAATCGGTGTCATCGATCACTTACTCGACATCGTCGATACGTTGATCATCGGTGGCGGCTTATCGTACACGTTCCTCACAGCTCGTGGTATCGAAGTCGGTACTTCACTTCTTGAGGTCGACAAAATCGACCAAGCGAAGGAATTCATGAAGAAAGCAGAAGAAAAAGGCGTTAAGTTCCTCATGCCAATCGACTGCGTCATCACGAAGGAATTCGGAGAAGAAACATATGTCGGACCACGTGACATCACAGAGATCCCAGCCGATCACATGTCACTTGATATCGGTCCAAAAACGGTTGAACTCTATGCAGAGGCAATCAAGAACTCGAAACTCGTCGTCTGGAACGGACCGATGGGCGTATTCGAACTCGATAAATACGCAAACGGTACAAAAGGTGTCGCGCAAGCTCTTGCGGACAGCGATGCGTACTCAATCATCGGCGGTGGCGACTCAGCTGCTGCGGCAGAGAAATTCGGTCTTGCTGACAAAATGAGCCACATCTCTACAGGTGGTGGAGCAAGTCTCGAATTCATGGAAGGGAAAGCTCTTCCTGGTGTCGAAGCGCTAAACGACAAGTAATCTAAGTTCACAAGGGAGTGTTTCTCAATGCGTAAACCAATTATCGCAGGTAACTGGAAGATGAATCTGACGCTCAAGGATGCAGTCGCATTCGTTGAGGAAGTCAAAGGAGCTGTACCTGCTTCGACGACAGTCGACGCAGCTGTGTGTGCGCCAGCAGTATTCTTGGCACACTTGACAGAAGCAGCAGCTGGTACGGATCTTAAGATCGGTGCTCAAAACATGTACGACAAAGAGAGCGGTGCGTTCACTGGTGAAATCAGCCCGCTCATGCTCAAAGAACTCGACGTGACATACGTCATCCTCGGTCACTCTGAGCGTCGTGAGTACTTCGGCGAAACAGATGCGTTCATCAACAGCAAAGCGAAAAAAGCGTTCGAGCACGGTCTCGTTCCAATCGTTTGTGTAGGTGAAACACTGGAAGAGCGTGAAGGCGGCAAGTTCGAAGACGTCATCCGCGAACAGACAGCAAACAGCCTTAAAGGTCTTACTGTCGACCAAGTGAAAAATCTCGTCGTCGCATACGAACCTGTCTGGGCAATCGGAACAGGTAAATCAGCGACAGAACAAGATGCACAAGATTCTTGTAAATTCGTCCGTGACGTCGTTGCAGCTGAATTTGGTGCTGAAGCAGCAGAAGCTGTCCGCATCCAATACGGTGGTAGCGTCAAACCGGAAAACATCAAAGAATATATGGCTCAACCAGACATCGACGGCGCGCTCGTCGGCGGTGCTAGTCTTGAGACAGGATCGTTCCTCAAACTGTTGGAGGCGATTTAAATGAAAAAACGCCCAGTCGCACTGATCATCCTTGATGGTTTTGGTATGCGTGACGAGGAGTTCGGAAATGCCGTTACGGCGGCAAACAAACCGAACTTCGACCGTTACTGGGGTCAATACCCGCATACGTTGTTGAATGCGAAAGGCGAATACGTCGGTTTGCCTGAAGGTCAAATGGGGAACTCAGAAGTGGGTCACCTGAACATCGGTGCAGGTCGCGTCGTCTATCAATCGCTATCCCGAATCAACAACGCAATCAAGGATCGCTCGTTCTTCTCGCGTCAAGCGATGAACGATGCGGCAGGTCACGTGAAGAAATACGGTTCAGCGCTTCATATCTTCGGTTTGGTCTCTGACGGTGGAATCCACAGTCACATCAACCACTTATATGCGGTGCTCGAATTCGCGAAACTTCACGAAATCGAAAAAGTCTACCTCCATGCTTTCACGGACGGTCGTGACTGCGACCCACAATCGGGCGCTGGTTTCCTCCGTGACGCGCAAGCGAAGATGGACGAATTGAATGTTGGACAATTCGCGAGTATCTCTGGTCGCTACTATGCGATGGACCGCGATAACCGTTGGGAGCGCGTCAAGAAAGTCTATGACGTCATCACGTTCGGTGAAGGTCCAACGACGAAGGATCCAATCGGCATGGTTGAAGCTTCGTACAAACAAGACGTAACGGATGAGTTCATCGAACCAACTGTTGTCGTGCAGGAAGACGGTACGCCAGTCGCACCGATCCACGATAACGATGCGATCGTGTTCTTCAACTACCGTCCTGACCGTGCGATTCAGCTTTCGAAAGTCTACAAAGAAAAAGGTGGCTTCAACGGATTCGAAATTCCGGACAACGCACCGAAGAACCTGCTACTCGTCTCGATGACGAAGTACTCGGATGCGATCGATACGGACATCGTCTTCCCGCCTGAAGACATCAAGAATACGCTTGGTGAGACATTGTCAAAACAAGGTCTCAAACAGCTACGCATCGCGGAAACGGAAAAGTATCCGCACGTCACGTTCTTCTTCAACGGACAACGTGAAGAACCATACGAAGGGGAAGATCGGATCTTGATCCCTTCACCAAAAGTCGCGACATACGACTTGAAACCTGAGATGAGCGTCTATGAAGTCACAGACGCGCTCGTCGACGCAATCAACTCGGACAAACACGACGCGATCATCCTCAACTTCGCAAACCCGGATATGGTCGGTCACTCGGGTATGCTCGAGCCGACGAAAAAGGCGATCGAAGCTGTCGATGAGTGTCTTGGGAAAGTCGTTGACTTGATTCTCAGCAAAGGCGGCGCGGCAGTCATCACGGCTGACCACGGGAACGCGGATAAAGTCCTCAATGCTGACGGCAGTAAGATGACGGCGCATACGACAGAACCCGTTCCATGTATCGTGACGGTCGAGGACGTTGAACTCCTTGAACCACTCACAGGTGCACTCGCTGACCTCGCACCAACGGTCCTTGATCTCCTCGGAGCGGACCAACCAGCAGAGATGACTGGTAAATCGATCGTATTGAAGAAATAATCCCGTCGATCGAAGTAGCTACACCACATATTTCTTACACACAAAAGGAGCGAATTTAAATGTCAATGATTACAGAGATTTACGCACGCGAGATTCTTGATTCACGCGGTAACCCAACAGTAGAAGTAGAAGTTTATACAGAAGATGGCGGTTTCGGTCGCGCACTCGTACCATCAGGTGCATCAACTGGTGAGCACGAAGCAGTCGAACTCCGTGATGGCGATAAAGCACGTTACCTCGGAAAAGGTGTTTTGAAAGCTGTTGACAACGTCAACGAAAAAATCGCACCAGAAATCATCGGTTACGATGTCTTCGACCAAGCTGGAATCGACAAAAAGATGATCGATCTCGACGGTACGAAAAACAAAGGTAACTTCGGCGCTAACGCAATCCTTGGTGTTTCTATGGCTGCTGCACGTGCTGCTGCTGATGAGCTTGGTCTTCCACTTTACACATACCTCGGTGGATTCAACGCGAAAACATTACCAACACCAATGATGAACATCATCAACGGTGGATCACACGCAGACAACAACGTGGACTTCCAAGAGTTCATGATCATGCCTGTCGGTGCTCCAACATTCAAAGAAGCTCTTCGTATGGGTGCTGAAATCTTCCACGCGTTGAAATCAGTTCTTAGCGGAATGGGTCTTAACACAGCAGTTGGTGACGAGGGTGGATTCGCTCCAAACTTGAAATCAAACGAAGAAGCAATCACAGTTATTCTTGAAGCAATCGAAAAAGCTGGCTACAAAGCAGGCGAAGATGTTTACCTTGCAATGGACGTCGCTTCTTCTGAGTTCTACGATAAAGCAGCTGGAAAATACAACCTCGCTGGCGAAGGCAAAGTCCTCTCAACAGAAGAGCTTGTTGAATTCTACGCACAACTCGTTGATAAATACCCAATCATCTCAATCGAAGATGGTTGTGACGAAAACGACTGGGATGGCCACAAACTTCTTACAGATCGTATCGGACACAAAGTCCAACTCGTTGGGGATGACTTGTTCGTAACAAACACTGAGAAACTTGCTGAAGGTATCGAAAAAGGCATTGCTAACTCGATCCTCATCAAAGTTAACCAAATCGGTACGTTGACTGAAACATTCGACGCAATCGAAATGGCTAAAAAAGCTGGTTACACAGCTGTCGTTTCTCACCGTTCTGGTGAAACTGAAGATTCAACGATCGCTGACATCGCTGTTGCGACAAACGCTGGTCAAATCAAAACTGGTTCACTTTCACGTACAGACCGTATCGCGAAATACAACCAACTTCTCCGCATCGAAGACATGCTTTCAGACGTTGCTGTCTACGACGGAATCAAATCATTCTACAACCTCAAGAAGTAATTTCAGGTTGATCGTTTGAACAAGCTATAAGGAAAACCTCCTATTCGTGTGATACGTACACACGGATAGGAGGTTTTTTTGTGTATCAAGCGATGTCAAACATGAAAAGCACTTTTGTCATTAAAACTATACTGAACTGTCAAAAAATTGATTCATCCTAGTAGATGACTAAAATGTTATACTCATAAATAAGTGCAAATTAAATAGTTATAGGCATTAATTACATCTTGCTCGATGAAGATGACAAATACGTCTAAAGGAGATACGATCATGCTAAATTCAGATTTAGATATCCGTTTAGAACCACGCATTCAAGAGTTATATCGACTACACAAGGAGCGTTCAGCCAACATCGATTGGAGCTACCACGAATTCATTCCGTGGGATAAGGCGATGTCGTTCAAACGCGTTCCTTGGGATGAAAGCCAAGTCACGCTTCCGGAAGGTGTCATTGTTGCAATCGAGACGGCATTACTGACAGAGGTCAACTTACCGTGGTATACGTCGCACTTAGACTATACGTTCAAGAACTCGATGGAAGTCATCAATGACTTCGTCCGGACATGGACAGCAGAAGAAGATCAGCACTCGAACTTACTCGAGACGTATTTACTCGTCACGCGAAACGTCAATCCAACGCGACTTCATCAATTAAGAAGACGCGTCGTTGAAAACGGCTGGTTCCCGGACTTCACGAACCCGTTAGCGACAATGGCGTATACGTCACTGCAAGAGTTAGCGACACTCGTCTTCTATAACAACGTCGCGAAAATCGCAGGGGCACACGACAAAGACTTAGCAACGCTACTCCGTCGTCTAGCGAAGGACGAAGCACTGCATTACGCGTTCTATCGTGACACGGTCAAAGCACACCTAGAGCTCGATCCGAACTTCATCGTCTTCTTCGAAGACGTCATCATCAACTTCTCGATGCCAGGTGCTGTCATGCCGGACTTCACGGAACGGATGAAGACGATTGCTGTTGATACGAACTATGGACCACTCCAATACTTCGACCAAGTATTAGACGTCGTCGTCAAATTCTGGGGCATCGCTGATTTAGAACCGACAACTGACGAAGCGAAACAATCTCAAGCGAACATCATGAAGTATCATGGACGTTTGAAGCGTATCAAGGAACGTCAAGAGCGCCAACTCGAAAAAGCGAAGATTGACGCGTAAGGGGGAATGAAGATGAAGTGTGAAATCTGTGGAACTGAAACGAACAACCAAGTCAGTTACTTGGAACTCGACACGTGGGAATTCAACTCATTGAACAAAGAAGTAAAAGATTTTTATCCGATCTGTTTTGATTGCTTCGATAAGCATACGAACCAGTTCATCGATCAAGAGATGGATCTCGAATTACGTAAAAAACGTTCGCAAATGGTCAACAAAGAAGTAGAAGCTGAAATCGAAGCGATTCTTGAGGTTGAGAATTAAGTCGTCTTTACCATACGTGAAGGGAAGTAAAACCGGTAGTGCTTTGGCGCTATCGGTTTTTTATTATCCCTAAAAAAAGCAGTTATCTCTTGCTTCACATGTTTTGTGAAAGAAGAAACAGCTGCTTTTAACATGAAGTCAGTCTTCGATGAATGTAACGAGATAATGATGGGCAGAATGAAGCGGTGCACGGGTCACGAAAAAGTCCGGGAGATCGACATCGATTCCCAATTCGCGCAGTGTATCGGGATCCAAACATTCCTGAATCAAACGTTTGATGTCTTGTAACAGTTCATCGTGCAAGTTCGCTTCCTTCGGAAAGGCACGTTTCGCGTCATCGCGCAACAATAGCACAATAGGTGGTAGACCTCGTAAGAGATCGACCTGAAGGGGCTGCTGATGACGTTCGAAATAATCATTCAGACAACTGACGACCCTCATCGAGTGTTCTTCTTTCATCCGATCCCAACTCTCTGTATGTGACTGTAACTCTCTAGCTATTCCCTAATTGAAGCGAGGATATGCAGGGAAACTGGAAATCAAGCATTACGAGGACGCTGTTCGGGGTAGAACTAGAGGGAAGGGGGAATCGACATGCTATTTCGGTTTTTGTTTTTAGGGCTTGATACGTCGATTGGTGACATCCCGTTGCGCCTCATCTATTTTACGGAACTCATACTATTCATCGGTTTGTATCAAATCACGAGCCGGTTTTCGCGTCAGAGTCTGATTTTTGGAACGGCACTCGGAATTGGCGGACTGATTGCCATCTTACCCGGTGCGCTCTATATCATCCGTTATAATCCGGAGGATGCCGTCATCGATGTCACGTTCCTATTGATTTATTTGTTTGAGCCGCTGGCAATCGTTGCGTTCGTTGTTGCTTTGATTCGACGTTTGTTCGTGGAGCGAAAAAGAGGCGGGAAAGCGAAAAGATGAAGAGCTTTCCCGCAGGAGTCTCCGTCTTCTCTAAAAATCAATCGTCTAGTGCTATCTAATCTGACAATCAATACACCGTAAGATGGCGTGACGCTGTCTTGCGGTGTATTTGCGTATATATCTAAATACTTTCTTTCAATAGTGTAAGGAAGAGTAACTGGAAGAATATTCTATAATGAAAGGAGAGCGAAATTAGATAGTAGTCGGTTTCGTAAGATCCTGGTGATTATAGGAGTGACTTGCATGCATAAAATACTGTTCGGATTATCCGTCTTAAACAGTGCCTACATTACGAATAACTTTTTTACGTATTCCGATAGTTTTCTCGATGCGCCACTCGGCATCACGACCGTTATTGCTGTGATATTGATGTTTCTAAACGACAGCGTTAAAAAAGATAAACCGTCGTTGTATACGAAAGCGACGGATGGATTAGGATTCAATAATATTCTGATTGGTCTCTCACTGATCGTCTTTATCTAAGAAAATGATCCAAAGATTTTAATTAAATAACAATACGCTATTATCTTAAGTCTGATGCAGTGTCAGGCTTCTTTTTTATGGTCCAATCCAAGAACTCGAAAAAAATAAAATATATTTTAAAGAAAAAAGATTGATGTGTAACCGGTTACACAATATGATGATTCTTGTAAGCGTTATCAAAAGAAAGAGGTGGCGAAACATGTCGACCATCCGGGAAGTAGCGAAAGCGGCACATGTATCCGTCGCGACGGTCTCACGCGTCATGAATGAAAAGGGTTATGTCAGTGAGAAATCGCGTAAGGCGGTGCTTCAGGCAATCAAACAATTGGATTATCGACCGAACCGGGTCGCGCGATCGTTATTCCAAAAACGGTCCGGACTGATCGGTTTAATCGTTCCAGACATCACGAACCCGTTCTTCCCACAACTCGCACGAGCTGTGGAAGATATGGCACATCAACATGGTTTTCAGGTCATTTTGTGTAACACAGACGAACAGTTTCAGAAAGAACGCGAATATATCAAGTCACTCGAGGCGATGCATGTCGACGGATTGATCATCACGACGAACTACTCGAACAATCCGAACTATGAAGAACTCGAAGTGCCGGTCGTAGCGTTAGACCGTGTGTTACAAGGAGCGATTCCGACGGTGACCTCAAACGGATACGAAGGCGGGAAGAAGGCAGCCTCGTTCTTACTTGCATCTGGTGCGACGGAACTCGCTGTCATCAGCGGTCCTTCGAAACTCCCGACAATTAAGAAACGACGGGACGGCTTCGAGGAAGTCGCCGGAACGCATCTTGTCGCAAGCATCGAGTCACCGTTCCACTTTCAAGGGGCGCTTGATGCCGCGAACTATCTCTTTGATCACTATCATTGCAACGGGATTTTTGCTGCGAGTGATGTCATCGCTGCAGCTACGGTGCAGGTCGCCGCGGAACGCGGGATCACGATTCCAGACGAACTACAAGTGATCGGCTATGACGGGATCGAACTCGGTCAAATGATTTCACCACCGCTGACGACGATCGCGCAGCCGATCTATCAAATGGGAGAGCTAGCGGCGAAACTCCTGATTCAACGGATTGAAGGCACATCAATTGCCGCCGTTCATCATGAGTTGACGGTTGAGATCATCGAACGGGAAACGACGAAACGGAAGGATGAGAAAGCATGAAACAAATCAGTGTCATCGGCAGTATCTCGATGGATCTCGTCGTCGAAAGTAAACGCCGACCAGGCGCAGGAGAAACGGTCATCGGGGATGCCTTTCATACCGTACCGGGCGGAAAGGGTGCGAACCAAGCGGTCGCAGTCGCGCGTCTCGGCAGTACCGTCGAAATGATCGGTTGCGTCGGCAGTGACGCAAACGGTGAAGCGATTCGCGAAAACTTCAAAACGCAAGGGGTACAGACGACGCACTTGCAAACGATTGAAGGCGAACGGACGGGAACGGCACACATCACGCTCGCTGAAGGCGATAACTCGATCGTCGTCGTTCAGTCTGCCAATCAACATGTACAATTTGCGGATGATACACTCGCACCGATTCTTGCAGATAGTGAAATCATCTTACTCCAGCTTGAGATTCCGATCGAAACGGTCGAGACCGTTGCTCGCGAAGCACATGCAGCCGGCATTCCAGTCGTATTGAATCCAGCACCCGCGATGTCACTCAGTTCGGAATTGATTGAACACGTGACGTACTTAACGCCAAACGAACATGAATGTGGCTTGATCTTCGGACAAGACCAGCCGATTGAACATTGGCTGATGGAATACCCGAATAAACTGATCGTGACGGAAGGTAGTCGTGGGGCACGCTTCTACGACGGAGAGTCGATCGTGACGATTCCAGCAATCGAGACGACGGTCGTCGATACGACAGGAGCAGGGGATACGTTCAATGGCGCCTTAGCCGTTGCCTTAACGGAAGGACAACCGCTTGTCGAAGCAATTCGTTTCGCGAACCGGGCAGCCGGCTTATCCATCCGCGCGCTCGGCGCTCAAGGCGGCATGCCGACACGGGAACAGATGGAGGGAGACGCATGAAGAAGCACGGTATCTTAAACAGTCATATCAGCAAAGTCCTGACCGATCTCGGTCATACCGATACGATCGTCATCGCCGATTGCGGCTTACCGATTCCGGACGGGGTCGCCCGAATCGATTTAGCACTGGAACTCGGCACACCGTCATTCCTCGACGTCGTCCGTGTCGTCGCCAGTGACATGGCGATTGAACAGCTGACACTTGCGACAGAAATCAAGGAAGCGAATCCGGACGTCCTCGAGCAACTCGAAGCTATGCAGATCGAGACGACGTTCGTCACGCATGAAGAGTTCAAGAAACAGACACAGCAGGCGAAGGTCATCATCCGGACCGGAGAAGCGACACCGTACGCGAATGTCATCTTCCATTCCGGCGTAATCTTTTAAGGGGGTCATGCGATGCGTATCGAGATGACAGGTATCAAAAAAGCATTCGGTCCCGTCCCTGTCCTAAAAGGTGTCGACTTCGAACTCGCTACGGGTGAGATCCATGCCTTGATGGGAGAGAACGGTGCCGGGAAATCGACGCTGATGAAGATTTTGACCGGTGTTCATAAAGCGGACGCAGGTACAATCCGCGTCGATGGACAGGACGTCGAATATAAGAATCCGAAGCTTGCCGAAGAAGCGGGAATTGCCTTCATCCACCAGGAACTGAACATCCTCCCGGATTTGACGGTGACGGAGAATCTGTTCCTCGGACGAGAGCTGAAGTCACGCTTCGGGATTCTCAAGCAAGGGGAGATGAAGCGGCAGGCGGAACGTGAACTCGCGGAATTAAACGTCTTCATGGATGTCGATCAACTCGCTCGGACGTTATCGGTCGGGCAGCAACAGATGATCGAGATCGCAAAAGCCTTGATGACGGACGCGAAGGTCATCATCATGGATGAACCGACAGCCGCCCTGACAGAGCGGGAAATT
Organism: uncultured Exiguobacterium sp.; assembly: GCA_913775715.1. Taxonomy (GTDB): domain Bacteria; phylum Bacillota; class Bacilli; order Exiguobacteriales; family Exiguobacteriaceae; genus Exiguobacterium_A. Next base: position 16,961 of record CAJYMC010000009.1, on the reverse strand, counting down.
CGTGCCTTGTTCAGCGTCGCGACGGCACTGCGCAACCAAGGTGTCTCGATTGTCTATATCTCACACCGGATGGAGGAAATCTTTGAGCTCTGTGACCGGATCACGGTCTTACGGGACGGGATCTCCGTCTCGACGCACGCGATTCCCGAGACCTCGTTCGAACAGATCGTCCGAGAGATGGTTGGTCGTGAGATGGGCGAACGGTATCCGGACCGTGACGTGTCGATTGGTGCAACTGTCCTTGAGGTCAAACAGGCGAGCGGGAAACGATTCGACGATGTCTCGTTCTCCGTCAAGGCGGGTGAAATCATCGGCTTCTCGGGTTTGATGGGTGCTGGGCGGACGGAAGTCATGCGGGGATTGTTCGGGGTCGATCGCCTGAAAGACGGAACGATCGAACTGAACGGACAGTCGCTGAAAATCAAGACACCGTACGACGCAATCCGTCAGGGCATCGGCTTTTTGACTGAAGACCGTAAAGGCGAAGGCTTGTTCCTCGACTTTTCACTGCGTGAGAACATATCATTGCCGACGATTCGTTCGTTATCCCGCTCCGGTGTCATCAAGGATCAGGCAGAACGCGATTTCGCAGAAGGGTATTTAAAGTCGCTCTCGGTCCGCCACAGCTCAATGGACCAGCCGGCGAAGTCATTGTCCGGTGGGAACCAACAGAAGGTCGTCCTTGCGAAATGGCTCGGGACACAACCAAAAGTCTTGATCCTCGATGAACCGACACGTGGTGTCGACGTCGGGGCGAAGAAAGAGATTTACCTCATCATGAACGAACTCGCTGCGGCGGGTGTCGCGATCATCATGGTCAGCTCGGACCTCCCGGAGATTCTCGGGATGAGCGACCGGGTCTATGTCATGCGCGAAGGTAAGATGAGCGGCATGTTGACACGACAGGAAGCGACGCAAGAAAGCATCATGACACTTGCGACAGGAGGACAATGATATGGAATTGATGCAAGGCAAGGTAACGGAAGCAAAACCGAGACGTCTTGGGATCGGACAAAAGCTTGGACCACTCGCAGGATTGTTCGCGATCGTCCTCGTCGTCTCGATCATGGAACCGGACTTTTTAACACTGAATAATTTATTTAACATCTTACGGCAAGTCTCGATCAATGCCTTGATTGCCTTCGGGATGACGTTCGTCATTCTGACGGGTGGGATTGATCTATCAGTCGGCTCGATTCTCGCCCTCTCGTCCGCCTTCGTCGCTGGTCTGATGACGGACGGAACGTCAGCGTTGATTGCTGTTCTGGCTGGATTGATCGTCGGAGCTGTCATGGGTGCCTTAAACGGAATGGTCATTTCACTCGGAAAAGTCGCACCGTTCATCGCGACACTTGCAACGATGACGATTTTCAGGGGACTGACACTCGTCTATACGGACGGGAAACCGATCACTGGTCTGAGCCAAGGTGGCTGGTTCGAATTGTTCGGACGCGGTTACTTCTGGATTTTCCCAGTACCGGTCCTAACGATGTTGCTTGCATTCGCGGTCCTTTACTTCATCTTGAAGAAGACGACGTTCGGTCGCTATACGTATGCGATCGGTGGCAACGAAGAAGCAGCGAAGTTGATGGGGATTCAAGTCAATAAAGTCAAAATCATGATTTACTCACTCTCAGGCTTGATGGCCGCACTTGCCGGCATCATCCTGACGTCCCGTCTGAACTCGGCACAGCCGACAGCGGGGACATCGTACGAACTCGACGCCATCGCAGCGGTCGTCCTTGGTGGGACGAGCCTGTCAGGTGGTCGTGGCTGGATTGTCGGTACCTTGATTGGTGCCTTGATCATCGGAACACTGAACAATGGTCTCAACTTGCTAGGTGTCTCCTCGTTCTTCCAACTCGTCGTCAAAGGTTTAGTCATTTTGTTCGCGGTACTCGCGGACCGGAAACAAGCAGCGTAACCCACATTCCAAAAGGAGGATTTACCGATGAAAAAACTACTTGCAGTCGTCATGATGGCATTAATGGTCTTCGCGGCCGCCTGTTCGACGGAACAGCCGGGCAGCAGCAACGGTGAAACGAAGAAAAAGACGAAGGACTTCAAGATTGGTCTTTCGATTTCAACCCTCAACAACCCATTCTTCGTCTCGTTAAAAGAAGGGGCAGAACAAGAAGCAAAAGCACAAGGTGCAACACTTCAAGTCGCAGATGCGCAAGATGATGCGGCAAAACAAGCAAGCGACATCGAAGACATGGTCCAAAAGAAAGTCGATCTCATCTTGATCAACCCAACGGATTCAGCAGCAGTCGGTGCAGCCGTCCAAACAGCGAACGATGCGAACATCCCCGTCATCACAGTTGACCGGAATGCAGAAGCAGGCGACGTCGTCGCACACATCGCGTCAGATAACGTCGCGGGTGGGAAACAAGCAGGTGAGTACATGATCGAACTCGTCGGCGACAAAGCAAAAGTCGTAGAGCTCGAAGGGATTCCAGGAGCATCCGCAACTCGTGACCGTGGTAAAGGGTTCCATGAAGCAGTCGACGGTAAACTTGACGTCGTCGCAAAACAAGCAGCCAACTTCGACCGAGCAAAAGGTTTGTCGGTCATGGAGAACATTCTCCAGAACAACAAAGACATCAAAGCCGTCTTCGCACACAATGATGAGATGGCACTTGGTGCGGTTGAAGCATTAAAAGCAGCGGGTCTGAATGATGTTAAAGTCATCGGCTTCGATGCGACGGATGATGCCGTCAAAGCTGTCAAAGACGGAAAAATGGCAGGAACAATCGCTCAAAAACCGACTGAGATCGGGAAGATGGGTGTCGAGACAGCCATCAAGCACTTAAAAGGTGAAACAGTCGAGAAGAACATCCCAGTCGCCCTCGAATTGATCAAACAATAAGGAGACGAGACACCTGAGTCGACGATTCAGGTGTCTCTTTTCGTCAGGCAGGAAAAAGTTCCTAAATCTATTCCTTGTTCCCGTACTTGTTTTTCTCTATAATGAAAGAAGCGTATATTACTGAAGGAGGATCATCGATGATCATTCATAACGTGGCTCTTGTCGGCCTCATCGTCGTTTCCGTTCTTCTCATCATCGTCGTTCTATTGATGTCGGGTCGTACGACCGGACTCGGAGCATTGACGGGTGGAGCAGAACAATTATTTGGTCGCCAAAAAGCTCGTGGCTTGGATGCGGTCCTAAATCGTGTGGCGTCTATCTTAGGGGCATTACTCTTCATCTTGGCGTTACTCGTCGCTTTTTATAAGTGAGCATTGAAACGACAGCCGTATGATCGCGCTGTCGTTTTTTGTATTTCTCGATATTCATTTTTTCCGGATATGGGGTATAGAGTTAGAGGGGGAATCATTTTATGAAAATCACTTTACCAAAACCATTCTTTTTCGAAGCCGGCCCACGTGCCGTTTTACTATTACACGGATTCACGGGATCGAGCGCGGATGTCCGCATCCTCGGTCGCTATTTGCAAAAACAAGGCTATACGTCCCTAGCACCACAATATAAAGGGCACGCTGCCCCACCCGAAGAGCTGACGAAGACCGGGCCAGCCGACTGGTGGCAGGATGTCCTTGCCGGATATCAGGAACTCGTCGATAAAGGTTATGACGAAATCGCTGTTTGCGGACTGTCGCTCGGTGGCGTCATGTCGCTGAAGTTATCGATGAACCGTCCGGTCAAAGCGGTCATCCCGATGTGTGCACCCGCCTACATCAAAAGTGAAGAAGTCATGTATGCAGGAGTCACCGAGTACGCACGAGAATTCAAGAAGCGAGAAGGCAAATCGCAAGAAGAGATCGACCACGAGATGGCGTCCTTCGAACCGATGCCGACCTTGAAGGACTTGCAGGAACTGCTGCGCGAGACACGCGATTCGCTCGAGGACGTCTACGCACCGACGCTCGTCGTCCAAGCGCGCAATGATCACATGATCAACACCGACTCCGCGAACATCATCCATGATGGAGTCAGTGCCTTCCAAAAAGAGCTGATCTGGTATGAGAACTCAGGTCACGTCATTACGCTCGACAAAGAAAAAGACCAGCTCCACTCTGACATCTTGGACTTCCTGGAGTCATTGAACTGGAGCAAGTAACTGGAGGTGTCACGTTGGAATTACGTGAACGAATACTAACGGTCATCACGACGGAAGAACGTCCGTTGTCGATTGATCAATTAACGAAAAAACTAGAACTAGCGGATACGGAAGCATTCAAGGAATTGATCCGGACGCTAAACGCAATGGAAGACGAAGCGTTGATCGCCCGGACACGCTCGAACAAGTACGGAACGCTCGCGCAAATCGGTCAAGTCGCAGGGAAGATTTCCGTCCACCAACGCGGGTTCGGTTTCGTCTCACCGGAAGACGGCTCAGAAGGCGATATCTTCTTACCGGCACCGGAACTGAAGAACGTCTATAACGGCGATCGCGTCCTCGTCAAAGTGTTTGCCGAGTCAAACGGCGGCGATCGTCGTGAAGGGAAACTGCTCAAGATTCTCTCACGCGGACCAGCCGATTTCGTCGGGACGTTCGTCAGTCCAAAAGGACGGATCGAATCGATCGCTTATATCGAACCGGATGATACGAAATTGACGTTCTTACCGGTCGTCGCGAACGATGATACACTCGGTGCCGTCGATGGCCATAAAGTCCTTGCCCGGATCACGAAGTATCCGGATGGTCGTTACGCCGGAACGGCGAAAGTCTTGAAAATCATCGGTCACAAGAATGACCCAGGCGTCGACATTTTATCGATCGTCCATAAGCACGGGATTAACGTCGACTTCTCACCGGAAGCGATCGCTGAGGCGAACGCTGTACCGGATCAGATCGATGAGAAGGATCTAGTCGGACGCGTCGATCTACGAAACGAATTGACGGTGACGATTGATGGAGCGGACGCAAAAGACCTCGATGATGCGGTTCACGTCAAGAAGTTAGCGAACGGCAACTTCGAGCTTGGTGTCCACATCGCCGACGTCTCGCATTACGTCAAAGAAGATTCAGCACTCGACGAAGAAGCGCGTGAGCGCGGAACGAGTGTCTATCTCGTCGACCGCGTCATTCCGATGATTCCGCACCGTCTATCGAACGGGATTTGTTCGCTCAACCCGCACGTCGATCGTCTGACGCTCAGCTGTATCATGGAAATCGATGCGAACGGTGCTGTCGCCAACCATGAAATCTTCCAGAGTGTCATCAAGACGACGGAACGGATGACGTACACGGATGTCCGGAAAATAATCGAACGCGAAGACGAAGAAGTGATCGCGAAGTACCAAGATCTCGTCGAGTACTTCGACAAGATGGCGGAACTCGCAGCAATCCTGCGTGAACGCCGCTCACGTCGTGGGGCAATCAACTTCGACTTCCCAGAAGCGAAGGTTCTCGTCAACGAAGAAGGCAAGACGAGTGAGATCATCCTCCGGGAACGGTCAGTCGCCGAGAAGCTGATTGAAGAGTTCATGCTCGCAGCAAACGAAACGGTCGCAGAGCATATCCAGCGTCAAAAACTGCCGTTCATGTACCGGATCCACGATGAGCCAAAAGCTGAACGTCTCGATACGTTCTTCAAGTTCATCGGTAACTTCGGGATCAATGTCGAACGCAAAGGGGAGTCTGTCGCACCAAAAACGTTGCAATCAATCCTCAACGCGGTCGAAGGCGAGCCAGAAGAAGCCGTCGTCAGTACGGTCATGCTCCGTTCGCTCCAACAAGCGAAATACGACATCGAACCGATCGGTCACTTCGGTCTGTCGACGGACTACTACACGCACTTCACGTCACCGATCCGTCGTTATCCAGACTTGATGGTCCACCGTCTGTTGCGTGAATACGTCATCTACAATGACAAGTCGCAAAAGACGCAAGACCGTTACTCGGAGATCCTTCCGGAAATCGCCGATCATTCGTCCAAACGCGAGCGTCGTGCGGTTGATGCGGAGCGGGAAACGAATGCGTTGAAGAAAGCCGAGTATATGGAGCAACATATCGGCGAGACATTTGAAGGTGTCGTCAGTGGTGTGACGAACTTCGGGATGTTCGTCGAATTGCCGAACACGATCGAAGGACTCGTCCACATCCAAGCGATGACGGATGACTTCTACCGCTACGATGAAGCGAACTATCAGCTGATCGGTGAGCGGACGAAGCAACAGTTCCGGATCGGGGATGTCGTTGAGATTAAGGTCACGAACGTCAACATCGATGAACGGACGATTGACTTCAGTGTCGTCGGGATGCCAGAACGGCAACCGAAGAAACGGTTCGAGTCGAAGACGATCCGCTCAAGCGGTGGACGTCCGGGACAAAAACGCGACGACAAGAAGAAGGACGATCGTCGCGGCAAGAAACGGTCAGGTAAGAGCGACCAAAGCAAGGGAAAAGGATTCTCGTTAAAGAATAAGAAAGATAAACCGCCATTCCATAAGGCGGTCTCGAATAAGAAACGGAAGCGCAAATAAGCGCTTCCGCATCAGAAATGTGGTGAACGAACATGCCAAAGGGAACAGATTCGAAAGTCTTAGCGAACAACAAACGGGCCTCGTTCGATTATGCGATCGAGGATACGATTGAAGCCGGTCTCGTCTTGACGGGAACGGAAATCAAATCGGTCCGTAAAGGAAAAATCAGCATTGGGGACGCGTTCGTCCGGTTCGACGGGGGAGAAGCGATTCTCTGGAACTCGAACATCGCCCACTTCGAACAGGGAAACCGCTACAACCATGAGCAGCTCCGCCCACGGAAGCTGTTGCTGCACAAGAAACAGATCGCGAACTTGATCGGGGCGGTCTCACGCGACGGTTATACGATCGTTCCGCTTAAAGTCTATATCAAGAATGGTTACGCGAAATGCTTGATTGGACTCGGACGCGGGAAGAAGAAATTCGATAAACGCGACGACTTGAAGAAGAAGGATGCGAAGCGTGATATCGAGCGGGCACTACGCGATAAGCAAAAGTATTGAACCCGTAACACTTTTCTGCTAGAATGTTAGTATTCGGAAAGCCCCAATTTATTATCTTGGGGACGTTACGGATTCGACGGGGGTAGTTCGGTCTTCTGTGGCGTGTCGAGGGGTCGGCCTCGTTAAAACGCACCAGCCATAACTGGCAAAACTAACACACAACTCGCAGCAGCTTAATTGCCGCTACGGATCCTAGCAGCTGTCGCCTGGTCGGCTGATTTCTAGGGTCTCACTTTAAACAGGCTACGCTTGGACCCTTCCGTCTGGAGGGAAAGAGAAGAGATGGAATCAGACTGGTCGGACGGACGCCTGTCAATTGGCAGCCTGACGACGAGATCCCAATAAATTGACTACACACGTAGAAGCTTAAGTATACGATGCCTTCGGACGTGGGTTCGACTCCCACCGTCTCCATACTTAGAAATTTTCGAATTTCAAAGAGTACCCAACTCCTTTCATCTCAAGGATTTGGGTATTTTTTTGTTTCAATGAGTTTCATCTAGTCGTAGTCAACCGTAGTCAGAACCGTAGTCGACTCCAACTTCATATATTTATATAGTTTTCGAACTTCTGTATAGCTTCTGCTTTAGCTTTTTGAGTTACGTGAGCGTAAATATCCATTGTCGTTTTAACATCAGAGTGACCTAATCTATCTTGCACTTCTTTAATACTGGCTCCAGCCTCAAATAGTAGGGAACAGTGGGTATGGCGCAATCCATGTGTAGTAATTGATTTTAGGTTATATTTTTGCTGTATTTGAACTAACCATCTTCTTGTTTTAGTAGGTTGCAGATATTCATTTTTAGTATTGCTAAAGACAAGTTGATCTTTATTAAGTGTATTAAAGCCTAATATTAGCAAATCTTCTTGTTGCCGTTTCTTCCATTGTTTAAGAATCTGTATAGTTTGATCGTCCATTTTTATATTTCGTACCGTTCCAGTTTTTGTGGATTTAAGGTACAGTTGATTATTTTTACCGCGAGATATAGCCTTGCTAATTTTTATTTCATTATTCATAAAGTTTAAGTCTGTCCATTTCAAAGCAAGTGCTTCACCTTTTCGCATCCCTGAAAAAGATAGGAGTCTAAAGAGAGCATATGCCTTGAAGTTATTATCCGTCTGTAAACAAGAGAGGAATTTTATTAGTTCTTCACGTGTGTAAAAATTTTCATTTATCTCTTCAGCTAAATCAGTATAAGCTTTTTTAGGTTTGGGCATATCAACTAGTGAAAAAGGGTTGCTTTGAATATAGCCGCGCTTTATAGCGAAATCCAAAACTTTAGCTGCATAAGCTTTAACCATTCGAAAGTTTTTTAGCTTTCCAAACCATTCATTCACATGACGCTGGCATACTTCAATGTTCATTTTCTCTATTTTACTAGAATTTATACTCCCAATGTGTGCAATATTAATATTAGTTGGCTGATTTTTTGTATCAAGACATATCACTACAAAATATTCACGATCTACTTCTCCCAAAAAGTCTTTGAAAATTTCATAGCTATCTTTTGGGCTACGAATGCGTCTATTTCTGTATAATATACTTGAATCTTTTACTAACTTTATAGATACCACACTTATACGTTTAGCAGATTCCATTTTTTATTTACAGTCTCCTTTCAAAAAGCCAATCCAATATTTTTGAATTACCGTTGATTACGTAAATATATACATAATAATTTTCACTTTGTTTCAAAATAGCCTTTATAAATTTGTCTCTTCTATCTCCTATTATATGAATGAGATTTTTCGTACTTTGAATAGGGAGATCGATGTGCTTGTCTTCCTCAGTAAATATCAGAAAATATCCATGTATTCTTGTATTGAAATCAATTCCAAGTAATTTATACTCATTCATTAACCAATTAAAATCATTTTTTATCATCTCCTTGTAGGCTTCATTAATTCCACTAATTTTGTTGAAGTCATCTTCATGAATAATTATTTTCATTTAATTTCCTCCTAGAAATAATAATATATATTTATAAAATTATTCAATTCAGACATTTGTAGTTGACGATATATTGTTTTGGTGATATATTTGATTCAGACATTTGTAGTGGGGGGATTACAATGAAGAAGTATTTTTTAGAGTTCGAAGAAAAATTTAAAGATGTATCAATTATTGATTCAGATTGGTATGAAAAAGAATTAGGTGTTAAGTCATTTTGCAAGCCTGCAAAATGTTTAGACACAAAAAATAATAAATCTGAAGAATGGTACCGTGCGAGATTTGTTTATGCAATGGTGAAATCAGGAAAGTTTCCAAAAGAAAAAATAGGTGTGGAAATTTCGTTACCAAAAGGTAATGGAGGGAAGGCTATTCAACCTGACATAGTAGTATTTACTGATTTATCTTGGATTTCTAGATATATTGTCGGGGAATTCGAAGAAATTCGTAAGCAAATCATTTTAATAGGTGAAGTGAAGAATCATCCTAAAGAAATTGAAAAAGCTGTTGAAAAACAAATAGAAGTAGCTTTGGAAAGAAGATTATCGAATAATCATTTTGAAGACTTAGCTTATGGGGTATACATTGACAATTTAGATGATATTATCCTCCTAAAAAAAGAAGGGCTTGCTAATCTTGAAAGATACGACATCGATAAGATGATCACGGCATCTAAAAATATTGTCCGTCTTAATTTAGCATTACGTGATGATACAGATTCATTGCCAACCTATGATGAATTGATATCTCGAGTAAATAAATTAAAGGCTAAATATGAATTTAAATATACTGATTTAAGCCCATTAAGTGAAGAGGGATTTCAAGCTATTCTTGATCATATTCAAAGAGCAAAGGATTTAATACAGGAACCTAGAACAAAGGATTTATTAGTCGAAGTTTTAACGATGAAGGTACACGATGAGAATAATATAAAACACAATCAAGGTTATTCTGAGTTTTATATTACTAAAGAAGAAATTCGTAATGATGGATTTGGAAATCAGGTATTTCGTAAAAGAATGCATGATTTGTTAGAAGGTACTAAAAACCATTATACTACCCTCCAAGCCAATTGTATTTACGGTTATCATGAAGTAGAAGATAATTTGATTCCACATTCTGCTAATGCAGAACGAATGGTAATCGAAATGATAAAAGCTTTCCAAGGAAAAAGTATTTTAGAAGGCTCTACTTCATCATTTAACCAAACAATATTCAATAACTTTGGTGATGAGGTAGAAAAAAGTGTAGCGGGTCAATTCTTCACACCGATTCCAATCATTTCTGGTATTGTTCCTATTTTAAATCCGCGCCCAACAGAATCTGTTATAGATCCTTGCTCAGGAATTTGTGATATGTTAGCAATGTGTTGGAAACATTCACAATCTGTAGGTATGGCACACAACTATTATGGATTTGATATTTCATCAACAGTTTTAAAACTAGCTGAGTTGAATTTGGTTATTAATGGGGCAGGAACAGGAAGTATTCACCAGAAAAATTCTTTGTTTGAAAAAATGTTAGTCGATAACACATTTACAAACATGACGACATTTACTCCTGAAAATTATCATGTAAATACATGGCAACATAAAGATGATCGTAATAAAAACGTAAAAAAATACCGAATTGTGATTACAAATCCTCCATTTGGTAAAGGGAGAGATTTGAAAACAGGTAAAGATGGAAAATGGAGTTATGGACTGAATGAGAATGTTTTATCGATGTATGAAACATGGACTTTATGTGGAAAACCTAAATCTATTGATATGGGTATTTTATTCTTAGAAAATGCTTATAAATCCTTAGAAGAAGGTGGTCGAATGGCTATCGTTCTTTCTAATTCTATTACCTCGATTGCTAGTTGGGAAGTAGTTCGTAGATGGTTTCTATCTAAAGTACGATTGGTGGCTATTCTAGATATGCCTCAAAACACATTTGGCGAAACAGGGGTAGCTACTACAATTCTAGTTGCATACAAACCGCGTAAAAATGAACAGTATTTATTAGAAGATTCTCATGATTATGAAGTGTTTACACGAGATATAAAATATACAGGATATGAGGTAAAGACTGTTCAACGTAATGTAGTATTTGAACCAATAAAAAAATATGACCCAGTAACTTTTGAAGATACGGGTGAATTACTAGAGGAATTTTCAAACACAATTCAAGAATTCAAGGAATACTTGAAATCTCAAGAACTCCCTATAAAAAATTCTTTTGGTGGTGAGAATTTTAATGTTTAAGCAGCCTTCTAAAATTGTTAAAAAAAGCCAATTATTAGAGAAAGGTTCCCTTTCATCCAAAGATTATTCTCGATTAACGAAATGGGAGGAAACCATACAACTTTTAGAAGTTATGGATTATAAAGTTGGAAAAACATTGTTGAGTGAAAGTTTTGTTAATGAGGAATTAAAAAGTAACCATCGATTTTTAAAAACAGGAAACTTGATTCCATATCGTACCTTATTGGATACAACGAATGTGGAATACTGTAAACCGATGGAAAGTTTTACTCTAAAATCTGGTGACATATTGATTGCTAAAGATGGTAATGGTGAAGGATTGGGAGAAGTATCTATTTACTTCCCCAATCAGGATTACACAGATCATATTTGCGGAGAAATTTTATGCATACGATTAAAGGATGAAGGGAAGGTAGACCCCTTTTATTTGTTAGCTATTTTAAAAAGCCGTTACTTTAAAGATTATATTGATATTGTAACTCCAGGTGGATCGACGCTGAGACATTCTAAATTAGCGGCGTTAGAGTTTAAAGTCCCATATGCTAGTGACAAAGCTCGAGAAATGGATTATATTTCATTAATAATGCAAAACATTGTTCATAAAGAGCAACAAATCTCGGAAAAGAAAGCAAAGATTAATGCTATATTTGAAAATGAATTGCATTTAAAAGAAGTTGTTCCGAAAAAATATCCTAGCATAAAAGATGTTCGAGATACTGCGCGTATGGATACAAGCCTATATAAACCAATGTATTTAACTTTACGTAATAGTATAGTTAACTATAGTAATGGTCATTATTATTTAGAGAATTCACGCGTGGGTCCTGGGAGTACACCTAAGGATTATTTATATAGTGATGAAAAAAATGACCATACTGCACTTTGGATTACGCCCAAAAATATTACTTCATTAGAATTGCTTTACAAAACCTACATTAATACGTCTACTCCATCAAAGTTAAAAAAGGGAGATTTAATTTTATCCGGGGTTCGTTATGTTGGATATGGTATTTTGGTTGAGGATGAGGTTACTTATTGCAATCAGAATACCCTAATTGTAAAAAATAATAATGACTTTAATGAACAAGTTTACTTGTTATGTTTCTTCACTTCAAATATAGGTAAAAAGCTTCAATACAGTTGGCGAATTGATGGGTTAGTACCTATTATATACAAAGACGATTTTTGCCAAATTCCTATTCCAAATTTAAGTAATGAAACTAGACAAAAGATTGTTGAAAATTATTATTTAGAATTATCTTGTGATAACACACTCACATTTGATAATTATATCTCGGAAGTAAAAGAACGAAACGTAAGTGTAGGAATTCATCAACTGAATAAAGAATTAGTATATTTACAGGATCATTTAAAAGATATTATTTTTAAATATATAAATAATATTGAATTTAAATTTGAATTTTTCGCTTAATTAAGTGGGTTGTCATAAGTGGACAGCCCATTTTTATTTAAAACTTAGTCGAAGTCAAACTCGAGGTCAAGATTATTGAGTAGAGCATTAAAAGTAATTTCAACCGTTACCGTTATAACTTTTTGAAACTATCATGGTTCGACTCCCACCGTCTCCATACCCTGAAATCTTAAGGATTTCGAAAAAAAGTACTTTTATCTTGATGTGATATGCTCCCCAAAAAGTAGACAGTTGAAATATCAAAAACTGTTTACTTTTTGAAGGGAGCCTTTTCTATGTCTAAATCTAATTTTTCGCCGGATGAAAAACTACGAATCATTAAAATGTGCGATGATGGAACAGGTTCGATAACATCGATCGCCTCGCTCTTCGAGCTTTCAGTCACAACGTTGAATAGATGGAGGGCAAAATATCGTAATGGAGGCTCCTCGGCGCTCCGGAATCGAACAGAATGGACACGTTATCCAGACGCACTAAAGATGAAGGCTGTACATGCAGTACTCAATCAAGAGGAATCCGTCACCAGTTCTACGGTACGATTTAATATTTCGAACATGAGTGTACTCCTAAAATGGATTGATAAGTATACTAGTCATAGTACAGAAGGGAAACCATTGAAGGAGCGATTCACTATGACTAAAGGTAGAGCCACTACATTCGAAGAGCGTGTCCAGGCAGTGATGGACTGTATAGAAAATGGGAAAGACTATCCAAAGATCATGAAGACCCATCGGGTCTCCTATCAACAAATCTATAGCTGGGTAAGGAAGTTCGAGAAGGACGGAATCGACGCACTGATGGATCGTCGAGGACGTCAGAAGCCGGTAGCGGAATTGACAGATACAGAGCGTTTTGCATTGGAACTGAAACGACTGGAGAAAGAAAATGAACGTCTACGCATGGAGAACGACTTCCTAAAAAAGTTAGAGGAGGTCACGTTAAGTCAAATTCTTCTTCGAGATAAATACGAAGCCATTCAATCATCAGTAGAGCAATTCGGTTACGCGATCATCGCTCTATGTCATTTAGCGGGTATCTCGCGCGCTGCCTACTACAAGTGGTTACGTCGTATAGGTATACTGAAAGCACATGAGACTGAGAACATGAAAATCATCGAAGAGATAAACCAGATTCACCTTTCGGTGAAAGGAATCTATGGCTATCGACGGATGACATTGAACTTAAAACGTCGTTTCGGAAGAAACGTTAATGCCAAGCGTGTCCGTCGTCTGATGCATGTCGCAGGTATTCATTGCGTCATACGCCGGAAACGTCCTTTGTACATTCGTAATCGTCCTCAACAGACCGCCGAGAACATTCTGAACCGTGATTTCAATGCGGCAGGACCGAATCAAAAATGGGTGACGGATGTCACGGAATTGAAGTATGGCGCTTCTCAGAAGGCGTATTTGAGTGCCATTCTGGACCTATATGATGGATCCATCCGTGCCTTCGTTCTAGGACACTCTAACAATAATCAGCTCGTGTTCGATACGTTCGAACTCGCCCTTCAGGGCGCACCGGGAAGCCGTCCCTTGCTTCACAGTGATCGAGGGTTCCAATATACGTCGCATGCGTTCCGTCACATGATACGCGTGGCAGGCATTACACAAAGTATGTCTCGGGTTGGTAAATGTATTGATAATGGTCCGATCGAGTCCTTTTGGGGAACCTTGAAATGCGAAAGTTATTATCTACATAAGTTTACGGAGTTCGACGAACTCCAGCTTGCGATTCAAAAGTATATTCATTTCTACAATGTAGAACGGTACCAACAACGATTAAACGGCTTGGCTTCATTAGAATACAGAGCTCAAGCCGTTTAAGTGATTTTTATTATTTATCCTGTCTACTTGACGGGGAGCAGTTCACTTTTTTTAGTATGACTAATTAGACAAAAAGAAGGAAAAGTAGTAAAATAATAGTTAGTTCTAGGAAAATGGTCTTAGAAGTATGATGTTTCTGTTTTGTCAAGCATAACCTGACAAACCATCTGGGCGAACACCAGGCTGAGAATAGCGACTCTAATCTCTGCCGGGATGAAGTCTTCACACATCACAGTTATGATTGCCTCCTTGAGATAATTATAATCAATTGTTTATTAAGATCACCCTGCAATTAATTAGGGTGATTTAGTGGTCAACGGGCTCTTGCTTTTTAATCCCAAAACATCATGCTAGGAGGTTTTTCTGTTGGAACAGAGTAATGGACCACGAAGATTACATGACCTCTCTAGCTCTGATATTGATTGGACTAAGTATAAAAACAAAAATTATTTACACTTCGATAAGAATGTTGGAATAAAGCATATAAAGAAAGATATTCAAAATGATGAATGGATATCTTCTTATGCTTTTTTGCCGTTTATAAAATTTGAAATAGTATTTAAAAAATATATTACCTTAAAAAATAGAGATCAAGAAGGAAATATTGTAGAAGAAAAAGTTATTCGTAAAAAAGAACGAAATATTATGTATTCAGCGCACAAAGATAGTTTTATACATAAATATTATGGTGAATTATTAAACAATGCTTATAACGCGTATGCTTTAACTCATGGAATAGATAATATTGCAACTGCTTATAGAAATAATAAGCCAGGTAAAAATAATATTGACTTTGCATACGAAGTTTTTGAACATATGCACAATCAAAGCAGTGCCTTAATAATTTCAATGGATTTTACAAAATTCTTTGATAAAATTTCCCATACTCATTTAAAAAGAAATTTAAAAGAGGTTTTAAATCTTAATGAATTACCAAAAAACTGGTATAAAGTTTTTAAAAGTATAACTAAGTACTCTTATGTAAACAAAATAGATATAGATAGTTTTTTGAAAAGAAAATATGGAATAAAAAGATTAAAGAGTATGAGACTTTCTCGTATTATGGAATTTAAAGAATTTAAAGAATTTAAAAAAGATAATCTACATTATAATAAAAATGTATTTGGAATACCTCAAGGATCAGGTATAAGTGCTGTTTTCTCAAATGTACATCTTATAAATTTTGATAAAGAAATATTAGAATGGTCAAAAAGCAAGAATGTAAACTCATTGTACAGAAGATATTGTGATGATTTAATTTTAATTATTCCGATTAACAATATAGATAAGGCGAAAACTTCCACTTGTATAGAAGAAATATTTGAAATAATAAAAAGATATGAATCTTCTGGATTAGAGATTCAATATGAAAAAACTGAAGTTAGATTTTTTGAAAAGAACCAAATTTATAAAATTAGTGATATCAACAAAGATAAAAAAATACTATCAAGTTTGGATTATTTAGGATTTGTTACAGATGGAAAGTTTTTAAGAATAAGAGAAAAAAGCTTGTTTAAATATTTTACAAGGGCCTATAAAAAAGCAAAAGCTAGTAAACGAATTGGCTACGCAACTAAAAGACCGGGTCCGAAGAGAGAATTATATGATCTATATACTCATCTTGGTTACGATTATAAAGAATACGGTAACTTTGTGACATATGCTTATAGAGCTCATAAAATAATGTCTAAACTACCTAGTAAAAGTATGATAAAAAAGCAAGTTAAAAGACATTGGCTCAAAATAAATAAAAGATTAAGTTAAAATGATAATGATTTAAGTCTACTAATTATACGGAGCTGAAACCTATGATACGACGCGCCACTTTAATGGACGGAAAAGCCTTATCAGACTTATTGCGACGCATTGATCGGGAAACGAAATATATGTTGTATGAGCCGGAGGAACGCGTCCTGTCAACGGAACAGGCGGAGGCGTTCATCGAGAAGTTCGGTCAGGCTGCCAACTCGGACATCTTTGTCGTGGACGTCGACGAGCAACTCGTCGGGTATGTGCTTGTCGTCGGTGGTGAACCGAGTCGGATTCGTCACCGGGCAAACCTCGTCATTGGCTTACTTGATGCTTATACAGGTCGTGGACTCGGTGCAGGTCTACTTGAAGCGGTTGATGCCTTTGCGATTGAAGCAGGACTTATCCGACTCGAGTTGACGGTTCGCAAGGACAACTTGCGGGCAATCGAACTCTATCATAAGTTTGGCTTTAACATCGAAGGAACTCGCATCGCATCACTCTTCATCGATGGCGAATACGTTGATGAACTGGCGATGTCGAAGATTTATGCGACAGAAGAATCTTAAAAAAAGATGCTCAGTGGGCTTATCTCTGAATGAACTGAACCCTGAATGGTGGACACTTGATAAAAGACTCCATTCGGGGTTTTTTGTGTTTAAAGATATCGATGTACTGTACCTATTCAATTTAGACGGGAGAACTATTCATGAACAGACGCACCTTCAATCCAGATCAAATCAGACAACTTGAAGCGAATCTTCACGTAGCCTCTGTATCAGATCGTACGATTCAATACA
>CAJYMC010000008.1 GCA_913775715.1 uncultured Exiguobacterium sp. | reverse complement strand
CGCTCGACTTGCATGTATTAGGCACGCCGCCAGCGTTCGTCCTGAGCCAGGATCAAACTCTCCATAAAGTGTTTGACTTGCTCGTTGTGTGACCGAAGTCACGATTGACGAAGCTTGCGCTTCATTCATGTTTGTATTCCGTAGAATACGATTTTTGCCTCATCGTTCAGTTTTCAAAGTTCGTCGTGTCGTTTTCAGCGACTTTAATAAGATATCACGGAATAACTTAAGCGTCAATCCCTTTTCGAAATCTTTTTTCTTTCTCGTCACCATCCAGTGCGTGTTGCCCTGTCGACATGTATTAATATACTATCTCGATATAATACCGTCAATAGTTTTTCTAAAAAAACTTTTAAAATCTTTTTCCTTCTATATATAGCGAAAACAACACATAAAAAAAATAAAGCCGATCGTCATACGACCGGCTCATACGTTACGAGTTCGACCCCTGCTCCCTTAGTTGTTTGATACGAAATCCTGATCAGACCTTTTCGCATGAAGAAGTCAATCAGACTACTTAAATCCACTTTGACTTCTTGCAGTCGCTCTTCTTCCATCAATTCATACATCGTCCAAGGACTCGTCCGCTCACGCATGATTTCAAATAAATAACGTCCTCCCGATAAGACCTTCGACTGCAGAAGATGCTCAAGTCCAATCAAGGCAAGGTGAATACGTTGATCTAAAGTCTCTTCACTCATCAATAATTGTTCATACAGTTTATAGACATCCGGATCATCGAGTCGCGCTTGTTCCCATACGACTGTCTCGGGATGCTTTCCTTTTTCCAGAACAGATAATCGCGCGAGATGATGCAATGCATGATGGACGTGTGTATAGGCATCATAATGATGTCCGCGACTGAACAAGTTCCTTCCGTCTTGGAAACGACGCAAAAGTTTAGCGAACGAAATCGTCATCTGTAAACATCTTTCCTCATCAGGAAAGTTTAATAGCTGCCGTTTTAAATCAACTAAGTAATCATTTCGTTCAAAAACGATCGTTCCTTCTGCAATCCAGTGGATCGCGCGTCGATTCGCATTTAACAAAATCCAGCGTGATAACACATCTTCATGTACGAGGTGTAACGACACCTTTAGTGTATTCAGTCGATAATGCTTAATCGTCCACTCGACTTCTGGGTCTCTCGTGATGACGACAAGAAGTGTATCAAATTGATCCGTCAGGGAATCCCGTGGTTGCCGTTTCTCAACAGCAATGATCCCTTGTGTTTCGCGATAAGCCGCGTACTCCGAATAAATCGTTCGTGTTGCTTGTTCCATGTACTTCTCACCCTTCTATACGAACTCGTCGTTACCATTTTCGACAAAAAAACAAGCTTTCCTTCTTCAGGCAATCCCACTTCTTATGCTAGACTGACAACAGGGGGAATTCACTTGAAAAAACAACGTAAAAATAAAATAAACCGCGCACGAAACTTAGCAATGTTTCTTGTCTTCGGTGGAATGCTCGTCATGTATGGCGGTCTATTACTCAAACAATTTGAAATCATCATGGTCTTACTCATGCTTCTCGGTTTCATCATGGTTCTCGCCAGTACGGCACTCTATTTCTTGATTGGTCTGACATCAACGAAGGCAGCTGTCGTCACTTGTCCGAACTGTGGAAAAGAAACAAAAGTCCTTGGTCGCGTCGACTTATGTATGCATTGCGATGAACCACTAACGATGGACCCATCTCTTGAAGGAAAAGAATTCGATGAAAAATATAATAAACACAATAAACGAGCTCCCCGCTAAGGCAGCTCGTTTTTTTATTGGACATTCGATTGACAGTCCGGACAAGTTCCGTACACTTCTAATCGATGACGATCGACTTTAAAGCCCGTTAAGTGCGCCGCAACCGTTTCGACATCATCGAGCACAGGATAGTTGAAATCCACAATCTTTCCACAATTCTCGCAAATCATGTGGTAATGGCGTGTCGTAACGAAATCGAAGCGACTTGAAGCGTCTCCGTAATTCATTTCCTCAACGATTCCCTTTTCTCGGAACACGCGTAAGTTATTATATACAGTCGCCACACTCATGTTTGGAAAACGATGTTCAAGTGCACGGTAAATCTCATCCGCTGTCGGATGCGTGTGTCCCGTCGTTAAATATTCCAAAATCGCGTGACGTTGTGGTGTCATTCGAACGCCTGATTCCCGAAGTGACTTCACGGCGTCATCCAGCATTTCGTTAGCCACGTCCATCCCCTCATTTCTATCTTTCATTGATTATCAGATTGTAATCTTTATAATTAGTCTACCTACAAATAAGCATTCCGTCAACGGCTCTGCACCGGATTTGACGTCCATGATACAATCATATCGTGATATTTTTCACGAATTATCGATTGGAGGAATCCTCATGTCTACCCACACTACACGTCCTACTTCAGAGGCGTTATATGAAATCGCACAAGAGTGTATCGTTGGTGGCGTCAACAGCCCATCCCGTTCATTCAAAGCCGTCGGTGGCGGCGCACCTGTCTATATGGAACGCGGAGAAGGTGCTTACTTTTATGATGTCGATGGCAATCGCTATATCGATTACTTAGCAGCCTACGGTCCGATCATTACAGGACACGGTCACCCTCACATTACGGAAGCGATCACACATGCTGCCCAAAACGGTCTTCTTTACGGCACACCACACCGTCTAGAAATCGACTTTGCACATAAACTACAAAAAGCGATCCCATCGCTTGAAAAAGTACGCTTTACGAACTCGGGAACCGAAGCCGTCATGACGACGATTCGTGTCGCACGAGCGTATACAGGTCGTGAGCTTGTCGTGAAGTTCAGTGGTTGTTACCACGGTCACTCGGATTTGATGCTGATTGCAGCAGGTAGCGGACCGGCGACACTTGGTTCTCCCGATTCAGCTGGTGTCACGAAAGCGACGGCAAAAGAAGTCATCACGACACCGTTCAATGATATCGAATCGTACCGTCAAATCATGGAACAATGGGGCGATCAAGTCGCTTGTGTACTCGTTGAACCGATCGTCGGAAACTTCGGTATCGTCGAACCGCAACCTGGATTCCTTGCTGCAGTCAACGAAATCACGCATGCTCACGGCGCACTCGTCATCTATGATGAAGTCATCACAGCCTTCCGCTTCACGTACGGCAGTGCACAAGAGTTACTCGATATCCGTCCCGATATGACGGCACTCGGCAAAATCATCGGTGGTGGTTTACCAATCGGTGCTTATGGTGGTCGTAAAGAAATCATGGAACACGTCGCGCCACTCGGTCCGGCTTATCAAGCGGGAACGATGGCAGGTAACCCGGCATCCATGGCTGCCGGTATCGCTTGTCTTGAATTACTTGAGCAGCCTGGTGTCTATGAAAAACTTGATCACCTCGGCGCCTTACTCGAACAAGGTGTGCTAGAAGCAGCAAAACGTCATGACGTCACGATTACGATCAACCGTCTAAAAGGTGCCATGACGGTCTACTTCACGGATGAAACAGTCATCGATTACGATGGTGCAGAACGTGCAGATAGCGAGATGTTCGGACGTTTCTTCAAGTTGATGTTAGAAGAAGGCGTCAACCTTGCCCCTTCGAAATACGAAGCTTGGTTCTTGACGACGGAACATACGGAAGCCGACATCACAGAGACGATCGCAGCAGTCGATCGTGCCTTTGCTCGACTCTAAGTCTCCCACTAAAAAAGCAGCGACCCTCATGAGGGTCGCTGCTTTTGTGTTATTCGACGAGTTCCAGATTTTGAATGGCATACAGTTCAAAGTAAGCACCCCGTTTTTGCATGAGGACTTCGTGTGTTCCGATTTCCGTAATTTGACCATTTTCGATGACGACGATCTTATCGGCATCAGTGATCGTTGATAAACGGTGCGCGACAGTAAATGTCGTCCGCCCTTTCGCGAGACGCGCTAACGAATCTTGAATCATCGCTTCACTCTCCAAATCAAGCGCACTCGTCGCTTCATCCAAGATCAGAATCGGTGGATTTTTCAAGAAGACCCGCGCAATCGCAAGACGTTGTTTTTGACCACCCGATAGCTTAACGCCGCGTTCTCCAACCGGCGTATGATAACCGTTTGGTAATCGTTCGATGAATTCATGGGCATTTGCTGCTTTTGCTGCCGCGATGACTTCCTCGTCCGTCGCCTCCGGATTCCCCATCTTGATGTTCATCTGGACCGACTCACTGAAGAGGATCGACTCCTGCATGACCATCCCGATCTGATCGCGAAGACCTCGCAACTTCAAGTCACGAATGTCAACACCGTCAAGCGTGATCCGGCCGGCAGATACATCATAGAAACGCGGAATCAAACTGACGAGCGTCGATTTCCCGCCACCTGACATCCCGACGAAAGCAATCCGTTCACCTGCCTGAACGTCAAGCGTCAATCGATCGATCGCTAGCTCGCCGCCTTCTTCATAAGCGAAACTGATGTTTTCGAATTGAACGTTTCCGCGGACATCTTTCGGTTCGCGAGCATTCGGTTTTTCCGTGATGTCATACGGCTCATCTAAAAACTCGAACATCCGGTCCATTGAAGCGATCGACTGTGTCAACGTCGTTGAGGAGTTGACGAGACGACCGAGCGGCGCATACAGACGGTCGATATAACCAATGAACGCAACCATCGTCCCGAGCGAGACTTGTCCGTTCAAGACGAAGAAGGCTGCCGTTCCGAAGATCAGAATCGGTGCGAAGTCCGTAATCGTCGAGACGACGACGTACGTCCGCGCATTCCAGTTCGTTTGACGAAGCGCGGCTTTTAAGAAGCCATCATTTTGATGTTTGAACGCCTTGTTCTCATGCGGTTCGAGTGCAAAACTACGAATGACTGCCATGCCGTTGACACGTTCCGTCAAATGACCTTGTAGTTCCGCAAGCGCCGCCGAACGTTCCCGTGTCAATCCACGTAAGCGACCGTAAAAGAACTTAACGGCGAGAGCATAGAATGGTAATGGGATAATCGCGACGAGCGTCAACTTCGGATCAATCGTCCACATGATGGCAATGGCGATGAAAATCGTAATCATATCAAGCCACAAGTTCATTAGTCCTGTGACGACAAAATCTTTCGTCTGCTCGACATCATTAATGATTCGCGAGATGACTTCTCCGGTTTTCGTATTCGAATAAAAACGAAGCGATAATTTCTGAACATGATCAAACAATCGATTCCGTACGTCAAATAAAATCTTCGACGCGGACCATTGCGCGAGGTACTGGCGAACGTACTCGAGCGGCGGTTTGACGATCAAGAAGATGAAGACACCTGCTCCAATCAAATACGCCAATTGTTTACTTTTTTCCGCCATCGGCATCGTGTTTCCAGTTAGGATATTGTCGATGATGTACTTATACAACAACGGAAGTCCGAGTGGGATCGAGAACTTGATGATCCCGACAAAGACCGTCAGGAGAATCTGTTTTTGATACGGCTTGACGAACGCCATGTAGCGGCGGATCGAGCCTTGTTTCTTACGTTTTGCTTGTGTTGCCACGTGTTTCACTTCCTTCAATTAAAAAAAGACGATGGCGAACCATCATCTCCGATATCTTGTTTCATATTCACGATACCACATATCCACGAAAGCCGGGTTAAATGGACCCTTGCGACTCCGAATCCACTGAATCAGGATTTGGACATTGTCTTTCAAAATACGATCAATCGCCTTCGGATAGTTCATCTCGCGGCGATGCTTCTCATACTCGTCCTCATCGAGGATCATGTAGGACATGTCCGGATACACTTTAATATCTAAATCGTAATCAATGTACTTGACTGCTCGATCTTTCTCATCGAACGTAGAAGGTGATCCAAGATTGCAGTAATAATAAATGCCGTCCTCCCGAATCATACAAATGACATTGAACCAGAGTTCTGTTGAAAAGTAACAGATTGCAGGCTCTCGTGTTCGCCACTGACGACCATCCGATTCACTGACCATGATGCGATCATTGAACCCAATCAATTCTTCTTCCGTCGATTTCAGCACGAGCGTTTCTTCCCAAACTCTGTGTAAGCTCCCGTTATGTTTGAAACTTTGAATCTCAATCTTGCTACTTTCTTTTGGGAATCGACTCATGTGCTACTCCTTTCTAAAGCGTTATTCTTCCATTCTGTTATACTCTCGTGCTTATTATACCCATTTTCAGAACGCATGAAAAACGAAAGGGTATTTTTTCAGAAAAATGACGGAATTTAGGCTTGAAAGTGATTCAAAATCGCATTTTTTCGTTGTTTGAACATCGGTTTCAAGATGAATGCTTCAATGACGAAGGCGGGTAAGAAGGATGCGTATGTCACTTCATCCACGAAATAGACGCCAGATTCACGTTCTTCGACTCGGTGCACGTGGCACCATGCCCGGAATGGATACGGCACTTTTGTACCGACATCGACGAAGACATATTCTTCTACGAAAGGAATCCAAGACGTCCACGAGACAAATAGTGGAGGAAAACCAACGCGCAGACGAATCATATTCCCTGCGCGTGTCCGCGTATCGCCTGACGTCTTCACTTGTGGAAATACCGTCAATCGGCTTAAGGCCTTGGCGTCACTTAAAAAATCCCACGCTTGCTCCTTTGATGTATCGACACGTGTCTCAAAACGAAAAGTATGCATTAGATCTCCCCCTTTAATAGTCGATCAATCTTCATTTGCGCAACAGATACTGGATGCGTCGCATACGTTTCCTGATCGACAAGCACTGTCTGGTCCGGCTGTTCCGTCACGCGATAGACGGCAATTTCCCAAATCCGGTGCGAGAAGATATGTCGGACGTGCCCGACAAGCGTCCCATTACGATCTTCTTCTGCGTCTCGAAGTGGGTATTGCCACATTCCTGCGAGCAAACCCGTTTCTGCGCGTTGTTCGATTGCGATTTTTCCGTCTGCTTCATAAACGAGAGCATCATACGGAATAATTTGCGTCTTCCCTTTCTTCGTCTTCACAGGCAATTCTTCCTGTGCATTTCGATCATATGCGAAACAAACGTCTTGAACAGGACAAAGTCCACACATCGGAGACTTCGGCGTACAGACCATCGCACCGAGTTCCATCAAGCCTTGATTGAAACTGGACGGATCAGCCGGATCAATCAATTGATGTACCGCCGCCTCAAACAATTTCCGTGTCTTCGGTGCAGCAATGTCTTCATAAATCCCAAGCACACGCGAGAGGACGCGCATCACGTTTCCGTCTACTGCTGGTTCTGCTTGTCCATAAGCAATCGATAGAACCGCTCCTGTCGTGTATGGACCAACGCCCTTCAGCTGACTGAACAATTCCTTTTCGTCCGGAACGATTCCATCATATTTTTCAACAACTTCCTGAACTGCGATTTGAAGATTCTTGACACGGGAATAGTACCCTAAGCCCTCCCAGTGCTTCAGGACTTCACTTTGATCCGCTTCTGCTAAATCATGCGGTGTCGGAAAACGTTTCGTGAAGCGTTCATAATACGGAATGACTGTATCGACGCGTGTTTGTTGAAGCATGATTTCACTAATCCAGATATGGTATGGATTTTTGGTTCTTCGCCACGGGAGATCCCGCTGTTCACGAAGGAACCAGGCAATCAGTTCTGTGGTAAATTGTGTTTTATTAAAGTTTGTGAAATATTCTTGAACGACAGTCAAAAGGTTACCTCTTTTCTCTTGGATACGATATATTTATTAAAAATTACTCGGCAGAACCACGATGGATTCACCATCACGATTTTATAGAAGGAGCGAATTGGCATTGGATACTGGTACGCATATCGGCATGGGACTTTGTCTCGCCGCCATCTCGACGCTACACCCTGACGTCGCAGCGAGCACGACGATGTTTGCTGCCGTGACGACGACGGCGCTCGTCGGCTCACACGCCCCGGACTTCGATACTGTCTTTAAGTTTAAAGGAAACAGCGCCTACTTACGTCAACATCGTGGAAAATCACATGGGTTGATTGCCTTGCTCGCCTGGCCGTTATTACTTTCAATCGTCATCGGCACATTATTCGGTGTACCTCCGACTTCATTATGGCTGATGGCGCAGATCGCTGTCGCTCTTCATGTCTTTGTCGATCTGTTTAACGCTTACGGTACACAAGCCTTACACCCGTTCAAAAAATCCTGGATCGGTTGGGGTGTCATCAATACATTTGATCCATATCTGTTCACGATGTATTATGCCGCGTTCGGGATTTGGCTACTAACGAGAGCGACGATCGTCATCTTCCCGATTTTAATCGCCATCGTCATCATCTACTACGCTGTTCAATTCAAGTTACGAAACGATGCTCTCGCGACCGCAGCACGCTATTATCGCGGTGCGCACAAGCTTTTCATCTCACCTGGCATGAAATGGGATGAGTGGCATGTCGCGGCACGTTTACGCGATGAGTATTCCGTCGTTAAGATCAACAGTGGAACCGTCGTCGAATGCGGTAACTTCCGGATCAAGGACGAACCCCACGGTGACGACTTGTACGAAATCGTCAAGCAAAACGCGGACTTACAAGCGTTTCTTGAGTTCTCGAAGATTCATACGTATACGGTCTCACGAAAGGATGGCATTGTCGAATACCGCTTTACCAATTTGCGTTACTTCACGAAGGAAGTCTACCCATTCGTTGCCGTCGTCAGAATCGACGCTTCCACACAAGAAATCGTCAGCTCCTATACGGGTTGGGTATTTAGCGAACGAACCTTGCAGAAAAAACTGTTCATCCCTGCATTATAAAGACAAAGCTCCGCGCAACGGAAATCCCGATGTGCGGAGCTTTTTTCATTCGACGTTTCGACCTGTCATCAAATGCTTGAATTTTTCGTTCGTCGTATTAAACCGGTGTAACATCGCCCCGTGCTGTTTAATCTGCTGTTCGACGAAATGAACCGCGACGGCTTCACCTTGATATTTTTCACCCGCGCGCGCGAGTGTCGCTTCGAAATCCTCCCACAGCACTTCCACCCACGTCAGTGCTTCTTCCGGGGTTAATACTTCATTCACTTGCAATAATTCTTCAGCCAGTTGCTGAAGGGCTTGTTCTCGATTCGTCATGTCTGTTCTCCCTCTCCTGTGAATAACGCGAGTGGAATCGCAATTTCCTGAGCGGTTCCTTCAAAATGTCCCCAGCCCATGACGCCATTGACGAAGTGTAACTCAAATCGTGCCTCTTCTCCTTCGATTCGGTAAAAGGCTCCCCGTTCGAATCGTGCCGGATCGATCAAATAACTTTTCGCAATGGCGATTTTTCGCGTCACGACTTCCACTTCACTGACGTTCCCGTGCTGCTCCGCTTTTCGTTTTTGTTCACTTAATTTCGTGATCAACATCTCAAGCTCGTATTTCGATAATTGACTCATCCGTGTCTCCATTACAAAAACTCCCCCTCTTCGTTTTTCAGTATAAACGAAAAGGAGGAGAAACTGGATGGATTAGCTTGATTTCAATTCAAGATTCCGTTTACTTTGTAACGCATACATTTTCGCATAAATCCCGGACGTTGCAAGGAGCACATCATGGGATCCTCGCTCGACGATACGACCATGATCGAGAACAAGAATCTCATCCGCATCCTTGATTGTCGACAAGCGATGGGCGATAATGAACGTCGTTCTTCCTTTCGTTAATGTCAGCAAGGCATCTTGAATGACCGCTTCCGTTTCCGAGTCAACGCTCGCTGTCGCTTCGTCAAGAACTAGGATCGCAGGGTCGAACGCTAACGCACGGGCAAAACTGATCAACTGTCGTTCCCCCGCTGATAACGTGGCACCTTTTTCGATGACTGGTTCATCGAGCCCGTTTGGTAAACGATCAATGAACCGATCCGCACCGACGGCTTCGATCGCTTGTCGTACTCGTTCTTCGGAAATATCAGAATTGCCGAGTGTGATGTTCGAGCGAATCGTTCCTGTGAAGAGGAACGGATCCTGTAGGACGATGCCCATATGTTCACGGACCGCTTGTTTCGGTAAAGTCGTCACGTCCTGTCCGTCAATCAACAACTGTCCTTTTGACGGATCATAAAAACGCATCAATAAATTCATGATTGAACTTTTCCCGCTACCCGTGTGACCGACGAGGGCAATCGTCGCGCCAGGACGAGCATCGATTTGAATCTCACGTAATACGGGATTTCCCGCTTCGTAACTGAATTCGACGTCCTTAAAGGACACCGCTCCTTTAAACCGAGCAACGCGACCTTGTTCGACCGGCTCTCCCTTTTCGTCGAGCAACTGGAACATCCGGTCCGCTGACACGAGTGCTTGTTGTAGTGGTGATAGCTGATTCATGATTTGAGTGACGGGTTCGAATAAACGGGACACGTAATCGATATACGCATATAAGATCCCGAGCGATAAAAACGACCCGTTCGTCAGACTTTTTCCGCCGACGACCCAAATCAACAAGGCGAGCGTCAAGTTTTTCAAAAAGTAGGATAAGTTGTGTGACATCAGGGCATCGAGTCGTAACAACTTTGCCCGTGTCTGATAGTTCTCTTCGTTTTTTTGTTCGAATTCGGCAAGGACTTCCTTCTCACGTGCATAAGCCTGAATGATCGGCATCGTCTGGATGTTCTCATTCAGTTGACCATTCATGTCGGCAACGAGGGAGCGAACCTTGAAGTTGTTTTTCGTTGCGAGTTTCTGGAACAGCTGAATCCAGAAATAGACGATCGGAATGATGATTAGTGAGACTAGTCCTAAGCGATAATCGAGGAAGAACATCGCGACGAGAATCCCTGCCATCGTGATGATTCCTGAGAAGACTCGAGCGAGCACACCGAGATATAAATCGCGAATCGTTTCCGTATCATTCGTGACGCGACTGACGATTTTTCCGATCGGTGTCTGGTCGAAATAACGGACCGGTAATCGTTGCAGATGCGTAAAGACATCAAGCCGCATCCGTTTGATGATTTTATGAGCAGATCGCTGGAGCAAAATTTGCTGAATCCAGTTCAAACCAGCTGCTGCAAGTAGCAAAAAAACATAGATCAAGGACAACCAGCCGATTGCTTTTAAGTCCTTTGAATAAAAATCATAGACCTGTCCTTGTGTCAGTTTTTGAATATTATCATACGTGTACACATTGTCTCCACGCGTGACCGTCATCGTATTTCCACTGATTTTCCGCTCTCCCCCACTGACGACTTGTTTTGGTACGAAAAAGTAGCCGTTGGTCGTTTGGACGATTGAGACGGATTGAACGATCTGACTTTTCGAAACATCCTGTGCTTTGGCGAACTGACGACCATCATACGTGACCGCACCATCCGCTTTAACTTCGACCCAGTCCTTCTCAATTGCCACGATATGTTCATCAATGATGACTTTCGCGATATACGGACCTGTCAATTCCGCTCCGACTGCCAGTACGAGTAGAAACAATCCTAAGAAGATCGCTTGTTTCTCATGCATCGCATAGCGGATCAACGACCGGATCGTCGTCTTCCGGCGTGCCGGATCGAGTTGATATAATTCCAATTCATTCATGCAAAGGCACCTCCTTACATCTCTTCACTTTGTCGCTCGAATTGTTGAGCGTACCAGCCATTTTGTGCCATCAGGCTGTCATGTGTTCCTCGTTCAGAAATTATTCCGTCTTGTAAGACGATGATTTCGTCCGCATGTGCCACTGCCGATAAGCGATGGGCAACAATTAATGTCGTGGATTGGTGGCGATTCGATCGAATCGAATCAATGATATGTGATTCCGTTTTCGCATCTACCGCTGATAATGAATCATCCAGCAACAGCAACTCTGGTTTTTTTAACATCGCCCGCGCGATTGACAGACGTTGCTTTTGTCCTCCCGACAACGTGACGCCACGTTCACCGACCATCGTCTCAAGTCCTTGTTCCAGCGTTTCGATATCTTTTTCAAACGATGCGAGACGAATCGCTTCCTGCAATTCTTCTTCTGTCGCTTCACCTGCACCAAACAAAATGTTATCCCGAACAGATTTTGAGAATAGTAAATGTTCTTGTGAGACGTAACCCGTCCAACCACGAACCGTCTCTAGGGCAACATCTTCATACGGTATACCGTTGACTGTCAACATGTCCCGTCCGATTGGATACTCGCGTAAGAATTGACGCAAGAACGTCGTTTTCCCGGATCCGGTTGGTCCGACAATCCCGATCGTTGCTCCTTGCTCGATCGTCATATTCAAATCTCGTAATACCGGATGCGCTGTCTCTGGATACGTAAACGTCAAACCCATCATCTCGATCCGTTCAGGGCGATCGACGTGTTCCCGCGGTGTCGAAGCAATCAACGGTTTGACACGCATCGTTGACTCTAAGCGGTCAAGACTTGCTGTTCCGCGCTGGATGACATTGATCAATTCACCAAATGCATACATCGGCCAGATCAGCATCCCGAGATAGATGTTAAAGGCGACTAATTGTCCGAGCGTGATGTCGTTCGTAAAGACGAGATATGTCCCGAACGATAAGCCGATCAAGTAACTGAAGCCGACGAGCAGCTTGATGATCGGTTCAAATAAGACATCGATTTTTGCGACGTGCATATTTTTCTCAAAAACATCCGTCGTGACATCGTCGAACCGTTTGACATCGACTGGTTCTTGTACGAACGAACGGATGACACGCAGTCCGGAAATCGACTCGACGACCTGGTCATTCATCGTTCCGAATGAATCCTGGGCAGTGATGAAACGCCCGTGAATTTGACTTCCGAGCTTATTCATCGCGTAGGCGAGAAGCGGCATCGGTAACAAGGCAGCAAGCGTCAGCTTCCAATCGATCGCGACACCCATGACGACAAGCGTGATCGCTGTCATGTTCAGCGAATCGACGAGCGTCAAGACACCAAATCCGGCTGTCCGCTCGACCGCCTTTAAATCGTTCGTCGCGAGCGCCATCAAGTCTCCCGTCCGATTCTTTTGATAGAATGTCGGCGTCAGTTTTAATAAGTGCGTAAAGAAGCGGCTCCGCAGCGTCCGTTCTAATAAAAAGGCCGTTCCGAATAATTTCGCTAACCATTGATACGTCAAAATGAAGGACACAATGGAGATGACCGTTAATCCGCCGACATACTGCAAAAGTGTCGTCCGGTCCATCGATCCTGATCGTAAACCGTCGATGACCTTACCAATCAGCCACGGTGGCGTTAAATCGATGAAGCCGGTGATGATCAACAAGACGACTGCTACGAGGTACGATGATTTGTGTTCTTTAAGAAACCAACTCAATTGCTTAAATAAACGCATGAGGGTCCCCCCTTTACTGTAAAATGAAGTACTTTTTCCGAGCACGCAAAAAGGCATACGGATTTCCGGATGCAGTCCGAGAATCAGTATGCCTTGAAATGGGCATGATCCATTCTTGTTCGTCTGCGCGCTCGGGAGACGAATCCCCTTGCTCGCACATGAAATGAATTACTTATACGTGCTCAAGAGTCTCCGTCGTATTCAGCTGTTGGATATGAGTGAAACCAATTGGCTTTTTCATAGGACGGTTCCTCCTTTTCTTAGTCTGTGCGTAGAATAACACAATTGTCGGATAATTGTCAATTTTTCGTCTTGCTTTTATTATTCTGCCTCTTCTTCTTTGACTTGTTCGAGGACTTGAGCCGCTAGACCGTATGGAAATCCTTTTCGGACGAGCGCTTGCTTCACTTTCTGTTCGCGTTCGAACGGTTCAAGTTGCCGGTATTTTGGATAATACTTGCGTGCTTGATAAAGGGCCGCTTGTTCTTCTTCGTCCCCTTCTTCAGCTCGGAACACCTCTTCGATACCTGCCTTGATCAAGTCGGACGAGAAACCGCGTTGCATGAGCGTCATCTGTAGCTTTTGCGTCAGTTCCCGCACGGAACGCCGTTGCAGCTCTTTTTGCTTTTGCCGCAAAAACTTCAGGACTTTTTCGTATTCTTCTTCATCCGTAAACGTCACGATCGCTTCATCAATCGCTGTCTTCGGTATCTTCAATGCCTCAAGATCGCGGCGAATCCGTCCAGGTCCTTGTGGTGTCGTCGCTTTTTTCGTTGCCGTATAAGCAAGTGCGAACTGTTGATCATCCAGATAGCGTTGCTCTGTCAAGCGCTCGATCGCATGTTTGATCGCATGCTCCGGTGTCTCTTTCTCTGTTAAATAGGCGACGACTTCACTCGTCGCCCGCATGCGGTACGATAGATGATTTAACGAGAGACGATACGCTTTTTGCTGTTCTTCAGCCGTCAACACTTCCTTGATGAAGTCGTCATCGAGTTCTTTATCGCGTTGCAGATTGTATTTAATTAAGATATCAACGTCTACGGCAAAGGCATATTCCTCTTTACCATCACGCTCAACATAGATATTGAATCGTTCGCTGTTCTTTTTCTGCGTCGAGATTCGTTTGATCTTCATGTCGTTCCCTCCCCTAACCTGATTCGGTAGTTCTACGATATCATGAACAGGCAGGTCTATGTTTGAGTGAAACCATGGAACGGGAACAAATGGAAAGAAGCTACTTTTACTTATCTCAGGGAGGATGGATTACATGAACATTGCGATTACCGGTGGAACCGGTATGATTGGTCAAGCCTTGACGAAGCGTTTGCTAGAGCAAGGACATCATATCTTTATCTTAACGCGTCATCCGAAAGCGAATGATGCGCATGTCACATATATCAAGTGGATGACTGAAGACGCAAAACCTGAACAGCACTTAGAGGGCGTTGATGCATTCATTCATCTGGCTGGTGCTTCGATCAACGACGGACGTTGGACGGATGAACGT
Source organism: uncultured Exiguobacterium sp. (assembly GCA_913775715.1). Lineage (GTDB taxonomy): Bacteria > Bacillota > Bacilli > Exiguobacteriales > Exiguobacteriaceae > Exiguobacterium_A. The sequence continues at coordinate 208,485 of CAJYMC010000008.1, read as the reverse complement.
AAACGCGTCATTCTCGACAGTCGCGTCAGCACGACGAAGGAGCTCGTTCGGATCGTTGAAGCACTCGATCAAAAGCCAAATGTCGTATTGTCTGCTTCTGCGGTTGGCATTTACGGACAAGATCGGCATCAAACATTCTCCGAAGATCAACCCCTTCCACCGACCGCTGACTTCTTAAGTCATGTCTGTGTCGCGTGGGAAGACCTTGCCCGCCCGATTGCTGACGCTGGCATTCGACTCGTCCATCCACGAATCGGTGTCGTCCTAACGAAAGCCGGTGGCGCTTACCCATTAATGCGCCTGCCCTATGTCTTGTTTGGTGGTGGAACGATGGGCGACGGAAAACAGTGGGTCTCCTGGGTCCACATCGATGATTTAGTCGATTTATTCCTATTCGCACTTGAGACTCCGACAGTCGAAGGACCGCTGAACATCACTGCGCCACACCCGGAGACGATGCGTCGTTTCGGACAGACGATCGGAAAAGTCTTACATCGCCCACACTGGCTCCCGGCTCCACGCTTCGCGTTAGAACTCGCACTCGGCGAAAAGAGTACGATTGTACTAGAAGGAGCTCGTGTCGTTCCGAAAAAAGCGCTCGAAAACGGATACAAGTTTCGGTATGCTGAACTAAAGGATGCGCTACGAGCAATCGAGCATTCAAACTAGTACAGGGGTGGACGATACTTGGATATCTTGATTCGAAATGCACATATCTATCCGATTACTTCGGACAGTTTTTACGGGGACATCCGCATTCGTGATGGGAAAATCATTGAAGTCGGTGAATTACTGGATCATTTAGAAAGCGATCAAGTCATTGAAGCAGAAGGTCACTTTTTATTACCCGGTTTCATCGATGCCCATACACATCTCGGATTATATGACGAAGGTACGGGAACTGTCGGAAACGATGCGAATGAGACGATTTTCGCGATGACACCGCATCTGCGTGCCATTGATGGCGTCTATCCGCTTGATGAAGGCTTTAAGGAAGCTGTTCAACATGGTATCACGACCGTTCAAGTCATGCCAGGCAGCATGAACATCATCGGCGGCGTCACGAGTGTCATCAAGACATACGGACGGTTCATCGATGATATGATTCTTCGAAAGTATGCGGGTCTGAAGGTGGCACTCGGTGAAAACCCGAAGCGTGTTCATAGTGCTGGTCGTGCTGGTGAACTGACACGGATGGGCATCATGGGGATGTTGCGCGAAGCCTTTCTTGAAGTTCGGACGCAACCGGTTTCCGAAACCTTCGCCCACCAAATGATCAAACGGGTCCTCGATCACAAGATGCCGCTTCGTGTACACGCACATCGAGCAGATGATATCCTTTCCGCTATTCGTTTCGCGGAAGAATTCGATCTTGATTTACGCATCGAACATTGTACGGAAGGTCATCTCGTCGCAAAAGAGATGGAACAATTACCGATCGAAAAAGTGACGGTCGGACCAACCTTTACGCGAAAGTCTAAAATCGAACTGAAGAATAAGACATGGGAAACGTACCGGATTCTTCACGAACATGGTCTTGAAATCTCGATTACAACCGATCATCCATACACGCCTGTCCAGTACTTGAACCTCTGTGCTGGTCTTGCCGCACGAGAAGGTCTACCGGTCGATGTTGCCTTACGCGCGATCACGATTCACCCAGCCCGTTCGCTCGGTGTAGACGATCGGGTCGGATCGATCGAGATCGGAAAAGATGCGGATCTCGTCCTGTGGAGTCACTTCCCACTCGACTATTTAGCGAAGCCGCTCATGACGATGATCGACGGGAAAATCATTTTTGAACACGCTCAACTGAACTTGACTTAATCTCACCCCCGCTAGGTGTTTTTTGTACCTTTCGGGGGTTTTAGACGCTTACGGAAAACATCTTGTTTTTGTATCTTTTTTCACAAAAATTATTTTCTTGCAATTTTAAAAAAAGAAGGTAATATTATCTTATCCGACAACTGAAGAAGGCATACCATGCGCGGTTCAAACGAGTCAGACAGGTAGCTTTCGACAATCATTCTTGCGGTCCTAAAAGGAGGAATGGAAGTATGCTCAAGCAACGGGAGCTGAGCGACTGCGCTGATTTGTTCGAACTGATGCAGCATCAAGACGTATATCCGTACGTCCGCCAAAAAACACGGTACTTTGATGAATTTCTGTTTACTACAAAGCAGGCAATCGAAGAGGAAGAACGTGGTGAAATCGTATCACGTACCATCCTAGATGAATTCGATCAACCGATTGGTACGATTAGTTTACTCGATATCGAAGGACAATATGGGTTTCTCGGTACATGGTTAGGTAAACCGTATCATGGTAAAGGATACAATCATTTAGCGAAAGAAGCCTTCTTCTCTGAGCTGTTCTTCGAGCTCGGATATGAGAGTGTCTTCATGAAAATTCGCAAAAGCAATATTCGGTCACAAAAAGCAGCTGAAAAATTGCCGTATGCGTTCTGTGCGGATGAGTTGCGCCCTGCGCTTCTTGAGCAATTGAATGCCGGCGAGACACAGTTCACGCTATATGAAGTCTCAAAATCTAGTTTCCACATGTACATTCATGGTCGGGAACTCGAAACACTATACGATCACCAACAACTCGAAGCATGAGGGCCTTGTCTCTCATGCTTTTTTGTGTCCACACATGCGTTTCTAAAGTTTGAAATGGTATGATAAATAAGAAAACTCATCTTTATGGAAGAAACACTTTCTTCTACAGGAAATGGAGCGAAGACTAATGCCAGAATCGTTTAACATTCTCGTAGTAGATGACGAAGCACAAATGCGTGACCTTCTCGTCTCGAATCTCGAAAAAGAACACTACACGACGATGACAGCTTCTAACGGACAAGAAGCAATCCATCTCATTCAACAAAATACATTCCATCTCGTTCTACTCGATGTCATGATGCCGGAAATGGACGGCTTGACAGCATGTATGCGTATCCGTGAGTTCTCAAACGTTCCGATCATCATGCTGACGGCACGTTCGGACGAACTCGATCGCATTCACGGTCTGAAAATCGGAGCTGATGACTATATTACAAAACCGTTCAGCCCACGCGAACTACTTGCTCGCATCGAAGCGACGCTTCGTCGTTCCCATCGCTTTACGGTTGATCAATCGGCTACCCTAACGCTTGGTATGCTCGAACTCGATACGGAAAGTCGGAGTGTCCACGTCAACGGCAAACCGGTCAGTCTGACGCGCAAGGAATTTGATTTATTGCATCTGTTCGCTCAAAACAATGATAAGGTCTTTTCCCGTGAACAGTTGCTCGATCAAATTTGGGGTGCGGATTATATCGGTAACTTACGGACAGTCGATACGCATATCAAAACACTTCGCTTAAAGCTCGGGGAAGCTGGTGGCTCGATTCAAACCGTCTGGGGCATCGGTTATAAATTCGAGGAAGTATGATTAAGCGTTATACGATCCGGCGCCGGATCTGGATCACGATTTGGTTCACGAGCGTTTTTTCTGCCATTTTGTTCGTCCTGCTGACGTTTTATCTCTACGACCGGTTCTATCTTCAGACGCAAGAAGATATCTTATTGAACCGAGGGGAAAAGCTAATCAACATTTACAAGTCCGAAGGCTTATCTGGTGCTTTTTACGATGGAATGACTTATACGAATGAATTGACGGAATCGAAAGTCTTCTTCATCGATTTTCTGAAGAAAAATCCGGCGGGACTCCGTTTTTTGACGAATGCGGACATCGAACAGCTTCGTAATGGCGAGACGGTCGTCTCGAGCCGGACCCATCCGATTGAAGGAACAGACATTCTAATGACTGGATTTCCGATCATCGAAAACAATCGACTGGTCGGTACGCTGATCTTGTACTTAGAACTTGGTCAAATCAGTGAACCATTCCGCCCACTCCGCCTGATGATCTTCTTCATGATCGGACTGATCGTCTTGAATCTCGTCATCTTCGGACGACAAATCATAGATACGATCATCCGTCCGTTGATCGACATGAAGCGCGCCTCGACTGTTTATGCACAAGGTGACTTTGATTACCGGATTCCGATTCAATCGGACGATGAAATCGGAGAACTCGCAGAAACATTGAACAAGATGGCGGAATCGCTCGGTGAGGTCGACGAGCAGCGGAAGGAGTTCCTCGCGAACGTCAGTCATGAATTGCGGACACCTCTCTCCTACATTCGTGGCTATACGGAGATGATGCAGGATGATTCGCTCGAGGAAGAAAAGCGTGCGCAGTATTACCAAATCATTGAGCGGGAAACGGAGCGTCTGCAACGTCTCGTCAATGATCTGCTCGATCTCGCTCAACTTGAACGCGATTCCTATCCGATGTCGAAACAACCACTTGTCTTCAGTCAAGTACTTGAAGATGTCATTTACCGGATGGAACCGATCGCCCAGTCAAAAGGAGTCACGTTCGTGATGAATCTCGATCCGGATCAAATTGTCTTAGGCGATACGGACCGCCTCGAGCAAGTTTTCGGCAATTTACTCGATAACGCTTTACGGTACACACCGCCTGGTAAACAGATTTTCTTATCGACTGAAACGATCGGCGACCGGACGCATTGTCTTATCCGGGACGAAGGAGAAGGCATTCCGGAAGAGCATCTTGATCGACTGACAAAACGTTTTTACCGTGTCGATAAATCACGGACGCGTAAAGATGGCGGAACCGGTCTTGGTCTTGCGATCACAAAACACATCATCGATCGTCATGATGGTACGATCCGGTTCGACTCCGTTCTTGGAGAAGGAACGACCGTCCACATCGAGTTACCGCTTCTTCCGGATGAAGAGGATGGATTCGAATAATGGAACAACATGTCATCCAAACCTTTGAACTCTTCGGACCGTTCGCTCCATTCGTTAGTGTCTTGGTCGGTGTCGTCGTCAGTGTGCTTGGTGTCCTACCAAGTACGTTCGTCACCGCTGCGAATCTCGTCTATTTCGGTCTATGGATGGGCACATTGCTCTCCTTCATCGGTGAAGTCTTAGGTGCAGTTTGTGCGTTTCTACTATACCGAAAAGGACTGCGCTATGCCCTTCGTCGCCCACTTCCCGATCGATTCGCTCGTTTGCAACAAAAACTACAAGCACAACAAGGACATGAAGCGTTTTGGACGATCATATTACTACGGCTGTTGCCGTTCGTCCCGTCTGGCATCGTCAACATCATCAGTGCTGCTAGTGGTATCTCCGTCCTACTTTTCCTGACTGCGAGTACGATCGGAAAAATTCCAGCCATGTTAGTCGAAGTGCTCGCCGTCCATCAGTTCATGCAATCCTCGTCCATCGTTCAATGGTCAATTGCAGGCATTGCACTCGTTGGTTATCTGATCTATCGTATTCAACAAAAACGAACATCATCAATATAAAACTACATCTGTCTGAAAGGAAGTATCGTTCATGGAGTTAAGACGTTTTGGAACATCCGACCTACTCGTATCCCCACTTGGGTTCGGAGCCGGTCATATCGGTGCAGAACAGATGACGGACCGGGAAGCAGTTTATTTACTCGAACAAGCACGTGATCTTGGCATCAACCTGATCGATACGGCACGCGGCTACGGCTTATCGGAGCAACGCGTCGGACAATTTCTAAAGAATCGTCGGCACGACGTCATTCTGTCGACGAAAGTCGGCTATGATGTTCCCGGTGCGCAGGACTGGACCTTTGAAGCCGTCCGTGGTGGCATCGATCAAGCCTTACAGACGATGCAAACGGATCATCTCGACATCGTACACTTACATTCTTGTAGTCAAGAAATCCTCGCCCAAGGAGATGTCATCGACGCGCTTGAACAAGCAAAACAAGCTGGAAAAGTCCGCGTCATCGCCTATTCAGGCGATCGGGAAGACTTAGTATATGCGATCGAAACGAACCGCTTCGACAGTTTCCAAACGTCGTTCAATCTATTTGACCAACGTGTCGATGAAGTCCTGCCCACTCTTCTAGATCACGGAGTCATCGCCAAGCGTCCGATCGGCAACGCCCCGTGGCGCTTCACGGAGCGTCCGGTCGGACAGTATGTCGAACCATATTGGGAACGTGCGCAACAACTCGCTTATCCACTAGAGGAATCCAGTTGGCTTGAAACTGCGCTTCGTTTTACAGTCTTTGAACCAGGAATCACGACGGCCATCATTGGCACGTCTCGACCCGAACATCTCGCGTTGAATCAGCAACTGATTGAGCGCGGTCCACTCCCCGCTGACCGTGTTGCTCGGTTGAAGGAACGCTTTGCTGAGTGTGACGCGACATTCGGTTATCCCTCACAAACATGATAAAAAAAGCCCGTATGTCCACTCGTTCAAGGAGTGCATACGGGCTTGTTACTTAGAACTTTTTCTTTTTCTTCTTTTCGAGCACGACGATTGCTTCAACGTGCGCTGTTTGTGGGAACATATCGTACGGTTGGATGTATGACACCTTGTATCCTGCTTTCATCAAGTGATCACAATCACGCGCAAGCGTCTGCGGGTTGCACGAGACATAGATGATTTTTTTCGCTTTAGACGAGATCATCGCATTCAATAATTGTGTATCGCAACCTGAGCGTGGTGGGTCGACGATAAAGACATCTGGAATCCAGCCTTCCTTGACCCAACGAGGAATCCACGCTTCGGCCTTACCGACGACATAGTGGGCATGGTCAAATCCATATTGCTTCATGTGCGCATTGGCATCTTCGACAGCTTCTTCAATGATTTCCATACCGCGGACTTCTTTCGCTCCTTTAGCGATCCAAAGCCCGATTGAACCAACACCTGCGTATGCATCAACGACTCGTTCTTCGCCCGTCAAAGCAGCGGCACGCGCAATCTCTTCATACATCCGCTCTGCTTGTTCCGGGTTCAACTGGAAGAAGGCACGCGGGGATAATTGATACGTAAACTCGCCCATCTCTTCTTCGATCCGTTCGACACCACGCAAGACTTCCGTTTCTTCTCCGAAGACACGTGATGTCAACTTATCATTGATGTTCAATGCGACCGAGACGACACCTGGGATGTCCATGATATCGCGCGATAAGCTCTCTAGATCACGGAAACCGTCTTTAAAGGCAACGAGCACGACTTGAATTTCACCCGTTTTGATTCCTGTCCGGACGACGATATGGCGCATGACACCGTCTTGTTTTGCTGCATGGTAAACGGGTACTTTATAATCGTTGAGTAATTTCGTGACAGCTTGGTTGACACGAAGCGTGTCCTTATTTTGGACAACACAATCGTCGATTGCGACCAGACGATTCGAATTGGCGGAATAGAGACCGCTGACGATTTCATTCCCTTGTTTACCGACGACGAATTGTGACTTATTGCGGTATTCCCATTCTTTCGAACCAATCGTCGGACGGATATCGGCTTTTTCGACATTCAACTTCGTTGATTTCAAGAAAGCGTTGCGAAGCATCTCTTCCTTATAACGCAACTGTCCGTCGTAACTCATGTGTTGTAATTGGCAGCCACCACAGACACTATAGACCGGACAAAGCGGTGTCACGCGGTCCGGTGAACGATCGTCTCGCTTTAAGATTTTCGCATTCGCATAGTTCGCATGAATTTCCGTGATCTCGATTTGTGCTGTTTCCCCGACGAGTAGTCCTGGGATGAAGACGATTTGTCGCTCGAGCGTCGCGATTCCTTCACCGTTGATTCCCATCCGTAGACACGTGACCGAACGGACCTCGCCTGTCTTTAATTTGATTTTTGTTGCCATCGATTTCATCCTTTCCGTTTGTGCAAATGAAAAAGCGGTCTCAATCTACCGCTTTTTTCGTTTCTTCTTGTTCTTTCATATCCTTCGCATATCGAACGACCTTCGCCTTGAGTTGATCCAGTGATACGATCAGTCGTTCTAAATCTTCGATATCTGATGATTCATCGAGTGAATCGATTGTATGACAGAGAAGCTGCATTCTTGATTTTAGCACATTCATTTGACCAAGTTTATCAGTTCTTGCTTTTCCCATTATTCAGACTTCCTTTCTTCCGCTGGATTCCGACGTTATTTTAGCATACGATACGAAGTGGAGCACTAAAAAGGAGGAGTACCTATGCCACAATCATCATCCATCACGATCGCAAACGATCCGTGGGAAGCTTATCGTGACATTGAACAATACGGCACCGTCCGTTTGACGAACATCGAAGTCACGACGACAAAACTGTGTAACATGCGCTGTGAACATTGCGCCGTCGGTTACATGTTATCCAGTAGCGAGTCACCTGAAATCCCAGTCGAACTGCTCATTCAACGTCTGGATGAAATCGAACACCTGCGTGCCTTTTCAATCACAGGCGGAGAACCGATGCTCTCGATGAAATCCGTCAAGGAATATGTCGTCCCTTTACTTAAGTATGCCCACGAACGTGGTGCTAAAACCCAAATCAACTCAAATTTAACACTTCCGTTATCTCGTTATGAATTAATCATTCCTTATCTAGATGTTTTGCATATCTCACATAACTGGGGAACAGCCGATGATTTCATCGATGGTGGTTTTGCGATGATGGAGCGAAAACCATCACGTGAAGCACGGACGAAACTATTTGAAACGATGAAAGAGAATGCTCGTGTCCTGAATGCACGAGGTGTCATCGTGTCTGCCGAGACGATGATCAATAAACGGACGTTGCCACATCTTGAAGCCATCCATAAGGAAATCGTCGATATGGGCTGCGTCCGCCATGAGGTGCATCCAATGTACCCCGCTGACTTCGCGTCAATGATCGAAGCAGCTAGCTTATCTGAAATCCGCGACGGAATCCATCGTCTGCTCGACGTTCGGGATCCAAACGTCTGGATGTTATTCGGAACACTGCCTTTTTACGCTTGTTCGATGGAAGAGGCAGATTTAGAATTGCACCGTCGCTTGCGTCAAGAGAAAAACGTATCGGTCCGCAATGACCCAGATGGTCGTTCTCGTCTCAACGTCAACATCTTTGACGGTGAAATCATCGTGACCGACTTTGGCGATGAACTCGCTTCGCTTGGTACGATTCACGAGACGTCTTTTAATGATGCGTATGCGCAGTGGCAAGAGACAGATCTGAATAAAAGCTTGTCATGTCACTGCCCTGCGGTGCAGTGCCTTGGACCGAATGCGCTTGTGAAGAACGCTTATTACCCTGAGATTGATTTCACAAAACAATCAAGTCGGCTTTAAGAACGGAAAATAGGTTTCAAACGAAGCCATGCCGGGAAAAAACGTCACAAAGTAGACACATTCTGTTTTCTTAAAAAGGGGTGACCGGGATGGAATGGCTCATAGGTATTGTCGCAATCATCGGTACGTTCAGTATGGTCCTGTTCGTCATGATGGTTGGCATTCGTGCTTCACACAGTATTGAACATGATGAAGTCTTTGATCAGACGGATTGGGATGAACATCTCCTGCATATGCCTCGTCCGACACGGTTTGAACAAGAAAATAAATGAAGCACGCCCCGGTCTCCCTTTTCGGAGTCCGGGGCGTGTTATGCTAAAAGAAAAAAGAAAGGTCGTCGTTACTCGTGTCACGTCGTTTTGCTCTCATCTTATCGATCGTCTTCATCTCCGGTTTCACACAAGGATTACTGATTCCGTTGCTGTCTATCTTGTTAGAACGTCAAGGAACATCCGCTTTCATTAACGGACTCAGTGCCGCCGTTCTCTATATCGGTGTCATCGTTGCCGCCCCTCTCATGGAAGGTCCACTGCGACGGCGTGGTTATATCCCTGTCATCTCATTCGGTCTCTCCCTCGTCGCGGTGGCTGTCTTCTTATTCCCGTTACTCCCGAGCATCATCGCTTGGGTGATCCTCCGCTTCCTCGTTGGATTCGGTGATCAGACGTTACATTATGGTTCACAAGTCTGGGTGACGTCCATTACACCAAATGAACGATTAGGACGTACGATGTCGTTATACGGAATGGCATTCGGTCTCGGTTTTGCCTTAGGTCCTCTTGCGGCACCTCTGGTTGACGTGATCGACTGGTTACCGTTCGTGTTAACAGGGACTTTGACCGTCATCGTTCTGATTTTATTATTCCGTATGCCAAATGAAAAACCGTCGTCCGTTATGCCAGAGGAATTGCAAAGTGCCGCCTCACGATATCGTCTCGTTCTATCGACCGCGTGGTTTACGTTACTTCCTGGCTTTACATACGGTTTTCTCGAAGCCACACTGAACGCCAGTTTTCCCGTTTTTGCGACGCGTAACGGATATGGTTTATCCGAGACGAGTACCTTGATCACGACATTCGTCGTCAGCTCATTGATCATGCAACTTCCACTGGGACGACTTGCTGATCACTTCGGAAAACGTCGGACGTTGGTAACCGTTCTTTCGATTGGTTCCGTCGCTTTTCTCATTGCTTGCTTCGCCTTCGAACGCCACGGCTGGTTGTTCGCGATTTTTGCTGTCAGTGGAATGGCACTCGGCTCGACGTACTCGCTCGGTGTCGCCTATATGACGGAACAGCTACCACGTCATCTTCTACCGACGGGTAACTTACTTGCCGGGATTGCCTTCAGTCTCGGTTCGATTCTTGGTCCAATTGCCGGTAGTCTGTTCGTCATACTACCTTCCATGCTGTATTTCAGTTTATTCGTTCTTGTCTTGACGACGCTTGCGCTTCTATTGCGGTATGCCAAACGTCATGAGACATCCGGAATCTAAAAAACGGACCTTGCGCCATCGATGCGCAAGATCCGTTTTTTTCATTTCACGATTCCTTCTTGCCGAAAACTCCGCCAGAGCTTATCGTCGATCGCATACGGCTGTTCTTTTGCACGCTTCAGCTCTTCTGTCTCGAGCAGCACGACAACCTCTCGACCGTTGATTGACCACACTGAATCGTAACCTCTCTCCGCCTCGATGATCTCCACATCCACATCTCCATGGGTTTCCTTTAACTGCTGACTGACGCACGTCACGACGAACCGGGCAAACTCATCACGTGGACGACGAGTGGCAATGATCTTTCGAACGATCTCATTCCGTTCCATCCGTTTTCATCTCCTTTCGTTTAATAGTCGCACTAGCCTTTCAGACAAGGCCGAATCGGTCTTCACTTGACCGTACAGAAAAAAGCCGAACGGGTCGGCTTGAGCAACGAACGATTGGGAGTTACTTTAATTGAAACTATTTTTACACGATTCTGAATCTTCGTCAACCTCGCTTTTGAAACCATACAGGAAGGTACGTCGACACTAAAATACCACCGACGACGAAGAGTAAACCAAGCAATGCTTGCGGTGGAATCGTCTCGCCCAGAATCAAGGCCGATAGACTGACACCATAGATCGGTACGAAGAACATAAACAACGACACTTTACTAACTGGATTATATTTCATTAGTAAGTTCCAAAGCGTAAATCCAGTCGCTGATAAAAAGGCAAGATACACGAGCATCCAAGCACTTGTCGTTGAAAAGCTAAACGGCGCGACGTGACCATCGAGAATGACTCCTGCGATAAAAAGACCAATCGATCCAATGACCATCGCCCATCCAGTCATCGGTGCCACTGGATAACGTGCTGAGTATTCTTTTGCGATCAAGTTACCGAACGCCCCGGAAACCATTGCTGCAATCAATAATCCTTCTCCAACTCCAAACGAGACACCTTGTCCACCTTGCGGCCAGTTGGCCAAAATGACACCTGTGAACCCTAAGAATAAGGCGAGTCCCTTGAATCGGTTCAATCGGTCGTCTTCATATCGAAAATGAGCCAATAACATTTGGAAGAATGAGGTCGACCCAGCAATGATTGATCCTTGCACTCCCGTTGATAAGGAGAGACCAATATAGAAGAAGACATACTGCAAGAACGTCAAAAAGAAGCCTAGACGGCTATAGGCATAGGTCCGCTCCTTCAGTGTGATCGTTTGTTTGAAGACGAAGACACTGACGACAAGTAACAGCACACCCGCCAAGAAGAAGCGATAGCTCGCGAACAGCAGCTGTTCTCCGTATTCGGAAGATGTGATCTGTAGTAATTCGTAACTTTTTTTAATGAAGGGAAACGCACTTCCCCACAAAAAAGTCGTCAGTAATGCAAAGACGACGAGTCCAATCCGATGGGTTAAAATTTTTTGCATCTTTCTAGTTCCTTTCCTGTTCCTTTTCACTGAAGCATGGTATAGTAATCCTACAGATAATAATAATTATAATCTAGAGACAATGAAACTCATTATCAATCAGTTAAACTCATTGATACATCACATTCTCATTCTCTTTCTATAATGATTTCATTTCTCATTTACATTTTGAAAGGAGTTTTAATATGACGACTTCCACTACTACCGATGTTCAACAGCGTTCCGTATTCCGTCATGCTTGGGATGAGCATCACGAATTGATTCTAGCATTGTTTAGCGGAATATTGATTTTAGTTGCTTACGGACTCGAAAAATTCAATACGGCGTCTGCCGTTTATGTCACGTTGTACTTATCAGCATATGTCATCGGAGGATATGCGAAAGCGAAGGAAGGATTGACGGAGACGTATCAGGAAAAAACGTTGAACGTCGAATTGTTGATGATTTTAGCTGCCATCGGTGCGGCTGCCATCGGCTACTGGATGGAAGGTGCGATCCTCATCTTCATCTTTGCGTTATCCGGTGCCCTTGAAACATATACGATGAATAAGAACGAACGTGCCTTACAAAGCTTGATGTCCTTACAACCGGAGGAAGCAACACGTCTGAATGCAAACGGACAACTCGAAGTCGTCGGAATCGAGCAATTAGCGATCGGCAACCTTGTTTATGTTCGTCCGGGTGAACGGATTCCAGTCGATGGTGTCATCGTTCGTGGTCAAGCGGCAATCGAAGAAGCATCGATCACGGGTGAATCGATTCCGGTTGAAAAACAAACGGGCGATACCGTCTATAACTCGACCGTCAACATGAATGGTGTCTTGACGATTGAGATGACGAAAGCTGCTGACGAATCGTTGTTCCAAAAGATCATTCATATGGTCCAAAATGCCCAAAGCGAACAATCTCCATCTGCTCAATTCATCGAACGGTTTGAAAGCCGTTATGTCAAAATCGTCCTCCTTGTCGTTGCACTAATGATGGTCCTCCCTCATTACGTCGTCGGTTGGACATTTGAGACAAGTATTTACCGCGCGATGATTCTTCTCGTCGTCGCCTCACCTTGTGCGCTTGTCGCATCGATTACACCTGCTGCCTTATCCGCGATTGCCGCATCTGCGAAAAACGGTGTGCTCTTCAAAGGAGGCGCCCACATCGAGACGCTTGGTCAAGTCGATACGATCGTCTTCGATAAAACGGGGACGCTGACAACGGGTAAACCGGTCGTCACTGAAAGTCGGTATGCGGAAGGAATCGATGTCCGAGCCGTCGAACAAGCGGTTGCTTCCATCGAAGCACAGTCGAACCACCCGCTCGCACAAGCGATCGTCGATCACTTAAAAACCGATGTCCGCGAACCATCAACGTTTAAAGATGTGACAGGATACGGGATTGAAGCGACCGTCGATGGTGTCACGTATCGTATCGGTAAACGGGCATTCCACGATGGTTTAGACGATCCATTCGTCGCAATCGAACAGTCATTGAAAGAACAAGGGCATACGATCGTTTATGTCAGCAATGGAGCACAGATCGTAGCGCTTTATGCGTTACGTGATACGATTCGTCCGGAAGCCAAAACAGCGATTGCCGCCTTAAATGATCTCGGCATCGCAACGATCATGTTAACTGGTGATAATCCGATCACGGCAGCTGCCATCTCACGTGAGGCGGGATTGACGGACTTCGTCGCTGAGTGCCTACCGGAAGATAAAGTACGCTACATCAAACAATACCAAACAGAAGGTCGGACCGTCGCGATGGTCGGTGACGGCATTAACGATGCCCCAGCCCTTGCATTAGCACATGTCGGGATTGCGATGGGTGAAGGAACCGATGCCGCGCTTGAGACTGCTGACGTTGTTTTGATGAAAAATGACTTAGGTCGCCTTGCCTATGCCGTGCATAAAGCCCGGAAGATGAACCGAATCGTCAAACAAAACATCACGCTGGCGATTGGTGTCATCCTCCTGTTGATCGCATCGAACTTGTCACAGTTCTTGATCATGCCGTTCGCTGTCGTCGGACACGAAGGATCAACGATTCTTGTCATCTTGAATGGTTTACGTCTTCTTCAACAGGATGCTTTACCAAGTCTTCCACAGCGTTCATCTGAAAAACGTTTAGCCGCTTAACCATCAAAAAACGTCTGACTGCCGCATGGCAATCAGACGTTTTTTCGTATCTTCATCCGAACGTGTTCGTTGGAATCGCATCGAGTTCCGCTTGTTCCTTCAAGCGTTTCTCCTCCATCTTCTTCGGATCTGCTTTTTTCATGAATCGTTCCCATGATGCGTTCAATTCAGAACCAAGTAAGATAATCAACCCTGTGAAGTAAAGCCACAATAACAAGATGACGACACTACCGAGCGAACCGTACGTTTGATTGTAGTTCGAGAAGTTCGAGACGTAAAATCCGAACCCGACCGATAACAATTGCCAGACGATAACACCAAAAACTGCTCCCGGAATTGCCTCTTTAAACGTAATCGAACGCTTTGGAGCGACGCGGTAAAAGATCGATAAGATACCAATTAACAGAATCGTCGACACGACGTATCGCAAGACGGTCAGTAAGACTTTTTGTCCCATGTCGATCGGCAGGACGAAATTCGCAAGATACGTGATGATCGGACCGCCCAGAACGTTCAGTACGATCAACAACAACATCCCGATTCCAAGAACGATTGTGAGTAACAAGGCAATCCCACGCGCTGCGACGAAACCTCGGGGCGAAAAGTCACCATAAGCGTGGTTCGCCGTCGTGATTAAACGATCGACGCCTTTCGAAGCGGACCAGATGGCAAGAATCGCACCAATCGATAATAATCCACCTTGTGGTTCCTTGATAGCCTGGAAAATCGTGTCGGTGAATGTATTGACGGCTCCACCCGGCGCTAAGTCGCGGATTTGCGACTCAAGCGTCTGACGATCAATATCAAAAAACGATAAGACGGAAATGACGAAAATGATGCCTGGGAAAATGGATAAAAACCAGTAATAAGCGAGTGTTCCTGCATAATCCGTAATGTTATGATCGGACATTCGCTGCTTTAAGTTCAGGGCAAGCCCTTTTGGGTCGCGTGAATGCGCCATCGTCATCTCTCCTTCATGAAAAAGAGGCAGTCAACGACCACCTCATTGTTTTAATATACTTTTCCCATTTTATTTCAACTAAAACCTCATTCGTTTTCAGAAAGGATCAATTCATAGAACGGTTCTGTCATTTTTGCCAGCTGTTTGGCAAGTGACGGTGGACGAATCGGTAATGAAGGCAACTCGGATCGCTTGATCCAGACCGGTGTATAACCCGATCCCTCCTCTTCGAATTCTTCACCCGTACCCGTGCCAAACCGACCGCCAATTGTTTTCGCCCAAAAATAAGGGTTATCGAATCCATTAAAACGGACGATAGCAGCGATGCCGGTCAACTCCACGTCGACACCAAGTTCTTCATGTGCTTCACGAATCGCTGTCTCTTCTAGCGATTCTCCATCATCTTTTCCACCACCCGGAAAAACATAATATGTTTCGTTCGGTTTATCCCGTCGGATCAACGCAATTTCATCCTGTTCGTTTCGTAAAATGATCGCACTTCGTTGAATCGGCATGACGCCACCCCCTTTTTTAAAAATGAATTCATCGAATGGCATCCAGCATTTCCGGAACGAGTCCATTCTCTGTCGAAGCAATGACTTCTGCCGCGACCTTCATGCCAAGCTTTAATGCCTCTTCTGCTGACTTATCTTGTGTCAATTCAGATAGGACAGCAGAGAAGAAGGAGTCGCCTGCTCCCGTTGAGTCAACGACTTTTACTTTTTTCGTTCCGACGTGTCCTGATGTCGCCGTACGGCGATCGACGTAGACCGCACCTAGTTCACTCATCGTCACGACCGTGAACGGAGCACCTTTTTTCGCTAGCTCATTTGCTACATGAACCGCATCCTCTACTGTCACGATCGACAGATCAGATAAAATTTCCGCTTCTTCTCGGCTACAAATGAATCCAGTGAATCCTTGTAACAGATGGCGATTGCGTTCAATGACGCTCAAGTGACCGCAAACACCAAACAATGGCAACTCCATTTTACGGCATAGATGAATCAAACGTTCTAAAACCGTGACGGACAAATCAAGATCGATCGCAACGGCATCGACTCCATCGAGCGCATAGACCGATTGACGTAAAATCGCCTCTTCGAGCAACTTCGCATCCGGTTGTTTCGAGATCGATGTTTGCAAATCACCTTCGTTATCCATGACGGCTAACCACATGCCCATTCCATGATCTTCTAACATTTCGACATGATCCACGTTCGCACCGTAAGATTTCAGCTCATCGAGTACCCCAACGCCAATCTGGTCATTCGTAACCGTCGAGATAAAGCGAACTTCATTCCCGAGGACGGCTAGGTTTTGTGCTACGTTGCGTCCTGTTCCTCCATTCGAAAACGTGATGTCTCCTACGTTTTTCGCATCCTTATGCAAAGGAGCGAACGAAGTTCCTTTTATGTCGACGAATACTTTTCCGATTACCGCGATTTTATTCATTCCAGTTCCACCTCTAACCATATTTCCTGATTCCCGATCCTTAAATTGATCTTTCAGGCACATTGCTTCAATTATAGTAAAATTTTAAATCAGTGACAACCGAAGCACTTTTTTCTAATCTCTATCTTCATATGAAAAAACAGCAGGCGAATCGCCTGCTGTTTTGATTCGATTTAGATATTCGCGATCACGAGACTGATTGCGAGCAATAATCCGAAAATCGTATTTACTTTACCGGTTTGTGCCATACCAGGCATCAGTTTTTCCGGTGGCAAGTCTTCCCAGAAGAGACGAACCGCTTTAATCATGAGCGGAATACTCAACAACGCGAGTAACGCAAACCAAGAGACTTCGAATGCCAGTACAGCAATGATGAGTGACAAAATAGCTGCCGCAAAAAATCCGATCAAGACGTACACGGCACGACGATGTCCGACAAGACAGGCAATCGTTTTTCGCCCGTTGACCTTGTCATTATCCAAGTCCCGAATGTTGTTCGCAAGTAGGATCGAACCGATCAAGATGGCAACAGGTACCGAAATCGCAACGGCTTCCGTTGGTACATAACCAATTTGCAAGTATGCGGAGATCGCGATGATGATATACCCCATGAAAAAGCCGGCAACGACTTCTCCGAACGGTGTATAAGCGATCGGTAATGGTCCTCCTGTGTAAATATATCCGACGAACATCGAGATGAGTCCTACGACAAGCAACCACCACGAAGTCTCGATGCACAGATACACACCGAGTAAGGCGGAGATGCCGTACAATGTAAGTGCGAACGCTAGGATCGTACCCGGTTTAAATCCGTCACGTACGATTGATCCACCGATTCCGACCGATTCCTCTGTATCTAAACCACGCTTGTAATCGTAGTATTCATTGAACAGATTCGTTGCGATTTGAATCAACATCGATGCGATCAACATCGCCACGAACAAATCCAAGCGTATCGATTCCACGCGTGGTGCGACAACTGCCGTACCGACGACGACCGGAACAAAACTTGCTGTCAGTGTATGCGGTCGTGTCATTCGCCAATAGACAGCGATTGATTTATTCATATAATAACCCCTTTCCTGTCTAAGTGTATCGGGTTTCGTTTTTTGCTGTCAATGTTCAATCCAAGATAGCTTATTCCTTCTTTTTTGTCCGCAAAAAGTTTACACTTAGATTAAGTGAAACATATCACAGTATCTACAGACTAGGGGGCAATGAGCGGTATGGCTTACGCTCAACAAGAGCTAAAACAGTGTATCGAACAGGCCGTCAGTCAGGCGAACGCCTCACAACGACCTATACTCGCTTCGTATTCATGGGAAATCGAAGCAACTGACATGCGTTCCCTCGAACAGGGTATCGAGGAACGATTTTATTTCGCGACACCTGATCGCTCGATGCGGGCCATCGGGTTTGGCATCGTACAACAACTTCAGGCTTCAGGAACGGATCGTTTTTTACGAATTCAATCACAATGGGCAAACTTGAATCGCGACCATGTCGGTCATGATTTATTTGCGTTCAGCGGATTCTCTTTCACCGAACTCAACCAACCGGATTATCGCTGGTCCTCCTTTGGAGACGCTTCGATGACGATTCCGAAGTTTTTATTTTTAGAGCAAGATGGTAAGACACGTGTGACGATTTTTGCTCGTGTTGAACCGATGGATCAAGTTGATTCGATCTTAAATCAGCTCGCACTTGATTTCGCAAAAGTTAATAAACCGCAAACACGGACCTCAACAGGTGTCACGCGTTTACGGCTATCCCGGGATGGAAATGAAGCCTTCGAAGCTTCGTTTCAACAAGCGATGCACTATTTGGAGACGACACTTGAAAAAATCGTTTTGGCGCGGGAAGTCGTCTATGAACTGGACCGTCCACTTGATGTAGCCGCTGTCGTCGCTGAACTCGAAGATACGCAGCCCGGTAGCTATGTCTTCTGCTTCCAACCGAATCCGGAAGAAGCCTTCATCGGAGCCACACCGGAACGACTCGTCCAAAAACACGGACGTCGTCTTGAGACAGCAGCTGTCGCCGGTTCTGCACCACGCCATGAGACAGATGAAATGGATGAGGCACTCGGTCAATCGTTATTACAAGATCAAAAGAACCGGATGGAGCACGGAATCGTCGCTGATTCAATCGAACGGACGTTATCTGCTTTTTCAGAGAAACTGGATTGTCCGGATACGCCGATTCTCTTAAAGAATCGTCACATCCAACACCTCTATACACCGATTACGGCGCGTTTAAAAGCAGACGTCACGTTATTTCAACTGATTGAAAAACTGCATCCGACACCGGCACTTGGTGGCGAACCAAAGCAGTTGGCGGTTGATGCGATCCAAGAGATCGAAACGTTCGAACGGGGTTGGTACGGTTCACCCGTCGGTTGGATGAATGGACAGGATGACGGGGAATTCATCGTCGCCATCCGCTCTGGACTATTCACGGAACGTGCTGTCATTCTTTATGCCGGTTGCGGTCTTGTTGAAGGTTCTCATCTCGATAGCGAACTGGCAGAAACGGAAACTAAACTATCACCGATGTTACAAGCACTTTCACACGTCGGTTCGATTGAAAAGGATGATATCTATGTTGACTAAGTGGATGCATACACTAATCGATACGCTCGTCGCGTCCGGTGTCCGGGACTTCGTCATCAGTCCCGGTTCCCGGTCGACACCACTCGCTATTGCTGCTTTTCTACATCCGTCTAGCCGTACCCACGTCCTTGTTGACGAACGGTCGGCTAGTTTTTTTGCTTTGGGTCTCACGCGAACGGAAGAACGCGTTCGTCCTGTTGCGTTAATTTGTACGAGTGGTACCGCTGCGACGAACTATTATTCAGCAGTGACCGAAGCGAACATCTTTGAACTTCCGTTGATCGTCTTGACCGCCGATCGTCCACATGAGTTACGGAATGTCGGGGCCCCGCAAGCCATCGATCAAGTCGGACTGTACGGGAAGCAGGTTCGCCATGCGTTTGATCTTCCGTTAGCAGAAGAAGCAAGTCTTCCTTACGTCGCTCATGTCGCACAACGCGCGACCTTACTCTCCCTGACGGAACCAGCAGGACCGGTTCAAATCAATGTCCCGTTACGTGAACCCC
Source organism: uncultured Exiguobacterium sp. (assembly GCA_913775715.1). GTDB lineage: Bacteria > Bacillota > Bacilli > Exiguobacteriales > Exiguobacteriaceae > Exiguobacterium_A. The sequence goes on along the minus strand of CAJYMC010000008.1, from coordinate 188,718 downwards.
TCGTACCGGAACTTGACCTCTTACGGACAGGACGCCCGGTCGGCGTTTTACCTGAGCCGACATCGGGCGTAAACAGTGCTTTAGCGACCGCACTTCAACAAGAACGTCTTCTTTTTGTGCTTGGACCACAACTCACTGCGGCAGAAAGTCAGATTGTCATCTCGTATGCGAAACAAGCCGGGATTCCGGTGTTAGCGGATCCGCTCAGTCAAGGACGACAATCGCAAGATGCTCACGTTTTTGCCTATTACGATACATGGCTCAAGCATCCCGCTACCGCTCAGCATATCCGACCGGATCGAATCGTTCGTTTCGGCGCCATGCCAACTTCAAAACCTTATCTGCTTTGGTCTCGGGATATTCCGACAACGGTCGTCGGTCATCCAGGAAATTGGCGTGACCCGCAACTCCATTCGGATTTCGTAATTGGTCACGCGCGACAACTCGAACATCATGAATCGGTTCCGCATGACCCTATGTACCTCAATCTGTTACAGCAGGCAGAGCGACTTGTCTCTGACGCCTTTAAAACGATTGACCAAGAGGAGATGACGGAGTATAACGTCGTCCGCGCGTTGACGACGTTACAGGACGGAAGTCTCTTCGTTTCAAACAGTATGCCGATCCGGGATATCGATACGTTCCTGCCGACAGGAACACCGCTTCGTCTACTCGCGAACCGAGGGGCGAATGGAATTGACGGGATTCTTTCCAGTGCGCTCGGAGCAACGTTTGACGCCACACACCGCTACTTACTCGTCGGCGACTTGGCGTTCATTCATGATATCAACGGTCTGATGACAGCACGGACGCTTCCGTTAACGATCATTCTCATCAACAATGCGGGTGGCGGCATCTTTAGCTTTTTACCACAACAACAACTCGAGCAAGCAGTGTTCGAGCCACTCTTCGGTACACCACAGCATCTCGACTTCGCTTCCCTCGCTTCCGGCTACGGTGTGACGTACCAGGCGATCGATTCGATTGCTGCATTACGTCAAGCACTTGCAGAAGAGACGAACGTCACTCGGATTCTTGAAGTCAAGACGACACGAACAGAGAACGTACAAATGCATCGTTCGATTTGGGACGTGACGAATCAAGCGCTAGCCGAGGTGTTCCGATGATTTTACGCGGTCATCCTTATAACGTGAAAATCGAAGGCGATGGTCCACCACTCCTACTGCTCCATGGTTTTACAGGCTCCCTCTCGACGTGGGACATGCTAAGTGAGCATTTATCGACTCACTTCACCGTCTACCGTCTTGATTTGATGGGGCATGGAAAAACGACACCGGCACCTGAGCAACGAATGCGTTTGACGCAACAGGTCAAGGATCTTGAAGCGCTGCTCGCTACCCGCTCCGAACAATGGATCATCCTCGGGTATTCGATGGGCGGACGAATCGCCTTAATGCTGAGCGTCGTCTCTGAGCAAATCGCTCGGACGATCGCTGTTAGTACGACACCCGGTATCCAGACGGCAATCGAGCGAAAAGTACGTCGTACATCCGATCGAAAGTTAGCGGAGCGACTCGAAAAAGGCGGACTCGAAGCTTTCATCGATCACTGGGAGACACTTGGACTGTTTAAACCCCAAGCCTTTCTGCCGGAATCGCAACGTACGCGACTGCGTCAGGAGCGCCTGTCCCAAACAGTTGAAGGTCTGAGCGCTTCGCTTCGAGCACAAGGTACAGGGAGCATGCCCTCTCTTTGGTCATGTCTTCCGAAAAAGATTGATTGGATCGTCGGGGAAGAGGATGAAAAATTCCGTGCCATCGCTTCACGCGCGGCGTCACCTGAAAAAATTCACGTGATTTTGCATGCTTCGCACGCCCCACATATCGACCAACCGCAAAAGTTTGTTACAATGGTAGAGAATCTACTTATTCATCACTAACATATTGGGGGAATTCACATGAAATACGCTCCGGAATGGGTATCAGCCCGTAGCTATGAAGACATCAAATATGAACAATGGAACGGGATCGCGAAAATCACGATCAACCGCCCAGAAGTTCGCAACGCGTTCCGACCACACACGGTCCACGAACTCATCGACGCATTTTCACGCGCACGTGACGATCAAAACGTCGGCGTCATCATCTTAACAGGTGAAGGCGATCTCGCATTCTGTTCTGGTGGAGACCAAAAGGTACGTGGACATGGTGGATATGTCGGCGACGACGAAATTCCACGCTTGAACGTCCTTGATCTTCAACGTTTGATTCGTGTTATCCCGAAACCAGTCATCGCAATGGTCGCAGGTTATGCGATTGGCGGCGGACATGTCCTTCACCTCGTGTGTGACTTGACAATCGCTGCGGACAACGCCCGCTTCGGACAAACAGGTCCAAAAGTCGGTTCATTCGATGCTGGATATGGCTCTGGTTACCTCGCACGCGTTGTTGGACACAAGAAAGCGCGTGAAATCTGGTACCTCTGCCGTCAATATGACGCACAGCAAGCACTTGATATGGGACTCGTCAATACGGTCGTTCCACTCGCAGATCTCGAGCAAGAAACGATTCAATGGTGTGCTGAAATCCTTCAACATTCGCCAACGGCTCTTCGTTTCCTCAAAGCGGCATTCAACGCCGATTCAGATGGTCTTGCAGGGATTCAGCAACTCGCTGGAGACGCTACGTTGCTGTACTATACAACAGACGAAGCAAAAGAAGGACGCGATGCGTTCAAAGAAAAACGCAATCCTGACTTCGGACAGTTCCCGCGTTTCCCATAATGAAAAAAAGGTTCAATCGTCTTCTGACATTGAACCTTTTTCGTATATTCATCATAAAGGAAGTGACTATTTTGTATCCTTGGATCTATACACGGGCAAAAGAGCAACCGGATGACATCGCGCTCATTACGGAAACAGAGCGCTGGTCATGGTCTGAACTATATGTACGCGCGCATCGCTTAGCAAGTACTTGGGCGACGATCGTAACACGCGGAGACCGGATCGCCCTTTACTGTCCCTCGAGTGCACAGTATATTGTTGCTCTTCACGCTGCTCAATTGCTCGAACTGACCGTCGTTCCGATCAACACACGTTTGACGCAGACAGAAGTATTACGCCAATTTAAGCAGGCGGATGTGCGACTCGTCGTAACGGACCGGACACTCGATACCACGATTCCATGTCGGGCTTTCTCTTATGAAAAAGAAGCCCCTGACCTGTTAATACGCCATATGCCCAAGCAATACGTCCAATCAATGCTCTTTACGAGTGGTACGACCGGACACCCGAAAGCTGTCGAACAGACGATGTTGAATCATTTCTCAAGTGCGACGAACGCCGCGCGTCATATCGGATCACTGCCAGAGGATCGTTTTTTGATCGTCACACCACTGTTCCATATGAGCGGATTAGCTGTCGTCTATCGGGCAGTCATCTATGGAGTACCGATCATTCTTGAGCCACATTTTTCGCCAGAACGCGCCTTGCACTGGATTACGACAGAAAAGATCACCCACGTCTCACTCGTCTCGGTCATGCTTGATCGACTGCTTGAAGCCGGACTACGTCGCCACGCACTTCGCGTCGTACTGACAGGAGGCGGTCCTGTACCATTACCGATTCTGACGCGTGCACTCGACCGCAATATCCCGGTCATGCAGACATACGGGATGACGGAAACCGCGTCACAAATTGCAACTCTCTTGCCTGAGGATGCCTTACGAAAAATCGGATCTGCCGGACAAGCAATTCATCCGACACAAATTCGCATTACTCGTCATCAAGAAATCGAAGTCAAAGGACCGACGATCATGAAAGGCTATTTTCATGAGGAAGAGAAAACGGCAGACGCCTTTACGGCAGACGGTTTTTTCAAGACTGGTGACTTAGGACGTCTGGACGCCGACGGATACCTCTATGTTCTCGATCGTCGAAGCGACCTCATCATCTCAGGTGGGGAAAACATTTATCCAGCTGAAGTCGAATCAGCACTTCTCTCGATTGATGGGATTCAGGAAGCAGGTGTCGTCGGACGATTTGATGCTAAATGGGGACAGGTTCCGGTCGCCTTCATCGTCAGTACACTCGATGAAGTCATGGTCCGCAACGAGATCAGTCAATTGCTCGCTAAATATAAATGTCCGGTTGATTATATCTATCATAGTGCGCTGCCACGCAATGCGAACGGTAAACTATTGCGGAAGCAACTAAAGGAGTCATTATGAGCATCACGCTCCGGTCTGCCGAACTGTTCGATGTTCCGCTCGTCTTTCGTCGTCCGATGCAAACCGCACTCTCGACGCTGACGGTACGCCGGACGACGATTTTGCGTCTGATTGATTCGGAAGGACGAATCGGTTACGGGGAAGGTGTCGCGTTCGATACACCGTGGTATACATCGGAAACACAGCACTCCCTCCAAGGAATTGCTCCGCTGCTGTATCGGTTACTTGAACAACCGCTCCATCATCCAGCAGACGTTACGGATCGTTTCCGCATCGTGCAAGGTAATCCGATGGCAAAGGCGATGTTCGAAGGTGCAGTCTACGAGTTATTCGCATCAGCTGCCGGGCAATCGCTCGCCACGTATCTCGGAGGTGATGAATCATCCCTCGTACCTTGCGGGAAAGCACTCGGACGGGCTTCCGCAACGCAGACCGTCGAAGCTGTCGGACAAGCGCTCGCCTCCGGCTATGGACGGATCAAGCTGAAGCTCGCCCCGACGGATACCGCTGTTCTTGAGCAGGTTCGCACCGCTTTCCCTGAGGCGCCCTTGATGTTTGACGCCAACGGTAGCTTCACTGAAGCGGACTTCCCTCTATTACAAAAGTGGGATTCATTTGGTCTCGTTATGATGGAACAACCGCTCGCAGCGTCGGATTGGTCCGGGCATCAACGACTTGCCAGACTCTTGCAGACACCGATTTGTCTCGATGAATCCATCGTCGCTCCAGCGGATGCCCAGTTGATGAAGACGCTGCACGCCGGTCAGATTCTGAACATCAAGCCGGCACGCGTCGGTGGACTGACGAATGCCCTATCCCTTCGACAAAAAGCGCCTTACTGGCTCGGGGGGATGTTCGAGAGCGGAATCGGGCGTCGCCAGACCCTTGCTTTTGCAACACTTCCGGGACTCGCTTATCCGATCGATATGGCAAGTACTGCCGATTATTTCGAAGAAGATTTGCTTGAGACCCCGTATCATGTCGAACAAGGACACATACGGTATTCTGCTCCAGCCGTATCCAAATCACAGTTGAACAAATTGGCAACGTCCCGGATTACTTTGTAACAAGGACACCACGACGAAAAAGAAGCAATGGATTGACTTCCATTGCCTCTTCTCGTGTTTTATGACGTTCGCTTTTCTTAGAACGATTCTTTGCCTTCAACTTTTGTCAAAATCTCATACCCGTCCTTCAAGACGACGACGGTGTGCTCGAATTGTGAGACAAGGCTCCGGTTTGGTGTGTACAACGTCCAACCGTCCCGCTCATCTTCGATACAGAACTCATCTCCTGTTGAAATGAACGTCTCGACAGCGATGACTTGTCCTTCTTTCAACAGATCGTTTTCTTCACGGTTGAAGTAGTTCGAGATGGATTCTGGCTCACCATGAAGTGTCTTACCGAGACCATGTCCCGCTAAGTTACGGATGACCGTGAAACCGCTCTTACGTGTTTCGGCATAGATTGCTTTTCCAATCTGGTTGACCTTCGTTCCGGCTTTGACTTTTTCAAGTCCTTTCTCAAGCGCCGTCAATGACACTTCAACGAGTCGGACATCTTCCGGACGTTTTGCTTCTCCTGCGATGACCGTCTTCCCTGTGTCCGAGTAGTAACCGTTCTTCACAGCCGAGACATCGACATTGACGATATCACCTTCTTGAATGACATACTTCCCTGGGATACCGTGTGCTGCGATATCATTGACACTGATACATGTCGCTCCTGGGAAATCGTACATGACGATTGGAGCAGACTCTGCTCCCTGTTCCTTCAGGATGCGTGCTCCGATGTCATCGAGTTCCTTCGTCGTGATTCCCGGTTTGACGGCATCCGCCATCTCATCGCGTGCCATGGCGACGATTCGTCCAATTTCTCGTAATGCCTCGTAATCATAATCTAACACTTTCATTTCCTCCTCATTCACTCAATCGTTCTTGATATAGATAATCTGCAGAGATATCCGCAAATAAGAACATCCCATTACTGAGCGGCATACTAAATGTCCGCGTTTGTTCACTCGAGCTGAAGTCGACATACCGTTCGGACAAATATCCACTATGTCGTCGCTCCATCGCTACCGTCGTCCGAATGAAATAAGGACGGAAACTCCAGTTGTATCCTTTGTAGAAGGAATACAGTTTCCACTCCCCACTCTTTTTACTGACGTTTGAAGACTGTTGGAATCCATTCGCATCCGTGATATAAAACCGGATGAACTCCGGCTCCATCTTCCGGGCGAGCGTCAACAACCATTGATCGAGATCTTGCTCCGGCTTCAAGGACTGGCAATCTTCATTAAACCGAACCGTCCAGTCTTGCTCGAGCTGAAACAAGCGATTCATCTGTTCGCGATCATATTTATAAAACATCGGGACTTCATGGATCAACACTTCCATACCAGGACAGATCATGACCCATTCAGGTGATGCTTCTCCAAGTAAATTCCCCATGTAGTATCGTCCTCCGTGCTGCCACGCATATCGCAGTTGACCGAGATGGCTGATATTCTTATACAAAAGTGGCGCTCCAAGCTGATCACAGAGGTGCTCCATCGTCTGTAAGAGATGTGGATACGACGCTGAGACGGTCTTTTTCTCAATCATGGAGGATAAATCGACAATCAACATATCCGGTGACATCGAAAAGACACGTTCAAGACTCGTTGCTTCCGCACGGTCCAGCGCTACCTTCAGTCCAGAGTTCTGGTAATACGCAACGATCCGACCCAGACGGTCAAAATCATCGACTTGGACATCCGTCAAAGTAACGTACATCCGCTCTTTTGGAAACGACGAGTCGACCGTCCGTAAGACATGCAAGAAGTCCTCCCCACCGTTTTCGAACAGCCAGGCTGGACGACAACGGATCAGAATAAACGCTTGTGCATCGGAGGGTACTTTTTGGAATGCTTGACGGACGACATGCCCCATGACTTCGAGTTGATACTCGATTGGAACATCGTCTTCCTGAAAAAATGGTTTTAACGGTTCTCCACGAAAATGGGACTGGATTTCATACCCTTCCACCTTAAAAGGGGCAGCGCCTACGATCGGTTGAAACCATGCCTCTATCTCTTCGGGATGAACGATGACATCTAATGCATCCATTCTATTCCCCCCTTGTACTCTTGTTCTATCTTAACAAAAAAAGAGCCTCTCTGTAACGAGAGAGCCCCTGTTTTACGATAACGTCGTATCTTTCCGCAATGCGATATACAAGTACACACCGAATGTTGCCGTCAAGTAGATGATACTCAGGACACCGTATTGGATTCCGACGGCTCCCCCCTTACCGATGGCTAGCACAAGAAAGATGATGCCGCCAAATAATAAAGTCGCCAATGGAATATAACGAAAATGTCCTTTTGTCGTCCGCTCACAAATCTTTTTCGTCGCGACGATCAGTGCAACGAGACAGACGGATGCTGCTACATAAATGGTATACACGAATGATTCAGCCCTCTCTCTATCGTTCATGGCTCATTTTATCATGACCGCTTAGATAAATCATAAAAAAGAACCGACTTGTCTGTGACAAATCGGTTCGAATCGTTTACTTTTCAAAACGTGGTTTGCGTCCGCCACGGTTACGATCGCTTTCGCTACGGTTGCTACGTCCAGCATAACCGCCTTCACGACGATCGGATGAAGAAGATGAACGACCACCTTCACGACGATCACTACCGCCACGTGGGTTGTTTCCACGGTATCCGCCACTGCGGTTGCCACTTCCACCTTTGTTTCCGTAAGGACGACGGTTTCCACCACCGTTGCTACCGAAACGTTTCACGCGGATTGGTTCGATTGAAGAGATTTGGACTGGTGTTGCGTCCGGCTCTTTCGTCAACCCTTTAAGTGCTGCTGAAAGAAGTTCCACTGCTTCGTACTCTTCTAAGAGTTCTTGTGCAAGTGTCGTATATTCTTTTGAGTCTTTTGCTTCAACGCGTTTGATGAGTTCTTGTGCAGCAAGTTTCAAGTTGCCTTCTAAGATTTCATCAAGTGTTGGTGCATGACGACGTGACATTTTTTTGTTCGTGACACGTTCGATTGTTTTGATTTGACCAAATTCACGTGGTGTAACGAATGTGACAGCCGATCCTGTTTTACCAGCACGACCTGTACGACCGATCCGGTGAACGTAGCTTTCTGGGTCTTGTGGGACGTCGAAGTTGTAGACGTGTGTGACACCAGAGATGTCAAGACCACGTGCTGCAACGTCTGTAGCGACGAGGATATCGATCGTTCCTTTTTTGAAACGACGGATGACTTGGTCACGTTTTGCTTGTGTTAAGTCACCGTGTAAACCGTCAGCTGTGTATCCACGTTGGATCAAACCTTCAGTCATTTCGTCAACACGTTTTTTCGTACGACCGAAGATGATTGAAAGTTCCGGAGAATCCGTGTCGATCAAACGGCAAAGAACGTCGAATTTTTGGCTTTCTTTTAATTCGATGAATGACTGCTCGATGTTCTCAACTGTCATTTCTTTCGCTTTGACTTTGATGTGTGTCGGAGTCGTCATGAAACGATCTGCGATTTTACGAATTTGTGGTGGCATCGTTGCTGAGAACAAGAGTGTTTGACGAGTTTCAGGAAGTGCACCGAGGATTTTCTCGATGTCTTCGACGAATCCCATGTTCAACATCTCATCTGCTTCATCAAGGATGACCGTTTGAACGTGATCGAGATTCAACGTCTTACGGTTCATGTGGTCCATCAAACGTCCTGGTGTTGCAACGACGATTTGTGGATTTTTGCGAAGTGCACGGATTTGACGATCGATTTGTTGACCACCGTAAACAGGAAGTGCATGAACGCGTTTTACATCACCAATACGGTTCAATTCTTCTGCTACCTGGATTGCAAGTTCACGTGTTGGAGCAAGAATCAACGCTTGGATGTTGCGTGATTTTGCGTCAAGACGCTCGATTGTCGGGATACCGAATGCTGCAGTTTTACCAGTACCTGTTTGTGCTTGACCGATTAAGTCAACGCCGCTGAGTCCGACTGGAATTGTTTCTGCTTGGATTGGTGTTGCTTCTTCAAAGCCCATTTTTAGGACACCTTTGATAAGTGCCTCACTAAGATTTAATTCACGAAATGTTGTCAATGCTAAATACTCTCCTTTGTCATATGAAAAGCGTCTGCCACTAAACAGACGCTACCGTAACGAATACAATCGACTACCTATTATAACAGAATCTATCACATAAAGATAGAGTGGTTTCTCTTATAATAATGTTTAGGGAAGTCACCATCATAATCGTTGCCATAAGGGCGAGGGAAAGGCGTAATGCCCGGACCGTGCGATGAACATCATCGCGTGCCCCCACTAGTGATGGGGTATATTCAGTAAATGGTCGCCGGTAATCAAACCAGCCGCAACCACCAAAATGATGAATTCCTTACTATCTATTCGAAACGCAGGCTTACTCGGTCCGATTTATTTAGTCAACCGAATACCCGTTTCATTTTTTTCTATTTTTTTATCTTTCAACAGGCGACCAAGCGCTCGTTTGAATGCTGCCTTACTGAGACCGAATACTTCATCGATCGTCTCGGGAGCTGTCTTATCACCATACGGCATCTGACCATCATGTTCAAGTAGATGGTTCAGAATCAACTCCGCGTCTGTATCAATGGCTTCAAAGGCACGTGGTCGTGCTGAAAGTAATACTGTACCATCTGGTTTTACATTTGTCACTCGTAATTTCAAGACTTCTCCAAGACGCGGCCAACGTTCCATCTCACGTTCATGCAAGAATCCAATCGACTGATCGTTGACCCAGACATTGACGCCTGGTTCGCGTTGTGAGAAGACGAGACCTTCGACGTCCATGTTGTTCCATTCCTCTGGTGCCGGCTTCGCCCGCAAGTTGAAATAAGCATATGGTGCAGGGTCTCCGAGTAACCGAAGCTTTTGATCATGTTTTAGACGAATGAAGAGTTGATCGCCTTCTTCCGGCCAGAACATCCGACGTTGTGGCAAATCGTCAAGCGAAACGAGAACATCTTTTTGAATGCCGATGTTCGCAAACACTCCTGTGTTATAGCGTGTCCCATTGATTGTCGTCTTGACATAATCTTCAAATGAAGCTTCTGGAATCGTCATCGATGATGCCATGCGCCCTTCATTATCTTGATACAAGAAGACTTCTACTTCATCATCAAGGGCTACTTTTTGTGTCTGCTCATTGTTATGCAACAACACATCTTCATTTCCATCTGTTAGAAACACTCCGAATTCTGCTTCGCGTTCTACTTTTAATGTGACAACCTGTCCTGCGCGTAATCCCATTTCGGGTCATCTCCTCTCTCTATTTGAATCGATTCAAGTTCTTTCGAATCATCCTTCTGTTCTTTCCCTACCATACTATACTCTTTTTCTGTTCACCTCTGATATCGACACAGTGATGACAGTTGTGACATCTTTGTGAACGAAACACATTTGCGTGATTTTTTTGAAAAAAAGATATATGATTAAATAACAGGAAAAAGAAGGTTTAGTTTAGGTAAATATGGGGGATAAAAATGTTTCATAATATTCAATCGCGTTCGTTCGCTCGACGCTTCACGAAAACATTGGTTTTTGCATTTTTTGCTTTCCTTGCTACGATTGGAATTGTCTTTGCAGAAGGATCAAACAGTACGGATATGACACCGAAGACACCAGCGCTTCAGCAAATCGATCGCCCTTAAAATCTACACCTTCCGTGTGGATTTTTTATTTTTTCCGGACATTTACAGGACGATAAAGGAAAATCATGTTTAACCTCGAATTAAATGAACATGTCATCATTTTAATTTCTGAGGAGGAAACGGACGTGCTCTTTTACTTATTCACGACGGTTGCGGGTCTCATTACTACATATTTAAGCTTTGTTACTGGCTATTACACGAGTTCAATCGGTGTATTCGTCTTTACATTAGCGATTTGCCTATCATTATCATCGATCCGACAGTTGATCCGTACGTCCTATCTGACTTACATCGAATATATTCAACACCGACGTGTCAAAAAACAGTACGAGCGGATGAAAAAACGAGAACAATCTTATCAAATCGCTTATCCTGTTCGAGATTCGAGTACACCACTTGCATTCTCCGCGACAGACCAGCATGATAAGTAAAGAACACGATTTCATCACCTAGGAGGAACAGATTCATTATGAACGAAATCCCTTTATCAAACGGTTGGACACTTCGCTACTCCCCTGTCATCGATTTATGGTTGAAGGAAGATGGCGTACTGCTCGTAGATCACGAAGATAAGGTCCGCTTGACTCTCATTTTGGATGAGGAGACGATGGAAATCAAACAGATCGACAATACGAACGCCACGTTCTCTGTTGATCCGACGACACGTCGTCTCACTTTCGAACTTGGAGAAAGCGAAGAGGAATCTGAGCCTCGTTACTGGGAATAATCACGGAGACCGGGTGCGATGCCCGGTCTTTTTTTGTACAATAACATCAGCAATGAAAAAAGGAGCTGTCACTTCATCATGATCCGTACTGTCATTTGGTTCATTTATTTTGGACTTGTCTTACCCTGTACCTTACCGTTTTTACCGAGCGCAAAACGTCGAACGCATCTCGCACGCTATGCATTCGTTCAGCGTGTAGCGAGCGTCTGGGCGAACTCACTCCTCCGACTCGCTGGCGTTCGTGTCAACGTGACAGGGCGTGAGCACATCCCTGCAAATGAGCCTGTCGTCTTCATCTCGAATCACCAAGGGAACTTCGATGTTCCGATTCTACTTGGAAAAATCGATAAACCAAAAGCATTCATCTCAAAAATCGAAGTGAATAAAATTCCAATCGTCAATGTCTGGATGAATCTGATGGGGTGTGTCATGATTGATCGAAAGGACCGACGCCAATCACTAAAAGCAATCCGTTCTGGTGTCGACACGATCAAAGACGGACAATCGATGATCATCTTCCCGGAAGGAACACGCTCTAAAGGCGGACCGATGGCAGAATTCAAAGCAGGAAGCTTTACCCTTGCGACATCAAGTGGCGCACGCGTCGTACCCGTCGCGATTTCAGGTAGTTACCGTGTCATGGAGAAAACGGGCAAGATTCGTCCGGCTACAGTTGAAGTCACGATCTTACCATCGATTGATCCGAGCACGATGACACAGAAAGAACTTGTCCAAACGGTCGAACAGCAAATCAAACAGATTATAGAAGGTGCCTAATATGTTAATGAAAGTAGAAAATCTCAAAAAAGAATTCGCTGATAAAGTCGTCTTCGAAGATGTCACGTTCTCCGTCTCCCCTGGTGACCGGATCGGTATCATCGGCGTCAACGGTACCGGTAAATCGACCCTCCTGCACATCCTAGCTGGCAAAGAAACAGCAGACGCTGGTACGATGCATCATCCGAATGATTATCGGATCCGTCTGCTATCGCAAACGACCGATTATCCGGAAGACCAAACTGTTATGGAAGTATTGCTGTCTGGTGATACACCAACGATCAACGCTTTGCGTCACTACGAAACGGCGCGTCTAGCACTCGAACAAGATCCGACGAGTGAGACGTTACTCAATCGCTTCATCACAGCTCAGACAGAAGTCGATGCTGCACAAGCTTGGGACACGGAATCGCGCTTAAAAATGATCTTAAACAAACTCGGTATCCTCGACTTGAACGCGTTGATCGGCTCTCTTTCTGGAGGACAACGCAAGCGTGTCGGACTCGCTGAAGCTTTACTCGATGAAGCCGATCTTCTCCTGCTCGATGAGCCGACGAACGAACTGGATGCCGAAACGATTAGCTGGCTCGAGACTCAAATCAAAGAATATCGTGGTGCAATTCTACTGATCACCCACGATCGCTATTTCTTGAATCGTGTCACGAATCATATGATGGAGATCGCGAACGGTACGGCCTATTTCTATGTCGGAAACTATGAATCGTTTCTTGAGAAACGTGCCGAACGTCGTGAACGGACGGCTTCTATGGAAGAAAAACGTCAAAACATCTTACGTCGCGAACTCGCCTGGCTGCGTCGTGGCGCAAAGGCGCGGACGACGAAACAAAAAGCTAGGATCCAGCGCGTGGATGCTTTACAAGACCTCTCGTACGAGGAAGAAGAATCGACACTCGAAGTACAAGTTGGTTCGACCCGCCTCGGCAAGAAAGTCATTGAAGCACATGACGTCTCGCATCGATTTGGCGAACGGACCCTTTTCGAATCATTTAACGCTCTGATCGGACGCAAAGAACGGTATGGTATTGTTGGGCGAAACGGGAGCGGAAAATCAACACTTCTTTCAATTCTTGCGCAACGCTTAGAGCCAACAACCGGTGAAATCATTCACGGCGAAACGGTGAAAATCGGCTTTTACGGTCAATTCGCCGAATTCACGCATCCCGAACGTCGCGTCATCGATGAGGTCGAACGGATTGCAAAAGTCATCACGACACTCGCTGGTGAGGAAATCACGGCAAGTCAGATGCTCGAACAGTTTCTCTTTAAACCGGAAGCCCAATACAAACAAATCGGCAAGCTTTCCGGCGGCGAAAAACGACGTCTGAAATTGTTGACGATTTTAATGGAAGAACCGAACGTCCTCTTCCTTGATGAGCCGACGAACGACTTGGATACCGAGACCTTATCCGTACTAGAAGACTATTTGGAATCATTCCCCGGCACCGTCATCACGGTCAGCCACGATCGCTACTTCCTCGACCGGGTCGTCGATCGCTTAATTGCATTTGAAGACGGGAATATCGTCTTTTATTACGGACAATATACAGACTATCTTGAGCAAATGGTAGCACCTGTCCCCTCAGTCGTCGTTGAAAAGACAGCAGAGATTGCTACAGCACCAAAGACGGAGACGCCAAAGAAACTAAGCTATCAGGAACAACAAGATTGGGCAATCATTGAGCAACAAATCGAAGAGAGTGAAGTTGAATTAGAGCAATTAGAAGCTGATCTCGCTTCAGCAGGAAGTGATCTCGGAAAGGTCAATGAATTGTATCAAGCCATCGAAAAGACCAAAGCAACGCTTGACGAGCGAATGGAATATTGGACATATCTTTCTGAAAAAATCGAGGCATTTGAAAACTATCGTCAATCCAATCAATAATTTCTACAAGCGGAGTTCTTCCTTTAGAAGAGCACCGCTTTTTTCATGAAATGGAAAACATCTCTTACTTTCGTTTTTAATATGAAAATAAATGTGAATTCATACTAGATATCGGGTAATGTTATAGCATATTTCGTTTTTTAGGAAGGCTTGCGAAAGGAGGAGTTCCGGTGAAACGGATGGTTCAAAACATCTACCCTACCGTCGCATTCTACTTAGCCATTACGTACATGATACTCTGGCTATTGCCACAAGACCGCTCGTTACAACTCTCAGCAGTCATTAGTTTGACCGGTTCTTTTATGATTTTCTTACTTAGTAGATCGAAGGCTTTCAAACAACCTTCCCTTCCGTACAAATGGTTATCTATCGCCTTCTTCTCGTATTTTTTGGGCGATTTCCTGAATATGATGGGACGTTTCTTTCAATGGAACGATGTCAATCTGAACGTTTTGCTGGATTTACCTTATACGATTCATTTAACGATGATGGTCGTTTTCTTTTTCAGACAATTGGATTTAACATTATTCAAAAAACAAAAGTTATTGATTCTTGATTCCTTGACCTTGTTCACCGTTTCAATGATTGCTGGATATATCGCCATTTTTCGCTTTGTTCCCTCTTATACACGAACGCTACTCGAGCAAATCAGCTGGACATTTTATGCTTTCTTGACAATTTTATTGACGCTTTTCTTTTTTTTACTCTATGCGTCTGGTTTAAGACGGAACGTATCAAGATCAGGATTCATTTTTCTCGTACTCGGAACGTTCATTCTCGGCATGACGAACTTCGTGTTTTATACGTTGCTATTAAACGGTGAACCACGAATAGCGGGTCACTTGCTTCCGTTATATCCGCTCAGCGGACTCTTCATCCTTGCCTTCATGAACACGCGTGCCCTTCCTATTAGTCGTGAGCAGCAAGCGAATCTTATTCGGGTCGAGACGCTTACGCGTTCTTTAATGGCTTACATCTTATTATCTGCGCTGATTCTTTACATTACATTCTTCCCAGTCTCTCGAACCTTCTTCTTATTATCTGTCGGAATTACATTTTTATTATTTTTAACACGACAGCTTTTTTCATACCGGGAGAATCTTCGGTTGTTACAGGAAACAACGACATTACAAACGAATCTAGAAGATATCGTCCATCAAAAAACAGATTTGCTACAGTTGCGCGAAAAAGAACTGACATCACTTTTTTTGTCTTATCCAGAAATCGTTCTTGAAATCGATGACATGCATCAGATTCGATCCGTCAATCCAGCCGCTGCAGCAGCAGGATGGAATGATCTACCGCTCGGACCGAGTCAACGTCTACAACTTGATCGACTCATTCCGTTGCTTCAACAAAAACAGTTGACCTATCCCGCTCACCTCCTACATGTACCTGCTACGGAGGAACATCCAGAAATCTTTTTAAATACGACAGTCATCGATATTGCAGATCAACAACGCTATTTCGTCATCTTGGCGGATGTCACGGAAGACTATCAGCAGGAAGTATGGCTAGAACGTATGGGGTACCATGATTCACTCACTCGTTTACCAAACCGTCGTTACTTCGAGGAACAACTGTACCTGACTCTTCCGACGTTGGAAAATGGCTCCTTACTATTCATTGATTTGGACGGTTTTAAACACATCAATGACACCTATGGACATGATGTCGGTGATTTACTGCTACAAGAAACGGCAACGCGTCTGCAATCGATGACGACCACAACTGATTTTGTCGCACGCCTTGGCGGAGATGAATTCTTGATCTTCATTCAGGCATCTGCTGCGGAAACTCGGCAGTTTGCCGAACACGTTCTCGAAGTCCTGAATCATCCATTTTATATCAAAACATATACACTTCGTGTCACACCATCTATCGGAATTTCCTTATATCCTGAAGACGGTAAGAGCTCAGAACAATTATTGATTCGGGCAGACGAAGCCATGTACCATATCAAGAAGAACGAGAAAAATAATTATATGTTCGCAGCCCACATTAAACGTTAGGAGGGATTCCATGATTAAATCAAACTACTTCATCCGTTGGTTCCCTGCCATGCTCGTCATCTCTTTTGCTCTAATGATCCTTGCTACATGGACTCCTTCCATCTCTAATCGGATCGTCGAACAGGTACTTCAGTATGTATCACTTGGATTGATTGCTTACTTCATTCTTACGGCTTATCGTAAGGAACAAACATTAGTCGTACCTAGACGAAAGTTTTGGCTGATTGCTTTAGGGTCACTGGTTTTATCCTGTATCGGTTCCGTTCTTGAGACGTTACGTTTCTTCGATCCAGACTTTCCAGTTCCATCTATTTATAGCTTGATTTTATTTTCAATCTCCCATTACGTATTCCTATACGCGATTTTTTACCGAATCATCACAAAACGGACACTCGGACAACATGTACTCGCTTTCGTCGATGCTGCAATCATCGTCGTTTTCATAGCACTTGTCGCATTTCATGTCCTCAATGAACTGACGAATCCTGGCCTCCAGACTGTTCCTTATGCCATCATCGTCATCACGAACACATCACTCGGTTTGTTCGTTTTCTTCTATTTTACGTTCATCCAAGAGACACATTGGGTCTCACGAATGGCATTATTTTTATTATTCTTATCCATTTTCATTCGTGGTATCTATGAAGTCTCTAGTGTCTACTTCCCGGACTTTTCAGCGGATTATCTGTTGTTCTTCCCGATATTGATCCGTTTGGCACAAAGCGCAGCTATTCTATGGCATGTTGATCATATTGAAGAAGGAACTGCACGAACGACTGTCATTCCCCGTTCGTGGCTTCCTTTATTAGCTGTTCCTTTGTTCATCCATTACATGGTGGAACAAGAAGGTGGAAAACTTGACATCTTTATCATCTTATTCTTGCTAATCGTTCGACAAATCTTGATTGCCCGTCAGCATGGATTGATTGTCGCACAATTACACGAACGAAATGAACAACTCGCTTCACGCATCGAACATCGAAAACAACAAATCCAAGATAGTGAACAACAGGTCATTCCACTCTTCCTCGGTCATCCTGATCCGATGATTCGACTTGATCAGTCCGGCACTGCGCTATACGCGAATTTAGCTGCTCAACGTCTGTTTCATTTGCCAGATATGACAATTGAACATGTTCCTCGTACGATGCGTCATTTGTTAGAGACGCTCGAAACGAAAGTTGACGAATATGAGGATGAACAAAGTCGACGCTATGAAATCATTGATATTCCGATTCAAATCGCCGCTACCTCGATGGGACGATTCACGATTTTACATGATGTCACAGAGCGTAAAATTCGTCAAAAGAGAATCGAATATCATGCCTACCATGATGCTTTGACTAGTATCGGCAACCGTCGTTCCTTAGAACGAGATTTCTCAAATCAACTACTCAAGATGAGTTATCTTGCCTTAGTCGACTTAGATGGATTCAAGCAAGTCAATGATACGTATGGTCACGAGGCAGGAGATTATGTATTGATCGAGGTTGCGAAGCGATTGAGCGACCATACGAATTCCTCAGAATCGGTGTATCGCCTCGGTGGAGATGAGTTCGCGATCCTCTTACACGCCGATGATGAACTGTCCTTACGTCGAAAATGCAAGTCCTTCTTGCAATTTTTAAGACGTCCTTACGTCTATAAAGGACAATCCTTATTCGTTTCCGCAAGCATTGGTGTGACCTCGTGTCATAAGGCTGATCTTGAAACATGCTTAAAGCAAGCCGATCTTGCCATGTATCGCGTGAAACATCGGGATAAAAACGATGTCGCCCTATATCGAGCAGATTCATGAAAAAAACCTAGAATACGTTGACCATAATCGGATCATGTATTCTAGGTTTTTTCGATTATTCTTCTGGTCTTGGTGCAATATTGCCTTCTTCGATATCGAGGAGTAAGTCGATCAATTCCGCACAAAATTCAGGATACTGACGAAGCAAAGCGTCTTCTCCCACTTCATCCACGAAGTCCGTCAACAAAGCAAGAACTTCTGGTACTAATGCGCGTGCTACCTTCATGTAGGCAATCGCAAAGCGCCACTTCCCAGAAATATAGAGCAGTTTCCCAATCAACAGATCCCCCGGTTCGACTTCAATCTCCGCCAAATCGGTTTGATACGTCTGTTTTGACATTAAATCAACGACACCATCCGCCTCGACTTGAAATAGCGAAGGCATCGGGTCCGCTAATCCACGCAAGGCGCGATAGAGACTAGGTGATAGCTCTTCTTTTACCTGCTCGAGAAACCGACCGTGTGGTGTTTTTCCTTGATCATCCGTTTCATAAAAGATCGCCCAGTCAACGAACAAGTCTCGGAACAATTCAGCATCTTTTAAATACCAACGTCCTTCCGTCGCAATTTCTTCAATGAAAGCGACCCAATCCGTACTCCGCGCTGTCGCTGCTTCTTGATACATTTTCTTCAAGGCTGCGTTCATTTCCGCTTCAGAAACCGTCGTCGGAAACGGAATTACTTTTCGATCGTTCTTCATTTCGATCGCCCTTTCCGGTGAGGAGTAGCCGGTCTTTTAATCGTCTGAGGTGCTGTGAATTCACGTTTCGGAATGACTTCCCCACGGTAAATTTCCATCGCTTCCATCTCGACTCCCATTTGCTTCGCAAGTGTTTTTAAGTGTTTTAAGTCTTGATCCGTAACAAGAGCAAGTACCATTCCGTTCGCGTTTCCACGTCCCGTCCGACCTGAACGGTGTACGAAATCGTCAAGCGACTCCGGCAAATCATAGTGGACGACATGCGTGACTGCTTCGATATCTAACCCACGTGCCGCAAGACCTGTCGTGACGAGTAAAGGAAACTCTCCCTTTTTATAAGAACGCAATGTCTCCATCCGCTCTCGTTTGCCTTTTTCAGCGTCTAAAATCCGGTATTTCAATGAGAATTTACTCAACTCGCCATTCAATGGTCCGAGGAAGGAACGGTTATTGATGAATGTCAGTACTTTTGATCCTTGCATGTTCGCCAGACGACGTAACAATTCCGGCTTCTGACGACGTGAAGTCTCCAAATAACCGAATGTCACTTGTGTGCTGACGGCACGCTCAACTCGAATCGTCTCAGGGTTGTTTGCAAGCGTCCGTCCCCATTCCGCTGTTCGTTCTGGTAATGTCGCTGAGACGAATGCTAACTGACGATCGCGTAGTGCACTGTTTGCGATTCGCGTCGCCGAGTCACTCATACCACTCTCATAGATTTGATCCGCTTCGTCCAAGACGATCAATTTCACCTTATGCATCTTCAGCTTCTTCGAATCGATCAACTCGACAAGGCGCCCCGGTGTTCCGACGATGATTTGCGGTTTTTTCTTCAATCGTTCATATTGTCGTTTTAATTCAACACCACCAATGAATGCACCGGATTTGATACCACTTCCTTGAGCAAACAATTGAATGACTTGATGAATTTGCATGACAAGTTCCCGTGTGGGTGCCGTGATCACGACTTGCACGTGTGGTTCTTCTACTTCAATCTTTTCTAAAGCTGGAATGACATAGGCAAGCGTCTTCCCTGTTCCTGTCGGCGCTTCCGCCAGGACATCTTTTCCTTCGCGCAACAACGGAATCGCTTGTTCTTGAACAGGCATCAACTCCGTAAAGCGTGCGCGTTCCCATGCTTCCTGTAAAAATGGTTTTGTAAAGTTCATAACGATTTCTCCTACTCTCTTAATTCCATCATGCCGTTACGTATTCGACATGATCTCCTGATGCATCACGGTATCCCCGTAATGTCTGTGTATATTCATTTCCTGCGTCGAGCAATCGAATGTGGAACCGGATCTCTCCTTCAGCGACCTCTTCTTCTAGAATCTCGAATCCCTGAATGACACGATCCTGTAATTCTGCAGCAAGTGCCGGATACTCGGTAAGAATCGTATACGTCGCTTTTACGTCGACCGGACGGCGAACAAGCGCAATCCAGTAAGATTCATCATAGCCGATAAAGTCTTCATAATCAAAATCGTCTTCAAACCGAATCCAGAATCCATCGCCTTCAAATTCCGTGATCATCCCAGTCCGCGTCGAACCGTCCGATCCTATTTTTAGCGAGACCCAGTCTCCCGACTGATACTCTCCTTGCTGTGTTAATGACACATACTCCATTTGGCACACCTCCACGTTCTATATTCCCTTTTTCATTGTCAACGATACGTCCTAAAAACACAAGATGCCGTAACGTGACATTCCTCACAGTTTCAACTGTTCTAGTGATTCTTTTTCAAATCAACTCATACAGTTTCTAAAAAACCTTGTATTAGCAGTCTCAAACTGTTTTTCGTGAACTATGTTCATATGAATACAGAAATAAGGAAAGCCCGTCATATCAACGTTTGTTCACTTGTTAAAACATTCACATGAACGTAAAGGGAATCTGCCTTTCCTTTTGTTACACTATTCACATAAGGAACTGATGATTAGCTCAATATTAAAGGAGTGGTATCCATGTTATTAGAAAAAACGAATGCTTGGACGAACTTTACGTCTGGTGAATGGGTAAAAGCGATCGATGTCGCAGATTTCATTCGACTCAACCGCACGGAATATACAGGAGATGATCACTTTTTAGTCGGTCCGACGCAAGCGACGGAACGGCTCTGGCAACAAATTCTACAGCTGACGAATGAAGAACGCCAACGTGGTGGTGTGTATGCCGTCGATGCCAAGACACCATCAACGATTCTCTCGCATGATGCAGGGTATCTGAATCGCTCACTCGAAAAAATCGTCGGTTTACAGACAGACGAACCGTTTAAACGTTCGATTCATCCGAACGGCGGGATTCGGATGGTGAATGATGCCTTAGCTGCGTATGGTTTTGAAGCAGACGAGACTGTGACGAAAACCTTCAGCGAATACCGGAAGACACATAACCAAGGGGTTTTTGATGCTTATACCCCTGAGATGCGCGCCGCGCGTAAAGCCGGTATCATCACCGGATTACCAGATGCTTACGGACGCGGACGGATCATCGGTGACTATCGTCGTGTCGCTTTATATGGAACAGCGCGCTTGATTGAAGATCGGAAGCGGGACTTAAAGGCGCGTGGTGGATTCCTCTCTGAATCGATGATCCGCGACCGCGAAGAGATGAATGAACAATTACGTGCGTTGAAGGAGCTAACTGAGCTTGGAACTCGCTATGGTTTTGACCTGTCGCGTCCGGCGGAAACCGCACAGGAAGCATTCCAGTGGGTTTACCTTGCTTATCTCGCTGCCATCAAGGAGCAAAACGGAGCAGCCATGTCACTCGGTCGAGTCTCGACGTTCCTTGATATTTATGTCGAACGTGATCTTGCGACAGGTCGATTGACCGAAGAGACCGCACAAGAGCTCGTCGATCATTTCGTCATGAAGCTTCGGATCGTTAAGTTCTTACGGACACCGGACTACAACGATCTCTTCTCAGGTGATCCGACGTGGGTAACGGAATCCATCGGTGGTATGAGTGAAGATGGGCGATCAAACGTCACGAAAAGTTCATTCCGCTTCCTGCACACGCTCTCGACACTCGGTCCGGCACCGGAACCGAATCTAACCGTTCTCTGGTCTACTCAGCTTCCACGCGGATTCAAGGAATTCTGTGCGAAGATGTCGATTGTATCGAGCTCGATTCAGTATGAAAACGATGATTTGATGTTACCGGTTTATGGGGATGATTATGGTATCGCTTGCTGTGTCTCCGCGATGCGAATCGGGAAACAGATGCAGTTCTTCGGCGCACGGGCAAACCTAGCAAAAGCATTACTCTATACGATCAATGGCGGAATGGACGAGAAGCTCAAAATTCAAGTCGCCCCGGCAAGTCCATTGATGCTTGATGAAGTACTCGATTACGAAACCGTCATGGCGGCTTATGATCGTCAACTCGATTGGCTCGCAGAACTGTACGTCAACACACTGAATGTCATCCACTACATGCATGATAAATACAGTTACGAACGGATTGAAATGGCGTTACACGATCCGGAAATCTTACGAACGATGGCATGCGGTATCGCTGGTTTGTCGGTTGTCGCTGACAGTTTATCCGCGATCCGTTACGCAACAGTCCGTCCGATCCGAGATGCGGATGGGATTGCAGTTGATTTCAAGATCGAAGGCGAGTTTCCGAAGTTCGGGAATAACGATGAACGGGTGGATCAGATGGCGGTCGATCTCGTCACACTGTTTATGGAGAAAATTCGTAAACATCCAACGTATCGCAATGCCCTCCCGACACAGTCTGTTCTAACGATTACTTCAAACGTCGTCTATGGTAAAAAGACAGGAAATACGCCAGATGGACGCCGTGCGGGTGAACCATTCGCACCGGGTGCTAATCCGATGCATGGACGTGACACTAGAGGAGCTGTCGCCGCACTGACATCTGTCGGAAAATTACCGTATGAACATGCGCTCGATGGTATTTCGTACACGTTCTCGATCGTTCCAAAAGCACTTGGTAAGGATGAGGCAACACGTATTCGCAATACGGTCGGATTACTTGACGGATATATGGGTGGTACGACTTCAAAGGGACACCATTTGAATGTTAACGTCTTTGACCGTGAGACGTTACTCGATGCCATGGAGCATCCAGAACAATATCCGCAGTTAACGATTCGGGTATCCGGTTATGCCGTCAACTTCATTAAACTGACGCGTGAACAACAGATCGACGTCATCAATCGAACGTTCCACGGTTCTCTCTAAAATGATGTGTAGTATGTGAAAGGAAGTGAGCAGGATGACCTATGGTATGATCCATTCCGTTGAGTCATGTGGAACAGTCGATGGTCCTGGCATTCGATTCATCGTCTTTACGCAAGGATGCCCACTACGGTGTCAATACTGTCATAACGTAGATACATGGGAGTTCGGTTGCGGACGGCGTGTCTCAGCAGACGAAGTCGTAAAAGAAGCGATCAGCTATCGCTCCTTTTTCGAGGCAACGGGTGGCGGAATCACCTTCTCTGGAGGTGAACCACTCGCTCAGCCAGAATTCTTGGAGGCTGCTTTAACAGAAGCGAAGCGGCATGGACTGCATACGGTCATCGATACCGCGGGATCCGTCGTCCCGAAAAACATCGATGCCATTCTCAATGCGACGGATTTGGTACTGCTTGATATTAAACATATCGACGATGCCGCTTGTCGCGTCTTGACTGGACGAAGTAACGCTAATACACTCGCCTTCGCAAAACGCCTAGTCGAGCGAAACATTCCCGTCTGGATTCGCCATGTCCTCGTTCCAGGTATTACGATGTCAGAACATTTCCTACGTCAGACCGGCGAGTTCATCCGGACGCTCGGAAACGTCGAGCGCGTCGAAGTACTCCCGTATCATCAACTCGGTGTCTATAAGTGGGAAAACCTCGGTCTTGCCTATCCGTTAACTGATGTACTTCCCCCTTCATCAGAAGAAACGGATACTGCGCAAACACTACTTGAATCGTACTTGTGTTAACGTTTCCAGTTTGTTACAATAAAGTCATAGACTATGAACAGGAGGTACAACACCGAAATGAAGCAATCACTCGTACACGTCGCTTGATGAATGAAATCATCTCTTTCGCAATGCAGTTGCGGATGTCTGACGCTACGAGTCTGCTCTTTTTCGGTGTGACCAGTCTTCGGTCATTGCCTTCTTTGAGTTACACTCCTGCACACCATCCGCTCGCTTCGGATGGTGTGTTTTTCATTTCATCTTATCGGAAATGAACGCTAAAGGAGCTGCTTTTATGCCTACTGAAACACTTACGATTCAACACCTATCGATGGACTACGACGAACGACGTCTTTTTTCAAATGTCTCTTTTCATATTCATGCTGGCGAACATGTCGCTCTGATTGGTCCGAATGGCATCGGAAAAACGACACTGTTACACTTGATTGCTGACCAACTTCAGCCGACTGACGGTTCGATCAAGCGTCATTACAAACAGCTTGGTCTCTTATCCCAACACTTCCTGCCCGGTGATAGAACCGTTCTTGATGTCGTCGAACGAGCAGATGCGGTTCGTTATCAACTTCGCGCTAATGCCATGAATGGTGACTTGACCATCTATCAACAAGCACTCGATCAGGACGCTTTCTCGCTTGAAGCAGATGCAGCACGTGTCTTAAAAGAAGTCAAATTAGAGGAAGTGCTTTGGACACACAAAGTATCGAGTTTAAGCGGTGGTGAACAAACACGCCTCCAACTTGCCTGTCTCCTTCTGTCACGACCTGATTTCATCATTCTCGATGAACCGACGAATCATCTGGATCAAGAGACACTCGAGTGGCTCACGGAGTGGGTCAACACGTCACGTACCTCGATTCTCTATGTCTCACACGAACGATTCTTCATCGACGCAACGGCTGATGCCGTCATTGAATTATCCGAATCAGGGGCAACACGATACAGCGGAAACTATCAGTCCTATAAAGAACAAAAAGAGCATCAAGCTTTGTCGCAGCAACGCGCGTACGAAAAACAAGAACGTACCCGCAAAGAGCTGACACGCATGATTCAAGGATACCGGCAATGGCACCAAAAAGCTTCGAATCAAGCCGGCGAACGAGATCCGTACGCAAAAAAGAAAGCTGCTAAACATGCGACGAAAGTCAAAGCAAAGGAACAACAGCTCGAGCGTCTACTCGAGGATCGTGTACAAAAACCACAAGTTGCAACGACTGTTCACGTCGCATTCGAACATGAAGCGATTCGTGCGAAGCGACTGCTTTCGTTCGAACGTGTCTCGTTTAGACACGCGACGAAATCGATCCTAAACGATATTTCGTTTACGGTAGAACGTGGCGATCGAATTGCTGTCATCGGACCGAATGGAAGCGGGAAAACGACCTTACTACGACTCATCGAGGGTGAATATGCCCCTCATCAAGGGAATGTGATCCGCCATCCTCGATTGAAGACCGGTTATTTTTCACAAGCCCTTTCCCATTTACCGGAATCAGGGACGTTGTTAGAGGCACTGCTCGAGCTCGGTACGATGAGTGAAACGGATGCCCGGACATTGCTTGCCTGTTTTTTATTCCGGCGCGATGATGTCTACCGGTCGATTGCCGACGCCAGTATGGGTGAGAAATGCCGGATTGCCTTCTTACGCCTGTATTTTTCTGGTGCTCACTTGCTTATCCTCGACGAACCGACCAACTATTTGGATCTTGCGACTCGTGAACAAATCGAAGCCGCACTCGATGTTTTCCCTGGTGAGCTCCTCTTCGTCTCTCACGATCGTTATTTTACTGATCGGCTGTCGAATCGGACGTTTGATTTAACGACTGGATTCAACGATCATCCGGTCGGAACAGCCACGGTACGAAACGCGCGCCGAAGTGACCCTGAAGCGATTCAATCCGACTTACATCGTCTTGATGCTTTAACGGGTAACGTGCCGTTCCATACAGAAACAAATGATTCACTTTCAGAAGAATAACGAGAAAAAAGCATCTGCATAGAAAAAGAGACTCCTTTTTCCGTTGCAGATGCTTTTCATATTTCAATCGTATTATCGCTTTTGATACTTCACTTTCGTATGCGCTTGAGCCTGCTTGTGGATTTTTTTCCACTTTTCTTTCTCCGCCGCCTGCAACGCTACGTTTTGCTTGCGTTCCGCATAGGCGATTTCTCGTTTTAGCTTGACGAAGCTGTTCCAGCGCTCAGCAGCTAGTGTGCCATCTTCTAAAGCTATCCGAACGGCACATCCTGGTTCCTTATCATGTTCACAGTCTCGGAAACGACAGTTTTCAGCAAGCTCCTCAATATCGGAAAACGTCGACGATAAACCGTCACTTCCATCCCATAAGGCCAATTCTCGCATTCCCGGTGTATCGACGAGCAATAGACCGTTCGATAGTCGTTTCAGTTCGCGATGCGTCGTCGTGTGACGTCCACGTTCATCATCTTCTCGTACGCCACCCGTCTCCATTAACTGTTCTCCAGCTAAAGCATTGACGAGCGTCGACTTTCCGACGCCGGACGATCCGACTAACACGATCGTCTGCTTGATTTGTAACTGTTCACGCAACTCCTCTAATCCGTCACCCGTCAAAGAATCAACGGCAAGGATCGGTGTTCCGAACGCGATTGCTTCAACAGCCTGCAGTTTCGTTTCAATCGACGGCATCAAACTTTTTTTCGTCAGGACGATGATTGGTGTCACCCCTGCGTCCCAAGCAACCGTTAAATAACGTTCCAGTCGACGGACGTTGAAGTCATGTCCAAAAGCCATGACGAGCAAGGCGACGTCGACATTCGCGCAGATGATTTGTTCCTCGGTCTCCGTTCCTGCCGCTTTTCGGGAAAATTGAGAAGATCGTGGCAAGACACGTTCGATCCGTCCCTTCCCCGGTTCTCGTTCTGTTTGGATGATCCAGTCTCCAACCGCCGGCAATTCAGCTTTCGTTTCCGATTGAAAACGCAACTTACCAGACAGTTCACTTAGCGATTCTCCTGTTTCCGTCATGACTCGATAATGTGTTTGATAGACGGCTGTGATTCGTCCTAATCGTTCTGTTCCTATCGTTTCATAGACAGGTGGTGTACCCCATTCGTTCAAATGGTTTCCTCCTCTGATTTAAGGGAGGGAAACCCCTCCCTGGTTTCCGACACATGTTACTTGGTTTACGTTGATTGTTGCACTCATCAACATCACTCCTCTCGATTCGATTCCCTTATAGAGTATCACATGAATCATTAGTCCTGATAGCGCTTCCCTTAAAGTCAGACCTTTTCTCCGCCTTAAGCCCGAGAGCAAATACGGTCCAAAGAGTGTCGTCGGAATAGAAGTACTCCCGTATCATAAAGGTATCAACACAAGGGAGGCTTCCTCATGAAGCAATCGAAAGGAAAACAATTGGTGATGATTCTCGCCGGACTGGCGTTACTTGCCGTCGTCATCGGAACATTACCGCATATGATCGGACTTGGCTTAGGGGCGTTACTCGCGTTCTACTCGATCAGCAAATTCATGCAATCGAACAAATGGCCAGCGAAACTCGGCTTCGGATTTCTAGCAGCCATCGGAATCGGACTTGCCCTCTCGAACATCTGGGCAGTCATTGGAATTGCAGCAGCCATCGCACTGTACGTCGGTTACATGCGTATGAAACTACAACGTGTCAATGTCCAAGATCTCTTTAATCGTCGCCGTACATCAACGACGCATTTCGAAGCAGACTGGAAAGACTTAGACGAAAAACGATTCTAAATTCAAAGGAATAACCCTATACCATTTGCCACTTCCAAGGAGGAACTTTTCATGAAAAACGTATTTGATCAACTCAATGATTTTGCATCACAAATGATGACAGAAGTCAAAAAAGCTGCTGAACAGGGCGAAGTACCTGCTAAGAAACTTGTTCGCCATATCCGATCAACAGAAGCTGATTTAAAAGAGATTGATCGACTACTCGAGCGTCAACGGACATTGCTGCTGGAACTGACACAAAAACAGGAAGAAGCGAAGGATTTAGCCGATAAACGCTTCAAGCAAGTTGAGATTGCAAACGAGGCCGGTGAACAACAACTCGCTGAACGAGCAGCCATTGAGTCGAAGCATTATGGAGAGCAGTACCGATTCTTCGAAGAACTTGTCGCTGAGACGAAACGGGAGTTGAATGAACTGGAACGTGAAGCCCTCGAATTGAAGTTAAAGCTCGAAGATCTGCAGAACAAACGGTACGAATGGATGATGCGCGAAAACGTCTCGAACTTAAAAAACAAGATGAACCAGGTGCTAGATCGCGAACCAAATGCTACTATAAAAGAAGAAGCACATCCGTTCACGGCGGAAGAACCTGAAGCAAAACAACCAGCCGTTGATGAAGATGATATCGATGCGCGTATCGCTGAACTTGAGCGCCGCATTCACCAATAAGCAGTCAATGACGAAGGAGGCGTATGCCTCCCTTTGTCATGTTGGAAAGGAGATTGATCGTGCGACGATTAAGTACGAAACAACTGGTCGGTTACGTATCGATCCTGTTCGCCCTTGGTCTATTCTATGACCTATTATCCGGTGCAGGAAATGTATTGTTTGGTGTCTTATTTCCGTTCCTGCTGTACTATGTCGGAATTCATTTCCGACGGCGCAACCATGAAAAATTAGCAATTCTGTTCTATATCGTCGGTACGATCATTCTTGCTGGCGTCGTCCTCAGTTCAGCTGCCATCGGTTTTGTAATTGCCGGGATTTTGCTCTATCTTGGGATCATTCTCGTGACACGGCATTCCGTTCGCGAATTTTTGTTTTCACGGATTGCCCCGCATCAATATGAAGAGGAAGGTATCAAGATTCAACCCGCGTATTCCTTTTCGACTCAAGCCGATGCACCGTATGTCTTACAGGATTTGAGTGAACAGTTCATCGTCAAGGATTTAGAAATTGATTTGACGCACGCCTATGTCCCAGAAGGTGAAACTTTGATCGTCGTCAGCGGTGTCGTCGGGGACGTCCGAATTCTTTTACCATCCGGCTATGACTATACGCTCGACACGTCGATCGGTTTCGGAAGCGTCAAGACGGACATCCGCCGGATTCCGACCTTCTTCAATCGACGCATTCAATTCCGGGCACCGGAATACGGTGAAGCGACACGTAAGGTTCGTATTCATGTCATGCTCGGTATTGGCAACGTGGAGGTGTCTTCGATATGAAGCGTGATCAATTCCCGCTTGGTGTCATCGCTCTGCAAGTCATGACGGGCTTTTTGACAGCCGTCATGACGACGTTGTTGTTCTTAAGTACACGTCAAGTCGATTGGCATGTCTTGTTCGTTCGCCAACAGGACTTTCCTGTTCTTTTGCTCGTCATTGGGCTCTCTTTACTACTACCGCTTGCCATCGGCAGCATGCATTACTTTTTCCTGCGCCGTGACTTCAAACGTGTCACGACTGCCATCATTGAACTAGAACAAGGAAAAGATGTCACGATCGTTCCCGGTCCTTACTTCCATACGTTGACGCGCTTGTCGCGGATTGGAAAACGTATCGACGAACAAGTCGAGACCGTCCAAAAAATCAGTACACGTCCGCAACATGTTGAACAAGTAAGAGTTCAAGCCGTTACGGAAGAACGTAAGCGACTCGCACGTGATTTACACGACTCCGTTTCGCAACAACTTTATGCGATCTCCATGATGACGACCGCAGCCAAACAGACGATTCTGTCTCAACCTGAAGCTGCTGCCAAACAGATTGAGATGGTCGAGACGATGGCGCAAACGGCGCAGTCTGAAATGCGCTCGCTTTTACTTCAACTTCGCCCTGTCGAACTCGAAGGAATGACGTTACAACAAGGACTTTCGCAATTGCTCGAAGAATTGTCTAGAAAGCAGTCCACACAATTGAGTTGGAAGTTAGAAGAGATGACACTCCCACGACAAATCGAAAACGAGTTGTTCCGGATCGTCCAAGAAGGATTAACAAATGCCTTACGTCACGCGAAAGCATCTCATATGGATATCGAACTTCGACAATTCAACGAAACAGTCATCCTGAGCATGAATGATGATGGGGTTGGATTTGTCGTTGATGAAAAAAAACTTGCCTCTTATGGCATTAATTCAATGCGGGAACGAACGGCTGAGATGGGCGGAACGATTCGTCTCGTCAGTGTTCCGGGACAAGGAACCCAAATCGAAGTCAAACTTAGAAAAGATCGGATGGTGCAAGTATGATACGCGTATTATTAGTAGATGATCACGAGATGGTCCGGGCCGGTGTGTCTGCTTTCCTTTCCACACAACCAGACATCGAGGTCGTCGCCGAAGCGTCGGATGGTCAAGCAGGAGCATTGCTTGCGCTTGAACACCGACCGGATGTCATCTTGATGGATTTAGTAATGGAACCAGTCGATGGTGTCGAAGGAACGCGACTGATCCGCAAAGACTGGCCGGAAGCAAAGATTCTCGTCGTGACGAGTTTTCTTGATGATGAGAAAGTATATCCTGTCATTGAAGCAGGTGCGATGAGTTATGTTTTAAAAACGGCTAGCGCCTTTGATATTGCAGAAGCGATCCGCAAGACAGCAAACGGTCAATCCGTCATGGCAGCACAAGTGACCGGTAAAATGATGGAACGTCTTCGTCGTCCTACGACACACTTACATGATGATTTAACGGAACGTGAGCAGGAAGTTCTTCAATTGATGGCTCGTGGTATGGCGAACCAAGAAATTGCGGACGAGTTATTCATTTCTTTAAAAACCGTTAAAACGCACGTCTCGAATATCTTGTCGAAACTCGATGTCGTGGATCGGACGCAAGCGGTCGTCTATGCCTTTAAGCATAATCTCGTCAAATAAGATTTAGCACTTCATTACTTATTTCTTAGGCACATGCCAAAAACCCCGGACCGTCTCTGATCGAGAGACGGTCCGGGGTTTTTGATATTGTGCGATACGATTACCAAAGCTTCCATCCCGGAGCACCCGGAGGAGCATTTTCGATCATATGCCAAATCGGTACTGTGTACGCAAACGCAATTAAAGCGAACGTTACAAAGATCCATAACTTCCAGTTTTCAAAGAAGAGTGGCGTTGCCATTGCCTCTTCTTCTGTTTCAGCAATCGGAAATTCTTCCGTTCCTTTTGGTGTCCGGAAAGCGAGCTGGAACATCGCATACAAGAACAACAGAATCGAGATGAATAAAATCGTTCCTCCAATCGCCATTGCGACATGATACGGAATCCAGTCGGCGACGAGTGAATCTTTGAAATAGGCGGCCGGTCCGGTCCGTCTTGGATTACCGAGTAGACCTGAAATATGCATCGCCGTCGACATGAAGAGCATTCCGATTGTCCAAGCAGCCGTTTGAACAAGTCCAAGACGATTCATTGCCGACGTCAACGTCCGACCACGTAAGAGCGGGACAAGCCAGTACGCTGTTCCAAAGAACGTCAATGCCACAGCGGCACCGACCGTGATATGAAAGTGTCCCGTGACCCATAACGTATTATGAACGATGATGTTCAGTTGATGTGATGCATTGATGACTCCACCCGCACCTGCAGGAATGAAGAACAACATCCCAATGAATGGTGCAAGAAAACGGACATCACGGTACGGCATTTTTTTCACCCAGCCAAATATGCCAGTTGCCTTCTTCCGGCGTCCCACTAGCTCGAATGTCGCAAACATGGAGAAGGCTGTCATCAATGACGGGATGATGACGAGGAATGTCAAGACGACTTGGACATATTTCCAAAATGCTGAGATTCCTGGTTCTAACAATTGATGGTGAAAACCAACCGGGAATGAAAAGAGCAAGAACAATAAAAATGACATACGTGCTAACGCGTCAGAAAAAATCTTTCCTCCAACGATTTTCGGAATGACCGTATACCAGACGATATAAGCGGGTAACAACCAAAAATAGACGAGTGGATGACCAAAGTACCAAAATAGCGTCCGGGATAGCTCGATCCCGACCTTATCCGTCCAACCAAGAGATAAAGGAAGGAGTTGAAAGAGAATCGTTGCTGCCACTCCAAGTGTCGCAACGACCCATAACAAGGCAGTCATAATGCTCATGTATGCTTGAAGTGGTGGATGAACACCTGGATGTTCCCGCTTGTAATCTGCATACATGCGGAACATGGCACCAGAAGCGATCCACGTTCCGACGACGAAGATGACGAGTCCGATATAAAATACAGGATGTGCCTTGAGTGGTGCGTAGAATGTATAAAGGACGGAAGCTTCTCCCGCAAGTACCATCCACGTGACGAGAATGACACCAAGGATCATGAACCAGAATCCGACCCATCCAAGACGCCGTGGAAAGTCTTCGAAGCGTCCGAATGATTGACCTAAAAATGAAAACAGTAATCCAAAAATGAATAACGTCGTAAATACGATCGCAAGCATCAGTCCGTGGGCAGTGAGAAGCTCATAGTAGCCAACTCCAGCAATTTCCGGAATGACACCTGTACGCACCATCGTTTGCAATAATCCACATAAACCACCAATCAATAAAGCAACGAGTGAAAAGCTGACATGTGCGAAAGCGAGCTTCGCTTCCTTGATTCCGATGACGGTAGCAGGCAGGCCACGCTCCATTTCGAACTGTCGTAGTTTTTTTGAAATGGCATTCATCTTATTCCACCACCTTGATTTTGGTTGCCATCATATGATGACCCGATCCACAGTATTCATTACAGACGACCAGATACTCGCCAGCTTCCTTGAATGTATATTCAATGGAATTGATGTGACCA
The DNA here is from genome assembly GCA_913775715.1 of uncultured Exiguobacterium sp. GTDB lineage: Bacteria > Bacillota > Bacilli > Exiguobacteriales > Exiguobacteriaceae > Exiguobacterium_A. Next base: position 156,185 of record CAJYMC010000008.1, on the reverse strand, counting down.
GGAACGACCATCATATTAACGTTCGTCTTGATGATTTCAAAGCCATGGACGACATCTTTTGATGTCACCAAAAAATCAACCGTCGCTCCTTTGGGAATGACCATATCCTTTGGTGTAAACTGAAACGCTTGTGCGACGATGATCGCTTCATATCGGTCGTCATCGATTTTTTTTAGTCCTGGCTTGTCGAACGGTTTTGTTTGATCGACTTTCGTCGGATCAATCAATGTCGCATCGGAAGGCGGTTGATTTCCGGAAGCAAAAGCGGATACACCGATGATGGTTAAAAAGACGCCAAGCATCGCTGCCCCAAAGATTAACCAGATTTTTTCTAGACGATGAATATGCATCGTGAGTCCTCCTTACCGTGATAGAAATAATAGAAAGATTGAGCTCCACATCCCAATGATGACACCTGCTACAATCAGGACAGCAACGAAAGTTCCTTTAAGGTTCGATTCTGATTTTTGACTCATGGTGATCACTCCTCTCCTGCTTTGAACTTGTCTTTATTGTAAGAATTCAGCAAGTTTGGAAACTGTGATATATATCACTTCAAATGTGAAGAATCCGCACTTTTCTTTCTAAAAACACACAGAAAGTTCACATCTGAACAAGTGAAGGAAATACTACGCATAAGCAAAAAAACAATCCAAACATAAGGCAGAAAGATTCTGCTTCATGTTCGAATTGTTCGTATACTCGACATTAAATTCGACACACACCTGCTGGGCATCCTTCACAATGGCACAAATCCCGCAGATACTGCGCATCGTGAATGATGATTTCTTTTGCCGTCATCGAGATGACACCTTCTTTTTTCCACTGGGAGAACATCCGATTGACCGTTTCACGAGGTGCACCAATTAATTGACCGAACTCCCCGTCGGATGGACGTTTTGCAAGACGATAGGTTTCTCCCGCCTGCTCACCTTCCATCGCGACAAGACGAAGTAACGTCGAAGCTAGTGCACCCGGTTTTCCGAACAATAATAAGTCGCGCAATTTGGTCTCCGTCTGTTTCCGCATCAATGCTTGCCACCGCATGATCTCGAGCGCAAAAGTACCATCTTTCTTCATGAGTTCCTCTAATTGTGCTTTCGATAAGAAACCGATGATACTATCTTCCATCGTCTCAATACTGTATGAGCTCGGAAAAGCTTCTCCTACATCAAATTCACCAAACAGATCTCCTTTAAAATATAAAAACATGAGTAATGGACTGCCTTTTTTCGTCAGCTTCGATAGCTTGACGCCTCCTTGTTTCACATAAAACAACTTGTCGTTCATTTCTCCTTCCCAACAGACGATGGAATCCTTTTTGAACGTCGTTTCCGTCATGAAGCTCTCAAGCAATGTTCGCGTTTCGGGTGATAAGACGAACGTATTAGCTTCAGTCGTTCCACAAGTCAGCATATCCATTTCTCCTCTCCTTTTCTTCTGCTTTAAGTATAGAACATCACAGTCGAAAAGAATGGATTTTCAAAAGATTGTCAAACTTTGTTCAATATTTCACATTTATTTTTAAAAAATATCTGACGACCGCTTTCTAAAATTATAGCAATCGTCAGATATGGTATCACATATCTGTTCCGTAATAATGATGAACAATTCGTTCAACTGCTTGACCAGGTGGATGATCATACCAACTTGTTTGGAATTCCTGCATGTGCTGACGGCACTCTTCAAGTATCGTGTCAGACATGATCCACTGCGTCAATTGTTCCATTCGCTCCGTCTGTCGCACAGGTAATGGTTTCGGATACTGATCGACAAGCCCTGGTAGTTGTCGATATGTGTCGATGTCGGGCGTATATAGGAACGCTGGAATCTTAAGAAGACAGCTTTCAAATGGAATCGATGAATAGTCCGTCACTAGAACATCGGTGATGAGCAAATAGTCATTGATCGAATAAGCATCATCCAATAGATGTATATGAGTAGATGTATAAGTTGAAAGTGCACGAATCGTCGGATGTAACTTAACGAGAATCGTCCACCCTGCTTTCGCCAGTTGCTCGAATTGTCGCATCGTCTGATCTTCCGTGCTTTGATACTCCCGATATGTAGGAGCATATAGCAAAATACGACGATCAGACTTTACGTAGTGTTCCTTTAGTTCAGTCGTTCGGCGCTCACGCTGGATTTGATCGAACCAATAATCCGTTCGTGGCATGCCAAACGGTTTAAAATGAGACTGGTCTAAATCGTGCGGTGCCATGAATTGGTCGGCACAACGCATTCCCGGAACAATAAAGTCTCCATACTCTTGATACACTCGTCGAAATCGTTTTTGTGCTCGTGTTGACATCAAATCCGTTTTCGATGATGTCAATCCAAACCGTTTCAATGTTCCTGCGGCGTGCCATAGCTGAATTCGCACCGTATTTTTTCTCGAGGAAGACACACTCAGTTCTCCCACATAATTATCTAAAAATACATGACTTGAAGTAGCTAGATGATACGATATTGACAGTACTCGCATCGGAGTATAGGCAACCTTATGATCGACATTCCAAGAGTGCATATTTTTCATATATCGCTTGTCAAAGATGAGAACCTGCTTTAACTGTTTTTTTTGTTGAATCAGACGTTGATGAATTGGTATTGCATTTTCACCATAACTCATCCAAAACAATGTCTTTTCTTGAACAGGTAATAAACAGAACAGATGATATGCGATTCGAAAGATAAATAGATACATCGAAATGATTATTGAACGCATGTTTAGCGACTCCCTTAAAAAAGAGACCTCACTCCCGCGAGGTCTCTTCATCCATTAATTCGAGCCTAGCTCATTCTTAATTTGGCTAGTTGAAATTCCTTCAGTACGCTCCAAGTAAACGACTTCACAATGGTCTTTTAAGAAGTCAAATTCACCTTTCCAGTCATCTCCCATAACGAATACATCCACATTATGTTTTTGAACGTCTTCTACTTTTTGTTCCCAGTTGTTCTCTGGAATGACTTCATCTACGTAACGAATTGCTTCTAAAATTAATTTACGATTCTCATAGTTATGATATGCTTGTTTATGCTTTAGACGGTTGAATTCATCTGTCGAGATCGCAACAATTAGATAATCTCCCATCTCTTTAGCGCGACGTAAAATATTGATATGTCCCCAATGTAACAAATCAAATGTACCGTACGTAATGACCTTCTTCATCCTAAAACACTCCCCGTTCATTTAATATTTTCTAAGATATCCAGCGCAGCTCTCTTCGCTGCATGACCGTCATCCCATTCGCAATAATGACGACGAAAAGCTTCACTTTTCAAATCGAATCGTCGCTCCCACGACTCGATCTGTCTGATTTCTTCAAAAAGAGTTTGCTCTTCTTGAATCAATGGACCCGGTGCTTCATCCTCAAAAGAAAAATAAAATCCTCTTAGATGATCGCGATAATGCTTAAGATCATAGGTGTAGAATAGCATAGGACGTTTTAAGTGCGCATAATCGAACATCACTGAGGAATAATCCGTTATCAAGATATCTGCCGCTAAGTATAGCTCAGAAATTTCCGGATATCTAGAGGCATTCTTGATAGTGGATACAGTACTCAAATCCAATTGATCACCAACGAGATAATGTAGCCGTACAAGCATCGTATACTCTTCACCAAATTCCTCTTCGAATCGTTCAATGGAAAAGGGTAACTTAAATGAGTAATTCCCTTGTTCAGCGTAATCATCATCACGCCACGTCGGAGCATATAAAATAATTTTTTTGCCCGATGCTATTTGATAGTGCGCCTTCACTTTATCTATGAAATGAAGATGATGTTCGCTTTGGTACAATACATCATTTCTAGGATATCCGATTTCTAACATCCTACCTTTGTATCCGAACGCCCGTTTAAAAATATTACTCGAGTATGAGTTCGGAGAGAGAAGGACATCCCATTTTGCTGATTCTTTTACAAAGTCTTTTTTATATCGATTGGTGGAAGTGTTCGCCATTCGGACATCAACCATATCAAGCGCTAATTTTTTGAGCGGCGTTCCGTGCCATGTTTGATAATATAGAGTGCCTTTTCGTTTCACTAGCCAGGAAGGGAGACGACTATTTGATATCCAAACGCGGGAAGTGGCTAACAAAAAAATCCATTTAATCGTCATCCGATCCACGGATGTGACATGCTCATCCGTTATAGAAACACCGCGTTGCTTACTGATGATCAGTTCCAAGCTGGCGTCCTTCTTTTTCAACTCATCATGAATAGCTTTAGGACTATCATTGTATTGTTTGCCCAAAAAGCTTTCGAACATGACACGATTTTTCCGTACCGGAAATAGAGTGAAGATTCGCATTAGGATCCGAAGACTTCGCTCCACCATACCAGTTTTTTTCATGAGTCGAATTAATTTCTTCTTCACAATCAAAATCCCTCTCATACCATAGATTCAATACAGCTCATCATAACAAAAAGCGCATCCATTTGGAATTGCTATTTGTTCGCATGTAGCGGAACGGCAGATCAAATGCTGTCGTATTTTTGACGATTCCTTTTCGATGGCTGAACGTCTCGAAGCTGTATTTTCCGTGATATCCACCCATCCCACTCGCTCCGACTCCACCAAATGGTAGATGATGCTGTGCGACATGCATCAATGTGTCATTGACGCACCCACCACCGAACGAAATCCGCTCAAGAACACGATGTTCAACGGCTTTATTTTCCGTAAACAGATAAAGTGCAAGCGGTTTATCACGATCGTTGACGAATGTGATAACTTCTTCGATTTCACGGTATGTCAATACCGGTAGAATCGGTCCGAAGATTTCGTCTTGCATCAATGGGGCATCCGTTGCCACACCTGTGATGACGGTCGGCGCCATCTTGCGCGTTTCCGGATCGACTTGTCCACCGAATTCGATCGTTCCTTGCGTCAAATAACTGCTTAAACGATTTAAATGGTCGTCCGATACGATTTTGACGTAGGATGAGACGCCGACGCCATTTCCGTACTGTTTGAAGGCTTCTTCTTCAATCAACTGCAAGAAACGTTCTTTGACGTCTTCATGGATCAATACGTAATCCGGGGCAATACATGTCTGTCCGGCATTCAGCCATTTTCCCCATGCGATCCGCTTCGCTGCCAGACGTAGATCCGCATCCTTGTGAACGATCGTCGGTGATTTCCCACCCAGTTCAAGTGTGACCGGTGTCAAATGCTTCGCTGCAGCTTGATGCACGATTTTTCCGACGCGTGTGGAACCCGTAAAGAAGATATAATCAAAACGTTCGTTTAATAAAGCGCTACTGACTTCAGCATCTCCTTCTATGACGATTCCGAATCGTTCATGGAATGCCGTTTCAAAAACTTCTCGTAATACACGAGAGACGTTCGGTGTCAGCTCGGATGGTTTTAGGACGACCGTATTCCCCGCTGCAATCGCACCAATGACTGGAGCAAGTGCCAGCTGGAAAGGATAGTTCCATGGTGCGATCACGAGCACATTGCCATAAGGTTCGTACTGGATTTCACTTTTTGAGCCGATATGCAAAAGCGGTGTTGCGACACGCTTCGGGCGTGCCAGTCGACGGAGTTGTCGCTCCATCCGTTGAATCTCTCCATAAACGAAACCGATTTCCGTCGTAAAAGCATCATGCTGTCCTTTATTGAGATCTTGTTTTAATGCCGCATAGATCGCCGCTTCATGCGTTTCAATCGCTTGGCGTAAGAACGTCAGCATACTTAAACGGAAGGCTAGACTGCGTGTAGCCCCTGTCCGGAAAAAGTGCCGTTGTATTTGCAGGCGCTCTGAAAGAACTGTCTCTGTCATCGTTGTTTCCATCCGAGAATCTCCCCTTTAACTGATCTATAACACTGTCTTCATCTTACCATATCTCTTTTTCGATATGAAAAAAGACGGAGAGGCTTCTCCGTCTTGCTTCTTACAATTGAATCGCTGTCTCGAGCGCGACTTTCATCATATCGTTGAATGTCGTTTGACGCTCTTCCGAAGTCGTTTCTTCACCTGTCAACAGATGATCTGAAATCGTCAAGATCGTTAATGCGTTTACTTTATGTTTCGCAGCGAGCGTATATAGACCTGCTGCTTCCATTTCGATCGCGAGGCAACCGAAATCTGCCCATTTTTTGAAGTGATGGAAATCATCTTGATAAAACTGATCCGTCGTGAAGATTTGACCGACTTTTGCATCGATACCTTGTTCTTTGGCTGCTGTATACGCTTTATGCAACAGATCAAAAGAAGCTGTCGGCGCGTAGTCTAGTCCGTTAAAACGGACACGGTTCTGTGCCATGTCATGCGAAGCACTCATCGCGATGACGACGTCACGGACTTTAACATCTGGCGTGATCCCACCGGCAGTTCCGACACGGATCAAGTTCTTCGCACCGTATGATTGAACGAGTTCGTTCGCATAAATCGACATCGATGGTACACCCATACCTGTTCCTTGAACCGAAACTTTTTTACCCTTATAAGTACCTGTGAAGCCATACATTCCTCGAACTTCGTTATAAAGAACGACATCCTCTAAAAACGTCTCAGCGATGTATTTAGCACGTAACGGATCTCCTGGAAGTAAGACCGTTTCGGCGATTTGTCCTTCAGCTGCGTTAATGTGTACACTCATGTACGATTCCTCCTCGATAGTCATTTAAATCGACAACAATTCACGAAACTCGTTCGGTGTCATACCGAATTGTTTTTTGAACACTTTCCGAAAATACTTATCGTCCTGATATCCGACTTCAAGTGCGATTTCGTAAATACGCGCTTCCGTCTCGCTCAACAATTCTTTCGCTCGATTCAAACGAATCGTTTGAATGTAATCAGATAAGTTAACAGAAAAACGCTGTTTGAAGCGTCGTGATATATACTCTCGGCTCAAGTAAAACCGTTCGCTCATGAATTGCAGTGTCAATTCTTCCGCATAATGCGTTTCGATGTATTTTGCGATTTGATCAATCGCCTCCCCTGATTCCACTACCGGCTGGATACATTCCATCGCGCGGGACAAGGCATCATTGAGTACATCTGGATCAACCGGCTTCAATAAGTAATCAAAGGATTGATGCAAAATGGCACGCCGCATATACGTATAATCATCATACCCTGTCAGCACGATCGTGACGACCTTTGGATGATGATTTTTTGTCCATTCCAGTAACGTTAATCCGTCGAGTCCTGGCATTTCGACGTCAGTCAGCATTAAATCGATCGTTCCGGTATCCAGTAAACGCTTTGCTTCTTCCCCATGTTCCGCCTCGTAAAGATTTGAGACCTGCCAACTGTCCCATTCTCCAAGCAGTTTGACCGCTTCTCGTACATGTCGTTCATCGTCTACGATCAATACGTTCATGCCAAATCCCCCTTCTCATATGGAATCCGAATCACGATTTTGAATCCTCCCTCTGTCACTGGAGAAGAGAGGGTCATACTTGCTTCCTCCCCGTAAAATATCAAGAGACGTTCGTAGATATTGTGGAGACCGATTCCGCTCGTCTCAAGATCCTCTGGACTACGATGCATGCGCATTTTGCGATCGATTTCTTCAAGTCGTCCTGTTTCGAGGACGGCACCGCTATTCTCGATTTGAATGATGAGACGTCCGCCATCCGTTCGGACTTTGTAGGCAAGATAGTTTTCTGTCGCTGCTAATTGTTGACGGAAGGCGTGTTTAAAATAGTTTTCAGCAAACGGTTGTAAGATCATCTTCGGCACTTCAATGTCATTGAGGTGCCACGGGACGTCTACGATGTAACGGAATCGCTCAGGAAAACGTTGCTGTTGCAGTCGGATGTACGCTTGAAGATGATCGACTTCTTGTTTTAGGGTTACGATCGTCTGTTCATTATTCATCGAGTAGCGCATCATCTGCGATAACCCGGTGATAGAGCGGTATGCAATCTTCCGATCCCCCTGTAACGTCGTCGTTCCGATCGATTGTAAGGCGTTAAATAGAAAGTGAGGATTGAGTTGAGATTGTAAGGCCCGAAGCTCATTCGTCCGATTTTCGAGCGCCAACCGATATTCCCGTTTAATCAAACGATCGATCCGTTGAATCATGCGTTGGAACTGACGATTGAGTAATCCAATCTCGTCATTCGTCGTGGCAATGAACGGTGCCGATAAATCCCCCTGTTCGACTCGCCAGACGTTTGCCGTCAACTGCTTGATGGGTTTCGTGATCTGCATGGCAACGAGACTTGCGGCAATGATCATGACGATAAGAGAAACGAGACCGATCAGTACGAGGATCAATGCCGTCTCGTTTGCCCCTTGGATGACAGATGCATACGGAATCCGTTTGATCAGTGTCAGCGGGATACCATTCGTCATCGTCTTCGAGTAGACGATGAACGATTTTCCGACACGTAGACTTCCACTCTGTCCAGTGAATTGGTCGATAGGTAGATTCATTTTTGCGCCAGTCTGTGCCAGAACACGTTGATCGGTCATCAACCATAACGATTCATCCGGATCATTCTCAAACAATTTTAATTGCTGTTCAAATACCCGAACCGGAATATCCACCGAAAGGAAGCCGAGTGGTTCATCTGTTTCGACACGATCAATTCGATAACGAAAACTAACGACTTGTTTCTCATCAAGAATCATCGTGTGCACATTGTATGGTTCAATCGTGTGCGCTCCGTCAATCAACCAGCCACTTTTTTGTTTCATCAATCGAAAATAATCCGTTTCTTGCATCCAATCAAACGTTCCCCGACTCGTCGTTTTCATGTTGTAGACCGAATACTCCGAATAACCATTTAAGATGACGAAATGCAACTGCTCAATATCTTGTCGAGATAAAAATAGACCTAACATCGCCCGCGAGACGACTCCATCAGATTCGTCTAATTCCTGATCCGCTCCGACTCGCATGATGTTCATCAACGAGCGGTTCGCATATAAACTCGTCGAAAGACGTCGAATGTCCTCTATGTAATGGGTCACCTGTGTATTTCCCCGCGTCAACACATTTAGGCTAGAACGTTCTGCCTGTTCGATGTTTTGGTGCCGCACATACAAGTAGGAAATCGAAGTCGCGAGGGCCGTCGGAATTAAGATCGCCAGGACGACGAGACGAATCAAACGTGTCCGGATACTTTTCATAAAAGGCGCCCCCATCCTTTTTCTTGTAATCAATCGTATCATAACCTTGAATCCGCTTACATCATTTCCTGATATTCTCTTTCGGGATTCGAATAATAAATTCTTTTTTCTTTCGACTTGATTCCGAATGAATTTTACTATAATATCATCAATGTTCGTTTTTTAATCAATTTGTTATGAAGGTGGTCCTTTTATCCATGTTTAAACTTGCCGCACATCAAACAACCGTAAAGCGTGAAATCCAAGCTGGATTCGTTACGTTCATTACGATGGCATATATTCTGCTCGTCAATCCGACGATTTTAGCAGATGCCGGAATTCCTCAAGCCCAAGCTTTTTCTGCGACGATCATCGCGACATTGATCGGTACACTCTTAATGGGGCTTTACGCGAATCTACCAATCGCAGTCGCACCTGGAATGGGGCTCAATGCGTACTTCACATATACACTTGTCGTCGGTGAAAAAATTCCATATCAAACAGCACTTTCAGTCGTGTTCGTCGCTGGTGTCATCTTCTTATTGTTGTCACTCTCACCGATCCGTACGAAACTCATTGAAATCATTCCGATGACTTTAAAGCTTGCTATCACTGGTGGAATCGGTCTCTTCATCGCTTCACTTGGTCTCAAGATGTCAGGGATTCTCGTCGGTAGTGAAGATACACTGGTTACGATTGGTGCCTTGACATCACCAGAAGCGCTTATCACACTCATCGGATTATTAGTTGCCGCGATCTTGACGATTAAACGAGTACCAGGAGCTATCCTTTACGCCATGATTCTCTCTGGGGTGATCGCATTCTTGACAGGTGAATTGAAGTTCTCGGATTCCTTCGTCGCGTTACCGACATTACCAGAAGGATTGATCATCACAAATCCTTTCACCGCTATTCAAGACGTATTTCAATACGGGCTGTTCAGTGGTGTCCTCTCCTTCGTGCTCGTAACGATGTTTGATACGACAGGTACGATGGTCGCTGTCGGTGAACAAGCTGGATTGATTGAAGAAGATGGATCATTGAAAAATAGTGAACGCGCCCTATTATCTGATTCGACTGCGATGGTTGCTGGTTCCTTGTTCGGAACAAGTCCAACAACTGCTTACGTAGAATCTGCAGCAGGTGTTGCTGCAGGTGGCCGAACGGGACTCACGTCCGTGACGGTCGGGATTCTCTTCGCATTATCTGCCATCTTCGGACCGTTCGTTCAATCAATTTCGAGTGTTCCTGCGATTACCGCACCAGCCTTGATTTTAGTCGGTGCCTTCATGATTCAAAACATCAAACAAATTCCATGGGATGATTTCAGTGAAGCCTTCACGGCTTTCCTTGTTATCTTGATCATGCCGTTATCCGGTAGCATCGCAACCGGTATTGCATTTGGCTTCATCGTTTATCCGATCATGAAAGCCATCCAAAAGGAACGCGTCCATCCACTCATTTATGTATTCGCGCTGCTCTTCTTCATCCAATTGTTCTTCTTATAATAAAAACATGCCTGTTCCGTCAATTGATCGGAACAGGCATGTTTTTTTGAATCACTTCTTATTTCTTCATTTTATCCCATGTTTTCGTGAAGTCTTGCAACATCTCGTCAGCTGTTTTTTGCTTACCGACGTATGCCTGCATGATCGCTCCAAACTCGTTGACCGCACCATCCGGATACTTGAACCAGTTCCATGAAATCGTTTTTCCGTCTTTCGAGTACGCTTGAATATCATCCGCAAGCGGTCCTAAATCTTTCGCTTCGATTGATTTGAAGGCTGGAATGAACTTGAATTTGTTGACCATGTAGTCTTTTCCTGTATCAGATGTCGCCATCCACTCGAGGAATTTTTTCGCTTCTGCTTTATTCTTCGAGTTTTTATTAACAACCCAGTTGTTGGGTACACCGACAGGAAGACGATCCATTTTTTCTTTATCATCGTTGATCGGCATCGGGATGAATCCCATATTGATATCCGGATTGACGTCCGTGATCAATTGTTGTGCCCAGTTCCCTTGTTGGATCATCGCTGTTTTCCCTTCAGCGAACTGCGTGACTTGTGTATTATAATCTGTCGTCAACGGATTTTTATTTCCATACTTAATCGTCAAATCAAACAGATTCATGAACTCCTTGAACTGTTTGTTGTCCTCGAACTTCGCTTTTCCAGAGTTGAGATCCGCGATGAACTGATCTGGATCGTCTTGTTGCGCGACTGGAATGTTCAATAAATGGTTCCCAAGAACCCACCACTCTCCATATCCGATCGAGAACGGAGTCACACCATCTGCTTTCAACTTTTTAGAGGCATCCGTTAATTCCGTCAATGTTTTCGGAAGTTCCGTGATACCTGCTTTTTTGAAGATATCCTTGTTATAGATGAAGCCGTATCCTTCAAGGTTCATCGGCATGCCGTATAACTTTCCGTCAATCGTCATCGGCTCTTTCGCAAGATCCGTTAAATCACCGACCCATTTTTCGTCTGATAAGTCTTCTAACTTATCCTGCCATGTTTTTGCTTCTGTAAAGCCACCGTTGTTGAAGACATCCGGTTCATTCCCAGAGGCAAACTGCGACTTCAGGGCAGCACCGTAATCCGATCCACCACCAACCGTTTGTACGACGACTTTCGTCCCCGTTTCTTTCTCATACGCTTTTGCCATCTTTTCCATGTCTTTTGCGATTTCAGCCTTGAATTGGAATACGTTGAGCGTCTTACCATCTTTTGAACCACTATCTTTCGAGTCATCGCTATTCAATGTACCGCCACCACATGCTGCCAAAGCGACGACCATCGCCGTTGTGACGACAGGTAATGCTGCCCATCTTCTTTTACGCATTCGGATTCCCTCCCTGATTTCGTTTCATTTACGTGCTACACCTTCACAATAAATGAAAACGCTTGCAATGAAGAGAGAGAAAGTTGTCCGGTGTGGTGGAAAATATTGAACAATCGTTATCCGAGTCTTTTTATCGGAATTGTTGTATCATGAAACTAGAAGATTCTTTAATGAATAGGAGTTTGATGCCATGTCCTTGCAATTCACGATTTTATTAATCGGTATACTACTGTTCGCTGCTGTGTGGACGACGAAGTTATCAAGTCGTCTGAATATTCCTGCTCTATTGATTTTTATCGCTCTTGGTATGATTGCTGGAAGTGATATTACGGGTTTCATTCGATTTGACGATGCGGAACTTGCCCAACTTCTCGGAACTGTTGCTCTGATCATCATTCTGTTTGAAGGTGGTCTGCAAACAGCCTGGAAAGAAGTACGACACGAACTCGCGCCTTCGCTTTCTCTTGCAACGTTTGGCGTCTTCATTGCTACTTCCATCGTAGCGGTTGCCTCCCATTACATTCTTGGCTTCAGTTGGGCAAACGCTTTTTTACTTGGTGCAATCGTAGGGTCGACGGATGCTGCTGCTATTTTTTCTGTCTTGAGTGGACAACCGATTCGACGTAAGGTGGGGTCGACACTCGAAGTCGAATCTGGCACGAATGACCCCATGGCTGTCTTTTTGACCGTCTTATTCCTTGAGTTCGTGACGAATCCTGAAGAAGCATCACTCTTGATGGGACTCGGTTCACTCGTTTGGGAAATGTCGATGGGGCTTTTAATCGGTCTATTCATTGGATGGACAGCCTCGACCTTGATCAATCGAATCGACCTATCATCCTCGAGTTTTTATCCGATTTTACTCATGTCCTTTGCTTTCTTGTCTTTCGGATTGGCTGATACATTTCATGCTAGTGGATTTCTCGCCGTTTATGTAACAGCAATCTACATTAGCAATCATGAACTCGTCTACCGGCAGACACTCGTCCGCTTTACGATGAGTATGGCGCACCTAGCTCAAATCGGGATGTTCATCGTTCTCGGGTTGCTCGTCTTCCCGAAACAATTGCTTGATGTCCGGGTCATCCTGTCTTCCATTGCCCTTGCGTTGATTTTGATTTTCATTGCTCGACCGCTGTCCGTTTGGGTTAGCTTATTACCGTTTCGTTATTCGTGGCAAGAGAAGGTCTTTATCTCCTTTGCTGGTCTAAAAGGAGCGGTCCCGATCATTCTTGCGACATACCCACTCGTTGCCGATATCGAGAATGCATCGATGATTTTTAATATCGTTTTCTTTACGGTTCTACTATCGACACTGATTCAAGGGAGTATGTTGACGTTTCTTTCTGAACGGTTACGACTGAATGAGACACAGACTTCTGCTATCCATACCGTCATTGAGTTCATGTCGATCGGTAAACCGAACGCAGAAATCATTGAATTGACGTTACCGATGTCCCATCCGTTCATCGGAACGACGATTCAAGAAATCGATCTACCGCAGGAATTTTTGATCACCGCTATCATTCGCGATGACCACATCATTACTCCCCGTGGTGACACTGCTCTTGAAGGCAATGATCAACTGCTCCTGCTGACACCTAAACATCGTATTAAGACACTGAAACGATTCTTGTTTCCTCCTGCTTGAATCTCACACATAAAAATAGAGCAGTGGATTCTCATCCACTGCTCTTTTCATTTTTTCATTTATTCTGTTGCTTCGTCTTTTCGTCTTGTGTCTGTTCCTGTTGTTTAGCTTTAGAGCGACGATACAAGATGTACCCGCCGAGGATTACGACGATTCCGCCTAAAATCCACCATAACTCCTGCTCTAGCCCTTTTAGCATCGACTCTGCTCGCTTCACTCCAAATCGTTCCCCGACCCAAATATAAAAGAAAGAGACAGGAAAGAGTCCAATACTTGAAGCAAGTAGATAGCGCTTGAATGAAAGACCGAACAGACCACACGGAATCGAGACGACTGAGCGCACGACGGGGAAGAATCGTCCAAATAACGCGGACCATGTTCCGTACTTTCCAACGATCCGCTCACCCTGCTCAATTTCTTTTTCTTTAATCAGTAACCATTTTCCGTATCGAACAAGGATTGGACGACCTGCATAACGTCCTAACAAATAAAAGACCGTCGCCCCCATCAGACTACCTAAAAAACCGACGAGAACAGCAACTGTCCAACTAACTGTCCCGTTCGATACATATAAACCGAGTAGCGGTAATCCGACTTCTGCTGGAATCAATTCCGTTCCAAGACCAATGATCATGATTCCTAAAAACAGCCAGAGATTCGATTCTCCGGCCGAAAACAACCATTCCAACATACGAGTAACCCTCCGTTCATCCTCTCGCTGGACGGAGGAGATAATAAATAATGACGACTAGAGTCGTCCAGACACCTGTGAAGATTCCAATGATTCCGACAATGAAAAAGCCGAGTGCAACGATTGAACCAGTCTGTTTATAATCCCGCCACATCGTTCGTAACCCTTTAATGTTAAACCAAAGGAACGCTATGAATAAAACAGGGATGAGTATTCCGACGATTAATAGAGCAGACATACTTTCACCTCTTTCTTATTTATTGTTATCCCCATTCTATCAAGAATTGACACACCTTTCCTCCGCCTGAGGTCGTACGAACTCAAAAAAGAAGAACCTACTTTCATCTTGAAAGTAGGTTCTTCGCTTTATAATCGTCATGTTTTGACGCTTTCTTACTATATATATGTCAAAGCAAGTGGATACCTTCCGCTCGAAGACTTTTACGCGTCTCTTCTGACCAAACAGAAGCTTGGACTTCACCGATGTGACGTTTCTTCAATAAGAACATCGCCATGCGGGATTGACCGATTCCTCCACCCATCGTTAACGGTAGACGCTCTTCGAGCACCCCTTGATGGAACGGGAATGCCAATTTATCTTCTTCTTGAGCAATCGCCGCCTGTTTCAACAACGCTTCACGATCAACGCGAATCCCCATTGAAGACAATTCGAATGCTCCGATTTCTGGATGGTGTACTAAAATGTCACCGTTGAGTGTCCAATCATCGTAGTCTGCCGCTCGACCATCATGCTTCTCACCTGAAGCCAGTGCGCCACCGATTTGCATGAGGAAAACAGCACCATATGCTTTCGTGACTTCTGTTTCACGTTCTTTCGTCGAAAGTGTCGGATACGCATCCTCTAACTCTTGTGTTGTCATGAAATGAATCGTTTCCGGTAAGATTGCTGAAATACCATACTCCGCTTCGACTTCTTGTTCGACTTGGCGAATCGTTGCATAGATCGCTTGTACCGTTTCTTGTAAATAAGCACTCGTCCGTTGTTCTTTCGTAATGATCCGTTCCCAGTCCCACTGATCGACGTGAATGGAGTGTGTCGCATCCAGCATCTCATCGCGACGAATCGCATGCATCAACGTGTATAATCCTTCTCCTGCTTCAAATCCGTACGTATGGAGCGCTTGACGCTTCCACTTCGCAAGGGATTGAACAATTTCAAGGTCTGCCGTGTGGTCTAGTGCATCGAAGCGAATGATTCGCTCTACGCCGTTAAGATGATCGTTGACACCGAGTGTACTTTCTACGAACAATGGTGCTTCGACACGTGTCAATCCGAGTGTTGTCGAAAAGCGTTCTTCAAAGCGTTTCTTTACAAGTGTGATAGCTTCCTGTGTGTGTTTCATCGATACGAGTGTTGTCATGGTGGTGTTCCTCCTCAATTGTGTTTTGAAAAAGAAGCCATAAAAAAGAGCCCTTCTTTCCCAAGAATATGGGACGAAAGACTCGGTTCCGCGGTACCACCCATGTTAGCAACGATGTTGCTCACTCAAAAGACGAATCACTTCATCTTCGGCCTTATGATAACGGACAGGCAACTCCGGCTACGCCTACTGACATTCGGGTTCGGGTAGCGACTCCGGGAGGTTCTTCGCATCTTGCTTCCGACTGGGCTCTCACCATCCCCAGCTCGCTATACGGTCGTACAAGGTGTTACTCTTCCCTTCAACGTCGTTGTTACAATTGAATTGAGAACATCGTACAACAGGTAGCAAGCGTTTGAAAAGTCTTTTTTTCAAAAAAAAATAAAAGTTGTCAGATAAATCTGACGCGCTAAACATAAAAAAACGTTCTCGCAGAAGCGAGAACGCGCTTACAAAAATTATTTGATCGATCCACTCGTAATTCCTTGGATAATCTGTTTTTGCAAGGCGAAGAAGAATAACAGCAACGGAATAATCCCAAGCACGAGTCCAGCAAGAGCCAAGTCCCATTGTTTCGTATATTGCCCGAAGAAATAGAACGTCGCGAGAGGAATCGTCCGTAAATCGACGTCTCGTAACATGAGTGATGGCAACAAGAAATCGTTCCAAATCCACAGCGTATTCAAGATGACGATCGTCACTGTAATCGGCTTAAGCAACGGGAAGACGATGCGCCAAAATACGCCCCATTGTGAACAACCATCAATGATTGCCGCCTCTTCGATCTCTTCAGGAATCGACTTCATGAATCCATGATACAGGAAGATCGATAGCCCTGAACCAAAACCGAGGTACATCAAAATCAAACCCCAATAACTATTCTGTAATCCAAGATCACCAGATAGCTTCGATAAAGGAATCATGATCGATTGGAATGGAATAATCATCGCTGCAACGAACAAGAAGAAGATGATCGTCGATAATCGTGTTTTTGTCCGGACGAGTTTCCAAGCTGCCATTGAACAAAAGATGACAATGATCGCATTTGCGCCGACAGTAATGATGACGGAATTTAAAAAGACTTTTCCGAAATTCATTGCTTCCCACGCTGCTGAATAGTTAGAAGTCATCCACTCTTTCGGCAGACCTGATGTATTCGTAAAGATGTCCCCTCGCGTTTTGAATGAATTCGAGATGACATAATAAAACGGAATCATGTATAGAAGTCCCATCAATAAGGCGGCTAGTTCCACTGTTCCAAGACGTAAAGAGTAGCGACTTCTTTTCTGTTTAGAACGTTTCGGTTTCTCCTCTTGTGGAGTTGGTAACGGTTGTGCCGTACTCATGCTTCCACCTCCCGTTTTTTCGTCAGATAGACTTGGGTGACGGTGATCGCCGCGACAATCACGAAGAATACGACTGCTTTTGCCGATCCAAGCCCTAAGTTATTGTTCGTAAAGGACTCTTTATAGATGTTCAAGGCAAGCATCTCAGTCGATTTGAATGGTCCACCATTCGTCAGTGATAAGTTTGTATCAAATAACTTGAAAGACCACGAAATCGTCAAGAAGAGACAAATCGTGACGGACGGCATGATGAGTGGCAACGTGATGTTCCGTAACGTCGAGAATCGGTTGGCACCATCGATTTTGGCTGCTTCAATCAACTCTTGTGGTACGTTCTGCAAAGCTGCGATATAGATGACCATGATGTAACCGCCACCTTGCCAAATGGAGACGATGACGATCCCCCAGAACCCTGTCCGTGCATCTCCCAACCACGGAAGTTCAAATAGACTCCACCCTGTCAATTCGCCGATCGATGCGAATCCTTTGACGTAGATGAACTGCCAGACGAATCCAAGGATCAGCCCGCCGATCAAGTTCGGCATAAAGAAAATCGTCCGTAAGAAATTACGTGTCCGAATATTTTGTGTCAGTAAGAATGCCAAAATGAAACCGACGACATTCGTTAAGATGACGGCAACGATCGTATAACGTGTCGTCAGCCAAAATGACTGCTGGAACTGTTCATCACTCGTAAAGAGACGGACATAATTATCAAAGCCGATCCAATTCAATTCTCCCGTCACACCGTTCCAATCCGTGAACGAATACATGACGCCATTGAAAAACGGTACAAGTACGATCACTGCGAATACAAGAAAGACCGGTCCGACGAAGAGCCAAAAATCAAGACCGCGTTTCCACTTCTTTTGTCCAGATGTCATTGTTTCATCCCTCCTCCACTCTACAGTACGTCTTTCTTTTCCAATTGAACACGTCACCATTTGACCCATTGGGTGGAAAATATTGAACGTTTTCCTTTGGCGCGTTCGTACTAGATACGCTACTATTAGAAAAAAGAGAGATCCAATCAAAGAGGGAGTCGATACCATGGAAAAGACCATTCGTTCAGACTTAGAAATCGCACAACAAACCGTTTTACGTCCCATTCGAGAAATTGCGGATCGGATTGGTTTGCAAGAAGAGGATTTTGATACGTACGGAAAGTATAAGGCGAAGTTGACAGACGGGCTGCTGAACCGGTTGGCAACGAAATCCGATGGTAAATTGATTCTCGTCACCGCCATTAACCCGACGGCTGCCGGTGAAGGAAAATCAACCGTTACCGTCGGGCTCGGACAGGCACTGCACCGTGCAAAGCATAAGACGATGATCTGTTTACGGGAACCTTCGCTCGGTCCGACGATGGGATTAAAAGGTGGTGCGTGTGGAGGTGGATATAGCCAAGTATTGCCGATGGAGGAGATCAATCTCCATTTCACAGGTGATATGCATGCAATCACCTCTGCCCATAATACGATCAGTGCCTTGCTCGACAATCACCTGCATCAAGGGAACATTCTTGGTATTGATCCACGACGTATCGTCTGGAAACGCGTCCTTGATTTGAATGACCGTGCCCTACGCCAAGTCACGATTGGTCTCGGCGGTCCTGCGCATGGCGTACCGCGTCAAGATGGCTTCGATATCACGGTTGCTTCTGAAATCATGGCTGTTCTTTGCCTCGCCGATTCGATCACGGATCTCGAACGACGACTGAGCCGCATTGTCGTTGCGTATACGTACGATCAACAGCCGGTTACGGTCAAGGATATTCAAGCATCAGGAGCTGCGACGTTGCTTCTAAAAGATGCGTTCCGTCCGAACCTCGTTCAAACCGTCGAAGGAACACCGGCATTGATTCATGGCGGACCATTCGCGAACATCGCACACGGCTGTAACTCTTTGATTGCTACACAAACCGCATTGAAGTTAAGTGATTACGTCGTCACGGAAGCGGGATTCGGCGCTGACTTAGGAGCTGAGAAATTCTTTAACATCAAATCTCGTATCGGCGAACTCCATCCAGATGCCGTCGTCATCGTCGCTACAGTGCGTGCCTTGAAGATGCATGGTGGTGTAGACAAAACACAACTTAGCGAAGAAAACCTCGCTGCCCTAACGGACGGACTTGCCTTACTTGAAAAACACGTCGAGACGATGAATTTATTTGGTGTACCTGCTGTCGTTGCCTTGAACCGTTTCTTCACCGATACGGAAGCCGAACGGAACATGATCTTGACATGGTGTCAGGAACGGAACATTCGTGTCGCGGAAAGCGAGGTCTTCAGTAAAGGGGGCGCCGGTGGTGAAGCACTCGTCGCGGAAGTCATGCAGGCACTTGAGGAACCAAGCCAGTTCCGTCCGCTGTATCCTGATGAGTTGCCGCTTCGTCAAAAAATCGAGCGAATCGCAAAACGTGTCTACGGTGCAGCCGACGTTCATTTTGAAGACAAAGCCCTCCGCGAACTCGAACGGTGTACGGAGATGGGATTGAATGAGTTACCGATTTGTATGGCGAAAACACCATTTTCTTTAACAGATGATCCTGCTCGGTATGGTCGTGTCGAAGACTTCACGATTACAGTCCGTGAAATCCGTCCATCGATTGGTGCAGGATTCATCGTTGCATTGACTGGGAATGTATTAACGATGCCGGGATTACCCGCAGTTCCTGCTGCCTTCCATATGGGCGTTTCGGAAGACGGACAGGTATTCGGACTTTCTTGATGAGAGGATGAGTTACATGACGATTGATCATTCACATTGGATAGCCTCTGACGGCTATACTACGACATTGCATAGTCTCGAAGCACATGACCCTAAAGGAGTCGTGATCGTCTTTCACGGGATGATGGAGCATGGCGCACGGTATGAAGAATTCGCAGAATTCCTCTATGCGCATCACTACCACACGATCATCGCAGATTTACGCTGTTTCGGAACTCAAGCAGCACAGCGCGGGACACTCGGTCATCTTGAACCGAATCAAGGTTTTAATCAATTGATGCAGGACGCAGAAGAACTCGTCTCTGACATCAAAGAACGTTACCCGACGTTACCGGTATTCATTTTCGGTCACAGTTTTGGTTCGTTGATCGCTCGCCGGATTGGTCAAACACTCGGTCACACGGTAGCAGGAATCATCGCGAGCGGCCCTCCGACGAGTACAGGTTTACTCGGTAACATCAGCGAAAAGCTCGTCGAACGCCAAATCAATCAGCTTTCTTCTACACATCTTGCTGAACGTTTCGGACAGCTGGTCTTCGGACGCTATAATCTACGTTTCTTCCCGGCACTATCGAAAAATGCCTGGCTCTCTTCGGATCCACAATCCGTCATGCGCTATGATGAAGATCCGTTATCCGGTCAAACGGTCACACTCGGTTTCTTCCATGAACTCTTGCACGCAACGAAACTCGTCAACGCACTTGCCTCCATCTATCAGCACCCGCGACATTTACCGCTCTTGTTGATTGCGGGTGGCGATGACGCGGTCGCATTCGACGGAAAAGGTATCCACCACCTGTTCGATATGTACAACCGTGTCCGTGTCGATGCCGTACAACTGACGATTTATAAAGGATTACGCCACGAACTCTTCCATGAGTTCGAACGTATCCGCGTTTTCGCAGATATCGCGAGCTGGTTGAATAAACAAGTCAACCCTGCAACTACACGCTCATCTTCTCATTCTTCTTAAGCCGCACCGATCGATACAAAAAAAGGCAGCGAATCCTTGCGATCCGCTGCCTTTTTATATCTATCGTTTTTCTCATTGAATCCAAGTCAGTGAAGAAATCATTGCTTCGATTTCCTCGATTTCAAGCGTCTCGCGTTCTGCGGAGTACGTCAATAGAACTAGCCGTTCTCCGTCAGAATACGCATAGATACGTAAGAAGATATCTTCTTCTTTCCCGTCTACTGCGAGCAATGCTTCTTTTGTTGAATTACGGCGGACTTCAAGTGCTCCTGTTAGTTCGATGCCAAACTCTTCCACTAACAGATTGATTTCTTGTTCCGCTGCTTCATACGGTGTCAATTCTTCTGAATCGGACTCATAAATAGATAATTGAAGCGTTCCCATTGCATTTTCGTCCGTCGAATAAAAACTAACGTATGTCTCTTCTTCTTGATATTCAAATACCTTTGGATATTCTAGTGTGATCCAATGATCGACTGTGTACTGTTTCATTTGAATTCCTCCATTCGTTGTATCTCTTCAAAGCGGATACCCGTCACAGCCATGCGCTCGAATTGTCGAGCGAGTTGAGCAGAGACGAACATGCGATGTGTTCGCTCATCCCGCATGAGATGGTGCGGACAAATTGAATCGCTGATTCGTCGCTCTGTCAAAAAATAGACGCGTCGTCTCGGGACCGGACGGAATACATCCGTCGTATGTAGATGTTCGATCCGACTGACAGATAAGAGATTGAGAAGATAGTACGGAACCACTCCGTCCTTCGTCTCAAGATGTATCTTGAGACATTGTACAGAAAAAGGCGCGTATGCTGCAATGACGCGTTGCACACGTTCCGAGACGAGCGGCAGATCGAATGTGTTTGGAAGGACATCCGGTAGCAAATCCGCATCTTGATTGATGGAAAAAGCAAGTACACCTACGTTATGGAACCACTCTCCTATCAATAAGCGATGACGATCGAATTGGTGGTGGCAAATCGCTTCCCATCCTTTTCCCATCGGCTGTTCGCTCCAAACTCGCACTTCATTCACCAGACACTCTCTCCTCTACCCAACTTTACCCATATTGCAAATCAAGATTACCATTGGAAACGATTAACTAGTATTATTGTACACCGAATCTTAAAAGAAATTGCTTTTTTTCATAAAAGTTATGGAAATGCGCTCTTTGCTATGCTACTATATTTCATGTAGCCAATACGCGGGTGTAGTTTAATGGTAAAACCTCAGCCTTCCAAGCTGATGACGAGAGTTCGATTCTCTTCACCCGCTCCAATTATGACATAACATAGGTCTAGGACCATTTCCCTCTAGAGGGCAGGCGACTCGCGACGTGCGAGTCGTCTTTTTTTTATTTTTTCTGCTGATGATTTCAACGAATTTATGGGTATACAACGATATAGATAGAGATTCGTAAAGGAGGATTCGTATGATTCAGATGAAAATGCCTGGCGTGACGATTTATCAAAGTACACTCATGAAAACGACGTCGACATTAATCGAGACGCCTGATTGTCTGATCGTCGTCGACCCTGGCTGGCTGCCCGATGAGATTGCAACGATTCGTCGAGATGTCGAAATCATACGTCGCGAACGACCATTATACGTTGTCTATACGCATGCTCATTTTGATCATATTTTAGGTGCCTATGCCTTTACGGATGCCATCGTCATCGCTTCGAAACCGTTCATCGATGTCGACCGACAGGAAGCGCTAAAAGCCGTCCAAGATTTTAATGATGAATTTTACATCGATTCCCCCGTCCTTTTCCCAGACGTGACACATGTCATTCATGAGTCTGAGACGATTTTGACGATTGGTCAGACGAAGCTGATCTTCTTTTTGACACCCGGTCATGAAGCGACTCACCTTTCCTTCATCGTCATGCCACTCCACTTGTTAGTCTGCGGCGACTATGCTTCCGATGTTGAAATTCCCTTGATCGAACACGATTCCTCTGAGTATTTGACGACGCTCGAGTTACTCGAGTCGTTCATTTATGAATATGAAGTCAAACTCTTGATTCCCGGACACGGTCACATTTGTGATGTCCGAACGGAGATGATTGAACGACTTCATCAGAGCTATGATTATATTCTCGCCCTCCGTGCTGGAAAAGAGTCCGACTGGGCTCCGTCCTGGCAAACGACACCGTTCATGAAACGTCTGCACGAAAAAAATAAGCGACAAGTCAAAAAAGAACACGAGGAACGATTAGCCCGCCGTCATTATGATTAACTTTCATCAATTAAAAGACTCGGTCGTCAAATTGGCGACCGAGTCTTTTAGGATTATCCAAGTAATGTAACGAGTAACGCTTTTTGTGCATGGAGACGATTCTCGGCTTGATCGAAGATGACAGATTGCTTGCCATCGATGACGTCTGCCGTGACTTCCTCCCCGCGGTGCGCCGGAAGGCAATGTAAGAAAATGGCTTTATCATTTGCTTGATCCATGATATTGGCGTTAACCTGATATCCTCCAAATGCTTGCAGACGCATCGTCGCTTCTTCCTCTTGTCCCATACTCGCGAAGACATCCGTGTACACGACATCTGCACCACTCGCTGCTTCCTCAGGATCCGTCATGACGATGATGTTTCCACCTGTTTCTTTTGCGATGACTTGTGCCTCATGGACGACTTGTGGATCAGGAGCATACGTCGCCGGCGCACAGATGCGGACTTCCATTCCACTGAGCGCTCCACCAATCATCAGCGAATGCGCCATGTTATTTCCATCCCCGATATATGTCAAAATCTTTCCGGATCGTGTTCCAAATGTTTCTTCGATCGTCAGCAAGTCAGCAAGGACTTGGCACGGATGGTGTAGATCCGTCAATCCATTGATGATTGGAATCGTACCATGTGCCGCAAGCGTATCGACGATCTCATGACCGAACGTCCGAATCATCAGGGCATCAACGTAACGGCTCATGACTTGAATCGTATCTGAGAGCGGCTCCCCCCGCCCGATTTGCATATCTGCTCCACTTAGTACGATCGGATGTCCACCGAGCTCGACAACACCCACCTCAAACGATAGACGTGTTCGCGTCGATGCCTTTTCAAACAATAAGGCCACTTTTTTATTTTTCAATACTTCTTCATACTTAAGCGGTTGTCGTTTGATGTCTTTTGCGAGTATCAATAGCTCCGTCAATGCTTCCGGCGTTAGTTCCGCCATCGTCAAGAAATGCTTTAGTTGTTGCATCGTCTTCATTTTACTTCCTCCTTGATCGGCTCTGTCCATGTATGAAGTGGCTTCACAGCATAAGGGGACTTTTCTGTCGCTTGTAGATGATAATGTGCTAGTTCGGGTTCTGTCAGAACTTGTACCCCGGCAGCAAGCGCTGCTTCGCGACTCGCTTTTTCTTCTGTCACGTGCGAATAGAAAATCGCACATTGTGCCCAGTCAATCGTTTCATCTAACGCTACACCTGTTCCGAAAGCCTCTGTATCTGCTCCAGCAACGATGATGTCTCTTGTCGTCAAATGTCGTTTCGTCGTCTCGTCGAAAATGAAACGCTCCAGCGCCAGTCCGTCTGTCGTCCATTGCAGCGTTTCACCTGTCGAACGCATGACCGGTCCTGTTTTCGGATCGACGCCTTGTAATTTTAGCGTTGAAAAAACAGGGGTTTTGACGGCATAGAAATCAAGTTTCGTCTGTTCCGTTGGTAGTACGACCGCTTGACCGACCGCTGCTTGGACTGCCCACTGCAAGATTGGTTGACCCGTTACTTTGGCGACGATCGGTAATGTCCGGGAGGCACGCGGATTGATTTCTAGCACGTAGACTTGATCGTCATGCAAGACGAATTGGATATTGTACGCTCCTTTATAATCCATTCGTTGCCCGATCATCTGTGCGATTCGCTCGATTTCGCTCTGAACGGTAACGCTGAGCGATACAGGTGGCAGAATCATCGTCGAATCTCCAGAGTGAACTCCTGCGCGTTCCAATTGTTCCATCAAAATTGGAACGTATGTTGTCGTGCCATTCGTAATGCAATCGACTTCGATTTCCTTTCCTTGGAGGTAGGCATCTATCAGGACAGGGAATGATAATTCTGAAACGATAGCTTCTAACTGCTGTTGATCCTTTATGATATGCATTCCCTTTCCTCCGATGACATACGAAGGACGAATCATGACCGGGTAACCGATCGTTGTTGCGACTTCTATCATTTGTTCGTCTGTCGCCACTTCTTGTCCCGGAATCCGATCAACGCCGATGTCATCTAAAAATTGATAGAACCGCTCACGGTCTTCCATTTGATCGATGACATCTGCCGTTGTTCCGAGAAGATGATAACCGGCTTTCTCTAAACCAGACGCCAGCCCAATCCCCGTTTGTCCTCCGAACTGGACTAAGACGTCTTGGCAATCCTCTGCTTCTAGCACATGCATGACGTCTTCAAGTGTCAACGGCTCGACATACAGGCGATCTGCGACTTCAAAGTCGGTCGAGACGGTCTCCGGATTATTGTTGATCATGATTGTTTCATAACCGGATGCTTGTAATGCACGTACCGCGTGAACGGAGCAATAATCAAATTCGATTCCTTGACCGATTCGGATGGGTCCCGCACCGATGACAGCGACTTTCTTTTTCGTCGATGCTGTGACTTCCGTTTGACCACTCCAGTTTCCGTAGAAATAAGGCGTCGTACTCTTGAACTCTCCCGCGCATGTATCAATCATATGATAGACAGGACGGATGCCTTTTTCTTTACGTAAGTGCTCGATCTTTTCAGCACTGATACCCGTCAGAAGGGCAATCTGTTCGTCCGTGAAGCCCATCATTTTGGTTTGCTTTAGAGAACTTTCATCCGTTAAATCGATTTTTTGTTTCTGCTCGACAAGACGTTGAAGTACTTTGACGAATAAGGCTTGTACTTTCGTCTGTTCAACGAGTTCTTCGACGGTCGTCTCCTTGCGATCGAGTAGCGCGAGCATCGCAAGCAAACGACGATCCGTCGGAGCCATCACTTCTTTCCACAGCTCGTCCGCTTCCGCTGTTTTCATCCATGTCGGATAAAGAGGTGATTGCTCGACTCCTGCACCGCGCCACGCTTTTTGTAACGCTTCTTCTAGCGTCTTCCCCATCGCCATGCTCTCACCCGTCGCCTTCATTTGTGTTCCAAGCGTCCGGTTACTGCCGGTAAATAGATCGAATGGGAAACACGGCACTTTTGCCGTAATATAATCCATCGTTGGTTCGAAGCTCGCCATCGTTTCCTTCGTGACAGGATTGATGCAATCGTCGAGTCGCTCACCGAGCGCAAGACGTGTCGCTAATTTTGCGATCGGATATCCCGTCGCCTTGGAAGCAAGTGCCGAAGAACGACTGACACGCGGATTGACTTCAATGACGAAATAGCGTTCTTCCGTCGGATGGATTGCGAATTGAATGTTGCATCCACCGATGACACCGAGATGCGATACGATTTTCCGCGCTTCCGTCCGCAATTGTTGATTCATTCGATCCGAAATCGACTGAATCGGTGCAAAGACGACCGAGTCCCCGGTATGGACGCCGACGGGATCGATGTTTTCCATATTACAGACGATGATCGTCGTATCTGCACTATCACGCATGACTTCATATTCGACTTCTTTATAACCAGCGATACTCACTTCAACCAAACACTGTGAAATCGGACTCGCTTGTAAGCCTTTCTGTGCTAACAGACGTGCCTCGTCCTTCGTCACTGCGATTCCGCCGCCCGTTCCACCGAGCGTAAAGGCTGGTCGGATGACGAGTGGTACCCCGTGTACTGCCATGAAGTCCTCAAGCTCTGCTAACGATTCGATCGTTTGACTTTCCGGGAGCGGTTGCGCGAGTTCAATCATCTTTTGCTTGAATCGTTCACGATCTTCTCCGTCTCGGATCGTCTCAAGCGAAGTCCCGAGAAGTTCGACACCGTATTGTTCAAGTACGCCTGCTTCTTCGAGTGACATCGCAAGATTGAGTGCCGTTTGACCGCCGACCGTCGCTAGGAGATGGGACGGTCGATCTTGTTCGATGATGGCCGTTGCTTTTTCAAGAGTCATCGCCTCAATGTAGACATGATCTGCCGTGCTCGGATCCGTCATGATAGTAGCCGGATTCGAATTCATTAAGATGACCTCGCATCCCGCTTCTCGAAGCGCCTGACAGGCTTGTGTGCCGGAATAATCAAATTCTGCTGCTTGCCCGATGACGATCGGACCCGAACCGATGACGAGTACTTTCTGTTTATCCCACATATGCTACCTCCTGATGTAATACGCTATTTACGAATTGATCGAAGACGACCATCGCCTCTGTCGGTCCTGGACTCGCTTCTGGGTGAAATTGGACTGTCATGATCGGTAGTACCGGATGAATCAATCCTTCAACGGATCCATCATTGATGTGTTCGTACGCAAGTTCCATCTCAGACGCTTCGATACTTTTTACATCAACGGCATAACCATGATTTTGAGACGTCATGAACACTTGTCCGGATGCTAGATGACGCACCGGATGATTCGCCCCACGGTGCCCGTGATGTTGTTTTAATAAGGTACAACCGAAGGCATGAGCGAGAACCTGATGTCCCATACAAATACCAAGTGTCGGATAGCTCGTCGCTAGTTCACGGATTCCTGAAAGAAATGGATCCAGTTGTGTTGGATCACCAGGTCCGTTGGAAAACAGTAGACCATCTGGGACCAGCGCTTGAATCTGTTCCGGTGTCGTATCATATGGCACGACCGTGACACGCATATGGCGTTCAAGCAAAGCATCGATCATCGATTGTTTCACGCCGTAATCGATACAAACGATGTGTCCCTGTTCGACTTCTGGTACATATTCGATGTTTGAAGTCGTCGATACGGAAGCGATGTATGCTGTGTCGATTGACTCAGTGACTGCCATATCCACTTGCATCATGTCTCCGAATTGGTCGCCTTCTGTCCGTAATAGATGCACAAGGGAACGCGTATCGACTCCCGACAAAATCGGAACATTCGCTTCGTCCAACCAGCTCGCGAGTGATGTTCCTTCCCCGTCCTCAGCCAACGTTTGGACGATGACACCAGCGACTTGAATCTGGTTGCTTTCTGACGCCTCCGCTTGAATACCGTATTGACCAATCAACGGGTATGTGAAGACAAGAATTTGCCCCTGATAAGACGGATCCGTCAAGACTTCCTGATATCCTGTCATTCCAGTGAAAAAGACGACTTCTCCTTTGACTGGAGCTGTTCCGTGCCACGAACCGGTAAACGTCGTTCCGTTCGCAAGCGTTAGTTTTCCGGACTGTTTCATACGATGACCTCCTGTTGACAAACGAGTTGTATTTTTTCGATGGCGTGCATGAGTTCCTGTTCCGTCACGAACAACGATGGTAATAAGCGAATGACATGAGGACCAGCCGATACGACGAGAAGACCATTCTCACGTAAGGCGTCAATCAGCGGTGCAACAGGCATTACACACTCGATACCAATCATCAAGCCACGTCCGCGAACAGAGCGAACGATGGATTTAGGTAGCTTTTGCTCTAATTGCTGTCTCAAAAATTCGCCTTTTCCTTGAACGTCTACCATGACAGTGTCACTTAACAAGAGTTCAAGTGTTGCTTCCGCAGCTGTCATCGCGAGTGGATTCCCACCAAAGGTCGAACCATGCGATCCCGGCGTGAACACTTCCGCTGCCTCTTCCGTTGCGAGTAGCGCACCAACCGCGAGGCCACTTCCAAGCCCTTTCGCAAGAGTGATGATATCCGGTACGAGTGGCGTCTGCTCAAACGCAAAACGAGAGCCCGTCCGACCAATGCCAGTCTGCACTTCATCGACGATGATTTTGACATCGTAACGTTGCGCCTGCTTCATTAGAGCCTCAAGCCACGCATCGTCGGCGACGACGACCCCGCCCTCTCCTTGAATGATTTCGAGCCATACGGCAGCCGTTTCCTCCGTAATGGCTGATAGACTCTCCATCTCGTTAAACGGTAGATGTTTGAAGCCATTCACCATCTCCCCGTATCCCACTTTGATTTTCTCCTGTCCTGTTGCGCCCATCATCGCAAATGTCCGACCATGGAACGATTGTTTGAACGTGACGACTTCCGTTTTTCCTGTCCATTTTCGAACAAGTTTGTATGCCGCCTCGTTCGCTTCCGCACCACTGTTACAAAAGAAGGCATGACTGAGATGGCTGTCTTCCGTCAAACGCTTTGCGACCCGCTCTTGTCCCGCGATTTGAAACAGATTCGACGTATGCCAAATTTGATTCAATTGTTCTTCTAGCCGTTGCTGAATATAAGGATGACGGTGTCCTGTGTTGCATACAGCGATCCCCATAATGAAATCCAGATACGTCTTTCCTGTCGCATCTTCTACGATCGACCCTTGTCCTTTGACCAATTCCACATCAGTACGTTGATAAGTGGGTAGTAGTGCACTCATGTAATTCCTCCTTGATTCGTGTCCCTGCAGCTAACGCATTTTTCCCCGATCGAATGACGACCTCTGGAATACCATGCTGAGTGGCCTGCATCATCGCTTCGACCTTTGGAATCATTCCCCCGTAGATTTCTCCCGACGCTATCGCAGCTTCGATGGCTGCAGACGTGATTTCTGATTGATAGTCACCGTTTACTTTTACACCCTCGACATCCGTCAACAATTCAAATCGGTCGACGGACCAAGCCTTCGCGACAGCAATGGCGCACGCGTCTCCGTTACTGTTCAATACACCTTGTTCTCCTGTGATGAGAGAAGTGACGACCGGCACATAACCATTTGTACTCAACACGGTGAACAATCGTGGATGAATGTGCGTGATTTGACCGACTTCCCCGAGTCCTTTGACCTTTTTACCATGGACGCTCGCACCGTCTAACCCGCTCATCCCGACTGCTGAAATTCCTGCCTGATTCAATTGCTGAACGATCCCGGATTGCACTTCACCGGCGAGAATGCGTCTTGCCCCAAGTAAGACACCATCCGTCGTTACACGGACACCATCTCGAAATACAGGTTGGATTCCCTCTTGTTCGCAGTAACTCGATAGAAGTGGACCACCCCCATGAACGATCAATAGTTCATTGCCGGTTTCGACCCATGCTTTCCATTCCTCGAAATACCGCGCATCTAACTGCTCCCATACACTACCACCCAGTTTGATGACTTTTCGTTTCGTCATGTCCGATAGCTCGCATTGATTTTGACGTAATCGTACGTTAGGTCACAGCCGTAAGCGTGCCCTTGTCCTGTACCGTCATGCAAATCGATATGAATTTGGACGTCCTGCTGTGCCAACTCCTGCGACGCAACTGCTTCATCGAATAAGACAGGCATGCTCTGTCGCAACACCCACTGCGAACCGATTTTGATGTCAACGTTTGATACATCGAGCGGCTCTTTGATACTTCCGACAGCAGCGATGATTCGTCCCCAGTTCGCATCTTCCCCAAAGATGGCTGTCTTGACGAGTGACGACCCGACGACTTGTTTGGCGATCATTCGTGCCACTTCATCCGTTTCTGTCCCCGCTACCGTCACCTCGATCAACTTTGTCGCGCCTTCCCCGTCCCGCGCAATCTGTTTCGCTAAATCTTGGCAAACCGTTTCAATCGCTTGCTCAAATGCCAATGCTTCGTCTGTGCCTTCAACGATCGTTGCTCCTCCTGCAGCTCCGCTCGCTAAAATCATGACCATGTCATTTGTCGAACTGTCTCCATCTACGGTAATGCAGTTGAACGTCCGATGAATCGT
Source organism: uncultured Exiguobacterium sp. (assembly GCA_913775715.1). GTDB lineage: Bacteria > Bacillota > Bacilli > Exiguobacteriales > Exiguobacteriaceae > Exiguobacterium_A. Next base: position 125,732 of record CAJYMC010000008.1, on the reverse strand, counting down.
CCGGCGCAACAGTGTCTGTAAGACATCTGGTTCAATCGTTGCATCGGTCGTCAAGAAACCAAGCATCGTCGCCATGTTCGGATGAATCATCCCTGAGCCTTTCGCCACGCCACAGACCGAAATTTGGATATCTCCTTGCATGTATTGTTGACCAGCTGTTTTCGTACCGGTATCGGTCGTCAGGATCGCATGCGCAAACGAATCGGCTGACGCGTCATCCTGCCCTGGAGCCAACTGTGGAATGCCCGCTAGTAACGTATCAATCGCTAACGGTTGACCGATGATCCCAGTCGAAGCGATGGCGACTTGTTCAGGAGCGATTCCGAAGTGTGTCGCTAATGCTTGTTGTGATGTGTACGCATGTGATAGACCTAGTTCTCCTGTGCAGGCATTCGCATTTCCACTGTTGACGAGGACGGCATGAATGCGTCCTTGTGACGCCTGTAGTGCTTGCTTCGTCACAGTAATCGGTGCTGCTTGGACTTGGTTCGTCGTATAGACAGCCGCGGCACTTGCCCCTTCCTCACACCAAATCAAACCAAGATCCTTCCTCTTTCGTTTTAGTCCCACGTGTACCCCTGATGCTTGAAATCCTTTCGGTGTCGTAATCGTCAATGGGGTCTCTACTTGTACTTGCCACACAGGCGCTCCTCCTCTTTCATCTCAAAGTGTTTAAATATAGATCGGCTGTTGGGTCAAACCAGACATCTCATCAAATCCTGCTAGAATGTTGGCATTTTGAACGGCTTGTCCAGCAGCTCCTTTTTGCATGTTATCGATGACCGAGACTATGGTAAGGCGCCCTGTCCGTTCATCCTTATATACGGTCAAATCACAGTGATTACTACCTACGACGGACTTGATTTCCGGATCAGCCTGTTGGATTCGGACGAATGGTTCCGTTGCATACTGATCAGTCAACCAAGATCGCCACTCCATTTCCGATAAATCGATCAACGGCTGAACCGTCATAATCGCCATGATGCCTCGATTGATCGGTAGTAGTTGAGTCGAGAACGTAATCGGATGCGATGATCCGGTCCATTCGAAAAGCGCCTGCTCAATTTCCGGGATGTGCTGATGCTGATTCACTTTATACAAGCGAACGTTTTCGCTTGAATGGACATGATGCGTTTGTGCCGTCAACGTTTTCCCTGCTCCCGTCAGACCAGAAGAAGCTTGAATGATGATTTGAGATGGATCGATTTTTTTCTCTTTTAAGAATGGTGTTAGTCCAAGCAAAACTGCTGTCGCGTAACAGCCTGGATTCGCAATCCACTTGCTTGCTGTGATAGCTTGACGATTCCATTCTGGTAAACCATAAGTCGCTTTTTGTTGTAAATGTACATCTATTGGTTCCTTGTCATACCAAGCTTCATACGATTCAGACGGTAGTCGCAAATCACCACTCAAATCGATGACATAACCAGACCAGTTTTGAAGTTGTTCTAAGTAATGTTTCGAGATTCCACTCGGTGTCGCCAAGAACACCAGATCTGTCTCTGTTTTCGTCAGATGCTCCACCGAAAAGGAAGATAAAAGAGAGTATGTTTTTTTATTCATGAATGGGAATAACTCATTCATCGATTTTCCTGCCATCGAATCACTCATCAAACAGACGATTTCAAATGAGGGATGTGCTTCTAGTAGCCGAACTAGCTCAATTCCGGTATATCCTGTTGCTCCGATGATGGTACATTTCATAGCTGTACGCTCCTCTTCAAAGAATGTTATACCGATTTAAACATATGTATATTTATACTGTCAATTGAATTTTTATTAGTTTTTACATAAAAAAAGAAGCGTTGAAGCGATTGTCTTCTATAAGACAGTCCCTTCAACGCTTCTTTTGTCTTCATCCACTTAACGCTTTTCAGCACGTTGCGCTACGAGATGATCAATCCCAAATACGCCTGCACCCATGATAGCGACGACTACTACGAAAATCAGTGTAAACATATGTATCCTCCTCATCGTTCACAAAAATGTCATTTGATACTTCCTATTGTGCAAGATTCGAACCAAAAAAGAAAGCGTTTACGACAAAAAAACGTCACATTTATGTTTTTTTCTGGTTTATTGGAGAATCTCTTATAGTTGACGCCAACGGTATTATTCGTTAAGATTACGTTTGTTCATTGCTTTTGTGCATAAAAGCGTGTTAGTAACAGAGAACTACCATATATCCATATTCATTTAAGGAGGTGGAAGCATGCGCATGTCATTCCGTGAATCCGCAGCTATCCTAGGAATCAGCATCATCATCTTATTGTCCGCGTTATTCGGTGCTAAAGCCGAACCGCATCTTGCCATCTTGTCCAGTCTTATTTTTGTCTCAGGATATGCCGTTTACCGCGGTTTTAAGTTCGAAGACGTTGAACATCATATGATCCAAGGCATTCGGGAAGCGATCAAACCGATCCTCATCATGTTACTCGTCGGTATGACGATTGCGGTATGGATGATGAGTGGCGCAGTGCCGACCCTTCTTCACTTTGGTTTATCTACACTCTCGGCGACTTGGTTCGCACCGAGCGCTCTTCTGATTGCAATGGTCGTTTCGACCTTTACAGGAAGCTCATTTACGACGATCGGTACGGTCGGCGTTGCCTTGATGGGCATCGCGATCGCATTAGGCGTCAATCCGGCACTTGCGGCAGGCGCTATCATCAGCGGTGCATGTTTTGGAGATAAGATGTCACCTTTGTCGGATACGACGAACTTCGCACCGGGAATCGTTAACGTTTCCGTATTTGATCATATTCGTTTCATGATGGGAACGACGATTCCTGCCATCACGATTACGTTCATCTTATTCTTCATCTTTGGACGTAGTAGCGGCACGGTCGATTCAACTGTTGTTCAAACGACTCAACAAGAATTAGCTCGTTTGTTCCATCTATCACCATGGACGCTACTTTCTCCTATACTTGTCATGGTTCTAGCGTTGCGTAAGATGCCGGTCATCCCGACACTCGTAGCCGGTGTCTTGAGTGGTCTGTTATTGACAGGTCTCGTCCAAGGAAATTGGGACATTTCAAACTGGATGGCCGTCATTCAAAATGGTTTAAAACTAGAATCTTCTAGTAAAACTGTCGCAGCAATCATCAGTAAGGGTGGCTTGCAATCGATGATGTGGTCCGTTTCACTCGTCATGCTCGCGCTCGCTTTCGGCGGTGTTTTGCGCGGAATCGGCGTCATCGATGTCGTCATTGAGCGGACCGTTTCACGACTCAAACGCGACGGAAGTATCATCTCTGCTGTTGCCCTATCTTCCATCGGTGTCAATGTAATGGCTGGAGAACAATACTTGTCAATTCTCTTGCCAGGTCAAGCGTTTAAACGGATTTTTGAAGAACGTCAGATTGATCCGCGATTCCTCTCTCGATCACTCGAGGATGGAGGAACACTCGTCAATCCACTCATTCCGTGGGGCGTTTCTGGAGCTTTCTTTGCTTCAACACTAGGTGTTCCGGTAATAGAATACGTTCCGTTCGCATTCTTTTTAGTTCTTTCACCGTTCTTTACGTTCTTACTTGCCTTTCTTCGTCCGACAAAAATAGAAACAAAACAGTCTCTCGCTTCTTGAGTCTATTTCATATTAGAGGTCCGATATGACATATCGGATCTTTTTTTCTGACCATTATCTCTTTTATTTCCTGTTAAATACGTCCGAATTACGACGAAAACGGCTTGGAATCACGTTTTTTTAAAGAATCATGTGTAAAGATGAAACGAACTGGGAATATACCAAACATAAGAATAAAAATTACAGAGAATGATAGAGAGAGAGTACGTTCTTGTTCGACCGAGGAACGACTTCGATGTAATTGTGGGAGGAGTTAATATGATCAAACGTGGTACGCTGGAGCGACTTGATGGTAAATATGCCGTTCTGCTGTGGGAAAATGGTTCAAGCTTCATTCCACGACGTTATTTACCACCTGAAGCAAGATTAGGCGATACAATTATTTTTGACGGCACGACTTATACGCTAGATGTCAGCAATTCATCACCCTCTTCCTTTCAAACGTTTTCGTTTCGGCAAATGGGCTGATGATCGATAAAAAGCCATTCGGTATCATGTATTGACTATAGAGAAAAATTTCTCTCATCAGTCCTTCATGAAACGGATGGCTTTTTCGCTTTAACGACGAACATATAAGGAATAGTGACTACACGACGGGCAAGAATACTGATGGATATCAGATATTTCGATGCGTTCTAATATCGTTTGATCGTTTGGACATGCATACTGCGGCTGTACGACATCCGATTGCAAGAATAGAGCGCACCAGAAGCGATTTGAGAATTGATGACAGGTTGGACAATGATATAAGTCCAACTGATACGGTACCCAGTCATCCGATACTTCTGCTTGATATAGCTGATAGTTCTGGATCAAGCGAAAACGATTCCAGTCGTCTACATACGTTCGCTGTAAGACGGGTTCATGCATCGACGGTACAAACCAAAGCGGAAGGCCTGTCATGAACGCTTCCACTCCTTGCGTCAAAACAGCCGGAAATGTCGGCCATCCATCCAGCTGACCGAGTTGAAATGTTTGTTGAAAGGAGCAGTTGTCGCATAGGAGTTCCATTGTCATCCTCCTGTTCGTTTCACCATCTCTATTAACATCTTTTCCGTCACAGGACCGACATGTTTTGCAAGAATCGTTCCTTTACGATCTAATACATAGGTTGCTGGCATCGCTACGAGACGATAAGCGTCTTCTGAGTTTCCTATTCGATCATACAAAACGGGATATTCAACAGGTGTCTGCTTCAGAAAATCGGCAACATCTGAAACACGCCGCTCCGATGTTGTGACATTGATGCCATAGACCGGTATATTCGTATGTCGTGCAAAGGAATTTAGTTCTGGAATCTCTTGTTTGCAAGGTGGACACCACGTCGCCCAAAAATTAATGACAAAGACATCATGATTGATTTCGTCTAGATCAATTGTTTTTCCTTCTTGACGCAAGGAAAGATTCGGAGCTTTCATCCCTACTTCTAAACCACCTTGTGCTGCTTGTTTTTGTTGTTGTTCCACTTTCTTTTGCTTCGTATCGTATGTTTGATAACCTTGATAGGCAATGCCGATGATAGCGATCGCTAGGATCAGATAGATCAACATTTTTTTCACATCTAATCCCCTCCTTCTTCGTTAAGTGTAGCAGACTTCCTCTTTTCAACTGTCTTCTTTTATCAACAAAAAAGCGAACTCTTCTGATTTGTATACAGAAAAGAGTTCGCTTCATTTTATTTAGATACGCTCTTTGAATGATTAGTTAAAGCGTGGTAATTGTTTTTTGACCTGGCGGTTATCTTTGACGCTACCGACTGCATCGGTTCCCCCTAAAGCTTCGTTCAAGGATGTCTTCCCTTCCTTGACCTCTAGACGTCGATTGAATACCGATCGATTATCGACAGAAGCAACGAGAATCGATGCGACATCCGTTTCCGAAATCGTCGCGTCCTTCGTGTCTTTCAAATCTTCATCGGCTTCAATTAAGCCACGCCCTTCACCTGTTGTGATCGCAACCGGACAGATGATCGTATACGTCAAACCACTATGTTCAATCTGCTCCTCTGCTGCATTCTTGGCAGCATAGAACGGATAGACATCTTTCTTGAATTGCTCAGGTCGATCTGCACCATACGCACTCAATAGTACGAAATGACGCACACGCGCTTTTTTTGCTGCATCGATCGTTTTTAGGGCGACTGTTCGATCCAGCAGTTCAATTTCCGTTGCTTCGCCATCTACTCCTGCGGTCGCCGCACAAATGACTGCATCCTGTCCCGCGACTCCGTGCTCAATGACTTTTTCGAGTTCTGTTTCGATATCGACGTAATGCGCCTTGACACCGAGTTTTTCGAATCGTTCCACCAGATGTTCGTGACGAACGATGACCGTGACCTGATGACCCTTGGCAAGCGATTTGACGACGCGCGCTCCAATCGTACCGGATGCACCTACGACTAGTACTTTCATATGGGGGGTCCCTCCTCGATAAGTTAGTCACCTTCGTGGAACGCAATCATGTCATGTCCAAAAAATCATCGATTTCGGAGATGACCTAAAACGATCCACCAAAGGAGCAACGTACATCAATTTATACCCGCAATGACCGGAAGGAAACCCCTCCCCTTTAGTTCTTCAAGGTGCCATAAAACGTCGTATCAAGGCGATCACGTAGTTCTTGCAACGCCTTCTCGTTCGGTAAATCATAGAAAATACCATTCAGTCGCTGACTGACCGCCTCGATTTCATAATGTTTTCGTTCTGACATCAAGGCAATCGATAACCCTGCCGTCGCCATTTCACGTACACTTAAATCGAGATTCATCTCTTCTTTCATATACGTGTGCGCTGCTGGAATTTTCGACCATCCAGTCGGCTTCAATAAGTGTGTCGCGACTGCTTGGATGACTTCCGACTGCCGATTCGCGCGCGCTCCGTCATTATCCGTTTTGCGGTGTCTTGAATAGGCAAGTGCCATCGCACCATCCATATGGTATTCCTTCCCTTTTTGGAATGAATACTGATTTGCTTTCCCGCTTGCATCCTGCTCAGAGAACGTTCCTGTCGAGACAAGATCGATTCCGCCGATTTGATCGACTAATCCGATGAAACTATCGAAGGAGATGACGATCTTTCCATCGATTTCTTCATCGAGTAGACCTGAAACGGCATCTTGCGTACACTCTTCTCCACCGAAGGCAAAGGCATGCGTGATCTTATCCTTTTTTCCATTCTCACAAGAAATTGGTGTATACGTATCTCGAGGAATCGATGTCAACTGAATTGTTCGAGAAAGTGGAATGAATTGCATGACCGACAGAGAGTCCGAACGTGATCCACGCAACGACTCTCCAGGTCGTGCATCACTACCGATCAACAAGAACGTAAACGGTTGGGATGCAAAAAGGACGAATGCGATGAGCAATAACAAGACTAGTCCGAGAAGCTTTCGTTTAACACGACGTTTTTTCTTGATTTTTTTAGGATGAGCTTCGCGTGAAGAGACATCAGGATTCTGCTGTACCGATTGCTCTGATCGCCCCGCCTTTCTCGAACGTCTCGAGCGTTCTCGATTAGCAAACAATCTTGATCCGACACCCCCAATCATCTGTGCGATCTGTTTAAGCATGCCGCTCCCAGAACGACGCGATATACTTTTTCGATCTCGTGGTTGATCTTCGACATATCGATGATACGTAGCCGGTACTTGCTGCTTCTCAAAGGATTCTTGAGAAAATGATTCGTCCGGCGCGTATGCTTTCGAAAAAGCTTCTTCTTGCCTAGCTTGCTCTTCTAACTGCATACGTCGTCGCTCCAAGCGAGAGCGGTGTGGTTGATGTTCTGCCATTCAGATACCTCCGTATCAATCTTTTGCGATCTGTTTCTCTTTCAAGAACTCGCGGAGATACGTCCGTTTCGGTTCGTGCATCGAGGCAGCCATCTGTTTGACCCACCCTTCTGTCCGTTGACCACCGGTCCGTTCTCCGTAGTACGATGACGTTGATTCTTCGTATCCTGTCAGTAACTCACGCATCGTATCGTCATCAGTATACGTATTCCGGTGGAAGACCGCATCCATCGGAAGGCGGGGTTTTTTACCCGGTTGTTGATCCGGAAGACCGACTGCGACTCCGAATAACGGTACGACGTGATCAGGAAGTTGTAAGAGTTCGCTGACACGACGGGCATCATTTCGTAGTGAACCGATGTAGACCGTTCCGTAGCCGAGCGACTCGGCAGCTACGACTAAATTTTGAGCAGCAAGTCCCGCATCGACCGCCCCTACGACAAGTGCTTCCGTCGTCTCGATCGTCCGGCTCACGTCGCCTCCTACTAGTTCTGCCGCCAACGTATGTTTGTGGTAATCCATACAAAAGACGAAGAAGTAACTGTTTTCTGCTACATATTGTTGACCACTTGCAACGTCGACTAATTGTCGTTTCAATCCTTCGTCTTCGACACCAATGATCGCATAAGCTTGCTGATAAGAGGATGTCGAGGCGGCCTGTGCGGCTTGGACAAGTGTTTCAATCGTCTCTTCGTCTAATTGATGTTGTTTGAATTTCCGGATGGACCGGTGGTTGAGTAAATGTTGAATGGTTTCATTCATGTGTAATCGTCCCCTTCTGTAATGAGTCTTCTTATTTAAGATAGTCGTCTCTGACTAAAAAGCGCAAATGAAGAGGTTCGGTTTATGAAAAAAGCGGGAAATGAATAGTGTTGTACTGTGCTTTTTTAGCGAAGGAGGGCGATCATGAGAATACGGAAACTACGGCTCTTACTAGAACAATATGGCGATACGACCCTTCGCGATATTATCGTCGAAATCTATCGTCAACTCCCGAGACAAGTCATCGAAGAGAAAGAGTTTGACGCCATGTTGACACAGTTCATGAAGTATAAGGATTTGCAAAAAGAACAGGAACAACCGACCGTCGAACAGACGATTGCTCAGACGGAACGGTTTATTCAATTAGCATACGATCTCCAGTACCTTGAGCCGAATCCGATCGTACCGCTTCGCGAACAAAAGAATTGGTATATCACCGCAAAGCGCCTGTTGAAGCATTTACGCCATTACGCTCATCGTAAAAACGGAACCCGGATTGCCTTTGAGGAATTTTTCTTTCTTCTTTCGTCGGCTGCCGGGGAAGAACCTTTATTTTTAAGTAATGATCCGTTTCGATTATTGAAAGTCTCGCAAGTCGATTTTTTTCAAGAATTAGTCGGCTATTATAAAAATGATAGTCATGGCGTCGAGTGGATGGAACGTGCCCTCTATACAGCGTTGAAGGTTCCGATGGACGTCGATACCGAGCGCAGTGATCTTTTGCTTGCCGTACTTGCCCATTGCGAGAAACCCGAACATCAAGAAGCATACATCCATTGCTTGAATGCACATGCTAAAAAATTACAGTCGCATGTTCGGATTGATGCAGACGCTTTATCCACCTATCAAGAAATTCGTTTCGCAGAGCTACATGCTCTCATTTCCTTACGCGCGTTAGAACGAGCGGAGACGATGCTGTTCACTGAATATATCCCGTATTTTTCGCATCGCTCGACTCCGTTTCGCTATTATCTCGATCTCCTCGAACGAGCCGGACTCGAACAAGAACACGAACGAATGGCACGCGTTGGTCGAAAAAAACGAATTCATTTCTAAGAGTAGATTCTTCTTGTTCACACGTAGTAGACAATAAAAGGCAAGTGACGATGGATTCGTCACTTGCCTTTTATTAGTCCGATTCATTTCAATCGGAGGCATTGACGATGCCAAGTCCAACTGTTGCGAGTAATGCAATACAAGCGAATAGGAATGCCATGTCGTTCGGTGAATCGAATCCTTCATAAATCGGTTCTTTTCGATCGACGATGATATGATTTTGTGCTCCATAATCGCCGTATGTCGTAGACATACTGATATCAGGCTCGTCATAATCCTTTGCTTCTCCTACTGTCGCATCGGCGATAAGTAAAAAGAGTGTTAATCCAATCACGCCCCAAAGATATTTCATAATCAATTAACCTCATTTTCTTAAATAATCCATCTACTTTCCGTCCCAAAAATAATATATAAATACCTTTAATTTACTGTAAAATAATAGGTGAATAAACTTCATATAATTAAAGGAGGGCTATGATTTTGTCTATCGTACATTATAATCAACTGTCACGGAATCAAAAACGACATGTTCACCAATTATTACAACATAATCAATGGGCACACGACATTCCTTTTTTTCAATTACTTGAAGGTCATCAATTCGTTTACCTCAAACATGATCTAGTCTATGCGACTCTTGGTTATCGTATTTCAAATGAAATGACTTGTCTGATGAACGGTGCCTACTCAAATATCTCCGCATTTCACCTTCTTGCGAAACACTTACATGAGTATCTTGTTCGTCAAGGTGCTCAACAAATTAAAGTACAGGTCGTTCCGCCTCAAGATGGTGCGCTATCATCGGTTTGGAAAACACTCGGATATACACTTTCTGCTGAACAATTTCGCTTAATCGGAATTTCAAATGACCGTGTACCATCTTTACGCTTTCAACCTATACATGCCCGTAATCAAGAATTATACCTCACTCTTCGAAATCACTCTATTAAAGAATGTGATCATCTTTTCCCATATCATCAAGAGCATTATGAACAATTCAGCCATTCAAACACATCACCTTATTTAATATACGACCAACAATTAGTAATCGGTACACTGCTCTATCAAAAATATGGTCGTACGATTCGTCTTCTTGAAATCACGTGTTTGCCTGAGTTGAAATATCAAGGTTACGGTCGGCGAATTCTAGATACCTTTCAAGCCAAATTGTGTAAAGCAAACATCAAGACGTTCGAAACCATTTTTCATTCCACAAACTTAGATGTGCTGAGACTATACCAAAAAAGTACATTTTGCGATATCCAACTTTTTTCTCATTGGCATACGTTTCAAGTTCAAAATAAATCGCTAATCACGTAACCGTTCAATCACTTCATCGTATTCAGATAACACATACTCCGCATCCATTTTCCGAAAATCAACATGACCCGTTTTACGAAGCACTAGCCCCATCTCGTATAACTGTTCGATATAGGCATCTCCCCATGTCAAGGCAAGTCCGGGTTGGTGGTTATGAAAAGCAAGCAAGGCATCTTCAATCATTTCAGAAGCAATGGATGCTTGCATCACACGGTTCAATAAAGATTGGAACAGTACGGTTTGTCGTCCGATCAGCGCATAAAACGGGAAATAATGTTTAGCATAAACAAACGTCGGCAAATAGGCATCCGCCTCAATCGTCTTTAACAACAATGGTGAAGCGGGACGTTGTAATCGTTCTGCAAGTCCAACGGTCGCCTTGCATTCGCACAGCTGATCAAGCACCCGAACCGTCAACTCCTCTTCGATATCGAGCAATAAGACGAGATCAAGCAGATTCAATTCATGCGTCTCCATGAATTGATCACTGCGTTGAAGATGCATTGTATAAGTAAAGTCCAGCTTTTCAGCAACAAGTGCCCATAACTCGTAATGGCGCGCCGCATATAGACCTATCGGAAATTCAAGGGGTTGGCGGACGATCGAGCGATGCCCTTCCAGTGTATAGACTTGATTGACGTCTAGACCGTATGCTAGCAGCATTTCAAGTAACTGCTGACGATTTTGACACGTGACGAGTGTTTGAAACAGACGATCCACCTCGACGAGTGGTTGTTTCATTTCAAGTGCTATTTTCAAATGATCAGGTGAATCCTGCTCTAGTGCACGCTTAATGAATTGTAAGGCCTGTTGTTCCGCATCGTTCAGTTGGGCAACATGTGTCCGAAACATTTCGATGTCAAGTTCCCGAAAAGCTTGTAACGCCGGTGCAATTGATTGATTTTTTATAAAGGGTTTCCACATGATTCCCTCGACCTCCTCATTCCAGTATCTCTTCGTAGTGTACGCAATATCCTATCGTCTTGAAAGCAAAAAATGGAGAATCTTCCGTCGTTTCAGGAAGATCCTCCATTTTTTATTTTTTACCGACTTTTAAATGAGCGTTTCGAAAGACAGCATCTTGTTTTCCTGTCTTTTCAACACTTGTTCCGACAGACCCCAGGTATACGAGTTCATCCTTTGGTTGAATGAACTCATATGTGATGGCAGGTTCACCCCGAAGTCGAACGTGTATGATTTGTCGATGTCGTAAAGAGAATGATGCGCGCACTTCAAGAAAGGAGGAAGCTGATAAATCATGTTGCCGCTCTAAAATCGTCATCAATTCTTTTTCCGAGTCACGATAATTTCCCTGCAATTGAGCATACGAAATACCCACTCCTAAAGATAGGATACCGATTAGACTAAGAGCGAAAATGACCAGCACTTTCTTCATGACTGATCCACCTCCGAGAAAAGTTCATTCTACTTATTCATCGGTTCATCGATCGTCGACGTGAAGTCTTTTTTCGAATCCTTTACGTGAAACTGCATGTCCACATGTGGAATATCATCTTCTAAATAAGGTTCGGATACGGTTTCGAAACCAAACGACCCGTAAAACCCTTCTAGGTGTGCTTGTGCCTGTAAGTAGATCGCAGCTTCTTTCTGCAAATGCACCATCGCTTTCTCCATCATTTGTCTTGCTAACCCAACCGACCGGTGTGCATGGTGAACGGCTACCCGTCCAATCGCTATTCCTTTTGTCGGATGATCGTATATCCGAAGACATCCGACGATTTGACCGCTCTCACTCCGGACGATTAGGTGTGTCGCTTGTTGATCTTGATCATCTAGCTCCGGATACGCACACTCCTGCTCAACGACGAAGATATCCGTTCGTAATTTTAAAAGTGCATATAAGGTATCAGGTGTCATGTGATGAAAAGACTTGAATTCAAATTCGTACATAAAAAGCTCTCCTCTTTAGTTACGACAAAGTCGTGATAGTTGTCCAGCGTAAATCGTGACAGGAATGCCTCTAAAAACCGTATCTTTTTCCCAGTTCAGTCCGTTGGCACGAGCGACGTTTTGCGAAGCATGATTATCGGGATGAATGATCGAGATGATTCGATCATGCCCTCGATTAAACGCCTCCATCATTAATTGTTTTGCTGCTTCACGACCATAACCGACTTTCCAGTGCTTTGGTTCGAGCCAATAACCGACCTCTAACTCTTCTTTCCCATCCACTTCCTGCATCAATAATCCGGCGAAGCCAATCGGTTCATTCGTTTCTTTTATGAACAATAGTAAAAAACCAGTTTGTCGCTCATCCGAGTATCGCTCCAATTGCCGTTCGAACCACTCTCGTGCCTCATCTTCACTCAAGGCAGTGCCTCCATTGATATAACGCATGACTTGCTCATTTTGAACAAGTGACTTATAAAAACTGAAATCCTCTTCTTCAAACGGTCGCATCCATAAACGTTCACTTTCCATCGTCATCGCCTCCTTCTATACTTCTCTTTTCCCGAGTTCTTTTCGCTTCATTCCTCTTCCTGCCCCTGCTTTCCCTGTGACATTTTTCATTACTAATCGATGACATTCACTCCCTACTGCTTGCAATTCCCGACATAAGTCGGTATTTTGGGAACAGTATGTTGAACAATGACTGCACGATTAATGTTAAAATATATTTTGAGCGCATACGCGCTGGTAGGAATTTATGAAAAGGACTGAGACCATGATGACTGAACAAGTAATGACAGGACTATATGAAGGCATTTCAAAAGAATCTGTACTGATCAATGAACCTTTAAAATATCATACGTACACAAAAATGGGAGGGATTGCTGATCTCTTCATAATCCCAACCTCTTATGAAGAAACGGCTTTTGTCGTCCGATATGCTTACGAACAAGGTATTCCCTTGACGTTGCTTGGAAACGGATCGAATCTTGTCGTACGTGATGGCGGCATTCGCGGCATTGTCCTCTCCTTTGAGAAGTTAACCGATATCTCGGTCGAAGGACATGAACTCGTCGCTCAAAGTGGCGCAGCAATCATCGAAGCGTCTCGTGTAGCTTACGCGCATCAGCTGAGTGGTCTTGAATTCGCTTGTGGGATTCCAGGAACGATTGGTGGCGCATTGATCATGAATGCTGGTGCATACGGTGGTGAAGTCAAGGATTGTCTCCATAGCGCTACTGTATTGACACGACAGGGAGAACTATTGAACATTTCGCATGATGAGCTCGAATTGGGATACCGGACAAGTTGCTTCTCGAAAAAAGAATACATCATCCTCGAAGGTCGATTTGCGTTAACAGAGGGTGACCCAGCATTGATCAAGGAAGTCATGGATGATTTAACGCATAAGCGAGAAACGAAACAACCACTCGAGTACCCTTCTTGTGGTAGCGTCTTTAAACGTCCAGAAGGCTATTTTGCAGGGAAGCTGATTCAAGATAGCAACTTACAGGGAACACGCATCGGTGGCGCTGAAGTATCAAAGAAACACGCTGGTTTCATCGTCAACGTCGAGAATGCGTCAGCATCCGACTATATCGCGCTCATTCGTCATGTACAAGAAACCGTTCAAGAAAAATTCGGTATCTTACTTGAGACAGAAGTGAAAATTATCGGTGAAGAAGCATAACAAGAATCTTACAAGAAAAGGTGAGTTCCGTATTCGGACTCACCTTTTTGTTCGTTTAGATTGACCAGTTTCCGTCACGCATGACTGATTCACGCGTTCCGTCTGCAAGTTCTCCTTCAATCGATAGATCCGCTGATCCAATCATGAAGTCGACATGCGTCATCGAGTCATTCGCGCCTTGTGCTTCTAATTCTTCTGCTGAAAGGCTTGGACCATTTTCGAGACACGTCGAGTACGCACGACCAATCGCTAAGTGGCACGAAGCATTTTCATCAAACAATGTATTATAGAATAGGATACCCGAGTCAGAAATCGGCGAACGGTGCGGCACGAGCGCAACTTCTCCGAGATAACGTGCACCTTCATCCAGTGAAATCAAGTCATCTAATGCTTCTTGACCCTGTTTTGCTTCCGCTTTAACGATTTTTCCGTTCTCGAACCAGAGTGTGAACTCATCAATCAAGTTCCCACTGTAGCTAAGTGGTTTTGTGCTCGAGACGTGTCCGTTGACTCCTGTCTTTTTCGGTAACGTGAACACTTCTTCTGTCGGAAGATTCGCGATGAAATCAACACCATCTGCATTCGGACCACCGCCACCTAACCAAACATGACGTTCTGGTAATTCGATTGATAATTCTGTTCCTGGAGCTGTGTAGTGCAATGATTTGTATTTCTTCTCTGTCAGGAATTTTGCTTTTGAACGCAGATTTTGATCATGATCTGCCCATGCAGCGACCGGATCCGCTTGATCGGCACGTGTTGCCTTCAAAATAGCTGACCAGAGCTCTTCAACGGCATTCTCTGAATCAGGGAATACTTTCTTCGCCCAGCTTTCAGAAGGTGCTGCTACGACACACCAGCTGACATTGTCACTCATGACGAATTTCCGCCAATTGGCGAGAGCGACACCGGCTGCTTTATTCGCACGTGCGATTCGGCTCGAGTCAACGCCATTCAATAAATCTGGATCTTCACTGACGACCGATAAGAACGCTGTTTTTTCTTCTGCCAGTTGATCATAACGTGCTTTTAACCAATCCGGGAACGTATCAAACGACTCCTCCGGTGCATCGAAATAACGGATTTTCGTCATCTCATCATCTGACCATTGTACATATACTTGCGTAGCACCTACTTCATAGGCGACACGTGTGATTTCACGAACGAGCGGCAAATTTTCGATTCCTGCACGCACCTCGAGTTGTTGTCCTGGTTGTAGATTAATTCCTGTACGCACGGCTAAAGACGCGTATTGTTTTAATTCTGCTTGTGTCGGCATTATGTAATCCCCTTTCTTGTATCTTTATTTTCACGAAATAGTTGCAATTTTGCAAGAAATAAGGCGAAACTAGAAGGAGAATAGAAGGAGGCATTACCATGGAATTCACACCCGGAGATTTTAAATCGGCCTATACGTATTTCCACCGACAAGCACTCGACCTCGTTGGTGATGAAAAAGCACAGCAAGAGTTATTAGTTCGAGCAGAAATCGGGCTTGCGCACTTGACGCAAGATATCGCGTCTACCGAAAGCTCGGACATCGAACGTGAGGCAGAACTCGTCCTTTATTTTCAATTAAAACAACTGCTCGAAATGCTTCGTGCCCTCTATCAGAAAAAATTCGAGATGCACGCGGAGCAAGAACAATTACTATTGACGGCCGTCCTTTACTTCACGTCTCCTGTTGACGCCTTACCAGACGATAACGTCCTCGGGCTCTTCGATGACGCACAAATCGTCGAGACGATTTACGAAGAACTGGCTGCAGACGTCGATCGCTTTCAACATATGGAATGAATGAAAAAAGCAGCTGTCGCGACAGCTGCTCTTTTTTATGCATTTTGTTTCGAAGCGATATGAACTGGTGCCGTAGATTGACGTGATTCATCTACTTCTAATTTTTCTTTATTCAGCCACGTATAGATCATTCCCATGAAGACTGCTCCACCAATGATGTTACCAGCTAAAGCCGGTAAAAGATTGTGCATGGCTCCTGCAAATGTAATCGTATCCGGATGTGGCACGATTAATGCGATAGAGAACAATGCCATATTGGCGATGACATGATCAAATCCTGATGCGAAGAAGACTGCGACGAGTACCATCATCATCATGATTTGAGCTAGTTCATTTTTCATATTCTTCGGAATGAAGATCGCTAAACAGACCATCCAGTTACAGAAGATAGCTCGTGTGAAGATTTCCCACGTCGAATGATGAATTTTCGTCTCCGATACAGCAAACAACCAATTGTTCATTCCAAGTTCTTGTAAGATGCCTGTTTGAGCGAAGAGTAATGCAAATGCCAATCCTCCAAGCCCATTTCCGATCAGACAGATCAACCAGACCTTCATCGTATCCATCTTCGTCGTATAGCCACGCATCGTTGCCGTCGTAAAATACATCGTATTTCCTGTAAACAGTTCTGCACCGCCATAAACGATCAAAACGAGCGCCACTCCGAACGTCAGTCCACCAACAAGTGTCGCGACAGGTGATTCTGCCATATACAGCCCGTTAATTGCTTTTAAGGTAAAAATGATTGCAAATCCAATGAATATCCCAGCTAACATGGCACGAACTAAGTACTCGAGAGGACGCAGTTGTAGCATACGCGTCGACTTGATTGCTTTATTCCGTAATCCTTCTAATGCTTCTACCTCGTTCATCGTAGAAACCTCTCTTTCTTTTGTTCAACACTTCACAATGTTTGTTCATTTATTATGATACTTCCATCTTAAGAGATGTTCAAGCCTTGAATAGACCTGTTTTATCGTTTTCATAAAAGAACGAGATGTAAACGATATCATTGTGTCGAGATTGTGAAAAATGCCTTTTCTTGCTTTATACAACTAATTAGTTTGAATCAAAAGTCCGGATGCGAATCGTTTAAAAAACGTTTGTCGCCTTGATGCATCAAGTACATATCCATCAATGACGACACGATTAAAACGTTTAGAAGATGAAGTAGCTCGTTCGATATCGTTCGATGTATACGCATCGAATGCTTTCCGATCTATTTTAAAATCTGCACGTGAATACGGATCAGTATAGTGAATTTCAAGATCTGATAAATCAGGAATCGTTGAGAATAATACGAGTGTATGATGCATGAGAACTTTCGATAATCGAGCGTTAAAAAAATCCTGACCCACTCGTAACATACCAGTATCGGTTCCGATCCAAATACGTCGTTCCTTACCTGTGACATCATAGGCAAGTCGCAACGACTCCCCTTCGACCTCTACTTCTTTTAACTCCGATGAGAACGGGAGCTGTTCCGCTAATTGACGAACTGCTACCGTATTCATCATCGAAGCACCTACTTGTCTCGCTACGAGGTCTCCGTCATGCCAAACAGAAGGTCGATTTTCTTCATCTGATTGTTGGAAAAGACGACTTGCAAGCAGTATTCCTAAACATATACAACCAAGAATCAAGAATGTTTTCTTCATTTTCATCACCTTCCCAAAAAAACTCACCCTTTTTCATCTTTTTTTCATAAGAAGGGTTGAAATTTTATGCATATGAGCGTACTCTTGCAGGCAGATACTCACAGAAGGAGGAGCATGAGGTTACTCATCATATTGCCATGACTACTACGAAACACCCACAGAAAAAGAGAATTGAAAAAGTCAGTTTTTTAATCATCGGTACGTTACTCTATTCCCTTTATATCAGCTTATTGCTATCTCCAAACGATATCGGATCAGGTGGCATCATGGGAATTACGCTTGTCATCCAAGAACTCTTTCACACGCCAATTGGATTAACGCAATTGCTTTTAAACATTCCTCTCTTCCTTTTAGGTTTCCGTTTCCTGCGTAAACGATTTATGTTCTTATCTGGCATCATCGTCGTTGCCTCTTCTTTTTTAATCGATTGGATACCGACTCAAATCGTTCCAGAGTCTCTGAACGATCCACTTGTCGCTTCCATCTTTGCCGGTCTAGTCTCTGGTCTTGCGATGGCATTGATTTTCTTTGGTGGCGCTTCGACCGGTGGACTCGATATTCTTGGAAAGTTTTTCTTCGCCCGTTTTCATAATTGGCCATTGCCTCGTATATTCCTGATGCAAGATCTTGTCATCTATATTCTTGTCTGGTGGGTCTTTGATCTGAAACACGTTATGTATGCACTCATCATGAGCTTTGTTCGTGCTAAAGCCTTACAAACGGTCTACAGTTTCTATTCCGCTTCTAAACAATGTATCATCATTTGTGAGAAAGCAGATGAAATCAACGAAGTCATCACAAAAGAACTCGGTCGTGGTGTAACGATTCTTGATGCACGGGGAGGATACTCCAACCGAACGAAGAAAATGGTCTATGTCGTCGTTCAAAATAACGAAATCGTCCGTTTGCAAGAAATCGTCTCTTCTGTCGAACCGAATGCATTCGTTACTTTTTCCGAAATTCATACAGTTTTTGGAAATTACAAAGAACATTCGTATTCGTTTTGACATTAAGCGCAGCCAAGCTGTGCTTTTTCTTTTTTTTATCTATATTATGACTGCATTATGACTGCTTCTCGTATGAGGTCATCTTTCCTGCTTTTTTAATTGAAGTAGATACTTTTTTATTCTTGATCCCTATTCAAAAAATAGATAGGCTTCACTTTTTTTACGATAGTAGTTAAGCTTATGACATGTCTATTTATCTAAAGGAATGATTGCATGCACTCACTATGGCGTCAGCGTGTTCTGCTGGTTCTCCTGATTAGTTTATTCGCCTCTATCCCGATCATTTACGCCTTGTCCGGTTACCGGACGATTGCTACGATGACCGCGCAAATGAAGAATCACGATATACCATTAATCAATCAAGTGGACCAATTGGTCGAACATAATCGAGATCGGGCGAATGCAGTTCGTGGTCTTTTATTATATGAAGATAATCGTTACATTGAACAGTATTATTATTCCACTTCCAAAATTCACGACTTACGCAATAGTCTGAATCAATCTTCAACCACCCCAGGAGCAATTAAAGATCTTCTTCGTCGCAACAATGTCTGGGAGTCTGAAATTGAACGCGTTTTTGTCGTCTATGAACGACAAAGTCCTGCAGCAGCAAAACGACTAGCAAGGCAATCAACACAGACGACTCAAACGATTCTTGAAGACTTATCTCGTGTCAAAGATGATTTGTATAAGACACTTCAATCTAAGTTACAACAATCAGATGCTTCAATCGCTACATATAAGTGGATGTGTCTCGGTCTCTCCATCCTATCCTTTTTATTAATTAGTGCAACTATCTTTTTCTTCCATCGATTTGCTCCTATCTTAACGAACGAAGCAAAATCAGAATAAGCAAAAAACGCAGCTTTAGCTGCGTTTTTTGCTTATTCTGATTCATTCAAATAGTGCTTTCCTTCTTGCACATGTTCCATTGCCATGTGAACTAGTGACGACACGTGATGATCGTCTAAAGAATAATACACGACTTTTCCATCTTTACGGAATTTGACAAGTCCGTGTTTCAACAAAGATCGAAGATGATGTGAGGCTGTTGCGATTGAACAGTCGACAGAGGCCGAGACATCACAGACGCATAGCTCTTCTTCGATCGTCAGTGCATAAACGATACGTAATCGTGTCGCGTCCGAAAGAATCTTAAATAGTTTTCCAATTTCAAACGTCGGAATCGTATCAACGACTTGTCCAATCTCAGACGCACGATGTTCGTCAATCGCAATCGTTTCACAACGGGGAATGTTCATGTCCGTCACCTCGTTTCTATGTATATTGCACCATGAGAAACAAGACAATGCAAGTTCAGCGCATTCGTCTACGAATGAGCCAAAATACGAACCATCCTCCGATATAATCACCGATATCCCAGACGATTCGATTTTGGTCGACTGCACGTACACCAATATCGATAATCTTCGTACTTTCTAATCGATTCCTATACCGCTTGCGTAATCGAGCAGGAATCGGGAGACGAAGAAGTAACCGATAGTAAATATCTAAATGAGTATGTCCCCAGATTTCTGTAGCGATCGAACTCGTCTTGATATACAGTGGACGCTTATAGCGTCGCTCGTACTTCTCTTTCAACAAAAGAGCCATTTCATAAGATATACGATTAGGACGCGGAAATAAAACTTTACCTAAATGGTAGATTCCCTGATTATCAACCCGAATGATTTGTGGTTCCAATCGATACCGGATCCAGTAGCCCCGAAAACGGATCTTCTGCCATTTCAATACAATCACCTCTGAACGAATTATACCCTGTTCTGAAGAGATTGATGCCACTCTCGCACGGCTTCTATCATTCGCTCTGCAGCGAGTTGTCGATCTTCTTTAGCAAAAATATCCGAAATGACAGCATACCCTTCAAGTGGGATGGGCAGAGAAGAGACATTCGTTGCTGTAATTCCTCCAATACCGATCAACGGTAAACGAACAGCTTCGCGAATCGATTGAAGCATCGCGTGTGACATCGAGTCAGCATCTGCTTTCGATGATGTCGCAAATAAAGAACCCACACCTAAATAGGAGGCTCCGTCTTGTTCTGCTTCAATCGCTTGTGCAACAGTGGCTACTGATACGCCGATCACAGCATCCGGTAAGAGGCGTCGCGCTGCGGTTAGGGGAATGTCTTCTTGTCCAATATGCAAACCAGCTCCCACGAGTAAAGCGATATCGATCCGGTCATTGATGATTAAAGGGATGTCGTAGCGATCCGTAATCGTTCTCAATCGAATTGCTTGATCGAAGAATTCCTTTCCTTGTGCGGTTTTTTCCCGTAGCTGAATAACCGTCGCACCACCTAAAATGGCTTCTTCAACGACCGTTTCTATCGCAACTCCCGGATGGTAACGACGATCCGTCACTGCATAAATGGAATAATCAATTGACATGTGCTTTCGCCTCCGTCAGGTCTTGCTCTGTCATCAGGCTGATCGCATTGAACAACTCTCGTTTGAAATCACCTAGACCATTTTCTGATGCTGCCTGTTCTCCCGCTCTGCCCATGATGAATGTTCCGTGGACTGCCGCCTCAAATGCAGAATATCCGGCACCGAGAAAACTCGCAATCAAAGAGGCCGTCATGCAACCCGTACCTGTGACGTCTCCGAGACGCGGCGTTCCTACATGGAGTTCCACTTCGCGCATCCCATCCGTGATGTAGTCGATTGGACCTGTAACGACAATAACGGACTTTTTTTTGCGAGCGAATGCACGAATGGTCTCTCGATCCATGATTGCATCTCCTGCAGCATCGACTCCTTTTGTTCGTCCATTCTCCCCAAGCAATGTCTTGATTTCTGAAGCGTTTCCTTTAATGACCGTACATCCGAGTTCACTCAATTCTTTTGAAAAGGATGTACGCAATGATGTTGCTCCCGCTCCAACAGGGTCAAGAACGATCGGAACATTCAAGCGACCCGCTTCGCGTGCCGCAAGTCGTTGAGCTGCTTGCATGTCTGCATCGATCGTACCGATGTTCAAGACAAGAGCTTGTGCGAGACGAACCATCTCTTCCACTTCACGAATATCTTCCGCCATGACGGGTGATGCGCCAACAGCGAGTGTGACATTCGCGCAATCATTAATCGTGACTGTATTCGTCAAATGGTGAATGAGTGGTTTGTGTTCAAGAATGGTCGTAAACATGTGAATCCCTCCAAAGTGAATGAAAATGATGTGTCGGTCCAATACCTTGTCCGAGGGCAAATCCATGACGAATTGCCTCTGTGACATAGCTCTTTGCCTGTCGTACACTATTTGTTAAATCTTCTCCAAGCGCCATCCGCGAAGCAATCGCCGCAGATAAGGTACAACCAGTTCCATGAGTATGATGGTTGTCTAATCGTTCCGATGTGAAGCGGTGTTCCACTTCCCCATCAAACAACAAATCCGTCGCAGCTCCTGAGAGATGTCCGCCTTTTAGTAATACTGCCCCTGTCTGTGTAGCCAATTGATGCATCGCCAATCGCATTTCCTCTAGATTGGTGACCGATCGTCCTGTTAACCGCTCCGCTTCCGGTAAATTCGGCGTGACGAGTGTCGCGAGCGGTAGAAGTTCTGAAATCAATGCTTGTTCAGCTTCCGTTCGCAATAGGGCATGACCGCCTTTAGCGACCATGACGGGATCTAATATGACCGGAACTGTCTGTTTACGGAGATGTGTAGCAATGACACGAATCGTCTGCGCATTCGAGACCATTCCTATTTTGATTGCATCGACACGAATATCTGAAAAAATCGACATTAACTGGGCATCTACGATTTCTGGGGATAACTCTTCCACCGCTTGAACACCCAGCGTATTTTGCGCCGTGACGGCTGTCAGGACGCTCATTCCATAAACGCCTAAAGCCGAAAATGTTTTTAAATCCGCTTGAATCCCAGCTCCACCACCGGAGTCGGATCCCGCAATCGTCAGTACGTGTTTCATGTTCTTTTCACCTTCCCATCGAGCAATAGCAGGGAGTCGTGACCGACAAAAAAGCGTCGACCGCTGTAAAAAAGCAGTCGACGCTATACGAAAGCATTATACACGCATTCCGGTATCCGTTCGGCTCAACTTTCCTACGCTGGTATTATCCAGTTCAGGTAATAGGGTCGAAAACAGATTGGTTTTCCTCTCAGCCGGATTCCTCCAGCTCCCCTAGTTGCTCAAGTATTCGTTTCGCCTTAACTGTAGCATAGAGAAGAAAAAAAAACGAGCCGAAGCTCGTTTTTTGATTACAGATATGCCAATGGATTCACTGCATTCAGAGGAGAAGAAGCACTATATTGATAGCCTCCGACATGTAGTTCGAAATGCAAGTGTGGTCCTGTTGAATTTCCTGTACTACCCAGTGTTCCGACTTGCTGACCTTGAGAGACCGTTTGTCCTGCATGAACAGATAATGAGCTCATATGAGCATAAACCGTCGTATAGACTTTTCCATCCAAGAAATGCGAAATCATAACGTGGTTTCCGTAAGGTCCACCACCCGATGCTGTAATGACCGTTCCGGCTGCTGCTGCAACGATCGGCGATCCGACCGCACCCTTGAAATCAACACCATTGTGGAATGTATAGCCGTTTGCTCCGCTAGCTGGGCCAAATCCTTGTGATACAGATCCTGAAGATGGTCGAACGAATTGACCACCTCCCGAACTGATTGGTGTTGAACTTGAACCTGTTGATTTTGTATTCTTATTTGCTTGTTTGGCTGCTTGAGCTGCTTTTTCAGCTGCCGCTTTCTCAGCTGCTGCTTTTTCAGCCGCTGCTTTAGCTGCCGCTTTTGCTGCAGCAATCGCACGTTCTTGAGCTTCTAGCGTCGCTTGAAGTTCTTTTGCATCCAATAGTTCTGTCGTGAACTTCGTCTTGCCTTTTCGTAATTTTTTAAGTGTAGCACTCCGTTTTTTCATCTGTTCTTTCAACGCTTTTTTCTGTTCAATTAATGTTTTCTTCTCTTCGACCTGCTCCGTCTTTTTTTCAACGAGCGCTTGCTTTGCTTCTGCTAGTTTTTGTTGTGTCGCGATGTAATCTGAGATCATTTTATCATCTTGCTCCGCGATTTTTTTCCCTGCCATGACACGACTAAATAAATCACCTAAATCTTTAGATCCAAAAATGACTTCTTCCCATTTGATTGAATTCCCGTCGTTTTCTTGGAAGACACGTAGACGATCGCCTAATAGTTCTTCTTGTTTTTTCAACATCTCTTCATAGCGAACGATGTCTGCTTTTAATTCATCGATTCGCAAATTCAACTTCTCAATTTGTTTATTTTTTTCAGAAACCTGAAAAATCTTTTCGTTGATTGCTGCATCAATTCGGTTGATCTGACGTTGTTCTTTCGAAATTTTCGACTCTTGTTTTTTAATTGCTTTTTCTAATTTACGTTGTTCTGCAGCATTTTCAGCCTTTTTTTCTTTGATCGTCGCTGCCGCAATTGGTTGTGTTCCTGTTATCAGTAATGCTCCTAAAACAATGGTAGAAATTAGTTTTTTTAGCATATATCGTTTTCCTCACTTATGTATTTTCATTTTTTTATTATAGTATTCAAGTTTCTCTCATATCTGAAATAGATTATAGCACCCTAATCGTTTCAAAAAAATTTCATTTACATTTCAAGTGAAAACGTTTTTTTGTAATATATATTTTTCTTATCAAATATAAAAAAAGAATCGTTGCACGAGCAACGATTCTTCACTATTTAAAACATAGTCATTGGGTTTACTGAGTTAGCCGGACCAGTTGCACTGTAGCTATATCCACCGACGTGAATTTCAAAGTGTAAGTGTGGACCCGTCGAATTTCCTGTACTTCCACGTAGACCGATTTGTTGACCTTGGCTGACACGCTGTCCCGCGTGAGCATTGAGCGCGCTCATGTGTGCATAAAGTGTCGTATATGTCTTACCATTTAATTGATGCGCAATCATGATGTGATTTCCGTAAGGACCACTACTTGATGCTGTAATAACTGTTCCTGTGGCAGCTGCAACAATTGGAGTCCCAACCGGACCGCCGAAGTCGATCCCGTTATGGAACGTATAACCGTTTTCTCCACCTGCTGAGCCATATCCTTGTGTGACAGCCCCAACGGTAGGATGAATGAACAAACCACCTGAAGATGGCGCTGGTTTAGGTGTCGCAGGAGCTGGCGGTGCTGGGGTAGCTGGTGTAGATGCTTTTGGAATCGATTGTTTCGTCGAACCAGAAGATTTCGTTGCTTGCGATGCCTTCTCTTGTGCTGCCTGCTGAGCCGCTGCGTCTTTAGCCGCTTGTTGTTCGGCTTCTTTTTGAGCCGCTGCTTGAGCCGCTTCAGCTTCCGCTCGCGCTTTCGCTTCACGTGCTGCTTGGGCTTGACGCTCTTTTTCGATCCGTGCTTCACGTTCACGTGCTGCCTTTTCAGCTGCAATCGCTTTTTCTTGAGCAATCAGAATTTGCTGGACTTCTTTTGCATCCATTAATTGGGTTTCGAATTTTTCTTTTTTCTTGCGTAATTCTTTTAAACGTTTGTTTCGCGTTTTCAATTGTGATTCAAGTTCTGCTTGTTGGCGTTTCAATTCTTGCTTTTCAACGACCAATTGTGCCTTCTTGTCTTTCACTTTTTGTTGTGCATTCGCTAATTTCTTTTGCGTATTTTGATAATCCGTGATCATTTTATCATCTTGTTTTGAAATCGATTTTCCAGCCATGACACGGCTAACGAGGTCACCGACGTTTTTTGCCCCAAAGATGACTTCTTCCCATTTGATCGAATTTCCGTCATTTTCTTGCATGACACGAAGACGATCACCGAGTAATTTTTCTTGGCGTTTCAATTTCGCTTTATACTTGTCGATTTCTTTTCCAAGTTGAACGATTTCTCGTTCCGTCGCCTTGATTTGACGATCTTTCGTTTCGACAGCAAAGATCTTTTCATTTAAGGCCTCGTCTAATCGATTGACTTCTTGTTGCGTCTTAGAGATTTTTTGGCCCTCCTGATTAACGGAAGACTCTAAGTTTTTTTGTTTTTTAGCATTGTCTTGTTGCTGTTGTTCGTTTTTGGCTTTCTGCTCACTTAAATCGTCAGCTGCTGCAAAATGAGGTGCTGATGAAAGAACCAGTGCGGAAACGATGAGCGACGCGAACGTTTTTTTCATGTAGTATTCCCTCTTTTTCTCTAGTATGTCGATGCATTATTTGGAATAACAGTTACGTTAAAATTAAATTCTATAATAGTTTTTCTTATTTATAGGAACGTTTTTGATTATAGCATTCATTCCTCTTCCATAATATTTCAGTGATATTTCATTTTAAATAAATCGTTTTTCTTCTATGTAATAGAAAATGATGGAAAACAGCTTTGCATTGCAACTTTGATTCATTTTTGGGAAACTGAAGCGAATAGGAGGGAAATATCAAATGAAACTAGATCATACCGGTATTGCCGTTCGCGATATGCAAGAAGCCATTTCATTTTATACGAATATACTTGGGGGGACATTAACGCGAGAGTACTCGAATCCCGCGCCTGGTGTCGCTTCCAACATTGCCGTCATCGAGTTCGATGATGCGCATATCGAACTATTGACACCAACGAGCCCGGATAGTCCGATTGCACGGTTTTTAAAACAACGTGGAAAAGGCGTCCATCACATTGCTTATCGTGTAGAGGATTTGGATCAAGCAATCGCCGAAGCAAAACAACAAGGCTTAACATTTTTAGAAGATACGTATCGAACGACGCCGTTCGGACGACGATTGATTTATATGAATCCTAGGCATTCACACGGCGTCATTACGGAACTCTGTGATTATCCAGAGAACCCCTAAAAAAAATCAGCACTGCGTTATCGCAGTGCTGATTTTTGTTCTATACCATTAGCCAAGTTTTGCAACGATTTCCCGATTGAATGCAGGAATATCATCTGGTTGACGACTTGAGACGAAATTATCGTCAACGACGACTTCTTCATCTGCAAAGTCCACACCAGCATTTTCTAAATCAATTCGAATTGATTTATAACCTGTCATTTTTCTTCCTTTGACGATTTTTGCGTTAATCATCAGTTGAGGTCCGTGACAGATCGAGAAAATTGGTTTTTTCGACATATCAAATTCTTCGACGAATGAGACAAAACGCTCATCTTCTCGTAGTAAATCTGGTGAAAATCCACCCGGAATCAGGAGAGCGTCATAGTCTGCTGCTGAAGTCTCATCAATTGAGAGATCAACATTTACTTTTGCCTCTTCTTGTTTTCCGACGAGTTCAGCACCTTTTTTTGCACCAATGACAGTGATCTCGTGTCCAGCTTCTTTTAATGCATCAACTGGTCCTGTGAATTCTACATCTTCAAAATGATCGGCTAGTACGACTGCTACTTTTTTAGACATGTGATTCATCCCCCAAGTTGTTTGATTTAAATCGGATCTTCTCCGCGATCTCGTGGAGAGACCGTATCATCTGGCATTTCGTCTTTTCCTTTTAGGATTTCCTTTTGTTGCTCCTCTGCCAGTTTTCGTTCTTTATCCGACAGACGATCCCGTTCATCTTCAAACTCTTCATTTGGACGATCGGTTTCTTTCGGTGCCATCGAAAACCCTCCTTATGATTCGTCGATTATGCTTATAGTGAATCGACGACTTTAACAGAAAGATCGACATCAATGTTGCCACGTGTCGCTTTCGAGTACGGGCAGAAATTGTGTGTCTTCTCTAGTAAGTCTTCAGCTTCTTCTTGCGATACGCCAACGACTTCGACGACAAGTTTTGCCGCGATTTTCACACCATTATCCGCTTCGTCTTGTAAGAGGCTGACTTCTGAATTCGTCCGCGTCTCGACTCGTTTTTTTGCTTGGCGCGCCATTAAATTATAGGCACCATCAAAACAAGCGGCATATCCTGCTGCGAATAACTGTTCCGGGTTTGATGTCGGAATGTCTTCTTTGCCTTTTGTTCCTGGCATGACTAAATCAAGATTGATGACGTTATCGTCTGAAGCGACTTTCCCGTCGCGACCACCGACTGCAGATGCACGTGAAGTAAGAATGACGTTTGACATGATAGAAAACCCCTTTTCCTGTTGAATTAAAAAATGCTTTTTTTGCCACATAGACAGTAATACCCGTCACTGACGGAGATAAACACAAGGAGTGTTCATCGCTTCACTCTTTGTGATAGATAAAAAAGACGACGGACTTGAAGTCCATCGTCTTTTAATGCTGTTTCTTATCCGATATCTTCTGTTGCGATTACTTCCTGTTCAGGCAATTGAAGATAAATCGACTTCACTTGGTGGTTATCGACTTCCATGACTTTGATCGTATACGCCTGATAGCGGAATTCCTGACCACTCGATACTTCTGTATCCTGTGCCATGACCCAGCCACCAATCGTATCAATATCTTCTTCTTCGATACCCAGGTTAAAGCGTTCATTTAAGTCATCAATCAAGACACGACCTGAAATCCGGTATAACCGTTCATGAATCTGTTCGATGTCGGCTTTCTCATCCTTATCGAATTCATCACGGATTTCTCCGACGATTTCTTCCAGTATGTCTTCCATCGTGATGACACCAGCTGTACCACCGTACTCATCAATGACGAGTGCCATCGGCGTCCGTTCGACCTGCATTTTTAGCATGGCATCTTGGAGCGGTGAATACTCGGATACGATCGGCAAGTTGTGGATGTAATAACTTAAAGCTTTCCCCTTGTTTGCCATATGATCCGTAAACAATTGTTTCGCATTGATGAAGCCAAGAATCTTATCCTTATCTCCTTCTTCTGCTATCGGATAACGTGTGAACTGATACTCTTCAACGAGGCGAATGATGTCCTCCATCGATGCATCGTTCGAAATGGTAATTAAGTCCGTCCGCGGTAACATGATGTCTTTCGCGATTCGCTCATCGAACGAGAAGATATTTTGCATGTAGGAAAGTTCAGTCTGGTTGATTTCTCCACTCTTATAACTCTGTGTCATGATGATTTTAATTTCTTCTTCCGAGTGTACTTCTTCGTGACCAGCAGGTTCGACACCGAATAAACGGAGAATCACACGAGCTGAACCATTCAAAGTCCAGATAAAAGGTTTCATGACCTTACCGAACCAATAAAGCGGTGGTGCGAGTAACATCGTGATGGCTTCCGTTTTTTGAATAGCCAAGGACTTTGGAGCAAGTTCTCCAAGCACGACATGAAGAAACGTTACAATCGAGAAAGCAAGGACGAACGAAATGATCGTCGAAACGGAGTTCGGGATGTCGATTTCTTCGAACAACATACTGAGAATCGCACCTACCGTTGATTCTCCTAACCACCCGAGACCAAGCGCTGTCACGGTAATTCCAAGTTGACAGGCCGATAAATAATAATCCAAATTCTCAAGTAGCCTTTTCGCTACTTTCGCAGTCTTGCTTCCTTCTGTAATCAACTGATCGATTCGAGACATTCGCATTTTGACGACCGAAAATTCGGCGGCAACAAAAAAAGCAGTTAAGACGATGAGTAACGCAATGACGAGTAGTCGAATGATGATCGTCGTCGTGTCGAATGTCTCCATTGAGTGTGTACTGTCCAATCGTTTCCCCGAAGAAAGGGGATTCACCTCCATTAATATAAAGCCAGATGCGAAGGCACCTGGTCGTTTACAGCAAAAAGAAGCTTTCAACTTTCAAAGCTTCCTTACTTTTCATATTCATACTATAACGGAACTTTCACAAAATGTGTACTTGAAGACATGATTTCAATCGGTCAGACCACGTATAGGATGAAGATTACAATCATGAGCAACATCGCGATTCCCTTTAACAATGCACTTGATAAAATACCAAGAACCGTACCGATTCCTACTGAAACAGCTGTTTGCCATGTCTTTTTACTAATGATTTTTTCTGTCAAAATGGCAAAGACAAATGGAAAGATCAACAATCCGATTCCTGGTAAAATAAATGGTCCAGCAATCAATCCCACTGTCGTCGCGATTTTTGCCGCTTGAGATCCTCCCCGTCGATCAACAGTGTAGGCGCTGACGAGGTAATCCAGTGTAAACAAGAGAATGATGAAAATTGCTTGAATCACCCAAAAGCTAATCGATAATTCGGAGAATCCGAATCCAAATCCATAAATCAAAAAGCCTACAACTAAAATCGGTGCACTGGGGATGATCGGATATACGAGGCCCGCAAAAGCAACTAGAAAACAGACGACGATCAGACTCCATAACAAGATTGTCACTTTTTATCCCTCCCTTCTGATAAATCTCTTTCTCTTAGTACGGACATGACGTCTCAAAGGTTTCATCAAGCGCTCGCTTCAGTCGTCCTTCTAAAAAGGAACGATCCCACTCGTTCATTTTATCGAACTGCACTTCAGAACAGATGTACGGAATGAAGCGTTGGATGGTCTCATGATGCGCAGGTAAAGCTTGTCGTTTCATTGTTCCAAGCGATTCGAGCATCGTCGCGAGAACCGAGACATCCGCCTCCCCGTAATGTCTCAATTGATAAAATGATTTGTATAATAGCTCTTCGAAGGTAATCCGTTCTGTCGCGTGCCGGTGATGTTCACCAGCTAACAATGTACCATCAGGAAAAATAGCATAACTCCGCATCAAGTCACCGATAATTCGAATCGCATGACGCGCCGTATTCGGATCGTTAATACCAGGTGAAATGGCACGTAACGCCACTTCGCTGAGTTTTTCGATGACGAATGAAAAGTCCTGTTCCGATGACTTCGTCGGTCCAATCAGGATGCATCGCCCCATATCCTTCCCTGTCGACCATCCCACTACTTGTCCTTCCGTGACGAACGATCCAATATACACTGAAATGTGTACAGATTTTTCATTCTCAATCTCGTCGTAATCAATTGCTTGAATGTAGCCCGTACAAGATGCTCGCATCACGTTCGGATACGTCTGTGCGGACAGCTCCATTGAAAAAACGTGTTCACCGGATTCGATATGATTGATTTGCCGTTTTACCAATTCGTTGCCTTCCTCGTGTAATCGATCGAGTAATGTCGTTACGCGAATCGACTGACTGACGATATGAATGAACACAACGAATGCCACGATCGAAAGCAATACGACAAGAACGGCTACTGCTGAAGCGACAACGCTCGTCTTTAAAGCCGGACGAAGGAAAAAGAGCATCGTCATCGAATAACTGACCGCTCCGATGAATATTCCAAAGATATGTTGCACCTGTCGATTTTCGATGAAGTTAGGCAATGTCCGTGGTGAGAATTGTGATGAATAGGTCGTCAATACAACTAGGATGGTCGAGAACGTAAATGTCATCATGGCAAGGAGTCCGGTAAAAACTGAACTATGAATTGTCTGTGCTAATCCAAGTGTCGTTTGCCACGTTTTTGGAAACCAATCTGATATATAGACATCCAACCATATCACGATACCTGTCAATCCGATTCCAATGAGACCATATAACAATGGCCACCACCAATTGATTTCTCGTGATAGGACTTTCAGCTTCTTCAAATAAAATCCCTCCTTTTTTTATAGCACTATATTGATGGTTTTCCTGATTCAAAGTGCTTTAAAACCCGCTTTCCATACTGATTGTGAGCAATATGTTTGGTAGAAGTGTACGGATGTGTTTTACTTCTTTTCATAACGTGAATAACTTAATTGTTATGAAAACGAATGGGAGATGAAATGATATGGCTCAACAAAACGAAACCACATTGCATACAGATTTCACGAAGATTTACATTGACGGTCAGTGGCGCACAGGCGCAAGTGACAGCAACATGACGAACACGAATCCATTCACAGGTGAAGAACTCTTTACGATTTCTGCCGCGAACCAACAAGATTTAGATGATGCTTATGAAGCCGCTCGAGTCGCTCAAAAAGATTGGGCGAAAGTTCCGGCTTTAAAACGCCAAGGTCTCATCGAAAACTTCTTGAAAGTCTTATACGAAGAAAAAGAAACAATCATCGATTGGCTAATTAAAGAGTCAGGAAGTACACGCATCAAAGCAGAAGGTGAATTCCTCGCTTCAGTCTTGATCGTCAAGGAAGCTGCCACATTCCCATTGCGGATGCATGGCGAAATTCGTCCATCGGTTGTGCCAGGCAAAGAAAACCGGATCTACCGTAAAGCACTTGGCGTCATCGGCGTCATCAGCCCATGGAACTTCCCTTTCCACTTAGCTGTACGGTCGATCGCTACTGCCATTGCCATCGGGAACGCAGTCGTTGTTAAACCGGCTACGGACACACCTGTCTCAGGCGGATTGATTTTCGCAAGCCTATTTGAAAAAGCCGGATTGCCGAAAGGTGTCTTGAATGTCATCGTCGGTCGTGGTTCAGAAATTGGTGATGCCATCGTCGAACATCCTGTACCACGCTTGATTTCATTCACAGGATCAACTGAAGTCGGTCGCCATATCGGTGAACTTGCTGGTAAACACCTGAAGAAAACAGCGCTTGAACTTGGCGGAAACAACGTTTTCGTCGTACTTGATGATGCTGATCTCGATCGTGCGGTCGAATCTGCCGTCTACAGCAAGTTCTATCACCAAGGTCAAATTTGTATGTCGACGAACCGGATTCTCGTCGCTTCTTCAATTCATGATGAATTTGTTGAAAAATACGTGGCTCGTGTAAAAGAGCTACAATACGGTGATCCATCACATGATCGGACACAAGTCGGACCGCTCATCAATCAATCACAAGTTGAACGGATTCTTGAAGATCTTGAGAAAACAAAAGCTGCTGGTGCGACTGTTCGTGTTGGTGGAGAAGCAAAAGACAACGTCATCGCGCCAACTGTCGTTACAGGTGTTACAAACGACATGCCACTTGCTAAAAATGAAATCTTTGGACCAGTCGCTGTCATCATCCCGTTCGATACGGATGAAGAGGCACTCGAAATCGCAAACTCACTTCCATACGGATTGAGTGGCGCTGTCCATGGTTCTTCTATTGAACGTGCGACTGCCTTTGCGCTTGAAGTCGAGACAGGTATGATTCACATCAACGACCAATCGGTCAACGATGAGCCACATATGCCATTTGGTGGTGAAAAAGATTCAGGGCTCGGTCGCTTTAATGGCGAGTGGGTACTTGAAGAATTCTCGACTGTCCAATGGCTGTCTGTCATGCACGATCGTCGTCAATACAAACCATTCTTCGAGTAATACAAGGGTAGGGTTTCCCCTACTCTACATAAATTTATTAAGGAGTGATTTCACATGCCGTTATTACGATTCGACGTCATTGAAGGACGTTCAGAAGAAGAGTTAAAAACGTTACTCGACACCGCGCATGATGCGATGGTCGAAGCATTTGATGTGCCGGAGCGCGATCGTTATCAAATCGTGCATACGCATAAAGCGCATGAGATGGTCATTCAAGATACGGGACTCGGATTTGAACGGAGTAAAGATATCGTTCTTATCAGTGTGACGAGTAAAACGCGGACGCAAGAGAAGAAACAACGTCTCTACCAATTACTCGCCGAACGATTAGAAGCAAACTGCGGACTTGCTCCGACTGATTTGATGGTGTCGATCGTCGAAAATGATGCTGCGGACTGGAGTTTTGGTCTCGGTGAGGCACAGTTTTTGACGGGTAAATTATGATCGTCTGTAAATAGAACAAAAAGGGAAGTATGTTATCGGTAATTTCCGGTAACACACTTCCCTTTTTTTATTCTTACTTCATTAAACAAGAGAGAACCTTCACATGATTTACTCCTTCGTCTCTTCCGCCTTCTCCCGCGGATTTTCCCGTTGCAGCGGTGCTTTCCAACTAAATTGATCAGGTTCTGGAACGAAATCGAGACCACCTGGATGAAACGGTTGGCACCGTAACAATCGACGCGTCGTCAAATAACTCCCTTTTACTGCACCGTGACGTTCAATCGCCTCCATCCCGTAATGGGAGCATGTTGGATAGAATCGACATGTGGCTGGCTTCATGGGAGAGATGACTTTCTGATAAAAACGAATTCCTCCCATTAAGACACGTTTCATAACGTCCCTTCTTTCCTCTTTTTTTCTAGTGTAACGCATCTGTCCATCATTTTCAGATGTTCTGCCTTATACTAAAAGCAGATTTAAAAGAAGGATGTGTTGAGATGAAGGCATTAACTTTCCATGAATTCGGAGGTTCTGATGTATTACGCTTCGAAGACGTACCAACGCCAACAATCACTGAACAGGAAGTTCTGATTGAAATGAAAGCGATCGGTCTGAATTTTGCAGACATCTATCGCCGAAAAGGAAACTATCATTTAGAAGGACAGCCTCCCTATATTTTAGGTTACGAAGGTTCAGGCATCATCACTGCGGTCGGTACAGCTGTTTCAACGTTCCACGTAGGTCAACGAGTTGCTTTTGCGGATGTCCCGCTTGCGAATGCTGAGTACGTCGCAGCACCCGTCGATAAATTGATTCCGCTTCCTGATGGTATCTCATACGAAACAGCAGCTTCTGTCTTATTGCAAGGATTAACAGCGCATTATTTAACACGAGATAGCTATCATGTCCAATCGGGAGATGTCGTCTTAGTGCATGCAGCTGCCGGTGGCGTTGGGCAGTTGTTGACACAGCTCATTCGCTTACTTGGGGCAACTCCGATTGGATTGACATCTTCTCCTGAGAAAGCACAGATCGCTAAAACTGCGGGCTGTGAATCTGTCTATTTATATTCTGAGAACTGGATCGAGCACGTGCTCGCGCAAACTTCTGGTAAAGGAGTTGATGTGGTCTACGAATCCATTGGTTCTACCTTAATGGATAGTTTCCATGTAACGAAAGTTCATGGAACCGTCGTCTTCTACGGTATGGCGGGCGGCGATCCCGTATCTGTCGACCCTCGCTTCTTGATGGATACATCCAAAACATTGACGGGTGGTGACCTTTGGAACGTATTAACATCTTCTGAAGAACGCATCCGTAGATCGGGTGAGCTGTTTGATTGGATTCTATCCGGTCGCCTTACCCTATCCTCTCCGACGACTTTTGCTTTATCTGATGGAAAAGCTGCGCATGATTTCTTAGAAAGCCGGCGCAGTACAGGAAAGTTACTGTTAATTCCATAATCATTTTCTAGAGACGACTCTTCGTGAGTCGTTTTTTTATGTGAAATCAGTATTATGGATTGCTTTTTTATAATGAAGAGAGTAAAGTAAATTTCATCAAAACCTAAAACTTAAATTAGTTTTGAGTTTTAGAAAGGGGATTTGTATTTATGTTTCGCTCAGAATGGAAGAAATTGAAGAGTCCGATGATGATCGTCGTCATTCTCGCCCTCATCCTCGTACCGTTTCTTTACAACTCCATCTTCTTATCTGCATTCTGGGACCCATACGGTCGTACAGAAGATATCAAGGTCGCTATCGTCAACGAAGATCAGGCGACGAAGTTCAAGGGAGAGAAAGTCGACATCGGGAATCAGTTCGTCGATAAACTCAAAAAAAATGATGATTTTGATTGGCAATTCCTATCTCAGGACAAAGCCGAAAAAGAATTACGAGACGGTAAAGTCTATATGACGGTCGTTATTCCAAAGAATTTTTCTAAAAATGCAACGACATTACTCGATGATCACCCGAAGAAGATCGAGTTGGAGTATTACTTGAATCCAGCTAAAAACTACTCGGGTACACAAATTTCGAGTACGGCTGCAAAACAATTAAACGAAAAGATTCGTAAATCCGTTACGAAACAATACAGTAGTGCTATCTTCGGTGCGTTAAAGAAAATCGCAAATGGAATGGAAAAAGCATCGGATGGCTCCTCTAAACTCGAGGACGGCAACCATAAGACAGCCGATGGTGCCAAAACACTGGCTACGAACCTCGGAAAACTCGCGGATGGCAGTCTGACACTATCTGAAAAGCTCGGGGAAGCAAATCAAGGTTCAAAAAAACTCAGTGACGGTGTCACGACACTTGACGAAAAAACTGCTCTCTTCGCTCAAAAAACGGGTGAGTTGTCTTCTGGGTTGAACACGCTAGACGAAAATGGTGGCAAATTGCAAGCCGGTGCCGCGCAACTAGAAGACGGAGCAACAAAACTCAGCGGTGGATCGACACAAGTCCGTCAAGGGGCAGAGCAACTGGCTGCGGGTACGGCTCAGCTCAACGAAAAAATTCCTCAGCTGACGGACGGATTAAATCAACTGGACGAGAAAGCTCAGGCAGCTAATGCATTATTAAATCAATTGAATCAAGATGCTGCACAATCTAAACAAGATCTACGTGCGCGTCGAGAAGCGCTTGAAGCAAATGCCGCTCAACTAAAACAAGTTATTTCCGCTTCTGATCAATTATCAGATGAGGAAAAACAAACGTTACTTGGAACAATTGGAACATTAGAAGAAAATATTAAAAGCCTCGCTGCGCAAGAAGGGGCAATCGATCAAAGTCTTGCTCAAGCAACCGAAGCGACGAAAAAAATCGGTCAACTTGCTGCAGGCGGTAAACAAGTCGAGTCCGCCGTATCGCAACTGAACGCAGGTCAAGTAAAACTTGTCGACGGTGCGAAACAAGTCGAATCTGGCGCACAACAATTAGCAAGCGGACAACAGACATTCAATGAAAAACTCGGTCAGTATACTGCAGGCGTGCATAAAGCGGCAACAGGTGGCGCACAACTAGCTGACGGTGCGAACCAGTTGTCTGATGGCACACACCAACTCCAAACAGGAGCTAGCGCGTTAACTAACGGATTAGGTCAATTGGCATCTGGTTCAACTACGATTACAGACGGTATCGGCAAAACGACCGATGGTGCTTCGAAAATCGCGGATGCCAACACGAAACTTGAAGATGGCGCCAAAACACTGAAGGATGAGCTCAGCAAAGGAGCTAAAGACGCAACAGTCAAGCCGACAAAAGAACGAGATAACATGCTCGCGGAACCTGTCGTCTTAAAAGAACATGACTATTCGACAGTCAACAATTATGGTTCTGGTTTATCAGCTTATATCCTAAGCATTGCCTTATTCGCTGGGGCTTTGATGTTCTCTTCGGTCTATCAGATTCGTCCCGAACATGGCGAGAGTCTGACATGGCGATTCCTCGTCGGTAAATTATCGCTCATCTTACCGATCGGTGCATTACAAGGTGTCGCAGCAGCCACAGCAATCGTCTATGTTCTCGATTCTGATGTCGCAAGTGTCCCTGCGCTCTATGGTTTCGCTGCCTTGACAGGTATGACGTTCATCACCATTCTGTTCACGCTTGCGATGCTACTCGGTCGTGTTGGACAGTTCCTTGCCTTCTTACTACTGCTTCTTCAAATCGGTGGTAGTGGTGGAACATTCCCTGTTGAAATGACACCAGAATTCTTCCAAACGATTCACGCCTTCTTACCAATGACGTATTCAGTCGGTGGATTCCGTGAAGCTCTTGGGCTTGGTGTGACAGATACCCTCGTATCTAACAGCCAAGTCCTCGCGACCATCCTAGTCGTCGCGTTGCTCATCAGCTTCGTTGGAGGGCTTGGAGCCAAGCTGATTCTACTCTCAACGAAAGCGAGACGAAAACAACATGACACAATCTGATAAAGAAACTTTGATACTCGACTCAGCGATGGCTTGCTTTTCTGAACTCGGTTATAAAGGAACGACGATCGAGCGTGTCGCCCGACGTGCGCATGTCGGGAAACCAACTGTCTATCAGCTATTTGAAAGTAAGCTCAATCTGTTTGAGTCACTTGTGACACGTGTGTTGCAAGAAATGAAAGAAGAAGCAGAACGCGCTTATGTCGAACATGCGACGGTAGAAGAAAATAAACAAGCAATGATCGACGCTATCGTTTACCATCAACAACAACATTTGTTCATTCTTCAAATCATCGAGGAAACACGTAATCTCAAATTACAAGAAATGCAGGAATTACGGACACGTATCGAACGACATGTCGTCGAATATCTGAAGACATTACTTGAGACTCGTCTTGGACAAGATGATCGCGACGTACCAGTCGATGTCACGGCCTTCCTGATCTTCCGAACGTATATCGCGTTGATCGCCGAATGGCCATCGATTGCGCGTCCACTTGAGCTCGATACGATTCGTCATGCGATGTTACGCATTTTATGAATCAATAAAACCGCCGGTCAACTGATCGGCGGTTTTTCATATTCTCGATTCTTTTCTAAATCTCGTGCTGTTTGACTAGAAGTAACTGTTTTTTCATCCTTTAAAGTGCCAAACAACCAATCTCCTACCGGATTCGATACACCAAACCAATAGTGTTCATTTTTGAAGTGATGCAACAGATGCGTTTTTTTCATCCATTTCCCAAAGCGTGTTCTCGGTTTCAGCGGAACGTGCGCCACGTAATGTTTCCATTCATAAACAAGTAACATGACGATCAATCCACTCGCGGCTGCAGCTGTCGAGACGACAGATTGTGTTAGAAGATAGGTCAGAGCCACAAAGAAACTAAGGTTCGGCAAGGAATACCAGATCGGTAAAAATAACAGATGCAGTTCGTTCGGATGAGCATGATGATCGTAATGGAGTCGTTTCAACAATTTTCGTCCAAGCGCATTTTTAGGTGGTGGTAAATGGAACAAAAAGCGATGTGTCAAATATTCACTAAAGCTGAACACGATCAATCCGATGCAAAAGAACAGCAAAATGGACCACCTGAACGGTTGTGCAATGATGTATCCACTTATTCCGATCAGTAATACGAACATGATTAAAATATCTGGAAACAGAAAAAAGCGGCGATACATATCTGACATGAATGTCCTCTCCTTTTCCTTCATTTCAGCGTTTAGTCATACGTTCATCGATTCGTCACGTTTTTTTATTGCAAGACATATAGTCAACCGTGTTCTTTCCCTTATACTGAAAAAGGAATGGAGTGATGATCGTTTTGAATTTATCGACCGGAATCATCTTTGTGTTACTCGCTTATACACTTATGTCGCTTTACGACATGTGGCAGGTTTACCGGAAAACGAGCAAGCTCTGGATATTTATTTTATTTCTTGCAACACTAATCAGTCTTGTCCTTGCCTTTTTCGTGGCCCCTGTCCTTGCGCTATTCTTCTACTGGTCACGTCACTCATTGAAACGAAATATCGGCATCCTGTTACTGATCATCGTCTGTCTCGTCTCCATCACGACGAAACTATCTACTTGAACGACTTCCTTCATGAAATACTCATGAAGGTTTTTTCATGTCCTACTACCGAAGAAAAGTCGGCGCATCAATTCACGTTCCGGCATCTCCGTCGTATTGAGAACGTCTAAAAATGGTCGATCATCATATGAAAGTTTCACGATTTCTGAACGGACTTGGTCCCTCTCCCAATCGATGATTGCTACTGGGGCGATGGCTGTTTCTTGACATCCAAGTGCACCTGGATTAATAAAGAGTGTTTGCTCTGTCTCAACTTGTTGCGCTGGATGATGGTGACCAAAACCAATGATTCGCGCCTCATTTCCAGCAAACAAGACGGATAAATTTTTTTTCGTTCCATTCACTGCTTGCTTTAAGGGTTCTTCACCAATCTTCTTCGTCTGGTCGGCATAAGCATAATGTGTCAAGTGCATCGTTTGTTTCTGATGCGTGACATTTAAGATACGCGGTAAATGCTCCAAATACTTTTGATTCTCTTGTGTCAATGTATCCGCAATCCATTGGTGGTGTTCTTTCGCATGGCGATAACTAGCTGGGTAGTTATCGCCACGGATTAAAGCAAGGACACACTCATCATGATTCCCAGAAATCGTCTGGATATCAGACCGTTGTCTTAATAAATCGATGACCTCATTATGCTCTGGTCCAATACCGACAAGATCACCGAGACAATAGATGGCATCGATATCTGATTGTTGATCAAGATAGGACAAAACCGCACGCAAAGCGGATGCATTGCCGTGAATATCTGTAAAAAGCATGACTTTCATGTAAACGCCTCCATTGTTGATACGTTAGGATTTCCCGATGATACCGTGAATTCCTTTCAGATTTCAGGAAAAAATAAATTGTCAGAAAATATTGATTATTAATCAAGAGCATGTTAGTCTTAGAAAAATTCACAGAGAGGGGCACGATCGAATGATTCCGACGCAACAGCCATTTAACCAAGCCGGACGACTGATTATTCTATGCATGAGGGACTGAAAACTTTTCCGATGATGAAACGGAAATGATTTTTGGGCCCTTCTTTCGATGCATCGAATGAGGCGCCCGCACAGAATGAGTGGCGCCTATCCCAAAAACGGATAGGCTTTTTTCATGGCAAAAAAATAGAGATAGATAGAGAGAGGATGACAACGTTGAAAGAATATGCGATGGATCGAATGGTAAAAGTATCAGCTGGAATGGCAAATGCCGTTCTTGTAACACTCGGTGTCGGACTCCTGATTGAGACACTCGGAAATCTTCTACATATCCAAATGCTACTGACGATTGGCGGCGTCGCAAAAGTATTACTTGCTCCAGCACTTGGTGCCGGTATTGCTTTTCAGCTCGGAGGAAACACACTTGTCCTATTCAGTGCGATGATCGCAGCGACGATCGGCGGTGCTGCGCTTCAATCAACCGCTTCTGGACTCGTTCTTGTACCCGGTCAGCCGATCAGTGCGTTACTCGCAGCTGCTGTCGCCGTATATGTCGGAAAACGCATGACTGGAAAAACGAAATTCGACATGATGGTTATCCCGATGAGTGCTGTCCTTGCTGGCGGTGTGACCGGAATCGGTGCTGCTGCCGTCACGACACCACTCCTTACAAAATTCAGTGCCATGATCACAGCTTCAGTCGAGTCTTCTCCTATCGCAACTTCTCTTGTCATCGCACTTATTTTTAGCGTCTTATTAATGTCTCCTGCCTCGTCCGCTGCACTCGCTATCGCTTTACAACTTGATCCCGTCGCAAGTGCCGCCGCACTGATTGGCTGTTCCGCTCAATTCGTCGGCTTCACATTGATGGCATATCGTCAGACGGATCCAGGTGGTTTGATTGCTTCATTCTTTGTAACACCTAAAGTACAATTTCCGAATATCGTTAAAAATCCGCGTCTTGTCGTTGCACCGTTTCTCGCAGCGATGATTTCAGCTCCTGTCGCGACGCTTCTTCTCTCTTTGAAAGTACCGTATGAACTTGCAGGACTCGGACTAAATTCGATGATCGCGCCACTTAATATCTTCGTCAACCAAGGTCCTCAGGCGTTCCTCGTCTTCTTCTTGACTGGTGTCGTTCTACCTGGCGTCTTGACACTCGTCTTCTATCGTTTGACGACTGTCGCAGGGTGGACGAAGCGCGGTGATCTTCATCTCGAAATTCAATAAAACAATTTACCTCCCTTCCAACTATTCCTGATTGATTTCGGGAATAGTTTTTTTAACGCAAAAAAAAATCGCTCCTTCTAAAAGGAACGATTTCGGTATGATTCTGACTGGGCTCGAACCAGCGACCTCTACCCTGTCAAGGTAGCGCTCTCCCAGCTGAGCTACAGAATCATGCTGTATTGTTACTGGGTATGTTTTTATTATAGCAGCATATCGAAAAGTGTAAAGCCTTTTTAACAAAAAAATTTATCTTTTTTCAAAAAGATCATTTTTATTAAAAACAGTTTTAAAGTTGCGGGTTCTATGAGTGTCCTCTACTATGTAAATAAGCACATATAAAATGAAAGGAGTGTTCATATGAACTTTTTAACCCGATTTAGTTTGAAGAACTCGGTTGCTGTCTTCATCATTGCCATTCTTTTAGTTTTAGGAGGCGTCTATTCCTTCTCAAAATTAAAAGTCGATCAATTTCCTGAAATCGAATTTCCTCAAATCTCTATTGAAGCAGTCTATCCTGGTGCTTCGCCTGACGACGTTGACAAACAAGTCGTCTCAAAGCTTGAAACTGCCTTGAAAGGAATCGAAGGTGCTACCAAGCTGACAAGCTCTTCTTACGAAAGTATTGGTATCTTAAACATCGAATTCCCATTCGATACCGATATGGATAAGGTTGAACAACAAATTGATGCTGCTATTCAGGATGCGAATCTCCCTGAGGAAGCAACGACGAAATTGAATCGTCTATCGTTCGGTTCATTCCCGATCTATAACATCTCCTTCTTCAGTAAGGACGGTAAAGACATCGAGAAAATCCTCAAAGAGGATATCGAGCCTGAATTAAATAAGATTCCAGGTATCAACAGCGTTTCGGTTGGCGGCTACAAGGATGATCTCGTTCAAATCACCGTCGATAAAAAGAAAGCGACAGAAGCAGGACTCTCACTCTCGAGTATCAAGGAACAGATCAATGGAAAGTATGTTTCCTTCCCGTCCGGTCAATTATCGGAAAACGATTCGAAGATTCCGATTCGTGTCGAGGAAAAATTAGAAAATCTAGATAAATTAAAAAATCTTCAATTAACACCTGCTGCTGGTGCGACAGGTTCAGCTAGTAGCGGTCAAACAGGCGGTTCGTCCGCTGGCGGTCCACCACAAGGGGCAACACAAGGAGCACCAAGCACAACAGGTGGAACGGCTACGAATCAAACATCGCAACCTGCAGAACCGATTCGCCTAGCAGATATCGCAAAAATCGAAGCGGTCTCGCAACAAAGTGAAAAAACACGTTACGATTTAAAAGACTCCTTATCGATGGCAATCACGAAGAAACAAGATGCCAACACGGTCGAAATCGCAGATGAAGTCACAAAGGTCCTCAATAAATATGACGATCAAGTCGACTACACGATCGGGATCGATTCAGCGAAGGATATTGAGGAGTCCGTCGCGACACTTGTCAAAGAAGGATTACTCGGTGCGCTCTTCGCATCGCTCGCTGTTCTATTATTCTTACGGAACATCCGCGCGACGATTATTGCCATCGTGTCGATTCCATTGTCATTACTCATCGCCGCTATCTTCTTGAACTGGCAGGACATTTCACTAAACATCATGACACTAGGTGGGATGGCTGTCGCAGTCGGTCGTGTCGTTGATGATAGTATCGTCGTCATCGAGAACATCTTCCGGCGCGTCCGAAAATCAGAATCCGGCATGACGGATGAGATCATCGAACAATCGACAAAAGAAATTCTAAAAGCAATCACATCATCAACGCTGACGACCGTCGTCGTCTTCCTGCCGATCGGATTTGTCGGTGGGATTACTGGTAAGTTCTTCTTACCGTTCGCTTTGACGATTATTTTCTCATTACTCGCTTCACTACTTGTGGCGATCACGATCGTACCGATTCTTGCGAAATTTGCATTCAAGAAGGTACCAGCGGAAGAAAAAGAAGGCGCTCTCCAACGCTGGTACGGCAAGCTGATTGAAAAATCACTTTCGCATAAGGCGATCATCTTGGTCGTATCGTTCGTCCTTCTCGGTGGTTCCCTAGCGATCGTACCGCGTCTTGGCTTTACGTTTATTCCGAACGAAGCCTCAAAGACATTAACCGCATCACTTGAACTTCCGGCTGCTACATCTCTTGAAAAAACAAGTGACGTCTCGTTTGAGATGGAAAAGATGTTCGACAAAGAAAAAGCCATTGCTGACGTGACGACTTCTGTCGGAGCACGTGACTTCACGACAGGTTTACGTCTCGATAATAAAGCAAGTTATTTCTTGAATCTAAAGGATGGCGTGGACGTCGAGAAAACGATCAAATCACTTGAGACACAGATGGAAGACATCGCTCAAGACGAAAACGTCGATGTCAAAATCAGTGTGGCTGAACTATCGACAGGTGGTCCTCCGTCGAACAATAACGTCGATGTCGACCTGTTCTCGAATGATCTCGAAGCGCTCCAGAAAGCTGCGAAATTAGTCGAGGATAACATGTCCAAAAATAACGATTTGAAATATATCACGAACAACTTCAGCGAAAAACAAAAGCAATTCCTCGTTGAAATCGATCCTGAAAAAGCAAGTGATCGTGGACTATCCGGCTTCCAGATCCTCGGTACCGTCAATGATCAAACGAAACCAGTCACTGTTGGCACGTTGAATCTTGATAATAAAGATCAAGATGTACAATTATCTTATGAAAAAGGACTCGTTTCGAAGAAAGATCTCGAAGAAGTACAACTGTTCTCAGCAAACGGTCCTGTCGCTCTAAAAGATGTCGCGAGCGTCAAAGAAGTCGAGACCTTCACATCGATTCAGAAGCTCGATGGAAAAGTATACGCTCGCGTTTCTGGACAAGTCAAAGGAGACGACGTACAGAACGTTTCCAATGCAGTAAAAGCTGACGTCGAAAAAATTGATTTACCAGACGGTGTCTCGTTGACAAGCGGTGGTGGAAATGATGATACGATTGAAATCTTCCAGTCTCTCGGAATCGCGATCGTCGTTGCAATCGGGCTTGTTTACTTGACGATGCTGATCACGTTCGGCAAAGCACGAATTCCGTTCATCATCTTGTCTTCACTGATTTTTGTTCCGATCGGTTCACTCGTCACGCTCTTCTTAGCGAAAGAACCGTTATCGGTCAGTGTCATGATCGGCTTCTTGATGTTGATTGGTATCGTCACCACGAACGCAATCGTTCTCGTCGACCGCATTGGTCAAAACGTTGGTCGTGGTATGCCAATTCGTGAATCATTGATTGAAGCAGGTAAAACACGCTTGCGTCCAATCCTGATGACCGCATTCGCAACAATCATGGCATTGGTACCACTCGCATTAACGACCTCTTCAGGAACATTGA
This sequence comes from uncultured Exiguobacterium sp., assembly GCA_913775715.1. GTDB lineage: Bacteria > Bacillota > Bacilli > Exiguobacteriales > Exiguobacteriaceae > Exiguobacterium_A. The sequence goes on along the minus strand of CAJYMC010000008.1, from coordinate 81,501 downwards.
TCTCAAAAGGCCTTGCCTTAACTGTCATCGGTGGTTTAACGACCTCTACGTTGTTAACACTCATCATCGTTCCTGTCGTCTATGAACTGTTCTTCTTCAAAAAAGCAAAAAAAGAACGTACGATTAAGTAAATGCACATGAAAGGAGCCTATCGCGATCTAAGCGATAGGCTCCTTTCATTCTATAAGACCTTACGACTCTAACTGTTCATCCGTTCGTTCCAATGTACCATCATGTTGCGCCACTAATCCGTCGAGAACGGATGGTTCAAACTCTTCACCGATCGCAATAACTCCCGTTTGTCCTGGAGGTATGACACCGAGTGTTCGTTTAAACGTCTCTTGGATTTCTTGATTTTCCTTCATGTCTTTCGATCCACCAATCAGCATACCCGTCATCGAACCAAGCAAGATGCCAAATGGTCCACCTAAGATACCAACGGCCATTCCAATCAATGAGCCTTTGACGGCGCGATTCGATCCGCTTAAGTCGACTGCATCTTCAAATGAAAAAGCACCATTCTCGTTTCGCTTGATGACAGCGATTTGTTCAAAATCAACTTGTCCTCGAGCATGATACTTTTTCAGCTCACTGAACACTTGATACGATGTCGCGTCTTCTTTAAACGTAAATGTCATGATGTGATGTTTCTCATCTTTTTTTGCCATTCGTTCCACCTCTTTCATCCGAGACGAATAACCGACGAATCCAACACCCTCTATTTACCATATTTTTAAGATGTCGAAACCTTTACTGGTTTCCAAGGAGCAAGATGAAAATATTCTTCCATCGTCAACCCACTAAGTTTCAGGCGAGCGGCAAGCGTCGCCCCTACATAACGGTAGTGCCAGCTTTCATACGTATAACCCGTCCATGATTCCTTACCGGATGGATAACGAAGATGGAAGCCGTACCGGTGTGCATTCGCAAACAGCCACTTCGCTTCTTTCGTCTTCGCAAAACTGAACATCGCGTATTTTGTTGAATCTGCTCCTCCGATATCAAAAGCAAGACCTGTCTGATGTTCACTTTTCCCTGGCTCCGCACTATACGTACTCGCTTGTTCATATCCATCTCGCGCGACATATTTATCAAACAACGCCTTTTGATAAGCGTACGAACGATATGTACTAAATGCTACCAACGTAATCCCCTCTCTTTTAGCCGCTACACGCATTTTCTCAAATGCTGCTCTTGCTTGTTGATTCTCACCAGGAGCGTAGGTCGAGCGGAGCGCTAAGTTCTTATTCGCGATAAGGGTCTTACCGATCCGTTTTCCACCGATTTGTTCATCCGTCAGTAGGTACTTCGTACTCGCATAGCCAATCTTCGTGCCATATTGTACTTTTGACCATGTACCGACTTTCGATAGTTCCGTCACATAGATTCCTGTTGGAATAACCGTAAGACTCGGTTGCTCGAGTGATGCCCCTTGACGTAAATGAAGGGATGTCTTGGCTTGACGATAAGAAGATGTTGATGCATCGACTGCTGGTATGTAAGTCGTCGCGGACGTAACCGTAGCTATCACTGCCAATGTCATGATGAATATCTGTTTTCTCTTCATTTTCGATTTTCACTCCATCTAATAATATTTACATTCCATATTTTAGATTAGAATACCATTCTTTTTTTCAAACATGTTTCTTTCGGAGTGCTTGTCATGAAAATGAAGTATTTCTGAAGTTTTCTAAATGTAGCTTAAGGACGAATTACAATGGGTAAATAACGATGTATGCGTTTTCGAAACATGATTCTGATGTAGAAAGGAGTAGCGTACTTGTCACTTTGGGAATGGATTTTCAGCATTGGTAGCATCTGCTGGATTGGCGAGATGATTCGTTTCCGGAATCGCTCCGAGTCTAAGTCAGGCGCAGCAGAACAAGTTAGTTTTTATTTGATTTTCCTTGTCCTAAGCGGAACGATCGTCTGCGCTTTCCTCTTTGCGAATGAAACCGTTTCTTCTGTCATGCGCATCTCTTCATGCATTTTATTATGGTGTGGTGTTTCCTTGCGCCTATGGGGGATTCTCCACTTAAAACAACAGTTCACTCGTCATGTCGTCGTGGCATCTGGTGATCAGCTCGTCAGTAGCGGTCCCTATCGCTTTTTACGTCACCCGTTATACAGTGGGTTGTTGTTGATTACGATGAGCTTCCCCCTTTTCACCGGTCAGTCCGGACTTTTCATTCTCTCCGGACTTCTGATGTTCATTTTTTTGCTCTACCGGATTCGAATCGAGGAAGCGATGTTAACGAAAGGTTTTGGACCCGCCTATACGACATGGGCTGCAAAACGAAAACGATTGATCCCATTCATCTACTAAAGGAGAAGTGATCTATTTGAAGAAACGTGCAATCGTCATTGGAGCTGGTCTTGCCGGTATGTCTGCTGCTATTCGTTTGGCTGGAGACGGTTATGCAGTCACGATGCTTGAAAAGAATGCGAACGTCGGAGGGAAACTGAATCAACGTAGTGGAAAGGGATTTACTTTCGATACCGGTCCATCCATCTTAACGATGCCTTGGGTACTCGAACAACTCTTCTCAAGCGTTCATCGTAACTTAGATGATTACTTAGAAATCGAGCGGATTGAACCGCAATGGCGTACATTCTTTGAGGATGGAACAAAAATCGATGTCAAAGGTGACTTACCTGGAATGCTCGAAGAAGTCGAACACGTCTCGTCACGAGCGGATTTCGTTGAATTGTTCCGGTACTCCAAACAAATGTACGACTTGTGCCTCGACAGTTTTTATAAATACAGCCTTGAAGATTTAAAGGACTTAAAAAAATACCATACGATGTCTGATTTATTAAAGATGGACCCGATGAATACCGTTGCGACCGGAACAAAGAAACATCTCAATGATCCGTATCTCGAACAGCTATTTAACTACATGGTCATGTATGTCGGTTCCAACCCATATCAGGCACCTGCTGTCTTCAATCAGATGATTTATGTTCAAATGGGACTCGGCATCTATTATGTCAAAGGCGGGATGTACCAAATCGCGCGGGCTATGAAACGATTACTTGATGAGCTCCGTGTCACGGTTCATCTCAACTCACCTGTTGAACAAATCGTCCTTGAAAATAAAAAAGCGGTTGGCGTCCTATCGAACGGAACATTTCATGCGGCTGACATCGTCGTCTCAAACCTTGAGGTCATCCCGACTTATGAACGGATCGTACCGGAGAAAAAAGCCCGGAAGCAGGCTAAAAAATTACAGGCGTCGTTCGCCCCTTCCGTTTCAGGTCTTGTCCTACTGCTCGGTGTAAATCGTGAATATCGCGGGCTAGCGCATCATAATTTCTTTTTCTCTGAAAATCCAGAGCGTGAATTCGCCCAAATGTTCAAAGAAGGTACTCCTCCAGAGGATCCAACAATTTATGTCGGTGTCTCTTCAAAATCCGACGCTTCCCAAGCTCCTGAAGGGAAGGATAACTTATTCGTCTTGACACACGTTCCACCGCTAACACTTCAAAAAGGTGAAGTCGACTGGGATGCGTACCGCGAAGTCGTTCTCGATAAACTGGAGCGGATGGGACTTCATGGGCTTCGGGAATCGATCGAGTTTGAATATCGCTTTACCCCAGAAGATTTGAAAGAATTATACGGTCCAAACGGTGGATCGATTTATGGTGTCGCAGCCGATCGGAAGAAAAATGGTGGATTCAAGATTCCATCGAAGAGCGACTTGTACGAAGGACTTTATTTCGTTGGTGGCTCGACACATCCAGGCGGCGGTGTACCAATGGTCACCTTGTCCGGTCAATTAACAGCGGACTTAATCCGAAAACATGAAGGTGCTGTTCCTACGCCTTAAGATTTCTCCAATTACAAAAGAGACGGAAACTGATTCACGCATCAGTTCCGTCTCTTTTTTACTTTGTATTTGTCAAAAGTGGTACGACGTGAATGTCCGCCCTTTCTCCTGATTTCACATCCATTCGACATACGGCTGGCATCGGTAAGGATTTCCAAAATGCGTAATCAAACGTCGGATCAAATGTTTCTAAGAGTAACACCATGATGTTTCCGTGTGTTCCAAGAACGACTGTATCGTCAGGATGCTTCTCCACTAGTTCGTCGATGAATAGCCGAATGCGTTGCGACGCTTCGTTGTTCGTTTCACCTCCATACGGATTTTCATTCGGATGTTGCCATACATACGTGACCGCTCCTTGAAAATCGTCAAGCTCTCCCGGTGCTAGTAATCGCTCTCGTAGTTCCTCTACCTCAATGATTGGCTGTTGACGTGCCTCCGCGAGCGGCGCAATCGTCTCAATCGCCCGTCGATACGGGCTACTGTAGAATCTGTCGATTGGAATTCCTTGAAACGTTTCAAGTAAACGTATCGCATCTGCCTGTCCTGTATCGGAAAGTGGACGTGCTCGCTCATCTGGTGAGTATGTCGAATGTGCGTGCCGTACGAAATAGAGTGTCGTCATGTTTTGAATTTCCCCTTTATTGGTGTGTCCAGCGGTATCCGATTCCGCGAACTGTTTCGAGATGCTGTTCAATCGGAAAACCGCAAACCCGTAGTTTTTCTCTTAAATGTCTGATATGCGAGTCGATCGTCCGCTCGTCTACAGCCGCTTCCGCTCCCCATAACATCGTCGTTAGTTGATCACGCGTCCAAACACGTCGTGGAGAATCTAAAAATACACCTAACAACTCAAATTCCGTTTTCGTTAACGAAATCTTTTGTTGGAGGTAACTACAACGATAGCTTTCCCGGTCATAGGATAGACCATCGTACTGTTGCTGTAATAAAACTTCCATCCGTCCGATCAGTTCCCCTTCTTGAATCGGTTTTGATATGTAATCATTCGCTCCTACTTCTCGTGTCCGAATGATGTCTTCCCGTTGATTCCGCGCCGTAACCATTAAGATCGGGATGTTAGAGTGTTCTCGAATGAGACGACAACATGTCCAGCCATCCATATCCGGCATCATGACATCTAGTAAAATCAGGTCGAATACGTGCTGACGGCAGAGATCAAGAGCTTGTTGCGCAGAATCCACAAGCTGACACGTGTACCCATACGGCTGAATATACAGTTTGAGCAGTTCAAGCATCCTTGGTTCATCATCTACGATCAATACATGCGGCATTTTATTTCTCCTTCCACTGCAGTGTCACTTGTGTTCCATGTCCAAGTTGACTCTTAATGTTCAATTCTGCTCCATGTGTCTGAGCAATTGCTTCAACGATGGAGAGTCCGATTCCAGTTCCTCCATGTTTTCGAGAACGAGATGCTTCCGTTCGGTAGAGCCGTTTCGTTACATGAGGTAAAGATTCTGCAGCGATCCCTTCTCCTGTATCTTCGATTTGAATGAAAGCCCCTACTGCGTTGACACCATAACGAACGATGATTTTTCCCGACGTCGTATGTCGCCGTGCATTTTCAACGATATTCACGATCATCTGGCGGAGCTGCTGAGCGTCACCCATCACTTCTAATCGCTCACCTTCTATCTCGAACGAAACATTTTCTTGTTCGATGTCCAGGCGCATCAATCGTATCACTTGATGAATCAAGTCTTCGACATCGACAGGTTTTCGTTCCATCATAAAAGCATTGGCATCAATGCGTGCTAACCAAAATAATTGCTCAATCCATTCATTCATTTGCTGACTTTCTTCTCGAATGATCGTAATGTAGCGTTGTTGCTCATCCGGCGTCAACGTTTGACGTTCGAGAATGTCCGCGTATCCCTTTATATATGTCAATGGTGTTCGTAGTTCATGAGATACGCTTGCTAAAAATTCGGATCGTTCCCGATTCAAAAAATCGAGATCCTGTTTTAATTGCTGAATCGAACGTGCCAATTGTCCCAGTTCGTCTTGTCGATCAATCTGCAACTCTCCACCTTCTCCATCTAATAGGCGTGCCGTCGCTTTTTCCATCTGAATCAACGGACGAGAGATGAGTCGGGTCGTCCAAATACTTGCCGCACCTGCTAATAATAGTGCGAGCAGACCCACTTGGAAAAACTGCTGTTTCAACGGATTAAGTACGTGATCTACGATTGCTTTAGAAGCGAACATGAAGACATGACCCTGATGTTCTCCGTCGATGGTGATGGGACTGTCCGTCATTAAAAAGTCACGCATCGTCACGATTTTTCCTTGTTGACGGTAATCGAAATCCGTATGCTCTAGCACACTTTTCATCTCATTCGACAAAGGTCGCGACGCTTCGAGTTGTTTTCCATCTGCATCAGTAATCACCACAGTAAACGATGAATTTGCTTCCATCATGCTGACATGGCGCATCGTCGTTTGGTCATAGGAATCGACAAGGACATCACGATGGGTATTTCCTCGGTTCAGTAAACCGTCCACTACTTCCTGTGTTCGTGTTTGAGACAACTGATAATACAACGTCCCAAACAACACACTGCCACAAATTAAAAATGCCGCAAGCACGATTCCTCCGACCGAGTATGAAATACGACGCATGACATTTCCTCCCTTTCTCTTCACTTTAGTATAGCGAAAAAAAACACGATCGACGCTGACAAACGAAACTGTCACCTCATCTGCACACGATTTGCACATACGCTGGGTATAGTAAAAAAGACTAGTAAATTCAGGAGGGTTTTAATATGAAAAAATCATTGACGTTAACCGCTCTGGCTCTTAGTTCTACGCTTTGGCTCGGTGCGTGTGGATCCGATTCAAATAACGATGGAAGTAATGGTGACTCACACGATATGTCCCATGGAGACATGATGCATTCGAGTGATGGAAAGTTACCATCCGGTTTAAAGGAAGCCAGTAATCCAACTTACCCAAAAGGAAGTAACGTCACCTTGACGACAAATCATATGGATGGAATGAATGGAGCAAACGCCACTATTGCTGGAGCTTATGATACCGTTGTCTATGCGATCAGTTATAAGCCGACTACTGGTGGGAAAATGGTGAAAGATCATAAATGGGTCATCCAAGAAGAACTCGACCCAGTGCCGACTAAACCTTTACAAGTTGGTGATGAAACAACTGTAAAAGCGGATCATATGAAAGGTATGGATGGAGCTAAAGCGACGATTGATGAAGTAAAAGAAACGACTGTCTATATGGTGAACTATAAACCGACAGACGGTGGAGAGATGGTAAAAAATCATAAATGGGTCACAGAGGATGAGATAAAGAAATAATAAAAAAAGCCCGCTTTTCCTCTAAAGGAGAAGCGGGCTTTCGGTATGATTCTGACTGGGCTCGAACCAGCGACCTCTACCCTGTCAAGGTAGCGCTCTCCCAGCTGAGCTACAGAATCATGTTTGCAGTACGTTATGTACTTGCTAGGACATGTATTAATATATCAAGAAACTAAAAGGCTGACAAGTCTTTTTCCGAAAAAAAATAAAAAAATTTAAAATGGAGGAATCAAACCCCGCTTCCCCCATTTTGAATGACTTACAGGAATGTCGAAACTTGATTGATCGGTAAACGTAGTGCCGGACGTTTTTTTGCATCTTCAACCGCTTTTCCGACAGCAATCAACATGACTGGTACATACCGTGACTCGGTGATGAACGTTTCCGCAAAACGTTGATGATCGAATCCACCCATTGCGAGTGTTGATAATCCACGCGCTTCTGCCGCAAGCATTAATTGCATCGCAGCAAGGCTCGCATTCGACATCGCTGCGTCGCGACCGTACGCCTCACTTTGATAAGCGCCTTCTACCTGTGCCTTGATCGAATCAAACAGATCCTCTGTCATGCCACCTGCTTCTACTGCTGGACCATATACCGGATTGTAGTTTCGATTAGCTTGAACATCACCTAAGATCGCAATGACTGCTGAAGCCGAAGTGATAGCCGGCTGATTGTATGCGATCGGTGCAAGCTGTTGCTTCGCTTCTTCCGAATGAAAGACCGTGAAATGCCAGTGTTGTAAATTCCAAGCGCTTGGTGCCGCTGTTGTCCATTCTAGCAATTCTTCCACTTCCTGTTTTGAAAGTTTGAACGTTTCGTCATAATGACGAACAGATCGTCTTTCTGTTAAAACTCGCATCGTATCCAGTGTTGCTTGTGTCATGTATGAATCCCCCTTATCATTATCAGGTTACTTAGGTATCGTAGCACGTCCATTTTTTATTGTCCTCTGTCAATACTCGATATTCAGAATCTGTTATAAAACAATAGTTGACATTAAACAACTGTACTAATACAATAAAACTAATAAAACTCATTGTATTTTATTTTGAAGGAGGAATACACATATGGAACAACCCCTTTATCAAGAAGCATCTGCTGAATTTTATCGTGAACTTCCCGTTAAGACGTGTGCCCATTGTGGAAAAGAAATGGATGAACAATGTGAATCCTATCAAACGGAATGCGATGAGTGTGCTGTAACGGAACACTAATAACACAAAAAACAATCACTTAATCAGTGGTTGTTTTTTTTATTTTGTACATTCTTTTTCTAATTAAACTAATATTTTTTAGAAAAATCGATTTTCCGTCATCTTTTTGTCATCTGTTTGTTACAAAAGAAACAGTCAGAATGTTACATTATCTGTATATGATATTTTTTGACAAAAGGAGCGACAGACAACGATGGATCCATTTACCTCAAGCCACGCTAGCGAACTCGGTCCACGACCGCGGACAAAAAAAAGAAAGTTTTTCCCTCGACTCTTCTTACTTCTTACACTCGTTTTTCTCGGAGTCGGAGGATATGTTGCTTATCGATACGTCTTCACGCCTGAACAACAGGCAATTACTGCCGGTAAGTCCATTACCGAAGTTCCTGTCGTCAACATGGAGAAAGCACGTGTCGAAAAATGGAATGGCGTGACGAAAAAAGTCGCTTATTTAACATTTGAGGACGGTCCATCCGCATTAACACCGGATTTACTTCGGACATTGGATCAACTTCATACACGCGCTACCTTCTTTTATCTCGGACCACAGATAGATGCTTTCCCGAAAGAAGTTAAAGCTGCCGCAAAAGCTGGTCATTATATCGGATTACACGGGGAAACACACGATTACGATACATTGTACGAAAAAGGAAAGTATGTCTCAGAGATGCAAAGTGTTCAGAAGAAAATCCATGAGTTGACGAAGCTAACACCACATTTGACACGACCACCTTATGGCTCTGATCCAGGCATCACGAAAAAAATGGCATCTGCCATTCATTCAGCAGACTTCCGTGTGTGGGACTGGTCGATCGATTCAATGGACTGGTATTACAAAGATAGTGCAAAAGAAGTCGCAAATACGGTCATTCGGCGAGCAGAGCGTCCGTTTGAAATCATTCTTTTACATGAACAACCACAAGCCATCAAAGCTCTTCCCGCCATCGTTGACGGACTTCAGAAAAAGGGCTATCAATTCGCAATTTATGATGAGGACTTCCATACTCCATATAACTTCGCGAATCATTCAAATCTATAAGGAGTTAACGTTCAGATGAAAAAAAAACTCATAATGATGCTGCTCCTATCAAGTTTCGGACTGGCAGCTTGTTCCAACGATTCACCAGCCTCTCTTCATGAACAGCTAGAGCAACAAGTCAAAGGTGAGGAGAAAGCATTCACGCTAGCTGATCAGCGTGCTCGAAAAGATGAAATTTCAGTTAATACGTACCAAGCGGTTCTTGATGCAGGTGCTGAAGAAATCAAACGTTCTCAAAATGAACGAGAGGAATTAGAAGCCTTAAATGACGAGCGTCTTTCCTTATTGAAACAAGAAGAAACATTACGTAAGGAAACGTACGCTGCACTCGATCTTGAAGAATTAAAGAATGCTGTCAATAAACTTGAGGGTAAATCAAAAACAGAAGGAACTTCCTTATTGGCAATCATTAAGGAACGCCAGCAGACGTTTCAAACGTTCTCAAAAATGTATCGACAAGCGATGGACGCTGAAAAGAAAGTGCTTTCACGCTTGACGAAAAAACCGGATTTCGTTAAGATTGATGAGTCAACAGCGGATTTAAATCGTTTAACACGGAAAGCTACCGCGTCATTAAAGAAGTGGAATACGTTGACCGTTCAGTATAATCAAACGAAAACCCGGCTGTATCGTTTGCTCGACACATCAACTCAATAAATCACACAGGTTGCAACCAAACCCTGTCCAAAAAACCTGGACAAGGCCCTGTTGCAACCTTTTTTGTGTGGTTTTTATTAAAAATGGAGGGAAATTATTCATGCATCGCTCAAAAGCCACTTTATTCGTTCTCATCGGCGCTATCAGTTATGGTGTCCTCTCAACGATCGTTAAACTCGCATATGCCGCTGGATTCAACTCAGCAGCCGTTTCAGGTAGTCAATTTTTCTTCGGCTGGCTGATGATTTTCGGACTTGCCTTATTTACGAAAAATCTTCGTCTCGATCTCAAAACAGCTAGTCTTCTCATGCTGATCGGTATCTCAAGTGGTACAACTGGTTATCTGTACTATCAAAGTCTTCAAACCGTATCCGCGTCCGTTGCAATCATTCTCTTATTTCAATTTACTTGGATTGGCGTCATCATCGATGCGCTCGCATTCCGACGCTTACCTAGTCGTGCGCATTTCCTGTCCGCGATTCTGCTCATTGGTGGAGCCATTCTTGCGAGTGCGGCTTACTCGAGCCCACTCGACCTACGTGGAACATTATTCGGTCTTGGAGCGGCTGTCAGCTTCTCCATTTTCTTACTCGCCAGTGGACGCATCGCCAATCATTTACCCGTCATTAAGAAAAGTTTTTACATGATGACAGGTGGTCTTGCTTTCGTCATGACGATGTACCCACCGACGACGTTCTTGTCCTCTGCGAACTTCGAAAATGGACTTTTGTTATACGCGATTCCGCTCGGTCTGTTCGCGTTGATTTTACCACCGCTCTTATTTGCTGCTGGCGCGCCTCATCTCTCCCCAGCAAGCGTTTCTTTACTTGGAGCGGCTGAACTACCGACAGCAGTCATCTGTTCCGTCTTAATTCTAGGAGAACATCTGATGAGTTCCCAATGGATCGGGATCGTCATCATCTTGATCGGAATCTTTTATCCAATCTATCGCTCAAGCAAAACAGCACCTGTTGCGAACGTACAGCAAAACGACCTTTCCTGAGCTCAGGAAAGGTCGTTTTTTCTTTACTTCTGTCGCTTCATCGCATCCGCAACGAATTCAACATCTGTGCCAATGATGATTTGAACACTTGTCGCACCCATCTTCATGACACCTTTTGCTCCAGCCGCTTTAATCGCTGCTTCGTCAATGATGCTTGGATCTTTGACTTGAAGACGTAAGCGTGTCGCACAGTTATCAATCGACGTGACGTTGTCTGTTCCTTTTAGCCCCGCGAAGATGCGTGCTGCTTGTTGCTCATATTTATCGTCTGAATCTGTTAAAACGACTCCCGTGTCTGTGACGAGCGATTCATCTTCACGACCTGGTGTCTTCAAATCGAATTTCGTGATCATGAAGTAGAACAGGAAGTAGTAGACGACCGCGAACGCGAGACCAACCGGGATGAGAAGTAATGGTTTTGTTGCAATACCGAAGTTCAAGGCATAATCAATGAAACCAGCCGAGAAAGAGAAGCCATGTAAGATACCGAGTAAGTTAACGATCGCCATTGATAGACCTGTTAAAACTGCATGAATGACATATAAAACAGGTGATAAGAACATGAACGAGAACTCAATTGGTTCCGTGATCCCTGTCAAGAAGGACGTCAATCCAAGACCAATCATCGCTCCAGCAACTGCTTTTCGATTTTCTTTACGCGCAGCCATGACGATCGCAAAAGCTGCAGCCGGTAAGGCAAACATCATGATTGGGAAGAAACCAGCTTGATAGATTCCCGCTGTCGGATCTCCAGCAAAGAAACGTGCGATATCCCCATTCGCGACCGTACCATCTGCTTTTTCGTACGAACCAAAGACGAACCAGAAAATATTATTTAAGACATGGTGCAAGCCGACAGGAATCAAAAGACGGTTAAAGAATCCAAACAGAGCAGCGCCTCCTGCGCCAAGACCAACCATCCACTCACCGGCACCATTGATGCCTTGCTCGATAAACGGCCACACATAACCAAAGATGAAAGCAAGCACGAGCATGACCGCTGATGTAATGATTGGAACGAAACGGCGACCTCCGAAGAACGCCAACCAATCCGGCAACTTAATGTTGTAGAAGCGATTGTATAGAAGACCGGCAACGATACCCGCGATGATTCCACCGAATACCGCCATATTAACGGTTGAACCGAGCGTCGCCTGATTCGCGATCGAACCAAGTGTCGCGCCGTCGACCTTAGTCGAGGAATCATTGACGATTGCGGCGATCGCATCATATTTTGCTTGAATCTGCGCACTGGAGTAATCCTTATTCATCGAGTCGACGCCGTTCTTTAAGACGAGATACCCGATGGCTCCGGCAAGACCTGCTGCCCCGCTCGCATCGATCGATAGACCGATTGCGACACCGATGGCAAATATCAATGGAAGGTTATCAAAAATAGCCCCTCCTGCTGCTACCATCAACGGAATATCTAACATATCCGCTGAACCTAATCGGAGTACGATTCCGGCAGCTGGTAATACTGCGATTGGTAACATCAAGGCTTTACCAATGCGTTGTAGAAACTGCAACATACCTTTCACCCTTTCCTAAATAAAACGATAATGACAGAACAATGTAAACGCTTTTACGTTTTTAATTATTCCATATAAATATCTAAATGACTAGACCTTTATACAAATTATTCATTATCTTTTTTTAGTGATATAAAAATTCATTATAGCAGACACTAAAAACCGGACTAGAGTCATCCTCTAGTCCGGTTTTTCTATTAAGTTGCAACCGTCTTAGCGACGATTCGTATCTTCGAAATTTTGTTGGACGTTTCCGACCGTTTTCTTCGCATCACCTTTTAATTGATCTTTTTTACCTTCGCGCTCTGTCGATTTATCACCTGTTGCTTTACCGAGTGCTTCTTTTGCTTTACCTGCTACTTTATCGACGAGACCATCCACTTTTTTATTGAGACCACTGTTGTTTGACATATCCATTACCCCCATTTAAAAGTTTTTTTTGCGATAGTTGTATGTTCCCTTGTCACTGATTTTCAAACGTTTCCTGTATCAAAACTGACACTTACCTAAACAAAAACAACAGTGAACGTCCTGTCCACTGTTGTTTAATCTAAAGCTATTCTTTTTATTGAGCGACGGAAACGCCTAATACTTGTTCAATCCGTTCGAACGCCCAATCCAACTCTTCTTTTGTGATGACGAGCGGTGGTGCAAAGCGAATGACGGTCTCATGTGTTTCTTTACAGAGCAAGCCTTTTTCCTTCAACGCTTCACAATATGGTCGAGCTGCTTCTGTTAATTCAACACCAATGAATAATCCACGTCCACGTACTTCTTTAATCATCGGGTTGTTGATTTGTTTTAATTTCTCCATGAAGTACGTACCGAGTTCGAGTGAACGTTCCGGTAACTTTTCGTCTTCTAATACTTCAAGTGAAGCAATCGAGACGGCGCAAGCGAGTGGATTTCCACCGAACGTCGAGCCGTGTGAGCCTGGATTGAAGACGGAAAGGACATCTTTATTCGCAGCCACACATGAGATCGGGAATACACCACCACCCAGTGCTTTACCGAGGATATACATGTCTGGCGTCACTTCATCCCAATCAGAAGCAAACCATTTACCAGAACGACCAAGTCCAGATTGAATCTCATCGGATACGAGTAGAACATTCTGAGCACGACACACTTCTTGTGCATCTTTTAGGAAACCATCATACGGAATTAAAATTCCTGCTTCGCCTTGGATTGGTTCCAAGATGAATGCTGCCGTATTTTCTGTGATTGCTTGTTTTAACGCCTCAAGATCGCCGTATGGAATCGTCTTGATTCCAGGAAGGAGCGGTCCGAATCCACGTTGGTATTCTGCTTCCGTCGACATCGAGACGGCCGTCATCGTTCGACCGTGAAAGTTTCCTTCACAAACGATGATTTCAGCATCACCTGGAATCTGTTTCACTTCATATGCCCAACGACGTGCTGCTTTTACCGCTGTCTCGACAGCTTCCGCACCCGTGTTCATTGGTAACACCATGTCTTTCCCTGTCAATTGCGCTACTTTTTCATAGAAAAAGCCCAGTTGATCATTGTGGAAGGCGCGTGACGTCAACGTGATCTTATCTGCTTGTCGTTTTAGAGCCTCGATGATTTTTGGATGACGATGCCCTTGGTTGACGGCTGAGTATGCACTCAACATATCCATATAACGACGTCCTTCCGGATCCGTGACGAAAACACCCTCCGCTTCTGAAATAACGATCGGAAGTGGATGGTAGTTATGTGCTCCGAACTGTTCTGTCTGTTGAATGATTTTCTCTGTTTGATTCATCGAGATTCCCCCTTATAGCTCTTTAGAAAACGCTTTCAAAATCATTATAGCAGATTTTCTTGTATAATCTTCATCTAAAAAATGTATAACCTAAGAGGATTCCGATGCGTAAGAATTGAATATATTGGGAAAAGACAAGACAAGTGAACCGTCATCTCTTTTCATCATAAAGGAGCGTGCGCACGTAATGGATCGTTCGACCATTGATTCCTATGAAGTCGTCATTCAAGAATTCCCTTTACCTGCTTTCATCCTGAATACTGATTTGACCATCCGCTCTTGGAATGAACTAGCCGAAAGCCAGTGGGGCTGGACACAACAAGAAGTAGTGGGTCAGACTGTTCCACTTCTTGAACAGGAAGACATGGCATTCAGTCATCAGATTTGGCGTGCCTTCCTGGAACGCCGTCAATCGGTCCAACTACCGAATGCCTCCTTATTGCATAAGACGGGCACTTCTGTAACATCAACTCTCCTTCTGTCTCCTTTATTTGATGATACAGGAACCGTTATTGCCGCTTTTGCTTGCTGCATCCCTTCAGCTGAGCAACAAACGAACATGAAACCACTCTTCCAAGGATTGATGGATTTGCGCTATGCATTCGATCAAATCGCATCTGTCGCTGTCTTCGATGCACGAGGAACGATCACATACGCGAATGATCAACTCATCGATGTGACAGGATATTGTTCTGAGATGCTTCTCAACCAAGCATGGTCACTCATCTTAGACCCATCCAGTCCCGTCGTTTCGGAGATTCGTGCACAACTTCGTGAACGAAAAGCCTGGTCTGGTCGCCTTAGCCTCACTTCGCAAACGGGCGAACGAAAACATCTCCAAGCGACATTGATTCCGATTTATGATGCGAACGGCGTTCGTTTTCAGCACCTGTTCATCGGCAACGACATCACGGAAACAACTGCGCTTGAAGAAGAACTTGATTTTTTAGTGCATCATCATGAGATGACGCATTTATTAAATAAACGAGGATTTTTACGTGAAGGGGAACTATTGTTCCAGTCTGCTGGATCACATGATCCCATTGCACTCATTTTGTTCGATATCGATCGTTTCAAAGTCATCAACGATTCGTTTGGAACACATGTCGGCGATCAACTTCTTCAAGCAATGGCAACGCGTCTTTTGCAACATACGACAGATGTACTTGCTTTTCATCCGACGAGTGATTTGTTTGGTGTCTTGTTACCTGCACCGTCGAGCAATCTGCTTTTTCAGTATGCTCGAAAGTTACAACAAGCACTGCAGCGTCCTTATTACATTAACGGTCATTCACTCATCGTTTCTTGTACATTCGGGATCACCGTCTATCCGTCGGAAGCCAAAACACTGGAAGATTTATATCGTCGCTCCGAAACAGCTCTATACGCAGGAAAATCAATTGGTACCGGAACGATTCAGTACTTAACACACGAGATGGACACACAATTCACACGTAAAATCCAACTCGAGCGCTCCCTCTTCACGGCACTCGAAGATCAATCCCTGTATCTTGCTTATCAGCCAATCATTGAACTTCAGACACAAGCCGTTAAAGGCTTCGAAGCGTTATTACGCTGGAATCACATGGCACTCGGGAGTATACCACCAGATGAATTCATTCCACTCGCTGAAGAAGCTTCACTGATCACACCAATCAACAACTGGGTCATCATCGAAGCATGTGAACAGCTCGCGAAGTGGCAACAGACGATTGATCCTAAACTGACGATGGCGATCAACATCTCACCACATCAGTTCCAAAGCGACTCTTTTATTCGAACGTTGCAACATATCGTAACGGAGCGACTCGTTTCGCCATCTTCCGTCACACTGGAGTTGACAGAAAACATTGCGATTTTACAGACACAACGAACGGTCGAACGGATGCATCTCATTAAGTCACTCGGTTTCCGCTTATCGATCGATGATTTTGGAACCGGCTATTCTTCTTTGCAGTATCTCAGTGCTTTTCCGATTGATGAGTTAAAAATCGATAAAGTCTTCATTGATGGTTTGGCGTCAAACGATCATGCATTGCTGGATTCCATCATTCAACTCGGTCGCAATCTAGAGTTGAATCTTGTCGCTGAAGGCGTTGAAACAGAACACGCGTTAGATTATCTAAAAACAACATCGTGTCAGCACATGCAAGGGTTTATTTTCTCTGAACCTCTATCTGTACAGGATGTCGAAAAACGATTTTTTACACCTTAATCACAAAAAGAAGTCACGGTGGATTTAAAAATCACCGTGACTTCTTTTTCATATCGTTTCTTACAATTGAATTTCTCCTACGACCATTCCGTAAACAGCCACTCCTGCTAGAACAACAAGAATCATGCTAGCAATCCACTCATAACGTGACATGCCCGTCCGTTGCTGTTCTCGCTCTGCTAACGCGTACGCGAGAATTCCTGGAGCATAGACTAATGCCGCAATGACGATATACCAGATGCCCGACGCATAGACGAGCCAGATCGAGTACGCCGATGCGATGACCGAGAAGAGCAACATTTTTCGATTCCGCTCTTCCCGTGAAGTCCGGATGCTGTACAAAGCTGATAACAGATACGGTAACAAGGCACAAATCCCGGCAATACTCGATAGAACGAGATACGTTTGTGCGGAGAAGAGCGCAATCCCGGCAACAATTTGTGTCGCGATCTGTGTAATCAACAGCGCACCGACTGGAGCACCCTTCCGGTTTGTTTTAGCGAACGCTTTCGGGAACGCTCCATCTTTGGCAACCAGATATGAAATCTCAGAAGCTAAAATCGTCCATCCAAGAAGTGCTCCGGATAGTGAGATGATTAAACCAATCATGATGATCGTCGCTCCGACTGGTCCGATTGCTGCCTCTAGTACATATGCCATCGTCGGTTCCTTCAGTCCAGCTAACTTCTCCTGACTGAGGACGCCAAGTGATAAGACCGAAATTAAGATATAGATGACTAACACACCAACGAGTCCTGTTACTGTCGCTTTTCCGACATCACTTCGATTTTTAGCACGACTCGACAAGACAACTGCCCCTTCAATACCAACGAACGCCCAAAGCGTGACGAGCATTGTTCCTTTTACCTGATCGAAGATTGAGCCGAGTTCTGTTCCTTCTCCCCAGACGTCTAAATTGAACGTTTTGATATTAAAAGCGATTCCAACCAATAGAATGAAAATTAAAATTGGGACGAGCTTTGCGATCGTCGTAATCAAATTGACGAGGGTCGCTTCCTTGATCCCGCTTGAGACGAGCCAGAATAATCCCCAGATGACGACCATACTCATGAAGAGAAGGAATATCCGATTTTCTGCCGCGAAAATCGGGAAGAAATAACTAATCGCATTAAACACGAGCGTGATGTTCGCAACTGTTCCAATCCAGGCCGATACCCAGTATCCCCATGCACTGTTAAAGCCGACAAAACGTCCGAACCCTTCACGAGCGTAAGCATAAATGCCACCTTCAAGTTCTGGTTTACTATTAGCGAGATGCTGGAAAACAAGCGCCAGCATGATCATTCCGATCCCCGTGATACTCCATCCGATGAGGATAGGTCCTGCGCTTGCACTTTGGGCCATTGCACCAGGAAGATTAAAAGCTCCTCCACCGACCATGGACCCGATGACCATTGCCGCGAGCGCAAAGAAGCCGATTTTTTGCTGATTCATGATGAGACACTTCCTTTTTCCGTATATCTATTACATCTTACGTATATTCATTCGAAAGACACAAAAGTCATTATAACAAATCACCTTCTAAAGTAAAGAAAGGATTTGAGACGAATGAACTGGATTCATGTATTTCAGCTCGAAGACCTTCTAAAACTCCTATTGGCTGCTACACTTGGAATTTTCATCGGATTCGAGCGTGAAATAAAAAATAAACCGGTCGGTATACGCACTAGCCTCGTAATTACCCTCATCAGCTGTCTTTTAACCATCGTCTCCATTAAATCCGTCCTGCTCTATCACGATATGGCGACTCATGTCCAGATGGATCCGATGCGCCTTGTCGCGCAAATCATTACCGGAATCGGCTTCATCGGAGCTGGTGTCATATTACGACGACCACATGATATCGTCAGCGGACTAACAACTGCCGCCATTATATGGAGTGCAAGTGGGATTGGGATTGCTGTCGGTGCCGGATTCATTTGGGAATCGATTTTTCTTGTTCTCTTTCTCTTTCTCTTATTAGAAGGTCTGACTTGGGTAATGCGACACATCAACAATAGTCGATTTGAAGCGAACGTCCTCGTCGCACATTTACTTCTTCCCGCTGATCTGGATCCATCCGACATCATCTTCGCCCTTGAACAAAAAGGTGTTCGGATTACGAATATACGCATGCGAGGAACTCCAATTCGATTAACATTACGGATGTATTCCCCTCATTCGCTGACCCTATTCCTACTTTATGACTATTTAAAATCACTTGAAATTGAGGATATAGACCTTGATCAGTAAGAATTATCTGAAAATTTATGTTGCATTTTTAATCACTTTCACTTAAATTAACAATATGTTCACATTTTTCTGAAATATTTAAAACTAACTCTCGGGGGGTCATCGTTCCATGAATAAGCCATCGAAAATTGCTTTTGCTGGACTATCCAGCATTGCACTACTTGCTGTCGCTGCATGCGGGCAAGGAAATGATGAGAATGCAAGCGGCTCGGATTCGAAAAATAAGAAAAAGGAAGTCACGCTCGTTTCGACGACAGATGTGCCTCAGCTCGATCCGACGAAAACGACGGACTCGACTTCCATCATAGTTACGAACAACGTCTTTGAAGGACTCTATCGTCTTGACGGCGATAACAAGCCAACACCTGGAATCGCAGAAAGTGTCGAAGTATCAGACGATAAAAAAACATACACGTTTAAATTGCGTAAAGATGCGAAATGGTCAGATGGATCAGCCGTCACAGCAGATGATTTCATTTATGCTTGGAAACGCGCTCTTGATCCAAAGACAGCAGCAGAATACGCGTACATTTTACAAGATTTGAAAAACGCTAATAAAATCATGGCTGGAGACGCTGAACTCGATGAACTCGGTGTCAAGAAAGTCGATGACCAAACACTTGAAGTACAACTCGAAGCTCCTGCTCCTTACTTCCTTGGCTTAACGAGTTTCCCGACGTACTTACCATTAAAACAATCATTCGTCGAAGATAAAGGCGATAAGTTCGCGACAAGTGTTGATACAATGGTCTTCAACGGACCTTTTGTACTCGATAAGTGGCAAGCGAACGCTGGGTGGACATATAAGAAAAATCCGGATTACTGGGATAAAGCAAGCGTCAAGATGGATCAAATTAACGTTAAAGTCGTCAAAGAGATTTCGACTGGCGTCAACCTCTTTGAATCAAAAGAAGTCGATTTTGCACCGATTACATCGGAGTTCGTCTCACAGTACGAAAAATCAGAAGATTACAAGACACGTCCAGATGCTCGGATCAACTTCCTTCGCTTTAACCAAAAGAATAAAGCATTGAAAAACAAAAATATTCGTAAAGCACTTGCACTCGGTTTTGAGAAGCAAGGGATTACCGATGTCATCCTAAACGATGGATCAAAACCAGCGAACTTTATCGTTGCGAAGGATTTCACATTTACACCAGATGGCGAAGACTTCCGTGCGAAGTATCCGGATCTTCAAAGCTACGATGCAGATGCAGCGAAAAAAGCTTGGGATGCTGGTTTGAAGGAACTTGGTGTCAAAACAGTCGAACTCAGCATGCTCTCACGGGATGAAGATGCCTTCAAGAAAGTCTCTGAGTACTTAAAAGGTGACCTAGAGAAACATCTCCCTGGTTTGACGATCAATATCAAACAACAACCGTTCAAAAACTTCCTCGATCTCGAATCGAAGGGCGATTATGACATCTCTGCAGCTGGATGGGGACCTGACTATCAGGATCCAATGACGTTCCTCGACATGTGGTTGACAGGCGGAAGCTTCAACCGGATGGAATACTCAAACAAAAAGTTCGATGATCTCATCAAAGGGGCGAAACAACAAGCCGATGAAGCGAAGCGTTGGTCTGATATGCAAGAAGCTGAAAAAATCTTGCTAACAGATGACTACGCGATCGCACCGATCTACCAAAAAGGTGAAGCGTACTTGCAACGGACAAACATTGATAAATTATACCGTCACCCATTCGGTGCCGATATGAGCTTCAAATGGATGGAAATCAAGTAAGACAGAAACTGACGGTTACTTCGGATTTCTCAATCGACAAGTAGTGGACCTCGTCCGCTACTTGTTTTTTGATTTCCAGACGCGGTTCTTAGAAAACAACAAAGACCCCTTCTGACGGAGCCATCGGGGGTCTTTACTGTGCGATTTGTTTATAAAAAGCAATCTCTTCATCCTGTCCTTCCTCAACTGCTCGGAAGAATTCAGCGAAGTAAGCATAAAGAACAGTGCGTTCCTCATACGTTGGTCGAGCTTGACGAATGACGGAGAATGCAAGATTTCGCAATTGCCGTTTCGTTCGTCGATGTGTCGGTAACGCATGGAATTGACGCGTGAATGAACGATAGACGTCCGCAATTAAAGCTTCATGCCCTTCAAAGTATGATTTATCCATTAATATAGTCTCCTTTCCACTTTAGTGATTCTATTCTTTTCTACGGTTCTTTTAGATAAAAGTTTCATAGAAAGTGATATTTCTCACAAATGATATAGACTTTACTATAACAAGCTTTCCAAAATGATTCAACATCCAAACTATTAAGTTTCATTAAGGATTTCTAGCCGTTTTGTAAAGTATCTTTCTTTGATTTTAGATTATCTATTCCTAATAAAAAACGGTCTGAGTCCCGGAAAGAGACTCAGACTCGCGACGGACATCAGTCTGCTTGTACTGAAATGTGCTGGAAGTGTTTCACATCAAATAACCCGCTGTCGGTCAATTTCAATTCCGGAATAACCGGTAAGCATAGGAACGACATCGTTAAATAGGGATTAAAGGACCGATCCGCTTCTAACACATCGAGCGCATCGTTTAATGCTTCGAGTGTATCCCCAACTTCTTGGAAAGGACGATTCGTCATCAGTCCGGCGATTTCCAGCGGTAACTCAGCAAGCACTTCTTGTCCATTCACAGCAATGACACCCCCACCTGCTTGAACAAGACGTTCAGCAGCGAGTTGCATCTCTTCGTCTGATGCGCCAACGATGACGAGGTTGTGCGAATCATGGGCAACAGTCGCAGCAATCGCTCCACGCTTCATCTTAAATCCTTTGACGATCCCAACTGCTGAGAAGGATGTCCCGTGATGACGTTCAATGACAGCGATCTTTAAGAGATCCTCTTCTGGCACAGGCACGAAATATCCATTTTGAAGCGGAACGTCTAGAATCAAGTGCTCGGTGACGATGCTTTTCGGAATGACTCCAATGACATGCGCACGTGCTGATTCAAGTGGAAGGGCGAATACTTCTGGTGTAATCGGTTTTGTATTCAAGGTTCCACGTAATGACTCCGGTACATGCGCACGGCGAACAGGTCGAATCGTTTTACCAGCACGCGCGACACAATCACCTTGAATATAAACCTCATCAATCACGACGTTATCGGCATCCGATAACAAGACGAAGTCCGCCCGACGTCCTGGTACGATGGCTCCCCGATCGTCTAAACGATACGCGTTCGTCGCATGCAACGATGCCATCGCATACGCTGTCTCACGTTTAATCCCATGACGAATCGCATAGCGGATATTATAGTCAATCGTACCTTCGCGTAATGTATCATCCAAATGTTTATCGTCCGTACAGAAGAGAAAACGGCTCGCGTTGCTTTCCGTCACGGCATCAAGTACTTCCTTCAAGTTTCGGGCTGCTGAACCTTCGCGTACTTCGACATATAGACCACGACGTGCTCGCGCAATCGCATCTTCCTTACTGACCGATTCATGATCCGTCCGAATCCCAGCGACACCATAAATGTTGATTTCACGTGGTCCGAGTCCCGCAGCATGTCCATCGACGAGTTTTCCTGCCTCTTCAATCTGTTTAATTTTTTGGAGCATATCGCGATCGGCTCGTTCGACCGCTGGATAATCCATGACTTCACCTAAACCATGAACACCCGGATGATCGACGAATGGTGCAAGTGCCGCTGCGTCGAGTGATGCTCCTGCATGCTCAAACGAAGTAGCCGGTACGCAGCTCGGTAACATCATACGCACATCAAGGGCAAGACCTTCTGCATCGTCTAGCATGAAGGACAGACCTTCCGCTCCTTTGACGTTCGCGATCTCATGCGGATCGGCGATGATCGTCGTGACGCCTAACGGTAGAATCGCCTGTTCATACTCGCTCGGTGGTACCATCGATGATTCAATATGGACATGGGCATCGACGAAACTTGGCGCGATAAAGAGTCCCTCTCCCGGACGATTCTCGATTCCCTCATACCCGTCTCCGACAGCAGCAATATAACCTGAATCAATCACTACATCTGCCGTATAGGTCTCACGTGTCATGACATCGATGACTGAGATGTTCTGATAGACGACGGCTGCCTTCTCTTTTTTTGCAGCAATCGCGATCAAACGTTCACGCACTGTTTGTTCCATCCTGTCTCCTCCTGTTGTAAGCGTATTTTTACCATCTTACAATTAGTTTGGAAGCTGTTGCAATTTATTTTTTGTAACGTCAAGATGAAAGAGTATTGATTTAATGCTTGAGGGGGGAAAACGCATGAAATATCGTGTCGGTTCACTTATTCCAAACATCGATCCATCTGTTTATTTAGCGGATGGATCCAAGGTCATTGGAGAGGTCACGATCGGAAAAGACTCATCCGTCTGGTTCAATACGGTCATCCGGGGAGATGAAGGTCCGATCCACATCGGAGAACGCGTCAACATTCAAGATGGTTCGATGATTCATCAGTATGAAGGGTTTCCGACTATCATTGAAGATGAAGTGACGATTGGTCATATGGCAATGATTCATGGAGGTATCATTCGAAAAGGGGCGTTGATTGGAATGTCGGCGACGATTCTTGACGAAGCTGAAATCGGAGAAGGGGCATTCGTTGCTGCCGGAAGTCTTGTTCCGCCAAAAATGAAGGTGCCTGCAGGAGCGATGGTCATGGGGGTTCCCGCAAAAATCGTCCGCGACATCAGTGACCATGATCGATTCATCATGGAACGGACAGTCCGAAAATATGTGAAACGAGGACAGCAATATGCCGACAGTTGTGAAGTCATTACAGAGGATTTGACAAGTTTGTGATAACGTTTACAAAGTTCACAGGTTCTTAATACCTCCCCTCTTCCGTCTTTACAATTCTTTCGTACACTAGAGGTGTAAGAGATGAATCAAGACACAGAGAGGGGATTTTATATGATTCCAGTATACGAAGAACGCATCATGTCTGATTTATTTTCATCTACGAATAACCCAAGCTATGGATTGCCGACGTTACCTGAATTCGAAACAGATTGGTTGACACCTGAGATTCAAGTACGTATCGTTAAAGATGCCGAGCACCAACTTGGAACATTAAACCGAGAGGAAGAACGTGTATGATTCAGCAACGCACTGTTCGCGCTTGGCTCGCTAGTCGCATCAAAAAATAATTTAATCACTTGATTACGTATTTTCCAAAACGATATAGCGCGTCAGCGCGCATACAAAAGAGCCGAAGCGGATTCCCGCCTCGGCTCTATCTGTTTATTTAGAAATCAACCCTTCTTCAATCAAGAAATCACGCGCGACTTTTTCAGGACGCTGTTTCTCAACATCTGCTTTGTAGTTCAATTCTTGCATCTTTTCATCCGTGATTTTATCCTTCAATGTGTTGAGGACTTTTTTCAGCTCCGGATGTTCTTTGAGAGTTTCTTGTCGAACAAGCGGTACCGCATAGTATGGTGGGAAAAACTCTTTATCATCTTTGAGTACAGTCAAATCAAATTTCTTCAAAAGACCGTCTGTTGAAAAACTATCGATGACATTCGTTCGACCATTCGTCAATGCTGTATAACGAAGTCCTCCATCGACTGGTTGTACATCTTTGAACTTCATATCCGGATACTTCTTCTTCAGACCAAGATAACCATCCTCACGGTTCGCAAATTCAATCGTTGAACCGAGAATCAAGCGATCACTGACTTTTGACATATCCGACACTGTCTTCAAGTCGTACTTCTTAATGTCTTCTTTTGTCATGGCAAGAGCATACGTATTGTTAAAACCAATCGGATCAAGAACATCGACCTGACTTTTTTCAGGAATCATCTTCCCGACTTTTGCATAGACCGCTTTCGGATCCGTTTCGACATCCTGCTTGAGAACATCGATCAATAATGTTCCTGTGTACTCGACGTAAGCATCAATTTCACCTTTTTCAAGCGCCCCGTAAGCGACTTTTGTCCCCCCGAGATTTAATTGACGTTCGACTTGAAGGTCCGTTTTGTCTTCGATCAAATCTGCTAACATATTCCCAAGAATCAACTGTTCCGTAAAGTTCTTCGATCCGATGACGATCTTATCTTCCTTGAGGAAGGAATAAGCGACCGTGCCACCGACTAATAAGAAGACGATGCTTGCAATCGCAATCTTGCGTCCCGCTGACATCGCTTTACGACGCTTCCGCGCTTTATTTTTAATTCGACCATCTGCAAGTGGAATCCCGTTTGGCGCCACGGAGTATTCAATCCGACTGACGACGAAGTCGATGACAAGGGCTAAAATACCGGCTGGAATTGCTCCGGCAAGAATCTGGTTATTATCAACCGTTTGAATACCCGAGAAGACGAGATAACCAAGACCACCGGCACCGATGAATGCTGAGATCGTCATTAAACCAACAGCTGTAACAGCTGAAATTCGAATCCCTGCCATCATGATCGGTAAGGCAAGTGGAATCTGAACCTTACTGAGGATTTGTCGATCCGTTAAACCGATCCCTTTAGCTGCTTCGAGCGTGTCCCCTGGAATACTCGACAGACCCGTGTACGTATTTTTAACGATTGGCAAGAGTGAATAAAGCACGACCATGATGATCGCTGGTGTCGATCCGATACCGATGAACGGAATCAAGAAACCGAGTAAAGCAAGACTCGGAACGGCTTGCACGACGCTCGTCAGCGCAAGGACAGGCTTCGCGAACTTTTGGTAACGGGTGATCAGAATCCCGATCGGAATCCCGAGAACGACCGCGATGACGACGGCAAAGACCGTCAGTTGTAAGTGCTCTAGTAATAAGTCACCAATCTGATCGGTATTATTTTTTACATAATCAAAGAATCCGTTCATTGGACTTCCTCCTCATGAATGAATTGCTCACTCAAGACGGAAAGTAAGCTACTACGCGTGATCAATCCTCTGAGTTTTCCTGTTGCATCCGTTACCGGCAGATAACCTGTCTCTTCTTGGTTCATGACTTCAAGGACATCGAGTAACGAATCATGCTCATTGACGGCGATGATTTCGCCCTCCATCACTTCTTCAATCCGTTGACTCTTATCCGGAATCGTCTGGATGTTCTTCAACTTAATCAGCCCTTGTAAGACGCGATCACGATCGGTAATCAACAGGCTGTCGACTTTGCGTCCACGCATGATTTCAATGCCCTGTAGCAACGTCCGTTTGCCACTGATTGAAACGGGATCCTCGATCATGATATCTTCTGCCTTGATGAATTCTGGGCTGCTCCAGATTTTATTTTTCCCGATGAACGATTCAACATATTCATCTTTCGGATGACGTAGGATTTCTTCTGGAGTATCGAACTGAACGATCTCCCCATCACGCATGATACATATCCGATCCGCTAACTTGATCGCTTCATCCATATCATGGGTGACGAAAACGATCGTCTTTTTCACTTCCTCTTGTAGGTTGAACAACTCTTCCTGTAGATCGTTACGAGTAACGGGATCGAGTGCACTGAACGGCTCATCCATCAAGATGACATCAGGATCGTTCATTAAAGCTCGTGCGAAACCGACACGCTGTTGCTGTCCACCACTGAGTTCGCTTGGATAACGATCGATGAATTGCTTCGGATCAAGCCCGACCATCGTCAACAATTGTTCTGTCCGTTGATCCATTTCATCGTGATCTTTCCCCTCAAGCCCAGCAATCAATTGAATGTTTTCCCGGACCGTCATGTGAGGGAACAGACCTGTTTGCTGAATGACATATCCCATATGACGTCTTAATTCGATCGTATCCGTCTTCATGATGTCCTTCCCGTTGACTAAAATCGTACCTGAAGAAGGTTCGATCAATCGATTGATCATCTTGAGTGATGTCGTTTTCCCGCAACCACTCGGTCCGATGAAGACAACGAGTTCACCCTTTTGAATCTCGAGCGATAAGCCTTTCAAGACGACATTGTCCTTGAATTGCTTGCCGACATTTTTGAATTCGATCATTCCTTCTCACTCCTTTTTACTATTTCCATATATTATGGTTTCCCAAAAAGATTACGGTTTAAACAAATTTCCTGTAATTTAGTTTTATTTCTTTACAAAACGGGAACTTCTTAGTTCTTTTTTTAAAAATAAAGGGAATACCTTAATAAAGAGTACATTTAAAGCATGTTTTTGATGAAGGAGGTACTAGACGATGAACATCAAGAAACCCACCATCATGATGATCGGACTGCTTCTCCTTACTCCACTCTCGTTTCCCTCACAAATCGATGCAGCGAGTTCTACGTTTGTCACGAAAGGAACGACGACACAAAAAGTCGTCGCATTGACATTTGATGACGGTTCAGATGGAACGAACATTGCCAAAATCTTAAGTATCTTAAAAAGTAACCAAGTGAAAGCGACTTTCTTTTTGACAGGCAGTGGCGCAACCAACCATCCTCAATCGATCAAAAACATCGCAATTGCTTCTCCGACACACCAAATCGGCAATCACTCGTATTCGCATCCGGATTTTACGACACTAAAAGCGAGCCAGATGACGAGTGAATTATCCCGGACGGAATCTCTCATCCGGTCCTTGACCGGAAAAACGACGAAACCAATTTTTCGGGCGCCGTTCGGTGCAAGTAATAGTAACGTGTTGAGTGCCGTTGGGGCGGCAGGTTACACGAAAACGATTCAATGGAATATTGATACGACGGATTGGAAAGGCATCTCTTCGACCGCCATCTTGGATCGTGTATTACCAAAAGTCGTTCCCGGCTCCATTATTCTGATGCATACCGGTGCTGGTGCGAAAGGAACACCGACCGCCTTGCCGACGATGATTTCGAAACTCAAAGCCAAAGGCTATTCGTTCGTCACGATTTCGGAACTCCTCCGCTCACCGACTTCAACCGGTACGACGTATACCGTCCAAGCGGGCGATACACTCTATTCGATTGCCCGTAAATACAACGTCTCGGTCGCTGCCCTCGCGAGTGCGAATAACATCACGAATTGGAATCTGTTGAATGTCGGTCAAGTCTTGAACATCCCGACAATAACGTATACGGTCAAAGCGGGTGATACACTTTACTCAATTGCGACACGATATGGTGTCACCGTCACAGCATTGATGCAGGCAAACAACATTACCAATCCGAACCTCCTGCTCGTTGGACAAGTCTTAAAAATCCCAAACTGAACATACTATCGCAACAAAAAAACGATTCCTCTCTATTCAAGAGAAGAATCGCTTTAGATCGCATGCATGAAACCGGCGCGATAGCGTCGGTTTTTTATCCTCTAGTTTGACCCCTTACCTCTTATGACTCTGATCGGACACCGTTGATCCCAAGATCACACTGAATCAAATCCGCATACGTTTGTCGACGGACGACTTCAAGGGATTCCCCGTCCCGGACGAAGACGAGTGCCGGACGTAAGAACTGGTTATAGTTGCTTGCCATCGAGAAGTTATACGCTCCCGTCCCAAAGACAGCAAGGGTATCGCCACCGTTCGGTGTGACCAACTGTGCTTTTTCAGCGACGAGATCCCCTGATTCACAAGCTGCTCCGACAACCGTCACTTCAGTCGTTTCACCACTCATCCGGTTAGCGATGACCGTTTCATACACAGCGCCGTAGAGTGCCGGACGAATGTTATCCGTCATTCCGCCATCGACCGAAAGATATGTGCGGACGCCTTCGATTTCTTTGATTGCGCCAACCGTATACAGTGTCGTACCTGCATTCGCGACGACCCAGCGCCCTGGCTCGATCCCGATTCGTGGACGTTCGATGCCGAGTCGCTCCGTTTCCGTCTCGATCACGTCCATGACGCGTTCAATCGTCGCTTCAAAATCAAGCGGTTGATCGTCCTGTGTATAGGCAATACCGAAGCCACCACCCACATTGACTTCGCTGACTGTGAAGCCATGATGCGCACGAATCGTTTCGACAAAGCCCATCATCGTCCGAGCCGTCTGTTCGAACAGTGACGGATCTTGGATTTGTGAACCGACATGACAATGGATGCCAAGTAACGACAGATGTTCCGATGCTAAAATTGCTTCGATTGCGTCCAAGTAATCTGACGCATGCGTTGAGAAACCGAATTTCGTATCGACACCACCCGTTTGGATTTTCGCATGCGCTCCCCCGATAACTTGTGGCACGATCCGGATCAGGACATGAACCGTTTGACCAGCTTGCGCTGCGATCGCTTCCAGTTGTGCAATTTCGGCAAAGTGATCGATGACGATCCGTCCGACACCTTCCTCGACGGCATATTGAAGATCAGCCGTCGATTTATTCGAACCATGGAAATAGATCCGTTCTGCCGGAACGCCGGATTGGCGGGCGATGAAAAGTTCTCCCCCCGTAACGACATCGATTCCGAGACCATGACGCACGACTTGTTCATACACCGCACTGACCGTCAGTGCTTTAGAAGCGAAGGAAGCATACGTGTTCGGATACTTATCAAGGAAGTGTTCCCGGACGGTCGCCAATCGATCCATCAGCTCCCGCTCTGCCATCACGTACAATGGTGTTCCGTACTGTGCTGCAAGATCGGTCGCTGCGACACCATCGATGTGCAACGTGTTGTTTTCTTCTGTCAGGTATTGACTTCCATACATAATAAGTTCCTCCTTATAGATACTGATGCGTCAAACGCCACGACCGGGCGCACATCTGCTCTGAATTGTTCGCTGCTCCTGTCCGGGTAATATCGTCAATTTCAACGCCATCCCCGTATAGCACGACCTCGTCTCCAACCTCAACCGTCCCATCGACAGCGACGAACGTATGACTCATGAATAATTTATTGATGACCGGATAAGGTTTTTCTTTGATGTGAACAGGCAGCGCGGCACGCCCACGGACGACACCGTCTCCATAGCCGACGGGTAAAATAGCAATCCGCATCGGTTCTGTACTCGTAAAGTTCGTCCCGTATCCCACATGCTCACCCGGTCCAATTTCGCGAATTTCAACGATCTCCGTCGTCATCCGTAGCGAAGGAACGAGCCAGTCCATCTTCTCAATCGGTGAATAGCCGAACAAGAAAATGCCCGGGCGGACATAGTTACAAAATGCGAGACGCGGATCGTGTTTGACGATCGTCGCACTGTTTTCCGAATGGATATACATAAACGTATGGCGCTTTCGTAACACATCGGCAATGGCGACGAAACGTTCGACTTGTCCATCGTGATCCGCATCCGGTTCATCGGCAAGCGGAAAGTGTGTATATAAACCTGTTAAATCAAGCGAATCTGCTTGCGCAAGCGCAAGGACAGCTTCCGCCTCTTGAAGCGAACTGACACCAAAACGATTCATCCCGACGTTGATCTTCAAATGTAACTCGATTCCCTGCAGCTGTTTACTGTGTAGGGTGAGCCATTCTAGCGATGAGACACCGAGTGCGATTCCGAAACGTCGTGCTGTTTCAAAATCCTCCGTCGGATTCATCACCAGTACATAACTGTCTGGAAAATTCGTTTTGATTTCAATGGCTTCATACAACTCAGCGACAGCAAAGTGATGAACATCAGATGCCATAAGCGTCTCGACCATCTCGAGCATACCTAAGTTATACGCATTATTCTTGACCACGGCAAAAATACGTTTACGTGACCGAGCGAAGACCGATGCGACGTTCTGTCGCACCGCCTTCCGATCGATCGTGACGAGTGTACGCGTCGTCATTCTGCGACAGCAGGTGTCACATACGTCAACCAATCCGCATATTGCGGCAATTGACCTGTGACGGCTTGACGGTAAAGATCGAGCAACTCATCTGCGACGTTCCGTGTTCCGCCGTTGATCGAGATATGATCGATTTCACCGACACTCGTGATTTCAGCAGCTGTTCCTGTTAAGAAGATCTCATCTGCGACATACAACTCATCGCGTCCGATGTGACGTTCAACAACAGGATAGCCTTGATCTTGTGCCAAACGGATGATGACTTGGCGTGTGATACCGTCGAGTACTGAACAATCCAGTGACGGTGTATGAATCGTTCCGTTTTTAAGAAGGAAAAGGTTCGCAACACTTGCTTCACTAACGTTTCCGTTCATGTCGAGTGCGATGGCTTCATCAAATCCATCACGGATCGCTTCACCTTTTAGAAGTTGAGAGTTCATATAGTTCGCAGCCGCTTTCGCTTGCATCGGCATCATCGTTGATGAGACACGGCGGTATGATGCGACTTTGGCACGGATGCCAGCGCCTTTATCGAAGTATTCTCCAAGCTCCCAGCAAGAGATACCGACATGAACCGTCGTATCTTTCGCCATCAATGCTTGCCATGGCGTACCGAGGAACACGAATGGACGGATATAACAAGATTCGAATCCGTTTTTCGCAACGAGATCAATCGTCGCTTGGACGAGTTCATCAACCGTATACGGAATCGTGACGTGATAATACGCACAACTGCGGAAGAGACGTTCGATATGTTCCTTCAATTGGAAAATCGCCGGTCCGTCCGGTGTCGCGTAAGCACGAATTCCTTCAAAGAATCCACTACCATAGTGAATCGCATGTGACATGACGCTTGTGTTCGCATCTTTCGGATCATGAAAGACTCCATCTAACCAAATTGCTTCTCCATACTGTGTATCCACTGCCATGTGTTTTCCTCCTCTTCGACGTCAATCAGAGTGAACGTAAATCATCCACCAATTGCGTCTTCTCTTCTGTTTTCGCATCTTTCTGTTTGATGACACGTGCAGGTGTTCCGGCAACGACGCTTCCAGCAGGTACGTCTTCTGTGACGACACTACCAGCAGCGACGACGGCATCTTTACCAACTTTGACGCCTTCAAGGATGACTGCATTCGCACCAATCAAGACACCGTCTTCAATGATGACAGGTGTTTTTGAAGGTGGTTCGAGAACACCTGCGACCACGGCACCTGCGCCGACATGAACGTTTTTCCCGATCGTCCCACGTGCACCGACGACAGCGTTCATATCAATCATTGTACCATCTCCGATTGATGCACCGATATTGATGATCGCACCCATCATGACGACCGCGTTATCACCGATGACGACATGATCACGAATCCATGAACCTGGTTCGATGCGCGCATTCAAGTGACGTGTATCAAGCATTGGTACCGCACTGTTGCGACGGTCATACTCCACGTGAACATCCGTGATGCGATCTGAATACTTTTCTAAGAAAGTAGCCGCAAGTCCTGCATCCGCGAAGAAAATCTTTGATTCATCTGATCCGAACGCTGTTGCGCCTTCGATCGTCAAGCCCGCCAAATCGCCGTTGACGTAAAGTTTTACCGGTGTTTGTTTTTTAGCATCTTTAATGAATTTAGCAATTTCGTAAGCATCAGTGAGTAACATGTGAATCCTCCTGTGTGTAGAGCGTCTCTAATGTATAGAGTCCCGCTGTTTTTTGAATGAGTGCTTCAGCTGCTTTGATCGCACCAGAAGCAAATACTTTTTTCGATAATGCCGTATGTTTGATTTCAATCAATTCGTCGACACCTGCGAATAAGACTTCGTGTTCTCCGAAGATCGTACCGCCGCGCATCGCGTGCATCCCGATCTCGTTCGTCTCCCGCTTTTGCCGCGTCTGTGACCGGTCATATACCGGTGTGACGTCACGTGCCGTCTGAATCGTTTGCAATAACAACTCCGCCGTTCCGCTTGGCGCATCGACTTTTTGGTTGTGATGTTTCTCGAGCAATTCGATGTCATACGCTCCTGCTAGTGGCACAAGTGTCTTCAGCAGTTGCTGCACCATCGCGATGCCGTACGACATATTGTATGACTGGAAGATTGGAATTTCTTTTGCGGCATCCTTGATCGATGCCAGTTCCGCCTCTGAAAAACCAGTCGTCGCGATGACGAGTGGTGTTTTTGTCGCCAGCCCATATGCGAGCAGATCCGGTAACAAACTCGGATGCGAGAAGTCGATGATTGCATCGACCGTCTCTGCCATCTCTGTTAGCTCGGCATATGAAGCAATCGTATCGGATGACTTCGTCCGGTCAACGATCGCTACGACACTTTGTGGTGCGAGTTCGACGACGTATTGTCCTGTCGCCCCATAACCGTGTAACGCGAGTTTCATCGAACCACTCCTTTGTAAGCCCGCATCGTTTCGAGTAAGTGGGCGTGTCCTGCTTCCGATTGACGAACGAGCGGCAAGCGCGGCGCACCGACAGCAAAGCCGATTTCTTCAAGCGATGCTTTAACTGGAATCGGATTGACATCACTGAACAAGGCACTGATGACCGGTAACAAGTCTGCCTGAATCCGGCGTGCCGTGACGAGATCTTGCGCGAGTAACGCCTCAGCAAGTGCTTGTGTCTCTGCTGGGTACGGGTTAGAGAGAACTGAAATAACACCCTGTGCGCCCCATGCCATGTACGGCAGGATTTGATCATCATTTCCACAGAAGACCGCGAAGTCTTCCGGAATCGCTGCCATCAGTTCACCCATGAAGCTGACATCTCCACTCGCTTCCTTAAACGCTTGGATGCGTGGATGACATGCTAACGTCACTGCTGTTTCGACTGCGATCGCAACGCCTGTCCGCGACGGAACGTTGTACAGCATGATCGGTAACTCGGTTGCATCAGCGACCGCCGTGAAGTGCGCGACGAGACCGGCTTGCGATGTTTTATTGTAGTACGGTGTGACGAGCATCGCTGCATCCGCACCAAGGCGTTCTGCGAGTAACGTCTTCTCGATTGTTACTGCCGTGTTGTTCGAACCCGTTCCGGCAATGACGGGTACTCGTCCTGCTGTGACTTGAACGGCAGTCGTCAATAGTTGTTCAAATTCCGTGTTTGTCAGTGTCGAACCTTCTCCTGTCGTCCCTCCGACGACAAGTGCCTGAATCCCTGCTGCGAGTTGTTGCTCGATCAAGCGTTCGAATACGTGTAGATCCAACTCGCCTGCTTCATTAAATGGTGTGACGAGCGCTGTACCTGCTCCTTTGAACATGAAGAACTCCTCCTTTTTTATGAATGAATCGACTGTTCGATCGCTTGACGTGCGACTTGTACGGCGTTTGACGCGGCACCTTTTCGAATGTTGTCGGCTACACACCAGAGATGGAACGTGTTCGCGAGACTATCATCTTGTCGAATCCGACCGACGTAGACGTCGTCCGTCCCGCTTGCGTCAAGTGGCATCGGATAACGCGTATTCGCGACATCATCGATGAGGACGACGCCCGGTGCGCCTTCCAGTGCTTCACGGATCGCTGCAACCGTCGTCGATTGTGTAAACGTGACGTTGATTGCAACCGAGTGAGAATTCGTGACTGGAACCCGTACACATGTCGCACTGACTGGTAATGCTGGAAGATTGAAGATTTTCCGTGTTTCATCAATCATCTTCTGCTCTTCTTTCGTATAGCCGTTTTCAAGGAACACATCGATATGCGGCAAGATGTTATCGTGAATCGGATGCGGATAATTGACAGGCTCTTCTCCGCGTGCCCCGCGTGCCAGATCCTCGATTCCTTTTTGACCGGAACCGGATACGGCCTGATACGTCGTATAGTTGATCCGTTCGAATCCGAGTGACTGGAGCGGTGATAAAGCGACGACGGATTGAATCGTCGAACAGTTCGGATTTGCGATCAAGCGGTCTGTCGCTTGAATCGCTTGCGGATTGACTTCTGGCACGACGAGTGGAATCGTCTCCTGCATCCGGAAGGCACTTGAATTATCAACGACGAGTGTTCCATTTTCAGCTAGTAACGGGGCATATTGCTCACTGATCGTTCCGCCTGCTGCGAACAACGCGACATCGATCCCGTCTTCCGTGATGTTTGGCGTCAGCGCTTGGATCGTAATATCTTCTCCCTTGAACTGCACCGTGTTCCCTGCTGAACGAGCAGAAGCGTAAGCGGACAGGCGGCTGACCGGGAAGTCCAGTTCTGCAAGTACTTGTAACATTTTTTGACCGACGGCGCCGGTTGCTCCGATGACGGCTACATGATACATGCTGTTTTCCTCCTTATAACTCGAACGCGTTTGCAATCGCTGCAACCGTCCGTTCAATGTCTGCTTGTGCAATCGTGTACGAGATGCTGATTTCTGATGTCGTGACTTGATAGAACGGAATATTCTCCGCTCGGAAGATTGCGAACAATTTCGAAGCAACACCTGTTGCATCCCGCATCCCGATTCCGACGACAGATAACTTCGCATGCTGATTGTGGCGGTCGACCTTGACTGTCGTGAAGCGATCCATGATGTCTTTCAATGCTTCATCGAGGAACTCTTCCTCATCGAGTGGACAGGAGAACGATAAGAAGATGTCACTGTCGAACGTCGTTTGACTGATCATATCGATGTTGACGTGGCGGTTCGATAAGAGTTCGAAGATATCGGCTACCGCTGCGTTCGTTTGCGGTACGTGTTTGATTGATACCGTCAAGACGTTCTTCGTCACACTGACACTCGTGACCGCTTTTTGTTCCATTGTTTCCGTCGCTTCCATGATCCATGTTCCCCTTTTCGATTCAAGTGTTTTCCCGACGAAGATGTGTACGCCGTATTTTTTTCCTAGTTCGACACTCCGCATTTCCATGACCTTCGACCCGAGGGCGCTCATCTCCATCATCTCATCATATGAGATGTGCGGAATCGGTTGAGCAGCAGCATGGATTCGTGGATCAGCCGTATAGACACCGTCGACATCCGTGTAGATTTCACACCGTTTATCAAGGACTGCCGCAAGGGCAACAGCCGTTGTATCCGATCCACCCCGTCCGAGCGTCGTGACATCACCGAGTTCGTTGACACCTTGGAATCCGGCGACGATGACGACATCGTACGTTTCGAGTTTTTGTCGTAATAGATCTCCATCAATCTGTTTGATCTTACTTTTCGTATGCAATCCCATCGTACTGATTCCCGCTTGTGCGCCTGTTTGCGATAACGCTTTGACGCCGAGTGAGTTGAGGGCGATGCTGAGTAATGAAATCGTCTGTTCTTCTCCGATGGCAAGCAGACGATCGAGTTCTCGGCGCTCGGGGCGATCCGTGATGGCTTGCGCCTGAGCAATCAAAGAATCTGTCATCTTGCCCATCGCTGAAACGACGACGACAAGTTTTTCACCTTCGGCTGCGCGACTCTTCAAATAATTCGCAATAGACTGAATCTGTTCGACAGTCGCAACCGAGCTTCCACCAAATTTAAGTACAGTTGTCACAATCCTATCTCCTTTGTCCCGATACAGAAAAAAACGACGGGCCGGTAGGAGCGTTCCTACGGCCCGTCGTTATCACGATCGGACAAACGAAGACAAAGTCATTCGTTCTTTTACGTAAGATAGCGCTCCGAAACATCGGTTTCGGCAGTACAACGGATCTTAACCGTTGTACCAGCAAATGAGAAGAAGCATCTTCTCGTTCACTTCGGCGGACTTCCCCTTTCACATCATTCAGCATGCTTGCTTTCAAGAATGATGCTACTCATGTCATCCGCGCCTCTATCTGTCGGTTGTTAGTTACAGTTATAGCAGACATCTTTTGTTAAATCCAGTCATTTGACTGATTTTTTTCAAAATCCATCAATTCGCAAGATGCTGTTTCGCGAGTTCGAGTTGCTTCGAAACGGCAGCAAACCCTGTACCGCCGTAGCTTGTTCGGCGTGCCACTGCTTGAACCGGATCGAGGAGCGGGTAGACGTCTTCCGTGATGTCTGGATGGAACGTTTGATACGTTTCGAGACTCAAGTCCTTCAGGAAACAACCGGTTTGCACACAGTAGAGGACGGCTTTCCCGACGATTTCGTGTGCTTCCCGGAATGGTATGCCTTTCGTCACAAGGTAGTCGGCGAGTTCCGTTGCATTCGAGAAGTCTTGCATTGTCGCCTTCTTGAGCGCTTCGGTCTTAAACGTCGCGGATTCAATCATTCCGGTGAAGATTTGAACGGATTGGAGAACGGTGTCGGCTGTATCGAAGACCCCTTCCTTATCCTCTTGCATGTCTTTATTGTAAGCGAGTGGTAATGCCTTCATCGTCGTCAAGAAGCCCATCAGGTTACCGTAGACGCGCCCCGTTTTTCCACGAATCAACTCAGCGAAATCAGGATTTTTCTTTTGTGGCATCATGCTCGATCCTGTCGAGAAGGCATCGGATAACTCGATGAAGCTGAATTCTTGCGACGCCCAGATGATGATTTCCTCACAAAAACGCGAGAGATGCATCATGACGGTCGAGGCGATCCCGAGGTATTCGATGACGAAATCGCGGTCCGAGACAGCATCAAGACTGTTTGGATAAACCGACTCAAAACCGAGCAACTCAGCAGACCGGAAACGGTCGATCGGGAATGTCGTCCCCGCGAGCGCCCCCGCTCCGAGTGGTGATTTCCGGATCCGTTTTTGATTATCCGTCAACCGTTCGACATCACGTTCGAACATCCAGAAATAAGCGAGCAAGTGATGCGCAAGGGAGATCGGTTGTGCCCGTTGCAAATGCGTATAACCTGGCATGACTGTCTCGATATGTTGCTCCGCTTGTTCCGTGATGACCGATTGGAGCTCGCGTAATGCTGTCGTCAACGCTTCGACATGTTGTTCCATCCATAGATGTAAATCCGTTGCGACCTGGTCATTTCGGCTCCGTGCCGTATGCAGTTTTCCTGCAACCGGACCGATCTGTTGCGTCAACAAACGCTCGAGGTTCATATGAATGTCCTCATCCGCTAACGTATAGGAATGGTCTGTTAACGTCGTTTCCAGTTGCTTCAGTCCTTGCTCGATTTGTGTCCACTCGTCTTGAGCGAGGATTCCTTGCTCAAATAGCATCTGCGCGTGTGCGAGACTGCCTTTTAAATCGACGCTCGCTAATTTTTGATCGAACGTGATCGATGCTCCGAAGGCTTCCGCTTGAGCGGAAGCACTTTCCGTAAAACGTCCACCCCAGAGTTTGGTCATTTCGTGACACCCGCCTGACGATGTACGCTCGCATGCGTCGAAACGGCAAGTCCGTGTAATTTGATGAAGCCTTTTGCTGCTTCATGATCGAACGCGTCTTCTTTCGTGTACGTCGCAAGTTTCTCATCATAGAGTGAGACTGCAGACTGACGACCTGTCACGGTTGCATTTCCTTTGAACAGTTTAACGCGAACTTCTCCTGTGACGTCCTGTTGTGTCGCCGTCAAGAATGCTTTCAAGCCTTTCGTCAATGGTGCGTGGAAGAGACCGTTATAGATTGTTTCTGCGTATTGTTTACTGAGCAATGGTTTGAAATGTGCGACGTCCTTCGTCAATGTAATCGTCTCGAGTGCGGCGTGCGCTTTGAGTAGAACCGTTGCACCTGGGCACTCATAGACTTCCCGTGATTTGATACCGACGAGACGGTTCTCGACGTGATCAATCCGTCCGACACCATGTGCTCCAGCGATGATGTTCAGTTCCGTGATCAGTTTCGCCAGTGGATACGTCGTTCCGTTGATCGAGACCGGAACACCTGCTTCAAAGCCGATGATGACTTCTTCTGCCTGATCCGGAGCGTCTTCTGGCGCTACTGTCAATGCGTAAGCGTCTTGCGGCGGCTCTGTCCAAGGGTTTTCTAGGACGCCACATTCGTTACTCCGTCCCCAAAGGTTCATGTCGATTGAGTATGGGCTGTCGAGGTTGATCGGGATCGGCACGTTGTTTTCTTTTGCATAAGCGATTTCTTCTTCCCGTGACCATTTCCATTCCCGGACCGGTGCGATGACTTCGAGTGATGGATCAAGTGCTGCGACCGAAACTTCGAACCGGACTTGGTCATTCCCTTTTCCGGTACATCCGTGAGCGACAGCCGTCGCACCGTGCTGATGCGCGACTTCGACGAGCTTTTCTGCGATTAACGGACGAGAAAGCGCTGAAATCAACGGATAGGCATTTTCGTAGTGGGCACCATATTGAAGTGCTGGCAAGACGAAGTCTTGTGCGAATTCTTCTTTGACATCGAGGACGATCGATTCGATCGCACCGACGAGGAGTGCTTTTTCTTTAATGACGGATAAATCTTTACCTTCTCCGACATCCATGCATAAGGCAATGACGTCATAGTCCTTGCTCAACCATTTGATGGCTACTGATGTATCGAGTCCTCCAGAGTACGCTAAGATCAATTTTTGTTTCGACATGTATAATTCCCTCCTGGTTTTTAATTCATCTGTCTGTATAAAAATTCATTATGAATTATATATATACATAGAAAACAAAAAAAAGAAACCCTTTTTGCAGGATTTCTTTCAAAAAGACTTACATTTTCTTCTCCATCGTTCGGTGCGGGATGCCCGCATCGTCGAATTCATCGGAGACGATCGTATACCCGAGTCCTTGATAAAACGGAATTGCTTGGACTTGTGCACCGAGCGTCAGCAATTGCTTCCCTTCGCGACGTGCGACTCGTTCCATCGCTTGCATCAACTCGCCACCGTATCCTTTTCCTCGTGCTGTCGCTAGCGTCGCGACTCGTTCCACCTTCATCCGTTGATCGTCATATGGACGGGTGCGTCCCGTCGCGACCGGTCGGCTCTGTTCATCGAGGACAAGCAGATGAATCGCTGTTTCATCATGTGTATCGTATTCAAGATGACGCGGCACGCCTTGTTCCTCGACGAAGACACGCTCCCGGATCATCCGGACGGCTTGATGTTGTTCTGCTGTACGTACTTGAATGACTGTCATAACTGATATTCCTCCCGTAATCGATCGACATATGCCATCGCATCATCCCGATTCGTAAATTGTGCTTGTGCCTGGATCGCACTTCCACCGCCACGCCCATTGAATGCTTGGACATGCGCTTTGGCAAACTTCCCGAGATGCGGTTCACCTGGACTGCTCATCAGTAACTTGTTCACCGTCGCATTCCAGACGACACCAATGCGTCCCGCTTCTTGAATCGCTTTCGCGAGTTGTTCGGAAACCTTGATCTCTTCCTCCAGATGTTCAAACACAAGCAGCCCTTCTTGTTGTTCCAAAGCGTGAGCGAGTGTAAGAGCGGCGAGTTGCCCTTGAGCTTGTTCGACCTGTTTCGTTAAGCGCTTCTGATCGTCCTGTACCGCTTGAATTGCTTCTGGAATTTGAACTGGTTTAACTGATAAAGCTTGCGCTGCTTCCCGCAAGGCATGACGTTCTGCCTGTAGAAGTTGATGTGCTCGTTCTTTTGCGACATAAGAAAGACGAATGTTCCCACGAATTCGTTCAACTCCAGTAAAAAGAATTAACTCGAGCTGTGCCGTCGAATCGAGATGCGTTCCACCACAAGCACTGTAGTCGAGTGTGCCGATTTGAACGACACGAATCCGTCCTTCGACTTGCGGTGTTTTTCGTAATGGTAAGCGTAGCGCTTCCGCCTCGTCATATTCAGTCGCCGTGATCAGCAATCCTTGTTCAATCACCTGTCGTAATCGTCGATCCAACTGCTCTTGTTGAACAGCTGTCCATTCAGGTGTCTCGATATCAAGCGTCGAGAACTCACTCCCCGTCCGAAAACTGAGTGTCTTGATATTTGATTCATCTTGTAGGATCGCAGAGATGACGTGTTGTGCCGTATGCTGCGCCGCATGATCGATTCGGACTGCGTCATCCACGATCCCGGTGACGTCACCTGTGAGCGGCGTCGCCAGTTGGTGCCAGACAACACCATCTTCGATTTGAACATCAAGGACTGGTTGGTCGTTCAATGTTCCACAATCCGCTGGCTGTCCACCGCTCTCTGGATAGAAGTAGCTTTTCTCTAAAGCGACCCAATAACCATCTACTTGTTTTGTTGCGCGAATGGATGTCTGAAAGGTTCGGACATCGGATTCTATTTGTTCGGGGCGCATGCCTCGACCACCTTTCTCTGTCAGTTTCACTCTGTATTATGCCATATTTCATCCAGAATCGTTTGTCGGCTTGCCTTTTTCCTAGTACACTAGACGAAAGACTACCGATCGCGAAGGGACGAAATGCCGTGATTCAGCATATCAATAAAAATTCACCACTCCCCATCTACTATCAAATCGAAGCTGCCTTAAAACAACAAATCGAAAGCGGTGTTCTTCAACCTGGCGATCTGATTCCGTCCGAGCGCGAATTTGCGGAAGCGCATCAAATCAGCCGAATGACGGTCCGCCAAGCTATTTCAAACTTGGTCAACGCCGGTTACTTGATTCGTCAAAAAGGACGTGGAACATTCGTCGCGAATAAAAAAATCGTCATGCAACTGTCTGGCTTGACGAGTTTCTCGGAAGAGATGGAACATCTCGGACTAGAACCGACGAGTGCGCTTCTCTCCTATCAAATCATCGACGCGTCGATGACGATTGCCAACAAGCTCCGGATTCGCGAAGGGGCATCCGTATATGAAATGAAACGCTTACGTATTGCTGATGAGCAAGCGCTTGCTCTTGAGACCGTCTACATCCCGGAACAACTCCTACCCGGACTTGATCAAGACGTCGCGACCGCATCGCTCTATGCATTCGCTGAAGCGAGCGGATTGAACCTCGGACGTGCGAGTCAGACATTTGAATCACGTCTCGCGACGAAGGAGGAAGCGGGTCACCTTGGTTTGTCGACCGCTTCGCCCGTCCTATCCGTCGAGCAACTGACGTATCTTGCGACGGAACAACCGTTTGAATACGTCATCTCCGCTTACCGGGGAGACCGCTATACCTTCACCGTCGAAATGGAACGACAACGCTAAAAATCCCCTTATGTCGTCGTATAATGACGACATAAGGGGATTTTTCAACGCTTATTGTTGAGTTTCTGTATTGGTAATCGACTCTTCTGTCGTACTTTGTGCAGGAGTCGTTTCATCTTTGATCGGTTCAACTTCCTGTCCTTGCATCGCTTTGGCTAAATTACTCTTTACTTGTTCCAACTGAGCCGGATCGAGGTGATACTCCCATTTTCCACTAACGCCGATATATCCTTCTCCAGCAAGCTGATACTCTGTTGTATTACGTAATGCTGCCGTGAAATCCGCTAAACGGGTATAATCATTCGGTCCTAAATCCGTTTCGACGTTGTCTCCGACCGCATCTAAAATATCACGATATGCACCAAGCGAACGGAAACTTGCTGCTTCCTTCGCGACTGCTTGAATGACTTGCATCTGTTTTTGACCGCGACCGATATCACCGAGCGGATCATCATGACGATTCCGGACATAAGCCAGTGCTTGTTCACCAGACAAATGTTGCATCCCTTTATCAACAGTAACGGTACCCGCTTTTCGTTTGGAATCCTGTTCTTTAAATGCATAGCGCACATCGATGTCCACACCATTTAATGCATCAATCAATTGAACGAATCCTTGAAAGTTGACCTTGACGACGTGATCGATTTGAATGCCGAGCAGGTTTTGTGTGGTTTCTTTTGCTAATTTAATACCGTTATACGAATTCGATTTATCCATCGAACCGAAATAATGGGCATGCGTGATTTTATCTTGTTCAACACCCGTCTTACCGTACGGGATGTCATACTTCGAATAATCGATGTTCACGAGTGAATCACGTGGAATACTCGTCAACACTAATTGTTCCGTCTTTTTGTTCAAGATTCCAACGATCATGACATCTGAACGAGCCGGTTCATGTCGTTCCTTGCTTTTTTTCGTTTCGTCCGTCCCAAGAATCAAGAACGATTCGGACGGTACGTCATCATATTTAGAGCTGACTTTTGAGCCAGGAATCTTAATTTGTGTTCTAGCCAGTGTTTCTTGTGTCTTGATAAAAACAGCTCCGGCATAACCAGAACCAATGACTGTGACAAGCAGGATGAGTGCAGCGATGATCTTTAAGAACATCTTGCCAGCACTTGGTTGTCTCTTTCGTGCGGATCGCGTTTCCATCATGTAAACCCTCATTTTCATGTAAATTTTCCGTAAAGTTCGCTAATCTCCATTATCCGGACATTTAATGAAATGTCAATTTACGATTCGATTAAAGGAAACGTACGAAATAACTTTATAAATAATCCGTACATCCTTTATCTTGTTTCTCATCAGAACGGATGCTATCCGTATCTCTTCTTTCAATATTCCTTCCATCTACTTTACCTTAAAATATAAAATCGCATGAGACCGGGCTTCGTTCACTGCTTTTAAGAACCACCAAAAAGGTACAGAGCCCATCCATCGATTGGCTCTGTACCTTTTGATTCACTCGTGTTTCTCCGTCATACTTTCATGAAATTCAGATAGGCAGCCCGACCTGTACGTTTAGCGTCATCTGACAATAAAGAAGCCGCTTCTTCATCCAAGATCACCATGACATCAGCATGACGTTTGAGTACGGTCGCCGGACAATCCGTCGTCGCGATGCCTTCCATCATATCGCGAACGGCTTCTGCCTTTCGTTCGCTTGAAGCGACGAGCAAGATTTTTTTTGCCTCCATGATCGTACCGATTCCCATTGTGATTGCTTTCGTCGGCACTTCCTCCAATCGATCAAAGAAGCGTTGATTCGCTTCTCGTGTCGATTCCGTCAATTCCGTCACGTGTGTCTTAGCGTCGAACGGTGTACCTGGTTCATTGAAGGCGATATGTCCATTCGCTCCGATTCCGAGCAATTGGATATCGATTCCTCGATTACGGACGAGCGCTTCATATCGTTCACTTTCTTTAACCGGATTTTCCGTATTCCCGACTGGTACGAAAGACTCCTTGAAGCGTACGTCATTAAACAAGTGTTCTTGCATGAACGTATGATAACTTTGTGGATGCTCTGGGCTGAGGCCGACATATTCGTCTAGATTGACCGTCGTCACATGTCGGCAGTCGAGCGAGTCCTTCCGCCATTCTTCATAAACGCCGACTGGTGAACTGCCCGTTGCAAGTCCTACTGTCAACCCTTCCGGATGACGCTCAATTTCTTGTTTTAAAAATTGATAGGCCACCTGTGCTAATTCTTCTCCTTTTTCTACGATCATCCATTTCATGAGGTAGACTCCTTTCCGTTCGTGATCCGGTATCGCGTACCACGATGAATCGTTTCTTGAATGCGTAATCCCTCGTCGAGCAACACGATATCCGCATCCTTACCGACCGAGAGACTTCCCTTTTGTGTCAATTGAAGCTCTCTTGCCGCATTGACCGATGTCATGCGGACGGCTTCTTCGAGCGTACACCCTGTAAAGGCGATGATGTTTCGTAAAGCAGCGTCCATCGTCAGGACACTTCCGGCTAAACTGCCGTTCTTAAGGCGTGCCGCACCGTCTCGAACGAATACAGCCTGCCCCCCTAATTCATATTCTCCGTCTTCTAGCCCTTTCGCGCGCATCGCATCCGTGATAACAATCAATCGATCAGCGCCCTTCATCCGGTAGGCGAAGTCGACCATTTCCGGTGCACTATGAATCCCGTCCGGAATGATCTCGGCATAGACTTCCGGCGTCAGGAGACAGTACCCGACCGTTCCCGGCTCCCGGTGATGCAGCGCGCGCATTTGATTGTAAAGATGGGTACCATGCGTGACATGACCCGCTTGGTTTTGGGCATACGTCGCGTCCGTATGTCCGGCAGACGGAATCGCACCCGTCAAGCGCACTGCCTCTTCGAACGCACGCGCTCC
The DNA here is from genome assembly GCA_913775715.1 of uncultured Exiguobacterium sp. GTDB lineage: Bacteria > Bacillota > Bacilli > Exiguobacteriales > Exiguobacteriaceae > Exiguobacterium_A. The sequence continues at coordinate 37,141 of CAJYMC010000008.1, read as the reverse complement.
CGGGCGTTCTGGGGCATAGGTCACGAGTTTGATCGTATTGCCAGCTGCTTCTTGCCATTTCAGGAACTGTTCGACATCCGGTTCAACGATATGTTCGTGCGGTTGCGCACCCGCATAATCCGGGTTGATGAACGGCCCTTCGAGATGAACACCAACAATCGTCGTATCCTTTTCCTCAACGACTGTTCGCACCGTCTCGAGCGCTCGTGTGATGTTTGCCCAATCTTGGGTGATCGTCGTCGCTAAGAAGGATGTCACGCCTTCTTGTAACATCTGACGACTGAAGTCACGAAGACTATTCGCATCCCCATCCATGACATCGACATCATATCCTCCATGAATGTGTACATCGATCATTCCAGGGATGAGCGATTGATGATGCGCATCGATCGTCTCTTCTCCTGCGATCGTTTTAAATTCCGACATCAAACCAATCGCCTCGATCGTTCGACCGTAACGAATGAATCCATCCTCGATCGTCTGCTCTCCCGTATAAATCCGGGCATTGATGATTACTGTCATCTGTCGTCATCCTTTCTCTGTCCGTCCCATGACTTGCTTCCGTATTTAGTATAACGCTATTAATTCTAGTTGTATAGACCTTTGTACATTTCATCTTGATATATAAAAGGACGACTTCACTTGTATAAAGACAAGTGGTCGCCCTTTGTATACCCGTCGACTGTCGTCTTCATGCGTCAATCGATCATGGTAATAAAATTCGATCTTTTTTTCGAGAAATCAGACGCGTTGCTTTTAGAATCGCCATCGGTAACGATTGACGCTTCCGGTAAGCAAGGTATCGTCCTTCCCATTTTGGATCGTACTTTTCTTTGTATCGTCGTAGACCGGTGAAACTATACATGTAACGAATATTATTGAAGACATCTGCTGCCACACGTTCTTGCCAGAAGGATGTCTCGTCCTCTCCGACGGACGAAAGCGGCGCCATTCCCATGTTGAATGTCCGGTAGCCTTCATCTTTCGCATACTCGAACAGTCGGATGAACATCGCATCCATGATTCCATTTGGTCCATCTGGTCGAAAACGCATCAGGTCAATCGATAGGACCCCATCTTGGTAAGCGGGCATGAATGTCATGAACCCGATCAACCGCCCTTCCATTTCACGCATGATGCCGATTGGCGCCCGGTTTAAATAGGGCTCGTGGAAGTAACCGAGTGAGAATCCTTTTTCAGACTTACCACCTAACCATTCATCCGAGACCTCTTGCAGTTCTGCTAACAATGCATCCGAAAAAGGTGGCTCGACCACTTCAAATGTCATTCCTTCTCGTTCAAAGCGATTTTTAATCGAGCGAAGTCCAGCCCGTTTTTTTCCTGATACGGTGAAAGACGGAATATCGACGATCGCCTCTTCACCCAGTTTAAAGAAGTTGAATCCAAAATCATGATACAACGACATGTTTTGCGCTTGAATTTGATAGATGTTCGGAATGTACCCGAGATCTTCGACACGGCGCAGGAACGAGGCAATGACTTGTGAATGCTCCTTTGGATCTCCACTTGGATCACCGAGCATCATGATCCGATTACCAGTCTGACTGAATTGGATGAACGAACGACCTGTTTCGGAAAAGAAGAAACGTTTATCGCCGAGAAACGCCAAATGGCTCAAATAATTTCCACCCTGTTCACGCAATACCGTTTCGATCTTTTCAGCATCGAAGCGCTCACCGAGCACCGGTTGATTAAAGGTGTTGAACAAGCGTATGAAAACTAATCCATACACGAGCGCAAAGATAGATGAACTCGCGGCAAACATGAAAATTTCGTGTGATGGATACACTTCTGTTCCATCTGCCGATCCGAGTGCATAAAAAGCGTATCCGAAAAAGACGAACCCGCCAATGTACAACAGACCAACGAACGCGACCCGGATGAAACGCGACGTCGTAATCAGTGTCCGCTCCCGGTGAAACGCGTTACGAGACATCAATAACAATGCGAGGACGACCACGACGGCAAGGAACGAAATCAAGTTAAATCCACGAAGTGCCATACCGACCAACGCGAAGAACGATGCGCCGTACATCATATATAAAGAACGCTTCGTTCGACGATAGAGCGCCGTCGATAAGAGGACGAATAATAGTCCGCCCATCAAGAAGAAGCTGTTCGCGAGCAACAACGCTTCGTGGGGCAATTTCGATTCCAGATACTCATACTGCGTGGAGACGGGCGGTAAAATCGCCAGTCCCCAAATCGTGATACCCGCGACAAGCGTGATCAACGCTAAGGTGAAGTGGCGAATTTTACTGAGGAATCGCAATTGCAGGCGCCAAATGACGCCTCCAACCTCCACTGACGGACCAACGATTGGTTTATCCTCAATCATCTTGACGACTGGACCGCTGAACTCTCGAGCTGAGAAGACCACACCAATCAAAAATGGAATCAAGTAGTAGACGAGACGATAAATCAATAATCCCGTCAAGACGATACCTTCCTCAACTCCGGCACGTTGCATACCGATCAAAAAGACTAAGTCAAACGAACCGAATCCGCCGGGTACCATCGAAATCAATCCGGCTGTCGCAGCGATGATGAAGACCCCGATGACTTTCGCAAAACTGACATCCGTTCCGAGTGCCGCCAAAATAAGATAAACGACGACACCGGCACTGAACCACTCCGCCAACGATACGACAGAGTATAAGGCAATCGATTTCGGATGAATACTGCTGTTACCCCGTCGAAACGAGAACAACAGATAAAGTGGGAAGAATAAGGCGACTCCGATGATGACGGGCCACAACCATTTCTTCATTTCAAGCACTTCAAACGCTGGGAAGATGTGTAAGAGAGATAACGTCGATAAGATTGACAGACCACTAATCAGTGTCGGTGCCATCCAACCGATCGCTTTCAACAGACGTCCACCTTCGACGAATGGTCGATACAGGGCGGACCGGATGGCCATCCCTGCGAGACCACCAAAACCGATGATGCCGTTAAAGGAGTTCGCAATCCAGGACGCTCGAAAAATCAGTCCGACTGGTGCTTTTGCTTCTAGCGAGCGCAACAAGAAGAAGTCGTAAAAGAACATCGTCGAGACTGCCAAAAGACCTGAAAGAATCAACAGAATGAACTGCCAAGACGGTACTTGGCGGATTGCTTGAATCGACTCCTTCAGGGACAAACTGCGCAATTCATTTTGTCCTTGATAAAAAATGAATCCGATCAGGACGATCGGCAAGATGATCTTCGCAATCGTCATGATGCGTTGTTTTGAGAATTTCAAGATGCCAGCCTCCTTGATTTACGGATTAAGTACATTAGACGAACAAGCAATAGCGTCGCTCCGACCGCAAGACCGATGATCAATCCCCACCAGTATCCATCTGGTCCAAGCGCTGTGTAGCGTTCAAGATAAAAACCTAATGGTAGTCCGATGACCCAGTAGGCTGCGATCGTTAACAAGAAAGTGACGTTGACGTCCTTGAATCCACGTAATGCACCTTGCGTTGGTGCCGCAACGGCATCCGACAATTGGAAAAAAATCGCGAGAATCATGAAATGTGCGGCTGCTTCGATGACTTGCGGGTCTCGACTATATAACGCCGCGAGTTCTTCATTCTTTAAGTACAAGAGAATACCGGAAAACACGGAAACCGCAACACACATTGTCAATCCGATGCCGACATACTGAACCGCATCCTTGATCCGTTTGGCTCCGACCTCGAAACCGACTGTGATCGTCAATGCGGACGCAGCGGATAACGGAATCATATAGACGAACGAAGCGAAGTTGATCGCAGCTTGATAGGCACCGATGATGACATCGCCATATGCTCCAAGCAACAAAGTGACGGCTGAAAAAATACTGACTTCTGAAAAAATCGCGAGACCGATCGGTGCACCGAGTAGAATCAATTCCTTAATCCGTTTCATGTCCGGACGGTAAAAACGACGAAGAATGCCAAGACGTTGGAACAATTCTCCTTTAAAGACGACAGCGATGATCGCTAGACAAAGAATCCAGTACGTGATCGCGGTCGCGACTCCCGCGCCGACACCACCGAGTTCCGGAAAACCGAAGTTTCCGAAGATGAATAGATAATTGAAAAGGACGTTAATGGGTAAAGAGATTAGTAGTAAGACCATCGTGATGTTCGATTTACCTAATGAATCGACGAGTGTTCGTAAGACGAAGAACACGAACATCGGTACGATTCCGAGCGCTAGCATCACGAGATAATTCCGCGCGACTTCACGCGCTTCCGCCGATAACTCCATCCGTTCGAGAATCGGATTGACGGCGAGGAGTCCGATGACGACTGTCAAACCGATGATCACGACAGCGACGTACAACGCCTGCATGACGATTCGTTTGACTTCCCGCTCGCGTTTCGCTCCCATCGCTTGGGAAACAAGTGGTGCGACGGCAAGTAGAATGCCGGTCAGCCCTGTATAAACAGGCGCCCAGAGACTCGCTCCGACCCCGACTCCCGCTAAATCAGCTGACCCATAACGACCGGCCATGACCGTATCAAAAAAACTGATTAAATAAAACGCGACTTGCGTTACGAGAATGGGAAAGAAGATTTTCATGAATTGTTTCATCTTTCCTGAGAACGTAATTGTTTCTAACATGTTTCCACCACATTTCAGGAGGAGTCCTCCTTAATTTTAAAACGTATCATTCTTACACTCTTACGAAATCGATCCAAGGAGGGATTCATCTCATGAACCATCGAGATACTGAAAAGTTGACCTTTGAACTGCTCGAGACATGGTCTACCTTCAATCATTATGCGAAGGAAGCGCAAACGTTCGAAAATCCGGAAGACGTCCATCAAGCCCGGATTCGCTTACGGAAACTGATTACGTTCGCTCGATTGGTCGATTTGACGGAGGAACCCGTCTACTTGATTTGGAAGCGTCTGATGCATGCCTTCGGTGAAGTGCGTGATCTCGACGTACAGCTCGAAGCGACTTCGAAAAAAACGGAAATCGATCAGTTGTTCGCGAACCATGTCGCCCTGCAACTTCAAGGGAAACGTTCGACCTTGATCGAGACGATGCATCTCTTAATCTCAAATGAGCTAGATCGATCTGTTCGTCGATTTTTAGCCAGCCCGATGACAAAACGCCTCAAGCGAATGTCAGAAAAAGAGCTGATTCATGCCGCAGAGAAACGCTATGAGAAAAAACGTGAACAATTTGATAAAGTACAACACAAGGATGGTCCGAAACGTATCGAACGGATGCATGAATTGCGGCTTGCGACGAAAGCGTACCGCTACACGGTCGAGTACCTGCGTCCTTATACGAATCAACCGAAGTCCGCTGTCGATCGTCTAAAAACAACCCAGACGCAACTCGGACGGATCAATGACACGTATCAGCGATTGGAAAGATGGCGGTCATTCGAGGTTCCGACTGCTTATCAAGAAGAGCGTTTACGTCAGATCAAACGCTTAGAGGATGAACTGCGTACCGCTCTTGATCAAGTCGAGATTGCTCACGGGTGACGTTGAACAAGTAGTTCGAGCATCTTTGTCCCCGCGATTGAATTGCCTTTCGCATCAAGAGAAGGACCAAACACACCGATTCCAAGATCAGCCATATCGAAATCACTTCTGCCACAGGCGACGACCGCACCGGAAACACCACTTTTTCCAGGAAGTCCGACTTGGACAGAAAACTCTCCGGATGCATCGTACATGCCGCATGTCGTCATGATTGCTCGGATGATTCGTGCGTTGCGACGCGAGATGACTTGACGTCCGGATGGAGTTTTACCAGATGTACTTAAAATTTTCCCCATCATGGCAAGTCCTTTACAGTTCGTCAAAATCGCACATTGTTTCGTGTAAACGTCGATGATCTCTTCAACATTGCCTTCGATGACACCGTGATAACGCATGAAATAGAGCAACGCTCGATTTAAATCCGTCGTTTCAAATTCTGATTCAGCGACATCTGCGTCATATTTTACCATTTCCACTTCAATATCCAATAGTTTTGCGATGAATTGACGCAATTGAAGTAATTTATCCGCAGCATCCGTTCCCGGCAACATGCTCGTCACGGCTAGCGCTCCTGCATTGATCATCGGATTGAGCGGTTTTGTCGGAATCGTCTCTTCAAGTTTCGCGATTGAATTGAACGCATCACCCGTCGGTTCCATCCCGACTTTCGAAAAGACATAATCTTCTCCGAATGTCTCGAGGACGAATGCCAGTGTGATGATTTTCGAAACACTCTGTAATGTAAACATCGTGTCCGCATCACCTGCCGAAACGAACGTCCCGTCGGCATTACAGACGGCGATACCAAGTTGTGTCGGATCAACCTTCGCAAGCTCTGGGATGTAACTGGCGACTTGTCCAAGCACCGTATACGGACGGCACTCCTCAATCAACTCCTCGAGTTGGGCTTGTGTAACATTCATGGCGTTCCCTCTTTCTCTTTTTTTCTAGCTTATCACGCATCTGGCGGATGCGGATATGGTTCTTCTGTAAACACTAAAAGGAGTCGACTCGTTTCAGCCGAGTCGACTCCTTTTTCTAGCATCTGCTTTATCCGTGTACGACAAGTTCACCATCTGCTACGTCGATCGCAATCCGAGCACCATCTTGAATTGCCCCACTGATCAAAGCTCGGGCAAGCTTCGTCTCAATCGTCCGTTGCATATAACGATTGATCGGACGCGCACCGTATTGCGGTTCGAATGCTTCTTCAAAGATTAGCGTCTTCGCAGCATCCGTGACATCAATCGTGATGCCACGTCCAGATAAACGTGAACTCATTTTCTCGACCGCTTTGTCGATGATTCGTTCAATTTCCGTCCGATGAAGTGGATGGAATAAAATCGTATCATCGATCCGGTTCAAGAACTCCGGTCGGAAGTGACGCTTCAGTTCTTGACGAACGGCTTCTTCTTCCGCCGCATCGATGACACCATCTTTCGCTGCTTCAAGTAGGATCGGTGCTCCAATGTTTGACGTCATGATGACGATCGTGTTCTTGAAGTCGACGACACGTCCTTGCGCATCTGTCAATCGGCCATCATCGAGCAACTGAAGCAAGATATTGAAGACGTCGCCGTGCGCTTTTTCGATCTCATCGAACAACAGAACTGAATACGGGCTCCGTCGGACGGCTTCCGTCAATTGACCGCCTTCTTCATAACCGACATACCCTGGAGGCGCACCGACGAGACGAGAGACGTTGTGTTTTTCCATATACTCCGACATATCAATGCGGACGATATGATCTTCACTATCAAACATCGCTGCCGCCAAGGCTTTGGCGAGTTCTGTCTTCCCGACCCCTGTCGGACCGAGGAACAAGAACGAGCCAATCGGACGGTTCGGATCCTTGATGCCTGCTCGCGCTCGAATGACAGCGTCCGCGACGAGACGGACCGCTTCGTCTTGACCAAAGACACGCTCATGAAGTGTATCCTCGAGATAGAGTAGCTTTTCCCGTTCGCCCTGCGCAAGCCGCGTCACCGGAATGCCAGTCCATTTCGAAACGATGTCGGATATCTCTTCTTCCGTCACGGCTTCTCGAACAAGTTCGTGTGAGACGTGTTCAGATGATTCCTCCGCGACTTTCAGACGTGCTTCAAGATCCGGAATTTGACCGTACTTGATTTCCGATGCCCGGTTCAAATCATAGCGCCCTTCCGCTTCTTGTAACGCCAGTTTCGCCTTCTCAAGATCCGCACGTAACTGCTGGACACTTTGTGAACTCTCTTTTTCCCGTTCCCATCGTGTCCGCAGCGCACTCTCGTCTTCTCGGACGGAGCTGAGCTCTTGCTGTAAGACGGCAAGTCGTTTTCGAGATGCTTCATCCGTTTCTTTTTTTAACGCTGCTTCTTCGATTTCGAGCTGCATGACTCGGCGGACGAGTGAATCGAGCTCAGCGGGCATCGACTCCATATCCGTCCGAATCATCGCACATGCTTCATCAACGAGATCAATCGCCTTATCCGGCATGAACCGGTCCGTAATATACCGATCGGATAACATTGCCGCCGCGACGAGCGCATTGTCATGAATCCGTACACCATGGTGAATCTCGAACCGTTCTTTTAATCCGCGCAGAATGGAGATCGTATCCTCAACATCCGGCTCCGCAACGAGGACTTGTTGGAAACGACGTTCGAGCGCCGGGTCCTTTTCGATATACTTCCGGTACTCGTCCAGCGTTGTCGCACCGATACAGTGTAATTCCCCTCGTGCAAGCATCGGCTTGAGCATGTTTCCGGCATCCATTGCGCCGTCCGTCTTCCCGGCACCAACGATCGTATGCAATTCATCGATGAACAAGAGAATCTGTCCTTCGGCTTCCTTGACTTCATTCAGGACTGCCTGCAGGCGCTCTTCGAACTCACCCCGGTATTTTGCACCAGCGACGAGCGCACTCATGTCTAAACTGAATAACTGCTTGTTCTTCAGACTCTCCGGTACATCCCCTCGCACGATTCGTTGCGCGAGTCCTTCAACGATTGCCGTTTTCCCGACACCGGGTTCTCCAATCAGGACGGGATTGTTCTTCGTCTTTCGACTCAAAATCCGGATGACACGTCGAATCTCATCGTCACGACCGATGACCGGATCTGTTTTCCCGGACCGGAAATCCGCTACGAGATCACGTCCATATTTTTTCAGCACATCAAACGTCTCTTCAGGATTTTTTGTCGTGACCTTCCGATTTCCTCGCATACTGACAATCGCTTCCCGAAGTGTCTCTTCCGTGATGCCTTGACGACGTAAATATTGAGCTGCTGGACTTGATTGTTTGATCAATGCTAACAATAAGTGTTCGACGGAGACATAGTCATCCTGCATGAGACGCGCTTCCGTCTCTGCTTCCGTCAATACGTTCAGTAACGAGCCACCAATCCGTGGCGTCGTCGCCTGGGACAAGGCAGGAAGTTTACTAATCGCCTCGTCAATTGCTCCATTCAATGTCTCAATCCGTTGATTTAGCTTTTCAAAGACGACCCGTGCAATTCCCTCTTCTTGAGCAAGTAAGGCAAGCAATAAATGCCACTCTGTGATTTCACTATGACGACGTTGTTTTGCGATCGCTTGGGCAGAGACGATTCCCTCGTGTGCCCGATCCGTTAAACGTTCAAAATCCATCCTTGATCACTCCTTCACTGCAAGCTGACGTTCCCACTCTTCATAAAAGGCGCGGTCCATCTCAGGTAACTTGACTTCGAGTTGAACGAGTAACGCCCCACGATGACCATTCGCTTGACTCAGACCCCGATTTGGAATCCGGAGTCGCGCTCCTGGTTTTGTGCCCGGTTTGACTTTCAGTTTGATGCGTTTTCCTTCGAGCGTATCCGCGACGACTTCGCCTCCGAGCACAAGCGTCGTCGGATGAACACGGACGGTTGAGATGACGTCTTGGTCGACCCGTCGGAACTGATCGTCATCCTTCAAGTGAATCGTCACGTAAACATCTCCCGCGACACCTTGTCGGTTTCGCATCGAACTTTTTCCACGCAAGCGGACTTTTTTACCGTCGTAGACGTCTTTCGGAAGCGTCAGCTGAATCGAACCTGTCGCAAGACGCACCGTGACTTTTTCGTTCGTACTGAGGTGTCCGAGCGGCACCGTCAATTCAAGCTCTTCATCGGTCGACACTTCTTCCTGACTAAAGAACGAACCGAACATGTCTTCAAATCCGAACGATTGTCCAGGTCGTGTCCGTCCACCACCTCCGAACTGTCGGAACAGATCTTCGTAATCTCCAGCGCCACCAGCTCCAGCGCCTGCCATCTGGTCGAAGTTACTGCCGTATCGATCATACTGCGCTCGTTTTTCCTCATCTCCAAGCACATCGAAGGCTTCTTGGATATCCTTAAAACGCTGGTCCGCACTCGCCTCTTTATTGACGTCTGGGTGATACTGCTTCGCCAATTTGCGGTACGCGCGCTTAATATCTTGATTCGATGCATCCTTTGCGACACCGAGTGTTTGGTAGTAGTCTTTTGCCATTCGAATTCACTTCCTTTTCCTATACTTCATTACTTTAATTATAAAAGTCGTATCTTAATTGGTCAAATATAGTCAAACTTTTTTCTGACATTCTGTTCTCTTTTCACTTTACGTCCTTGCGACAAACAAGTTTCACCGACTGAACCATGTTATACTGATAGCCAAACAGGAATTGAACGATGGGAGGATCTACAGATGGACGGTAAAACACGCAAAAATATCACACCCGGTCTTAAAGTCAGCATCGTGCTGAAGCAAGATCAACGAACTGGTAAACGAACAGAGGGAATCGTTAAAGACCTTCTCACGAAATCGCCGCAACATCCGCACGGGATCAAAGTGCGTTTAGAAGACGGTCAAGTCGGTCGTGTTCAAGAAATTTTAGGTTAAGAAGACAACAATCGCTCGCCCTGATTCCATTTCGGAGTCAAGACGAGCGATTTTTTTCATGCTTCAGTCGTTTGTTCTAAGTAACGCCATGTCGCTTCGACGAGAATACGCGCTGCATCGAGCATCGCCGGCTCCTTAAAATCAAACTGCGGATGGTGATGCGGTGGATACGAAGCATCTCCCGCTCCTGTAAAGAAGAACGCACCAGGTACGTGTTGCAAGTAATAAGCGAAGTCCTCGCCACCCATCGTCGGTTCAATCTCAAATACACGTTCGTCTCCTAAAACTTCTCGTGCGACAGATTCAATCAATGCGGTGGGTGCAGCATGATTGACGACAGCTGGATAGCCTTTTTCGTATGTAAAGTGATACGTTGCTCCGACCGCCTCACAGATTCCTTTGATCGTTCGCTCCATCCGCTCGATGATCTCGTCCGCTGTCGCTTCATCAAACGTCCGGACCGTTCCTGTCAACGTCGCTTGATCTGCAATGACATTAAACGTATTCCCCGCATGTAATGTTCCGACGGTCACGACTGCCGGCTCCAGTGGATTGAGTTGACGACTGACGATTGATTGTAATTCCTTAACGATCGTTGCCCCGAGTAAGACAGCATCAATCGTCTCATGTGGTTTCGCACCGTGTCCGCCTTTTCCATATAAGGTCAGCTCGAACTTATCAGCCGCTGCCATGATCGGACCGGTCCGAACACCGACATGTCCTAAATCGATCGTTGACCAAAGATGCGTTCCGAAGATGACATCGACCCCTTCGAGACAACCGTCCGCAATCATATCGCGTGCACCACCCGGAACGACTTCTTCTGCATGTTGATGAATCAAGACGATATTTCCCGGTAACGATTCCCGCTGTTGCATGAGCGTTTCTGCGACGGCGAGTAACGTCGCCGTATGACCATCGTGACCGCATGCATGCATCACACCCGGAATCGTCGACCGATACGCGACCTCCTTAGCGTCAGCAATCGGTAAGGCATCGAAGTCGGCACGTAACGCAACGGTCTTCCCCGGTTTTCCTCCACGAATGTACCCAACGACACCACGTCCGCCGACTCCGGTCTTGACTTCGATTCCGAGCGCTTTTAAATGTTGCGCGATATAACGTGGAGTCTCAACTTCTTGAAACGACAACTCTGGGTGCTGATGTAAATAGCGACGGCGCTCGACCATTTCTGGATACAACGCGTCTAGTCCGGCAGTTCGTTCTGACATATATGTATCCCCCTTATTTCTTTTGATGCAGTGTCTTAACGCTTTCTCGCGTGTATTGAAGACGTTCAAGTGTGTCTTCATAATGTCCCGCAGCATACGATAAGAATAAGACATCGATCGCAAATAGTTGGGCAAGACGCGAACTGAGCGCTGCACTACGAAGCGGCGCTTCCGGTGCGCGTGATGTCCAAAGCGCGATATCCGCTAGTTGGCTGATCCGGTTGTCCCCGAAACGTGTCAGACTGATGACCTTTAGTCCTTGAATTTTCGCCAAACGGATCAACTCGATGACCTCTTCCGTTTCTCCGCTGTAGGAAATCGCAAAGAAGACATCTTCTTTACGTGCATTCGCTAGAATCGTTGCAAGTAGATGCTGGTCCGTTTCTTGAATCGCTAGTTTCCCAACGCGCGTCCATTTTTGAGCTGCGTCTTCGGCTACAACATGCGATGCCCCAATCCCGTAAAAATAAATCGCACGTGCCTGATCAATCACATCAATCGCATCCGCAATCCGTTCATCATTCAACTGCTTCGCAGTATCCTGTAACGCTTGAATGCTGTTGCTGAGTGTTTTTTCAATCAAGTCGACTGGACGTTCATCCTTTTCGATATCATGATATCCTTTTAAATCCGTTCGTGCCGTATCAGCCGAAATTCGCATTCGAAGTTCTGGATATCCCTTTAACCCAAGTGCGCGGCAAAAGCGAACGACCGCAGCAGCACTTGTATCCGACTCTTCTGCGAGTTGGTGAATCGTCATGCGCGCAATTTGGTTCATATGCGTCAGGACGTAGTCTGCGACTTTTCGTGAGGATGATGGTAGTTCCTCTCGGACTGCACCAATTTGTGAGTAGATACCGCCTTTCATCTAAATCTCCCCTTTATCATCTTCTTTTAAAAGAACTGACGATTCATCACGCCGTTTCCGTATATAGAACTGTTCTTCTTCCATTATGCTCTCTCCTACTGACTTTCGTAAATCTAAAAAATGGGAAAGTGAAACAAAATACCATTCTTCTTCCATACCCTTCCTTTCTTATTCATATACTTTTCTCTTCAAGGGTCCGACATACAAAAAAGCGACATTCCGCTCATTGGGGAAATGTCGCTTCAGATAGTGGGACGAGCAGATAACGAAAATAAAGGAATCAGCGAATCTTAACGATCGGTTTTTTTGTATCTGGATCAAGAAATAACATTGCTTCCGTATCACCGTTCAGATTGGTCACGGTGATTGTCGTCGGAATATTTCTGTTATATTCCCAACGATTCTCGAGCAAGTACGTCACGTACTGTACGAACGCAACAAGCTCTGCCTTACCGTAAAATTGAACAGGAATTTTCATCTCAAGCTTCTTGAGTTCACCTTCTTGATAGAATCCTTCTCCCATCATACCGGTATAGTTCGGGAAGTAGTCTTCTAGACGGTCCTTAAACAAATCAAACTTCGCTGCATCATCCCGTACATCATTCGTTGCGCGCGCTGATGGGTAGTAGTAATACCGCTCATCATAGTTTTTCCAGTCGTTCGCACTGATTTGATTCCCGCGACCGATGAAGGCAGACGACAGATAGTGACCGGAAACCGGTGACCCTTCTTTTTCTTGGAGATAGAGCGCGACATGAATCGGCGTCGTCTTCATCCCTTGCGTCTTACGCATCTTCTTGACTAAATCGTTCGCCATTTGCTTCCCTTTGGCAACGACCTTCTTTTCATCGAGTTTCACAGTGTAGGTCGGTCCGTAGTTCTCATCCTGAAAAACATATTCACTATTTAAGACAAGAGCGATTGATGTACCACCAAGTTCGAGCTTCTTATCTTCTTCAAGCATGTAGTCTTGCTCTAAAATGTGCGATAGAATCAAAGGAGACTTTTGATTTTTTTCTTTATACGACTTACCAGACGTGTAGGCTGGGTTTAAACCTTCAGGATCGCTGACGCCATCGCCTGCTTTCCCTTTTCGTAACAGCCATTTCGCGATTTGGTCAGCTTCGAGTAACTGCCCTTCTTGATAATAATATTTTTCCGGATCAAAAAACTGTGTCGAGTGACGCATCAATCCTGTTTCGATTTCATCGAGTTCAAGACGCGAACTGACACGCTTTTGTGTCATCCCACGCGCGACACTCGGACGAAACGGTAAAACCGTCCGGTAATATGAATCCGTCGTATCAATCGCTGGACTGACGACCGCTTGGACTTCCTTGCCTTGTTCACTTTCGGTAATAACTTCTTTTGTATCGCTACTTGGCGAAAGGTCGAACGAACAAGCACCTAAAAATAACGTACTTGATAACGTCAACGCTACTGCTGTTTTATAGTTCATCTCTATTTGCACCCCATGTTTTCAAATCGTTCTCTTTATCATAACAGAATCGTTTTCCATCGGGGAAGGACAAGTTTTCCCCTGTTTTTCAAAAAAGATGATGCGCCTTGGCGTATCCGAAAGGACTTTTCTTATGACACGTCGTAAATTCATCGGTCTGCTTTTTTTACTGGCAGGCATCGCCCTTATTGCTTGGCCCTTCATCAGTGACTATCAGCGTGAACAAGAGGCAGCCAATTTAAAGGAACAATGGACGAAAAGTTTGAAGACCGTTGATGCGAAAGAGACCAAACAACCGCTCGCGAAATCGGGTGTCGGATTACTCTCGATTCCAAGCATCGATTTCGAACAAGTCATCTTAGAGGGATCGACGACAGCGGTCCTCGACCGAAGTATCGGTCATATTCCGAAAACTGGATCACCCGGCAAAGGGAATTACGCACTCGCCGGACACCGAAGTTTCACGGAAGGGCTTCACTTCAATCGTCTGCCTGACATCAAGAAAGGTGATACTGTCATCGTCACGACAAAAACACATCGGTATACGTACCGCATCACCTCAAGTCGTCTTGTCACACCGACGACGTTGTCCGTCCTCGATCAATCCGTCGCTTCCCCAACCATCACATTGATCACCTGTGATCCACCGGAAACGGCAACGAATCGTCTCATCAAACAAGGTACCTTGATTCGGAGCGAGACAATCACTTCGTAACAAGTTCTCCCACACGAAAAAAGGAAGGCGGAATTCCGCCTTCCTTTTTTGTTTGATTATTCTCACGCTTCGTGTTTAGCTAGTTCTTCTAACAGACGCGCTTCATCCCAAATTTCGATGCCAAGCGATTCAGCCTTCGTCAGCTTAGAACCTGCCTTTTCCCCTGCGACGAGTACGTCTGTCTTTTTACTGACGCTTCCTGTCACATCGGCACCGAGTGCTTCGAGTCGTTTACCGGCCTCTGATCGTTTTAAGCTTTCGAGCGTTCCCGTCAAGACAATCGTTTTGCCACCGAGTGGTGCATTTGTCTGATCAACCCGTTCACCAAGGAAACGTTGATTAACGCCAAGTTGTTCCAAATCCCGAATCAATGCCTGTGCTTCCGGATGTTCGAAGTACTTCACGATCGAATCCGCGATTTTCCCACCGATGCCATCGATTGCGACGATCTCCTCGTAGCTTGCTGCCGCAATCCCTGCTAACGAATCAAAACGTTCCGCTAGAAGATACGCCGCTTTTTGACCAACGAGTCGGATTCCGAGACCAAACAAGAGACGCTCAACCGAGTTCTGTTTCGAGGCTTCGATCGCCGCAAGCAATTTATCAACGGACGTCTCACCCATCCGGTCGAACGTCAACAACTCCTCACGATCGAGTCGATACAAATCGGCAATCGTCCGGATTGCTTCATGATCATACAATTGACGGACGACTTTTTCACCAAGACCGTCGATGTTCATCGCCTGACGCGAAACGAAGTGAATGATACCTTCCATCAATTGTGCTGGACATTCCGGACTGACACAGCGGATGTCGACTTCACCTTCGAGACGGACAAGTTCCGATTGACAGGCCGGACAATGCGTTGGGAAGACGATCGGTGTCTCTTCCCCTGTCCGTTCTGCCGTGACGACTTGTACGACTGCCGGAATGACATCGCCCGCTTTTTTGATGATGACCGAGTCCTGAAGACGGATATCTTTTTCAGCGATGAAGTCGGCGTTGTGCAGTGTCGCATACGTCACCGTCGATCCTGCGACGACGACCGGTGCAAAACGGGCGCGAGGTGTGACTTTCCCGGTCCGACCGACACTGAAATCAACGTCTTCAACCGTCGTCATGACTTCTTCCGCCGCAAACTTATAGGCTGTCGCGAAGCGGGGACTTTTTGCTGTGAAGCCGAGCTCTTCCTGATCATCGTACCGATCGACTTTCAAGACGATTCCGTCAATCTCATATGGCAGGCTTGCGCGCGCTTCCGTCCAGTGCGCGATATAGGCAAGAATCTCTTCCACTGTCCCACACGTCTGCATATGTTGATTGGTCGGTAACCCGAGTGAAGCGAGTTGGGCCATCGCTTCGCTATGTGAACGGGCCGTCAACGTATTGACGCCGACGCCATACACGAACAACGACAGATTGCGTGACGCTGTAATCGACGAATCCAGCTGACGCAGACTACCTGCGGCCGCGTTACGCGGATTCGCGAACAATGTCTCTTCCCGGCTTGCCCGGTCTTCATTCAAGCGTTCGAACGATTGTTTCGGCATGTAAGCCTCACCGCGGACCTCGACCGTCTCTTCTGCCTGCAAACGCAGCGGTAACGCTTTGATCGTCCGTAGGTTCTGCGTGATGTTCTCACCGACTGTTCCATCGCCACGCGTTGCTCCACGGACGAATCGACCGTCTTCGTATTTCAGTGAAATCGCAAGTCCATCGAATTTTAGTTCGGCGACATACGTCGTCGAACGTCCGAGCGACCGCTCAATCCGAGCAACCCATTCGCGAATTTCTGTCTCATCAAAGACGTTTCCGAGCGACAGCATCGGTAAATCATGCGTCACCTTCTCGAACGCTTCGAGCGGTGCCGCACCGACGCGTTGCGTTGGCGAATCCGGTGTGATCAGTTCTGGATGCTCTGTTTCTAACTCCGTCAGTTCACGAAGCAATTGATCGTACGTCGCATCCGGTACAGTTGGTTGATCCAGTACGTAGTATTCGTAGCTGTATCGGTTTAATGTTTGACGAATCTCATCTATACGCTGGCTTGCGTCCATCTGTGGACCTCCCGTCATACCTTTTTAATCGGTGCAAATTTCGCGAGCAGTCGTTTGATTCCGACTGCTGGGAATGCGATATCGATTTCAAGATTATCTCCTTCACCACGAGTCTGGACGACTGTACCGAGTCCCCATTTCCCGTGCTCTGCCTTATCTCCGACCGACCAACCGAGCGTTTCCGCACCTGACGTCTTCATCGCTGTTGGTTTACTAATCGAGCGACCGATGACGGCTTTGCCTTGCGGGACAGGGCGGTCTTCCCATGGGAGCGGCTTCGCTTTTTTACCGGTCCGCTCGATGACGACTTCCGGTAGCTCCGCTAAGAACCGTGATTCTTGGTTCGCGTTCGTCCGTCCATACAGGGAGCGCATCCGCGCGTGTGACAAGTAAAGGCGTTTCTCAGCACGTGTGATCCCGACATACGCGAGGCGACGTTCTTCTTCCATCTCGTCTTCATCCTGAAGCGAACGGCTATGTGGGAACAACCCTTCCTCCATCCCAATCAAGAAGACGACCGGGAACTCGAGCCCTTTTGCCGAGTGAAGCGTCATCAACGTAACTTGTTCTTCCGGATCCGTCTCGTCGAGTGAATCGACATCAGCGACGAGTGTCAAATCAGTCAAGAAGGCGATGATCGTCCGGTCTTCTGGATCGGCTTTCGCCGTTTCCTTCTCAAAGTTTTGCGCAACGGTGATGAACTCGTTGATGTTCTCAAGACGACTTTGCGCTTCAAGCGTCTTATCTTCCTTCAGTACTTGACGGTAGCCTGTTTTCTCGAGCACTTCTTCGACCAGTTCCGACAGGCTGATGAATTCTTGCATTTGGCTGAGTCCAAGAATCATCGTCCGGAAATCCGTCAGCTTCGCTGCCGTCTTCGGTGCAATACTCGACAATTCGATATCGCGAATCGCTTCCATCAATGACACGCCTTGCAAGTCGGCGAAATCACGCAGCTTATCAATCGTCGTTGCGCCGATGCCGCGTTTTGGTTCGTTGACGATCCGCGCAAAGGACAAATCTTCATCCGGGTTCGAGATTAAACGAAGATAAGCGAGTACGTCCTTGATCTCCTTACGATCGTAGAACTTCGTGCCGCCAATCATTTTATACGGAACGTTCGACTTAAGAAGCGTTTCCTCGATCGCACGCGATTGTGCGTTCGTCCGGTATAGAATCGCGATATCACTCAGTTTCATCCCGTAGCGGAGTGAGTTCCGAATCTCTTGGACGATATAAAAGGCTTCTTCTCGCTCATTCTCCGCTGTATGAACGATCAGCTTCTCGCCTTCATCATTATCCGTCCAAAGTTTCTTATCTTTACGCGTCGAGTTGTTTTGAATGACGTGGTTGGCCGCTTCCAAGATCCGTTTCGAAGAACGGTAGTTTTGCTCGAGTAAGATGACGGCTGCATTCGGATAGTCCTCTTCGAACGAGAGGATGTTCGCGATGTCAGCACCACGCCAGCGATAGATTGACTGATCCGAGTCCCCGACGACACAGAGATTCTGATGTCCCGACGCTAACAGGTTGACGAGATCATACTGGGCTTTGTTCGTATCTTGATACTCATCGACATGGATGTAACGGAATTTCTTCTGATAGTAAGCAAGAACATCCGGACTCTTCTTGAACAATTCCGTCGTTTTTCCGATCAAATCATCAAAGTCGAGCGCATTGTTCCGGCGTAAGACCGCTTCGTATCCTTTATAGATTTCAGCAACGGTCTTCTCATACGGGCTCGTCACGATCGAGGCGTAGAATTCAGCACTGCGTAATTCATTTTTCTGTGACGAGATGATCGTCAGCATCGAACGTGGATCCCATTTTTTTGGATCCAAGTTTTGTTCCTTTAAGACGAGCTTGATCGCCGACTGCTGATCACTTGAATCAAGAATCGTGAAGTTGCGGTCGTACCCAAGCTGATCGATGTCACGACGTAACATCCGGACACACATCGAGTGGAAGGTCGAGACCCAAATATCATTCGCGACACCACCGACTAAACGACCGATCCGGTCTCGCATTTCCCGCGCCGCCTTGTTCGTGAACGTAATCGCGAGGATGTTCCACGGTGCGACTTGTTTAGCCGCCATCAAATAAGCGACCCGGTGTGTCAGGACTCGTGTCTTCCCGGAACCGGCTCCTGCCATGATCAGCAGTGGACCTTCCGTATGCTTGACCGCTCTTGCTTGCTCAGGGTTTAGTCCACTGACGAGCTGTTCACTCAAATTAAACATATCAATAGCCTCATTTCTTATATTCCGAACTTTTGTTCCTATATTTTATCGTGTCGCTGCGACGGTCGCAAGCGCTGCTTTTAAATCCTCATAAATGACGTTCCCGACGACGATCGTATCCGCATACTGTAGCATCTCACGCGCTCGCTCTTCGGAGTCGATTCCACCACCGTAAAACAGGCGTGCCTGCTTCAAGACGTCGCGAACGGCCGCGACTCGTTCCGGTTCTCCGTAAACGCCGCTGTATTCGAGATACACGACCGGTAGACGGAAGACGCTATCCGCTAACTGCGCATAAGCGACGGTCTCATCTAACGTTAACGGTTTTGCTTGCGTCACATGCGCGACCTTCGCATCAGGATTCAGGACGATATACCCTTCCCCGACAAGATCAGCGTGCGCCAACATATGACCGACTTGTTCTAATGCTTCGACTTGTTTTTCAACGACGTACTCCAACGTTCCGGCATTCAGGACCGTCGGTGTCAAATACGTATCGAATCCCATCGTCGCGGCTTCGAGTTCTGAAATCTCGAGCGCTACTGCGACGGGATATCGTCGCAAACGCATCAAAAGATCAAGCGTCGCATCAAGTGTGATGTCATCCGTTCCACCAACAAGGATCGCATCCGTTCCGGACGTCGCAATCGCCTGCAGGCTAGCATCATCGATTGCTTTAGCTGGATCTAGTTTAAAGACATGTCGCCATTCATTAAAAGGTAATAACACGGTTCGTCCCATCCTCTCTTTCTCATTCCACATTCAGTATAAAACAAAAAACCATCTCGCGCAGGGCGAGATGGTTAGACGCGTGTCCGTCGTTTCGTCAAGAGTGACGCCAGTAACAACGCAAAGACGGCATATACCGGTACGAACGCCCACGGTTCTGCCAAAAAGAAGCCGAGTATCGGGACGTCCAGTAACGGTGAATCCGGTGAACAGAGTGCTCGCCCATTGACGAGCGCCAAAAACGGTAAGACAGGGACAGCAAAAATATAGGCGAAGTTGATCCAAAAGGCACGTTTCATAAAAGAGCCTCCTTATCCGATGATGACGGATTCCTTCGGGTAGTTGTAGTTACGTTTCGGTTGGTTTGCTTTCAGGAGAAGAACGAACGAGATGACACCGATTCGCCCAATGAACATCAGCACAGACAATGTCCATTTTCCGATATCCGACAGTTGATCGGTGATGCCGAGCGATAGACCGGTCGTTCCGAACGCTGAACAGGCTTCAAAAAACAGCACCAGGAACGGGGCATCCTCAACAATCAATAAAACGATCAGCCCGACGATCGTCACGCCGGTCGAAACAACGATGACGACAAAGGCCTTCCAAATATCCGATTGACCGATTTCACGACCAAAGATTTTAATCCCGTATTCGCCCCGAATAAAGGCGATGACACTCAAGACGGCGACAGCGAAGGTCGTCGTTCGAATCCCTCCACCAACCGAAGACGGCGACGCCCCGATGAACATCAAGAGCGATAAGACGAAGATCGAGGCTTGTGAGAAGGACGTGATGTCGACCGTCGTTAATCCACCATTTCGGGTCGTGACAGATTGGAACAAGGCATCGACGAGCTTCTCATCGATTGGTAAGCCTTTAAAAGACTGATTCCATTCAAATAGAAGCAATGCTACCGTTCCAAACAGGACGAGAATGAAGAACGTTGACGCCGTCAATTTTGTAAATAGTGAAAAGTGGTACGGTTGACGCGTTGCTTGGCGTGTCGCCCGGTAGGAAATATAGCGCCTGACTTCGACGAGTACAGGAAACCCGATCGCACCAAGTGTCAGTAACAAGATTTGCATGAAGACGACGAACAAATCACCGCGAAACGGTAGTAACGATTCACCCGTGATATCAAAACCAGCATTCGTCGTCGCACTGACCGATCCGAACAGTCCTTGAAGCATCGCTTCTCCGAGTGTCGGAAAATATTTCGTGTAATATAGTCCGAGAATCAAAGCCCCAATCAATTCAATCGAGACGATGATCAAGATGACTTCCCGGATGTATTTGACGACACCCTGCATCGTCGTCTGGTTTTGATCTCGGACGACAAGCTGGCGTTCCCGAAAGCCGATTCGTTTTCCGAGGATGACCCACATCGCGATATGAAGCGACATCAAGCCAATTCCGCTGACTTGTACTAAAATCATGATCATGAAGTAGCCGAACGTCGTGAAGGTTTCTGAGACTGAGACCGTCGTCAAACCCGTGACACTGACACAACTAACCGCCATGAAGACGAGGTCCGTGAAGTCCCAGTTGTAATTTCCTTTCGTCGACCACGGCAGACCGAGCAGAATGATTCCGATGATGACTGCAACGAAGTAGATGATGACGAGTGACTGGATGGGCGTCAACTTTCGAATGAAATGTTGAATTCTTTGTTGTAACGCAAAATCCAATGTGACACGCCCCCCTTCATAGAAGTAGCGGATAACATTAGTTATCCGCTACTTCTTGCTCGATAAGACCTAGGCGGGCAAGCGCCAGATCATAACCACCCGAACCGTAGTTCAAGCAACGTTTGACACGCGAGATCGTTGCTGTTGAAGCACCGGTCGCCTTTTCGATTTTGTGATACGTATTGCCTTCACGTAATTGACGCGCGACTTCCAGACGTTGGGCGAGCGCCTGGATTTCGTTGACGGTCGCTAAGTCTTCGAACAACGTATAACAATCTTCTAATGAATCCATCTTCATGATGGCTGTAAATAACTGATCTAATTCTTTTCCACGCAATTTATCGAGTTGCATCTTGTGACTCCCTTTCCCATTCAATTGCTCTTTAATAGTTTAAAGCGCGACGTTTTAAAATTCAAGCGTCATCGCAAAATCGCTGGGAAAAGGACTTTTTTTCGAAGGACTTCGTATATTCCCTGCGGTGTGATCCGCACATATGGTAAGTGAGTTGACGCTAGGAATAGCAACGTATAGACGGGATCCTCAAAGGCGTACCCACGGTCAAACAATGCTTCGCGTAAAGCGGTTTCCTGAACGATCAAATCTTCGAGTGGCAAGTCGGACGTCTGCCCCATCAAGGTCAACGGAACTTCAGCGATGACTTCTCCGTCCTCGACGAGAACGATTCCGCCACCGAACGCTTTCATGCGATCAAACGCGACTTGCATGTCTCGTTTCGATTTACCGATCATCAAGATATCACCGCTAATCGAGTACGAACTGACGAGACCCCCGACTTGTGTCGCAAAGTTTTTCAGAACGGTATTCAGTCGCCACTTCCCTTCCCGATCGAGTAACATCAGGAAGGATTCATCACATCCTGCCGGTAGCACAGGCACACTTGTATCGTGTTCGACTTGATAGAGCTTCATGATGACGGAATTGACCATCTCAAGACCAACCGGCATGCTGAACGAGAAATCCTGTTCCGTTAAGGAAACCTGGACTTCTGATCGTGGCATGAGCGCATAGACTGCATCAAGCGCTTCTGCCGGGTAACATGGGATGTCTGCTTGACGGACCCATGTGCCGCGCGCAAGTACGGCGACAGGTGTCGGTGCATCTTTTGCCTCAAGGAAATTAAGATGCGCGATCCGTCCTGGTGCGATACTCCCGAGTAGATGATCGAGATTAAAATGACGCGCTGCATTGTACGACGCGATCCGATACGCTTCTTCGACCGGGATGCCTGCCTCAAGCATCAATCGAATCGTCTCGTCCATCATGCCTGCCTTATAAAAGGACGGCGTTGAACCATCTGTCGTCACGAGTACCTTATCGAACTGCGTCAACCCTGCTTCGACGAGACCTTTAAAAATATCCGGTAAATCCGGACGAATCGATGAATAACGAATCGTCGTCGTGTAGCCAAGTTCAAGACGTGTCATCGCTTCTTCAACCGTCATCGCTTCGTGATCGCTCGTCACGCCGTACAGCGCCATCTTCGTCAGCGTCTTTGCTGAAGCCCCAGGGAAATGACCTTCGATCGGTTTTCCGAGTTTGATCGCATCCTGCATCCAATGGAGCAATTCATCGTCCCCTTGCGAGAGACGTGGCCATCCCGTCAACTCACCTGCTTGGATGACTTGTGGATGCTTGAGCCACGCTTGAATCCGGCGATTATCGATTGAGATACTGTCGGCATCAAGCTCGGTTTGTGCGTCGAGTCGTGCCCACCAGTACATTGAGGTCGGTAAGTCTGCTAGCGCCTCGACTTGAGCAAACGCTTGCTCCGTCGGCTCTAATAATAACAACATGTTATCGTTGACGAGCGTCGATGTTCCCCGCTCTGCTGCGAATTTTGCAAGACTCGCTGGATTGTAAAGTTGGAACGGATGGGCATGGGGTTCAATGTAACCGGGTACGATATATTGACCTGTCGCATCATGGTACGCATCGGCTTGTTCCGGCATCTCTGGACCTACATAGACGATCCGGTCGCCACTGATCCAGATGTTCGCCGTCCGCCATGCTTTGACACCATGATTCAGGTAAGTGGCATTCTGTATGACAAGTGTCGGTGCAAGCTTTCCGCTGATGACCGCTTGGTGTGTTCGTACTTCAGATTTCGTCCAAGGGGATCTTCCACAATTTTTTTTCACGAAAGCTCGACCTCCTTTGTTTTATTGAAAACGCTTTCTTATAGTTCTTATACTAAAATGTTGCTAAGTAAGTTTCAAGAAGTTTTGCCCCGTTCCGGATTCATTTGGTCAAAATAACACAAATTCGCCATGGAAGACAAATCTTTTCGTGCACTTCGCCAAGAAACAAAAAACCAGACGCGACTCCTTCGAGCACGTCTGGTTCAGATATCATGATTCATGCGAGGCACGAAAGGCTTTTTGAGCGATATCAGTTCGGTAAAAGAATGGCTGATCCGTCACGTCTGGTAAGTTTGCATAGACCTGTTCGACAGCCTGCTCGATTGTCTCAGCACGGCTGACACACACGAGGACACGTCCACCAGCTGAGACAAGTTGATCGTCTCGTTCTGCCGTGCCGGCATGAAAGACGAGAAGACCGTTCCCAATCTGATCAAGTGGAATCGCTTGTCCCGTTTTTGGCGCTTCCGGATATCCTTCTGCTGCGACGACGACACCGACAGCTGCTTGATCCGTCCAAACGACTTCTGGTGTCTGTCCGTCCATCAACGGCATGATGACATCAAGCAACGGCGTCTCTAAGCGCGGAAGAATGACTTCTGTTTCCGGATCACCGAACCGAGCATTGAACTCGATGACGAATGGTCCTTGTTTCGTCAGCATCAGACCGGCATAGAGGAAGCCGGTGAATGGAATTCCTTCGCTTGCCATCTGATCGACGAGCGGCTGAATGATGCGATCAACGGCTTCTGTCGTCAATGCTGTTTCGTCCCACTGAGGTAGCGGCGAATACGCGCCCATGCCTCCTGTGTTCGGACCTAGGTCACCGTCAAACGCCCGTTTATGATCTTGCGACAATACCATCGGGATGACCGTCTCTTCGTGCACGAATGCCATCAACGAACACTCTTCCCCGATCAGGCATTCTTCGATGACGACGCGGCTTTGTTGACCGTATTCCCCGGCAAACGTATCGTGGATTGCAACAAGTGCTTGGTCCACGGTTTCTGCGACTGTGACTCCTTTTCCGGCAGCGAGTCCGTCGGCTTTGATGACGATCGGTGCACCCGCTTTGCGAACATATGCCTCTGCGTCTGCTGCTGAAGTAAAGACAGCGTGAGCAGCGGTCGGAATACCGGCACGCTCCATCAATTCTTTCGCGAACTGCTTACTTCCTTCGATCGCTGCCGCTTCCCGTGTTGGTCCGAAGATCTGCAGTCCCGCTGCCTGAAAGGCGTTAACGACGCCGAGAACAAGTGGTCCTTCTGGTCCGACGATCGTCCAATCGATCTGTTCGTCTTGTGCGAACGTCACGAGTTCATCGATAGCATCGTCGGCGATCGGAACACATGTGGCTTGTGTCATCCCGGCATTTCCGGGCGCAGCATACACGGTCTCGATCCGTTCATCCTGTGCCAGCTTCCAGACGAGCGCGTGTTCACGCCCTCCTTTACCAATCACCAATACCTTCATTCAAATCGCCTCCGCTTAGTGTTTGAAATGTCGAACGTTCGTAAAGACCATCGTGATGCCGTGTTTGTTACACGCATCGATCGACTCTTGGTCGCGAATCGAGCCGCCTGGTTGAATGATTGCCGTAATGCCAGCTGCTGCTGCCGCTTCGACTGTGTCCCCCATTGGGAAGAAGGCATCGGAAGCAAGGGACGCACCAGCCGCTTTTTCTCCAGCTTGCGTAATCGCGATGTTCGCTGAACCAACACGGTTCATCTGTCCTGCACCAACACCGACCGTCACTTCGTCCTTCGCGAGAACGATCGCATTCGACTTGACGTGTTTGACGGCGCGCCATGCGAGTTTCAAATCTTCCCATTCCGCTGCTGTCGGTTTGCGGTCCGTGACGACGCGTGCGGCTGCATCATCTAATGTCTCATCGTCACTGTCTTGGACGAGCATGCCGCCAGCGACTGCCGTATAACGGATTGCTTGGACACGTTTGACATCGAGTTCAAGCAGACGGATGTTCTTTTTCGCTGACAACAAGGTGAATGCTTCTTCCGTGAAAGATGGGGCGATGATGATTTCAAGGAAGATGCCGCTTAATTGTTCTGCTGTCTCTAAGTCAACTTCACGGTTCAAGGCGACGATGCCACCGAAGATCGACACTGGATCGGCTGCATGAGCGCGGCGGAATGCCTCTCCGATCGTTGGACCGACGGCAACACCACATGGGTTCATGTGTTTAACGACGACAGCTGCTGCTTCACGGAACTCGTCGAGAATTTCGAGTGCAGCGTTCGCATCTTGAATGTTGTTATACGACAACTCTTTACCGTGCAATTGTTTCGCTGAAGCGAGGGAAGCTCCACGGTAAATCGGTGTTTTATAGAAGGCTGCTTCTTGGTGTGGATTTTCTCCGTAACGAAGATCCTGGACTTTCTCAAGCGTGATCGTCAACTGATCGGGGAACTTCTCACCTGTTTGTGTCAAGAAATAATCCGCGATCAACGCATCGTACGCCGCTGTATGCCGGAATGCTTTCGCCGCAAGACGTTGGCGTGTCTCAAACGTCGTTCCACCTTCACGAATCTCGGCAACGATCGTTTCATAATCGGCTGGGTCGACGACGACCGTGACAGCTGCGTGATTTTTCGCTGCTGAACGCAACATGCTCGGTCCACCGATATCGATGTTCTCGATCGCATCGGCATAAGCGACATCTTCTTGTAAGACCGTCTGCTTGAACGGATACAAATTGACGACGACGAAATCAATCGGTTGGATGTGTTGCGCCGCCATCTGCTCACGATGCGATTCAAGGTCACGACGACCGAGTAATCCACCATGAACCATTGGATGGAGCGTCTTGACACGTCCATCAAGCATTTCTGGGAATTGTGTGACTTCACTGATACCAATGACCGGAAGCCCAGCTTCCTCTAACGCTTGATGTGTTCCGCCTGTCGAGACGAGCTCGATCCCTGCTTCATGAAACGCTCGTCCTAATTCGACGATTCCTGTTTTATCCGACACACTAATTAACGCTCTCATACGTTTGCCTCCTCTTTCATCCACTCTTCGATGACTTGCGGATACAGTCTATGTTCGACACGCTGAATCGCTTGTTGCAATGTTTCACGCGTCATCTCTTCTGTAATCCGGACGGTTTCTTGAGCCATGATTGGTCCTGTGTCCATGCCTTCATCGACTATATGAATTGTAACACCTGTGATTTTAACTCCGCCACGAAATGCTTGTCCGATCGCATCTTTTCCCGGGAAGGCCGGAAGTAGCGACGGGTGGATGTTGACGATCCGCCCTGCATATCGTCCGAGCAACTCTTCCCCAATCAATCGCATGTAGCCGGCGAGAATGATCCGTTCGACACCTTTCGCTTCAAGACGGGCAATGATTTCCCGCTCAAAGCTCGGTTTATCCGGATAGTCCTTCGCCCGAAAGACGAAGACGTCACATCCGCGTCGTTTCGCCCGTTCAATGACTGCTGCGTCCGGTTGATCGCAGACGATCAGTTCGATCGAGGCATGTAACGCTCCTGCCTCGATTGCTTCAAAAAGTGCTTCGACATTACTACCGCTACCTGATGCAAAACAGGCGATCTTCATGCGTCGACTCCTTGAATCCGGACACCTTCTTGATTGGTCACCTGACCAATCACGTACGCCGTCTCATTTTCACGAGCGAGGCGTGCTGTCACTTCCGCGACATCTTCCGGTTTGACGATCAACATGAAACCAATGCCCATGTTGAAGACATTATACATGTCATGTCGTGGCAGGTCACCCGCTTGCTCGAGCCAGTCGAAGACTGGTAACGTCGGCCACTTTTTCGGGTCGAACGATGCGCCAAGACCTTCCGGTAAGACGCGTGGTACGTTCTCGTAGAATCCACCACCCGTAATATGGACCATCGCTTGAATCTTTTCCGTCTCAAGGGCTGCTTTGACCGCTTCGACGTAGATACGTGTTGGCATGAGGAGCGCATTTCCGAGCGTATGACCGAGCATCATGACTTCATCTTCGTAGCGGAGACCACTGTCGGCGACGATTTTACGGACGAGTGAAAACCCGTTCGAATGGACGCCAGACGAAGCGAGACCGAGAATGACATCTCCCGCCGCGACCTGATCACCTGTGATCAATTTTTGTTTCTCGACGGCACCGACGGCGAACCCGGCGATGTCGTATTCGCCGTCCGCATACATTCCTGGCATTTCTGCTGTCTCACCACCGATTAACGTACATCCCGCTTGGACGCATCCTTCTGCGACACCTGCGACGATCCGTTCGATCTTCGCCGGAATCGCCTGACCGAGCGCGATATAATCAAGGAAATAAAGTGGTTCCGCGCCTTGGACGATGATATCGTTCACACACATCGCGACACAGTCGATTCCGATCGTATCGTGTTGTTCCAGTGCGAAAGCGAGTTTCAGCTTCGTACCGACACCGTCTGTCCCACTGACGAGGACTGGTTCTTTCAACTGCAATTGGCTGAGGTCGAACATCGCACCAAAGCTACCGAGTCCCGTCAATACTTCTTTACGCATCGAACGGGCGACGTGTTTTTTCATTCGCGTGACTGACTCATATCCTGCTGTCAGACTCACACCTGCTGCTTCGTAATGTTTGCTCATGTTCTTCCCCCATCTATCAAAGTTTAGCTTCTAACTCGAGCGAACCGAGCGGTGTCGGATACTCTCCTGTGAAGCAAGCGGTACATTGTCCTTTTAACGGTCCATCGAACGGGCGATCGATGGCATCGACCATGCCCGGTACAGTTAAGAATTCAAGTGAATCCGCACCGATTTCCTGACGGATTTCTTCCGGCATCAACCGAGCAGAGATCAGTTCTTCCTTCGATGAAGTATCAATCCCGTAATAACATGGATTCGTAATCGGTGGTGCCGTGATGCGGACGTGCACTTCCGTCGCACCCGCTTCACGTAATAAACCGACGATACGACGACTCGTCGTTCCCCGGACGATTGAATCATCGACCATGATGACACGCTTTCCTTGTACGACGCCGCGTAGCGCGGACAACTTCATTTTGACCCCACGTTCCCGTAACTCCTGTGACGGCTGGATGAACGTCCGTCCGACATACCGATTCTTGATCAATCCCATTTCATATGGAATTCCACTCGCTTCCGCGTAACCGATCGCTGCCGAAATACTTGAATCCGGCACTCCGGTAACGACGTCTGCTTCGACCGGTGCTTCTTCATACATCTTTTTCCCAAGTGCTTTGCGAGCTGTATGGACGTTGACGCCATCAATGATTGAATCCGGACGTGAGAAGTAGATGTATTCCATCGAACACATTGCCCGTTCACGTGGTTCCATATATTGACGAGACGACATACCGTGTTCTGTGATCGTTACGAGTTCCCCTGGCTCGATATCACGAATGAACTCCGCGCCGACGATATCAAAGGCACATGTCTCTGACGCGAATACGATGCCGCCGTCCGGTGTCTTCCCGAGTGACAATGGACGCAGTCCGTGTGGATCAACCGCTACGAATAACGTGTCTTCCGTTAAGAAAAGAAAAGCGAATGCCCCGACGAGACGCGCGAGACTGTCAGCAATCCGGTCTTCAAGTGTGTCGAGCTTACTGCGTTTGACGAGATGGGCGACGACTTCCGTATCACTTGTCGTCTGAAAGATGGCACCTTCTGCTTCTAACAGGTGCTTCAGTGAATCCGCGTTGACGAGGTTTCCGTTATGTGCGAGGGCGAGATCTCCCGTCCGCGATTTGAAATGCAGCGGTTGAGTGTTCTCAAGCGTGTTTCCTCCTGCTGTCGAATACCGGACATGTCCGATTGCATGATGTCCTTTCAGATTCGTCAGTGCCTCTTCCGAAAAGACTTCCGTTACGAGACCTTGCCCGCGGTGCGGGAAGAGGTCGTCACCGTCACTCGTGACGATGCCTGCTCCTTCCTGTCCCCGGTGTTGCAAGCTATGCAAGCCGTAATAGGCGAGTTGCGCTGCATTCGGTTGTCCGAAGATCCCGAAGACGCCACACTCCTCATTTAGTCCTTTGATGTCATATAACACGCGATTGCTCCTTCCCAGTCTCCCTGTAAGGTCGAACGGTCTGCTTCGATCCGTGTATCTGTCGTCTCGATGACGAGAAGCTCATCGTTCGTGACGACACCGATCGCTTGAGCACCAGTCCGTTGTTCGAATGCTGTGACGTGCGCTTGTGGCACCGTGACGACGAAGCGTGATTGCGATTCACTGAACAGGTGTAAGGTTGGTCCGTCAAACTGAACCGTCAACCCGAGATCCGTTCCAAACGTCATCTCAGCGAGAGCGATGGCGAGACCACCTTCTGACACATCATGCATCGCATTGACTTCACCTGCTTGTACTGCCTGCTGTAACAATTGTAAGCGTGCGTGTTCGATCGCTAAATCAATCTTTGGTGCGCGACCGAATGATTTACCGAATTGCATATATTGAAGCTCACTACCACCAAACTCGGCTGTCGTATCGCCTAACAGATAAATCTGGTCACCTGCTTGTTTGACGTGTTGCGTTGTGATCCATTCCGTTTGCTCGTGTAAGCCAACCATTCCGACGACCGGTGTCGGATGAACCGCTTGACCGGCTGACTCGTTGTAGAGTGAGACGTTTCCTCCGATGACAGGTGTCTCAAGGACACGACATGCTTCAGCCATACCGGCTGTTGCTTGCTGCAACTGCCAGAAGCCTTCTGGTTTATCCGGATTTCCGAAGTTCAGACAATCTGTAATGGCGAGTGGTGTCGCCCCACTCGCGACGATATTACGTGCTGCTTCCGCTACCGCGATCTGTCCACCGACGTATGGATCCAAGTAGACGAAGCGGCTGTTGCAGTCGGTCGTCATCGCGAGCGCTTTGTTCGTGCCGCGGACACGGATGACGGCTGCATCGGATCCTGGTGCGACGACGGTCGATGTTTGGACCATATGATCGTACTGATCGTAGACCCAGCGTTTTGAAGCGATCGTCGGCTGACGGAGTAACGCCCGCCATGTCTCAACGACATCTTCAACGACTGGAAGCGTCTCTTCCATCGTTTGGAATTCTTCATAATACGAAGGAACGCGGGATGGTTTTTCGTAAACTGGTGCTTCTTCTGCTAACGCATCAACCGGAACTTCTGCCACGATATCTCCATGATGAATCAAACGCAGGACTTTCTCTTCAATGACTTCTCCGACGTGAACGGCATGGAGTCCCCATTTGCTGACGATCGCTTCGATCTCTGCTTCGCGACCACGCTTGACGACGAGTAACATCCGCTCCTGTGATTCCGAGAGCATCATTTCGTAAGCAGTCATCCCTGTCTCTCGTTGCGGAACGTCATCGAGGTGCATCTCGATGCCCATACCGGCTTTTGAAGCCATCTCTGCTGAAGACGATGTCAGTCCGGCAGCACCCATGTCCTGCATCCCGACGAGTGCCGGATGCCCGACGATTTCAAGACACGCTTCAATCAATAGCTTCTCCATGAATGGATCACCGACTTGAACAGCTGGACGTTTTGCTTCCGTATCCTCTCCGAGATCCTCCGAGGCGAACGTCGCACCATGAATGCCGTCGCGCCCAGTAGCTGCACCGACGTACATGACTGAGTTGCCGACACCTTTTGCCTGACCCTTTTGAATATCGGCATGGTTGATCAAACCGATACACATCGCATTGACGAGCGGATTGCCTTCATACGAACGATCAAATCCGATTTCGCCACCGATCGTTGGGATCCCGACACAGTTGCCATAACCGGCGATTCCGGCGACGACTTGTTCGAACAGTTGATTGACACGCGGTGTACCGAGATGCCCGAAGCGGAGCGAGTTCATAAGTGCGACTGGTCGTGCGCCCATTGAGAAGATGTCACGAATGATTCCGCCGACGCCTGTCGCAGCCCCTTGATACGGTTCAACAGCGGATGGATGGTTGTGGCTTTCAATTTTAAAGACGACTGCCTGCTCATCGCCGATATCAACGACACCTGCCCCTTCTCCTGGTCCTTGTAAGACACGTGGTCCAGTCGTTGGGAATTGACGGAGGACGGGTTTAGATGTCTTGTATGAACAATGCTCGGACCACATGACCGAGAACAATCCTGTTTCCGTATAGTTCGGTTGGCGTCCGAGTAAATCGACGACCATCTGGTATTCCGTATCACTTAAGCCCATCGTGGCATAGACGCGTTGCTCTTGAATCAATTCTGGTGTTGGTTCAGACTGTTGTTTTAGCATGGTGTGCCCCCTGTTTGACGAGTGAAGTAAAGAGTTTTAGTCCATCTGTTCCGCCGGTCAAGAGTTCGACCGCTCGTTCCGGGTGTGGCATCATCCCAAGAACGTTGCCGGCTTTGTTCGTGATTCCGGCGATATCGCCGCGCGAGCCGTTCGGATTGTCGACATATGTGAAGGCGATTTGTCCGTTCGTTTGCAGCATCGCGTAAGTCGCATCGTCGCAGTAGTAGTTTCCTTCACCATGCGCGATCGGAATCGAGATCGTCTCGCCTGGCAGGTAATCCGATGTAAATCGTGTCTTCGTGTTTTCAACCTTTAGTTCAACCGTCCGGCACATGAACTTCAAGCCGTTGTTGCGGTGCAAGACACCTGGCAAGAGTCCCGCTTCGACAAGGATCTGGAATCCGTTACATACCCCGAGGACCGTTTTCCCTTCTGCCGCAAAGCGTTTGACTTCTTCCATGATTGGTGAAAAACGTGCGATCGCACCGCAACGAAGGTAATCTCCGTAGGAGAATCCGCCCGGCAGTAGGACGCCGTCGTAGCCTTCAAGTGATGTTTCGGTATGGAAGACATATTCAGCTTCTTCTCCGAGAGCATCCTTGACTGCATGGTACATATCTAAATCACAGTTCGATCCCGGAAAGACGATGACCGCGAACTTCATGCTGGCGTCACCTCTTCGATCGTAATCTGGTAATCTTCCATCACCGTGTTGACGAGTAATTTTTGACACATCTCATGAATCATCGCTTCTGTCGTTTCCGTTTCAACGAGCAGTTCAATCTGTTTTCCGATTCGGACACTTTCGACACCGGTAAAACCAAGCTGTTGCAATCCGCCTTTTACAGCAACTCCTTGTGGATCTAAAATGCTTTCCCGTAATGCGATCGATACGATGACTTTTTTCATTGTGTGTTTCCCCCTAGGCGATTGAATAGTGTTTGGTAAGTCTCTGTCAGTGAACCGATATTGCGGCGGAAGACATCTTTATCGAGATGTTCTCCTGTCGCCTGATCCCACAAGCGACATGTATCGGGTGAAATCTCATCTGCTAGTAGAATCGTTCCGTCTGCCGTCTTGCCGTACTCCAATTTAAAATCAATCAACGTGATTCCGTTTTGACGGAAGTAAGGTTGCAATACTTCGTTTACGCGAAGCGCTTTATCCGACAACTCTTTTAACTCTTCAGAAGTCGCAATCTTCAGTAAATTAATGTGTGATGAGGTGACGAGTGGATCGCCTAACGTATCATCTTTATAGTAGAACTCAACGATTGGTGTTTCGAGCACCGTACCTTCTTCGATACCGAGCCGTTTACTCAAGCTCCCCGCGACGACGTTTCGGACGACGACTTCGAGTGGGATGATGGTGACACGACGTACGAGCTGTTCGCGCTCCGAGACACATTCAATGAAATGTGTCGGAATGCCCGCTTGTTCGAGGATTTCAAAGAAATGACTCGTCAATCGGTTGTTTAATTCGCCTTTTCCAGCAAAGACTTCTTTTTTCTCGCCGTTGAATGCCGTGGCTTCGTCTTTATAGACGATCCGGAGCACATCCTGCTCCTGCGTCGTGTACAATCGTTTTGCTTTTCCTTCATAAAGTGGTTGCATCGCTTTCGTCCCCCATGATCCTAAGATGTAGACGGGGCAGGTGCCCCGTCTCAGGTTGATTAGTTCAAGCCACACCGTTCAAAGATTTCATCGACGCGACTCGTATGGTACGTCGGATCGAAACACGCATCAAGCTCTTCTTCTGTGAAAAGCTGTTGAATCTCTTCTTCTTGCCACAATAAGTCACGGAACATGATTTGTTCTTCCCACGCCTGCATCGCACGCGGTTGAACGAAATCATACGCGGCTTCACGTGACCAGCCTTTTTCGATTAAAGCGAGTAAGACATGTCCAGAGAAGATGACCCCGAACGTCCGGTCCATGTTCCGCTTCATGTTGTCCGGGAAGACCGTCAAGTTCTTCACGATGTTTCCGAAACGGTTCAACATATAGTTGAGCAGTCCTGTCGCATCCGGAAGAATGATGCGTTCTGCCGAAGAATGCGAGATATCCCGTTCGTGCCAGAGTGAGACGTTCTCGTACGCCGTCACCATGTGTCCACGGATGACTCGGGCAAGACCTGTCATGTTCTCTGAACCGATTGGATTCCGCTTGTGCGGCATCGCCGATGATCCTTTTTGACCTTTAGCGAAGAATTCTTCGACTTCACGTGTTTCCGTCTTTTGCAGACCCCGGATTTCCGTTGCCATCTTTTCGATCGATGTCGCGATCAGAGCGAGCGTCGACATATAGTGTGCATGACGATCACGTTGTAACGTTTGCGTTGAGACCGGAGCGGGCTTTGTTCCTAACTTTTCGCAGACATACTTTTCAATGAATGGGTCGATGTTCGCGAATGTCCCGACGGCACCTGACATCTTGCCGTATTCGACCGTCTCACGTGCTGCTTCGAAACGGACTTTGTTTCGTTTCATCTCTTCATACCAAAGCGCTAGTTTCAGACCGAACGTCGTCGGTTCTGCATGTACGCCATGCGTTCGTCCCATCATGACCGTATATTTATGTTCGTTCGCTTTGACTTTTAAGATGTCGATGAATCGATCGAGATCTGCAGCAAGGATGTCGTTTGCTTGCTTCAACAGATACGAGAGTGCTGTATCGACGACATCTGTTGACGTTAATCCGTAATGGACCCACTTGCGTTCTTCTCCGAGTGTTTCAGAGACGGCACGCGTGAAGGCGATGACATCATGACGTGTCTCTTGCTCGATTTCAAGGATGCGGTTGACATCAAAAGAGGCATTGTCCCAAAGCAACTGGACGTCCTCTTTCGGGATGACTCCTAGTTCGCTCCATGCTTCACACGCAAGGATCTCGACTTTTAACCAAGCCTCGAATTTGTTTTGTTCGGTCCAGATCGCTTTCATCTCAGGACGTGTATACCGTTCGATCATTGAACTGTCTCCTTCCATATCGACAGGCGTTCGACTTCTGCCAAAGCATCGTCGACGGTGTCCGCAAGAATGTTCAAATGGCCCATCTTGCGTCCTGTCTTGGCTTCTGCTTTTCCATATAAGTGAACTTTCGTCCGAGCGCTTAGTCTCGGTAGTTCCTCGTATAATGCTGTGACATGCTGACCCAGGATGTTCGCCATGACAACCGGTGTCGTCAGACGGGTATCACCGAGTGGGAGACCACTGATGGCACGGATATGTTGCTCGAATTGGGATGTTTCGCAAGCATCGATTGAATAGTGTCCCGAATTGTGTGGTCGGGGTGCTAGTTCATTGACGATTAGTCGAGAACCAACGACGAACAACTCGATAGCCAGTGTACCGATCAGCCCGACGGCATCCGCGATCGATTCAGCGAGCGCAATCGCTTCTTGTTCGAGTGATTCAGAAATCCGTGCCGGTACGATCGATAGATGCAAAATGTTCTCTTGATGAATGTTCTCACTGACCGGGAATACACGTGTTTCTGTTGCGCTGCGAGTAACGATGACGGAAATTTCCTGATCAAACGGTAACCACTGCTCCGCAACATACTCTGTTGGTTCGAATTGTTTGATTGCCGCTTGGAACTGTTCTTCCGTCCGAATGACGGTCTGTCCTTTTCCGTCGTATCCGAATCGTGCTGTCTTTAAGACGAACGGTAATCCGAGTCGCTGTTTTGCTTCCTCTAAGTCAGAAGGATGCGTCACCGGATAGTACGGAGCGACAGAGTGTCCAATGCGTTCAATCATCTCTTTTTCTCGTACCCGATGTTGCGTTTGAAAGAGGAGATCCGTTCCATGGATCAGTTTCGTCCCGATCGCTTCAGCGACTTCCGTCGAGATGTTCTCAAATTCGTAGGTGACGATATCTGATTCAGCTGCGAGCTGTTTCGCTGCCTCGACATCCGTAAAGGAAGCTTGAATATGTTGATCCGCCACTTGCGCACAAGGTGCGTTGTCCGTTGGATCGAGTGTCAAAATCTCAAAGCCCATCTCACGCGCCGACAGAGCCATCATTCGACCAAGTTGACCGCCGCCTAGTATCCCGATTCGTTTCATAGCAGGTTCCCTCCAGATGCAATGACGTCTCCTTCTAGTTCGACTCGCATATGATCGAGCTTGCGGGCAAGTCGTTCATCTTGAATCGAGAGAATTTGAGCAGCTAGCAATCCAGCGTTTTTTGCGCCTGCTTCTCCGATGGCGACCGTTGCGACCGGTACGCCACCTGGCATTTGAACAATCGAGAGCAAGGAATCAATTCCTTGGAGCGCTCTACTTTTCACAGGAACACCGATAACGGGTAATGTCGTTTTAGCAGCGACCATGCCCGGGAGATGAGCAGCACCGCCTGCACCGGCAATGATGACCTTCAGTCCTCGTTCACGTGCTGATTCAGCATAACGAAACATTAGATCCGGTGTCCGGTGTGCGGAAACGACTTTCTTTTCGTATGGAATCTCAAGTTGCTCCAACACATCACATGTATGTTTCATCGTTTCCCAATCCGATTGACTTCCCATGATGACGCCGACTTCTACATTTCCCATCGCTGTTTCCTCCTTTATGCATAAAAAAAGCCCAAACCACGGCTAAAAGGGTGGCTTAGGGTATAAAAAGGTACGCCAAAGAAATATCGACGAACATCCATATACCCCATAGTCCAACGATTTAGGGTCGTTGGGTAGAAACTTGCAAGCCATATCCCTGCTATTATACGAGGTGTTTATATTCAATCATCCTGTCACGACTTCATCTTAACAAGTCCATCCCAAGGCGTCAACCAAAGGCGAACAATTTAATTGTCTGAAAATTTATCGTTCGGTTTTAAAAGGTGTTTTTCTGATTTTGTTTAGTATCCATTCGGAGTTTATTTCTTGGGAGGTATCACATCGAATCGAGCACTAAAAAAAGCACCCTCCACATGAATCGGAGGATGCTTTAGGCAGTTATTCGTTCTCTTTCACTTTGCAATCGAAGACGATTTGCTGACGAATTGGATACGGTTCGCCATTCGCGTCTAATCCAAAGATCGGCTCTTCTCGTCGGACCGTCGGGCGGTATCCCATGGCATCGATACGATCCAAACAGGCACCAATCGTCTCGTTCTCTTCGACGGCTACGCGTAGTTTCGTTTTTTTCGCCATATCCCTGTTCAGTCCCTTCATTAAAATAGATGCATGCCTTTCTACAAAAAGACACAAAAAAGCGGCGGCCCTTGAGCGTATGCTCCAGAACCACCGTTTGCCTGGCAACGTCCTATCCTCACAGGGGGAAGCCCCCAACTACTTTCGGCGTTCAAGTGCTTAACTTCCGTGTTCGGCATGGGAACGGGTGTGACCACTTGGCTATCGTCACCAGACGACGGGCTC
>CAJYMC010000007.1 GCA_913775715.1 uncultured Exiguobacterium sp. | reverse complement strand
ACGCAGGAGATCGCGGGTTCGAATCCCGTCAGGACCGCCATTTTAATATCGGCTTTGTAGCTCAGTTGGTAGAGCAAAGGACTGAAAATCCTTGTGTCGGCGGTTCGATTCCGTCCAAAGCCACCATCTTTATTAACGACATGATTTTCCCATTTGTGGGGGGGTAGCGAAGTGGCTAAACGCGGCGGACTGTAAATCCGCTCCCTCGGGTTCGGCGGTTCGAATCCGCCCCCCCCCACCACCATAGGGGCATAGTTTAGCGGTAGAACTACGGTCTCCAAAACCGTCAGCGCGGGTTCGATTCCTGCTGCCCCTGTTTACCATGGCGATTGTGGCGAAGTGGTTAACGCACCGGATTGTGATTCCGGCATTCGTGGGTTCAATTCCCATCAGTCGCCCTCTTATTATTGGGCTGTAGCCAAGTGGTAAGGCACTGGATTTTGATTCCAGCACGCGAAGGTTCGATCCCTTCCAGCCCAGCTTTTCAAGCGGAAGTAGTTCAGTGGTAGAATACGACCTTGCCAAGGTCGGGGTCGCGGGTTCGAATCCCGTCTTCCGCTCCAATGAGTGGCGCCATAGCCAAGTGGTAAGGCAGAGGACTGCAACTCCTTTATCGTCAGTTCGATTCTGACTGGCGCCTCCAACTATTTCTCAATTAAATAGTTTTGCAAGAGATTGTGCCGGTGTGGCGGAACTGGTAGACGCGCACGACTCAAAATCGTGTTCCTTTGGAGTGTCGGTTCGATTCCGACCACCGGTATCTTGCGGGTGTAGTTTAATGGTAAAACCTCAGCCTTCCAAGCTGATGACGAGGGTTCGATTCCCTTCACCCGCTTACCAAAAAAGAGCAATGTGTCGTTTTCGCTGACACCTTGCTCTTTTTGTTTAGGAATAGGATTTTAACGAGGAAAGGAGTAGATCGTGATGGTTGGTGTACAATTGAAATTGGCTTTACAGGAGTACGCAGCAGAGATTGGGATCGATGAATTGAAGGTGACGACGGCTGATCCATTTCTTGTCTTAAAACGTCGCTTGCAAGCGCAACAAGAAAAAGGATTCGCTTCTGGTTTTGAAGAGCCCGATCTCGATCTTCGAACGACACCGTCTCTACTCGTTGAAGATGCCGCTTCGATCATTGCCATTGCGGTCGCGTATCCAAGTACTCTCAAAAATGCACCTCGTGGCAAGGAAGGGGAGCGACGGGGAATCTTTTGTCGATCGTCCTGGGGACTGGATTATCATCAGGCGTTGCGCCAACGCTTGACGTTACTTGAAGAAAAAATTCAAGAATTGAGTCCAGGTGCAAGGACGCGCTCGATGGTCGATACAGGAGAACTCGTCGATCGTGCAGTAGCAGAACGAGCAGGTATCGGATTCAGTGGGAAAAACTGCTCGATCATCAGTGAGGAGCACGGATCCTATCTCTATCTTGGTGAACTGATTACAGATATCGTCCTACCTCCGGATCAGCCAGTCGAAGAATTGTGTGGGACATGCAATAAATGTATCGATGCTTGTCCGACGGATGCGCTTGTTGAACCTGGCGTCATCGACGCTAAGCGGTGTATCTCGTTTTTGACACAGACGAAAACGTTACTTCCAGAACCGTTTCGGATGGCGCTTGGTAACCGTCTGTATGGTTGTGATACTTGTCAGCAAGTA
This sequence comes from uncultured Exiguobacterium sp., assembly GCA_913775715.1. GTDB lineage: Bacteria > Bacillota > Bacilli > Exiguobacteriales > Exiguobacteriaceae > Exiguobacterium_A. Next base: position 1,739,872 of record CAJYMC010000007.1, on the reverse strand, counting down.
TGCCCATATAACCGGAAAAAGAACGCGACACATCACGTTGAATTACAACCGGATCCAGAACAAGTTAAACCGCTCTTAGTTCCACTCTTATCCATGAGTAACCGTGAGTTCAAGAGCCGCTTCGGGACATTGTCTGGTGCGTGGCGTGGAAAGAAGCCGATTCAACGTAATGCGATTTGTGCGCTTGTTCATTATCGGGATAAGAGTGCCATCGACGCGCTTCGATCGATGGCGGAAACGGATGCCCGCGAAGACATGCGGGCGCTTGCACTCTGGGCAGTTGGTCGGATCGGCGGAATTGATGAGAAATCGTACATCGAATCACGTCTTTTAGCCGATACTGCAGTGGATGTGCAGACGGAAGGACAACGGTTACTTGAGGAGTGGGGGGAAGCAGATGCCATTTCAACAGCTCACTTATGAGTTCGGTACGTTGCTCGTCGCATGGGAAAAAGAGCACATCGTATATCTCGACTTTGGATTGAATGAAGAGCGTGCTCGGACCTATTTAGCAGAAGAGACAGAAGAAGGTACATTACCGAAATCTTGGCGCATGGCGTTCGATCATTACGCACAAGGAGATGTACGAGCGCTTGATGTGCTTCCATGTCAATTGCGTGTCACACCATTTGCAGAGCAAGTGCTACAAGCTTTACGAACTGTTCCGTTCGGTCAGACAATCAGTTACGGTGAACTGGCTCGAATGATTGGAAAACCAAAGGCAGCACGAGCTGTTGGTGGTGCGTTGAATCGGAACCCGATCGCATTAATTTATCCGTGTCACCGTGTCATCGGAGCGACTGGTAAATTGACGGGTTTCGCAAGTGGGATTGCCCATAAAGAAGCGCTTTTAGCGCATGAGATAGGAGAGAATTAAACCATGGCTATTCATGTTGTTATGTATCAACCGGAAATTCCACAAAACACGGGAAATATTTCACGCACATGTGCAGCGACGCATTCCGTCCTTCACTTGATCCGACCGCTCGGCTTCTCGACGGACGATAAGCAGCTTAAACGTGCAGGTCTTGATTACTGGGAATTCGTCGATGTCCGTTACCATGATTCGTTAGAAGAACTGTGGGAGAAGCATCCGGAAGGTATTTTCTACTATATTACGAAATATGGAGAACAGTACCCGAGCCAAATTGACTTATCGGATGTTGAACAGGATTATTTCTTCGTCTTTGGTCGGGAAACAAAAGGATTACCGCTTGAAGTCATCGATGCGAACGCAGAGCGTTGTATCCGTCTACCCCAATCAAACCTCGTTCGTTCACTGAACGTCTCGAACACGGCAGCGATTATCGTCTATGAAGCATTGCGTCAGCAAGGCTATGCAGGACTATTGTAAGAAAGATAAGCAAAAGCTCCATCCTGAATCAGGATGGAGCTTTTATGAATTATTCGTTACCTTCAGGTTTTTTGTTGTAGCCTGCAGTGAAGATTGCTGTCAAAAACGCAAGACTTACGCCGACCATTAAGATAAATGCCATTTTTGTTTCCCCCTTCAGTCTCTTGAACCGATATAATCTATTATAGTATACCTGTAAGTGAAATTGTGTGCTACATATGAATTTTCTATGAATGGAGACTCCACATGCGTACGAACGTTTACCTATTAAGTTATGCTCCGCTGATCAGCATCTTGTTATTTAGTACGTCCCTTGCCATCGCTACAACAGAACTTGCCTTGCATTGGCTCGATCAAGTCGGTGTGTATGATGAATTGTTGCAACTCTTGACGGCACGCGATACGAAGCTTGTCGTTTGGCTCGGCTTCCTAATCGTTTATTTCATGATTTTTAGTTCGCTTAAACTATTATCGGACACGATCAATCAGCTCGGTTTCGCCTTTTTCATCAAGGAACAAGAAGGAACGACACTCGGTATGCTACGTCCGGGAAGTATTCTCCTACTTATCGGAGGGTGTGTCAGCTTCGCTTTCATGACGTCTTTCTTGCATGTCGGAATCGTGTTGCTTGCATCCTTCTTCATCTATTTTATCTTTTACACGGTACAGATTAGTAAGATGACGAGTGCAGCAGGAGCCGTCGGTTTGATCATCTTTTCTTTCTTAGCATGGGGTGTGTTGCTTGCTGGTCTATCGTGGGTTGGGTTAACTTTATTTAATTCCTTCGGGGAAGCAATTTTATTTCCGAGTTGACTCAAGGGCGTAAAATCGTTGCCCACGTCTTGACCTGTAACGTTGCATTTGCTTCGATAGGGAACGGACGCGGGCGATCAGCCCCTAGCCAAATTCCTCCGATGTGCTGATTTTTGATACCAACGAACCACATATCCTTATTGTCGTTCGTTGTTCCTGTTTTTCCTCCGATATAGCGAGCAGATGAGTCATATCCTTTGCGTCCCGTTCCGTAGGTCATGACATTTTTTAAACCAATACGTAGTTCTTGGTTCGTCTGACTGGACCAAATCCGTTGTTCCTTTTCTTGTGGTCGTTCGACCGTTCCATTTCGAAACGTAATACTTTTAATCATCGATGCCGGTCGATAGAGACCATCATTAACAAATACGGTATAGGCATTTGTCAGTTCATATGGACTGATGCCGTACTGCAAACCGCCTAGAGCACTCGTAAACGCATCATCTTCCCGTGTCCATTGACTGAAATGAAACGGACGGATGGACTTTAATCCTTCCCGGAATGAGACGGCGAATGCGCGAATTGCGGGTGTGTTATAGGAATAAGCAATCGCATCGGCAATCGTCACTCGTCCAAGTATTCGATTCCCACTATTTGAAGGGCAGTATCCACCGATACAGACCGGACTACCGTCTATCGTACTGGACAATCGGGCTTTCGTCTTCTCGAGGTAAGGTCCATAAACAAGTAACGGTTTGATGGCTGAACCAGGTTGTCGGTAGGATTGTACAGCTCGGTTGAACTGACCCGTCAAATCAGATTTATAGCCGACAAGAGCCGTGACTCCGTGTGTCTGTCCATCGATGCCAACATAGGCTCCCTCAATCGGGTCTGGTAGACGACGAAGGGCTTCTTTAGCTCGTCGTTGCTCTGCTGAGTCGAGATATGTCGAGATGACTGCTCCCTGTTGATGCAGATATTCTGCAGCTCGCTTCTCACTCCAACCGTGTTTTTGAGCTGTCATCCGAACGGCAGCTTGAACGGTCGCATCGATATAATCTGGATAAGGGACACGCGGTTTATAGGATCGGGGCGACACATTAGAAACAGTAAAATCCTTAGTCAGTACACGATCGCGTACTAATGCTTGAGCGATTCGTTGCTGACGTTTTTTTGTGTTTTCGGGAAAACGAAGCGGGTCGTAGAGTGATGGATTATTCGGAATCGCTGTCAGAAAACTGACTTCTGACCAATTCAACTCTCGTGCCGACTTATTGAAATAGGATTTTGCGGCAAGTTCGATTCCATAAATATTATTCGCGAAATAGGCTTGATTGACATACGCTGTCATCAGTTCTTTTTTTGAGTATTTCTGTTCTAAAGAGATTGCAATTAGCAATTCTTTTATTTTTCTGGTATATGTTTTTTCGTTCGATAGATAGGTCATTCTTGCTAGTTGCTGTGTGATCGTACTCCCACCTTGCGACTTGGAATCGGACTGGTTTTTTGTGAAGGCACGTAAGATTCCTGTGATGTCATATCCGTCATGTTGATAAAATCGTTGATCTTCGATTGCTACAAACGCTTGTTCTATTTTTTTCGGTAATGTTTGAGGCGTCAAGTCATCTCGTCGCAATCCGTCATAGAGCTCGACGCGTTTATTTTCATACGTGACAGTAATCGGTTGGTAGGAGGTCAATGGATGTCGTGTTGTCTGTTCATCGGCCCAGAAAAAAAGAGTACGTGCGGACTTCAACTCATCCTTAATGGAGAATAAGGAAAATAAAAGCATCGCCGCTAGACCAATGAGTACGAGATATCCGGTTGTGATTCGCATGAGAACTCCTTTCAAAAAGCCATTTCATTCCTATTATCGGTCTTTTATGGAGAAAACAGTAGATTTTTTTTCGATTTTTGTATTTTAATAAACCTATTTGCAGGAATGTTATATTAAAAAGAGAAAAGATTGGGTATATAGAAGTATCTGTGGATTTTTTGAAAGTGGTTAGATCTGAAAAAAAGAGCATAAATGGAGGGGACGAAATGGCTAAAAAGAATGTCGTTGCGATGTTACTTGCAGGCGGAGAAGGGAAACGTCTGGGAGCTTTGACGAAACATACTGCAAAACCAGCTGTCGCATTTGGAGGAAAATATCGGATCATTGATTTCCCATTATCGAACTGTACGAACTCAGGAATCGATACAGTCGGTGTATTGACGCAATATGAACCACTTGAATTAAATCGCTATCTCGGCATCGGGAGTGCGTGGGATTTAGATCGACGTAATGGTGGTTTAACGATCCTACCTCCTTATCAAGCACAGAACGGAAAGAACTGGTATGAAGGAACGGCGAATGCCATTTATCGCAACATGAGTTATATCAACCAATTCGACCCTGACTATGTACTCGTCCTATCAGGCGACCATATCTATAAAATGGATTATGAACAAATGATTGAAGAACATCGTCTTGCTGGAGCGGATGTGACGATCTCCGTTCGTGAAGTGCCGTGGGAAGAAGCACCGCGATTCGGAATTCTCAATACCGATGATGATCTCCGAATCAACGAATTCGAAGAAAAGCCTGAGAATCCTAAATCCAATCTCGCATCGATGGGAATCTATGTCTTTAACTGGGATGTGTTGAAGCGTCATTTGATTCAAGATGCAGGGGATGCGGAATCAAGTTTCGACTTCGGTAAGAACATCATTCCGAACATGCTCTTTGAAAATCTGAACATTCGTGCGTATAAATTCAAAGGATACTGGAAAGACGTCGGAACGATTCAATCGCTTTGGGAAGCCAACATGGATTTATTGACGGCAGAACCAGAATTCGATTTATACGATCCATCTTGGAAAGTCTATTCAGTCAACCCGAATCAACAACCTCAATACATTGGAAACGCTGCAACGGTCGAGTCATCCATCATCAATGAAGGATGCCATATCGAAGGTGAAATCAATCATTCGGTCCTCTTCCATGGCGTAGAAGTAGCAGAAGGATCACTCGTCAAAGACTCGGTCATCTTCCCGAACGTTAAAATCGGACGAGATGTCACGATTCACCGGGCGATTCTAGCAGATGGTGTCATCGTTGAAGATGGTGCGACGATTGGTTCTCCGGACGGAGAAGTCTTCGTCATTGAAGCAGATAGTATCGTCAAAAAGAACGAAGTCATCAAAGAAGCGATTCAATAAGGAGGATATTCGAATGAAGGTCGATTTATTAGGTGTCATCAATCTAAGTGGTGAAGAAGGATTTTTCAAGGAATTGACGGAGCATCGTAACTTAGCGGCTGTGCCATTTGCGGGCCGTTATCGATTGATTGATTTCACATTAACGAATATGGTACAAAATGATATTGCAAACATCGGGATTTTTACGCTTGAAAAATACCGTGGGATGATGGATCATCTCGGATCCGGTAAGGAGTGGGATCTTGACCGTTCAAACGGTGGACTTTACATTTTCCCGCCCGCATTATCCCAAGATGCGAACGAGTTTCGGGGAGATCTATCGAACTTCCATCTCCACCGTGATTTCTTCCTTCGTAGTAAAGAAAACTATGTCGTCGTCTCGGGTTCGAACATCTTATCAGCGGTGGATTATCGTGATGTCTTACGCGAACATAAAGAGTCGAATGCGGATATCACGGTCGTGTATACGAAGCGTGAACTACCATGTAAATACTGCCGTCCAATCCGTTTTGGCGAACAAAATCGCGTAACTGCGATCGGATCACGAGGGTTCCAACCAACAGATGAGACGTTCTACATGGAGACGGTCGTCCTATCGAAGAATCTCTTCGTTCGCTTAATCGATGAAGCAATCGCACGTGGTGAGTACGATTTACTTCAAAGTATCATTCGTTCGCAACTTAATCGCTTGCACGTGCACGGATATGAGTACCGTGGAACATCACAAGTCATTCACTCGCTACGTTCGTACTACCGTGAGAGCATGCTATTGCTTGAACAATGGGGAGCGATCAACGACTTCCAACACGTTTATACGAAAATCAAGCATGAGCCGCCAACGCGTTATCTCCCGGGTTCTGCCATCAAGAATTCACTCGTCGCGAACGGCTGTAAGTTAGAAGGCACGACGACGGACAGTATCCTGTTCCGCGGTGTCAAAGTCGGAAAACACGCTCGCGTCAAAAATTCGATCATTATGCAAAAATCAGTCATTGAAGAGGGTGCGGTCGTCGAGTACGCGATTCTCGATAAAGAAGTCACTGTCAAACGCGGTCAAGTTATTCGAGGTACGGCAGAAGAACCGATCGTCATCAAAAAACAAACAATCGTTTAAAGGAGATGTCATTCATGAAGGTATGGTTTGCTGCCACGGAAGCGACACCCTTCATCAAGACAGGGGGGCTAGCTGACGTCGTCGGCTCGCTCCCTTTAGCGCTTGCTGAGGAAGGGGCGGACGTTTCGGTCGTCTTACCCAATTATGGTCAAATCAAAGAGCAATACAAATCCGAGATGGAGTTCTTGTTCGACTTCATCGTGCCAGTCGGCTGGCGCCAGCAATTTGGTGCTGTCCTTCGATTAAAACAAGACGGTGTGACGTTTTATTTCATCGATAATGAGTACTACTTTAAACGCGACGGCGTCATTTATGGACATTACGATGATGCGGAACGATTTGCCTATTTCTCACGTGCCGTCCTTGAGATGATTCAACATCTGGATCGAAAGGAAGTACCGGACGTCATCCATTGTCACGATTGGCAAACAGGTGTGATTCCAGCGTTCTTACGCATCCATTACCAACATCTTGAGCGTTATCAAGACATTAAAACGGTCTTTACGATTCACAATCTACAATATCAAGGTGTCTTCCCGGAAGAAGTGCTCGGTGACTTACTTGGTTTGAGTCATGAACATTTCACAGCCGATGGGATCGCTCACAACGGTCTCGTCAATTACATGAAGGCAGGACTCGTCCACTCCAACCAAATTACGACAGTCAGTCCATCGTACCGTGATGAAATCATGGATCCGTATTACGGTGAGACACTGGAACCAGTCTTGCAACATCGCGCCGTCGACGTGCGCGGCATCTTGAACGGGATCGACTATCGTCAATTTGATCCTGCGCATGATACGCATCTCGTTGAGACGTATTCCGTTGATACCGTCACGGAAGGAAAAGCAAAAAACAAGGCTGCTTTACAAGAAGAATTAGGCCTCCCGGTCAATCCGGACGTACCACTGTTCGGATTCGTTTCTCGTCTTGTCGACCAAAAGGGAATCGACTTACTCGCGCATATTTTACCGGAATTATTTGAACTCGATGCGCAGTTCATCATTCTCGGATCGGGCGAAGCGGAATATGAAGGGCTGTTCCATCATGCGACATCGATTCGTCCAGACAAAATCGCTTCTTATATCGGGTTTGACGTTGGTCTTGCACAACGGATTTACGCAGGTAGCGACGCCTTCTTGATGCCGTCGCGTTTTGAACCGTGTGGTCTCAGTCAGTTGATTTCGATGAAGTACGGCTGTTTACCGGTCGTCAGGGAAACAGGTGGGCTCCGTGATACGGTCAAACCGTTCAATCAGTTCACGTTAGAAGGAAATGGATTCTCGTTCGCGAATTATAATGCACACGAGTTTTTAGAAGCGATTAAACGTACGATTGAGGTCTACCATGATCGACCAGTCTTTGAGCATTTGATTGAGACAGCGATGAATGAGGACTTTAGCTGGTTGCGTTCAGCCGACGAATACTTGGCGTTATATCGTTTGATTGCACCGTCCGCCACTTGATCGTATCACTGGGAAAAGGGGTTACGTCATGTTCAAAGATAAAGAGAAATTCAAGGAGAGGTTTACGGAACGATTCGTTTCGATGCATGGTAAAGCCATAACGGAAGCAACAGAAAATGATATCTATCAAACGCTCGCCTATCTGGTACGCGAGACTGTCACGACCGATTGGTTACGGACGAAGGAAACATATATCCATAAAAAAAGTAAGCAAGTCTATTACTTTTCACTCGAGTTTTTGCTCGGACGTTTCTTGCATAATAATCTATTGAGTCTTGATGTCTTAAAGGATGTGGAACGGGGACTCGATGAGCTCGGATATCAGCTCAGTGATTTGACAGAAGAAGAGCCGGAACCTGGGCTTGGAAACGGAGGGCTCGGTCGTCTCGCGGCATGTTTCCTTGATTCCCTTGCTGCGCTCGGTCTTCCTGGACACGGGAATGGAATCCGGTATCAATATGGTCTCTTCAAGCAAAAAATCATTGATGGCTATCAAGTCGAGTTACCGGATAACTGGCTGAAGAACGGGAACATGTGGGAAATCAGACGTTCTGATAAAGCGGTCGATGTTCCATTCGGTGGACACGTTTGGCTCGAAGAGGTCGGCGATGGATATCGTGTCCATCATGAACCGGCTGAAATCGTCCGTGCCGTTCCGTACGATATGCCGATTGTCGGTTATCAAAACAAGGTCGTTAATAACCTGCGACTCTGGAGTGCTGAGTCTCCACTTGATGATGATGAATTACTTAGCCAATACCGTGGGAACTATAAAGATTTACTGGCACATAAACAGTCGATTCAGACGATTTCAGAGTTTCTGTATCCGGATGATACGACGTATGAAGGAAAAGAGTTGCGTCTGAAGCAACAATACTTCTTCGTCTCTGCCGGATTACGGAGTATCTTGACGTCCTTTAAAAAGCGAAATCATTCATTGAAGCAACTCGGCAACCATATCGCCATCCATATCAATGATACACATCCGGTCGTCGCGATTCCGGAATTGATGCGGATTCTTGTTGATGAAGAAGGATTTGGCTGGGAAGAAGCATGGCGGATCACGAAGAGCGTCATGTCGTTTACGAATCACACGTTACTGTCAGAAGCGCTTGAGCGCTGGCCGATTGATTTGTTCCGTCGCTTGTTACCGCGTATCTATCTCATCATCGAGGAAATCAACCGACGCTTCTGTAAGGATGTGCTTGCGAACTATCCACACATGGAAGCGCATATGCGAGATATCGCTATCATCGCGGATGACCGGATCAACATGGCGAATCTGGCTGTTGTCGGCACGCATTCGACGAATGGTGTCGCGCAGATTCATACGGAGATTCTGAAGCAGCGCGAGATGCGCTTATTTTATGAGATGTTTCCGCTTCGCTTTAATAATAAGACAAACGGGATTACACATCGTCGCTGGTTCCTTTCATCAAATCCAGCACTGGCAAATCGCGTGACAGAGGCAATCGGGGATAGTTGGATTCAGCATCCGTCCGATTTGCAAAAGTTGACGAAATGGGCAGAGGATTCAGCACTACAGAAGGACATCGCCGAGATTAAACTTCAGCGTAAAGAAGAATTAGCGTTGCTCATTGAAAAAGAAACCGGGATCGTCGTAGATCCGACCTCGATTTTTGACGTTCAAGTCAAGCGATTGCATGCGTACAAACGCCAACTCTTAAATGCGTTACACATTCATTCGCTCTACTATCGTCTGAAAGAAGACCGTTCCTTTACGATGACACCGCGGACGTTCATCTTTGGTGCAAAGGCTGCGCCAGGCTATCATTATGCAAAAGAAGTCATTCGTTATATCAATGCGTTAGCTCGCTTGATCAATCAGGATCCAGACGTCAGTCCATACTTGAAAGTCGTCTTCCTAGAAAACTATCGTGTATCGCTTGCTGAGAAAATCTTCCCGGCAAGTGATGTCAGTGAACAGATTTCGACCGCAAGTTATGAAGCCTCTGGAACCGGCAACATGAAGTTCATGATGAATGGTGCCTTGACGATCGGAACGCTCGACGGAGCGAACATCGAAATTCGAGACGAAGTCGGGGATGCGAACATTTTCATCTTCGGCTTAACACCACAGGAAGTCATGAATTACAAGCAGTACGGTGGTTACAGTGCATACGATCAATACACTGCCCAACCCGAGCTACGACGGATCATCGATAGTCTCGTCGATGGAACATTATTTGCTCCAGGTGAATTCCAAGCTATTTACGATTCATTATTGACGTATAATGACGAATATTTAATTTTAAAAGATTTCTTATCCTATCAACAAGCGCAGGAACGAATCGATCGGATGTATCAGCAACCAGAAGAATGGTATAAACGCGTCATTTTTAATATTGCACGGTCAGGTGTGTTCTCAAGTGATCGCACGATTAAAGAGTATGCGAATGCGATTTGGAACATCAAACCGATTCAACTCTGAACAAAAAGACACCGACAGATGTTTCTGTCAGTGTCTTCTATTTACGAACGGGAGACGTCTTCACCACGGCTAACCCAATCACTATAAGAGCCAGCGTAAAGCCGGACATCAGTTTTTCCGAGTGAATGGAGAGCAATGACATTGACGCATGCCGTCACACCGCTTCCGCAATAGAGGATAGGTGCCGTGACCGGCAGGATGTCGGCGTACAGTTCTTTTAAATCTTCCGCGTCCCGTAAACGACCATCCGGTGAGAGTGCGTGTTCAAAGAAACAATTCACGGCACCTGGAATGTGACCGGCGACGTGATCGAGTGGTTCGATTTCTCCACGGTATCGATCGGGTGCACGGGAATCGATGATCATCGTTTCTGTCAGCTGATGCTTTAGCTCTTCGAACGAGACGAGCATCTCATCTTGAAAACGAGGCGCGTACTGAGACGTTTCATAAGTAGGAACGTCGTCCGTGACCGGAAGATCGAATGCTAGGTAAGAGGAGAATCCACCCTCAAGGACGACGACACGTTCATGCCCAATCCATTTAAATAACCACCAGGCACGAGCGGCATAGGGAAAACCATCGTCATACAAGACGACGAAGTCTTCCGGTGTCACACCATGCTGTTCCAGTGTGTGTTGCCACGCTTCTTTTGAAGGAAGCGGATGCCGACCACCGACCTCATCGATGGGACCGGAAAGGTCAGTCGTTAAATCCAGGTGCTGTGCACCTTCGACGTGTTGTTCCAAGAAAGCATTTCGTCCATATTCAGGTTGTTGCAAGTCATATCGGCAGTCAAACCAGCGAATCTGATCCGTTCGGACGAGCTGTTGAAGATCTGCCATTTGAATCGTAGGAAACATGCCTCATCACCTTACCCTTTCTAGTGTTAATCATATGAAAGGTATCGCTTCATCGCAAGTCTTACCCTCATTCAAAAAGGAGTCGATTTACCATGTCATGGAAAGAAACCTATCGAAAATGGGATCAGTTCGCTGATTTAGACAGTACATTAAAAGAAGAGTTAGTCACGTTAGCAACGGATGAAAAAGCAGCCGAAGAAGCATTTTATAAAGAACTCGAGTTCGGAACAGGTGGAATGCGTGGGGAAATCGGTGTCGGGACGAACCGGATGAACGTATATACGGTCCGAAAAGCATCACAAGGGTTCGCGGCATTCATTAAGGCATCGGGTGAAGAAGCGGCAGCAAAAGGAATCGTCATCGCACACGATTCACGCCATTTCTCACCAGAATTTGCACTTGAAGCAGCACGGACGCTCGCAAGTAACGGCATCAAAGCGTATCTGTTCGATGGTCTACGTCCGACACCAGAACTTTCATTTGCGGTTCGTTCTTTACAAGCAGCGGGTGGAATCGTCATCACGGCGAGTCACAATCCTCCAGAGTACAATGGCTATAAAGTCTACGGAGATGATGGTGGACAACTTCCACCAAAAGAAGCGGATGAACTGGTTTCGTACGTCAGCCAAATCGAAGATGAGCTGTCGATTGAACTGGAGCAAGAAGAAGTCCTTCGTGCGAACGGTTTAATCGTCCGTGTCGGAGAAGAGCTCGACGAAGCGTACCAAGACAAATTACAAACGATTCGTGTCTTACCTTCGATTCAATCGGAATTAGCGGATCCACTTAAAATCGTCTTCACACCACTTCACGGAACTGGTCTTGTGCCGGTAACAGAAGGCTTGAAGCGTTACGGTTTCGAACACGTGACAGTCGTCAAGGAGCAAGCGGAGCCAGACGGCGCATTCCCGACCGTGACGTCGCCGAACCCGGAAGAACATGCTGCCTTTAAACTGGCGATCGAATATGGTGATCGGACAGATGCCGACATCTTGATTGCGACGGATCCCGATGCTGACCGTGTCGGAGTCGCAACACGTGATGCAGACGGAGAATGGACAGTCCTGACAGGGAATCAGACGGGAGCGTTATTGCTCGACTACATCCTTTCACAAAAAGCGGCGCAAGGAACACTGCCAGCGAACGGATTCGTCGCGAAGACGATCGTTACGTCAGAACTAGGTGCATTGATTGCGCGTCACTATGATCTCCATGTCGAGAACACATTGACAGGCTTTAAGTTCATCGGGGAAAAAATCAAACAATACAACGCATCGGGTCAATATGAGTATCTCTTCGGATATGAGGAGAGCTATGGTTACCTCATCGGTGACTTCTGCCGAGACAAGGATGCCGTCCAAGCGTGCTTGTTAGCTGCTGAGATGGCTGCGTACCATAAGAAAGAAGGACGGACGCTCTATGAGGCATTACAGGCGATTTACGAGCAGTTCGGGTACTTCGAAGAGTCACTCCGCTCTCTAACGCTCAAAGGTAAGGATGGCGTGGCACAGATCGGTCGTATCATGGATACGTTCCGTGAGAATCCGCCAAAACAAGTGGCGGGAGAACAGGTCGTCTTATTCGAGGACTATGATGCGAGCATCGCCCACGATTTGAAGACACATCAACCTTCACCGATCAATCTGCCAAAATCCAACGTACTGAAGTTTACGCTCAGCGATGGATCATGGTTCTGCCTTCGTCCATCGGGCACGGAACCAAAAATCAAATTCTACTTCAGCGTCACGTCACCAGATGCTGCTGAGACGACACGGAAACGTCAGCAGATCGAAGACGAAGTCATGCAAGAAGTCGAACAAATACAATAAGTTCCATACAGGATCACGTCATCGACGGGGTCCTGTTTTTTGTCTCGGAGCATTAAAAAGTGAAATCCGTGCAACCGGTACCATATTGAGGTACAGTAAACGAGATAGAGTTTATACGATAGAGGAGTTGGAAGACAGATGGAACGGATTCAACTAACAGAAGATTTATCATTCTCACGCATTATTCATGGCTTATGGCGATTGAATGAATGGGAGATGACGAAAGAAGAGCGACTTGAATTGATCGAAGCGTGTCTTGCTTTAGGAATTACAACATTTGATCACGCAGATATCTATGGCGACTACACGAATGAACGTTTATTCGGAGAAGCGCTTGCTTTAAAACCGGAATTACGTGACCGGATGGAGATTGTCACGAAGACGGGTATCAAGATGAAAGGGAATCATTTCTCGGATCAGTCGTTGTCATTCTACGATACGACGAAAGAGCATATCATCAAACAAGTGAACCGTTCTCTTCAAGAACTCGGTGTCGAGTACGTGGATACGCTGTTGATTCACCGTCCAGATCCGTTGATGGACCCGAACGAGATTGCTGAAGCGTTCGTAGAGTTGAAGGACGCAGGAAAGGTACGGACATTCGGTCTCTCGAACCATACACCTGCGCAACAAAGTCTCATTCAGTCGCGCTTACCATTCATGCTCGTGACGAACCAACTCGAGTTGTCGGTTTCGGAACTGAAACATTTCGAGGATGGATCCGTTGATCTCTGTCATGAAAATGAGATGCCGTTGATGGCATGGAGTCCACTTGCGGGCGGTCGCCTCTTCAAGGATGAGCAATACGCACCGTTACGCGAAAAATTAGCGGAGATCGCAGAGACGATCGGAGCTGAAGAAATCGACGAAGTCGCATATGCATGGTTGCTCAAACATCCAGCACGTATCATGCCAATCGTTGGTTCGGGTAAGATTGAACGCATCGAATCTGCTGTTCGTTCGACGAAATTGTCGTTGACACGCGAGCAATGGTTTGAGATTTTGAAGGCATCACGTGGTCGTGACGTCGATTAATTGATTTTGAGATAGAAACGAATAGATCTGTACGTTGTGCCATTCATATAATAAAGTGTGAGGGTCGTTTCCGATATATCATCTGGAGGCGATCCTCTCTTTCATTTACGAATAAAAATAAACAATAAACGAAAAAAGCCCCATCTCAAGGGGGAGGAGAGATGGGGGATCTATGAGGTTAAGCTTCTAAGCGAAGCATCTCCTGACGGTATTTATCTAAACGATCTTTGCTTGCTGACATGGCAGCTTGGTCATTGGCTTGAATCGCATCGAAGAGCGTACTGAGCTCATAATCGATTTCGAGACGTAGCACTGGAATTCGCTGCTCTGCATCTTGTCTACGGAAAGCTTCAATTACTTGTTTCATCTCGGCCACGCTCCTTTATAAGTTGTCAGATAATTCTGATTTTTATTAGTATACTTGATTATTCCCGGATTGCCTAGTGCTAAACCTAAAAAAATCTAAAAAAACACACTTGAAATCCTGACGGTTCCAAGTGTGGAAAATTCATTCTGGAATGCTGAAACGTGCTTCTAAACGATGTTGTAGGCTTTGAATGAGTGTTGACATGATCCAGTAAATTGCAGCTGAGAATAGTAACAACGGCATGACGAGATACGTCGTCGCTGAAATCTGGTCAGAGACATATGTCAATTCCTCAACAGCAACGATCGTACCGAGCGATGTCGACTTGATGATATCAATGACAGAGTTTGAAAGTGGTGGAATCGCTCGTGATAATGCTTGCGGCAGGATGACGTCCTTGAATGTCTTGCGACGTGGAATGCCGAGCGAGTCAGCCGCTTCCCATTGTCCACGATCGACAGAGGAGATGGCAGCGCGGAACGATTCCGAGATATATGCGGAAAAGTGAAGCGACAAACCAAAGGCAAGGGCTTGAAATCCAGTCAATTGAAGCGTGACGAGACCATTATAAAGAATCAAGATCTGCAACAAGAGTGGCGTTCCGCGGAAGAACGAGACGTATAAACGTGCAAAACCGCTAAAGACGGCAACGCGGCTATCACGCATGACGGCAAGAATCAATCCAAGAATAAGCGCAAAGACGATGGCGAGACCACTTGCTAGAAGGGTCGTGCCAATCGCCTTTGCGTAGACGTCCGAGTTATCCCGGACGATCGTCAGTAATTCACTCACTTACTGATATCCTCGTTGAAGTACTTCTTACCGATTTTTGCAAGAGTGCCGTCTTCTTGCATCTCAGCGAGTGCTTTATTGAAGTCTTTTGTATACTTGCTGTTTTTCGCCATCATGAAACCAGATTCGTTCTTGTCGAACGTCTCACCGACCGCTTTGACTTTATAGCCAGCTTTTTTCAACTCCGTCAAAACGAAGAGACGATCGTTCATGGCTGCATCAACACGACCTGCTTCAAGATCTTTCAAGACTTGGTTCGCACCTTTGTAGTATTTTACTTTAGCGCCAGCTTCTTCAGCTGTTTTCGCATAAAGTGAACCTTGTGTCGAACCAACTGTTTTTCCTTTTAAGTCGTCGAGTGTTTTGATGTCGTTCGTTTTATTGTTGACGATGATCGTTGAACCAGAGACCGTATAGGCATCAGAGAAAGCGTACTTTTCTTGACGCTCAGGCGTGATTCCCATTTGGTTCGCGATGACATCGATTCGTTTTGAATCGAGTGCTGGGATGAGTCCTTTGAAGTCCATCGCTTTATAATCGACTTTATAGCCGGCACGTTTTGCGACTTCGTTCATGACGTCTACGTCATATCCCATCAATTTTCCTTTTTCTTTATACGTGAAAGGTGGGTACGTTGCTTCTGTACCGACTGTAATGACTTTTGACTCTTTACCAGAACCTGCGTTGTCGTTCGAAGCGCCGCATGCTGCAAGCACCCCCGCTGTCGATAATGCTGCTACAGCTAATTTCAAACCGTGTTTCATAGCGCTCTCTCCTTTATAAATGAATGATTTCAATTCCTAGTTTTCAAATAGGATTAATTTTAAGCTACAAGCAGTATCATACAAAGTTACAGGAACGTCTGTCAATAAAAAAGACTGCCCTTAAATGGACAGTCTGAAACATCACTACTGATCGATGATGTGATTAACGAATCGTTGCTTCGGTTGAAGCATCGAAGAAGTGTGCTTTTGTCATATCGAAGAAGAGATCGAGTTGTGATCCCATCTCGACGTGTGAACGTGAATCGACACGTGCCGTGAATGCTTGTTGTCCGACTTTTGAGTATAGGTAAGACTCTGCACCCATCAATTCGGATACTTCGATATGCGCTGGGAAACGATGCGCTGTTTTAGTGTCTTGGTAGATCAATTCCGCATGAATGTCTTCTGGGCGAATTCCGAGGACGAGATCTTTATTCGTGTAACCGCGGTCGCGGAGAACTTTCATTTTTCCTTCTGGTACTTCGAACTTCTCTTCTGTTCCTGAAACATGGAAGAGACCGTCTTCTGCCAGTTTACCTGTCAAGAAGTTCATCGATGGTGAACCGATGAATCCAGCGACGAACATGTTATCCGGGTGATCATAGACTTCCTTCGGCGTACCGACTTGCTGAATGATTCCGGCTTTCATGATGACAATCCGTGTCGCAAGCGTCATCGCTTCCGTCTGATCGTGCGTGACGTAAATCGTTGTCGTCTCAAGACGTTTGTGTAACTGAATGATTTCCTTCCGCATTTGTACACGTAATTTAGCATCCAAGTTCGAGAGCGGCTCATCCATCAAGAAGACTTTAGCATCACGAACGATGGCGCGACCAATCGCTACCCGTTGGCGCTGACCACCAGAGAGTGCTTTTGGTTTCCGCTCGAGATACTCTTCAAGACCGAGGATGCGAGCTGCATTATCAACGCGTTGCTTGATTTCATCTTTCGGGAACTTCCGAAGCTTTAATCCGAACGCCATGTTATCGAAGACGTTCATGTGTGGATATAACGCGTAGTTTTGGAAGACCATCGCGATATCGCGATCTTTTGGCGCTACATCGTTCATGCGTTTACCGTCGATGATGAAATCACCGCCTGAGATTTCTTCGAGTCCAGCGATCATCCGGAGTGTCGTTGATTTCCCGCAACCAGATGGTCCGACGAAGACGATGAATTCTTTATCTTTAATGTGAAGGTTGAAGTCATCAACCGCTTTTGCATCACCTGAGTAGATTTTATCGATATGTTCAAGACGAATTTCAGCCATGTGTAGTTCCCCCTAATGTAAATGATGAAATAATAACGCTTACAAGAAATAGTATAAAAGAAGTCAGGTAGTCTGCCTATGGACAACCTGACTAAATGCAAACGTTTTCAATTAGGCATCATGCTACAAGCAGCAAGGTATAAAGGAAAGTAGCCCCTTCAAACGACCGGACATCGATTTCCGTCTGTTCCGTCAACCGGTCGAGTCGATACTGGAGACTATTCCGATGTAAGAATAGATGTTTTGCTGTTAGAGAGACATTTAAGTTAGCTCGGCAAAAAGCAAGGATCGTCTCACGAGACTCTGGCTCGAGGGAACGAATGAACTGATCAACGAGTGTTGCACGATATCGGTCATCTAGACTTGCAAGGCGAGTCATGGCAGGTAAGAAACGTTCGATTTGCATGGAAGGAACGGAAGCGAGCGCTGCCTGTTCGAGTTGGAACTGAACGGCAATGTCACCGGTAGCACGCTGTTGACCAAGCAACACCTTACCATCGAGCACAAAATCGGATTGTAGTGCTAAAAACAAATCGGATAGTTCTCCTTCAATGACAAATTCTTCTCGTTCGATGATCGTAAAGCGATGGGTACTAAAAGGAATGAGGGTGCTCGTCTGCGAAAAGAAAGAGGAGAGCAGCTGTTGAATTTCCTCACTCGTGCGTTCGTCAGTTGGATTGAATAAAAAGTGAACGAGTCGAAACGGTTGATCTTCCACAGCATGAGTCGATTGGAGACGCTCTCGCCAGAGATCGATATCAGACCGCGACGTCGTGATGATGCGTTCAGCGAATACATCGAGCAGTTGTTGTTCGCGGTCAGAGATGGCAGTCGCCTGGATCCCAAAACAAAGCCCATCTGTAAGGCGATATACGCTATACTGTTCCTGGCAATAAACATTCGGATCGGTCGTAAGCTGGTCATTGAATACAGTCATCAGTTGTCTTAACACACGGCATCACTCCTAAATCGTACATAACTATCTCGACTTTACCATAAGTCGAAAATCGGAAGGAATGATAACTTATGTCAGATACGTTTTTACTCGTATTGAAACTTGTCGGAATCATCGTCATTGGGGCCCTGATTGGCGCAGTCACGAATCATCTAGCGATTCGGATGTTATTTCGACCACTTGAACCGAAATACATCGGAAAATTTCGCGTACCCTTTACGCCGGGTCTGATTCCTAAACGGCGAGATGAACTAGCAGCGAATCTCGGGCGGACGGTCGTCAAGCATCTTTTGACGCCAGAAGGGATCGGGAAACGTCTCGCATCACCAGCTGTTCGTGGAGCCGTCACGCGACTCGTCGAACAAGAAGTCATGAAATGGACACGCTCGGAAGAGACGACGGAAGCGTGGATTAGTCGCTTCATCGACGAACCAAAACAACGGATCCAAGGAAAAATCAGTTACCACTTAGAGCAGGAATTTTCGCTCCTCATGGGTAAATGGCGTGAGCAGTCCGTGCGCGAATTGATCGGGGAAGCCGGAGAACAAAAAATCGAAGAGGTCATGCCAAGACTCGTCACATCTGTATTGCACCAAGCAGAGGAATATTTTGATGGACCAGAAGGACGTCTACAACTCGAGGAGACTGTTG
This sequence comes from uncultured Exiguobacterium sp., assembly GCA_913775715.1. GTDB lineage: Bacteria > Bacillota > Bacilli > Exiguobacteriales > Exiguobacteriaceae > Exiguobacterium_A. Next base: position 1,721,006 of record CAJYMC010000007.1, on the reverse strand, counting down.
CTCGCTTCATCCAGCAGCGCCTCGGAGGCGGTATGTTCGGGATGTTGCTCGCGAACGTCAACGTTGTTGATATGATTCAGCCGGAGCTGAAACGGGTACTTCAATCAGAGTCGACGTCTCAGTTCATCCTTGCCTTATTACGTCAGGAATGGCAAAAGGGGCTGGATCGTCCACTGTCGTCTTATATGACAGAAGAGACGGAGTCACGGATTCGACAGACTGTTAAAGAACAGATCATGGCACGTTTACCGATTGAATCGATGCTTGCTACACCATTACGCATCTGGTTGAATCCCCTCGAGTCACAATTACTCGAGCAACATGTCCCTGTCGTCATCGATCATCTATTCGAACGGACGACGAATCAAATCGGACAGATTCTTCAGACGCTCGATCTCGAAACGATCGTTCGAGAAGAGGTTGATTTGCTGGATACTGCGTATCTCGAGGAAATCGTCTTATCGATTTCCAAGCGGGAATTCCGGGCTATTACTTGGCTTGGAGGGTTGTTAGGTGGTTTAATTGGATTGATACAGGCGGGGCTTTATCTCGTCTAAACAAATTGGAGGTTTTACTCATGGCAGAAACAAACTTATACGATCACGCGTACACACTGGAGCGTGCATTACGTGAAACTTCGGAGTACACGACATTAAAAGATTTGTATACGCAAGTTAACGCGGATCCGGAATCAAACGAATTGTTTGCATCGTTCCGTAACATCCAACTCGAATTACAACAAAAACAGATGCAGGGTGAAGAAATTACACCAGACGATATGGCGTCTGCCCAAACAAAGATGCTTGAAGTACAAAACAACCCATTAATCAGTCAGCTAATGCAAGAAGAGCAACGGATGCATACGATGTTGACGGAAGTCACACAAATCATCATGAAGCCACTAGAAGAGCTCTACGCGCCAATGATGGAGCAACAAGACGACGTTCAATAAGTCATTAAAAAGGAAGACGGCTATAGTAGCGCGTCTTCCTTTTTGTATGGCTCAAGATGAAGCAGGAACAATCCGTGGCAAGTAAGCGCGCTCGAAATGAATCAAACGACCTGAACGTGTGACACGAGCTGCATGATGAGCGTACCCACTCTCATTGAGACGCCGAATCCCTTCTTCTCGTGCCTGTCCATCTGCTTCTGCTTCAAAAACGTCATCGAGTAACGTTTCACCACGATCTGAAAAGACTGTAATCGTATACTGCATACTTGTTCCTCCCTTGTCTGATCGGTCTTGTACTTAGTATAATGAATAGGTATTCATTTTACAAGCGCAGGTCTAAGTCTTGCCACGTCAACTGTCGCGCAGCGGGAGGAGTAGTCAGGTGACTGACCGTCATACCAATCAAGCGGATCGGTCCGTCGAAGGTGATACCATTGAACAATTTCGTTGTTTCCTCAAGTAAACGTTCTTCGTCCGCCGTTTCTTCTGAAAATGTATGCCGTTTCGAACGTGACTGGAATGTATCGGTCTTCCACTTGATCGTGATCGTCCGGCAAACGAGTTCTTTTTTTTGAAGACTCGCAATGACGGATTTTGATTCTCGAATCAACGTCTCGAATATCGTATCGATATCCTCCGTATCTTCTTCGAAGGTCGTCTCAGAACCAATCGATTTTCGCTCGCGTTCCGGACGAACCGGACGCTCGTCGATCCCGTGTGCCATCGCATGCAGTTCCGTTCCGCGATCGCGTCCGAGCAATGCTCGTAATTGTTCGACCGGCATTGCTTGGACATCTGCGACGGTTTCAATTCCTTGTTTTCGTAACGCTTGTTCCGTGACTTTTCCGACGCCGTGTAAATCTCCAATTTTTAATGGAGACAAGAAACTGAGGACGTCCTCTGGAGGAACTACCGTCATCCCGTTCGGTTTCTCGTATCCGGATGCGACCTTCGCGACGAGCTTAGAGTTCGAAACACCAGCAGAGGCCGTCAGACCTGTCCGTTCTTTAATTTGCTGAAGAACATATTGCGCGATATAGGTCGCACTTTTTTGATCGAAATAATTTTCCGTGACGTCAAGATACGCTTCATCAAGCGAGAGAGGCTCGACGAGCGGTGTCACTTCTCGAAAAAGCGCCATGATTTGCGCACTGACAGCTCGGTAGACGTCAAAGCGGGGACGAATGAAGACCGCACGGGGGCAGAGCTGGAAGGCACGTCTTGACGGCATCGCGCTATGGATACCGTATTTCCGTGCTTCATAGGAACAGGTCGCTACGACACCACGTGCATGAGGCGGTCCACCGACGACGACGGGAACACCTTTTAATCGAGGACGATCGCGTTGCTCGACGGAAGCGTAAAAGGCGTCCATATCAATATGAATGATTTTTCGTTCCATCGGACAAGCGTCTCCTTTCAGTAGATATGATACAATTAGTATAACGAACTTATGTTCTGATATCTATTTTTTTGGTCGACTGTTCTTTGGCATCCGAACAAGAGCGCCTAACCATCCACGCCAGCGCATCCAGTAGAAGATGCCACCGGTCGAGAGAAAAATTAGACCAAGGGATAGGGCGTAACCGTATTTCCATTCTAATTCCGGCATGATTTTAAAGTTCATCCCCCAAATCGCACCGAGAGCCATCGTTGGTGTCGCGACGGCAGTAAAGATTGTTAATGCCTTCATGATTTCGTTTCCACGGAAGTTCGAGACGGTCGTCGATAAGTCGAGCAGGACCTCAATGTCTTTTTGATAATGTTCAATGAGCATCAACAGACGGCGGACACGTTTCGTAGCTAGTTTCAACGAGAGATCCTCGAGATACGCGTCCTCGTCGAGAAATGATTCTTCACCAGCCATGACGAGCTCTTGAAACGGAACGATTAAATCGGACCAGTTCTCGATCGTGTCGCGTAACGCGAAGATGCTATCGAGCGAATCTTCATTGATGCTGCCACGTAGTTCATCTTGTCTTGAGAATAGTTCCGTCTCAAACTGATCGATACCGGCAAAATACGTGTTCAGCTGTAAAGCAAGAATCGTATAAAAGGCTGCGAATGGATGCGCGGGAGAATAGGGAGCGACCAAGGACACGATTGAATCCGACAATCCAATCGTGATCAGTTTTTCTTTCGTTACATAAAAGCAAATCGAGCGGCGGTCACTTTTGTCGACAGGATTTTGCCAGGTGATGACAGCGCCATAGAGAACCCCTTTTTCCGAGCGGGTGAAGTTCATGTCTTTCGATCGCAGCTGTGTCACCCAGTCCATTTCGGATTGATCGACGGCAGCCGTCGGAAAGGTTTGTTCATAGTCAGCTAAATCGAGATAGCGAGACCAATTAAATTGAGGTTCCAGTTCCATGTTCATGACTCCCATATAGTAGAATGAAATAGTATATGCCTTAAGTGTAGTCAATGGAATATAAAAAAGACACCTATTTTACAGATAAAGGACGTGTTTCAAGTATGAAAGGAATCGGTAAATTAGCAGTTGGAGAAACGCTCGATCAACGAGCGATGATCAAACAAGCGGTCAAAGGAATTGCAGCAAATGGGAAACCATACTTGACGCTCATCTTGACGGATAAGACAGGCGAAATCGAGACGAAGATGTGGGATACGAGTGATCTTGAAAAATATGCGCCGAAGTCAATCGTTCATGCTGCCGGAGAAGTCATGGACTATCGAGGGCGGACACAACTAAAACTCAAACAAATCACGGTCCTAGAGGAGACGAATGTCGAGGACTATGTCCAATCCGCACCGATTCCGCGAGAACAGATCGAGACGGAAGTACTCGCGTTCGTAGAATCGATTCAGAACAGTGATATGAAAAAGCTCGTTAAACATTTGATTACTTCACGATTTGACGCCTACTTCACGCATCCAGCAGCGGTCAAAAATCACCATGCTTTTTACTCGGGGCTGTCGTACCACGTCCTTTCGATGTTGCGTCTAGCGGATCAAATCGCTCAACTCTATCCGACCTTAAATCGTGACGTGCTAATCAGTGGCATCATTCTACACGATTATGCGAAAATCAAGGAGTTATCCGATCCGGTTGCACCGGAATATACGTTGCCTGGTAAACTCGTCGGTCATATTACGATGATGGTAGCGGAACTCGAAAAAGTCGGAGCAGAATTACAAATTGACGCAGAAGTACTGACTGTCTTGCAACATCTCGTCTTAAGTCATCACGGACGACCGGAATGGGGATCTGCCGTTGCACCACAGATGCGTGAAGCGGAAGTCTTGTTCTTGATCGATAACCTTGATGCACGGATGACGATGATGGATCGTCTCCTTGAATATGTCGAGCCAGGACAATTCTCGGAACGATCATTTGCACTAGATAATCGTGCTTTTTACCGTCCGAAGCTATAAGGGGGAAAAAAGATGAAGACGAAGTTGTTTGATACGGTTCAACTCGGAACGTTGACATTCCGCAATCGGGTCATCATGGCGCCGATGTGTATGTACAGTGCAAAAGAAGATGGACTCGTTACGGATTGGCATGTCACGCACTATGCAACCCGTGCAATGGGTGGTGTCGGTGGTGTCATCTTAGAAGCGAGTGCCGTCACGCCAGACGGTCGCATTTCAGCAGGTGACCTTGGAATCTGGTCAGATGCACACATCGAAGGACTACAACGGATCGCAGAGCAAGTCAAAGCAGCGGGTGCAAAAGCAGGCATTCAACTGGCCCATGCTGGGCGCAAAAGCACGACAGCAGAACCACCCGTCGCACCGAGCGCTTTACCTTTTGATGATACGTATACGCATCCACGTGCATTGACACTTGAGGAAATCGCGACAATCAAACAACAGTTCATAGATGCAGCATTACGAGCGGAACGAGCAGGGTATGACTTCATTGAAATCCATGGCGCACATGGTTATTTATTGAATACGTTCCTCTCTCCGTTATCCAATATTCGAGAAGACCAGTACGGCGGATCGACGGAAAATCGGATGCGCTTGTTGCTAGAGATCATTGATGGGATTCAGGAAGTCTCGAAGCTGTCGATTTGGGTCCGGATTTCAGCAGCGGATCACGCAACAGGTGGAATGACGGCAACGGATTATATTCCGCTCGCGAAAGAACTAGCTGCACGTAACATCGATTTACTCGACTGTAGTTCAGGTGCTGTCGTCGCTAATGCCGTACCGGAAGTGTATCCGGGCTATCAAGTGAGCTATGCGGAAGAGTTGAAACGAGAGACAGGTATTGCCACGGGAGCGGTAGGATTGATCACGACAGCTGCCCATGCAGAAGAAATCGTCCGTAACGGTCGAGCAGATATCGTCCTGCTCGCACGTGAACTACTTCGCCAACCGTACTGGGTCTATCATGCGGCAGCGGAACTTGGAGATACGGTCGCCTTACCGAAACAATATGAACGAGCGCCGATCCGGACGATTCGCTAACCTTTTGCTTTACGAAAAACGACACAAAAAAGGAAGCCTTCGCGGCTTCCTTTTTTGATTACTGCTGTTGTTGCATCATTTGTTGTTGCATTTGTTGTTGTTCTTGTTTGTCTAGATCGAAAGCATCTTTGAAGTCTTTGTTTTCGATTTTGACATCGTATTCTTTCATGAGTGAACGGTAAATATCGTTCGGGTTGACTTGTGCTGCTTTTTCTTCAGCAAGTGCTTTTTTAATGCGTGCTTTTTCTTTATCGAGCGTGAAGTTTTTCTTCTCTTTACGATCGACTACTTTAATAATGTGGTAGCCGAACTGTGTTTTGATTGGATCGGAGATTTTACCTTCAACGCCATCCTTGAACGCGTAATCTTCGAATTCCTTAACCATCTTACCTTTTGTGAAGTAACCGAGGTCTCCACCTTTTGCACCGCTGCCTGTATCAGTAGATTTTGATTTAGCGAGTTTCGCGAAGTCCGCGCCTTCATCCAATTGCTTTTTGATGTCTTTTGCTTCTGACTCTTTCGCAACGAGGATATGGCTTGCTTTGACTTCGACTTTCTCTTGATCAAAGCGCTCTTGAATCTCTTTATCGGTTACTTTAGATTTCGCAGATTTTGCTTCTGTTAAGAGCATTTGTGTGCGAAGTACTTTTTCGAATTCTTTTTCATTCTTGATTCCAGCAGATTTCAGAGTTGTACTGAACTGCTCTTTATCCGGGAACTGATCTTTTGTTTTCTTGACTTCTGCCTCGACTTCTTTGTCCGTGACTTCCTTGCCGTATTTCTTTTCAAGCAATTTGTTCATCGTTTGCTGGAAGGCGATTTGAGCACCTGCTTTTTCATAGGCTTCTTCTTGAACATCAGCCTTGTTCACTTCGCCACCTTTGTAATTGATGACGGCTTCGTCATTTGACCCACATGCTGCTAATGTAAATACACTTGCGACTGCTGCTGCACCTAACAATTTCTTTTTCATACATACACCCCTAATTTACCATTTATTTCAACCGTTTTATCATATCATATTCTCGTCTGGTTGACAGCTGTATCTTGTCACGCCAAGAGATACTTGCTCTTTTCCATGCTATCACATCCAAGTAGCCGGTTGAGGATAATTTTTATGGGAAATTGTGAGGGAAATAACGCTCTTGAGACATAGTAGTAATGTCCCTGTCATGAGGAGATAAGACCTAAAAAAAAGCATTCTAGCTGGAGGCTAAAACGCTTTTGATAAGATTATGCTTTTTTGATTGAGTCCATGACTGGATCTTGTGGACGGCGATCTGCTTCTTCGGTGATCATCTTCGAAGTCTCGGCAAAGATATCCATGAAGCTGTCCCCGTACAAACGACGTACGATCGCAGAAATATCGGTCAATTCCGGAAACTTCCCGTACAGTTCTTGAAGAGGAAGTGATGCACGGAAGACGCCGTTTTCTTCGGGACGGAATGCTTGGATCGTCTCGAGTAGAAGCGATTCGCCTGCCGGTGTCAACTGGACGTAGGTATTTCGTTTATCGGTTTCCTTTTTCGAGAACGTCAACAGTCCACGGTCTTCTAGCTTCTTCGAGAAGTTGAATGCCGTTGAGACGTGCATGACACCATACTTTGCGATTTCAGAAATCGAGGCACCACCTAGCGCGTGTGAAATCCACAAGATATGGTGTTCGTTGATGTTCAGATCAAAAGGTTTGATCCAATTTTGCCAATCTTTTTCTACCGTTTTCCATAGTGCTTTGCTTAACTGGACAATTTTATGGCTATACAATAATGCTTCTTGTCCAGGATATAACTTTTCGTGTTCCATATCTGACTCATCCTTTCGAAAGGTGACAATGGCTCAAACGCGCAAAATGCAAACTATACAAAAACAAATCGAAGCAACGGATCTTACTTTTGTGGAGAAAGCTGGTCTGCTTCCTGTTTCGCTTCATCAGCGAGAGACTGGATCTTCGTGAGCGATGCTTGGACTTCCGTTTGGTATTCCGAGACGCTCTGCATGACTTCTTCCTTGAAGTGCATACCAGACGCTTTTGCTGTCTCTACTAAGTTCTTGCCCTCCTGGGTCAAATCCTGCACATTCGTTACGATTGTAGAATAAGAATTTCGACGTTGATGACCGTTCGAAGAGTCGCTTTTCGTACCTTGGCGAAGCGCCTTCAGACCGTAAAAAGTCACAAGTGTTAGCGTAGCACCAAAAGCGACCCAGTTACGGGCGGGACGCTTCGACATAATGAACCTCCTTCTTAATATTAAAATATTTGTTTCATATTATTTTACCGAAAATTGAGTGAAAGAAACCTATTTCGGCAATATTTTTCTAAGAATAGAAGAAAAAGAGCGGACTTAGATATGCGAAGCGATTGAATTTGCGAGTTCAGCCAATTCTTCTGCCGTGTAGTCGTCGTTATGGACTTCCCACTTCGCGCCGAATCCGTCTTGTTTATCGTGACGAGGAATGAGATGTAAATGGAAGTGCGAGACTGATTGACCCGCTACTTTTCCAGTGTTTGATAAGAGGTTCATACCGGCTGCACCTGTCTCTTGTTGAAGCGCACGACTGATTTGCGGAATCGTCGCAAACACGTTCTGTGCCTGTTCAGGAGAGAGATCATACATGTTATCGGCATGCTGTTTTGGAATGACGAGCGTATGTCCTTTCGTCACTTGTGACAAGTCGAGAAAGGCAAGAACGTTTTCATTCTCGAATACGATATGACCAGGGACTTCTTTGCGAGCGATTTTACAGAAGATACATGACTCTTTTTGCATGGAACGTTCACTCCTTTGGGTAAGATAATATTAGTATACGGAAAGTTTCCGACTTCCGCACGATTGACAGTCAAATTGAACCCGATACACTTAGAAACATATAGTTACTGAAGGGAAGGAGCGAACTGCATGGCATCACGAGTAGCCTCGACGGCACAAAAAAAAAGAAAACGGCGTCTGCTCGTCGGTAGCGTTATCGTCGTCGGTCTTTTCTTATTCGTTGCCTTTTGGTTTGGGCGTAACATGCAAGAAGCGGCGAAAATGGAGAAAACAGACGAGCGTCTTGCTACCTTGTTAAAGGAAAAGGATCAGCGTGGATTCCAAAAGCTAGTCACGATCAACGGTAAGTCATTACCGATGAGTGAGGCGACGCGACTCGTTAATTGGTTGACGGCTGATGCAGAGCGGACGGACCGGGTCATCGCACAAGTTAAACAGGATCAAGACTCTGGTAAACAAGTAAAGACGCATCTGTTTACGTTACGAAAAGAGGATGGATGGCTTTGGTATGACCGGTACTCTCTTGATGTGAATCCACAACGATTGATCGTTTCAAGTGATGTACCCAAAACAGAAGTATCATTAGATGGAGAAGTCATTGGAACGGTGGACGGAACATCACTAGAAATCAAGCGTTCTCCAGGAGAATATGATGTTCAGGTGAGCGCCGATCAATCAGGACAGACCGTTCGGGACTCAAAAACAGTACAGCTTGGTGATGAACCAAACATAGCAGTTGATTTTAAAATAGCCGATCAGTTCAATACGACCGTATCGAACGAATATGCAGTCGATATTAAAACATTGCTTGAAACGGAAGTGAAAGCCCGGACTGGAAAAAGTATCGATACGATGACTGGTTATCTCGGGAAATCGCGTGATGCATTCGAGAATACGTTCGGCACGCCTGATTCGACAGTTGCGAACCGAGCGCGGTATGACGGGTATGAAGTGACCTATAGATCGAATCAAGTTGATGAATTATTAATCCGGTTGAATAAGACACCGGATGAACTCGAATCCATCGCTGGAAAACCAGAACGAAAGAAGCGCGAGCAAGTTGGTACGGTTTGGGAGTATCCGTCTAGTTTTCTCGAAGGTGTGTTCGAATGGTTGAATTTACGGACGGAAAAGCGGGTCGTCGAGCGAGAGGATGGCATGTGGTTACAATTAAAAGACTAACGCATACAAAAATCCTCGGACAGAAACGTCCGAGGATTTTTGGTTATCGTTTATTCACCGCACGGAGAATGAACGATACGATAAGGATAAGAATGATAGCTCCGAGTAAAGCAGGTACGATTGCGAATCCGGCAACCATTGGACCCCAATCTCCAAATAATGCTTGACCGATGATTGCACCGACGAAACCAGCGATGATGTTACCGATGATACCGCCTGGAACATCTTTACCTAAAATCAAGCTTGCTAACCAACCAATAATACCACCAACGATTAATGCCCATAAGAATCCCATTTAAAACACTCCTTTTCAATTAGAATATATGATTACTTGCGTACTGCCCGGAGAATAAGTGAGACGATAAAGATCAAGATGACTGCTCCGAGAATAGCTGGAATGACTGCGAATCCACCAATTTCAGGACCCATTGAACCAAAGATGGCTTGACCAATCATCGAACCGATGAAACCAGCGATAATGTTACCGATGATGCCACCCGGCACATCTTTCCCGATAATTAAACTTGCGATCCAACCGATGAGACCACCAACGATGAGTGCCCATAAGAAACCCATTTTAAAACATCTCCTCTACATATTAGTTTTACCTGTTTTCAGGCAGTTATAAACACGTGCGAAAATGAAAAAATCTGAAATCGTTCATTCTTTAAATGACTAGAAGATTAGACCACTTGATAGAGAATGAATGGACGACTCATTGATTTCACCTTCAATTTACATGTAAATCGTTTTCATATATTGATGTAACGATTACACTTAGAGTAATTGCCGAAAAAACAAGTATTAAAACATTATATTTTAAAAAATGAAGCACGAAGCTAGAAAGTCTAAGAAGATCTACCTTACGATGTGCTTAAAGGGAGTGGCGAATATGTTATTAGAGATCAAGGGCTTATCAGGAGGATACGGATCTAAAACTGTCCTTCATGATATCAATATTGAAGTGGATCAAGGGGAACTTGTGGGTTTAATCGGATTAAATGGTGCGGGGAAATCAACGACGATTAAACATATCCTCGGTCTATTACCGGTCAAGACGGGATCGGTACGAATCAACGGATTGGATTTAGCGACGAACGAAACCGAGTATCGTCGCCAAGTCGCGTATATTCCGGAACAGCCGATGTTATATGAACAACTAACGTTACGGGAGCACCTTCGTCTGATGGCGCAAGGATATGATGTCGAAGAAGTAGTAGCGATAGAGCGAGCAAATCACTATGCTGAACGCCTTCGAATGACGAAACAACTCGAGTGGTTTCCAAGTGTTTTCTCAAAAGGGATGAAACAAAAAGCGATGATTTTATGTGCACTCGTCACAGGGAGTGAGCTGTTAATCGTTGATGAACCGTTCGTTGGACTTGATCCACTGGCAATCCGAGAGTTGCTTCAGATTTTCAGTGAACTCAAGCAGGAAGGTAAGGGGATTTTAATGTCGACGCATATCCTCGAGACAGCAGAGCGTCACTGTAATCGATTCGTTCTTTTACATGAAGGACATATTGCGGCAGAAGGGACGACAGCTGCTTTACGAGCTCGCTATGGACTACAAGATGGAACGCTCGATGATCTGTACGTTGCCGCGATCGAGGAGGCGGAACGATGAACAGCCAGTCCTTATGGAAGGAACGGTACCAAGCAGCGATGACGGAAACGGTGAAATATACACGATATATGGCGAATGGTGGACTGTTATTTACCGTCTACTTTGTCATTTTATACGCATTAGTCGTCTACGGCCGTTTCCTCGACCAACTCGCCCCATCGTTTCCAGGTCGATTCGTCATGGCAGCCCTATTTTTGATTTTGCCGCTCTACCGGACAAGCCGAACGTTTCTTGTCGAGGCAGATCAAGTATTTCTATTACCCGTATTAGCGAAGTTATCAAGTTTCATGCAACAGGTGCGAGCGTATAATGCGATTTTTGGCATCATTCGTGCTGTGATTCCGTTTCTAGCAGTAGTTGTCCTCTATGTTCGGACGGAACAGACGACGCCGTTTGAACTTGTCTTAATGGGCGTAGCTCTTGCCCTATTCGGAGCGGCAGCGAATTTATCGAAGCTTGAAGGTATCGCGCATCGTACGGTGTTATTGTATGCGTTTGGAGCAGCACTACTCGTTATCATCGATATGGCGTGGATAACGATCGTCGTTGCCTTACTGTTAATGGTCGTCCTTCATCTGAAGCGTCAGGAGCATCTCCCGTTACGCGAATGGATTGCGCTCGAACAGGAATCACGTGATCGTTTTTATCGACTGGCCAACTGGTTCGTCGATGTGCCGCATCTATCGGCAACGTATAAACGCCGTCGTCTCTTAAGTAAGATGGTCGAACAAATTCCACATCGCGCTCAAACGACATTCGATTATTTATATGTCAAACAGTTCATCCGGAGTGGGGACGGCATCGGATTGATTGTGCGTCTCACGCTGATCGGGGCTGTGTTCATGTGGTTAGCGAGTGGTAACGAGTTGTTCGTTGCGCTTGCAATTCCTGCGTTTGCAGGATTGACAAGCTTTCAACTAGCACCGTTTACGAAGGCAGTAGACCAACATCTGTTGACTCGTCTATTACCGTTTGGAAATGCTGTACAGGCGAAACGGAAAATCATCCGCTTCGCAGCAATCAGTCAATGCATTGTCTTGACGCTACTTGGATTCTTTTTAAGCGGATCCATCTATGTCGTGGGTGGCGCAGCCTTGGCACTGGTGATCGGTGAGTATTATGCACGAAAATGATAGACAATTAAAAAGAGCCTACGCAACGAATCCATTGCGTAGGCTCTTTTTATTATCAATCATTAGTTAACACGTTCGTTTGAGAGGTCTTCTTCTTCGACCATACGTAATTCTTTGCTGACGGGAGCAGGGAGATCGTAAGAAGATTGACCATGTTCCGCAACGTCCAGTCCGCGGAGTTCATCTTCGCGTGTGATCCGAAGGCCAATCGTAAGGTCGAGAACTTTTAAGAATGCGTAACTCAAGACGCTGACGATGACGATAGCAAAGACGACACCAAGGGCTTGAACACCGAGTTGCGTAAAGCCACCTCCATAGAAGAGACCAGCTTGTCCGATCCCTGTGATTTCAACGAGTCGTGGTGAAGCGAAGAATCCAGTTGCGAGTGTACCCCAGATACCAGCGACGCCATGAACGGAGAAGGCACATAATGGATCGTCGACGCGACTTGCGAGAAGAATGCTCGTCCCATATGTGATGACACCAGCGAGGAAGCCGATGACGACGGCTGCCCACGGTTCGACGAAGGCACAGGCTGCTGTGATGGCAACGAGTGCAGCTAACACACCGTTGATGATCGAAGGGATATCTGCGACACGACGGTGCCAGAACGAGATGGCAAGAGCACCGAGGGCACCTGCTGCAGTCGCAAGTAACGTCGTCAAGGCCACGTAACTAAAGAACCCATCTGCGATCGTTAATGTCGAACCGGCGTTGAAGCCGAACCAACATAACCAGAGGATGAAGGCACCAACGACAGAATAGATGACGTTATGTCCGAGTAACGGTGTTTTTTCAGCACCGATTCGTTTCTTAAGCAGTAAAGCAGCAACGAGTGCAGCGATCCCACCTTGTAAGTGAACGACCGTTGATCCAGCGAAGTCTTGCATCCCGAGCGAACCAAGGAATCCACCTGCCCAAACGGAACGTGCGATGATCGGATAGATGATAGCAACGAAAAACGTTCCGAACAACAGATAGACGGATAATTTAGCACGTTCTGCGAATCCGCCCCAAGCGATCGCGAGAGAGACAGCAACAAACGAGAGTTGGAAGAGGAACTTCACATCAATCGTGATATTCGACCAATCCAGGCTGCTGAATCCTCCATGTAAGAAGAATCCTTCCGTTCCGATAATGGAATTACCATCACCGAACGTTAATCCGAATCCGATGGCCCAAAAGGCGAGAGCGGCAACCGAGAAGCTGATGATTTGTTTGACGGCGACGTGCCCTGCGTTCTTCGCCCGTAACATCCCTGTTTCCAGAAGTAAGAATCCGATTTGCATCGTAAAGACGAGTAGTGCTGCGAATAAGACATAAAACGTATCGACTGAGATAGCGAGTTGTTCCAGTTTCATTGTCGTTCCTCCTTTATCCATTTAAAGTATGTGTTTACTTTAGACGGAAACACTTTCGAAGAAACGTGTTGTGTCAGAAAATCTGACATGGTATTTTTGTGGAAAGGAGTGACGAAGATGAACTACCGCGAAAAAAAGGTGATGTCGATCGGGATCGTCTGTGAATTAACCGGATTATCAGAACGTCAGATTCGTTACTATGAGGAACGGAAGTTGATCTTTCCAGAACGGACGAATGGAAAGACACGAAAATATTCGTTTACGGATGTCGAGCGACTCGTTGAAGTCGCGGAAAAAATCGAGGATGGCTGGCGCACGCACGAAATTCGAGAAAAAGAACGTAAGGTAACGGAACAGCAACGTTCAGACTTGATCCGCGGTCAGTTAAACGCTGCGTTCGGTCTTTACAAGAAACAGTGAACATTTCATGAACTGGTAACAGAACTGTCATTTTGTAAACGATTTATTGGCACAGACTTCTTAATTTCAGATATAATGTTTCTGTGTTCACAAACTTATCGTACGTTTTTTTGGGGCGTTAGAACGAGTATAAAGGGGTAGTTATGATGAAGAAATTCAATGATACGTTTTTGCGGGCGATCCGTGGCGAGCAGATTGATCACGTTCCCGTCTGGTACATGCGACAAGCAGGTCGTTATCAAGCGGAATATCGTGAAATCAAGAAGACGCGGACGCTTTTCGAGATCACACATGACTCGGAACTAGGCGCATATGTGACAGAACTACCTGTAAAACAATTAGGGGTCGATGCAGCGATTCTGTATAAAGACATCATGACACCACTTCCGTCAATGGGCGTTGATGTCGAAATCAAGAGTGGCATCGGTCCAGTCATCGCGAACCCGATTCGCACGATGGCAGATGTTGAAGCACTACAACCATTCAATCGTGAAGATATTCCGTACATCTATGAGACGATTCGTTTATTACGGGAACGACTCGAAGTACCGTTGATTGGTTTTTCCGGGGCACCATTCACGCTTGCGAGCTATATGATTGAAGGTGGACCTTCAAAGGGATACCATAAAACGAAAGCATTGATGTATGGACAACCTGAGGTATGGCATGCCTTAATGGAGAAACTAGGTGACATGGTCATCGATTACATCAAATCACAAGTAGATGCAGGAATCCAAGCGTTCCAAATCTTTGATTCATGGGTCGGAACGACAAGCCGGAAAGATTATGTGCGTTACATCAAGCCGACGATGGAACGCATTTTCACGGAATTAAAAGATACAGGCGTGCCGATGATCATGTTCGGTGTAGGTGCGAGTCACTTGGCAGAAGAGTGGCACAGTCTACCGCTAGACGTCGTTGGACTCGATTGGCGTTTGTCGATTGACGAAGCACGTGAGCGGGGACTGACGAAACCTGTCCAAGGAAATCTCGACCCGTCTTATCTATTAGCACCGTGGGATATCCTCGAAGCGAAAGCGAAGGAAATTCTCGACATGGGAATGAAACAGCCAGGATTTATCTTTAACCTCGGTCACGGCATCTTCCCGGAAGTCGATCCAGAAGTATTGAAACGTTTGACTGCATTTATCCATGATTATTCGAAAGAAAAAATGGAGGTAGGAAAATGAAGACGTTAGGACTACTTGTTATGGCGTACGGTACGCCATATAAACCAGAAGATATCGAGCGTTATTATACGCACATCCGTCGCGGGCGCAAACCGTCTCCAGAAGCATTGGCAGAGTTGACGGAACGTTACGAAGCGATTGGCGGTGTCTCACCACTCGCACAAGTCACGATTGATCAGGCTGAAGAGCTACACCGTCAACTGTCTGAGAAATATGCTGGTGAAATCGAGTTCAAACTTTATCTTGGTCTAAAACATATCGAGCCATTCGTTGAGGATGCTGTCGAGCAAATGGCAAAAGATGGCATTACAGAAGCGGTCACGGTCGTTTTAGCACCTCACTATTCGACGTTCAGTATTCGTTCATACAATGGTCGTGCGAAGGAAGTCGCGGACCAACACGGTATTCGTCTCGCATCCGTCGAATCGTGGTACAAAGAAGAAGCATTTCTCGATTGGTGGGGGAAAGAAATCCGCAAGACGTTCGACGCTTTACCAGTACCTGAAGAGAAAGCCGTTCTCGTCGTTTCAGCACACAGTCTACCTGAGAAAATCATTGCAAACGGTGATCCATACCCAGAGCAATTGAAGGAAACAGCCGAATTGATCGCACAACGTGCTGGTGTTCCACATATGATCACAGGCTGGCAATCAGCTGGACAAACACCTGAACCATGGCTTGGACCAGATGTTCAGGATTTGACACGTGACGTCTACGAAGAAAAAGGATACGAGGCGTTTGTTTACGTACCAGTTGGTTTCGTAGCGGATCACTTAGAAGTACTTTTCGATAATGATTACGAGTGTAAAGTCGTCTGCGACGAACTCGGAATCCATTATGCGCGACCTGTCATGCCAAACGCGGATCCAGCTTTCATGAAAGCTGTCACGGAAGCCGTCGCGAAACAGGTGGGTAGTTATGTCAAGTAAACGTCTCGTCATCGTGGGCGGTGGTATATCAGGACTTGCAGCCGCCTATTATGCAGAGAAACAGTTTCCGGAGATGAACATCACGTTACTCGAGGCAGAAGGTCGTCTCGGTGGTAAGGTGGCAACATATCGGGACGAAGGATTGACGATCGAGCGGGGACCAGATTCTTATGTCGCACGGAAACATGTGTTGACGGATCTCATCGAAGAGATCGGATTAGGGGAGCAACTCGTTCGCAATAACACGTCGCAAGCGTACATCTTGGATGCGCGCGGTCTCCACCCGATTCCAAAAGGTGCCGTCATGGGCATCCCCACCGATTTAGAGTTATTCGCAGAGACATCTCTACTGACAGAAGAAGAAAAAGCAGAGGTGACAGAACGCTTGCTTCACCCTGCTCCTGATTTGACGATTCCGGAAACAGACATCCCATTAGGGGAATACCTGCGTCCGCGTCTTGGAGATGCACTCGTCGAGAAGTTGATCGAACCGCTTCTTTCAGGTATCTATGCGGGTGATATCGACCGGATGAGTACGTTCGCGACCTACCCGCAATTCGTTGCGAATGAGCAAAAGGCTGGAAGCTTGTTCGAAGGGATGCGCCTCATGCGTCCGCTTGATCAACAGCAAGGTCCGACGCTTAAAGCGACAGGTCAATTCCTCTCACTTGCTACTGGACTCGAATCTCTCGTCGAGCGTTTAGAAGAGGTGCTCGAACGGACAGAGATTCGTCTAGAGACACCGCTTCGCTCCATTGAACGGGAAGAAGACGGGCGATATCGTCTCGAAACGGATCATGGTCCAGAATATGCCGATGATATTTTGTTGACGATTCCGCATCGCCAAGTCGTGTCCCTGTTACCGGAAGCGACGCTTCCAGGGCTCGCGAATCTTTCAACACATTCGACGGCGACGGTCACGTTGATTTTCGATAAGGAAACGGCGTTACCGATTGATGGAACAGGATTCATCGTCAACCGTCGGGCGCCGTATTCAATTACAGCATGCACGGCGATTGATCAAAAGTGGAATCATGCAGCACCGAATCATACCGTGCTCCGTGCCTTCATCGGACGTCCCGGAAAAGATGCACTCGTTCGTGAATCAGACGAAATGATTGAACGCGTCGTCTTAGAAGATCTTGAAAACATCTGTGGTCGTCCATTGCAACCGGAACGTGTCGTCATCAGTCGTTTATTAGACGGCTTACCGGCATACACGGTAGGACATGCACAGCGGATTCAAGAAGTGCGAGAAATCGTCGCTTCTCACTATCCACACATTCATTTAGCCGGACTCGCCTATGATGGTGTTGGTTTGCCAGACTGTGTAGCAGGTGTCAAAGCGACGCTTGAACAAATGGCGTTACAACAACCGGAGCCATGTCCAGAATCATGACACACCTAAACCTTTTTGAAGCTAGCAGTGCTTCAAAAAGGTTTTTTTGTCTTCAGAAGAATGACACGGATGGAAACGGGAATAAGAGACAGAGGAATCAAAATTGAAGAATACCGTTGAAGCGGGAGGGAATCGTATGGTGGAAGTATGGAGTACGTTCACAATCATCATCGTCTACGGATTGCTCATCATGAATATCTTGGCTGTCCTGACGGTTATTTTTCTCGAACGGCGTGATATTGGTGCGACGTGGGCATGGGTATTTATCTTGTACTTCGTTCCGCTCGTTGGGTTTCTCGTCTATCTGTTTTTCGGAAGACTGTTGAAAAAAACGAATTTTTATCGTGTCACGGATGAAGAACAACTGGAACAGGATAGACGGATTGCCTTACAGAAAAAAGAACTTGTAACGATGGGACGGCACCCGATGATTCAAAAGCACCGAGATATGATTCGGATGAACCTGATGTCGAACGGTTCCTTGCTCAGTCTCTCGAATCAACTTCAGATTCTTTCGGATGGCGAGCAGAAGTTCAATCGGATGATTCAAGATATCCGTCAGGCCGAGCATGAAGTGAACATCCAATACTACATCATTCAAAAAGATCGTCTCGGATTAGCATTGATTGATACATTGACCGATTGTGCCAGTCGGGGGATCAAAGTCCGTCTATTGTATGATGCTGTCGGATCAAGGAGTCTCAAGCGAACGGACTTCAAGGATTTACTCGCACACGGGGGAGAAGTGTTCGCCTTTTTCCCGTCGACGATCGGATTCGTTAATTTTCGATTGAACAATCGGAATCATCGTAAATCCTGTATCATCGACGGTCGAATCGGCTACATTGGTGGGTTTAACGTTGGTACGGAATATCTCGGGATCGATGAAAAGTTCGGCTACTGGCGGGACACACATTTTCGCTTAGAAGGTGACGTCGTTCATGATCAACTCGACCGCTTTATTCTCGACTGGAACCAAGCAAGTGACGTTTACACGGAAAAATCTTTGTTTTACTATGGAACGCATAAAATTCAGGATATATTACCGATGCAAATCGTCACATCGGGTCCTGATTCTCGTTCAGAGTATTTGAAGCTTGCCTTGATCAAGATGATCAACGAAGCAAAGCGGACGATTTACATCCAATCGCCTTATTTCATTCCAGACACGAGTTATTTAGATGCATGTAAGGCAGCCCTTCTGTCCGGAGTGGAAGTCCGCATCATGATTCCGAACAAACCGGACCATCCATTTGTTTACTGGGCAACGACTGCTGCTGTAGGGGAGTTGTTATCGTACGGAGCTAAAGTCTACACGTATGAACCTGGATTTTTACACGCGAAGACGATCGTCGTTGATGGCGAGATTGCTTCAGTCGGGACGACGAATATCGATGCGCGAAGTTTTCGGCTGAACTTCGAAATGAATACGATCGTCTATGACCAGGCAGTAGCGATTGAACTAGAACGTCTCTTCCTCGCTGATTGTGAGGTATCAAAGCTCATGACGATCGAGTCGTATACCGCGCGTTCAAGAACGATCAAATTCAAGGAAAGTATTTCGCGTTTGTTATCACCGATTTTGTAAACCGCGTTTACGACCAGTCAAAATGTGAAAAATGGTATAGTGGTATGGAAATAGAAAAAGAGGAGAGTGAAGACGATGGCAAATCCAATCAAACTACTCGTATCAGACATGGACGGAACCGTTCTTTCGGGCAAGCAACGAATTGAACCGGAGACGATTCAGGCAATTGAAGCAGCACGCGAACAAGGTGTCGAGTTTGCAATCGCAACAGGACGTAACTACTTAAATGCTAAAGAACTGACGGACGCAGCAGGAATCCACTGTCCGATCATTGCTTCGAACGGAGCACGTGTGATGACCGTTGATGGAGAAGAGTTGAGCGCGACGACGTTGACAACGGAACAAGCACAGCAAATTTACGGCATCATTAGCCAATACGAAGTTTTCTTTGAGATGTTCTGTGATCAAGGACTCGTGACAGCACAAGGAGCGACGATCGACGCAGCCTATGATTCGCTGAAAGAGTTAAGTGAAGAAAGTGATCGGGCGAAACAAGTGCTTGATTTCTTCCACGATCGTTATTATGTCCACGAAGACGTCAAGATGATTGATGGATTCCGGTCGTACATCCGTAACCAAGCGGGAAAAGTATTTAAATTCATCTCATTTTCGTTTGATCAAGAATTAATGAAAAAAATCTGGCAGGAAATCGAGCAGAAGGTCGACGGTGTCTATGTCACGTCGTCAGGACACGATAACATTGAAGTCATGGCAGTTGGTGCCGATAAAGGAACGGCGGTTAAAATCCTCGCAGACCATCTCGGTGTGCCAATCGAACAGGTTGCTGTCATCGGTGATAATCTGAACGATCTTCCAATGTTCAAAGTTGCCGGTAAGGCGATTGCAATGGGAAATGGTCATGATGAGGCAAAAGCGATTGCCCATCACGTGACGAAAACAAATGATGAGCACGGCGTCGGATATGCGATTCAGCAGTTGGCGTCCCGCGCTTGGTAAGGGGGACGTTTCATGTTTAAGGCATTCAAGGAATTCGCATTTCGGGGAAATGTGATCGACTTAGCAGTCGGAGTTATTCTTGGTGCTGCGTTTAGTGGAATCATCAAGTCGCTTGTCGACAGTGTCTTTATGCCACTGATTGGTATCATCATCGGGGGCATTAATGTCAAAGGATTGTCGGTCATGGTTGGAAATGCAGAGTTGCAGTACGGTCAATTCCTTCAGGCGAGCATCGAATTCTTGTTGATCGCCTTTGCGCTGTTTATCTTCGTCAAAGGAATCACTTCATTCCGGAAGAAGGAAGAAGTCGTCGAAGAAGAAGCGGTACCAACGACAGAAGAAAAATTATTGACAGAAATCAGAGATGCCTTGATTCATCAAAATGAATCATCGACGAAAAATTAACGGATACACCAAAGGCTGACTCAAAAGTCGACCTTTATCTCGTAACAAAAAGAATGACGCGTCACACGTCACTCCTACAGGAAAAAGCGCATTGTGTGCTGTCAGAGATAAACAAGCCAGTTTTCCTGCTTGAATGAAGCAGAAAAACTGGCTTGTGTCTCGCCTGAGGAAAGGGCGTGAAAAGATGCGTCATTCTTTTTTAAATCATAAAATTTCGAGTAATGCATTTTCAGAGCAGACTTGTAACGAAAGCTGTTTTTTCATTCCTTGATCAAATGAGATTTCTAGCACGTCGTCAACCAGGTGCAAGACGGTTCCGGCACCAAATGCTGTATGCGAGACACGCATGTTCTCAGTGATCGGTAGAGGAGGAACGCTAGCTCGCGCTGTAACAGCAGTTCGCTTGCGCTCTACTTTTCGTTTTGAAGCATCGGGCGTGACGAGGCGATGAACGTCTTCGACGAATGGCGAAACATCAAATGATTTCGATTTAAAACGGTAGGACAGGAGATGTAGTTCGTACCGCGCTCGTGTCATCCCAACGTAAAACAAACGTGCAGCTTCCTCCATATCATCGAGTTGTCCATTCTTGTACGCCTTGATCGTATCAGCCGATGGAAGAATACCTGCAACGAGATCAATCATGAAGACGCGATCGAATTCAAGTCCCTTCGCACTGTGAAAGGTCGAAAGGGTGACCGCGTTTTGATTTTTATTTTGTTTCGCATCACGCATCAACTGTTCGAGATGCGCGATCCGCTCACGAAAGGCGAGTAACGTCGGTACATCACTTGCGATGTTATCGATCGTATTTAATGTCTCAAGCAGGTGATCGAGACTAAAACCGAGACTCTCACTCATTTTTCGTAAATTCTTTTCGTAGCCCAATTCATGACGAATCAGAGAAAGGGCAGCAGATGGTCGAACGGTCTGAATGGAAGCGAACGTACGCTTCATTTGTTGAAGTTGTTTCTTTTGATAAAACTTCATCTCAATTTTGTTTATGAGTAAATCAAATACAGATTCACCTGTACCAAACTGTTGCAATTGAGCCAGTTGCGCTTTTGAGATATATCCGGCGAACTTCGTATGGATGGTCGCTAGAATTTCGATATCTGTCGGATCTTGTGCGAATGTCATGAAATTTAAAATATCCTTCAAAATCCAATGACTGAAGAATTTATGATCAACATCCTTAATGTAGAAAGGAATGTTTGCTTGATCTAACGCATTCATGACGTTAATCGAAGAAGCATTGTTGCGATATAAAATGGCCACCTCGCGGTAATTCGTTTCCATTCGTAACTGATTCAATAAATAACGAGTCTGATCTTCATAGGTCGGTAACGTCTCTAAGATGATCGGACGAACAGCAGCGTTCTGCGTGAACATCTGTTTCGGATAGCGTGCTTTATTGCGCTGAATGAATTGATTCGCAACGGATACGATATCTTGAGACGAACGATAGTTTTGTTCCATGTAGAGGACTGTCGCGTTTGGATACGTGTCCTTAAAGTGCAAAATTTTAGAAGCGTCCGCGCCACGCCAGCTGTATAGCGTCTGATCATCATCTGCAACGACACAAAGACGGTTATGCGGTAAGGCTAACTTTTCGACCAATTGATGTTGGACGAGCGATGTGTCTTGACTCTCATCCGTTAGGATATAGTCGAAGCGTCGCTGATAATGTTGCAACAGACGACGGTCTTGCTCCAAAATCGTATTCGCATACGTCAACATATCATCAAAGTCGAGTAACGGATGCAGAGGATCACGCGACTTGAATTGTTCATATGCTACATAGATATCAGGGAAATGTTTGATCGTCGTCGGTACTGCCTTGATTTCCTTTAAAGAAAGGAGACGGTTCTTGACAAAGGAAATCATCCGTAACAACTCATCCATCTGATCATCGGTAATGACACTCCGATTAATTTCCTGAAAAATACGTCGCAGTAACATCCGTTTATGTGGTGCATTCGGATGTTGTTGATCCATTGGTCCCTCGATGATCGTGTAGGAGAGACGTTGCTGGGAAGTATGATCCCGGACGACTTGAAAAGCAAAGCTATGAATCGTCGAGAATGCCGCTGTCGTTCCAATTAATTCGTGAAATAGATGATAAAAACGATCCGCCATCTCGCGAGCTGCTGCTTTACTGAAGGTCAGTCCAAGAATACGATGCGGTTCAATTTTTTTTTGTAAAATCAAATAGGCAATCTTAAAATTAAGGGTCGTTGTTTTTCCAGAGCCGGGTGAGGCGAGTAACAGCAACGGACCATGATCATGTTCGATTGCCTGTTGTTGGACAGGATTCAGTTGAATGCCAGTCAATCGCTCCATCTGTTCGAAAAAATCTTCATGCATGATACAGTTCACCTCGAGCGTTTAATTTCGTGTCCATTAATTCGAACTCTCCCTAGTGTAGCATTTTTAATGATCGGATTGGATTACCGAGAGACGAACCGTGGAATAAAGAGACATAAGACTACTGGATGTTATGTAAGAGGAGTATCTCTAAAAGACTAGGCAAATGGTCACAAAAACATTAAAATGGGAATAGATGTAAGAGAGTACTCTCTTGTCCTGTACAAAGAGGGAAGGCGGAATGAGAATGTCTGTAGTGAAATTACACATGTATACAAATGAACATTATGAACAATGTGAGGCGTTCATTCTTCCGGAGGAACAAGTTCAGTTTACTTCTTTTCCAACGGATGTCGTCACGGATGCGGTTGCGCATCCCGATAAGTTCCCAGTCGTCATCAAAAAAGACGAGCTCGTCGTTGGATTTTTTATTCTCCATCTCAATCCCCCTAAAACACATCGAACGGATGAACAAAGTGTCCTTTTACGTGCCTTTTCGATTGATGAACGGCATCAACACCAAGGGTATGCTAAAGAGGCGATGATGCAGTTACCGGAGTTCGTCCACCATCACTTCCCAGAAGTCACAGCAATTACGCTTGCGGTTAATAAAAAGAATATCGCTGCAAAATCATTGTATTTCAAGACGGGATACGTCGATACATTACAATCGGTTATGGGTCCAATCGGAGAGCAGCATATCCTCGCCTTCGATTTAGAAAAGGAATCACGATTGAAACAGTGAAGCAAAAAAGCATTTTCCTGATTCTATTCAGGAAAATGCTTTTTTGTTATTTAAGATAAATCAAAAATGGAAAGGTGAGCAGTGGCCTCACCGGAGAAAGCGATCTCACGACTGGATGCTTTCGGGAAGATGCGCCCGGTTGCGACGGCTTCCCCATCATTGAGGAAAAGTTCAAACGAAGAACGATCCACGAACAAACGTAATGTATGCAGGTCTTTCGTAAGGACATTTGACCGCGATGTACCGAATGTTTCGGCAGGGACTTCCGCACCTGAACGGCTTCGGTCGATCGTAAATTGACGTGATACAGCATTGTAGTGGAATACCGTCTCTTCTGTAGCGTCTTGACGAATCGAGAAGCGGAACGAGTCCGACGTTAGCTTCAAGTCGTTCATCATGAGTTCGAAAATCTCGGCTTCCGCAATCGTCACATCTTTCTCGAAAAGAATCGTTTCGTCAAACAGCGTCTCTTTTCGTAGCTGTGTCAGTTCACGGACAGGTCGTTGACGAAGTTGCCCCTGTTCAATCGTTAATTCACGCGGTAAGGTCAGCGCATGTGCCCAGTTGTAGATATCAGAAGGATAACTGATATCCGGTAAACCCATCCAGCCGACGAGAATCCGTCGACCATCTGCCGCTTTTGTTGTTTGCGGCGCATAGAAATCGAATCCAAAGTCGAGTTCTTGGAAAGATTCATGTGTGAAGTCTAAGTTTGGTAAATCTAACGGTTCACCTATGAAGTAACCGGACTGGAAAATATTTTGATAGTTCGTACCATCCGGCTCAATCCCTTGAGGACTAAAGAGGAGAACACCTTTTCCATCAAGTTCGAAATAATCCGGGCATTCCCACATGTAACCGAAAGTTGAATTATTCGTCTGTAACTCACCGAGGAATGTCCAATGTTCGGCATCCTGAGATTGATAGAAGACCGTACATCCCGTCAAGTCAGTGCGCTGGGCACCGATGATGCAGTACCAGATGCCAGATGCATCTTGGAAGACTTTCGGGTCACGAAAATGTTCCGTATATCCTTCAGGAACGCTTGGAATAGCAGGTGGTAAATGTTTTTCGATTCGTCCGTCGGAGCGGAGATGACCGACGATTTGGCTCGTATGACGATTCCAATCCGCATCCCGTTTATTACCAGTGTACATGATGTGTACTTGATCATCTTTAATGAAACCACTACCGGAATAAGCACCGTGCGAATCAGGGTCGTCATTTGGAATCAAGGCGGCTCCTTCATCGAACCAATGTACGAGGTCTTTTGATGTCATGTGATACCAATACTTCAGACCATGGACAGGTCCGAGTGGGAACCATTGATAAAATAAATGATAGAGACCATTGTGGTAGACGAAGCCGTTCGGATCATTCAAAAGCCCAGTTGGAGGTTGGATATGGTAAGAAAATCGCCAAGGAGATGTTCTTACTTCTTCCTTCATCGCTTGGTATACGGTCGGATCGACATCCGAGAGGGGACGATATCGTGCTTCACGTGTCCATTGATTCATGCTGACAGCTCCTTGTTGAAAATTTATACGCTTCTCTCGTTCACCTTACGGAGGAGAGCTGCGCTTGTCAATCCTCCGTCCCAAAAGGTCAATGAACAGACATACAACCTTTACCATCTTGCTTCGAACGGTAGAGTGCTAAATCCGCACGGTGCATGACTTGCTCGAGCGATTCACCTGCTACCTGTTCGGCGAGCCCGATGCTCATTCCGATATGGACAGTCTGTTCTTCTAAATGATATGGCATCGAGACATGTGCTATCCATTGTTCACCTAAATATTGTGCTTCTATTAAGGATTGGGTCGTCAAGACGATGATGAACTCATCGCCGCCCAAACGAGCCACGAACCCACCAGGCGGAAGCAATTGTTCGAGACGTTGACCGACCTCGATCAGGAGGAGATCACCAAGGGCGTGACCATATGTGTCGTTGACTGCTTTAAAGCCGTCTAAATCAAGGCAGAGATAAATAGAATGCGTTTCTGTAGGTAATTGTTCGATGTATTGCGCAAGACCGTTGCGGTTCGCGAGACCCGTTAAACTGTCGCGTTGCGATAATCGTTCAAATGTCAGTTTTTCTTTTTCGGTATGTAGTAATCGACGAATCAATTGCTGTAAGGCATTCGTCAGTGTCTCGATTTCTCGGATTCCGCGATGGTTCGGAAGTGATTTTGAAGGATCATCTTTCATCTGTTGTGCGGCATGCGTGATTTTCAAGAGTGGTCGAGTCAGCAGTTTCGCTAACATCCACCCGAGTATGGCTGTAATGAGAGAAGCAATCAATCCAGCGATGAAAATCGTTTGGCGTAAAGCTTCAGCATCAGCGAAGGCGATCGATGTTGGTTGACGCACGAGAACCGTCCAACCCAGTCCATCATAGTCTTTGTAGCCACGACTCGTACTTTGACCGGAGACGAATTCTTTTCCTTTCCAAGAAGCGATCGCAGAAGCACTCGAAGTGAGCGTTACACGATCAGGTAATGTCTTACCACTCCATCCGTTTGGTCCAAGCAAAATCGTCTTTCGATCTTGACTAACGATGAAGACATCGACTTGTTGGAGAGAAGAGGTAGCGCTCTGAAAACTTTGTTCAATCGCTTTAGCCCATTCGAAACTGAGATGTGTCGCGAGGACACCGGAAAATCGTCCTTTATCATATAAAGGTGTACTGATATCGACGAATTGGAGCGGCTCGCCGCTTGGATTCGGTAATAATTTTGCGAGTAGGACAGCCTCATGGACATCCCCGATGAATGGTTGCGATAAGGCTTTTTGAAAAACAGGTCGTTCTTTAATCGATGTTCCTTCAAGAATCTGATTCGTTGACGCAATGACTTTACCGTTCGTATCTAAACGACCAATCCAAGAAAAATCAGGAATCTGTCGTTGTAACTCTTCGAGTGTCTGACGTGTTTCAATTTTTTGATCTGTTTGTTGAATCGTCGATAAAGAACCGAGTAACTTCACTTCTGCATAACGTGACCACATGTAATGATCAAGCTTGTCGGATAGTTGGTGAGCGGTCGTTGACAGATTCATTCCGACTTCCGATTGGAGTCGGCTTGTCGCGTGTTGACTGATGAAGAAGGTCAACAACAGCGTCATGCTGAAAAATAATAGGGAAATCAATCCCGCTAACAGGATGTCAAAGCGAAGTGAGGGTCTGGACATTGTGCGATACTCCATTCATGCGTTTTCATTTGTTTTTACTTACATCATACACGTAGACGTCTACGTGTTGTTCGCGATTCGAGATACTCGTTCGCGCGTATCGAAATTCGTGTTTTTCCCAAAAACGACGGGCTCTTAAATTGTCGGGTAAGATCGCGAGATGAATATGAGGTTCCTGACTTAGGAACTGATCACAAAAAGCGGATAGTAACCGACTGCTAGTTCCCGTACCGTGTTGAGAAGAATCCAGTAAGAATAGACCGATCCAAGGTGTACCGTCTTTTGGATGCTTCGGTAGATAGTCAATCAGTAAGACGGGTTCTCCGTCTATATAACCAATCAGCGATACGGTATCAGGATTTAAAAACTCTTCTTGTAAGGTCGAATCTGAGAGCGGGAGCATTCGTTCTTCTAAGCGCGCATATTCTGGAACACTCGCGTACAACGATTGGATGATCGGAAAGTGTTTGCGTGTCACTTCTTCAAAAAAAATCATCTGATAAAGACTCCATTCTTTATTTTTAGTATAAAATTTCTACTGTTGCGCCTTTTTAATTGGAATCGGATTACATATTTGTAAGAAATGAAACTTATCCTTTAAAATCACGTACACTAATAGCATAGACAAAATATGAATGAGGAGGAAGAGTAGATGTTAAAAATTGAAAATATCTCAAAGCGTCTCGGAAAAGAGCAAATTTTAAAAGACGTCAGTTTTGAGGTATCCCCAGGTGAAGTGTTCGGCTTCCTCGGACCAAACGGAGCAGGGAAGACGACGACAATTCGTATCATCACAGGACTGCTTGAGCAAGATGCTGGTCGAGTCACGGTTAATGGATTCGATGTCGTAGAAGAGCGATCAAAAGCGTTGACGCAAATCGGGGCAATCGTTGAGAATCCGGCCTTTTATCCTTATCTGACAGGAAAGCAAAACTTGATTCATGCGAAAAATCTCATTCCAGGACTCGGTCAAGTGGATTATGACGCATTAGCCCGTCTTGTTGGTCTCGAAGGAAAACTATCTAAAAAAGTCGGTGAGTATTCGCTAGGGATGAAGCAACGACTCGGTATTGCTCGTGCTTTGCTACATAATCCGCGCGTCTTGATTTTAGATGAACCAACGAACGGTCTTGATCCATCAGGGATTGCAGAGCTTCGTGAATATTTGCGAGAAATGGCGCGTGAGCAAGATATTGCGATTTTAGTTTCGAGTCATATGTTAAGTGAGATGGAACAAATCAGTGATCGCTACGCAATCATCGATCAAGGCATCATCAAGTCGGTCGAGTCCGTTCGTAATGAAACCGGAGCGAAAATCGCTCTTCGTGTCAACAAGGAAGCGATGACAGATGTACTTGAAGCGCTTCGCGTCGCAAACTATCCGTCAGAAGTACTCGAGAATAAAATCATTATCACCGCACCGGAAAGTGAATGTCCAGCTATCGCTCGACTCGTCGTGCCGATTGCCGATTTACATGAATTGACCGTTAAACGTTTGACGCTTGAGGAACAATTCCTGCAAGTAACGAAAAAAGAGGGGGATTCACATGCTTTCGCTCATACAAAATGAATGGATGAAATGGTGGACGACTAAAAAAGCGAAGATTGTCTTAGCACTATATGTCGTTATTGCAGTTGGTATTATCATCGTTGCAAAGACGAATGATTTTGAGTTCACACGTTATGATTATTATTCATCAACGTTCCTTTTACTGACATCTCTATTAGGGATCATCACGATTGTCTTCACGGCAGAAGCCATCGGGAATGAAGTACGTTATGACACGATGAAACACTTATTAATGAGTCCGTATTCACGAATGACGATTTATTTCTCGAAACTTATCTTTTCGATCTTGATCATGTTGTTCCAATTCGTGTTCATCGCTGCGATCGTCTACGCAGGCTCATTTGCCTTTTCAGAGGCAGGAGATCCAATTCTGTTCCGCGATACGATCGTCCAAGTTGTCAGTCCGATTTTTACAATATTCATGACGTTATTCTTCTCGTTGTTGTTCCGTTCTGTTGGAATGATTATCGGCTTCACCGTACTAGCACAGTTCTTTACAAGCATTGCGGGTAACTTACTGGTTGGTTTCAAACCAGCAATCGCTAAGTGGATCGTATTCATGCATTTAGACTGGTCAATGTATTTCAAGGATTCTATGACCTATGGTACGAGTGAAGCGATGGGAACAACTTTGACGTTCTCCGCCTTGTTCGTATTGGCTCATATCATCGTCTTGTTAGGTGCATCGATTCTTGTCTTCCAAAGAAAATCATATACGTAAATGAAAGAGCTGCTATTGATAGATGAATTTGTCTATCAATAGCAGCTCTTTTACAGTATTCAAGAACTTGTCCGTTTAGGTGGACGTGCCGTAATCGGGAACAATCGCTGAAACCATTCGATCAGTGGACCGTTCAATAAGAGGAAAATAAAAGTTCCGACTCCGATGCCGATCAGTTCGCGTTCGATCAGTGAAAAGAGGCAAGCAATCAAAAAAGGAATGCCGAGGCTGATCGTTGCTCCGAGCGATGTACTTTTGAAGCGGCTGATCAGTGACTTCATCAAGTAATCCGGAGGCATCAATACGAATCCGATTTGGAGATAGAGGGCGAGTCCAAGTGAAATCAATGGCATGCCGATCAACATGTACACGGCACGCATCCAAAGTTCCTGTGGTGTATAAATCAATTGATGGATGGATAAGAAGAAATCAATCGCAGCGCCGAACAGGACGACGAGTGCGAAACTGAGGACGATTGTCCACCAACTAAATCGACTCCCAAGAGAAAGTGCTGCTATTAAAGCGAGCACATGTAAGACGATGATCGCTAGTCCGACAGTTAAAGGAGAGATCGCCGCGACGGCTTCACTCGCTGATGTCCAAGGTGCACTGCCGATCGAGGCGGTCACCATGAAGCTGTTTCCTAAAGCGTTAATTAAAATAGAGAATAAATAGATGACAATCCGTTTTTGCTGACTCATTGACGTGCACAGACGGTAGGACTGCGCGTTCACCTCCTGAAAAGAAATCGTTTCGTTAAGCTATACCCTAATCGTAGCGCTCTTTTCACTTATTTTCATGAAAAGAGCATTGCCTATTCCTTATGTTTCACGACATACTTAGGACACATTACGAATCAGGGGGAGAACATATGACATATTTTGGACAGAAGATCCTGCCTTCCGTTAGAAAATTAGAAGACTTTGAAAAGATGCTGAAGAGTCCATATGAGTATGGGGTCTTACTCGAAATGCACGTCTCGCGTTTAAAAGCAGTCTATGAGATGGCACATCGATACGACAAAAAAATGTTTTTGCATATGGATCTTGTTCAAGGGTTAAAAAATGATGAATATGCCACAGAATACGTCTGCCAAGAATTGAAGCCGTATGGTGTCATTTCGACGAAAGCGAGCGTCATCTTGAAAGCACGTCAAAAAAAGGTCAAGACGATGCAACGCATGTTCTTACTCGATTCCAGTTCACTCGAAAAAAGTTATCAACTCATGGAACGGACGCAACCTGATTACATCGAAGTGTTACCAGGGTTAATGCCAAAGTACATTCAAGAAGTGAAAGAAAAGACAGGGCGTCTCGTATTCGCCGGTGGACTCATCGATACGGTCGAGGAAGTTGAACAAGCGATTGAAGCAGGTGCCTCTAGTATCACGACATCGAATAAGGACTTGTGGCGTCATTTTGAACCACGCCCTTAACTGGATTGTGAGGAAAATCATTCGGATTATTTGACAGCGTTTTCACTGATTGTTATAGTGATATCAAGTTGATACAAAGTGACGGAGAAAAGGGAGATTCACGTGTGAGTCCTGCTTGAAGAAATTTCAAGCATGAACTGACGTGGATCTCCTTTTTTATGTTGCTTTTTTCACATAATAAAAAGGAGGAACACATATGTCACCCTTATTAGCGGAATTTTTAGGTACAGCCTTGCTTGTCGCGCTTGGGAATGGTGTTGGTGCAGGCGTTAGTCTGACGAAATCGTTTGCGAAGGACGCAGGCTGGATCGTCATCACGTTTGCGTGGGGTTTTGCCGTGGCGATCGCAGCGTATGCCGTCGGTCAATTCAGTGGCGCACACCTTAACCCAGCAGTAACGCTTGGTTTAGCCTTTGACGGTTCATTTGCATGGGCGGACGTACCAGGCTATATCGTTGCTCAAATTGCCGGCGGGATACTTGGTGCGAGTCTTGTCTTCGTCCATTACTTACCACATTGGGCGGAGACGAAAGATCCAGCAACGAAACTCGGTGTCTTCGCGACGTCTCCAGCGATTCCACACACCTTTGCCAATCTAATGAGTGAAATGATTGCGACGTTCTTACTCGTCATCGGGTTGTTGTCGATCGGGGCGAATAAGTTCTCAGACGGCCTAAATCCATTGATCGTCGGTTTCTTGATCGTCAGTCTCGGTATGTCATTCGGAGGTACGACAGGATATGCGATGAACCCGGCGCGGGACCTTGGTCCACGTATCGCTCACTTCATCTTACCGATTCATGGAAAAGGATCTTCGAACTGGGGATACTCATGGATTCCGGTTCTCGGACCAGTTCTCGGTGGAAGTCTTGGCGGATTGTTTTATCGTTCGGTCTTCACAGGAAAAGATACACCGGCTTTTTGGATTGTAGGACTTGTGACAATCGTCATATTAGGCTTATGCTATAGATTCGGTGTTCGTCCGAACAAAACAACGTCAGTGGAGTCAAAGTCAGCTTAACTTATTTAGATACAAAAGGATGGGGAAGAGATGGAGAACTACATTTTGTCATTGGATCAGGGAACGACGAGTACACGTGCGATCCTGTTTAATCGTGCCGGCGAGATCGTCCATTCAGCACAACAGGAATTTACGCAGTATTTTCCGAAGCCAGGTTGGGTCGAACACAACGCAAACGAGATTTGGGGAAGTGCCCTTGCGGTCGTGGCGACTTGTCTGACGGAGGCGAACGTAAAGCCATCGCAGATTGCTGGTATTGGGATCACGAACCAACGTGAAACAGCTGTCGTCTGGGAAAAAGAAACAGGGAAACCGATTCACAATGCAGTCGTGTGGCAATCGAGACAAACGGCTGAAATCTGTGAAGCGCTTCGAGCAGCCGGTCATGCTGAGCTCTTCCGTGAGAAGACAGGTCTATTGATTGACGCTTATTTCTCTGGTACGAAAGTCAAATGGATTTTAGATCATGTCGAAGGAGCACGGGAACGTGCTGAACGTGGTGAACTATTGTTCGGTACGATCGATACGTGGCTCATCTGGAAATTATCCGGCGGAAAAGCACATGTGACCGACTATTCGAATGCAAGTCGTACGTTGATGTATAACATTCATGAATTAAAATGGGATGACGAGTTACTCGATATCTTAGATGTACCAAAAGCGATGCTTCCGGAAGTACGACCATCTTCTGAAGTGTATGCAGAGACAGCAGGGTATCACTTCTTCGGAGAAGCGGTTCCGATTGCTGGAGCAGCGGGCGATCAGCAAGCCGCATTGTTTGGTCAAGCGTGTTTTGATACTGGAATGGCGAAGAACACATACGGTACAGGCTGCTTCATGTTGATGAACACAGGGGAAGAGGCTGTTAAATCTGATCACGGATTGCTGACGACGATCGCGTGGGGCGTCGATGGAAAAGTAGAATATGCTTTAGAAGGAAGTATCTTCGTCGCAGGTTCTGCGATTCAGTGGCTACGTGACGGGTTACGTCTCATTGATGATGCCAAAGAATCAGAAGGCTACGCAACACGCGTCACGTCTTCAGACGGTGTCTACGTCGTACCGGCATTCGTTGGTCTCGGTACACCTTACTGGGATTCAGACGTTCGTGGCGCAGTTTTCGGTTTGACACGTGGTACGGAAAAAGAACACTTCATCCGCGCGACACTTGAATCACTCGCTTATCAGACACGCGATGTTTTATCGGCGATGGAGCAAGATTCAGGCATCGAGATGAAGACGCTTCGTGTCGATGGTGGAGCGGTTAAAAACGACTTCTTGATGCAGTTCCAAGGTGACATCATCCAAGCGCCAGTTGAGCGTCCGGAAATCAATGAAACGACTGCGTTAGGTGCAGCTTACCTCGCAGGTCTCGCTGTCGGATTCTTTGAGAACCGTGAACAGATCGCGACGCAATGGAAAAAAGAACGCCGTTTTGAGCCAAGTATGGCGAAAGAAGAAACGGACGCACTCTACGGTGGATGGAAAAAAGCTGTTCAAGCTACGATGTTGTTCAAATGATGTGATGTATGTTATAGTAAGGTCAAGTTAATAAATCGGTCGGAGAATATGGAGAGACCACAGCAGCAGTTGACATAGTCAGCGTGTTTGTTGTGGTCTCTTTTTTTTCGAACCTAAAACAGGAGGAACTATTCATGGCTAACCAACCATTCTCAAGTAAAAACCGTGCAGATGTCTACAATCGATTGACACGTGAAGAACTCGATCTACTCGTCGTAGGTGGCGGAATCACAGGTGCGGGGATCGCCCTCGATGCAGCGTCACGCGGTATGAAGATTGGCCTCGTCGAAATGCAGGATTTCGCGTCCGGTACGTCTAGTCGTTCAACGAAATTAGTCCATGGTGGTCTACGTTATTTAAAACAATTCGAAGTTCAGATGGTCGCGGAAGTCGGTAAAGAACGTGCGATCGTTTACGAAAACGGACCACACGTCACGACACCAGAGTGGATGTTGCTTCCAATGCATAAAGGCGGTACGTTCGGACCGTTCAGTACGTCAATCGGTCTTCGTGTTTATGACTTCTTAGCAGGTGTTAAACGTTCGGAATGGCGCACGATGTTATCTGCGAAAGAAACATTGGCAAAAGAACCACTCGTCAAACAACAAGGTCTCAAAGGTGGCGGTTACTACGTTGAGTACCGTACAGATGACGCCCGTCTAACAATCGAAGTCATGAAAGAAGCGGTTGAGCATGGTGCACGCGTCGTCAACTATACAAAAGCGGAAGAAATCATCTATGATGCTGGAAAAGTCGTCGGCATGCGTGTGACGGACCTCTTGACAGGTGACGTACATGAAATCCGTGCGAAAAAAGTCGTCAACGCGACAGGTCCATGGGTTGATGAATTACGTGAAAAAGATGGCTCGAAAGTCGGGAAACAACTTCGTTTGACAAAAGGTGTCCACGTCGTCATCGATCAATCGAAATTCCCGCTTAAACAAGCGGTCTACTTCGATACACCAGACGGTCGGATGATCTTCGCAATTCCACGTGATGGAAAAGCGTACGTTGGTACGACAGATACGTTCTTCGATAAAGATACTGCACATCCGAAGTTCACAGTCGAAGACCAAGACTACGTCCTAGACGCGATTCACTATATGTTCCCAGATGTTAAAGTGACAGCAGAAGACGTGGAATCAAGTTGGGCTGGTGTACGTCCATTGATTTATGAAGAAGGAAAAGATCCTTCTGAAATTTCTCGTAAAGATGAAGTATGGCAGTCTGAGTCAGGTCTTATCACGATTGCGGGTGGGAAATTGACTGGATACCGTAAAATGGGTGAGCACGTCGTTGATCTCGTCGCTAAACTCTTGAAAAAAGAAGAAAACGTCGCGTACGCACGTTGCTCGACGAAAAATATGCCAATGTCTGGTGGACACGTCGGAGGAGCAAAAGGATTTGCTGAATTCCTTAAAGCTCAAACAGCAACGAACGGTCTAACGACAGAAGAAGTTCAATTCCTAGCAAAACGCTACGGTTCGAACTTACCGAAAGTACTGGAATATGCAGCAGCATATGATGCAGCAACGACAGCTCTTCCACGTTCTGTCTATGCACAACTCCACTACAGCATCGAACATGAAATGGTCGCTCGTCCGATCGACTTCTTCATCCGTCGTACAGGCGCTGTCTTCTTCGACATCGCTTGGGCTCGTGCTCATAAAGATGCCGTCATTGAAGAGATGAAATCTGTCTTGAACTGGACAGCAGAACAAACAGTTGCTTACACGAAAGAACTCGATATCGAAATCGAAGATGCAGCACATGCAATCGTGACAGAATAAGCTCTCTAACTCATCAAGGAATCAAGATCAATCTGATCTTGATTCCTTTTTTTACATATTCGTATTGGCGCGGGCGGAAAGATTGCAACTCTGTCTAGAGGCGACTATGCTTAATGTATGAAATTGCACAAAAGGAGAGAACACAGATGAAAGTAGAAGTATGGTCGGATTATGCATGTCCGTTTTGTTATATTGGGAAGCGTCGCTTAGAACAAGCGATTGCGAACGAAAAGTTAGATGTCGAGGTCGAATTCAAGAGCTTTGAACTCGATCCAGATGCACCAGCAGTACCGACACAAGGATTATACGAAATTCTCGCGTCAAAATATGGAACGACTCTCGAGCAGGCACGGAATATGTCGCAAGGTGTCGTTGAGACGGCACGTCAGGAAGGCTTGCACTACGAGATGGATCGTGTCATCCCAGCCAATACATTCGAGGCTCATCGCCTGACTCAATTTGCTAAAAAACATGGTAAGATGAATGCAGTATCAGAAGCCTTGTTCACAGCGTATTTCATGAATGGAGAAGATCTGAATGACCCAGCCATTCTGACACGGATCGCAGTAGATGCTGGACTTGCTGAAGCAGACGTCACAGCGTTTCTTGCGTCAGAAGAACTGGCGACAGATGTTCGGGAAGAAGAAGCGATGGCACAACAACTCGGTGTTCGTGGTGTACCGTTCTTCGTCTTCGACCGGAAATATGCGATTTCAGGCGCACAACCAGTAGAAGCATTCGAACAAGTCTTTGCGAAGATTCGCCAAGAACAAACACTTGAAGTCATCGCTGAAGGTGACGCGTGTGGTGTTGACGGCTGTAACTGATCAATTATGATTCCATCACAAAGGAGCACGAAACTCTTATGAAATTCATCTTCCATCCTGAGATTCGCGATGCGCGAATTAATCTTGCTGTCGAAGAATTCATCTTGAACAACCTGAACGTCAATGAAGAAGACTATTTCTTGTTTTATATCAACGGTCCGTCGATTATCGTCGGAAAAAACCAGAACACGAATGAAGAAGTCAATTTGAAGTATGTCGAGGAAAACGGGATCCACGTCGTTCGTCGTCTTTCAGGTGGTGGTGCTGTGTATCATGACGAAGGAAACTTGAACTTCAGTTTCCTGACAAAAGATGACGGTGATTCGTTCAACAACTATAAAAAGTTCACGGAGCCGGTCGTACAAGCACTGCATAAACTTGGTGTCGAAGCGGAGTTATCTGGACGAAACGATATTCATGTCGGAAGCCGGAAAATTAGTGGGAATGCCCAGTTCACAACAAAAGGTCGGATGTTCAGTCATGGTACGTTGATGCTCGATTCGAACATCGAAGAAGTTGTCAATGCGCTTGTCGTCAGTGAAGAGAAGATGCGCTCTAAAGGCATTAAATCAGTCCGGAGTCGTGTTGCGAACATCTCAGAATTCTTGACAGAACCGTTGACGATGGAACAATTCGTTGATCATTTGCTTGCTTCGATCTATGAAGGGAAAGAGATTGAACGGTATATCTTAACCGAGGAAGACTGGGATAAAGTACGTGCCATCTCAGCAGAACGTTATGGCAACTGGGAGTGGAATTTCGGAAAATCGCCGAAATTCGACGTCATCCATAAAAAACGTTTCCCGATCGGTACGATTGACTTCCGATTGAACGTCAAAAAAGGCATCATCGAAGAAGCGAAGATTTACGGTGACTTCTTTGGCGTCGAGGACGCGGAAGAAATCGCACGGGCGCTCGAAGGTTCGCGCTATGATCGCGCGTCACTTCGCGAAGTGCTCGGTCGTTACGAATTGAAAAAATATTTCGGCGCCGTCGAACTTGACGAGGTGCTGGACGTTTTAGCGTAAGTTTTTATGGGAAAACTCCTTCTATCAACTGCATAGGGGGAGTTTTTTTCATGGGCTATAATAAAGATAACTTTTTAGAAGGTTCGTTGACGGACTTTATAGATTTTGAACGGATTTCAGAACAGTTACCTAAGACAGAGGACGAACAACCGCTACCTTATTATGAGCGTGATGATTATAAGGCAGCAGGTAAGCTTGAAGGAAAGGTTGCGATCGTCACAGGCGGCAACTCCGGCATCGGGCGTGCTGTCTCAATTGCTTATGTCCGAGAAGGAGCGAAAGTCGTCATCGCCTTCTACGGTGATCAAGAAGGAGCGGACGAAACGAAGGCACGTCTTGAGGAACTAGGTGGCGAAGTCCTACTTTCTAAAGGGGATATCGGAGATGCAGATTACTGTGAAGCACTCGTCCAAAAAACGATCGATCGTTTCGGTCGTTTAGATATCATCGTCAATAATGCGAGCATGCAAAAACCAGAAGATAGTCTGAAGGACATCACAGATGAATCGATGGAAAAGACATTTAAGACGAATATTTTTGGGATGATGCGTCTTGCGCGTGCCGCGCTGCCGCACCTTTCACTCGGTTCTGCCATCATCAATACGACATCGTCGACAGCATACGAAGGAAATGCGTTATTGATTGATTATTCTGCGACGAAGGGCGCAATCGTCAGCTTCACACGGAGTCTTTCGATGAACTTAGCGAAAGAAGGAATTCGTGTCAATGCTGTCGCGCCAGGTCCGATTTGGACGCCGCTGATCACGGAAACGTTCCCGCATGAATCAGTCAAGACATTCGGGAAGAATACACCGATGGATCGTCCGGGACAGCCGGCTGAGATGGCATCAGCATATGTTTTCCTCGCGTGTAACGATTCAAGTTATATGACAGGACAAGTTCTTCACTTAAACGGTGGCGTCATCGTCAACGGTTAAAATAAACTCGGTGAAAACGTTTCCAAAAAGTGTTACACTATCCATACGGTCGCTTTTGACTACGTATGGATTTTTTTTACGTAAAAAATGAATAGTCATTCATTCGAAAGGGGAATTTTGCTCATGCTTGGATTGATTCAATCCGTCGAAGAAACTGCTCAAACACATCCGGATTCAACGGCGTATGTGTTTGAGGACACGCAAGTCAGCTATCGTGAGTTTGTCGAGAAGTTTCACCGGGCAGCCGGTGCGCTTGAAGCGAACGGGATCCGAAAAGGCGATCATGTCGCGCTAATTTTAGGGAATAGCCCAGCGTTCCTAGTGGCATATTACGCCATCATGAAACAAGGGGCAATCGCGATTCCAATCAACCCTACATATACACCGGACGAAATCGGGTATATCCTGATGAACGGTGATGTGAAGGGGATTTTAGGGATTGCACCACTCGTTGAAGCTGCAAAAGATCGTCTCGTGCATTTACCGAACCTCAAAATCGTCGTCTCTGTTCCCTACGCGGATCAGGAAGGACTAAATGAAACACATCAACAAGTGACGTTCATCACGCTCGATCGCTGGCTTGAAATCGAACATCCCTTGACAGAAGTGACGAATGAACTGGACGACATCGCTGTCATTCTCTATACGAGTGGAACGACAGGAAAACCAAAAGGTGCGATGTTGTCTCATCGTAATCTGACATCAAATGCACGCTCGATCGGCGATTATTTACATGTATCCAGTAAAGACCGGACACTTGCCGTATTACCAATGTTCCATGTCTTTTGTTTGACGGTCGTCGTCAATGCTTCACTCGCCCATGGAGCGTCGATCATCATCGCTTCTCGTTTTTCACCTCAAGAGACATTTGAGCTAGCCAAAAAAGAACAGGTGACGATCTTCGCAGGTGTGCCGACGATGTATAATTTCTTACTCCAAACCGTAAAGGCACATCCGGAATATGCGACTCACTTTGAGTCGACGCGTCTGTTCGTCTCGGGAGGCGCGAGTCTTCCGGTACCACTCCTTGAAGCGTTTGACCGGACATTCCAATGTCATATCCTTGAAGGATACGGTCTGTCAGAGGCTTCACCCGTCACTTGTTTCAATCCGGTCAATGGTGTCCAAAAACCAGGCTCGATCGGTACATCGATCGTCGATGTCGAAAACAAAGTCGTCGATGAACTCGGACAGGAATTACCAGATGGTCAAGTCGGAGAATTGATCGTTCGAGGACCAAACGTCATGACGGGATATTATAAGATGCCGGAAGAGTCGCAAGCGACGTTACGCGATGGCTGGTTATATACAGGTGATTTAGCTCGTCGAGATGAGGACGGCTATTTCTATATCGTCGATCGTAAAAAAGATATGATCATCGTCGGTGGTTATAATGTCTACCCCCGAGAAGTCGAAGAAGTCCTCTACCAACATCCGAACGTCATCGAAGCGGCCGTCATCGGCATACCGGACGAGGAGATGGGTGAAGCCGTCAAAGCATTCGTCGTTGCCCGTGAGACGATGACGGAAGAGGAAGCGCGGACATTCTGTGCCACGTCACTCGCGAAATATAAATGTCCGACACAGATTGAATTCATCGATCAATTACCTCGTAATACGACCGGAAAGATTTTACGGACCGTGTTGAAGAAACAGCCGACGAATTCATGACTGTCTCAAGAACTTCAGGTTTCTGAAGTTCTTTTTCTGTGCATAGACAAGAAGGAGGGGATACGAATGAATATCGCATTGATTGCACATGATGAGAAAAAGGATGAGATGATGGGCTTTACACGGGCTTACGCCGCATTCTTTAAGAAAAATACATTATACGCGACAGGAACGACCGGACAACGGATCATGGAAGCAACCGATCTGCACGTCCATCGCTGTAAGTCAGGTCCACTCGGTGGGGATCAGGAAATCGGAGCGCTCGTGGCGCAAGGGAAAATCGATATCGTGATTTTTTTACGGGATCCACTGACGGCGCAACCGCATGAACCGGACGTCTCGGCACTCATTCGATTATGCGACGTATACGATTTGCCACTCGCGACGAACGTCGGAACTGCTGAAATTTTAATCAATGGACTGGAACAGGGACAATTCGATTGGAAGGAAATCATTCGAAAACGCCATGAACTGGAACAACAAAAGTTTTTAGACGATTAATTTCATGAGAACGCTTCTCATTTTCGATTGAGCATGCTATAGTCAGTTTGAGGATGATACTGATTATCAATTGCGATGGAAAAGGTGGCGAAGAAAATGGAGATTCTATTAATGACGGGTGTAACGGTATTACTAGGAGGCGGCGTTGGATTTTTGACGCACGTCGTAAAAATGGAACGGCGTCAACAGGTGGCACCTGCGACTTCAAAGAGCGAGCAAGTAGCGTATCCAGCGCTCCGTCTCGTCAAATAATAGAAAATTTATGACTTCGCCTTTCTTTTCTTTTGAAAAGAAAGGTTTTTTTGAATTATTATCCACTCTCCCATAATTTTGCGGAATTCCTTTGATACACTGAAACAAAGCACATTAGTCGAGGAGTGAGAGCCATGCATACAATCTATTTAGTTGATGATGAAGTGAACTTAAATCGTGTACTCGTGAAATATTTGGAGCAAGAAGGGTGGCAGGTCAAATCGTTTACGTCCGGTGAGGCGGCAGCCTCTGCCATCGTAGAAAAGCCGGATCTATGGATATTAGACATCATGTTGCCGGATATGGATGGTTTTCAATTGATTAAGCGGATCAAGGCACATGATGAGACGACACCTGTCATCTTCATCTCGGCGCGTGATGAGGACATCGATAAGATCATCGGTCTCGAGATGGGATCAGATGATTATATCGCGAAGCCGTTTCTTCCACGAGAACTCGTCATCCGTGTAAAAAAAATATTGGCACGAACGTATGCGACGCCGAAGAGCGGTGTCATCCAGTACGGGGATTATATGATTTATCCAGAGAAACGAATCATCGAGGAGAATGGTAAAGAAATCGATTTGACGTCGAAAGAATATGATTTGTTGATTTTATTCGCAACACAAATAGGGACGCCAATGTCACGCGAGCAGATTCTCGTCAGCGTCTGGGGCGACGATTATTTTGGTTCGGACCGGGTCGTCGATGACCTTGTTCGGCGTGTCCGTAAGAAATTATCAAAACTGGAACTCGAAACGATTTATGGCATCGGCTATCGTCTGGTGTCTGCATGAAAAACCGCAGTCTCGGATTTCAGATTTGGGCGATGTTTCTGCTCGTCATCGTCACACTTTCTGCAGTCATTCTCCTTGTCATCCGTTCATCAATCGGAAATTTCATTGATGAACAGGTCTATTCGACACTTGAAAATAGTGAAGTCTTCTTCTCGAAAGATGCTTCTGTCATTGAGATGTTACAAGATAATCCGATTGAATTCGATCGTCGGAAGCAGGAGTCCCGTTCCGTCAATATTCTGCTCCTCTCAAAAAACGGAAAACTCTACTACGGTGGTGCCCCGCAGCAGTTGATCAATCAGATGTATCGTGATGCGATTGATCAAAAGACCGTTACAGCAAAGTATACGACGCGTCTTGATAAAGAAGACGTCTATTATAGTATTCGTAAAATTGAGGTTAGCGGCGAAACGTACTATCGTGTCTCTTACGTGTGGGATGCTTATCGGCAAGAACTAATTACACAGCTGTTCTCGAAAATTGGATTTGTCGTCATCATCGGTAGTATCTTCACGTTATTCATTGCCTTTTGGTTGGCGCGCCGTCTGACACATCCACTCGTTGAGATCGAGAGAGCGGTCGGGAAAATAGCGGCTCAAAAATGGGATACACCACTTCCGCTCGATCGTGGGGATGAAATCGGACGACTGGCACGATCCGTCGATGCGATGCGAATGGATCTTGAAAAGCAGGATAAGGCACAGAAATCATTGCTTCAAAATATCTCACATGATTTGAAGACGCCGATCATGGTCATTCGAAGTTATGCCCAGTCCATTTCGGATGGCATCTATCCAGATGGTGATTTAACCGGATCCGTATCGGTCATTGATGAGGAAGCGGAGCGATTGGAGAAAAAAGTCGCAGCCCTACTTTACGTCACGAAGCTCGACTATTTCGAGCTCGATCGTTCAACGTGGGATAATGTCGATATTGACCGGATGGTACATCTCCTGAAAAATCGTTTTTCCGGAACGAAGTCACTCGAATGGCATGTTAGTGGAGAAGCGGGAATCGTCCTTGGTGAGGGGGAACAATTACGAGTTGCACTTGAGAATGTCATGGATAATGCGATTCGTTATGCTGAAACACGAATTGACA
Organism: uncultured Exiguobacterium sp.; assembly: GCA_913775715.1. Taxonomy (GTDB): domain Bacteria; phylum Bacillota; class Bacilli; order Exiguobacteriales; family Exiguobacteriaceae; genus Exiguobacterium_A. Next base: position 1,679,181 of record CAJYMC010000007.1, on the reverse strand, counting down.
TCCGATTGTCTGGGACGGCGGATCAGGTTCATATCGAAATCGAAAATGATGGACCGCCGCTTGATGACTCTTCGCCGCTGTTTCATCAATTCTCACGCGGTAAGGAAGGAAAGTTTGGGCTTGGTCTCTACATCGTCAAACGGATCGTTGAGCGTCACGATGGTACGGTAGCGATCGAGAATCGTACTGGGGGAAATGGTGAAGGAAAAGTTTGTGTGATTTTTAATTTTCCAAGGCACTTCATCGAACAAATTGAGAATCAAAATGAAAGTAAGACGGAGAAATATTAAAAACGGGATCTTTGGATCTCGTTTTTAATATTAGGAAATAACCGGATGGGCTAAACAAAGTAACTGATTATTTGATATAACCAATGTAGTCCAGGAAGGGAGCGAAGAATATGTCATACCCAGTTACGGAAGAAACGTTAGCCTTGATCCCGCAATATGGTCAGTACGGAGAACCTCAGACACTCGTCATCAAGGAACATTCTGAAAGTATTTTAGATGGTCATCCGATTAAATTGATTGAAGAATCCTGTTTGTATTTTGGTTCGTCCATGCGTGGAAGGATTGAAGCGGCACGACATATTCTTGGTCCTAATCGAAAGACACCTGTTTTAGTGGATTGGCAGGCACAGACGATTTTCTTTCCGACGACGGCTAAAGAAAAAGCGGAATGCATCTGGATCAACTTCAAGCAGATGAAGACCGTTCAGAAAAAGTCTGGTAAAGTACAGGTGGAATTTCAGACGGGTCAATGCATTGATACGGATGTCTCTGCGTACAGCATTGAGAGACAACGTATCAAAACGTTGGAACTGGCATATGAGATGCAACGCCGTTTCCAGATGCCTGAGTTTAAGAATCGGTGAAAAGTGGAAACACATAACAGGAATCTTACTTACGTAAGGAGAAAGAATTAGAGAGAGAAATCATAGGGAGGTGAAGCGGTAACTTTTACCGCGACACGATGAATGAATCATATGAATGGTTAAATCGCCGGAAATTACAGCCTGGATTCGGTGCGACAGGTGGCAGACGCTTTATCAGTTCCCGCATCGTACGACCGGAAAATACACCGGGTAAACGAATCAAAGGAATTAAACGCGCGCGACAACTGGTCGTCGATGATGCTGGAAATCGCCGTTGGGTCACGAAACGAATCGTCGTGACGGATGCAGCGAAGCATGTCACGATGAACCGACGGACATCTATCGCCTTGAAGGAGACGAATGAGTCGCGCCTTGAGCAAGTTAAACAAAAACTATCATCTAACAAAAAAGTCTTATTACCAATTTTGGCAGCAACAGGAATCGCTGTCGCAGGTGGTGTTCTTGCTTACGTTCTTCGTCGGAAGAAAAAACAATCTGAACAATAAAAAAGAAGCCGTCTCCAGTTGGAGTACGGCTTCTTTTACGCCTTAAAGGAATCGTTTCCGTAAAGAAGTCGAGAGTGCTTTGTCTGCGATTTCTTCTAGCTCCGAAAGATTCGTTGGATCAAAGCTATCGTTGTAGAAACGACCTACGAAGTCGACACGGTCGTAATCGAGTTCCTTGAAAATCAAGTGTTTATGGTCGTCATAAAAAACGACACGATAGTAGTCGGAACCACGTTCAAGTGTGACGAGCCCTTTAATGTGGTCTAACTTTTTTTGTTCTTCGGTTTGCTCTTCCTCGAGCGTGTCATCCTCGTTCGTCGATGCTTCTGCTTGCTCAATCGCATTTTTCACGAGTTCTGGTCGTTGTTCTTGTTCTTCCGTCATGTTTTATCGCCTCCGCTTATCATTTTACATGGAAATGGACAGATGAGAAAGAAAAATCCCTCAGTCCATCTGGTGTGCTTCGCAAACACGCAAGACATTCATTGCGCCAATCCGCAACCGTTCGAGGAGTTGGAGTCGTGCGTCTTCATTCGGGATCGTCTCAAGAGAAGCCACTTCCATCAATTCTAACCAGCGAATGGCATGCTCTTTTTGAATCGGTAACAGACGATGAATCATCGCTAAACTCGTTGGCGGTTGATCCGGGTCGCGTGGTCCTCCCGTCAATTGAGTCAAGAAGACGAGTTGTGCCTGTTCGACACGGTGTCGATCATCAGGGAATAACAGACGCAATAAGGAATCATGATAGACTTGATGATAGAACGAGCGAATCAAAGAGGTGAGTGCTTGCTCTCCTCCAAGCATTTCATAAAGCGACAAGGATCATCACCTGCCTTACATTAGGATGTGTTCTGATTATAGCAAATCCACATCGAAAAGACACGCGTTGAAAACAGTACATTTGTTCTTATTTGTGCGATAATAATGATAGTTAAAAACGTAGAGGAGGTTTTCTAGATGAACCATATGCATATTGGTCGTGCCGGTAGTGGAAAAACGACACGATTGATCGAGCGCGTCGTACAAGAACTCGAGCAACGACCGCTAGGCGAGAAGATGTATTTCATCGTGCCAGATCAGATGTCATTTGAAATGGAGCGTCGGATTGCGACAGATGAACGGCTTGCGGGACTCGTGCGTCTCGAAGTCATGAGTTTAAAGCGCTTTGCGTTTCATATTTTACGAGATTATGGAAATCAAGCGATTCCATTTCTCGATGAGACAGGAACGCAGTTGTTACTCAGACAAGTCGTTGAAGAATCAGAAGACGAGTTAAAGATTTTTAAGCGTACGAAAAACATGCCAGGATTTTTCCAAGGACTTGATGAACTCATCGCGTCGTTTAAACGCTCGTTGATTGAGCCAGACATGTTGCGTCAAGTGAGTGATCGTTCTCTCGAACGATCACCGAAATTGAACGATCTTGCGTTGATTTATGAGCGCTTTACGGAACGAATCGTCGATAAGGCACTTCATGCAGATGATTATTATACGACGTTACTTGAATTGCTTCCGAAAGCGCGACTGGATCAAGCGACGATCATCGTCGACGGATTTTATGAGTTTTCGCTTCAGGAACAACAAGTACTCCTTGCTTTGATGCAGCGAGTAAATGAGATGCATATCAGTTTTACGATGGATGCAAAGGATCCTTACGCCAAACAAACGTCTTTTGGTGTGTCTCAGCGGTGCTACATGCAGTTGATCGGACAAATGCAAGAGCTTTCGATTCCATACGAAGAAATCTTATACGATCAACCAATCAAGTTTCAATCAGAAGGATTACGATATTTGGAGCAGGCCTTGTTAAAACCAGGATATCCTCCTGTCGATCATGACGTTGACGGCTTTCAGATGACAGCTGCAGTTAACCGTCAAGTTGAAGCAGAATCAGCTGTCCGAAAAGCGATTCAACTCGTTCGACAAAAAGGGTATCGGTTTCATGAGATGGCATTCGTCGTGCGACATCTTGAGCCGTATGCGGATCACTTGGAACGAGCCTTCCACATGTATGATGTTCCATATTTCTTGGATCAACGTGAGTCGATGGTTCATCATCCGCTCGTTGACTTGATTCAATCTGCTTTAGACATCGTAACGTCGGGTTATCGGGAGGAAACGGTCTTTCGTTTACTGAAGACGGAGCTCTTGCCGATTCCGGCAGAAGATGCGCGTCTAGCGCTCGATCGTTTCGAGACGTTCGTGCTCGAACGCGGCATCAAAGGGTCGATGTGGCAACAACCATGGCAATTAAAGCGACGCCTAGCAGAGGAAGTTCGTTTAACAGAAGAGGAGCTTGCGCAAGAAGAAGAACTGAACCATTTACGAACATTCGTCGTCGACTTGATTGAACCGTTGCACCGTCGGCTGAAGCAGGCGAAGACCATGAGCGCGTATACGAAAGGTCTTTATCAATTCCTCGAAGAACAAAAAATTGCAGAGCGTTTAATGGAATGGCGTAAGCAGGCACTAGAGCAGGATCAATTACTTGTTGCTCGAGAGCACGATCAAGTATACGAAGCGATACTTCATCTATTCGAACAGCTAGAAGCTGCTGCGCCTGACCATACCTTATCAACGGACTTGTTCGTCCAGATGGTCGAGACAGGACTTGAGAGCCTTCGTTTTGCACTTGTTCCGCCATCGCTCGATCAAGTCATCGCGACGGATTATGTCCGTGGACGATTACAACGAGTAAAAGTCGTCTTTTTACTGGGGGCGAATGATGGTCTGATTCCGTTCGTTCAAGATCAATCAAAGTTACTGTCCGAAAATGATCATGACTTTTTACATGAACACGGTATTCCGGTTGGAAAAGCATCTCTTGATGTGTTTGATGATGAGCTGTTTTACCTGTATCAAGGGATGATGGCTCCAAGTGAAGCCTTGTATGTTAGTTACGCACTTGTCGATGAAGAAGGAAAGGCGCTTCAGCCGGCAGCGATCACAAAACAATTAAAACGACAACTGTTGCTCGATCGTCCGATCAAAACACACTTTGCGGAAGCAGGGGAACACGCACCGCAAGAACAACTGGATTTCGTGACGAGTCCAGAGCGTGCGGCAGCAGCGACAGCGATTGAACTCCGGCGTCTTCAACGACGTTATCCGATTCAGCCGATTTGGTTCGAGGTGTACAATACGCTTCTCGAAAACGGACAGGGACGTGAACGGATGGGGTTATTCTCGAGTGCCTTGTTCTATCAAAATCAAGCGGAAGCGTTGCCGGAAGGGTTGGCGCATCGTCTATATGGTGATTCACTGCAAGCGAGCGTTTCGCGTTTTGAGACCTATAACGCCTGCTCGTATAAGCATTTTGCACGGTATGGTCTTCGTTTACGCGAGCGAAAACTGTATAAATTTGAAGCACCGGATATCGGAAATCTGTTCCACGGTGCATTAAATGATCTATCGCTTAGTATTAAAGCTTCTGGACGACACTGGCGCGAGATCGATGGCGAGACGTGCGGCACACTTGCGAAGGAAGCTGTCGAAAAGGTGACACCAGAAATTCAGAATGCAATCTTGATGAGTTCGAGTCGGTTCGGATATATCAAGAAAAAATTGACTGATGTCGTGGAGCAAACAGCTAAAATGCTTGTTGAACAAGCAAAACGAACAGATTTTGAACCCGACTTATTTGAAATCAGTTTTGGAAACGCTACGTTTCCGCCATTACGCTTTACGTTACCAGATGGAACAGAAATTGAATTCACGGGTCGCATCGATCGGATTGATCAGGCGACGATCGGTGATCAGCTATACGTTCGAATCATTGATTACAAATCAAGTGCTCGAGGACTAGATTTTGCGGAAATCTATTATGGGCTTGCGATTCAGATGTTGCTTTATTTGAAGACGGTCGTAGAACAGTCGGAGTTATTGTATCAACAGCAGGCGAAACCAGCTGGTGCGTTGTATTTCCACGTCAAAAATCCGATGTTACGGGGCGATTTATCGGCTGATGAAGAAGAGCGTAATCGACTATTACTCGAGTCTTATCAGATGCAAGGCATCATTCTCGAGAATGATGAGGTACTACGGGCGATGGATCATATTGCGTACGATGAACGAAAAAAATCACCACTCGTCAAAGTGACATTCACGAAAAACGGATTGCATAAGACGCAGACGAAAGGTGTCGTGCAGGAGGAGGATTTATCGGCGCTGATGGACCATGCATGGGAGGCGTTAAAAGACAGCAGCCAGGATATTTATGATGGAGATATCGCCATCAATCCATTTGATTATCAGGAACGGACACCTTGCAGCTTCTGCGAATACCGATCGGTCTGTCAATTCGATGAGTCACTCGGGAATCAGTATCGCCCATTAAAACCGATGTCTGAAAAAGAAGTGCTGGAACGGTTGAAGGAGGAAGAAGAATGAGTGTGCGTTGGACAGAAGAACAACAACAAGCCATTTCAGCTAGAGGTGGAAATATCCTAGTCTCAGCTGCAGCGGGATCAGGGAAGACAGCGGTCCTCGTTGAACGGCTGACGCAACGATTGATTGATCCCGAAGATGAGTTGTCGGCGGATCGGATTCTCGTTGCTACCTTTACAAATGCGGCAGCACGTGAGATGAAGACGCGGGTCATCGAGGTCATGGACCAGCGCATCAAAGAAGCACCGGACGATTTGTATTTGAAAAAACAGCGTCAATTGATGAACCGGGCACAAATTACGACGATTCATTCGTTCTGTTTGTCGATTCTCCGCGAGAATTATTACCGGATTGGTCTGGATCCTGCGTTTCGGATTGCCGATGAATCTGAATTACTGTTATTACAAGACGATGTCTTAGAAGCGGTCTTTGAGTCGTTCTATGCTTCTGAGGATCCGGGATTCTATGATTTGATTGATAGTTATACGTCAGACAGGGACGATCAAGCGATGCTTTCGCTGATTTCGAACCTCTACCGTTTCTCTCGATCCTTACCGGATCCGGAAGCCTTTTATGCACATTTAATCAGTCAGTACGATCAGCCGATTGACCCGGATGATTCTCCGCTCATGCAACGATTGGTCGAACTGGAATGGGAGACGTTATCGAATCTATTGGGACGTTATCGAGAACTTGCTTTTGAATTAGAGCAGTCCGGATACACGGAAATGGGACAGATGATGCGGCAGGATATTACTCCTTTTACCTCACTTGAAACGTCAGGACGCCACTGGTCGATGGTTGCGCTTGCGTTTCAAGCAGTAGAATTTGGTCGCTGGAAGAGTCCACGCGGGGATGAAGGAATTAAACCGTTTCAAGTAGAGCGGACGCGACTCGTAGCGGAGTTCAAGAAAATGAAAGAGCTGTTCGTCCAAAAGACTGGTGTCGATTACTTGGAGGACTTGCGGTCGCAGCTGCGACACGTGGAGACGATCGTGACACTTGTACGTCAATTTGCAAGCGATTATCTTGAAGCGAAACAACAACGTGGTATCGTCGATTTTTCGGACCTTGAACATTTTGCATTAGAGATCTTGACGGACGAAGGACAACCGTCAGACGTGGCAAAACTTCTGAAGGAACGTTTCGTCGAAGTACTCGTCGACGAATATCAAGATACGAACGAGGTTCAGGAACGTATCATCCAATTGGTCTCGCAAACAGATGAGGCGACAGGAAATCTCTTCATGGTCGGTGATGTCAAACAATCCATCTATAAATTTCGTCATGCAGAGCCAGGACTGTTCCTTGAGAAATTCAAACGATTCCAGCAGACCGATGTAGGTACCCGGATCGATTTAACAAAAAACTTCCGGAGTCGTCTTGAAGTGCTGGATGGAACGAATCAAATCTTCCGCCAAGTGATGGATGAGACGGTCGGGGAGATTGATTACGATGAAGCCGCGCACCTTCGACTCGGGAATCTGAGTTATCTCGAATCGGAGCAAGTGGCACCTGAATTACTTTTGATTGATCCACTTGATAGTGAAAAGGAAGAGGTTGAAGCACGAGCGATTGCAACGCGAATTTTAGAACTCGTTGATTCGAAGCATCCACATTTGATTTACGATGCGAAAGCGAACCGATTCCGAACGTGTGAATACCGCGATATCGTTGTCTTAGCACGGTCGCGTGGTAAGCGTGTCCAAGCGCTTGTCGAAGTGCTCGAACAGTATGAGATTCCGGTCTATGCGGATACGACGGGCGGGTACTTCCAAGCGACGGAAATTCAAATCATGATGGCATTGCTCAAGACGATCGATAATCCACTTCAAGACATTCCATTCGCGAGTTTGTTACGATCGCCGATTTTTGGGGTGGCGGATCGAGATTTAGGACGGATTCGAGCAAAACAAAAAGAAGGAAGCTTTTATGAGGCAGCGCTCGCGATGGCGGCAGAGGAATCAGCACTCGGAATTCGAATGGATGAAATCATCCGTCAGATTCAAGCATGGCGAACTGAAGCGCGTGGGAGTGCCCTACCAGCCTTCATTCGATCGCTCTTTGATCAGACCGGCTATTTTGAGTACGTCGGCTGTCTCGCCGGAGGAAGAAGTCGTCAAGCCAACTTGAACGCCTTATATGAGCGAGCGAAGCAATATGAGACGTCCGGTTATCGTGGACTATATCGTTTCCTTCGTCTAATCAATCGATTAATTGAACGAGGAGAAGACTTCGCGGAAGCCCGTTCGCTTGGAGAAGACGAGGACGTCGTTCGCATCATGACGATCCACCAATCAAAAGGACTCGAGTTCCCCGTTACGATCGTCAGTCAATTGACGAAGCAATTCAACAAGCAGGATCAAATGCAGGCGATTCAGTTGCATAAGACATATGGCATTGCCCTGGATGCGATTGATTCAATTCGTCGTTTACGATCTGGGACACTCTTGAAAGAAGTCATTCGCCGAGAAATGGATCGAGAAATGAAAGCAGAAGAGATGCGCGTCTTGTATGTTGCGATGACTCGAGCGAAGGAAAAGCTGATTCTCGTCGGGACAGTTAAGGATTTAGAAGATCAAATGGCGACCTGGCAGATGACGCCACCAGATGAAGTCTTACTACCTGAAAATGATCGACGCCAAGCGAAGAGTTATGCGGAATGGGTCGTTCCGGCAGTCTTACGTAGTAGTTTACTGCGTCCGGATGAGACGGAGTGGTCAATCCGTGTGATGTCATTAGAGGAATTAGCGCCGTATCAAGAAATCTCAACACTCGTGGAGCAACTTGAGCACGTCCAGAAGCTTGAAAAAATCGATGTACCCATTAATTCATCAGTCAAAGAAATTGTCGAAGCGGCATTTTCGTATCAGTATCCGCATCTGCTCGCGACAGAGACAGCAGCAAAACAGACCGTCACGGAACTGAAGCGCGCGGAACAGCTGGAACGTGCAGCATTCGAAACGACATATCGCCAGACGACGTATTACCGAACGCCACAATTCCTCGGACCTGTTTTAAGTGGGGCGGAACGAGGAACGGTCTTACACTTAGCGATGCAATTGTATGAACCGGACGAATTGATGTCGCAACAAATTGATCAGTGGGAAACAACGGAACGCATTACGCCGATTGAAGCGACGACGATGCGGGAAGCAACAGCACAGTTACAAGGATTCCTCGACTCTGAAATTGGACAATTGTTCAGCGAACGATTACGGACGAACCACGTCTATCGGGAGTTGCCGTTCACTTATAAGATCGGGGCATCGCGTTTCCGGAAAGACTGGACGGGCCCAGTGGATGACGCAGTCATGCAAGGAATCGTCGACTGTTTGATTCAGGATGGGGAGTCCTATATCTTGCTCGATTATAAATCGGATCAAATCGTCACGACGGAAGTCGGACAGACACCTGCTGATGTGTTACGAGATCGGTACGCAACTCAGTTGAATCTGTATCAAGAAGCGTTAGAAGCGATTCTTCATATTCAAATTTCACGCAAGGTCATCTATGCGTTTGCTTTAGAAGAAACGATTGATTTAGTTTAATCGGTTCATCTTGCGATTGAGACCTCCCTTGTCCTCCTACTTCTGGTGGAGACAAGGGAGGTTTTAGTATAGGTCGAAAGAGGGATGAGGAATAAAGGGATAAAATCAGCGTATGAAGTGATTTCCGTTTCTTATTGTGAAGGAACTGTGTAAAATAAAGAAGATATGTCACTTTAATGATGGATAATTTTGGGAGGTTTTAATAGATGGCACGTATTTTATTAGCAGAAGACGAAGATGTCTTACGCATGTTGGTACTTGATACACTGGAAGATGAAGGGTATACGATCGATGAAGCGACGGACGGGGACGAAGCGTATCAAAAAATCATGAACGCTGAATACGATCTTGTTCTACTCGATTACATGATGCCTGGAATGACAGGAATCGAAGTCATCGAAAAAGTCAGACAACATCCGGATAAGCAACACTTAAAAATCATGATGTTGACGGCTAAAAGTCAACAATCCGACCGGGAACGCGCGGAAGAAATCGGTGCGAACTATTTCTTCTCAAAACCTTTTAGTCCTCTAGAGTTGATTGATGTAGTAGGAGGAATACTGAGTGATCACAAAGTGGATTAATCGAAAAATCGGACGCCAACTCATGGCTTCCTTTTATGTCGTATTAGCTACATTGATGATTTCATCATTGATCGTCTACAACTACACCGACACGAAACTGCAGGCGACCCGGGCGAAGTTAGAAGACATCCGTGATCGAAGTGCACGGGCAGGTGCCTTATGGGAAGAGTGGCAAGATGTCCAGTTCAACATGCGCGGATATGCCTTGATGGGAAATGCGGATTTATATAATCAGGTCATGGCCCAACAAGATAAGATTGATCAGCAGACAGAATGGTTCGAAAAAAATGCGATCTACGATCAAGGAAAGGCATTCGCCAAGTCCTCGAGAGAATTATATGGTTATTATTTCGATGCCATCTTGCCGCTTGTTCAATCCTATGTCAAAGCGAAAGAATCAGGAGATGTCACGGAGTCTTTCTTAAAAGGAACGACGCTTGCTGAACTACCACTCGGTCAAAAGTTGTTAGCTGAAGGTCAAATCCAGTTAGATAGTCAAGGAAACATCGATGTATTATCAGAGATTAATAAAAGTGAATTAGCACTCGGTGGCTATCGTGAATTTTTGGAAGATTGGGCACAACGGACAAGTGATCAATTAGAACGGGAAATCCGAACGACACAACTGATTTGGTTAGCGAATATCGTCGTCTTGATTGCCGTCTTGATCTTCTTCATCTACCCCTTCATCCGCCGGATCACGATAGAATTATTGTCTCTCGTCAAAAACAGTCAACGGCTTGCGAATGGTGAGGATGTCTCGAGCGTCAAAGTACCAAATCGTAAAGATGAAATTGGTATTCTGGCGTTATCATTCAACCAGATGGCGAGTTCGATTTCTGAAAACAAACAGCACCTATTAGCAAAAAATGAAGAGTTGCAGGCGCAGCAGGAAGAACTGCAAGCTCAGCAAGAAGAATTGCAAGCACAACAGCAAGAGCTTGAAGAAGCATTAGAGCTGACGATGCGAAATGAACAGCATCTCCAGTACCGGAATGATTTAACCGAGACACTTGCGGCACGTGAGTCATTGACCGCTTATCCCGAAATCATCGAGAAGCTCGTCACGATCACGGATTCGGAGATCGGTGCATTGGTGTTCGTGGATGAGGAAGATAGTTATTCTGTCGTCACTTACGGGATGACGGATGAACTGGCAGAACAGTTGCTTCAAAATGATGCGTCACTGTTGAAACGAGCAGAATCGCTGAAGACCCCAGTTCATTCTTCTAAACAAGTCGCGAGCAATCATCCATTACCGTATCCGTACTATATGTATGAAACGGCTGTGCCGATTCTCGATCCAACGGCAGATGATATCATCGCGTATATTTACCTTGTCCGTTACCGTGATCAGTTCACGAATGAACAGATGCGAGACGTCATGTCCTTCTCTCGTCAACTGTCACTATCGCTCTTGCGAATGCGTCTATTTGACGAGATGACGAAAGAAAAAGCGAAGACGGAGCGAATTCTCGATTCGATTCGAGAGGCTGTCATCTATCTTGAGCCAGGGAAAGAAGAGGTCTTCGTCAATCGACCGCTATACGATCTATTCCCAGAATTGCAATATGGTGTCCAGGCAGAACAAGAAACACTTCAAACATGTTTAGAAGTCATTCAATCCGTAGTCGATGAACCGGAAACCTTCAGTCGATATGTTGATTCAGTTCTTCGTGGAGAATTACCGACGGATAGTCTACAGTTCTCGATTCGAAACGAAACAGTATTCATTCAATTTTACGTCGAGGTGATTCAGATCCATCAGGTGCATAAAGGAACGATGCTTGTCATGCGTGATGTGACGAAAGAGACTGAAATGGACCGTTTGAAATCAGAGCTCGTTTCGACCGTGTCTCATGAACTTCGGACGCCGCTCTCTTCGATTTACGGCTTTACAGAGCTCATGCTCAACCGAGATATTGAAGAATCACGCCAAGATCGGTATTTGCGGACGATCCATTCCGAAACGGAACGTCTTGCGAATCTCGTCAATGATTTCTTAGATGTCCAGCGCATGGAGTCGGGCACACAATCCTATAAGAAAGCATCCGTGAACGTTCATGCGATTGCTGAAGAAACGACACAATTTTATGCCGCTTCGACACAAGCCCATCGGATTACGTTCCGTCATGAAGGAGATCAATTGCCTGTCATTGAAGCAGATGAAGAAAAAATCAGACAATTGCTCAATAATTTATTGAATAATGCGGTGAAATACTCGCCATCTGGTGGTGCGATTGATGTCGTACTGACGACATCACTTGATCAAGTCATTCTTCAAGTCCGGGATGAGGGGATTGGGATTCCAGAACAATCGCTCAGTCGTCTCTTTGAAAAATTCTATCGCGTCGACAATTCGGACAGTCGCAAAATCGGTGGTACGGGTCTAGGTCTAGCCATTTGTAAGGAAATCGTCACCGGTCATGGGGGAGAAATTCATGTCGAGTCAGTCGTACGGGAAGGGAGTCTTTTCACTGTCAAATTCCCACTCGTTCAGTCTACACATGTGACAATCTCCTGAAAAAACCATATAGCAACAAAATAACACTAGGTGTTCTTACGGAAATCAGATACGATGAAATAGGAAAAGAAAGGAGGAAATGAAATGCCAATCACAGCATTCGTTCACACACACGTCTTACTTTGGATACTTTTATTGGTTACGTTCTTCGTTGCGTTTTCGATGTACAAGAACAATAAGAAAGCCGCAAAAGGCATTCATATGGCGTTCCGTCTTCTGCTTTTATTGACGTTCGCGACAGGTCTTTACCTGTACATTAAAATCATGGGGATGTCTGAAAATCCAGACCCACTCTATCATGCGAAGATCACAGCAGGTCTTTTGACGCTCATCTTTGGAGAATTGACACTCGTTCGTGTCAAAAAAGGAAAAGCCTATTCCGGTTTCGTCATCGGGTTCATCGTGCTTGTCCTTGTGACAGTATTCCTTGGTTATTCGCTTCCATACGGTATGAAGTTCTTCTAAGTTCATACGAAATCAAAGAGTCCTTTTCGACCTTACAGGTTGAAAGGACTCTTTTTGTCGTGTCCACTAGTAATTTTTGTTTACAAGTGGTTGTTATTTGGGAAAAGGGATGTATTACACAGTAGAGAGGGGAACGCTTGTGGCACAGTTGAAGGAATGGACGAAGGTCTTCCGGGCACGGAAATGGATGAAACGCGCAGAACCGGTGTTACCACTCTGGCATGGATATATCGGTTATAAATATGGTTTATTCGATGCTCTTCAATCGGGAGCGACTCAGGCGGAAGCGCAACTACGGATGCAACGTCCGCTGACACAGGAAGCGTTATCCCGCTGGTTCGAAGTCGGCGTCGCTGTTGGTCATTTAAAGAAAAAAGATTTACGTTATACGGCGACACGCCATGTATTGCCGGAACTTTCTCAATCAGACGATCGCAGTATCGGTTTCATGTTGTCTGAGATGATGGAGTTACATTTACCTGCCTTGTTCTCTTATCCACAATTTTTGGAAGAGGGACAACAGAAAGTCTTTAACGGGGAAGAACATGGCGACATCGTTGCTGAAACGTCAGCGCTTGTCGAAACCGTCGCATTTCCAGCCGTACGTCATATCATTCGGAGTCGTAATCTGACCTCACTACTTGATATTGGTTGTGCTTATGGTGGATATCTCCGTAAAATTCACGAGGCATTGCCAGACTTACGACTCGCCGGAATTGATATTGAAGAATCTGTCATTGCAGAAGCAAAACGACGGGATACAAGCGGTGAGATTGACTTCGTCGTCGGAGATATTAAGACTTTCGACGTTAAAGAGACCTACGATGGTGTCATGATGAATAATATTTTGTATTACTTCCCACAACCGGAACGTCTTGCTCTTCTCGAGGGAGTCCGTCGTTTCGTTAAAGATGATGGGACAGTCATTCTCGTCACACCATTACGTGATAGTTCACATGGTGCGCCGTTCTCAGCAGCATTCAATGCCTTCATGACGTTGCATGAGAATCTGTATCCATTGCCAAGCAAGGAAGAATTAAAAGAGGATCTATCAAAAGCTGGGTTTGGAAATATTTCGATCGCACCATTCTTAAAAGAAGGTGCCTGGTATATCGTCACTGCAAACGCCACTTCCTAAGCGAAGTCTGGCGTTTTTACAGTTGGAAGACAGTTCAAATTTGTCGCATTTACTATGTGCTTAGTATAATAGTTGAAACGATGAGAGATAAAAAGGAGAGATTTGGGTGAAGCGACGCGTAGCCGTGATAGGAGCAGGACCTGGGGGACTTGCATGTGCCTTGTTATTAGCAGGAAAAGGAGTAGACGTCACCGTTTACGAAAAACAAACGCAAGTCGGTGGACGAACTTCTGCCGTCAAGCTAGGTGACTATACGTTCGATCGAGGACCAACATTCCTTAATATGCCGCATATTTTAGAAAACGTTTTTCAAGAAGCCGGTTTACGATTAGAAGATTATTTAGATTTAAAGGCACTTGATCCGATGTATACGCTCTACTTTAAAGGCGGAACAGAACAGTTTACGATGACGACGGATCGGGACCGGATGAAAGAGGCAATCGAGCGACAATTTCCTGGAAACGGAGAAGGGTATGATCGATTCATGGCAGAGCAAGCACTTAAGCTTGGAAAACTCATGCCAATCTTACAGACGCGTCACGATCGGCTGACGGATTACTTATCACCGCGTGTCTTAACGGCACTTCCACGCCTATCGCTCGGACGATCGCTTTATGATGTCTTATCCGATTACTTCACGAGCGAAGAATTGAAGTATTCTTTTACATTCCAAGCGAAATACTTAGGCATGTCAGCTTGGGAATGTCCGGGTGGTTTTTCGATCTTGTCTTACATGGAACATGCTTACGGTGTCCACCATCCGATTGGCGGGATGCATCAAATACCGCTTGCAATGCAACGTGCGATCGAGGAGCTAGGCGGAACCGTACAGTTAGGTGTGGGCGTCAAACAATTGATTTTAAACGGAAAAGCTGTAGAAGGAGTCATCCTCGAGTCAGGTCAACATGAGTTATTCGATGAAGTCATCATCGGTGCCGATTTCGCACATGCGATGAATCATCTGGTGCCGGAAGGGGTTTTGAAAAAATGGTCCCGACCAAAAATTGACCGTAAAAAATTCTCGTGTTCGACGTTCATGTTATACCTTGGTGTCAATCGGACGTTCGATGCACCACACCATACGATCTACTTCGCAGAGGACTATGAGAAAAATGTTCGCGAGATGACGCAGACTTTAGAATTATCGGATGACTTTTCATTCTATGTCCAAAATCCATCTGTCCTTGATCCGACACTAGCACCTGAAGGCAAGTCTGCTATGTATGTCCTAGTGCCAGTGCCGAACAATTACTCGGAACTGGATTGGTCGATCGAAGGACCGAAACTACGTCGTCGTGTTCTGGACGCTCTTGAAACGCGTTCACCGTATCAAGGGATTGAAGCGGCAATCGAAGTCGAAGAGATGTTCACGCCAGACGACTGGGAAGCGATGGGGATTCATCAAGGCGCGACGTTCAATCTTGGTCATCAGTTGACACAGATGATGTATTTCCGACCGCATAATCAATTTGAAGAGCTTGATCACCTGTATCTCGTCGGAGGTGGCACACATCCGGGTAGCGGATTACCAACGATTTTCGAATCCGCGCGTATCACGGCAGAACTCGTGCTCAAAAAAGAAGGGGTGCGGACATGAAGATAGGATTCGTAGGAGCCGGTGTCGGTACACTGCATGCAGCGCTTTTGCTGACAGCAAGACATCCCGGAGTCGAGATTACGATTTTTGAAAAAGAAGCGCATGTTGGAGGTCGATTACGATCCGTCGATTTTGAATCGGGTGGCCGCATCGATGAAGGTCCGACGATTGTCTTGATGCCAGGCAAGTTAAAAGAGCAGTTGGCAGAAGCCAGAGTGACGGGAGTAGAACTTGAACGTGTCGATCCATTGTATGACCTTCACTTCGACGATGGTACGGTCGTCACGAAAGTAGCAGATGTCGTGGATCAAGCGATTGCGATCGAACGTCAATTCGGTGAAGGTCGTGGATTTTATGAATTCATGCATCAAAAAGAAAAGGATTATGAGACGAGTGTATCGAAATTTTTAGAACGTGGTTATCGTCGGAAGACGGAGTTGTTGCACCCAGACATGATGCGTCCATTATTACAGATGCACGCTCTAGAGACTGCACACGACCATTTGAAAAGATACTTCAAGAGTAAATATTTGCGCATGGCGTACAGTTTCCCAACATTTTATATCGGCGGAAACCCTTATACGACACCATCGATTTACGGTTTGATTCCATACCGGGAACAAGCAGAAGGTGTCTGGTATGTAAAAGGTGGCTATTTCTCGCTTGCTGAACGCATGTACGACACATTAGTCGAACGTGGTGTCCGATTCGTCTTCGAGGCACCCGTTGAACGAATCATCATCGACCAAGGACAGGCGAAGGAAATCGTCTTACAAGATGGCACACAGGAAGCATTCGATCAAATCGTACTAAATGGAGAGTTTCCATTGATGGAACGTCTTGTAGAAGGTAAACGACCTAAGACCTATACGCCTTCAGGCGGTACGCTATTGCTGTATTTCAAGATGAAAGGGAAAGTCGATTTACCGGTGCATCGTTTTTTGATGCCAAATGACTTGGAACCGCTCATGACGAATATCTTTAAAAAAGGACGATTACCCGAACATCCGGCAGTCTATCTGTTCCATCCAAGTCGTATTGATCGTAGTTTGACAGGAACAGATGATAGTGTCGTCTACTCATTGATTCCTTCTCCGCGTGGTTATGGTGTAGAAGATTATGAAGATGTAGACTTCATTGAGACTGTACTTGAAAAAATCGAGCATCATCATCCGGGATTCCGGGAAAAGATACAAGAAATGAAGATTCGTACACCGAATGATGCACAGGCATTTGGATTGTATCAGGGAGGTAGTTTTGGGATCGCGCCGACGATTCGCCAATCGGCTGCCTTAAAGACACAGGCAAAACCGTATCCGGATATTGATCGATTATATGCCGTCGGTGCATCGGTGCATCCGTGTGGAGGAGTACCAGTCGTCATGATGGGCGCAACGATACTCGTAAACCGAATGGAACAAGAGATGGGGTGGAAACATGAATTCAGTGACGATCCAGAACGCGTATATCAAATGTGAGGAAGTCATTCAGTCCGGATCTAAGACGTTCTATAAAGCCTTTTCACTCTTACCAAAAGAAGATCGACAAGCTGTTTATGCCATCTATACATTTTGCCGATTCCTCGACGATACCGTCGATGAGTCGGATACACCAAAAGAGAGCTTACTGGCTTTCTTAAGTGAATTCAAACGATTCCGCAATGGCGAAGTACTAGATAAACCTTTATGGATTGCGTTGGCAGACGTATTTGAACGTTACGAAATGGATGAGACACCATTTCTTGAACTCGCGGAAGGGATGCGTTGGGATATCGAGAAAAATCGTTATCAGACGCTTGAGGAGACGGAGCAGTACAGCTATTACGTAGCAAGTACGGTTGGTTTGATGCTGTTGCCCATCCTTGCCCCGCAACAACCAGATCTCCGTAAGTCCGCTATCGATCTTGGAATTGCGATGCAGCTGACGAACATTTTACGCGATGTTGGTGAAGACGCAAAACGTGGTCGCATCTACTTGCCCCATTCATGGATGGAGACATACGGTGTCACACCGGAATCGTTACTCGCTGGTCATCCTTCAGGAGATTTCATCGGTCTCTGGGAAGAAGTAGCACTTCGAGCAGAGCATCTGTATGACGCGGCGATTCCATCGTTTGAACGGTATCCACGAGAGAGTCGGCGTGCTCTGAAGGCTGCTGCTTTCCTATACCGCGGTATTCTTGATGCAGCGCGGGATAATCACTATGACGTCTTTACCAAACGGGCGTATGTCAGCCGTTGGCAAAAAATGAAGTTACTTGCTACGATTTAATACATGACCATAGAAAAAAGACCTTGGCGGGGACCAAGGTCTTTTTTCTATGGTCTGAGACCGGGGAGTCTCAGATTACTTCTACACCAGAGCGAACATCTGGACTACGAGATAGGTCTGTTTCGACCACGGGGATGGTCTTTTCTTTATCGAGCTATCTGTGGACCAAACGGATGAGACGATCTAAGGGGGAACGTCGTAAGTCATGCGAATGGACACACAATGAGTCACGTGATGAAATGGGTGGGTCCCATTTGATTTCGCTGGTTAGAAAAAGTAAGTTCTTCAACGCTCTTGACTCGGGGAAGTCACCTTGCGCTTGATTGAGGATGTGGGGTCAATCACTACCTCTTGAACTCGAAGTAATCGTATCAAATCTTAGTTGTCCGTACAAGTGATTGATATGCAATTCACATAACGTTCACAGGGTAGCGGCGACAGCGGAGACAATTCGTTCACTTGCTAGTTTTCCTGAAAGCGTCACCATTGGACTACCACCACCAGGATGCGTTGATCCACCGGCAAAAAACAAATTGTGAACATTCTTTGAACGGTTGCTCGGACGGAGGAAAGACGACCGGATGCCATTGGATGACAAGCCATATAATGAGCCGTGATAAGCAAAGAAGGTTTGTTCGATATCCTGTGGTGTGACTCGTTGTTCGAAGACGACATCAGATGAAATATCAATTCCAAAAGACTGCAATCGCTGATTGATCAGTTGATCATACGTATCAAAATCAATCGCATGTCCAGTATCCGTTGCAGGTGCATTGACGAGCACAAATAAGTTGTCACCCGCTTGTCCCATTTCTGGTGCTGTGACGGAAGAATTCGAGATATAGATCGTCGGCTCCTCAGCGTAACGTTTTTCATCAAAGAGTGCCTTGAACTCAGCTTCATAATCCGAAGAGAAGAAGACGTTATGATGAGCCAGCCCTTCGATCCGACGTGAGAGACCGATGCATCGGACGTAGGCAGAAATCGATGGTTCGACCTGAGCAGGTGTTGGGTTTTTAAAATCAGGTCGTGCCGTTTCTGAGATCAGGCGTGGATATTGTGTCAACAAATCACCGTTCATGACGACGAAGTCAACCGGTAGATATTCCAAGTGATTCAATTCAATTTCCGTTGCTTGTCCATCGACGACTTCGATCTGTGTCACTTCATCGCCAAGACGGAAGACGACACCGAGTTCTTTTGCACGTCGGGCGAATCCTTCTGCGATCGCTGTATTGCCGCCATTTGTGAAGTAGACACCGTCATTTAGTTCTAAATGAGCGATTAGACTGAAGGTGGCGGGGGTTTGATACGGACTACTTCCGATATACGTCGCATAACGATCGAGGGCCTGAATCAACCCTTTATCCTTAAAGTAGTGCTTATGCAATCCATGAAGATTTTGAAAGGGATGCACTTTCAACATGTCTCGCCAGAGGGAGGGGCGGATGAAGGAATCAATGTTCGTAAAGAATTGTTGTTTTGCGATCGTATGCAACTTTGCCACTTCTTCTTGGTAACCTGTAATATCATTCTTCGCCAACTGACCGTTCGTGAAACGATCTACTTCTGTCCGCATCGCTTCACGTCCAGACGAAAATGTTAATGTTCTTCCGTCGGAAAAATGATTGACCGTATGACGCTCAAGTTTCGTGAATGTAAAGTACTCATCGGGATCCGCACCGGATTCAAGAATGACAGACTGAAAAATTTCCGGCATCGTGATCGTGTTCGGACCAAAATCGAAGCGATGTCCTTCTGTGACGATCGGCATCATTTTACCACCGATATGTGTATTGCGCTCGATGACCGTGACACGAAATCCTTTTGCTGCTAATGAGATAGCAGCACTTAGTCCACCAAGACCGGCTCCGATGACAGCTATATGTTTCATGATACTGATTCCTCCTTATGAATAGGTCCTACCCTTCCATGTGATTTCCCGTTTCCTAAAGCTTCGAATCATTGCACTTGCTAGCAGGATGACATAAAGGAATACCGCCAGTGGATGGAGCCACCAAACATGTCGGATTCGTGCCGCACGATCGATCCGGAATCGTGCTAAATAAAGAAGAATCAGTGCGCCACCCATCTGCCAGGATGGGTGAAGAATGAGATAAGGTAGGACACTTGCTTGAACCAAGTAAAAGAGTAGAAAGTATGATCCGACGACATAAGAATCGTTCATCCCGCGAAAGACATTCTTTAGAAAACCTTGCCAGACTTCTTCGTTCGTCGCGTACATATCACAAGAGACTGCTGGAGCTACTTCGACAAGCGTCGTCGTCAACCCGTTTCGTTTAAATGTACGACAAAGTTCTAAGTCGTCAACGAGAGCCGATTGAATACTTTCATGTCCACCGACTTGATCATACCCGTGTCGTTCGACGAGGACGACCATGCCGTTGGCAGCAGCAAACGCTGGATGTTTCACTTTACGAAACGGAATCGGAAGATGCTGTGCGATAAGAACATGTTGCATCGGAATCAAACACTTCCCGAGAAACGTCGGTACAGGAAAGGACGGGAAACCGGAAAGGAAAACGGCTTGTTCTGTTCGTATCGTTCCGTATAAGCGACAAATCGCATCCGGTGTCAGTGTCACATCAGCATCGAGAAATAACAGATAGTCCTCTGTCGTTCGTTTCGCGAGCTGATGACACGCATGAACCTTTCCTGCCCAGCCTGCTGGTAAGGGAAGACCATCAATCACTGTAAAACGGTCATCTTGACCGATCCGATCGAGCAATAACTCGCGCGTCCGATCGGTCGAGCGGTCTTCATATAAGTAAACGTGCATCCCAGGTGTCAGAGCGGGTTCTAATGCGTCTAATAATTTTCGGACATTGCGCTCCTCATTCCGTAAGGGGATGCAGATTGCTAGACTATCTGGTTGAACAGGATCCGTTAATCGTGGTAAGAAAGCTAAATTAATCCAAGTATAGAGACAGACAGCTAGAGCGAAGAAGAGAAAGAACCAACTCATGAGCGGAGTGCCCGTAACCAGCGCTCCGTTCGTGCAGGAAGTGGTTCCCTTCGTGTAGAGATACAGCGATACAAATCAACACGTTCCGCAATTGCATCTGCTCGAATGTCGTCGTATAAAGCAGTTAGTTCTGTTGTCAGTCGTTTTGCCTGAGCACTTGACCGTTCGTTAGGTGATGGATGAAAGCGGCGCGTCCGGATATAGACGTCCGGTTGCTGTTCATGGCCATATGAATAATAAAAGGCGACGAGAGACACGTGATCCGTATGACGCGTCAAATGTGTGGCACCACTTGCTAAGCGAAGCGGACGGTCCTCTTGATGACGTTCCTCGCCTTGAGGAAACATCCAGACGCTGCTGCCATTTTGAAGTCGTTCTTTTGCATAATGAAGGCTTGTCTTGATATCAGCGAATGATGTCCGGTCAACAGAGAAAGCTCCGAGACGGGAAAAAAACGGGAAACGAGCAAGCCCTGCTTGATCAATCATGACGTAGGGATCGTGATGGAGACAGGTCTGATCCAAATGAAAAAGAATCATACCATCCCACCAAGAACTGTGCGTAGCAAGCATGAGACCAGGGACAGGTAGATCGTCTGCTCGATATAAGACACGGTGGAAATGACGTCGGATCAAAGCATGATCGACATACGTATGAAATACGGATTCAGCTAATTTGCTTTTGTTTGCTTCTTTCAACGATAACCCCTCGTTTCACAATGAAATAGGCGATGAATGCACTTAAGCTGACCAAAGTGACGCCATAGAGACCAGCAACTCCTGCTGTAACACCGAATAAAGTATGCAACATCAAAAAGAGATACTGATTGTTTTGTTCGAGTGCGGCATCCGTCGCCTTGACTTGATAGCGATTGATGAAAAAGGAAAAGACGAGCGCCGTTCCATACCACCCGAAGAAATTTTGTGTCGGAATATCGTAATACCAGCCACCGTCTTGCCAAAGCCAATACGATTTCACGTTAGCAGCAACAGGATCGATCGCTAAATCGAGCCAGACGGCAAACAACGGAACGAGAATCAATGTACTATAGCGAAACGAAAATAAACGGGAGAAAGCGAGACTCGCCCCCATAACTGACAGCCATGCAGCTCCGATCGTAATCGGCACACCTAATAATTGGACACCGAAATCCGACTCGTAACGATATGTTCCAAACGGCCAACCGGTATGGACCCCAATCGATTCAATGATGATCGAACCAAAGAAGATGAAGGGGATGACAAGACGTCCCTTCGGTAAGACATGCCAAAAATAGAGCGCTGCGTATAAGCCGGAAGCGAATAAAAAGACGGCGTTGGCCCACTCGAGCCAAGGGGGAAGTAACGAAAAACCAACTAAGATCAAGCCGATGGTGAACCAAATCGAAAAGAAAATCCAAAGACGTTTATGAAACTGCTCCATGCGTGACATTCCTCCGTTTCCAAAAATAGCTTCTGTCATAAGTATACCCATATATCTTGAAAACGAGCGAGGGAGAAGCGGTCTTATAAAAAAAGTGGTCCGGCTTCTCGCAAGAGAAACCGAACCACTTTCTATCATCCGTTTGAATGTTGTTTTTGCTTCTTCTTTTTGATGAACGAAAAAAGGAGAAACGCGATATACAACGGAACAGCAACGAACCAAAACGTCGACCACTCATTGCTACGAGCAATCATGACATACGTCACGTACAGCAACGTAAAGGTGATGACGAACGTATGGCGCGGAACGGGAATGTCTTTAAAGCTTGGAATCTTGACACGACTGACCATCAAGAAGGCAAGACCTGTAAAGACGAGTGGGACCATCAAGTCGTTCATTCGTCCGCTAAACAACGTGACGACAGCCAAAATACCACCTGCCGCTGTAATCGGTACACCTGAAAAATAAGCAGATGCCACATTCGTTGCCGATAAATTAAACCGGGCAAGACGAAATGCGCCAAACAACGGGAACAGAGCAGAGATTAGTAAACCAACTTCTCCGAATTCATAGAAATACGTATAGTAGGCCATCATTGCAGGTGCGACACCGAATGTCACGATATCTGCTAATGAGTCCAGTTCTTTTCCGAAGTCGCCTGCTACACCAAGCATCCGAGCAAGACGTCCGTCTAGACTATCAAGCATCATCGCGATGACGATTAGTAAGGTGGCATTTTGAAAATCACCTTTTGCTGCCATGACGATGGCTAAAAAACCACAATACAGATTTCCGAACGTAAATAGGTTGGGTATTGAATTACGAACACGATCTTTCCACAAAATGATTCCTCCTGCCACTTCATCGATACTACTCATCATACCATAATTAGGAGATGGAATTCAGCCGTTCATAAAGAGAATCCCCTGAGTGAAAGATAAAAAGTCATGAGGATTCAATCGAACTTGATGTCCACGTTTTCCAGCGGATATGATGATGAATGGTTCATGGATAGCACGATCCGATAAAAGAACCGGAAAATTCTTCTTAGCACCGATGGCAGAGACACCACCTCGAATATAGCCAGTCAGGAATTCTAACTCCTTCATCGGAACAAGCGCGACTTTTTTCGAATGCAATGCTTTAGCCGCTGCCTTTAGAGAGAGTTCTTCTTCCCCCGAAATGACGACGAAGACATATTTATTTTCGACCATTTTCAAAACAAGGGTTTTAAAAATGGTCGAAAGGGGGTAATTAATCTTTCTAGCGACGGCTTCAGCAGATAAATCATCAAGATCAACAGGATAAGTGAGGGATTCAAAGTCAATCTTAGACTGCTTCAGAAGCCTCTCGACGTTCGTTTTGCTCATGTGTTTCTCCTTTGACGAGTGAGTATTGGACCCATTTCCGTCCGTGCCAACGTTTCATGGCGAAAATGCCACGGAACCATTCGTCAGCAGAGAAGGCAATCCAGATTCCAAGTAAACCGAGACCGAAACCAAGACCAAGTGTATAACTGAGGACGACCGCGATTCCCCACATCGATAGAATGCCGATGGCGACAGGGAAACGAACATCTCCTGCCGATTTAAGAGTTCCCATCAGTACGATGTTCATTGCGCGACCTGGTTCAAGAATGACACTTGCCCAAAGTAGTGGGATACCGATTGCAATGATTTCAGGACTCGATGTGAACGCTGATAGAATCGATGAGCCGAATGAAGCAAGTGCAACAGCTGAGATGAAGCTTGCGAAAACAGCAATCTTTAATGTTTTCACAGCCCGTCCATATGCTTGTTCAAATTGTTGAGCACCAACTTGGCGTGCGACGAGTAATTGCGTTCCTTGCGCGATCGCAAGTGTGAATAAGAAACAAAGCATTGTGATATTCGACACATAGACGCGAGCAGACAACGCTGCTTCACCAATTGTTGCGATGAATCCTGTGATGATGAGTTGTGAGAATTGATACGAGATCCCTTCACCAGCAGATGGGATTCCGATGTTCATGATCCGTTTCACATCTTCACGGTTGAAATGAATCAAGTCTTTAATTGTAAAGCGTAATGAAAGTTTCCGGTAGACGACGAAGAACAAGACAAGGACAGCGATTGTCCGAGCGATGACGATCGACCAAGCGACACCAGCAACACCGAGAACGGGAATGCCGAAGAGTCCAAGAACAGCGATGACGTTACCAAAAGCACTAACGAAATTCATCAGTAGCGTGACGTACATAGCATTTTTAGTGAATCCATGACTCCGGAGAATCGCACCCAGTGTCAATGAGATGGCTTCTAAGAAAAGGAATAGACCAACGATCTTAATGAACGTTTCGCCATAGACGAGCGTCTCTCCTTCTAACGAGAAAAATCCAAGGAGTTGTCTTCCGAACAACACGACGGTCAGAGAAACGATGAGACCGGTATACAAGTTAATCGCAAAAGCAGAACGAGCCGTTTGACGAGCGTTTTGCGTCTTTCTTGCACCGAGGTACTGACCAATGATGATCGTTGCACCGACCGAGGTGATGTTAAAGAGAATAATGAAGATATTCAAAATTTGATTGGATACACCGACTGCCGCAGCAGCGCTATCCGAGTAATAACTTAAAATCAACGTTGCAATGATTCCGAGGCTCATATGCAATGCGATCTCGATGAATAATGGCCACGTAATGTGGAATAAGCTTGGTTGCTTGACTGTTTTCATAAATAAATCCCCTTTGTTTCATAAAACGAATAGTGTTTCTTTATCTTTTTGAAACTATACGCC
Source organism: uncultured Exiguobacterium sp. (assembly GCA_913775715.1). GTDB lineage: Bacteria > Bacillota > Bacilli > Exiguobacteriales > Exiguobacteriaceae > Exiguobacterium_A. The sequence goes on along the minus strand of CAJYMC010000007.1, from coordinate 1,654,099 downwards.
TTCGATTTTCATAATGAAAGAGGGTTTTTTGTCTTTCATAGAAAAAAAAGAGATTTAAAAGGATTTTCATAAAATATCACGAATACATCATAATGAACAATCATTCATTTTTAAAAGGTAGGGGAATCCGATGAAACGAGAAATGCATTATGTCGTCAAGGATCAAATCGCAACGCTAACGCTGGCTCGACCCAAACAACTGAATGCATTAACGTCGAATTTATTAGAAGAGTTGGCAGACGCTCTAGAAGAAGCGAATCAGGATGAGGAAGTACGTGTCATCGTCTTGACGGGTGAAGGACGTGGTTTTTGTGCAGGACAAGATTTAAAAACCGTCTCGCCTGAGCTCGATCATGGTGAATATCTACAGCAGTATTATCATCCTGTCGTTCGGGCACTTGCTAAATCAAAAAAACCGACGATTGCTGCCATCAATGGTGTAGCGGCAGGTGCCGGTTTATCATTGACGCTTGCCTGCGATTTCCGGCTCGTCCACGCTGAAGCGAAATTGTCGCTCGGATTCATCAATATCGGTCTTGTCCCGGATGCAGGAGCTCCGTATTTCTTACCTCGGCTAATCGGTGCAGCAAAAGCAACGGAGCTTGCGTTACTCGGTGATACGATATCAGCAGACGAAGCCGTTTCGCTCAATCTTGCGACACGAAGCATCGAATCAGAGAAATTTGGAGAAGAGGTCACAGCTTTTGCTCGTCAGCTGGCAGATCGTCCGACAAAAGTGATCGGGTACATCAAACAGCTGCAAGCAGCGAGTTATGAAAATAACTTGGAGGAAATGCTTGCTCAAGAAATCATCTATCAGTCACGTGCTGGAAAAACGGAAGACCATCGTCATGCTGTTGAATCCTTCATCGAAAAAAAACGCCCTGTTTTTGTCGGACGATGAATCGAAGAACATATATAGAAGAAAGACGTCGGAAACGCACGATGCGCCGACGTCTTTTTAATTCAATTTCTTTTTGATTTTTCGTGCGGTCGCATGTGTACGGTTCGTCAATCCTGTAGAGATACGGAATAGTAAAATTCCAAGAAAAGCAGAAACAAAAATATATATCCCAGTCAACGTCACGAAAACGCCGCTGGCTAGCGTGATGAAGAGAATCGAAAATTCACCACGTGGACCAAGACAAAAGCCAGATTCGATCGCATGATAATTCGATAAACCAAAGGATTTTCCACCGAGGTAACCGACTAAGAATTTCGAGACGACCCCCCAAATAACAAGCGCAACAAAAAATAGATCTATTGGTAATCCGTCAGTCAACTCGAATGACATTCCGAACGTAATAAAGAACAGGGGTAACAATAAGTCTTGAAACGGCGTGACTAGTCGTCTAAGATAACGCGTCTCATCCAGTTCGGTTAACAGAATACCGATGATAAAGGCGCCAAGTACTTCTGACAATCCGAATAAAATACCGATACCGGAAAATAACAAGATTAACCCGATGATTCCGATGCCGGCATCAGGATGACGGTAGAGTGAATCGACGAGACGTTTCCGTCTTCGGATGAATAACGTCATGATGATTAAAGCAATGAAGAAGAAGGCGAACCCTAAAAAGATGATGCTGATTTTGGCAACCGAGAACGTCTCAGTCCCTAAAACGAACGGGGCCGTCGTCAGTAGGATTGGTGCCATCAAATCTTCGAAGACGAGTAAGGACAGCACGAAGCGATTTACATCCTGATGTTTATCCGGTTCCCGATCGAGCAGTCGAGCTGAAATCGAAGAACTCGTCGCATACAAGACACAGCCGATCAAAAACGATTCTGCGACTGAAAAGCCAAACGATAGAGTCAACAGGATTGTTCCACCAAACGAAAGTAGAATATCGATGACTCCTGCTTTCCAAATGGAACGGAGCTGAATCAGCAAGTCCGCCACTGAAAATTTTAGACCGAGTAAAAAGAACAGGACGATGATGCCCGCTTCTCCTCCGAGTTTCAGTTCTTCGGGAGGATCGTAATAAAATCCAAGGACGATTCCAATCAAGATGAAGGCCAGAATACTCGGGACGTGAAATCGTTCACTCAAGTAACTGATCGTAAACAAGCCGATGAGGATGAGACCGGCGTAAAAGAAAATTTCCATGGAGGATGTCCTCCTTTCTGTACCCTATACCCTAATTCGATGGTATTCATTAACTTGTTGTTATCTTGGAGAACGGATACAGAAAAAAGCCTGTGCACAAAACTTCTTTTTTAGAAGGTGAGTGTACAGGCTTTTAGGTGGTTATAAGACTTGAACGATCGTTCCAGAATACGCGGGGAGAGAAACATCAAGTGTCTGCTGGTGCGTGTTCGTCAATAAATCAAGCCCTCGACCAGCTTGTGGAGCGGTCAACGAAACAGGAACATCTGAATTGTTGAAGTAGATATAATACAATCCTTCCGGGCTCATGCGACGCATGATGATCGTATTCGTCTCATCATTCGCATGAACGAAAGAAATGTGACCTTGGTTCGCAAGCGTCTTATGCTGCTTTCGAAGCTGTAACAAGTGTCGCGTATAGGCGAATAACTCCTGATCCTGCTCCTCTGGATCCCATGGCATGCATTTCCGACAGCCTGGATCTTGATCGCCATCGAGACCGATTTCATCACCATAATAGATGACGGGACTACCCGAGAACGTCAACATCGATAACAAGAGAAGACGAAGCTTTTGTTTGTTATTGCCAGCACGCGTCAACGCACGTGGTGTATCGTGTGAACCGATTAAATTAAAGGTCACTTCATTGACATTCATCGTGTTTGAGAACAATACATGCGACATATCGTTCGCATACGAAGTTGCTTTAGTCTTATCTAAAGCAAAGAAATTCAAAGCAGCATTCGTAAATGGATAGTTCATGACGGCGTCAAACTGGTCACCGAGCAACCATTCCTGTGAGTCATGCCAAATTTCACCAAGGATATACGTGTCAGGGTTGACTTCCTTGACGACTTGACGGAAATCACGCCAAAATGCGTGATCGACCTCGTTGGCGACGTCGAGTCGCCAGCCATCGATTCCGAATTCCTCGACCCAATAGCGGGCGACATGGAGTAAGTATGACTTTACTTCATCGTTCTCGGTATTGAATTTCGGCATCTCAGGTACGAAAGCAAATGTATCGTAGTTCGGTAGCGGTTCGGTAACGAGTGGGAAATCGCGCAAGTGGAACCATTCCTTATATGTCGAATGACTACCATGTTCACGGATATCAGCAAAGGCTTTATGGTGGAAGCCAGCGTGATTAAAGACGGCATCTAGCATGATACGAATACCATGTGCATGTAACAAATCAACCATTTCCTTGAATTTTTCTTTCGTGCCGAACTGTGGATCAATTTCTAAGTAATCAATCGTATCGTATTTATGATTCGATTTCGCCAAGAAGATCGGACAGAAGTAAATGCCGGTAATACCGAGCTCAACAAGGTAGTCGATATGATCGATGACACCCTGGAAATCTCCACCGAAGAGATTCGTCGTCGTTGGTGCCGTGCTGTTCCATGGAAGTGTACCAGCCGGATCGTTCGTCGTATCGCCATTTGCGAAGCGGTCTGGGAAGATTTGATACCAAACCGTATCCTGGACCCAATCCGGAGCCGAGAATACATCGACTGCATTGAGGAACGGCACACAGAAATAGTAGCCGGTATCATCAAGTGGTTTTTCATCGAACCATCCACGTTCTGTAAAGACTTGACTTGTCGCACCGTCATGGAGACGGAAACCATATCGTAGACGACGGAAGGGTGGAACGACATCAATGAACCAATAATCATATAGTTCATCAGAGCCACTACGCTTCATCGGCGTTTCGAATGTATTCCAGTAGTTCGATTTCGAGGGATCAAAGTTCCAGTCGGCAGCATCTGGGTTTTCAGTATGCCAATCATACGGATCGCCCCAAATCAAATCGACGCGATCAACGTCATTTTTTTTTGTTTGTAAACGGATGTGGATCGTTCGCTCGTCATACTTATAGACGAAGGGAGACATCGCACGGTGAAACACAGCTTCTTTGAACATGGCAGTCACTCCTTAACGCAATCGCTTGCATCGTATTGATTATGTCTTCGACCTAAGAATAGTAAAGCGCTTTCTTAAAGTCAATTGCAATCCCATGAAATCAAGGATTCCTGATAAAAGTCGAGAGTATGATGCAATCGTTTGCATCATGTTGTGCAAACAATAAAAATGAAAACGTTTTCTTTTTGTTTGCTTATCCAATCCAGCATTTGATTCAAATAATGAAATCAGAATTAAAAAGTTTTTGAAATGTAAGAAAATAATTGATTAAAAGGTCTTGTCAAAAGGATTTTAGATTGTATAATAAAAATGTAAAGGTGATGCAAACGTTTTCATAAAACGCTTACAACCACTCGGTTGTTATCATGAGAAAATGGTTGTGCCTTTATGCAAACGTTGTGCATTAAAACTTATCATTCATAAGTTAACTTGGGGAGGAAATTTCAATCATGGAAATGAAAAAATTCGTAGCAGGTCTTTCTGTATCTGTCATGGCAATGGGTGCACTTGCAGCATGTGGTGGTGGATCAGACTCTGATTCTTCATCTTCAGAATCAGGTAGCAAAAAACCATCTAAAATCGTCGTTTGGGAAGATACTGACAAAGCTGAAACGACAAAAGCGGCAGCTAAAGCGTTTGAGAAAAAAGAAGGCGTGAAAGTTGAAGTCAAAGAAGTCAAAATGACGGATCAGCAAAAGAAAGTAGCACTTGACGGACCAGCAGGTAAAGGACCAGATATCATGCTTCTTCCTCACGACCAGATCGGTACAGTCGTTGACCAAGGGTTGATCGCTGAACTCAAAGATGGAGAAAAAGCACTTGAGCCGTTCATCGATACAGCAAAATCAGCAGTAACGTTTGACGGTAAAGTCTACGGATATCCGAAAGCCATTGAAACACCAATCCTCCTTTTCAATAAAGATGAATTAAAAGAAGCGCCAGCTTCAATGGATGACTTATACAAACTATCTACTGAAAAGAAAAAAGACGGGAAGTACGGCTTCCTCGCTTTATGGGATAACTTCTACTTCGCACATGGTCCAATCGGTGGATACGGCGGTTATGTCTTCAAAGACAATGGCGGCAAATTGGATCCAGCGGATATCGGCTTGAACAATAAAGGTGCAGTCGAAGGAATGGATTACATCGGTAAATGGTATAAAGAAGGTCTCTTCCCGAAAGGTCTCATCGGTGGTGGCGGTGGTCAAGCTATGGACCAACTCTTCGGTGATAAAAAGGCTGCAGCTGTCATGAACGGACCATGGGCTGTCGCTGGTTATAAAGATAAAGGCATCAACCTTGGAGCTTCTGAGCTTCCAAAACTTCCAAACGGTGAGCCGATCAAAACATTCGTTGGTGTAAAAACATATGCGATTTCAGCATACTCGGAAAATGCAGAGTGGGCTGAGAAGTTCTTGGCTTCTCTCACTGGTAAAGACAACGCAAAAGCGATGTTCGAGAAATACAATGAGATCCCACCAGTCACTGAACTTCAAGAAGATGCAGCAATCAAGGATAACGAAGTTGCGGCGGCAGTCTTCGCACAAGCGAAAAACGGTGTACCAATGCCGAACATCGCTGAGATGGGTCAAGTTTGGGAGCCAATGGCAGCAGCACTTCAACTTGTTGCAACGAACAAACAAGACGCACAAAAATCAGCTGATGACGCTGTTAAACAAATCAAGCAACAAATCGAAGCAAACAATCAATAAGCGTAAGTGGAACGCATGAATCCATGACAAAGAGATAAAGAGAGGGGGATCTTGGATTCCCCCTCATCTTTATGGTTGGAAGAGAAGCCTGAGGTCAGACATGACCTTTGGAAAGGAGAACGGACGATGGCTGCGATTGCAACACCACACCCGACGAATCCAACGCCTGAAAAAAAGACGAACCACCGCACGATTGCGGCGCTGATGTCGATCATTCCAGGAGTAGGACAACTATACAATAAACAATTCCTTAAAGGCGCGACGTTTTTTGTCGTCGTACTTTCATATTTCCTCGTTAACTTTGAACTGTTCTTCAAAGGAGCCGGAAATGGTCCTGGCGATCGCGGAGCGATCTGGGGCTTGATTACACTCGGTGAGGTACCAGGCGTAAGGGGGGATCACTCGATTTTTCTAATGGTCGAGGGCATCATTGCCTTGATTTTACTTGTCTTTGGTATCGCCATTTACGTCTGGAACTTTATCGATGCGTATCGAATCGGTAAGTTGCGCGACATGAACCTTGAAGTACCTTCTTTGAAAATGCAACTACGGAATTTCCGTGATAATGGATTCCCGTATGCGATGTTGATTCCTTCATTAGTACTTTTAGTGTTCACAGTCGTCTTACCGTTGATCTTTACATTTTTAATTGCGTTTACGAACTATAAATTCAACAACTCTCCACCCGCGAAGTTGGTCGACTGGATCGGGATTCAAAACTTCTTGAATATCTTCACGGTTGATATTTTCCGCGATACGTTCGTCAGCGTTCTTGGTTGGACGCTTGTCTGGACCGTCGCTTCGACGACAGGTGTCATCGCGATCGGTATCGGACTGGCAGTTTTGCTGAACCAAAAAGGACTCAAAGGAAAACGGTTCTTCCGTTCCATTTTGATTCTCTCATGGGCAGTACCAGCGTTTATCACGATCTTGATCTTCCGTTCGATGTTCAATGAAACTTTCGGTGTCTTCAATACGACATTGTTACCAGCAATCGGTCTTGAAAATGGTCTCGATTGGATGACGGATCCGACGTATACGAAGCTTGCCTTGATCGGGATCCAGTGGTGGTTAGGCTTCCCGTACATCATGACGCTAACGACGGGAATCTTGCAGTCGATTCCTGAAGATCTTTATGAAGCGGCGACAATTGACGGGGCAACTTCGGGCGAAAAGTTCCGCCTGATCACGTTACCGATGATTCTGTTCGCAACGGCTCCAATCTTGATCACGCAGTATACGTTCAATTTCAATAACTTCAATATCATTTATCTCTTCAACAACGGTGGACCGGCAGTACCGGGACAATCGGCAGGTGGAACGGATATCTTGATTTCATGGATTTACAAATTGTCACTCGGCTCAAACCCACAGTATGGATTCGCAGCAGCCATAACGCTTGTGTTGTCGTTCTTCATCATGACGATTGCCGTCATTCAGTTCAAGCGTTCAAAATCATTTAAAGATGAGGATATGATCTAATATGAGAAAACAAAACCGAATCAACATGGCGTTGTCATATCTCATTTTGACGATCGCCTCTATCATTATCGTCTATCCACTTCTCTGGGTCGTTGGTACTTCACTCAACCCAGGGAAAAGTATCACATCGGATATCTTCCCGAGCAATCCGACATTAATGCATTACTTTGATTTATTTGATCCCGCAAAGACAGATTACAGCATGTGGTACTTGAATACGATTAAAATCGCCGTCATTACGATGGTCGTCTCTGTCGCTTTGATCACATTGACAGGATACATTTTTTCACGTTACCGTTTCATCGGTCGGAAAAATTCACTCATTCTGTTCCTTGTGTTGCAAATGGTACCGCAATTCGTTGCGATCATTGCGATTTATGTCCTGCTTAATATGTTAGAATTATTTAATACGCATCTGGCGCTTATCCTACTGTATTCGGGTGGCGCGATTCCAATGAATACGTATCTTGCAAAAGGGTATTTTGATACGATTCCAAAAGAACTTGATGAGGCGGCACGGATGGATGGTGCCGGTCACTTACGAATCTTCTGGCAAATCATCTTACCGCTCGCAAAACCGATGGTCGCCGTCATCGCGTTGTTTAACTTCATGGCTCCATTTAACGACTTCATCTTAGCATCGCTTGTTCTGCGTTCTCCTGAGAAACAGACGCTTGCGGTCGGGTTATATAACATGGTGTCGGAGCAGTTCGACAATAACTTTACGTTATTCGCGGCAGGTGCCGTATTATCAGCAGTTCCAATCGTTCTTCTCTTCTTCGCATTCCAGCGTTTCTTCGTGTCTGGTTTGACAGCTGGTGGAACGAAAGGATAATCATAAGGGGGAAATCAGCGGCATGAGACGAGGCATAATGCTTCTCCTCTTGCCGCTTCTCTTGTCTATCGGACTTCAACCGATGACCGGAGAAGCAGCAAGTTGGGAAAAAGAACGGATGTATTTCATCATGGTCGATCGGTTCGAGAATGGGGATCCGAGTAATGATCAAGAGGCGGATCCTGAAAATCCAAAAGCCTTTCAAGGCGGAGATTTAGCAGGGGTGACGAAACGTCTTGATTACATCAAGGAAAAAGGCTTCACATCGATTTGGTTAACCCCAATCTTTAAGAACCGTCCAAATGGTTATCATGGATACTGGACGGACGATTATTACGAGATTGATCCGCACTTCGGAACAAAGGAAGAGTTTAAACGTCTCGTCAAAGAGGCGCATGACCGGGATATTAAAGTCGTCCTTGATCTTGTCGTCAATCACCTGGGACCGAATCATCCGATGGTGAAAGAAAAACCGGATTGGTTCCATAAAAACCAACCGATCATGAACTGGAATAACCCATCGGAAGTCGAAAATAACTGGCTGTTCGATTTACCAGACTTCAACACGGAAAATCCTGAAGTCGTGGATTACTTAATTGATGTTGCGAACTACTGGGTCGATGAAACGGGTATAGACGGGTATCGACTGGACACGGTTCGCCATGTGCCGGCAACATTTTGGAAAACGTTCATTCCAGCAGTAAAGAAAAATCATCCAGATTTATTCTTACTGGCTGAAGTGTTTGACGGAGATCCGCGTAAAATCGCGTCCTATTCGAAATTAGGTTTTGATTCCGTCACGAACTTCCCATTTTATTATGGAGTCAAGGATCAGTTTGCCCGTAAAAATGGTTCAGCGGAAGAACTCGATTCAGTTTATAATCGAGATACTACGTTTAATCCGAATGCTAAAGGGCTTGCAACCTTCATTGATAATCATGATGTTAAACGCTTCATCACGGAAGCGAAGATTGGTGGAGCAGAAGAAGAAGAGCGTCAGCTTCGATTAGCGCTATTCGCACTCTACGCTGCGCCGGGGATGCCAGTCGTCTACCAGGGAACAGAGGTAGCGATGCCAGGCGGTGAGGATCCCGGAAATCGGATGATGATGACATTTGATCAAAACAAGAAGATGCAACAGTACGTAAAGACGTTGAATGAGATGCGTCAGGACTACCCAGCGTTTGCAACAGGGAAGCAACGCTTGATCGCTAAAACCGATCATATGGCAGTCTACTCACGGGAGACGAAACAACAACAAGTCGTTTACGCGATCAATCTTGGGGAGAAAAAAACGAGCTTACGCGTATCTGCGAAAGAAATTGGTGATGATCAGCGTTTGAGAGGACTTTTATTCTCAGACTTGGTACGTCAAGACGGTGATGCCTATGAAATCACGCTCGATGCAAGTAGCGCAAATAGCTATGTCATTGAAAAGTCACAAGTCAATTGGTGGTCGATCGTCGCAATCGGTGCAATCGCCCCAATTTTAGCGCTCATACTTCTTCTCGTTCATCGTAAACGCATGCAACGTCAAACGAAATAAAATACTCAAGTAGGGGAAATGTGAGGTGAAGGGGATGCAGGTAACAATCAAGGATGTAGCACGGGAAGCAAATGTCGCACCCTCGACAGTGTCACGCGTCATCGCGAACAGTTCGCGCATCAGTCAAAAGACGAAAGAACGGGTACGACAGGCGATGGATGAACTCGGATACTATCCGAACGTTCATGCACGTAGCCTAGCAAATCGGACGACACAAGCGATTGGTCTCGTCATGCCGAGTGCCGCTACAAAAACGCTTCAAAATCCATTTTTTTCGGAAGTCATTCGAGGCATTAGTACAAAAGCGCATCAAAATGGTTACTCGCTCTATATGACGACAGGTGTCTCGGAAGAAGAAGTGTACGAAGGTGTCGTTTCGATGGTTCAAGGTCGCCGCGTCGATGGTGTCGTTGTTCTTTATTCCCGAACGGATGACAAAGTCGTTCAATTTTTGCAAGACTCGAAGTTTCCGTTCGTCGTGGTCGGAAAACCATTCAGTGATTCATCGCACGTCACATATGTCGATACGGATAATTATCTAGCAGGTCGCGAAGTAACGAAATATTTGCATCAACTCGGACACGAGTGCATCGCATTCGTCGGAGGCGCACAGGACTTAGCCGTAACGCAAGAGCGTGTTGGTGGATACAAGACGGCTCTCATGGAAGAGGGGATTCCAATTCAAGAATCATACATCGTCAGTGCACCGTTCATGACGACAGGAGGCGCAGAGGCAGTCAAACGACTGTTATCGCTTGAACATCCGCCAACTGCCGTCGTTGTCAGCGATGATATGATGGCGCTTGGCGTCATGAGTACGCTTAATGAGATGGGCATCAGTGTACCGGATCAAATGGCCGTCGTCAGTTTCAATAACTTGTTCATCGCAGAATTCTCGAGTCCACCGTTGACTTCTGTCGAAATCAATATCTTTGGACTTGGCTTTGAAGCAACGAATTGTCTGATCGAACAAATCAATGAAGATGCGACGCCTTATGGCAAACGTGTCATCGTTCCACACTATCTCGTCGTCCGTCAGTCTTGTGGTGGAAAATCGGAAGCATGAAACGAAAGTCTATTTTTAAGCCAGTCGGCTTAAAAATAGACTTTTTTTAATTCCAGAGACGTTTATTTCTAGTAAAAGGAAGCGGTTGCAGAAAAAGAAATTTATTTTCGTGCAAACGATTGCATTGGTTCTTTTTATGTGTACAATAAAGATTGTATAGTATAGATGAAACGCTTACATGATCAGGGTGACTGACATGCGTAGCATAAAAGGAGCGACTTGACGATGAAACGACTTTTTGAGGTCAGTGAGTGGAAAATTACAGAGCTTGGTTTTCATCCAGAAGATAATCGATTAGCGGAATCGATGACATCGATCGGAAACGGTCATATGGGTATGCGCGGTACATTTGAAGAAGAGTACACAGGGGACACACATCAAGGCATGTATGTCGCAGGTGTCTACTATCCGGATAAGACACGCGTCGGTTGGTGGAAAAACGGTTACCCGGAGTATTTCGCAAAAGTACTCAACGCTGTCAACATCATGGGCTTGAAAGTATCTGTCAATGGTAAAGCTGTTGATTTGAATACGTGGGAAGTCGTCGACTTCAAACGGGAACTTGACATGCAACACGGTGTGTTGACGCGGACGATGTTATTGAAGAACGGTGTCGAAGAAACAAAAATTGAATCCAAGCGTTTCTTCTCAATCGTCGATAAAGAAATCGCGGCCTTGCAATATACAGTGACGCCTGTCAACTTCGAAGCGGAGATCGTCATTGAGTCGTATCTTGATGCGGATGTCGAGAACGAAGATTCAAACTATGACGAAAAGTTCTGGCTTCCCGTTGAACATGGGATTGAAGAGCGTTTCGGTTACGTCACGTCGAAGACGAAAAAGCTCGATTGGCATGTAACGGCAGCAATGATCACGGACGTCGAAGGGGCACAGTGTGAAGTCGTCGATGGCAATACGCAGTACGTCGCGAATCGTTTCACGAAACAAGCGGCAGTTGGGGAAGGTGTCACAGTCGAAAAATTCGTCGCGCTCGTAACGAACCGTGACCATGACATCGAAGAGTTACTGGAACAAGCGATGAAACGGGTTCACGTCGCTTTCGAATCTGGATTTGACACATTACTCGCGACACATGAAGCAGCATGGTTGCATCACTGGGAAGAAGCGGATGTGAAGATTGAAGGCGATGTCGAAGCACAACAAGGGATTCGTTTTAATATCTTCCATATGTTCCAGACTTACACGGGCGAAGATTCGCGTCTGAACATCGGACCAAAAGGATTCACGGGCGAGAAGTATGGTGGTGCGACGTATTGGGATACAGAAGCGTACTGTTTGAACTTCTATCTCGCAACATCAAAACCGGAAGTGGCTTGGAATTTACTCAAGTATCGCCACAATCAATTACCGCAAGCAAAAGAAAATGCGGATAAAAATGTCGGGATGAAGGGTGCCCTTTATCCGATGGTGACGATGAACGGAGAAGAGTGCCACAATGAGTGGGAAATCACGCATGAAGAAATTCACCGGAACGGTGCAATCGCGCATGCGATTTATAATTACACGAACTACACGGGAGACACCTCGTACCTCGGACAATACGGATTCGAAGTGTTAGTTGAGATCTCTCGTTACTGGGCAAGTCGTGTCAATTACGTGCCGCATAAGGATGTCTACATGATTCTTGGTGTGACGGGACCGAACGAATATGAGAATAACGTCAACAACAACTGGTATACGAATTTGATTGCGGCATGGTGTCTCGAATATACACAGACCGTTCATCGTCATTTAGCACAAGAAGAACCAGAACGCTTGCAAGAACTCATGCATCAATTAGCATTAACGGATGAGGAGTTAGCGAAGTGGGCGGATATCGATGCGAAGATGTATTATCCAAAAGATGAGGCAGCTCCAGGTATCTTCATGCAACAAGATGGTTTCATGGATAAGGAACAAATCTTGGTTGCTGACCTCGATCCGAAACATCTCCCGCTGAACCAGAATTGGTCATGGGACCGGATCCTTCGCTCTGTTTTCATTAAACAGGCAGATGTCTTGCAAGGTCTTTACTTCTTGACGGATCGCTTCAGTCTAGAAGAGAAAAAAGCAAACTTTGATTTTTATGAACCACGTACGGTTCATGAATCATCATTATCACCATGTATCTATTCGATCATTGCGGCAGAAGTGGGCTATGAGGAAAAAGCGGTTGAATTGTATCAACGTTCGGCGCGACTTGATCTTGACAACTACAACAACGACACGGAAGACGGGTTGCATATCACGTCGATGGTTGGATCGTGGATGTCGATCGTTCATGGATTCGCCGGGTTACGGGTGGCGAACGATACGTTATCCCTTAAGCCGATGTTGCCAAAAGGCTGGACGAGTTATACGTTCCGGATGCAGTGGCGCGGTCATCATATCCATGTTCATGTTCAGCCGAATGCCGTCGAAATCGCCCAAACGGAAGGCGAAGCATTCAGCCTGAATGTTCATGGAACAACTGTAGAAGTTCCGGCAGGAGGACAGATTACAGTTCCTGCTTCGATGACAGTATAAAAACGATGAAAAAGAACCGATTTTTTAGTCGGTTCTTTTTTATGTGTGACAAGAATCAGGACACCTTTGTCACAAATGAAAACGCCATCATGAAAAAGAACATCAATCTTTGGAAATCTTGACTATCCGGCGACATTTGAATGTGCTAAAGTGTTTCAAGATAGTTATGAATGAGAGGAGAACGGCGTGTGACAGCAGTAGTAAAGGAAAGTATGTTAAAAGTGATCGTGGCTACGATTGGAGGATTCATCATTGCCGTTGCCATGAACTGGTTTTTGATTCCAAGTGGTGTCTATTCGACTGGATTTACAGGGCTTGCCCAAATCTTGACGCAAGTCCTTCAAAATACAGCTTTCGCGTTTGGTGAAAACGTCTGGTTCTTAGCATTGAACATCCCTTTGATCGTGCTCGCATGGATCATGTTAGGTCGGAGTTTTACAATTGTCACGTTGATTTCAGTCTTGGCAACGACGATTTTCATTGGTCTTATTCCTCAATATGCTGTCATACCAGGTGATCAGACACTGAATGCAGTGTTTGGAGGAGTCTTGCTTGCGATTGGTACCGGTATCACGATTAAGTTCGGTGCTTCGACGGGTGGGTTTGATATCGTCGCCCTCATCTTTGCCCGTTTCTCCGATCGTAGTGTCGGATTGTATCTATTCGTCTTGAACTTCTTGATCGCATTATTGGCAGGTGCGTTGTTCGGTTGGTCGACTGCTTTGTACACGATCGTCTTCATCTATGTGACGTCTAAGGTCGTCGATGAGATTCATACGAGCAATCAGCGCCTGACGATTTTCATCGTCACGAATCATGCGGATGATATCACGACAGCTCTGCATCAGCATATTATTCGTGGTATCACACAGATTCCTTCAATCGGTACGTATTCGCGAGCTGAAAAAGCGACGTTGATGATGGTCATCGAGCGTCACGAATTACGGGATATCGAACGGATTTGCCGGGAAGCGGACGAGACGGTCTTCATCAACGTCGTCGCGACGGACTCGGTCGTCGGATACTTCCGAAAAGGATGATGAAAAGGCACTTGCTCTGCGATCTGCAGCAAGTGCCTTTTATCTGTTATCATGCGAGTCCAAGAACGTGTCTTAAGTAATAGGCGACCCCATCATCCTCGTTTCGCTTCGTCGTGCCATTTGCGAGATGTTTTAAAGCGGGAATGGCATTTCCCATCGCGACACCGTGTCCAGCGTACTCGATCATCTCTAAATCATTTTCCTCATCACCAAACGCAACGATTTGTTTAGAGTCAATACCAAGGTGGTGTGCGATATGGGCAAGGCCGACTGCTTTGCTTGTACCTTTTCGCATCACTTCGACCATGAATTCCGGTTTTACCCATTGGCGATTAAGTACCGTTTCGGCATGGACACCAGATAGTTCGGAACGGATCTCGTCGACGTGCTCTCCTTTTGCGTGAATTAAAAGAGACGTTGGTTCATGCATAAGCACCTTTCGTAAATCTCCCGTTGTGACTGACAAGGCGTGATCGGTATAAAATTCATAGATACCGACAGGATCATATTGAAAATAGACATGATCCGTGACTTCACAAACAATGTTTTGTGTTTTCGTCTCAGCGACAGAATCCAAAATATGTTGAACAGTTTTTAATGGAATCGGATGGTGCTGAACTTCAAAATGAACATCCTGCGGGTGATGAACGAGACCACCGTTAAAATTAACGATCGGTGTCGTTAAACCGAGCTGTTCATAATATTTCCTGGCGTGACGAAATGGTCGTCCGGTTGCGATGACGACTTCGTGACCGTTCGCACGCGCGCGTTGCAGTGCAGCGATGTTCGCCGCACTGATTGTCTTATCATCTTTTAAAAGGGTGCCGTCGAGATCGACAGCGATTAAGTGACGGGTCATGATGGAATCCTCCGCTTTCTTTTCGTTAATTCTACTGTAGCATACGAAGTGACGGTCGCCTGTATGAATTGATGAAGTTTTTCAAGGAAAAGAAAGCGTTTGAAAAAAACGGAGAAAGGCTGTTGCTTGGATTAAAAAATGGTATACTACAAATCGTAGGACAACACTATAGTACGTTATGGAAACGGAGGGGAAATCATGCGTTTTCTCGTGACATTCTTTTGGTCATTCTTACTCGTGAACACGGCTGTGTTCATCGTATCGGCAGTTGATGCAGTAACGTATAGCTTCGGATTCGCGACAGCTATGTCTGTCGTCACTTCACTTGTCGTCTTCGCACTCGATGCCGTCAATGAAGATTTAGGTCTTGGTCAAGGGACTAAGGCAGAATAAGGAAAAGCGAGATGTCGTCACATGGGCGATAGGCTCGCTTTTTGTCTTAAGGAGGAATGATCGATGATCGTCATCGAACAGGTTTTGTGGCAACAGATACCGCAAAATGTCTACATCGCAGGAAATCAGATCATTGGGATCGGTTCCTACACCATAGATGAAGCACTCATTACAGATCGGATCGATGGTCGCGGGAAACAGCTAGTCCCCGGATTCATCGACGGACACTTACATCCGATTGGTGGAGGAGGAGAAGGCGGATTTGCCACGCGAACGGCTCCGTTGACTGTTCGTGACATATTCGAAGGCGGTGTCACGACGGTCGTTGGATTACTCGGAACGGATGGTTGGACACGAACCGGAATTGACCTACTAGCACACATACGGGGATATGCTGCATCTGGTATCCGTCCCTTTCTATTAAGCGGAAGTTATATGGTTCCGCCGGTCTTCCTGACGCAATCGACAGGACATGATATCGTCCTTATCAATGAAGTGATCGGTATCGGAGAGATTGCTATCAACGATCACCGATCGACACAACCGACGGCTCATGAACTCGCACGATTAGCGTCAGAAGCCCGAATTGCCGGCATGGTCAAAGGCGTGTCGGGAACGATGAACGTCCATATCGGAGACGGGAAACAAGGGCTCGATCTTTTACATGAGGTGATAGATACGACTGACATTCCCATCGGACAGTTCCTGCCGACGCATATCAACCGGAGTGAACGAATTTTTGAGGCAGGACTCGCCTGGGCGAAACGAGGAGGACGGATTGATTTCACGACGTGTACGACGGAAAGCTTCATTGCGGAAGGCGAGATTCCGGCAGGACAGGCTGTCGCTCGTGCTTTAGCAGCGGGAATTCCACCCGAACAGGTCACGATGTCGAGCGACGCTGGCGCAAGTCTTCCGGCGTTTGATGAAGCAGGTCAATTAGTGCGAATCGATACAGGAAAACCCTCTTCCTTGATGCAAGCCGTGCGCGAGGCTGTGGCACATGGTGTTGATCTAGATAGCGCGATCGCGACAATTACACGACATGTCGCGGATGCATATGGTATACCGGGGGGGCGAATCGCGGTCGGAGAACGAGCGGATCTGTTACTGATTGATGACGCTTTGCAAATCGATACGATTCTTGCGAATGGTCATGCTATAATGGTTCAGAAAAAATGGCTTATACCAGAATGACGGAGGGATAGACGTGTCAAAGAAGTCGAAACGAAAAAACACGAAAAAACCGCAATCCAAAGCGAACTGGATTACAGCGGGAGTCATTGCCTTGATCGTATTGGTCGGGGGATTACTTCTTGTCTTCACGGACCGAGAGGATTCTGCATCGAAGAATGGCAATCTGACAGCTACGCAAGTCGCGGATAAAGTGAAATCCGGTGATGAATTCTATACGTATTTCTATCAAACAGGTTGTGTCCACTGTGAAAAAGTAAAACCATATCTCGTTCCGCTTGGTGAAAAACAAGACATTCCATTCGAACAGATCGATCTTGCTGTCGAACAATCAGCTTGGGACACGTTTGGCATCGAGGGTACACCGACGGTCGTTCATTTCAAGGACGGTAAGGAAGTCGGACGCGTAGCAGGTGAACAAACAGAAGATAGCTATAAAGAGTTCTTCGCTGGAAAAGACGTCAAGGATTCAAAAGAAGAATCATCCGGTGATCTCAATGATTAAAAAATGGTTCTACTCTCGCGTGTTCGAATTAAATGGACACCCGCTTGTTGCCAAACAATTGAAACGGTTTGCTATGAGCCGTGTCAGTCGTCCGTTCATCGGTCCGTTCGTTCGGGCATATGATTTAAATATGGCAGAAGCGACTCGGAATTTAGAAGCGTATTCGAGTTTACATGACGTTTTCATTCGTCATGTCAAACCGGAAATGCGACCGATTGATCAAGCAGAAGGTGCATTCGTCAGTCCGTGTGACGGTGTGTTGTCTGTCGTTGATGACTTGACGGCTGATAGCCGCTTTACCGTCAAAGGACAATCGTATACGGTATCCGAGTTACTTGGTTCCCATCACGAGGCGCAACAATATGTTGGTGGACGTGTGATGATTTTTTACTTAAGTCCGCAAAACTATCATCGTGTTCATGTGCCGATGGATGGAACAGTCCGGACGAGCTATACGCTCGGTCGCGATTCAGCACCAGTGAATGAGATCGGTCTCACACATGCGCTTCGTCCATTGACGCGGAACTACCGTCGTGTAACACGCATCGTCCAAGGGAAACATGCACTTGAACATGTCATGGTCGGCGCACTGAACGTCAACTCGATCGTTCGGACGAATGAAGCAAAGGATCTTCGTCGAGGGGATGAGTTCGGATACTTTTCTTTCGGTTCAACGGTCGTCCTGATCTGTCCGAAAGATGCATTGACATTAGATACACAAGCGATTGGACCAGTTTTAATGGGGCAACGCCTCGGACAATGGCATTCATGAGAGCGAGGCGCCCGTTCGGGGCGTCTCCTTACGTTTAGGAGGAATGAATCATGCCGGCACTGGCATTAGCAGAAATCGGAAGTACACAGGTCCAGACGTATATCGCACTTATCATTTTTTTAGTGACCTATGGCTTCATCATCAGTGAAAAAGTAAGTCGGGCAATCGTTGCCTTACTTGGAGCGCTCGCGATGGTTATCATCGGCATCGTGGATCTCGAGACTGCATTATTTGAATACATCGAGTGGGGAACGATCGTTTTATTGATTGGGATGATGATTCTCGTCACGATTGCCAATCAATCTGGATTGTTCGAATACATCGCGATCCGTGCGGCAAAGACGACAAAAGGAGATCCGATCAAGGTATTGATTCTATTGTCCGCATTGACGGCACTCGGTTCTGCATTCCTTGATAACGTCACGACGGTTCTATTGATCGTTCCGATCACGTTCTCGATTACAAAGATATTGAAGATCGCACCGTTTCCGTTCCTGCTCGCAGAAGTATTGTTCGCGAATATCGGTGGAACAGCGACCTTGATCGGTGATCCACCAAACATCATGATTGGCGCCGCGAACCCACACTTGACGTTTAATGCCTTTTTAGTGAATCTCGCACCAATCATCCTGATCATAACGGTTGTGACGATCGGTATTTTGTACTTCGTCTTCCGAAAGCAGCTGTACGTCGAAGCGGAAGATCGACAAAAATTGATGGAAATTGATGAAAAAAGTTATATCGTCAGTCGAAAATTAGTCACACGGAGCAGTATCGTCCTCGTCAGTACGATTGCGCTGTTCGTGTTGCATCCGGTGCTTGATCGCATCGGACTTCATCTCGAAGCACCAGCGATCGCGATTCTTGGAGCGACGATCCTGATGTTGCTGACGATTGAAAACGATCATCAGCTAGAAGGAATCTTTGCTCGTGTTGAATGGACGACGATCTTCTTCTTCGCCGGACTATTCGTGCTCGTCGGCGGGATTCAGGAAGCAGGTATCATTCGATACCTTGCGGAAAAGACGATTGATCTGACAGGCGGTGACATTCAAACGACAGCGACTGCTGTGCTTTGGTTGTCTGGTATCGCCAGTGCGACGATCGATAACATCCCGTTCGTCGCGACGATGATTCCACTCATCAATGATGTAGCTGCTGGAATTGGATTATCACCAGCAGATACGAAAGTGGACGTATTATGGTGGTCCCTTGCACTCGGTGCCTGTCTCGGTGGTAACGGAACATTGATCGGTGCATCGGCGAACGTCATCGTTGCGGGTCTTGCGACAAGACAAGGTGAAAAATTCACCTATATGCGCTTTTTGATTTACGGAGCACCGATCACGATCGTAACGTTGATTCTATCCCAACTCTATTTGTGGATTCGGTATTATTAAGAAAACGGGAGGTCCGCCTTCCGTTTTCTTTTGTGCGTCGCTCTTACTACCTGATTGTGCTATAATCGAACGATAAGAGCATAACTGTTTCTTAAACTTAACTATAGAGCTAGACCATTATCTGGAGGTTTTATTCTTGTTCAAACGACTTTATCCGAAACATTTCGTGGCTTCGATCTACGATATCGACCTTGAAATGCTCAAACGAAACGGTGTCAAAGCGATTTTGACTGATCTTGATAATACGCTCGTCGCATGGAATATCGCAGATGCTCCAGACGAATTGGTTGCTTGGCTGGATATGGTGAATAATCAATACGGTTTCGATGTCATCATCGTATCGAACAACAATGGAGACCGCGTCAAGAAGTTCGCGGATCCACTCGGATTGCATTATATTGCGCCTGCTCGAAAACCGCTTCCTATCGGGTTTAAACGAGCATTGACGGAATTCGGTTATCACGCGAAAGAAGTTGTCTTCTTAGGAGACCAACTCTTCACGGATGTACTCGGTGCAAACTCCGTTGGAATCGAAGTCATCCACGTTCAACCCGTCGTTAAGACGGACGGTGTTGTCACGAAATTCAATCGCCTGATGGAACGTGTCATTTTCCGCCGGATGAAACGCAAAGGAATCTATAAATTGACACAACGCGTCAAGGAAGATCCTTCTGCACTGGAACATCCGATCGAAACACTTCGTCAGGATAAGCAACAATAACCCTGTCAGATCGGTAGATGAAAGGGAAGGCAGCAGTCGCAACATGTACGGCGAGAGGTCGGAAGTTACGCTCTTGGAGTAGCGAGCAGGGCGCTACGGTGAAAAGAGAAGGGATATCGTTCCCGCATGCGGCTCAACATAATATGATCGAAGAAATCCACTGCGCTGGCTGTGGTGTCGCCATTCAAACGGAAGACACAAAAGCACCAGGATACGCACCTAAATCTGCACTTGATCGTGAAATGGTCATTTGCCAACGTTGCTTTAAATTAAAGCACTACAATCAAATTCAAGATGTATCGTTATCGGACGATGATTTCGTTAAAATCTTAGACGGAATCGGTCAAAAAGATGCACTTGTCGTTAAAATCGTTGATATCTTCGATTTTAATGGAAGCTGGTTGCCGGGATTACATCGGTTCGTCGGTAAAAACGATGTCTTACTCGTTGGGAACAAAGCCGATTTATTACCGAAGTCACTCAACCCGAACCGCCTCATGAACTGGATGCGTCAAGCATCGAAAGAACTTGGATTACGTCCAGTCGACGTTCATCTGATCAGTGCGAAAAAGGGGCACGGAGTCGATGAGCTCGCTGAAAAGATCGATTATTATCGAAAAGGTCGCGACGTCTATGTCGTTGGTTGTACGAACGTCGGTAAATCGACACTGATCAACCAAGTCATCAAACGCTTCGGTGAAGAAGATGAAGCCGTCATCACGGTCAGTCACTTCCCAGGAACGACACTAGACTTGATCGATATTCCACTCGACGATAACTGTAACTTGTATGATACACCAGGGATCATCAATCATCATCAGATGGCTCACTATGTTGATGCAAAGGACTTGAAGCTGATCACACCGAAAAAAGAGATCAAGCCACAAGTCTTCCAAATCCATCCGCAACAGACACTCTTCTTCGGAGGTCTTGCACGATTGGACTATATGGAAGGGAACAAGCGTTCATTCGTCATCTACATGTCGAACGAATTGAAAGTTCACCGGACGAAGCTTGAAAAAGCAGACGATTTATATGCGAACCATAACGGTGAGCTATTGTCTCCGCCAAACGAAAAGACGCGTGAGATGCTACCGCCGCTTGTCCGTCATGAATTCAGCCTCCGAGACAACATGAAGACGGATATCGTCTTCAGTGGACTCGGGTGGGTTGCGGTTCACGGAAAAGGTGGACGTGTCGCTGCTTACGCCCCGAAAGGTGTCGCTGTATCTTTACGTGAGGCGCTCGTCTGATGCGCTTTGCCGTCATCGGTCATCCGATTGCCCATTCACTTTCACCTGAGCTGCATACAGCTTGGCTGGAAGCGGCTGGGCTTTTCGGCTGTTATGACCTCATCGATGTAACGGAACAGCAATTGCCGCAAATAATTACGAAATTACGCACACATCAGCTAGACGGAATCAATGTGACGATTCCGCATAAAACAGCGATCATTCCGTATCTGGATTGTTTGGAACCAGCAGCTCAAAAAGCAGGCGCCGTGAACACGGTGTACCGGAAGGATGGGCAGTTGATTGGTGCGAATACGGATGGAATCGGATTCGTCCGCGCGTTGACAGAACGTCGTCCGTCATTTCAAAAGACACTCGTCCTTGGTGCGGGCGGTGCGGCGCGAGGCATCATTGCTGCATTGCCTGGAGATGTGACGATCACGAATCGGACACAGGAACGATCCGAGGCGGTAGCTCGTGAATTCGAAGCAACCGTTCTACCATGGCAAGAAACATTTGATTTAACGAGTTACGACGTCATCATCAACACGACTTCTGTCGGGATGACGCCACATATCGAGGCACGTCCGATCGAATTGACAGAGACGCACGCCTTGATTTGTGATATTATTTATCGACCGACGCCGACCCGTCTATTGCGTGAAGCGACCGAAAAAGGTCTCGACACACTCGACGGCGTCCCGATGTTCGTCTTACAAGCGGCTGAAGCATTTGAACGCTTCACTGGACAAGCACCTGACCTTGCACTTGGCGAGCAGGTGATACGAAAGCAATTGGAGGAATTTTAATCATGTTAACAGGTAAACAAAAACGTTTTTTACGCGCGACAGCTCACGATTTAAACCCGATTTTCCAAGTCGGTAAAAATGGAGTCGGCGAAGCGATGTGCGCTGATTTGATGGATGCGCTTGAAAAACGGGAACTCTTGAAAGTACAAGTATTGCAAAATTGTGCGGACGCACCAAAGGATGTCGCACAAGAACTCGTCGCAGGAACGAATGCTGAACTCGTTCAAGTCATCGGAAAAGTCATCGTTCTCTATAAAGAATCAAAAGAGAACAAGACGCTCGAATTGCCACGATGAAAATCGGACTGATGGGCGGAACGTTCGATCCTCCGCATATCGGTCATCTCCTGATTGCCGAACAAGCGCAGGAACAACTCGAACTCGATGCGGTCTGGTTTTTACCGGCGAATGTGCCACCGCATAAACAACGTACAGTCACAGACGCAACCAAGCGTTTACGCCTTGTAGAAGAAGCAATTGCATTGAATCCGGCTTTTTCCGTCTCGGCAATCGAGTTTGAGCGGAAAGAGCCTTCCTATACGTATGATACGGTTCGTGCACTTAAGCACCGGTACCCAGAGCATGAGTTTTTGTTTCTGATCGGTGCGGATTCACTTGTTAGTCTAGATACGTGGTATCAAGCCGAACGGTTATACGAGGAAGTCGTTTTTGGTGCCGTCGCTCGACCGGGCAGTCGGTATCTGATTCCGCATGGTGCCCGTGTGAAAGCAGTCGATATGCCATTGCTAGAAATTTCTTCGACGGACATCCGGCAACGGGTCGCGCGCGGACGGAGCATTCGCTACCTTGTACCGGAAGCCGTTCGACAACGGATTGAGGAGTGGAATCTATATGCGCCTTGAAGAAGCACGTCAAATCATTGAGAACACGTTGCCTGAGCGACGCTATGTGCATACATTAGGTGTCGTTGAGACAGCACGACATCTGGCTCTCAAGTATGGAGTCAACGAAGAAGAGGCAGCACTTGCTGCTATGCTCCATGATTATGCGAAATACCGCGATACGAATGAGATGCGTTCGATTGCCGTTGAATTGAATCAACGTGTTTTACTCGATTACGATGAAGAATTGCTTCATGCGCCAGTGGGTGCGGAGCTTGTCCGTCGAGAACTTGGTCTTGATTCAGACGTGATTTATCAAGCGATCGCAAATCATACTACGGGGGCACCCGGTATGCCATTGCTCGATCAAATCATCTTCGTCGCGGATGCGATTGAACCAAATCGCAGTTATCCAGGTGTCGAAGCGCTTCGTGAAGTAGCGGAGCAGGATTTGACGGACGCCGTCATCGCAACACTCAGTCAGACGATTCATTTTTTATGTAAAAAACAAGCCATCATCTTTCCGCGGACGATTGAGACCTATAATGCCTTCGTCGCGGCCAAACGAAAGGGGACCGTCCTATGACAGTCGAACAAGAACTACAATTAATCGTAAATGCCATCGACGATAAACGCGCTGAAGATATCGTCGTCCTGAATATGTCGAGCATCTCACCAGTTGCCGACTACTTCGTCATCTGTGAAGGGAATTCAGAAAAACAAGTACAGGCAATCGCACGTGAACTCAAAGAAGTCGCGCACGAACATAACCTGCCGATCAAACGTCTCGAAGGATTCGATGCGGCACGTTGGGTGTTAGCGGATCTTGAAAACGTCGTCGTTCACGTCTTCCACCGTGACGATCGTGATTACTACAACCTCGAAAAACTCTGGGCAGACGCTCCAAAGGTTGAAGTCGAGGTCAACTAATGGCATACGAACAGTTCGCCTACATCTATGATGAATTGATGCAAGACGTCCCGTACGATCAATGGGTCGACTGGGTCAAAGCATACGTTCCGACTGGAAGTACGATTGCTGATATCGGATGTGGAACAGGTACGGCGACGCTTGCATTAGCGGCACACTATGAGATGCTCGGGATTGATTTATCGGAAGAGATGCTCGAAGTCGCGCAGGAAAAAGCGATGGAAGAGGGATTACGTATTCAATTCTGGGCGCAAGACATGCGCGAAATCGAATTGCCGACACCTGTCGATGCCGTGACGATCTTATGCGACTCCTTGAACTATCTTCGGACGGAAGAGGATGTCAAACAGACGTTTACACATGTAGCAGCAATCCTCAAAGAGGGTGGACGTCTCTTGTTTGATACACACTCTCCTTACAAGATGGAAACGTTGTTCAATGGAAAGACGTACGCGACACATGCGGAGCAAAGTTCGTATATCTGGTTCGCGGATCCAGGGGAGACGCCTCTCTCGGTTGTCCATGAACTGACATTCTTCATCGAGGAGGAGGACGGTCGTTATGAACGTGTCGATGAGACGCATCATCAGCGGACGTATCCTCCGGCACAATACGTGACATGGTTACGCGAAGCCGGATTCCGGGTTCTCGCGGTCACAGGCGATTTTGGACCGGATGCTCCTTCTGAGACAGCCGAGCGGATTTTCTTCGTTGCTGAAAAAATGTAAAAGTGATCTCATCCGTCTTCTTTAAGCGATACACGTTCGTGTTGCTTGAAGGAGACGGATTTTTTGTTCGTCAAACAGATGCTAATTCAAAGTAACGGTATGGATGATATGACCTTCATCCGACATAACACACCGTATCGTGTTGTAAAAGAGTGGTTAGTGCGTATTCCTTCGTTTCCTGAAGTCCGTAACGACCTGTTAGAGTCGTAGGAAAAGGAGGGATTCGTCTTGACCGTTCCACGCTTGCAACAGATTGCGGGTCTCGTCGTCGTCCTGCTACTCATCATTTTATTGTTCGTACCATTACCCTCTTGTTCGAATGAAGCGATGGTAGATCAACCGTCCTTAACGGATAAACAACAAGAGGCAAAAGCAGAGCCAGCAGAAAAGGATACCTCGATTCGTGACAAACTCATCATGGTCGATGTGAAAGGGGCGGTAGAAGCACCTGGACCCTATCAATTCCACCTCGGTGATCGAGTGAAAGACGCCATCGAAAAAGCAAAGACGACTATGAAAGCCGACATTCGACAAATGAATCTCGCGGCACGCCTTATTGATGGACAGGAGGTCATAGTGCCGGTAAAAAAGACGAAAGATCAGTCGAAACCAACGAAACGCTCAAAAGCAGAGATACCGAAAGGATTGATTGACCTCAATGCGGCAACGGCAGAACAGTTGATGGAGGTTCCGGGAATCGGTCCTGCAAAAGCAGAAGCGATCTTGAACTATCGTGAGGAGAAGGGAGGATTTGCGACGTATGAATCACTCGGAGACGTAAAGGGCTTTGGGGAAAAGACGTTAGAATCGCTTAAATCCTACCTGATCGTCTACTGATGCCACTTCATGTGTTGTTCGTCCTCTTACTCATCGTTGCTATTAAAGAATCGATCTGGTGGTTAGTGTTCCTGATGCTCTTCGCTGTCATGAAGTCATGGTCTTTTTCAATCGGTCGTCTTTTCTTTTTGTTCATTCTGAGTTGTCTATTCATCGGAACGGGCCATCTGTCACCTGAACCGCATGACGTCTCGTCTGTTGACATCTTATCAGGAAAGCGTAATGGGGATCGTATTCGTTATGAGGCAGAGAGTAACGGTCAATCGGTTTTATTGACGGCAACGATTACGGAAGAAGAGACGGGATACGAACGAATCGGATACGCTTGTCGCGTCACTACTGAACCACTCGACATCCGTCAACAATCGAATACGGGAGGTTTTGACGAACTGCAATTCATGCATACACATCGTTACGCCGGAAAGTGGGAAGTTCGTTCATTTGATTCCTGTCATCCGACACCTGGATATGCGGCAGAAGGAAGACGGGTACGTGAAGCATGGTTGAAACGGATAGAAGAATTGTTACCACAAAAGCAAGCATTTTACGTCGAAGCGCTTGTGTTTGGTGAGGATCGATTAATGGATCAAGTGACGCTTGAGCGGTTTAAGAAATTTGGCTTATTACATGCGATCGTCATCTCAGGATCACATATTGCTTTTTTAGTAGTTGGTCTGCTGTACGTCTTACGAAAAATCAGAATGACAAAAGAAAAACGACTTGATATCGTTCTGATCTTACTGCCGATTTACGGATGGTTGACGGAGTGGAGTCCACCGGTCACGCGAGCTGTGCTCGTCGCGATAATCCTGCTGCTTGGTCGTCGTTTCAACAAACCGTTAGATCCGGTGGAGGTCATTGCGGGGGTTGCAGCTTTTCAATTAGCGATTCAACCAACTGTCATTTACGATATCGGATTTCAATTGACGGTCGGACTGACGCTGTTTCTTGTGCTGTCGAGACGACTGATAGGTTCGATTCGTCGTCCTTGGAACTGGCTGCTTATCAGTGCGTGGGCACAATTCGGAACCCTTTTGTTTTTACAGGGGATTGAACAAACAACGGTTTCAATCTGGTCTCCGTTGTTGAATTTATTAATTGGTAGCTGGATTGAGTGGGTGATTCTGCCGGGATCTTTCCTCCTGGCGACGCTTCCATTTGTACCGCTCAGTTCGACGTTTCAGATCGTACATCAATATCTGATTCAATGGATGGATCAAGCATTACAGCTAGCGGAACATCTGCCGTTAGCGATGGTGGCCGTTCCGGTATTTTCTCCAGTTGTCTTGACGATTGTCGTTGTCGGAACAGTCGTGGCTTGGTTCATTGCTGAGCGGAGATGGTGGGGGCATGTCCTCCCGTTGATCCTTTTACTTGTGGCATGGGGCTACACGGAATGGAGCGCACCTGATCAAATCACGTTTTTAGACGTCGGACAAGGGGATAGTGTCGTGCTTGAGAAAGCAGGAGAGACGTTCGTCGTGGATACGGGTGGCGTTTATCAGCAAACGACGCATCCACTACTCCGTCCGTTTGATCCGGGTAGTCATATCGTAGCGCCCTTTTTATTCACACGAGGAGAAGCAGAAATCGACGGTCTCATCGTGACGCATGCTGATCATGATCACGTCGGTGGACTGCTAGGATTGCTGCGTCAAGTTCGCGTGAAAACCATTTATTTAGGTGCGTATGACAACACGGATGAGAAGCGAAACGCTTTGATTCGTTCGATCGAAGCAACTGGGACGCGTGTCGAGTTCGTTCAAAAGGGGCAAACGATTCGTCCTTGGTTGCAAGTGCTTGCTCCGACTGAAAGAAAAGAAGAAGAGAACGATCGATCTATCATATTACTTGCACAGATCGCCAAGCAACGTGTTTTATTGACGGGTGACGCTGGACTAGCGATCGAGGACGAGTTAACGATTGGTCCGATCGATATTCTAAAAGCAGGTCATCATGGTTCGAACACGTCGACCGGTGAAGAACTCTTGCGGAAGACGAATCCGAAGATTGTCATCTTGTCAGTCGGACGAAAAAATCGATACGGGCATCCGCATCCGGACGTGCTTGAGCGGATCGGGACAGATCGGATCGTCTTTCGAACGGATGAGGACGGGAGTGTAACTTGTTCTTCAGCGGGCTGTGAACCTATGATAAAATAAAAAAACAGCAACCCCCCAAGGTTGCTGTTTTACTGATTATAGACTTAAGAACTTAATTGCGACACCGATGATGAACAAGACTGCGAAGAAGCCGAATGATGCACCAAAACCAACGGCAGAGTCGAGCGCATCGTTGCGTTTTGATTGAATATCGTTCTCGAACGCGTTTTCACTTGGTGGGCGTACTGAATGTGCCATGCTGCATTCCCCCTTAATAGATTCCGCTTCTAGTATAGCGGAATAAAAGAGGATTATCTATGATGAAGTTAAGAACAAACTGTGAAATGTGGTGGGAATGATGAAAACTCCTTGGCTCGTCAACGGAAAATTAGCGAATTTATACTTATTATATGGAACAGAACGACACTTGTTAGAAGAATGGGAACGTGAAATCGTAAAAGCGGCTCTTCCGGACGGAGAACGCTTTGATTATATGAAAATCGATTTGAACGACCAACCGCTTGATGCGGTACTCGATGAAGCGGAGACGGTACCCTTTTTAAGCGACTACCGTGTCGTCGTTGCAAAACCTGCAACGTTTCTGACAGGAGCGAAAGATAAAAAACAACATAATCTCGAACGGTTAGCAGATTATATCCTACAACCGGCAGACTACGCGGTGGTTGTCTTGATCGTCGAAGCAGAAAAGCTCGATGAACGAAAAACCGTCGTCAAACGATTGAAGGAGCGCGCGACGGTACTGGAAGCAAAAAAACCGACGACCGAAGAGTTGTTCCGCTTCGTTCTGGATGCTGTCAACGACAAAGGATACCAGATGGAACGTCCGGCAATCGAGCGACTCATTTTCTTGACTGCTGAGATGTGGGGAACATTAGCCCATGAACTTGAGAAGTTGATGTTGTTTGCAGGGGATCGCCCGACGATCGAAATCGAGGATGTCGATTTGCTTGTTCCGCGGACATTAGAGGACAACGTCTTTCAATTAACGGACTACTTGATGAAGCGTCAACTCGAACCGGCGATTCGTTTGATTCGCGACCTTGAAAAACAAGGACAAGAAGTGTTAGCCCTTCTTGGACTGATGGCACGTCAATACCGGATGATGCTGTTATCGAAACGATTAGCAGAACAAGGATACGGAGAACGACAAATCGCATCAAAAGTCGGAGCTCATCCGTATGCGATCAAATTGGCCTTACAGTCTGCCAAACGGTTTACGTTCGCGCAGCTCGAGCAAGCACTCATCGCCATCACGACGACAGATGAAGGTATGAAGACAGGGCGCGGTGATAAGAAGATTCTATTCGATGCGTTGATCGTTCGCTTAGCGACGCTATAAGAGGAGGCAAATGATGATGGAAGTCCAGATCATTACAGCAGAAGAGGTCATCCCATTACGGCATGATGTGTTACGTCCGCATCAACCACGTGAAGCATGTGTTTATCCAGACGATGCCTTGCCATCGACGTTTCATCTCGGCGGGATAAAAGCACAACAAATCGTCGCAATCGGTAGTTTCTCGGAACAATCGCATGCACAAGCGCCAGGAGCGACGTACCAGCTTCGTGGTATGGCGTCGAGTGAAGATGTGCGTGGTGAAGGGTATGGTCGGGCGCTGATCGAAGAAGCCCGTCGTCTATTGAAAGAACGACAAGTGACAGCATGGTGGTGTAACGCCCGCGTCACGGCACTTCCTTTTTATGAGCGCCTCGGACTGGAACGTGTTGGAGAACCGTTCCTCATTGAAGGGATCGGTCTTCACTATGTCATGATCGACCGTCTAGACGACAAGTAAGACAATAAATGGCGGACGAAGGAATCGTTTCACACGAGTCCTTCGTCCGCCATTTCAGATCATATAAAAAATCGCCACTGGAGAACCCTCCTAGTGGCGACCCATCACCGTATTCTTCGGAAAGAATTAAAGTGCGTTTACGAGTTTAGCGAGACGTGATTTGTCACGACCAGCTTTGTTGCTGTGGATGAGACCTTTAGCAGCAGCTTTGTCGATTTTTTTAGAAGCTGTAGCGAAAGCAAGGACCGCTTGGTCTTTGTTACCTTCAGCTGCGAAAGTTTCGACTGCTTTAATCGCTGAACGCATTGCCGATTTACGTTGTACGTTAGCGACGCGGCGTTTTTCAGCTGTTTTAACGCGTTTGATTGCTGATTTAATGTTAGCCATGGATGATTCACCTCCAATAAAACTCATTCGAGATTTATATTCGCATATCTGCAGTTATCGTTCAACAGAACAAACACAATTGTAGCAAACGTTTTTCTTAAAAGCAATACGACGTCTAGGGAATCTTCACATTTTGTTTTTCGGGTAAAACAAAACGAGATAGTACAGTGAAGCGCTTTTTGGTATAATGAACCGTATGTACGTTTGAAAATAAGGTAAGGTGACTCTAAACATGACGAATGAAGACCGTTTAAAGCGGCAGAAGAGTATTCGTAACTTCTCGATCATTGCCCATATCGATCACGGGAAGTCGACACTCGCTGACCGGATTTTAGAAAAAACTGGCGCGCTGACATCGCGCGAAATGAAAGACCAGACACTAGATGCCATGGAGCTCGAACGTGAGCGTGGCATCACGATTAAACTCAATGCTGTTCAATTGAAGTATACAGCAAAAGATGGGGAAGACTACATTCTTCACCTCATTGATACACCTGGACACGTCGACTTCACGTATGAAGTCTCACGTTCACTTGCAGCTTGTGAAGGGGCTGTCCTCGTCGTCGATGCGGCGCAAGGAATCGAAGCGCAGACGCTTGCGAACGTTTACTTAGCACTCGACAACGATCTCGAAATCCTTCCAATCATCAACAAAATCGATTTGCCTTCTGCAGACGTCGAACGCGTCCGTCAAGAAATCGAAGATGTCATCGGACTCGATGCGTCGGAAGCCGTTCCGACATCCGCGAAAGCCGGAATCGGGATTGAAGAAATTTTGGAGCAAATCGTCGAGAAAGTACCAGCGCCGACGGGTGATCCGTCTGCACCACTCGAAGCATTGATCTTCGACTCTTACTATGATGCTTATCGTGGTGTCGTTGCATCGATTCGAGTCGTTAACGGAACAGTTAAGGTTGGCGATAAGATCCGGATGATGTCGACAGGTAAGGACTTTGAGGTTCTGGAGCTTGCCGTTGCGACACCAAAACCATTACGTCAGCAAGAATTGACGGTCGGTGATGTTGGAACGTTGTCTGCGTCGATCAAAACGGTCGGCGATGTACGTGTCGGGGATACGATCACGCTTGCGAAACAGCCAGCAGCTGAAGCACTGCCAGGATACCGGAAGATGAATCCGATGGTGTACTGTGGACTCTATCCAATCGATGCTGCAAAGTACAACGATTTACGAGAAGCGCTTGAAAAACTACAACTCAGTGACGCGGCGCTCGAATTCGAACCAGAGACATCACAAGCACTCGGATTCGGATTCCGTTGTGGATTCCTCGGGATGCTCCACATGGAAATCATCCAGGAGCGGATCGAACGTGAGTTCAACATCGATATGATCACGACGGCACCATCGGTTATCTATCACGTGACGACGACAGCGGGTGAAGTCTTGCACGTCGATAACCCATCGAAGATGCCGGATCAGCAAAAAGTCGAGTTCATCGAAGAGCCGTTCGTTAAGGCTGCTGTCATGACACCAAATGATTACGTTGGTGCGATCATGGAATTGTGCCAGAAGAAGCGTGGGACATTCGTTGACATGCAATATATCGATACGACACGTGTCAAAATCACGTACGAATTGCCGTTATCTGAGATCGTCTACGACTTCTTCGATCAGTTGAAATCAAGTACGAAAGGATATGCGTCACTTGATTATGAGTTGATCGGCTATCAACAGTCGCGTCTCGTCAAGATGGACATCCTGCTCAACAATGAGAATGTTGATGCGCTCAGCTTCATCGTTCACCGTGACTTCGCGTACGAACGCGGGAAAGTCATCGTTGATAAGTTGAAAGAACTGATTCCGCGGATGCAGTTCGAAGTGCCGATTCAGGCTGCTGTTGGAACGAAGATTGTCGCTCGTTCGACGATCAAGGCATTACGGAAGAACGTTCTCGCGAAATGTTATGGGGGAGATATCTCTCGGAAACGGAAGCTTCTCGAGAAGCAAAAAGAAGGTAAGAAACGCATGAAGATGGTAGGCTCAGTAGAGGTACCGCAAGAAGCCTTCATGTCCGTTCTATCCATGGACGAAGATTAAACAGGTGGGGGGCGCTTGCGTCCCCTTTTTGGTTTTTATAGAGAAAGGATGAGGCGAAATGGGAATACGCGCCGCATATGTCCACATCCCTTTTTGTGAACATATTTGTTATTACTGTGATTTCAATAAAGTCTTTTTAAAGAATCAGCCCGTCGATGAATACCTCGATGCGCTCGAACGCGAAATCGAACTGACGTTGAAACAATACCCGACGGATCATCTCGAGACGATCTTCATCGGTGGCGGAACACCAACCGCTTTGAATGAACCACAGATGCAACGGTTGATGGAAATCATCCAGAAGCACTTGTTGCCACTGACAGGCGATGATTTAGAGTATACGGTCGAGTCGAACCCGGACGGTGTGTCGGAAGAGAAACTCGATATCATGAAAGCGGGCGGTGTCAACCGCGTCAGTTTTGGTGTCCAATCGTTTGATGACGGGTTGCTCGAACGCATCGGTCGGACGCACCGGGAAGCGAAAGTCGCGCAGACGCTCGACGCAGCGGCAAAACGGTTTGATAACATCTCCGTCGACTTGATGTTCGGCTTACCGAATCAGACGCTCGATCAGGTTCGCTATGACGTCAAGCGGGCACTTCAATTGCCGATCACGCATATCTCATCTTATTCATTGATCTTAGAGCCGCATACAGTCTTTGCGATTCAAGAGCGAAAAGGAAAGTTACCTTTACCAACGCAAGATCTCGAGGCTGAGATGTATCAAGTGATGATCGATACGATCGAAGCAGGTGGATATGCGCAGTATGAGATCTCGAATTTCGCGCAAACAGGAAAAGAGAGTCGCCATAATCGCGTCTACTGGGAAAACGATGAGTACTACGGATTCGGTGCAGGATCACACAGCTATATCAATCAGACGCGTCGTGCGAATATTGCCCCGATTCCGCACTATATCAAGGCGGAAGGATTACCGGTTCGAAAAGAGACGCCGTTGACGAACGTCGAGCGGATGGAAGAAGAGATGTTCCTTGGACTTCGAATGAAGGACGGCGTATCACTCAAACGTTTCCAGGCGAAGTATGGAGTAGCGTTTGAAGATGTGTTTGGTGACGTCATGAAACGGTTGTTGCCAAACGGTCTCGTCGAACAGACGGAGACACATATCCGTTTGACGCCAGCCGGCATTCCGTTAGCGAACGAAGTCTTTGCAGAATTCATCGGTGAAGCGCAGGTTCAATGAACCTTGAATAAATGAAAGGAAGCGGTGTTCCCTTAATAAAGAGGAATACCGCTTCTTTTCATTTTTTGGATTTCCTTAAAAAATAAGCAGTCGTTCCGATGACCGCGATGAACAGCCAGACAAAGACTCCTGCCATTGCCAATAATTCAATCATCCGATTCATCCTTTCCATTCTTTGTTTCACTGTATCGCAGAATGGGAAACTGTTCAAAGGGTCACGCAATTCGGTTGACATCGGACTGACAATTCCTTATAGTAAAAGATGTAATTAGCACTCGTTAAAAGTGAGTGCTAACAAAATAAGGTGGTGAAGAAGGTGCTGACGGATCGTCAATTGTTGATTTTGCGTGCAATCGTCGATGACTATATCAAGACCGCTCAACCCGTCGGCTCACGGACGCTCTCGAAACGAGACGACGTGACGTTCAGTTCCGCGACCATTCGTAACGAGATGGCGGACCTCGAAGAGATGGGTCTGATTGAAAAGCCACACACTTCCGCAGGACGGATTCCTTCCGAACTCGGATATCGTTTTTATGTCGACCATCTGATTCGTCCGGAAAGCATCACACCAAAAGAAGCACAGGCATTGAAATCACTCTTTGCCCATTCCGTGAATGAGAATGATCGGTTGATTCGGCATACAGCAGACCTGTTGAGCGATTTAACCCATTACACGACACTTGTACTTGGTCCAAAAGAAGAAGGGCAACGCCTGCATCATCTGGAATTGATTCCTCTTGCCGAAGGTCGAGTCGTCATCGTTCTCGTCACGGAGACAGGACATGTCGAACACAAGACCTTGCAATTGAATCAAGCGTTGTCCCAAGAAGCAGCGAGCCGGCTGATGGAACGTCTGAATCAGACGTTACGCGGTACGCCGCTCTCAGCCTTACGCAGTCGTCTGCTCGAGGAAATCCGTCGCTTCCGTTCAGAGCATTCTGAACAGACGGTGTTGCTTTCGAAGGCACTTGATCTCGTCTTGACGGATCAAGAGGAACGACCGTTCATTTATCTGGGCGGGAAAGCCAACATGTTCGATCAGCCCGAATTTCAGGACGTCGCCAAACTACGACCTGTTCTCGAGTTGATCGAACAGCAAGAAGCCGTTCTCGACTTCCTCCGACCGAATCTCGATAATCAAATCTTGATCACGATCGGGAGTGAGAACAATGTGGATGCATTAAAAGATTGTAGCGTCATCCGGGCCCATTATTCGGTCGACGGTGTCTCGATCGGGACACTCGCCTTGATCGGACCGAAACGGATGGATTACAACCGGGGAATCAACTCGATCATCCATCTACTTCAAGCATTCCAAACCGAATTGCATAAGAACAATTTGGATTGAATATAGAAAGGGGCTCGATTCAGAGTGGAAGAAAAAGAACAGAATCAAAACCTCCAACAAGAAGAAAACGTGACAGAGCCGACTGAAACCGTCGAAGTCACAGAAGAAGAAGTCATCCAAGCGGATCTCGTCGAAGATGAGAAACCAGACTTCGAAGCACAACTCGCAGAAGCAAAAGCTTCAGAATTACGCCTCCGTGCGGATTTTGAGAACTTCAAACGTCGCAACCGTGTCGAAGCAGAGAATCGCGCGAAGTATTCTTCACAAGCAATCGTCGAAAAGCTATTGCCACTCGTCGATAACTTGGACCGTGCGCTCCAAATCGAGACGGAAAACGAAGAGACGAAATCCGTCTTGACGGGTGTCGAAATGGTGAAGCGTCAACTCGTTGAAACGCTTCAAAATGAAGGCGTCGTCGAGATTCCAGCTGTCGGTGAAGCGTTCGATCCGAACTTACACCAAGCGGTCGTTCAAGAAGCGAGCGAAGAACACGAATCAGGCGTCGTCATCGCTGAATTCCAAAAAGGGTACAAATTGCACGATCGTGTGATTCGTCCGAGTATGGTTAAAGTAGCTGAGTAATCGGCTTGCACTTTATTATTCCAATCATTGAAAGCGAGGAAATAGATCATGGCAAAAATCATCGGTATTGACTTAGGGACAACGAACTCATGTGTTGCAGTAATGGAAGGTGGCGAACCAGTCGTCATCGCTAACGCAGAAGGAAACCGTACGACACCATCTGTCGTCGCATTCAAAAACGGCGAGCGTCAAGTAGGGGAAGTCGCAAAACGTCAAGCGATCACGAACCCGAACACGATCATGTCGATCAAGCGTCATATGGGTACGGATTATAAAGTAGAAGTTGAAGGCAAAGACTACACACCACAAGAAGTCTCTGCGATCATCCTTCAAAAACTAAAAGCACAAGCAGAAGACTACCTCGGTGAAAAAATCACAGAAGCTGTCATCACAGTACCTGCTTACTTCAACGATGCAGAACGCCAAGCGACAAAAGATGCTGGTACGATTGCTGGTCTTGATGTAAAACGGATCATCAACGAGCCTACAGCGGCAGCACTCGCATACGGTCTCGAAAAAGGCGAAGATCACACGATCCTCATCTATGACCTTGGTGGCGGTACGTTCGACGTGTCGATCCTTGAACTCGGTGATGGTGTCTTTGAAGTTGTTTCAACTGCTGGTGACAGCCGTCTTGGTGGAGATGATTTCGACCAAAAAATCATCGACCATCTTGTAGCAGAATTCAAAAAAGAAAACGGCATCGATCTTGCTCAAGATAAGATGGCGCTTCAACGTTTGAAAGATGCAGCTGAAAAAGCGAAAAAAGACCTTTCAGGTGTTTCTTCAACACAAATCAGCCTTCCGTTCATCACAGCTGGCGCATCAGGTCCACTTCACTTGGAAATGACACTTTCACGCGCGAAATTCGACGATCTCACAGCAGATCTCGTTGAACGTACGATGGAACCAACACGCCGTGCTATGAACGATGCAGGTCTGACACCAGACAAAATCGACAAAATCATCCTCGTTGGTGGTTCGACTCGTATTCCTGCAGTTCAAAAAGCAATCCAAGACTTCACTGGTAAAGAATCGTTCAAAGGGGTTAACCCGGATGAAGTTGTTGCCCTCGGTGCAGCGGTTCAAGGTGGCGTATTGACAGGAGACGTCAAAGACGTCGTTCTTCTCGACGTAACTCCACTCTCACTCGGTATCGAGACAATGGGTGGCGTGATGACGAAATTGATCGATCGTAACACAACGATCCCAACTTCGAAATCACAAGTCTTCTCGACTGCAGCAGACAGCCAACCAGCTGTTGACATCCACGTCCTCCAAGGGGAACGTCCAATGGCAGCAGATAATAAAACACTTGGTCGCTTCCAATTGACGGACATTCCGCCAGCACCACGTGGTGTGCCACAAATCGAAGTTAAATTCGACATCGATGCGAACGGTATCGTTAACGTTTCTGCGAAAGATCTCGGAACGAACAAAGAACAGTCGATCACGATCCAATCATCAAGCGGTTTGACTGAAGCGGACATCGAGCAAATGGTCAAAGATGCAGAAGCAAACGCGGACGCAGACAACAAGCGTAAAGAAGAAGTCGAATTACGCAATGAAGCAGACCAACTCGTCTTCGCAACAGATAAAGCAATCAAAGACCTCGGTGAGCAAGTCGCTGACGCTGATAAAGAAAAAGCAGAAGCTGCAAAAGAAAAAGTAACAAAAGCTCTCGAAGGAACAGACATCGAAGCAATCCGTTCTGCAAAAGACGAATTGTCGACAGTCGTTCAAGAGTTGACACAAAAAGTCTACGAGAACATGGCACAGCAACAAGCTGGCGCTGAAGGCGCACAAGCTGGTGGTCAAGACGACAACGTCATGGACGCTGAGTTCGAAGAAGTCGACGAGAAAGACAACAAGTAATTCATCCGACCGATTTTTCGGGCGCTAGAGAGAGCCAAAGCGTATCCGCGCTTTGGCTCTTTCCATGTCGCACGAAGTTCGGTAAAATCAAACAGTATGAAATGAATCGGAATCGAGAGAGGAAGACTGCACGTGGAAAAACGCGATTATTATGAAGTACTAGGCGTCGCGCGCGATGCCTCATCAGCGGAAATCAAACGCGCGTACCGTAAGCTTGCCCGGACGTACCACCCGGACGTCAACAAGGAAGCAGATGCGGATGCGAAATTCAAGGAATTATCGGAAGCGTATGAAGTGTTATCCGATGACAATAAACGAGCACGTTACGACCAATTCGGTCACCAAGATCCATCACAAGGTGGCGGTGGATTCAGTGGAGCTGAAGGATTTGGCGACATCTTCGACATGTTCTTCGGTGGCGGACGTCGTCAAGATCCAAACGCACCACGTAAAGGACAGGATTTACAATACGTCGAGGAAATCGACTTCATGGAATCGGTCACAGGCGTCGAGAAGACGATCACGATTCCAGTCGAAGAAGATTGCGGTACATGTCATGGTTCGGGTGCTAAACCAGGAACACATCCGGAAACATGTAAACGATGCGGTGGTTCGGGTCACATCAACGTCGAACAAAACACGATGTTCGGTCGTGTCGTCAACCAAACGACATGTTCGACATGTCATGGCCGTGGACAAATCGTCAAGGAGCCATGTGAAACATGTCGTGGAGCCGGTCGCGTTCGCAAAAACAAAGATGTCCGTGTCAAAATTCCAGCAGGGATCGACAATGGGCAACAAATCCGCTTAGCAGGTAAAGGGGAAGCCGGTGTCAACGGTGGACCAGCAGGTGACTTGTATGTCGTCGTTCGTGTCGCAGCACATGAACTGTTCGAACGTGTCGACGATCATATCGTCATGGATATGCCACTTACATTCGCGCAAGCAACACTTGGCGATGAGATCGAAGTGCCGACTGTTCACGGTAAGGTCAGTCTGAAGATTCCAGCCGGAACACAGACAGGATCACGATTCCGTCTCCGCGGAAAAGGGATGCCGAACGTTCGATCCGGTCACCATGGCGACCAGTACGTCAATGTCGTCGTCATTACACCGAAGAATCTGACGGAACGTCAAAAAGAACTCTTACGGGAATTCAATGAAATCAGCGATGAAAAAGGTGTCGAAGAGCAACACGAAGGTGTCTTCAGCCGGATCAAGACATTCTTTACAGGGTGATCACTACAGAGGAGCGTGACAAGAAATGAAATGGTCAGAGATCTGTGTCCATACGACACAAGAAGCCATCGAAGCAGTTTCAAACATCTTACATGAAGCGGGAGCAAGCGGAGTCGTCATCGAGGACGTCGAAGATTTCGAGATGATGTCCCACCGCGAAGATAACTTCGGTGAAATTTGGGATGAGACGAAACGAGACGAGTATCCGACACAAGGTGTACTCGTGAAGGCGTATCTTGCAGAAAGCAGCGATTTGACGGACACGATCAAGGGCATCGAACATGACATCCAACAGTTGACGAACTTCGGTCTGTCGATTGGTACGGGTGCTGTCACGCTGACTCAAGTAGATGAAGAAGACTGGGCTCATTCATGGAAACAATTCTATAAGCCAGTCAAGATCAGCCGCCATCTGACGGTCGTCCCAATGTGGGAAGACTATACACCACAACCGGATGAAAAAATCATCGAGCTCGATCCAGGTATGGCGTTCGGAACAGGAACACACCCGACGACGGTCCTCTGTATTCAAGCGATTGAGAATTACTTGCAAGAGCAAGACCGTGTCGTCGATGTCGGAACGGGATCCGGTGTCCTCGCGATTGCAGCTGCGAAGCTTGGGGCAAAGGATGTCTTTGCACTCGATTTAGACGAAGTCGCTGTCAAATCAGCGACGGAAAATGTCGCTTTGAACGAAGTCAGTGAGCAAATCACGGTTCGCCAAGGCGACTTGATGAAGGAATTGAGTGAGCCGGTCGAGTTGATCGTCGCGAACATCTTAGCGGAAGTCATTCTCCTCTTCGTCAAGGATGCCTATACGTTGACGTTACCAGGCGGTCATTTCATCGCTTCCGGTATCATCAGTCAGAAGAAGGATATGGTCGTCCAAGCGATGCAAGAAGCAGGATTTACGATCGTCGAGACAACGAAGCTTGAGGACTGGGTCGCGATCATCGCGAAACGGGAGGCGTAAACACATGCAACGGTATTTCGTCGAGCCCTCGATGCGTCAGGGAGATGTGTTTCATCTCCCGAAAGACGACGCACACCATATGAAAAACGTCATGCGGATGGAAGTCGGCGGAGAGATTCTCGTACTCGACGGGACAGGTCT
This sequence comes from uncultured Exiguobacterium sp., assembly GCA_913775715.1. Taxonomy (GTDB): domain Bacteria; phylum Bacillota; class Bacilli; order Exiguobacteriales; family Exiguobacteriaceae; genus Exiguobacterium_A. Next base: position 1,614,902 of record CAJYMC010000007.1, on the reverse strand, counting down.
TTACCGGTGCCGCCTGGAAGCACTCGATAAACAAGCGGCTTCTGCCCGGATCGAAGAGACGCTACCGATCGAGACGGAGTTACCGATTCGTGTGACGATCGCCCATGGATTGCCAAAAGGTGATAAGATCGAACTCGTTGCCCAAAAAGCAACGGAACTCGGTATGCATCATCTACGGATTTTCGAAGCCGATCGTTCCGTCTCGAAATGGGATCAAAAGAAGGTGCCGAAAAAGATTGAACGACTCGAAAAAATCGTCAAGGAAGCAGCCGAACAATCGTACCGTGCCCACTTGCCGACAGTCGACTTCGTGGCGTATGATGAAGTCTTACAGGATGCATCGAACTATACGGCTTGTCTGGTTGCCTATGAAGAATCAGCGAAACAAGGGGAGGCCTCCGTCCTCGCTACGACGCTTGCTGGATTGCAAGAGGGTGATTCCCTTCTTGTCGTCATCGGACCTGAAGGTGGGTTCGCTGAAGCAGAAATCGCACGTTTGACGGATGCCGGTTTTAAAAAAGCCGCTCTAGGGCGCCGCATCTTACGGACGGAAACGGCACCATTTTATGTCCTTTCCGCCGTCTCGTATCATTTTGAATTGAAAGGGTGAACGAAATGGCAACTGTTGCCTTTCAAACGCTTGGCTGTAAAGTCAACCATTACGAAACAGAAGCTGTCTGGCAACTGTTCAAGGACGCTGGCTACGCACGCGTTGATTTTGCTGATCATGCGGACGTGTATGTCGTCAATACATGTACAGTCACGAATACCGGAGATAAGAAAAGTCGCCAAGTCATCCGACGGGCGATTCGCCAAAATCCGGATAGTGTCATCTGCGTAACCGGTTGTTATGCTCAAACGTCTCCTGCTGAGATCATGGCGATTCCTGGCGTCGATGTCGTCGTCGGAACGCAAGATCGGCATAAAATGATTGGATACATCGAACAATTCCGTGAAGAACGCATGCCAATCAATGCGGTCGGAAACATCATGAAAGCCAAAGTCTATGAAGAACTGGATGTACCGGCTTTTACGGACCGGACACGGGCTTCGCTGAAAATTCAAGAAGGTTGTAACAACTTCTGTACGTTCTGTATCATCCCATGGGCGCGTGGTCTCATGCGGTCTCGTCAACCGGAAGATGTCTTGAAGCAAGCACAACAGCTCGTTGATGCGGGTTACAAAGAAATCGTCTTGACGGGAATCCATACAGGTGGATACGGAGAAGACTTGAAAGACTACAACTTAGCGAAACTACTTAAAGCACTCGAATCCGTCAATGGACTTGAACGCTTACGCATTTCGTCGATCGAAGCGAGTCAAATCACGGACGAGGTACTCGATGTCCTGAAGGACTCACCGATCGTCGTTCGTCACTTGCACGTTCCGATCCAGTCTGCTTCCGATACGGTCCTTCGCCGAATGCGCCGCAAGTATACGATGGCGGAATTCGGAGAACGTATCACGCGTCTGAAGGAAGTCCTGCCTGACTGTGCGATCACGTCAGATGTCATCGTCGGTTTCCCAGGTGAGACGGAAGAAGAGTTTATGGAAACGTTCAACTTCATCAATGATCATAAGTTCAGTGAGCTGCATGTTTTCCCGTACTCGAAACGGACAGGTACACCAGCTGCGATGATGGATGATCAGGTCGAGGAATCAATCAAAGAAGAACGCGTCGCGCGTTTGATCGCCTTATCGGATCAACTCGCGAAGGAATATGCTTCGAAATACGAGGGAGAACTGCTTGAAATCATTCCGGAAGAATTCTCGGAAGAAGCACGTGGTCGTCTCGTCGGTTACACGGATAACTATCTGCGTGTCGCAATCGAAGGCGATGAGTCAATGATCGGACAACTCGTTCGTGTCAAAATCACGAAAGCGGGCTATCCGATGAATGATGGTCAATTCGTTCGTATTATGCAGACACTCAAAGATGCTGCAGTCTAATCGAAAGGGCAAAGGGAACCTCTGGTTTTCTTTGCCACTTTTTTTGTTTTCATTTCAGGAATGCGCTACACTGAATACAGTTCAATTAAGGAAAGAGGATACCATTCATGCGAATCAACAAATTCATTAGCGAAACGGGCTTTTGCTCAAGGCGTGCTGCCGATAAATTAGTCGAAGCGGGTCGGGTGACGATCAACGGTCTGACGGCAGAACTCGGCTCGCAAGCTGAAGAGACGGACGTCGTCGAAATCGACGGTCAACCACTCCAAACGAAGCCAAAACCTGTTTACATCGTCTTAAATAAACCAGTCGGCATCACGTGTACGACGGAGCTTGACATCGAAGGAAACATCATCGATTTCGTCAACCATCCGAAGCGGATTTTCCCGATTGGTCGTCTTGATAAAGATTCAGACGGTTTGATTCTTTTGACGAATGACGGTGATGTCGTCAACCGGATCTTACGAGCGGAAAACAATCACGATAAGGAATATATCGTGACCGTCGATGCACCAATTACAGATACGTTCATTCAAGGCATGGCGAGTGGGGTCGACATTCTCGGTACGACGACAAAAGAATGCATCGTTGAGCCACTCGAGACGCGGACGTTCCGGATCATTTTGACGCAAGGGTTAAATCGTCAGATTCGCCGTATGTGTAAAGAGTTCGGCTATCGGGTCAAACGTCTGCAACGCGTTCGGATCATGAATATCGAGCTTGGTGATTTACCAATCGGTTCTTGGCGTGATTTGACAGAAGCGGAATTACGTGAATTGTTTACGACGCTTGACGGGCAATAAGGTTCAAAGAAAGTCGCCACTGGCGGCTTTCTTCTTACATAAGGAGGATGACCGTGGATAAACGGGGTATGAGTGCGACATTCGTCGCCTACGTGATTGGTGGACTGTTGCCGATCTACAAAGTATTTGCTGCTGGTATTCCAGCATGGACGGTCGTTTCGATTCGAATATTAAGTGCGTTCATCTTCGTGACTCTGTTGTTACGCCTGACGAAGAAATTCCAATTCGTTCGTCAATTATGGCAAAACAAAGGTCAGCGCTATACCGTGCTTGCGGCAGGACTCGTATTAGGCGGGAACTGGTCACTCTATCTGTACGCCATCGGGGAAGGATATATCGTTGAGTCGTCACTCGGATATTACATCAATCCGCTCGTTAGCGTCTTGTTCGGTTTGATCTTTTTTAAGGAACGACTGACGCGTCCGCAAGTGATCGCGATTTTATCAGCAATCACCGGTGTGATGATTTTAACGCTCGGTTATGGTCAATTTCCGATTATCGCCTTTTCGCTTGCCGTTTCATTCGCATTTTACGGTGTACTAAAGAAAAAGGCAGCAGCCGAACCATTATCCGGATTATTTTTAGAGACTCTCGTCACGCTTCCGTTCGCTCTCTTGACGCTTGGTGTGACAGATAGTCAACCGCTTGCGATGCCGACGAGTGCGCTGATTGCGATCATCATGCTCGGGATCGCAACAGCAGTCCAATTGATGTTATTCGGATACGGAATGCCGAAAATCCCGTTTGTCTACGTCGGGATTCTTCAATACATTGCCCCGACGCTGACGCTACTCCTTGGAATTTATCTATTTAACGACGTCTTTACGACGATTCACTTCATCGCTTTCCTATTCATTTGGATTGCTGTTGCTCTCTTTACGATCAGCGGTTTATCGGCAGGGAAAATGCGAATGAAGAAAGTATCATAATGAAAGAAGGGATTATGTGAATCTACCTGGATTCTTCGCGACACTTGTCGCGTATATCATTTGGGGACTCTTACCGCTCTACTGGAAGATGCTCGCCAATGTACCGAGTGAAGAGATACTGGCACACCGGATCATCTGGTCATTCTTATTTCTGCTCATCTTATTATCGTTTCAAAAAGCGCTTGGGAAGTGGAAGACGGCGTTACGCGATCCGTTCACGCGTCGACTCTTTTTCTTAAATGGACTGATCATCAGTCTGAATTGGTTCATCTATATCTGGGCCGTCAATCATCAATTCATCGTTGAGGCATCGCTCGGCTATTATATCAATCCACTCGTCAGTATTGTCTTTGGTGTCTTCTTCTTTCGTGAAAAACTCTCACGAATCGAGTGGATCTCGATTGTTCTTGCGACAATCGGTGTCTTGATTTTGACGATTGGCTACGGCGAGTTTCCATGGATCTCGATCGCACTTGCCTTAAGCTTCGGCTTTTACGGCGTCGTTAAAAAGCGACGTCCACTCGAATCAACGGTCAGTCTGACGCTCGAGACGATGGCGCCGCTTCCGCTTGCTTTGATTTTCCTCGGCTATTGGCAAGTACAAGGGACGTCTTCGATGACCGAATCTGTCGGTACGATGACCGGACTCATCTTGACCGGGATTGTCACCGCTGTTCCCCTTTTGTTATTCGGATTCGGGGCACAACGGATTCCGTTCACGTGGGTCGGATTCCTCCAATTCGTCGCACCAACCTTGTCGCTTGGACTCGGTGTATTGCTGTATCACGAACCATTTACTAAAACGCACATGGTGGCGTTTACATGTATTTGGACAGCAGCGATCGTCTTTACGCTCAATGGTGTCTGGATTCGGAAAAAACAGCTCCGAAAAGTCGCTTAAAAAGATAGAAGTCTGACCTCTTGCGTGATAGAATAAATACAGAGTCTAAGGGATACCCTTAAGGAGGACAACAAACATGAATTTAGCAGGAATGATCGACCATACGGCACTGAAGCCAGAAACATCACGTGCTCAGATCGAAACACTCTGTAAAGAAGCATTAGAATACAAATTTGCAAGCGTCTGTGTTAACCCAACATATGTCGCGTTAGCAGCAGAACTCTTAAAATCAGATGATGACGTCAAAGTATGTACAGTCATCGGCTTCCCACTTGGAGCAAACACACCAGAAGTGAAAGCATTCGAAACAAAAGATGCGATCCAAAACGGTGCAACAGAAATCGATATGGTTCTCAACATCGGTGCATTAAAAGATGGCGACCTTGAGTTAGTAGAACGTGACATTCGTGCGGTTGTCGAAGCGGCAAACGGTACACTCGTTAAAGTCATCTTTGAAAACTGTCTTCTAACAAAAGAAGAAATCAAAACAGCTGCTGAACTTTCAGTTAAAGCAGGTGCTAACTTCGTGAAAACATCGACTGGTTTCTCAACTGGTGGTGCTACAGTTGAAGACATCCGTCTCATGCGTGAGACAGTTGGTCCTGACATCGGTGTTAAAGCATCTGGTGGCGTTCGTGACTTCGAAGGTGCAAAAGCAATGATCGATGCAGGTGCATCACGCATTGGTGCATCAGCAGGAATCGCAATCGTTACAGGTGGTACATCTGATAGCGACTACTAAGAAGATCTGACATGTCCCTCTTTTTTTAGAGGGACTTTTTTTGTTATGGAATTATTCTGAATTTAAATTTTGTATTAAGAAGTCAGACATCGCTTCCGATAATCAGATGTAGAATGTCGGAAGGATGTGGAATGAATGAAACGATGGAGTGGAATCATACTGGCATCGACACTTAGCCTCGCAGGGTGTGGCAGTGTCATCGATGATCCAGAACGGGCAGTCAAAGAGCGAAAGGAAATGGCAGTCGTCTTGTCGGATGTTGGTCTTGGCGATCAATCGTTCAGTGATGCGGCGATGAGCGGCATGGCGTTGTTACGGGAGAAGGAAGGCTGGTCGATCGACTACCGGGAATTGAATGAAACGAAGACCTATAAAGTAGCATTCGAAGCGTTGGCGAAAAAGAAGCCGACGGTCATCGTCGGACTCGGATTCATGGGGCAGACGGATCTTGAGACCGTTGCTAAAAAATATCCGAAACAACAATTTGCCTTGATTGATGCTGTCTCAACGTTACCGAACGTGCTCTCGGTTACGTTCAAAGAGGACGAAGGAAGCTACTTGGCGGGTGCCGCTGCAGGGATTCAAACGAAGACGAATACGATTGGTTTCGTCGGTGGAATGAAGTCGCCTCTGATCGAGAAGTTCGAAAAGGGATACATAGCTGGCGCTAAAGCGGTCAATCCGAAAACGAAAGTACTTGTCGAATACGCAGAGGACTTTGCGGCGCCCGAAAAGGGACGGACGCTCGCAAACGAAATGATGCAGAAAAAGGCAGACGTATTATTTGCAGCTGCTGGGTTGACAGGAAGCGGTGTTCTTGAGGCAGCACAAACAAAGGGAAAAAAAGCGATTGGTGTCGATAGCGATCAGACCCCGATTGCGCCTGACGCTGTCATGACGTCAATGTTAAAACAAGTTGATCTTGCGATTACGAAAATTGGACAAGATGTAGCGGCAAAAGGACTTCAATCCGGACAAGTCGTCCTGGGTGTCAAAGAAGGGGCAATCCAGTTGGCGCCAATCCGAAACGCGAACTTTACGGACGGGGAACGAAAAAAATTAGAGCAGCTGCAACAAGACGTGCTCGAAGGTAAGGTGACGATCCAATGACGTTACGGAAACGATTTTTACTCTCAACGTTAGTGACGATTTTGAGTGTCGTCATCTTGATGGGATGGACCTTGTTCCAACTCCGTCAAATTCAGTCCTATAACGAAGATTACGGGAAACAGCTCGTTGAGATCTCAGAGCTTGAAACGAAGCTCTTATATGAACAGGCGGCATGGAACCGACTAGCAAGTCAACCGTCTGAAAGTCAGGCGGAGCAAGTACAAGCACTTAGTAAAAAGAACGAACAAGCCTTGAATCAGCTACAGAAGACATACTTGATTCCTGCCTTTCAAGAAGAGTTGAACCGGGCGGATATGAAGTATAAGACGCTCGCTGCAAAAAGAACGGAACTGACGGACGTGATGAATCCAATTGAGATTCGCTCGCATGCAGCACGAATTGAAGGTGTCCTCAGTGATCTCTATACGTTACATACAAAAAATGGAGAGTTCTATGATGTCTTACAACGTGAAGCAAAAGATGAGACATTGAATTTGACACGAACCGTCCTAATCGCGACATTCCTCCTTCTAATCGGTCTTGCGTTATACAACTGGTTCTTCGCACGTAGCATCACGCGACCGATCAGCCGTGTCGTTCGGACAGCAGAGCAAATCTCGGACGGAGACTTATCGCAGGAACTAGTCGTATCCGGTCGAAAAGATGAGATTGGTCGACTCGAGACAGCGGTTGCACAGATGCAAGGAACCTTACATGAAGTCATTGGAACGATCAGTCGTTCGTCGAACACGATTCGTCAGATGAGTACGGAAGCGACGACAGAGAATGCGAACATCGTCGAAGTTTCAGGTAATATGACCCATGCGATCAATGAAATGGCGAGCGGAACACAAACGGTGTCGGACGATATCCAGACGACAGTCAGTACGATGTCCGATATGCAACAACTCTTTGAAGAGAGTGAGCAACGTGCGCAAACCGCTTATGCAGAAGGGCAGGCGGCCGATCACGTCATGGTTCAAAGTAGTTCCATCATGGAACAACAGGCCGCATCACTACGTGCATCAACAGAACAAAATCGCGAACTTGGTCAGAAACTAGAAGGTTTCTTAGAGCAGACGCAACAAATCGAACAGATGGCGCAACTCGTCGCTGGAGTTTCCGCGCAGACAAATTTATTGTCACTCAATGCGGCCATCGAGGCGGCGCGAGCTGGAGAAGCCGGTCGTGGATTTGCCGTCGTGGCAAGTGAAGTTAAAAAGTTAGCAGATGAGACAAATGAGGCGACGCGTTCGATCTTCTCACTCGTTCGTTCGATTCGTCAGGATGGTGCTGTCTTACAAGAAGCACTCGTGCAAGCGGAGCGGGAGCAGACAAATCAGGTCGAGAACTTCACACACGTTCAAGAAGCATTCGGTGAGACGCGTCAAAAGGTAGCAAGTGTGACGGAAACGCTCGATTACGTGACGAAACAACTCGTTCATTCGAAACAACAAGCCCGTCATGTCGTTAGTCAAGTCAGTACAGTCAGTGGCGTCATGGAAGAACTTGCAGCTGGAAATGAAGAGATTGCTGCTTCGATGCGTGATCAACAGGTCTCGTTCGAACAGATTCATCAATTGATGCAAGAACTCGAATCGACAACGACATCGCTTGACAGTCAGACACATCAATTCAAAATTTAATGAATGCAAAAAGTGCACGCCTTCTCGGGAAGAGAAAGCGTGCACTTTTTCTTGAGGCGACTTAGAAGAAGCTTTCTGGATCGAGCTCATTCGTCCGTCCGTTTGCATCATATTGATATCCACCATCGTGGATTTCAAAATGCAAGTGTGGACCAGTCGAGTTGCCGGTGCTTCCGAGAACACCGATTTGTTGTCCTTGTTTGACTTGTTGTCCTTGTTTAACGTTCAAGGCATTCATATGGGCATACACAGTCGTATATGTTTTCCCATCGATATTATGAGAGATATAGACGTGGTTGCCGTAAGGACCACCGGAACTTGCTAAAATGACTGTTCCACTAGCAGAAGCAACGACTGGCGAGTTAAGTGGACCTGCGAAGTCGGTTCCATTGTGGTACGCATAACCATTGCCGCCGCTTGCTGCACCCATTCCTTGCGAAACAGAGCCTTGAGCAGGTTTGATGAATTTACCTTTTGCTTTTGAGATGACTTTTGTGCTAGCTTGACTTACTGATGCTGGTGCTGATTGTTTCGCAGCTTTTGCGGCAGCTGCTTTTGCTGCTCGTGCTGCCGCTTTTTCAGCTGCTTCCTGTGCCTTCAGTTGGGCCGATGCCTCTTTCAGGCTAAGAATGCTGGATTCGATTTTTTTCTTTTGCGACGTCAGACGTTTTAACAGTGCTGTGCGCTTTTGTTTTTCTTGTTTCAATTCACGTTGTTTCTTTTTTAAAACATTACGATCTTCAATCAAGTTTTGGCGTGTCTGCTTCAGTTCTTCTTTCGCAGCTGCCAGTTCTTTTTTGTTTGATTCGTAATCTTTTAATAAAGAAGCATCGCTTTCCGCAATCGTATTGAAGGCATTGAAACGACTAATCATATCACCGACATCTTTTGCGCCGAAGACGGCTTCAAGGAGCGGAGCGTTATCGGCTTTCGACTGACGGACCGCTAGACGATCACCAAGCATTTTTTCTTGTTTCTCGATTTTCTTTTGTAGCTTCTCGATCTTATCTTCTAATCGAGCAATCTGTTTCGTGTTTTCGTCGATTTTCTTTTGATTTTCGACGACTTGTAATGTCAGCCCGTTAATCTGTTGATCCAGTGCGTAGACTTGTTGCTGTGCTTTAGATAATTGATTATTTTTTTGAGACAACGCCTCGCGTTGCTTCGATTGTTGTTGCTGGTTTTGTTGTTGCTTTTCTTTATATGAACTTGCCGCATCGACGGGAGTTGTCGTCATGAGCGGACTTGCGAGTAAAGTGAGTGTCATGAGCGATAGCCCAATTGACTTTCCGAAAGGTCGTTTCATAAACTAAGCGTCATTCCTTTCCCTTGTGAAGTGTTACCTATCCCACTCTAACAAGAAAATCAGAAAATCCACTTTACAATTCTTTTAAAAAAATACAAGAGAAGCTAGCAGAAACTATGAAGAATTTATGAAAATAATGATGCGTGAACAGAAGGATAAATAGAATATGTTGATATGAAAGGAAAAATCATTATGTAATTGATTGATTTCCGAATGATGTCAGAAGATATATTTTTGTAACATCGTATAAATAAAAGGTTTATTAATGTTTGAAAAAGGTATAAGTATAGTTTTTATGAAATGAAAAAGTGCCCCGAAAGGCACTCCATACGCATCATTCTTCATAAATCATCTTTCGTGTCATTCCTCCGTCTAGGACCAATGTTTCGCCCGTCAAGAAATCGTTATCTGGGTGTGTCAGATAGAGAGCCGCTCGAGCGACATCACTTGGTTTTCCAACACGACCAGCTGGATGCTGACTGTGGTCTTCAGGTGATAATTCTTGATAGTCACCGGTTTCAATCCAACCAGGAGCAATCGCGTTGACGAGAATTCCGTCTTCTCCAAGTGAGACAGCAAGTGCATGGGTCAGAGCAAAAATGCCACCTTTCGTCGAAGCATAAGATTCTGTATGCGGTTCCGACATAAAGGCGCGGGTCGAAGCGAGATTGACGATCCGACCACCACTTTTACTTTGTTTCAAATAAGGTGTAGCGGCCTTAGTCGTTAAAAAGATACTACGCAGGTTCGTATGATGAACCCGATCCCATTCCTCAAGTGACAATTCGATTAAGGGTTTTCGAATCATAATGCCAGCGTTGTTGATGACGATGTCAATGCGACCAGTATGTTCAATCGCTTTTTCAATCAACAGTTGAACGTCTTTTTCATGTTGGATATCGAGGTGATAGAAGTAAGCCGTCCCACCATCTTCTTCAATTTGTTGAACTAATTCGTCTCCTGTCATCTGATCGATGTCAGCAAGAACGACATTTGCGCCATGCGCAGCGTAAGTGCGGGCGAGTTCTGCACCAATTCCATTCGCGGCTCCCGTAATGATGACGGTTTGATTAACATGATTCATAAAAATCATCCTTTCTGTAACGCTTCTCTCCCTTTTTTACCGTTCCATCATATCCTGAAACCTGACAGGATTATCATCCGTAGGAACAGGGAAATAGAAGAGCGTTGAAGTTACTTTAGAATGGGGGAAAACAGGAATGAAATTCTCGAATCAACAATTAGAAAAACAACAAAATCAATATGCCGAAGATGCAAAAGATTATATCGATCGTCCGAAAAAGACGAATTCGTTGTTACAACGAGCAACTGCAAAGGTAAACAGTAACTCTCGTTTGTCCGTCGTCTTCTCACCGCTGACGTTATTCGTCGATATGATTCGCGCGTACCAGTCAGGTGAATATCGCAACATTCGTCGTACGACGATCTTAAAAGTAATCGGAGCGTTGATTTACCTCGTATCACCGATTGACCTCGTACCTGATTTTGTACTCGGTTTTGGTTTCGCAGACGATATCGCGGTTATCCTTTTCGTCACAAAAACAGTTTTTGAAGAATTGACACGTTTCAGTGACTGGCAAGATGAACAACAAAAGCGTCGTACGCAACCATTACAAAGTGAGGATGCGTATTAATCAAATAGATGATCCGAGCGACTTCACTATAAGAAGTCGCTCTTTCTAATGTAAAAAGAGCCGTTTCCTGTACGCCTTCTTGAAAGTTCGATACACTAGAAATAGTTGGTAAAGCGGGAGGAGGGACGAATATGGGACATCACTGGATGGAGTCATACGGTTATATCGGGATCATGATGACGCTTATGTTTCCATTCATACCGAGCGAAGTGCCGCTCGCATATGCCGGATATCTCGTTCATACGGCACAGGCCAATCTTTTATTCATGTTGTTCCTCGCTGTAGTGAGCTTCGTCATTAGTCAAAACCTCTTCTTTACGATTGGTCAGTTCGGTAGTGAACGGTTATTGAATCGTTTATTCAAATGGTTTCGGATTTCGGAAACAAAAATGCTTCAGTTTCAGACACAAATGGAGACGAAGGGACGCTATATCCTTCTTCTGTCTCCAATGTGGCGCATCGGATTTGCGATTGGTGCCGGTCTGACTGGTGTTTCACGCTGGACGTTTACCGTCGTGACGACGATTTCCTTTTTCCTTTGGTCGGCGATCTTCATTTGGGGCGGGAAAGCCGTCGGGCATGAATGGCGAAAATTGCACCATCTCAATCATCCAATCGTTTGGATTGGTTTAGGTGTGTTGATTACGGTTGGCTACTTGATTCAAAAAAAGAGAAAAGCAAAAAAAGAGATCTAAAAGGAGTGGGAACATGGCAATTATCTTATTCGATATTGACGGTACATTGATCGATTCAACGGAACAGATGACAGAAGCAATCCATCGGGCGATGGAGGACATGCCGCATCTTCCAAAACCTTCTCAATCGAGTGTACAAGCAAGTTATGGGTTGGCAGGAAGTGCCTTTTGGCGTAAAGCGATTCCGGAAGCCTCAGAAGAGGATATTCGGTTGATTCGTAAAAAAAGACACGGTCATCTAGAAGCGACGATGGCAGAACAGAACGTCTTGTTCGACGGAATTCGATCTTTATTAGAAGCGCTAGTTTCAGCGGGACATACCATTTCAACAGCAAGTAATTGTGGTAACCACTATCTAAACCTTGTGCTGGATAGCCAAGACATTCGTTCGTTCTTCACGAGTCCGAAATGCTTGGAATCCGTTAACGGGAAAGAAAAAGCGGACATCTTACGAGCGCACCGTGAGGAGTTTGGGGAAGAATCCTACTGGATGATCGGGGACCGGTCTTCTGATGTCGAAGCGGCTCGTAAGGAAAACATGCCGGTCGTCTTATGCCAATATGGTTTTGGTGCAAAATCCGAGTGGGATTCGGCGGATCATGTCATCGAAACACCGCTTGACTTACTATCAGTAATCAAATAAATGTACAAAAAGCCAAGCTCGATCCGTCGATTTCATAGACGGTCGGCTTGGCTTTTTGTGCTGAAAGAACGACTAAAGATGAACTTACTCAAAATCCAGTCGGTATGGTTCTGCACTCATCCATGGACGGAATCTCCGGAAGAGCAGATGGAACAATAGGCAAAGGATGACTGGTAAGACGATGAATAATCCAAGAACGAATGTCATGTTGAACAATGTCCAGCCTCCTGACATCAGATGTAACGCATTGATCGGACCGATTAGACCAGACATCCCGAAGCCGGCACTAAACGGTGTACCTTGGACGCCAAGCATTCCTGCTAGTGCGCCAAGAATAGCGGCACTACACATGACAGGTAGGATCATCAATGGATTACGAATGAAGTTCGCCATCTGAATTTTAGGAGAACCAAGAAAATGAGCAATCGACGTTCCACGTGAATTCGCTTGCCACCCGGCGATTGCAAGACCAAATCCAGCGGCACAGACGCCTAGGTTCGCAGCTCCGGCAGCAACACCTGATAAACTAATCGCTGTTGCAATGCCGACCGTTGAAAGCGGAGAGACGATCAGCACGGAAAAGGCGATGGCAATCAAAATGCCCATTAAAACGGGTTGAAGTGCCGTGAAGTCTGAAATGACATGTCCAATCGCCGTCGTGATCCGTGTCACGAATGGATACGTCAAAACACCGATTCCACCTGCTCCGACAATTAAAATCGTCGGCATGACCAGCACCGTGTAGGTCTTAAAGCGATCTCCGATCAGTAAGACGATCGCCGTTGCTATAGCTGCCGTTAGTCCGGCATTGATGACGTCACCCGTACCGACGAAAACGAACGTCGCGTCCGCACGTGTCGCAACACCTGATCCAACGACAGTCGCAAGACCAATTGACGTGGTCGCAATCGGTGTCACTTTAAATTGCATGGCTACGGCAACACCAATCACCATCGGTAAAAGGCGCATCGCGAGTGTTGTGGCATCTAAAACATGTTGGGCTCCGGACACGTATGGCAATAATGCCTTAGCGAGTTCACCGAGTAGTGCTCCCGGAATAAGGGCAACGAGAATTCCGATACTAAGTCCGTTTAAAACATGAACGGCAAATTGACGCGGCTGACGCAAAATAGATGAATCCATACAAGTCCTCTCCTTATGTAACGCTTTTGTGCATAACAGTATAAAAGTTATGAATTGTGTTTTATCTTACGGTAAGAACAGAAGGACGTCAAGAAAAAGTTAGAAAATTCCAAACAAGCAAAGGATTCGTCTTTCAGAAACGGAATTGTTACAGTGAAGAAGTACATTGAATGAGGAGGTCATGAATCATGTCAGAACAACGTATCGTATTAGCAGCACGACCAAACGGAAAACCAACAGGGGAAACATTCCGCTATGAATCATTTGAGTTAGCAGAGCTGAAGGAAGGGCAAGTCGCACTAGAGTCACTCTATATCTCGGTCGATCCATATATGCGGGGTCGTATGAACGATGCACGTTCTTATTCGCAACCATTTGAGATTGATGAACCGATTCACGGTGGTGTCGTAGCGCGTGTTATCGAGTCTAAAAGTGAAGGGCTCAAGTCAGGTGATGTCGTCGTTGGGATGCTCGATTGGGCAACTAAAGCAGTCGTCGATGCGAAAACCGTTCGTAAAATCGATGAGCAGATCGCACCGATTTCAACAGCACTTGGTGTTCTCGGAATGACAGGGATGACAGCGTATTTCGGATTGCTTGATATCGGTAATCCACAACCAGGGGAAACGGTCGTCGTATCGGCAGCAGCAGGGGCTGTTGGATCGATCGTCGGTCAAATCGCTAAAATCAAAGGCGCGCGTGTCGTCGGAATCGCAGGAAGTGACGAAAAGCTACAACACTTAAAAGCAGATCTTGGTTTTGATGAAGTCATCAACTACAAAACGGAAGACATTCGGGAAGCGTTAGACCGGACATGTCCAGACGGCATCGATGTCTATTTTGAAAACGTCGGTGGGGAGATTGGGGATGCAGTCCTTGATCGACTCAATCCATTCGCGCGGGTACCAGTCTGCGGCGCTATTTCTGGGTATAACGCTCAACAGGACATCGGTCCACGTGTTCAATCAAAATTAATCATTGCGCGTGCGCGCATGCAAGGTTTCCTAGTGGGCGATTACGGCAAACGATTTAAGGAAGCAGCTGAGCAACTCGGTCAATGGGTCAGTGAAGGGAAGTTACAATACGAAGAGACAATCTTTGAAGGATTCGATCGTGTACCAGATGCTTTTCTTGGCTTATTCGATGGATCGAACACGGGGAAACTATTAGTAAAAGTGAAATAAACATGCCTAAAGAGGTTGCGGAATCATTTCCGCAACCTCTTTTTCTATGGCGTGAGATTCATGAATCTTTTCGATCGCGCTCGAGTTCTTCTGGATCAGGATCCGGATGTTGTGTCTCCGCAGGCTTGATCCCGGGATCCGATGTCTCAGCTGGATCAGGATCCGGATGAAGACCAACGTCTGCCTTTTCATCTGGTAAATCATGATTTTTTTCGTTTAACATGTCCAGTCATCTCCTTTTATCAGTACGTAGTAATGTTTCCCCGTTTTTTAAATCCAAAACAATGAGAGTGCATAAGATTCGTTTTTGAAAACATGTGAATGACTTCCACGGACAAGAAAGTGAAACCGGTCGATTTCCTAGGAAATACAGGTTGACTGAACTGGAATGTAAGGAAAATCCAAAAAAGCTTCATGAAGTCTTTACAAAAACCTTGCAAGTCCTTCAAGTAGCCTTTGAACTGCTTCCGTAGACTAAGAAAGAGTTGAAAAGAGGAAGGGTGTTTACGTGTGAGTGATCAAAAATGGAAACGACAAATCATGCAGCAACTGAACTGGGTTCGCGAAGAGAAGAAGCGGCTCACAAGCGAAACGGCAGCAAGTAAAGAGTCACTCGGAAGACTTCGTCAACTGGACGTCTTGCATCTGCCATCGGTTCGAACTTCAAAAAACACGACGACACGTTATCGACAAAATAGCCAAGCATCACTTTTAGATCAATTGGATGTCTCACCTATACCGGTCCGGACGACGACGCGTTACTATGAAAAACGACCAATCGAGATAGCCATCGTCTGTTCGGAATTCATGTATGCCTACTATGAAGATGCAGCTCATCTTCATTATGTTAATTCTGATACGTTTGAAGATGTCTTCAAACGACCAATTGATCTATTTTTAGTTATTTCGTCTTGGAAGGGACTACAAAATGATGATTGGAAAGGTGTCGCCACACCGAACTCCAAGAAGCGACACCGATTACTTGCGATGATGCAAGAAGTGAGAGATAAAGGCATTCCAGTTGTTTTTCAATCGACAGAAGACCCGAGCAATCATGAACGTTTTCAAGATGTGGCGCAAGCTGCGGATTACGTTCTGACTTCAGATGAAGCGATGATCCCTGAATACCGTGTCTTATGTGGACACAATCGCATCATGGCGATGCCGTTTGGTGTCAATCCATTAATTCATAATCCAATCGGGGCGACACGTAGTCGAAAGCAGAGCGTCTTATTTGCCGGTAGCTGGATGGCAAAATATCCGGAGCGTGTGAAAGACACGGAAATGTTATTTGATGGGGTGATGCAATCCTCGCACGAACTCGATATCGTGGACCGGAATTATCACCTAGATTTACCAGCTTACCAGTTCCCGGAACGCTATCAATCACGGGTCGCACCAGCGATTCCTTATGATGCCTTACAACAAGTCAGTAAATGTTATGACTGGGTCTTGAACTTGAACAGCATTAAATACAGTAAAACGATGTGCGCCAGACGCGTTTATGAATCACAAGCACTCGGGAATTTGATTCTGTCGAATTACAGTATCGCGGTCAATAATGAGTTTCCAAACATTTTTACCGTGCATGACGCACAAGAGGCGACAGCGATCGTGGAGCGCACGTCGCAAGAAGAAATCGAGCGTTTCCGAGCAGAAGGACTTCGTGCCGTCATGACGGGACATACAGTCTTCGAGCGGATGGATCAGATTCTAGCGTTCATCGGGCGCATACCTGAGACACGAAAACATCGTTTATTAGTCGTTGTCGCTCAGGACGGAGAATCCATTCGTGACGTGATTGATCGCCAAAGTCTCACACCAGACGAAATCGTCTCAGCGGATATGTTGACGGAGCAAACCTATAATCAAGCCGATCTCGTTGCTTGGATGGATGGAGAGGAATCCTACGGCGAATTTTATTTAGAGGACCTCGTGAATGGCTTTAAATATAGCGACGCCAGCATCGTTCGAAAGGGAAGCGAGCATCCGTATTATCTAAAAGAGATGAGTGGTAGTCGAAACGGTGCAATTATCTGGAGGTCAGATATCGGATATGACATGTTCCAGGCAGATGAATTGAACGGAAAAACACTGTTGCTCGATCAATTTGAATGGAATGAACAGGTAGTAGTACCGACGAATCAGACCCCACAACTGTCGGTCGTCGTTCCGATCTATAACAATGGAAAACACCTCGCGTATAAATGTTTCGCCAGTCTCACGCGAATGGATCGATTCATGGAGTCGGAGATTTTACTCGTAGATGATGGATCGACGGACATAGCGACACGTCAAGCCGTAGAGCGTCTCGCACGACGCTATGGAAATGTCAGAACCTATTTCTTCGAGACAGGCGGAAGCGGCAGTGCTTCACGTCCGCGTAACAAAGGAGTCGAGATGGCGCGGGCTGAGTATGTGACGTTCCTTGATCCGGATAACGAGGTACTCAGTGATCGTTACGCCTTTTTGCTTCAAGAACTAGAAAATGATCCATCACTTGATTTTGTGGCAGGGCATATGAAAAAGCTGGCTGAGAAGACGAGTATCATCGCCTTACCGACGATTCGTAAACAAGGACGAACGGTTTGCGAGGATCCGAAAGCTTTTCTATTGAAACATCGGTTTGCGGTACAAAGCATTCAAGCACTCGTCGTCCGTCGCACGTTCCTGCTCGAACATCAATTGGAACAGGTCGTCGGTGCGGTCGGTCAGGACTCCTTGTTCTTCCAAGAATTGATGCTTCGCGCGAATCGTGTCTTACTCGTCAATCGAGTCATCCATTATTATTATGCGGCAGTTGCCGGATCGACCGTGAATGCATTGACGGTGAAGTTCTTCGAACGAAGTGTCGTCCGAGAGCGGGCACGAGCTGAGAAATTCGCTCGTTATGGAATACTGGAGGAATACAAGGAAACACGATTCGAGCATTTCTTCGAGCATTGGTATCTCGTTAAATTGCGCTACTGCAGTGATAAGGATTTCGCACCGAGTGTCGCATTGTTACGCACGATCATCAGTTTCTATGAACCCATCACGTTGACGAACCCATTGATCCGTCAGTTCATAGAACTTGCAGATCGACAGGAAACAGATCGACTCCAACACTTATTACTCGAGGAGGTGCAGAAATGACGGCATCGATGAAAACAGCACGCCCCAAAGATCAAATCCGAGCTGCCTACTACGATCAGTTAGGTGGTGGATTCGGTAAAAAAGTCCGCGCGCGTGTTCACTGGATCGTTCGACAAGCAAAAGGGGAGCACATTTTAGATATCGGGTGTTCGGGTGGAGTCGTTCCGATTTTACTTGGACGGGAAGGGAAACATGTCGTCGGAATCGATGTACTACCGGAAGCGATCATCGAGGCCAAACAAGCCTTACTTGAAGAACCAGCATCCGTAAAAGAAAAAGTAGAATTACATGAAGCAAATGTCATGACGTACACACCTGACATTCAATTCGATACAGTCTTGATGACGGAAGTACTGGAACATATCGGAGAGCCCGAGCGCTTTATCGCCCGAGCCGTCTCGTTCATCGCACCAGAAGGACGACTCGTCATCACAGTCCCATTCGGAGTAAACGATTATGCGGATCATAAACGGACATACTATTTAAATCAATTGCTTGAGCAGTTGACACCTTTTGGTAAAATCGAGACGGTCGAGCGGATTGATAAGTGGCTCGGAGTCACGATCCAAGTCTATCCAGAACCACAAGACAGTCGATCGATTTTACCAGCGGAAGTCGAATGGCTCGAGGATGCCTTTGAAGAGGTGGAACGATTGCATCTTGCGACGATCATTGATTTAAAGCGTAAACAACAGAATCTAGAACGGAAAGTTCAACGGTTAGGAGAACAAACGGAAGAATTGGAACATATTCGAGCAGAATCGCTACGTCATGAACAGCAACTGCAGGAACAGCATGAACAATACAAGATGCTCGAAGAACAATATGCCGTATTGCTTGACCGATTTGAAGGATCACTGATGTCAAATCTAGAATTGCTGGAGGCGAATGCGTCATGGAAATCAAAGTACCGCTCACTCGCGCGCTCAAAACTCGGAAAAGTCGTCGTCCGCTACTGGAAGTTCCGACGTCAACTCAAACAACGCCGGAGTCGTCGATGAACGTCTTGATGATTTGTCAAAATTTCTATCCAGAAATCGGTAGTGCGGCAAACCGAATGAAGAATATTTTCAAACGGATGGAACAAGCGGGAAATGACGTCCATGTGCTGACGTCAGAACCGCTCTATCCGACGGCAGAACTCTATACGGACTCGATGTTCTGGGATGAACCGAGCCTCGATACGGCACATGTGACCCGTATTCAGCCGCGTGATGTCCGGGCAACGAATAATTTATGGCGACGTCTTCGCTTGTTCGTGGAACAATTCGTGCTTGCGATAAAAGAAGTGCGGAATGATCCGAAATCCTATGCCTACATCTATGCGACGACGCCATCTATCTTCATGGGACTCGTCGGGGTCGTCGCAAAACACGTCAAGAAGGCTCCCTTGATTCTTGATGTACGTGACTTATGGCCGGAATCGTTGATTGGTGTCGGCATCACGAAATCACGTTTGTTACTCACTCCGCTCTACTGGCTTGAGAAATGGATGTATCGCCAGGCAGATCAATTGGTCATCAATAGTGAGGGTTTTCGATCGTATATCGAGGGACGAGGCATTGCACCGGAAAAAATTCATTACATCCCGAACTCCATCGAGGAAAACGAGTGGTTGATCAAACGTCGAAAAGTATCAGAACAAGTTCGCGTTGTGTACACCGGAAATATTGGACTTGCACAAGATGTGTTTTTGTTGCTTGATGTTGCACAGGAACTTCAACAAGAGCAGGATATCTGTTTTCAAGTCGTTGGTTACGGTTACCATAAGCAAACGTTCGAACGACTCGTTAAGGAACGCGGATTGACGAACATCGAGTTTCTTGATGCGATGCCACGCTGGGATGCGTTGAAACAACTCGCAAAAAGTGATATTGCCTTTGCGACACTTGTTGAAAGTACAGCATTCGATACAGTGACACCAGGCAAAATCATCGACTACATGGCGATGGGATGTGCCATCGTCGGTGCGGTATCTGGACACGCGGCGCATGTCATCGAAGAGGCAGGAGCTGGGTATGTCTCGATCGAGCGGAAAAAAGAAGAGATCGTTGATCATATTCTCGAGTTATCGCGAAATCCAGAGAAACGTGCAGCGATGGGACGGGCGGGTGTGGATTACGTCCAACGCCATTTTGATTGGGAACAAAATGAACAGCGCTTGTTTGAAGCCATCGAACAAACGCAGTCACGAAAGGCGGTCGCAGAATGAAGCGCATTGGAATGTTTGTTTGGAATCCTTTTACGAATGACGCCCGTGTCTTACGTGAATGTACGGCACTCGTCGAAGCAGGACACCGTGTGGACCTATACTGCTTAAATGACGGCACACTTCCAGAAGTCGAATATCCGATGCCTGGTTTTCGCGTCATTCGAATCGACCGGACGCCACCTTTTGCAAGGTGGCTCCCGTTCTTTCGCAAACGAAAAAAGCGGACTCTTGCTATTGGATTGATGGGTGCGCTTCTTGCGCCATGGCTCGTTCCCGTGATGCTCGTGTTCTTTTTACTGATGCGAAGTCGATTCATCCGTTACGCCCTCTACAACAGTTTTGGGATTCTTCGTATGACACGTGCTGCCCGGAAGCATGAGTACGACGTCATGCATGCGAACGATGTCAATACGTTACCACAAGCGATTGGGGCGGCGCGTGGTACGAAAATCGTCTATGACTCACATGAAGTCCAGACCGATCGGACAGGCTATGGTAGCATGCAGGGGAAACTAGAGCGCTGGTTGCTTCATTTCGTCGATCAGACAATCGTTGAAAATGACACGCGTGCGGATTACCATCAAAAGTTATACGGAACACGACCGTCCGTCTTGCACAATTATCCGTTTTACGAACCGGTTGTTCCGCAACCGCGACCGTTACGAGAAGAATTAGCACTTGCATCAGACGAGCCGATTTTGTTGTATCAAGGCGGGATCCAAGAAGGTCGTGGACTGGAGCGGCTCATTGAAGCGATGCCGTTCATCAATCGAGGAACATTGATTTTCGTTGGGGATGGAAAGTTAAAAGGAAAGCTGATGCAAATGGCTGCGCAATCATCAGAAAAGTCTCGAATCCGCTTCGTTGAGAAGGTTCCGCTTGCTGAACTACCAAGCTACACTGCAGCGGCGACCGTCGGCTTTCAAGTCCTCCAAAACGTCTGTTTCAATCATTATTCCGCTTCTTCGAATAAACTATTCGAATACATGGCGGCATTGATTCCTGTTATCGCGGCAGACTTACCAGAAATTCGTCGTGTCGTCGATTCGGAAGGAATCGGATTAATCGTCGATGTCGAATCGCCGCACAGTATCGCTGAGGCGGTCAACCGTTTAGTAAAGGATGAGAGCTTGCGACAGGCGATGCAGGAGCGAGCAAGCGTAGCAAGGAGACAATACAACTGGGAGCAAGAAAAAGGACGATTGTTAGCCGTATATGACTCGGTTTTCATGGAATCTGGGACAAAATAAGAAAAACAGTCAACGACTCGAAAGGAAATCCACGTGGAATGCAGGTGGATTCTTGACGGGTCGTTTTGTTTGGTACAAATGGCACCGAAGTTTTCGTGAAAGCTTTATAAGATTTACAAAAACAATAGAAAACGCTTCAAATGTAAGGTCTGTGAAGAATGGTTTAAGAGATGGTTAGAAGCATTGGAAAGCAAAGGAAATGTCGTTATGGTCTAGTTACAGCCAAGCCACAGACCGTTTGTTGGCTAGTATGACTAACTCGATGGAGGAATGACAAAATGAAACTTTGTACAATCGGACTAGGATATATTGGATTACCTTCTTCTGCGATGTTCGCGGATCACGGCACGGAGGTCGTGGGTGTCGACATCGATCCACAAATCGTCAACCTTCTGAACACGGGAACGATTCATATTGAAGAACCAGGACTCGAGGATGTCATCAAACGGGTCGTCGCCAACGGAAAATTCCGAGCGACACTTACGCCAGAACGAGCCGATGTGTTTTTAATCGCCGTCCCGACACCGAACTTGAATGATACGTATAAATCATGTGATTTAAAATATGTTATTTCAGCGGTCAACAACATGTTGCCGTTCCTTGAAAAAGGAAACGTCGTCATCGTCGAATCAACGATCGCGCCACGCACGATGGATGACCATGTTCGTCCACTGATTGAAGAAGCCGGCTTTACGATTGGTGAAGACGTTTATGTCGTTCATTGCCCAGAGCGTGTGTTACCAGGGCAAATCTTACACGAGCTTGTTCATAACAACCGGATCGTCGGAGGATTGACGCCAGCATGTGCAGAGGCGGGAGCAGCCGTCTACGAAACATTCGTTCAAGGGGAAATCGTTCGGACGGACGCGAAGACAGCTGAAATGTCGAAATTGATGGAGAATACGTTCCGTGATGTCAACATTGCTCTCGCGAATGAATTGACGCAAGTATGTCATCAGCTTGAGATCAACGTCTTAGACGTCATCGAGATGGCAAATATGCATCCACGAGTGAACTTGCATCATCCGGGACCGGGAGTGGGTGGTCACTGTCTCGCAGTCGATCCGTACTTCATTGTCGCAAAAGCCCCATCGCTTGCACGCATCATTCATACGGCACGACAAACGAATGTCCAGATGCCACAATTCGTCGCTGAACAAGCGGCTCGTCTCGTCGGTTCACGTGTTCGTCCGAAAATCGCCGTCTTCGGTGTGACGTATAAAGGAAATGTTGACGACATGCGCGAGAGTCCAGCTGTCGAAGTCATTGAACAATTGCTCGATCGTGGGCTCGATGTCGCTGTCTGTGATCCACACGTCGAACGTTCGATCTCGACACGATTCGAACTCGTCGATGAGCTGGAAGCAATCCAAGGCGCTGATTTAGCACTCGTCTTAGTCGACCACGATGAATTCAAACAATTCGATTCACGTCGTCTCGCAAACTATATGCGGACACCGTTACTTTTCGATACAAAAGGAATTGTCCGTGAACTCGATGCGGTCAAGGTCCTCAACTTCGGTAACTTGCATACGCACCGCGTGACGGAAGTGGATGCGAAAGCAATATGAATGCGTTGCGAACGATCGGAGGGGAGCTGAAAGATCATCTGTATCTGATCTTTCGGCTGTCACTCTATGAAACAAAAAGTCAGTATAGCATGCAGTATCTAGGTTGGTTCTGGGAGATCATGACGCCACTCCTTCAGATTGGGGTGTACTGGGTCGTCTTTGGCTTTGGTATCCGTGGTGGACATCCTGTTGACGGAATTCCGTTCGTCTTTTGGCTCGTTAGTGGCCTGATCGCATGGTTTTTCATCGGAAGTACGATTCCAAGTGGATCAAGGTCGATTTACGGTCGTGTCGCGCTCGTCTCCAAAATGCATTTTCCGTTAAGTACGATTCCGGCATATGTCATTTTGGCGCAATTTTATCGACACCTTGCGATGATTGCCTTGACGATCATTTTAGGGAGTGCGTTTGGTTACTTCCCAGGGTGGCATACACTCGAGCTATTTTATATCGTTCCAGCCGGCGTCATCTTTCTCTATGCCGTCTCGTTGTTATTGTCTGCTCTTGCTACGATGATACGAGACGTCCAGAACATGGTGACATCCGCGATAAGGATGCTGATGTATTTAACACCGATCATGTGGATTCCACCAGAACATTCACTGTTTAAGATGCTGTTGATGTTGAATCCGCTCGTCTATTTGATTGAGGGGTACCGCTCCGCCTTGATCGGAACCGGTTACTTGATGGATCACATCTGGTATGGCGCTTATTTTTGGAGTGTGACACTTGGTATCCTGCTCGTCGGAGCAGCGGTCCATATTCGTTTCCGACGCTACTTCATTGATTATGTATAGGTATAGGAGGAAAGACGATGAGTCACGTCGTGTTTGAGAACGTTTCAAAACGGTACATGCTCTATGAGCGTCCAATCGATAAATTAAAGGAAGTACTATTTGGAAAAGTGAGCGGAAAATCCTTTTATGCGCTCAAAAACGTCTCCTTCTCTGTTGAAGAGGGAGAAATCGTGGGAGTTGTAGGAATCAATGGCAGTGGGAAATCAACATTATCCCATTTACTTGCTAACGTCACACCGCCTACATATGGACGGGTCACGTTAGGAGGAAAATCAGCACTGATTGCCATCTCGAGTGGATTGAACAGTCAACTGACAGGTCGCGATAACATCGAACTCAAAGGATTGATGATGGGACTGACTAAACGGCAAATCGAGGAGATCACACCGGAAATTCTAGAGTTCGCGGATATCGGAGAGTTCATCGATCAGCCAGTCAAAACCTATTCGAGTGGGATGCGGGCACGTCTTGGTTTTGCCATCTCGATCAATATCAATCCAGATATCTTGATTATCGATGAGGCCTTATCCGTTGGCGATCAAACATTCACTGAGAAATGTCTCGATAAGATGCGCGAATTCCGGGATCAAGGAAAAACGATTTTTTTCGTCAGCCATTCCTTGAATCAAGTCAAAAGCTTTTGTACGAAGATTCTTTGGCTGGAATACGGCGAAGTGCGCTTATTTGGTCCAACAAATGAAACACTCGCGGAATACAACAAATATTTATATTGGTACAAACAGTTATCTAAAAAGCAAGCCACTCACTATGTTTCGAAAAAACGAACCGGTCGAATTGGTGACATTGAGCAACAGATGAGAGGCGAGACGATCGAACGATCGTCATGAAATGAGATAGGGGATGAAGTAGATGAAACGTGTCATGCTTGTATTCGGAACACGACCTGAGGCCATTAAGATGGCCCCCGTCGTAAAAGCACTTGAAAACCGCTCAGACGTCGAACCAATCGTCGTCGTAACGGCGCAACACCGAGAAATGCTTGATCAAGTACTTGAATTGTTCCAGATCACTCCGGACCATGACTTGGATTTGATGCGTCCGCGTCAAACGTTAGAGGAAATGACAGCGCGTATCCTCAATGCGATGCGTCGAGTTCTCGAAAAGGAACAGCCGGATCTCGTCCTTGTCCATGGGGATACGACGACGACGCTCGCTGCTTCTTTAGCGGCGTTCTATCAACAGATTCCAGTCGGTCATGTTGAAGCAGGACTGCGGACGTATGAAAAGTATGCGCCGTTTCCGGAAGAGATGAACCGTCAATTGACAGGGGTGTTGGCGGATTATCATTTTGCTCCAACCGAACAAGCGGCGATGAATTTACGTGCTGAGAATAAACAGACACCAATCATTGTAACGGGCAATACGGTCATTGATGCACTCAAAACAACCGTTTCTACTAGCTACACGCATCCTGTTCTGACGCGACTTGAGAAGTCAGGACGAAAACTCGTCTTGCTGACGTTACATCGCCGTGAGAATCATTTACAACTGGCGACGATTTTTGATGCCATTGAACGGTTGGCAAATGATCATCCGGAAATCGAAATCGTTTATCCAGTCCATCCGAATCCAGTCGTGCTAGAAGCAGCAGCTCGCTTGGAACATCATCCGAGGATTCAGTTGATTGATCCGCTCGATGTCTTTGATTTCCATAACCTGGCAGCGCGTGCTTCCTTCATCCTGACAGATTCAGGTGGGATTCAAGAAGAAGCACCTTCACTCGGCGTTCCCGTTCTTGTCTTACGGGAGACGACGGAACGACCTGAAGGCGTCGAGGCTGGAACCTTGAAACTGGTCGGTACGAATCCAGAGCGCATCTATGCGATGAGCCATCAATTATTGACGGACGAAGCCTTCTATCAATCGATGGCGCAAGCTGCGAATCCGTATGGTGATGGACAGGCAGCAGAGCGAATCGTCGATGCGATCATGAGTGAGGTACCGGTATGAATAAGGAGCTGACTGTCGCGAGCTATCAGTTTTTTCCGTTCGGTACGCAGGAAAAGATTTTGCTCGAAGATGCAGCGCCAGGGGTGTGTTTTGATTTTCAGGATGCGATAGCGACTGACAAACTGTATCTGCAACTATTCGATCAAGGCTTTCAACATCCGCCTTCAAAACTGTATCGAAAAGACGCTGAACTAACAGGGGACATCATTCAAGTGACGTGCCGCTTTGAAGTGGAGGAACCATGTGTCGTTCAAGTATTCAAGATGCAGTATGGACAGAAGAAGCGGATGGTTTCTGAGACAGAGCAGCTGACGTTGACGAATGAAACGATCGTACAGCTCGAGATGGAGCGTGTGCCAGGAGCGGCTTATTTCAAAATCGCCTGGAAGTTCTTAAACGAAGGGAGCTTCCGGGTCCATCTCCGCGAACTCGCCATCGCGCAATACGTCAAGGCAGAGGAGGAAGCAACCTATGCTGTTTAGTTCGACGATTTTTTTATTTTTGTTCTTGCCGGCAGTACTGCTCGTGTACTATGTGCTACCTCGGACATTCCGTAACGGCTGGCTGTTAGTTGCCAGCCTGTTCTTTTATGCGTTCGGAGAACCACGCTTCGCCTTACTGATGCTACTCAGCGTCGCGATCAATTACTTCTTTGCCCTATTCGTTGATCTTTACCGGCAACGTGTCGGAGTGAAATGGATCATGTTCAGCATGATTGTCGTCAATCTCGGATTGCTTGGCTGGTTTAAGTACAGCGGATTTTTCGTCCGCTCCGTTAATGAATCATTTGGACTGAGTTGGTTCGTTCCGGAAGTCGTCTTACCGCTCGGGATTTCCTTTTATACATTTCATGCGATGAGTTACGTCATCGATATTTATAAAGGGAAGGAAGCGGTGCAAAAGAATCCGCTCGACCTTGCCCTTTATATCGCGTTTTTCCCGCAACTTGTCGCAGGTCCGATTGTCCGCTACAACACGATTGCAAGTCAGATCGAATCGCGTCAAGAGACGGTATCGGATTTTGCGCGGGGTGTTCGTCGCTTTACGATCGGACTATCGAAAAAATTGATTCTTGCGAACGGATGTGGTCAAGTCGCAGACGCTGTCTTTAATATGAAAGACCTTTCGATGGGACTAGCATGGATTGGAATCATTGCTTATGCCTTACAGATCTATTTTGATTTCTCTGGATATAGCGATATGGCGATCGGGTTAGCACTGATGTTCGGATTCCATTTCCTAGAGAACTTCAACTACCCGTATATTTCAAAATCCGTGTCAGAATTTTGGCGTCGTTGGCATATCTCACTCGGATCCTGGTTCCGCGACTATGTTTATATTCCGCTAGGAGGGAATCGCGTTTCGCCGTGGCGGCAATATCGAAATCTGGCAATCGTCTGGATGTTGACAGGCCTTTGGCATGGTGCGAGTTGGACATTCGTCGCCTGGGGGGCATATTACGGAATTTGGATCATGCTTGAGAAAGCATTTCTCGGGAAATGGCTGGAGCGCATGCCAGTCGTCTCGACAGTCTGGACGCTGGTCCTCGTGCTCGTCGGTTGGGTATTCTTCCGTTCAGAGACGTTCCCGGAGGCCGTTACGTATATTCAAGCGATGTTTGTACCCGATGTGCTATGGGATGATCGGGCGAGTTACCAACTCGTTCAAAATGGTGTCCTGCTCCTTGTCGCGTGTATCGCTGCGACACCGATTCCAAAATATCTCGGAGAACGTGTCGTCGTCTCTCTCGGGAAAGTCGGAACGACGATGCAGTATGGGTACGCCATGTTAATGTTGTTCCTTGCGACATCGGCGCTCGTTGCGAGTACGTTTAATCCGTTCATCTATTTCCGGTTCTAATAAGGAGGTCTATTCATGGAACAGCCATTGATGAAAACGCAACAGCACACGAATAAAAAACCTTCTTTCGAACGAATCATGATGTGGGTGACGAGTATCAGTTTCATTGTTGTGTTACTGGCGATCGGACTCGGAACGATTGTCCGGGAAGACCGTGTCCGGTCCCAGCTTGAGAACCGGACACTTGCCCAATCGGTCGATCCGACCGTCGAGGGAATCGCCACGGGGAAAGATATGCTCAAGATGGAGACCTATTTCACGGATCAGTTACTGTTGCGAGGAACGTTCGTCGAGATACAGGCGCTTTTATCAAAAGATGTCTTTCGACAGCCGTTTCGCAATGGCATTTATACGGCAAAAAACGATTATATGATTGAACCGAGTGCATCAGGAAACGTAAAAATTCCGCTAGCATTCAAGCAATTCGTTGAAGAAGTCGATCGTCCGGTCTATATGGCGTTAGCACCGTCTAAAACCGTCATCGCGGAACGGGACAAACTAATTCCGTCTTATGTCGCTTCCAATGCGAGGGTACGTTACGAAGGAATGGTACGAGACTTTAAAGCAGCGGGGATGACCAATCTTTCTTTGCAGGAACTGAAGTTAAATGACTACTTCAAGACGGATCATCACTGGAACATCGATGGTGCAACAGAAGCTTACCGAGTCATCACAAAAGGGATGAGGCTGTCAACAGCGTTACCTGAGACGAAGTGGCGGAAAGAGGATCAACATGCTTACTACGGATCTTTAGCTCGAAAAACGACGCTCTCCTATGCAGCGTCCGGTGATCGTCTGGATTACTATGCTCCTGCGTTTTTCAACGGCATTGATGTTTGTTATGAAGGGAAATGTGGACGTCCTGTCATCGATGAATCATTCGTCAAACAAGAAGGTGATTACGTCGATCGGTACGAGGTATTCCTTCGCGGAAATCACGGTATCATGTCAATGAAATCAGCGGCGAATCAAAATCGTCCGACGATCTTGGTCTTAAAGGATTCGTTTGCGAATCCTGTGTTACCGTTGCTTGCGAAAAGTGCCAACTTAGAAGTCGTGGACATCCGATACGTTCCAAAATCATTTGACGTTTCCCGATTCGCCAAACAAAAGCAAATCGATTCGGTGCTGTTTCTGCACAACTCGAACATTGCTGGTTTGATGAAGACGTACGAGGACAAATTGTGAAGGAGAACAGAGCATGAAATCACGCATCGATAAACGAAGACCTCCGATCATATGGCGCGTCATCAGTGCGCTTCTGCTCGTGGTCGTCCTGATTGCTAGCGCTTCGACGGGACTGGCATTTTTAAAAATCCAACAAACGGCACATTCCTTTTTACAGCCGTTGGATGGAAAACAAGCAAAGCCGCTCGCATCGATGAAGCCAGTCAATGTCCTTTTGATTGGTGTGGATGAGCGTAAGAATGATAAGGGACGGGCAGATGCGATCATGCTACTCTCGTTTAATCCGAAAACGAAGCAAGCGACTTCGTTGTCCATTCCACGCGACATGCAAGTCACAATACCGACGGGTGAAAAGACGAAGATCAATCATACGTATGCCTATGGTGGGGTGAAGGAAACGGTCGAAACGGTGGAACAGACGTTTGATGTCGATATTCCATATTACGCTAAGATTAATATGGATGGTTTGATTGAATTGGTTGATGCTGTAGGCGGTGTCACAGTGGATAATCCATCCGCCTTCAGCTGGAACGACCGCCGTCTACAAAAGGAGTATGAGAAAGGCAAAATTCATTTGACCGGTCTAGAAGCGAGTGGTTACGCACGTATGCGAAAACAGGATCCACTCGGCGATATGGGCAGACAGATTCGACAACGTCAAGTTTTAGAAGCCGTCGGTGCTAAACTGGCGGGACCTCGTTTACTGACCAAGATGGAAGAAATCACGAATGTCATGAAGCACAATTTCGCGACGAACATCGGTTTTGACGTGGCGGCACAACTTGCTCAAGAAAATCAGCCGGGATTCAAACAGCTGAAACCATTAAAGCTAGACGGAGAAGGCTATATCGCAAACGACGGGGTATGGTACTTCTTTGCATCGGATGAATCCATGAGACAAACGAAAGCTAAACTTCACGCCATCCTCACGTCTTCTTAAAAGTACAAAAAAGAACTGTCTACCAAACGGACGGTTCTTTTTTGTCGTGTTTCATCCAACCGAATCACTTTGGTTCAAAAGTCTTATTTTCTGTTCGAATCATCAAATAGGCTTTGACAGGACTTGTAAACGGATGCAGAATGAAAACGATTACATAACAAGGGAGATGGCTATCGTATGAAACGCATAAGATCCGTTTGTATCGTTGCGCTAACGTTTGCACTAATATTTAGTGGACTGTCTTTATCCGGTCAAGCACTGGAAAAAGGAAAGTCTACATTGGTCATCATTCACTACAAGGAAGACCCGAATGCCACGAAGGATTGGAACCTGTGGTTATGGACAAATGGTCCGGATTATTTTCCGAATAAAGCACATGCCTTTAATGGTGAAGATGCTTACGGAAAAATCGCAGCTTATGAATTTCCAGTCGATCAGCCGGAAAAAGTCGGCTTCATCGTGCGAGATGATAACTGGAACAAGGATGGGGGATCTGAGAACGATCGTTTCATCACGAAAGATATGATTAAAAACGGAGTTGCCGAAATCTGGATCGAGTCGGGAAGCAAGGACATCTCGACGGTCAATCCGAGTAACGGAACAGATGTCGAAAAAATCGACACGAACATCCACTATTATCGATATGACAATGATTATGACAAATACGGCGTCTGGTCTTGGCCGGAAGCGCAAGATGGCAAACGATTCGAATTCGATCAGCAGGATGCGTTCGGTGCCATTGCGAAAGTAACGCTTGATAACCCAACGAAAGCACGTCTTGCAGGCGTCATTCCTCATCTGGAGGGCTGGTCAGAAAAAGACGGGGCTGATCGTTTCTTCTATGCAGGGGCGAAAGACATCTGGTTGATCGAAGGGGACCAAACGATTTACTATAGTAAACCGGAAATCGATCGTACACCGAAAATCACGAGCTTTTTAGCGGATGATTTCCGGACGATGACGTTAAAAACGAACGCACCGATGACGGCAGAAGACCTAAAGACATTCACGTTTGAGGGCGTGACGAATCCAGTCGTGTCAGCAATCGATGCTAAGACAGCGAAAGTCGAGGTCGCTTCTGATATCGATTTAGCAAAAGTCGTCCGCGTGACGCACCCTGTTTTTGGAGAAGCAGTTCTTGAAGCCGGGAAGGTATTGCGTTCGAAAGCATTTGATCAAAAGTATGCCTACGATGGCAAGCTTGGTGTCGACTATCAGAAATCGAAGACGACATTCAAGGTCTGGGCGCCGACAGCGCAAGCCGTTGAGCTTGAACTATATCGCTTACCGAAACAGCAAGCAGCTACGACAAAAGATATCACGCGAGAAATCGAGATGAAGCGAACGGATCGTGGTGTGTATCAAGTGACGGTCAAGGGTGACCTTGACGGTGTCGGTTACACGTATGAAGTCAAGCACGCAAAAGAATCGACACGTGCGGTGGATCCATATGCGACAGCAGTCGCCGTCAATGGCGACCAAGGAGTCGTCGTCGACTTACGCGAGACAAATCCGAAGCGTTGGACGAACGGGAAAATGCCACTTCGTCATGCGACAGACGCAATCATCTATGAATCACACGTCCGTGATTTATCAATGTTTGATGTGACGAATTCAGGTTACGATTCCGGCATCAAACAAAAAGGCAAGTACCTTGGCGTCATCGAGCCGGGTACACGTTTAACGAAGGATGGCAAGAAAACGAAGACGAAAACGGGTCTTGATCATCTGAAAGAACTTGGTATCACACACGTTCAGTTCATTCCGGTCTATGATTTCAACACAGCATCCGTCGATGAGACGAATCCGCTTAAATCATACAACTGGGGTTATGATCCGAAGAACTACAATGCACCAGAAGGATCGTATGCGACAAATCCGTATGATCCAAAAGTCCGGATCACGGAAATGAAACAGATGATTCAAGGATTACATGACAATGGTCTACGTGCCGTCATGGATGTCGTTTATAACCACATGTTTGACGCAAAGGCTTCGAATCTCGATAAGATCGTACCGGGTTACTACTACCGCTATACAGAAGGCGGCGATTTAGCGAACGGAACAGGTGTCGGAAACGATACAGCGTCTGAGCGTCAAATGATGCACAAATTGATCGTGGACTCGGTTTCCTACTGGGCGAAAGAATACCACTGGGATGGATTCCGCTTTGACTTAATGGGCATTCACGACGTCAAGACGATGAACGCCGTTAAACAGGCGACGAAGCGAATCGATCCGTCGATTCTTGTGTTCGGAGAAGGATGGAGCCTTGGAACACCACTTCCGGATTCAGAGAAGGCGAACCAAACGAATACAAAACAAATGCCAGGAATTGGACATTTCAATGATAATTTGCGTGACGCACTCAAAGGTAGTGTCTTCGAAGACACGGATGCTGGATTCATCAACGGGAAAACGGGTCTTGAGACACGCATCAAACGTGGTATCGTCGGCGAGATTGCTTATGATAAAGACATTCAAGGATTTACGAAAGAACCAGATCAAGCGATCACGTATGTTGAGGCACATGACAACCATACGCTCTGGGATAAGTTGAACCTGACGAACCCACAAGATACGGAAGCGACGAAAACGAAGATGCATCGCCTGGCTTCAAGCATCTTGCTGACGTCACAAGGAACGACGTTCATCCATGCAGGACAGGACTTCATGCGGACGAAGGGCGGCGATCATAACTCGTACAAATCACCGGATTCCGTCAACCAGCTCGACTGGAAACGGAAGATGGACCGTCAACAAGATGTCGATTATATGACTGGATTGATTGCATTACGTAAAAAAAATCCAGTACTACATTTAGCAACAGCAAAAGACATTCGTCGTTACCTGACGTTTGAAGCAGCGCCGGCACAAGTCGTTGCGTACCGACTAGATGACGCTGCGCCGCAACAAAAAGATGATCTCTACGTCATTCACAACGCGAATCGAACAGCAGTCGACATGAAGCTCCCAAAAGGTCAATGGAAGCTGCTCGTAGATGGCAAACAAGCGGGAACAAAAGCGATCCGTAACGTTTCAGGTACGGTTCGTGTCGAAGGACTTAGCTCGTTCGTCTTAGCAAAATAATCGAATATACGAGAAAGGACGTTCCGCAGTTTGCGGAACGTCCTTTCTTAAAGTGAGGATATACGATTACGCGTAGCGTTCATCGGTTTCCTCGTCTTCTTTGATGTTACCTTCTTCTGATTTCGAGACGATGACGGCACATGCTGCGTCACCTGTGATGTTGACGGCTGTCCGCATCATATCCAGGAGACGGTCGACACCGATGATCAATGCAATCCCTTCGACCGGTAGATTGACTGATTGAAGAACCATCGTCAGCATGACAAGACCAACACCTGGTACACCGGCGGTTCCGACCGATGCGAGAACAGCTGTCAGGACGACCGTTGCAAGTTGTCCTGGCGTCAGGTCAACTGCATAGACTTGCGCGATGAAGACAGTCGCGACCCCTTGCATGATCGCCGTACCGTCCATGTTGATCGTCGCGCCGAGCGGTTGGACGAAACTTGAGACGGAGCGTGGAACTTTCAGCTCTTTTTGAGCCGTTTGCATCGCGACAGGAAGTGTTGCGTTCGACGAAGACGTCGAGAAAGCAAACAACATGACAGGTGCGAACTTTTTAAAGAAGAAGAACGGATTCATCTTCCCAAGAAGTGAGACAGTTGAACCGTACGTCAGCATAGAATGGACGATCAGCGATAAAATGACGACGCCCATATAAAGTCCCATTGCTTTTAACGAGTTCCATCCTTGTGAACCGACGGCTGATGCAATCAAAGCGAACGCACCGAGTGGGGCCATCTTCATAACGAGCGTGATCAAGTACGTCATCAATTCGTTTCCCTGTTCGACGAAAGTCCGTAACGTCGAAACTTTCTTACCAAGGAACGTGATCCCAAAACCAACGAACACACTGAAAACAATGATTTGAAGCATGTTGCCTTCCGCCATCGATGTGATCGGGTTCGTCGGGAACATACCGACGATTGTATTAATCAAGCTCGTATCGGGAAGACTTCCGCTATCATATTTTAGATTGTTTGTAGCAAACGTACCGAACGTACCCGGTTTAATCAATAATGACAAACCGAGAGCGATGACAATTGCGACAGCCGTCGTCGTCATGAAGTAAGTGATCGCTTTTCCACCCACACGACCCAATTCTTTTGGATTACCGAGCCCCATGACGCCGAGGGTGATCGAGAAGAAGACGATAGGTACGACGAGCATCTTGATCAGGTTCAAGAAGATCGTTCCAATCGGTTGTAGAGCATATTTATTTAATCCCTCATAAATCGACTTATCTGGTAAGCTAGCAAGAATGATTCCGAGAACCACCCCGAGAATTAAGCCCCAAATGATGCGTTTTGCTTCTTTCATACGTGATGTCACACTCCTTTGTTTGATAATTGTCTATATTTTGACACATTATCACCCTTTTTGACAAAACATTTTAAAAAATATATGGTAACGCTTACAAAAAAGTTTCTGAATTTTGATGCAGGAATGACCAGATTTTGTTGTCAAACGGATGCAAGCATGAGAGGATAGAAAGGAACAAAAAGGAACAGCGTAGGGTACAGAAAAGTCGCTTGAATCAACTGTTGACCAAATTGTATATTCCTACTATAATGTTGTATGACGTGTCTGACACGTTTCCTTTAGTCGGTAATATCGGAGGGAGGGAAAACTAGTGGAAACTCGTGTACGTAAAAATGAATCACTTGAAGACGCACTTCGTCGCTTCAAACGTGGTGTTTCAAAAGATGGTACGCTTGCAGAAGTTCGTAAACGTAAACACTACGAAAAGCCAAGTGTAAAACGTAAGCTTAAATCGGAGGCTGCGCGTAAGCGTAAGAAGTTCTAACGTTAGAGAGGGTGTATCCTCATGAGTCTTCAGGAGCGTTTGACAGCGGATATGAAAGATGCCATGCGTCTTCGCGAAAAAGATCGTCTCACGACGATTCGTATGGTGAAATCATCGCTGCAAAATGAAACGATCAAACTCGGTAAGCAAGAATTGACAGACGAGGAAGAATTAACTATTCTTTCACGTGAAATGAAGCAGCGCAACGACTCCCTCCGAGAATTCGAAAGCGCTGGTCGTCACGATCTCGTCGAGAAAATTCAAGCAGAGATTGTCGTGCTCGAAGCTTATATGCCAAAACAGCTTTCCGAGGAAGAAGTACAGGAAATCGTCGACGCAGCTATTGCGCAGACGGGTGCCTCTGCTCCTTCGGATATGGGGAAAGTAATGGGTGTCGTCATGCCGCAGCTTAAGGGCAAGGCGGACGGTGCCTTGATTAATCGACTCGTCAAACAACGTCTCGCTTAATACATGGAAGGTGTCCCTCGGGACACCTTTTTTTGTCGTTCCTGTCACACTTTTTAAGTTTCTTGATGAATTCAGAATAGTCATGAAACCTTTTTGTTTTGAAAGCGTATATAATTATAGTAACGAATCAAAGTGCAAAAGAAGTAGCTTCTGACACGAATGAAAAGGGGTGAATGTACGCATGACGTTTAGCTTAGGGATGATTTTGACGGTCTTCATGATCGGGGTCCTCATGTTACTAGTCGAAATATTCGTCACAGGGTTCGGAATCTTTGGCGTCCTCGGAATCGGTGCTGTCCTTGCTAGCTTGATTATGGCAGGTGCGACCGTCGGGCAAGTCGGTTTAGCCATTGGGCTTGCGGTTTTTCTGTCACTTGCGGCCGGATTCTGGGCGTATCGCAGAATCAAATCAAATCAGTCACTACTTTGGAGAGGTTTGATTTTGACGGATTCTACATCGTCTGAAAAAGGTTACCTTTCCCATCAAGACAAAGTGCAACTGTTAGGACAAGAAGGAGTTAGTCTGACGCCGTTACGTCCGTCAGGAACGATTGAAATCGATGGAAACCGAATCGATGCCGTGACAGAAGGGACTTTCATTCAAGCGGGGGAAACAATCGTCGTAAAAGAAGTGACGCACGGACGCGTCATTGTTAGAGTCCAACATACGAAGGAGGAGTCCCACACATGACACCTGAATTATTGACCGTATTACTCATATCTGGAGGAATCTTGATTTTCCTCGCCGTTTTCTTCACGCTTGTCCCGATTCCACTCTGGATTAGCTCGCTCGCAGCAGGCGTACGCGTATCAATCTTTACATTAGTCGGGATGCGTCTTCGTCGAGTAACACCATCAAAAATCGTCAATCCGTTGATCAAGGCAGTTAAAGCGGGATTGAACTTGAATACGAACCAACTGGAAAGTCATTTCCTTGCAGGTGGTAACGTTGATCGTGTCGTCAATGCTTTGATCGCAGCACATCGGGCGAATATCGAGCTGAGCTTCGAACGCGCAGCGGCAATTGATCTTGCGGGTCGTAACGTTTTAGAAGCTGTTCAAATGTCGGTTAACCCAAAAGTCATCGAGACACCATTCATCGCTGGTGTGGCGATGAACGGGATTGAAGTAAAAGCGAAAGCCCGGATCACGGTCCGTGCGAACATTGATCGTCTCGTCGGTGGTGCTGGTGAAGAAACAGTCATCGCACGTGTTGGTGAGGGTGTTATCTCAACCATCGGTTCGTGTAATGACCAAAAAGAAGTACTTGAGAATCCAGAAATGATCTCGCGGACGGTTCTTGCAAAAGGACTCGATTCAGGGACAGCGTTCGAAATTCTCTCAATTGATATCGCAGACATTGATATCGGTAAGAACATCGGTGCGGTCCTTCAAACGGATCAAGCAGAAGCAGATAAGAACATTGCCCAAGCGAAAGCGGAAGAGCGTCGCGCAATGGCGATCGCAAGCGAACAAGAGATGAAATCGCGTGTTGAAGAGATGCGTGCGAAGGTTGTCGCTGCTGAAGCGGAAGTACCGCTTGCTATCGCTGAAGCGATGCGTGACGGAAACTTTGGCGTCATGGATTACGCGAACTACTTGAACGTGACGGCCGATACGAAAATGCGCCAAGCAATCGGTGGACAATCATCACCACATGACTCGCAGTAAAGGGTGAGACGGTATGAGTATCATATGGGTCGGATTGATGATCGCATTCGGTGTCATCTCCGTCATCTCAAAAGCAGCGGATAAAAAACCGAATCAGACGAACCGGACGCCTTCAAAAGAGTTTGGGGAGTATGTGAAGCAAATGGTCGAACAGGTGGATACGATGCGACAAGAAACAGCGCCTCCACCTGTCGTTCGGAAAAAAGCACCCGCAAAGAAACAACCGGGAGTGACCCAGACGAAAGCACGACCGGTTCATGAGCGAACCGAGTTACAGAAACGTTTGGATCAACGACAAAAACAGCATTCGAAAAAAGGGATGCCTTCTTCAAATATTGGTGAAATTAAAGACAGCGTGGCAGACGGTGCTATAGGAACGTCAAGTCGTTCGGCATCAGCGACGACACTCTCGCAAGACGAAATGCGACGTGCCATCGTCTGGAGTGAGGTTCTTGGAGCACCTGTCTCTAAACGAAAACGATGATGATTAGATAAGAAGTCGATCCCGTGAAACATAAGGGGTCGACTATTTTATTCCCTAAAAGGTGGAAACGGGTTTTTCTTTCCATCTTTTCGGTGGAAGTGCTAAAGTGGAAGAGATTAGATATGAAGCGATGACAACTTGTTATCCATGACTAGGAGGCCATTCACAACGTGATATTCAACGAAAGAATCCCATTTGCATTTTCGAATTCAGAACAGATTCAAGCATTCGTCGGTCCGAATGACGCAGTCTTACGTACGATGGAAGCGGAACTCGAAGTTCAGCTTACACATCGTGGAGATGAACTGTTGGCACAATCCGAACAGGAACAGTCTGTGATCTTAGCAGGACAAGTCGTTGGTGTCCTAAAGCAACTTGTGAATCGTGGAGCCGTTTTGACGGAACGTGACGCGACGAGCGCCATTCAACTCGCGCGTCAAGATCGTGTGGATGAACTACTGGAGCTTTACGATACGATCATCCACACGAATCATAAAGGAAAACCACTTCGTGCGAAAACGCTCGGTCAAGCGCGTTACGTCCGCGGGATTGATCGCTGTGATTTGACATTCGGTATCGGACCGGCGGGGACCGGGAAAACATATCTCGCAGTCGTGATGGCTGCAAAAGCACTGAAGGAAGGACACGTCAAACGGCTCGTCCTGACGCGCCCAGCAGTAGAAGCAGGAGAGAATCTTGGGTTTCTTCCTGGCGATCTGAAAGAAAAGGTTGATCCATATCTACGTCCTCTATACGATGCGTTACACGACGTGCTTGGTGTCGAACATACGGCTCGTCTGCTTGAGCGTGGTGTCATCGAAATTGCGCCGCTCGCTTATATGCGTGGACGAACACTGGAACATGCTTTTGTCATTCTTGATGAAGCGCAAAATACGACACGTGAACAAATGAAGATGTTCCTGACGCGTCTTGGATTTCATTCGAAGATGATCGTTACAGGTGATTTGACACAAGTCGATCTTCCGCGCGGAAAAGCGTCTGGTCTACAAGAAGCGTTGCATCTGCTCGGAAATGTCAAAGGCATTCATTTCGAACACTTCGGCTCAGCTGATGTCGTGCGTCACCCACTTGTCCGAAAAATCGTTGATGCTTACAGTCAGGAATTGACCTAAGCCGTTACGGAAATAGAGGGAAAAGGGGGAGATGATATGCGCAAGGTTGGGGTCTGGGTCGGACTTTTGACAGTAGTGTTCTATCTCGTCGTATCAACGATGATGTATGTCAGTGTCCGACCAGAAGCCTTGTCCGCAGAACCATTCTCAATTGCAGAAGAAGACATTCGGTCGCCTTTGACGATAGAGGACCGGACAGCGACGAATCAAATAAAGGAAAATGCGATCGCTGCAATCGAGAGTCAATACACGATCAAACAAGAGTATGCAGCACAGCAAATTGATAAAGTCGAACAACTTTTTGCGAGTTTATCCGGTATTAAAAAGGCGGATGAAATTAGTAAAATCAAGCAACGCCTTCGCGGTACAGAGGCATCATCCTTGCTCAAGGATGATGAACTGCGACTGCTCGTGACATCGACCACGACTCTTCGGAATACGACGCGTGATGTCGTCATCACCGCAATCGAAGAAGCAATGCGTCAACGCATCTCGTCCGATGGCGGCGAAGTAGCGGAGGCACGTGAGAATGCCCGGACTGATATCGAACGATCACCACTATCCTTTTCACTAAAAGCGGTCGCTAAAGCACTGACTGATCAACTGATCGTGACGAACTACGTCTATGATCCGGAAAAGACAGAACAACTCCGTAAACAGACGAGTGATAAAGTCGAACCGGTCATCATCTCGGAAGGGGAAGTAATCGTCAAACGAGGCGAAGTGATTTCGCAAGACGCTTATCGGCAACTACAACTGGTCGGTTTAATTTCTGACCGTCAGTCGTTGAAACCGTTACTTGGGGCGATGCTTGTCAGTGCATTGATGACCGCCTTCTTATTTGGGTTCATTCAACGCTCGAAGTTGCGGTATGCACAAATGGGCCGTATCCGACTATTTGGTCTTGTCTACCTCGTTGTCAGTTTACAATTACTCGTCATGTACGGCATGGCCTTTTTAGCAGACGACATCAATCCTGCTCTTTACTTACTCACACCGACCGCTTTTGCTTCGCTTGTCCTGCGTAATTTATTGAACGAACGGATTGCATTATCAAGTTCGCTCTTCACAGCTCTTGCCGGAACGTTCTTCTATAGTACGAATCAGAACTTCAGCTTCAACATCGCGATCTATTTATTAGTCGGCGGTTTAGTTGCGACGTTTTTCTTACGATCCAGTTTGTCGCGACGTCGTATTTTTATGAGTAGTGTGTCGATTGCCGGAGCAAACATCGCCATTTTCTTAGCATTCGTTCTATTGCGTAGTGGCACGTTCGAATTACGTGAAACATTGATTTTAGTCGGTTTTGCGATTGCTAGTGGAATTTTGAGTGCCGTCCTAGCGATTGGACTATTGCCGTTCCTTGAAATGACGTTTGGTATCTTAGCACCGACGCGTCTGCTCGAACTATTGAATCCGACGCATCCCTTGTTGAAGAAACTCTTGGTCGAAGCGCCAGGAACGTATCATCACAGCATGATGGTCGCGAACCTCGCGGAAACGGCTTGTGAAGCAATTGGAGCAGATGGG
Source organism: uncultured Exiguobacterium sp. (assembly GCA_913775715.1). Classification (GTDB taxonomy): domain Bacteria; phylum Bacillota; class Bacilli; order Exiguobacteriales; family Exiguobacteriaceae; genus Exiguobacterium_A. Next base: position 1,575,088 of record CAJYMC010000007.1, on the reverse strand, counting down.
TTGCTCGCACGAGTCGGAGCCTACTATCATGATTTAGGGAAAACACGACGACCGCTTTATTTCATTGAAAATCAGCATGGACGTAATCCACATGATCGATTGACACCGGAAGAGTCGGCACGTGTCATCTTGGCACATACGGAGGATGGTGTTGAATTGCTCGCGGATGCTAAACTGCCTGCCGCGATCATCGATATTTGTCGCCAGCACCATGGAACATCGTTGCTTCGATATTTTTATGTCAAGGCAGCAGAACAAGGTGAGGTCGACGAGGAGACGTTCCGTTACACGGGTCCGAAACCACAAACGCGTGAAGCGGCCGTCATCATGATTGTCGACTCGATTGAAGCGGCCGTTCGTTCGATGAAAGCTCCTTCGGAAGAAGGAATTCGGGACTTGGTCGCGAAAATCATTCGTGAAAAGATGATGGATGACCAATTTGCGGAATGTGACATTACGACACGCGAGATTTATCGCGTCGGTGAAAGTGCATGTCATACCTTATCCGGTTTGTTCCATGAACGAATCGAGTATCCAGAATTAAAGAAAGAGGCAACGAGATGAACATTTATATGACAGACGAAAATAATCGTCTAACGGAAGAACAACGACAGCTTGTCGAATCGATTTTGATTTATACGTCGGAACAAGAAGAAGTAGATCCGAACAGTGAGTTGTCCGTGACTTTCGTCTCAAACGATGAGATTCAAGAGATCAATCGTGAATGGCGTGGGAAGGATCAAGCGACAGACGTGATTTCCTTCGCAATGGAAGAACTCGGTGAAGATGAAATCGATTTTGGATTACTGGAAGACGAACCAATCGTCCTCGGTGATTTGATCATTTCCGTGGAACGATGCCGTGAACAAGCGGCAGAGTATGGCAATCATTTTGAACGCGAACTCGGTTTCCTCGCCGTCCATGGCTTCCTCCATTTACTCGGATACGATCATATTGAAAAAGCAGACGAGGAAGTCATGACGAAGCGACAGGAGGAAATCCTGCATCACTTCGAGTTATATCGGGGCACATTGTGAAAAGCTGGTGGCAACCGTTTCAGCATGCCATGAATGGATTGCGCCAATCGATTCGAGAAGAACGGCACATGAAAGTTCACGTAACAGTTGGTGCTATCGTGTTACTTGTCGCCTTTTTATTACCATTGACGTCTGTCGAGCGAGCGATCATCTTCTTGACGGTCGGAATTGTCATTAGTGCGGAGATGTTTAATACAGCGTTTGAGCGTATCGTGGATCTCGTGACACGAGAGTGGCATCCGCTGGCTAAAGCAGTCAAAGATATCGCGAGTGGTGCTGTTTTAGTGTTGGCGCTTACATCTGTTGCAATTGCACTATGCATCTTCATCCCATATTTGGTACAATAAGAATCCGGCCTTTTTGGCCAATACCGTTCCTAAGAAGGGGAAAATGAACATGAAAACAGAACAATTACTCGAACAAGCTAAACGTGCACGCGAAAAAGCGTATGTTCCATATTCGAAATTCCAAGTAGGTGCTGCTTTACTAACGAAGGACGGACAAGTCTTCCACGGCTGTAACATTGAAAACGCTGCATACGGTCTTTGTAACTGTGCAGAACGGACAGCCATCTTCTCTGCGTGGGCACAAGATGCGCGCGAGTATGCAGCGATGGCTGTCGTTGCAGACACGGAAGGACCGGTCGCACCATGCGGACAGTGTCGCCAAGTGTTATCTGAAATGTGTGATGCGGATATGCCGATCTATTTGACGAACCTTAAAGGAGACGTCACTGAAACAACAGTGGGTGCCTTGTTACCAGGAGCATTCACGAAAGGGGATTTACATGTTTAAAGAAGGATTCAAATCGGGCTTTGTCTCGATCATCGGACGCCCGAACGTCGGAAAATCGACATTTCTCAATCGCGTCATCGGACAAAAGATTGCCATCATGTCTGATAAGCCACAAACGACGCGAAATAAGATCCAAGGTGTTTATACGACAGAAGACGTTCAGACGATTTTCATCGATACACCAGGGATTCATAAACCAAAACATAAACTCGGCGACTTCATGATGAAGGTCGCGACGAACGCTTTGCGTGAAGTCGACGCGATTTTGTTCATGGTCAACGTGACGGAACCAAAAGGAAAAGGTGACGATTTCATCATTGAAAAATTGAAGGAACTCGATACACCCATCATTCTCGTCATGAATAAGGTCGACTTGATTCATCCGAATGATATTCCGCCAATCATCGAGTCATATAAAAATGAGCTCGAATTTGCGGCAGTCGTTCCGATCTCTGCGTTACAAGGGAACAACGTCGGACCGTTACTTGAAGAAATCGCGAAGATCTTACCGGAAGGACCAATGTATTACCCGGCGGATCAAGTCACTGACCATCCGGAGCGTTTCATCATCTCAGAGATGATCCGTGAGAAAGTCCTGCAAAAGACACGCGATGAAGTACCACACTCGATCGCGGTCGCGATTGATCAAATCAAGACGCGTGAGAATGGAAACATGGTCGATGTCCATGCGACGATCTTGATCGAGCGCGATTCCCAAAAAGGAATCATCATCGGTAAACGCGGAGCACTTCTAAAAGAAATCGGCTCTGAAGCACGAACGGACATCGAGATGTTACTCGGAACGAAAGTTTACCTGAACTTGTGGGTCAAAGTCCAAAAGGATTGGCGCAATAAGGCCGGTCAATTGCGTGAACTTGGCTTCCGCGATGACGAGTATTAAGCGATGATCGATAAGGCGGAAGGGCTTGTACTACGAACGGTCGTATACGGTGAATCGAATAAGATTGTCACGCTACTGACACGTGAATACGGCAAGCTCGCCGTCATGGCGCGAGGAGCGAAGAAGCCGGGTAGTCGTTTCAATGCGGCAAGCCAGCCTTTCGTTCGAGCCGTCTATATCTATCCACGGTCACGTGGTCTCGGTCAGTTGAAATCGGCAGACGTCATCACGAGTCATGCGCATATCCGGCAAGATGTCGTCTTGATGGCGTATGCGATGTATCTACTGGAACTTGCAGATAAAGCGCTTGATGAACGAGTGCCGCAACCGGCACTGTACGATTTATTCGTCGAAGGACTGGAGGCGATGGATGAAGGACTGGATCCCGACGTCGTCTCCTTCATCATTGAGTTGCGCCTGTTGCGTCATCTAGGGATTGCGCCACACTTGAACGGTTGTACGATTTGCGGGAGTGCTGAAGCACCGTTTGCTTTTTCGTTACACCACGGCGGTCTACTCTGTCGCCGGCACCGTCATGAGGATGAACATGCCGTCTTCATGTCAGAAGCAGTCGCGAAGATGCTCTATGTGTTTTCCGTCTATGATTTCTCGCGGATCGGTACCGTGACGGTGAAGCCGGAAACGAAGCGTCTACTACGTCAAATCATGGACGCTTATATGGAACGCTATAGCGGGTTACGTCTGCGGTCCAAACGCGTTCTCGACCAGTTGATTGATTTCGGCAACGATTGACAGCAACAAGCGGGTTCGGTAGAATGAATGCGGAAGAAGCAACTAAATGAACACGATGACGAAAAGGAGTACCGTCTTTTTCTCAATCAAGCGATTCCAGGGTGGTGTGAGCTGGGAGTGAGAGGGGCGCGAACGGCGTTTCGGAGTGTTCTTTGTCAAAAAGAGTGGCATGCGATTGCATGCAAGTAGGGTGGAACCGCGGGCTCGTCTCGTCCCTATGTGCAACGATTGTTGTACATAGGGGCGTTTTTTGCGTTCCTTAATCATTTCGGAGGTGAAAGTCGTGAAGATGACAGTACAAGACATGATCTTGACATTACAAAAATTTTGGGCAGAACAAGGCTGCTTGACGATGCAAGCATACGACGTAGAAAAAGGAGCCGGTACGATGAATCCGATGACATTCTTACGGAGTCTCGGACCAGAACCATGGAACGTTTGTTATACAGAACCATCACGCCGTCCAGCTGACGGTCGTTACGGGGAAAACCCGAACCGTCTGTATCAACACCATCAATTCCAAGTCATCATGAAACCATCACCTGACAACATTCAGGAATTGTACTTACAAAGTCTCGAGTTGCTCGGTATCAATCCACTCGAACATGATATCCGTTTCGTAGAGGATAACTGGGAGAACCCGACATTCGGTGCTGCAGGTCTCGGCTGGGAAGTATGGCTGAACGGAATGGAAATCACGCAATTCACGTATTTCCAACAAGTCGGTGGAATCGAGTGTAATCCGATCGCAGTAGAGATCACTTATGGAATCGAGCGTCTTGCGTCGTACATTCAAGACGTTGAGAGTGTCTTTGATCTCGTTTGGACGGATGGCTTCAAATACGGTGATATCTTCTATCAACCGGAGTTCGAACATTCGAAGTATACGTTTGAAACATCAGATGTCGCCTTACTCTTCACGTTGTTCGATCAATATGAAAAAGAAGCGAATCGTGCCTTGGACGAGAACCTCGTCTTCCCAGCGTATGATTACATCTTGAAATGTTCACATACCTTTAACCTTCTCGACGCGAAGGGTGCGATTTCCGTCACGGAACGTACAGGATTCATCCATCGTGTCCGGAACATGTCGCGCCGTTGTGCGCAAAGTTTCATCGAAGAACGGGAACGTCTTGGCTTCCCATTGATCAAGTCGAAAGCAGGTGAGTCACATGCATGAATTATTACTTGAAATCGGTTTAGAAGAGATGCCGGCTCGATTCGTCCTTCAATCCGAAACACAACTCAAGGAACGCGTGACGCGTTTCCTTGAAGAAGCTCGGATTGAGTTCACAAGTGTCGAATCCTTCTCGACACCACGCCGTCTTGCAGTGTATGTCAAAGGTCTCGCAGCACGTCAAAGTGACCTCGAAGAGACGCTAAAAGGACCAGCAAAACGCATCGCGATGGACGAGGCAGGGAATTGGACGAAAGCAGCCGAAGGATTCGCGCGTGGTAAAGGGTTAACGACGGACGATCTCTTCCTTGGAGAAGAAAAAGGAGTCGAATATCTCTATGCGACACGGAAGGAAGTCGGACAAGCGACAGCCGATCTACTTCCTGGACTAAAACAAGTCGTCGAAGCGATGACATTCCCGAAAAACATGCGTTGGAGCACACAATCATTGCGTTACATGCGCCCGATTCGCTGGTTGATTGCGCTTCTTGACGATCAAGTCATCCCGTTTGAAGTCGCATCCGTCGAAACAGGTCGGACATCACGTGGACATCGTTTCCTCGGACAGGACATCACGATCCTGCGTCCGAACGCTTATGTCGAAGCGCTCGCAGGAGAAAACGTCATCGTCAGTTATGAAGCACGTCGTCAATTGATCGAAGAACAAATCGCAGCGCTTGCGGCACGCGAACAATTCGAAGTGCCAATTGATGCGTCTTTACTTGAAGAAGTCACGAACCTCGTCGAGTATCCGACAGCCTTGTTCGGTGCATTCGATGAAGCGTATCTTGAGTTACCAGAAGAAGTCTTGATTACGACGATGAAAGAACACCAACGTTACTTCCCGGTCAAACGTGACGGTGCATTGCTCCACTATTTCGTCACGGTACGAAACGGAAACGCAACACATCTTGAAAACGTCGCACGCGGAAACGAAAAAGTCATCCGTGCCCGTTTAGCCGATGCGCAGTTCTTCTATGAAGAAGATAAAAAAGCAGATATCGATGAACAGGCGAAGCGTCTTGATAAAATCGTCTTCCATGAAAAATTAGGAACGACAGGTGAAAAAGTCCGTCGCGTCCGTCAGATGGCACTCGCACTTGCCGATCGTGTCGGTGCAGACAAAACACGTGTTGAACGTGCAGGACAAATCTATAAATTCGATCTCGTCAGTCAAATGGTCTATGAATTCACGGAATTACAAGGTCTGATGGGTGAGCGGTATGCAAACATGAAGAATGAGGATCCGGAAGTCGCGGCTGCGATTCGTGAACATTACATGCCACGCTTCGCGGGGGATGCAAGTCCGGAGACACCGACAGGAACACTCTATGCGATTCTTGATAAGATGGACAGCGTCGCTGGATTCTTTGGTGTCGGTATGATTCCGAGTGGATCAGCAGATCCGTATGCATTGCGTCGTCAAGCACAAGGGATTGTTCAGATTTTATCCGATCGTAAGTTGAATCTGACATTGACTGAACTGATTGCTTTCGTCGTTTCAGAACAGGTGGCAGCAGGTCTTTATGCGAAGGATGCCGAAGAAGTTCAAGCTGCATTACAAGACTTCTTTGCACAACGCTTGAAATACCGTCTATCGGAAATGAACTTCCGTCATGATGTCGTCGAAGCCGCTCTGGATCATACGTTGACAGTCGAAGCGAATGAGCAACGTGCTGCGATGCTTGAAAGTGCAACGAAAAAAGAATCGTTCAAGAAAACGGTCGAACAACTCAGCCGTGTCTTAAACATCTCGAAAAAAGCAGAAGACGTCACAACTGTTAATCCAGCGCTCTTTGAAAATGATGCAGAACGCGCGTTGCATGAGGCGATTGAGAAGACCTTGCCAGAGGTCGATCAAGCCATCGCGTCACTTGATTATGAACGAGCGCTTGAGGCACTTGAGGCAACCGTTCCGTCGATCACAGCCTACTTTGACGGTACGATGATCATGACGGACGACGAAACAGTCCGTACGAACCGCCTTAGCGAAATGAAACGATTTGCGCAAGCCATCGAATCAGTCGCCCGGTTCAATGCACTTACTTTAGCGTAAAGAAAAAGGACGGATGAGCCGATGAAGTTAAATGAACGGCAAAAAAAGATACTCCAAATCGTCAAAGAAAACGGTCCGATCACGGGAGAGCAGATTGCTTCTGCACTCTCCCTGACACGGGCGACACTACGTCCCGATTTGTCGATTTTAACGATGACCGGCATGTTAGAAGCACGTCCACGTGTCGGCTATATGTACGTTGGAAAGAAAAATGCGTCCATGCTTCATGAGAAACTCGACACCTTGACCGTCGGCGAATTCATGTCGTCGGCAAAGGTCATTCATGAAGGGATGACCGTATACGATGCGATCGTTCACTTGTTCCTAGAGGATGTCGGTTCGCTGTTCGTCGTCAGTAAAGACCATGCGTTGGTCGGTGTGTTGTCACGAAAGGATTTTCTACGTGCGGCAATCGGTAATCAAGAGTTAGACTCGTTACCGGTCAACATCATCATGACACGGATGCCGAATTTGACGGTCTGTGAAAAATCGGAGACGTTGATTGGTGCTGGCATGAAACTGATTGAAAAGCAGATTGATTCAATGCCAGTCGTCGAAGAGGAGAACGGCGTCTTGAAAGTCGTCGGTCGAATGACGAAGACGAACATGACGAAAGTGTTGGTCGCTTTAGCACGTGATGAAGAAATTTAAGGAGGGCTCCTGATGCGTCAACGGATTTATGTCGTGAGCGATTCTGTCGGAGAGACGTGTGAGCTCGTCGTCCGCGCAGCCGCTATTCAGTTCCCGGAACAAGCCATCGAAACGGTCCGCATTCCGTTCGTCGATGATGAACAAGTCATTTATGACTTGGTTCTTCATGCGAAAGAAGAACAAGCGACGATTGCCTTTACGATCGTTCATGCGACGCACCGTCGTCTACTTGCGGATACAGCGCTTGCGCATGGTGTAAAAGCAATCGATCTACTGGGTCCATTGCTTGATACGATGGAAGATCGTTTGCAGATGCAACCAAAGGAAGAACCAGGATTAATCTATCGTCTAGATGAGGAGTATTTCCGAAAAATCGAAGCGGTCGAATTTGCTGTTAAGTATGACGATGGACGAGATCCGAAAGGAATTAAACGTGCGGATATCGTCTTGATTGGTGTCTCACGTACATCCAAAACGCCACTCTCGCAGTATTTAGCCTTAAAGCGATATAAAGTAGCGAATGTACCACTCGTACCTGAATCGATCCCACCGGCAGAGCTATTCGATATTCCAAAAGAAAAATGTTTTGGACTACTTATCTCACCAGAAAAGTTGATCGATATCCGAATGGAACGTCTGCGTTCATTAGGACTTAAACCAGAAGCAGCGTACGCACAGATGGATCGAATCAATCGGGAACTTGAATACGCACGGAATTTATACGAACGAATCGGTTGCCAAGTCATCGACGTTACGAATAAAGCAGTCGAGGAAACAGCGAACATGATTTTGACCGGAATTTCCGGGAAAGCGCATGACTAGTCAAGCAGTCAGGAACATAGTATACTTGTTTAGCTGATAAATGAGATAATGCCCTTTTTCTAATGAAACGGAACGAGTCATCGTTCCGTTTCATTGCGGGTATGGTCATGTAAGGATAAGTTCTCAAGGAAAGGGGAGAGGACGGAATGAAGCGAATTCCTGATGAAATCGTCGATCAGGTCCGCCAAGCAACGGACATCGTCGAATTGATTTCAGAACGTGTAGAATTAAAAAAACAAGGGAATCGATATTCAGGGCTTTGCCCGTTTCATTCTGAGAAATCACCTTCCTTTTCTGTTTCTCCTGATAAAGGGATGTACTACTGTTTTGGATGTGGTGCAGGTGGAAATGCAATCACTTTCGTCATGGAAACAGAAGGAATGAGTTTCAAGGAAGCTGTTTCGAAATTAGCCGATCGAAGCGATGTCACACTTCCAGAGCTAGAACCGGATCGATTCGAGCAGTCGGAATCGACACCGGAACAGGAAAAGAAGTTCCGGATGCGCGAAGCGCATCGAATCGTCACCGAGCTATATCATGAGGTATTGATTCAAACGGAAGCAGGCGACGTCGGCCGAATCTATTTAGAGAATCGCGGTATTCGTGAAGGTGCGATGCGTGAGTTTCGACTCGGATATGCACCGGATCAAGATCGTTTTACGGTGGATTCCTTGGCACGACGTGGGTTTGATTTAGATGAGATGGTCGAAGCGGGATTGATTTCAATCGGACGTGATGGTGATTATCGAGATCGATTCAACGGTCGGGTCGTATTCCCTATCTCCGATCGTGATGGCACGATTGTCGGATTTAGTGGTCGTTCGATTGACGGTCGTGACCCGAAGTACGTCAATACAGCGGAAACACCTTTGTTCAATAAAAGCGAACTGTTATTCGGATTCGCTCAAGCACGAGGGGCGATGCGCAAAATCAAACAAGTCGTTCTCGTTGAGGGGAATCTTGATGTTGTGCGTGTAGCTCAAGCGGGTATACCTTATACGGTAGCCTCTTTAGGAACAGCTTTAACACCAGTTCATGCCCAAAACTTGGCACGCATCGTCGATGAAGTCATTATTTGTTATGACGGAGACAAAGCAGGACGCGCTGCGACGCTAAAAGCCTTGCAATTGCTTGAAGCCGTTGCCGTCGACTGTTCCGTCATCCGTTTACCGGATGGCGAAGACCCTGACTCTTTCATTGGGAATCAGGGAGAAGAGACATTTTTACACTGGATCGAACAGGAACGAGTTTCAAGTCTTGAATTCAAATCTTTTTATTTTCGACAAGGAAAAAACTTGCGATTAGAAGGAGAACGCGTTCGATATATTGAAACTATGCTTGAAGAGATTGGTCGAACATCCAATCCGTTGTTACGGGACATCTATTTAGGAAAACTTTCTGAGGAATTTAAACTCTCGAAAGACTCCTTGATCACACAAGTGCGTCCAACCGTTCAACAACCGAAAAGAGAACAAATCGTTTCAGATCGCCCAACCGCTGTACCGACAGCACCTCCTGATCGAACGTTCGCGAACTGGAAAAAGGCAGAACGCTTCTTGCTTGCCTACATGATTCGTTCCGAAGAAGTATGTCTAGAAGTGCGTGAGCAGCTGGGTGTCCAATTCAATGATCCGGCACATCAATTGATTGCCGGCAAGTTATATGAATTTTACGGGACAGGTACGCAAGGAAGTCCAGATCGTTTTTTGACGATGCTCCATGATGCTTCCCTGCAACGAATCGTAGCGGATCTAGAATTCATGCTGATGCCTGAATATGATCCTGACTTGCTCAGTCACTACATTCGTGCCGTCCAAAATGAACAGCAACGTCGGTTGCTCGAAGAAGAAAAGTCACGATTGAATCAACAAACAGATATCCGTGCTCAAGCGGAGCTGATGCAGGCGATCATAGAACGGAAGCGTCGTTTAAAAGATCGATGACCTGCTGCATGATGTGGAAGGAGTGTATGGTTCGATGGCAGAAAAAGCAAGATCAGAAGCTGAATTACTCCGTCTCGCGAAAGAGGAACTCATCGCGCTCGGACATAAAAATGGTGAATTGTCACACCAAAAGATCGAAGACAAACTAAGTTCGTTCGAATCAATGGATGCTCAGCAGTTCGAGGAATTTCTTCAATTGCTTGAAACAGAAGGTATCAAGGTCAACAATGACGGCACAGGCGATGAGAAAGAAGAGGCGGATCTAAACGATTTGTCTGTTCCTCCTGGCGTCAAGATCAATGACCCTGTCCGAATGTATCTAAAAGAAATCGGTCGCGTTGATCTGTTGAATGCAGAAGACGAAGTCGAGCTCGCGAAACGAATCGAACAAAACGATGAAGAAGCAAAAAAACGATTGGCGGAAGCAAACTTACGTCTCGTCGTTTCGATTGCGAAGCGTTATGTCGGACGCGGTATGTTGTTCCTTGATTTGATTCAAGAAGGTAACATGGGGCTGATCAAGGCGGTCGAGAAATTCGACTATACGAAGGGATATAAATTCTCGACGTATGCAACATGGTGGATTCGTCAGGCGATCACACGTGCGATCGCCGACCAAGCGCGGACGATCCGGATTCCGGTTCACATGGTTGAGACGATCAATAAATTGATTCGTGTCCAGCGTCAACTCTTGCAAGATCTCGGACGTGAACCTTCACCGGAAGAGATTTCAAAAGAGATGGAAATCACGCCTGAAAAAGTTCGTGAAATCCTGAAAATTGCGCAAGAGCCAGTTTCTCTTGAGACACCAATCGGAGAAGAAGACGATTCACACCTCGGTGATTTCATCGAGGACCAAGATGCGACGGCACCACAAGATGCTGCGGCATATGAACTCTTAAAAGAGCAACTCGAAGATGTGTTAGATACACTGACAGATCGTGAAGAAAACGTCCTTCGTCTTCGCTTCGGACTTGATGACGGTCGGACTCGGACACTCGAAGAAGTCGGTAAGGTGTTTGGCGTCACGCGTGAACGGATTCGTCAAATCGAAGCAAAAGCACTTCGGAAACTTCGTCATCCAAGTCGTTCAAAACGTTTGAAAGACTTCCTCGATTAATTCAAAGTGTGAAGAATATATGAAATTTTAGTGGGAAGGGAGAAAAAAGTTTCGTTTTTTTCTTCCTTCCCTGTTTTTTTTACAGTAGAATAGTAACGGGGAATACCATTCAGTCACCAACTTGGTTGGGTATAGAATATGGGGGGAATCCAAATGCGTAATCCATTAGTACCGTTCGCGGCGATCGCAGTCATCGCCATCATCGCAATGATTTCATTGTCTTACTTTGGGGTCGATCAGGTGAAGGAAGCTCGCAAAGGGCCGTCAACTGCAGAAATGAAGCCAGAAGACTTATTTGCATCTAAAGGATGTACAGGATGTCACGGTGGAAACTTAGAAGGCGGCGTTGGTCCGAATTTAACAAAAATCGGAGCGAAGCTGAAAGCAGACGAAATCAAGAACATCGCAATGAACGGTAAAGGGCAAATGCCTGGCGGTCTTGCGAATGACGAAGAAGCAGAAGTCCTGTCAAAATGGTTAGCTGCTAAGAAATAAGAACAAGAGCATCTATCTCGTTACGAGATGGATGTTTTTTTATGGGCGGATGGTTTCTTTTTTAACGTAAATCCGCTATTTTTAAAAGAGAGTTTTTCGGAAAATAGGAAGGGTGAAGATGATGCAAATGAACGTCGTATTGGATCAACGACTCCAAAAAGTCGTGTCGTATATTCCACAAGGAGCCATCCTTGCAGATATTGGTTCGGATCATGCATTCGTACCGTGTTTTTGTATCCAACAACATAAAATCGAACGCGCAATCGCGGGAGAGGTAAATGAAGGACCGATGGAAGCAGCAAAAGGACAAGTGGCGCTTGTTGGTCTTGAATCGCAGATTGATGTACGTCTCGGGAGTGGTCTATCAGTATTGAAACCGGGAGAAGCGACAGCGATTACGATTGCGGGAATGGGCGGAACATTGATTGCCTCAATCCTTGAAGAAGGAAAAGATCGGTTGTCGGGAGAAGAACGCTTAATTCTACAACCGAATGTCGATGCAGTCGATGTTCGGAAGTGGTTGCTGACGAATTCATATGCGTTATTATCTGAAGCTATCGTCGAGGAGAATGGGAAGATTTATGAAATTCTCGTTGCAGAACGTGGAGATGAAAGGCTTTACTCAGAGGACGAAACAACACGTCAATGGGAATTGTTCTTTGGACCACAGTTAATGCGGGAACGTGCACCAGAATTCATCGAAAAGTGGCAGATTGAAAAACAGAAGCGGGAGTATATCCTAGCTCAGATGAAACAAGGACAAACGACGGAAGTTTTATCTGAAAAAATCGAAGCCATCGAACAATTGATTCAAAAGATGGAAGAGGTGACGAACTAATGGCGAACGGGAACCATGTCATTGAGCAGTTTGAAGCATTCGCTCCGAAAAAATTCGCACTCGAAGGTGATCCGATTGGTCTACAGATTGGATCCTTGAACAAGGACGTGAAACGTGTGCTCGTGACACTTGATGTCTTGGAGTCTGTCGTCGATGAAGCGATTGAAAAGAAGGTCGATCTCATCATCGCGCATCATCCACCGATTTTTAGTAAGTTAGCAAATGTGACGGATCGTTCTACAACAGGACGGATCGTCACAAAATGTATCAAACACGATATTGCGGTGTATGCCGCGCACACGAACCTTGACGTGACACCAGGCGGAGTCAATGACTGGATGGCAGATGCGCTTGGTCTTGAGTCTTGTGAAGTACTAGCACCGACGTTTGAAAATACGCAATATAAACTAAGTGTTTTCGTACCGACTGAGGCTGTAGAGCGCGTTTCAACAGCCCTTGCACAAGCGGGAGCAGGAAAAGACGAAGATTACAGTGATTGTCAATTCCACGTAAATGGAATGGGTCAATTTCGACCATCGCAGGAGGCTACACCTTATATCGGGAAAGCGGGTCAACTCGAGCGGGTATCTGAAGTCCGAATCGAGACGATCGTCACGGAACTGAATCAGAAACAAGTCATTCGAGCGATGAAACAGGCTCATCCATATGAGGAAGTCGCCTATGATCTCGTTCGTCAAGAACGCCCGGCAACATCACTTGGTCTTGGGCGGATTGGTCGGTTACCGGAAGCAATGACGTTACGGGAATTTGCAGAGCATGTTCGCAATGCGTTTGGTGTACAAAACTTACGCTTCGTCGGAGACGAAACACGCCATATTCAAAAAGTAGCAGTCCTTGGTGGTGACGGCAATAAGTACGTCTCGACTGCAGCATTTGCGGGAGCAGATGTCCTTGTGACTGGTGATCTCTATTTCCATGTGGCGCACGATGCGATGGCACTTGGACTAGCGGTTGTTGATCCCGGACATCATGTGGAGTCAGTCATGAAAAAAGGCGTCGTCAACGAATTAAGCAAACGATTCAAAGAAAAGAAGATGGATGTGGAACTCATCGTCTCGACAGCCAATACGAATCCTTTTCAATTTTTGTGATATGCGAAATAGACAAAATTACGATAAAACACCGGACGGCGATGATTCGCTGTCCGGTGTTTGTTATTACTTCTAGCATATTCAGATTAAAGGATTTTTACTTTTGGTAAAATTCGACGTAGTTCAAGGAATGGTGTTTTGTCATGTGTACTGATGTCTGCTGGATCATATTGCTGTAAAAAATCAATGACTTTTTTCGTGATCGGTGTTGGCGTCGATGCACCTGATGTGACGCCAACTTGCTGTACACCTTCAAGCCATGATAGATCGAGTTCTGTTAAATCACCAATCCGATGCGCTGGAGTTCCTGCAATATCGAAGGATACCTGTGCTAGGCGATTCGAGTTGTTCGAACGCGGATCACCGACGACGATGACGAGATCGCAATCTCCTGCTTGATCAGCCACCGCTTCTTGCCGGACTTGTGTTGCGTTACAGATTTCATTGTGTACTTCTACATGCGGATACTTTTTACGAACGTGTTCCATCAAAGCTTGGACATCCCACTGGCTCATCGTCGTCTGATTCGTGACGATGATTTTTTTGTGGGCAAGCTGAGGCGGAAGCTCATCAATATCTTCGACTTTTTCGATGAGATGGACGTGCTCCGGCGCTACACCAACCGCACCTTCAGGCTCAGGATGTCCATGTTTTCCGACATAGATGACTTCATAGTCATCTGCGACGACTTGACGAATCAAATCATGTGTACGCGTTACATCAGGACACGTCGCATCGACGACATGCAGATTTTTTTCGGCAGCGCGTGCATAAACAGCAGGTGAAATACCATGCGCTGTAAAAATGACGGTTCCTTCTTGAATTGTCTCAAGTGCTTCGAGGCGATCGGGACCATCTACTGTGATGACACCCATACTTTCGAACTCACGTGTGACATGAGCATTGTGAACGATCATACCAAGAATATGAATCGGGCGTGGCAAGTCTTTATTCAATGCCGCTTGTTGTGCAAGTTTCATTGCATCGACGACACCGTAGCAATAGCCACGAGGGCTGATTTTTTTTACTAGCATAGTTGTAGATTCTCCCTTTGTGAAAAAGAATGATTAGTTAGAGTGTACCATTGTTTAGACGGGAATGAAAATAGAGGAGTCTGTTTCAGAAACAGAACATGGTATACTATTAAAGTTGCAATTATTCAATAAGGGGGCGAAAGGATGAAGTCTAAGAAAATGATGCGGTCGTATTTTTTTCAGATCACCGCTATCTTATTCATCCTGTTGTGTCTTGTCATTTCAGCGCTTGCCTTCACTGCGGATCGAGTCACGATTTCACGGGTCGAACAGCAAACGGAAAAACAGAGTGAAAAAAGTGTCGAAGTTTCTGGAAATGCGATTCGTGATAATATCGGTAATTTGCATGAAGAAATCATGGGTCTTCAATTGAACGTAAAAAATCTAGAAAAGCTAGATCAAAAAATTGAGGAATCCAATCTTTTGGATATAGATACAGGATTCAAGAGTCTGTTTTATTTTGATCGAGAAACAAAGCGGATTACATGGTTCTCGAGTGAAGAACGTCGAGTTCCGGATGATATGATTGTTCAAGATGATGATTTTTTGCAGACATTAACAAGTACAGATTTTCATATGAGTAAGTTGTATCCGATGGAGTCGGATGCAGTCACGTATATGTTCGTACCTGTTCGAGATGGGAATAAGCGTGTAGGGGTTTTTGGAGGTGGATTAAGTGCGATGAATTCGATCATTTTCCGGAAATCCTTAGAGTCATTCGACGATCAGACGATTGCCTATTTGTTTAATAGTAAAAAAGAGCTACTCGCGACATCAAGTAATCTTGTGACAGATGAAGAAAGACTTGTATCTACAAGTGTCATTAATCGTGCCTTTCAATCCATCGAACCTTCTGAAATCTTTAGTACGAATCAAGATATGTATTATTTTGCGAAAGATTTAAAGGTGACGGACTGGAAAATCCTTGTTCGAACTCCACGGAATGTTTTTTATGAACCAGTTTATACAACACGCCAACAATATTTGATCATCGCTGCGTTGACGCTCGTCCTTAGTCTGATCGTCGGTTATCTGATGTCGAAGCAGTTGACAGCACCTTTGCTAGAACTCGTTCATAAAATTGAAAAAAGCAGTTCTCCGAAACCGATTGTTCTTGAACGAGCGGGGTCCAACGAGGTCAAGACACTTGTTGCCGCTTATAATGAATATTCACAGCGTATGGAAAATGCAAGACTGGAACAATTGAGTCAACAACAAACGATGCTTCATCAAGAAAAACTAGTATCGCTTGGTCAATTGGCAGCTGGAATTGCGCACGAGATTCGTAATCCGTTGACACCGGTGAAGATGACCTTACAGTTGTTAGCGGCTGAAAAAGATCGAGATACCGAAATGTTGATCCTTGCTCTATCGGAACTCGATCGAGCGAATGGTATGATTCAGACGATGCTCGATTTGTCAAAAGGTGAGAACAATGCATTGCAAAAATCAACGATTGATATGAATGATTTAATGAAGAAATTAACCTATATCCTGGAAGCAGAAGCGCATCTGTATGAAGCAGACTGTAAAATTTACACACCTTCCTTTATGCCGAAAATTTATGCGTCAGAAGAAGGGATTTTGCAAATTTTAGCAAATTGCTTGCGGAATGCACTTCAAGCCGTAGCGTTTAAGGGATCAGATGGGATTTGTCATTTGCATGTACACGTTTATCCAGAAGAAGTCGTCTTCATTGTACAGGACAATGGCGTTGGGATAGACGGAGACCAGATTGATCATATTGGTCAAGCATTCAAAACATCAAAAGTCGATGGGAATGGTCTAGGACTGTTCATGTCGAAACAAATCGTTCGTGATCATAAAGGAAAGATGATCATCGATAGCAAACCTGGCGTTGGCACGACGATTCAAGTACATCTACCACGAAAGGAGCATACGGAATGAAATTCAATAAGGCATGGTTATTCGTCTTAGTCATTTGGGTATCGTCCGTCCTTCTCATTTCGAATATGTTTGTGAATTCAGATTCAAGTCCACGGCGCCATCTTGTTGGTTTTACGATTGTTAACGATAAGCATGAATTTGCCCAGCGGCTTGTTGACGCCTTCAAAGAGCAGGCGAAAATTAATAAATATGATGCAGTAGTAGCGACATCACATAATTCACGTATTAGTGAGAGAGAACAAATCGAAGAATTCATTCGAATGAAAGTGGACGCAATCTTCGTAACGACGCTCGATGACGTGTATATTGCTAGTACATTGGAAAAAGCGGCCCGAGCGGATATACCTGTCTTTGCCATCGATCGATTGATTCGATCCGACGCGGTCGTTAGTTCGATTACCTCAAATAATCAATTAATCGGAGAACAACTCGCTTCGTTCATCAAACATGAACGGATCAAACGAACAGGGCGCGCAACAGCTAATGTCGTTGAAGTTACAGGAACAGCAAACGTCAATACGACGAATGAGCGGCATCACGGATTCTTGAACGGTATTGAGCGAGAGTCAGGAATCCAGATTGTTGATTCCGTGAATGGAGATTACGATCCCGTTACTTCAGAAAAGGTCATGACGCAGGTCATTGAGTCGGGCATTGCGTTTGATGCTGTCTATTGTCACAATGACGATATTGCGCTCGGAGTTCTCGAAGCATTGAAAAAAGCAGGCATTAAAGGAAAAATAATTGTCGGCATTGACGGGAATCGTGCTATATTAGAAGCTGTTGACATGAAATCGATGGATGCGACGGTCGTCCAGAGTGCTGATGAGATGATGAAAGTCGCCTTCAGTGCATTGAAGCTTCATACGAATAACAAAAAGATTCCAACTCGTTTTTATACGTACTCCTATCTGTATGACGGTAGTAGACCCATAACCATGTTGAACTAATCGAGAGGCAGATGCCTCAGCAAATAAGGAAAGGACGGTGTCAATTCATGAATGGATTCAGCCATTATCAATTACACCCGTTCGTCATCGAAGCACTCGATGACGCCCGCATCACAAAACCGACCGATATTCAGTCGCGAATCATCCCGGCTGCAGTAAAGGGACGCGATATCATCGGTCAATCACAAACCGGAACCGGTAAAACGTTATCGTTCCTTCTTCCGATCGTTCAAAACGTCGATCCAAAGCTTCAAGAATTACAAGCAATCATCGTTGCTCCAACGCGCGAACTTGCATGGCAAATTCATGAAGAACTGAAATCATTACTCGTGAAGGAACCAGACTTCATCAAAACGAGTCTTATCACAGGTGGAATGGATCGCGAACGTCAAATCGGTCGTGTGAAAGTCTCACCCCAAATCGTCATCGGAACACCGGGACGTATTTTAGACCTATTCAAAGAACAGGCTTTAAAACCGCATTTCGTGAAGCACTACGTCATCGATGAAGCGGATCAAATGCTCGACATGGGATTCTTGCCAGAAGTTGACCGGATTGCTCAAGCTCTTCCTGAACAGCTTCAGATGATGGTCTTCTCAGCAACGATTCCTGAGAAATTACAACCGTTCTTGAAAAAATACATGAACAATCCACGTTACGCGCATGTGGATCCGAAACAACAGACAGCGAAAAAAATCGTTCACCATACGATTCCGGTCAAGCACCGTGAACGCTCACAATTGACGTTGAAAGTCGCAAAAGCACTGAATCCGTATATCTGTCTAATCTTTACGAATACAAAAGCAGAAGCAATCGAAGTCGAAGCTTTGTTCCTAGAAGCAGGATTGAATGTTGGTTCTCTTCACGGCGATCTTCCAGCTCGTCGTCGTAAGCAAGCGATCAAGGAAATTAACGATGCGAAGTATCAATATGTCATCGTGACGGACCTTGCTGCACGCGGAATTGATATTTCAGGCGTCTCACACGTCATCAACCATGGTATTCCAAAAGATTTAGACTTCTACGTCCACCGTGTCGGTCGGACAGGTCGAGTCGATCAAGATGGATTGGCCTACACACTGTTTGAAGACCACGAGAACGGCATGATCAATCGCTTAGAGGACCGTGGCATTCAATTCACGAACGTCGATGTCAAAGGCAGTCAAATCGTTGAGGTCAAAGAACGTCGTCGTGCGAAGCCGCACATGAAAACTGCTGTCTCGAAGACAGCGCATAGCCGCCTGTCGGGTGAAGCAGCAAAAGCGAAAAAACGCGTTAAACCAGGTTATAAGAAGAAGCATCAATATAAGCTGAAAGAAACAGCAAAACGTGAACGCATCAAAGAACAACGTGGTGTCGGTCGCGCGCAACGTAAAGAAAACGCACGCAAATCCAAATAACACCATCGAAGACACCCGTAAAATGAAAAAACATTTTTCGGGTGTCTTGTCGTTTTTAAGATTTGGTACACTGTAAAAAGAGAAAGGTGGAAAAGAACATGAAAATAGGTTCACACGTCTCCGTTTCGGGGAAAAAAATGCTGTTAGGTGCAAGTGAGGAAGCGGCATCTTATGGTGCAACGACAATGATGGTTTATACAGGGGCACCTCAAAATACACGCCGTAAGCCGATGGAAGAGTTACGGATTCCAGAAGCATTACAACATATGAGTGCTAATGGAATAGAGGAAATCGTCGTGCACGCGCCGTATATCATCAACTTGGGGAATACGACGAAACCCGAGACATTCGAACTCGCTGTTTCGTTTTTAGCAGCAGAAATTAAACGAGCAGAAGCGCTTGAAAAGGCGCAACACATCGTATTACATCCAGGTGCGCATGTCGGTGCTGGGGAAGAAGTCGGAATCAAACGGATCGTCGAGGGACTCAATGAAGTACTGACAGGTGACGAACAGGTCAAGATCGCACTTGAAACAATGGCTGGAAAAGGATCAGAAATCGGAAAAACCTTTGAGGAACTTGCTCAGATCATTGAAGGTGTCACACATCATGATCGTTTATCCGTCTGTCTCGATACATGTCACGTGCACGATGCGGGATATGATATCGTACATGACTTAGATGGTGTACTTGAACAATTCGACCGAATCGTCGGACTAGATCGTCTTGGCGTCATCCATGTGAATGACTCAAAGAATATCCGCGGTGCTCGAAAGGACCGTCATGAAAATATTGGTTTCGGTGAGATTGGATTTGATGCCTTACATCGTGTCGTGCATCATCCTGCCCTGGCACATTTACCAAAAATCTTAGAGACGCCATACATCGGGCTCGATCCGAAGAAAAAAGTGGCACCGTATAAACAAGAAATCGATATGTTACGTTCAGGTGCGTTTGATGCAGACTGGCGTCTACCGATTCTAGGAGCACCGGTCGAATAACTCATAAAGGGGTGTCTGTGATGTGTCATATACTCGTCGTTGATGAGACTCGTTTTGCGATACGGCAAGCTGTTGTCCACTATTATGAAACAAAAGAACCGTTTTATTTGCCGGCAGAACTGGCAGAGGGAGAAGAAGTGTTTATTGCGACGACTGATGGAATCATGGCGTATGCAGAAGCCTTGTTCACGGAGTATACGACACGTCCAGAAGATCCGTTTTGGTTGACCGCTGCTGACGATTTAGAAGGATCTTATGTATGTCTTGATCTCATCAGTGTAGATTTACGTCATCCGTTACTTGGACGACCACTCGATCAACTCGGTCTTAAAACAGGACCAGTCGAAGGCGTATTTCGCACGCGTCTGCTTGATTCATGGCAGTATGGGTATTTCGAAACGGATGTGCTGACACTCGAACAGTCTAAACAACGTCGAATCGAACGATTCAAGGAGCGAAATCATCAAGAACAAATTGCGCGTCAATGTGTTCATTGTGAGGAGTCTCGGCAGTCATTACTTGAATGGCATTTGACACCAGAAGGGTACCAGACGGTGTGTCCGACATGCCACCGGTGGTTGCATCAACAGATGCTCCATGCCGTGGATATAGCGGCCGCGACGGAAGAACATGAATAAAGAAAAGCTCTGCTTTCTACTGACGTTGTTCAGGAAAGTAGAGCTTTTTTGTCGATACGGACACATTCGGTTGATTCATTTGATGAATTCCTATGTAACTAAGGAAGTGATGGTGTTATAATCAGGAATGATAATTGTTATCAATGAATGTAAAGATAAATGGGGGAGCAGCTATGGTGGATTTAGCTACGGTTCCAATGAACCAGCCTGTCGTGATGACGAACATGAATCACATCGATGATCGATTACGTCGGCGATTACTCGCGCTTGGTTTTTATGAAGGATGTCCGATCATCGTGCGACGAAAAGCGATATTTCAAGGTCCTATGACGATTGAGCAACAGGATCATCACCAAATGGTTGCTATCCGTCGCAGTGATGCAAAACGAATCGAGGTGTATGTACCATGACAACCCAACGCATTGCATTACTCGGAAATCCGAATACCGGAAAAACGTCTTTGTTCAATCGATTGACGAATTCCTATGCTCATGTCGGGAACTGGTCGGGGGTCACGGTGGACAAAAAAATCGGACAGTTGCGTGGAAATCGTGGGCAATTGATTGACTTACCGGGTGTATACGACTTAGATCCATTGTCTGCAGATGAAGCAGTCGTTGCTCGATTTTTAATGGAGGACTCATTTGACTCGATGATTAACATCATCGATGCGTCCCAGCTTGAGCGAAATCTACAATTAACTGCTCAGTTACTGGAAATCGGAAAACCTCTTCAAATTGGACTGAACATGATGGATGTAGCCGATCATCGTGGGATGAAAGTCGATCCAGTACGTTTAGCAAGTGTATTACAGGTTGATGTTTTCCCGATCGTCGCCCGAACGGGCGATGGATGTGATGTATTATTATCTTCCTTACAACAGGAACCACAGCCCGTCCTTCGAATCGATTACGGTTCAGAAACCGAACAGGCGATTGAGGATATCCTCGAAATCGTCGACATGCCGGAGATGGAACGATGGATGGCTGTTCAATATTTAGCGGGGAACCGTGTTTTTGTTGATGTGCTAGAGCAACGGACACCACAGATCGCAACGATTCGTAAACAGCTAGAACAACAGCTAGGACGATTCGTTCATGCGCATATCACGGAGTGTCGCCGGCACTGGGCAGTGGCGACGAGAGCTGCTGTCGTCACGGAAGAACAGACGACAAGAACGAACTGGACGGAACGGATTGATGCGGTCGTCACACATCCGATTTTAGGATTACCCATTTTCTTTGCGATTCTTTATCTTTTGTTCCATGTGACGTTCAACTGGATTGGATCGCCGATGTCGGATTTACTGGACGGATTCATCGCCGGACCACTTTCAAAAGGGCTTATTAGTCTGTTAGGTACGCTTGGTGCCTCACCGTTCATTCAAGATTTACTCGTTGAAGGTGTCGTGGCTGGGGTTGGTGGGGTACTTGTATTCGTCCCGCAAATCTTCGTCCTCTTCTTCTTCATCTCGTTTTTGGAGGACTCGGGTTATATGGCACGTGTCGCGATCGTCATGGATCGATTCATGCAGATGGTTGGCTTAAACGGGAAAAGCTTCATTCCGATGATCATTGGCTTCGGTTGTAATGTGCCGGGCATCATGGCTGCTCGTTCTGTAGAAGAAGAACGAGAGCGCTTAGTGACGATTTTTATCTCGCCATTCATGTCTTGTTCTGCTCGTTTACCGATTTACGCTGTTTTTGCGGGAAGCTTCTTTGCGACGAATCAGGCACTCGTCGTCTTATCGCTCTATATCCTTGGGATTGTACTAGCCCTCATTGCAGCAAAAGTCTTTTCAAAAGTCTTAGCTGCAGAAGATGCGACGAGCTTGTTCTTAGTCGAACAACCACCATACCGGATTCCGCAAGGGTTGACTTTGTGGCGGAGTACATGGCAAAAAGGAAAAGGGTTTGTTCGAAAGGCGGGAACGTTCATCTTTGGGGGATCGGTCGTCATTTGGCTGCTTGCTTATACTGGGCCTGGTGGACTGGACGTCAATATGAATGATAGTTTTCTTGCGATGATCGGTGGCATCATTGCTACCGTGCTCGTACCGCTTGGATTCGGAACATGGCAGGCAGGTGCTGCCCTCATTACCGGATTTCTTGCGAAGGAAGTCGTTGTCTCAACGATGGCAATCATTTATGCTGTCAATGAATCGGAACTAGGACGTCATATCGCGCAACAGTTCACACCGCTCAGCGCGTATAGTTTCATGGTCTTCGTCTTGCTTTACGTCCCGTGCTTAGCAACGGTCGCTGTCATTCGTCGTGAAGTCGGAAGTGCGAAGTGGACGTGGATTGCTAGTTTATATGGCTTATTCGTTGCTTACGGGGTGGCGTTCATCATTTATCAAACAGGACAATGGTTAGGATTCGCTTAAGGGGGAGAACAGATGCATTTCATCGATATACTCATCGGATTGATCGTCTTTAGTTATGCTGGTTTTTCACTTGTTCGCTTTACGAAAAAAGCGAAAAAAGGAAAATGTGCGACATGTGAAGTAGAGCCGACGTGTGAGACGGCATGCGATGAGGTCAACTGGGATCGTGTGATCGCAGAAGCCTTAAAAAAATAATTAAAAACCGTTCTCTTTTCTGCTTCGGGCAGTCAGAGAACGGTTTTTGTTTGGATTAGAAAAAGCGTTCTACTAAAAATAGATAGATTTTCATCCCAAGGAAGACACCAAAGATTCCGACGACGGCTGGAAAAACGGGTGGAGCAGGAATCGGCAGTTTCAGTGCGGTGAACACGACGCCGCAGATGACTCCGGCGAGAAGAGATAATAAGATTTGCTGAAGCATACATTTCGTCCTTTCTGCTGTAAATCAGCATTTGAAGTAGAATACGTGGTAAAACATGACCAAAATCATGTAGCATTTTGATCAAGAATGACTTTGTCCTCCTTCTTTTCAATCGTGATCCACTTTTGTGTCAATGGAGCTGTAAAACTAGGTTTTTGTTTTAGTTTGCCGCTCGTATAGTCTTGAATCAGCAATTGTGATTCACAGCTCTGTTTTCCATCCTTCACGTAATGATAGGATCCATCAGCTGCCTGCTCACGCGACTTCACATTATCAGCAAGAGCGAGGGCGAGACAATCCTTTAAATACTCTTTATGTTCTTCATCCATGATTGGGAACAAGATTTCGATCCGTTTTCGCATGTTGCGTGTCATCCAGTCCGCGCTTGACCCATACATCAAATCCTGACCGTTATGATGGAAGTAGAAGATGCGTGAATGTTCCAAGTAACGATCGACGATCGAAATGACGCGAATGTTCTCTGAAACATCTGGAATGCCAGGACGCAGACAACAGACACCACGAACGATAAGTTCGACCTGTACACCAGCGCGCGATGCCTTGTAGAGACGTAAAATGATGTCTTTCTCCGTTAAACTATTCATCTTAGCGACGATTCGACCATTTCCATGTTTTTTATGATGATAAATTTCTTCGTCAATCAATGACAGGAACTTTTCGAGCATCGCGTTCGGTGAAGTTTGGATGACGTTCCATTCTGGTTGTTCTCCGTATCCAGATAACCAGTTGAAGAAGTTCGTCGCATCTTCGGCAATCTCTTCCCGAGCGGTCAATAATCCGACGTCCGTGTATAGCTTCGCCGTCGAATCGTTATAGTTGCCGGTACCAAGATGGACGAAACGCTGAATCTTGCCTTCATGGAGTCGGACGACGAGCGTAATCTTCGAGTGTGTCTTTAAGTCACTATATCCATAAATGACATGAGCGCCAGCCTTTTCCAGTTGTTTTGCCCATTCGATGTTCTTCGCCTCGTCGAATCGAGCCTTGAGTTCGACGAGAACGGTGACTTGTTTCCCATTTTCTGCTGCCGTTTTTAAGGCCTTGATGATCGGTGAATCACCAGATACGCGATAAAGCGTTTGTTTGATGGCAAGAACGTTCGGATCATTCGCCGCTTGGACGATGAACCGGACGATGGGATCAAACGTATGATACGGATGATGCAAAAGATAATCGCGTTCCAGTAATTGATTAAACAGATTTTTTGAACTATCGAGTGCCGGTGGGTCGACTGGCATGATCGTCTGATAGATCAAATGATCATATTCAATACCGATTTGACTGTAGAAGGCAAAGGAGAATGTTAAATCAATGGGACCATCCACGGCAAAGATGTCGCGTTCCTGCAAATCCAGTACATCGCGTAACATGTTGAGCAGTTCGGTGTTAATGGCAGCTTTTTGGACTTCAAGTCGAATCGCAACCCCCCAACGCCGTTTTTTTAATTCTTTCTCAATTAGCTTTAATAAATCATGCGTACCTTCCTCGTGAAACGGAAGGTCGGCATTTCGGGTGATCCGAAACGGCATGGCAGATAACACGCGATAGCCTTTGAATAGACTATCGATGAAGGCGATGATGACGTCTTCGAGTAAGATGATAGCTGTCGTCTCGTCATCTTCTACCGGTAAATCGACGAATCGCGGTAAAACAGCAGGTACTTGTACGAGTGCTAAATTCCGTTTCGTCCCGTCCTCTGCCTCGAGTACCGTTGCGATGTTGAGTGACTTTGAAGACAACATTGGGAACGGACGATAGGCATCGACAGCAACGGGCGTGAGAACCGGAAAGACCTGTTCGCGGAAAAAGGATTTCACATAGGTCGTTTGTTCTGAAGTCAGAGCGTCGTATTTCAAGAATGTAATGCCTTCATCTGATAACGTCTGATTGATTGCTTGAAATGCTTCGTATTGTCGATCGACGAGCTCTTTTGTTTTCGCCGCAATCGCACGTAACTGTTGTTTAGGTGTCATCTGTTGTTTGTTTTCTGGTTTATTGAATCCGGCGAGTACTTCATCCTTTAAACCACCGACCCGTACCATATAGAATTCATCTAAATTGGAACTAAAGATACCGAGAAATTTAAAACGTTCCATTAACGGATTGCGTGTATCAAACGCTTCATCCAGTACCCGTTCGTTGAATTGAAGCCAACTGAGCTCACGATTATTGAAATGTTCCGGTATGTCGAGCTTCATGAAGGAAGATCTCCTTTCGTTTCGAAGGTAATCGTACAATCAATGATTCGTTCCAAATGTTTCTTTTGTTTTTCCGCTTTTTCGACTTCGAACCCATAATCATGATCCCCTGTATCGAGGACGAATTGGAGTTGATCCTTCTCAAGAAACAGCTCCAAGTGATCGACTGCTTTTCGTTCCGTCACGTCGAGCGCATGACTTAATTTGAGGAGAGAACCGAGCAAGTCGAAGCGATCCAGCGATTTTTCTGTAAACCAGTCCTTAAAAGGTTTCGCTAATTGATTCATCCGTTTCGCTGAAGAATAGGAGCTGACGAGCGACAGAGCAACGCGATCCTTGTGCGTCATGCCATTCAGTTCGGTGTTCGTCAATAAATAGAACGTCTGATCCGATCGCGTGTCCGGATTAATGTATTGTCCACAATAAAATAAACGGCTTGCGGAATCGAGGAGGCGTAAATCGGACGCTCGTTCTGATATCAGATCTAACGTGACGAGTTGTCGGTACATCGATTTCGCAAGTGTACCGATATACGTAGCGCGATCACGATTGACCTTATAGTCGCTCTCGAGCTGATAAAGACTCTGCTCACGTACGTTTTCGATCCGGCGATACGCTTCATCTTGAACGTCAAATTCATAAACGAGACCTTCACGAAGACCGAGATTACTCATGACGAACTCTTCGGCTTCGATGTGTTGAGCTAACTCTTGAATTGCAATCAATGCCGGCAAGAAAATATCGATTCGATCTTTCGATAGGCCTTCGATTTTTGAAAGTTGCTTTGCCGATTTTCCTTCGAGATCGTCGACCATCTTCGCGAGTTCCTTCGCTTTGATTTGATATTGATGAACACTTCGTAAGGGATAGTCCTGATTCGACTGATGGATCCGAACAAAGTTTCGGGCAGAACCACCGACACCGATTAAAGGAAGCTTTTTGTCACTCAGCCATGGAATTGATTCGAATTGTTCCCGTAGGAATTTCACCAATTTCTTCTTATCACTGGCGTTTAGTGTTTCGTCGGAAACGAATTGCCGTGTCAAAGTGACGGCACCAAATGGAAAGCTGTGATATGCCACCATTTCGCGATTCTCAATCAAGGTGACTTCCATGGAGCCACCACCGATATCGACAGAAAATCCGTCTTCAAGGAAGGTTGAGTTGATGATAGCAAAATAGCCATAGTATGCTTCTTGTTCATCTGTCAGAACCTGAATGGCAAAAGGCGTATTCTCGGTAACGGATTCAACGATGGCGTCTCGATTCGTTGCGTTACGAATGGCAGCGGTCGCGACACAGATCGTCTCTTCGACCTCATGGGTGACACCGACTTCGTAAAATCGATGTAACGTTTCTTCGAGTAAGGCAATTCCTTCATCGTCGAGTGCTCCATCCTCATTGATATGAGCAGATAAACGCGCGACGACTTTAATGTTAATCTTCTCGATGTAACGACCGGAAGCGATCGGATGGAAGATGACATAACGAATTGAGTTGGAACCGATATCGATGACTGCAAGTTCTTGTTTCAAATGACTCCGACTCCTCTCTGCGATGCGTGCATTAAAAGATTTCCCTCTCTGAACAAGCCGGAAACAGCTAGCTTCTGTCTTTATTGTACCTTGATTGTTTTCAAAGGAGGACAGGAAGTTGCCAGAGTTGCACCAATAATTAGCGGACGCTATAATAAGACAGTTGATTAAGACGTAATTATTCCGTTTTACGAAAACGGAAGGAGTGAAAATAAATGGAAACACCAATCATCGAAATCGATCAAGTCAGCTATGATTATCCGGATCGCCGGGTGCTGAATCAAGTTTCGTTTCAGGTCCAGCAAGGACAATTCTTAGCAATCGTTGGAGAAAATGGATCCGGGAAATCGACGCTGATCAAATGTATTTTAGGTTTATTGCAACCGAAAGGAACGATTCGCTTATTCGGACAATCACAATCACAATTCAGTGAATGGTGGCGAATCAGCTATGTCTCGCAAAAAGCGGCAGCGTTCAACTCCGGTTTTCCGGTGACTGTCGCAGAAGTCGTCGAGATGGGATTGTACGCTAAAAAAGGACTTTTTCGTCGTTTGTCTCGTGACGATCGAGACAAAGTGCGAACTGCTCTTGAAACGGTTGGGATGTGGGAGCGACGTGATTCAAAAGTCGGCGACCTATCCGGTGGTCAGCAACAACGCGTCTTCATCGCACGTGCGCTCGTTAACGATCCCGATTTAATGATCTTAGATGAACCAACTGTTGGTGTCGATCAGCGATATGTGAAAGAATTTTATGAAATTCTAGAAGAACTTCGTCGAGATAAACGACGGACGTTCGTCCTTGTGACACACGATATCCATTTCGTCAGCAAACTCGTCACGGATGTCATTCATTTGGTCGATGGACGTTTAGGGTGTAACTGTGGCATTAAAGAATACTGGGAACTAGATGAACAGACGATTCGCTCCCTCTACCCGGTTCCAGGACGCGTTCTTGTTCATGAAGGGAAGAGTGTCCAATGATCGAAGCGTTCATGACGTTGAAGTTTTTACAGTATGCATTGGTGGCTGCCATTTTGATCGGATTCACGGCACCATTGATCGGTTCATTCGTCGTCGTCCGGCGGATGAGCCTGATTGCAGATGCACTTTCGCATGTCACGTTAGCTGGGATTGCACTCAGTCTCTTGATTTCTGGTATGGTCGCACAACTAGCAGATCTGAATCCATTGTATTTAGGCATCGTGACGGCTGTCATTGCGGCCCTGACGATCGATTGGTTGCGTTCGAAATATAAGCATTTTCAAGAACTTGCGATTCCGATCATCATGGCGACAGGGATGGGACTTGGTGCGACGTTCATTAGTCTTGCGAACGGCTTTTCGATGGATCTTGTTTCCTTCTTGTTCGGAACGGTTTCGGCCGTCGCCTTGACAGATGTATATACGATCCTAGCTGTGACGGTCGTGGTCATCATCTTCGTATTTGCCTTTTATAAGGAATTGTTGTTCCTCTCCTTTGACGAGGAGCAGGCGCGCGTTTCCGGGATTCGCCTTCGCTTAGTGCATATTCTCTTTATGATCGTCGTTGCGCTCGTCATCGCGATCAGTATGCGGATCGTCGGGATTTTACTTGTCTCAAGCTTAATCACGTTACCGGTTGCGGCAGCACTTCGCATTGCGAAGAGTTTTAAGATGACGATCTTTTTAGCAATTATCTTCGGCGAAATCGCAACAGTACTTGGTCTTGTCCTGGCTTATCAGTTTGATTTAGCACCAGGTGGAATGATCGTCTTGCTTGCGGTAATTGAGCTGATCATCGTGATGCTGTTGGAACGTTTTTGGATAGGAGGGAAAACACATGAAGACGAACATCGAACAAGCGCGTGAACGCATGAAAGCTTCCGGGTTTAAAATGACCCCGAAGCGTCTTGATTTGCTATCGTATCTGTTTGAAGTGAACCGGTATGTCAGTGCGCGGGAAGTAGCAGAAGCTCTCCGGACGTCTCATCCTTCGTTAAGTTACGATACGATTTATCGAAACTTAAATGATTTTTCAGGAATCGACTTATTAGAAGTGACTGAATTAGACGGAGAGATGAAATACCGGGCTGCCTGTGCTTCTGGTCATCACCATCATCATTTGATATGCCGAATCTGCGGCAAGACGGAGACGTTGAATGTCTGCCCGATGGAGTGGATTTCACCCGTCCAAGAGACTGGTTTTGAAGTTGAAGATCATAAATTCGAAATCTATGGACGTTGTGCGAATTGTCAACGCTTGACGTCTTAAATAGAGGGAATGTCCATATGGGCGTTCTCTTTTTTGTTTTAGAAGACTAGTCCTGCTTAAAACGGGAATAGTCGAACAGAGGTGATAAGATGATGATTTATGATACGCAGGAAGCACGACAAATTGATGAATGGGCACGAACATCCGGGCTACCGCTTGAGGTATTAATGGAGCGAGCTGGAAGTCACATCGCAACACGTATCAAGGAGCGTCATAGAAAGACGGAGCGAATCTTGATTTTATGTGGGACAGGCAATAACGGTGGGGATGGGTATGTCATTGGTCGCGAATTGATACGCGACGGATTTGATGTCACGCTACATGCGCCATTTGGAGAGAATCGTTCGGATACATCCATCATTCATGTCCATTATGCAGAAGCGTTTGGACTCGTGACCGAACAACCGTGTGGTCAATATGATGTCATTATAGATGCCTTATATGGAACGGGATTTGATCCAAAGCGGATGAATAAGCTATTCGAAGTGCAGTGTGAATTCGTATCGGAACAAAAGCGGCAAGGGGCACGTATCTATGCAATAGATGTTCCAAGCGGAGTGCCGACAGATCACGCAACGGAATTTAAAGAGACAGCGATTCGTGCAGACGTGACATTCCAATTGCATGCAATGAAACGATCTGCCTTTTTAGTACGAACAGCACCGTTTTATGGAATATCAGAAACGGTTGATATCGGATTACCGACTTTTGGTGAATGGCGCGTATCACCTGAGGATGTGACCTCTTTATTCAAGCGGGAACTATACGGTCATAAAGGAACTTATGGGACGGCGCTATTGATTGGTGGAAGCGAGACGATGCCGGGTTCCATCCAACTCGCGACACGGGCAGCCCTAAGAACGGGAGTCGGTAAACTACAAGTGGCAACGACGGCACTTGCAAAACAGGGAATCATCGTCCAAGCGCCGGAAGCGATGGTCATTGATCAGACGTTATCAGCAATTCAGGAGATGCTCCCCTCCATCTCAGCAGTTGGAATCGGTCCCGGATTATCGCAAGAGGCAGTCGAAACATGGGTGGACTATCTGCTTGAGAGTGATTTGCCAGTTGTATTAGATGCTGCAGCTCTAGTAAAAGAAAGTTATCCCGAACGAACAGCGCCGATCGTCGTCACACCACATATCGGTGAATTTGCCCGGATGACGAATCAGAGTGTCGCAAGTATTCAAGATGATCTTTTCGGTCAGGCAACCGACTATGCCGTCTTGCATCAAGTAACTGTCGTCTTAAAGTCCCACGTCATCTTAATCGCAAAACCGGATGGAGGCGGATTTGTCGTCTCTGGTGCATCGAGCGGTCTCGCAAAGGGCGGAAGCGGAGATACCCTGTTCGGAATTTTGACGAGTCTCCTTGCGCAACAGCCAACAGGAGATATCGAAAGAACAATAGCGCTAGGAGCAGAGTGGTATGCGCGTGCTTCAAAACAAGTCGAACGACGGTTACATCCCAGCAGTTTATTAGCAACGGATGTCATCGAAGAGTTAGGGCGACTTGACTGATAGAACACTAGATGTGAGTGAAAAGTCTTCCGTGGCAAGTATAAGGGAAGACTTTTCTTTTTAGGAAAGAATTGACACATTCTATATGACAGGAGTATCATCAAGCGATGTCGAAACCTATATACGAAAAATCTACTGGAAAGGAGGGGAATACATGGAGGACATTGTCCGGAAACAACAATGGTGGATTGGAAATTTTGCTCTTTTCATGATGCTTGTTGGTGCTCTAATCATTTATACGACGACGGAAGAGACGATCAAGAATGCATATTTGAGTCGTTCTGTCATTATTTCATTTTTAGTTATCATGGGATTTTTTATTTTTTATATCAGTCGTCGTAATATGGGCATGGTGCTCCAAACTCACTTATTGTCCTTGATGTTGCTCGTCGTTCCAATCACTTCGATTAGCTTTTTACCTTATGCGGCGGTCACTGTTTGGGCTAGCAGCTTTCTGTTTTTAATGATCGCTTTAATCTCGTATCAACGAATCATGATGTGGTATGCCATCGTGATTGCTGTGGCAACTAGTTTTTACGTCATGTGGAATTCTGATACCGTGACGGTGCAAATTGATCCGACTGATCATTATGGACGAATTGGCATGATTATAATTGGTGTTTCAATCGCCTTGGTCATCAATCATTTGCATATCCGTAATTTAAATCGTTTGAATGATCTTGCGATACAACTACACGATACGGCGCGTCGTGACGAAGAGACGGGTGTCTTAAATCGTCAAGGGTTGAACGAAGTCGATTTCCCGCGACCAGAACAACAGCTCATTTTTGTCGGGATTCATTTAGAAAATTATTATGAGTTGGCACGGTATTTTGGAGAAGACATTCAGTTACACGTTTTACGAGTGTGTATCGAACGGCTCAAGCGAAAACTACCTCCTTATCAAGCGTTTGCTCGAATCGAAGCGGGAACGTTATTGATCGTCATGGAAAAGCCGGACGAGGTGGCGTGTAAGGAAGCAATGGAAGAATTGAGTCAAGAAATCTCCATACCCTATGAAATTGAGGGGCATCATGTCTACGTCAACATATCCATCGTCATCGATAATGGAGAAGGAGCGACGGACAATCGGAAGCGTCGGGTACAGCAGTTATTGACTGCGCTACAGGAAGCCGCTCAACAAAACGAACGTGTGATGTGCATTGACCAAGCCTGGCGTAAGGATCAAGAATTACGAGTCAAAGCAGCACAATCGCTAGCACAGGCTAATATTGAAACGGATTTTCACCTCGTCTATCAACTGCAATACGATGTTCGATCAGAGCAATTCATCGGTCTTGAAGCATTGGTTCGATGGAAGACCCTGCTACAGGGAGCCAATCGACCATCCGTGTTCATCCCGATCGCTGAAAAAAGTGACTTAATCATTCGTCTAGGTGAGTGGATCTTTGAGGAAGGATGTAAGACGCGTAAAGCATTGGTCGGTCTGGTTCCGGATGAATTTACATTGTCGGTCAACGTATCGCCACGACAGTTGACGAGTGAGTCGTTCATGCCATTCATTGAACGAACGCTACTCAAGTATGCATTAAAGCCGCAACAGATTAAGATTGAGATCACGGAGAGTCAGTCGCTCGATTTTGAGAGTCAGTCGATTCATCGAGCGCTCAAGCGCATTAAAACACTTGATTTCCCAGTTTCGCTTGATGATTTCGGTACTGGTCATGCGTCTTATCATGTTCTCGAACGTTTATTACCGTTACGTCAATTAAAAATTCCGAAGCAATTCATTGAACAAATTGGAGCATCGGAGAAACGACAATCGATTCTTGAGTCGATTTTTCAATTGAGTGAGTCGATGCATGTCGAATGTATCGTCGAGGGGGTAGAGACAGGAGAGGAAGTGCGAATTGCCAAAGAAATCGGGATTCATTTGTTCCAAGGCTATTTCTTCGCTAAACCCGTACCACTCGAAGAAATCATCTGTCTGCTACAAAAAACGAATGAAGGAACGATTCATTAATCAAAAAAAGCCACTTCAGTCCGAATCATTCGGAGAGAAGTGGCTTTTTCATACAATACGTATGATATTTATGATTGGTACAGTCGATATTGATTTCGGCCTTGCGTTTTTGCCTCATACAAAGCGGCATCTGCTTGCTTGAAGACCATTTCAGCAGGCTGATGATGAGCGTAAGCAATTCCAGCGGATACGGTGATTGATACGGCATGATCCTGCATCACGAATGGTGTTTGCTGAACGGCTGTTACGATCGTTTCCGCTATGATAACAGGAGAGTATTGTTCGCTATCCGGAATGATGATAATGAATTCTTCACCTCCATATCGGCCAACCGTGACTGGTACAGGACAATATTCATTCAATATAATCGAAAAATGGCGTAAGACGGCGTCACCGATGGCGTGACCATGTGTATCGTTCACAGTCTTGAAATGATCCAAATCGAATAGAATCACACTCCAAGAGGCATTACTTTTTTCGAGCGTCGTTACTTTTTCTAAAATGACATGTCGATTCGCAAGTCGTGTCAATTGATCGGTCGATGCGAGGTAGGATTGATAGGAGTACAGAACAAAGTGCTGTTGAAGGAGCGAGGATAACCGATAAAACAAAAACGCTCCGCCAATCGTTAGGATAAAGTATGGAATATAGATCGTTTCCCATGCATCACTAGGAGAATTGCTTATGATCAGTCGCCAAAGAACAAGTAATGAACCAACCGTGACGATGGCGGAAAAGAAGTATCCTTGTCGTGTGATAAATCGGCGGCAAATAAACGAAAGAATTAAAAAACCAAGTAGCGTGATGACAGAACTAAGTAGAACATTCAGAGAAGCGCCGTCATGAATCAAGAACCGATAAAATAGAAGCATCGTCCCCGTTACTGCGATACTGACGTTACCGCCAAATAAAGCGGATAAAGCGAGAGGTAACAATCGTAAATCGATCAGTGCCCCATTTAAATCGATGGCGTGGTGCATAAGGAGAATTCCTGTCACTCCATTCGCGAGTCCGAAATACAGGCGAGTGGATATCATCGAGTCCGGTTGAATCGGTAAGCGATCACGCAACAGATAAAAGGTGAATGTAGAGACAAGAAAGATAATACAGATATTGACGAAAAAGATATTCACTGTCGTAAGCATCATGAAACCCTTTCTATTAGAAAATCTAAATCTAATGCCATTGTATGCTATCTCATCGGATAATGGCATAGAAAATGGAAAAAACAGCCTAATCGGCTGTTTAACGAATTGGTGCGAATTTTTGAATCTCCTGAACGGCCTCATTCCAGGAAGCGACACGAATGACATTTTGCGGTATCGCTTTACGGTTATAAGGTGCGTCGAACAAGATTACAGGAATGGATGTATCTTCTGCAATCTGCACGGCATTCTCTAATCGATCTTCCATGAAGAGATCGAGTGATAGATCACGAACGACTTGTACTTTGTCGTGTGATCCCGTCATGATCAAGGAATCAAGAGGAAGTTCGTGTTGTTTGATCCACTCTTCTGTTACAGGACGAACGAGTTCCGATCGTGCTGTCACGTAATGGAGATCATATTGCTTCCGCAAATTCCATAAGTGGTGGCGAACATGTTCTTGAGGGATCGATTCACGATAAATACCTGTCTCGTGACCAGAGTTCACCATGTAGTCCCAAAATTCGATTTGATTCATATCGGTATACGTATGCAATTCATACTCGGATGCCTGATTGAAGTCAATCGACGTTCCAAGATATTTATTCATGTAAGTGAAGCAAGAGGATGGATGTGTGATCGTTCCATCGATGTCGATTCCAATTTTCATTTACAGTCACCCACGTTCTAAGAATTTTTCTTCACTTAGTATAACATAGTCGAAATCGAGATAGGAAAAAAGACTCCTCGCCAGGGAGGAGTCTTCAACTTATGCGTGATTTGCTTTTTCGGCTTCTTTTTCAGCCTGTTTTTCGAGAACGATTGCATCGATCTCTTTTTTCAATTCTTCGACCATCGTTGCTTCCGGTACTTTACGGATGATTTCTCCGTGACGGAACAACAATCCTTCGTTACGTGCGCCAGCGATACCGATATCGGCTTCGCGCGCTTCACCAGGACCGTTGACCGCACAACCTAGAACCGCGACTTTAATGTTCGCTTGGATGTTTTCGATATAGTCTTCGATTTCTGCGGCGATCGACATCAAATCGATTTCGATCCGACCGCATGTTGGGCATGAAATCAATGTCGCCGCGTTCGCCGCGAGACCAAATGATTTCAAGACTTCTTTTGCGACCTTTACTTCTTCGACAGGATCCGCTGAAAGAGAGACACGAACCGTGTTTCCGATTCCGCGTGACAAGATCGCGCCAAGTCCCGCTGCTGATTTTAACGAACCAGAACGAAGTGGACCCGATTCCGTAATCCCGACGTGAAGTGGGTAGTCGAATGATTCAGAAGCGAGCTGATACGCTTCAAGTGCCAACTGTACGTCTGATGCCTTAAGCGAGACGATGATGTCATGGAAGTCGAGATCTTCGAGAATCTTGATGTGGTGCAAGGCACTCTCGACCATACCACGAGCAGTTGGATAGCCATATTTTTCAAGAATATGCTTTTCAAGTGAACCGGCGTTTACCCCGATCCGGATTGGGATGTTTTTCGCTTTTGCTGCTGTAACGACGGCTTCGACTTTTTCGCGACGACCGATGTTACCCGGGTTAATCCGGATTTTATCGACGCCAGCTTCGATCGCCATGAGCGCGAGTTTATAGTTGAAGTGGATGTCTACGACAAGCGGAATGTTGATTCGGCTTTTGATTTCTGCAAGTGCGAGCGCATCACGTTCTTCAGGACAAGCGACGCGAACGATTTGGCAACCAGCTTCTTCAAGACGTAGGATTTCAGCGACTGTCGCTTCGACGTCGTGTGTTTTAGTTGTCGTCATACTTTGGATGATGACTTCATTATTTCCACCAATGACAAGGTCCCCTACACGAACGGGACGAGTCTTAGAGCGATGGACCATTTTCGGCATATCGAAAATCTCCTTTTGTGGCATACCGCCATATTGTTTATGTTTACCTTTTCTATCATATCGAACTATTCCCTAAAAATCGAGAAACAAGAACGAAAATTGAACATTTACAATTGTTTAATGAAAGAAGGACGTCCGTCAATCCGTCGGACGCCTGATTTTTATACTCATTGATGTTTACGTGAAGAACGCGGCTTCGAGGAACGGGCAATCCATAAAGGCACCAACGTGTAAATCAAGTGTCCGATGATGAGCAAAGCAACTCCTATTTGATGATGACCCAATTGATAAAGCAGCATACCAAAGGGGAAGGTCCATAAATTCGTAGCTACTGTATAAGGAAACGTTTGACGATATGCCCATGGGCGAGGGAGCAACAGTCGAACGAATCCTTTTGTCAGATACGCCATGAAAAGTAGATAAAGTAATACGGCGATTGTGATGAAGGTGAAATGGAGAATGAACCAGACGACGATTGGGATGTTTTTTTGTAAAAAGAAGGAATCAATAACCGTCGTCCAAAATGAAATCCAAGCTAATCCACAAAAATAAAGGGAAACATCTGCCAAACGAAGACGCAAAAACGGACGATTTGGAATTAAGGAAGTTTGTAAGTAATTAATCAGTTGACGTAAAAATGACAAGTGAATCACTCTTTCTATTGTTTTATAACAGATTATAATTATTTAATTTTTATTGGTAATAAAGGTTTTTTGTGTGTTGATACAGATTAATAAAACCTTAACAATCGGATGTTGTAAAAACTGTTTACAAGTTCATTAGACCTTTACATAATAGGGGGGTCGAAAAAATAAACTTTACAAACACATCAATCCACATCAAATAAAGGAGCTGGCAAGATGAACTATGATTTGCAGGAAATGATTTTCACCTTCATCGGTGGACTTGGGATTTTCCTTTTCGGTATTAAGTATATGGGAGATGGTCTCCAAAAAACAGCGGGAGACCGATTACGTTATATCCTCGATAAGTATACGACGAATCCACTATTAGGTATCTTAGCAGGTATCGTCGTCACGATACTGATTCAGTCGTCCTCCGGTACGACCGTTATCGTCGTTGGACTCGTTAGTGCGGGTCTGATGAATTTACGACAAGCGATCGGTGTCGTCATGGGAGCGAACATCGGTACGACGATCACTGCCTTCATCATTGGCTTCAATGTTAAAGAAGCGGCACTTCCCGCCATCGCTATTGGTGCGTTCTTGATCTTCTTCTTCAATAAAGAACGTGTTCAGTATATCGGACAGATTTTCTTTGGTTTCGGTGCATTGTTCTACGGTCTCACATTGATGGGGGACGGGATGGCTCCACTTGAATCAAGTGCCTGGTTCCGTGAGTTGACTGTCTCGATGTCAGATAATCCATTACTTGGTGTCTTTGTCGGAACAATCTTTACTGTACTCGTTCAGTCGTCATCTGCGACGATTGGTATCTTACAAGAGTTGTATGCTGGTGGCATGATCGATATCAAAGCGGCACTACCAGTCTTGTTCGGGGATAACATTGGAACGACGATTACGGCAGTACTTGCAGCACTTGGTGCGTCGATCGCAGCTAAACGGACAGCCGCCGCACATGTCATCTTCAATATCATCGGAACAATTTTGTTCTTGATCGCATTACCAGTGTTCTCTAGCTTCATTGCGTGGATCACAGGTGCGCTTGGTTTAGAACCAAAAATGCAAATCGCCTTTGCACACGGAACGTTCAACGTCGTCAACACATTGATTCAATGTTGGTTCATCGCACAAATCGCATGGCTTGTTCAAAAAATCGTACCGGGTACGGATACGACGATCGATTCAAAACCACGTCATCTCGATCAGAACATCTTAAACCAGTCTTCTGCGCTTGCATTAAACCAAGCGAAACTTGAAGTCTTACGTATGGGTGAATTCTCAAAAGACGCACTTGCGAAAGCAAATCGTTACACGCAATCGCATGATAAGAAGGATGTATCGGAATCAGCGCAGATTGAATACGCGATCAACCACTTAAATACAGAAGTCACGAGTTATCTTGTCAAAGTAGCTGCGCATGATTTATCAGAGCGTGAATCAAATGATCATTCGCTACTGATGCATGCTGTCAATGACTTCGAGCGGATCGGTGATCATGTCGAGAATATCGTCGAATTGGTCGATTTCCAGATCGTCAACCGGATTCAGTTCACATCGTCAGCAAAACAAGAGCTAGATGACATGTATGCTTTGACACAAGAAATCGTCGACTGTGCCGTTCGCGCCGTTGAAGAGAATGATGTCACACGGGCTCGCAAAGTTCTTGAACTCGAGGGCAAACTCGATGCACTAGAACGTTCATTCCGTAAGCATCATGTCCTTCGCGTGAATGCTGGCGAATGTACGGGACAAGCAGGGATGATCTTCGTCGATTTACTATCAAACCTTGAACGAATTGGCGATCACGCTGTCAACATCACGGATCTCGTGCTTGAACAGCGGACCGCAGTAACGAACTAAACAAAATACGATTCATCTATGACAGCTGATTTCAAAAAATGAAATCAGCTGTTTATTTTTTTGAAATAGCATATTGACAAGTTCCGCCACATCTCGTAATCTAGTAAGAGTAAGAAACATACATCATGGCGGTGTAGCTCAGCTGGCTAGAGCGTACGGTTCATACCCGTGAGGTCGTGGGTTCGACTCCCTCCGCCGCTACTATTACTTAAGGACCCTTAGCTCAGCTGGTCAGAGCAGACGGCTCATAACCGTCCGGTCGCAGGTTCGAGCCCTGCAGGGTCCATTCAGTAGAACGCTTCTCGTTAAAAAACGAGGAGCGTTTATTTTTGTTCCCCCGGGGAATAGTAAAGATATTGTAATAATATTCATACTATAGTAACTAAGGGAGAGCGAAGAGAGATGGAACGTAACCATACGATGATGCAGTTTTTTGAGTGGCATGTAGAGAATGATGGGAAGCACTGGCAACGCTTGAAAGAGCGGGCGCCTGAATTACGTGCTGCCGGCATCACGTCCGTGTGGATTCCACCGGCGTCAAAAGGTCAATCGGATGAAGATACAGGATATGGCATCTATGACGTCTACGATTTAGGTGAATTTGATCAAAAAGGAACGGTCCGTACGAAATATGGTACGAAAGATGAACTCGTCGAAGCGATCCAGGTTGCTCGCGAAAACGATATCGCTGTCTACGCGGATGTCGTCATGAACCATAAGGCAGCGGCCGATGAACTCGAGACGATCAATGTCGTCGAAGTCCATCCTGAAGATCGTTCGAAAGAAATTTCAGAAGAGTTTGAAATCGAAGCGTGGACGAAGTTTACGTTCCCAGGACGTAACGGAAAATATTCAGATTTCATCTGGACACATGAATTTTTCAATGGAACGGATTTTGATGCCCGTGAAGAAAAAACGGGTGTCTTTAAAATTTCCGGTAAAAATAAAGATTGGAATGATCAAGTCGATGATGAATTCGGAAACTATGACTATTTGATGTTCGCGAACATCGATTATAATCACCCGGAAGTCCGCGAAGAAATGATCCGCTGGGGGCATTGGTTCCAGGAAACAATTGATTGCCAAGGTTTCCGACTCGACGCCATCAAACATATCAATTATGAATTCGTTCATGAATTCGCAAAATCGATGATTGAAAAAAGTGAAGGTGATTTCTATATGGTCGGCGAGTTCTGGAAATCAGATCTCGATGATTGTCGTCATTTCCTCGATAGCGTCGACTATACGATCGATTTGTTCGATGTTCCGCTTCATTATAAGTTTCATGAAGCTTCGAAGCAGGGACAGGACTTTGATATGACATCGTTATTTGCAGATACCCTTGTCGAATCACACCCGACGAATGCCGTCACGTTCGTCGACAATCACGATTCTCAACCAGGAGAATCACTTGAGTCGTGGGTGGATGACTGGTTTAAACAACATGCTTACGCGGCGATTTTACTTCGTAAAGACGGTTACCCATGTGTCTTCTACGGTGACTATTATGGAGTGCAAGGACCACATCCGGTAGAAGGGAAAAAAGAAATGATTGATGCTTTACTCTATGCACGGTATCACAAAGCATATGGTGAGCAGGAAGATTATCTCGATGATCCACATTGTGTCGGTTGGGTTCGTCGTGGAGTTGAGGAAATTGAGAACTCTGGCTGTGCGGTCTTATTGTCGAATGCCGATATGTGTGAAAAACGGATGTTCGTAGGCGATGAGCGTGCCGGACAAGAATGGTTCGACTATACGAATCATCAAGATCATCCTGTCGTGATCGACGAGGAAGGATTTGGTGTCTTCCCGGTACCGGGTGGTGGTGTCTCGGTTTTTGCTCCACGAGAAGTCGAGTAAATCCGAGGGTCTTGACTTGCGTCAACACAGGTTCTTTTGCTAGTCTTAAAGGGCATTGAAGTTTTCGAAAATAGCACAAAGGGGGACATGAACATGTCAAAATTTGAATTACCAGAACTCGGCTACGCTTATGATGCGCTTGAGCCACATATCGATGCTCGTACGATGGAGATTCACCACACGAAACACCACAACACGTATGTCACGAACGTGAATGCGGCGCTTGAGGGTACGGAACATGAAGGAAAGTCACTTGAAGAACTTCTTCAAAACTTGGATGCTCTCCCAGCAAACATTCAAACTGCAGTCCGTAACAACGGTGGCGGTCACTGGAATCACTCATTCTTCTGGAAACTGTTGAAGAAGAACGACGGCGCTGCTCCAACAGGCGAACTCGCAACAGCAATCGACGAAGCATTCGGATCATTTGATGCATTCAAAGATGAGTTCGCAAAAGCAGCAACAACTCGTTTCGGTTCAGGTTGGGCTTGGCTGATCGTTGACGGTGGAAAATTGGCAGTCGTTTCGACACCAAACCAAGATACACCAGTCATGGAAGGTAAAACACCAATCCTCGGTCTTGATGTATGGGAACATGCATACTACCTCAACTATCAAAACCGTCGTCCGGATTACATCAATGCGTTCTTCAACGTCGTTGATTGGGATCACGTAGCAAAGCTTTACGCTGACGCGAAGTAATGAAAAAAAGCGTATCGTTCAATTGTGAACGATACGCTTTTTTTAATGCGGAAAATGATGGGATAGGTTGTTATGGAAAGTTTCCTTCTATATAATGAAACAAGATGACTTTTGAACGATAGGGGAGTACGCCATGGCTAAACGAATCACCGTACGAGGAAGACGGCGTAATCATCTGCCGCTTCGTCTGAATTTAATGTTCTTCGTCGTTTTTTTATTGTTCGCGATTTTGATTTTCCGTCTAGGAGTCGTGCAAATCGTCAATGGTGAAAAAATTTCGCGGGAAGTTCAAAAAACAGAAATGATCGCATCCAAATATGAAGTGCCACGCGGAAAGATTTATGATCGAGATGGTCGTCTTTTGGTTGATACGATTTCTAAATATTCGATTGTCTATCGCCGCGCACAAACGACGAAAGTAGATGAACGTATTGAAATCGCGCAGCGTCTTGCGGCAATCATTGATCTACCTAAAAAAGACTGGAAAGTCACGGAACGGGACATCAAGGATTTTTGGGTGGCGACGAATACAAAAGAATCGGATCGTCGATACCAAGAGGCAGTGAAAAAGAAATATCCTTCAACAGAAGAACAAAGTAAGCTTTCGATTGCAGAGCAAGATCAGATTCGCTTAGATGCAATCACGAAAAAAGATATTGATTATGATGACAAGACGATGGAAGTCATCGCAATCAAACATAATATGGAAGTCGGTTATGCACTTGATCCACAGCTCGTCAAACTCGGTGCGTCTGCAAAAGAGATGGCGATCATTGATGAGAACTTAGAAGATCTGAAGGGTGTATCGGTCGAACCGTTCTATGAGCGATCGTATCCATATAAAGATACGCTTCGCAATATCTTTGGGAAGTACTCGAAGATTCCGGCAGAACAACAAGCGGAGTTCAAAGCAAAAGGATATAGTTTGAATGATCGTGTCGGAACATCATTCCTTGAACAACAGTATGAAGATCTTCTGCGCGGGAAACCAGCATACGATGTGTATGAGACGTTCAATGGTGAACCAGTTGGAGATCCGAAACGTGAAGAAGGTGAGTCCGGGAAAGACCTCGTTCTAACCGTTGATGCGGAATACAATAAAAAAGTAGATCAAATCATGCAACAAGCAATCAAGATGGGTCGCGGCATGGGTAGTCGTTATTTAAAAGAAGGCTATGCCGTCGTCATGAATCCAAAAACCGGTGAAATTTTAGCGATGTCAGGTCAAAAGCTCGATCCTTCGACTGGGAAATTCACGGATGTGGCAATCAACAACGTCTTGACGTCATTACAAATCGGTTCGACCATTAAGGGTGCAACAGTTGCAATGGGATTACAGGAAGGTGTCATTCGTCAAAACGAAGTCATTAACGATGCGCCGATCACGATCGGAGGTACAAAAAAAGCATCATATGTTAACATGGGACCGATTACGGATTTAACGGCGCTCGAGCGTTCGTCAAACGTCTATATGTTTAACATCGCGATGCGGATGGCGAAATATCCGAGCAACGGTATCGCGGGAGCAAGCGTAGATGCAGCGGCTGCCATCATGCAGAATTACTATAGCCAGTTCGGTCTTGGTGTGACGACAGGTATTGATTTACCGTACGAAGCAAAAGGTGTTCAAGGGACGCCAGACCGTGTCACATTACTGATGGACCGAGTCATCGGACAGTACGATGCTTTCACGCCGCTTCAAGTCGCGCAGTACATTTCAACACTTGCGAACGGTGGTTATCGTGTTCAGCCTCATTTCTTAAAAGAAGTGTTGGCGTCTAACTCGATTGAAAAGGGTACGAAAAAAGTTGATTACAGCTTTAAAACGAATTATCTGAACCGGATTGAAGTCAGTCAAGATAACATTGATCATGTCCGAGAAGGGTTGCACCGTGTTGTTAAAGGTGAGCGTGGTACAGCGAAAGTCATCGCACAAACAGGAATCGATGCTGCAGCGAAAACAGGTACTGCTCAGGTCAGCGTTTACGGTGATGACGGAATCGCCTTACGTGATGGTAGCGGGCAACCGGTTCGTTCATTGAACTCGAACCTTGTCGGCTGGGCACCATATGACAATCCAGAAATGGCGTGGGCTGTGTTCCTTCCTTATATGGAGCAAGAGACGGTCAACTCGAAAATCGGTCATGATCTTGTCAAAGCGTATTTCAACGTCAAGGATGTACCGTGGCAAACTAAGCCAAATTAACTAGAAACTAAGCGAGAGTGAGCTATCACTCTCGTTTTTTTGTTTGTATTGACCTTTTTTTCTAATGGATTTCGAATTGTAAACACTAAAAAACACGCCTTTACAATTCTTTTACGTTGGATTCATTTCGTTTTAATAGTTCGTCCGTAGTATAAGTCTTGTAAGGAAAACGGATAAAAAGTCGTAGCATCGTCAGCGACATACTTTCGAGGAGGAAAATTAATCATGTCTTGGATGAAAAAAACAGCACTCATCACAACGGTAGCATCAATCGCAGTAGTGGGGGCAGCATGTGGTAACGATAAAGGCGGATCTGCTAGTTCATCTGATTTAAAAGGGAAAATCGCAATCGACGGTTCTTCTACAGTCTTCCCGATCATGGAAGCTGTCGGTGAAGAGTATTCGACTGAGCAACCAGATGTTGATGTCACAGTCGGTGTTTCTGGTACAGGTGGCGGCTTCAAACGCTTCGTCGTTGGTGAAACGGATCTCTCGAACGCATCGCGTGAAATTAAAGAAGAAGAAGCAGCGGAAGCGAAAAAGAACAACATCGAATATACAAAACTTGCGCTCGCATATGATGGTTTGACTGTTGCAGTCAGCAAAGACAATACATGGGTAAAAGAACTCTCGCTTGATCAACTCGAGAAAATCTGGCTCGACCCAAACGTTAAGACATGGAAAGATGTCGATTCTTCTTACCCGGCTGAACCACTGAAATTCTTCAGCCCAGGGAAAGATTCAGGAACATTTGACTTCTTCTCTGAAAAAGT
The DNA here is from genome assembly GCA_913775715.1 of uncultured Exiguobacterium sp. GTDB lineage: Bacteria > Bacillota > Bacilli > Exiguobacteriales > Exiguobacteriaceae > Exiguobacterium_A. The sequence continues at coordinate 1,531,068 of CAJYMC010000007.1, read as the reverse complement.
ACTCGAGAAGAAAGACATGCGTAAAGACGTTCAATTGTCTGAGGATGACAATGTCCTCGTTAAAGGTGTCGAAGGAACGAAAGGTGCGATCGGCTACTTCGGTTATGCTTACTACGCTGAAAACAAAGACAAGTTAAAAGAAGTACCACTTTCAGCTGAAGGTAAAGACGCAATCGATCCAACACCTGAAACGATCAAGGATCTATCTTACCCGCTTTCACGTGAAATCTACACGTATGTCAACAACAAATCGTTGAATGACAAAAAACAGGTAGCAGACTTCGTGAAATTCACGAACGAAAATGCTGGAGATTTAGCTGAAGAAGTCGGTTATATCAAAATGCCACAAGATCGTTACGATGAAAATGCAAAAGCAATCAAAGACGCAATGAAATAATCATCGAGTCATGAGGATGGCCCAACCGGGGAAGTCTGTACCGGTTGGGTCCCGTTCTCATGTCAAGAAGGAGTAGGGAGCGAAGAAGGATGAACTCAACACCCAATAAATCGGTTCGCGAGCTGATTCAACAGAACCGACAGCAAAAATTCAGTATGAAAAACGTCATGGAACGCATCATGCCGATCGTTTTGTTCCTGTGTGCGTTTGTCTCGGTCGTTACGACCATCGGCATCATCATCACGTTAGTCATTGAAACCGAACACTTCTTTGAAGTCGTTCCGTTCAAGGAATTCTTCGGCAGTACGAGCTGGTATCCACTGAACTCTCAACCGGAGTATGGGATTTGGCCGCTTGTCGTCGGTACGCTTGAGATTACCGTGATTGCGATGCTAGTTGCCGTGCCGATCGGCCTCACTTCAGCGATTTATTTAAGTGAGTATGCGTCTGACCGCGCGCGCCGTATCTTAAAACCGATTTTAGAAGTATTAGCTGGTGTTCCGACGATCGTTTTCGGATTCTTTGCGTTGACCTTCGTCACACCACTACTCGTTAAATTAATTCCGGGCATTCAAATCTACAATGCCCTCAGTCCAGGGATCGTCGTCGGGATCATGATCATTCCAATGATCGCTTCGATTTCTGAGGATGCGATGAGCTCTGTTCCGAAAAAAATTCGGGATGGTGCGCTTGCCCTTGGTTCGACACGTCTTGAAGTCGCACTAAAAGTCGTTGTTCCAGCTGCCTTGTCAGGAATCATTGCTTCGATCGTACTCGGGATGTCTCGTGCGATCGGTGAGACGATGATCGTGACGATCGCTGGTGGTTCGAATCCGACAGCTGCCGTTGATCCACTGGAGCCGGTCCAGACGATGACAGCGTATATCGTTCAGGTCGCTTTAGGCGATGCTGGATTTGGAACAGTTGAATATTACAGTATCTATGCGGTTGGTACGCTCTTGTTCGTCTTTACGTTATTGATGAACTTACTTGCGAACTGGATTACACGCCGCTTCAGAGAGGAGTATTAAGATGGCCTTACCAGAAAAGCAACCTGTCACGAAAAAATTCATCGATCCGGTCGCGGTTAAGAAATCGATTAGCCAACGCCTCGTCGTCAATAATGTAACGAAAGTCATTTTCCTCGTCGGTCTGTTTTTCGGTCTCGTCGTCTTAGGTATTCTCCTATACGGCGTCATCCGTGACGGCGCTTCGTGGTTATCACTAGAATTTCTACAAAATGCACCTTCTCGTCGTGCAGAACGTGCCGGGATCTATCCAGCATTAATGGGTTCTATCTATTTAATGCTCTTGATCATCCCGATGATCTTTATCATTGGTGTCGGAGCAGCGATCTATTTAGAAGAATATGCGAAAAAGAGTCGGATGACATCGTTCATCGAAGTCAATATCTCGAATCTCGCGGGTGTTCCGTCGATCGTCTTCGGATTACTCGGATTGACGTTCTTCGTTCGTAACATGGGCTTCGGTTCGACATTGATTGCTGGAGCTTTGACGCTCGCATTGATGAGTCTTCCAGTCGTCATTGTTTCTTCTCAAGAAGCGATTCGCGCCGTGCCACAAGCGATGCGTCATGCATCACTCGCACTCGGTGCATCGAAATGGCAAACGACGTTTAAAGTCGTTCTTCCGGCATCACTTCCGGGTGTCATTACGGGAATCATCTTAGCCGTATCCCGAGCGATCGGTGAGACAGCACCGTTGATCATGGTCGGAGCTGCCATTTTCATCGCTCGTGCGCCAGAAGGAATCTTCTCGGAGTTCACGGCATTACCAATTCAAATCTATAACTGGACAAGTCGTCCACAAGCGGACTTCCAAGGACTTGCAGCGGCAGGAATCATCATCTTGATGGTCATCCTCTTGACGATGAATTCAATTGCGATCTGGATCCGGAACCGTTTCTCAAAACGCTATTAATCGAACGAGATAGAAGGGATTTCTTTTAAGGAGGAAGACAGATGATGGATACGAAGCTGAACACGAAATCAGTCGTTACAGAAGGGACAGAGCGTATGAACCAACCAGTAGCAGCACGCGAGAGCGTCTATAACGTCAAAGATTTAAACTTATGGTACGGTGACGATCACGCGCTTAAAGATGTCAATCTTGATATTAAGAAAAATGAAGTCACGGCGATCATTGGACCGTCAGGATGCGGGAAGTCGACATTCATCAAAACGTTGAACCGAATGGTCGAACTCGTTCCAATCGTGCGGACGAATGGTGTCATTGAATATCACGGACGTAATATCTTCGAAAAAGAGTACGGTGTCGAAGAATTACGGACATCGGTCGGAATGGTCTTCCAACAACCTAACCCATTCCCGAAATCGATTTACGATAACATCGCTTATGGTCCACGTGTCCATGGCGTTAAAAACAAAAAAATTCTCGACGAGATCGTGGAACGGAGTTTACGTCGCGCGGCGATTTGGGATGAAGTCAAAGATCGTTTGAACGAAAATGCCTATGGACTCTCTGGTGGTCAGCAACAACGTCTCTGTATCGCGCGTTGTCTTGCAATCGAGCCGGACGTCATCTTGATGGATGAGCCGACATCGGCACTTGACCCAATCTCTACATTAAAAGTAGAAGAACTCGTTCAAGAGTTGAAATCGGACTACTCGATCATCATCGTGACACACAACATGCAGCAAGCTGCACGTGTATCTGATAAAACAGCATTCTTCTTGAACGGGGAAGTCGTCGAGTTCGATCAAACAGACCGAATCTTTGGAAATCCGAGCGACAAACGGACGGAAGATTACATTTCAGGACGATTCGGATAAGAAGGGGAGACGAGACGAATGGCAGCGAACCGTACGATTTTTGGAGAAAACCTTGCAATACTCGATCAAAAAGTCTTTTTACTAGCACGTAAAACGATGCAACAAATCGCAACGACAGCAGAGGCGCTCGAAAAATACGATCAAGATATCGCACGTAGTGTCATCGCAAACGATAATGAACTCGATGATCTTGAACTTGAAATCAATGATGATGCGATTCTCTTAATCGCGAAGCAACAACCCGTTGCGACGGATTTGCGTCGGATCATCACAGCCATGAAGATTTCATCAGATCTCGAACGGATTGCCGACTATGCAGGGAATATCTCTAAAGCAGTTCTTCGTGTCGAGACATTCCCATACGTCATCGATATCTCCTTGTTGAAGGAAGCGTTCGAGACATTGTTGGATATGACGGAAACAGCGATCGTTGCATACCGTGACGGAGATGTCGAAAAGGCAAAAGCCTTGTCGGATCTCGATAACGTCATCGATGAAACGACATATAAGGCGCTTCGGCAATATATGCGTCATATGTCCCTGCAACCGATCGTTGTCGATGAGGTCATGCAATTCACGAATATTTGCCGCTACATTGAGCGGATGGGTGACCACTTGACGAACGTCGGGGAACATTTAATCTATCTCGAAAAAGGAAAACATTATGATTTAAACGGGTGAACTAAGTAGGCAGGAGGAATTTCCTCTGCCTACTTTTTTTGTAAAGGGATTCGAAACACGTTTGTAGAATAGGAAAGAAGTGAATAATGACAGAGAGGTGATTGGGAATGCTTGAGCAAATCATTAAAATGAAAGAACAAGGGCTGACAACAAAACAAATCGCAGCTCAATTGGATACGACTGAAGGGAAAATCAAATATGCTTGGACCAAATACCGTAAGTCGTTGACAGAACAACCTGCTGTAGCAGCGCCGAAAGTAAAATCAAAGACTGTCAAACAGACAAAAAAGTCGACTGCACCGGTATTGGATGTCGTACCGTCTACGCAAGTGGTGCCGTCACTCGAACGAGACGCGTTCGGAATGGCGACGCATTATGAAGATGATATTCTCCATGCGATCGTTCAGTCACCTACTGCGTTTTACGTCTATTGGGAATTGTCTGAACTGTCGAAACAGTTGCTTGAGACGCACTACCACACGACATTCGATTCGTTTCGTAAAGAGTTACGTATCATTGATGTCACACTCGTTAATTTCGAACAAGGACAAGCGAATCGTACGTATCAGTTCGAACTGCCCGAGATGACGAATGCGTGGTTCGTCCGCCCCGTCGCCCCGAATACTACATACATCATTGAATGGGGCGTTCAAACGATTGATGGAGACTTTGTTCCAGTGCTGCGTTCGAAACCGATCGAGACACCACGCGACGAACCAGTCACGGATGGACGTTTCGCAGAAGTCGTGCACCATTGGCAATATGGAGAGGTCGAACAACCGGAATGGGTCGAAGTCTTACGACCATATTCTTATTTCGATCGCGTCCGGTAATGGAACTAGAGAGAGGGAAAGGGAGAGAAGCAATGCGAAAAGGATATTTTTCACTTGTCTTACATGCACACTTACCATATATCCGTCACGAAGAGGAGCATCGTCTTGAGGAACGGTGGATGTATGAAGCGATCTCAGAAACCTACATTCCATTATTGTGGGAAGTCGACCGCTTATCACGTCCGCTCGGTTGGACAGTCAGTATTTCACCGCCGGTCATCGAGATGCTTGCCGATCCATTGATTCAAGAGCGCTATATTGAGCATATCGAGGACACATTACGTTTGATTCGCCAGGAACTGGAGCGAGAGCTTGATCAAAAGGAACGAGATGCCCTTTTATTCTATAAAGAACGCTATCAAGATTTATTGAATACGTTCTTGCACTGGGAAAAAGACTTGAACCGGGCATTTCGCCATTACAAGGAGCGAGGCTATCTTGATTTGATTACCTGTACGGCGACTCATGGATTCAGTCCGCACATGTTGTCTGAACAAGCGGCGCGTTCTGAAATTCAGACTGGCTTGAACTGTTTCGAGCGTCATTACGGATTCCGACCATCTGGTCTTTGGATGCCGGAATGTGCCTATACGCCAGGGCTTGATCGGATTTTATATGAAGAAGGCATTCGCTATACGTTTGTCGATGAACATTCAATTTTAAACGCCGATCCGGCACCAAAATACGGAATTGGGGCACCCGTCTATTCGCCACACGGCGTAGCACTCTTCCCGCGTGACCAAATCATTTCCGGAAAGATCTGGAGTTCTGTCATCGGATATCCGGGACATCCGGATTACCGTGAATTTTATCGGGATCTTGCGTACGATCGGGAGTGGGATCAAATCGCCGAGTTCATGCACCCAGAAGGCCTACGTTATGATACAGGGTTGAAATTGCATCGCGTAACAGGAGAAACGGATCAAAAAGACTATTACGTGCGTGATTGGGCATGGCAACGGACGAGTGACCACGCAGCAGACTTTGCGCAAGCACTCGGCGAACATTTAGATGCGCATCAAGGACAAGACTTCCCACCCTTCCTTGTCACAGCACCATTTGATGCCGAATTGTTCGGTCACTGGTGGTTTGAAGGTCCCGACTTCCTTGGTAAAGCGATGGAACGTTTAGAAGATCAGGCGATCGAGTCGATCTCACCAGCTATGTTCCTCGAACGTCATTTCCAAGACATCGATACTGTCCATGTTGCGATGGGGACGTGGGGACGTAAAGGCTATGCGGAAGTCTGGATCAATGAACGGAATGACTGGATGATTCGCCATCTCCATCAGCTCGAAAAGAGACTAGCAGGAATCGTGGCGCGAAACCGCCATCAAGATGCGTTGACTGTCAGGGCGAAACGCCAGCTCATTCGAGAATACCTACTTGCGGTCTCGAGCGATTGGCCATTCATTTTAGACGGGCAGACGACAGCACAATATGCTGCGAACCGGTTCCGTGAACATGTCTTACGATTTGAGGAAACCGAACGTCGTCTCGATGCACAAGAATTGACGATGGACTGGCTGGAGAGACGCTATCAGCAATATCCGTTCCTACAAGATGAAGACATCGAACCGGATGTTTTCTTAACTGCTCATGACTATTATGTTGCGGTCAAACGCGATGCTGCTTTAAATAAAGATGGTATCCTCATGTTCGCTCGGGATTACGAACAAGCCCATCGTCCGGTTCGTGATATAGCAAAACGACTAGCGGCAGCAGGAGAGAACGTTTACGTCGTGACGGAAAACCCGGAAACATATCGATTCGAAGAGGGTGTTCACGTATACGGGGTACAAGTGACAGGTCTACCACTCGTTCAGACATACAATCAACTGGCAGCGTTAAACCTAGCCTTCTTACGTCAAGCGCAAGCTTTATCTAAGATTGTTGATTTCCAAGTCGTCCATAACTTCAACATGGAGACGGCGTCAGCTGCTCAGGCAATCGCTAAGATAAAGGAATTACCACTTGTCAGTAATGTCTATGATGTCGAAAGTGAGCGTTCACCGGATCGGTCAGGTGGTTTGGTCGTAGCGCTAAAGCGACTTGAAGGAGACGCATTGCGTCAATCGGCTGTCGTTTATTTAGAACGAGAAGAGTCACGTCAAGGGGTGGAACAGGAGTATCACGTCGAAAAGAAACCCCTTCGTTTTGAAGAGAACCTTGAAAAACCATATCAACACGTGACGAATCCGAAAAAGAACGGATGAACAGTTGCAATTCCCTTCCTTTCTTGGTACGATACTTGAGTATGCTTAACCTTATGTAAAGCAAAATCACTTGATACATCGAGAGCTAGATAGGAGGGAATCCCATGCGCGTCAAAATCACATTAGCTTGCACTGAAACTGGTGACCGTACTTATATCACTAAAAAGAACAAGCGTAACAACCCAGAGCGTCTTGAGTTGAAGAAATACAACCCACGTCTCCGTAAGCACACACTTCACCGTGAAGTGAAATAATTGAGATGGAAGCCGTCACTTCGTGTGATGGCTTTTTTTGTTGAAAGGAAGACAGCCATGAACAAACAAGAAGTACGCCGTCTGATCAAAGAACGCCTAGAGGTGATGGACAACCGTGCTGAAAAGGAACGGTTAATCCATGAACATGTTTTGCTATTGCCCGAATGGCAACAAGCTACCTGTGTCGCAATCACGTTAGCGTTTCGAAATGAATGCGATACGAGAATGTTGATTGAACGAGCGTGGCAAGAGGACAAGACGGTCTTGATACCGAAAGTAGTCGGAGAAGAGATGGTCTTTTATGAATATAGACCAGAAGATCAATTGCAGCATAATCAGATGGGAATCGCAGAACCAATGGATTCGGCTCGTCGCACAACACTTGATCAAGCTGCATTTTGTCTCGTTCCGGGACGTGCCTATCGGCGAGATGGCTATCGATTAGGGTGGGGGGGCGGTTATTATGATCGTGCACTCGTGACCTACACAGGTTGCAAAGTATCCATTGCCTTTTCCGAACAGCTCTTTTCAGATTTCGAAGTGGAAGACTTCGATATCCCAGTTGATCTCATCGTCACGGAGCAAGAGGTCATCCGATGTTAAGTATCGCGATTTTGTTTTGTCTCTTCCTTGCCTGGACCGGACGACATTTCCGTTTATTGACGACAAGTGGAGCTGTCTTTACGATGCTCGTCGGCAGTGGTGTTTCATTTGGATTCGGCTGGAGCGGTTTGGTAGTGCTCTTACTCTTCTTTGGTAGCTCAAGTCTTTTATCGAAAATAGGACGTACTAGAAAAAAATCCGTGGATGCGATTATCGAAAAAGATGGTGCACGTGATGGATGGCAAGTTCTTGCGAATGGTGGAGTTGCATTCATCGCTGCCATAGCCTACGCTATGACGATGGATAAAGCGTACCTATTGTTATTCTTATTTGTCATTGCCGCATCGAATGCCGATACATGGGCATCGGAAATCGGACCACTTTCAAGTCGTGATCCATGGTCTCTGAAAACTTTACGACGGGTACCAGCAGGAACGAGCGGCGCGATGTCTTTAATCGGAACGCTAGGAACAATTGCTGGGGCTGCGTTTATTGCTTTAGCAGCACATTGGATATTCTCTCTTTCTTTGACAGATACCTTACTTGTAATAGGTATCGGAGTCATCGGCAGTCTACTCGATACGCTATTTGGAGCAATGTGGCAACGTGTTTATCAATGTTCAGTTTGCGGGGAACGTACGGAAAAGCGAGAGCATCATGGACAACTGACAATTTACGTCTCGGGTATTCGACTTCTTGGAAATGATGCTGTGAACGTCTTGACGAGTGGTCTAGCGAGTGGAATTGGGTTTATTATCGTCCGATTCTGGTAAGTGGAAAGTATAACGATGTAATTCCTTATGTTAGGATATCGATGACACAAAATGGACAAATGTGATTATTTTCACATGTTACAAAGAATGTGAAAGATGTTACAATTTATTTGTGATATAGTTAACAAACTCTTAGAACGAATGAAAGGGTGGACATAACGAGATGGAATTACATGCGAAAGTAACACGAGTGGCGCTAATTGGAGCCGGTGCAGTCGGTTCAAGCTTTGCTTATCAGATGTCAACAGCTGGACTTTGTGAGGAACTCGTCATCATTGATGTCAATAAAGCCAAAGCAGAAGGGGAAGCGATGGACTTGAACCATGGAACCCCGTTCAGCTCTTCACCGATGCGGATCTGGGCTGGAGACTACGCGGACTGCCGGGAAGCGGAGGTCGTCGTCATCACGGCGGGAGCGCCACAAAAGCCTGGGGAGACGAGACTCGATCTCGTCGCAAAGAATGCATTGATCATGAGAGAAATGATTCGTCAAATCATGGATTCCGGTTTTGACGGCATCATCGTCGTGGCGTCCAATCCGGTCGATATCATGGCTCATCTGGCTTGGAAGTATTCTGGTCTTCCAAAATCACGTGTATTTGGATCAGGAACTGTGCTCGACACAGCGCGTCTACGTCAAATGCTCGGAGAATACTTTCACATCGATTCCCGTAATGCCCATGCCTACATTCTTGGAGAACATGGAGATACGGAATTCGCTGCCTGGAGCAATAGCCGTATCTATGGAAAAACGATTGACGAGCTGCTTGCTGAGGACGATCGTTATTCTCAAGCAGACCTCGATCAAATCTATATCAATGTTCGAGATGCCGCCTACCATATCATCGAACGAAAAGGAGCAACCTACTACGCGATCGGACTTGGACTTGTTCGAATCGTGCGTGCTATCCTTGGGAACGAGAACTGTTTGTTGACGGTCGGGGCACATGTGGATGGACAATACGGGATTTCTGGCATTCACATCGGAGTACCGGCGATCATCAATCGTCAAGGTGTGCGGGAAATCATTGAAGTTGCATTAACGGAAGAAGAAATGAAGAAGTTTCATCATTCTGCTGATGTATTGCGTCAAACGCTCGAACCTGTCTTGCAAGGTTAACGGGGCGAATCGTGACGAAAACCTCATAAATTGAGAGTTAAGAAACTCAAGTGGTGGTCCTGTATCGTAGTGTCCATCCTTGAGTTTTTTTTTGAAAAGAAAAGATGAAGCGAATATCACTACTGTGTTTGAGTGAAATAAAAAGAGAAAAAAATCTAGGTTTTATTTTACTAGAAAAAGGTTAAGTAAGAGATAGAAGCGTTTTTACGTCATTTGATTGTACGTCATGAAACCCAAAAAAGGAGAGAACCGACAGTCATGTATACTTTTCGAAAATTAACTAAAGAGGATGCAGAACAATACTGGAATCTACGCCTTGAGGGATTGAAAAATCATCCAGATGCGTTCGGTCATTCGTTTGACGATGAACAGCAAACCCCGCTCCGCGAAGTACGAGAAGGTCTAGAAGGAGAACCCGACTCCGATGAGGTTTGGCTCGGTATGTTCGACGGTGATACATTGTTTGGGTTTGGTCAGGTCAAACCATATGAATTGTCACGTGAATCGCATAAAGCGATGATTTCCGGAGTATACGTATCACCTGAATATCGTGGGGGCACTGGACGCGCCTTGATGGAAGCCTTGATCGACGAAGCAAAGAAACTGCCAGATGTCGAGCAGGTCATCCTCGCTGTGTTATCGGGAAATGAAGCAGCACAAAGTCTCTATGAATCACTTGGTTTTGAAGTGTATGCAGAAGATCCAGACTCCGTAAAATTAGAAGACGGCACATATCGTGATGATATTTGGATGAAGAAGTACGTCTAAGTTCTTCAGATGGTGTGGAAAAAGCTGTAGCAGAAAAGTGCTACAGCTTTTTCGTATGGTACTAGTAGGATATCAGTACCGGCAATGAATGAATATTTGTTATCATGAGAACAAAGCGGATGGTACGTCGTAGTCCGATTGAAAGGGAGCGAATGAACATGAAAGAAGTCATACGTACGATTGAAGAGCTTGTTTCGATTCCGAGTCCGACAGGTTCGACGAAAGAAGCGATTACATATGTAGAAAAGCGATTGGTGGCAGAAGGAATCACGTATCGAAAGCTTGAGAAAGGCGCCATCCTAGCGACACTACCGGGTGCTTCAACACGAACGCGATTACTGACGGCACACGTCGATACGTTAGGTGCGATGGTAAAAGAGATTTTGCCGACGGGACGACTCAGTTTATCTCAATTGGGAGGGTATGCGTGGACAGCCATCGAAGGAGAAAACTGTCTGATTCATAAGATGGATGGTCAAACGATTTCTGGAACGATCGTCTTCCATCATTCGAGTGTCCATACGTCACGCGAGACGAATAAGACGGAACGCTCCGCTGATAATATCGAAGTGCGATTAGACATCCGTTCGACGACAGCGGAAGAGACACGAGTCGCAGGGATTGAAGTGGGAGACATCGTGACGTTTGAACCACGTTTCCTCTATACAGAAACCGGTTTCGTGAAGTCACGCCACCTGGATGATAAAGCATCTGTCGCTTTATTGCTTGAATTAATCAAAGAATGGAAAACAATCGAGCTTCCACACACAGTTCAGATACTGATTTCAAATTACGAAGAGGTCGGATTCGGTGGCAATGCTGGATTCTCGGAAGAAGTCGCAGAATATATCGCGGTCGACATGGGAGCATTAGGGGATGGTCAGCATTCGGACGAATTCACGGTCTCAATTTGTGCAAAAGATGGTTCAGGTCCTTATGACTTGGCACTTCGTCACCAACTGACACGCTTGGCGCAACGTAATAGTATTCCATATAAGGTCGATATCTATCCGTTCTACAGCTCGGATGCCTCAGCAGCAGTACATGCAGGACATGATGTCCGGCACGGACTGTTCGGTCCGGGGATCGAATCGAGTCATTCGTATGAACGAACACACGAGACATCGTTACAAGCGACCTATGATTTGCTACATGCCTATGTAAAGGAGCCGATGGTCGATGAAGACACTGTATGACGTACAACAGTTACTTAAGACATATGGCACATTCATCTATCTTGGGGATCGAGCATCCGATATCGCGATGATGATGCTAGAACTCGATGAACTACAAGAAGCAGGTGTTTTGGAACAACGTCAATATGATTCAGCGAAATTAATCTTGCGCCATGAATTAAAGCGTTCACAACCTGAAAACAGTTAAGGTGTGCAACCCTTTGCGCAAAGTAGTCCAGTTCGGTAAACTGAATAGGTAGATATTATATGAACATAGGGGAGACAGAGCGATGAAATGGTTACTCGGCATTGATATCGGTGGAACAACAGTCAAGATGGCAATTTTGGATTTGCAAGGTATCATCGTGGAAAAGTGGGAGATTGAGACGGTAATCCTGAATGATGGTGCACAAATTCCGGGAGATATCGCAAAATCATTCTTTGAGAAGTGTCAAGAAAGCAATAAACGACCAGAGGATTTCGTCGGAGCGGGTATTGGGGCACCAGGATTCATCGACTTCAATACAGGTGTCGTCGAAAAGGCAGTCAACATCGGTTGGCATAATTTCGAACTCGTCGGTGAATTCGAACGGTTGACAGGTTTACCGGCAGTACTTGAAAACGATGCAAATGCAGCGGCAATCGGTGAGATGTGGAAAGGCGCCGGTAGCGGTGCGACAGAATTACTTGCTGTCACGCTTGGTACGGGTGTCGGTGGCGGTTTGATCACGAACGGACAAATCGTTCACGGTACGGTTGGTATGGCAGGAGAAATCGGTCATATCACGATGTTGCCAGAAGGCGGCGTCATGTGTGGATGTGGACGGAAAGGATGTCTTGAGACGATTGCTTCAGCAACAGGTATTGCCCGTCTTGGTCTTGAGAAGCGTAAAGGACAAGAAACGGTACTGAATGACATTAAAGCTGTGACGGCGAAAGATGTATTTGAAGCGTATGAGAAAGGTGACCGTGTCGCGACGGAAGTCGTAGAGGAAGTAACGTTCTACCTCGGACTTGCGATTTCGAATCTAGCAAATAGTATTAACCCGGAAATCATTGTCATCGGTGGAGGTGTCTCAAAAGCAGGTGAAACACTGCTTGCGCCATTACGTCAACAGTTTGAACGGTTTGCTTTACCGCGTGTCTTTGGATCGACGACGTTCAAGATCGCTGAACTTGGAAACGATGCTGGAGTCATCGGGTGTGCCTGGCTTGCTAAACAAATGTTCTTGAAAAAATGATAATATTCAATTTCAATGAAAGGTTCGCTTCGGCGAATCTTTTTTTTGTTTACAAACGTATAGTAAATATGTGATTGTTAAGTATCTTCCGGATTCCGGTTGCATTTTTGTAAAACTAAGCGTAAAATTTTCACGTGATATGGGTATATGTACATTATGAGGTAGGTTGTGTGAACTGAAAGCAGAAAGCACATGTAAATTAGGAGGCAGGTTTTTATGCAGCAAGACGCAAACATCTGGTCGCGAATGCGCCTAAAGATGGGTCAAGGCGTTCGCAGCACATATAAAGAGCATAAGCTCTTTTGGATTGCGACCTTATTGATTTGGTTAAAAACGTATTTAGCGTATACACTTTTCTTCAACGTTCCCGTAACGAACTCCGCGCAAGCATTCATTCTACTAATTAATCCAATTAGTTCAGCGCTCTTCATGTTCGGGTTCAGCTTCTTCTTCCGGGGGAATGTCCAAAAATGGTTCATCTACGGCACACTATTCGTCGCAACAGTCATTTTATATGCGGACATCATTTTCTTCCGCTTCTTTAATGATTACTTGACGTTGCCAGTATTGTTCCAAACTTCGAACGCAGAGACGGTTTCCGCTTCTCTCGCATCGCTTTTAAGTTGGGCTGACTTACTGATCGTCGGCGATTTGATCATCTTACCGTTTTTCTTACGGAAAATGGATATGTCAAAAAATGTCGCGTCACGTGGACGGGCGATTCTCGCTTTCGTCGCAGCAGTCGTCGTCTTCCTTGGAAACTTGACGCTTGCTGAGACAGAACGCCCAGAATTATTGACACGTGCCTTTGACCGGGAATTACTCGTCAAGAATATCGGAACATTTAACTTCCATATGTATGACGCACTCATCCAGTCGAAGACATCTGCCCAAAAAGCACTTGCGGATAGCTCAGAATTATCAGAAGTCCAAAACTTCATCGATTCGAAGCATGCTGCAGCCAATCCGGCGATGTTCGGAAAGTATAAAGGGAAGAACGTCATCGTCATCTCGTTTGAGTCGGCTCAATCCTTTGCGGTTGGTTTAAAAGCACCAAACGGTCAAGAGATTACACCGAACTTGAATAAGTTGATTAAGGAATCCCATTCGTGGGATAACTTCTATCACAACACAGGACAAGGGAAAACGTCAGATGCCGAGTTCATTCTTGAGAACTCGATTTATCCACTTGGTCGTGGATCTGCGTTCTTCACAAACGGAGAGAACGAATTCCGTGCAACACCTGAGATGTTAAAAGAAGATGGCTATTACTCAGCTGTTTTCCATGCGAATAACAAATCATTCTGGAACCGGGACATCGTCTACAACAGTTTCGGCGTAGATCGTTTCTTCTCTGAGACGGATTATGATTTAGGGGATCCAGCAGATTTGACGGAGTGGGGCTTACTCGATGATAAGTTCTTCGAACAGTCACTTCCGATGTTAAAAGATTTACCGCGCCCGTTCTATTCGAAGTTCATCACGTTGACGAACCACTATCCATTTGAGATGCCAAAACCAGAAGATGAACTCGTACCACCACTTGAGACAAGTTCTACGACACTGAACCACTACGTTCAGGCATTAGCGTATCAAGATATGGCACTCGGTAAATTCATCGAGGGTCTGAAAAAAGATGGAACGTGGGATGATACGATCTTCATGGTATACGGTGACCATTACGGTATTTCAACAAACCATAATGCTGCGATGGCAGAACTCATGAACAAAGATGAGTTGACACCATATGATGTCGCACAACTACAACGTGTGCCATTCGTCATCCATTTACCGGGTCAAACGAAGGGTGTCAAACACGAAAATGTCGCGAGTCAAATCGATATCAAACCAACGTTGCTTCACTTGTTAGGTCATGATTTCAAAAATGAGGTCTTGTTCGGTACCGATCTCTTCTCGAAACAACATAAAGACTATGCGTTGTTCCGTGATGGTTCTGTCGTAACAGATAAGACAGTCTATACGCAAGAAACATGTTATGACCGCAAGACAGGAGAAGAAGTGAAAGACGGGGAACAAGCGGAGATGTGTAAACAATCTACGAAACAATCTGAGAAGGAATTAGGACTTTCAGATAAAGTCATCTATGGTGACTTGCTACGTTTCCTTCAAACTTCAAAATAAGTCAGTCATCGGAGTAGGTCTACGTTCTAGTAGATCTACTCTTTTTTTATAAAACAACGAAAAAGAGAGATGCGCGAGGCATCTCTCTTTTTAGCGTACTCTGATTACGATGGAATACCGCCGTAAATCAATGTCGCAATCCCAAACCAGCCGAATAAGACGACAGTTAGGGCTGCGAATACGAGTGGAAACATTTGGCGTTTCTTAAGTGAACGAACGACGGCCCAAACGCCGACGAGTGCGACGAAGAAGAAAAGCCAACCGATTGGTTGATCCAAATGCATGACGTACTCCCCCTTAAACAATCACGTTATGAATTTCACGAAGATTTCACTTAAATCTCACTTTTTAGTTTATCCGACTCGCGGGATAAAGTCGAGAGGGCGTTGCAGGAACTTTCGACAATTTCGTGTATAGTAGGGGAAGAGTCTATTGCAAAGGGGTTTTATAGAATGGAAATCGTAATGATCACTTCCGGTATGGCATCTGAGAATGGTTATTTGTTATTTAAGGATAAGGAATGTCTTGTCATTGATCCGGGAACAGAGGATATGCGTTTTTTCGATGAAATTGAAAGTCGAGGAGCAACCCTAAAAGGAATTCTTTTGACCCATGCTCATTTTGATCACATCGGTGGTGTCGATATGTTACGACGCTTCACGGAAGCTCCTGTCTACGTGCATGCGGAAGAAGCGGGCTGGCTTGGTAACCCGGAATGGAATGGTTCGGCGAAATTCGGTATGCCGCCGATGCGGATGAAGCCAGCGGATCATCTGTTGCAACCAGGACGATTGACGATCGGTAACTTTTCGATGCACGTACTTGAGACGCCAGGGCACTCACCAGGAAGTGTGACGTTCTACTTTAAGGGAGAGCGGATCGCGTTCGGTGGAGATCTTTTGTTCCAGCAAGGAGTCGGACGGACGGATCTTTATGGTGGGGATCAAGACGTGCTGATGCGTTCGCTTGATCGACTCGTTGCAGAACTACCGGCAGATACGACGGTCTACCCGGGTCATGGTCCGAGTACGACGATTCGTCAAGAAATGAAATCGAATCCATTCTTATGACTAAAAAACTCGCCATCCAAAAGGATGACGAGTTTTTTTCATTACATCTGGAAGTTTGACCAGTACGTAAAGACGATGAAAAATACAGTTAAGTAAGCTCCAAAGATATAGACATACGTTTTTTCAGTTAAGCGCAA
The DNA here is from genome assembly GCA_913775715.1 of uncultured Exiguobacterium sp. Classification (GTDB taxonomy): domain Bacteria; phylum Bacillota; class Bacilli; order Exiguobacteriales; family Exiguobacteriaceae; genus Exiguobacterium_A. The sequence continues at coordinate 1,514,845 of CAJYMC010000007.1, read as the reverse complement.
GTAACCAAGCGCTGCAAAAAAGACAGTTTGTGCCAAGAAGACGAAGCCCATGACTAAAAATGAATCCGTATGCTCACTTGAGCTTGCATCGCCACCCAATGCGCCGATAAATGCCATGACTGCGATAATACCAGTCCAGAAACCGAGTACGCGGTACATTCTCCCCATTCCTATAACCCCCTAAATCCGACAGATAGTCAATATACGTACTTATTTTACCAAGCAAACAATCATTCGTCTATCCTGTTCTAGTGATTGTTAAGGAATAACTGTGAACAAAAGATGAAGTTTCAAAAAAAGTTGTACAATAGTTGTACAAAAGGTGTACAAAGGAAAAATGGCGTGCTATAGTAACTGTAATGAAACCCCACACTTTGAGAGGAGGAGCAAAAATGGCGAATGAGTTAGTCTTTTTCACATATCCAAGCTGTACATCATGTCGTAAAACGAAATCATGGTTAAAAGAGGAACATGTTGATGTAGAGGAACGTCATCTGTTCAGAAATGCTCCAACAGTTGATGAACTCATGGAACTGTTGAAATTATCGACGGACGGGATTGAAAGTTTGCTCGCAACACGCAGTCAAGCCTTCAAAGATCTCGGCATTGATATTGAAGACATGAAACTCAGTGAGTTACTACGCCTCATGAGTGACAATCCGAAATTGTTACGTCGTCCAATCATCACTGATGGAAAACAACTCGTTATCGGTTATGATAAACCGGGTCTTGAGACGTTAGCGAAACGTAAACATCGGACAATTGCACACGTATCGTAAAGAAGCCGGTTTGGTCGGCTTCTTTTTTTTGTGTATTGTTTGCTGTAGGGAGGTGAATAGAAATGAAGGAATGGACGACACAACTCATGGAACGATTCGAAGCTCTCGGTGCAACGGATGTTCATTTTGTACCGAACGAGACTCGTGTCAGGATCGTTTGTCGAACGAGCGACGGACTGTGTGAACAAGATGACGTAGAACTGACGCGTTACCGGACGCTTGTCAGCCATGTTCGCTATGAGGCGAACTTAAAGGAACAAAATGAACGGATTCCGCAAAGTGGCTTGTATCCACACGGAAAAAAGGGAATGCGCGTCTCATTGTTACCGAGTCGACAAGGCGATGCGATGTCGTGGCGCTTTTATCGTTCGACGGTCTCTCGTGAAACGGCTTTACACACGCTGCATGATCAGTTGGACTTTGCTTGGTTAGCTGAACAACGACACGGGTGTATCGTCATTTCTGGATCGACAGGTGCAGGGAAGACGACGATGTTATATTCCTTGATGAGTGCAATGGAAGAAAAACGAATCATCTCGATTGAAGATCCGGTGGAATGTACGGTACCAAACGTCTTACAACTGGAACTAAATGAAAAGGCAGGGTTCACTGCTACGCGATGTTTTGAAGAGATATTGCGAGCGGATCCGGATTGGATTGCTTTTGGTGAGGTGCGGACGAGGGAGGCAGCACGTTTGACGATGAATGCCGCACTTAGTGGTCACGTCGTGTTATTTACGTTACACGCTGGAAGTATTGATGAGGCGCGATTGCGATTGCGCAGTTTAGGGATCGAAGAGTCAGAACTAGCTGTCTGTCAACGCATCATTCATCTCGAGCGAAAAGGAGAGGATGTCCGCTGTACCGTCAGAAACTTACAAGCCGCGATCAAAGTCGGTTCTTAAAACGATATCATCGCTTGTTATCAAAAGGTATTTCCGCGAAAGAGACATTACTCATTTTAAAACGATTCGAGCGTCAGCCGTTCGCGGAAGTAGTCGGAGAAATGGAACAACGTCTTGAAAAAGGAGACTCCTTTGCAGCATCGCTTGAACCACTTGCGTTAACGAATACCTTAAAACGACTTCTTTTTGTTGGAGAAAGGACAGAGCGACCGTTGCTCGTTCTTCGCCAAATCGTGAAGCTGCTCGACCTCGAAACAGAAATGCGATCGAAGTTTTGGAAGATGATTCGGTATCCGCTTGTTCTAGCGACCAGTCTATTCCTTCTGTTCTTCTTTTACGCCCTCTATGTATTTCCGTCTCTCCTCGAGATGTCGGACCCGAAGACTCTCCCCTCATTTCTTCATCTCCTTCTTCACCCCTCTGCGAAGTATCTACTCGCAAGTATTCCCGTTATTTTGTTGACCTCCGGTTACCTCTTTTTTCGCTTCTTTCCGTTAAACCGTATTTTACGTCTGAAACCGCTACAGCGATTGATTCGTCTCTACTACAGCTATTTATTCACGATCGAAGTAGGATCGTTCATCGATGCTGGCTTCTCGCTCGAAGAGACCTTTCGACACCTAGAGCAAGGGCAAGCGAATAAAAAAGGACATCTTTATGCTCGTCTGCATGCTAAACAACAGGCGGGAGAACCACTTGCAGAAGCACTGGGTGAAGATGAAATCATCGAAGCCGAGACGATTGGCATCGTCCATTTGGCACGGGAAAGTGGTGATCTTGGACCATTGTTGCTTGAGCAAGCGACGCTCTTGTATGAATCCATAGAGGAGGAACTAGAGAAAAAATTGTTATGGATCGAGCCGATTTTGTATGGCGGATTGACGATCATGACGGGAACATTGTTTCTCATCTTATATTATCCGATACAGCTAGCGATTCAGCAGCTTCCATTCTAAACAGAGGAGACGATACGATGAATCAATTCTTAAAGCGACAGGATGGATTCACCTTACTTGAGATGGCAGCCGTCTTATTGATCATTTCGTTATTACTGCTCGTTTTGATTCCAACGATGACAAGTGGAAAGGACCAGGCGAAAGGTGTCAGTTGTGAGGCGAACATTCGAGTCATTCGGTCAGAAGTAAACCTTTACTATGCCAAAGAGAAGAAGTACCCAGAATCGCTTCAGACGATCAATCGCGGAACAGCTGATAAACCGAATGCTCTCGTCTGTGATCAGGAGACGTATACGTATGATTCGAAGACTGGCGAACTTACGAAGTGAACGAGGGTTTACCTTATTTGAGATGACGTCGGTGCTGACAATCATTGCTTGTTTACTTGTTTTTTTATTACCGGCACTGTTTGAAAAACGACCGGACTGGATTCCGCTTGAACAAGAGGTTCGTCTGATGGAACAAGATATTCAGACACTTCGACTCATGCAGTACTCAAAGCAAAATCAAGCATTGATGCAGTTTCGATTTCGAGGAGACGGTACAGGATACCTTGTCCTTGCGGATGACCGGTTGTTATGGCAACGAACATTCCAAAATGGTCATACGTGTACCGTTCCGCCCTCGAATCGCATCATCTATTTTAAAAGCTATCACTCGATCTATGCAGCGACCTGGTCTTGCCGTTCGGCAACAGCCGAATATGAAATCAAATTCTTACTTGGGAACTATCAAATGGCAATCCGTAAAGTGAGGTGAGAAGTATGCAGAACGAACGCCAAGCGGGCTTCTCTTTGCTTGAAGTGATGCTCTCGATCGTTGCAATCGGTATCTTCATGATGTTAGCGATTGATCCTTATCTCGATTTACGAACGAAACAAATGAAATGGGAACAAGAGACGGAACAGCTTGAGCAGATGGCTACGGATCAAGTTGAAAACCGAACAGCGTCCTATGTCCTGAAACAAGGAGCGTGGTGCAATGAAACGATATGTCTTGCGAGCGGAATCCGGAATGACCCTTCTCGAACTGTCATTCGTCCTATGGCTGAGCCCACTTCTTCTGCTGGCAATCTTGACATTGACCCCACTCATTCGTCCGCCGGAAGTCAACCGAATGAATGAAGAATTGTTCTTTCATACCGTGGAACGACTGATGTGGCGCAGTACGATGTGCGAGCGCGCAGGAGACGAGATTCGTGGAATGGACGTCAATCCGGGAGAGACGTCTGAAAAGTGGCGTCTCGTCCGTGTGCAAGATCAACTACGTCTCAAAAAAGAACAGGGAGGTGAACTGACATACGCCCGCGACGTCAAACACTATGTCGTGACAGGGGATGCCGAGGTTCTCTCGATTCAGTTGAACGACAGCAGACGTTCCTTCCGATGCATCAGGAAGGATTCGTCTTGATTCAAACGTTACTGTTACTTCTAGGAATGGGAGTCGTGCTCTTGATTTCTTGTCAGCAGATTGACGAAGAGATGCGGCATCATCAGTTAGAGCAAGAAGCACTCCAACTCGAGTCTCTCATCCGAGCAGCGAAAGCAGATTGTACGAAGGACGAGACGCTCCACTACCCAATCGGACAAGTCAGCTGTACAGCGACCGATAAAGGCTTTAAAATGGAAGCGAGATTAGAGAATGGTCAAAGAATTGAGGCGGTCGTCACACATGAGTAAGGTTTATTTGATTGGGTTTATGGGAACTGGTAAAACAGCCGTCGGACATCGATTGCGTACACAATACGAGGTCGACGAACTGGATGAACGGTTCGAACAGGAACATGGACAAACGATTACTGCTTTTTTCGCTGAGCATGGCGAAGCAGGATTTCGTACACATGAAAGCGAATTGTTAAAGAGTAGCAATGCGGAAGTAATCGTCACGGGTGGCGGGATCGTCGAACGAGAAGAGAACCGACTGTACATGCAGGAGTCCGGAACAGTCGTCTGGATCGATACACCCTTTGATTTGATTTGGGAACGGATCGCCGCTGATCCGAATCGTCCACTCGTGACAGAACGGGAACAAGTGAGACGATTGTTTGAACGTCGCTATTCCTTATATGCTGGAGTGGCTACTGTCCGACTCGAAGGAATGGCATCAATCGAAGAGTTAACGCGTGCGATTGAAACGGTATTGGAGGAGAAGTCATGATTTGGATTACGTTAGGTATTATTTTATTGGCTATCATAGGACTCGTGTTGTTCGGATTCAGTCTTTACAAAAAGAAGCTGTCTCAGGATATTCGGCAGTTAAAACAACTGATGGAGCGCTTTACGATTCGTCAGCAAACCTTGCAGACGAACATTGATCATACGACGCAGCGAATCGATCAAATAAAAGGGAATATCAATCGAATCACTGAAGAAGGAAATCGTGTGAAGCAAGGAGCGAGCCAATTGGTGACGGAAGGTCGTCGACTCCAGGAAGAAATCAAACGAACTGCCGGAATCAAACAATTTTGAAATGGCTTTCATGGGAAGAATATGAAACAATAGGGGAGAAGGGACAGGGTCCTTTCTCTCTTTTTCGTATGTTCCTTTTTCCGAATAATACTAGATAATTATGATTTTAATTGGTAAGATGGATTTGAAAATGGAACATTAAAGAGAAGAGAGAGTGAAAACGTTCGTAAATAGGGGGATTTGTATGAGTCAAACGACATTGAAAAGAACACCGTTATTCGAAACGGTTTCGCAAACCGGTAAGATGGTGGATTTTGCGGGATTTGAAATGCCAGTTTTGTTTTCCTCGATTAAAGAAGAACACGTTGCAGTAAGGGAAAACGTCGGCATGTTCGATGTCTCGCATATGGGAGAACTGTTCGTCAGCGGACCGGATGCTCTGACGTTTTTACAAGCTACATTATCGAACGATATTTCGAAGATTGCGGTGGGGCAAGCGCAATATAACGTCTTATGCCAAGAAGACGGTGGGACAGTGGATGATTTACTCGTCTATCGTTTGGCAGAAACGGACTATCTTCTCGTTGTCAATGCTTCGAACATTGAAAAAGACGAACAACATTTACGCCATTATCTAACCGGGGACGTCACGCTTCAGAATCAATCGGAGCAATATGGTCAAATTGCGGTCCAAGGACCACGCGCGGAAGCCATCCTTTCCGGTATGACACCACTTGCTTTATCAGAGATCGGATTTTTCAAGTTCCAACGGGGGACGGTTGCAGGAGTGGAAATGATCGTCTCACGCAGTGGGTACACAGGGGAAGATGGATTCGAACTCTACATGGCAGCTGGTGACGCACCTGCTGTCTGGCAAGCATTGCTTGAGCAAGGTGTCGTACCATGCGGGCTCGGGGCACGTGACACATTACGTTTTGAGGCATGTCTGCCACTTTATGGACATGAATTATCAGCAACGATTTCACCCATCGAAGCGGGAATGGGCTTTGCGGTCAAACCACAAGTCAAACCGTTCGTCGGTTCAGAAGTCTTGTTGCAACAGAAAGAACAAGGAGCACCGCGTCGCTTGATCGGTCTTGAATTACTCGATAAAGGGATTGCGCGTCAAGATGCACCGGTTTGGCATGACGGGGAAGTCGTTGGTGTGGTGACGACAGGTACGTTGCCGCCGACAGTCGGAAAAGCGATTGCTTGGGCACTCGTTCCTGCAGAAGTAGCGGAACAAGAGCAATTTGAAGTGGAAGTACGCGGAAAACGTTTAGCAGCGAAACGAACAGCGACACCGTTTTATCGTCGCACGAAATAAGGGGGATATTTCTATGGATTTTCGTTATTTACCAATGACAGCAGAAGATGAGCAGGCGATGTTACAAACGATCGGTGCAGCATCGATCGAAGATTTACTCGCTGATATCCCGGCATCCGTCCGTGATAACGGTACATTGGAAGAAGTCGGAGTTCCACTTCCGGAAACAGACTTGATTCGGACACTCTCGAAGCTTGCCGACCAAAACATGAATACGAAACAATATCCATCGTTCCTTGGCGCCGGTATCTATGATCACTATGCACCTGCTGTCGTCAATCATATGTTACTGCGCTCGGAGTTCTACACTGCCTATACACCGTATCAGCCAGAGATTTCGCAAGGCGAACTACAAGCGATTTTTGAATTCCAATCGATGATTTGCGAATTGACAGGGATGGACGTCGCGAACTCGTCGATGTATGACGGTATCACGGCGTTAGCGGAAGCGGCCATGCTTGCGTGTGCCCATACGAAGAAAAAGACGATCGTTCTTTCGGACGGTGTTCACCCGGAAGCACACGATGTCGTTCGGACGTATGCGAACGGTCCAGGACTAAACGTCGAGACATTATCGCTTGAGCAAGGTGTCACACGGATCGATCAACTCGATGCCATCGAAGACGTCGCCTGTGTCATCGTGCAGTATCCGAACTTCTACGGTCGTGTCGAAGAACTACAAGCATTGGCCGATGCGACACATGCACGTGGTGCGCTCTTCATCGTCTCTGCGAATCCACTGGCACTCGGTATCTTAGAAGCGCCAGGTAAACTTGGCGCTGACATTACGATTGGAGATTGCCAACCGTTCGGAATTCCACAAAGCTTTGGTGGACCGACATGTGGTTATTTCACGACGACAAAAGCGTTGATGCGTAAGATTCCAGGACGTCTCGTTGGACAGACCGTCGATGAGAATGGAAAACGCGGTTTCGTTCTGACCTTACAAGCACGTGAACAACACATTCGCCGTGACAAGGCTACATCTAACATCTGTTCGAACCAAGCGTTGAATGCACTCGCTGCTTCGATCGCGATGAGTGCACTCGGAAAACGGGGTATCCGGGAACTCGCGACACGTAACTTGCAAACGGCACATGCATTAAAACAAAAGCTGAAACAGGCTGGCTTTACGATCGTTGACGATGGGCCGAGCTTCAATGAATTCGTCGTCACGCTACCAATCGACGCGACACGTGCGAGTCAACAATTGCTCGAGCGCGGAATCATCGGCGGTTTGCCGTTAGGATCGTATGACGCGGCACGTCAAAATGAAATGCTTGTTTGTGCAACGGAATTACGGACGAATGAAGAGTTGGATCAATTCGTGACAGCGTTAGGGGGACTCACACATGAATGAGCAAACATTGATCTTTGAAATTTCTAAACCGGGTCGTATCGCCTATAGCTTACCGTTACCGACTGTCGATGAGGTGGCAGTAGAAGAATTGTTACCGACCTCGATGTTACGGAAGGAAGACGTGGCGCTACCGGAAGTATCGGAACTGGATCTCGTCCGTCACTACACGGCACTCTCGAACCGTAACCATGGTGTGGATTCTGGATTCTATCCACTCGGGTCATGTACGATGAAATACAACCCGAAAATCAATGAAGATATGGCACGCCTCCCTGGGTTTGCACACATTCACCCGCTTCAACCAGTCGAAAGTGTCCAAGGGGCACTCGGTTTAATGTATGATCTGCAAGAAAAACTCGCAGTCATCACAGGAATGGATGAAGTGACGCTCCAGCCTGCGGCGGGAGCACACGGTGAATGGACAGGCTTGATGTTGATTAAGGCCTACCATCATGCACGTGGTGACTTTAAACGGACGAAAGTCCTCGTACCGGACTCGGCACACGGAACGAACCCCGCATCGGCATCTGTCGCTGGATTTGATACCGTGACGGTCTTATCGGATGAACGTGGTCTCGTTGATTTAGCGGACTTAAAGAAAAAAGTCGGTGACGATACAGCGGCACTCATGTTGACGAATCCAAACACGCTCGGTTTATTTGAGTCGGATATCGTCGAAATCGCCAAAGCGGTTCATGAGGCAGGCGGAAAACTGTACTACGATGGTGCGAACTCGAATGCGATCATGGGCATCGCTCGACCAGGGGACATGGGCTTTGATGTCGTCCACTTGAACTTGCATAAGACGTTCACAGGACCGCACGGTGGCGGCGGACCAGGGTCGGGTCCAGTAGGGGTCAAACAAGATTTGATTCCGTATTTACCGAAACCGATCGTCCGCAAAGAGGAAGAGCGTTATGTCCTCGACTACGATCGCCCGGAAGCAATCGGTCGTGTCAAACCATTCTACGGTAACTTCGGCATCAACGTGCGTGCCTATAGCTATATTCGGACGATGGGTGGAGCAGGTCTCGCTCGCGTCTCGAAAGAAGCGGTCTTGAATGCGAACTATATGTTGGCTCGTCTCAAAGGTGCGTATGAAGCGCCATACGACGTCTATTGCAAGCACGAATTCGTCTTGTCGGGTAAACGTCAAAAAGCACTAGGTGTCCGGACGCTTGACATAGCTAAACGTCTGCTTGACTTCGGATACCATCCACCAACGATCTACTTCCCATTGAACGTCGAGGAGTGTATTATGATCGAACCGACGGAAACAGAGTCGAAAGAAACACTCGATGCCTTTTGTGATGCGATGCTCCAGATTGCAAAAGAGGTCGAAGAGACACCAGATGTCGTCTTGAACGCACCACACACGACGGTCGTCAAACGGATGGACGAGACACTTGCTGCTCGAAAACCGGTCTTACGCTACGAACCAAAACAAGAAGTACACGCATAAGCTGTTTCATAAAAAAGAGGATTTCTCCGACGAAGGAGAGATCCTCTTTTTGCGATGAACGAAACATTAGCTCCGTTTGATTTTTCCTGACCACTGCTTGAATCCGCCTTTTAATTGATACAGATTCGTATAGCCTGCTTTTTTCAAGACTTTTGCAGCTTGTGAAGAACGCATGCTTCCTTGGCAGTACAAGTAAATCGGCATATCTTTCCGTAATTCCTTCGAGCGCATCTTCATTTGGCTGACCGGGATATTACGAGCACCAACGATGTGTCCACCTTTGAATTCCTGTGTTTCGCGGACATCGACGATTTGTGCTTTGCGATAGTTCGCGCGGAATTCTTCCTGTGACAATTTCGTGATACCTTTGACCGGCATGAAACGCCAAGCGATGTAGGCGATCAGCGCGACCCATAGTACGATCGTAACGATAGTTCCAGTTTCCATATTCGACTTCCAACCCCTTCGTTCGTTTAACCTCTGTTTCATTATAGTCAACGAAATCGATTTCGGCAATCGACTCGTGATTGCGCGACTGAGAAAGGGTTTGATACACTAAGACGGAAACGTTTTGGGGGTGCTGAAGTGAACAGAGAGTGGCAAGTGTTGACGACGCCGGCGATGGAGCCGGCAATGAACATGGCAATCGATGAAGCATTGATTCAGTTCGTCGGGCGGGGAGAGATCGCACCGACGCTTCGTTTTTACTCATGGGAACCACGCGGATTAAGCGTTGGTCATTTTCAGCGGGCAACCCGTGATATCGATCGAAAGAGGATCGCAGAGCTCGGGATTCCGATCGTGCGCCGGATGACAGGAGGGCGCGCTGTCTTGCATGCAGACGAGTTGACTTATAGTGTCGTCATCCCAGAAGATACAGAAGGTTTACCACGCACGGTTATCGAAAGTTATCGGATGTTGACGGAAGGAATTCGTAAAGGATACCATCACCTCGGCATTCCGGTCGAATTTTCAGTTCCATTGACGGAAGAGGAAAAAGAAGAGTTACGGAAGCCGAAATCAGCCGTTTGTTTTGATGCAGCATCGTATTATGAACTCGCTGTTGGAAAACGGAAAGTCGCCGGAAGTGCGCAAGTCCGTCATCAAGGCGTTGTCTTACAGCACGGTTCGGTCCCGCTCTCTGTTGATGAAGGTGAGCTATTCGATTGCTTCTTGTATGATGATGAGTCGACGCGCGAGCGAATGAAGGCGCGTTTCTCTGGAAAGGCTGTCGCCCTGAACGAGTTAGCAGGTCGCGCTGTCGCCTTTGACGAAGTACGAGAAGCGTTCACGAAAGGCTTCGAAGAGGCGCTTGAATTGTCATTCGTTCCGTTAACGTTCACGAGTGAGCAGTGGCAGGAGATTGAGCGTCTTGCCGAGAAATACCGTAGTGATGAGTGGAACTGGAAACGCTAATGAATGAAATGGGAAGGTGATGTCGTGCCAACTCCGAGTATGGAAGATTATTTGGAACAAATTTATAAGTTGATTGAAGATAAGGGATATGCCCGTGTATCGGATATCGCGGAGTCGTTAGGAGTTCATCCTTCGTCTGTGACGAAGATGGTTCAAAAGCTCGACCGGGAGACGTACCTTGTTTATGAAAAGTATCGGGGTCTCATGCTGACGCCTAAAGGACGTAAGATTGGGAAACGTCTCGTGGAACGACATGCCTTACTTGAGGATTTTCTTCGTCTCGTTGGTGTGGATGAAGAACTGATCTATAAGGATGTCGAAGGAATCGAGCATCATATTAGTATCGAAGCGTTGGATAAGATTAACGGAATGATTCAGTTCTTCGCGGAACGTCCTGGTTTGAAAGAGGAACTGCATCGTTATCAACAAGCCCATCCAGAGGATTGAGGCTTGTTTTTTTATGTTTTATTACGAATAAAAGTCCTCAAACACGAACGATTCATTACATTTTTATGATAAAGTGCGCATTTTGGAGTGGATATGCTATACTGAGCCTGAAAATGGTCGAAGGGGGTGACGGGTGTTCGCACCTTGTCATGGAAATCACGATTAAAGAAAAGTTAGTGTCGGAGTCACAACTGAAAGAAAAAGTTCGTGAGTTAGCACAGCAGATCGAAGCAGATGCGGCAGGACGTCAAATCGTTCTCGTCGTCGTATTGAAGGGGTCAATGGTCTTTGCGGCAGACTTAATGCGCGAAATCAAAGGGAGCGTCCAAATTGATACGGTCGCGTGTTCTTCTTACGGGACGAAGACCGTTTCTTCAGGTCGTGTTCAATTGAAGAAGGATCTCGATCTCGATGTTCAAGGAAAATATGTCGTCGTCATCGAAGACATCATTGATACAGGACGGACGCTTCATTTCCTATGTGATCATATGAAATTACATCAACCAGGCGTCCTGAAGGTATGTACGTTACTCGATAAACCGGCGCGTCGTGAAGTAGAACTCGATGCGGACTATGTCGGATTCGAGATTCCGGATTATTTCGTTGTCGGGTACGGGATTGATTGCGCTGAGGAATATCGTAATCTTCCTTACATCGGTTGGGTCGAAACGGAGTGAAAAAAACAAGGAGGTTCGTCACCTATGACGAACCTCCTTGTTTAATATGCTTTTATCATTAAAAAGCACGTTTTTTCTTTTTGCCTTTTTTCCCTTCAATGACCGTCAAATGAGGGGCTTTCGAACGATCACGTAACGGTCTGACTTTATTCGATGCGGGTGCTTTCGAAGACTTGACCGGTTTTTTCTTGAAGTCTGTCCGGCGAACAGCATTCGAAGTACCATGCATTTTTTTGGATTGAGCGACCGATTTACGATACTGCGCGTTCGTACCGCTTCCGACGCTTCGATTACGAGTCAGGAACTTAAAGAGTAAGAAGATGATCCCGGCGGTAATGCCGAAGAACAGCAATTGTGAAAACAGACTACTTGGATTATTGACGAGTTTATATCCGAAGCCGACAAAAGCGAACAGTAACACGACGAGTGCAAATGTAGAACCAATGCGTTGTCTGATCATAATATCACCCCTGTTATCGATTAACCCAGTGCATTCTCATGTAAGTTATGTTCCTGTTTTTCTAACGCTTCAAACGCATAAATCGCAACCTCGATCTGGGCATCATCCGGTTCTTTCGTCGTCAAGTACTGTAACCATAGACCGGGCAAGGCGATGACACGAAGTCCTTTGATGTGCTGGGCTTTATTCGTTAGCTGTAAGACTTCGAACGAAAGACCGATGACGACCGGCAATAAAGCAATTCGGCAGATGAGACGCAACCAGAGCGGATCCGTTGGCACGATCAAGTAGACGAAAAAACCGACGATGACGGTGAAAATCAAGAAACTCGAGCCACAACGGTAATGGAGACGACTGCTGACACGAACGTTCTCGATCGTGAGTGGGCGTCCTGATTCGACGCAGTTGATGACCTTATGCTCCGCACCGTGGTACTGAAAGAGGCGTTTGACGAGCGGTGTTAAAGAAATCACGTAGAGATAACTAAATAGTAACGTTAATTTAATCACTGCTTCGATGATGTTTTGAATGATATGTCCCGATAAGGCGGGGAACACATCGAACAGTGACGCAAGGAATGCAGGGAGTAACGTAAAAAGTAATTTACCGAAGAAGAATGATAGAATCCCGACGACAGCCACTCCGAGCCATTTCGTCAATGGACTAGCCGTTGACTCTTCTGGTTCTTCTTCACCAGGTTTGACACCGTATCGGTCACTTGCGAAGTTCATGTGACTAGCGCCATTCGCTGAGGACTCCATTAAAGCAAAGAGACCACGCAGGAGTGGAATTCGTTTTCCTTTGGCGATTCGTGGTCGAATCGGTTTTTGTTGAGCGAACGTCTCGATCGAATCGTCATTTCGACGAATCGCAGAAACCGCATGGGTCGCATTTTGGAACATGACGCCTTCGACGATGGCTTGACCACCGACTGGCGGATTAGTCGATTTCATAATAGAACGCATCCCGTCTTCATAAAATAAGGTGTATCGTCAGTGTACTTGATTTACGCTAAAAAAACTATGTTCGACTCGTCAAAACGAGGCAATCTTTAGGAGTCGGAATTCGGGTTATGATACAATGAGGAAGAATTCGAGGAGGTGTTTTTTTGCGTGTCTTGATTTTAAACGGACCTAACTTGAATTTACTCGGAACGCGCGAACCGGATACATATGGAACGGCGACGTTAGCCGACTTAGAACACGAGCTTCGCGTATATTTTCCGAACATTCAGTTTCGGTTCGAACAATCGAACCATGAAGGACGACTGATTGATGTTCTTCACGAGGAACGAGGGGCGGACGGTATCGTCTTCAATGCGGCTGCCTACACGCATACGAGTATCGCGTTACGTGACGCGATTGCCGCGATCGAAGCACCCGTCATCGAGGTCCATTTATCGAATGTCCACGCACGTGAATCCTTCCGGCATCATTCGATGATCGCACCCGTCTGCAAAGGTGTCATCGCTGGACTTGGCATGACGGGATATCGTCTGGCAACGGAAGCACTTCAAGCTTTACAACAATCGGAACAAGGGGGAAATCAATCATGAAACAACGAATCGAGGCGTTACAAGCAGCTTTAAAGGAACGGGATATTCCGGGATTACTCGTCACGAAAGCAGAGAATATTCGTTACATTTCCGGCTTCACGGGTTCAAGTGGTGCGTGTCTCGTAACAGAAGAACAAGCCTACTTCGTGACGGATTTCCGTTACACGGAGCAAGCGGCAGACCAAGTCAAAGGAATGGAGATCGTTCAAATCGAACGTTCGATTCCAGAGACGATGGGCGAATTGATGGCAGGGGCACGTGTTCGCGCAGTTGGCGTCGAAAAAGATGCGATGACACTCGGTGCTTTTGAAGCGTACGATCAAGCTTCTTCGATTGAGCTTGTTCCGACGACAGGAATCATTGAAAACCTACGCTTGATTAAGGATTCGTCAGAGATTAAGATGATTAAGGAAGCGGTGGAGCTCGCGGATGCGACCTTCCAACACATCTTGACGTACATTCAACCAGGACGGACGGAACTTGAAGTATCAAATGAACTAGAATTCTTCATGCGTAAGCATGGAGCGACGTCTTCTTCTTTCGATACGATCGTTGCATCGGGCTATCGTTCTGCCTTGCCACACGGTGTTGCCAGTTCGAAGGTCATTGCGACAGGCGAACTCGTCACGCTTGATTTCGGGGCGCTTCTGAACGGTTATGTTTCAGATATCACACGGACTGTCGCAGTTGGTCCGATCAACGCCGAATTGCAGAAGATCTACGATACAGTCTTACAAGCGCAACTAGCGGGTGTCGACGGTTTAAAACCAGGTATCACAGGGATCGAAGCGGACGCATTGACGCGTGATATCATCAAAGAAGCAGGATACGGCGAGTACTTCGGTCACTCGACGGGACACGGTATCGGTCTAGAAGTACATGAAGGACCTGGTCTGTCTTTCCGCTCTGAGACGAAACTTGAACCGGGCATGATCGTTACGGTCGAACCAGGCATCTACGTGCCGCAAGTCGGCGGATGCCGGATTGAAGATGACGTCTTGATCACGGAAACAGGTCGAGAAATTCTTTCGTCTTCACCAAAAGAACTGATCACTCTCTAATTCAGAGTGACGGGACATTTTAGGAGGAACCATTCATGGTATCAGTAAACGATTTAAAAACAGGATTAACGATTAAAACTTCAGACGGTATGATTTGGCAAGTACTTGAATTCCAACATGTTAAACCGGGTAAAGGGGCAGCATTCGTACGGACAAAAATGCGTAACATCCGTAACGGAAACATCCAAGAGATGACATTCCGCGGCGGTGAGCGTGTCGAGCGTGCACACATCGAGCGTAACAAAATGCAATACCTTTACCCAATGGGCGAGACTTACGTCTTCATGGACACAGAATCATATGAGCAGTTGGAATTGACTACGGCACAAGTCGAAGCAGCTCTTCCATACTTGCTTGAAAACATGGAAGTTCAAATCGCGGTTTACAACGGCGAAATCCTCGGTCTTGAATTACCGAACACAGTCGTCATGACGATCGTTGAAGCAGAGCCTGGTGTTAAGGGTGATACAGCTTCGAACGTCAAGAAAAATGCGACAGTGGAGACAGGTCATATCATTCAAGTCCCACTCTTCATCGAAGCAGGCGAAAAAGTAACGGTTGATACACGTACAGGTGATTTCACAGGTCGTTACAACGGATAATATTGAAACGACAAGACGTCTCTCACCTTTTATCAGGTCGAGAGACGTCTTTTTTCATCCAGCTTGACTTGCATCCAATGGTATGACCAGTTAATATAAGTATTTGAGTAGGCATTAGCACCTGGTATAATAATTGTGAATACAGCATAGATGGGGGAAGAATGACAGATGAAAATCGATCAGTTGAAGCAAGTACTTGAAATGCTCGATCAGTCGAGTGTAAATGAACTCTCACTCGAGACGGATACGTATAAATTGAAGTTGAAGAAACAAGGAGAGACGGTAACGGTCTCGCATCAAGCACCTGCTGCGCCAGTAGCGGCACCTGTTCCTGCTCCTGTGAAGCAAGCAGCTGCACCTGTTGAAGAAGAAACAGTCGCAGACGACACGATCACGATCAATGCGTTGATGGTCGGAACGTTCTATTCACGTCCGAATCCGGATAAACCGGCATATGTTAAAGTAGGGGATCGGATCGAAGTCGGTCAAGTCATCTGTGTCCTTGAAGCAATGAAACTCTTCAATAACTTAAACTCGGAAGTATCTGGAACGGTCGTCGAGATTCTTGTCGCCGATGGAGATCTCGTTGAATTTGGTCAACCACTCTTCCGGATCCGTCCGTAAAACTGAGGTGAACAGCATGGAAAAATTATTGATTGCCAATCGTGGAGAAATTGCCGTCCGTATCATTCGAGCGGCAAAGGAACTTGGAATACAAACCGTTGCTGTCTACTCGACGGCGGATAAGGATGCCTTACACGTTCGTTTAGCCGATGAGGCGTACTGCATCGGTGAGGCGAGTTCTGCTTCATCTTACTTAAACGTTACGAATATCCTCGCGATCGCGACGAACCGTCAAGTGACGATGATCCACCCAGGGTACGGTTTCTTAGCCGAGAACGTTGATTTTGCTGAGATGTGTGAAGCGTGCGGGATCAAGTTCGTTGGTCCGACGTCGGATGCGATCCGTCAGATGGGGATCAAGGACGTTGCGAAGAAGACGATGATCGAGTGTGGCGTGCCCGTCGTACCTGGTTCAGATGGAACGGTCACGGACGAAGAAGCGGTCGCACTAGCGCAAGAAATTGGTTATCCGGTCATCATCAAAGCAACAGCAGGTGGTGGAGGTAAAGGAATTCGGGTCGCTCGTTCGGAAGAAGAGCTGATCAACGGGTTAAGTGAGACACGCCGTGAAGCAAAACAAGCCTTCGGAAACGGGGATGTTTATTTAGAACGCTTCATCGAAGAATTCCGCCATGTCGAGGTACAGGTCCTTGCTGACCGTCACGGCAATGTCATTCACCTTGGTGAACGGGATTGTACCGTCCAGCGTCGGATGCAGAAACTGATCGAGGAAGCGCCATCACCTGCGGTCAGTGAAGCGACACGATTGAAGATGGGTGAGGCTGCCGTAAAAGCTGCACAAGCGATTCAATATACGGGAGCTGGAACAATCGAATTCATCTTCGTCGAAGAGACAGAAGAATTTTTCTTCATGGAGATGAACACGCGCATTCAAGTCGAGCACCCAGTAACCGAGATGATCACGGGGTTCGACCTCGTTCAAGCACAACTGCAGGTCGCGCTTGATCATCCACTTGCCGTCAAACAAAAGGATATCAAGTTCCACGGTCATTCGATCGAATGCCGGATCAATGCCGAGGATCCAGACCATGATTTCCGTCCGTCTGCTGGACGTGTCACACAATACGTGACGCCAGGCGGAATGGGTGTGCGCATCGATAGCGCAGTCTATCCAGGATATATGATTCCACCATATTATGACTCGATGGTTGCGAAGTTGATCGTTCATGCGGAAACACGGGAAGAAGCATGTGCGAAGATGGAACGTGCACTGGCTGAATTTTGGATCGAAGGTGTCAAGACGACGATCCCGTTCCACGAACGTGTTCTCAGTCACCCGGTATTCCGGCGAGGGACGTTCACGACGAAATTCGCAGAGCGTGAGCTAAAAGGTACGATCGTTAACTGAATCAGGACGGGAGTTTGTGCGACGAACTCCCGTCTTTTTTTGGCGTTCTCTATGTTTTTTAAAAGAGGAATGTGCTAAACTAACTGATTGAGAACGACAAAAAAAGGAGCACGCAAAATCATGATGAAACGACACATGGCACGCGAACTCGCAGTCCAGTCTTTGTTCCAAATGGAGCTTTCGGATCTGACTGCACAAGAGGCCATTGAATTCGCGGTAGAAGGTAAGGAATATGACACATTCGTCGAGCAATTGGTGAACGGTGTCGAGACGAACAAAGCAACGATTGACCAACACATCCGAGAAGCACTGGTCAACTGGTCATTCGAACGACTCGGAAATATCGAGCGGACGATTCTTCGCTTAGCCGTCTACGAATTATTATTCGAAACGAACATTCCAGTTCGAGTGACGATCAACGAAGCCATCGAATTGACGAAGGCGTTCGCTGACGAAGAAGCGACGAAAATCGTGAACGGTGTTCTCGGTAAGGTCGCACAAGGCGTCGTTAAAGAAAATTCATAAACGTATAAAATCGAATAGAGACAAACAGACAGAAGAGTGAATCGAACTTTTTGGGGGAGTGGACAAATCATGGCAGTAGTAATCGATGGAAAACAGGTAGCCCATTCATATCGTATGAAGCTGAAAGAAGAAGTCGCACGTCTGAAAGAACAGCGGATTCAACCGCAATTGACTGTCATCCTGATTGGCGAAGATCCTGCTAGTCAGTCCTATGTACGTGGTAAAGAAAAAGCGGCAAAGGAAATTGGCATGGATTCGGAGTTGATCCGACTGCCGGCAGAAACAACGGAATCAGAGCTTCTTCACTTGATCGAACGTCTGAACGTTGATGCGAGTGTTCATGGGATTCTCGTCCAATTGCCGTTGCCTGACCATATTGATGAGAGTAAAGTCATTTTTGCGATTTCTCCTGAAAAGGACGTCGATGGTTTTCATCCTGTCTCTGTCGGGAAAATGATGATTGGTGAACCTACGTTTTTACCGTGTACACCAAACGGCATTCTTCATCTCGTCAAAGAGATGAATGTACCAATCGCCGGTCAACACGTCGTTGTCGTCGGTCGTAGCCAAATCGTCGGTAAACCCGTCGGCATGTTGTTCTTGAATGAATCGGCTACCGTTTCCTATTGTCATTCCAAGACAAAAGATCTCGGTGCGATGACGCGACAAGCGGATATCTTGATCGTCGCAGTCGGCGTACCGAAGCTGATTACGGCCGATATGGTGAAACCGGATGCTGTCGTCATTGACGTTGGTGTCAACCGTGTCGATGGCAAACTCGTCGGTGATGTTGAGTTTGATACGGTACAAGATGTTGCGTCGATGATTACACCTGTTCCGGGTGGCGTTGGTCCGATGACAATCACGATGCTACTGCATAATACGATCGAGGCCGCGAAATGAGCGAACCTCTTCACGTTTCCGATTTAGTCCACTATGTCAAACGTGAACTAGAAGGCGACGCCCTTCTGCAACAAGTCCAGGTGGTGGGAGAAGTGTCGAACTTTAAACGACACTCTTCCGGTCACCTTTATTTTACGTTAAAGGACGAGCAGTCACGGATGAAAGCCGTCATGTTTGCCCGGGATGCGAGTCGAGTCAAAGCAGACGTTCGCGATGGTATGCGTGTCGTCGTCACCGCACGCTTATCCGTTTACGTCTCTTCTGGAGAGATGCAACTCTATGTCGAACGGATGACGGAAGATGGCGTAGGAGCGCTATATGAGGCGTTCTCACGCTTGAAGGTGGATCTTGAAGAGCGTGGTTGGTTTGATCCAGCCATCAAACAATCGTTGCCAGCTTTTCCAGAGCGCATCGGGATCATCACGTCGCCAAAAGGAGCAGCGCTTCATGATATCGCAACGACACTCCGGCGCCGTTACCCGCAAGCGGCCATCGTCTTTGCCCCGGTCCTTGTACAGGGAGCGGACGCGGCACCACAAATCAGTCGTGCCATTCAGCTGATGAATGAGCATGCTGCCTGTGATGTGTTGATCATTGGTCGTGGTGGTGGTTCGATTGAGGAGCTGTGGGCATTTAATGAAATGTCTGTCGTGACTGCCGTGTTTGAATCACGCATTCCGATCGTCTCTGCTGTTGGTCACGAAACGGATTTTACGATCAGTGATTTCGTCGCCGACGTTCGTGCGGCTACACCAACGGCAGCGGCAGAACTCGTCACTCCGGAAGCAGAGGCACTCACTCGACGGGTACAGGATGTAAAGCGTCGTTTAGAACGAACGTATGCACAACTCCTTAAAAGTAAGCAGGAGCAAGTGACGCGTCTAGCTGCAAGCTACGGTCTGAAATCGCCACGCGTCTTACTTGGACTGAAGCAAGAACAATTGGACCGGACCGAAATGTTGCTCCAAAAAGAGATGCAGCATATCGTGACTCAAAACCGACAGCAGGTGGAGCGTCTTGACACACGCTTAATGCGAGTACCTGTGCGTGATCGATTCGCACAACAACGGATAACGATTGAACAGTCACGGCGTCGACTCGAAAGCGTGCGTCGGCTTTTGAATTCGAAACAACAACAGGTGCGTCATGTGCTCGCGCGACTCGACTCTGTCAGTCCGACGCATGTCCTGATGCGCGGCTATACGTATGTCGAACAGGATGGGCAAATCGTCCGTTCCGCGAAGGCATTGACAGCGTCTTCGTTCGATATCCGATTCCATGATGGAACGATTCGTGCCAAACGAGAGGATGGGGAGTAAGAATGGAGACGGAACAATCTTTTGAAGAAGCATTGGAACGACTAGAAGAGATCGTCACATTACTCGAAGAGGGGGAAGCTCCTCTGGAACAAGCGATGGCTCTTTATGAAGAGGGCGTCAAACTGACAGCTCTTTGCCAAGGGAAGTTATCGGTTGCTGAGAAAAAACTCGATCAAATCCTGGAGCAAGATGGTACGCTACGGGAAAAAGGAGGAGCACAATGATTGCCTTGCATGAATGGAAGACACAAGTCGAAAACAAAATGGCGGAGTTCATGGAGCGACTCGATGCACCGGACCGTTTACGTGACTCAATGCGGTATTCACTCGATGCTGGTGGAAAACGGATTCGTCCCGCATTGATTTATGCCGTACTCGATGCTTTCTCAATTGATCGCTCAAAAGGAGATGCGACTGCTGCGGCACTTGAGATGATTCATACATATTCACTGATTCACGATGACCTTCCAGCAATGGACGATGATGATCTTCGTCGAGGGCGCCCGACGAATCATATCGCTTTTGATGAAGCGACAGCGATTTTAGCAGGAGATGCCTTGCTCACGAACGCATTCAGCTGCCTCCTCGAGACACCGGTTTCGCCCGAAGTGAAGCTTGCACTTGTCGAACGATTGGCAACTGCAGCGGGAGCTTCAGGAATGGTCGGCGGACAACTGGATGATATGCTCGGTGAGCGTGGCGGCATCAGTGACGTAGCGGAACTGGAATCGATTCATCGCCGCAAAACAGGAGCGCTTCTCGTCTTTGCGGTCGAAGCGGGTGGATTGCTTGCCGCGGTCAGTCCGACTGATCTTGAACACCTTCACCAATATGGTCGTCATCTTGGAATTGCGTTTCAAATTCAAGATGACATCTTAGACGTGACAGGAGATGCTGAAAAGATCGGTAAGCCGGTTGGTAGCGATGAAGGAAATGAAAAAGCGACGTATCCGAAACTTCTTGGTCTTGAAGGTGCGAAACGTGCACTGACGGCTCAGGTGGAAGCAGCGGAACAGGCGATTGAGGCATTATCGGTCGAAGCGACGACACTTAAGGAACTGCTAGACTTCGTGGTCAAGCGTGACCATTAAGCAGGACGACGCATCGTGCGTCGTCTTTTTCTATGCTGACAATGGCGCTCGATAGATTGTTCTAGTACAATGTAGGGTACAAACCCTATAAGATTGTAAGGAAAAGAGGCGGTAAGGTATGAAATTGACAGAAATACAGGATCCGTCATTTTTAAAGCGTATGTCGGTCTCCGAACTCGAAGTACTCGCAGGCGATATTCGACGCTTTTTGATTGAAGAATTAGCGACTACAGGTGGACACTTGGCACCGAACCTTGGTGTCGTCGAGTTGACGCTTGCGTTGCATCGTGAATTCGACAGCCCGAATGACAAGTTCGTCTGGGACGTCGGACACCAAGCCTACGTGCATAAGATTTTGACAGGACGCGCGAGCCAGTTTGACACGCTCCGTCAGCACAAAGGACTCTGTGGATTCCCGAAACGCAATGAAAGTGTGCATGACGTCTGGGAGACAGGGCACAGTTCGACGTCCTTGTCAGCAGCAATGGGGATCGCTGTTTCAAACGAATTGAGCGGTAAGGATGACCGTGCGGTCGCGATCATCGGTGACGGGGCATTGACAGGCGGTATGGCCCTCGAAGCATTGAATCACATCGGAGCAGAGCAACAAAACGTCATCGTCATCTTGAACGATAACGAGATGTCGATTGCACCTAACGTTGGGGCGATGCATCAAATGCTTGGACGGATTCGTTCATCGCGTAAAGTACGCTTTGCGCAAGACGAGCTCGAAGCGTTGATCAAAAAAATTCCGGTCATTGGCGGACGTCTTGAAAAAGGAAGCGAGAAATTGAAGGAAGCCGTCAAGGGAGCGCTTGTTCCTGGGATGTTCTTCGAAGAACTTGGCTTTAACTATTACGGTCCGGTCGATGGACACGACCTCAATGATTTGATTGAACAGCTCAATTACGTGAAAAAAGAAGAAGGACCTGTCCTGCTTCATGTCATCACGAAAAAAGGGAAAGGCTATCGTCCGGCAGAGTTTGATGGGGTCGGCACATGGCACGGTCTTGGACCATACAAGATGGAGTCCGGCGAAGTCATCAAAGGGAAATCAAAAGCACCAAGTTATTCCTTTACGGTAGCGGATACCTTGACGAAGATGGCACGCGATGATGAAAAGCTGACATTGATCACACCAGCGATGAGTGTCGGTTCAAAACTTGATTGTTTTGAAAAAGAATTCCCTGAGCGGATGTTTGACGTCGGGATTGCAGAACAACATGCTGTGACGTTCGCGGCAGGTCAAGCGACGCAAGGGATGAAACCTGTCGTATCGATCTACTCTACGTTCTTCCAGCGTGCATACGATCAGCTCGTTCACGACGTGGCACGTCAAAATCTCGATGTGACGTTTACGATTGACCGTTCAGGACTTGTCGGTGCGGACGGAGAGACACACCAAGGGGTCTTCGATATCGCCTTTATGCGTCACGTGCCGAATATTCGGATCGTCATGGCGAAGGATGAGAACGAACTTCAACACTTGCTCTATTCTGCCGTCAAATATGAAGGACCAATCGCGGTTCGTTTCCCACGTGGAGAAGGAATCGGTGTACCGATGGACGAGACATTGCACGAAATTTCACTTGATACATGGGAAGTTGAACGTGAAGGAACAGATGTCGCGATCCTTGCATTCGGACCACAAGTGCAAGATGCACTCAAAATCGCAGATCTCCTAGCAGGCGAACTGTCGGTTCGTGTCATTAATGCCCGGACGATCAAACCGCTTGATGAGAAGATGCTGAACGCCCTTTACGCAGAAGGCATTCCACTCGTGACGCTCGAAGAAGCTGTTCTAAAAGGTGGCTTCGGATCAGCAGTCCTAGAGCACGCGAACGAGCAGGAAGCATTCCCGCGCGTCAAACGCTTTGGTATTCCGGATTGGTATATCGAGCACGGCGGTGTCAACGAGTTACTAGAAGAAATCGGATTATTACCTGGACAAATCGCAGAGGAAGTACGCGCTTTCGTCAATCAAGGAAAGAAACAGAGTGTGTGACGATTCATGGAAAATGTAAAGAAAATCCGCCTCGACGTTCTTCTCGTCGAGCGCGGTTTGTTTGAAACGCGTGAAAAAGCGAAACGGTCGATCATGGCTGGACTGGTCTTTAGCGGAACAGAACGATTGGAGAAGGCCGGTGAAAAGGTCAAGTCCGATATCGATTTGCACGTCAAAGGTCAGTTGATGCCTTATGTCGGTCGTGGAGGCTTCAAGATGGAAAAGGCACTTCAAGTATTCGATTTTGATGTCACGGGTAAAACGGGTCTCGATATCGGATCTTCGACGGGTGGTTTTACCGACTGCTCCTTACAAAATGGAGCGGCACATATGTATGCGCTGGATGTCGGTTCCAATCAGCTGGACTGGAAGCTTCGCTCGGATGACCGTGTGACAGTGATGGAGAAAACGAACTTCCGGCATGCGACACCAGATATGTTCCCTGTCTCGCCACAGTTCGCGACGATTGATGTGTCATTCATCTCGTTACGATTGATGCTTCCACCGCTGACGACGATCCTCGTCGAAGGAGGAGACGTCATGGCGCTCGTCAAACCACAATTCGAAGCGGGGCGTGATGATATCGGTAAAAAAGGTATCGTGCGTGACGAACGGATTCATGTCCGAGTGCTCGATGAGATGATCGAATTCTTCATTCAACAAGGGTTCTATGTCAAGCAGCTCGACTATTCACCGATTACCGGTGGAGAGGGGAACATCGAGTTCTTGTTGCATGCGCGCCTTGGTCAACCAGGGATTGATCCATCCGTCGATGCGACGGAGACGGTCAAGCAAGCACATGCTAGTCTTTAAACGAACAGATGAAAACGAGGACGGATCCGGTTTATGGGTCCGTCTTCCTTGTTGTTCGGAGCGATGAAAACCGTATAATAAAATGGCAAACGTGGACTTTTAATGATTTATTGGATTACAATAGTAACATCGAAGAATACTGTGAGGTGCAGGGATGACAAAGGGGCAACGGTTGATTAAGATTCGGGAGATCATCACCCAATCAGAAGTAGAAACCCAGGATGAATTGGTAGAGGAATTACGGAATGCAGGATATAAGGTGACACAGGCAACGGTATCACGAGATATTAAGGAACTCCATCTCGTCAAAGTCCCGTTGAATGATGGACGTTATAAATACAGCTTACCCGCCGACCAACGCTTCAACCCACTCGGGAAATTGCGGCGTCTGCTCGGGGATAGCTTCATCTCGATTGATTCTGCTCAAAATCTGATTGTCATGCATGTCCTGCCGGGAAATGCGAACGCAGTCGCTGTCTTACTGGACCATTTGAGCTGGAACGAACTGCTTGGGACGGTGTGTGGGGACGATACGATCCTATTGATCGCACGAAGTGAGGAACAAGCGAAAGAAGTGACGGAACGAATTTTAGAAATGCTGTAAGGAGTTGACAGGATGCTAGCTGAATTATCGATCAAACAATTTGCGATCATTGACGAGCTACAGATCGACTTTAAAAAAGGAATGACCGTCTTGACTGGGGAAACAGGTGCCGGTAAATCGATCGTTCTCGACGCGATCGGATTATTGATTGGTGGACGTGGATCCGCAGAATTCGTTCGATACGGGGAAGATCGGGCGGAACTAGAGGGGTTGTTTCTGATTGAGGACGACCATCTCGTCTATGATCTCGCAGAAGAGTATGGTATCGATATCGAAGATGGATTGATCATCTTGCGACGTGATCTGTTCGCGACCGGGAAAAGTGTCTGTCGCGTCAACAATAAGCTGGTCACACTGACGATCTTACGTGAGTTCGGGCGTGTCCTTGTCGATATGCACGGGCAACATGAACATCAGCATTTAATGGACAGTACGTATCATCAAGCGATTCTCGATGACTTCGCGCAAGAGGCAATTGCGCCGCTTCTTCAAGCCTACCAGTCCGGTTACCAAGCGTATGAAGAAAAACGGACGGCTTTGCAATCGCTCGCGCAAAGTGAGCAGGAACTTGCACAACGGATTGATTTGTTATCATTTCAGACAGAAGAGATTGAAGGCGCAAAACTTCGGGCGCATGAGGAAGATGAGTTGCTTGTCGAGCGGAATCGTCTCGCGAATTTCGAGAAGCTATATGCGTCACTGAAGACAGCGTACGATGCTTTGCATGATGAGATGCGCGGTATCGACTCTGTCGGAGACGCGATGCGTGAACTACAGCAAGCGTCAAGTATCGACGAACAGTTTTCGCAGCAGAGTGACGCGATCGCAAGCGCTTTTTATGGACTCGAAGAAGTCGGGTATGCGATTCGAGATCAACTTGAAACACTTGAGTTCGATTCCAATCGTCTCGATGAGATTGAACAACGTTTATCCGTCTTCCAACAACTGAAACGAAAATACGGGGCGACGATCGAGGAAGTCATTGCATACGGTGAGAAAATTCGAGTTGAACTTGATACGATGACGAATCGAGATGAACGGATTGAGCGCTTAAAAGCCGAAGTCGAACAGCTCGAAGGCGAATTGTTTGAGATTGGTGGTCGTCTCTCGCAACAACGGCGAAAAGCGGCCGTTCAATTAAGCGAAGCGATTCATCTGGAGTTGCGTGAGCTCTACATGGAGAAAGCGCGGTTTGAGATTCGTTTTCTTCAAGATGGAAAAACGCCGACGCTGCGCAAGAACGGGATCGACCAAGTGGAGTTCTTCATCATGACGAATGCGGGCGAGCCGTTCAAGTCGCTCGGAAAAGTCGCATCGGGTGGGGAATTATCCCGTATCATGCTCGGACTGAAGTCGATTTTCTCGCGCTCGGTCGGGGTCGCCTCGATTATCTTCGATGAAGTCGATACAGGTGTCTCGGGTCGTGTCGCCCAAGCGATGGCTGAAAAGATCTATCGTTTATCAGTAGACGGACAAGTGCTATGTATCACGCACTTACCACAAGTCGCTTCGATGGCCGATCAACATCTCTATATTCGGAAGATTGAGGAGACGGATCGTACGACGACCCAAGTCAACGTCTTGTCTCAAGCAGATCGAGGGAATGAACTCGGACGGATGATCTCCGGCGCGCATATGACGGATTTGACGTTACGTCATGCCGAGGAATTGATGGATCAGGCGAAGACGATGAAAGAATCGCTTAAAAATGGGGTGTAAGGATTGATTAAAGTCGGGATAGCAGATGATAATCGCGAAATGGTCGAACTGATTCGCCAACATATCTCTGCGCAAGAAGACATGGAAGTCGTTTGCGTCGCCTACAACGGCGAGAGTTGTCTCGAACGCATGAAAGAACATGAAGTGGATGTATTGCTCCTCGACATCATCATGCCTCATTTAGATGGGCTGGGTGTCCTTGAAGAGTTGATGAAGAAAAAGAAGAATCCTGCTGTCATCATGTTGAGCGCCTTCGGTAAGGATGAGGTCTCACAACAAGCGGTCACCCTCGGAGCATCATACTTCTTACTTAAACCGTTCAGCATGGATCAGCTCGTTCAAAAAATTCGTCTCGTGACGCATCAAGGACAAGCACCGATCGTCGAAACGATTGACTTAAGAGTCGGTACGACACTGCGAGAAGTGGGAATTGCTCCGCATATCAAAGGGTTTACCTATTTAAAGGACGCTGTCTTAATGGTGCTTGAACGGGAAGATTTACTTGGATTGATTACAAAGGAACTCTATCCGACGATCGCGAAGAAACACCAAACGACAGCATCTCGTGTCGAACGAGCGATGCGTCACGCCATCAAGTCCGCTTGGAACGAAGGGATGCAACAGCACGAGCTCTTCAACGGTCGAATCGAACAAGAGAAAAGTCCAAAGAACTCGGAGTTCATCTCGTATGTTTCGAGTCATATGAATCAAGAACAATCTGGTTAAAGGTAACACACCGTCTGATGGATAGGCGGTGTGTTTTTAGTTCCGATCCCGTTCGTAGCAAGCGATCAACACGCCATTATCAAACGTATGTCGTTTTGTGACGTTCCAAGTGAGTGGCGTCATTCCGTTGCCGGGAAATAGACGTTTACCAGAACCGACGATGACCGGATAGTGGATCAATCGAAGTTCATCAATCAGATCCGCTTGATACAGTGCATGAACGAGTTCACTACTACCCCAGACGTGAAGCGGTGGTCCGTTCTGTTGTTTCAAAAGCTCTAGTTCAGAAGTCGGTTGATTCAAATATGTCGTCGGCTGCCAAAGAATAGGTGGTGTATGACGCGTGGCGACATATTTCATGGCATGATCGGCAACTGGCCAGATATCTGCATGGAGCGGCCAGTAACTCGACCATTGCTCGTAAGTCGCGCGACCGAGCAGCAGGGAGCAATCTTCTTGCATCCATTTACGGATGACCTGACCGATCTCAGTATGTTGGAACGAAGTAGTCCAACCACCATGGGTAAAACCGTTACTTGGATCTTCTGTCTTATCGCTCGGTGCTTGAATGACACCGTCTAACGATAGATGCTCGAATACGATGATTTTTCGCATGAAAGATCTCCTTTCGATTACGATCTGCTTATAGCATACCGTAAAGTTAAAAATATATAAAAGCGTTTACAAATAAATATTGCATAAACTGAAATGTTTGTTATAATAAAGGTACCAAATGATTTGGCAAGACGTCAGATGAACGTCGAGTCGGCGAGGACTCCGGAAATCCCGTTGATGAACATCATCTCAGAACGCCAACTGTAAATGGCTCAAGAATGCCGGACGACATTCTCTTGGTAGAAGTCGTACCAAGGTATCTTGTTCATTCTAGATGGGAAATCTCGAATGAATGGGAGCTTCCATGATTTCGAAGCTAGGGAAAAGTGGAAGGTAACGGATCGTCTAAAATGAAAAGTACAGTTCGTGAAAAGGAGTGTTGTCTAGCAGTGATTGTTAGCAACCGAATGTTTGACTGCTTCAAGCGGATGACATTACGCTCCACCTAGGTCCCGAGTACAGTCAGATGATGGAACTGAAATACCATTCTATCGTTAGCCCGATAGCCAGATCTGATTTCTTTCCACCTCTTCATTAAGAGGAACACCTAAGGTTTTGGAGTACACGAATAGTTCTAACTATGAGAGGAGTTCATCCGTAAGTGAAACCAATTTTATACGAGTAAAAGGTCCCGCGCTTGAAATGAGTTCAAGAGATGGGGACCTTTTTCTGTGTTCATTTTTTTTGATAGCGGTCAGAGACTTTTCCACGTTTTCGGTCGCGATAAAAGACATATCCTGCGACAAAACCAATGCCGCCCATCGCAAGAATCAACCCGACGAGACCTTGTAATACATATACGTAAGCCGCATCGCCTAAGTATTTAAATGGAACTTGAGCAATTAGAAAGACACTGTCGCGCATGAGCTTGATGCCGATTGCGCCGACGATGCCGGGGATCAATAATGAGAGCAAACCAATGATACGCATAGGACGCCACTCCTTTCCAAGCGTATTGTATCAAAAAATCGACCGTTCTGCGAATCGGGTTTGCTTCCCTATTTTATTCCGAGTAGGATAGAAATGTAAGCAGTTTCAAAGGGGGAATTCATATGCATCATCTACTCGTCGTCGGGGCTGGTCAAGGGGGAACAGAAGTCCTGCACGCATTTCAACGTTCACCATTATTAACGGTCATCGGTCTTGTCGATCCAAACATGGAGGCGCCTGGGGTGGCGCTTGCACGGCGTGCAGACATCCGCATCGAAGCCAATTGGTCGGCATTCGAAGGAGAAAACGTCGATTTCATCATTGACGCCACGGGCGAAAATGGCGTACTCGAACAATTGATTCATGATTTTCCGGGAGCGGCGGTCTTACCGGGTGAATTCGTCAGAGTGTTACTCGAGCGTCTGACTGAAAAAGAAAAAATGCTCGAAGCGATCATTCATTGTACGAGTGAGGCAATCTCAGTCGCTGATCAAGATGGACAGACGATGCTGATCAATCCTGCATATACGCGAATGACCGGTTTCACAGAACGAGATGTCGTCGGAAAACCGGCTAGTGCTGATATCGGAATGCAGGAGTCTGTTCATTTGAAAGTCTTGAACACAGGCGAGAACGTTCGAGATGTTCGGATGAAGATCGGGCAAGATCAACGCGATATCATCGTCAACGCGGCACCTGTCATCGTCGATGGACAAGTCCGAGGTTCGGTAGGTGTCATTCGGGATATCTCAGAAATGAAGGCACTGGCAAAAGAATTAAAGGCAGCGCGTCAAAAAATCCGGACGCTTGAAGCCAAATATACATTTGATGATATCATCGCCGAGAGTGAAGCGATGCGCTTCGTCGTCGATCAAGCAAAGCTTGCGGCAACAATGCCCGTCAACGTCTTGATTCGTGGTGAATCGGGAACCGGAAAAGAGTTGTTCGCGCATGCGATCCATGCAGCGAGCGAACGCAAATATGAACAATTCGTCCGCGTCAACTGTGCGGCGATTGCACCGACGTTACTCGAAAGTGAACTATTCGGGTACGAGGAAGGCGCGTTCTCAGGAGCGCGGCGCGGCGGGAAACGGGGATATTTCGAAGAAGCACACGGAGGTTCGCTATTCTTAGATGAGATCGGCGAATTGCCACTCGACGTCCAAGCCAAACTGTTACGGGTGTTACAGGAAAATGAAGTCGTCCGTGTCGGTGGCACGAAGGCGATTCCGGTTGATGTCCGGATCATCGCGGCGACGAATGCCAATCTCGAACAAAAAATCATCATGAATGAGTTCCGAGAAGATCTCTATTACCGGATCAATCGTTTACCGATACACATACCGGCACTACGTGAGCGTCCGGATGATATCGCACCGTTAACCTTACACTTACTCCGCAAATTAAATCAAAGTTATGGACGATCGGTTGGACGGATCTCGGATGATGTACTTGAAGCAATGAAGAAACAACCGTGGAAAGGAAATGTCCGCGAGCTTGAAAATGTCATCGGACGTGCGTTGATTTTTACGGATAAAACAGAAACCGTCTTACGAAAAGGCCATCTCCAGCTTGTCGTGCCACAAACAACGAAAGTCACGACGAGACAGAAAAAGGAAATCAAACATTTATCGGATGAGATGTCACACGTCGAAGAGCGGTTGATTCGGGAAGCGCTTACTGCCTTTAATGGCAACAAAACAGAAGCAGCGAAACAACTTGGAATTTCACTTCGGGCACTTTATTACAAAGTGGAACGATTTAACATCTATTCGTGAAGCGCAAATTTTTGCGTGCAATATATTGCAAAAAATGCAAAAGCGTGCAAAATTAAAGACGTTCTTGCTTAACCTACCGTCTCTTTTGAATTGGCACGAAAATTGCTATTACTATTTATGTATGACAGGTGAGGGGGGAATACGGTGAGATTCAGTGAAATGGTCGAGCAGGCAGCTCGACTCGAAGATTCCGTCGTTGCGATTGCAGCTGCGGATGACGAAGAAGTGATGGATGCTGTCGCATTAGCAATTGAGAACGATTTAGCGCGTTTTCATTTGTTCGGGGATGCGACACGGATTCAGCAGATGATTCAAAAACGAGCATTACGAGAGTCACAGTTCGTGATCACACATACCTCTACATCACAAGAAGCGGCAGAACGTGCCGCTCATGCCGTTCGCAAAGGGGATGCGAGCGTCTTGATGAAAGGTCTTGTTCCGACAGCTACGTTCATGAAAGCTGTCTTGAACAAAGAAACGGGTTTGCGTTCAGGGAATGTCTTGTCGCATGTCGCCTTGTTCGAAGTACCGGGGCGTGAATCAGCGATCGGATTAACCGATGCAGCGATTCATATCCAACCGACACTCGAAGACAAAGTGAAGATCATCGAAAACGGTGTCTCCGCCTTACGTGCTCTCGGATACGGCTTACCGAAAGTCGCAGTCTTAGCAGCTGTCGAAGTCGTCAATCCAACGATGCAGGCGACGATTGATGCCGCCCTGCTGACGCAAATGAACCGACGTGGTCAAATCAAGGATTGCCTTGTAGACGGACCACTCGCACTCGACAATGCCGTAAATCTCGTCGCTGCCCAGCAAAAAGGATTGACGGGAGATGTAGCAGGTCAGGCGGATTTACTCGTCGTTCCGCAAATCGAAGTCGGAAACGTCATCTACAAATCACTCATGTATTTCGCACATGCCTCGGTTGCGGCGATTCTCGTCGGAGCACGGGCTCCGGTCGTCTTAACAAGCCGTGCCGATACAGCAGAAGCAAAAATGTACTCACTAGCCTTTGCGCTATTAAATGCTCAACAGACGAAAAAAGTAAAACAAACAATCTGAGGAGGAACTTAAAATGGTCGAAACAAACGTAGAATCACGCTTCAGCATCTTTGAAACAATGGAGATGGAAGATTACGAACAAGTCGTTTTTTGCCACGATAAAGTATCAGGATTAAAAGCAATCATCGCGATTCATGACACGACACTCGGACCGGCACTCGGTGGACTTCGCATGTGGAACTATGCATCAGATGAAGAGGCATTGATTGATGCGCTTCGTTTATCAAAAGGGATGACGTATAAGAACGCAGCCGCTGGTTTGAACCTTGGTGGTGGTAAAGCTGTCATCATCGGCGATGCGAAGACACAAAAGTCAGAAGCACTCTTCCGGGCATTCGGACGTTACGTCCAGTCACTGAACGGTCGTTACATCACAGCAGAAGATGTCAATACGACAGTTGCAGACATGGATTACATTCATATGGAGACAGATTTCGTTACTGGTGTCAGCCCAGCATTCGGATCAAGTGGTAACCCATCACCGGTTACAGCATACGGTGTCTACCGTGGGATGAAAGCTGCGGCAAAAGAAGTGTACGGAACAGATTCACTTGGTGGAAAAACGATTGCGATCCAAGGTGTCGGTAACGTTGCCTTCAATCTATGCCGTCATTTGCATGAAGAAGGGGCGAAGCTAATCGTCACGGACATCAACCAAGAAGCACTTCAACGTGCAGAAGAAGCATTCGGTGCCTTGATCGTCGCACCAGAAGACATCTATAGTGTCGAAGCAGATATCTTTGCACCATGTGCCCTCGGTGCGACATTAAACGACGAGACGATTCCACAATTGAAAGTCAAGATCATCGCCGGTGCGGCAAATAACCAACTCAAAGAAGACCGTCACGGTGACATGCTCGAAGAACGCGATATTTTATACGTACCAGACTTCGTCATCAATGCCGGTGGTGTTATCAACGTTGCCGATGAACTCGACGGATACAACCGCGATCGTGCCATGAAAAAAGTCGAACTCGTTTATGATGCGGTCACGAAAGTGTTCGAAATCGCAAAACGCGATCACTTACCGACATACCGGGCGGCTGAAAAAATGGCAGAAGAGCGCATCGCGACGATGCGTAGCGCCCGCAGTCAATTCCTGCGTCGTGATAAAAACATTCTAGGATCACGTGGCTGATCAGAGGAGGATATCCATGAGCGAACGTATTTTAACGATCAATCCCGGTTCGACGTCGACGAAGATCGGTATCTTTGAAGGAGCGAACCAGGTGTTCACAAAGACGTTACGCCATCCAGCGGAGGCGGTCGGAGGACCGCTTCCAGCACAGCTGGAGATGCGTCGTCATGTGTTACTCGAAGTATTAGCTGAAGAGCAGATTGATTTGAAAGCGCTTACTGCAGTCGTGGGACGCGGAGGACTACTCCGGCCGCTCGTCAGCGGTACGTACGCCGTCAATCGGGAAATGCGAGAAGACTTACTCAGCGGTATTTTTGGCGTCCATGCCTCGAACCTCGGTGGACTCCTCGCGGATGAGATTGCTCGCACACTCGACATACCATCATTTATCGTTGATCCAGTCGTCGTTGACGAACTCGAGCCGATTGCGCGGATTACAGGCTTACCTGAACTTGAACGAAAGAGTATTTTTCATGCATTAAATCAAAAAGCTGTCGCGAAACGGTATGCGAAGGAAATCGGACGTCCATATGAGGAATTGCGCCTGATCATCGCTCACATGGGCGGCGGGATTACGGTAGGCGTGCACCAAGAGGGGCGTGTCATCGACGTCAACAACGGACTCGATGGAGAAGGACCGTTTTCGCCAGAACGCAGCGGATCGGTACCTGTTGGTCAACTAGTAGAACTATGTTATAGTACCAAGTATAAACTTGAAGAGATGAAGCGTCTGGTCGTTGGGTCAGGCGGACTTGTCGCGCACCTGGGAACGTTTGACGCGATCGAGATCGAGCGCCGGATTGAAGAAGGCGACGAAAAAGCGGCGTTGTTATATGACGCGATGGCATACCGGATCGCAAAAGAGATTGCTGGTCAAAGCGCCGTCTTGTTCGGTCAGATCGACGCGATCATTCTAACAGGCGGACTTGCCTATAGTGATCGATTGACGCATGCGATCGAAGAGCGTATCGCACACCTCGGTCAAGTCGTACGTAGTCCTGGTGAAGATGAGTTGCAGGCGCTCGCAGAAGGAGTGTTGCGTGTCTTACGTGGGGAAGAAGAAGTTAAGGAATATGGAGGCGAACCAACATGGCTAGAGAATTCGACGTCGTTGTCCTAGGTGGCGGACCCGGTGGATATGTCGCCGCGATTCGTGCGGCACAAGCCGGGAAGTCGGTAGCAATCGTGGAACAAGGAAAATTAGGCGGGACATGCTTACATCGTGGCTGCATCCCATCTAAAGCCTTTTTGAAATCAGCAGCAGTCTATCAGACGGTCAAACACGCTGCTACATATGGCGTGGACGTACCGGAATCGTTTTTACGATTCGAACAGGTCAAACAACGTAAACAAGAAATCGTGGATGGACTAGAAGCAGGTATTCAGCACCTGATGAAAAAAGGAAAGATTGAAGTCTTTCATGGTCGGGGTTCGATTCTTGGACCAAGTATCTTCTCACCAATGCCGGGAACGATCAGCGTCGAGCCGGAAGAAGGCGAAGGTGAATTGATCCTTCCGCGTCAATTGATCGTCGCGACAGGGTCGCGTCCACGTCCATTGAACGGACTTGCTTTTGATTCAGAGTATGTCCTCAGCTCGGATGATGCACTCGATATGGCAGATTTGCCAAAGTCGATCGTCATCATCGGTGGTGGCGTCATCGGTGTCGAATGGGCATCGATGTTGACGGATTTTGACGTCGCAGTAACGGTCGTCGAATTCAGCGACCGGATTTTACCGACGGAAGATGCGGCAGTCAGTCGTGAAGTCGCTCGTCAATTGAAAAAACGGGGCGTCAAGATTCATACCGGTGCAGCTGCACAAAGTGACACGTTCCGGATGTCAGAAGACGGTGTCTCGATCGCGATCGACCGTAACGGAGAACAAACGACGCTTGAAGCGGATAAATTGCTTGTCGCGATCGGTCGAATGGCGAACGTCGAAGGCATCGGGATTGAAAACACGAATATCGTCGTCGAAAATGGCTTCATCCAAGTAGATGACCATTTCCGAACGAAGGATCAACATATCTATGCGATCGGGGATGTCATCGGTCGCTTACAACTGGCGCACGTTGCGTCAGCAGAAGGTGTCAAAGCGGTCGAGGCGATCGTAAACGGAACGACGACACCACTTGAGTATGCGTTCGTACCACGTTGTATCTACAGCGTACCGGAAGCGGCATCGGTCGGTTTGACTGAAGACGAAGCGAAACGTGCCGGAATGGACGTTAAGGTCGGAAGCTTCTCGTTCAACGGATTAGGGAAAGCGCGGATCGAAGGAGAGGCAGCAGGATTCATCAAGCTCGTCTCCGATGCGAAGACAGATGATCTCGTCGGTGTTCACATCGTCGGACCAAAAGCAACGGAACTGATCAGTGAAGGTGGATTAGCGCTCGTACTCAATGCAACGGCATGGGAAGTCGGACAGCTCGTGCATCCGCACCCGGCCTTGTCAGAAGCATTCGGAGAAGCAGCACTTGCCGTCGACGGACTTGCGGTTCACGCCTAAGGAGGAATTACGGATGGAAAAAATAGAATTCAAAGAATTAGTAGAACTCGGATTAACGGAACAGGACGCGATTCAGATGTTCGAAACGATGGTCCGTGCGCGGAAGATCGACGAACGGATGTGGAAGTTGAACCGAGCGGGTAAAATTCCCTTCCTCGTCTCATGTCAAGGACAAGAAGCGGCTCAAGTCGGTGCGGCGTTCGCCCTTGAAAAAGGAACGGACTACATTTTGCCGTATTACCGTGATTTAGGTGTCGTCTTGCACTTCGGTCAAACGTCACGCGATATCATGCTGTCGGCATTCGCAAAGGCAGAAGATCCGAACTCAGGTGGTCGTCAAATGCCAGGACACTACGGTTCACGTGCCTTGAATATCGTCACGGGTTCAAGTCCGGTTACGACACAAGTCCCACATGCTGTCGGGATCGCACTTGCTGCGAAGATGCGTAAGGAACCACTCGTTGCTTACGTCTCGTTCGGAGAGGGCTCTTCAAACCAAGGAGACTTCCATGAAGGGGCGAACTTCGCCGGAATTCATAAGCTCCCGGTCATCTTGTTCTGTGAAAACAATAAATACGCGATCTCGACACCTCTCTCTAAACAGCTATCGGCAAAACACGTCGCTGACCGGGCAATCGGCTACGGAATGCCAGGATATACAGTAGATGGTATCGATCCACTTGCTGTCTTTAAAGTCGTCAAGGAAGCACGCGAACGCGGATTACGGGGAGAAGGTCCGACCTTGATCGAAGTTGAAGTCGAACGCCTCGTGCCACACTCATCCGATGATGACGATAAATCATACCGTTCTGCTGAAGAACTCGATGCCTTAAAAGCACGTGACGGCATCAAACTCTTCCGGGCACGTCTGATCGAAATGGGCGTCCTGACGGAAGAGTCAGCGACTGAAATCGAACAAGCGATGGAGAAAGAAGTCGATGAAGCAACGGCTTATGCGGAAGCAGCGGCTTACGATGCGCCAGAAAATGCATTACGTTACGTGTACGACGAGGAGGAAACGAAATGACGACGTTAAGTTTAATCGAAGCGATCAATAGTGCAATCAAAGAAGAGATGGAACGCGACGAGTCCGTCTTCATCCTCGGCGAAGACGTTGGTGTCCGTGGTGGTGTCTTCCGGGCGACCCAAGGATTGCTCGAACAATTCGGAGAAGAACGTGTCATCGATGCACCGCTCGCTGAGAGTGCGATCGCCGGTGTCGGGATCGGAGCTGCGATGTACGGCATGCGTCCGATTGCTGAAATGCAATTCGCTGACTTCATCATGCCAGCAGTCAACCAAATCGTCAGTGAAGCAGCGAAGATTCGGTACCGTTCGAACAATGATTGGACGTGTCCGATCGTCATCCGCGCACCGTTCGGCGGCGGTATTCACGGGGCACTTTATCATTCTCAGTCGGTCGAAGCGATGTTCAACTCGACGCCAGGTCTGAAAATCGTCATCCCATCGAATCCATATGACGCAAAAGGATTGCTAAAGGCAGCGATTCGTTCGAATGATCCGGTCTTGTTCTTTGAGCACAAGAGGGGCTATCGTCTGTTAAAAGGAGATGTTCCTGAAGGCGACTATACGGTCGAAATCGGTAAAGCAGACGTCAAGCGAGAGGGCGAAGACGTGACGATCATCACTTACGGGCTATGTGTCCATATGGCACTTGAGGCAGCAACACGCCTTGAAAAAGACGGAATCGATGTCCACATCCTTGACTTGCGGACCGTCTATCCAATCGACCGCGAAGCAGTCGTCGAAGCAGCGAAAAAGACGGGGAAAGTCTTGCTCGTCACGGAAGACAATAAAGAAGGTAGCGTCATGAGTGAAGTGTCGGCGATCATTGCAGAAGAAGCATTGTTCGATCTCGATGCACCAATCGAACGACTCTGTGGTCCAGACGTCCCAGCGATGCCATACGCTCCGACGATGGAGAAGTTCTTCAACATCTCAAGCGAGAAAATTGAAGATAAAATCCGGACGTTACACGCATACTAAGGGGGAACTGACCGATGAAGACTGAAACACTTACGATGCCACAACTCGGGGAAAGTGTTACTGAAGGAACGATTTCGATGTGGCTTGTCAAACCAGGCGATACTGTCAAAAAATATGATCCGATTGCAGAAGTCATTACCGATAAGGTAACGGCAGAAGTCCCATCTTCATTTGATGGTGTGATTGAAAAATTGCTTGCAGAAGAAGGCGATACGTTGCAAGTCGGTGACGCAATCGTCACGATGCAAGTCAGCGGCGGATCAACGGAAGTCGCGGCGACCGAACAAGAAGTGCCGGCTGTCGAAGAGACGAAGAATGCTGATACGTCGATGAAAAAACGCTATTCACCAGCGGTCTTGAAGCTGTCGGGGGAACACGGTATTGATCTTGAACAAGTGACGGGTACGGGAGCAGGTGGCCGGATTACCCGAAAAGATCTCTTGAAACTGATCGAGTCTGGATCAGTCCCGACAACACAAACTACTGAACTAAAATCAGAAGCGAAAGCGGCTCCGGTAGCGCCTCCGACAGAAGCACCACCCGCACCAAAACGTCCGGTCAGTGCACCACAACCGACGGAAACGGGCGACATCGAGATTCCGACTGCCGGTGTGCGTCAAGCGATCGCTTCGAACATGGTTCGCGCGAAACACGAAGCGCCACATGCTTGGTTGATGATCGAAGTCGATGTCACGAACTTGGTCGAAGCACGTAATCGTCATAAAGATGCGTTCTTCAAACAAGAAGGGGTCAAATTGACGTTCTTACCATTCTTCATGAAGGCAACAGTCGAAGGATTGAAGAAACATCCAATCATGAACTCGACATGGGCGGGAGATAAGATCATTCAAAAGAAAGCGATCAATCTATCACTTGCTGTCGCAACGCAGGACGCTCTGTTCGTACCGGTCGTCAAGAATGCGGATGAATTAAGCATCAAGGGGATCGCACGCGCGATCGATGACTTCGGGAAACGCGCACAAGCAGGCACGTTGTCATCTGCAGAGATGCAGGGCGGGACGTTTACGGTCAACAATACGGGCTCATTTGGTTCGATCCAATCAGCACCGATTCTCAACTTCCCGCAAGCGGCAATTCTGTCTGTTGAATCAATCGTCAAACGTCCAGTTTGGGTGAACGGCATGTTCGCAGCACGCGATATGGTCAACCTCTGTATGTCGATCGACCACCGGGTGCTCGATGGACTCGTAGCCGGACAGTTCCTACAGGCTGTCAAACAAGCGCTCGAATCGATTGATCCAAACCAACTTTCCTTATACTGAGTTTTTCCAGTTGACAGGGAAGAAGAAGCATCGTAATATAAGAATCAATTCAACACACGATAGCAAAGACGAAGAGAAGTAACTTGTGAAACGATTCAAGAGAGCTGATGGGTGGTGCGAATCAGTATCGGGCAACAAGCGAATGGCCTTCTGAGCTTCAGACCGAATCCCTTCAATGGGTAGTAGGCTCTGACGGGTTCCTCCCGTTATCGGGGTCGACGAATCAGGACAACGGTCCGGTTCGTTTCAAAGGGGACGGTGTCAGCATCGTCAACGAAGGTGGTACCGCGGGTCTTCCCGTCCTTCATGTTCTACATGAATGGGCGAGAAGACCCTTTTCGTATACAATCGAATCAAACAAATCGTAGAGTGAGTTAAGTAGCGAGACAACATCGGCGTTTCAGAGAGCGGAAGAATGGTGCGACTTCCGTACGGCGAGGTTTCGTGAATGGTCTCATGAGAGCGTGGCTGAACGAAGAAGTAGGTCGCGACGGATGCCCCCGTTATCGTAGGCTATGATGTCTCTTCTTTTTAGACGCATCAGACAGAGTGGGAGCGGTCGAACCGTTCCAATCGAGAGGTGGCACCGCGAGATAATCGTCCTCCATACAGCATACGCTGTGTGGAGGATTTTTTTATATTCCAGGAGGCGAACAGGGATGCTTCAGACAGACACACTTATCATCGAACAACTTGAACTAAACGGCGACGAGATGACGCCGATCATGATTTTTCAACAACTGAGCGGAACACAGAAGTGTTTGCTTGAAAGTTCCGCGCATACGGATCAAGGACGGTATTCGATCATCGGTGTCGATCCGGTGGAGATGATTCGGGCAGAGGGACAAACCGTGACACGGGAACAATTGACGACAGGTCAATTGACGCAGGAAACGAGTGATCCGGTACGGCTGATGCAACAGATGATCCTCCGAGGTGGCGTCGAAGAGGAACTGCCGTTTTTAGCGGGTGGGATCGGATATGTCGGTTACGACATGATGCGCGCCTATGAAACACTCGGAGCGGTTCCAGAGCGAACGCGCCAACTACCGGACGCGCTACTCGCCGTATATGACCAAATCATCCTGTTCGATCATCTCGAACATCGTGTCCATTTGATTCAGACGTCGCTCGGTGGCATCACTGATCGTGATGAATTACGTCAACGTCTAGCAGAACGAAAAGCACAACTTGAGCAACCACGGGAGCGAACGGATATCGAGCGTCCTCTCCGGGATGTCGTCTACGAACCGTTGATGGATCAAGAGACGTTTGAAGGACTCGTCGAACAAGCAAAGAGACATATCCGCCAAGGCGACGTCTTCCAGCTCGTGCTCTCACAACGCCTCGATGCGACGTTCTCAGGTGACCCGTTCCAGTTTTACCGGAAGCTCCGCAAGGACAATCCAAGCCCTTATCTCTTCTATATCGACTTAGGTGAAGCGATCGTACTCGGAGCTTCCCCGGAAAGTTTGGTCCAAGTCAAAGGGAATCGCGTGACGACGAATCCGATTGCCGGCACACGCCGCCGGGGTAAGACGAAAGAGGAGGACGAACGACTGGCAGAGGAGTTACTTCACGATGAAAAGGAACAGGCCGAGCACCGGATGCTTGTCGATCTCGGACGCAACGACCTCGGTCGGATTTGTCAGATTGGTACCGTCGAGGTGACGCGATTCATGCAAATCGAGCGCTTCAAGAACGTCATGCACCTCGTTTCTGTCGTTGAAGGAACGTTAGCAGACGGAAAGACCGGCGCAGATGCACTCGTCTCTTGTCTACCGGCTGGGACGGTCACGGGAGCTCCGAAAATCCGAGCGATGCAGTTGATTGACCAGTACGAACAGGTGAAACGAGAAGTATATGCCGGGGCGGTCGGCTATTTCGATGTTCGGGGGAATATGGATTTCGCCCTCGCTATCCGGACGATGGTGATTAAGGATGGTGTCGCTTCTGTTCAAGCAGGGGCTGGTATCGTCTACGATTCGATTCCACGCCTCGAGTACCAGGAGACGTTACACAAAGCGAAATCACTACTGGAGGTTTGGAAATGATCGTCCTAATTGATAATTATGATTCTTTTACCTATAACCTATACCAATACGCATCCGTTTATACGGACGTTTACGTCATTCGAAACGATGCGGTCAGCATCGAAGAACTACGCGAGATGAAACCTGACGGCATCATCCTCTCGCCCGGTCCCGGTCGCCCGGCTGACGCTGGCATCTGTATCGATCTGATTCGACAATTCTCGGGTCAAGTACCGATTCTCGGTGTCTGTCTCGGACATCAGGCAATCGGCGAAGCATTCGGAGGACATGTCGTCGAAGCGCCGGTCATCATGCATGGGAAGACATCGATGATCCGACAATCGGGACAACTCTTCGACGAAATGACAGGAACGTTAGAGGTTATGCGCTATCATTCGCTAATCGTCGCTCGAAACGACTTACCGACGGAGCTCGTCATCACAGCAGAAACGGATGACCGGACGATCATGGCACTCGAGCACCGAACGCATCCGACTTTCGGAATCCAGTTCCATCCTGAATCCGTCGGAACACCACAAGGACAGCAGATGATTAAACGATTCATTGAATTGACAAAGGAGTGACGAACGATGAAAGAGACGTTATTGAAATTAGCAGAAGCAAAACATTTACGATATGAAGAGATGCAACAGGCAGCACGCGAACTGTTTGCAGAAGACGTGACCGATAGCGAAATTGCCGCTTTTCTCGTCGCCTTGAAAGCAAAAGGGGAGACTGCAGAAGAACTAGCCGGTCTCGCTTCAATCATGCGCGAGGTCGCCCTCGACATTCCGGTCACCGGCGATTTCATGGATAACTGCGGCACGGGAGGCGACGGCTCACAATCGTTCAACATCAGTACGACAGCCGCCTTCGTCCTAGCCGGTGCCGGCATGAAAGTCGCGAAGCACGGAAATCGGAGTGTCTCGAGTAAAACGGGCAGCGCTGATGTGCTCGAAGCACTCGGGGTTTCACTTGATGCGACACCAGAACGTTTAGCAGAACAGCTCGAGTCGAACGGAATCGCCTTCTTGTTTGCGCAACGGATGCACCCACGCGTCAAGCAAATCATGAAGGTCCGACGCGATCTGCGGATTCCAACGATCTTTAACTTGATCGGTCCGTTGACGAATCCGGTCCCACTCAAGACACAACTATTAGGAATTTACCGGGAGGATATGCTCGAGACGATGGCGTTGACTTTACATCGACTCGGTCGGAAGCGGGCAATCGTCTTGCATGGTGCGAATGGAATGGATGAAGCATCCCTTGCCGGAACGAACCAACTCGTCTTACTCGACGAAGGTGAGCTGATCCGCTTCAGTCTTCACCCGGAGGAAGTCGGACTAAAGACCGCACCGCTTGAAGCGATCCGTGGAGGTAGTGCACAAGAAAATGCGACGATTTTACTGCAAGTCCTGGGTGGTGAGCATGGTGCTTATCGCGACACGGTCCTACTCAATGCCGGAATTGCCCTCTTTGCAGCAAATCGAGCGAAGACGATTCAAGAAGGAATTGCCTTAGCAGCAGATAGCATCGATTCAGGACGAGCGATGGAACGATTGAACCAATTACGACAAATGACACGGGAGGAAGCAATCGGATGAATATCTTAGATCGCATCATCGAAACGAAACGAGTAGAAGTCCTGCAATTAAAATTAAACGGGGTCGAACGAATTGATCGAGAGGCATTGAAGCCGTCGATTAAGCAACGACTAGCGGGAGCGGATTTATCCGTCATCGCGGAAATCAAACGAGCGTCGCCATCGAAAGGGGCAATCGCACTCGACGTCGACGTCATCGCTCAGGCAAAACAATATGAAGCGAGTGGGGCGACCGTCATTTCCGTCTTGACGGACGAGACGTACTTCAAAGGATCGATGGACGATTTAGCGGCAGTCGCTGCAGCAGTCGACATCCCCGTCCTCTGTAAGGATTTCATCATCGACCGGATTCAGATCGATCGTGCTAAAGCACACGGGGCACGGTTGATTCTCTTGATCGTCGCTGCTCTCGAGCAGGAGACACTTGCTGACTTATATGCATATGCTTATGCGGAAGGGCTTGAGGTCTTAGTCGAAGTCCATGACGAAGAGGAATTACGCCGGGCAGAGGCGATCGGTGCGCAAATCATCGGCATCAACAACCGCAACTTGAAGAAGTTCGAAGTCGATTTACAGACATCGATCGGATTACTCGAACAGAAACAACCAGACGTCCGGTACATCAGTGAGAGTGGCATCAAGACGGTCGAGGAAGCACAGTTGTTACATGCTGCCGGTGCAGACGGGATCCTCGTCGGTGAGACATTGATGCGGGCAGACGATCCACAAGTCTTCATCCGAGAAGTGAGTGGCGTTCGCGTATGACACGGATTAAGTTCTGTGGTCTCCGGGAAAGAGAACATGTCGAAGCGGCAGTTCGCTTAGCGGACTACATCGGCTTCGTCTTTGCTAAAAGTAAACGACAGGTCACGCTGGCAGAGGCAGCACGTCTTAGACGCG
The DNA here is from genome assembly GCA_913775715.1 of uncultured Exiguobacterium sp. GTDB lineage: Bacteria > Bacillota > Bacilli > Exiguobacteriales > Exiguobacteriaceae > Exiguobacterium_A. The sequence continues at coordinate 1,471,867 of CAJYMC010000007.1, read as the reverse complement.
ACATTCCGAGTACGGTCCAGGTCGTCGGCGTTTTCGTCTCCCCGACCTATCAGCAGGTGACCGACGCCGTCGAGCAAGTCGAGCTAGATCTCGTCCAAATTCATGGGACGATCCCGGACGGCAAGCTACCGGTTCCGATCATTCAAGCGATTCCCGTGACGGACATCGCAGAAGTAGAGCAACAGACGGAGTATTTGCTCGTCGACGCACCGGTTGCTGGAAGTGGCGAGACATTCGACTGGTCACGAGACATTCAAGCCGATCGTCCACTATTCATTGCCGGTGGCTTGACAGCAGGAAACGTAAGAGAAGCAATCAAACGATATCACCCGTTCGCCGTTGATGTCTCAAGTGGCATCGAGACGGACGGACGGAAAGATCCCATCAAAATGCAGGCATTCGCAGATGCCGTAAAGGAGAGAGAAGCATGAGCTACGCACAACCGGATACACTCGGACAATACGGTAAATACGGAGGACGCTACATTCCGGAAACATTGATGCACGCGGTAATCGAACTCGAAGAAGCATACGCAACCGTAAAAGAAGATCCAGCGTTTCAAGCACGGATGGACGAATTGCTGAAAGAATACGTTGGACGTGAAACACCACTTTATTTTGCCGAACATTTGACGCAAACGATTGGTGGCGCAAAGATCTATTTGAAACGAGAAGACTTGAACCATACCGGTGCCCATAAAATCAACAATACGATCGGTCAAGCGTTACTGGCTGAACGGATGGGGAAACGGAAAATCGTTGCTGAGACAGGGGCAGGACAACACGGTGTCGCGACTGCGACGGTCTGTGCCTTGCTCGATCTCGAGTGTGTCATCTTCATGGGCGAAGAGGACGTCCGTCGTCAAGAGTTGAATGTCTTCCGGATGGAGTTACTCGGAGCAACCGTCATCCCGGTCACACAAGGCAGTCGGACACTCAAAGATGCCGTCAATGAAGCACTCCGTTACTGGGTCAAACATGTCGAAGACACGCATTACTTGATGGGTTCTGTTCTCGGACCACACCCATTCCCACAACTCGTGCGTGATTTCCAAGCGGTCATTGGAAAAGAGACACGACGTCAAATCATTGAAAAAGAGGGGCGTCTGCCAGAGGCGATCGTCGCTTGTGTCGGCGGCGGCAGTAACGCGATCGGGATGTTCCATCCGTTCATCGATGATACAGATGTAAAATTATACGGAATCGAAGCAGCGGGCAGCGGAATCGACACAGAAAAACACGCAGCGACGATGACAAAAGGAGAGGTCGGTGTCTTGCACGGCTCGATGATGTATCTCTTACAGGATGCACATGGTCAAGTACAGGAAGCGCACTCGATCTCAGCTGGACTCGATTATCCGGGCGTCGGTCCGGAGCATAGCTTGCTAAAAGATATCGGTCGTGTTCAGTATGAAGCCGTGACCGATGAACAAGCACTGGAAGCACTTCAGTTGTTGAGCCGTAAGGAGGGAATCATTCCGGCACTTGAGTCGGCACACGCGATTGCCTACGCGACTCAACTCGCGGCAGAGATGGACAAGGAAGAGATTCTCGTCATCTGCTTATCAGGACGTGGCGACAAAGACGTTGTTACTGTCAGAAACGCACTAAAGGGGGAAGCATGATGCGATTAGAAACAGCCATTCGTACCGTTACGAGCAAAGGAGAGAAAGCATTTATTCCGTACGTCATGGGGGGAGATGGAGGAATCGATCAACTCCCGGAGATCCTGTCGTTTCTCGCTGAATCCGGAGCGACAGCGATTGAAGTCGGCGTTCCATTTTCGGATCCCGTCGCTGATGGTCCGGTTATTCAAGAAGCGGGACTCCGGGCGCTAGAAGCGAACGTTGGACTGAAGGATGTCCTCGAGGCAGTTCGCGTTGCTCGTCAGACTGTCGATGTTCCGGTCGTTTTGATGACGTACTTGAATCCGATTTTCCGATACGGATTAACAGCATTTCTAGCGACATGTCGCGAAGTCGGAGTCGACGGACTGATCATTCCTGATCTACCACTTGAGCAGAGCGAACAGTTCTTTGAACAAGAAGACAAGTCAGACATCGCGCTCGTCCAGCTCGTCTCCTTGACGAGTCCGATGGAGCGAATCCAAAAGATTGCCGATAAAAGCGAAGGATTCCTTTATGCGGTCACGGTCAACGGAACGACAGGCGGACAGACGACGTTTGATACGGCGCTTGAAGACCACTTAGCGAACGTCGCAGCAAATAGTCCAGTACCAGTCCTTGCCGGGTTCGGGATCAGTACACCGGAACATGTCAAACAATTGAGCCGCCCGGTCTCGGGTGTCATCGTTGGCAGTAAGATCGTCGACCTACTCCATCAGAACGATCGAGAAACGATTCAACAGTTGATGGCAGCACGTCTTGCGGCGACGCCGTCGCATTAATAAAAAGGAAAAAGAATGACGCGTCTTTTTACGCCCTTTCCTCAGACGAGACACAAGCCCGTTTTCCTGCTTGAATAGCAGGGAAACGGGTCTTGTTTGTCTCTGAAGCGCATAAATGTGCTTTTCCTGTAGGAGTGGCGTATGACGCGTCATTTTTTACGAGAAAAGGGTGGCAGATCATCATTCTGCCACCCTTGTTTTATGGAGATTGACTTTTGAGTCAGTCCCTTTTTCGTATAGCTGTCACTGTTGAATGAGCGACTTCTGCAAGTTCGTATACAGCGGTTCGAATCCAAGTTCCTCATAAAACATGGCGGCACGGTTATTGACCGCCCAAACGTTTAAGCGAACAGCATCAATACCTCGCTCGAGTGCGAATTCTTCCGCCGCCTGCATCAACTGGCGACCAATTCCCGATGAACGATGGGAAAAGGTGACACCAACGTCGGTGACGTTCAGGATCCGAACGGGCTTGAACCGGTCAGGTGCTGGTGCCGTCCATTTACCAAACAAGTAACCGGTGATGTCGTCTCCGTCGAGCGACGTCAGACAGAGGTGTTGTTCTGAATCGAGCATTTGTCCTAAGGACTCCAGTGTGTAAGGCGTCAAAACATCTGGATGAAAATGTGGTGATAACCGCTTATGATGCTCGAACGTCTCTGCCGTCAAGAAAAGCAGGGCAGAGAGGTCTGAAGTACGGCTAGTGCGGATCATCAAACAATCACTCCAATCACCGATTTTGTTTGAGTACTTCGGCGACGAGTCCCGATACATACGGACTGCCGCGATCTTCTTTTTCGACCGATTCGATCATGATGGCAACAAGAAGATCTTTTTTGTCGTTATCGTAACCGACAAAGAAGCCATTCTCTTTTCCATCGGTTTCACCTGCTTTTTTCAATTCTGCCGTACCGGTCTTACCGGCAACATCGACTTCCTTGATGTCAGCCGGGAGTGTATAGCCGTTATGAACGACGTCATAGAGATCATCGCGAATCATCTTCGCGTCTTTCGCATCTAGTAGATCTTTTTTGAAGACTTGCTTCGTTTTTTCCTCTTGTAAAAGAGTCGGACGATAGATTGTTCCATCGGTCAAGAAAATTTCATACATCGACGCTAGATGGAGGATGTTCGTCAGCATCTGTCCTTGTCCGTAGGACGTATCCATCAGCTGTCCATCTGAAGCAATCGTCCCGTCGTTTGAGATTTGGGAAGCGCGTAACGGATACGTAAACGGTAGCTTCTCTCCGTAGCCGAGTGCTTCAAGACCAGACGTGAACGCTTTCGTTCCGACCTGTTCGAGTGTAGAACGGGCGAAATAGATGTTATCTGAATAAACGAGCGCATTGTGCAGATTAACGGGTGCTGGTGTCTCGTGAATCCGCGTGACGTTAAAACCATCGATCTTATTTTTCAGTCCATTGATCGTATAGGCTTTTTCCGGGTCGAGTGTTCCACTCTTTAAGCCAACGGCGGCCGTCAATGGTTTTTGTGTCGAACCAGGTGCGAAGGCACTCGTGAATCGGTTCAACAACGGTTGATCTGGGTCCTGCGTCAGTTCATCAAGTCGTACTTGTGAGATGCCCGACATGAATTCAGAAGGATCAAAGCCCGGGGAGCTGAGTAAGACACGCGTCTCACCGGTCCGCGGATCGATTGCCGATGCCGTTCCTGGATCTTCTTTCATCGTGTCATATGTCTTTTTTTGGAGCGTAGCATCAATCGTCAACGGGATATCCTCACCATCCGTCGGTTTCGTTTCAGCGACAGTAACGCTTGATCCGTCTTTCTTCTGAAGTGCGATCTTCGCACCGGCTTTACCGCGTAACCGATCATCAAGGACTTGTTCAAGACCCCGTTTCCCGACTTGTTCGCCAGCTTGGATTTTATTTTTTGATTCTTTAATCTCGTCTGCTGTCGCCGAACCGATATAACCGATCAAGTGTGAAGCGGCCTTACCGAGTGGATATGTCCGGACTTCCGTCTCTTTGACGCTGATTCCAGGAATGTCACGCAATTTCGATACCGTCGTTTCATCGACTAGTGTTTTAAGCGGAACGAATTGTCCGTCCTTGACCCAACTTGCTTTTAAGGAATCTTCGACCGATGAGGTAGGACGGTCGAGCAACTCGGCAACTTGTGCGACATCTTTAAGTTGTCCTGCAGTTGCACCGACAGCATATCCTTTTCCAGAGGTCGCGAGCGGTTTATTGTTCGCGTCGAGTAAATCACCACGTTTGCCTTCAACGGTTTCTAACTGAACCTTATCTTCTTTTTTAAAGTCTTTTAGGATGAAAGAAGAGTCCCAGTCGATGAACCAGTTTTCCGTTTCCCCTTGTTTTTCGAATGTCAGCGGGACTTGTTTATCATAAGCAACGGCTCCTGCAACCGTATCAAAAGAAATTCGAACAAGAAGGGACGCTTTTTCGTCATCCGTTGCTTCTTTCGCTTTCTTTCGTTCGACGGATAACTTTTGGATATTAAGCGATTTCGACAACTGTTTCGTCCGCTTGATGAATTCTTTTTTACCGTATTCTTTTTTAGTAGCTGCACTCGCGTACGTATACATTTTATCGTAATCTTGTTTTTCCCAAAGTTTGATGTAGGCATCAAGCCGTTCTTCAGGTGTAGGCTGATCTTGACAACCGGCAAGCAGCGTCACGCCGAAAGATGCCGATAGCATCAGGGGAATAGTTCTTTTCATGTGATTCGCCTCCTATATGGATGAGAGCCTTGAATATACCGTACCACTCCTATCAGGAGATTTCATCTGAAACAAAAAACCGGACTTCTCGTGAGGAGAAGTCCGGTGAATGAAGCTTAGTTGAAATAATTGAGTGGATTGACGCTGTTTGCAGCCGATGTACCACTATAGATGTAAGAACCACGGTGCATTTCAAAATGTAAGTGGGCACCGAATGCATTTCCTGTCGCCCCGACTGTACCAATTTTTGTTCCTTTAGCAATCGTTTGTCCAACAGAAACAGCTCGGCTGTTCATATGTGCGTAGACCGTCGTGTACTGGATACCGTTGACCGTATGTGTCATCATGACATGATTACCGTATGCACCATAGTAACGAGATGTGATGACCTTTCCAGCAGCTGAAGCATAGATTGGTGTGCCCGTCGGAGCACCGATATCGATGCCATTGTGGAACGTGTAACCATAAACACCACTCGCCGCACCGTATCCTTGTGTGATCGGACCGCTAGCTGGACGCGAGAAACCAGTCGTTGCTTTTGATGAAGTCGTCGTACTGTATTTTTTTACATATGTAGAAGAAACATAGCGTGATGCACCGCCGTATGAAATTTTTGTCCATGAACCAGAAACACCAAGATAATTGAATGTCTGTCCTGTATTGACGCTACCGACGATTTTATAAGCCGTTGATGGACCTGTCCGGACACGAAGTCCGTCGGCTGTGACCTTTACCTTATATGTCGTTGCAGCTTCAACTTTTGAAGCACTCGTTGTTGCAAAACCTGAAACTACCAAAGCTGTCATTGTCATTGTTGTAAGTAAACGTTTCATTGAGTGTATTTCCTCCTTAAAAATCTGAAGCGACAGAACGGATCATTACAAAATTGTAAGATTTTATGTATATTTATTTATTTTAGGGGATGTTTTTTCGCCTGAGATGATTATAGCATCGTCAATAACACAGAAATATTTCAAATGTATTTCAAAATTACGCATTATTAACATATATTGTAATGGATTTTTAAGTAAAAAAAGAAACCGACAAAGCGTCGGTTCCTTTTTTTTGATCATATAACGTTAGTCAGTGGAGGATGGTGAATATACAGTGAGATGTTGAGGCAGTACCTCAACCGTCACGGGAACATGACCGGCTGTGTCTCCATCGGCATTGATTGGTAACTCTTCTTTTGAACGAATCTCGACACGGGTCGTCGTGAAGTGTTCGATTTGATCAGCCTTTGATAAGCCTCCCGTGATGAGTTTAGGTAATGCTTGAAGTGCATCGAAGAATCCGAGCTTCGTAATGATGAAACCGTGCAACAACCCATCATCGACCTTCGCATCTTCCGCAAACGATTCGAATCCTCCGACGGAATTCGTCAAGGCGATGATTAACAAGTGAGCTTCTCCATCAAATTGTTTTTCGGCAGAGTTGATTTCGATTGGATAAGGACTATGATCCTTAAAAGCTTTCAAACCTTCAATGAAATAAGCGACCGATCCAAGTGACGTTTTCTGTTCAACGCTCACTTCTTCAACGGCTTCCGCAATCAGACCAACCGCAATGACGTTCATGAAGTAATGGTCATCATATTTACCGATATCGAGCGGTCGGGCAGGGGCATCAGCTAGAATCTGGATCGCTTCTTCGGGATCCGTCGGGATGTGTAAAGCGCGTGATAAGTCATTGACCGTTCCGAGCGGCACGATCCCGAGTGTCGGGCGATGCGGTTGCTCTGCGATCCCGGTGATGACTTCATTAACTGTTCCATCACCACCCATGGCGATGACAGCGTCGTAATTAGACTGAGCGGCATGACGTGCGAATTCCGTCGCATCGAGTTCTTTTTCCGTGAACCGGACGTCGACGGTTTCAAAACGAGTAGCAAGCGTCTCTTCAGCGAGCGTCGCGTGTTTTTTTCCGAGTTCTTTTCCAGAAGACGGGTTGATAATCAACATGGCTTGAGACAAGATGAATTCCTCCTTTGACGTATCTGTTCCTATTTTCCCAAGTCAAAGGAGGACTAATCATGTTAGTTCAAGTTTCTAGAATTAAGCGCTCATACAAACCTTCAATTTTTTGTAACAATGCTTCTTTTTTCATCTCGACCGTCATCCATTCTTCTTCCTCGGATACATGAGAGAGAATGGCATCAAGGTGCATGACTTGAAATTCTAGCTCTTCAATTTGTTGTTCGATGGACTGTTCTTTCGAAGGCGTATTCGAACGCTTTGAAATACTCGATTTCTTCTCATAATTTATTTGAGGTGGTGTGGCACGAACGGCTTGTCGTTTCTCCACTGCGTAAGCATAGCTTCCAGCATACGAAGTAATTTGGTGGTCAAGCCAAATGATTCTCGAGAAAAGACGATTCAAGAAATAACGGTCGTGTGAGACAGCGATCATTGTACCAGAAAAATTCTCGAGTGCTTCTTCCAGTGTCTCTCTTGATTCAATATCTAAATGATTCGTCGGCTCATCGAGAATCAAGACGTTAATCGACGAATGAACGAGGACGGCGAGCTGCAATCGCACACGTTCGCCTCCGCTCAGTGAAAAAATAGACCGGAAGACAGTTGGTCCAAAGAACAGAAACCGTGCAAGGATATGGCGGGCTTCCGCTTCCGGAACGGCAATCCGGTCTCTAAACCAGTCGATTAACCGCGCGTCCTCTTCGAAATGGGCATGCTGGGACAGGTAACCGATCCGATTCGATGGTCCACGCGTGAGTGTGCCTGCGTCTGGTGATAATTCGTCAAGCAGCAGTGAGAGCAACGTCGATTTTCCGCTCCCGTTCGTTCCGACGATCGCGATCCGATCCTGTGCCATGATTTCGAACGAGACGGTATCAAAAATAGGACGGGTTCCGTAAGCGAACGAGAGTTCTTCAGCACGAAAGACGACTTGGCTCGAGTGATCAGTGGAAGAGAAGGAGACGTCAGCGGTTTTGGCTTCGAGTTGTGGTCGTTTAATCCGTTCGATCCGCTCGAGTGCCCGCTCCATCGATTTCGCTTTGCGGAATAATTTCTCACTCGGTGGAGATGCTTCGTTTGCCCATTGCCGGAGTCGACGAATCGCTTCCTTCATTTTCTTTATTTTTTTCTGTTGCTCTTGGTAGGCGTGGAACTGTTCCATCAAGCGACGTTCTCGTTCGACGACGAACGCGCTGTAGTTCCCTATATAGGCTGTCAGTTCACCGTCTTCGAGTTCAACGATCGAGGTGACGACGGCGTCTAAGAAGACCCGGTCGTGAGAGACGAGCAGGATGGTCCCTGTATAGTCCCGTAAGAACTGCTCCAGCCATTCAACGGCAGCTAAATCGAGATGGTTCGTCGGTTCATCAAGAATGAGCAGATTTGGCTCCATGAGTAACATGCGACCAAGACAAATCTTTGTCTGTTCACCACCGCTCAACTGGTGGAAAGGACGCGTGAGTAACGGACGAAGGTGTAACCCGTTCACCATGCGCTCGATTTTCGAGTCGAGTAGATAACCATCCTTTTGTTCGAACGCATTCGTCGCTTCCGCATATCGCGCGAGTAACATATCAAGATTCTCTGGTGCTGTCGCCATCATTTGCTCCAACTGTTGCATCCGAGAACGGATCGCGAGGATGTCTTCAAACGCTGTCCAAAGGACGTCGAGTCCGGTCATCGTCTCACTATATACAGGAAGTTGTTCCAAATAGCCGATCGTCAAACCGCTCTTTTGATAGATGACACCACCGTCCGGTTGCTCAAGGCGAGCAAGCAAGCGGAGTAATGTCGTTTTACCACTCCCGTTTCGTCCAATCAGACCGACACGGTCGTGTTCGTTTAAGAAGAGGGAAACATCCGTTAAAATTGTCTCGCCTCCGAATTGTTTGGTCAGGTGTTGAATGTCGCAAATCATCATAATCAGTTGATCCTTTCGCGCGCATCAAAAAAAGGAGAGCGCAAACAGCACTCTCCCTAACGTGTGAAAGATGCGCTTTGCTGTATTTTTCAATCATGAAGTTCTAAAAAAGGGCAGACGGGTGCCTTAGAACGCCATTCCATGAAAAATCGCGCGCAACAGATACAATTGTTCCATCAACCAGTGTTTGCACGCGGCAAAGTCCATCTTTTCACACCACCTTTCGTTTCAGATACATTTAGTTTACTATTTTTTTGTCAGTTACGGAAGTCTGAATTATTTGAACACACCCGCGATTGAACTGAAGAAGTCACTAAGTCCATCGAATAGTTTAGCAAAAAACCCTTTCGTTTCTTCTGAAGTTGCGAAGGCATGGATATCTTGTCCCGCATTTTTTAGTCCACTTTCGATTTGTCCCCAGTTGATGTTCGCTTGCTCCATTTGATTGAATAGATTCGTCAACCGGTCCATTTGTGCGTCAGACAACTGGATATTGTTATTTTGAATGACTTGGACGATCAGGTTTTCGATCTCGACTTTGGTTTCCGGTTTTTGATTGGCGATCTCAGCCTTGATCTCATTCATCAAGTCAGCGACCTTATCCGTGCCGACCGTTTTCCCGACGTCTGATGTGACTGATAATTCTTGCTGTGCTAGATCCTTGCGTTCGTCACTTAACTTAATCCCGGTTTCAGTAGAAGTCTGATCGTACGCTTTCATGATTCCTGTCAGAGCTGAAGTCCCGGTCACCTTGTAGGGAGAAGTGATCGTGATGTCGGCATCTTTGACACCCGCTGTGACGAGAGCGTTGAGATACATATCCTTTGTCACCCACGTGATGTTCTCCGTCGAGACGGAGAGCCCATCTCCTTTTTCCGTCAGTTCGATTTTAGCCGAGGAATACATGTTGCCACCTTTTTGCGACTGTGGGATGTTTTTCCCGAGATATTTTTCCTCGTCAGCAGAGGTTGCGATGATCGGTGTGATCCCTTCCGGTGCATTAAGACGTGAAAGCACCCATGCTTTATCCTTTGCGCCGAGCGACTCCCCGAGTGTGACGATTGTCTTATCGACGACTTGTTCGGCGGATGCGGCTGTCGGAAGTAATAGAGCAGAAGCGATAATGGCTGATGCCATGATTTTTGTTGGTGTATGCATAATAAAATCCTCCAATTGTAAGTAACAGAATGAATTATAGTATCAGGTACTAAATTTAGTGTACGGGAACGATGTCTGTTCGGAATCGGTCTGCAGATGGAGATGGTATCCGTCTTCTGACACTCCATAGTATAGCGAAAAGAGGACAACTTGACTTCCGTTTTCAGCATGCTATAGTGGATGGGAATCGAATAATGACCACTAGGGGAGTCAGTAGGCTGACTGAGACGAACGAAGACGTTCGGACCCTTTGAACCTGATTAAGTTCGTACTTACGGAGGGAAGTGGCGTCAAGTCTTGTTCTTCTTGCGCCATGCCCGTGTGTTTCGGGGTGGTGTTTTTTCGTTTCATACTAAACGAGGAGGATGAGATCATGACATTCACACAAGAAATCAAACAAGCGGCACAAGCGTATTGGGACAGTAGTTTTACGCACCCATTCGTTCAAGGAATCGGAGAGGGGACGTTACCACTCTCGAAATTTCGGCATTACGTCATGCAGGATGCCTATTACTTAAAACACTTTGCGAAGATTCAAGCGAAGGCAGCGTCAAAAGCAGACGACTTCGCGACGATCGCGACACTTGCCGAACATGCGACTTCGACTTATGAGGCAGAGCTGAGCTTACATCAATCATTTTTTGAGCCGCTCGGTATTACGGCAGCAGACCTTGAAGCATTTGAACCGGCACCGACAGCATATGCGTATGTATCCCACATGCATCATGCGAGTGAAGGAACGCTCGGTGAGACGATTGCTGCCATCTTGCCATGTTACTGGTTGTATTATGAAGTCGGACAGCAATTACTGACGTGTACACCGGAAGAAAAAATCTATCAGCAATGGATCGACACGTACAGCTCGGAATGGTTTGAAAAGGTCGTCTTTGAACAGATTGCACGGCTTGATGCGCTAGCGGAGCAAGCAAGCCCGACGGAACGCGAGCGGATGAAACGTCATTTCGTGACGAGTTGTTACTATGAGTTACTCTTCTGGCACATGGGGTGGACGGAAGAGACGTTTGCGTCAGTTTACGAAACGATTCCAGCACGAGCGGTATCTTCTTGAATCGCTAGATGGTAGAATTAGGAATACCATTTAGTGAGAGTAGGGATTGGAATGGAAATCATCGTGATTGCACTTGTAATCAGTGCAGCATATGCTGTACAACGAATGCTTGGTAAAGTCAAAGTAAGATTTATTGGATACATCATTCCGATATTAATCGTGTTATCCGGTATATCCGCTTCGACACGTAACTTTAAGGTAGCGTATAGCATGGGGAGTTACATTTCTGCTGTTCTTGTCATCGTCGTCTATGCACTACTGACTTATTGGTTATACCGCGTCTACCATCGTGCGAAAGAAGAAGCTGAATATCCGTATCAATCATTAAAAGACCGAGGCATCCTTTAAGGAGCTTCGGTCTTTTGGTGTATCACGTCATCATTTTTTCCAGTTTTTAAAGCCGTCACCGAATTCGAGATGCAGTTTGTCGGTAAAGACACCGTTCTGAAAGACCGGCACATCAACCGGTAAAGTGCCTTGCGGTTTGAACGTTCCGAAGATTGCTCGGATACCTGCAGGCAGGTTCGGTCCCGCTGATTTCAGATTGCCTGCTTCGGAGTCTGGACCGTTCGGGTCGCCTTTGAAGCCATAGACGAGGACATGTGCCGGTGCGTCCGGTTGAACAGCGACATCGTATGGGTTACGGAGACTGAGCAGGACGGATGGTGTATCCGTTTGTTTCGCATAGCGGAAGATCGAAGCCGGAATGGCTTGTTCTGGTGCAGTAGGGAGTAGTTTAGCACTCGTGTTGACGTTGGAGCCGACGATGATGTAATCTGCTGCATCGAGTTGCGCCCGTAATGTCGGGTTTTGGTCGATCGGTAGCGTAGTAGCCGAGTAATTCGCTGTCGTCACGTGCCAGTTCCGGTTCTTCGGTAAGGAAGCGATCGTCTTTTTCATGCTGTCCGTCTGATCCGCCGCCGGAGCGATCACAAGAACGTTGGCATTCTTTTTCGGTTTGAATGGTAACGTCCGCTGATCATTTTTCACGAGTGTGACCGCGGCTTCCGTCATCGCGCGTTCTTTTGCTTTATGCTCGGGACTGCCGACGATTTGGTTCGCTTGCGCGATTTTTTCAGCTAGGGATGTCGAATCAGTCGTACCGTTCCATATTCCGCGTTCTGCCTTCAGCGTCAGAATCCGCTCGACCGATTGATCAATTCGTTTCTCTGAAAGGCGACCATCTTTGACCGCTGCGATCACGTCTTTAAAAATCTGGTCGAGCTTTTCGACATCTTGCTCGGAACGGAGGATCGTCGGCATGAGCGCGATGTCGACTCCGGCGTCAAACGTCTTCAAGACGGCTTCTGATTCTGTAAAGTTATCAGCGATCGCCTGCATGTTCAACGCGTCCGTGATGACGATGCCATCGTAGCCGAGCTTTTCGCGCAGTACGCCCGTGATGACGTCATCCGATAACGTCGCAGGTAACGGGAAGGTACCGTTTTTCGACGTGACGACTTCGGGTTCGATTTGCGGCATTCCGATATGTCCCGTCATGACCATATCGATGTCTTCAGCGATGGCTCGCTTGAACGGGACGAGCTCGACTTGTTCCAGCTCCTGCAAGGAGCGGTCGACGACGGGCAAGCCATAGTGGGAATCGGTCGCTGTATCGCCGTGACCAGGGAAGTGTTTGGCGGTCGCTGCGACGCCTTCATCCTGAATCCCCTTCATCAAAGCAGAACCGAGCGTGCCGACGAGCGCCGGATCACTCGAGAACGAGCGGACACCGATGACGGGATTTCCAGGGTTGCTGTTGACATCAAGATCCGGACCGAAGTTGACATTGATACCAAGTGCATGCAGTTCGGAACCGATGATATGACCGGCATCATTCGCATATGCACTGCTTCGAGTCGCGCCTAAAGCCATATTGCCAGGTAAGTTCGTTCCTGTTCCGAGCCGAGTGACGATGCCACCTTCTTGGTCGATCGTGACGAAAAGCGGAATATCGTTGCTGTCGTCTTGTTTGACGACTTCTTGCATATCATGAACGAGTTTCGTCGTCTGTTCGGTTTCGCTGACGTTTTCAGCAAACAAGATGACGCCACCTAAATCATAGCGGTCGATGATGTTCGCGACTTCTGGAGCAAGCGACGTATGATTGCTACCATTCCACTGCCGGAAATCGGGCATGATCATTTGCCCGATTTTTTGTTCGAGTGTCATCGTGTCGATTTTTTGACTGATCCGATCGGCTGAAGACCCTGCCTCTGCCATGACAGGCAAACTACTTGAGATAAGTAATGTTGCGAGTCCTGCTGTTAACGTGAACTGTCCGATTTTTTTCATGATGTATGTCCTCCTTTAGTCAAACCGTGACTGTAATTCTTTTCAATACGGACAGTATAGCAAGGGGGTTATTTTAAAACAATATTTTATTTGCAAACGATTTCAAATTGAAATAAATTTCAAAGTTATTTTTAGGTAGACTGACTTGAATGAAAAAAAGTGATTCCCTCCTGAAGAGGAATCACTTTCAAGTAATTTCGAATGATCAGCTATAGCGCTCCACGATGCTTGTCAGCTGGCGTTCGACGAACGACTTATCCTGTAGTTCACTATTCGAAAGACGCAGTTTGATCATCGACTCGTCCGCACCAGCCATTTCACTAAACAATGATCCGAGACTGTGCGCACGACGGTCGACTTGGACGATTAAATCAATCCCAGATCCGTCTTGAAGCATGATGATTTCGATCTCATCCAGTTTATGAGCGTAATGTGTATTGCGTGCTGAATACTCAAGCTCCTGAGCAATCGGTAAATCTTTCCGGAATCGTCCAGGTAATTTTTCCGTGTCGGCTTTTTTCAATCGGAAGCCAAGTGACTCCATCGCATCTAAGACTGTTGCTTGGTAGCGGTTTGCTTCGACGATGACGGCGTCACGGTCAGATGGATCAACGGCTTGGGCGATGTCGAGACCCGTTTCGATCCACGATTTCGATTGGCTGACGGAGAGTGGCGTATTCAGTGGAACACGTAGAGTGAATGGAATTTCCCGCTCGACACCCGCTTCGATCGTGAACTTCGCTTCATTTAAGGCAAACCGGTCGAGCGTGAAGGTCGTAAACGTCGTGCTATCATTGACTTCTTGTTTGTACTGCGTGTTGAATTCAAGGTAAATCCGGTCAATTTCTTGATCGACGTTTCCACCTTTGATATGGACGACACCATGGATTTGACCGCCTGGTTCACAGCGATCATCCGTCAAGCGTGTATCGACCGTTGCTGCACCGATTCCGATTTGTGAGAGAATTTTTTTGAACATGATGAATTCCTCCTTATTGATTACGTGCGAATGATGAAGCGTGTAAACTTGTCGAACAGGTACGAATTTGCTACAGTTTCGAAAGAACATCAGAAAAGGACGGGACGACTAGTGGAACTACATGAATTAAAAGCGGGTCTTGCCTCGCAAATCACGCAAGGAACACTGATCCATGCAACGATAAGTAATCCGCGTCAAAAATCAAATGATCTCCGACGAATCAAGGTAAAACCGATTCTATTAAGAGATACGGTGATGATGCAGGTTGAGTTTCAATTTGAACGCGTTATGAAGCATGAAAATATTTTAATGGACGATTTCGTCGGGCGACTTGATGACTGGTTCACGGAATTCCGCCAATTCTTATTCCGTTTTGAAGAAGACGAATGGCAATTCCAGCTCTCGAAAAAGATGAAAGTCGCGCTCAAGACATCCAAAAAGGAACCGATGAAAGCTCTCTTGTCGCATGACCGCAAAAAAACCTATCTATTAGAAGACGGTGTACCGGTTCCGTTTCTGATTCGTTTGGGCGTCATGACGGAAGCGGGTCAGGTCAAAAAACAGAAGTACGATAAGTTTAAACAAATCAATCGATTTCTTGAATTCGTCGAGGATAGCATCGCTGCCTTACCAAAAGGAAAAAAACTCCGGATCTTGGACTTTGGCTGCGGGAAGTCGTATTTGACGTTCGCTCTCTATCATTATCTAAAAGTCGTCAAAGGATTTGACCTCGAAGTGACAGGTCTTGATTTAAAGAAAGAAGTCATCGAAGAATGTACGCAAATTGCGCGTGATTTGGATTATACCGATCTGACATTTCGCGTCGGGGACGTTCATGATTACACAGAGGAGACGGAAGTCGACCTGATGGTGACACTTCACGCTTGTGATGTCGCAACCGACGTCGCACTCGCGCGAGCTGTTGACTGGAATGCATCGGTCATCCTGAGCGTACCGTGCTGTCAAAAGGAATTGAACCGTCAACTGGACTGTTCGCCACTCGATGTCATGCTCCAGCACGGACTGATCAAAGAAAAATTCGCGTCACTGGCGACAGACTCGATTCGTGCCGAGTTGCTAACGCTCGTCGGATATGAAGCGCAGTTGCTCGAATTCATCGATCTTGAGCACACACCGAAGAACATCTTGATTCGGGCATACAAACAAAACAAGCGACCAACGGAAGCAAAAATCGACCGCTACATCGCTTTTCGTGATTTGTTGCATGCCCGACCATTTTTAGAAACTGAATTAAGCGGCAGACTTGGACAGATTTCATCGAAACTCGTACAATAAGAAGGAGAACGAATCAAAGGAGGCAATACGATGGATTTCCAAATGTATTTTGAAGATGTCGTCCAAACAGCCCGCAAAGAAGCGCAAGCTGCTGGATTTGAAGAATTAACGACGCCAGAGAGCGTGGATGAAGCAATGAAACGCGAAGGGCTAACACTTGTCCTTGTCAATTCAGTATGTGGATGTGCTGGCGGGATCGCCCGTCCTGCTGCAGCGTACGTTAATCGGAAAGAGGGCATCAAGCCCGATCATTTCGTTACGGTATTTGCTGGTCAAGATCGTGAAGCGACAGACCGTGCGCGTGAATACTTCGAAGGTTATCCACCTTCATCTCCATCATTTGCATTAATGCAAGATGGAAACATCCTCTCGATGGTCGAGCGGTTCGACATCGAATCGTTCACGGCAGAAGAGGTCGTCGACAAACTTGAATCATTGATTGAAATCTACGCATAAGCAAAGAAGGCTCCTGATAAAGGGGTCTTTTTTTGTGTATTCATAAGATTAGCATAATAAATTTCAATATTGAAAGCGTTTGCAAAATTGTATAAAAAGTCATTTATGCATGATTTATGAATAGAAAGTCAAAAAAATTTATATATTTATGCTTTACAGTGAATAAATATTCGTATATCCTAAAAGCAATAGAACAGGTCAGGCTTTTCGGTATTGAATTGGACATACACATAAGTCATACTATTGTTAAAGTTCTGACAATTGAGCGTTGGAAGGGGAAAACTCGAATGAAAAAATTATTAGCAACGGCAATGGCAGGCATTCTGGCAGTCACGATGGCAGCATGTGGCGCGTCGGAAGAATCAACAGGTGGATCAAGCAAAAGCGATAAAGTATTGACGATGGGAACGTCAGCGGATTACTTCCCATTTGAATACATCGATACGAAAAAAGGAGAGGACATCGTCGGCTTCGATGTTGCGATCGCCAAAGAAGTCACGAAAAATCTTGGGTATACACTAAAAATCGAAGATATGGAATTTGGTAGCTTACTTGGTGCCCTCAGCTCAGGTCGTGTCGATTTCGTCATGGCGGGCATGACACCGACGGAAGAGCGGAAGAAAAACGCTGACTTCACGGATATTTACTTCGAATCGAAAAACTTGGTCATGACGAAGGATAAAGCGATCAGTTCAGAAGATGAACTAAAAGGTAAGAAAATCGGTGTCCAGCTTGGTTCGATCCAAGAGGGACTCGCGAAAGATCGCTACAAGGACAGTGAAACGGTTCCATTGAACAAGATTCCAGAAATCATTCAAGAATTGAATACAGGTCGGATTGATGCCCTCATCATCGAGGATGCAGTTGCCGTCAAATATATGGATCAAGATGCATCATTGAAAACGTATCAGATCAAAGAAGATGGTCCAGCTGGTTCAGCGATCGCCTTCAAAAAAGGGGATAAGATGCGTGACGATTTCAACAAAGAGCTGAAGAAGATGATCGACAGTGGTGAAATCGATAAATTAGCAGAAGAATGGTTCCAAAAAGAAGCAAAATAAGTCAAGTGCATGGGGGTGGGGGTAACCTCATCCCTTTTGTGCGACGTTAGGAGATTGATTATGATAGACTTTACAAAGATTCAAGATTCAATTCCATATATTCTCGAGGGCATTCCGGTCCTCTTCCAAGTCGTCATCGTCGCAGCCATTGCCGGGATGTTGATCGGAATCGTCGTCGCGGCACTGAAAATCACGAAGAGTCGAATCCTCCGTTTCATCGGTCATGCGTACACAGCGATTTTCCGGGGAACGCCATTGATCCTGCAACTCGCGATCGTCCATTTCGGATTACCGCAGTTGACAGGATATGTCACGACAGGATATCAATCAGCAATCATCGCCTTCTCCCTAAACTCTGGAGCGTATATCTCGGAAATCATCCGGGCAGGGATTCAGGCTGTTGATCGCGGGCAATGGGAAGCAGCGGACGCGCTCGGTATTTCGTATTTCAAACAACTCCGTTCGATCATTTTACCGCAAGCCTTTAAAAACATCCTTCCAGCGATCATGAACGAATTGATCACGTTGACGAAGGAGTCGGCGCTCGTCTCGACGGTCGGCGTGCTCGACGTCATGCGCCGCGCGCAAATTGTCGGAGGAGAAAAGGCGATTTATTTCGAACCGTTATTGTTTGCCGGATTCGTATATTTTGTTCTTGTCATGGGATTGAGCTTGATAGGCCAACAAGTCGAAAAAGCTATGAGAAAGAGTGGGTAATCAGATGGAACCTATGATCCAAGTCACCGATTTGCATAAGCAGTTCGGAAAATTAGAAGTATTAAAAGGTATCTCGACGACGGTTACACGCGGTGAAGTCGTCGCTGTCATCGGACCGTCGGGGTCTGGTAAATCAACATTTTTACGGTGTATCAACTTACTTGAGCAACCAACGAGTGGAACGATCATTGTTGATGGTTTCGAATTAACGAAACCAAAAGCAAATATCTCAAAAGCACGTCAGAACATCGGCATGGTGTTCCAACAGTTCAACTTGTTCCCGCATAAGTCGGTTCTTGATAACTTGACGTACGCACCGATCAACGTCCTCGGTATCTCAAAAGACGAAGCGATTAAACGGGCGGAGACGTTACTGGAACGTGTCGGTCTAGCGGAAAAACGCGATAATTATCCGAACCAGTTGTCAGGTGGACAAAAACAACGGGTCGCGATCGCACGCGCCCTTGCGATGGAACCGAACGTCATGTTGTTCGATGAACCAACGTCTGCGCTTGACCCAGAGATGGTCAACGAAGTACTTGATGTCATGAAGCAGCTGGCGGAAAGTGGGATGACGATGGTCATCGTCACACACGAGATGGGCTTCGCTAAAGAGGTCGCAGATCGTGTCCTGTTCCTTGATGAAGGCATTTTGATGGAAGAAGGTTCACCGGTTGAGCTCTTCGATAATCCGAAAACGGACCGGGCGAAAAAATTCCTCGAAAAAGTTTTATGAGCACAGTACGCTAACTCTGAAAAAGGGTTAGCGTTTTTCGGTTTTTAGTAGAGAGGGGGATAAAATTGAAAAAACTACTGGAAGGTCATCATACTCGTCTGACGCGTTTTCAATCAGAAGATACCGAAGTGATGCAACGACTACTTGACGATGTAACGTTTGCCCGCCATTTTAGTGCGACGCCATACCGTCACTTATCGAAAGAAAAGATTGAACAGATGATGGCGACGGATGCACCGGAGACGTTCCGCTTTGCCATTCGCAGTTTTGAAGATGAACGGATGATCGGGGTCGTCGCATTAGAAGATATATTACCGACACACGGAACAGCATGGCTGATGATCGGCATCGATCCGGATTGTGAAGGGCAAGGATATGCGACGGATGCGCTACAGACGATACTAGAGTACGCCTTCTTAGAGCTGAACCTGTACCGGATTCAATTGACGGTCTTTGAGTATAATACACGTGCGGTTAAGTTGTACGAACGCCTTGGATTCGTTCAGGAAGGTAGATACCGTGCCTTTTTACGACGAGATGGAGAGCGGCATGATATGTTACTGTACGGATTACTTGAACCAGAATGGAGGGATCGCTAATGATTCAAGAAACGGAAATCTTTGTCCGGTCGTTTCATGCGACGGACTTTTCAGGTCATGATTATGCCCACATCGAACGGGTTCGTCGTTTAGCGTTACATATTGCAAAACAAGAAGGCGGGAACGTCAAAATCATCGAACTAGCGGCCTTACTTCATGATGTAGCAGATAGTAAACTCGGAGGAACGGCAGAGACGGTCGCAACATTTTTGCAAGGAAAGGTGACGGAAGAAGAACAGGAACAGGTTCTAGATATCATCACGAGCCTGTCCTATAAAGATGGTACACGCCCACCGATGCAAACGATCGAAGGGCAAGTCGTTCAAGATGCTGATCGACTCGATGCCATCGGTGCAATTGGGATTGCGCGCACCTTTCAGTTCGCTGGTCGGTTCGGGGAGCCGATGCATGTACCTGGACTAGCACCACGAGAACCGGGTGACCGAACGGGAGAGACGAGTGCCCTGAATCATTTTGAAGAAAAGTTATTTCGACTTAAAGATTTAATGAATACGAAAACAGCACTTCATTTAGCGGAGGAGCGACATCGCTACATGGAAGAGTTCGTTAATCGTTTTAAGCAGGAATGGGATGGTGCAACGGGAGAAATAGGTGATATGTAAATCGTTTTAAACACATAAGGCGCGTTGTCCGGTTCATTTTCCAGACAACGCGCCTTATGTTGTATTTAACTAAGGATGATGGCAGTAATTAACCCAAGTGCTGCGAACAGACCAACGATCGCACCACCTTCCTCGTGGGCTTCCGGCATCATCGTCGAAGCGAGCATCGCAATGATCCCACCGCTTGCGAAGCCACCGATCATGGCGAATTGCATGTCCGGGAGTTCTGCGAGAATTGTGTAGCCGGCGAGAGAAGCAAGGGCGGAGATTAACCAGACGACTCCCCACATCAGTAGTACTTTGTTCTTCGAAAAGCCATCTTTTCGCAAACCGGTCGTACTCGATAAGCCTTCCGGGATGTTGCTGACGAAAATCGCCGCGACGAGTGCCGCGCTGACATTTCCGGATAACAGACTGGCACCGATCATGATTGATTCCGGGATCGCATCAAGAATCGTCCCGAAGAAAATCGCGGTACCCGTGCCTTCGTTCCCACCAGACGAGCGTTTCCGTTTACTCGCGCCGCGTGACGAAACGAATAGGTCGAATCCCGTAAAGACGAGTGCTCCGACGATGAAAGAGATTGCGACGACGAGTGTCGTTGACTTCTTTAATGCTTCATCGAGTAACTCGAACGTCGCTGCTCCAATCAAGATCCCGGTCCCAAACGACATGATGTAACCGATCAGGCGTTGTTTTAATGGTAAGTACAATCCGAACAGGGCACCGATGACAACGGCACCACCTGCTAGCGCTCCCCAACCGAACGCTTCCCACATACGATCGCCTCCTTCTTGTCCTTTCTACCTGTTCTAGATAATTCATAAACATAGCGAAAAGAAATAAAAATAGTTCGCGACGCATGCAAGAGGCTGACTTAAAAAAAGAATGACGCGTCTTTTCACCCCCTTTCCTCAGGCGAGATACAAGATCCTGTAGGAGTGGCGTGAAACGCATCATTCTTATCTTTGTGGAGACCGATTTCTTGAGTCATTGAATCTCAATCATTAGAACGGTTGTTTATTTAACCAATGTCCACCGTCAAGAGCGATACATTCTCCGTTCAAGTAGCGGGCTTGATCTGACACCATCCACGTTGCAAGTGTTGCGATCTCTTCCGGTGTCCCGAATCGACCGAGTGGAACGTTGCGGCGAATTCGTTCCGCGTGTTCTGGTGATAATGCGAGTTTGTCAGCACCACCTGTCCGTTCGATCGGTCCTGGACTGATTGCGTTGACACGGGCTTGATATTTATAGCCCCATTCGACGGCAAGCGTCCGCGTCAAGTTCAGGACACCGGCTTTCGCAGCGGCGCTCGGAGCGACACCAGCGCCGGCCTGCCACGCATAAGACGCAACGATGTTGACGATTTGTCCACCGACGACTTGATCTTCCTGCCATCCTTTGACCAGAGCGTGACAGCAGTTGAATGTCCCGTTGAGGACGATATCGATGACCGTCTTCCATCCATTTGGTGATAACTCGTCGGTCGGGCAGATGAAATTCCCGGCAGCATTGTTGATCAATGCTTCGAGACGACCGAACCGTTCGCGTGCTTGATTGACTGCTGCTAGACAAGCATCCGCGTCACGGACATCCATCTGAATCGTCAGATGTTCGCCTTGAATCTGTCCTAGTGCTTCATCCATCAGTCGCAAGCGTTCCGCGTCGCGTCCTGTAACGACGACATTCCAACCGGCTTCCTTTAAGGCGAGCGCCATCGCTTTCCCCATTCCGTTCGTTCCACCCGTCACCATGATCGTTTGTGTCATATTGATTCCTCCTTTATGTAATGAATGAACAACCATTCATATTCTGTATTCAAAAAAGAAGGAGCGAACTCCTTCTTTTTCTAACTTATTGTGTTGCAAGAGCTGTATCTGTTAAGACAGGAACAACTTGTTTCTTACGTGAAACGACACCTTCGAGGTAAACAAGGTTGTTCGTCGCTTCAAGACCGTAAGCACGCTCGACGAGATTTGCTTCTTTCCCAAGGACGAGTCCAACTGAGTTGTTCGTCAAGATATCCGTGACGATGAAGACGAATAGATCAAGACCTTTTGCAAGGATGACTTCGTTGATTGCTGTTTCAAGTTCTTCTTGGCGAAGCAAGACTTCTGCTGTATCGACCGTGTTGACTTGAGCGATTTCGACTTTGAGTGTTCCCATCGTGAATTCTTTTGCATCAAGTGAGATCAATTCAGGAACCGTTCTCTTCGAGAGATCCGCTCCAGCTTTGAGCATCTCAAGACCGTAGACGTTCGCATCGACACCAGCGATTTCTGCGAGTTCACGCGCTGCGATGATATCTTGCTCCGTGCAAGTCGGCGATTTGAACAGAAGCGAGTCAGAAATGATCGCTGATAACATCAACCCAGCGATTTCTGGTTTGATGGCAACACCATGCTCTTTGTAGAGCTTGTTCAGGATCGTTGCTGTACAGCCGACTGGTTCTGCCCGGTAGTAAACAGGATCTGATGTCTCAAAGTTTGCGATCCGGTGATGGTCGATGACTTCTGTTACCGTAACCGCATCGATATCGTTCGCACTTTGTTGACGTTCGTTGTGGTCGACTAAAATGACGTGTGATGCTTCCGTCGCGACTTCTGTCACGAGACGTGGTGCTGAAACTTTGAACGTATCGAGTGCGAATAACGTTTCATCATTCATTTCACCAAGGCGGATGGCTTCAGCATTGACACCGAGTGCTTTCTTTAATTCTGCATAAGCGATTGCCGATGTGATCGTATCGGTATCAGGATTCTTGTGACCAAATACTAAAACTTTTTCCATGACGTGTTCACTCCTCAATGATTGTTGTCTCGCCCTATAGTGTATCATATCTCGGATTTAGAAAGCGTTCATTTTCACCATGATACCAGCGATTTTTTCGCTCCAGAATGGGTCTGACGCGTAAAAGACGTTCATGCCTTTTTGTTTGTTCCCAAGGTACGCGCCACGGTAATAACGTCCATCCCGATCGAGATAATCCTTTGCGATGAATCGACCGGTTTGCTCGATCGAGTCCGTCAAGGATTTATAGACGGTTGCATCTTCTCCCGGTGCAGAATCGGTCGCATTTACGCCGAACAAGTTATTTTTCTCGCGGGCAATCTCAGACCGTCCATAATCGGATTCATGAATCGCATGTGCAAGCAGATAAGCCGCATTGACACGGTATTTCTTTTCCACGGACTTAAAGACCTTTCCTTTACCGATCAAGGGGCTGTCCGGAGCTTGCTCCTTGATGAACGCATCGAGTTGTTTCGCACTGAGTCGCGTCGGTTTCGTCAAATCACGTGTTAATGTCTTCGATTCGACATATTTGCTCGTCCGAGGAGTCGTTTTCGTCGCTTCGCCGGCAACGATCAGTCCACCAAGTCCGTTGTCCGCAACGATGTAGTGAAGGAGACGACCACCTTTCGTCTGATAGTACGACGCATCCGAGACACGTTCTGCCGGGAACGGACGTAGGCGGTCCGTTGGGACATGACCTGTCACGCCGGCGACGCTGACACGACTTGTCTGTTCCCCGAATTCAAGCAACTGGACACGTGTACCGGAAGCGACATACGTGAGCCGTTTCTTTAAGTCGGCGTTACGATGAATCGACAGGATACCACGATCGTCGACGATCCCAGTACCTGGTCCACCAAGGTAGACGTAACGGTCGTCCGATGAACGTTTCACCGCACCACGCTGACCCGCGTATGCCTTCGCTTCAGTGAACGTCTGGAAGTCTTGCTCGTTGATTTTACCTTTCTCATAGCGCTCAGCAGAATAAGGCGCTTTTGGGGTTAAGACGGTCTTCGGTTCCTCGCGGAGCCAAAAGAACAAGAGTACTCCGATGAGGAAGAAAAAAAGTAATCCTTTTATCGAACCGGTCCGGCGCACGGGGCGACCGGGGCGGATGGTGCGTGTCGTCAAAGTAAATCACGTCCTTTAAATAGCAATGGACATTCGTGTCCAACGTAGGTAGTCTAACAAAGAAAAACAAAAGGGGGTGAACCTGTTGCAAATCGGTTATCGCACGTTGAAGACAGCGGTCGCTGCTGCGCTCGCGATGTGGATCGCAGAACAGCTCAAGCTCGATTATTACGTTTTCGCAGCCATCATCGCCATCTTAAGTATTCAATCGACACGAAAGAAGACGTTCCGGTCTTCTTACGAACGCATCATGGCATCATTACTTGCTATCGTGCTCGGATTCATTCTATTCGAGATCATCGGCTATCGTCCGGTGACGTTATTGATCTATTTCATTTTATTCCTTCCATTCGTTCAACGCCTCCGACTTCAGGACGGTTTCATCACGAGTGTCGTCATTCTGACACATTTGTATACGGAACGTCAGCTCAACGCGCACATCCTGTTAAATGAATCCTTATTGCTCGGAATTGGTGTCGGTGTCGGATTGCTTGTCAACATGTACATGCCAAGTCTCGATCTGTTGATTGACGACCGACGAGAAAAGATTGATCAACGGATTGCGTCCTTATTCTATGAAGTCGCCGCTGCGATCGAGACAGGGCGGGTCAATCATCATGCGTTGACATTAAACGAGACAGAACGTCTGTTACACGAAGGAAAGGATGCCGCTTTGAAACGGATGGGGAATGCGATTGGTCGTCGGAACGATGATGAAGATTATGCCTACTTCCGGATGCGTGAACAACAATTCGAGCTTTTGCGCGGTATCGTCCATCATGCGGAGGAACTGGTCCTCGTCGTCGAAGAAGGAAAAAAAGTCGCCGCCTTCTTTCGGACGATTGGTGACAATGTCCGACCTGAAGCCGACGCAATGGTGTACATTTCAGAACTAGAGGCATTATTGACACGTTTTCGTGCCTCTGCCTTACCCGTCACGCGGGAAGAGTTCGAGGTCCGCTCTGCCTTGCTGCACATGCTACAAGAAGCGGAGCAATATTTACGTTTAAAACAACGCTACGTCAATCAAAAGAAATAAAACATCGTTGAAGCGAACGTACCAAGCAGGAAGATCGCTAAAATCCCGATCGTCGTCCATTTGATGATGCGTTGTTGTTTTGATGGTTTTGCCATATCGTCATTGACTCCTCTCTTGTATCGACTGATTACTGCCATTGTACAAACAACCTTTCAGAAGTGCAAATGACGATCGGGATGGTATACTAAAAAAGCGCTAGTGGATTGAAACATATTTAGAGGAGGTTTTTGTCATGGTCAATGAACAACGCGTATTGGATACGTTTTTAGAGCTTGTCCAGATCGATTCGGAATCAAAAGAGGAAGCACGAATTTGTGCTCATTTGAAAAAAACGTTCGAGGATCTCGGATGTGACGTGTTTGAGGATGACGCTTCGTCTAAGACGGAACATAAAGGGAACAATTTAATTGTCACGCTTCCGGCAACAAAAGACGGCGTCGATAAAATTTATTTCACTTCCCATATGGATACAGTATTCCCGGGTCAAGGCATTAAACCAATCATCGAGGACGGTTATGTCAAGACGGACGGCACGACGATTCTTGGAGCAGATGATAAAACAGGTCTCGCCTCTCTGATCGAACTCGTGCATGTATTGAATGAAACGAAACAACCTCACGGGAAAATTCAGTTCGTCATCACAGTCGGTGAAGAATCTGGACTCGTCGGTGCGATGGTTCTTGACCCATCAAAAATCGATGCTGATTACGGTTTTGCACTCGATTCAGATGGAAAAGTTGGAGACATCATTACGGCGGCTCCAACTCAAGCAAAAGTCAATGCAAAGATTTTCGGGAAAACAGCGCACGCTGGTGTCGCACCGGAAAAAGGTGTCTCGGCGATTACGATTGCTTCGAAAGCGATCGCGAAGATGCCGCTCGGTCGAATTGATGAAGAGACGACAGCGAACATCGGACGGTTCAGCGGTGGTGGTCCGTCAACGAACATCGTTTGTGATTATGTCGAAATCTTCGCGGAAGCACGGTCGCTCGTCGCTCCGAAGATGGAAGCGCAGACTGAGAAGATGAAAGCAGCGTTCGAAGAAGCAGCGGCAGAACTCGGTGGTCGTGCCGAAGTCGAAGTCAAAGTCATGTACCCAGGATTCAAATTCGAAGATGGAGATCAAGTCGTCGAAGTCGCAAAAGCAGCGATCACACAACTCGGACGCACGCCACGCCTCTTACATTCTGGTGGTGGATCAGATGCCAACGTCATTGCTGGTTTTGGTATCCCAACGGTTAATTTAGCTGTCGGGTATGAAGATATCCACACGACGAATGAGAAGATGCCGATTGAAGAACTCGTCAAAACAGCGGAACTTTGCGTGACGCTAGTCGATTACATCACGAACAAATAAGCTGATGAAACACAAAAAGAGTGTATCGCAACATTGCGGTACACTCTTTATCATTGTACGATTAAACTACTTGAGGACGATCCACATATTCCATAGACTCTAGAACGAGTTCTTCTGTACATAATAAGGTCGAAGCGATTTCATCGATTTGAATCGACTTTCCGTATTTTTGCCGATAACTCTCGTTCAGTTTGCGGGCTTCCCGGACGATGCGGGCATATGTCCGTTCAATCTTAGTCATGGAAAAAAACCACCTTCCAAATCTGAATAGGTACAGTTTATCATGCTTCAACAGAAGAAAGGTGTATTTTGTGTATAAAAAATGCTAATTTTACGAAAAGGGGAAAAAGATGGAATTTTATTTTTTAGGGACAGGAGCCGGTATGCCGTCGAAACAACGAAACGTCACATCGATCGCCTTGTTACACCCCAAAATGACCTGGTTGTTCGATTGTGGAGAGGCGACGCAACATCAAATCTTACACAGTCCGATCAAACCACGGAAAGTCAACGCGATCTTCATTACCCATTTACACGGGGATCATATCTTTGGGTTACCAGGATTCATTAGTACAAGAGCAGCGCTGGAAGGAACGACACTGCTAACGATCTATGGACCGACCGGGATCAAAGAATGGGTGGACGCGACATTACGCATCACAGGAACATACCTACGTTATCCACTCCGGATCGTTGAAGTCGAAGACGGTCAAACCTATGAACAGGACGGATTCCGCGTGACGGCGCGCTCACTTGAGCATCGTTTCCCGGCGTTCGGGTACCGACTAGAAGGACCAGAAGAGCGGGGTGCTTTGCGTGTAGATGCACTGCAGGAACTAGGAGTGCCTTCCGGTCCGCTCTATCGCCGGATTACTCTAGAAGAAACGTTCGAGTTCAATGGCACGATCTATCCATCGTCTGACTTTTTAGAATCACCAAAACCAGGTGTCAAGCTTGCCGTTCTTGGTGATACGATGCCATGCGCGGCGTCCATCGAACTGGCGCGAGATGTCGACGTATTAGTCCATGAAGCGACGTTCGCCGATCGAGAAGTCGAACATGCGGGACGCTTCGGTCACTCGACTGCCCGTCAGGCAGCTGTCATCGCGGATACGGCTCAGGCGAAAAAGCTTCTCTTGACGCACGTTTCCGCTCGTTATGTCGATCAAGAGGAAGTACTGGAACAAGAGGCACGAGAAGTATTCGCGAACAGCCATCTCATGTTTGATCACCGGGTCGTCCCGGTCAAAGGATAGGCGATGGACTTTCTCATTCTATGGGCACTCTTTTTACTGGCTGCTAGTGGCTTAGCTTTCTTACTCGAACGGCGGACGGAAAAGGAAACATACTTGTATATGAAGTTCATTTTTTATGCGTGTCTCGGGGCCGTGTCGTTTCCAGTCTATGATATTCAGTTACCGCTCGGCATCATCATTTTCCTGATCGTCCTGCACCCGAAAAAGAACTCGCGTTATAAACGGTACATGGCACTCTTTGGGTTCTTATTCTTCCTGTTCCAACTCTTTCTCGGTCCGTTTGATGCTGGGATGTTGCGGGAAGAGACACAACAGATTGGTCGCGTGACAATCACGGATGATTCGTTCGATCGCTTTCTCACGCAAGTCGAACGCCGTGTCGGAGAAGACGGATTGCGATTGGAACAAAGTCAGTTGATGTTCGATCGGGGCGGGAATCTAAGGAACGCGTCGTTTGAGATGCTCGTCCAAACTCCGAAACGGTTCATTCGTTATGATGTCAGTTACCAAGAGTTGACCGGAACGATTTCCTATCGACCACGTGAAGAGTTGGCAACGAAATCATTGACGTCGTATTATCAGAAACTGATTGATGCGAACCAATCGTTTGAGACGTTACGAAAACTCTCGATTCATGAGATTTTGCATGATTCCAAAACCCCCTATATCGAGATGGATCTCGATGGGCTATACGAAACGTTTAGTTTGCAGGATGCAACGGTCTTTTTGATCGATGACAAAGGGAAGCTAATTCCGTATGTCAATACAGGAGATGATGTCTTAGCGAATGCGATTCGCCTGACCTATCTCCGTTCTGACGGTCAATCCCTACGAGACAAAACCATTCTGTTATACAATTACAGCTTTGAGACCTCAAGGCGAAAAGGAGTCGTACGATGAAAAAATGGCTATTTGCTGCAAGTATTGTGTTACTTGCCGGTTGTACAGAAACAAAAGAGGAACAACAAGCAACGTCTTGTGAGACCGAAGTGAAGGTGTCAGTCGTGGATCACGTCAAGGATAAGACATTATTCGATAAAGACGTGTGCTTGGACAAAAAAGATACAGCACTGGATGCGCTTGAGGATACGACGCTTGATGTCGTCAAAACAGGTAAAGGTGAGATGGCATATGTCACGGCAGTCGATGGGATTCGTGAAAAGTCAGCTGGAGCAGGAAGTGGCTGGGTCTTCGGGGTCAACGGCAAACCAGGCGAAGTCGGTGCTGGGAGTTATGAACTGAAAAAAGGAGACCGTCTTGAATGGCGGTTTGAAAAAGATGCAATGGCTTATTTTGAGTAAACCAGAACGGGAGCGACTTCACCCAGTGAACGTCGCTCTCTTTTTCATCGGGATGATCACGATTCCGTTCGTTCTCACACACGATCAAACGATCATCGTCGTCTATCATCTACTCTTGTTCTTATTCGTTCAAGAGCGGACTGTTTTTCGATATCTCTTACTTCCTGCCATGTATGCCGTTATGATGTGTGTACCACTCCTATATGGTGCAAGCGTTGATTCGTTTGCGATATATGAAACGACGATTCAGGTGACATTATTCGTCACCTCAAGTCAATGGATCTTCACGATAGTTCGACTTGAGCAGATGGGACCGTTGTTTCGTTTCCTTCCTCGACTAACGCGATTGACGGGTATGGTCCTGGCGCTAATTCCCTCGTTTTTACGGACTTGGCCGGAGGTTAAGATGAGTCATCCTGATACGTCGCTGGGCGTTCGACTGGAACGGATGGCGGCTTATCATATCATCCCGATCGAAGCGGAACCGTCTCGTTTACGACGGATCGCGCGACGGGACGTTCAGACGGGAGTATTACTAACAGTGGGACTACTGCTTTGTTTCACACCATGGGCAATCGTTTCGGCACTGTTTCTACCAATATCATTATTAGTTACAAAGGGAGGAATCCGGGATGCCTATCATGTATACCGAGATCGATCGAGAAGAGCAACTGCGCCAACAGGCAATCGAACATGATCAATCGGTCTTGACCCCAGAGCACTTATTACATGGACGTGTCCGGGATCTGCTTGCGACCGCTTCTTTGTTCCGAGCTGGAGAACTCGCGACCTTGCTTGGCTTAGAAGCCTTTTTTGAAGCAGAGTCGAGTGAACTTTCCGCTGGGGAACAACAGCTCGTCGGACTCGGTCATGCGTTGTCTTCGTCACCAAAGACCTTGTTCTTGTCGGAACCTTTTCTCTTTCTTGACCATGTCAGGCGAAAGCGTTTAACGGGATTGCTTGAAGAAATCGAACGACGGTTTAGTTGCCAGATCCACTGTTCGATGACGATCCAATCCGACCTCTCGCTGATGAGTGGATCGGCTGAAACGACCGGACGTCTCCTGAACCGGATTGAAAACGTTCAACATCGTTACCCGCTGCAGACACGGTATGCGCTCGTGACAGGAAAGTTATCGTTTCACCAAGGCGAACGGATTGCGATCGTCGGTGCGAATGGTAGTGGAAAATCGACGTTACTGCGGCTCGCACTCGGCGTCGAGCGACCACTTTACGGAAAAGTCAGACGGGCAGGAGAGACGCATTATGTACCAGCGCATCCGATGCTTGCACCACTAGACGATCGAAGTGGTAGTTTTGCTGTGCAAAAGAAGCGTCTCTTGGACGATATCGATTGGAGCAAGGACAGCTATTATTTTGATGAGCCGACAGCGGGTCTCGATGACAAGGCACGAACGGCTTTCATCGATTCGTGGAATACGAACTTGACGACGCTCATCGTCATGGCGACGCATGACTCAACTCTGATTCGAGCAGCGCATCGAATCATCTATCTTGTGCACGGAGAAGTAGCGTTTGACGGACCAACGGAGCAATTTTTACGTGAAAGCCGGCTATTTGTATGATCGTGGCAACGATTTTGATTATGGGTCTGTTCTTGATCATCTTCGAAAAACTGCCGATGACAGATCAACGATTACGATTCATCGCTATCATCACAGCAGCGGCAATCGTCGGACGATTGTTGTTTTCCAGTTTGCCGAATGTCCAGCCAGCAACGGCACTTGTCTTATTAGTAGCCGTCTTCGTCCATCCTATCGTCGGTGCCATCGCGGGGATGCTTGTCGTCGTGTTGACGAGTTTGTTTCTCGGAAGCGGTCCATTTGTTCTCTTTCAGGCGCTGGCGTATGCTACGATTACCAGTCTAGGATTCGTTCCATTTCTTCGATCCCGAATCGTATTGACTGGATATGGATTCCTCGCTGGTTTTTTATACGGATGGGTAAGTAATCTCGGTTTCTTAGTATTAACCGGATTTTCGTGGCAGGCTTTCTTAACCCTGCTTGTGACCGGGGGAACGTTTGATTTACTTCATGGAATCAGTAACGCGATATTCATTTGGATATTGTTTCCGATTTTTTTACGAATTTTGCATTCATTCGACGAAAAGAGGGGTACAGAATAGTAACATACGGAACAGGAGGGAAGGCATATGCTGGGCTCATCGATTTCGCTTACTTATGTCGTCATGTTACTCATCGTCTCGAGCATCGGCTTAGTGTTTGGCAGTATCTTGTTGATGAAAGGTACGATTAGAGGACGTTACGCTGCTTGTTACTTACTTGCTGCCGCCATTTTCCCAAGTGCCATGTTGATTACCTCGTCAGAAGGATTACTGTTTCAACATTTACGGTTCGAGAGTTCATGGTTCCTTGCGATTGTCTCCTGGTTACTCGTCTTATCGACGGGCTATATCGTCTCAATCACGGGTGCGCTCGTCATTCGTTATCTGTATCGCTATACGACGACGTTCGACCGCGTCAAACGTTATGCGACGCGGCGTTTTCGTCATCATGAGGCATAAATACAAAAACGGAAGAACCAGCTATCTGGTCCTTCCGTTTTTTCATGAATTCGCGTACAGGAGTTCTTCTTCTGTCGACGATTCTTGCTGGCGAGCAGGATCTTGAATTCGACCTGTCACTTCTGTCAGGAGGCGGCGTGGTAAGAGACGAGACAAGGACACCATGGCGCGGTTGCTCGCACCCGGAACAACGACGCGACGCCCTTTGAGCATACCGCGGTACCCAGCGAAGGCGACGAGATGCGATGGCATACTCTTGAACGGTAGCGTGATATTCGCCCGGTCGAAGAAATTCGTATCAGTTGGTCCCGGG
Organism: uncultured Exiguobacterium sp.; assembly: GCA_913775715.1. Taxonomy (GTDB): domain Bacteria; phylum Bacillota; class Bacilli; order Exiguobacteriales; family Exiguobacteriaceae; genus Exiguobacterium_A. The sequence goes on along the minus strand of CAJYMC010000007.1, from coordinate 1,440,133 downwards.
CAGAGGCAGGTCACACTGACACCCGAGCCGTCGACTTCCGTTGCGAGTGCTTCCGAGAACGAGAGGACGTACGCTTTTGTCGCGTAGTAGACACTCATATATGGTCCTGGCATGAAGGCAGCGACCGACGCGACATTCAGGATGCGTCCGAAGCCACGTTCAACCATTCCTGGTAAGAGACGTTTCGTCAAATCCGTCAAGGCGACGACGTTGACCTGGATCGAGTTAATGTCTTCTGTTGGATCGATTTCCGCAAAGCGTCCTGACGTGGCGAAGCCGGCGTTATTGAACAATAGATCGACTGTCAATTCTTGTTCCTCTAAGTACTGCACGAGACGATCAACGCTGTCGCTTAGTGATAAATCAGCAGCGAATACATAGACTTTGATCTGATAGCGTTTTTCGAGGACTTGTTGCAGTTCCTTCAACTTTTTTTCATTGCGGGCAACGAGTACACAATCGAAGCCATCTCGCGCCGCGAGGACAGCGAGATCTAGTCCGATTCCACCCGATGCACCGGTAATCAGTGCCGTTTTTCGTAACATAGGACATTCCTCCATTCGAAATCGTGAATCTGAGTCTAGTGTATACCATTCCATACCGTTCCCGCGAATCCTGTTTCGTAAGCATTTACTTTTCTTATCACTGGTCCAACCAGTATGATAGAACAGTAGAGGGGAAGTGGAACAAATGAGGAAAAAAGTAACCGTCGCCTTGTTGCTCGCGACGTTTTTAGCCGCGATCGAGGGGACGATCGTCGCAACAGCAACACCCGTCATGGCGAGTGAATTAAACGGGGCGAAATTAGTCAGTTGGATTTTCGCTGGATTCTTATTGTTCATGGCGGTATCAACACCGATTTACGGTAAAATGGCAGATTTATATGGTCGAAAACGGGTTCTCTTATTCGGAATCGGCGTCTTCACCGTCGCTTCGTTAGCCTGTGGACTTGCCCGATCGATGGAGATGTTGATCGTCTTCCGTGCCGTCCAAGGAATCGGGGCAGGAGCTGTATTACCGATTGCAATGACGATCATCGGTGATTTGTATACATATGAGGAACGAGGGAAAATCCAAGGAGTGCTCAGTGCCGTGTGGGGGATTTCGGGTGTCGCTGGACCACTTGTCGGTGGATTCCTCGTCGAATCGCTTTCGTGGCGGTATATTTTCTTACTAAACGTACCATTTGCGTTATTGTCGTTCTTCATGATCGTCGTTTACTACAAAGAGACAGTCCGTGAAACGGAGCGGAAAATCGATTACCGGGGTGCCTTATTGTTTGCGCTCGGGATGAGTGCGTTTCTGTACGGTTTATTGTCGGGGAGTGAGTCGGAGACGTTCTTGCGGCCAATCATTCTAGCGAGCTTTTTCATTAGTTTCGTATTATTGTTCACGTTTTATCGGGTCGAGAAAAAGGCGAGCGACCCACTCTTACCGCCAGCAGTCATTCGCCATCCGGTCATTCTCGTAATCAACTTAGCGGTCTTCTTTTCCGCCTGGGTGCTCGTCTCGATGTCAGCGTATATTCCGATTTTTGCCCAAGGGGTACTCGGGAAGAGTCCGACTGAAGCTGGTTTCATGTTGATGCCACTCTCGCTCTTTTGGACGCTGACCGCCATCATCGGTGGACGGACGATTGGTGTTGCCTCGCCACGGTATCGGACGATGACCGGAATGGGATTGCTGATCGTCGGTACAGTGATTTTATCGTTGATCACGCGCGAATCAAGTGATGTTTTCATCTATCTTGCCGTTTCGCTGATCGGAATTGGTTTTGGTCTCTCGCAACCCGTCTTTATGGTCGTTTTGCAGACTTCCGTCGATTGGTCACTTCGTGGCTCAGCGACAGCCGTCAACTCGTTCTTGAGTACGACGGGGCAGACGCTTGGTGTTGCGATCTTCGGTACGATCTTTAACCTATCCATCCTTCGTTCGTTTTCAGCGTCGGACACGCTCTCAGGGTACGCGATTGATCCATTTTTCCAATCGAGTACGGCAAAAACGTTCGGACAGGACGTGCAATATGCGGCAGAAATCGCGTTATCACATGGATTACGTTACGTCTTCATCGGTGGCGTCCTTTGTGCGATCCTCGCGTTCGCGATGACATGGCGTTTACCGAAAGTTCGACCTGATGATCCACGATCGTAATAAAGGGGCTGACTTAAAAAAAGAATGACGCGTCTTTTCACGCCCTTTCCTCAGGCGAGACACAAGTCCGTTTTCCTGCTTCGTTGAGGCAGGAACGCGGGTCTTGTTCGTCTCTGACAGCGCATAAATGCGCTTGTTCCTTTAGGCGTGGCGTGTGACGCGTCATTCTTTTTGTTACGAGATAAGGGTGGCAGAATGATGATCTGCCACCCTTATCTTTGTAGAGACTGACTTTTGAGTCAGCCCTTTGTCATTAGGAGGATTGACTAGTGGCACTCTCACGCTGGGCGAGTTGTTCACGAATATCCCGTTCATTGCGTCGAAGGAACAATCCGATTCCGATTAACAGTAAAGCGGCACCGGTGATTTGAATCCATGTCAACTTCTCGTCAAACAGATAATATCCGAAAATCATACCCCAGACCGCTTCACCAAGAATCGTGATGCTGACGATGCTGGCACTGACACGAGCAAGGGCCCAGTTGAACAGATTGTGACCGAGCAACGTCGGGAAGACCGCAAGAAGAATATACAACCACCAATCCTGTTGAAACGCAGCAACGAGATTCGTTGATTGAATCAAGGATAACAAGAGCAAGACGAGCGACGCGACGGCATAGACACCGAACGAATAGAGGTTCGTCGAGACACTCGTCCGAACGTGTTGACCGAGCAACCAATAACCAGCGACGAGAATCGTTGCCAGCAAGGCGAGACCATCACCGATTAAGGCACGCATGCCGACGGCGATATCTCCGTAAGCGACGAGACCCCCACCGAACAAGGCGACAGCAACGAACAGGAGTGCCTTGCGCGATGGGTGTTGTTTGAAGAACAACGCGTTACCGGCCAGGACAAAAATCGGACTCGCGGTCACGAAGAGCGTCGAGCTCGCAACTGTCGTATAATCAAGAGAGAGGAACCACAGCCAAAAATGACCGGCGAGCAAAATGCCACTTAACAGCATATGCCGGATCGTCGACGAACTGAGTTGCAACAGTTCCTTCAATCGAATGAGTGGGAGCAACAACAAGGTCGAGAACAACATGCGGTAAAAGGCGACAGCCTCAATCGGGGTCTCCGCCCACTTGACGAAGATTGCCGATGTTGAAATAAAAAATAAAGCCATGAATAACGTAAAATAGGGCATGGGTACCTCCACATGTCTGAAGTAAGGAAATGAGGGTGAAGCGTGTGCAATTGATCATTGCTGAAAAACCAAAACAAGCTGAAAAACTGGCAGCACCGTATCCGTCCGTGAAGCGGGACGGATACATTGAAATCAAGCCGTGTGACCGGTTTCCGCAAGGAGCAAAACTCGCCTATGCAGTCGGACACTTATGTGAACTGCAGGAGCCGGCGCATTATGACGCCAAATGGAAACGATGGAACTACGATCATCTGCCGATCATCCCGGAACGATTTGATTACCGACTGGCAAAAGGCAAGAGTAAACCATACCAGGTCATCAAGAAATTATTGAATGAGCGGACGACGACTTCCATCATTATAGCATCGGATGCCGAGCGAGAGGGAGAGGCAATCGTCCGATTGATCTTACGTCTCGCGAACAACGCAAAACCGTTGCAACGACTCTGGATTTCGAGTCTGACGCCTCAAGCCGTTGACCATGGGTTTGCGAACCTGCTCGATGGTAAGGAAACGGAGAACATTTTTCACGAGGCGATGAGTCGCGCTTGCGCCGATTGGTTAATCGGGATGAATGCGTCACGTGCCTATACGACATTGTTGAAAAAGAAGGGCATCGCTGATGTCTTTTCCCTCGGACGGGTCCAGACACCAACACTCGCACTGATCGTCGAACGGGAAAAACAGATCGAGAATTTCCAGCCGGAGACATACTACGAAGTCGAAGCGGATTTTACGCGATACAAAGGGAAATATATCAATGCGAAGAAACAGACGAAGCTGAGTGACCGGGACCAGGCACAAGCGATCGTGGATCGGACGAAAGGAACCGGCATCGTCGCATCAATCGAAAAAAAGCGGCAGACGGAACGACCACCGTTTTGGTTTAGTTTGTCACTTTTACAAACAGAAGCGAGCCGACGGTTTGGTCTCGGTGCAAAAGAAACGCTCGATATCGCCCAAAAACTCTATATCCGTGGTTGGATCAGCTATCCGCGAACGGACTCCTCCTTCGTGACGAAAGAGGAAGCGGGACAGTTCCCGGTCATTCTTGATCGGTTACTGAAGCAAGCGGAATATAGCCCAATCAAGGATGTCCTGACGAACAATCCGGCTAACGATAAACGTTACGTTAATCCGGCGAAGGTCAGCGACCACTATGCGATCATTCCAACAGAAGAAGCGGGTGCCGTCGCGAAGCTCTCCGGACGAGATGCACAAGTCTACGACTTAATCGTTCGCCGTTTTCTTGCTGCCTTTGCACCGGACGCTGTCTCGGAGAAGACAGAAATCGTGACGACACGCGAGATGGACCGTTTTTTGACACGCGGCAGTCGGACGATTGATCCGGGTTTTAAACAGGTCTTACAAATCGAGTCAAAAGAAGTCGAATTGCCAGCCGTCGAACAAGGACAAGAGATGCCGATTAAAGGGTGTCGTCTGCTTGAGAAACAAACGGAGCCGCCGAAACGCTATACGGAAGGGACACTCATCCTCGGCATGAAAACAGCTGGCAAATTACTCGAAGATGAGCTACAAGCGATCATGAAGGAAGTCGAGGGACTCGGGACGGAAGCAACCCGTGCCGGGATCATCGACGGACTAAAACGGCGAGAGTACATCAAACTCGTCAAAAAGGAGATCCATCCGACGCCGAAAGGTCGAATCTTGATCGATGCCGTGACAGGAAGTATTCTTGCTTCACCAGAGATGACAGCGAAGTGGGAAAGCCGATTAGAGCAAATCGGGAAAGGGGAAGCATCGGCTGCCCAGTTCATCGAACAGGCAAAAAAATTATCAGAGCATCTCGTCGTTGATGCTAAACAACGAATCGAACAACTCGCTGTTGATCCGACGCAAGTCAAAAGCAAGTCTCCGCGAGGTGCGACGAATCGTCCAGTCGGTCCGTGCCCACTGTGTCAATCAGCGGTGCTTGATCGAGGGAAATTCTATGGCTGCAGCGGCTATCAGAAGAATAACTGTGGCTTTACGTTACCGAAAACGATCCTTGGTGCCAAATTGACACAAACGGAAGTTAAAAAAGTACTCGCAGGTCAAAAGACAAAGCCACTTGAGATGAAGAAGAACGCGCGTCAGTTCAAGGCGATGCTTTATCTCGAACGCGATCAATTAAAATTCGAATTCACGAAAGGAGAAGACTGATGCAATACGAACTGATTCAAAATCAAACGTTTCGTCCTGTCTTTGAACGACTGTTACAGGAAGGTCGCCGCTTGACGGTCTGGTTTCCGGACCACATTGAGGTACAGTCGGCAGAAGGACTGGTCGAAGAAGCAGAAGAACTGTTTGGTGTGACAGCGGAAGTGATCGATGATCCACAATCATTTGGCAAACACATCCTGCTTCCGTACTTGACGGAAGTCGAGCACCGGGAAGATGGATTCATCCGCTACGAAGCTGAGCTGACGGAAGAGTTACGCCAACTCGTGCGCGAATTGACGTTACCGATGTTGACGGAGGGCGACTTCGAAGTGTTGTATTCATATCAAATCGAGACGGAGACGGAACGCTTCTTCGTTGAAGACTGGTTCCAAGCTGACTTACAAAAACTACCTAACTAGGTGAAACTTTCTTGAAGAGGATGACGTAGGATAAGTGATCGTCATCATTCTATTCATTTGGAGGGTTCACTATGTTCACACTAGCATTCATGGAAAGCGAACTGGGAGGCGATGGCTTCTTCTCGGGCATGCCGATTTTCATGGTCGGATTTTTTGTTCTCATCATCGGGTTCATTCTGTTTGGAGTCATCTCTGCAGCCTCAAAGGGAATCTCAACGAATTCATTGACGCAACAACTGCGCGAGTATGCGGCGCGTCTTGTCAGTCCAACGGAATCGGATGCACTGAATTACGTCGCTTACTTAGAAACGTTGACAAGTTTTCCGGTGGAAAAGACGAATCTCGAACCGTTTCGGATTGCGACCGGCATCTTAAGGCTCGTCCAAGGAACAGATCAGATTTCCGAAACGACGAAAAAACAAGTCGTCGCCCAATACTTACGGCTCGGCATTTTGGATGCGGATCATTTAGCGGACGAACAGCCGGTCCGGAGTCATAGCCATAGCCATCACCATCATCATTAAAAAAGGGTCCTGAGGGGCTCTTTTTTTGTTGAAAACGGTTGAATCGTGACATCTAATTGTCATATACAACGATTTAGATTAAAGTTGTATGAAATTGAAATCTTTTTGAGCAGAATGCTGTGTATCGATTGAAAAAAGTTTACAATGAATGGACGGGAATACCTTTATTGCTGGAGAAGAATAAAGGGAAAGGAGTTGAATTTCTTTAATGAAAACATGGCTGAATCGAACGATTGGACGGCAAATCATGTCTGCGTTTTATGTGATTTTTCTGACACTGCTGCTAACGACAGGTGGTGTCTACCTATATACGAAACAACAGGTGGATGAATCACGCCAAGAATTAAAGATGTTAAACGAACATCGGACACGGGCGACGGATTTATACGAATCATGGCAAAGCATGCAGTACGAGATGCGTGGCTTCGTCTTGCTTGGTGACGAAGAGATGTTAAAAGAAATCGAAGCAAAGAAAAATGGTATCAATCAACAAACGACATGGTTCGAGCGCAATGCACGCTTCAAAGAAGAACGGCAGTATGCAACGGACGCACGGGAACTCTATACAGCGTATACCCAACGCGTCATGCCAAGCCTCGTCAATTATGTCGCGGCGAAAAAAGACGGCAAAGTGACGGAACCGTTCTTGAAGATGCCAACGCTCGGAAAGGTCACGAAATCAAAAGCACTCGATCCACAGCGGAAGTTTAACATCAAGACGAAGAGTGCGGCTGATATGAGTTCAAGTATCGTTGATATGGAGACGGTCTTCACAAAATATCGTAATTCCTTAAACGATCAAGAGATGGCAGCGCAAGAGCGGCTTGGTAAACAAGTCAACTCGTCGCAAATTCTCGGAGCAGTCAATATTGCAATCCTCTTATTGATTACTCTCGTTTTCGTCCGACCATTCGTCCGCCGCTTGACGCGTCAGTTGCGTCAGTTGAACCGGGAAAGTGGACGACTCGCTAAAGGTGAGGATGCGACACCGATCGTCATCACGAATCGTCAAGATGAGATTGGTGAGTTGACGACGACGTTCAACCAGATGGCAGCCGCCATTTCCGGGCAAAAACATCAACTCGTCGCAAGTAACGACGAACTACAAAGTCAACAGGAAGAATTAATTGCCCAGCAAGAAGAACTTCAATCGCAACAGGAAGAACTCGAAGAAGCACTCGACATCACGTTACGCAATGAGACCCATTTGCGTTATCGCAATGAGTTGACGGAGACACTTGCGTCTCGCGAAACGTTGACGGCATATCCGGCGATCATCGAAAAATTGATCACAATCACCGATGCGGAGCTCGGAGCAATCGTCTTCCTAGAGCAAGACCGCTATACGGATCTCGTCTCGTATGGGATGACGAAGGAACAAGAGCACCAGTTATTGCATGCTTCGACGTCATTACTCGAACGCGCACGTTTAAACAAACGTGCCGTTCGCTCGACGAAACAAGTCGCAAGTCATCATCCGCTCCCGTATCCATACACGATGTACGAGATCGTCGTACCGGTGATGGATCCGGCGACGAATACGATGATTGCGAGCATTTACCTCGTCCGTTACCGGGATGCTTTCAAGGAAGAGCAGACGAATGAAATCTGGTCGTTCTCCCGTCAGTTGGCCCTCTCACTGCTTCGGATGCGTGTCTTTGAAGAAGTCGAACGGGAACGAGAAAAAACCTCGAAACTCCTCCACTCGATTCGGGAAGCGGTCATCTATATCGAAGGGGAAACGATCTTTGCCAATAAACCATTGCTCGCTTTGTTCCATCATCCGGCGCATGATCAAGTGGCGGAGGAAGGATTGATGACGCTCGACGTCAAAATCGAAGAGTTGGCAGTGCAGGTCGATCAACATGAGGCGTTCTTAACCTACATGGATCACGTCTGCAGTCAGGAAATTCCGACGGAGAGCTTGGCGTTGTCCTTGAACAAGGAGGAGCGATTCGTCACGTTATATGCAGAGGAAATCCATTACGGTGGTTGTTTCCGTGGTACGATGCTTGTCTTACGTGACGTGACGGCAGAGACGGCGATCGACCGGATGAAATCGGAATTCGTCTCGACCGTATCGCATGAGTTGCGGACACCGCTTGCCTCGATTTATGGCTATACGGAATTGATGCTCGCGCGCGACGTTCAGGAATCAAAACGTCAACGGTATCTCGAGACGATTCATGCGGAGACTGAACGGTTGACGAATCTCGTCAACGACTTTCTCGATGTTCAGCGCATGGAATCGAGTCAGCAACAGTATGACTTCAAACCGCTTGATTTGACGAAAGTCATTCAGGAAACGGTCGAGTTCCATACGGCTTCGGCAAAAGATCACGAGCTAGTCCTTGATTTTGAAGAAACGACGACGGGACGGATTCATGCTGATGAACAAAAAATGCGTCAGCTGTTCACGAACCTGATCAACAATGCAATCAAGTATTCACCGGATGGTGGTCAAATCACGATTACGATGCGTCAAGTCGAAGATCGTGTCCAGTTGAAGATCGAAGACGAAGGAATCGGCATTCCACGTCACGCGCTACCACAACTGTTCAGTAAGTTCTACCGTGTTGATAATTCGGATAGTCGAAAAATCGGCGGTACCGGTCTCGGTCTTGCGATTTGTCAGGAAATCGTTCGTTCGCACGAAGGGATGATTCATGTCGAATCAACGGAAGGTGTCGGGTCCGCGTTCATCGTCGAACTACCGATCGTCCAGTACATCGTACCGGTCACGGAATCGGCAGAGGACTGTTAATGTCAAAAGCGTTCTTTGATTTTTAAATCAAAGGGCGTTTTTTTGTTGGTTTCCTTTGTAAAACGGGAACGGATTACTATCAAACAGAAAGGAAGTGAGGAGATGCGGCGAAGCAGATGGCCTTGTTAAGTCCGACGATCACTCATTCTTTGGGTCCTGATCGAAGCCAGTAGTTCGTTTATTCCAGCTTATGTGATTGAACGCTTTTACTGGGAAGACCGGGGAATGAGTATTGCCGACGTTGTCATCGCAGAAATCGTCTTTGCTTGGGTCATGTTGATTGGCGAGGTCCCGTTCGGTTTGTTGTCCGATCGGTGGGGTAGAAAGCCGTTCATTCTAGCTGGTTTCGTATGTGAGTGGTTATCGTTTACGGTGTTGATTGAAGCCTACTCATTACCTGCCTTCCTCTTAGCGATGGTCCTTGCCGGCATCGGTGGCGCAGCACTTAGTGGAGCGCTTGAAGCCCACGTCTACGAAACATTGCGAATGCATAGAATAGAAGAGCGATTCGAGATGGTCTGGCGAATGATCTCGATTGGTGGTTTGTTAACGTCCGGACTTGCGGCACTTGTCGGAAGTTACGCTGCACAATCGGTAGACTTGATCTGGCATTACCAAGTATCTTGGTTGGTCCTCCTCGGAACGGTCTTCTTGACGTTTTTCTTAAAGGAAGCATCACGAGAACAAAACGTAGAGACGAGTTCGTTGAAGACATTGTTTAACGGTTTGTCGTTTCGACGTGTCTACGTCCGAATTCTTTGTCTTGTTTTGTTATACGGGGCGACGATTGATTTCGTCGATGAGTTTTGGCAACTCTATCTACGGGATCAAACGATACCGATGGTCCATTTCGGATTCGTCTTCGTGTTATTCCAAATCATGCAGGCGATCGGTGCGTCCTTATCTCGCTTCCGGTCACCGGTCGGATGGGCGGTGATCTATATCGTGTGTCTTACCGGATTGTCGGTTGCCTCTCCGCTCGTCAGTATCGGGTTACTCGGTATATTGTACTTGTGTTATGGCTGGGCTGAGCCGTATGTGACGACAGTTATTCAAGAAGTAGCACCAGAAAGCGGACGCGCGACGTTTACGTCACTGATCTCGGTCATCGAACGCGCATCCGTATTTGGGACCGGCATACTATTCGTCTTCGTCGAACGTGTCTTTTCGCTTCAGATGACCTATGCCGCGCTCGGTCTCGTCTCACTTATGTTGCTTCTGTTGTATAGTGTGACGCGAACGCGTCAGAACTGAATCAAAAAAGGGGCTGACTCAAAAGTCAGCCTCTACAAATATAAGGATGGCAGAATGATAATCTGCCATCCTTATCTCGTAACAAAAAGAATGACGCGTCACACGCCACTCCTACAGGAACAAGCGCATTTATGCGCTGTCAGAGACGAACAAGACCCGCTTTCCTGCTTCAACGAAGCAGGAAAACTGGCTTGTGTCTCGCCTGAGGAAAGGGCGTGAAAAGACGCGTCATTCTTTTTTTGAGTCAGCCTCTTTTGACTGTCATTTATTACGACACGTGTCGTTGTTCTGTAGACGAACGTGCCAATACCTGGCGAGCTGGTTGCCACATTAACAAGGAGAGGACTCCTGCGAGCGCATAGACAATCTCGATCGCAAACACATCGGCAAGCCATCCGAACAGCAGACTACCGAGACAGAAGCAGAGTGCATACACGGTTTGTTGCACGCTATAGACATACGGTAACCGTTCGAGTGGTGTCGTCGTCTGCAACAACGTATTCAACTCGATCGCCCGGACTTGACTTGCGAAGCCTTGGAACAGACAAGCGATCACAGCAAGTGTGACGATTGGAGCGAAAGCGAACAAGAAGGTAGCAGCAATCGAAAAGCCGATACTGCGATAAAGCAACGAACGCGTTCCACGACGACGTAACATCATATAACTACCGGCGATCATACTCAGCAGATAGAAGGCATTTAGAATGCCCCACCAGCGTTCCGACAGCTGAAAATGTGTATCGATGTAGACGAGGAACAAAGCAGAAATCCACGCCGTACTGACGAACGCATCGATTCCGACGAGATACGTGTTGGCTTTCGCGAAAGGATGCGTTCGCGTGTAGCGAATACTCGACCGGAAGGAGACGTCTTCCCCTTCCATCGAAGGGTCGGGTAGAGAGCGGACGCTTCGATAGAACAGATAGCTGATGAGACTGGCACCTAAAAACAGACTCGCCGAGACGGACAAGACGGAAAGAGGCGATAACCAGCTGACCAGAATGGCGCCGAGCGGCCACATGATGAGCTGAATCACTTGATTCGAACCTTGTACGAGACTGTTAGCCTTTTGGACATCCTGGCACAGTCGAGGGATGAAGGCACTTTCGATTGGACGAGCAAATCCGTCGAAGAAGGCGATACACCCAACGAGTGCGAGGACGAGCGGCAGTGGTAAATCAAATCCCCAGATGATGCCTAAGAGAATCGTCTTAAGGAGTTGACTGCCGAACAACAAAGAGGCATGGGGAACACGTTGAGCGACGTGGGCGAATAAGAAGCCGCTTCCTGTCATGCCTGCTGTGACGAGAACGGGAAACAGAGCAGCGAGACTCGCTTGCCCTGTCGTTTGATAGATCATTGCGATCAGGGAGACGATATAGAGCGCATCTCCCGCATTCGCAATCCATTGACTGACCAATAAAAGCGTAAAACGGTTCATTCTGAATGACCTCCATATCGTACGTATTTAGTTAGGAGTGAGAATTCAGAATGACTTACATTGGACGCCCTCATTTCATGTTTTTTTCTAGTGTAAGAGGAAAAAAATGGATTGTCAACGAGTTTCTTGATTGATGTGATGGCGAACGGGAACGAATGGATCATCGAGTGATGTGACCGCTGCCTCGTTTTGAACAATCGATGTCTCTTCTATAACAGGTTGATCGTGACGGCGAATACGATACGCGCGTTCGAGTCGACTCGTTAATAGATTACATAAGAAAATCAACAAGGCGATACCAATCGTTGGAACGAGAAACATATGATTGATCCAAGAAACAGCGGAAAACTGGTTGAAATAGTATCCGAACATGGATGCCCATTCGAAGATCAGTGGAGTGATGCCTTCGTATAAGATGACCGTACCCGAAAAGAAGATGCCGAATAGCGATAATTGCACCAGGAGCATCAAAGTTTGAATGAATTGTTGCATGAAGATGATGGATAACGTCGGAACGAGATGAGGCCAGAGGTGGCGACGGAAACGATGCCATGTCCCACCCCCGAGCGTTGACGCCACGACCATGAACTCTTGGGTTAAAATTTGCCGCGTCTCGCCAATGATATAGAGGACGAGTGAGGGTAAACCAAGTACGATCAAAATCGTGAATTCAAACGTTAATCGATCCGAAAGGTAAGGAACAGCCAACATCTCAGGAAATATAAGAGAGGATAACATAAGCATCAAGGCGAGTAGCGAAACAGGCAGTACTAAAAATCCATCCATGACGATTTTTAAGATACCATGCAGTCGTTTTCCTCGAAAGGCTAATGGAATGCCAATCATCAGTCCGAGTATGAGGCGTCCTAACGCAACGAACGCGCAGACACCGAAAGTCCATTTGAACCCTTCGACCATCATTTGGAATAAGTCGTTTCCTGAACGATCGGTTCCTAGCCATTGATCAAATGAAGGTTTTAGCGGAGAAGTGGCAATGAAGGTGCCATCATCAGCATAACGATTTGAAATACGATCCACTTGTCCATCTCGAAAAATCGTGTTTCCAAAACTCATCAAAAGCAGACTGGTCAGTATGATGATACATATCCAAAAAATCGGATCACGCACAAGAGTCCGTCGCATCAGAGTTCTCCTTTCCATGCATTTGGAATAAGCCATTCTGCTAGGAGATCCAATACGAAAATCGGAAGATAGACTAAAAATAAAATAACAAGCAGAATTGGCATTTGTGAATTATAGAGGACGAAGCGGAATAATCCTTGTACTTCGAAAGTATATTCAATGATTAATAAACTCGATAACACCGTGATGATATTTGATCTAAAGAATAAGTAAAAGCGATAGAACATCGTCGGTAACAAATGCTTCCAAAAAAGTGTGCTGTTCTTAAGACCCTTCGCACGCGCGAGTTCGAGGAACAAGGACTCCTCTTGATCTAAGATTTGTGTCGTCAGCCATTTGATAAAGAAAAAGACTGTCGTCAAAGTTAGACATAGAATCGGTAGAAAACGAATAGAGTCAGCATACGTTCCGGCGACCTCGATCCGGTCAAAACCAGTCGTTTTAAAGAGATAAATGACAAGGGATTGAGAAAGGATGACCCAAAATAAATCAGGAACCATTTCGAGCGTGCGACTCATTTGTCTCAAGAACGTTCGCATCCATTTACCACTTCGATAAAAAAGAGAGACGTATAAAATCGCAACCATAAATGAGACGGCAAGCGAAGTCAAAAACAGAATCAGAGTCTCCTGAATCAATGGTTGTAGGGCAGGGAGTAGCTGATCTTCTCGTTCTGCAGTGACGTTATAGTATGTAATTTCATTCAGCTTGGTGAGTTGATGGAACTGTTCCTGTAAGCCAGTCCAGTAACTCTCGGGAACGAAATGCATACGGACGATAAGTGATGGAAGCGCACTAATTGCAATTAAAACGAAAAAGGCGATGATGAGTTGTAGTGATTTTCGAGCAAGAAAAGTCATGAACGAGTCTCCTTTCGTTAAAGTCATCCAATAGCGAGGATCCGGTCATTACCGATCTGGATCAACTGACTATTCATATGTTTTCGGCGAAGTACATAACGTTCGAACTGTTGCGTCGCGATGAACGAATCCCGTGTCGAGACCGTTGAGAGCGTCATCAGGACATGTTTTAATTGTGGTTGTCCTTCTTGTAACGAGAGATGCGTCATCCGATTCGCTCCGTCAAGTCGATTGAGGAATAACTCGATCTTACAACCTTCCTTGATCAATTCACTGATTAGGAACGCCGCTTGTTCAATGAACGTCTCGAATTGTTGGTGGAGACCGTAGCCACTCGGAGCCGATAAGTTCAAAGCAATCGTAAATGTATCCTGATTACTCGTTTCGAATACTTTCGCCTGCAGGCGACCGGTCTTCGCCGTCGCATACCAATCGATCTCTTTTGACGGTTCCGCCGTATAGGGTTTAGCACCAAGCTGAACCAGTTTGTTCTTGAGCGGTGAATAACGGTCCGGTCGGTCGCCGATCCGTAAACGCTGTAATAGTAAGGGCGTCGCTTGCGCCGTCAAGGACGGTAAGACTGTAAACGACGGATACGTATCGAACGTAAAGAGATAAACGCCCATCTTCCAAGGCAGACGAATCGTCAAGATGATCTCATCGAATTCGGCTGGTCCGCGGCGAACCGTCTGAATCGGGATCGTCACTGCGTCTTCAGAGTCAATCACCGCATGAAATGTAGCTGGGTGTAGCGGATCCATCTCCGGGAAGATGACTCCGCCATCTGTGTGCAAACGAAGTGTCGCTTCGAGTCCAAGCTGACTCAAGGATTCGACACCGAAGACTTGCAAATGGAGTGACGTCTGTTCCTGGTTGAACATCAATGATTCATAGTGCTTCCATTCAATTGCGACGTCCCGTCGTAGCTGCTTTTCTGTTCGCCCGACGACGAAATGAATCGTCGCCAAGGCTGCGAACAGGAAACCGAGGACGGAAAGACGCGGAATGAAGAGGAAGATGAACGTCATCGTGACGTACAGTGGAAAAAGTCGGCGTTCAAGCCAAAACGGGACGGAACGTTCAATCTGCATGATTCGTCACCCCATCTCGACCGGAACCGGCACGTCGTCCAGAATATGTGTTAAAACAGCCGCTTTCGTCGTCTTGATTCCACCTTCGAGTGTCAATGTCAGGCGATGGGACAGGACGTGTTTTGCAAGATATTTGATATCTTCCGGGATGATGAAGTCGCGTTGATTCAAGAACGCATAGCTTTGCGAGGCGCGAAGTAATGCAATCGCTCCACGCGGACTGACGCCAACTTCAATGAGTTCATGGTTTCGTGTCGCTTGAACGATGTGTAATAGATAATCGAGCACGTCTTGCGATGCATGGACACGGCGTGCCTCTTCCTGCCAGGAAATCAAGTCGCCACCTGACGCGATCCCGACGGCTGACCGACGGACGTTCGTTAGAATCTCAGACAATAAGCGACGTTCGTTCTCAAAATCCGGATAACCAACTTCGATCGCGACCATGAATCGGTCGAGTTGGGCGTCCGGTAGTGGGAATGTTCCTGCCGATTCAATCGGGTTTTGCGTTGCGATGACGAAGAATGGGGCTGGCATCTGATAGGTCGTTCCACCGATCGAGACTTGACGTTCTTCCATCGCCTCAAGCAGTGCCGATTGTGTCCGCGGAACGGCGCGATTGATCTCATCGATCAAGACGACGTTCGCAAACAATGGACCGCGTTTATTCTCGAACTCCTGCGTCTTTAAGTTGAAGAAGTCCGAACCAATGACGTCTGACGGGAGAAGGTCCGCCGTGAACTGGATCCGCGAGAAGGCACTCTCGAAGCTTTGAGCGAGCGCCTTCGCGAGCATCGTTTTCCCCGTTCCCGGTACATCTTCTAATAGAATATGTCCTTCTGCGATGAGTGCCGTCAGACAGAGATCAATGACGTCCGGTTTACCGAGATAGATCGAATTGAGTTGGTCTTTTAATTGTTGTAGTTTCACAGAAAATCCCTCCAAGGTTAACTAGTTGAGTAGCGTGCTAATTGTTGTTCGAAGCGTAGAATCTCATCGTCCGTGACGATTGTTTCCGACATGTCACCATATCGAATATTCCGATACAGCTGAAAATCGACAGGGACCTTAATCCGACGTAACCAGTCTTCGAGCGTTTCGTTCGGACGACGTTGCTGACTGCGCGGTAAGTGTTGCTCAAAGCGGATGACGAGATCACGGACACGTGAAGACGAATACGATGCATACAGGTAAGGCGATTTTCTTAAAGAAATAGGATGAAAGATCGATTGAGCGAATGGAACGTCATCCGTTACTTCTCCTGTAGACCTGCGCCGTTTTTTCACGCGGCGTGACTGAACGAGTTTCCAGACCATGAAACTAAACAAGCTGATTAAAATGACATATTGCAGATAAGAAAAGGGGGAGTCAGAAGCATCCGCTTTAAGAGATTTCCAGAGTTCTTTTGGACCAGGTCGTGGATCGATCGGTTCAAAAGGCATCTTGCCTTTTGTTTTAGTAGGTAAATGACCTTCTTTAAAACTAATTTCGCCGTTCGCTTCAGTTTCTGCCATCGAAGACTTTTTAAAAGGATCCGGCATGATGTAATGCGTATAGACGTACGTCGTGACGGTTTGAAACAAGAACAGACCAATCAGAATGACACCAAGCGACATGATAAAGCGTTGCCGTAACACAAGCGATCCTCCTTCCTGTTTTTAAGGAAAAAATATCCATATGCACTTAGGAAGATTTTAGCATACACGCTTAACAAATAAAAACAATTTTCTGAAAATAAAGACAAGGTAAGACGATTCATTTTCAAGTGGTGAGGGTATGATGGAATCAGTGGTTCTTGAAAGAGAAAGGGTGTTTTGTATGAAATTGATTATTTTTGGAGCGACGGGTCAAACGGGGCAAGAACTGGTCAAGCAAGCGATTGATCACGGGCATGAGGTCACAGCATTCGTCCGCAGTCCGGAAAAACTGACGCTACGTGACGAACGGTTACACGTCGTGAAAGGCGACGTGCTCGATCAAGAAGCGGTGACGGCTGCTGTTGCCGGTCAAGAGGCTGTCCTGACGGCACTCGGTACGGAAAGTCTTGCCTACAGTGGCTTTTTAGAACGGAGTCTCGTTCGGATCGTGACAGCGATGAAAAAACAGGGGGTAGAGCGGATTGGTTATGTCGCGTCTGCCGGTGTTGATGATGAATTACCGGGTGTACAAGGGATGCTCGCTCAGCGGATTCTGAAAAATCCACTGAAGGATCACCGTCAAGCGATCGCGCTTTTACAACAAGCAGATTTGAACTATACGGTAGCCCGACCACTTCGCTTACTGAACGGTCCGTTGACGGGACTTTATCGTCAAGCAGATACCGGTGTACCGGAAGATGCGAAACAGATCAATCGTGCAGATGTGGCGCATTTCCTCTTACAAGCGATTGAAACAGAAGATCATATCAAATCGAGTGTCGGTTTAGCTGAATGAAGAAGAAAGGTCTCTCCCGTCATATGGAAGAGACCTTTTGAATGCTTATTGTTGACGATAGACGGAGACCGAACCACCGTTGACAAAGAATTGACCGTAGCCATCTTGGTTGATCGTGACCGATGCTGTGTTGTTTCCAGTGATGTCCGTCCAAACTTCTCCTTTGTTCTGAAGCCCGACGTACATCCACTTGCTACCGCCAGGACCATCTGACAGGATTGTCGCAAGACCAGATTTTGCCCGGTCTGAGACACCTTCCCGTGTCCAACCGATGATGTCTTGGTTATCGAGGTAATCGTTTTGTTTTCCGAATGCGAAGTCTTTCCGCGCTTTGAGCAACGGATCAATCTTCGAAGCGAGTGCTGGAATTTCGCGATTCGACGTACCTTTTGTACCATAGTAGTCACCATAGAAGACCGATGGATAACCTTGTTCACGTGTCAGAATCATCGCGTAAGCAAGCGGTTTGAACCATGACTGAACCGTTGATTCAAGCGATTGTCCAGGCTGAGAATCATGGTTCTCTACGAGTGTGACGGCTTGAACTGGATTGCTCTTGACGAGAGTACCGTCAAAGATCGTCCGCATGTCATAGTACCCGCCCCCTTTACTTGCCTGTTCAAACTTGTAATGAAGTGGCGCATCAAAGACGGATTGTTGGTAATTCGTCCGGCTTAAGTAGTTTTG
Source organism: uncultured Exiguobacterium sp. (assembly GCA_913775715.1). GTDB lineage: Bacteria > Bacillota > Bacilli > Exiguobacteriales > Exiguobacteriaceae > Exiguobacterium_A. The sequence continues at coordinate 1,422,054 of CAJYMC010000007.1, read as the reverse complement.
TAACGTGCCAAGATCGTTCTGCCAATACTCTGCGACTGTGAATAATGGTTTGCCCGTTGTCTGACGAACGTTCGCGAGCCAGTCCGCTAGGTAACCATGTTTGATATGTTTGACGGCATCGAGACGGAACCCATCAAGTCCAAGCTCATTGACGTACCATTTTCCCCAGTTCTTCATTTCTTGCTGGACTTCTGGGTGATCGAAGTCGAGATCCGCATACATCAAGTAATCGTAGTTGCCATTTTCAGTTGAGACATCTGTATCCCACGCTTTTCCGGTCCCACGGAACTTATAAATGGCGCTTTTTGAACGCGATTGATCCCAGTCTGTGCCGTCGAAGTGGTACCACTTCCATTTGAAATTCGAGTAGGTGTTATTTCGCGCTGCAAAATTGAAGCCTGTCCACGCTTGGATTTGATAATCGCCAGAGACTTCCTGATTGCGGTTACTCGGATTCACTTCGACTGCCGTGACGGCTTCGGTGAAATCAGCACCACCTTTATGGTTCATGACGACATCCCCGTATACATCGATGCCAGCAGTGTGCAATTGCCCGATTGCTGTTTTCAATTGTGCTTTTGTACCATATTTCGTGCGGACTGTTCCTTTTTGATTGAACTCGCCTAAATCATACAGATCATAGGCACCGTATCCGACATCGCTTTGTGAAGTCCCTTTGTAGGCAGGTGGAATCCAGACCGATGTAATCCCGAGTTGATCGAGCTTTGTTGCGTCACTTCCGAGACGATTCCAATGGTTACCGTCATTTGGCACATACCATTCGAAATACTGCATCATCGTTCCGTTGTCTGCCGTTGCACCGACTGCAATCGGTTGCGCAAGTGGCACTAAAAAAGTAGCGGATGCGACGGTTGCTAAAATCCATCCTTTTCTTTTCACGTAAAGACCTCCTCATAATTTTGTGAAAGCGTTTGCATAATTTATTATAGTGAAGCCTCAGAGGAAAGGAATATCGTCCCAGATTCTTATTTGTAAGACTCTTTCGTTCGTGACTTTTGACCCTGGAATATTTCTTCTGGAGAAATATTTTGATGGGATTGACGTCATGAATGAAAAAAATCAGGACCATCTAACCGTTGCCTTTCGATGAATATTCTGAATGACGACTCATCTTCAAAAAAGCGGGTCTATCGTCCATCTTCCACGACGAATGGATTCGATGTGAAAATGAGCGTGTAACACCCGCTTTCATACATACCAATCGAGGGGGAACACACATGAACTGGAAGTCAAAGGTCACAGGTGCGCTTGCCGCAACACTTGCGCTCGGGTCAATCGTCTTTACGCCGGTCACAGCAAAAACAGTCGATCCAAAACAAGTATCGACAAGTCCGCAGATGGTCACGTCACAATCGACGATTGATGCGTACTATCTACCAGCAGCAGGGAAGACAGGGGCAGCGTTGAAGGCATCGCTGCACGATATCATTGACAACCATACACAAGTGTCATACGACACGGTATGGACAGCACTGAAAGAAACGGATCAAGATCCAAACAATGCGAACAATGTCATCGAGTTGTACACGGGGAAATCGATTGCGAAAAGTAACAACGGTGGCAATGTCGGTCAATGGAACCGGGAACATGTCTGGGCAAAGTCGCACGGTGACTTTGGTACGACGAACGGACCGGGAACAGACTTGCATCACTTGCGTCCGGAAGATGTTGTTGTCAACAGTGCACGGGGAAATCTTGACTTCGACAATGGCGGTACGAAATATAGTGGATGCGATTGTTACCGTGATGGCGATTCGTGGGAACCACCGAACCGTGTCAAAGGTGACATTGCACGAATGATCTTCTACATGGCGGTTCGCTATGAAGGTGGCGGAGAAATTGATCTCGAGACTTCAGAAACCGTCAACAATGGAACAAATCCATTACACGGGAAATTATCGACGTTAAAAGCATGGAATAAACTCGACCCAGTGGATAGTTTCGAAATGCGCCGGAACGATGTCATCTTTGAGAAGTGGCAAAAAAACCGGAATCCATTCATCGATCATCCGGAATACGTGACATCCATTTGGGGAAATTGATGTCGAGTCAATCTATAGGAAAATGCGATGTTCTCGATTCAGAGAGCATCGCATTTTTTAAGTCAAAGCTCATCAGGTTGAAACTTTTTACAACCATCATGCGTACAGCATACCGTAAACCATTTTTTAGTAGAAAGGTCGTACGGTATGATTAAACGCACGTTCAACAAACGAAACATTAAATGGCTGGTTGGTGGGGGGATCGTCGCTTGTGTCGCCTTCTGGTACAGTGTCGGAATCTTCGTCAGTAGAGGAGAACGACCACTCGCTGATGGGTCGTCACCATATGTCATCGTTCTTGGCGCAGGTGTCAAAGGCGAAAAACCGTCGCAAATCCTACATAACCGGATTCAGGCGGCAGCCGCATATGGAAAACAATATCCGAACGTCCGCTTCATCTTGAGTGGTGGACAAGGACCAGATGAAGATATCTCGGAAGCAGAAGCGATGCGACGTGGAATGGTGGCGTCCGGTATTGAAGCAGAACGACTGATTCTTGAATCCAGTTCGACATCAACGACGGAAAATCTACAGTATTCAAAAGATTTGTTACCAAAGGATATCCGACGTGTCTCGATCGTCACGTCAGATTTTCATCTGTATCGCGCTCGAAAAGAGGCGAAACAACTGGGATTACAGACGGACGCGATTCCGGCTGAGACACCCCTTTCAGGAGTCCTTCGATTCGGAATGCGAGAACGCGTTGCGATTGTTGTTCAATTTATTCGCTAAAAACCCCGACATGTTAAACACGTCGGGGAGAATGAAGAAGTGTACCACATGATTAGATACCTTCACCTTTATGTTTTTCCTCAGAAGATTGAGAATCCTTTGCTTGTGAATTAGAAGCGTCGTGCTCAGCAGGTGGTTCTTCTTTGCCGAGTGCGACATCCTTCGCTTCGACGACTTTATTGCTAATCGCATTCAAGTCACCTTTCGTCTCATTGACCGTCTCTTTCACCGTCGAGGCATCTGATTTCACCGTTTCAAGCTCTGTGTTCACTTTGTCATAGACATTTTGAACGTCAGATGCGACTTCTTGAATGATGCTTGAAGCACTCTTCACTTGATTGATGACTTGTGATGCTTTACCTGACGGATCTTCCTTAATAGAAGAAGCGAGAGTAGAGACGGAATCTTTCGCTCCCCGTAAGCTTTGTTTCGTATTTTGGCGAGACGAAGAACTAAGTAGCGTCAATAGACCGCCGACAAGGGCACCGAGCAACATCCCTGTGACGAGATTGATTTGACGACCTGATGATTCTTCCTGATCGAACTGGCGATTCGGATGTTCTGCGTGTGCTGCGTGTGGATCATGTTGAAGCTTCGGTTCCATGATGAACACTCCCTTGAGATAATATTTAACCATGATATGGATATACCCTTGTGAGTGAATAAAAAACATTTAAAAATAACATGTATTTGAAATGAATATAAAAAAGACCATCGTGATATGATGGTCTAAGAGGTTCATTTGTTGGATGAATCATCATCATTTTCGTGACGAAGTTTTCGGTTGATTTCATCATAATCGATTTCGATATCATCTTTGTTGCCTTTGTAGCCATATCCTTTTGAAATGACGATGATCGAGGCGACCAAGACGAATACGATGATGAGAATGGAGACGACATATAACCACATAGTCCACTCCTCCTTTCGTTCACTTTCTAGTATGACGGAAAACGCAGCTTCCGTCTAAACGAAATTGTAGGTTGTGTGCTAAACTGATGTCAGATAAACATGTTAAACGGAACGAGGTGACGGCGGATGAGTATTTTGGTCGTAGATGATGAGTTAACGAATTTAATGCTCCTAGAGCGATTGTTAGAAAATGAAGGCTATGACGTCGTCAAGGCGATGAGTGGGGAAGAAGCAATTGAATTAATGGAGGATCCGTTATTCATTGAAAAATTAGATGTCGTCCTGCTCGACGTCGAAATGCCGGGGATCAGTGGAATCGAGGCAACACGTTTGATTCGAAAACGGTTTGGTCTTGATGAATTACCGATTCTGATCGTTTCCGGGCGATCCAACGAAGAAGATATCGTTGATGGACTGAATGCAGGGGCATCCGATTATACGACGAAACCGATCCGAAAAACGGAATTGCTCGCGCGAGTTCGTAACGCGATTGGTCTGAAGCAAGCAATCGATGCGCGAAAACGCTATGAAAAAGTATTACAGGAAGACTTTGACTTAGCGCAAAAATTGCAACAGAGTGTGCTGAGTGCGAATATCGAAGACGATGAGATCCGGATCATGGCGACATATATCCCGTCTAAGAAATTAGCAGGAGATATGTACGCCTGGTACCGCATCTCTCAGAATAAATACGGCATCATCTTGTTTGACGTTATGGGACACGGTGTCTCTTCTGCGCTGATCACAATGGGAATGAGTTCGATTTTGTTTGAACTCGTGCACCGAATTGGTGATCCAGCACAAGTGCTTGAAGAATTGAATCAGCAGATGAGTCGTTTGTTCCCGGGAGACGAGACAGAAATCTATTTCACTGCTGTTTACCTCTACATCGACTTAGATGAGATGAAACTCAGCTATGCGAACGCAGGGCATCCACCTGGTTTGTTACGCATGAATGATCAAATCATTCCGCTTGAGAATACGGGACTTCCGGTCGGTATGTTCGAAGACTCGACGTATTCGAGTAAGACGATCGACATCGTCTCACCAGGATGCGTTTATCTCTATACGGACGGTTTCATGGAACTCTACAGTAAAGGTATCGATGAAGGAATCTATGCTATCCAGAATCTGATTGAACAACAAGGACCAAACATTCATCAGTTGATTCAACCGGATCAAAGTGATGAAGCGGATGATTTGTGTCTCGTGACGGTCGAAATCAATTAAATCGTAAAATGAAAAGACTCAGCGACGGAAACACCGTCGCTGAGTCTTTTTTAGCCATACAAGCTCTGAACTTGCTTGAACTAGAAGAACCTTCTCCGCCATAAAATGAACGCAGCAAGCCCAGAGAAGAAAATCATCATGCCGAAGACGATCCAGAAACCGATGACTTCTCCTTCCCAGGGTACGTGGACGTTCATCCCGAACATCCCGGAAATCATCGTCGGGATCGAGATGACGATCGTAATCGAGGCAAGGAACTTCATGACGAAGTTAACATTGTTCGAGATGACAGAACCAAACGTATCCATCGTCGAACTGATGATATCCTTATAGATTTGAGCCATTTCCATCGCTTGTCGGTGTTCAACGAAGACATCTTCGAGTAAATCTTCATCGTCTTCATGTTTCTCAAGACTTGGTGTCTTGATGATCCGGTCGAGTACACCATCGTTCGATTTCAAGGACGTCATGAAATAGACCAATGATTTTTGAAGGTTCATCAATTGAAAAATTTCTTGATTTCGCATCGAACGTTGAAGTTCTTCCTCAAGTTCGTCCATGCGACGGTCGATTTGACGCAAGAAACGTAAATACGAGGAACTGACTTTGTAGAGAATCTGGAATACGAAGCGCGATCGATAATTCGTCCGGAAGCCACGCAATTTACCACTCGAGAATAACGTCAGGACATCGAGCTGTTGCGAACAAACGGTTATGAAATGACGAGATGTCACGATGATACCGAGCGGAATCGTATTATAACGGCGTCCTGATGATTCTTCTTCGATGTAGGGAACGTCGACGATCATCAGTAGACCTTCTTCATCTTTTTCAAAACGTGGTTTTTCTTCTACATCCAAAGGGTCATAAATGAAATCCTCTGGAATATTCGTAGCAGCGATGACTTGGTCGGCTTCATCCTTTGTCGGATTGACAAGATGGATCCAGGAACCTTTCGTGAACTCCTGTATCTCGTTGACTGCCCCGGTGACATCGCTTCGATAAATCGTCAACATATTGTCTATCCCTCCTGCTCTTCACTGTCTCATTATAGAAATAGATGTGACAGCGTGTAAATGATTCTCCGATTTTTTTTTACGGAGATTAGTGATAAGATGAAAATAGAGGAGGGGAAGACATGCCTTTTTTTAATGCTAAGAAGCTCGAAGAACTTCAATCGATCGCGGATGGGGATCACGCGTTCCTTCAAAAAATCGGAGAAACGTATATCGCGCAGTTCGATCGAAAGTTTCCTGAACTAAAAGATGCCGTCGCCAAGCAAGATGCTGAGCAAACTGAAAAACTCGCTCACTTGCTAAAAGGTGCTTCCTATTCCGTTGCCGCTGATGATTTAGCCGATGATTTCGAACTACTTGAAAAAGAAGCAGAAACCGGTTCAATGACCGGCACGCAAGAAATCGTCGATCGGATTGAAGGCTGCATGGTTGAATTCCGTGTCATTTGGCTTGATGTGTTTACTGGAAAAAATCTTGACGTGCTGCGTTGAGGAATCGAATAGATTAAAAAAGCCGACATTTTGTCGGCTTTTTTGTGCTTATAAGACGTATGAATCGACCGTTTCGATCAATCGACCGATTTCCGGTTTCGTGATTTGTGCATTGACACCAACCGACTCACCTTTATGACGTAGATCGTCGGAAATTAAGGAAGAGAAGACGATGATCGGCAGTTCTGTATAACGATCGTCTTCACGGAGGCGTTTCGTTAAATGAAGTCCATCCATCTTCGGCATCTCGATATCGGTGATCAGGAGGTCGCAGTTGCTTCCTTGTTCAAAAGCATCGAATGCTTCTTTTCCATTGATGAACCATTTCAGACCATGGTAACCGGCTTCCTCGAGTGTTTCGATGATCAACGTCCGAAGCATTTCCGAGTCTTCGGCAATCCAGATGACTTTGTCGGACCGATCACGAGACTGGACGCGACGTCCTTCTTCGCGGGCGAAGATATCCTTACGTGAGAGCTCAAGTGCGATTTTTTCGTAGTCGAGCAAGATGATCATCTTGTCGCCTGTTTTGACGACACCGTTCGTTAATCCTTCGATGCCACGAGCGAGTTCGTTTGGTGTATCGATTTGTTCCCATGAGATACGACGGATTTCCGTAACGGAGTCAACACGCAGGACGCTCTTTTCTCCATTGAATTCACAGATGATCAATCGATCCTCGGTTGCTTCATCGTGGGGAACGCCGATGACGGTTGGCAAATCGATGACCGTCATGACTTCGCCGCGCAGTTCGATTAATCCTTTGACAGCATCCGGTGTACCTGGGAGTGGTGTCATCGGGAGCGGAACGATGATTTCCCGGACCTTCATGACGTTGATTCCGAACGTGTATGGTCCGCAATGGAAGATGACGATCTCGAGTTCATTCGTGCCGGCTTCTAATAAAATATCGTGCTGATTATACATATGGTTGTGCCCCTTTCCATTACCTTCACTTCACTTCTGACTAGTTATCGGCATGCTACGCTAAAAATTCTAGTTCTGAATTGACAAAAAAAGCGTTGTAATCGCTTTCATAATATGTTAAGCAAAAAGTTTGGCATTTGTCAGACCAATTGATTACAATAAGCTATGCAGCCACACACTGAAATGAGAGAGATAAAAATAAATGGAGGTAGAGTGGAATGACTACAGCAACAACCTACACATTTTTACTAGATGGACAATGGCATGAAAGTGAATCAAAAGAGACGATTGAAATCTCTTCACCATATAAAGAGGATCTTGTCGGTCGCGTCCAAGCGATGACGAAACCAGAAGTCGATCGTGCCATCGCTTCAGCGAAAGCGGCACAAGCAGAGTGGGCAAAACAACCAGCGAACAAACGGGCTGAATTGCTTCACGCTTGGGCAACGGAACTTGAAAAACGTGCCGACGAAATCGGTGAAGTCATCATGCGCGAAGTCGGTAAAGGACGTGCGGATGGCGTCAAAGAAGTTAAACGGACAGCTGAAATCATTCGCTACACAGCGGAAGAAGGTCTTCGTTTCGACGGTCAGATGATGCAAGGAGATTCGTTCCCAGGTGGTAGCGCGAAAAAAATCGCAGTCATCAAAAAAGCACCGCTCGGCGTAGTCCTTGCGATTTCACCGTTCAATTACCCAGTCAACTTAGCAGCAGCGAAACTCGCACCGGCCCTCATGACAGGAAACGCCGTTGTCTTCAAACCGGCAACACAAGGGTCGATCAGCGGTATCTTGATGGTCGAAGCACTCGTCGCAGCAGGTCTTCCAGCTGGACTCGTCAACATCGTTACAGGTCGTGGATCGGTCATCGGTGATTACTTGACGGCTCACCCAGGCATCAACATGATCACATTCACAGGTGGTACAGGTACAGGACAACACTTATCACGTCAATCGGCGATGATTCCACTCGTCCTTGAACTTGGTGGAAAAGACCCGGCACTCGTTCTTGAAGATGCGAATCTGTCACTTGCGGCAGATCACATCATCAGTGGTGCGTTCTCTTACTCAGGTCAACGCTGTACAGCAATCAAACGCGTCTTCGTTCTTGATCAGCAAGCGGATGCGCTCATCGAAGAACTCAAGACACGAATCGCGAAATTGACAGTCGGTTCACCTGAACAAGACAGTGTCGTCGTACCGCTTATCGATACGAAATCAGCGGACTTCGTCGAAGGATTGATCACGGACGCAACAGACAAAGGCGCAACGCTCGTCACAGGTGGCGGACGTACGGCGAACTTGATCGAACCAACACTTCTTGACAATGTGACACGCGACATGCGCGTCGCTTGGGAAGAGCCGTTCGGACCAGTTCTTCCAATCATTCGTGTCAACTCGGTCGATGAAATGATCGCATACTCGAACGAATCAGAATACGGTCTTCAAGCAAGTGTCTTCACAGAGAACATTGATGCTGCGTTTGCAGTAGCGGATGCGCTTGAAACAGGTTCTGTTCAAATCAACGGCCGGACGGAACGTGGTCCTGACCACTTCCCATTCATCGGTGTGAAATCATCGGGTCTCGGTGTTCAAGGTGTGGGACGAAGCCTCGCTTCAATGACACGCGACAAATTAACAGTCCTCAACTTAAAATAAGTTTCTGACCGACCTTTCAATCTGCGGAAAGGTCGGTTTTTTGTGCATCCATTTCGGACACCCTAACGTAAGCTAGACAACAAATGTCACCCTTTGACGCACAAAGTTTGGCGCTATAGCTTCATTCTCTCTATAATGAAAGAAAATGGACGAGAGAAAAGAGGCGTGTAGGCATGACTGTATCAGACGAAATCATCCCAATTCCGATTCCGACACCATTTCCGGTAGGAGACGTGAACTGTTATGTATTACGAACGGAAGGGGAAAACATCCTCATTGATTGTGGACCAGATACGCTTGAAGCATGGCAAACGATGCAACGGATGCTTGCGCGATATGAACTTCAGGTCGAGGATTTAGATCGTGTCATCGTGACGCATCACCATGCGGATCATGCCGGTATGGCGCATCGCTTTTCAGAGAAAGGCATTCCTGTATATGGACATGCGCGGTTGCGTCCATACTTGGAGCAAGATGAGACATTTTTAAACAACGGAGATGCGTTCTTGCAGCGATTGGCGACATCGTTTGGTGTTCCGGAAGCGATTCAAAAAATGTTACCGAGCTATCAATCTGCCTTGAAATGGCTTGGAAAAGGTCAACTTGATTTCACATTAAAAGAAGGTGACGCGATTACGCCATCTGGGCGATATCGGGTCATCGAACTGCCAGGGCATGCGAGTGACCAAATCGGAATTCTAAGTGACGATGGTGTATTGTTCGCGGCGGATCACCTGCTTGATCGGGTTGAACCGAACCCGTTGCTCGAACAACCGCAACCAGGTGATGATGTACTAGTGAAACGCCCGGTCCTTGCGTATCTCGACTCTTTAGAAAAATTACAGGGTGAACAAATTCGAATCGCCTACACCGGACATGGTGATCCGATTCGAGATGTCGCGGCGCTCGTCGAAGAACGATTGATGCAACGCAAGGCACGCGGTGATCAACTATTGAAATATTTTACGGGAGAGCATACGTTATTCGACCTAGCTCAAGTGACGTATGGAAACCGATTAAAAAAATCATTCCCGCTCGTCATGAGTGAGATGAAAGCACGGCTCGACACACTCGTCGCGCGTAAAACAATTCAAGTTGAGAAGCGTGAAGGCATCCTCTACTATTCGAAAACGGAGGAAGTCTAATGCAACTCATCAATCGGACGATCGTCATCACGGGTGCTTCGAGTGGACTCGGCGAAGCGTTGGCACGAGCCTTGCATAAAGAAGGCGCAAACTTGATTCTGATTGCACGACGGGAGGAACGATTACAGGTGTTAGCGTCTAATCTTCAAGCAGATTATCTCGTCTACGACTTAGAAGAAGCACCGGAAGATCTCGCACAACTGTTGTCTGACCGTTATGGGCATATTGATGTGCTGGTTAACAATGCCGGATTTGGGGAATTCAGCTTCTTGGAGAAGACGTCGATTGAGACGATTGAGTCGATGCACCGAATCAACGTCTTAAGCCCTGTCCGTTTGACGAAAGCATGCCTTCCGTTAATGCGAGAAGGAGGCATGATCGTCAACGTCGCGAGTCAGGCAGGGAAGTTGCCGACACCGAAGTCGACGATCTATTGCATGACGAAAGCAGCGATGTTGCAATTTTCAAACGCGCTACGTCTGGAGTTACGTCCAAAAGGCATCCATGTCATGACGATTAACCCAGGACCGATCGCGACGGAATTTTTCGAAAGAGCGGATATTAGTCGGAAGTATGAAAAAAACGTAGCTTCGATCGTCTTATCAAAAGAACAGCTTGCACAGACTGTCGTACGGGCGATGCGGCGCCACAAGCGAGAGGTCAATGCACCATGGTGGATGGAGCTTTCAGCAAAAGGATACGGCGTCATGCCACGGCTGATTGAGTGGTTAGGAAAACCAGGTTTCGACAAAAAGTGATGACGGAGGAGAACGACAAATGAAAAAAAAGGTAATCAGCTTTCTTGCCCTAGGTACGCTGCTCGCAGGCTGTGGTACTCCGGATGCGACACCGGAACCGAAGAATGTCTTAGGGACTTCTTATCAGACGATTGAAAAAGAAGCAGAAAAATCAACGGTTCGGATGTACATGTGGGGTGGCGATGAAGGCATCAATGCTTACATCGATGAATACGTAGCACCGCGTTTGAAGAAGGAACACAACATCACGTTAGAACGCGTACCGATCGAGACGGCGGATATCATTCAAAAACTGCGTGCTGAGAAGCAGGCAGGTAAGGAAAAAGGTGTCATCGATGTCGTCTGGATCAATGGCGATAATTTCTTGAATGCCAAAAAAGATGATTTACTGTATGGCGAAATCACAAAAGTACTCCCGAACATGAAGTATGTCGATGCTGCTGCCCAAAGTTCAGATAGCGGCACGAAAACAGAGAGTCTTGAAGCCGCGTGGGGGAAAGTCCAGTACACATTGCACTATGACGCAGCTGACGTGAAGTCGCCACCGACCGATTTGAAAGCGTTGAAGTCTTGGGTCAAGGAAAATCCAGGACGCTTCACGTATCCGGAAGTGACGGACTTTACGGGGAATGCCTTCGTGCGCCATGTCATGTATGGTGTCGAATCGAACGCGACTCTGAAAGACCCGAAGGCAGACTTCAAGAAGACATGGGCCTATCTGAACGAAATCAAGCCTTACCTCTGGAAAAAAGGCAAGACGTATCCGAAGACGCTAGCGCAACTCGATCAGTTGTACGCGAACGGAGACGTTGATTTCACGATGGGCTTCAACGAACGACGAGCAGAACAAGAAGTGAAGTCAGGAACGTTTCCGAAACAAACGCGTCCGATCGTCTTGAAGGATGGTTCAATCGCATCGACCCATTTCCTTTCCGTACCGTTCAACGCACCGAACCCGAAAGGCGCACTCGTTACGATCAATACGCTGTTGTCACCTGAGGCGCAATTGAAAAAATACGATGCGACGTACTGGGGCGACGGAACAAGTCTTGATTTATCGACACTTGAATCGTCAGAACAAAAGCAGTTCGCTGATGTACCGGCCGCATCGTCGACGCCGAAGCCAAGTGTATTTGAAGGGAAAGTCCGAACGGAACTAGATCCATCGGTCTTCGAGATGATCCGTAAGGAATGGCCGTCTCGTGTGGCGCGGTAACGCATATCCTGCTGCACTCTTGATGGCAGGAATGGTCTTATACGGGTTATGGGTCAGTGTTTCGATGACGTCACCCGCCGATTATCACGAGCTACTGACGGATGACGTCTTTTTAGAAAGTCTAGCCGTCAGTAGTTATGTGGCCATCGTCAGTACGATCATCGCTTTGATCATCGGCGTGATACTCGCACGAATCTTGAGCAGAACGCGGCTAGCGGCGTTGCTTGCAATTCCATTATTCATTCCTCATCTAGGAGCAGCGTATCTCGCAATTCTCTATCTCAGTGACGTTCCTGTCATCGGACCGCATGAAGGGAATTATTTTAGTGTCATGTTGACGTATCTGTACAAAGAAATTCCGTTCGTCTTTTTTTATCTCTTACCGGTGGTCCGGCGTCTTGATTCACGTTATCAAGAACTCGGTATAATGCTCGGTTTATCACCAGTGCGCCGATTCTGGCATGCACGGGGTGTTTTCCTGCTCGTTCCAATACTTGAAGCCGGTTTTATCTTACTTGCCTTTATTTCGTTTGCGTATGAAATTCCGGCATTACTTGGCGTCACCTATCCGAAATTACTTGGCGTCTACGCCTTTGACTTATACACTCAAGGTGATTTATCGGATCAACCGCTCGCTTTTGCGATGAGTGTCGTCTTGACGGGTGGACTCTTCCTCTTACTCGTGCTCATGACGGGGTTAACCCGTCCGCTGGCAACAAAGATCAGTAGGGGGCGAAGCGAATGAAAAAAACGAGTGTCATCTTATGTGTTGTTCTTCTCTTCATCGTTCCCTTGATCGGATTGATTCCGGGAGAGTGGACTTGGAATCTACGTCTTGAAGCGACGCTTGGCACGACCGTCGCAATGATCTGTGCCGTCGTGTTGTTGAATCATCTCTTCGGATACATGGCGGGAAAAGCAATCGCCTTTCAAACAGGGAAGCGTATTCGCATGGCAGAGTTCTTGATTAGTTTACCGTTGTTCGTTCCCGTGTTATTGCTATCATTCGGTCTCTATTTAACGTGGATCCGGCTCGGTTTGGCAGATCGTTTTTTCGGCGTATTACTCGTGTTACTTCTGCCGACATTGCCGTATACGGTCCGCTTATACACGAACGGATTTCAGGCACTTGGAGAACGAATGCTCGAACAGATGGTCTTGCTTGAAGGGAACCGATTCAAACGCTGGTTTTATTTGACGGGACCGATGTTGCGGTCGACGTTACAATCCGTGACGTTACTCGTCACCGTGATCACGATCAGTCAATATGCGCTTGTCGCATTGATTGGTGGTGGAATCGTCCGCATGATCGCGCTGGAAGTATTTCCGGCGTATTCTGGTAATTCCCAGGAAGCGGCTCGTCAGGCGACACTTTGGTTGATCGGGTTGCCTGTCCTTTTTTATGCGTTACAAGCGGTTATTTTTTCTAGCTGGATACGAATCGTACGGAGGCGTTTAAATGGAAGTCACGATACAACAAGTCAATAAACGATTTGGAAGCAAGCGGGTGTTGTCCGACATCGATGTCAGCATTGCGTCTGGGCAATGCGTGGCGTTAGTCGGACCGAGCGGTAGCGGGAAAACGACGCTTCTCCGCCTGATTGCGGGTCTCGAACGTGTGACGAGTGGGATGATTCAATTCGGGGAACGAGACGTCACGACACTTTCGCCGAATCAACGAGGTGTGACGATGATGTTTCAACGGTCGTTATTGTTTCCGCATCTGAACGTCGAACAGAACATTCGTCTCGGTGCCAAACAGTTAACACCAATCGAACTCGAGTCGTGGTTACACCGCGTCGGACTCGAGGGGAGAGGAAAAAGTGCTGTTCACGAACTGTCAGGTGGTGAACAACAGCGGGCGAGTTTAGCTCGTGCGCTGGCGAGTCAACCGGACTTCTTGTTGCTCGATGAACCATTCTCGAGTCTAGATGTACCGAGACGACGGGAACTTCGGACATTGATCCGAAAGTTGACCGAGGAACAAGGCGTCACGACGCTACTTGTCACGCATGATCGAGAAGAGGCGATGGCGATGGCGGATATCGTCTATGTCTTAGAACAGGGGCGAATCGTCGATCATGGCACGCCGATCACGCTCAGTCAGACAAGTCCGTTTTTTGGCGAAGGCATTCAGATTGAAGAAACATGGCATCCGTTGACGGCAGTCAACTTGGTCTCAAGACCGACGAAGGAAACGGATGAACGTGTTACGATTACGAAAGAACTCATTCAATACGGTGTTCGTTTCTACGAAGTAGAACGAGCATCCGGAGAACGACTCGTACTCTCTTCAGACGAGACGATTCATGAGAAAGAAGGCTATATCGTTAGAAAGGAGGGGTGACATGTTAGATACGCGTGCGCGTAAAATCGTTCAACCCCTGTTTGATCAAGGGGCGACCTTATTTAAGAAAATTGGATTATCGGCGACACAGGTGACGATCATCTCCGGCATCATCGGTGGTGCGACGGGCTTTTTCGTCTATAACGACATGATGGGAACGGCGATTGTCTTGTTATGGATTTCAGGTATGCTCGATGTCATCGACGGGACGATGGCGCGTAAAGAGAAGACGACACCGATCGGCACGATTCTTGACCTTGTTCTCGACCGGATCGTCGAGCTGTCAGTATTGATTGGTCTTGCACTTCGGTTTCCGGAAACGCAAGTCGTTATTCTGTTGCTCGTCGCATCATTCGTCATTGGGATGACGATGTTCCTTGCAATCGGAGCAGTCAGTGAAAATTACGGCTACAAATCGTTTCAATATCAACCGGGACTGGTCGAACGAACGGAAGGATTCCTATTCTTGACGGCGATGATTCTGTTCCCAAGCGCTATCATTTGGATCGCAAGCGTCTTCTTGATCGCTGAACTCTATACGGTCGGAGAACGATTCCATCAAGCGTCGAAGGTATTACGATGAGTGAACAAGAGATGATCATGACAGTGGACCAATCTGGAAATCCGCTTGGACCGCGTCCGCGATCGGAAGTTCACGCAAAAGGTCTATGGCATGAAACGTTTCATTGTTTTGTCTATGATCCAAAACGGGACGTCGTGTTGCTCCAGCAACGGTCTGAACAGAAAAAGGACTTTCCAGGAATGCTCGATATCACGGCAGCCGGTCACTTGCTTGCGAATGAGACAGTCGAGGATGGTGTTCGGGAACTCGAGGAAGAGATTGGGTTGACATGTACCTTTGATCAATTGATACCGCTTGGCATCCAGGAAGAGGAGTTTCGGGATGCGTCGCTTTGGGACTGTGAGCGATGCCATGTCTTTCTCGCTCGAAGTGATCAAGCGATAGACGCATACGTCCTCCAGGAAACAGAAGTGAAGCGATTGATTGCTTTTTCAATCGAGCAGTTTGAACGAATTGCTGACGAGTCCATCGAGCGCATTCAGGACACGACAGGCGAATGGTTCGATCGTCGTCAATTTGTTCCGCATCCTTCTACGTACTGGAGTCATGTCCGACAGGGAATCGAACGATTGCGTAACCCAAGCAAATCTTAAGAGTCATGACACAGAACGACCTACGATCGAATGTGATTTCGACGTAGGTCTTTTTTCGTACATTTGTTCGACACGAGAGTAGCGAAATTCAGGTATATTTGAGATAATTAAGTATATATACAAAAGAAGGAAAGAAGGTGCAGCCAGTGGCATTACGATTTGCACTACTCGGGTTGCTGACCCAAGGGGAAGCGACCGGTTATGATTTAAGCGCGACTTTCAAAAAACAGATGATCCACTTCTGGACCGCACATCATACACAAATATACCGAGAGTTGTTAAAGATGGAAGAAGCAGAACTCGTGACGAGTGTTCATATCGTTCAAGAAGATCTGCCGGACAAAAAAGTCTATTCGATCACGGATAAAGGACGGACGGAACTCGTCGAATGGTTACGGACACCAAACGAATTCAAACCAAAGATGAAGGATGAAAACTTGATGCGTGTCTCGCTCTTGCACCTTCTCCCACCAGAGGAAGCAGTCGCTTATCTAGAAGAGTCGAAGCGACACCATCAATTTGCCGTCGAGATGATGCAAAGTTGGCGTCACGATCATCTCGAGAACGGTGCGACACTAGGGGAGACCTTGACGAGTGAGTACGGCTTGCGTATGATGTTGAATTACTTGGACTGGTGTGATTGGGCGATCGCGGAAATCAAAAAAAGCGGAGCGAACGTCTAAAAAAACTGGCTCGACCGTCATGTAGATGGCGGATTCGAGCCAGTCTTATTTTTGATGATATGAAGTAAGGAGTTAAACCATGTATTTTAATGATTACGAAGACTGGATCGAAGAAGAAGCGGAATCCTTATTTCGTTTACATCAGGAACCGTTGACGCGAGAAGCGACGTCGTATTCGCAATTTACGGCGTATGTAGAAGAGGCACTCCTTGAACCATTATTACTGAAACTACGTTGGCTTGGAGAAGCGGAAGAAGAAGAGATTCTAGAACAGGCGGATGCGAGCGTATGGGAGAATGCCTCGGGCAATTCGGAAGCTTCTCTTCGGCGAGATGTGTTACGACGAGTCGTCGGACGAGACTTTACTGCGCATATTCTCGCATACCTGACACCGATTCTTGAAGCTAGACAAACTGCGTATGAAGAGGAATTAGAACAGCTTCAATTGGCGCATGCGGAACAAATGGAGGAAGTTCAACAACATGAGCAACAGATTGAACTCGGACCGCCACCTGAGAAAATCAAAAAATGGTGGTATCTCAAAGAAAAAGAAGTATCGCGTTCCTATACAGAGGAAGAACGATCTGCATTGCAAACTCAACAACAACAACTCGAGGATGAGTTAAAACGGCTTGAACAAAAAAAGCGTGAGACAGAAGCCAATCTCGAACGATTGGATTCGCTTCACCGTCTATAATTCACGTCAAAAAATGGAGCAGACGACATGATGTCGCCTGCTCCATTTTGTATAAAGGCTACTCGATTAAGCTTGTGTAGCGAGTTTCGCAAGGACAAGTTTCGCGACCGCTTCACTTGAAGCCGGGTTTTGTCCTGTGACGACGTTGCCGTCGATGACTGCGAATTCTTTACCCGCATCCGATGTCAGGAAAGTAGCCCCTTCACCGCGAAGTGTCGTCTCGAGCAAGAATGGTACTTTATCTTCGAGACCTGTTGATTTTTCCTCTTCATCTGTAAAGCCGTTGATTTGACGACCTGAGACGAATGGTTTGCCATCAATCATGACGTGCGCGAAGGCAGCAGGACCGTGACAAACTGATGCGACGACGCCATCTTTTTTGATGACAGCTTCGATGGCACCCGCAACTTGTGGGTTGTTCGGGAAATCGACTACCGCACCGTGACCACCTGGGAAGTAGACTGCGTCAAATGATGCTGGATCCACTTCTGAGAGTGCTTTCGTGTCGTGCAACGCACGGCGCGCATCTTGGAATTTTGGCAAGATTTCTTTGACGATCGATGCTTTATCGATCGGCACATCTCCGCCTTTGATCGACGTGACTGTCACGTCATGTCCTGCGTCCTTGAAAAGGTTGTATGGTGCTGCGAACTCCTCGAACCATAATCCTGTTTTGTGACCATTCATGTCATCTGCGCTTGTTGATACGATTAAAATACGAGCCATAATAAAACTCCTCCTCTGTATGAACGTTACAAAGAAGGAGATTCCCGGTGAAGTAAAGAGTTAAACCTCACCGGTGTTCGGTATAGTGATGGACCGGCAACGAAGCAAGCGCTTGGTCAATCTGAGCTTGTGAGACCGGCTCTTTCATCGCTTGGACGTTTGCCTGAAGCTGTGACACGCTCGATGCGCCAGGAAGGACGATGTCGACCTGTTGATCGATGGCTTGCAACGCAAGCGCCGGAAGCGGGAAATCTTGAAGTTTTTGTAGACTCGCTTCAAGCGTTTCCTTATCAAATTGTTCAAACCGATCAACCGACTGCAGACGTGAAGCACTTTCGTGTGTCAATAACCCCTTAGCAAGAGGACCGCGGGCAACGACTTGGATGTTTTTTTCTTTTAAGCGTGGTAATAACTCTTCGATGCGACGATCGAACAATGAATAAGGTGTCATCAAATAAGAAAAATTACTATGCTCGAGCCAATATTCGATGACATTCGGGCGCAATGACGACAGACCGTACTCTTTGATTTTTCCATCTGCTTTTAAGTCTTCCATCGCGCGAATCGATGCGTCAAGATCGTCGTCGATTGTGCCACCGTGGACGTAATACAGATCGAGATAAGGTGTTTCAAGACGATTTAAACTTTCAAGACAAGCTTGTTTCAGATAGTCATAGCTCGGATCCCATGTCCAACCGGTTCCGGTCGCGTTCATCCGATTTCCTCCTTTTGAGGCGAGAAACAATCGACTGCGATCTTCTTGTGAGAAGGTTTGACCAATGATCGATTCGACCGCTCCGTTCGCATAGACGTCCGCTGTATCGAAGTGGGTGATACCCGCGTCCAGTGCCGTCCGCAGGATTGCTGTTGCTTCTTCCTGACCGCGCTTTAAGATCGTCATCGTACCTAATCCTAATGACATGTTCAATTCCCTCTTTTCTTAGATGAACTATAAGTTTGGAACTTCTGCATTCTAGTGTATCATATCTTATGAAAAAGACGGTTTTGAAGTCTTGCGGCAATACGTCGGAAACGGCATACTAATCATGACAGAGAACGTAAACTAGGATAGAAGAGGGGAACACTACCGATGGAAGAAAAAACGATTGAACGTGAAGTGATCTATGAAGGAAAAGTTTTTGATGTCGAGAAACACGTTGTCACGTTACCGAACGGTAATACCTCGGTCCGTGAACTTGTCTATCATAATGGTGCCGTCGCCATCATCGCTTTTGATGAACAAGGAGATCTGATTGTCGTCGAACAGTACCGGAAGGCGTTCGAGAGTCTATCGATTGAGATACCAGCGGGCAAACTCGAGAAGGGTGAAGATCCACTCGATTGTGCCGGACGTGAATTAAAGGAAGAAACAGGGTACGTCGCGAAAGAGTTACAACATGTCTTTGATTTCTACGGTGCGCCTGGTTTCTGCAGTGAGCGTGTACATATCTATGAAGCGATTGGTCTCACTGCCGGTGATCGTCAGCTTGATGAGGACGAGTTCCTTGAGAATAAGACCCTTAAGCTTGAAGAAGCGCTCGAACTTGTTGCAAACGGAACGATCGTCGACGCGAAAACGATCATGGCGATCCAGCATTGGCAAATTCGTACTTTAAAATGATTCTCATTTAAATGATTTTCAGTTGATAATCATTTTAATTTGAAAAAAGACTGATTATCAGATATGATAATAGCATCAGTTCGAACAAAGGGGGCGCTATGATGGAAAGTCGTGTAGAACGCATCAAAAAACAGCTAAGCGGTAAAGGATATAAGCTGACTCCCCAACGTGAAGCGACTGTGCGTGTCCTGCTCGAACACGAGTCGGATCACCTCAGTGCCGAAAATGTCTTTCTCCTTGTAAAAGAAAAGAACTCCGACATCGGACTTGCGACGGTTTACCGGACGCTCGAATTATTGACGGAGCTCGAAGTCGTCGATAAAGTCAACTTCGGAGATGGCGTATCCCGGTTTGATTTACGACAAGAAGGTGCGAGTCATTCGCATCACCATCTCGTCTGTATCGAATGCGGATCCGTCGAAGAGATTTTAGACGATATGCTGGAAGAAGTAGAGAAAGAAATCGTGTCCCGATTCCACTTTAAAATCAAGGATCACCGCCTGACATTCCATGGCGTCTGCCGTGTCTGCCAAGAGCGTCACGCTCGGGAAGCGTTGGAACAATCGCAAACACAAACAGTCTGACCGTCCGACGAAATTTCGGATGGTTTTTCTTTTTCAATTTTTATAGGTCAGACCTCTTCACAACGGTTTACACCTTTGATATGATGGGAAAGTAAGCGATTTCGTAAACGAAGAGGATGAGTTCAGTGCGTGAACAACTGGAAGCATTTATCAATTATTTAGTGATTGAACGGCAAATGTCCGCGAATACGGCAGCTGCGTATCGAAATGATTTAAATCAATACTTACAGACGCTTGAAACAGCGGAAGTTTCCTCGTTCGAACAGGTTCACCGACATCATATCGTCGACCATATTGAACGATTGCTTGAAGCACGCAAGTCACGATCGACGGTTCGCCGGGCGACGAGCTCGATCCGTTCGTTCCATCAATATCTGGTCGAAGAGAGACTAACGACGCATGATCCGTCTCGTCATCTTGATTTACCGAAACCGGAGAAGAAGCTACCCGTCGTCTGGAGCCAAACCGACGTCGAACGTTTACTTGATTCGGTCGTCGGTGTCGATCCGCTTACACGACGAGATGCAGCAATGCTTGAACTTCTCTATGGAACAGGGATGCGCGTCAGCGAACTGCTCCAGCTGAAGTTGAACGATTTGCAACTCGAACTCGGTTATCTGTCGTGTATCGGGAAAGGGAACAAATCCCGCATCATCCCGATGAGTTCGACGTCGATCGAGAGCGTCAGGACATATCTTGATCTCGCGCGAAACAGTCTCGGCGGTCAACAGACGGACGATGTCTTCTTAAACAGTCGCGGCGATCGCTTGTCACGGCAAGGTTTTTGGAAGATGATCAAACGACGGGCAAAGGAAGCGGGGATCGAAAAAGAGATCACACCACACGTCCTGCGCCATTCGTTCGCGACCCATCTACTTGAAAATGGTGCAGATTTACGCGTCGTACAAGAAATGCTAGGACACGCTGATTTGTCGACGACACAAATGTATACACACGTCAACAAAGCACGACTCCACGACGTGTATAAGAAACATCATCCACGGGCGTGATGGTTCTATCTTTTAAAGGTCTGACTTCAGACAAATGATGCGTTTTGTCTAGTCCCTTTATGGGAAAAATCGTAACGGGAATCGCACAACTACAGCTTGTATATAGGAGGAAAAGCAAATGGCTCAATCATTTAAACGTGTATTTTTGATCGTCATGGACTCCGTAGGAATCGGAGAAGCACCGGACGCTGAACAGTTCGGAGATCTTGGTTCGCATACGCTCGGTCATATCGCGCGTGAACGCAGCGGACTCAACATGCCGAACATGGCAAAACTCGGTCTTTCGCATATCGAGTCGATCGAAGGTGTCTCAACTGAAGAAGCACCGCTTGCGGCATACGGAAAAATGCAGGAAGTATCTGCGGGGAAAGATACGATGACAGGACACTGGGAGATCATGGGACTCCGGATTGATACACCATTCCGTGTCTTTGAAAAATTCCCGGATGATTTGATTCATCGCTTGGAAGAATTCTCAGGACGGAAAATCATCGGGAACAAACCGGCTTCTGGTACGGAAATTCTCGACGAACTCGGACAAGAGCATGTCGAGACAGGCGCCTTGATCGTCTATACGTCGGCAGACTCTGTCCTTCAGATCGCAGCACACGAAGAAGTCGTTCCATTAGAGGAACTGTACCGGATTTGTGAATATGCACGTGATATCACACGGGATGACCCGTACATGCTTGGTCGTATCATCGCACGTCCATTCCTTGGTGAAGCAGGAGCGTGGGTCCGGACGGCGAACCGTCACGACTATGCCCTTAAACCATTCGACCGGACGGTCATGAACGAACTTGAGACGGCAGGACTCGATGTCATCTCACTCGGTAAGATTGCTGATATCTATGACGGCGAAGGCGTGACGGATGCAATCCGTACGAAGTCGAACATGGACGGCATGGATCAGCTCGTGAAGCAACTCGATCGGGATTTCAACGGACTTTGCTTCTTAAACCTCGTTGATTTCGATGCGTTGTTCGGACACCGTCGTGATCCGCAAGGCTACGGACAAGCACTTGAAGAGTTCGATGCGCGTCTTCCGGAAGTGTTTGCTCGTTTAAACGAAGACGATCTCTTGATCATCACGGCTGACCACGGAAACGATCCGGTTCATGCTGGAACAGACCATACACGGGAGTATGTACCGTTGCTTGCCTACCATAAAAATGGTGTTGCAAAACCGCTCGGTATCCGTGAAACGTTCGCTGATCTTGGAGCGACGGTCGCAGAAAACTTCGGCGTCAAAATGCCGGCACATGGAACAAGCTTTTTAACAGAACTATAATTCGAGGGAGCGATTCAGATGACAGTCAACTGGAATGAAACACGTTCGTTTTTAGAAAGCAAGATGCAGGCAAAACCGGAGATTGGATTAATTCTCGGTTCAGGACTTGGTGTCCTCGCGGATGAGATTGAAAATCCAATCGCGATTCCATACCACGAAATCCCGAACTTCCCGGTATCAACAGTCGAAGGACACGCGGGGCAACTCGTCTTCGGTACTCTTGAAGGAAAACAAGTCGTTGCGATGCAAGGACGATTCCACTTCTACGAAGGATATTCGATGGATATGGTCACGTTCCCAGTCCGTGTCATGAAGGCGATCGGCGTTGAGACATTGATCGTTACGAACGCAGCGGGTGCTTGTAACGAAGCGTTCGAACCAGGTGATTTGATGTTGATCACGGATCACATCAACTTCTTCGGTACGAACCCATTGATCGGGAAGAACGTCGACGAGATGGGACCACGTTTCCCGGATATGTCGAAGCCATATGATGCGGAATTACTTCGTCTTGCACAGGAAACAGCGGATGAACTCGGAATTCGTGTCCGTCAAGGTGTCTACTTCGGAAACACTGGTCCAACATATGAGACACCAGCAGAAGTTAAGATGGCACGGATGCTCGGTGGCGACGTCGTCGGTATGTCGACGGTCCCTGAAGTCATCGTTGCCCGTCATTCAGATATGCGAGTCCTTGGGATTTCGTGTGTCTCAAACATGGCAGCAGGTATTCTCGATCAACCGTTACACCATGATGAAGTCATCGAAACGACAGAACGCGTCCGCGCACACTTCCTATCGCTCGTTCGCGGTTCGATCAAAAAAATGTAACGACTGTTTTAAAACTCACAAACCACTCCTGAGGAGGAACTAGATTATGCGTATGGTAGATTTGATTGCAACAAAACGAGACGGTGGCGAACTCGCAACAGCTGATATTCAAGCAATGGTAGAAGGATTCACGAATGGTGAGATTCCAGATTACCAAATGTCAGCGATGTCGATGGCGATTTTCTATCAAGGAATGTCAGATCGTGAAATCGCTGATTTGACGATGGCGATGGTCAACTCGGGCGACGTAATCGACCTTTCACGTATCCACGGAAAAAAAGTCGACAAACACTCAACTGGCGGCGTCGGTGACAAAATCAGTTTGATCGTCGCACCACTCGTTGCGTCAATCGGTATTCCGGTTGCGAAGATGAGCGGTCGTGGACTCGGTCATACAGGTGGAACCATCGACAAACTCGAAGCGTTCCCTGGTTTTGACGTCGAGCTTTCAGAAGAAGCGTTCGTCTCACAAGTCAACGACATCAAGATGGCGATCATCGGTCAAACGGGTAACCTGACGCCTGCAGACAAAAAACTCTACGCACTTCGTGACGTCACAGCGACGGTCAACTCGATTCCATTGATCGCAAGTTCGATCATGTCGAAAAAGATCGCAGCAGGAGCAGACAGCATCGTACTCGACGTCAAGACAGGTTCTGGTGCTTTCATGAAATCGTTCGAAGATGCAAAAGCACTCGCGACAGAGATGGTTTCGATTGGTAAGAGTGTCAATCGTAAGACGGTTGCTGTCATTACGGACATGGATCAGCCACTCGGCTTTGAAATCGGTAACGCAAACGAAGTCAAGGAAGCGATTGAAGTCCTTCAAGGGAAAGATGTCCGTGACTTGAAAGTCATCGCTTTGACGATTGCATCACACATGGCAGTCCTCGGTGATTTCTACCCGACGTTCGACGAAGCATATGCTGATCTCGAAACACGTCTCGGTAACGGAGCAGCACTTGACGTCTTCAAGAAGTTCATCGCAGCTCAAGGTGGCGACGCATCACTCGTTGACGACATGACAAAAGCACTTGAAACGAAATACGAAAAAACATTCGTCGCTTCAAAAGCAGGTTATGTCTCTGAAATCATCGCTGACGAAGTCGGTGTTGCAGCGATGATCCTCGGTGCTGGACGCGCGACGAAAGCGGATGAAATCGATCACGCAGCAAGCGTCACGTTACACAAGAAAGTCGGCGACCGTGTCGAAGTCGGCGATGTCATCGCAACACTTCGTTCAAACAAAGAAACACTCGATCAAGCAATCGAAAAAATGGATCACGCGTACCACATCAGTGAAACGAAACCGGCAGAACGTCCGCTCGTTCACGCTGTCATCCAGTAAGCAATCCAATCAGCAATACTTGAGTAGTGGACTTCGTCCGCTACTCTTTTTTTTTGTGGTAGAATCAAAATTGTAAAAATATAGGATGACTAATTTTAGGAGTGAGTGTATGAAACGGTGGTTGATCGGAATTGCCAGTCTAGTTGGAATCATCGGAGGTGGTGCCTTATTGATGACGTTCGCTTTTACACAGGACATGAACTCGGATGGAACGAAAGAGACTGAAATACAGCGGAAAGCAAAAACTTACTTAGAACAGCATCTTCCGGAAGCGAAGGTAACCGGTAGTCTTTACGACAACATGGGAAATTTTCCATTTGAATATGCCGCACGAGCGATAGACGAAAAAACGAATACTGAGTTTTTCGTCTATCAACAAGAGGAGTCGGGGAGGCTCGTTGACTCGTATCATGCGTCACTTTGGGAAGATCGGTTAGAGCGACGGATCCCGTCGCCGACTCTCGAACAACTGAACCATCAATTGAGCGTGACCGTACTTTATGACAACGATGAAATCCAGCGGCTAGGTGACGCGCGTTTTGAATCAAAGGCTTATTTACGGAAAGAAGTCGCTCCGACGCTCTTAGTGGACGTTCCACGCAAGCGACACGAACAGGATAAAGCGCAGGTCACAGCGTGGGCAAAGTCATTACGTGAACAAAAGATTCTTCAACACATGACGGTCAAGATTGACTATGTCTCGGAAAAAGGAGAATTGCTTGAGAACGGAGATTCACTCTTCGTGAAGCTGTAAGATGGATGGAAAAAATGAGAGTACGCGCTTCCTCTTCGTTTTGTTATACTGGAAATACTTGTAATGAAAAGGGGGAACTCTCATGAAACCACCACGCTTACAAAAAGGGGATAAGATTGCCATCGTCTCGCCGGCGTCTGCTGTCGCAGCATACGTACCGCGTCGTCTCGCCCGCGGTATCGCAACACTTGAAAAAATGGGCTTCGAGGTCGTCTTGATGCCGAACGCAACGGCTGTTCATAGTCATACGGCAGGAACGATCGGGGAACGGCTGCAAGATTTACATATGGCGTTCGCAGATCCGTCAATCAAGGCAATCATCTCGACGATCGGTGGGTTTAATTCACACCAGCTACTCGACGAACTCGATTATGAATTGATCCGGAACAATCCGAAGATTTTCGTAGGTTACAGCGATATCACGGCACTGTTTGCGGGCATCTATCAGCAGACAGGACTGACGACGTTCGTTGGACCCGCGCTGCTGACGCAGTTCGGTCAATTCGATGGTCTTGATCCGTATACCGAAGAATCGTTCAAACGTACGTTCATGCAGACGGAGCCGATCGGTCGAATCGAAGCGTCTGAGGAGTGGACAGATGAGGTTTTACGCTGGGATGTCGCGGACGACCGAAGACGAGAACATCAAGTGAACGCAGGATACACGATCGTTAAGACCGGCGTCGCAGAAGGTCCGATTCTAACGGGGAACACGGGAACACTTTTACTGCTTGCTGGAACTCCATACTTTCCATCGTTTGACGGTGTCGTTTTGATGCTTGAGGATGACGAAAGTGAGACACCAGAAACGATTGACCGGTATTTCACGCAATTGCGACACATGGGTGCGTATGACAAGATTGCGGCACTCGTCGTCGGACGCTTCCCGCGAAAAGTCGATTTTGACCCGGACTTCCCGCTCAAGGACATCATTCTGCGCGCAACGCGGGGCTATGATTTCCCGATCATTCTCGATGCGGACTTCGGACATACAGATCCTGTTGCGACACTCGCGAATGGAGTGCGGATTCGTGTCGAAGCAACGGATTCGGTGACGCTCGATGTGTTAGAGGCAGCCGTCGAGTAAAAAGGTCTGCACGACGTCTTGAAATTTGGTACACTGTACCATGGAATCACGATCTTGAATCGTGACGAATCTCCTGCTGAAAAGCACGAAAGGTTGGTCAAACATGCAAAAAACTGGTCATATCTTATTAGAAGATGGAAATAAAATCGAATTCGAATTGTTCAACGATGAAGCACCGATCACGACTGAAAACTTCGAAAACCTTGCAAACTCGAACTTCTACGATGGATTGAACTTCCACCGTGTCATCCCAGGCTTCGTCTCACAAGGCGGATGCCCAATCGGAAACGGTACAGGCGGTTCAGGAAAAACGATTCCTTGCGAAACGTCAACATCATACCCACACAAACACAAAGCGGGTTCACTTTCGATGGCACACGCTGGTCGCAACACAGGATCAAGCCAATTCTTCATCGTACACGAGCCACAACCGCATCTCGACGGCGTACACACGGTCTTCGGACAAGTGACTTCAGGTCTCGAGCATGCACAAAAAATGAAGCAAGGCGCTGGCATCAAAGAAATCCGCGTCGAAGCGTAAGTTCTTACTCCTCTTCGAACGTTCGAAGAGGAGTTTTCTTTTTTTAGATCCGGGTACAATCAGTAAGGGAAGTCAACTCGAAAAGGAGTGTTTGTCATGCGTTTAGAAGGAAAACGAATCATCCAAGTCGTCAGCAATGACTTCGAGGATTTAGAATTATGGTATCCAGTCCATCGCTTGCGTGAAGAGGGCGCAATCGTCGACATCGTCGGGGAAAAAGCAGATGAGACGTACATCGGAAAATATGGTGTCCCGATCAAATCGAATAAGACGTTTGATGAGATCAATCCATCGGAATACGATGCGATTCTTGTTCCGGGTGGTTGGTCGCCCGATCTGTTACGCCGCTTTGACTCTGTTTTGAACATGGTGCGTCATTTTGACCAGAACAAGCAACCGATTGGTCAAATCTGCCACGCTGGTTGGGTGCTGATCTCTGCTGGCATCTTAAAAGGTGTTAACGTCACGAGTACGCCAGGGATCAAGGATGATATGACGAATGCAGGTGCAATTTGGCATGATGAAGCCGTCGTCGTTGACGGACATATCGTCTCGAGTCGTCGTCCGCCCGATCTACCGGACTACATGCGTGCCTTCATCCAAGTGATGGAAGAACAAGCATGATTCAGATGCAGGGGACGTCACGTGACGGTCTCCTGCCTTTTTGATGGATTATGAAAAAAATGCAGTAATTCTGTGTGAGAAGGTGTAGAATGAATGAGTCTCAGTCGTTCATGCTCCTGAGAGTTGTTGAAATTAGGAAGGTGTAGAATCACATGCTAGTAAAATATAAGAAGTTGAATGAACGGACCGCGATGGGGCTGATCGCCTTTTCGTGCGAAGTGAAGGATCCGAAGTATTTGCTTGAAACGGTTCAAGCCTATGAACAGGAAGAAGACCAACGCTTGTATTTGTACAAACAAGATGAGGATTTCGTCGGTGTCATCGGGTTTCAATTAATGGATGGCCATGCTGAATTGAAACATATCGCCTTATCACCGTCTTTCCGTGGAGAACGGATGTCGTATCTCCTACTCGATGAAGCAGTCAAGCTCCTTCGAACGGATATTACGGGTGCGACCGAAGAGACGCAACGCCTCGTCGACAAATGGAAAAACCAATAAAAAGACCGGTCCATGGCTCAGATGGACCGGTCTCTTCGGTTTTGTAGCGCTTCCTGTCGCGCAAGAACGACATCCGTGCGATCACGCAAGCGATGCTTATGCGTCACATAGTCGAGATCAGGTGCTGTCGCTTCAAGCGCGACGGTCCGGATGACATCCGGGAAGACAGGTAACGGGATGTGTCGATAAACCGGATCCATAAATTGATGACGATGATCGAGCAAACGAGAGACGTCGATTCCGGACGCAATCAGCGTAGCTCGGTGACGTTCGATCTTATCAAATGCTTTCACATATGTCCGCTGTGCGCCAGACGCATTGCCGCGCCGATGGTGATAGCGGGCGACGGCCAGTTGGATCAGACCGACAAGCGCCTCATCCTGGCGCTGTCCTTCTTGCCAGACTTCCTCTAAGATTTCATGGCACTCGAAGTAATCGTGCCGGATGTTGAATTCAAATACGAATCGCTCGATCGGATTCATGGAATCACCTCTTCCTTTGAATATAACATAGTCGAACCCATCCGTTGTATGGTATACTAAGGCGCAAAAAACGTTGATGGGCAGGGAGAATCATGGAATCATACAGTGTAAAGATGGATGCGTTTGAAGGCCCGCTGGACTTGCTGTTACACTTGGTTGGTAAATTAGAAATCGATATTTATGATATATCCGTTTCCATGGTGACGGATCAATATGTGTCCTATATCCGTGCGATGCAACATCTTGAACTAGATGTTGCTAGTGAATATCTTGTCATGGCAGCGACGCTGTTGCAACTGAAAAGCAAACAACTCTTGCCGATTGAACAGACGGAATACGATGAGATTCCCGATTTCGAGGAAGAACCGACACGAGAAGGTCTGATTCAACAGTTGATCGAGTATAAAGCGTATAAGGAAGCGGCACTCGTCCTCAAGGAAAAGGAAGAGGCGCGTCTTGAGCTGTTCTCGAAACAACCAGAGGATTTGATGCGTTATCTCGATACGGACGCACAAGAGTATAATGGTACGTTATCCCTAAGTGATTTATTGCGTGCATATGAAAAAATGCGTCAACGGGAAGCTTGGAAGGTACGTCGCTCGAAGACGGTTAAACGGGAAGAACGGTCACTTGAGCAACAGATGGAGTCCGTTGCCCGTTACGTCGCGACGCGGGAACGTACGACATTCTTCGGCTTTTTTGCGGAGCAACCGACAGTTGAAGAACTGGTCGTCAGTTTCCTCGCCGTCCTAGAGCTCGTCAAGCAACGGGTCATTGATTGTGAACAGATGACCGATGACATCCTATTGCGGAGCATGGTGAAGGAGGAGAGTCAGATTGGCGTATGAACAAATCATTGAAAGCCTGTTATTCGTCGTCGGCGATGACGGCATTGACCCACGTGGTCTCAGTCAAGCGCTAGAGATCAGTGAAGCAGCGGCGCGCGAACAGTTACTGGCTCTTCAGACGACGTTCGAAGCGGAGCGACGGGTGTTGCAAATCGTGGAGTCAGGTGGCGTCTTTAAGATGGTGACACGTAAAGAGATGTCGCCGTATATTCAGGCGTATGCGGGATCACTTGCAGAAGACTCCTTGTCTCGAGCAGCGATGGAGACACTCGTCATCATCGCGTACAAACAACCCGTCACGCGTGCTGATATCGAAGTCGTCCGTGGCGTCAAGACGGAACGCGTCATCCATACGTTAAGTGCAAAAGGTTTGATTGAAGAAGCGGGACGCGCCAAAGGCGTTGGTCGCGCGAAATTGTATAAGACGACGGATCATTTCCTGGACCACTTTGGTCTGAATAGTATTGAGGAGTTACCACCACTCGAGTTCGAAGAAACGTTCGAATCAGATGGAGATCTCTTCTTCCGGAATGATCCTTCATTAGAGGAGAGAGTGAATTAATGGAACGGTTACAAAAAATCATCGCACAAGCAGGTGTCGCTTCACGGCGTAAAGCAGAGGAATTGATTACAGCAGGCCGCGTCAAGGTTAACGGGAAAGTCATCACGGAGCTCGGAACGAAAGTTGGAGCGCGTGCTGAAGTCGAAGTCGACGGCGTGAAGCTTGAGCGTGAAGAACACGTTTATTACATGCTGTATAAACCAACAGGTGTCGTCTCGACGGTTGAAGACGATAAGGGGCGTAAGACGGTCGTTGATCTCGTACCACCGGGACACCGTGTCTTCCCAGTCGGTCGACTCGACTACAATACGAGCGGTCTTCTTTTGATGACGAATGACGGTGAATTCTCGAACCTTCTGCTTCACCCGAAGTATAAGGTACCGAAACGCTACATCGTCAAAATCAAAGGTGTACCGGAATATTTCCACGTCAAAGGTCTTGAAAAAGGCGTCGTTTTACCGGACGGCTTTAAGACAGGGAAAGCGCGCGTCGAGATGCGTGACATCGACAAGAAGAAAAACACGGCAATCCTTGAGATGGTCATCTACGAGGGGCATAACCGCCAAGTCCGTCAAATGGTCGAGACACTCGGTTCAGAAGTCTTGAAGTTAAAACGTGAACAGTTCGGTTTCTTGACACTGGCAGGTCTTACTTCTGGCGAGTGGCGTGAACTTTCAAAAAAAGAAGTCAATCAATTGCGTGAGCTAGCGGATCCAGCCGCTCCACCTACGAAAAGACGTAAGAACACAAAAAAACGTTAATTTGTAAAGCGAGAAGCTCATCCTCCGGGTTGAGTTTTCTTTTTTTGTGACAAAACGATTAACGAATTTCACATTTTGTCAACGTTTAAGCGATTTCAAGTACAATATGGGTGGAGGCGGTAAAATATGAAAAAAACGAAACAAAATCCGGAAGAACGCTTAGCAGCAGCCCAGCAAAAAAAGAAGAAACGCTCTTTCTGGCGTCTGATGATCATGACGATGGTCTTGTTCGCCGGTGCTGTCGTCATCATGCAATTCGTCGATCAAGCGACACGTGATAAAAACGGTCGTGTCATGGCAGGCGATGATGCTCCTGGTTTCGCACTCGTCGATTTATACGGTGAGAAACAGCACTCGATGGATGAATACAAAGGAAAAGGACTTTTACTCAATTTCTGGGGGACATTCTGTGAACCATGTAAGAAAGAGATGCCTTTGATCAATGACAACTATAAGATGATGCAGGATCAAGGTGTCAATTTTGTAGCGGTCAATGTCGGAGAAACACCGGTTCGTGTCTCAAGCTTCATCAAGGATATCGGTGGAACGGACTATCCGATCCTCATGGATACAAACAGTTCTGTTGAGAAGGCTTACGGGATCTATAACTTACCTGTGACGTTTATCATCAATAAAAAAGGTGAGGTCGTCGAGAAATACGAAGGTGAGATTGATCAAGCGAAGCTGGAAGAGATGGTGAAGAAGGCGAACCAGTAACGCATCGAAGGGGGATTTAAGGATGCAGGAGCAAGAAGATTTCAAACAACTGGACATGCGTTACGAGGAAGCAGAGCTTCGTTCGAAACGTAAAAATCCATCTTGGATCGACCGGGCATGGACATTCTTCTCGTCCGTTAAGGTCGGGTTATGGCTGATCGGTTTGATCATCATCGCGAGTGGGATCGGTACGATTTTCCCGCAAGAGATGTACATTCCACAGGCAACACCACCGGAAGAGTTTTATCAAAAAGAATACGGTACGGCAGGGGATATCTACTATACGTTAGGATTCCATAACCTGTTTGAGTCATGGTGGTATATCGGATTAATCACACTGTTACTCTTATCAATCATCATCGTATCGATTGACCGCTTCTTCCCGCTCTACCGAGCATTGAAGAAACAACCGGTCATTCAGTCGGACCGTTTCATGAATGGTCAGCGATTTGGCGCTGAAGCGACTGGAGACGTCAAAAAAATCGATGCGATTGCACCGTTACTTGAGAAGAAGGGCTATAAAATCCGTCGACAAGACGGGGCGCTCTTAGCAGAAAAGCAACGGTTTGGACGATGGGGTCCTTACATCAACCATATTGGTCTTGTACTATTCTTCGGAGGAGCGATGCTTCGGGTCGTACCGGGTATGCATGAAGATGAACTGCTCTGGCTTCGTGAAGGAGAGACATTACCAATCGAAGCGACGGACAACAAGTATTACTTGAAAAATGAAGCGTTCAACATCGAGTTCTATGATCCTGAGAAGGTGGACGCGAAATTCAAGAAATCGCTTGAAGCAGCGGGCGGAAACGTGCCGAAAAACTACGACACGAAGATGACGCTCTATAAAAAAGTCGGAGAGACAAGTGATTTCAAACCGAAACTCGAAGAAATCAAATCAGGTGAGACAGCGGTCAACCGTCCATTCGAATTCGATGATTTCCAAGTCTTCCAAGAACAATACGCGGCAGATCCGGAATTCAAGACGATGTCGTTTAGCATCGTCAACCAAAAGACGGGTAAAGTCGTGGATACGATCAAGGTCGATTTACGTGAACCAAAAGAGACATACAAGTTGAAAAACGGCTATGATGTCGAATTGAAGGATTTCTTGCCTGATTTCGTCGTCAAGGATGGACAGCCGACGACCAATTCTGGACGTCCTGTCAATCCAGCGTTCGTCTTTAATATCAAATCACCGGAGCACCCAAAAGGGGAGCGTAGCTTGATTGGTATCAAGCTGAATGTCGGTGGGGATGAGAACCAGTACAAGATGGCGTTTGCCGGTACGGAACTCTCAAACATCTCAGGTGTCCGAATCAAGAAAGACTTGACGCTCCCGTTCCTCTTTGCGGGTGGTATCATCTTCATGGCAGGTTTATTGATCGGGATGTACTGGCCGCACCGTCGTCTTTGGTTACGTGAGAAGAACGGTCGCATCCAGATTGCTGGATTTACGAACAAAAACGCATTAGGGCTTCAAAAAGAAGCCAATCTCGCGCTGACGGAAGTTGGTCTACCAGAACTTGAAGATCGACAAAAGTTGCGGGAAGAGGGGGAAGCTAAATGAACATGCTTCAGTTGAGTAGTAATCTGCTCTTAACGTCATTCATCGTCTACCTTGTCAGTACAGGTTTTTTCGCTGTTGCGACGAGTGGCAAAAAAGGTCCGACACGTTCTGGTAAGATCGCCTATACGCTCGCGATCATCGGTTTCCTGGCTCAGTTAGGATATTTCTTTACGCGTTGGGCGGGTGCTGGACACGTTCCGGTCTCGAACTTATATGAATACACGACATTCTTTGGCATGATGATGGTCCTTGGATTCTTGATCGTCTATGCCATCTACAAAAACAATGTCCTTGGCTTAATTGCAATGCCGGTTGCCTTGCTCGTCATCGCCTATGCGGCGATGTTCCCGGATGAGGTCCAACCCTTGATTCCGGCACTTCAAAGTGTCTGGCTTAAAATCCACGTTACGACGGCAGCACTCGGTGAGGGAATCCTCGCTGTCAGTTTTGCGACAGGATTGCTCTATCTGGTCCACGCGACAGACTTCAATAAAGAATCGAAAACACGGACATGGCTTGAGATCGTCATGTTCTCACTCGTTTGTGTCGTTGGCTATATCTTAGTCGGTCTGTTGTTCAAAGCAACAGGTTCTGCATCAACGATCGAATATGTCGCGAAGAACGGTGCAAAAATGACACATGAGTACACGATGCCGGTTCTGACAGGTCCTGAGAATGGAAAAGTCTTATCGGGTTCAGGTGCCGTCATCGAATTGCCGAACTTCTTGAACGCGAATAAGGTCAATACAGTCTTGTGGTCAGTCATCGGCGGGGTCGTTTTATACGTGTTGCTTCGTTTCGTAGTTCTCCGTAAGCGGGTAGCAGAGAGTCTAAAACCAATCGCGCGGAAGATTGATTTAGAAACGGCGGATGAGATTAGTTACCGCGCAATCGCAATCGGTCTTCCAATCTTTATCCTTGGCGGTCTGATCTTCGCGATGATTTGGGCACAAATGGCATGGAGCCGCTATTGGGGATGGGACCCGAAAGAGGTCTGGGCACTCATTACGATGCTCTTCTACGTGTTCTATCTTCACATGCGCATCCAGCGTGGGTGGATCGGTAAAAAATCAGCATGGTTATGTGTCGGTGGTTTTGCCGTCATCATGTTCAACCTCGTTTTCGTCAACCTTGTCGTAGCGGGACTACACTCGTACGCATAACGAAAAAAAGCAGTGGATCCGGAAACGGTCCGCTGCTTTTTCATGTTTCTTTGACAAAAGAGTATCGGTTAGGGGAAATCAGCCAGTGCAAGCCATTCTTTTCGTTTCATAGTATACTAAAAGAGTAGTAGGATAGAGGAGTAGAGTTTAGTTCATAGGAGGAGACAGCATGTCAGAAGAAGCACGTATTTTAGTCGTCGACGATGAGGAACGAATTCGTCGCCTATTGAAGATGTATCTGGAACGGGAAAATTTCACGATCGAGGAAGCAGACAATGGAGAGACGGCGCTTGAAATGGCGCTTGAGACAGAATACGATGTCATTCTCCTCGACTTGATGATGCCGAAGATGGACGGGATGCAAGTTTGTGAAGAACTACGAAAAACGAAAGCGACGCCGATCGTCATGCTGACGGCAAAAGGTGAAGAGACGAATCGCGTCCATGGGTTTGAGATGGGGGCAGATGATTATATCGTCAAACCATTCAGTCCACGTGAAGTCGTCTTGCGTGTCAAAGCGATCCTTCGTCGGGCGAGTGCGACGAAATTCCTCCACACGGATGCGAAAACGAAAGATGTCATCGTCTTCCCACACTTGACGATCGACAACGACGCGCACCGCGTGACGGTTGAATCACAAGAAGTCAATTTAACACCAAAAGAATACGAACTCCTGTATTTCTTGGCAAAACAAACGGACAAAGTGTTCTCGCGGGAACAATTACTCAAGGAAGTCTGGAACTATGAATTTTTCGGAGATCTGCGGACGGTCGATACACACGTCAAACGTCTGCGTGAAAAGCTGAATCGTTTGTCTCCGAACGCCGCTCAAATGATCACGACGGTCTGGGGTGTCGGATACAAGTTCGAGAATAGTCCAACCTGACGATGAAATGGTTGCAAAGTGTAGTCATCAAACTATGGGGAACGATCCTGTTGCTCGTCTCGGTCGTCTTGATTGCCTTGACAATCTTGTTACTTGAATTTTTTAACTCGTTTCATATCGAACAGGAACGGGGGCATCTCGCAAAGCTCGGTCAACAAGTCGAGACCGTCTTTCAGGCGCATTCAGGCATTGAGGAAGGATCGAGTACCGCGGTTGAAATCACCGATATTTACGGCGCGACGCTGATCGCGAAGACCCAGGACGATTCCGTCGAAGCAAACATCTCACAAGCGAAGGCGAACCGGATCATCAAGGAGCTTGAACGCCAAAACTGGAAAGCGATTGACGGTGAAGAGGGCGAGACGGCGATCGGCAACTATGAGACGTTCGATGGAAAGGCGGCACTCGCGTATCGGGCACCGCTCATTACGGATAGCGGCAATGGAACGATCTACTTGATCGAACAATTGACGAACATCGAGCAGGCGAATGAAGGCGCACGTCAAATCATTCAGCTCTGTGTCTTGTTAGCAATCATCGGGACGACCGTCTTTGCCTTCTTCCTCTCGACACGGATCACGGCACCACTGCGGACGATTCGTCAAGCCGTCGTTGAGGCCGGTGAAGGAAAATTCGATCAAAGCCTGACACAACGTTCGCGGGATGAGATTGGTGACTTAGCGCTTGCCTTTAACGAGATGAGTAGCCAACTTAATCAATACGTCACGGATCTCGATAAGGAACGTCACTTACTTTCCTCGATTCTGCGCTGTATGGCGGACGGCGTGTTGACGTTCTCGAAATCAGGTGAACTCCTCGCGACGAACCCACCAGCAGAGGCATTCCTTGCGGGGGCTCCCGTTCCAGACGAGCTGATTGAATTATTCCAGACAGTCATGCGGGAAGAGACGGAGATGACCGTCTCCTTCGAACGAGAGGGACGCTTCTACATCATCATTGTCAGTCCGTTACTCGAACAAGAAGAACAGATTGGAGCGGTCGCCGTCCTGCGTGATATGACGGAAGCACAACAACTCGAGAAGATGCGTGCTGATTTTGTCGCGAACGTCAGTCATGAACTGCGGACGCCACTCGTCATGCTGCAAGGATATTCGGAAGCAATCGTTGACGGAATGACCGAAAGTGATGAGGCGACAAAGGAATTCGCATCGATCATCTATGATGAATCGCAACGTCTGTCCCGTCTTGTCAATGATCTCCTCGATCTCGCGCGAATGGAAGCCGGTTATCAGGAGTTACGGATAGAAGCCGTCGAAGCCGTTTCCTTCGCGCGGCGAGTCATCAAGAAGTTCAAACAGATGGGGCGCGATAAGCAGGTCACGTTCTCGGTTTCCGGTCCGAACGTCGTATTTGACGCCGATCTGGATCAGATGGAGCAAGTCTTGACGAATCTCCTCGGCAACGCTCTTCGATATACGGAGAACGGCGAAATCAAGATTAAGATTGACGAAGATAGGGAAAACATTACATTATCCGTGATTGATTCAGGTGACGGGATTCCGGAAGAAGATCTACCTTTCGTCTTTGATCGTTTCTATAAGGCGGACAAGGCACGAACGCGTGGTAAGACCGGTACAGGAATTGGTCTTGCGATCGTCGCGAACGTCGTCCGTGCTCACGGCGGAGAGGTCGAAGTCGACAGCCGCTTAGGAGAAGGAGCGACTTTCCGAATCCGATTACCAAAAAAACAAAGGAAGCGAACATTATGAGTCGCTTCCTTTCGCTATAGGAGTGAATGAAACATGAAAATTTATACGAAATCCGGCGATGAAGGAGAAACATCTCTCGTCGGTGGCAGAGTCAAAAAAAATGATCGATTGATCAGCTTGATGGGAGAACTCGATGAGTTGAATAGCTTCGTCGGACTTGCCCGGACAAAAGCATCATCGATCGAAGTACGAGAACAATTAACAGTCATCCAACATGCGTTATTCGACTGTGGCAGTGATTTGATGTATGTCGAACCGCGCCCGTCACGATTAAGTCAGGAAGCGACGGGTGATTTAGAAAGTTGGATCGATAGTTTGACGGAATTATCGCCACCACTCGACAAATTCATCCTGCCAGGCGGAACGGAAGCAGCTGCGACACTACATGTGGCGCGGACGGTCTGCCGTCGCGTTGAACGTTCGATGATCGACGTTCCCCAAGCGTCTCACTTGTTACCGTTCATCAACCGACTCAGTGATTTCTTCTTTACAGCAGCCCGCTATGAGAATGCCGTTAAACAAAAAGCAGATATTGAATACGTCCGCAGTGCGCATGTATTCAAACGAAAGGATGGAGAGTAATGAGTCAGTCATTCAGCACATGGAAAAAGGAAGGAACGAGCTTTCACCTCGTTCCGACCGATAAATTCAAGACGACGACGATTCTCGTCACGTTTTCAGCACCGCTAGAGGCGAAGACACTGACAAGCCGTGCAATCTTACCATACATCATGGAAAAATCGACAGCGGCTTATCCGTCGATGAAAGCGTTACGTGAGCCGCTTGAGACATTATATGATGCCGGGCTTTATGCGGACGCATCGAAGTTCGGAGAAGAGCATGTCATCTCATTTCAACTTGACGTCGTGCGCGGAGAACTCGTCCATCATCCCTCATTATTAAAAGAAGCACTCGAGTTGTTAGAGCAGATGGTCTTGTATCCAGACTTGACGGAAGGCGGTTTCCGCGAACAGTTCGTCAAACAAGAAAAACGACTGCATGCCTTACGAATCAGCTCGCTGTACGATGATAAGATGCGCTATGCACAGCAGCGTCTCCTTGAATTGATGGCACCAGGTGAAGCTGTTTCGTTACCATCGCTTGGGACACTCGAAGAACTGGAACGAATCACTCCATCGTCCTTACGTGATACATACCGTTCGATGATCGAAGACGATCGAATCGATGTTTTCGTCGTCGGACAGGTGACGCAAGACGAAATGGAAGATGCGTTGTCCTTCTTGCCGTCGCATTCGGAAAAAGTCAGCCATTACATCCCTGCTCAAAAAACAGTCAATGGTGTGAAACGGTCGAGTGAAACGCAACCGATCAAACAAGGAAAACTGCATCTTGGATACCGGGTAGCGGTCGATCCGACATCCGCTGATTCCGTCCGGATGCAAATCGTCAACGGTCTGTTTGGTGGCTTCCCACATTCGAAGCTGTTCATGAATGTCCGCGAAAAAGAAAGTCTCGCCTATTACGCGGCTTCCCGCTACGCAGCATTGAACAGTGCGCTTTATGTCTATGCCGGAGTCGATACGAAAGAGGCGGAACGTGCCGAGAAAATTATCTTAGAGCAACTCGTTGACTTGAAAGCAGGGCAGTTCACGGATGAGGAATTGACGCAGACGAAGGCGATGTTGATCAATGCGCGTCGTCAAATCCTCGATCAGCCGGGGCAATTGATTGGCTGGTTGAATGGTTCGAAGATGCGTGGACTGACACTTGAAGATGAGATCCATATCATTGAGACGGCGACACGTGAAGACGTCGTCCGATTAGCAGCGGCAATCGATCTTGATGCCGTATATCTACTGCGAGGTGAAGAATGATGGAACAACTGACCTATCACGATACAGACGAAACGGTATACCACGAGCAGCTCGATAACGGGTTGTCCGTCTACCTGCTGCAAAAAAAGGGTTATGAAAAGACGTATGCGACGTTTACGACGCGTTACGGTTCGATTGATCAACGATTCAAAAAAGGAGAGGAATGGATCACGGTACCGGACGGCATCGCCCATTTCCTCGAGCATAAGATGTTCGAATCTGAAAAAGGGGACGTCTTCCAAGAGTTCGGTCGTCTTGGTGCCTCAGCGAACGCCTTTACTTCGTTCTCGCGGACAGCGTACTTGTTCTCAGCGACATCATTGATCGAACAAAACCTTGAGACGTTGATCGATTTCGTACAGGATCCTTACTTCACGCCGGAAAGCGTTGAAAAAGAGAAGGGGATCATCACGCAAGAAATCCAGATGTATCAAGATAATCCGGGATGGCGCTTGTTCTTCGGTCTGATCGAATCAATGTATGCGACGCATCCGGTCCGGATCGATATCGCAGGAACACCGGAATCGATCAATCAAATCACAGCGGATGACCTATACACGTGCTATCGTACGTTCTATCATCCATCGAACATGGTGTTGTTCGTGGTCGGAAACATCGATCCGGAAGAGACGCTGGCGTTGATCAAGGCGAATCAGGCGAAGAAGGATTATACGGATCGCCCAGCGATCGAGCGGGATTATGGTCAAGAACCGCACGGCGTGCATCGTCCACGTCTCGAACTCGAACTCGACGTCAAGACACCAAAGGTATTGATCGGTTACAAGGACGAATCTGTCCGCGGCGAAGCACAAGTCCGTCGTGAGTTGACGAGTGAATTATTATTGCACCTCTTATTCGATCAAACATCATCGACGTATTTGGAACTGTATGAAGATGGTCTAATCGACGATACGTTCAGCTTTGATTACTCGAGTGAGGAAGAGTTCGCCTTCGCGACGTTTGGCATGGAGACAGAGGATCCAGACAAGTTTATCCAAGCATATGAGACACTTCTGCAATCACGACCAGATTTCACGGAAGATGAAGTCACGCGCAAGCGGAACATGATGCAAGGGAAATTCCTCCGTGCCTTGAATTCACCGGAATTCATCGCGAATCAGTTCTCGCGTCACGCACTTGCCGGTACAAATCTGTTCACGCTTCCGACATTGATTGCTTCAATTACGAAAGAAGAGATTGAAGCCCGTTTCGACGAGTTGTTCGCCATTGAAAACCGGGCGATCTCAATCGTCAAACCGTACGCGTGATGCGAATTCTCATCACCGGTGCGAGTGGCGCCATTGGTCTTGCGGCAGCAAAACAACTTGCTGCCGCCGGACATGAATTGGTGCTTCAGACGTATCGACAGCAAGCGGTTTTAGAACGGATGATAGAGGAGTGGCAAGGAGAGCACCACATCCTGACTGCGAACTTAGCTGACGAGGAGGACTTGCAGGCATTTTGTGCGGCATTACCTGTCGTCGATGCCTTCGTCCATTGTGCGGGAACGAGTTATAGCGGTCTGTTGCTCGATCAGTCGGCAACATCAATGAGTGAACTTTGGAAAATCCATGTCGAGGCGTTGATGCGCATCAGCCAAACCGTGACACGGACGAAACCGTTTACGTCGCAGCTTGCGATCGTCGTCATCAGTAGTGTGTTAGGGGAACAAGGTGTTGCGGGTGAAGTCGTCTATTCGACCTGCAAGGCGGCACAGCTCGGATTCGTCAAAGCATACAGTAAGGAACTTGGACCGATGCATGGACGCATCAATGCGATTACACCGGGATGGATCGATACGCCGATGAACGCGATTTTTTCTGAGGATGAAAAGGTAGAAGCGATTGCTGAAATTCCTGCCGGACGATTCGGAAAAGCAGAGGAAGTGGCTTCTGCGATCCGTTACTTGGTGCAACCCGAATCGAGTTATGTATCGGGAGCCATCCTTAAAATAGATGGTGCGTGGATGTAAGCATTGGAATTTCAGTTCAGGAATGCTTTTCATTTTTCAAAAAATCATTTAACATGAGGAATGGATAATCGTATCAATAGAGGAGGATGGGCGCGTGAGTGAGTTCGAGCAATGGTATCTCGAATATGAATTAAAGGTCAACCGTCCCGGTATACTCGGGGACATTGCTTCGTTGATGGGAATGTTACATATTTCGATCGTGACGATCAATGGTGTCGATCATCAACGACGCGGTATGTTGCTCCAAACGAAACAACCGGATCAAATTCCACGACTCGCTGCTATTCTCAAGACGATGTCAACCATAGAGGTCATCAAACTACGAAAACCAAAACTGCGTGACCGAATCGCGATTCGTCACGGTCGTTATATTGATCAAAGCAGTGATGAACGAAAGACGTTCCGCTTCGTTCGGGAAGATTTAGGGATTCTCGTCGATTTCATGGCAGAGCTGTGTAAACAGGATGGACACTTGTTGATTGGTGTCCGCGGCATGCCACGAGTCGGGAAGACGGAATCAATCGTCGCTGCAAGCGTCAGTGCGAACAAGAAATGGTTGTTCCTCTCTTCGACGTTGATCAAACAGACGGTCCGAACGTCGTTGTTCGATGATGAACGGACTGGGGATTATGTCTACATCATCGATGCCTTGGTGTCGCAACGGAATTTCGATGAACGGCACTGGCAGATTTTACGAGAGGTCATGCGTTTACCGGCGACGAAAATCGTTGAACATCCGGATGCGTTCGTCAAATCAAGTGAATATACGTGGGATGATTTTGATTACATCATTGAATTACGCAACACGACTGAAGAAATCATTGTGACTGAACTGCCTCGTTCCCATGGGGGAAATGATTGGTTCAACTTTGAATAAGTATGAAAAATGGAAGGTGTGTTACCGATGACCGAGCTCGGAACCTACTTAAAGGAACAACGGGAGGCGCTAGGCGTCTCTCTCGAACAAATTCAAACGACGACGAAGATTCAAAAACGTTATATCGTCGCGATTGAAGAAGGCAACTATGATCAATTACCAGGCGCTTTTTACGCCCGGGCCTTCATCAAGACATATGCGGAAGCACTCGGTCTTGACGTCGATGAAGTCTTTACGACCTACAAGCGTGATCTTCCAGAACCGGAAGCACAACCGGTCGTCGAATTGTCACGACGCGCGACGTATTCGAAATCAAGTGCACCGAAGAAAAGTGTTGCGAAACGCTGGATTCCGAACATCATCATCATCGTACTGATTTTTGCGATTGGTGCTGCCTTGTATTATGGACTTCAGATGTTCCTCGACGGTAACGAAGAGGCGAAAACGTCCGCACCAAAGCAAAACGATGTCACGATTGATCAAGGAGACGCACCGAGTAAAGAGACGGATGCGCCTGCGAAGACAGAAGAAAAGCCGAAGGAAGAACCGGCGAAACAAGAAGAAACAAAAAAAGAGTCTAAAAAAGAGGCAATTGCTGCGAAGTCGACATCTGGTCAAGATGTCACCTATGAAGTCGCAACGAAAGATACGATGAGTGTCTCGATTCAAATCAAGAAGGATGCCTCTCCGTCACCATTCGTTGGTGTGCGTGATACGTCTCTTGAAGGAGAAGCACTCGCGCCAGATCACATCAACGCGTCGGATCCGAATCCGATCGTCGTGAAGGACGCGAAGACGGACTTGATCCGGATCCGGATCGGTTCGATTAAAGGGATTGATAAAATCGTCGTCAATGACCAAGAACTGAAACTGAACCGTTCGCTTCTCGTCCAAAACATCTATCTGAAGAAAGTAGCCACGCCGTAATCCGGCGTGCCTTCTTTTAGATGGCATGTTCATCTACATATGAAATGAAGGAGGAGGGCGTTACATGAACTTACCGAATCAATTGACGGTATTACGCGTTTTATTAATTCCCGTGTTCGTCATCGTACTTGCGATTGATCCGAACTGGGGACAGTGGGATGTACTGGGAGCTGAACTTCCCGTCTCACACTTCGTTGCAGCCATCATCTTCCTTGTTGCTTCACTGACGGACTGGCTCGATGGGTATATCGCCCGTAAACAAAAACTAGTAACGAACTTTGGAAAATTCATGGATCCACTTGCTGATAAGATGTTAGTCGCTGCTGCGCTCGTCTACCTCGTGGAACTTGAGTTCGTTGCGGCATGGATCGTCGTCATCATCCTATGTCGTGAGTTTGCTGTCACAGGTCTTCGTCTTGTCGCATCTGACGAAGGCATCGTCCTTGCTGCCGGAAACTCTGGGAAAGCAAAGACTTGGGTCCAGTTGACATCAATCGCAGCGTATTTGTTGCACGATATCGTCTTTGCGATGTGGAGTATTCCATTCGCGGATATCACGATGTGGCTTGCTCTCATCCTGACGATCTATTCAGGTGTCGAATATTTCGCTAAAAACATCAAGTTAATTACGAAATCCATGTAAGTTGGATCAATTTAGACTGTTCGTCATACCGAACAGTCTTTTCTTATACTTCAAGAAGGTGAGGAATCAACATGAAAGCAGAAATCATCGCAGTCGGAAGCGAACTTCTCCTTGGAGAAATCGCCAACACGAATGCACAGTACCTTTCCGAATGGTTAGCCAGTGCCGGAATTGACGTTCATTATCATACAGTCGTCGGTGACAACCGCGAGCGGATGCAGGATACATTCCGTCAGGCTCAACAACGGGCGGATCTCCTTGTCATCACAGGAGGTCTTGGACCGACGGAGGATGACTTGACGAAAGAGGTGCTCGCAAATCTTCTCGGACGTGATCTCATTCTCGATCAAGCGGCGTACGAGCGAATCGAAGGATTCTTGAAGACACGCCAACGGGAGATGACAATTAACGAACGAAAACAAGCTCTCGTCATCGATGGCGCGACGGTTTTACGCAATGATGCTGGGCTTGCTCCCGGTATGTCGGTCCAGACGGAACATCATCAATATATCG
This sequence comes from uncultured Exiguobacterium sp., assembly GCA_913775715.1. Lineage (GTDB taxonomy): Bacteria > Bacillota > Bacilli > Exiguobacteriales > Exiguobacteriaceae > Exiguobacterium_A. Next base: position 1,378,600 of record CAJYMC010000007.1, on the reverse strand, counting down.
TCTTACCCGGTGTACCACGTGAGATGAAGCAAATTCTCAAAGATCACTTCAGTCATCTCTTCGGTCAGGAAACGATCCGTTCCCGGACACTCCGTTTCTTTGGGATCGGGGAGTCGGCTTTAAACGACCGCCTGGAAACGTTGATCAAGGAAGCGACCAACCCATCGGTCGCCCCTTATGCGGAGCTCGCTGAAGTCCGGTTGCGCCTGACGGCTAAAGCAGTCGATCAACAAGAAGCCGACCGTATGCTTGATGAACTCGAACAACACGTTCTTGCTGAAGTCGGCATGTACTTTTATGGATATGGCGAGACAAGTCTGCCGGAAGTCGTCCTAAAACGGTATCAAGAAGCAGGATTGACACTTTCGCTCGCCGAATCACTGACGGGAGGAGCCGTCGCGAGTGGTCTCGTTGATGTCAGCGGTGCGAGTCAAGTGTTACGCGGGAGCGCCGTCGTCTATGATGATGCTGCGAAGCAAGCCGTGTTATCGGTACCAGAGGATTTATTACGAGAGCATACTGCTGTCAGTAAAGAGGTCGCGATCGCGATGGCTGAAGGGACGCGGGAGCTGTATCAATCCGATATCGCTGTCGCCTTGACGGGGGAAGCAGGTCCGACGAGTAACAGTGGAAAAGGGGTCGGAACGGTCTATTGTGCTGTCGCGGACGCGCACGGAACACGGATCGTCGAATGGCAATATCCATCGTTCGACAGAGGCATGATTCGACTGCGCGCCGTCAAGGATACCTATTTCCTTCTACTGAAACATCTCGAAAAAGCACCAGAGTGAGAAAAATGGTCAAAGTGCAAGTATGCGAATAAATGTTCGTAAAATGCTTGTCATTCGGTCTCAAAAGAAGTACAATAATCTCAGTAAGATAATTAAAAGGAGGCCTGCTACGTGAGTGATCGTAAAGCAGCACTTGAGATGGCGTTACGCCAGATAGAGAAACAGTTCGGTAAAGGTTCTATCATGAAACTCGGAGAAAATGCGGATCAGAAGGTATCAGTAATCTCTTCTGGATCGATTACATTAGATATTGCCCTAGGTGCAGGTGGATACCCACGTGGACGGGTCATCGAAGTATACGGACCTGAATCGTCAGGTAAAACGACGGTTGCGCTTCACGCAATCGCAGAAGTTCAAAAACAAGGCGGACAAGCCGCATTCATCGATGCGGAGCACGCGCTTGATCCAGCATATGCAAACAAACTCGGAGTCAACATCGATGAGCTCCTCTTGTCACAACCGGACACTGGGGAACAAGCACTTGAAATCGCGGAAGCACTCGTTCGTTCTGGTGCGGTCGATATTCTTGTCGTCGACTCTGTTGCGGCACTCGTACCAAAAGCAGAGATCGAAGGCGAGATGGGTGACTCACACGTTGGTCTTCAAGCACGTTTGATGAGCCAAGCGCTTCGTAAGTTGTCTGGTGCAACGAATAAATCGAAGACGATCGTCATCTTCATCAACCAAATTCGTGAAAAAATCGGTGTCATGTTCGGTAACCCGGAAACAACTCCAGGTGGTCGCGCACTCAAATTCTACTCGTCTGTTCGTTTAGAAGTGCGTCGTGCGGAAGCATTGAAAAACGGTACGGACGTCGTCGGTAACAAAACGAAAATTAAGGTCGTCAAAAACAAGATCGCACCTCCGTTCAAACAAGCGGAAGTCGACATCATGTATGGTCTCGGGATTTCGAAGGTCGGTGAGTTGATCGATATCGGAACAGACCTCGATATCGTTCAAAAGAGTGGTGCATGGTACTCGTACAACTCAGAGCGTCTCGGTCAAGGACGTGAGAACGCGAAGCAATACATGGTCGAGCATCCGGAAGTCGCAGCAGAGGTCGAACGTTTGATTCGTGAACATCACGGTCTCGTCGATCGCGAAGAACCGGTTGATTTCGAAGCAGAACAACCAGAAGATCTATTTGCTGAATAAACCGTTTCAGAGAGGATTCGCATGCGAATCCTCTCTTTTTTAGTGTAAAAGAGGAAAACAGTGGAATTCTTTCCCGTCCGTTCGTTGACAATGAACGAGTGCTATCCTTACAATATAGATGTACGTTTTTTAGACAGCTTCGATGAAATACCGAAATGAACTAAGAAACACCTTGCAAAGGGGAGGTGAACCCATGAGTACACTGACTTGGATTGTCATACTTCTCCTCACTTTGCTGATCGCATTCATCGTAGGCTACTTCTTGCGGAAATCGATTGCAGAAGCGAAAATTCAAGGCGCAGAAACGGAAGCGAACAAAATCGTCGAACGTGCGCGTGAATCGGCTGAGGCAACGAAAAAAGAAGCAGTACTCGAAGCGAAAGATGAAGCATTCAAACTTCGTAACGAAGTGGAAAAAGAATTGCGTGAACGTCGCCAAGAGCTAGCGAAACAAGAAGCCCGGTTGCTCCAGAAAGAAGAGACACTCGATCGCCGTGTTGACGCTATCGACCGTAAGGAAGATCAAATCAATACACGTGATGCAGAGATCGCAAAACGGAAGCATCAAGCTGAAGAACTAGAGCGCAAAGTAGAGGACCTGTATGAACAGGGACGTCAAGAGCTTGTCCGCGTCGCGAACTTATCGCAAGACGAGGCAAGAACGATCATCATGGATGAGACGAAACAGGCTGCTTTACATGACGCAGCCATTCTTCAAAAAGAAATCGAACAAAAAGCAAAAGAAGAAGCCGACAAGAAAGCACGTAACATCTTGTCACTTGCGATTCAACGGTTCGCCGCTGAACATATCGCAGAGACGACTGTATCGGTCGTCAACTTACCGAACGATGAGATGAAAGGTCGGATCATCGGACGGGAAGGCCGCAACATCCGTACGCTCGAGACCTTGACTGGGATCGACTTGATTATCGATGATACGCCGGAAGCCGTCATTTTGTCTGGTTTTGACCCAATTCGTCGCGAAGTCGCTAAAATGGCGCTCGAGAAATTGGTTCAGGATGGTCGGATTCACCCGGCCCGTATTGAAGAGATGGTCGACAAATCCCGTCGTGAAGTCGACGAGCGGATTCGAGAAATCGGGGAAGAAGCGACGTATGATGTCGGAATCCACGGCATTCATCCGGACCTTGTCAAAATTCTCGGTCGCTTGAAGTACCGTACGAGTTACGGACAGAACGTCCTGTATCACTCACTTGAGGTTGCCCACCTTGCAGGTATGATGGCAGCTGAACTTGGAGAAGATGTCACGCTTGCGAAGCGTGCGGGTCTTCTGCATGATATCGGGAAAGCGATCGACCACGAAGTCGAAGGCAGTCACGTTGAGATTGGAGTCGAGCTCGGTACGAAGTACAAAGAGCATCCAACCGTCATCAACGCGATCGCGTCCCACCACGGGGATACGGAAGCGACATCTGTCATTTCCGTCTTGGTTGCAGCTGCGGATGCATTATCTGCTGCTCGTCCAGGTGCACGTCAAGAGACACTCGAAAGTTATATCCGCCGTCTCGAACGCCTCGAGGAAATCTCGGAATCGTTCGACGGTGTCGAAAAATCATTTGCGATCCAAGCGGGTCGTGAAGTCCGTATCATCGTTCGACCTGACGTCGTCGATGATGTACTGGCTCACAAGATGGCGAGTGACATCCGGAAAAAAATCGAAGAAGAACTCGATTATCCGGGACACATCAAGGTCACGGTCATTCGGGAAACACGAGCAGTCGAATACGCGAAATAAGTGGAGTGGCGGGCGACCGCCACTTTTTTTAATGAACGGAGGAACAGCAATGAAGATTTTATTCATCGGAGACGTCGTCGGTGCACCCGGTCGACACATCCTGCAACAATTCACAGCACGCCTGAAAGCGAAGTACAACCCGAACGTCATGCTCGTCAACGGCGAAAACGCAGCACACGGACGCGGCATCACGAAGTCAATCTATCATCAATTCCTTGAACTCGGATTCCACGGAATCACGATGGGGAACCATACGTTTGATAACCGCGACATCTTTGACTGGATCGACGATGCGGATCGAATCGTCCGTCCGGCGAACTATCCGGAAGGCACGCCAGGTCGTGGGATGATGATCGTCAAAGCAGGTAATAAAAAGATTGCCGTCATCAACGTCCAAGGAACGGTCTTCTTACCACCACTCGGTGATCCCTTCCGAACAGTTGACGCGCTTATTGCCGAAGTCGAAGGAAAAGTTGATGCCATCTTCGTTGATGTCCATGCGGAAGCAACGAGTGAGAAAATTGCGATGGGCTATCACCTCGACGGTCGAGTACAAGCTGTCGTCGGCACACATACGCACGTCCAGACAGCAGATGAGCGTGTCCTTGACGGAGGAACAGCTTACATCACGGATGTCGGGATGACAGGTCCGCTGAACGGCGTGCTCGGAATGCGCCAGGAAGATGTCCTACGAAAATTCAAGACACAGCTCCCAACACGGTTTGAAGTTGCCGAAGGACGGGAACAACTTAATGGAGTCTTGATTCATATCGATGACACAACCAAAAAAGCAACGAAGATTGAACGGATTCATCTGACGGATCAGTCAGTATTCTTCGACTGATTTCCATTTCTGGATGGGGAGGTACACGCATGGACGTCCTGAAAGTATCAGCTAAGTCGAATCCAAACGCGGTAGCAGGTGCACTCGCGGGTGTCATTCGAGAGAGAGGTTCCGTCGAGATTCAGGCCATTGGTGCGGGAGCGCTCAATCAGTCTGTCAAAGCCGTCGCCATCGCACGCGGATTCGTGGCGCCTTCTGGCATCGACTTGATTTGTATCCCAGCCTTCACAGACATTTTGATTGATGGGGAAGAGAGAACCGCCATCAAACTCATCATCGAACCACGATAACGAATTGGACATAGGTCCTATTTGCAAGTAGACCATTTACTCGACTGGAGTAGATGGTCTTTTTGCTGCGCCTTCGAAATTTTCTCACCTTTCCACCGAGGGAGCATTGTACTACTTCCGGTAAATCGGTATCATGAGGGAGGATAGAGAGAACTATCATTTCAGGGGACAGAGAAGGAGCGAACGTCGATGTATAATCAGTTATCATGGAAAGTTGGCGGTCAGCAGGGAGAAGGGATCGAATCAACAGGCGAAATCTTTGCGATTGCCTTGAATCGACTCGGCTATTACCTGTATGGTTACCGTCACTTTTCGTCACGTATCAAGGGAGGACATACGAACAATAAGATTCGTGTCGCGACACAGGAAGTTCGGACGATTTCCGATGATCTCGATATTTTGGTCGCGTTCGATCAAGAGACGATTGATGTTAACTTCCACGAATTGCGTCAAGGTGCCATCATCATCGCGGATGCGAAATTCAATCCGACGAATCCGGACGAAGCACGCGCTTCCTTGTATGCGATTCCATTTACGGAGATCGCAGCTGATCTCGGTACGGCCTTGATGAAGAACATGGTCGCGATCGGTGCATCGAGTGCGATTCTCGGCATTGCACCGGAACGTTTCCAAGCCGTCGTCGAACAGATTTTCGGCCGAAAAGGACCAGACATGGTCGAGAAAAACTTAGCAGCGATTCGTGAAGGCGCAGCAGCGTTCGAAGCTCTTGCAGGAGAGGGCGAACGGTTCGTCTTGGAACCGGCGGACGGAAAACAACGGATGTTCATGATCGGAAACGATGCGATCGCCCTTGGTGCAATCGCCGGTGGAGCGCGTCTGATGGCAGCTTACCCAATCACACCATCATCTGAGATCATGGAATACTTAATCAAGAAACTGCCACAGTTCGGCGGAACGGTCGTCCAGACGGAAGACGAATTGGCGGCAGTCACGATGGCAATCGGGGCCAATTATGCAGGTGTCCGTGCTTTGACAGCATCTGCTGGTCCAGGATTGTCATTGATGGCGGAAGCGATTGGGTTATCCGGGATGACCGAAACACCGCTCGTCATCGTCGATACACAACGAGGTGGTCCGTCAACCGGTCTACCGACGAAACAGGAACAGTCGGACTTGATGGCGATGATCTACAGCACGCATGGTGAGATTCCGAAGGTCGTTCTGGCACCGTCAACGGTAGAAGAAGCGTTCTACGATGCAGCAGAAGCATTCAATATCGCAGAGGAGTATCAATGCCCTGTCATTCTATTGACGGATTTGATGCTGTCGCTCGGAAAACAATCGGTTGAGCCACCGGATATGTCACGCGTTGAAATCCGTCGCGGAAAGTTGATCCAGGAAGACTTACCGGAACTTGAAGGAAAAGCGTACTTCAAACGCTACGAAGTGACGGAAGATGGGATCAGCCCACGTGTCATTCCAGGCGTTAAGCACGGAATTCATCACGTAACGGGTGTTGAGCACAACGAGGAAGGGCGCCCGTCGGAAGCGACGAAGAACCGGGTCGATCAAATGACGAAGCGACTTCGTAAGCTGAACACGTTCCGCTTACAGGATGCCGTTCTCGTAACGGAGCATCATGCAGAACCGGATATCTTATTCGTCGGTTTCAACTCGACACGTGGAACGATCGAAGAGATCATGCCACGACTCGAAGCACAAGGAATCAAGGTTGATCACTTGCATATCCGTCAAGTCCATCCGTTCCCAAGTGAGCTCGTCACGCCGCACTTAGAGCGGGCAAAACGAGTCATCGTCGTCGAGTATAACGCAACGGGACAACTGGCGAAGCTGATCCAGATGAACTGTGGACATGCATCGAAGATCGAGCATATCCTGAAATTCAATGGCGACCCGTTCTATCCAGCAGAGGTCGTCGAGCAGGTCGTAGGAGGGGTATATCATGGCAACCTTTAAGGATTTTAGAAATGATGTCAAACCAAACTGGTGTCCAGGGTGTGGAGACTTCTCGATTCAAGCAGCGATTCAGCGTGCTGTCGCGAACGTCGGGCTCGAACCAGAAGAATTGGCATTGATTTCCGGGATTGGCTGTTCTGGTCGGATTTCCGGTTACATCAATACGTATGGCTTCCACGGCGTTCATGGACGGTCTCTTCCGATCGCCCAAGGTGTTAAGATGGCGAACCGCGAATTGACGGTCATCGCGTCTGGTGGCGACGGTGATGGATTTGCAATCGGCATGGGACATACGATTCATGCATTCAAACGTAATGTCGACATGACGTACATCGTCATGGACAATCAGATTTACGGCTTGACGAAAGGACAGACATCACCTACTTCTGCACCTGGATTCAAGACGAAATCGACGCCAAAAGGGTCGATCGAAAAGAGTGTTTCACCCGTTGAACTTGCCTTGACGGCTGGTGCGACGTTCGTTGCCCAAAGCTTCTCGAACGATTTGAAGGGCTTGACGCAACTGATCGAGCAAGCGACGGCACACAAGGGGTTTGCCTTCATCAACGTCTTCAGTCCGTGTGTCACGTTCAACAAGGTCAATACGTACGATTGGTTCAAACAGAACTTGACGAAGCTGTCCGACATCGAAGGATACGATCCGTCGAACTTGGATCTTGCGAAACAAACCGTTCATGCTCATGACGGACTCGTCATGGGATTGATTTATCAGGATGAAGCACGTCCTGATTACCAGTCACAAATCGACGGCTATCAAGAATCAGGTCTCGCATATGCGGATCTTGAGTTAAACGAAGAAACATTCGGTAAACTGGCAGCAGAATTCATGTAAGATAGAGGAAAGATGTGTTTGGTTTTTTGGGGATGCTAAACATTTGGAAGTTCGCCACATATAAATAAACGTGAACTTCCGCGAAGGAGTCGGGGAAAGATGACGAAATTAGTAACGACGGTAGAAGAGACGGCAACGACGAAAACAATGCGGGCACTCGTCAAAGAAGAACGCGGGTTTGGTGCGGCACTGAAAGAAGTACCGGTACCCGTACCCGGTCGTGGGGAAGTCTTGATTCGAGTCGAGGCAACATCGATCTGTGGGACGGACGTTCATATCTATGAGTGGGACGCGTGGGCAGCTTCGCGTGTCAATCCACCTTATGTCTTCGGTCACGAGTTCTCAGGCGAAGTCGTCGAGCTCGGAGAAGGCACGAAACGCTTGAAGCTCGGTGATCGTGTCTCGGCGGAGACGCATATCGTTTGTCATCAATGTAAACAATGTCTTCGTGGACAATATCATATCTGTAAGAACACGAAGATCATCGGTGTCGATACACAAGGGTGTTTTGCGGAATACGTCGTCATGCCGGAAGAAAACCTTTGGGTCAACCCGGAAGATATGCCAGCAGGGATCGCTTCGATCCAAGAGCCGATGGGCAATGCCGTCCATACGGTACTCGCGAGCGATGTCAGTGCAAAAACGGTCGCAATCGTCGGGTGTGGTCCGATTGGTCTGATGGCGGTCTCCGTCGCTAAAGCAGCTGGTGCGGCGGAAGTCGTTGCGATCGACGTCAATCCATATCGTCTTGAACTCGCGCGGACGATGGGGGCGGATGTCGTCATCGATTCACGTCATGACGATGTCTTGGAGCGGATCGAGCGCATGACGGACGGAGATGGAATTGATGTCGTCTGTGAGATGAGTGGTCATCCGGTTGCGATTCGTCAAGCCTTCGAGATGGTGACAGCAGGTGGAGACGTCAACATCCTCAGTCTACCGGTCAAACCGGTTGAAATCGATTTGACGAACCACGTCGTCTTCAAAGGTGTCCGGGTCCAAGGGATCACCGGTCGGAAAATGTATGAGACATGGAGCCAGGTTTCTGCTTTCTTATCGAGCGGAAAAGTCGATGTCCGACCGTTAATCACACACACGTTGCCGCTCGAGCGGTTCGAAGAAGGATTTGAATTGATGCGTCAAGGGAAATGCGGGAAAGTCGTATTACAACCAAGGGGGACGAATTAATGGGATTTGAACACTTACGGACAGAACTAGAAGAGATGAAACAGGCGGGCACGTTCCGCAACCTCGTAGCACTTGAGAGCGCGCAACATAACCGCGTGACGATCGATGGTAAGGAACTCATTCAACTGTCGTCGAACAACTACCTTGGACTCGCTGCACATCCGCGTCTCGCTGAACAAGCAGCGGAAGCAGCGCGCACGTTCGGTGCTGGAACAGGATCCGTTCGGACGATTGCCGGAACACTCGAGATGCACCAAGCATTCGAACGGGAACTTGCGACATTCAAACATACGGAAGCAGCACTTGTCTTCCAGTCTGGATTCGCAACGAATTTAGGTGTCTTATCGGCACTGCTCGGTCCGGAAGACGTCGTCATCTCGGATGAGTTGAACCACGCTTCGATCATCGATGGGATTCGTCTGACGAAAGCGAAACGCCGGATCTATAAACACGTCGACTTGGCGGATCTTGAAGCAGCCTTACAAGAAACACAAGACGCGCGGACGCGCCTTATCGTCACGGACGGTGTCTTCTCGATGGACGGAAACATCGCACCACTTCCAGAAATCGTTGAATTAGCCGAGCGTTATGACGCACTCGTCATGGTCGATGATGCCCATGCGTCAGGTGTGCTTGGGAAAGCGGGACGCGGTACGGTCAATCACTTCGGTCTTGACGGACGTGTTGCTCTTCAAGTTGGTACGCTCTCAAAAGCCATCGGTGTCCTCGGTGGATACGTCGCGTGTGAACAGCACGTCAAAGATTATCTGATCCATAAAGGACGTCCGTTCTTGTTCTCGACATCACATCCACCAGCAGTCGTCGAAGCGAACCGGGAAGCGCTCCGTGTCATGGAGGAAGAGACGGAACTCTTCGATCGTCTGTGGGAAAACACGGAATTCTTTAAACAAGGACTCCGTGATCTTGGATTCGACATCGGAACATCGACGACGCCGATCACACCGGTCATCGTCGGGGATGAAGCACGTTGCCATGAGTTGTCGGACCGCTTACGTCAAGAAGGTGTCTTCGCTCAAGGCATCGCCTTCCCGACGGTCGCAAAAGGAAAAGCACGTGTCCGGACGATCGTGACGGCGGAACATACGCGTGAAGATTTAACGACGGCACTTGCAGCTTTCGAAAAAGTCGGTCGTGAATTAAACTTGATCGGTTGATATCGATCACGGACGAAATGCGTCCGCATACTTTCAGGCAGCGGATCAGCGATCCGCTGCCTGAAGTGCGTCACGGGCGAAAGAATCAACGTCGACCGTTTTTACTTTTGCGAGATAGGGAATAACAGATGAGGAAAGGATGTGACCTGATGAGTACGAAGAAGAAAGGGATTTTGCTCTCATTTTTGATGCTGACGCTGCTCCTTGGGGGTTGTATTCGCATCCAATATGATGCGACGATCCATACCGATCAGAGTGTCACCTTAAAGACGACATATGCCGCAAAGGAACACCCAGTAGCGCGTTTACTGAACCTAAATCCGAATTGGAATAGTTATGTCAAACAGGCAGAAAAGAACGGCTATGCGGCGAAAACGTTCAAGACGAAGGATGACTATGAAGGGATCCGGATGCAGAAGACATTCGCGAACTTCAAGGACATGACGTCGATCAAGGACGAATGGAAGACAGGTATCGGAGGGATTCTCATTCCACCTGATACGAAGTTCGACATGAAAAAATCGGACGGTTTTTGGTTTGATACGTATCGACTGGATACGAACATCGATCTCAGTATCGATCGTTTGAATATCAAAGGCTATCAACCGACAGGACAGGTCAAGAAACTCGCCGATCGGTATATCCGTCAAGCCGATATTGAGATCAAGCTCCACGGTCCGAAAGTGATTGGTCTCCAAAATGGAGAAAAGATCGACTGGTCGAATTACCATGATGTGTCATGGGAATTATACGGAACGAAAGCCAACCAGCTACAGTTGATTGCGTATGTACCGAATCCGACAGGTTGGATCATTACTGGTATCGTGTTATTAATCGGTGTCGGATTATTCCTCTACTGGGTCTTTCACCGTGTCCGCCGTTTGCGCCGGCAACAGTTGAAGACGATCAGTATCTCGCTCCTCGTCTGTTTGATCGTTGGGGGAGGCGCGTGGTGGGTGTTCGCGGAAGATACGTCAAGTGCCCCGCCACCAACGCGTCAGATCGTCACACAAGGAAAGAGTGAAATCGTACCGACGTTCCTCGTCCACGGTCTATTCGGGACGGAGCGGACGTTCGTGCCGATGATTCAAAACTTCACGAATAAAAAAGTCTCCGATGATGGTGGTCGATGTGACGTGACTCGTTCCGGGAAAGCAACCTGTAGCGTCAACCCCTCGCCGACCGGATACCCACTTGTCCGAATCGTCTTCGCAGATGATGAGGCAAGTCTTGCCGATCAGCAAAAGTGGTTGAATGCGGCGATTGCCGCTTACGATGCGAAACAAAAAGCGACCTTTGCCGATATTCAGCTCGTTGGGCACAGCATGGGTGGTGTCGATGTCGTCGCCTACACGGTCCAAGAGGAGATGCCGTACCACGTCCGGAAAGTCGTGACGCTCGACTCACCGATCGCCGGTTCCGATTACGCGAAACTCGGCTTGACGCTCGCACCGCTCGGCACGAATACGAATAGTCCTGCGATACGCGATCTCGCGAAGGGTTCTCCAGCGATGAACAATCTGACCCAGCGACTCGAGACGTGGCCACGTGACGTGCTCGTCTATTCGTTTGGTGCCAAAGGAGGCGACTTCAATCTGATTTCGCTAAAGAGTTCGTTTGCACTCGAGAACTACACGGATAACATCCAGACGAAGTCCTATAAGTATGATCACTTTACGATTCATCGCCGGGAGCCGGTCTTCCGCGAAATCCGCAATTTCCTGTTTAAAGAAAATCGAGTCACGGAGGAGGAACCATCATGAAACAGGTCGTCATCGTCGGCGGAGGAATTGCCGGTCTAACGGCTGCGGCATTGATCGCACAAGAAGGACATGCTGTCACGGTACTTGAGGGAAGCCGTGAATGGGGAGGATCAGCCGGGAAGTTCACGCGCCGGGACTTGACGTATCCCGTTGGAGCGACCCTTGGGATGGGATTTGAACCAGGTGGCATTCATGCCCGTGTGCTCGATCATCTCGGAGTGACGCACCAAGTCGAGCCACTCGACGTCGTCATGACGATTCGCATCGAAGGACGATTGATTCATTATTATCAACATCGTGATGCGTTTCTAACCGAATTGACCTCACATTTTCCGGAGCAGGCATCGTCGATTCGGGCATTCTTTGCTGAAATCGAGCAGATACACGAGGCAATTCGTCCACTGATGGCAGAACTGCCGGCATTGCCACTTCAAGATTTAGCCGACGTCCGGAGGTTAGTTCGTCACACGAAAAGTGTCGTCCTCTTACCATATTTTCCGCTGACGATTGGTCATCTGTTACGCAAACATCGACTAGCGGATACGTTGTTCGCACAAGTGATCGACGGGATCTTACTCGACAGCATGCAGACAGGGCAGGAAGCATCAGCTTTGCTAGGGGCTGTCGCCTTATCGATTTATCATGAAGGTGCCTATTATGTTCCAGGCGGCTTGTACCGGCTGGCCGAACAATTGAAAGAAACAGCCGAGGCGAGCGGGGCAACCTGTCTCCTTGGACGGAAAGTCACGTCGATTCGTAAGACGCCGGATGGATTTTTGATCGAAGACCGTCGCGGGCGCTTGACGCTTGCTGATGCTGTCATCTGTGCGGTTCCGCTGGAAGGCATCCGCGAAGTCGTCAGCGCGGATATGCGACGAACGTTACGACGGACGTACCAGCGACAGGAAAAGCTACAGCAATGGGCGACCTTTACGTATTATGCGGCGATACCGGAGTCGATCATTTTGTCTGATGAAGCATTCCGGCAAGTCCATGATCCGTCCCTGCCTTCAGGTCATGCCTTCATCTCTCTCTCCCGTCCGGATGACCGGTTACGTGCACCAGCCGGTCAGCGGACGCTTACGATGTCATGTCATGTTCCAATCGGTACATTCGATAAGACGGACCGAAAACGCTACGACGAACAAGTCGAGACGATGTCGGCAATCTTCGAAGCCATTCTTGAACAACAGTTTCCGGGTTTCAGTCAACAGGTAATCGAACGTCATCCAGGTGGACCCGGTGCGTGGGTTCGCTATACGTTCCGTCCGGACGGTGGAGTCGGGGGATATCCGCAACGTCCGAGCACGAGTCTCTTGTTCGCAGCACCGTTTCGAACAGGCATCGATCACTTCTTTGCGATCGGCGACACGATCTTTCCGGGTGCCGGGACGATCGGGGCGACGACGTCTGCGATTCATGCCGCCCGACAGTTTGATGTCAGATTATGAGAATTCATCGTAAAATGATGAAAGAAGCGACGCATCTGTCGCTTTTTTCACATTTGAGGATTATGATGAGGAAGAGTCGGGAACATGATATCCATGAACAGAAAGAGAGAAGGAGTGAAGAACCATGGAGACATTCGAGCAAAAATGTCAGTCGTTCATTCAGGAACGACGACCTGAAGTCGGTCCGATTCAATTCGAGTCGGCGCGTACGTTTCTCAATGCACGCGGTTTAAGCGTTTACGAACGGATTTATCAAGGGAAAGAGGAAGTCCGATTAGCATTCGTCGAGCAGACGAATGGTCAACAACTCGTGTCATTAATGGAAAATACATTCGGCAACGGACTGGTCTATTTTGTCTCAACGGCAACCGCGACATGGGATGGCGACCGTTTTGGTGAATACACGTTTTAAGTACATAGGGAGTCCCAGTCGATGACTGGGGCTCTTTCGTGTCGAAACCTAATCCTTGTCCCGTTCGTAAGGTAGATAAGTGACTCAGTTGAAGGAGGAAACGATGTGTCATCACTTGAACAACCTAAAACATCGACACGGCGGCTTGCGACCGTCTCGTTGATTTTCATGGCGGTCGGATTCGTCGTCTCATTGCCATTTAAAGAAAATGCGTGGGTCTTTTGGCTCCAGAGTGGTTTTGAAGCCGGACTCGTCGGTGGGATTGCCGACTGGTTCGCGATCACGGCGTTGTTTCGCCATCCGCTTGGCTTAAAGATTCCCCATACGAACCTGTTGCCGAAAAATCGGGAACGGGTCATCGAATCAATCGTTCATATGCTTGAGACGGACTTGCTTAATAAAGAGAGTATCGTCGCGAAACTCCAGCACATGACGCTCGCAGATCGTGTCATCAAAATCTTACGTTCGATTCTCATTCTGCCTGCTTTTCGAGCGACCGTCACCGAGCTGTTGATTGGTTTAATACGGAAACTACCAAAAGAAGCGATTCTTGAGTTTGCGAATACACGGGTGACAGAGACGATCAAAGCGTATCCGTCTAAACGGCTGGCTGTCCGAGCGATGGAGTTAAACGAGGAACGTCGCCTCGACGAGTGGCTGATGGATCAGTTACTCGATTATGGGCAACGACTGCTCGAAGACCCCGTCATCCGCGATCAGATTGGGCGCCTTGCCTATACGGCGATGATCGATCAAGAAAAGAATACGTTTTTGCGAGTGACCGCGCGAACCGTCCAAAAAGTCTATTCAGAAGAAAAACTCAGTCTGGTCATTCAAGGTGTCTTGCTGACGGTCATTCAAGATATGCGACACGTCCATCACCCGAATCGTTTAGCAATTCTTGATCATCTGCGTCGAAATCTGGCACAGTTGTCGATTGATGAAGAGCGTCTAGCGAAAATCGATGCTTGGAAGGCAAGCGAGGTCGACCGGTTTGACTTCGTTCCGGTCATTGAACGCGCGTATGATGCTGGTTTGATCGAACTCGAACGCTACTTGACGTCAGATGCCTTCTGGACGGAACGGGCGATGCCGATGCTTTCGCGCGCTTTAGACGACTGGGAACAGCATCCGACGTTCAAAGATAGCAGTGATCAATGGATGAAGGAGCAACTCGTTCGTTTCGTCGAACAAAATCACCAAAAAATCGGTGGACTCGTCCGCGAGAACTTAAATCGGTTCGATACGGAGACACTGATTCATATGATCGAGGATAAGGTCGGTAGTGACTTACAATGGATCCGGGTCAACGGAGCATTGTGTGGATTCATCATCGGTTTGATTCTCGGTGCGATCAAGGTATTCGTCGGATGAGCCGGTGGACGCATGATGTGACGTTGTCGGAAGCATTTGATTTTAAAGGAATCGTGTCTCGTTTGACGGAAGACCCGTTACAAATCAAACAGGATGGTCGACTCGTCGTTCCAGTCTTCGTCAACGATCAGGCATACATCACGATGATGGAAGCCATCGATGGTTACACGTTACGGATTGAAGGTTCAGGACCGCAAACAGCGGTGCTGACGCAACTCAATCGGCGCTTTCGACTCAATGAACCGAATCCTGCGCAGCGTCTCAAGGCGACGTCGTTACATGCAATCGTCGAACGGTTCGGCGATGAACGACTCGTGCTTGATCATTCACCGTTCACGGCCTTGATTCGCTCGATCATTCATCAACAAATCAATCTGTCGTTTGCACATACGTTGACGGAACGTGTCTTTCGAACATTCGGAACGGTCAAGGACGGAATCATTCTTCCGCCGACACCGCGTCAATTAGCGGCAGCGCGTCGCGAAGACTTGCTTCCTCTGCAACTATCAGGACGTAAAGTTGATTATCTGCTTGGCGTAGCGACAGCAACGATTGATTATGATGCATTGACGTCAGCCGACGACGCAGAAATTGCTGAGACGTTGATTGCACTGAAAGGCGTCGGACCATGGACGGTCCAAAACGTCCTGATGTTCGGGTACGGTCGTCCGGACCTGTTTCCGGCATCGGACATCGGGATTTTACGGGCTTTCGAACGGTTGCTCGGTTACCGACCGACGGTGGAAGAAGCGACGCGACTGGCGGAGGAATTTGCCCCTGTCCGCAGTCACGCCGCCTATCTATTATGGCGTTCGATTGAATAAGGAACTATTCTTGTCACTCTATCGCGAGAACGGTATAATGAATGCGACAGAACGAGGAATCGTTCAGAATGCTAAGGGAAGCGACGTGTTCGCTAACGATAGAGGGGACGAATGTGGATGTATACAGATGAACAAATCATCGAAAAAGCCAATGAAATCGCCAAAATGATTTCAGAGACACCGGAAGTAGAACGATTTAAAGCGGCAGAAGCCAACATCAATGGGAATGAAAAAGTCCAAAAGATGATGAAACAAATCAAGTTCCTTCAAAAAGAGGCAGTCAACTGCCAGCATTACGGCAAAACAGAAGCACTCGCACGTGTCGAAGCGAAGCTCGATAAATTGTTCGCTGAGCTCGATGAGATGCCTGTCGTCCAACAGTTCCAAGAAACACAAGAAGAAGTCAACGGACTTCTCCAATACATCACGGTGACGATCTCGAACGGGATTACGGATCAAATCATCGAAGCGACGGACGGAGATGTTCTCGCTGGTAAGACAGGTAGCGGCATGGAAGCAGAAAACAAAAGCGGCGGTTGCGGCTACTAATCACGAAATGAACGAAAAGCCGACGGACATCCGTCGGCTTTTTCTACGAATGAGGTGGAAGAATGGAAGCAGTACACAACACTCCGATGATGAAACAATACTTCTCGATCAAGGCGGACTATCCGGATGCCTTCTTGTTTTATCGGCTCGGAGATTTTTACGAATTATTCTTTGAGGATGCCAAAAAGGTCGCCCATGAGCTGGAGTTGACGCTGACGGCTAAAAACGGCAAGAACGCGGAACATCCGATTCCGATGTGCGGCGTACCCCATCACGCAGCGAACGGCTACATCGAACAGTTGATCGAGCGTGGTTATAAAGTGGCACTTTGCGATCAAGTCGAGGATCCGAAGTTGACGAAAGGACTCGTCAAACGCGAAGTCATTCAAGTCATCACGCCGGGAACGTTGATGTCTGCCTTGACGGAAAAAGAGAATCGGTACTTAGTCGCGGTCGTCGAACAGGACGGTCGCTTTGGGATTGCCCGCGGAGATGTCTCGACCGGTGAGAGTGCCTTGACTAGCGTTGCGACACTCGACGGTGTGATCAAGGAACTGAGCATCATCCTGCCACGGGAAATCATCATCACGACAGAGGAACATGAGACAGCACTCGCACACTTACAGATTCCACTGACGCGTAGTTCACGGCGCGAGACGCATCCGCACGGCGACCGTGCGATTGATACAGCCCAAGCGGAAGCATTTGCCGTCCTCTATGCCTACATGCACGATACACAAAAACGAGCGTTGACACATCTACAACCTGCTGTCGTCTATGAAGCGAGCGACTTCATGCAACTCGAGCCGAATACGGTCAAGAATCTCGAGCTCGTCCGCTCGGCACGGACAGGAGATAAAAAGGGTTCGTTGCTTGGTCTACTTGACGTGACAGGTACAGCGATGGGCGGACGGATGCTGAAACGCTGGTTAGAAAAACCGTTGTTATCGGAACGCGTCATCACGGAACGGCTCGACGCCGTTGAAGAACTGTTGCAACACTATTTCGAGCGTCAACAACTAAAAGATACGTTACGCGAAGTCTATGATCTCGAGCGACTCGTCGCGAAAGTCGGGTATGGAACAGCGTCTGCGCGCGACCTCGTTCAATTGAAGTCGACGTTGCGGCTGATTCCCCGCATTCAATCAGCGCTTGAGGAGATGATGAGTGAACGTCTCGGTCAACTCAGTCTCGGACTTGATCCGCACGATGAGTTGAGCGATCTACTCGATCGTGCGTTCGTTGAAGCCCCACCGATCTCAACGAAAGAGGGCGGAATGATTAAGGCTGGTTATTCAGCAGACCTCGACGAGTTACTCGTTGCCTCAAAAGACGGCAAGACATGGCTTGCGACACTTGAAGCCAGTGAACGAGCAGCAACCGGTATCAAGACGTTGAAGATCGGCTACAATCGCGTCTTCGGTTATTACATCGAGGTCTCACGTGCCAATGCCAAGCTGTTGCCGGAAGGACGGTATGAACGGAAGCAGACACTTGCCAATGCTGAGCGTTATATCACACCGGAATTGAAGGAAAAAGAAGCGTTGATCCTTGGTGCGGAAGAGAAGAGTGTCACGCTCGAGTACGATCTCTTCTGCGAGGTGCGCGATCAAGTCAAAGGACACATCGAAAGCTTACAACGGGTCAGTCGCCGGATCGCAGAACTCGACGTTCTCGTCGCACTGGCCGAGATTGCTGAGACGCATGACTACGTCCGACCGATCACGACGACGGGACGAACGGTTGATATTCAGCAAGGACGTCACCCGGTCATCGAGACAGTCTTACCGCGCGGTGAATATGTCGCGAACGGGATTACCTTAAACGAAGGACGCGAGATGCTGTTGATCACTGGACCGAACATGTCCGGTAAATCGACCTATATGCGACAATTCGCTTTGATTGCTCTATTACACCAAATCGGCTCGTTCGTCCCAGCTGCTCAAGCAGAACTGCCGATCTTCGATCAAATCTTCACCCGGATCGGGGCGGCAGACGACCTCGTCAGTGGACAGTCGACATTCATGGTCGAGATGGTCGAGACACAAGAAGCCTTGACGCGTGCAACGGACCGGTCGTTGATCCTGCTAGATGAAATTGGTCGCGGGACCTCGACGTATGACGGGATGGCACTCGCACAAGCGATCGTTGAACACATTGCCCGGCATGTCGGAGCGAAGACGCTATTTTCGACCCATTATCATGAACTGACGGTGCTTGAAGAATCGATTGATCGATTAGCGAATGTTCATGTCCGTGCCGTTGAACAAGATGGGCGTGTCGTCTTCTTGCATGAAGTACGCGATGGAAAAGCTGATCAATCGTACGGAATCCATGTCGCGCGGTTAGCTGATTTACCGGATAGTCTGATCGAGCGGGCGCAAGTCCTCTTGTCTGAGTTCGAGCAGGCAGAGCCTGTTCCGGTCGTAGCACCTGTCAAAGCTCCTGTTCAGGAGGAGCTGGTTGATCAACTCAGTCTGTTCTCAGAAGCGGATCCTCTGCGTGAGACGATGGCGAGTCTTGATTTAATCAATATGACGCCACTCGAAGCATTGAATACGCTGTACCGCCTACAAGCCGAAGCAAGAAAGTGAGGAGAATGCAGTGGGAATCATTCGTGAACTATCCGATAGTTTAGCGAACCGGATCGCGGCGGGAGAAGTCGTCGAACGACCAGCGTCGGTCGTCAAGGAACTGGTAGAGAACGCACTTGATGCCGGTGCGACCCAAATCGATGTCGAACTCGAAGAAGCCGGGATGAAACGGATGACGATCCGCGACAACGGGCATGGCTTTTACCCGGATGACGCTGAACTGGCTTTCGTCCGTCACGCGACGAGTAAGATTAAGGATGAGCATGACTTGTTCCGAATCAAGACACTTGGTTTTCGCGGAGAGGCACTTGCCTCGATCGCGTCCGTCAGTAAAGTGACATTGAAGACGAAACGTGAGGACGCGGAAGGAATTCAAGTGACGCTTGAGTACGGGACGGTCGTTGAACGGACACCAGCAGCAATGAACCGGGGAACGGAATTGACAGTCGAGCATCTCTTCTTCAATACGCCGGCACGGCTGAAGTATTTGAAGACGACGCATACAGAACTTGCGGCGATCACGGACGTGCTGAACCGAATGGCGTTCGCTCATCCAGACGTCAAGCTTCGAGCAACGCATGAAGGGAAGACATTGATCCAGACGAACGGATCAGGAGACGTCCGGCAAGCACTGGCGAGTGTCTACGGTCATCAAACGATCCAAGGAACGTTGGTCGCGAAGGGCGCGAATGCCGATTATCAATTGACGTGTCATCTCGTCAAGCCGGAAGTGACCCGTGCCTCGAAGAATTACATCACGTTGATTCTCAATGGACGTTCGGTTAAAAACTTCGCCCTGACGCAAGCGGTCTTGAACGGTTACCATACGCTCTTGCCGATCGGGCGGTATCCGATTGCAGTCATCGAGGTGACGATGGATCCACTCCTGATCGATGTCAACGTCCATCCGGCGAAACGAGAAGTCCGTCTTTCAAAAGAGATGGAGCTCTGCCAGTTGATTCAGGAGACGATCAAGATGACGCTCAGCCGGGAGACACTGATTCCGAAAGTGACGCCACCGAAACCAAAAAAAGATCCGAGTAGCCAAGAAAAACTCGATTTTTCTTATGTCGCGGAACAAGTCGAAGAGACGTCATCGCGAGCGGTCTGGAATTATCCGATTCCGAAAAAGCCGCAAGAAGACGATCGACCACCTGTCGAGAAAGCATTACCGTTTAGCAACGAGGATGATCTATTCGAGCCCATCGCACCAGTCAAGCAGGAGTTTACTGAACCGATTGAGGAGCCACCCGCGCGTCCGCGCTTTCCGCATCTCGACGTCATCGGTCAACTCCATTCGTCTTATATCGTCTGTGCCGGGGAAGACGGGATGTATATGATTGATCAACATGCAGCACAGGAACGAATCAAATACGAGACGTATAAGGTCATGTTCGGTCGACCACCGGAACAGAGGCAACAATTGCTCTTACCGTATACGTTTGAAATCTCGTCGGATGACATGAAACGGATGGATGAAGTCCTTCCGCTGCTAAAAGACGTCGGTATCGAGTTCGAAGCATTTGGTCCACAAAGCTTCATCGTCCGAGAAGTTCCGACGTGGTTCCCGTCCCATCGACAGGAAGAGACGATTCAGGAATTACTCGATGAAGCCTTGATGAAGCGAAAAATCGATCTCGAGACGTATCGGGAAGATGCCGCCATCATGATGGCATGTAAAAAATCGATCAAGGCGAATCATCCGTTGAACGATGAGATGATGCGCCGGTTGATTGACGATCTAGCGAAAACGGAAATGCCGTTCACATGTCCACACGGACGTCCGGTCATCATCGAATGGACGACGTATGAACTCGAGAAGTTATTTAAACGGGTCATGTGATGAAGATGAGGAGACGATCCCATTCAGGTGTCGTCTTCAGATTGAAGACAAGGCGCAATTTTTCTCTAATGAGAAGGATTGCGCTTATTGTTCGTCTCGAATCATTTTTTGTACTGATACACGACTGACTGGTTTTTGTTTGTGCTAATACAAAAAAGGTGTGGATTTTCATGAGAACGGTTACTTCAGTTGATTAACTAGATTTCATTGATTGTTGAAGGAAAGAGGCGGATAATAAGACCCGAAACTGTTAACAAGGGGACCTTTATCATGCTTTCACGCGTTATGCGTATCATTCAAATCATTGCTCAAATCGCACTTATTTTTTGTTTTTCACTCAGTGGGGACTGGGTGAGCGAAACTTTCCAGTTACCGTTACCCGGTAATATCATCGGCTTGATTCTGCTGTACGTGACGTTAAAAAGTCGACTGCTTCCTCTCGTCGCTGTTGAACGGGGCGGAACCTTTCTGCTGTTCGTCATGCCGTTATTCTTCGTTCCAGCACTGTCCGGAATCATGGATTATACGGCATTCCTTCGAACATCTGGTCTTCAAGTCGTGTTGATCGTCGTCGTCAGCAGCCTGCTGACGTTAGTCGGATCAGCGTACATCGTCGATCGCTTGGCACACCGGAAAGAGGCGGTGACCCCACATGAGTGAGACACTGTTCTGGATCATCCTGACCGTTCTATTATTCAGTGGTGCAATGTTTCTTTACCAACGTCATCCCCGTGTCTGGACGTTACCGATCCTGACGGTGACGGCTGTCTTAATCGTAATTCTCGTCTATAGCGGCGTCTCACATGCAGAATACATGCAAGGGGGACAATATTTGTCGAAGATGCTCGGTCCAGCGATCACGGCGTTTGCGATTCCACTCTATCGTGTCCGACATCACGTCCGCCGTTTCTTACCGGAAATCGGACTCGGTGTGTTGCTTGGAACCTGTATTGCAATGAGTTCAGATTTGTTACTCGGTCTGCTGCTTCATCTCGAGCGGACGACGAACCTTGCCTTGTTGCCGAAATCGGTCACGTTACCCGTTGCCTTAGCGATCTCACAAAAAGCTGGCGGGACGACGACGCTGACGGCAGCCTTCGTTTTATTGACCGGATTAACGGGATCCATCGTCGGACCAAAATTAATGACGGGCTTGAAGATTCGGCACTTCGTCAGTCGCGGAGTTGGGCTAGCATCGATTGCCCATGTCATGGGCGCGACGAAATCGATGAGTCTTGACCAACGCGAAGGGGCGGTCGGTCTGTTGACGATGGTCTTGACGGCTGTCTGTGCTAGCATTCTCGCACCGTTTTTAATCACATGGTTATATGGCTAAACACTCTGTTTTTTCAACGGAGTGTTTTTTTTGTAACCGATTGAAACTTGTCGACCGCTTTTGCAGTATAGTACAACAGAAAACAGGGTGGAGGAGAAGAAGATGATCATTTGGATCAACGGTACGTTTGGCGTCGGGAAGACCACAGCAGCAAAAGGATTACAAAAGCGTTGGAGCGGATCATACATTTTTGACCCGGAAGAGACAGGCTATTTCTTACGCGCACAACTGCCGGAAAACAAGGACGATTTTCAGGATGAGCCGTTGTGGCGCACGTTTAATCGACAGCTCCTCGAACAGCTCGATACGGAAGATGCGCGGATTATCGTGCCGATGACCTTAACGAATCCAGAGTACTTTCAGGAAATCATCGGCACGTTACGAGCGAACGGTTATGACGTCCGTCATATCGCCCTGATGGCGAAGGAGACAACTGTCAAACGCCGCCTGATCAGCCGCTTTGAGCGTCCAAACTCGTGGGGCGGTCAACAAGCGGAACAACGACTAAGGCAATTATCCGATCCGCTGTTCAGTCAACAGATCGAGACGGATGATCTGACGAAAGGGCAAGTCATCGATGCGATTGCTCTCGTGACTGGGATTGGACTCTCGCCTGCCCGATCGTGAAGGGTTCAAGAAAGAGGTTTCCGGGAATCATTAGATGATAATACATGAGGAGGAAACCATCTTGAACGAAGGGCAACTTATTGCTAGGAGGATTTATGAACATGAAACACTGGATGACTGAGAAATTGGGCAGACAGTTGATGGCGATTTTTTATAGTGTCTTTGCACTAAGTGTCATCACATCGGTTGCCAGTTATTTATACGTGGATAATGCAGACGGTCGGACGAAGGAGCAAGTACTCGACCAGTTACAAAAGACACAATGGTTCTGGTTCTTGAACTTGATGATATTTTTATTTTGTCTACTGTTCATCGTTCGCCCATTGATTCATCGGGTGACGTCACAACTCCGCGAATTAAACGTCAAGAGTCGTCGCCTTGCAGAAGGCAAGTCGATTTCGCTCGAGCATGATGTCGACAGCCATAATGAAGTCGGTCAATTAACGGCATCATTTTACCAGATGGCACGGTCGATCTCATCACAACATGCGGAATTGTCAGCTAAGAATCAAGAAATGGAACACAATCAGGAAATATTGAAGCAAAAACAGAACGAGCTTGAGCGCGCCTTGGAAGTGACCCGGACAAACGAGTTGCATCTACAAGATCGTAATGAATTAATCGAAACACTTGCGTCAAAAGAAAGTTTATTTGATTACTCCTCTGTCATCAGTACCATCGTCCGGTTGACGAAGACAGAGTTTGGGGCATTGTTACTGATTAAGAATAATGAAATCGCTCAAGTCGTTCCAAAAGAAATGACGGAAGAACAACAAGAAAGTCTGAAGACAGAATCGTTACTGTTAAAGCGAGTTATGATTTCAAAAGAAACCGCACATTCCTCAAAAAAAGTTGCGAACGATGATCTCATCAAGTATCCGTATCACGTTTATGAAGGTGTCATTCCGATTATGGATCCTGCAAAAGAAGAATTGATTGCCTGTCTTTATCTAGCACGGTTTGACGCACCATTCAACCAGCAGGATTTAGCGGAACTGGAATCGTTTTCGAAACAAATCGCGATCTCATTGATGCGAATGTCACTCTACGAACAGATGGAATACGAACGAAAAGAGACGGCACAGCTGTTGAATTCCGTTCGGGAAGCGATTCTCTATATCAAACACGAAGAGAAGACGATCCTAGGGAATCAGGCGTTATTTGATATCTTCCAGTCGTTACAAGTCGAAGAAGACAATGATTCGATGACCTTCCTTGAAGTTCGACCGGAGACGATGTTCGAACAGATGGACCAGAAGGAAGCGTTTGAAGCATACTTTGAAGAAGTCTTATCGGGTGAGATTCCGGAGGGCATGTTCTCCTTATCAATCGATCAAGGTGAATACTTCATTCAAGTTTATGCCGAAGCGATCGCGCATGGGGAACAGTCGAAGGGAACGATTCTTGTCTTCCGTGACGTCACGGCTGAGACAGAAGTCGACCGTGTGAAGTCGGAACTCGTCTCGACGGTCTCGCATGAACTAAGAACACCTCTTTCCTCGATTTATGGCTTTACGGAGCTCATGTTGAAACGAGATCTCGATCCCGAGCGGAACAAGCGATACTTGCAGACGATTCACGATGAATCGAAACGTCTGACTGATCTTGTCAGCGACTTCTTGAACGTCCAGCGGATGGAGTCAGGAAAGCAAGAGTATGACAAACAGATCTTTGACCTGAAGGAAATCGTCAAAGAACAAATTCAGTTTTATCAAGCGGCTACGGAACAACACAGTTTGCAGCTTGATTTAAACGATGAACAGGACTTCATGGTCGAGGCAGATGCAAACAGCATGAAACAATTACTCGGCAACCTCTTGAATAATGCGGTGAAGTACTCACCGGACGGCGGGGATGTCGTCGTCACGCTGACCCACCAGCACAATCAGATTGAACTCAGCGTTCGTGATTTCGGAATCGGGATTCCAAGTCATTCGATGCCGCATCTATTCAGTAAGTTTTATCGCGTCGATAACTCAGACAGCCGAAAAATCGGCGGGACGGGTCTTGGATTATCGATTTGTAAGGAAATCGTTCGCGCACATGACGGTAACATCGAGGTCGAATCGATTCTTGGAGAAGGAACAATCTTCCGAGTTAAGTTGCCGAGTGCGACGGACGCGTTACTCGAAGCAGAATGAAATGATGAAGAAGAGGCGATATCTTGCGCCTCTTCTTTTTTGTCGTGCCTCGTGTGAGATTCGTCCAAATCTATGCGTTTGGCTAAAGCGAGTAAAATACAGATATTTAATCAATAAATCGAACAGATTGATGACAGAACGGCTAAAACAGTTGAAAAAATCGTAAGTTGTGCAGGTATTGCGAACGTTTCTGAACTCTCGCTATAGTGTTTACAAAAAAGCGTGAGAGGAAGAGATCGATGCAAAGCTTGGAAGCGTTACTCACACCACCGCAAGATATCGAACAAGAGAATGCCAACATTGATGGAAAAACACCACTGGCGAAATTACAACGGATTGCCGGGGAAGCAGCACGACAGATGATGCGACAATATCTCGAACCGGATGTCCTGCAGGCGCTTGACGATAACATCTTATATATCCATGACGCCGATTATTATGTGACCGGGACGACGACCTGCGCCCAGATCCCACTCGGTCAGCTACTTTCAAACGGATTTCAGACGACACACGGTTCAATCCGTCCAGCGCAAGATATTCGTTCTGCCCTTGCCCTTGCGGCAATCATCGTCCAGGCAAATCAAAACATGCAGCACGGCGGACAAGCCTTCGCGACCTTTGACGATGATCTAGCACCGTTCGTCGAGAAGACCTACCAACGCGAATGGAGCAAACTAAATGACCTCGTCCCCCATTGGAAACGACGTAAGCGAGAGCGGCGCGCGTGGCAGGAGACGTTCGAAAAGACGTTTCAGGCATGTGAAGCGTTCATCCATAATACGAATTCGATGCATTCGCGCGGCGGAGGACAGGTGCCGTTTTTATCCGTCAACTACGGAACGAATACGACGCAGGCAGGGCGGCTCTTCCAGCGTGCCTTGTTGACAGCGACGGAACGTGGGTTAGGAAGAGGGGAGACGCCGATCTTTCCGATTCAAATCTTTAAAGTCAAACAAGGCGTCAACCTGTCACCGACAGATCCGAACTACGATTTGTTTCAACTTGCTAC
Source organism: uncultured Exiguobacterium sp. (assembly GCA_913775715.1). Taxonomy (GTDB): domain Bacteria; phylum Bacillota; class Bacilli; order Exiguobacteriales; family Exiguobacteriaceae; genus Exiguobacterium_A. Next base: position 1,352,687 of record CAJYMC010000007.1, on the reverse strand, counting down.
CCGCGTGACAGGAAAACGACTGTTTCCGAACTTTGCGTTTCTTGATGCACCATTCAACCGTCAGGAGCAACCGGGAGGAGCAGAAGTCGCGTATATGGGGTGTCGAACGCGTGTGTTTGAAGACCGGGGAGATACACCGTCTGTCACGGGAAGGGGAAATCTATCCTTTACGAGTATCAATCTCGTCCGCTTGGCGCTTCAGAGTCAAACGGTCGATCAAATGTTCGAGTCTGTTCAAGACATAACAAGACTTGCATGCCGGCAACTCATCGCACGTTATGAGTTCCAGGCAAGCCAAACGGCTGACGCGTTTCCATTTTTATATCAGCATGTCTGGAAAGACGGTGAGACGTTAAAAAGTACGGATCCTGTGGGTTCGGTCCTCAAGCACGGGACGTTAGCGGTCGGCTTCATCGGTCTCGCGGAATGTTTGACCGTCTTGACGGGGAGTCATCATGGTTATTCCGAACTGGCGCACCGGATTGGTCTTGCGTTGATTCAAGCGATGCGAACAGTCGTCGACAACTATGGTGAGATGACGGGATTGAACTTTAGTTTACTTGCCACTCCGGCCGAAGGGTTATCCGGGAAGTTTACACGCCGTGATATCAGTGATTTTGGAGAGATCGAAGGAGTGACCGATCAACCGTATTACACGAATTCCTTTCATATCCCCGTCGACGCGCCGGTGACGATCCGTGAGAAGATTCAACTCGAAGCTCCGTTTCACGCATTATGTAATGGTGGACATATCACCTATGTCGAAACAGATGGTGCCCTTGCTGGAAATCCGGAAGCGATTGAAGACATCGTTCGTTTGATGGCAGAGGCTGGAATCGGCTATGGATCAATCAATCATCCCGTCGATCGTTGTCTAGATTGCCGAACGGAGCAGACGATCGAGGATCAGTGTCCGGTTTGTGGGAGTAAGTCGATCGAACGGATTCGACGCATCACAGGATATCTCGTCGGGACGCTGGACCGCTGGAATGAAGCAAAACGGGCTGAAGAGCAGAATCGGGTGAAGCACGATGCTACGCGTTCTTTCCCTTCTTCCTGACTCTGTCGTCGACGGTCCTGGTTTACGAACGGTTCTGTTTCTTGCCGGTTGTCCACACCACTGTGTCGGCTGTCATAATCCATCCTCCTGGGATCCGGCAGGTGGAGTAGCTTGGACGATTGACGAGACGGTTGCGCGGATTCAAGCGATCGGTCACCGGCGTCTGACGATATCCGGTGGGGAACCGTTATTACAAGCGGTAGCGCTCTTTCGGCTACTTGAACGACTCGGACAAGACTACGAGATACTCTTATACACAGGCTACATGTTGGAAGATATCATCAAACAGCTAGAATGGCATCCTTTGTTACGCCAACTAGACGGATTGATTGATGGTCCGTTCGTCTTATCGAAACTTGACCGAACGACAAGTTTTCGCGGGAGCACGAATCAACGGCTCTACAATCGACAACAGCTAAACGAACGTTTGGACTAAACAAAAAAATCCCCCGTCTTATCAGACAGGGGAGAATCAGATCATGCATATTTTTGTTCTTGATCGACGGATTCGACGACTGCGAGTGTCGTTGTCCGTCGTTTTTTGATGAAGAACGACAAGATTAAGGCTGCGAGTGCGAGTAACGTCGCGATGAAGAACGTATCATTGATTCCTTCGATCATCGCCTGCATCTGCAACCATTCCGGATTAGCGGCTTCTGGTTGTGAAGCGAATTCCGGGACATGGTGTTTCGTCCGTGATGTCATGATCGTCACGAGCAGACCTGAACCGATCGCACCCGATACTTGTGACAGTGTGTTGTTCAATGCCGTACCGTGGGGTGTCAAATGTTGCGGAATGTGGTTCAATCCGTTCGTCATGACGGGCATCATGACCATTGAAATCCCAAGGAAACGTAGCGTATACATGATGACGAGAAACGCATATGACGTATCCGCAGCTAGCTGACTGAACGAGAACGTTGTTAGAACCGTCAGTGATAAGCCGATGATAGCAAGGATCCGAGCACCGAATCGGTCGAACAGACGACCCGTGATCGGTGACATGATCGCCATGACGATCGCACCCGGTAACATTAAGAGACCAGAGTGAAACGGTGAGATACCGCGAATCGTTTGGATATAGATCGGCATCAAGATCATTGCTGAGAACATCGACATGTTCAAGACCATCGAAATCCCTTGTGATAAAGCGAACATCGGATACCGGAAAATCCCGAACTCAAGCATCGGTTCTTCGAGCATGAATTGACGTATAATGAAGGAAGTCAGGCTGATCACACCGATGATCAATGATCCGATGACCGTCCAAGACCCCCATCCGGCAGAACCGGCGGAACTGAAACCATACAGTAAACCACCGAAACCGAAGCTTGAAAGGACCAGTGAGAACAAATCGAGTTTGAGTGAACTTCGAACTGTCTCTTTCTTCAATAAGAAGGCACCCGTGAACAGCACGAGTAACGCAATCGGTGTGACGAGATGGAACAACATCCGCCATTCATAATGTTCAAGAATCCAGCCGGACAATGTCGGTCCGATCGCTGGTGCGAACGTAATGACGAGTCCGAAGATGCCCATCGCTTGCCCGCGCTTCTCGATTGGAAAACCGGTCAAGAGAACGTTCATTAATAGTGGCATCATGATCGCAGAACCCGATGCCTGCATCATACGTGCACCGAGTAGAAGCGGGAAGATGTGTGCTTGTCCAGCGATGATCGTACCAAGTGAGAACAGCGTCATCGCTGTCAAGAACAGTTGACGTGTCGAAAACTTCTGGACGAGGAATGCCGACGTCGGAATCATGATTCCGTTGACGAGCATATAGCCCGTCGTCAACCACTGGGCGGTGCTTGCCTGAATACCGAATGAGCCCATGATCGACGGTAAGGCGATGTTGAGTAAGGTCGAGTTCAGGACCGCAACGAACGCACCTGCCATGAGGACAGCTAAAATTAAATAAAGTCGTGATGATTGCTTGCTTGATTGCATTTCGTTATGCTCCTTTTGTACTATGAGTCTAAAATGTTAGACTTGAATTCTATGACTGACTTGGCTATCTTACCAGCAGAAGTCGAATGAGTTCAAATTATTTGCTTCATACACTAAAATAAGTGGTTGTCGAACCAATTATGAACAGAAAAGGACAAGACCATGAATCCAAAAAAGAAACAATTATTAGATGCTGCCTATCAACTATTCGTCGAAAAAGGTTATCAATCGACGTCCATTCAGGATATTCTCGAACATAGTAACGTCTCTAAAGGGACGTTCTATAATTACTTCTCCTCTAAAAATGAACTATTCATCGATGTATTCAATACTGTTTTTGAAAAGATGCGAACGGCGCGTAAGGAAATTCTCGTCGGACGAGATGTCTCGGATTATGAGACGTTCATCCAACAAGGTAACTGTTACTTGGAACTGATGCAAAAATATAAATTGTATACGTTGTTCGAAGAGGCGATTGCTTCAAATGAAAAAGAACTGAAGACGTTCATGGAGAATAACCGTCTTCTTGAAATCGAGTGGACGTTCGAACGGTTACGTGATTTATTCGGTCAGACGAAAGAACCGTATCTTCTAGATTTAGCGGTCATTTACACGGGGATGTTGCAATATGCGATGTATTTCTTCCGTCAATCCGAGCCGAACACCCAACCAGAACGGGTCGTCCGATATGTGTTCAATCGGTTGACGCATCTCGTCGAAGACGTCAGTCGAACGGAGGAACAGTTGATTCCGCCAAGATTCCTATCGGTCTGGCTTGATCGTCCACAAGATGAAGTCGTCATTCGGAAGGATTTATTCGAAAAGACGAGTGCGCATATGAAACGTCTGATCACCTTGTCTTCGATTTCCGAAGAATCAAAGGAAGCACATGAAGAAGTTCTCGATTTCATCTATGAAGAACTACTTGAACGGAAGAAACCAAAAATTCATCTTCTGCGTCGTGCACTCGAGACGATGGATGAAGATCCAGTCTTCGCGGGACAGGAAATCATGGCGACTTATAAAGCGATGGTCGATGAGATTGCCCGCATTCGGACCAAAACTTCCTAAAAAGGTTGCTTTTTGAAACTAAGCCGATTACACTGAGACCATTCATGTTAGAAAAGGGGTCTCAATCATCATATGTTTACTCAATGGAAAAAAGAGTGGTTCTTGCAACCAAAAGCGGATTTGCTGTCCGGAATCGTTGTTGCCTTGGCACTCGTTCCGGAAGCAATCGCGTTTTCGCTGATCGCCGGCGTTAACCCGATGGTCGGGTTATACGCTTCCGTCATCATTGCGATCGTCATCTCGATTGCCGGCGGTCGTCCCGGAATGATTTCAGCTGCGACCGGTGCGATGGCACTCGTTGTTGTCCAACTCGTCAAGGACCATGGCGTCGATTATTTACTAGCTGCCGGTATCCTTGCCGGAATTCTACAAATCGCGTTCGGATTTTTAGGAATTGCTAAGTTATTACGATTCATTCCTCGATCCGTCATGGTCGGATTCGTCAATGCTTTAGCGATTTTGATTTTCTCGGCACAACTGCCGCAGTTCGAAGGACAGAACTGGATCATGTACGCAATGGTCGCTGCATCACTCGCCATCATCTTGTTATTCCCACGCGTGACGAAAGCGATTCCGGCACCACTCGTTGCGATTACGATCATGACAGTGTTGACGGTCGTCTTCTCACTCGATACACGAGTCATCGGGGACATGGGACAAATCGAAGCGGCGTTACCAAGCTTCTTCTTACCGGATGTTCCGTTCTCGCTTGAGACGCTGCAAATCATCTTCCCGTATGCTTTGTCACTTGCATTCGTTGGTTTGATCGAATCGTTGCTGACGGCACGAATCGTCGATGAGATGACGGATACGACATCAAACAAAGCAATGGAATCACGCGGACAAGGGATTGCGAACATCATCGCAGGTATGTTCGGTGGAATGCCGGGCTGTGCGATGATCGGTCAATCGGTCATCAATGTTACGTCCGGTGGGAGCGGTCGCTTGTCGACGTTGACAGCAGGTGTGTTCCTGATGCTGTTGATGTTTACGATGAACGATCTATTGATGACGATTCCAATGGGAGCACTCGTCGGTGTCATGTTCTTCGTTTCGTATGCGACATTTGACTGGGGCTCATTTAAGATGCTCAAGACGTCACCGAAGAGTGATTCTGCGGTCATGCTCGCAACCGTTCTTGTCACCGTATTGACGCATGACTTATCGATGGGCGTTCTTGTCGGGATCTTGCTTGCTGCGCTATTATTCGCGTCAAAAATTTCTCGTATTCAAGTCGAGCGCAAGGAGCAAACAGATCGAGTCCGTTATACAATACGTGGACCGTTGTTCTTCGCGTCGACGACTGCATTTGCAGAACAGTTCCAGATTGATGCAGATCCATCGTCCGTCATCACGCTTGATTTCTCAGCGTGTCACTTGTTTGATGATTCCGCTATTGAAGCAATCGAAAACGTCGTCTTGAAATACGAACGACTTGGCAAAAAAGTCGAACTCGTTGGATTGAATGAAGAGTCGCGGGCTCTTGTTGATCGACTAGCTCAGCGGATTGCGTAACTAATGTTTTAATTGAAAAAGAGGTGAAATTTCTAGATTCATTTTAGGAATTTCACCTTCTTTTTTCTATACTCTATTTCAAGGAATATTTTATCCAATAAATGTAATTGTATGATAAGGTTTAATTTAGCGATGGTAGTTGCATTAAATATCTCAATTAACATTAACGTAGTAATCTAGCTCATACTAAAAAGTTAAATATCTAGTAAAATGAGGTGTAATAAATGAAAAACTTTCATTTGAATAGGATTATCAACCTGCGCACGATTGAAGCCTATTTTTTGAGAGATGGTTATTTAATACGACCTATCTATTGTCTAATACTGATTGACTATCAACGTTCTAGCACAATTGACGATTTCCACTATTTAAAGAATATTGATGGAATCTCGGAAGACGACTTTGGAAATGATAATTTTATAAAAGCAATCATTATTTCATCGGAGGAAGTTACTCAAGAAACTTATGATGAATTATGTACCGTGGCGGGTGGTTTTTTAGAGGATAAAGAAGAGTGTCGATGGAATTTGGATATTGAAGTTATTGATGATTTTAAACATAAAAATAATTTGGATGACATTTTTCCTTTACTCCAAAATGTATTAGAAAAATACAACTGTCCTATAAACATTCATCATATTCCTATAGAAAAATTTAACTTCTTATCACAAGAATAAATGAAGTATGATGTTTTAACATTCAAACCTATTACTCGTCCGATATGATTTATAAGATATCTATATGATCTTCAACTGTTGAAACGAACTAAAAGCCAATGAACGACTGAATATCATGTATGAATTATGTTCTATAACTAAAAATGATAGTAAAACGATTGAGGATTGAACATGTACTGGAGAGGATAAGTGCGACGTGCTTTCAGTTTCGCTATACTAGAAACAAAAGGGGGCAGTTAGAATGAAATGGTTTCGATTTGAGCAAGACGGGAAAATAGGCATCGGGGTTGAACAACAGGGCACTACATATGATGTGACAGCACAAGTCTATACGGATTCATTGCTTGAAGTGATTTCACGTGAGTTCGATGTTGATCTTGATTTAGATATCGCGCCGTTACTTAAAGAGGATGTACGCCAACTCGCACCGTATGTACCGGCACGTAACGTCATCTGTGTCGGCAAGAACTACGCCGACCACATCAAAGAGATGGATACGGCGGGAGCGGGGAAATTCGTCTTGTTCACGAAAGCACCGACATCGATCGTCGGTCCGTTTGAACCAATCGAGCGGCATGCGGATTTGACGCAGCAACTGGATTATGAAGGAGAACTCGCCATCATCATCGGCACGACGGGGCGTGATCTGACATCTGAGAATGCACTTGATCATGTGTTTGGCTACAGTATCGTCAACGACGTGACGGCACGGGATCTACAAAAAGAACACGTCCAGTTCTTCCGTGGTAAATCACTCGATGGGTTCTGTCCGTTCGGACCGGTCATCGTCTCAGCGGACAGCTTTGATCCGCGTGACGTCCTCGTCGAGACGCGCGTGAACGGACAACTCCGTCAATCGGGATCAACCGCCTTGATGTTGCGTGACGTAGTGACGATTTTGGTTGAAGTGTCGCGCGGGATGACGCTTGAAGCAGGGGATATCATCGCGACAGGAACTCCGGCTGGGGTAGGACATGGCATGAAACCACCGGTCTATCTTCAGGCAGGGGATGTCGTCGAAGTATCGATTGAAGGAATCGGTCGCTTGCAAAATGAAGTCCAGTGAACGAAGATGACCGAATTGCTTGAATTTCATTCGCCGCTTTCCAAATTACATTGGAAAGCGGTTTTTTATTTTGTGGAAATCATCAAAAATTAAAAAAATGATTGATTTATACATCAAAAACAGTCATAAAATGACCGTTTTTGATGTATAATGAAACTATAAGAACGATTTAATGTCGAAAAAAGTCGTATTTTGAACGTTTTATAAAGAAATTATATAAATTTTGAACGTTTTTGATTGATTTTTAGATGTAAACGCTTTATATTAAAGATGCGGAGGGAAACCTTATGTTAACCAAAAAACGCCATCAACTCATTCTCGAGCTCTTAGCCCGAGAAGAAGTCGTCAAGATGCAAAAAATCGTCGAGCAAACCGGTGCGAGTGAATCCACGATTCGTCGGGACTTATCACAACTCGAGACAGCAGGTCATCTGCGTCGGGTGCATGGGGGAGCGACAGCGAATCATTTGCAAATTGAAGAACCGAGTTATTTCGAGAAGAGTGATCAACACGTCGAAGAAAAGGAACGGATCGCGCGAGCGGCTGCCGATCTGATCGAAGACGGGATGTATGTCTATCTCGATGCTGGAACGACTACGCTTGCCATCGTTCCGTATCTCGAAGAGAAGGCGATTACGGTCGTAACGAACAGTCTTCCTCTAGCGAACACGTTACTCTATCACCGTATCCCGACGTTCGTCGTCGGAGGTCAACTGAAGCATTCAACGCAAGCACTCGTCGGTTACAACGCACGTGAAGGAATGTTGATTTACCATTTTGATGTCGCGTTCCTTGGGATGAACGGTGTTCATCCGACACAAGGCTTCACGACACCAGATCCGGAAGAGGCACTCGTAAAGAAGACAGCGATCGAGTTAGCAAAACAATCGTATGTACTCGTCGATGAGACGAAACTGGATGCAATCAGCTTCAGTCGGGTGGCGTCCTTGCAAGCGGCGACGATCATCACGACGACATCCAGCGAGCAAGAAGCGAAATACAGTCAATACACAGAGGTGGTGAACGCGAAATGATTTATACACTGACACTCAATCCATCCATCGACTATTATGTCACGTTACCGGTATTTGAGGCAGGACAAGTCAATCGTGTCGAACAGGCGGAAAAAGTGGCCGGAGGGAAAGGAATCAACGTCTCTCTCGTCCTAAAAAACTATGAGGTAGAAACACAAGCACTCGGATTCCTTGGGGGAAGTACCGGACAATTCATCCGGACAGAACTCGAGAAACGAGGCGTGTTAACAGACTTCACACCGATTCAAGATGAGACGCGGATCAACGTGAAGATTCGTGCCGATCAAGAATCTGAGCTGAATGCAGCGGGACCGAAGATTCAACCGGAAGAGCTGGAGCATTTATTATCCCGATTCAAGACGATGCAAGCCGGTGACATCGTCGTCTTCGCAGGCAGTATCCCAAGCAGTCTGCCGCATGATCTCTATCGTCATATCGCGACGATCTTGAATGAACGGAACGTCCGCTTCGCCGTCGATACGACGAAGGAAGCGATGCTTGAAGTCTTACCGCTTGGTCCATTTTTAATCAAGCCGAATCACCATGAACTCGGTGAAATTTTCGACGTCGAGATTACGTCGAAGGAGATGGCCGTTCCATACGCACAGCAGCTCGTCGAGCGTGGTGCCGAGAACGTCGTCATCTCATTTGCAGGAGACGGAGCACTGCTCGTCAATCGGCAAGGTGCCTACACGGCAAATACACCGGCAGGAAAGCTCGTCAATTCTGTCGGTGCAGGAGATTCACTCGTCGCCGGATTCGTCGCCAGCCATGCGCTCGGTAAATCACCAGAAGAAGCGTTCCGCTATGCGGTGACGACTGGTAGCGCGTCTGCTTATTCCTTCGGTCTTTGTACGAAGGAAGATATTGATCGTCTCCTCGTAGATGTTAACGTCGTTGAACTCATTCAATCCTAAAAGGAGTGTGACTACTCATGAAAATTACTGATCTCTTGACACGTGATACGATTCAGCTCGATTTACAAGCGTCATCTAAAGCCGCTGTCATCGACGAACTCGTCAACGTCCTCGATCGGGCAGGAAAACTGAACGATCGCTCGGCATATAAAGAAGCGATTCTCGCACGGGAAGCGCAAAGCACGACAGGTTTAGGGGAAGGCATTGCCATCCCACACGCAAAAACAGCAGCAGTCAAAACACCAGCGATCGCTTTCGGTCGTTCGGCAGGTGTTGACTACGAAGCACTCGATGGTCAACCAAGTCGGTTGTTCTTCATGATCGCAGCGGGTGAGAACGCAGATAATGCGCACCTTGAAACACTTTCGAAACTATCCGTTTATCTGATGGATATGAACTTCCGCGATACGATTCTTGCGGCTAAAACAAAAGACGAAGTGATCGCAGCGATCGAAGCGAAGGAACGCGAAGAAGAAGGTCCGGTTGACGTCTCAAGCGACAACGTCGACCAAGACGCACCGTATATCCTTGCTGTCACAGCTTGTCCTACAGGAATCGCACACACGTATATGGCAGCTGATGCCCTTCGTCAAAAAGCGGAAGAGATGGGTGTCCGCATCAAAGTCGAGACGAACGGATCGACAGGAGTCAAGAACGGTTTGACACAACAAGACATCAACGATGCGACAGCGATCATCGTCGCTGCGGATAAAGCGGTTGAGATGGATCGCTTCAACGGGAAACACGTCGTTGAAGTACCGGTCGCACAAGGAATTCGTAAACCACAAGAATTGATTAACCGTGCCGTCAAACAGGACGCGCCTGTTTACAAAGCAAGCGGTTCAAGCGAAAGTTCAAAACCAGCTCGTGGTGGATTCTACAAACACTTGATGAGTGGGGTATCCGCGATGTTGCCACTCGTCGTCGCTGGTGGTCTCTTGATCGCGATCAGCTTCTTCTGGGGCATCAACTCCGCAAACCCGGATGATCCATCGTACAATGAATTTGCTGCACAATTGATGACGATCGGAAAAGCCGCATTCGGTCTCTTGATTCCGATCCTCGCTGGATTCATCGCGATGTCGATCGCTGATAAACCAGGTCTTGCTCCTGGTCTGATCGCTGGGTTCCTTGCAAGCAGTGGTAACGCTGGTTTCCTCGGTGGATTGATTGCCGGTTTCCTTGCTGGTTACGTCGTTCTCTTACTCGTTAAAGTCTTCAAAGGTCTCCCGGCAGCTCTTGAAGGAATCAAACCAGTCTTGCTTTATCCATTGTTTGGTTCATTCATCACAGGGATGATCATGTTGCTCGTCATCAATGAGCCGATCGCGCAATTCATGAAATGGCTCACGGATTCATTGAACGGACTCAGTGGCGGGAACGCAATCCTCCTCGGTATGCTCGTCGCAGGTATGATGGCAATCGACATGGGTGGTCCAATCAACAAAACAGCATACGTTTTCGGTACAGCTGCTCTTACAGCAGGTAACACAGAAGTCATGGCAGCCGTTATGGCAGGTGGGATGGTTCCACCACTCATCGTGGCTTTCTCATCAACATTGTTCGCACGTAAGAAATTCACACCGCAAGAACGTGAAGCAGGTATCGCTGCTTACGCAATGGGTGCATCGTTCGTCACAGAAGGTGCGATTCCATTCGCAGCAGCCGATCCACTCCGCGTCATTCCGTCAAGCGTCATCGGTTCAGCGATCGCTGGTGCGTTGACAATCGTCTTCGGCGTCTTGCTCCCGGCACCACACGGCGGTATCTTCGTCTTCCCGCTCCTTGATGGTCCATCAGGTACAGTTATGGCAATCGTCGGTTACGCAGGTGCGATCCTCATCGGGTCACTCGTCGGTGCGGCAATCCTATCCTTCCTCAAAAAACCGCTCGTTGACCAATCGGTCGCAAAAGCGGAAATGACAGAAGGAACAGGTACGAAAGCATCATAATTCACTCAAATCCTCTCCGTTTTCAAGCGGAGGGGATTTTTTGTTGAATTTTGACGGCTAACGGTGAAGAATAGAGGGCATACTGAATAAGAAGGAGGGATGGACATGGGTGGACAATCCTTACAAATCGGACCACGGACCATCAAGACAGGTCTTGCAGTCATCTTGGCGCTGTTGATCAGTAATCTGTTCAACCTTAGCCCGATCCTGCCTGCAATCTCGGCAGCGACGACACTCCTGCCTTCGGTCTATCAGACATGGAAACAATTTCTCGAGGAAGCAGAGGCCAACTTGATTGGTGCCTTTTTGACGTTACTCGCACTTTGGATTTTAGGAGATAATCCGGCGAATCCGCTTGCGATCGGAATCGTCATCATGGCAGCAATCTCGATCTTGCTTGCCTTTGGTTTTGGGCGGACGATTCCACACGTCGTCTTGATGATCATCGTCATTCTTGAGAGTGTAGCGACCGCGACCGAGCCACTTTGGCAAGTCGTCTTGATCCGTTACTTGCTCGTCATGCTCGGGATCGGCTGTGCGCTCGGTATCAATGCGTTGATCTTCCCGCCGCGCTACGGCAATGTCTATTACCAGAAAGCGACGAAACTCTTCGAGAAACTGCTCGTCGTCACGCGAGCGATTGCCTTTGAAGGCAAGGTCGCCCCGTATCGTGCGGCAATCGATAAGATGGGACGTTCGCTCCTTGAGACACAAAATCTGTTCAACCTACACAAGGAAGAGATTCGAGGAACGCGTCAGAAGCACGCCTCGCTCTTACGGAACCTGTTAATCCTCAAACATATGCAATCGTGCCTTGAACGTGGTGTCGCGACGGCAGAGCGCTTCAGAGAGCGAGAGAAGGCACTCGACTCCATCGCGGACGATCTTCGGAGCGAGTTGTTCTATCACTTGATGCATATCGCTCAGCGCCAGGAGAAGGTCTTACTGACATATGATCTCTTGTTGACGGAAGAACCACTTGCGATGGAGGATCTCGTCAAAGAGAACATCGCTTTCGTCAAACACTCTTTCCTGGACCGCGATGAACTCGAGGAAGAAGTCATCATGGAAATCTTACCGATCGTCGTTTCGATGAACGAGTGGATCCAAGAGCTTGAGGCATTCGAAAAACGGCTCAACGGTGCGCTTCGTCGCCATATCACATCACTGACGATCGAACAAAAGTCAGTCCGTGATAAAACATTTAATCGATTTAAACGTAAAAAAGCCATTGACGAAAGTAAAAAGTAAGCGTATAGTCCTCCTTAACGATACTTTACTTGCTAAAAGCATAACAGTATAACAGCATAACAGAACGAAAGATTAAGCGATGATGAAACCGAAGTAAAGACCATCTCCCTGTTTCAGAGAGCACGTGGCGCTGCGAACGTGTACACAGATGGTGTTGAATTACAGTTTCTGAGCTTCTTGCGTAAGCGAGCGGAGCACACCGTTATCCCAATCATGAGTGACTCAGTCGATGACTGGGTAATCAGGGTGGTACCGCGGCTTTCGTCGCCCCTGTCGAACAATATGTTCGGCTGGGGCTTTTTTGTTATCTCACATTCATTCAAGGGGGAACTCATATGTCTACACCAATCATTCCAAGTCACTTACGTCCACACGTCGCACCACAGCACTACGAAGACTACACACCAACGGATCATGCCGTTTGGAGATACGTCATGCGACTGAATTTAAATACATTACAAGATACAGCACATCCGGCATACCTCGAAGGGCTTGCTGAATCGGGTATCAGCCCGGAACGGATTCCGGACGTGCGTGAGATGACAGCGAATCTAAGCAGTGGAGGCTGGGGAACAGTCGCTGTTGATGGTCTCATTCCTGGCGTCGCTTTCTTCGATTTCCAAGGGCACGGTCTCTTGCCGATCGCGACCGACATCCGGAAGGTCGATAACATTCTTTACACACCAGCGCCAGATATCTTGCATGAAGCAGCGGGGCACGCGCCAATCTTGATGAATCCGGTCTACGCGGAATTCGTTCGACGCTTCGGTGAGATCGGGGCACATGCCTTTAACCATAAAGCCGAGCATGATGTATTCAAGGCACTAAAGAAATTGACGATCGTCAAAGAGAGCCCGTTCTCGACGCCAGCCGACATCGAGCAAGCTGAAGTTGAACTCGCGGAGACACGGACACACGTCAAAGGAATTTCGGAAGCGAACGAAATCTCACGTCTGTTCTGGTGGACGGTTGAATTCGGTCTGATTGGTGATATCGACAACCCACAAATCTATGGGGCAGGTCTTCTATCATCAGTCGGTGAAAGTCGTCACTGCTTAACGGACGCGGTCGTTAAACATCCATTCTCGCTTGAGAAGGCACTTGCGACGAAACATGACGTGACGAGCATGCAAAAAGAACTCTTCGTTTGTGAATCGTTCGAACAGCTCCGCGATGCTCTCGAAGAATTCGCACAGTCGATGTCTTACATCCGTGGTGGTATCCACGGACTGACGAAAGCGGTCGAATCAGGTAACCTATCGACGCTCGTTTTCGACAGTGGTCTCTCGCTCGTTGGTGTTCCTGAAACGCAAGAGATTCACGATTCGCTGCATCTCGTCAAACTAACAGGTCCGACAGCGCTTGCTGCGAACGGTGAAGTGTTGACAGGTCAAGGACTGGCAGATCATCCGGAAGGCTTTACACTCCTTCACGGCAAGGAATTGAACGAAGTATTGATGCAAGTCAAAGTCGGTGAACGTCTCGACTGGGCGGAAGGAAATGTTCATGTCACAGGAGACATCACAGCGATTCAAAATGTCAATGGAAACCGGGCGCTCGTCGTCTTAGAGGCAGCGACGCTTGTAAACGACGGGAAAACGATGACGATGGAGCGGATGGAACTGATCGTCGGTGACATCACGTCAGCATTCCCGGGAACGGAAGTTGAAGCACTGAAGCCGATTCCAGAAACGGTCGAGTTCGAACGAATCGAACGTCCGTTGACAGCGGCTGATCCGATCTTCGAAGTCGTCCGCGAGATTCGTGAAGGACGTGCCGGACGAGAACGGTTACCGCAACTGATCGACCAGACACTCGTCCAGTTACCGGACGCTTGGTTACTCCGTCTAGAATTACTCGAGTTAGCGGATGAAGTCGATCAACCACGTCTGATTGCTGATCTCGATCGTCTAAAAGCAACGTCTGAGCAGCGAGATGAATTGATCACGCGTGGAATGGCTTTACTCGACGTCGTTCATCAATGAGTCGAACTCCGGTTCTGAACCTGTTAGAATGGAGACATTCGGTAAAAGGGGATGATCGGTTATGACAAATTATTATCAAGATGTAAAGGAATTCCACCGTGTGTTTTCACACCCTGGCGCAACGACGCCAACACCTATGACAGTCGATCGTGGAATCAAACGCTCGACTTGGACGGCGGAAGAAGCGGTCGTTGAGTTTCTGCATCAATCAGCGACGAGTGAAGCGGAATTTCTTGAAGCGATCGAACGTTTCAAGTCAGGGCTTGATACAGCGGTCGAAAAATCGCTCCAAATGAAACAACCCGAAACAGATGTCGAACGACTCGTCGGACAAGGGGATGCCTTGACGGACGCCCTATACTTCATCATGGGAAGCTTCGTTGAGATCGGGCTTGATCCGGATCCTTTATTCGAAATCGTCCAGCGTGCGAACATGGCGAAGCTTGGACCGGATGGAAAACCAATCTTCCGAGAATCAGACCAAAAGGTCATGAAACCGGAAGGCTGGCAACCACCGGAACCACAACTCGAAGCAGAAGTACGTCGGCAAATCGCTGTAGCTTCGAGTACGTCGAAGGCGTGATTCATTATTACAAAGAGAGAGGGATGACTGGCTTACGTACCAGTCATCCCTCTCTCTTTGTATTTATTCGATTGTTACTTGATAACGTGATAAATCAAGTTGACGGGCTGTCAGGAACTCGACACCTTCTGCTTCAAGAGCCAGTCGCTGTTCATCGCCTTCAAGCGATAGTTTTCCACCAGCAGCAAGCACACGGTACCATGGTAGACGTTCCGTTTTACTCATACTGTGAAGAATCCGCGCTACTTGTCGTGCGCTACGCGGATGGCCAGCGAGTCGAGCGACTTGCCCGTACGTCATGACCCGACCAGCAGGGATCGAACGGATGATGGTCAGGACATCTTGCGTGAATGGTGTCATGTTTCGTCAGAAGCGACGACGTACTGTTGAATCTTATCGTCTTCATCAAATCCGATCGTCACATCGATGATGCCTTGCTGCAGGCGAATCTGCAGTTCGAGACGGTCCTTGATGTCGTCTGCTTGTGCGATCGTCAACGCCGGATCGACCTCGATCTCGACTTCGACATGGAAATGGTCGCCTTCTTTAATAACTTCAAGCTTACTAATATCCTTGACGTCAGGATCCTTCATGATTAGTCCGCCGAGACGTGCTGCCATCGTCTCATCGGCTTCACCCAGTGCACCAGCTGCGTTTTGCAAGAAGACATTTCCGACGACGTAAAACATCATCAGTCCGATTAGGATCGAAGCGATTCCTTCTGCCTGATGGAATGGTGTCACATGCGAGATGATGACGGCAATCATCGCGACGACGCCACCAGCCGTTGCGACCAAATCTTCCAGGAACACAAGGCGTGTCGCTGGTTTTGCTTGTTTGAGTGAGCGGAAGCTGTCGAGAATCAAACGTGGTCCTTTCGAGTCTAACTTCGCATCGTGTGCGATCTCTTGCATCGCTTTGACAAAAACGCCACTCTCCAAAACGACACCAGCGAATAAGACGGATAACGTAATCCAGAAACCTGTTGATTCGGTTGGTTCAATGATATGGGCGATGCCTTCATGAATCGTTTCGTACGCCATGATACCGACGAAGAGGATGGCACCGAGCAAGACGAGATTGACGAGACGACCGAAGCCGTTCGGGAAGCGTTTCGTCGGTGCCTTTTTACTGAGGGCAGAACCGATGAAAACGAAAAATTGGTTGGCAGCGTCCCCGAGCGTATGCATCATCTCCGCGAACATCGCGACATTTCCCGTCAGGACGTAGGCAATTGCCTTGATGATGGCGATGACGGAGTTAACGATGCCTGCCGTCAGCGCCGACCGGTTTCCCCGGCGTAATAACGTAAAAAATTCTCCCATAATTGTACTCCTTTTAGTTAAGTTACGTATTAGTTCATTTTATTATGTTACATCATTTTGAGAAAAACGACTATCTTCACATGAAAAAACCCACGCAAGCTGCGCGGGTTTAACTCCTCAAGACAAGTCGACTGTCTTATTGATTTCGTTCTCATCGTCTTTGCCGACGACTTTCTTCAATACTTGTTTGACGGACTTCGTCGTATTTCCCGTTTCCCAGTATTCAGCAGCTTCCGTGTTGACCTTGATCAAGACGACTTTCGGATCTTCGTATGTCGTTCCAAGATATGCTTCGTAACGTGGGCTCCAAAGCTCTTTTTTTCGTTCGATGTCTTCGACGAGTTCTGCTGTCCCACGAATCGAGACGTATGATTTGTCGACGTACGCGACGTTGACACTTGGATTCTTAAGTAGTTCTTGGTACTTGTCTGTTTCTTTTGAAGTGAGGAACCAGAGGTCGCCATCAAATTCGATATCCTGTGTCTGCATCGGACGCGATACGAGCCCTTCTGCTGAAATCGTCGTCAGCATCGCTGTTTCGATTTTATCAATCAGTTTCTTGACCGTTTCGACTGCTTCTTGATTCGTAGTATGGGTTGACATGTGACTCCACCTCATTCGTTAGATTTTTATGCTCACTTAGGCATTGTTCCCTGAATTTCAAAATGAAAACGTCCCCATGACGGAAAGAAGCAGTTTCGTTGCACCGTACAACGAGGAGGCGTACAGTGTAGGTACGCATTCGAAAGAAAAAGGAGAGACATACATGAAACTTAGTATTTTAGACCAATCCCCGGTCTCTAAAGGACAATCCCCATCTGATGCTTTACACGAAACAGTCGAGCTCGCAAAAATCGCGGACGAACTCGGCTATCATCGTCTGTGGGTATCTGAGCACCACTTCGCCAAAACACTAGCGGGTTCAAGCCCGGAAGTCCTGATTGCTTACATGGCGGCGGTGACGAAACAGATTCGTCTCGGTTCAGGCGGTGTCATGTTGCCGCATTACAGTGCCTATAAAGTCGCAGAGAACTTCCGTGTCCTTGAAGGTCTTGCACCGAACCGGATCGACCTTGGACTCGGTCGGGCACCGGGCGGTATGCCGCTTGCGACACGTGCGTTGCAAGAAGGATCTTCACCACGTTTTGGTGGAGCCGATTACGGCGAACAACTCGATGATCTCGTCGATTACTTGAAAGACGGAGCACCTGCCGGACACCGGTTCGCGGGACTCGTCGCAACACCAGAAGTCGATACGACACCAGAAGGCTGGTTGCTTGGATCAAGTGGTGGTAGTGCCTTGAACGCCGCGCAACGCGGATTCGGATTTGCCTTTGCCCACTTCATCAATGGACAAGGTGGACAAGAAGTGATGGACTACTACCGTCATAACTTCATGGCGACGTCGTTCAATGAGACACCACAAACGCTCGTCTCGATCTTCGTGACGTGTGCTGAAACGACGGAAGAAGCAGAACGGTTAGCTTCAAGCCTGGATTTGTCACTCCTCCTACTTGAAAAAGGGGTCTCGTCGACAGGAACGCCAACTCCAGAAGAGGCAGCGGCGTATCCGTATACGTTCCAAGACCAATTCCGGATCGCTGAAAACCGGAAGCGGATGATCGTTGGTAACCCGGAATCCGTTGGAAAACAATTGCAAGACCTCGCCGATTCTTATGGCACAGACGAAGTAATGATCGCTTCGATGATCGCTGATAAGGAAGCCAAACAACAATCATTAAAATTAATCATGGATGCCGTCAAAGCGACGGTCTGACCGATACGCACGTCCTTTCTCACGAAGTGAGGGAGGACGTGTTTTTTGTGTCTGCTACAGGAATGCTCTCGGATAAAATGTCTTTACGAAGTCGGAGGAATCCGAATGATGCTGCACCGAATAAGCCGACTGTACCGACTCCAAGTAGCACGATGATAGATACATGATCACTGAGTAAACCAAACAATAGGGTACCAATCGGCATCATCGCCATCGCGACCGATTCCAGCACACCGATGACACGTCCGAGGTAAGCCGGATCGGTCTGTTTTTGAACGATGAGCTGTAGTGGAATGTTCATCCGTAAGACAAGCATGCCGTCGATGAACAATAGAATCATGAAAAAAGGTAGTAGTAGAGCAGATGGAACATAGCCGAGTAGGGCAAGTGCAGGAAGCGCATAACAAGAGGCGATTAAAAAGAGCGACTCGAATATCGTGCGTAACGGACGTTTCACCGTAAAGCGAGGTAAGGCAAGAAGCAACGAAGCGACAAGAAGACCGGCACCGAGTGCGGACTCGACCATTCCAAATCGAAATGGTGTGAATTGCAGTCGATCGAGCAAAATGATCGGTAACAAGATTTCGAAAGCGACAAAAAAGAAGTTCAGGACGATCGCCATCAGGACGAGTGTCGTCAAGACTGGTTGACGGAACAGATAGCGGTAGCCTTCTTTAAACTCCGAGACGAAAGACAGCGTATCGGTAGTAACTAGAGGAGAAGTATCCACTGCAAGAAAGCGGAGGCGGCTATTCCACCAGGCAGCAGAAGCAAACAAGAGGAACGGTAAGATCAAGAATTGCGTGATGGAGACAGTGGCGATAAGCAATCCCGCTACGAGTGGAGCGGTGATCGTTGAGGTCGATTGAATCGTTGAGAAGAGCGCGTTCCCGCGTTGTAACTCCTCTTCTGCTACAAGTCGCGGTAACGAGCTTGATAAGGTGACGGACAGGAACGTTGACAGGCTCGTCAAGAGGACACTCGCAACGATGTAATGAACGGTATGTAGAGGGGCTTGTAGCGAATAGAGCAAAAGTCCAAACAAGACGAGTGCACTTAAGCTTTCGGTCATGACGATGATTCGTTTGCGGTTCCAGCGATCAGCAAGGACACCAGCAACCGGTGAGAGCAAAATCCGTGGCACTGATCCTGCAAGCAGGACGAGCGCAAACTGAAAACCAGACGACGTTTCCCGTAAGACGGTCAGTCCGGCGACGAACGTAAAGAGACTAGCTGCGAATAATGAACAAAACTTTCCGAATAAGACACGCTTTAAATTAAATGACATCCTGTTCACTCCTTCAGAGTTAAATTTTATTGAACTTTAGTGTAGAATAAAGGAGTGGAAGAAAAATGTAAAGATAAAGTTCAATATAATTTAACTTTTATGATAAAAGGAGTGACCAGTGTGTTAGGGGAACGTATCAAACAGATCCGAAAACAGAAAAAAATGACGCAAACGGATGTTGCGACCGGTATCATCACGAAGTCGATGCTCAGTATGGTTGAGAATGGGAAGGCGACACCGTCTGTACCCGCATTACAGGCGATTGCTAGGCGATTACAGGTGACAGTCGAAGAAATAATGCTCGATCCGCGAGATGTTCAGATGCGGGAACTCATCGAAACAATCCGTTCACGGCATACCCCATATTTTTCAGACGAAAAAATTCAGGAACTTCTAGAACCTTACTTGGTTCCGGAAACGACTTCCTATTGGCAAGGGCAGGTCTACCATAAATACGGCGATGCCCTCCGAGCGTCTGACCCGGAGCTTGGTTTGACATATTACGAGAAAGCAGAGCGAATTTTTCAACTGCTCGGTCGTCAAGATGAGCAGTTGCTCGTTCAGATCTCGACAGTCTATTTTTTATTCAATCTCAAACGGACGAAGGAAGCGTACGAGCTGATCGAAGCAATGGATGTACCACGCGAGATTCCGCTGGCGCCGAAAACCTATTTAAATTTCCAAATCCTTCGTGCGCTACGGGCGAGTTTGTTTGATGATCATTACGCAGAAGCGATTGCCTTATTGCGTGAAGGTGTTCAATACATGCGGGAGCAAGACGTCTATTATCATGTCATTTCGTTTCAACGTTTCCTCGGACTGTTTTTATATCTAGAAGGGGAAATCGAGCAATCACAGCAAGAGTTTGATCGATTGGAACAATTTTTTGCCTTTAGTGAAACGACTGCCGTCGGACGGATCGAAGTCGATTTGACGAAAGGACTCATCGCGATTTTTGAAAACGATACAGACGGCATGCAAATGGCGTGGGAAAAACTCGTCACTGTGGCGATCGACGACGCGAAGCATTACATCGGACAACTCGAAGTCCATCTCCTTGTCAACGGCATTGAATTACCGAATCAGACGCTTCAGCAGAGCGTCGATAAGATATGGGCGATGCAAGATGCGTGGCTTGCCGCAAGTGGATTCGACCAAGCGATGATGTTACAGACGCTTGTACTAGCGATGCAACGAGGAATTGGTCAGGAACGGCTGGAGGATGTCTTGCGATTGAAAGATAACCTTCAAAGTGAACGCCTCAAAGGCGATCTTGATCGAGAGATACAAGCGTTGGTTAAGGTTCAATGACGAAAAAACAGGCATGAAGCGAGTGCGTTTCATGCCTGTTCGCGTGAGGATGTCGTTCTTCTGAAAATCAATAAGACGCATGCAAGTGTCGAAACGACGAGATGCCCGATGTAGACGTCCCTCGTCTGGATATAATGCAAGAGCATCGAACCACCAAAAATTAATAAGGCAAGAAAGAGGAGCTGGACATAAAATGTTTTGTAAGACAAGCAGACACATCCTTTCTATATCTAGTATATCCCAAATAAAAGTGTTAACACAAAAAAACATCCATCCCGAAGGATGGATGAAGGATGCCTTAAAGTGATTTAAAGCCTAACAGTTTTTGAGTCCAGTAGCGCTCTGAAAGACGACTGATACCTAGAGCAGGTTCATTCGCATGAATGAACTGATCATTGTTCAGCATGATGCCGATATGTGTTGGACCAGCAGCATAGGTGTTTTCGAAGAAGATGATATCGCCGCGTGCTGGCTGACGCAGCTTCGAAAGCTTCGCCCCAAGATACCGGTCATCGTTCCAGTAACCGTTGACGTTCGTCCGTCCGACAGAATAGCCAGCGGCATTCAACGTATAATTGACGAAGCCAGAGCAATCGAATCCACCGTTGACTGGATTACTAGATCCCCAAACGTAAGGGGTTCCGAGATATTGTTGCCCGATTGAGATCGCGCGTTCCATCAATGTCGAACCAGGGACGGATGTCACAGGTGGTGGTGTGACCGGAGGCGTCGTCGTGACGGAGCCCGTCGTGATATAACTTTTTGCGACATAGTAGAGTCCTGTTCCAATCTTGATCTGATACCAGCCGCTATCTTTTCCTGTCGTTTCACCTGTGACGTTGACAGTTGACGCATGCGCGACTTGTGTGAAGATGTTTGAAGATGTTGAGGGTAGCGTACGTACATTCAGTCCTGTCGGTGCATTGACGCGATACGTCTTCGAAGCATCAACCGGCGTCACAGAGACTCCGGGAGTCGTCGGTGTTGTTGGTGGCGAAGCTTTTGTTGAAACTTTGACATAGGTTGAGGCAACATACGCTTCTTTTCCGTCGAGCTTGACTTGGTACCACGAATCAACGGCACCTGTCACATCAAGAATCGTCTCGTGTGGTAATGTTTTGTAGATTTTAGCGCTTGTCGCTGCGGCAGTACGCGCGTTTAGTCCTTCCTTTGCGTTAACCGTATAGACCTTCGAACGATCAACCGCTTTAATGACGTTCTTGACGGGTGTCGTCGTAGCAGGTTTTGACGTAGACGTTACTTTCACTGTCTTTTTATCAACTAATGATGCATGGATAAAAGCTACTTGCTTCTTATACGTGATTTGATACCAATCACCGGATTTTTTCTTAACAGTCAACACGCTGTTCTTTGCGAGTTTGCCGAGTGATTTTGAGCTCGTCGTTGCTTGTTGACGGACATTGACAGCATCGGTATTCGTTATGTAGGTCGTTGATGTCGTAGTCTTTACTGTCGTCGCTTTGACGTATGCTGAAGTGATAAAGGCTGGTTTTGACTGGTAACGGATTTCGTACCAGCTGTTGACTTTCTTAACTGCTGCCAGCTTTGTCCCTTTTTTCAGTGTCGTGATGACCTTTGCGGAAGTTGAGGCAGCCGAGCGAATGTTGACGTTATCCGTCAATGTTAAAGTCGTTGACGCAGCAGAGACAGGTCCGCTTGAACTGATCAAAGCAATCGTCGTGAGAGCGAGAAATGTCTTCTTCACGTGACATAGCTCCTTCCAATAGAAATAGGTAAAAATCGTTGTTACCATTTTGTCATAAAAAATGACGATTCCCCTGATTTTAAAATATATTTTTACTCTAAAAAACTATGCGATTGTTTTAAGCAAAAATGAATAGTTCGATACAGTATTTTCAAAAAAGTTCGAGTACACTAGGAGTATTCGGAAGGAGGCTACACATGTTACGCCGTTTTTATCAGTATTATATCCCGCACAAACGATTATTCTGGCTTGATTTCATATCTGCCTTATTCGTCGGGGTGTTAGAACTTGCTTTTCCACTCGCTGTCAAGTGGTTCATCGACTCCTTGTTGCCAAACGGTGAGATGAACTGGATCATTCTCGTCAGCGTCGGACTATTAGCACTCTACATCATCAGTACGTTGATGCAGTTTGTCGTCAACTATTTTGGGCATAAGCTCGGAATCAACATCGAGACCGATATGCGTCGTCAACTGTTCAGTCATGTCCAGAAACAGTCGTTCCGTTTCTTTGACAATACGAAGACGGGGCATATCATGAGCCGGATCACGAATGATTTGTTTGATATCGGGGAACTTGCCCATCACGGTCCGGAAGATGCCTTCATTGCCGTCATGACATTGCTTGGTGCATTTTCGATCATGTTGACGATCAACGTTCCGCTTGCCCTCGTGACGATCATCGCCGTACCGTTCCTGATCTGGTTGATCAGTTATGCGAACGTCCGAATGAATAAATCGTGGGACCGGATGTATGGGAATATCGCGGAAGTCAATTCACGTGTCGAGGACAGCGTCTCCGGTGTCCGCGTCGTCCAGTCGTTCACGAACGAAGCTTACGAAATCGAGCGTTTCGAAAAAGACAACGCGACGTTCCGGCAGTCAAAGATTAATGCGTACAAGGTCATGAGTAAGAGTCTATCCGGCATCTACTTGACAACCCGTTTGATGACGCTCGCCGTCTTAGTCGTCGGTGCCTATTTGACGTACCGTGGCTCCTTGTCTGCAGGGGAACTCGTCGGCTTCATTCTCTATATGAATATCCTGCTGAAGCCAATCGATAAGATCACGGCATTGCTTGAGATGTACCCGAAAGGAATGGCCGGATTTAAGCGATTCCTCTCAATGATTGATGAAGATGAATCGATTCCGAATGTGCCAGACGCACTCGTTGTTGATCGGTTGAATGGTGGCATCGTGTTCAAGGATGTCGCGTTCGGTTATGAAGCCAATCGTCTTATTCTAGAGAATATCAATCTGGCAGTCGAACCAGGTCAAACCGTCGCGTTCGTCGGAACATCGGGAGCAGGGAAGACGACAATCTGTTCATTGATCCCACGTTTTTATGATGTCTTAGACGGAGCCATCACGATTGATGGAATCGACATCCGGCAGATGACGAAGGAGTCTCTGCGACAACAAATCGGGATCGTCCAACAGGATGTCTTTTTGTTCTCAGGGACGATCGCTGAAAACATCGCTTACGGTGATTTGAATGCGACGCAAGAAGACATCGTGCAAGCAGCAGAACGTGCTCATCTCGGTCCGATGATTGCGGATCTACCTGATGGATATGCGACACAAATCGGCGAACGCGGACTCAAACTGTCGGGTGGACAAAAGCAACGACTCGCGATTGCACGGATGTTCCTGAAGAACCCGCCGATTCTGATTCTCGATGAAGCAACGTCTGCGCTTGATACGGAAACAGAAGCACTGATTCAAGAATCACTTGCCGAGTTGTCTGAGAACCGGACGACACTCGTCATCGCCCATCGCTTAGCAACGATCCGAAATGCCGATAAGATTTTCGTCGTCACGAAAGACGGAATCGTCGAAGAAGGCTCGCATGACGAGTTGATGGATCAAGGTGGTTACTTCTCCCGTCTGTTAGAGAGACAACGAGTGTGAATCGATTTTGAAGAAGGGAAAGCAATGGACATGTTCCGTTGCTTTTTTTGTTCGTTCAAAAATAAGGTTGTGTAAACTAATTTTAGGGAAAACGATTTATAGAAAAGAAGGCGAGGTGGAAAGATGTACGGTCAATTCTGTGAAAACTACGACGAGAGTTATCCCGTCTTGCGGGAAGAGACGTCACATGATTTCCATCGTTTTTTTGCGCTGTCGTATACCATTCACGATACCGTCTTTGAGCAGGCTGTCTACGAACGTCTGATGCGAACGATCAAACAAAAGACAACGCGTTTTTCAGCGCTTCGGAGTCGCTATACACCGTTGCTCGTTGCCCATGTGCAACTCAATAGCACGGATCCTGATGTCCTCATCGAAGAAATCATCGTTGCGGAAAAGAAGATTAAACATCGATTGATTCGTGATAAAGGAGTCCGGCCCTTCTTTGCACTGAACGAAGTGCTGAACCGTCGACAAGGTATTGATGCCTTTCCCTACATGGAACGCTTGCATGCGACACGACCTCATCTAAATGCTGCGAAACAGTATGTCGTGACATCGACCTTGCTTGAACAGAAGCCATTACCAGAGGAATTTTTAGAGCGTGTCGATACATCGGAAGAATGGCTCGCGCAATATATGGAACGGACGAGCGAACGTGTCATTACAGCGCAAATCTTAGCTTCGCATCCGGATGCGTCAGCACAACAGGAACGAATCATTGCGTGGAGGGAGCTGTTAGAACGGCGCGAAATCATCATTTGGGATCGTTTGATGCCACTCCTTGCATTACTACCATCGATGGAACGCGTCGACTGGATTTACGTGACCCGCATCGTCGACCGGGAACGGGCACGGAATCGTTTTTCAGATGAGGTCAACTGGTTGATTGCCTTTCATCTCTTACTAGCTAAATCAGGAGTGACACGGGTTCAGGCTACGTTATTATTACTTGCGGCACTCGAGTTGACGAAAAAACCGTAAATGAAAACGAACGAGGAGTGGCGCATGCCATTCCTCGTTCGTTTGGTTTATCCTCAAGTGACTTAATCGAACGTCGTAAACGTCGCATGTCGTTCGACCGGATAAAGTTCCGTACCCGCGACCGCGTTTAAGATCAATTGGTTCCGTGAGACGGACATGCCGAGATTGTCAGCTGCTGGACCATGTGATAATTCTAAGTTAGCGGTTGCATACAGATGATGTGCTGTCTCGGTCGAACGCACGATTTGGTAGTCCGCATCGACTTTCCAAGCATGTGGTGCTTCGAACACGATATCAAGTCGATCAATGAAGCTTGGAAGGGATGGCGAAAAACCGGTCGCCGCGATGACAGCATCTGTTTTAGACGAACGTTCATCATTGAGTTCTTGGTGTTGCATCGCGATCGTGAACCGTTCATCGTACGTGATCTCTTTCACTTCAAGATTCGCGCGAATCGCGACTTGTTGCTGTTCCTCTTCTGTCAAATCATAAAGGTGGGCATAGATTGATTGTAAAGTCTCAGGACTGATGCCGTTCTGAGAACGGGCGAACTTCTTGACCGACTCTTGTCGAACTGCGAGTGGGAGCTGATTGAAGTATGTCACATAACTCGGTGAAAAAATTTCTTCGCCGAGTTTGCCGGTCTCGAGTGTCTCAAACAGTGTCGAACGCGCGATCCACTCGAGTTCAGGACGCTCTGGAGCAGGTGTCGTCAAGAGATCGAGGAAGATCTCGGCAGCGCTTTGACCAGATCCGACGATGCTGATTTTTTTTCGTTGTAGCAATTCTGCTTTTTTCATGACATATTGCGTATTGTGAATGACACGCTCGTCAAACGTGTCCGGAATCGCAGGTTTTGAACCGGTTCCGATGACGACGTTTCGTGCTTCGAAGGTTTCCCGTTTACCGGTCGTGACATCTTCGACGAGGACCTCGAAACTATCACCAGTGTCTTGCACATCGACGACACGGGTTGAAAATCGTAAATCGTCAAGCTGTGTCGCAACCCAACGTAAGTAATCATTGTAACCTTGTCTTGAGATTAGAAGTTTTTCGTAGAAGTAAAACGTATGAAGACGGTGGATCGACCGTAAGTAATTGAGGTAAGAAAAAGTGCTCGTCGGATCAGCAAGTGTGACGAGATCGGAGATGAAGCTTGTCTGCATCATCGAGTCTTGGATCATCATACCGGGATGCCAGGAAAATTGTTCACTTTCGTCAAAAAATAACGTCTTTAATTCCGTCGGATGCGCGAGTGCACTCAACCCTAAATTCATCGGACCAATGCCGATGCCAATTAAGTCATACATAGAAAAAGCCTCCCAATTCGATATTGTTCTAAAACAATACCCGAAAAGGAAGGCGAACGAAACGTCAGACTGAAGGTTTACAGCTGGTCGGTCGTTGTTGTTTTGGTTTCCACTGTCATCGTTTTTCCGTCACGAATGATCGTCAATGAAAGTGGACCGTCTGATTTGATAAGTGCCGTTTTGATGTCGACGAACCCTTTAATCTCAGAGTCGTTGATTTTCGTGATGACGTCACCTGTTTTCAGTTTAGCGGCAGCAGCTGGACTGTTCGGTTCGACGGACATGACGACGACACCTGTTTTTTGACTGTCTGGTAAGTTGACTTGATCTTTTAGATAACCGGCAGGAAATGCGGAGACATCTTGTAAGGAAACACCAAGTGTTGGATGTTCAACTTTACCGTTCGTCTCAAGTTGTTTAAGGATTGGTAACGCATCATCGATTGGAATACTGAAACCGACCCCTTCAACACCCGACTCAGCGATTTTCATCGAGTTGATGCCGACGAGTTGCCCTTGTTCATTGATCAAGGCACCACCAGAGTTACCAGGATTAATAGCGGCGTCCGTCTGGATGACCGTCGTATTGAAGTCGTCTTGACCATCGTTATTCGTATCGACCGGTACAGTCCGGTCTTTTGAACTGACGATTCCGCGGGTAACGGAGTTTTGGAATTCACCTAGCGGATTACCGATCGCTAGAACGGTCTGTCCGGCTTTTAAGTCAGCCGATTTACCGAGTGTGATGACGCCTGGAACATCGTTTGCGTCGACTTCTAATACAGCTAAGTCATACGTTTCGTCACTACCGAGTAATTTAGCGTTCAGTGTTTTGCCGTTGTTAAGCGTGACATCGAGTTTCGATGCGCCATCAACGACGTGATGGTTCGTGATGATGTATGCTTTTCCATTCTCCTTTTTATAGATGACACCAGATCCTGAGCCGGCAGCTGCTTCTTTTTGTGACATCGAATTACCAGTTTGATAATTTGTTACCGTCACGACGGATTTCTGGGCAGTGGCGACTGCATTCGTCACTGGATCATTTGATGTCGTCGAGACTTGTTTCGGCATCCCGTTTGAGAGTGGTGTATCCGCGACCTTTTGTTCTTGGTCGAGCAAGATTGGAAATGCAATCGTCGCCGTCAGAACGGCACCGATGATTCCTCCAGTCAATCCAGGTAGTAGTCCTTTTGTTTTTCCAGCCATAAGTCGTCATCCCTTCCTGTATGATTTCTGACTTCATCATAGCAAATGAAGTGACTTATCACCTGATTACGGGAGACATTCCGAAATGACTCATCATTCCCCATAATTCGACGACAATTTCTAAAAGTTGAGATAATCGGGTCAGTTCGATACACTGAAACTGTTTCGAAAGAATCCGTAAAGTGGAAAGAAAGAGAGAGTGAAAGATCATGCTATTACGTCTAGTCTATGGAGCTGGATTACTGTTTGCGGGAGTTGGTCATTTCCGCAACGAGAAGGGGTTCGTCAGCATCATGCCGTCGTTTATTCCGTTCAAACGCTTTTTCGTCCAAGTAACAGGTGTCATCGAGATCGCTTACGGTCTCATGCTGTTGACAGGAAAAGGAGTACATCTCGTCCGTAAGACGCTACCTGCCTTCTTGTACGCGGTCTTACCGGCAAACGTCAACATGGCTGTCAATCCGAAGCCAGTCAATGGCAAACGTCTTCCTTCATGGTTGCTCTGGACACGTTTACCACTTCAATGGGGACTTGTCGCCTTGGCCAAACGCCTGAAATGAATCGGAACAAAAAGCCGCCACTTGGGCGGCTTTTTGTTTTAGAAACGTTTATTGACAGCAAGTAATGCGGCTTTTGCAATCTCTTCGTAGGTAGAGTCGTTCGGATGGAACTGGTCGCTTGATAAATCACGTTTGACGTCGCGGACGAGATTGAACGTGTCGATGATCTCGACGTCATATTCGATCCCTAGCGTTCGGGATTTAGCATTCCAGTCTTGTACGATTGCATCGAACGCTTCACCGTTTTCCGTCGCGCGGAAAGGATTATAGAGTCCGACATAGAAGATGACAGCATCCGGGTTTTGTTCACGCAGGATCCGGAATGTCTTGTTCAAATTGTCTTGGGCTTTCGTAATCGTTGCAGCCGTTTTCTTCGCATTGAAGTTTGAGACACCTTCGCCACGATTGAACAAGTCATTCCCACCAATCGTCACCGAGATGACTTTCGCTTGACTGATCGAACGTAGTACTTCTTTTTGTTTGAGTTGTTTCAATAAATCTTCCGTCCGGGCACCACTGACAGCAAGATTCTGGAAACGCTCGACCGTGTTCGCTTTGACAAGGTCGCGTCCGACAAGAGCAGCATAACTATTACCGTTCGATGCTCCGACACCACGAGTCAAGGAATCACCAAGCGCAACGTACGTTCCGCCTTTTTTGACAGGTTCTTCCTTCGTCGGTGTGAGGACGGCACGCTTCGGTGGTTTGACGACGTCACTATAGGCGTTGACGAAACCGTAACCGAACAGCGCGGTCAGTAAGAGTGAAACGGTTAAAAACAGGGGCCAGCGTAATCGCTTCATGAACGTTCCTCCTTCTAGGTTCTATCCTGATTGTAGCAAATGTTGAAAGAATGTGCGGAAATGAAGTGTTCTGACAAGTCAAATGATTCATTATTCCGCTAGAATAGACAATAAGAGGTGAGAGACGTGAAACCAACAGTGAAATTAGAAGGTGTAACAAAGGTGATCGGAAAAAAGACGATCATCGATAATATCTCGTTTGAAATTCAACCGGGTGAGGTCTTCGGCTTCCTTGGACCGAACGGGGCAGGGAAAACGACGACGATCCGGATGCTCGTCGGACTGATCAAACCGACGTCCGGTAAAATCACAGTCTGTGACTTCGACGTCCGTAAACAGTTCGTCCAAGCGATGGAGCGAATCGGTTCGATCGTTGAGAACCCGGAGTTGTATAAATATTTGACGGGTCGCGAAAATTTACAAGTCTTCGCCCGGATGTTACCGAATGTCGACGAGGCAAGGATTCAAGAAGTCATCGATCTCGTCGATTTGACGGCGCGGGTCGACGATCAAGTCCGGACATATTCGCTCGGGATGCGTCAGCGTCTTGGCATCGCACAAGCATTACTCGGACGACCAAGCGTCTTGATTCTCGACGAACCGACGAATGGTCTCGATCCGATGGGAATTCGGGATTTACGTCAATTTATCCGCCGGCTCGTCGAGGAAACGGGACTATCGGTCCTCGTCTCGAGTCATATCCTCGCTGAAATCGAGATGCTCGCCGATCGTGTTGCGATCATGAGTTACGGAAAAATCGTCCAAGTCGGAACGGTCAAGGAACTAGTCGAGTCGCTTGCTCCTGGCGTTGACTGGCGTGTCGATGATGCCTTCAAGGCGAACGAGATTTTATCGGCTTCTGATTTAGTCCAAGTGTCCGAAGTCGTCGATGCGAATACGGTCCATACTTTGATGGATGCTAGTAAAACCCCGGCGCTCAATAAGCAGCTGCTCGAAGCAGGTGTCGAAGTCTGGACGATTGAACGAAAAGTCCAGACGCTTGAAGATCTATTCATCACATTAACGGGAGGCGATCACATTGCGTAATCCAAACATGGTCGGTCTCGTCCGAAATGAAGTCACGA
The DNA here is from genome assembly GCA_913775715.1 of uncultured Exiguobacterium sp. Classification (GTDB taxonomy): domain Bacteria; phylum Bacillota; class Bacilli; order Exiguobacteriales; family Exiguobacteriaceae; genus Exiguobacterium_A. The sequence goes on along the minus strand of CAJYMC010000007.1, from coordinate 1,322,339 downwards.
AAATCGCTTCGAAGCGTCGTTTTGCTGTCGTTGCGATCATCCTTGTTGTCCTCGTCTCAATGTTTACGTACGCACAGTACCGAGACATTCAAGAGCAGATCAAAAAGCAAGGAACACTTGATTGGCGGGTTGAGCTTCAACAAGATATCGTCGATACACAGAACCGACTTGCTTCTAGCAGTATTCAAGACGAGTTCCGTCAGTTCCTGGAATTTGATTTAAAACAAAATCAGTACTATCTCGATAACGACATCAACCCAAACTATCCGGGAGCCCCGACGTTCATTCGGATCTTCTTCTCGCAAGGATTGACGCTGATCTTACCACTGTTCATCATCGTCATCATGGCGGATATCGTCAGCGGGGAACAAAATGACGGAACGATCAAGACATTGCTGTCGCGACCGGTCCGGCGCTGGAAGATTCTCATGGCGAAATGGTTGACGGTGTTACTTTATACATCGATGCTGATGGCATTGACCGTCGTCGTCTGTTATGCGATATCTGGGATCGTCCTCGGCTATGACGGCTGGACCGCACCGATCTTGACCGGATTCCAAGCCTCACCGAGCGGTACGTTTTCAACCGAATTCGTGCATACGTTACCGATGTGGGAATATCTATTAATGGCGGTCGGTCTAGCCTGGATCGTCACAGCTGTTGTCGGAACGATCGCCTTGATGGTTTCTGTTCTCGTCAAGAACACAGCGACCGGAATCGGGATCATGATGGCAGTCTTGATTTCCGGTACGTTACTGACGACACTCGGTTCGAGCTGGACGAGTTCGAAATATCTCGTCAACGTCAACTTTGGGTTGATTAACTACCTCGACGGTCAAGCCCCACCCATCGAAGGAATGACACTTCCGTTCTCGCTTGCTGTCCTCGGTTGTTGGACGGTCGCGGCACTAATCGTTGCCTTCTGGAACTTCACGCAAAAAGATATGTATTAAGACAGACGGGTCCACCTGAAAAGGCGGACCCGTTTTTCATTGTTTATAAGACAACTTGTCGTATGTTTCCATTATTTTTTGATACTGAAGCTGCGTCGGTAACGAAGCGTCGAGTATCAGAACAGGAGAAACCGACCGTTCCATTTGATGTTGGTGTTCCGCGAACGTGCCAATCATCTTGGGGTCGGTCGCCGTATGATACGTCCGGCACCAGTCGAGGAACTCATTGGATCCTGAAAAGTCAGGATAACGTGCTGCTTCGCGTGCGATCAACCGTTCCATCCGGATCGATTCGTCGAGCGACAGGAAGACAAGCAAGTCTCGATTGGTGAAACCATCCGGGTGCCAGGCGAAGACGGAACCTGAGACGACATAGTCACGGTAAGACAATATATCGGCTTCATACATGGAAAATCGCTCGGAGACGTCACGTTTTTCAGTGAACTTCGTATCTTTCCAGAGATAATGGTCGGTATCAATCCACGCAATTCGTTCCGATTGTCCGATGAATGCACCCAGTGTACTTTTTCCGGTACCAGACCCGCCAATGATTTGAATGCGCACGAGAATCAGCTCCTTTTGAAATAACCTACCGGCACGCAGAACAGGCCCGGGCATGATGCCGGACCTGTTCTGTGGAAGAAGAAATTCTTCCTATGTCGCCTTGCGCAAGCGCAAGACATGGAATCGAGAGGCAGTGCCTCTAATAGGAAGCCGATGCAGGTCAGCCTCCGCGCTACGTACCAATCGTACTTTTATCATACTGATTCCAAGAATTGGTGTCAAACCTGCTCGAAAGGGTTTACAAACTGTTCAAAAAGTCAAAAGAGAGAATAACGATGACTAGAGGAGGAACGACCATGGCAGATTGGGGCATCATGCTGACAGGCGTCGTCATTTGTGGGTGGTGCATTTTTAGTGCCATCTACGACGATTTCATCCGTCGCGTATAAGACGAGCAAACGTGAACCGTCCGAGTGGGCGGTTTTTTTCATGGATTTTTTTAACCCGAGTAAATGGCTATGGTACACTCGAAGCAGAACGAAAAGATAGAGAATGGGTGAGAAAAAATGAAGAAACAACCAGTCATCGTCATCGTCGGACCGACGGCAGTCGGAAAAACGAAGACAGGCATTGAACTAGCAAAACGACTAAACGGAGAAGTCTTATCGGGAGACTCCGTCCAAGTCTATCAAGGGATGGACATCGGATCAGCAAAAGTGACGACAGAAGAGATGGAAGGGGTGCCGCACCACTTGCTTGATCTCGTCACACCAGACGACGAGATGAGTGTAGCGCGCTTTCAGACGGTTGCCCGAGCGACGATCGATGAGATCGCGAGTCGTGGTAAGTTACCGATCATTGTCGGTGGAACAGGGCTTTATATCCGGTCGATTTTATATGATTACCAGTTCACCGAGCAGGCGGAGGATCCAGCCTTACGGGCTGAACTCGAAGCGTATGCGGCGACACATGGAGCGAATGCATTGCATGACCAGTTGAAAGAACTCGATCCGGTGCGCGCTGAAGCGATTCATCCGAATAACATTCAGCGAGTCGTTCGGGCGATTGAGGTCGCGCGGACGGGTCAGACACAAACGACCGGTAGCAAGCCAGCACTTTACGAGAGTCTGTTGTTCGTCTTACACATGGAAGACCGCGATCGCTTGTATGACCGAATCGATCAGCGGGTAGATTTGATGGTCGCTAGTGGACTTCTAGAAGAAGTAGCGCGCCTAAACGCTGCCGGGTATCGACAAACGAAGGCGCTGCAAGCAATCGGTTATAAAGAAATGTTACCGGTTCTTGACGGGGCACCACTTGAACCTGCCGTCGACATGCTAAAACGAAACACGCGACGCTTTGCCAAACGTCAATTGACGTGGTTCCGTCATCAATTTGATGGCGTTTGGGTAGATATGGGAAAGTTTTCATTTGAAGAAACGTTCAAAATTATCTATGATAGAACTGTAGAGTTTCTGAAAGCGGTTAAATAAGAGTTGCCCGAAGACAGAAACAGATAAAAAGAGGGGGCACGGGGAATCATGAAAGCGACATACAACATTCAGGACGTCTTTTTAAATCAATTACGGAAAGATGCAGTCCCGACAACGGTTTTCTTAATCAGCGGATATCAATTACGGGGGCTGATCAAGTCATTCGATAACTTCACAGTCATCTTGGAGTCGGAAGGCAAACAGCAATTGATCTATAAACACGCAATCTCGACGTTCGCACCAGCGCGCAACGTGACGTTATATGAGCAAGAAGAGACACAAGAAGTCTCTCGCTAATGAAAAAGACGACCGGGGGGTCGTCTTTTTTTAGGCGTCATTCAGGTGTGACGCTTTGCAAGTGAAGCAAAAATAATAGCTGCTTCACTCCATCATAAACGTATCATTACAGTAATGGTGTCAGTTCCTCGACTGCCTCTTCATAACGTCGAAGTGAGACATCCTTATAAAGACACGTCTTCTGCAGACGTTCTTCCTTCGTCATCTCGTCCTGATACGTTTTTAGGATGAAACTGTTGCGTAACATCGACGGCGTCAAGATCCGTTTATTATCCGACCGTTCATTCAGCTGGCGCATCATCTTCGTGATCATGACGATCGACAGTTGCTTCGGTGCATTCTTGCTGTAGACCCAGCGGAACGTCATCCGGGCGAAGTCAAAGGCGACGAAAAAGGGATCGGTGCTGTGATAACGCGGGCGGACCGGTTCCGGAATTGTCTTCAAGTAACGCAGCATGATGTCTTGATCCTCCCGCTCGAGGTGAAGCAGGTAACGATTGCCGAGTCGGTCGTGGACGGTCATCTCTTGCTGGGCGAAATTGAGGTCATGCATCTTCAAACCAATGATGTGATGAACACGTAAGCCGTAGCGATAAAACAATCGAAGGATCAGTTCGTTTCGATCGATTAAAAACGGACGTGCCTTCAATTGGTGTTCCGTCAAGCCGCGATCAGATTGATTCGTCCGCACCAATTGCTCGTATTCCTTAAAAGAAGCGACATGTTTTGCCGTCAGTTCGTGCGTCGGTTGTGCGTATTCGATCAGCTTCGCTTTCGTTTGCCGAATCTGGTAATTGACTTGATTGATAACAGTGACAATTCGAGCGACCGTCGCTTGTTGGTAGAGTTTCTCTTCGATCAAGTACTCATTAATGAACGTCTTCCACGTCTCGATCGAAATCGCCTTGAAATCGTCGATTGTCTCGAGTGGTTGGTCGACATCCGTCATATAGCGATGGACTTCGATTAAATCATAGCGATAGCGTCGGACGGTCGAAAGTTGCCGTCCACTTGTTGTTAGATAAAACAGGTAGCGTTCAATGAACTCTGGAAGCGTATACGACTGTTCGCGTGCCATCGTTTTCCTCCCTTTCCTCATGGTGTTTCTTCCATCATAAACCGAACGGATGTTTCCTGTCCAAAAAAGTTCAGACGAACCGGTGGCTGTGGTATGATAAGGGGCGCAGTACGTCTTTACTCGTGAAAGGAATGATATTATGTCAGAACGCGTCATCGTCGTTGGTTGCCAGCTCCCCGGTGTCCCGGACCATGTCTATGAAGAATCGGTCGCGGAGCTCGAAGCACTCGTCACGACTGCGCATGGTGTCGTCGTCGGTCGTTTGGATCAAAAACGACAAGCGATTGACCGCCGTACGTTCATCGGAAAAGGAAAGGTTGAAGAACTCGTTGCCTTAGCGGACGAACTTGAACCTGATTTAATCATATTCAATGCCGAGGTCACGCCCGGTCAGATGAAAAATATCCGAATCGCCTTATCGGATCCGGAAGCCATCAAATTGATCGACCGGACGCAGTTGATCCTCGATATCTTCGCTGGACGTGCCCAGTCGCGCGAAGGGAAATTACAAGTCGAACTGGCACAGATGAGTTATCTGTTACCACGCCTAGCCGGGCAGGGCACACAACTGTCACGTCTTGGCGGCGGAATCGGAACACGTGGACCAGGTGAGTCGAAACTCGAGACGGACCGCCGTCATATCCGTCGTCGCGTCGATGAGATCTCAAAACAACTCGAGACATCCGTCGCCCACCGTGCCCGTTACCGAGAACGTCGCAAAGAGAACCAGACGTTCCAAATCGCGCTCGTCGGATATACGAATGCCGGCAAATCCACGATCTTCAACCGGTTGACACAAGCTGACACATACGAGAAGGATGAGTTGTTCGCGACGCTCGATCCGTTGACACGTCAAGTCGATTTGCCGGAAGGCGGACAAGTCTTGCTGACGGATACGGTCGGGTTCATCCAAGATCTTCCGACGAAGTTGATTGCAGCATTCCGCTCGACCCTCGAGGAAGTGCTGGAAGCCGACTTGATCCTCCACGTCGTTGATGCATCGAGTGAGCATTACTTGAATCAGATGCAGACGACGAACGATGTCCTCGATGAACTCGGTGCCGGTGACATCCCGCAGCTCGAGGTCTACAACAAAAAAGATCAACTGAACCGCTTGTTCACAGGCGGAAAGCTGTTGATTTCTGCCCTTGATCCGCAGGACATCGAGCGTTTGATCGAAGAAATCGAACGGTCGATCAGCGAGATCCTCGAGTATCTCGAAATCCGCATTCCGGTTGACGGTTTTGCCCATTACAATCCGGCGAAGGAAGTCATGATGAACTTGAAGGAATCATTCGAAGAAGATGGTTCCGTCATCTTAAAAGGTTACTTGCGGAAAGATACGCGTCTATACGCGACATTGAAACAATACGAGGTGTAAACATGTTTTCAGAATTAACCCATTACGAAACGCTCCGTCCGCTCATTGATCGGGCGGAGGAACAGATTGTCCCGTACGTCAAGAAGGCGCAAGAGGTCGCGGAATACAATCAATTCCGTGTCCTCGATGCGTTCCGACGTCACAAAGTCAGTGATTTTCACTTCATGCCGTCAACAGGTTACGGCTACAACGATGAAGGACGCGATACGCTCGAACGGATCTATGCCGATGTCTTCGGTGCGGAAGCGGGTCTTTGTCGTCCGCAAATCATCAGCGGAACCCATGCAATCGGTATCGCATTGTTCGGTTTGTTATTGCCAGGCGATGAATTGCTTTATATCACGGGAAAACCATACGATACGCTCGAAGAGATTGTCGGAATTCGTGGTGACGGACGCGGTTCATTAAAGGAACTGGGCGTCCGGTATGATGTCGTCGAGATGAAAAATGCCGAGACGATCGACGTACCGGCTGTTCTCGAACGGATCACGCCACAGACGAAGGTCGTCGGGATTCAGCGTTCAAAAGGCTATGCGACGCGACGCAGTCTACCGGTTAGCGAAATCGGTGAGGCGATTGCCGCCATCAAAGCTGTCCATCCGCACGTCTTGATCTTCGTTGATAACTGCTACGGTGAGTTCGTCGAGACAATCGAACCGACACACGTCGGAGCGGACTTAATGGCAGGGTCGTTGATCAAAAACCCGGGTGGTGGTCTTGCGAAGACTGGCGGTTATCTCGTCGGTCGGACCGACTTGATTGAACGAGCGTCGTTCCGGATGACGACACCAGGAATTGGCGCTGAAGCCGGTCCGTCGTTATCGGCACTTCCAGATATGTATCAAGGCTTCTATATGGCACCTCATACGGTCAGTCAAGCGTTGATGGGCGCGATGTTCACGTCGAGCATGCTTGGTCAGTTTGGCTTTGATACGGCACCACACCATACGGCAGAACGGACGGATTTGATTCAATCGGTCTCGTTCCATGCACCGGAGCCGATGATTGCTTTCTGTCAGGCGATTCAAGCGGCTTCACCCGTCAATGCGCATGCGCTACCGATTCCGGATTATATGCCGGGATATGCGGATGATGTCATCATGGCAGCAGGAACATTCGTACAAGGCTCATCGATTGAGTTATCAGCGGACGGTCCGATCCGTGCGCCCTATACTGCGTACGTCCAAGGTGGTTTGACGTATAGCCACGTCAAGATTGCCATCATCTCAGCCGTCAATCACTTGATGGAAAAACAATTAATTCCAGAAAAAAACGTTTAATACTAGAATATCTCGTGAAAAGACCTCTGAACGACTTCATGTAAAGCGATTAAAAAAGTTGTGTTAACTTTTCTTACATCGCTTGACAAGTTGCCTGACAGAGGTTTATTCTCATGGAGTAAGGAAAAAGGAGGAACCACATGGCAGACTCATCACGCCAGTCCAAGCCACTATTTCCCATCGGAGTCGTTCAAGAGTTGACCGCGCTATCTGCCCGCCAGATCCGATACTATGAAGAACAAGGACTGATCAAACCGGAGCGGACAGAGACGAAGCGTCGCCTCTATTCGTTCAACGATGTCGATCGTCTGTTGTCGATCAAGGAATACCTGGATCAGGGACTGAATATCGCAGGGATCAAATTGATTTTTGAAAACGATCTCGTCAAACGCGAACGCGTTGCGGAGAGCGTCGTCGAGACGCGTCCGGAACTATCTGACGGCGAATTGTATAAACTCCTGAAAAATGAATTGAAGGAAGCAGGACGACATGGAAAGACGTCGCTCATCCAAGGTGAGCTCGGACGTTTCTTCAAGTAAGGACCTGTAACCATATAAAAACGAATCGGAGAGGGGATTTGTCACATGACACGTCGCAACATTACACGAGAAGACATTTTGAAAATCGCTAAAGCTGAGGATGTACGCTTTATTCGTTTACAGTTCACAGATATCCTCGGAACGATCAAGAACGTTGAGATTCCAGTAAGCCAATTGGAAAAAGCACTTGATAACAAAATGATGTTCGATGGTTCATCGATCGAAGGATTTGTCCGGATCGAAGAATCAGATATGTATCTCTTCCCAGACTTAAACACATGGGTCGTCTTCCCATGGACAGAAGATGGAACAGGGAAAGTTGCACGTTTAATCTGTGACATTCACAATCCGGATGGCACGCCGTTCGCAGGAGACCCACGTGGTCAGCTCAAACGGGTACTTAAAGAGATGGAAGAGCTCGGTTTCTCATCATTCAACGTTGGACCAGAGCCAGAATTCTTCCTCTTCAAGAAAGATGAAAAAGGTCGTCCGACACTTGAATTGAACGACCAAGGTGGATACTTCGACCTCGCACCAGTCGACCTCGGAGAAAACTGCCGTAAAGAGATCGTCATCGAGCTCGAGAACATGGGCTTTGAAATCGAAGCATCACACCACGAAGTTGCTCCAGGTCAGCACGAAATCGACTTCAAATATGCGGATGCGATCACGACAGCGGATAACATCCAAACGTTCAAACTCGTCGTCAAGACGATTGCTGCGAAGCACAACTTGCACGCGACATTCATGCCAAAACCACTCTTCGGTGTCAACGGATCAGGAATGCACGCGAACATGTCGCTCTTTAAAGGCAACGAGAACGTCTTCTTCGATGAAGGCAACGAAGACATGCAATTGTCGGATGATGCACGTGCGTTCACGGCAGGTATCCTCAAACACGCTCGTGCATTCACAGCGGTTTGTAACCCGACAGTCAACTCATACAAACGTCTTGTTCCTGGCTACGAAGCACCTTGCTACGTCGCATGGTCAGCACGTAACCGTTCACCACTCGTCCGTGTTCCTGCAGCACGTGGACTCTCGACTCGTATCGAAGTTCGTTCAGTCGACCCAGCAGCGAACCCGTACCTTGCGCTTGCAACATTGCTCGCTTCAGGTCTTGACGGAATCAAGAACAACTTGAAAGCACCGGCTCCAATCGACCGTAACATCTACGTCATGGACAAACCGGAACGCGTTGCGAACGGAATTGATGATCTTCCATCAACACTCAGCCACGCACTCGAAGTCTTGAAAGCGGATGACGTTGTCATGCACGCTCTCGGCGATCACATCGCAGAGCACTTCGTTGAATTGAAAGAAATCGAATGGGATATGTTCCGGACGCAAGTCACGGAATGGGAACGCGATCAGTACATGGTCTTGTTCTAATCCAACTCAAGCACTTCTGGACTTCTGTCCGGAAGTGCTTTTTTCATAGCGTCGACAGGGATTGAGTCAAGGATGTGGAAAGATACAAGAGTACAAAGAAAGGGAGACGATACATCATGAAAAAAGGATATGAAGGCAAAGAGATCACGGTCTATTTTGATTCGGAAGTCTGCATTCACTCTGGTCATTGTGTACGAAGTCTACCAACTGTCTTTGATGTCAAGCGGCGTCCATGGATTGAAGCGGACGGGGCACCAGTGGACGACGTCATGCGGGTCGTCGACGGTTGTCCGAGCGGCGCCTTATCTTACGAACGGAGGGAAGCAAATGGAGCTGAAACGAGCGGAACGTAAAATCGAAGCCCACCAGGAAGGGGAAGTGATTGGGGAAATCACTTACAGCGACACGAACAACGGCATGTGGATCATCGATCATACGTATGTCGATCCCGCGCACCGCAATCAACAGATCGGGGAACAACTCGTTGCCGAGATCGTCAACTGGGCCCGAGAAGCAAACGTCAAACTGCTACCGTTATGTCCGTTTGCGAAAAAAGAGTTTGAACATCAATCGGATTATCAGGACGTACAAGCAAATACGTGAACACAAAAATCTCCTCTAGTCTCTTAAGACCAGAGGAGATTTTTTCGAGTCATTGTTTATGATCCCTGACTTTCATTTTACGAGAAACCATCAGCGTACAGAAATAGGCGATGACGTACAACACAATCAGTCCTTGTTTTAGCAGATAAGGTAGCTCCATTTGACTCGCGATGAGAAAAATGGTGCACAGCAATATCAAATAGGGTATAAACTGCTTATTTGGCATATCAAGACCTCCTTCACCATCCATTTATTTCTATATTAAGGATTACACAAAAGATGCATCGAAATAGACTAAAGAAGAATGACTTGCTTATAGATATAATCGTAGAAACGCCATGGTGACGACACCAGTCACGACCGTCCAGGATAAACTTTTACTGAAAACCGCGACCGCCATCGTTGGTAGGGCAGCAAAGACATGAAGCGTCGAAACCGTCGGAAATGCCTCATCTTGAGCGATGAGGAGATTCTGAAAAAAGAGGGCTCCAAGCAGGCAAATCGGAATGAACGAGAGCCATTCTGTTACAAGACGCGGTAACGTCAGTCCATGAAGGACGAGAAACGGTAAGACGCGTGGAATCCATGTGACGAGTCCACAAGCTAAAAAAAGAGCAATTAATTCTGGGCGGATTTCCATCGTGTGATCACGACTCCTATACTTGCACCACCGAGCGTCGCGCAAAGAACGGCGACTTCTGGAGAAAAGTAGCGCATGGTTATGTAAAGCAATAGTAAGACAATCAGTAAAAGAAAACTATTCACGGCAATACGGGAACGTTCCCCTTCAAACTGTAAGTACAATAAGCCGATGAACATCGCTGTCAGGGCAAAATCGAGACCGAAGCGCTCGGGATCTGGGAACCAGCTGCCGACAAGGGCGCCGAGTACGGTTGCGACGATCCAACTAAAGTAAGCTGTCAGATTCAAGCCATTCATGAAGGACGGGGAGAGCTTCTCTTTTTGGGCAGTGTTCATCGCGACAGCGAACGACTCATCCGTCAGTAGCGTTCCGGTACCGAGGCGGTCGCGGAGGTGACGTGTCTCAACATGCGGCGCAAGCGTCAGACTCATTAATAAGTGCCTGAGATTGACGATGAACGTCGTCAGAATGATGGCAGAAGCAGGACTATTTAATAGTAAGAGACTCGTGATGATGAACTGAGCGGCGCCGGCATAGATGAAGACGGACATGAATCCGACTTCAAGAGGGGATAAGCCGGAGGCACGACCAACGATCCCGGCTGAGAAGCCGATGCCAATATATCCGAGGACAGTGGGTAGACAGGCACGGACACCTGCTTGAAAGGCTGATGACATTCGAATCCTCCTCTTTTTTAAGAGCATAGCACTCATGCGGAATATCGTCACCAACTGGTCAATATTTTCATCATTTTTTTCGACATATTCGACTTGATTTGGTGGTAAAGACTAAGTGGTACGGCAAAATCAGTTAGGTAAAGGAGCGTTTTTCATGCACAAATTAATGAAAGATTCAAACCGGTTCGTTTCAGACATGGTCGACGGACTCGTATTAGCTCACCCTGATTTGTATAAAAAGGTCGAAGGGGTAAATGTCGTCGCGCGGAAAGTACCGCTCGATGGAAAAGTCGGACTCGTTTCTGGTGGGGGAAGTGGGCATGAACCGGCGCACGCTGGATTCGTTGGTGACGGTATGCTTGCAGCGGCTGTTTGTGGGGAAGTCTTTACGTCACCGACACCGGACATGGTGCTTGAAGGTATCAAGGCAGCCCATGGTGGAAAAGGTGTCCTCCTTGTCGTCAAGAACTACTCGGGTGATGTCATGAACTTCGATATGGCGAAGGAACTCGCTGAACTCGAGGACATCGAAGTCGACACGGTCATCGTCAATGATGACATCGCGATCAAAAAGGAAGAGGATCGTCGTGGTGTTGCGGGAACGGTCTTCGTCCATAAGATTGCCGGAGCTGCGGCTGCAGAAGGGAAATCACTGAGTGAAGTCAAGGCAGTTGCTGAAAAAGTAATCAAGGGCGTTCGCTCGATCGGAATGGCACTCTCGCCATGTTACATGCCGGAGAGTGGCAAGCCAGGCTTTGAATTGCATGATGACGAGATGGAAATCGGAATCGGGATTCATGGCGAAAAAGGACTCGAACGAAAAGCTGTCGCTTCCGTTGATGCGATCGTCAAAGAGTTGCTCGATCGTCTGACGAAAGAGGTACCAGACAAAAAAGTCGCCGTCATGGTGAATGGGATGGGTGGAACACCAGAATCCGAACTGTATATCACGTATAAATACGTCGCGGAAGAACTTCAGGCACATGGTTACGAGATTGCCCGTTCGTTCGTCGGAAACTATATGACGTCGCTCGAGATGCACGGATTCTCAATCACGCTCTTACCAGTAGATAATGAACTGCTCGGTTATCTCGATGCAGAAACGAAAGCGATTGGATTCTAATTTAGATAAACGGGGTGTACAAAGATGAAGTTGACGACGGAACAGTTGCGAAGCGCACTTATCAAAGCAGCGGAACAGATTGAACAGCACAAGGATGAATTGACGGACCTTGACCGGGAAATCGGTGACGGGGACCACGGGATCAATATGTCACGCGGCTTTCAAGCAGTCCAAAAGACGTTAGAAGAACATGGTGAATATGAGGACTTAGGGGCTCTATCGAAAGAAGTCGGGATGACGCTAATCAAGACGGTCGGTGGAGCATCCGGTCCTTTGTACGGCACGGCCTTCGTTAAGTTCGCTGGTGCGTTCAAAGGAAAAACAGAAGTCGAAGGTGCAGAACTTGCGGATGCTTTCCATGAAGCGACGGAAGGTATTAAATCTCGTGGGAAATCGGAATTTGGTCAAAAGACGATGGTCGATATCTGGACACCGTTCCAAGAGGCGCTTTCGCAAGAAGGGGATTTGAAAGCGGCAATCGATCAAGCGCTTGCTGATACGAAAGCGCGCATCGCAACGAAAGGACGCGCGTCTTACTTCGGTGAAGCGACGGAAGGCGTCCAAGATCCAGGTAGTCTATCGAGTGCATTGTTGCTCGGCGAAATCGCGGAGGTGCTTCATGGTTAATCTTGTACTCGTTTCCCATAGTGAAAAACTTGCCACTGGGCTAAAGGAACTGTTGGCAGAAATGGCGCCGGATACGACGGTCTTAATAGCAGCCGGTCTTGAAGACGGTAGCATTGGAACGGACGCGACGCGAATCGAAGAAACACTGAATACGCTAGACGATGATGGAGTCGTCTTAACGGATATCGGTTCTGCGACGATGAACACGGAACTGGCACTTGAACTATACAGTGGCGAACGGACGGTTCGGTTTATCGATGCACCACTCGTCGAAGGTGCGTTTTTAGCGGCAGTCCTAAGCGGTCAATCCAAATCCGTTGACGAGATTGAAGACGGATTGAAAAAAGAATTCGGTAAATAATTGATGAAAGCCCTCTTTGCAATAAAGCCAAGAGGGCTTTTTTTATACCATCGGATATCAAAAACCCGGTCCCTCTGCAAAAGGGACCGGGTTAATTGTCTTATTTCGATGGCTTGAAGATCATTGTTGCTTCCACCGCTTTTTGCCATCCAGCATAGCGTTGTTCACGATCGTCTTCTTTCATCTCTGGTTTGAACTGGTGATCCAGCTTCCATTGTTGTTTGATTTCCGCTTTATCTTTCCAGTAACCGACGGCTAATCCAGCAAGGTAGGCTGCACCGAGTGCTGTCGTTTCGTTGATTTCTGGACGATCGACAGGAACACCGAGGATGTCCGATTGGAACTGCATCAAGAAGTTGTTAGCTACAGCACCACCATCGACACGAAGTGTCTTCAGTTCGATACCAGAATCTTGTTCCATTGCTGTCAACACGTCGCGTGTTTGGTAAGCGAGTGATTCAAGCGTTGCCCGAACAAAGTGCTCCTTATCAGTTCCGCGTGTTAATCCAAAGATTGCTCCACGAACATCTGAATCCCAGTACGGCGCACCAAGACCAACGAAGGCAGGAACGACATAAACGCCGTCTGTCGAATCGACTTTCGTTGCGTAGTCTTCTGAATCCTTGGCGTGCTTCAACATACGGAGTCCATCACGGAGCCACTGGATCGCAGAACCAGCGACGAAAATAGAACCCTCAAGCGCATATTCGACTTTTCCATCAACGCCCCAAGCAATCGTCGTCAGGAGTCCGTTATCAGAAGAAACAGCTTTCTCACCCGTATTCATGAGCATGAAACAACCTGTTCCGTATGTGTTCTTACCTTCACCTGCTTCAAAGCATGTTTGACCGAAGAGTGCAGCTTGTTGGTCACCAGCGATTCCGGCGATTGGCACTTCGTAACCGAAGAAGTGATACGGTACTGTTTTATCGTAGACTTCACTCGATTGACGAACTTCTGGCAACATCGATGCAGGAACACCGAGGATATCGAGTAACTCTTCATCCCATTTTTGTTCATAAATGTTATACATCAATGTTCGTGAAGCGTTCGTGTAGTCCGTGATGTGCGTTTTTCCACCAGACAGTTTCCAAACGAGCCACGTATCGATCGTACCGAAGAGTAATTCACCGTTCTCCGCTTGCTGACGCGCACCTTCAACATTGTCGAGAATCCATTTGACTTTCGTACCAGAGAAGTAGGCATCAATCAAGAGTCCTGTCTTATCACGGAACTTCTGGTTTAAGCCTTGTTCTTTTAAGTCATCACAGATACCAGACGTTTGACGTGATTGCCAAACGAGTGCATGATAAACGGGTTTGCCTGTTTCTTTGTTCCAGACGACCGTCGTTTCACGTTGGTTCGTAATGCCGATTCCAGCGATTTGCTCAGGTTTGATATCTGCTGTTCCGAGTGCTTCTGCCATGACAGCAAGAATCGAACCCCAGATTTCGTTTGCATCATGCTCGACCCAGCCTGGTTGCGGGAAGTATTGTTTGAATTCCCGTTGTGCCGAGTTGACGATTTTCCCATCGTGATCGAAGATGATCGCACGTGAGCTTGTCGTACCTTGGTCGAGTGCTAGGATATACTTGTTTTCCATTTCGAAATCCCCCTTGAGCGGTATGTGTTAGTGAAACGTGATCTTATTAGTAGATCAATTGATAGATGAACACGGCAAGCGCTCCACCGATGATTGGACCGACGACTGGAATCCATGAGTAGCCCCAGTCAGAGGAACCTTTATTCGGAATCGGTAGAATGGCATGCGCGATACGCGGTCCAAGGTCACGGGCTGGGTTGATGGCGTACCCTGTTGTACCACCAAGCGATAGACCGATGACGACGACGAGTAAACCGACGATGAGTGGTTTTAAGCCATCACCAAATGTCGTTAAACCGAGTGCCAAGATTCCGAAGACGAGAACGAATGTCCCGATGATTTCAGAAATCAAGTTCGACGGTGTATGACGAATTGCTGGACCCGTTGCGAACACACCAAGTTTTGCAGCTTGATCATCAGTCGCTTCAAAATGTTTCATGTAATGAAGCCAAACGAGAATGGCGCCGATGAAAGCTCCGACAAGTTGTCCGGCAATGTAGACAGGAACGTCTGCCCATGGTAAATCAGAGTTCAAAGCAAGTGCAATCGTTAAAGCTGGGTTCAAGTGCGCACCACTCTCAGCAGCGACGAATGCTGCTGTCATGACGGCAAGACCCCAAGCGAACGTGATGACGATCCATCCGCTGTTTTCCGACTTCGTCTTTTTCAAGACGACACCGGCGACGACACCATCCCCGAGCAGAATGAGGATCATCGTACCGATCATTTCTAGTACAAAGTTATTCATGCAAAAACCCTCCCTTTGGATTAAAGCAGATAATGGTCTTTCTACTTTAAATTACTCCGATTTGAGAACGTTTTCAATACATATAATTGAAATATAGGAATGGAAATTTTTTATTTTGATGTTTAAAGATACGAAAAAGTGGATAAGAAAACACCTCGTCTTGCCTGCAAGCAAGCAAAAGAGGTGTTAACGACGACGCTTTTTTCTTTTTTTAGGTCGAAACCAACTGCTGGAATAATCTAGTAGAATATGAATCGTACTCGCTACCATGATGCCGATGACAAACGCAGGCAGGGAAGCGAACCAAGAATCGATGGTCTCTGACGCGATGATTTGAAAATACAAGCTGAGAAATAATAAGGGGATCACAAGTGCAGCGCTATAAAGGAGTCGAATGACATCCCCGATGATCAATCCGTGTGACCAAATTGAGCGATGGGGCATGATCTTGACATACGGCATCCACAGAACTCGAAATGGTCCGAAACGATAATAGGGTTCTGATTTTAAATCGAGGTCGGGTGACAACCAAAGGGTACCGACAGCGATGCCGATGGCGGTCGGTAACCAATCCGTTTGTTGCGTTGCGACCGAATACGCAACGTAACCCGTCAATGCGACGGTATTGACGGTATCATGTACATTTCCTGAAGGCATGAAAAAAGACCAGTCGTAACTGGTCCCTCCGTCAATGAATCGTCCGATACACGCCGATTACCTTACCAAGAATGGAGACATTATCGAAATACATCGGATCCATCGAGTCATTTTCTGGTTGTAGACGTACCTGTTGATCTTCTAAGAAGAACCGTTTCACCGTCGCTTCGCTATCTTCGGTCATAGCTACGACGATTTCTCCGTTTTCTGCTGTGTTTTGTTGGCGTACGATGACACGATCGCCGTCAAGAATACCTGCGTTAATCATCGATTCACCATCGATCGTCAACATGAAGACTGTTTCATTTCCTACATAATGTGCAGGAAGCGGGAACTGTTCTTCGATATTTTCAATCGCTGTAATCGGAAGGCCCGCTGTGACTTTCCCGATGACGGGAACATGGACAATGGCTTCCGTGATTTCTTCAGGCTTATCAAGCAATATCTCAATCGCACGTGGTTTCGTCGGGTCACGGCGAATCATTCCCCGTTTCTCGAGTCGATCCAAATGACCGTGTACCGTCGAGCTAGACGCGAGTCCGACTGCTTCTCCGATTTCACGAACTGATGGTGGATACCCCTTCAGTTTCACTTCAGAGACGATGTAGTCGAGAATCTCTTGTTGGCGCTTAGACATTTTCCGCATACGAATTGCCACCTCTTTCTGGATTGAAGTTTGAAATGTAAGAATATATGTTTCTAGATTCACTATAACATAGAACAAATGAGCGTACAAACAATTGTTCGACATTTTGTGTTGACCGAACACGGGTTCTGTGTTTATTATGAGTTATGCGAACAATTGTTCCGAGAACATTTATTCTAACTCATTCATTTCATATTTGGAGGGATTCATGATGATTCATACGATTCGTACTCATGCTTTTTCAATTCTCTTCTATGCCTTAAGTATTGCCTTCGTGATCTTTTTACTCACACCACGCCCGGATGAAAAAGTGGCGCAATTGATGACAGCTTCCGTTACGGTCGATGAGAACGCTACAGTCGAACAAATCGCTGAAGTCTACAATGATGGTTCGATGTCAGATGAAGAGTACGTCAATTGGTTGATTAAAAATAATGATGTTGAAACAAAACACGTCATCTCAAAAAGCAAAATCGTTGTACCAATCGCACAACAATGACAAAATGGAAAAGTTGTGAAAGAACGAACAGGGATGTGAGGTACGATGAAGGTCGTGATTTATTGTCGGGTGTCGACCGAAAAAGAAGCACAAGATAGTTCGATTGAACGCCAACGGATGGAGCTTTCGAAGGTCGCGTCTCAAAAAGGGTTTGATGTCGTGGATGTCGTCTCTGAAAAAGAGAGTGGATATGACGTCGATCGCGAAGGGATGCTGACGGTTCTTGATCATGTGACACGTGACGCAGTAGATGCAGTCCTCGTGACGGATGATACACGGATTGGTCGAGGGAATGCGAAAATCGCTATTTTGCACACGTTTAAAAAGCACGGTGTTCGGTTGATGACACTTGATTCCGATGGAGAATACCAGCTTGCTGATGCAGAAGCAATGGTCCTTGAGATTGTCTCGCTGGTGGAAGAATATCAACGGAAATTGCATAACGCTAAAATCGCGCGCGGCATGAGGCGAGCGGTCGAGCAAGGTTTTCGCCCGGAGCGTAATCTCAATCGTCAAGGAGAGAACGCTGGGCGTAGTCGAAAAGACGTACCGATCGAAGAAATCGTACGCCTCCGAGAACTCGGACTGACGTTTTCAGATATCGCCATTACGCTTCGCGGGATGGGACATGATATCTCAAAGGCGACGGTCAATCGTCGATATCTTGAATACCGCGAAATGACGCCTAGCCCGGAATGAGAAGCAAGTAACCTGTCGACTGACACGGTTAACTTGCTTTTTTTTGTAAGCTCTTTTACAGTAAGAATACAATTGAACTACTCAAGTTTGAGTCATAGAGAAAGAGGGATTCCATGTTATCACAAGAACAATTAGATCGAATCAATGCATTAGCGAATAAATCGAAAGTCGAGCCGTTATCGGAAGCAGAAACAGCAGAACAAAAAGAGCTACGTGCTGCGTATCTCGCAGCATTCCGTGGATCGTTCAAAAACCAACTCATGGGCATGAAGATCGTCGATGAAGAAGGAACAGACGTAACACCAGAAAAATTGAAGCAAGCACAAGAAGAAGAACGGAATAAACAATAATCGTTTATTTCTTCTATAGAAGAAAGGAGGTCTCCGTCAGGTGGACCTCCTTTTTGTTGGAGTGGTTAGATGAGGAAACATTGCACGATAGCAATACATCTTAATAACGATCTTTCATCAATTCATGCATCCTGTATGAGTCGATAGAACGGCTATAGATAGCGCATTCATTTTAATGTGACATACTATTTAGAAAAGTTGTATCACATTTAAGAGTGTGCTAAAATGAGTAGGAATTTGTGAAAAAGAGAGAGGATGATTGTTTTGACGAACATGACGACAGTAGAACAATTAGCAATTAATACGATTCGTACCTTATCGATTGATGCCGTACAAAAGGCGAATTCGGGTCACCCAGGTATGCCAATGGGAGCAGCACCGATGGCATTCTCGCTTTGGGCGGATCATATGAACCACAACCCTAAAAATCCAGAATGGTTCAACCGCGACCGTTTTGTACTTTCAGCCGGACACGGTTCGATGCTTCTCTACTCACTCCTCCACTTATCGGGATATGATCTATCAATGGATGATCTTAAATCATTCCGTCAATGGGGATCAAAAACACCAGGTCACCCGGAATACCGTCACACGGCTGGTGTAGATGCGACAACAGGTCCACTTGGTCAAGGGATCGCAATGGCAGTTGGTATGGCGATGGCAGAACGTCATCTTGAAGCAAAATACAACCGTGACGAGCTCAACGTCGTCGATCACTTCACATACGGAATTTGTGGAGATGGAGACTTAATGGAAGGTGTCTCAGCTGAGGCGGCTTCACTCGCAGGTCACCTTGGTCTTGGTAAATTGGTCGTATTGTACGATTCAAACGATATCTCACTTGACGGCGATCTCGATAAATCATTCTCTGAAAACGTCCAGAAGCGCTTCGAAGCGTACAACTGGCAAGTCATTCGCGTAGAAGACGGAACGGATATCGATTCGATTTCGAAAGCGATCGCGGCGGCACAAGCAGAGACGACAAAACCAACATTGATCGAAGTCAAGACAGTCATCGGTTTCGGTTCACCGAACAAATCAGGTAAATCGGCTTCTCACGGTGCACCACTCGGTGAAGCGGAAATCAAATTAACGAAAGCAAGCTACGTTTGGGATCACGAAGAGTTCTACGTGCCTGAAGAAGTTAAGTCATTGTTTGACGAGCGGATCGTCCAACGTGGTGCTTCTGCAGAAGACGCATGGAACGAGACGATGAAACAATACGAAGCAGCGCATCCAGAATTGCATGCTGAACTCGTTCGCGCGATCGCAAACGAATTGCCAAGCAACTGGGAAGCAGATCTTCCGACGTACGACTTGTCATCGAAAAAAGCAACACGCCAAACGAGTGGTGAAGTCTTGAACGGTCTTGCGAAGAACGTTCCGACATTGTTCGGTGGTTCAGCTGACCTTGCAGGATCGAACAACACGATGCTCAAAGGCGAAGCAGACTTCGATATCGACCCAAGCGGTCGTAACATCTGGTTCGGAGTACGTGAATTCGCAATGGCTGCAGCTGTCAACGGTATGGCACTTCACGGCGGCGTCATTCCTTACGGCGCTACATTCTTCGTCTTCTCGGATTACCTCCGTCCAGCGGTTCGTTTAGCAGCATTAATGGGACTTCCATCAATCTTCGTCTTGACGCATGACTCGATCGCTGTTGGGGAAGATGGTCCAACACACGAGCCAGTGGAGCACTTGATGAGCTTCCGTGCAATGCCGAACGTCACGATCTACCGTCCAGCAGACGGAAAAGAGACGATCGCAGCATGGAAAACAGCGGTTCAAGCAAAAGACAAACCGACACTTCTCGTCTTGACGCGTCAAGGTCTTCCTGAACTGGAAGGTACGACGACAGAGGGCGCTGAAAAAGGTGGTTATGTCATCGCTGGTGACGTCACGAAAGCTGATACGCTCTTGATCGGTACGGGTTCAGAAGTTCACCTTCTTGTCGAAGCACAAAAAGAACTTGGTGAATCAGCAGCTGTCGTTTCGCTTCCGTCATGGGAAGTATTCGAAGCACAGTCAGCAGAGTATAAAGAATCAGTTCTTCCGAAACACATCACGAAACGTGTCGCGATCGAAGCAGGCGCTTCGCTTGGTTGGTACAAATATGTAGGAACAGAAGGACAAGTCATCGGAATCGATCGTTTCGGCGCATCTGCTCCTGGAGACTTCCTCTTGAAAGAATACGGTATGTCTGTTGAAAATGTATTAGCAACAGTCAAGCAACTCGGATAATTACTTCCGGAGAAAACGGGTCCGATCTTACGTCGGGCTCGTTTTTCATCTATTATCATCTATGCAAACAATTGGAATTATAGTATAGTAAAAAGCGACGTTTTAAGTTAGAGGAGGAAGCAACTTGGCTACATGGATTTGGATTTTAATTGCCCTTCTTTGCTTGGTAGCAGGTGTCGCCCTTGGTTTCTATATCGCTCGTCGATACATGATGAACTACTTGGAGCAAAACCCACCAATCAACGAAGATATGATTAAGACATTGATGATGCAAATGGGTCAAAAGCCATCACAAAAGAAAGTCAACCAAGTGATGCGTTCAATGAGTGGTTCAATGAAATCACCTAAAAAATAAGTTGTACGAAAGGGGGCCTAACGGTCTCCTTTTTATTTGCTATTTTTTAGAAAGAGAACTAATCTAAAATGTGAGACTATTTCAAATAATCATAGGATTTAAAAAGGGGGGAGACTTGAATGGGAGTCTTCAAGAAACTCGGTTGGTTTTTCCGACGAGAATGGAAAGCGTATAGTCTTGGGGTCATCTGCTTGATTTTTGTAGCAGGATTAGAACTCATTCCACCGAAGGTCATTGGATCGACAGTCAATGGTCTGAGCGAAGGAAGCTTGACGAAGCGTGATTTGATTCGTCTCGCCGGTACGTTGCTACTCATCGGGGTTGCGACCTATTTCATTCGTTATTTTTGGCGTTTTCACATTTTTGGGGCATCGATTCGCCTCGGACGCTTGTTACGTAGTCAACTGTATGGTCATTTTTCAGATTTGGATCAATCGTTCTATAAGAAATACCGGAGTGGAGATTTAATGGCACATGCGACGAACGACGTACAGGCGGTATCGATGACAGCGGGGGCCGGTATTTTAACGCTCGTTGACTCGGTGACGATGGGGAGCTTCGTCATCATTACAATGGTCACGACGATCAGTTGGAAATTAACGCTCGTGTCACTTCTGCCGATGCCGCTGATGGTTTACTTGACGTCACGCTACGGGAAAATGTTGCATTCACGTTTTCATGATGCGCAAGAAGCCTTCTCCGATTTGAATGATAAGGTCGCGGAAAGCATTAGTGGTGTCCGCGTCTTAAAAGCAACAGGAGAAGTGGAGTCTGATGTACAGACGTTTACGGATCTATCCGATGACGTCGTCCAAAAGAACCGTCGTGTCGCAAAAATCGATGCGCTGTTTGACCCGACGATTTTTGGATTAGTCGGTCTATCGTACATCATCGCGGTCGGTTACGGCGCCTATTTGTTACAACAAGGTGAGATTCGAATCGGTGACATCGTCTCATTCACTACATATCTTGGTTTATTGACATGGCCGATGCTTGCCTTCGGTTGGTTGTTCAACATCGTTGAACGTGGTCGTGCTTCTTACGACCGGATCGAGCGGATGCTTGCAATCGAACCGGAAATCAAAGATGCGAAGGAAGCGGCGACGAGTGTCTCGTCACCGGAACTCCATGTCGGGATTAAACGATTCATCTATGATACGCAACCGGTCTTACAAGACGTCGATGTGACATTGGAACCCGGGAAATCGCTCGGAATCGTCGGGAAGACGGGTGCTGGGAAATCAACGTTTGTCCGTTTATTGTCTCGCGAATATGACGTCAAACAAGGTGCGATCATGATTGGCGGACGAGACATCAAACAATTGACACGGGATACCGTTCGACGTCAAGTGGCGATCGTTCCGCAAGATCATTTCCTGTTCTCCGCGTCGATTGCCGATAACATCGCCTTTGCAAAACCGGACGCATCAATGGAAGACATCATGGAAGCGGCACGCATTGCAGCAGTCCATGAGGACATTCTCGGCTTTAAGGAAGGATATGCGACGATGGTCGGGGAACGAGGAGTCACATTATCCGGTGGTCAAAAACAACGGATCTCGATTGCCCGGGCATTACTAGCAGACTGTCCGATTTTAGTGCTCGATGATGCGTTGTCTGCGGTCGATGCTAAAACGGAGGAAGCGATCATCCATCACTTCCGCACAGCGGATCATGACCAAGCACAAATCATTGTTGCCCATCGTCTGTCGGCTGTGTCACATACCGATGAGATCATCGTCCTCGAAGACGGTCGGATCATCGAACGGGGCACGCATGAGCAGTTACTCGCTCATGACGGTTGGTATAAAGAGACGTACGATCGCCAGCAACTAGAATCACTTGTCGAACAAGGAGGGCGTTCCGAATGAATCATGATATCAATGAAAAAGCCGTCCTGAAACGATTGCTTGATTTCGTCAAACCGTTCAAAAAACAGGTCAGCATCGCCTTCATTCTGCTGTTCATTACGACAGCGGCAAAACTCGGGGGACCGTATCTCGTCAAGATTTTCATTGATGAATACGTCGCACCGGGTACGTATCCGGTACAGGAAGTCGCACTTTTGTTTACAGCGTATTTGTTACTGCATACGACAGGAATCATCGTCGATTACTTACAAGCATTCGAATTCCAAAAGATCGCCTTACAAGTCATTCAACGCTTGCGTATCGATGTCTTCCGACACGTCATGCATTTACGACTTGCCTATTTCGACCGGACGCCTGCCGGGGTACTCGTTTCTCGGATCACGAACGATACGGAAGCAATTAAAGAACTCTACATTGGTGTCTTATCGACATTCGTTCAAAGTGGGGTCCAGTTGATTGGAACATATATCTTCCTCTATCTATTAGAGCCGCGACTCGCGACGATTGCGTTACTGTTGTTACCGCTGTTTTATTTCATCGTTTGGATTTACCGGAAGTATTCGACGAAATATTACGCGGAAGTCCGCGATTTACTATCGAAAATCAACGCCCAACTCAATGAATCCATCAACGGGATGGCGATTATCCAGCAGTTCCGTCAAGAAAAACGATTGATGGCGGAATTTGAAGAGACGAACGTCGCCCACCAGAACGGTCGTTACAAGAACTTGAAACTCGATAGCTGGTTACTACGACCCATCATCGAATTGTTACTGGCGATCTCGATTGCGACACTTGTGACGTACTTCGGTGTCTTGTCATTCTCGCAAACGGTTCAAGTCGGTGTTGTTTATGCTTTCATTAGTTACATGGAGCGGATCTTCCAACCAGTTCAGCAAATCATGCAACGCTTGTCCGAGTTTCAGCAAGCTGTCGTCTCGGCAGACCGAGTATTCAAGGTCCTCGATACAGATGAACCAGAACCCACGAAACAACTCGAAGGGGAGGCGCGTGTGTCAGAAGGACATATCGTCTTTGAAGACGTTCGCTTTAGTTATGACGGTGAGAAGGATGTCTTGAAAGGGATTTCGTTTGAGGCGAAAAAAGGACAGACAATCGCTCTCGTTGGTCATACGGGAAGTGGGAAAAGTTCAATCATCAATATCCTGATGCGTTTTTATGCCTATCAATCGGGTCGAATCTTGATTGATGGTCAACCACTCGAGCAGTTATCGGAGGAAGAACTACGACAGCATGTCGGACTCGTGTTGCAGGATTCATTCTTGTTCACGGGAACGGTCGCGGACAACATTCGATTATTCGATAGTTCGATTTCCTTTGATCGTGTCGAAGCGGCTGCGAAGTTCGTTCAAGCGGACGGATTCATCAATCAACTGGACCAGCAATATGACAGTCCCGTTGCGGAACGGGGGGCGACGTTCTCAGCTGGGGAACGTCAGTTGATTTCCTTTGCGCGCACGATGGCGCGGGATCCGAAAATCCTGATCCTCGATGAAGCAACCAGCTCGATCGATACGGAGACAGAGGAGAAAGTGCAAGTCGCACTTGAACGGATGCGTCAAGGGCGGACGACGATTGCCATTGCCCACCGTCTATCGACGATTCAAGATGCGGATCTAATTCTTGTTCTTCATCAAGGGGAAGTCATCGAGCAAGGTAATCACCAAGAATTGATTGCACAAGATGGTCTGTATAAGAAGATGTATCAACTGCAATCCGGTCATGTCACAGTTTCTTAAAAAAATAGCCATAAAAAAAGCCTGCCAGGCGGTCTCGCCCGGCAGGTTGTTTCATTTGATTAGTAGACAGTAACTGTGACGTTTTGGCGACCCCAGTTGAGTGCTTCTTGTTGTGAACCAACGAGAAGATCAAGACGGTTACCTTGGATTGCGCCGCCACGGTCGAGTACGATTGCTTCACCAATGCCTTCGATGTGCATACGTGTACCGATTGGGTATTGTGAAGAGGCTGCTACGATACGCATACCATTGTACGTGATCGTATTCGTGACGTCATAACCGCTTGCTGTTAACGCACGGCCATTGTAGAGTTGGCTACCATTGTTAGATGGATCGTTCGTGTAAGCACTGACGTTCATCGTCACTTTTGTACCTGATTTTGCAGGTGTTGATTGTTTTGTTGCAGTTGCTGGTTGAGCAGCTGCTTTTGGAGCTGGCTTCGCAGCTGGTTTAGCAGCCGGTTGTGCTGCTGGTGCTTTAGCTACGCTACCAAGTGTTGTATATGCACTGTGTACATAGCGTGTTTTACCATCGATTGTTGTTTTAATCCATGCACCAACTTTTCCTTCTACGTTAACTTTTTCGCCTTTGTAGAGGTTACCGACGTCTTTCGAGCTTGTCGTTGGTTGTGTGCGGACGTTTAGTACTGCCGTAGTAACTGTCGCTTTTTTAAAGTCGAATGAGCCTGCTGCAGACGTATATGCGCCATGAACGTAACGTTTTTGACCGTTAACTGTTGTTTTGATCCATGCGCCAGAACGTCCTTCGACATTTAATGTTTGACCTTTATATACATTCCCTACGTCTGCTGATGCAGTTGTAGGTGCTGTGCGTACGTTGAGTACTGGTGTATTTACTGTTACCGTTTCTGAGGCAGCCTCTGTCTCTTGGGCAAATCCTACTGATAGAGCTGTTGCTGCAAGACCGGCAGCGAAAACTGCTTTTTTCATTATTGATGTCCTCCTGACATATGCTGTGTTTACTGTTCCTACTTTACACGGCAAATCTGACCTGTGCGTTTACAGGTCAATGTCATTCGAGTTACAAACCGGGCTTTTGTGACAACAAGATTGCAAAAGGACGGTTTTTGTCATCGATAGGACATACTGATTATGAAAAAAGGCTGTCTATAGGTCTTTTGAATTACTATTGCTAAATAATTCGAAAAATTCAACAGAAAAAAGACTCAAAAATAGAAATTATGTCATCCTACTATCGTTCAGTGATAAAAAAATGAAATGGAAGACATGTAGTTCAATACTTGACGATTGTCGTCACCCCGAACGCTGACAGATAGGAACGATGGTACAATTCTTGCATCCAATCGTTAGCTGTGAGAAGAAATGTGCCATGAATCGTCTTGTATGTTCGCTGGCGAATATTGATTTCGATCGGCTCTAGTAGAAGGGCGGACGGTAGGTGGTTATGCATACTGTCATTTTGATTTTCGATGTAGAGCAACTCTAAGACATCTCCTTCTTCCATATAACGCTCTAGGTAAATCATGAACTCCCACTGATCAGCACCTTCGATCGTATACAAGTAGGGCATCGTGAATCGTCCTCGCTTCAATGAGACGTATTCAAGCGGTTCGACTTCATGTACGTATAATTGAGAGAGATCGTCAGGTATAAAGAGGGGGCGAGAACTAGCAATGAATGTAAGAGCGGACATAAAGCACCTCCATCAGAAATAAGAAACCATAAAAAAGTCAGCATTCACACTCGAATGCTGACCAAATCGTGCATTAAGATAAGAGCGGTTCGTTCGAACCGTGAATGGTGTAGTTTTGGACTGTCCGTGAATATTCTAAAAGCAGGACGTCAAGTTCATGGCTAAGTTGTAAAACACGCGGGGAGGTAAAGCTGGACTGGTCAGCTTGATGATATAGTTCGCTACGTTTGGCTTCGATGGCTAACGTCAATAGTTGTTGTGTCGTCATAGCAGTCTCCCTTACATTGGTGTCGTATCCATATTCTAGCAAGTCCATTTACGAGGCGCAACGAGATTTCAGTAAAATCGACGAAATGTAATTTTTTTGTAATTTTGGCGGACACGAATCTTTTGCAACTTTCTGTGAGATAATAGGTGCTAAATGCAGAGGAGTTTGGCAAAATAGAGGAGGAACTTCTTCTATAGTAGTAAAGAAAGGGGATGCTCATATGGAGCTCTCATTATGGTTAGCGTTTGGAGCAGGATTATTATCTTTCGTCTCTCCATGCACGTTGCCACTGTATCCTGTATTTCTCTCGTATATCACAGGCGTATCGGTAACGGATTTGAAGGAACGAGGGGTTCGGGAAAGGCGATCCTTGTTTCATACGTTAGCGTTCCTCGTTGGATTTGCGATGGTCTTCGCTGTACTTGGACTTTCGACGTCCCTGTTCGCAGATGTCTTCATCACCTATCGGGATACGTTACGGATGGTTGGGGCACTCGTCATTTTCGTGTTCGGTGTCGTCCTCGTCGGTTTATGGCAACCGACGTTCTTGATGCGTGAAAAGAAACTGAATCTCGGGGAACGAAAAGGAGGATACGTCGGAACGGTGCTTGTCGGAATCGGTTTTGCGGCCGGTTGGACACCGTGTACAGGTCCGATTCTCGCAGGAGTCATCGGATTAGCTGCGACCAATCCGAGCCAAGGTATGTTCTACATGCTTGCGTATGTTCTCGGGTTCTCGATTCCATTCTTATTAATGGCGTTCTTCGTTGGTCGTTCACGTCTGTTCGTGCAGTATAGTCTGAAATTAACGAAATTCGGGGGAGCCTTGATGATGGTCTTCGGAGTCATGCTGTATTTTGATGGCTTGAGTAAATTCGCAGCATGGATGAGTGACATCGTCGGATTCACTGGATTTTAATCAAGGAAGTGATCGGATGATTTGGATATCAACTGGGGTAGCGCTCGTCATGGGATTGCTGATCAGCTTCATTCGTGTGAAGGCATCAGCAAAGCCGACGAATGCTAAAAAAATCTTGATCCCACCGTTTGCGATGTCGACAGGAATGCTGCAGTTTTTATACCCAGCATCCCGTCTGACATGGACGGAGGTAGCAGAAGCATTGCTCGTTGGAGCTATCTTCAGTATCTTTTTGATCAAGACATCCAATTTTTATGAAGCAGAAGGGCAAATTTATTTGCAACGTTCGAAAGCATTTTTCATCGTCTTATTCGGCATCTTACTCGTTCGGACGGTTGCGAAATTTTTCATCGGCGGACAGATCGATATCTTCGAAACGGGTGGGATCTTTTATCTCGTTGCCTTCGGAATGATTGCACCGTGGCGCTTCGCGATGTATATGAAATACAAACGGGTGAAATCGGGCACCGTACCGGTCGCGCATTTACCTCACTAAAAAAACCGCTGAAGGAGACTTCGGCGGTTTTTTCGTGCATCCTTTAATTTTGGAAATATAATGCGTAGTCTCGCCAGTCGATGGCGTGCTCCGTCAAAGCTTTTTTCAAGAATTTATGATCGCGTTTCGGCGTCGCAGAAATATACCCTTTGACGACGAGCTCAGATGTCATCTCGGTCGCCCGTTCTTCGAGCGCGAACTGCCCGATCCGTCCGGCAATCTTGCGTCGTGCGACATCACGAAATGCCGATGGGACCGGCATGACGAGAGCATTTAACAATTCCATCGTCTCATCCGTCCAAAGATGTCGTGTCTGGTCGATGTACTCATCTTCCCAGTCCATCATCGATTTACCGTCTTCTTTCGGTAACTTCTTGAGGAACTTCCGGAACATGAAAAAACCGCCGATCGCCATGAGTGTAATCATGATAAAGCCCCAGAGCAGAATCCCGTTCATGAACCATTCCATGCGCGACTCATCCCCCTTTCACATCAAATATAGATTAGCATAAATCAGGTGGACGTGCTATGATGAATGACGGAGAAAGTGAGGCGAAAAAATGCTGCAACCATACGTACAATTGGACGAGACCGGACAGCCCCGTAAAGGTGTCTTACCTGAAACAGCGGACGGTCGGATCGTTGAATTCTATTATGATACGAAGGGTGAGGAGATCACAGTCATCTTCGTCACCGTTCCGGCAGAAGATGCGAGCCGGAAGCGTGCGTTTACGGTCGGGAAAACGTTCAAGACGGTCTCGACGCTTGAAGATTTCACGTTACTTCACTATGAATGGGCAAATGACCAGATTTTCGCGACACTCGAGATGTTTGCGGATGGGTCGAAACGTCAAATCGACGCTTCGAGATTGCTCGACTATTAAAAAAGAAGGAGATGCGGATTGCCGCGTCTCCTTCTTTTAATATTTAAGAAATATGAAGTCGGATGACCTCGTCATGCAGTTCAACCTGACCACCAATCGGGAACGTGAATAAAGGACTCGTATGTCCGAAGTCGACATTCGCAAGGACCGGTACTTGTTTTAGTGATGGGTAAAGTGAGATTAAATAACGCAGATGTTCTTCCGTCATCTTCGTTTCGAGTTGGAAGCGTCCGAAGACGATTCCGCGAACCGTCTCCGCACCCGGTTGCGCCATCAACGATGCGAAATCACGGGCGAACGTCGCTGGATGAACTTCGTAATCGTCTTCAAGGAACAAAATCGCATCCCGTAAATCGGGAAAATGCGGTGTGCCTTGCAGGAGATTTAACGTACAAAGATTCCCACCGAGCAGTCGACCGCTTGCTTGCCCATGAGATAAAAGGATTGGTCCATTGTTCGGTAACGTGATGACATGTCCGCGATCGTTATCCCGCCAATGAATGGATGGCTTGATCGTAACGGGTTCTGTTCCAAACAATACTTGCTTGAAGTAATCGATCGTATAGGCGTCGCGGTCCCGGAAGGCCCGCAACATCGGTCCAGAGTAAGTCACTAAGCCGGTATTCGTCAAAATGGCATGACTGAGCGCCGTGATATCGGAAAAACCACAAAGAATCTTTGGATGCGTCCGAATCAGTTCGTAATCGAGTAAGTCGACGAGTTCATTCGTACTGAATCCACCGCGAACGCACAGGATCGCATCGACGTTCGGATCAGCGAACGCGGCATGCAGGTCTGCGACGCGTAACTCAGGATCACTGGAACCGAACGGATTGACAGCACGAGCATGTTGACTGATCGAGACGCGTAACCCGAGTGATTCGAGCGTCTGGATCGCACCGTCGATGATCTTCATCTCGACCGTTGAGAGACTTGAAGCGGGTGCGACTAAGCGGACATGTGAACCGTCCGTCAACTTCTTCGGTGTTAACGTCGGTAGGTGGGCGGCGATGATCTCAATACGATTACCGAAGGGGTCCGCCGTGAAGAAACGACGACGCGGCGCAAGGCGTGTGTCATGCTCAACCGGATGCCCGGCAGCTTGAAGATCATCGCTCAACGCTTCGAACGCGGCGACGGTTAATCCAGGATGTGCTTTTTTAGCAGGGGAGAACGGCTCCTCGATACCAAGGTGAATCGCTGCACCGTGCTCTTCGAACCAGACACCACCACTGGCTTGAACGCCAGTCGGTTTTTCGACTTCCTTCATATGTAAAAGCCCGGCATAAAATGCACGGGCGCGATCTTCTTCGTTTTTTGGCATAGCGAGCTGGACATGATCTAACATGAAGACACTTCCTTTACGAATGAGATTCAAGCAACGAACTGGGTGATTCGTTTCAGTTCACGCTCGACGAGGTTCAAGTAAAAGACACCTTCGATCCGACGATCGAGAGATTGAGCAATCTCATAGAGGTTCGTTCGGAGCGCTGCGAGATACGACGCTTCCTCACCGAGAGATTGCCGATGGGCAAACGCATAATGAGCGAGTAAGAACTGAAGATATCCACGATCAGTCAAGAACGGGATTAATTGTTTTTTCTCCTCCATCGACCACGTATAGTTCGTGTCATAATACATCTTCGCATACAGGTGATACGGTTCATCGCCACCAGTGAAGAGCATTTCACCACGTTTGACTTCTTCAATCAAGCGTTCGCTCCAATCGAAGCGTTCTTTTTTGCGACTGAGGAATAGCGGCAGGATGTATGGATGAGCCTGATCCGGCATCCGCGAGCATCCGCGTTCATGCCGCAGTGCTGCATAAAGTAGCAAGGCACGATCTTCGAATCCGCGCTCGATCGCATACGTCATTCGGCTAAAAGCTTCACAAGATGGACAATCGCTGAGTTCGTCGCTTGGCGCGTCGACCCATTCCGATAGATAATGATCGGCTTGTTCCTCGTCACCGAGTTTGCTGTAGACCATGAAGCTGATATAGTCGCGCGTCCGAATAAAGCCATGCGCGTCACAGAAATCGATGAAGCGATCAAGATCTTCTTCGAGAAGCGAGACCGTCACGTCTTCTTGTTCTGCCATATAGATCAAGTAGGACTTGTAGTTCCAGTACAAATCAAGTTCTTGTTTTGGAGTTAGTGTCATCTCATCTTTTCGGATCCATTCCATCAAGAGCGTGAAGGACACAAGAAACGATCGGAAGTGTCCTAAATCAAACTGATTTTGTGAAAATGTCCATAAAGAGAGGAAGCGGAGTGAATCATCAGCTGTTTCCTCAAAGATGGCCCATAAGGCCTCACCGCGTGCAACGGAGGGTTCTTCTTCCTTTAAGCGAAGATATAAGAGATGGAGTTCTTCTTGAGGGTTCATCTGTACCCCTCCTTTCTTATATAAGTATACCACGAGCGTTTTGAGAAATCGCAATTGAGCGAGGACGGAATAAAAAAAGATTCCGAACCCGCTCAATCGCGGTTCGGAATCATTTCAAGTATTTGTGGATGAGTTTCAGCTGTCGGATGTAGCAAATCATGTACTGTGTAACCATTGAGTACTTGATGGAACGCCGCAATGGCATCATCGAAAGCATCACGTGCTGGATTGAGCGAAGGAATCTCGTGAATGCCTTCTTGCGGATCGAGAAAATGAACGGTTGGTTCAAACAGTTGTACGACGTCACCGATATGAATTGCATCCGGAGGGCTCGCTAATCGAAAACCACCTCCACGACCACGGACAGATTCAATCAGACCACTCTGTCCTAAACGATAGACTACTTTCATCAAATGATTCTTAGAAATGTCGTAACAATCCGCTACTTCCTGGATTCGGACTAAACGATCGGGATGGGCTGCTGCGAACAGCAGGGACCGAATCGCGTAATCCGTATAACGTGTCATGCGCATTTTCATCACCTACTTAACACACATACTAGGGGGGGGCGCAAGCATTTACAACTTTCAATGTGCAAAAAATAAGATGCATTTTAGAGATTGTTTTTGAGA
The DNA here is from genome assembly GCA_913775715.1 of uncultured Exiguobacterium sp. GTDB lineage: Bacteria > Bacillota > Bacilli > Exiguobacteriales > Exiguobacteriaceae > Exiguobacterium_A. The sequence continues at coordinate 1,290,695 of CAJYMC010000007.1, read as the reverse complement.
GTGGATTCACGCATAATGGACGGTGAAAGGTAGGTTAAATTATGCATTTCGATCAGGCATTACACCTTTTGCAACAGCTCGGTCCATCGATGGAGCAAAAGGGATTGCGGATCGCGACGCGCTTCTATGACTCGCTCGAGGCGACGTACGAAGAAGAATTGCGCGCGCTTCGAGAAGCGGGGGCTCAGGACGGAACTCGCGCATTACGGATTTTACGCCTGAGTCAATTATTGAATCAGATTACAAACCAGCATGAATCGAGTGAACTGTTTAAATTGATTTTACTGAATGAAATCGATCAGACGAAATCGTTTCTGTTGACGTACCCTGACATCATCAGTCGTGAAATTCTTCAAGCTATTCAAATCGAATATGACCTTAAAGAAGATGCACCTTTACTTCAAGCATGGGCAATTGTTCACCATCAACTCGTCGATACGTGTCGGCATTTTTGTAAATACCGTCATGCTGAAAACTGGCGTCAACAAGATATTTTGTTGATTGCAGAAGAGCATCATCTCGGAGCCGTCATCGACGAAGCTCGGCATGCACTCCTGACCGGTCGAAAAACGACATTGTTACATGTCTCAGCTGAGGAACTGGCAAAACGAATGTTAGCGAATGTCCTTTCTTTGACGACGAAAGGAATGGTCGTCCATCATATCCGTCAAGACGGTTGGGAACAACAGATGCACGAATTCTTGACGATGATCACGGCGAATGATCCGATCGTCTTCGTCAGTGGATCAACGAATTTCATTGAAGAAATCCAGCAACGACTTGATCCGTTACCAGTCCTCTTCGGTCCGTTCGTAGCGGCAAATCAATTACCATCTTAACGAGAAAAGCGATGTGTAACGCTCTGACAAAAGTCGGAGCATGACACATCGCTTTTTTTTAGGCGGATTTCGTTAAGCGTTTCGCGCGTTGGATCGACCGGTCGAGTGCGAGATAGACCCCACCTGATACACAGCAGAGCAGTCCGACGAATCCGAGCGCAAAGTCACCTTTTCCAGTATCAAGGAATAACGATCCGAGAAGCGGTGCGGTGACGCCGCCGATTAACCACTGGAGACTCGCAGCACCGTTGTACGTTCCGCGGAGATGTTCTGGTGCAATCAAAGCGATGAACGTCATCTGCACAGGGGACATGATCATCTCACCGAGCGTATAGAACGCATAAATCGCAAGCAATACCGTCACGAGCACGACATAATTCGTTCCGAGTGAGAACAGATAGGACGGCACGAACGCGAGGAAAATCATGCCGATGCCGAAGATCGAGGCGCCGAGCAACATGACTTTTCCGAATGCCTTGCCTGACAAGCGAGCAGCGATCGGGAACTGGAATAAGACGACCATGATCCCATTCAGTGCCATCAAGTAAGGAAACGGATTTTGTTTCGTCGGCAAGCCCGGTAGTGCCTCCTTCAAAAAGACCGGTAACATACTCTCGACGAGGGCAAATCCCATCGAGATGAAGACACCCGCACCGATGAAGATTAAAAAGACATGGTCCTTCCGTAATACGGTGAGTGGGGACACTTTGACTTCGTCCGTCTTTTCGATATAGTCCGGTTTCGTCTCTTTGATGAAGAAGTAGAGAACGAGTCCGTACAGGAAAAAGACGACAGCGGCAGAGTAGAAGATGAGTGAACGGTCGACGAACAGGACGGCACTTCCGAGAAGTGGACCGAATGCGGCCCCGACGTTATGTCCCATCCGGAGCAGACCGAACGATTCGTTCAGGCGTTCTGGTGGTGTGACGTCAGCGACCATCGCGCTTGCCGCGGGATGAAACAATGAACTCGATAAACCGAGCAACGCGTTCAACGCGAGAAGCGGTCCGAATGAATCGGCGAACGAGAAACCGATCAAGGCAATGACGTCACCGATGATCGAGAGGACCATCAGTGGTTTTCGACCGAATTTATCAGCGAAATGACCACCGAGGACGGCGCCGACGAGTGACATGATCGGTCCGGTCGCCATGATGACACCGACCAAGAAGTAGGAATCGAGTCGATCCGCGTAATAAAGAACTAAAAATGGTGCGATCATGAACATCATGATTCCGGTGATCGTTTCCCCGACGAACCGGATCCAGATGTTGCGATCGAGCTGTTTGAGTGCGTTAAACATAGTGAAAACCCCTTATATTCCGTTTTTAGACAATAGAAAAGACGGATACGCACAAATATGGGCATACCCGTCCTGATATAAGAGGGCAGCATGTACGTATACGCATACGCACACCCTGCTTAATTAAAAATTAAACGATTGGGTGACGTACAGTTGTAGCCGATACAAAGACAGTGTGGACAGATGTCCGGGCTTGATGGAATACCATTGTACGTCTCCTCCTTCTGTAATAGTGAACTTCCTAGTCATCGTAAAGAAGAAGTAGAGGAATTGTCAACTTTTAATCTGAAAATTAAGTCAATGAAGTGAAATGGACGAGACCTTGAAAATTCGGTATGATAGACTAGTTGCGAAAAAGATTGATCGGACTTTTGAATATATCGGTGAAAGGAACTACCATACATGACAAACATTCTACAAACGGAAGTCGAAAAGCGTCGGATTTTCGGCATCATTTCCCACCCGGATGCGGGTAAGACGACATTAACTGAAAAATTCCTCCTGCACGGAGGAGCGATCCGTGAGGCAGGTTCTGTCAAGGCACGGAAAAACTCGAAATTCGCGAAATCGGACTGGATGGAAATCGAAAAACAACGCGGAATCTCCGTTACGTCTTCGGTCATGCAATTCGAATATGACAAAAAGATCGTCTCGATCATGGATACACCAGGTCACTCTGACTTCGGTGAAGATACGTACCGGATCCTGACAGCGGTTGACTCAGCGATCATGGTCATCGATGCGGCGAAAGGGATCGAGTCGCAAACGAAGAAACTGTTCCAAGTCTGTCGGATGCGCGGAATTCCAATCTTTACGTTCATCAACAAGATGGACCGTCAAGCACGTGATCCACTCGAATTGATGGAAGAACTCGAAGAAGTCCTCGGTATCCCGTCGGTTGCTGTGACGTGGCCAGCTGGTTCAGGTCAACAGTTCGAAGGGGTCTACGACCGTGTCAAAGGACAATTCCATTGCTTCAAGAACGATCGTAAGTCGATCGAACTCGGTGAGGAAGGTCTCGCGAACGAAGAACTCGCGACGACGATCAACTCGGAAATGTATGAGACGTTGATGGATGAAGTCGACCTACTCGACGGCGCAGGTAACGAATACGATGAAGAATTGATCGCAAAAGGTGAACTGACTCCAGTCTTCTTCGGATCAGCACTCGTCGATTTCGGTGTCACACCACTTCTTGAACATTACTTGAACTTGTCTCCTTCACCGACACCACGTGAATCGAACAAAGGGAAAGTAGAACCGGCACAAGACTTCTTCAGCGGTTTCGTCTTCAAGATTCAAGCGAACATGAACCCGAACCACCGTGACCGGATTGCGTTCGTCCGGATTTGTACGGGTAAATTTGATCGTGGAATGGATGTCGTCCTGACACGGACAGGCAAGAAGATGAAGTTATCTCAATCGACACAATTCATGGCGGATGAGCGGGAAACGGTCAATGAAGCGTTCGCAGGAGACGTCATCGGATTGTACGATTCAGGCAACTATCAAATCGGTGATACGATCACGAACGGTGATCCATCATTGCAATATGAAGCACTACCAACGTTCGCACCAGAACTCTTCTTGAAGGTCTACACGAAAAACGCCTTGAAGTCGAAACAGTTCCAAAAAGGTGTCGAACAGCTCGCGCAAGAAGGTGCGATCCAGGTCTATAAGACGGAATACAACGAAATCATCCTCGGAGCGATCGGACAACTCCAATTCGAAGTCTTCGAGCACCGGCTCAAAGGTGAGTATGGCGTTGACATCTTGAAGGATGCCGCGAACTTCCAAGTCGCAAAATGGATCAAGCCGGCAGAAGTCGCTGCCGTCAAACAATTGACGGATTCACGGACGGTTCTCGTCTACGACCGTTGGGAAAATGCTGTTCTATTATTTGCGAATGATTTCGTCTACGAGCGATTCGTTCAGAAAAACGAAGGAACAATCACATTGGTCGATTCACCGCAACAACTCTAAGTTTTTGACGGACTACTTTTTGAAGTAGTCCGTTTTTTCGTTCCTGAAATCTCGTTTGATGGCAAGCGAACAAGGGTAAAAACAGAGCGAGTTTGAATTCATATGAAAAAGGAAGGTGTCATGTGATGGCGAAACGGTTTGTTGGAATCTATCAGGATCAATCGAGTTTGGAACGAAAAATCGAGGAATTGAAACAACAGGGGCATCATGATTCGGATTTTTCTGTCGTCGGTCGAGATGATGCGGCAGACGAAGCATCGGGTGCAAGTTGGATCGATCAGGTCAAATCAAAATTTTCTAAAGAACCACCGCTCCGCGAGACATTAAAACGTGTCGGACATTCGGACGATGAGGCAGAACGGCATTACGCAGAAGTCGAGCGTGGCGGTCTTGCATTGTTCGTCAAGGATCGAGATCACGACCATGATCATAACCACGACCATGAGCACCATCATCACCATGATCACGATCATGATCATGACCATCGGCACGATGACAATAAAGTCGAAAATCCGGGGAACAATGCCTATGAATCCGATCACCGCGGGGACGGTGAGAAGAGCGACCGGGCGAAGTGGAAAGCGGACGATCTCGACTAATACCTAGAAGTGAAGGCGCCGCATGCGGTGGACTTCACTTTTTTTTCATATATGGAGGCGTAGGGCGAGATGTGTGAGGAATCGAGGTGCTATACTGAGAGCATCGAAGAGGTGATAAGACATGAAAAAAATAGTGACAGCTTTAGCAGGAATCGGTCTTGCCAGTGCTTGGTTCATCAACCGATACCCGGTGTTCGGGAAACGACCAAGCCGTGCAGAACGGCGGAGTTTTGAACGATCAGACCGTTTTGTCGACGGGAAGTTCAAAAATGAATTGGATTTCCAGTTGAAGATGGAATGGGACTCAATGAAAAGTATCTTAAAGGATTATGGACGAAACATTCCGAATCTGCGTCCTGTCAAAGCGTTACCAACACTTCCGTATCAGCGACGTCAAGATGATAGTGAAGTACCACGCGTCACATGGTTCGGACATTCGGCGTTTTTACTCGAACTCGATGGACAAACGATTTTCTTTGACCCAATGCTTGGTCGCGCTCCGTCACCGTTCCCGAAACTGGGTGGAGGACGTTTTCAAACGACGCAGACGGTTGATCTCGAACGCCTGCCGTTGATTGATGTCGTCGTCTATTCACATGATCATTATGATCATCTCGATTATCCATCCGTCCTCGCCTTGAAAAATCGAGTTGGTCACTTTATCGTACCGCTCGGTGTCGGCAGTCGTCTCCGTGGATGGGGCGTTTCAGCGGACCGGATCACGGAACTCGACTGGCATGAATCGACGCAAGTCGGTGGTGTTAAACTGACGGCCGCTCCGTCGCGGCATTATTCAGGGCGAAATGGTCTCGATCAATTTTCGACACTGTGGGCGTCATGGGTCATCGAAGGCTCGCAAAAAGTCTTCTTTAGTGGTGATAGTGGATATGGTCCACACTTCAAAGCGATCGGTGAACAGTATGGTCCATTTGATTTGACGATGATGGAATGCGGGCAATACGATGTCCGGTGGTCCAATTCGCACATGTTACCGGAACAAACGGTTCAAGCACATCGAGATGTCAAAGGTCGTGTCCTGATGCCGATTCACTGGTCTGCCTTCATCCTCGCGTTTCATGCTTGGTTCGAACCGGTCGAACGGTTGCTCAAGGAAGCAAAACGTGATGAGATTCCGGTTCTGACACCGATGATCGGGGAAAGTGTGACACCCGAGAGCACGACTCGAAAATGGTGGCGGGAAGTGCGCTGAGTAAATAGCTTTTTGATTTTAATTAAATGAAATGAGAAAAAAGTAGCCTTTTCGATGTGATTCGAAAAGGCTACTTTTTTAGGTGAATAAACAGACGTGATAGTCATTCTCGACTCTTACAGGAATGCGAGGATGATGATATCGTCCGGACGCAGAACACCATTTAGCTCGCCAATCGATTCGCTTGTTTCGCGCGACGTGAACGTACTTTTTCGATGATCTCGAAACCGAGCACAAGCATCGTTCCGACGAGTAACCCATTACTGAGGAACGGACGAAGTGTCAAAGGCAGAACTTCCGCGATGACGGTCGATTGCAACAAGATACTGATGCCGATGACAGCACTGATCGCAAACGCATGGCGGCGGCGACTGTTCTCCATGTTACTTTCAGCAGACTGCCAGGCAATCAGGAACATGTGCGGCAATGTCGCAAGCAACGCGGCACTCGCAACGCTACGCGGTAATGTCGCGATGATCCCGATCAAGCTTGGGAAGAAACCGATTAGTGCAATGACGAGTGAGGCAATCAAGAACGGGCGACGCTTCCGGCTTCCCGTTTGCGCGATGAACCCGCTCGTAATGGGTAACGGAACTGGTACGAGCGTCGAGAATGTAGCAGCGAGTAAATGAATGACACCTTCGATGGATAACCCTTGGTGCAGACGTCCTTGTTTTTGAAGCGTTGCTTCGACGGCGCTTAAAGCGGCAATCAAATTGACGACGAGCAAAATCGCGAACGGAATCGCGACAAGAAATGCACTACCATCAAACTGTGGCCATCCAAACGGTAACGCTTGTGGTGGTGCGAACAAATTAGACGACGCAGGAAGCGACGGACGGCTGACGAGCCAACCGACGATGATCCCGATCATCAAGGCGAACGGACGTAAGCGACTCGGTCCGAATTGGCTGAGTCCGAGCACGAGCAAGAACGTAATGATACCGGCGAGACGTGTTGCCTCGACGGCGAGGACGGCACCAAGCATGACACCTGTCAATTGAATACATAATAAGAGCAAAAATGTTCCGCTGACGAGCGGTGTGAAGACCGGTAATAAGTATTTCGTCCATCCTGTCAAACCGAGGATAATGAGGACGACGCCGGCAATGACGACGGCTGCCATCGCAATTGTAAAGGCCGTTTTTGAATCGACCGGTAGTGCGGCAATGACGACGAAGATGCTGACCCATGATCCGGCAGGTCCCGATACGATCGGAAGCCGGTGGCCGAAGGCTCCGTGTAGGAAACAGGCAATCCCGCCTACAAAGAACGACCGTTGGACGAGAGCAGCTGTCTCGACTGAAGAGAGGTCGAACAGACTGGCGACGACGATTGGTAAGGCGATCGTGTTCGCGAGTAAAAAGACGATCCACTGGAAGGTAGAAGTCGTTTGTTTCATGAAAAAGCTCCTTTCTTAAACTTCAGATATTCCTGCATCATAGCATATGATTGATGTTATGATTCATATATCTTTATACATGAAAACATATGAAAGAGATGATGAATATGGATTTACGTCAGTACCGCTATTTTTGTGCGGTCGTCGAGGAACAATCCGTCACGCGGGCAGCGGAGCGCTTGCGGATGGCGCAACCAGCCTTGACGCAGCAAATCCGGCGGATGGAAGAAGAGCTTGGCGTTCGTCTGATTGAGCGGGCAGGACGCGGGATTCGGATTACCTCGAGCGGCAACCGCTTATATGAACGAGCAGTCTCTTTGCTGCAGTTCGAGCAGGAGACACGGATGGAAGTGAGCGACATCGAAGCCGGGCGAACAGGGATTTTGCGAATTGGTGTCAACACATTATCAGCCAGTCGGCTCGTCGAATGGATTGAACAGATGAAACGACGACATCCTGGCATTATCTTACAAGTCCACCAAGGAGAATCGAGTGGGCTCATCGAACGGTTGAAAGAGCGTTCGCTTGATGCGGCGTTCGTTCGTCTGCCGATTGATGCGCAAGGGATTTCGATTGAATGGATGGAAGAAGAACCGTTTCATCAAGTCTGGCACCCCGATCACCCGACCGCGAATCTCATCATTCCGAGTCAGGAAGGACTCGGTGTCTTTCAGACGTTAAGTCAACGACTCGGCGTCGTATCGCAAGAGACGTGTTCCGATGTCTTGACGCTTATCGGACTCGTCCGCAGTGGACAGGCGGTGACTGTATTGCCGGAGAGTACGTTGCGGGAACTGAATATGACAGGACTGCACCAGACATACCTATCCGGTGCCGCAAGTACGACAGCCTTCGTCTGGTTGACGGAGACGGGACCGACGACACTGACGAAACAATTCATTGAAATCATGCAAGAAACAGCAGAATAACTAAATGGATAGGAAAAGAAAGGAACGATCGTATGAAAACGATTCAAGGCACATATGGGGAAGCAAAGATTTTCACGGATAACGTTGATGAGATGACGATTAAGCAAGTCACAGCTATGTTAGAGGAACAATTTGCGACAGACAGTCGCGTTCGAATCATGCCGGATTGCCATGCTGGAAAGGGATCTGTCATCGGAACGACGATGCATGTGACGAACGAGGTCGTACCGAACCTCGTCGGTGTTGATATCGGTTGCGGCATGTTATGTACACGACTTGCTGAACAAGAACCAATCGATTATGCGAAACTTGACGCGACGATTCAGCGTCTCGTTCCAAGTGGCATGTCGGTACGGCAAAAAGCCCATCCATTATCAGAGCAGGTACCGTTTGATCAAGTACTTGCACCGTTCAACGAGACACGGGCACGATTATCGATTGGTACGCTTGGTGGAGGAAATCACTTCATCGAACTGAACCAAGATGCAGCAGGACAGCGCTATCTCGTCATTCATTCGGGTAGTCGCAATCTGGGAAAAACGATTGCCGAACATTATCAAGCAGAGGCGGAAACGGCACGCTTCCAATTTGACGCGGACCAAGTCATCGCCGAATTAAAACAACAAGGGCGCGAGTCGGATATTCAGGTGACCTTACAGCAATTGAAGGAAAAGCGGTCTACGTTTAACAAAGATTTAGCATCTGTTTCCGGAGAAGCGATGAAGCGCTATCTGCATGATCTCAAGATTGCGCAACGATACGCGGCACTGAACCGTCAGGCGATGACTGAAGTTATTTTTGAAGCGATGGGGTGGACGGCTGCGGATCAGTTCGATACGATCCACAACTACATCGATCTTGACGCGATGATTCTACGAAAAGGTGCCATCTCTGCAAAAGCCGGCGAGCGGGCAATCATTCCGATGAACATGCGTGACGGCTCCTTGATCGTCGTCGGAAAAGGCAATCCCGATTGGAACTATTCCGCGCCACATGGAGCAGGTCGCATCATGTCGCGGTCAAAAGCATTCAAAACAGTTGAACTGGATGCGTTCGAAAAGACGATGACCGATGTCTGGTCAAGTTCAGTCGTCGCATCGACACGTGACGAGTCGCCGTTCGTCTATAAACCGATGGACGAAATCATTCGCAATACGAGAGAGACAGTCGACGTCGTCGAGATAATTAAACCGCTGTACAACTTTAAGGCGAAGTGAAGTATTTCGCCATAGGAGGATATTTTTATGAAACGTCGAGTGAGAATGTTAACTCTGTTTTCAAGTTTGTTTTTAATCGCTGGATGCACGGATGAGGAGGGCACGACGGAACAGAAAAAAGTAGAAGTCCAAACTACTACGCATACGAATCAAACGAAAGACGCCATCTTAAATCCAGCTCAGTATGAGAGACTGTTCAAGTACATGAATGAACACTTGGCGATGGAGCAGTTTCAGTTGAAGGCAAGTACTATTGGTGCAGATTTCACGGTTGTCGATCAATCCTTGAGTTTTGGGAAGAGACGTTGGTTAACGGTTGACGGAACGATTGATACGCCGTCGACACAAGAAACACTTTATTTTGAAAATCAAAAACAAGATACGCAGTTAGTGATTCATTTTGCGTATACAGATCGATACATAGGCAATGATGTGGTTCAGTATCAATCAAGCGATGGTTACAAAGGGCTCAATCAAAAGCTATCGAATCAATCCGATCTCATCATCATCAGCTACAAAAATATCCTCATATCCGTACAACAAAATGCTTTACAGAAAGTCGATACAGACACGACGCAGGAAGCAGCAAAACAGGTGATTCACGAATTAAAAAACGCTCCCGTTTAAACACGAGAACGTAAAGACGACAACTTTGATTTGATTAGACCGTACCATCCGGCAAAGTCTCACCTGTCCGGCGAATCGTCGCTCCGAGTTCAGCGGCAATCGCATTGACGGCTTCTGAATCTTCGTTGACCTCACTGATTAAAATGACACCGTAATGGTTGGGGTTGATCTGATTCAGCGTCCGGTTGAATAAATCAAACGATTCCCGTTCGTTCTTCTCATCCCGGTTCGCACCAATCAAATAACCAGCAACGGAACCGACGAGCATTCCGAACGGACCACCGACGACACCGATCGCCATACCGATCAATGAGCCTTTGAAGGATTGGTCCTGTTGCGTGAAGTCGATCGCATCGATGAAAGAGAAGCCCTCTGCTTCGTCACGTTTTGCGAGAACCATCTGATCCATCTCGATTTCCTTGATTGCCTCGAGATCCTTAATCATCGCAAAGCCTGTTTTTGCTTTTTCTAAATCACTAAAAATGATTGTCGTAATAACGTGCGTTGCATCGCTTTTATATTTCGCCATAATAAACGCCTCCACAAGAATCGGATATCGTACTACACTTTTTAAGTACCCTGAACATTCTAAATGGAAACGCGAGACTGGAAATATGAGAAAAACAGGACAACAGAATAATTTTCTAATATCAGCAATAAGCAAAACTTATCGAAAGTCTTTTGTTCTTTCAAATTGTAACGGAATCCATATTATACTATGATAGAACTGTACAAGTAAGCGGTATCAGGGGCTTGATGTCGTGAACACTTAAAGGGGGAATCACCATGAAGCAAACAGATGTGTCGCAAGATGTCTTTGGCGCACGCCGTTCGTTTGAAGCAAACGGTAAGAATTATCAGTACTATAGTCTTGAAAAATTGGAAGAGCTCGGATTGACGGAAGTCAAACGTCTTCCATACTCGATTCGTGTCCTACTCGAGTCAGTACTTCGTCAACAAGATGGTCGTTCGATCACACGTGAACACGTCGAGAACTTGGCGAAATGGGGAACAGCTCAAGTTTCGAACGATGTCGATGTTCCGTTCAAACCGTCACGCGTCATCCTTCAGGATTTCACAGGTGTTCCAACGGTCGTTGACCTCGCGTCACTTCGTAAAGCGATGCAAGATCTCGGTGGAGACCCATCGGTCATCAACCCAGAAGTACCAGTAGACCTCGTCGTTGACCACTCTGTTCAAGTCGATGCTTACGGTTTTGCTGGTGCACTTGCAGAAAACATGGATCTCGAATTCGAACGTAACGAAGAGCGTTACAAATTGCTTCGCTGGGCGACTTCGGCATTCGATAACTATCGTGCTGTACCACCCGCAACAGGGATCGTCCACCAAGTTAACCTCGAGTACTTGGCATCTGTCGTCCTCGAAAAGGAAACAGCAGACGGTACAGTTGATGTGTACCCGGATACACTCGTCGGAACGGACTCACACACGACGATGATCAACGGTCTTGGCGTCCTCGGTTGGGGAGTCGGTGGGATCGAAGCGGAAGCGGGCATGCTCGGACAGCCATCGTTCTTCCCAGTACCAGAAGTCATCGGTGTACGCATTACAGGTGAGATGCACCCAGGAACGACAGCAACAGACGTTGCCCTTCGTGTAACGGAAATGCTCCGTCAAGAGAACGTCGTTGGTAAATTCGTCGAGTTCTTCGGTCCATCACTCCACTTGATGTCACTTTCTGACCGGGCAACAATCGCGAACATGGCGCCAGAATATGGTGCAACATGTGGATTCTTCCCAGTCGACACAGAAACATTGACGTACCTTCGTCTGACAGGTCGCGATGAAGAATTGATCGAAAAAGTCGAGAACTACTCGAAAGCAAACGGTTTGTTCTACACGCCACAAAACGAAGATCCAACATTCACGAAAACAGTCGAACTCGATCTTTCGACAATCGTTCCTGCCCTTGCTGGACCAAAACGTCCACAAGACCGGATCGATTTGACGGATGTTCATACATCATTCAAAAAAGCGTTGACGGCTCCACAAGGAAACGCTGGATTCGGCTTAGCGGAAGAAGAAGCGAACAAAGTCGCTGTCGTTCAGTTCGAAGACGAAGCAGTTGAAATGCGTACGGGTGACGTGGCAATCGCTGCGATCACGAGCTGTACGAACACATCAAACCCATACGTCATGATCGGTGCTGGACTCGTCGCGAAAAAAGCAATCGAACTCGGTCTTTCGGTTCCAAAATACGTCAAGACATCACTTGCTCCAGGATCGAAGGTCGTTACGGATTACCTCGAGAAATCAGGACTCCAAACGTACCTTGACGAACTCGGCTTCAACACGGTCGGTTACGGCTGTACGACATGTATCGGGAACTCTGGTCCACTCGACCGCGCAGTCGAAGACGCAATCCTCGGTTCAGACTTACTCGTTTCGTCTGTCCTCTCCGGTAACCGTAACTTCGAAGGTCGTGTCCACCCGCTCGTCAAAGCGAACTACTTGGCTTCACCGCCACTCGTCGTCGCGTATGCACTTGCAGGAACAGTCGACGTCGATATCATGAACGCGTCACTCGGAACAGGCAAAGACGGACAAGAAGTCTTCTTCGCTGACATCTGGCCTTCACGTGATGAGATCCAAACGATCATCAACACGGTCGTCACACCAGAAAGCTTCCGTGCCGAATACGATTCAGTCTTTACAGGAAACGAACGTTGGAACAACCTTGACGTGCCAACAGGGGATCAGTACGACTTCGACGGTGAGTCGACGTACATCCAAAACCCACCGTTCTTCGAGAACTTGGCGAAGGAAGCTGGTCAAGTCGAAGCCCTCAACGGACTCCGTGTCTTCGGTAAGTTCGCTGATTCGGTCACGACGGACCACATCTCACCAGCTGGTTCATTCTCGAAAACGACACCAGCCGGTCAATACCTCGTCAACAAAGGGGTTGCACCAAAAGACTTCAACTCATACGGTTCACGTCGTGGTAACCACGAAATCATGATGCGCGGAACGTTCGCGAACATCCGGATCCGTAACCAAGTCGCACCAGGTACAGAAGGTGGCTTCACGACGTACTGGCCAACAGGCGAAACGATGGCGATGTACGATGCTGCGATGAAGTATAAAGAAGATGGCACAGGTCTCGTCATCCTCGCTGGTAAAGACTACGGTATGGGTTCTTCACGTGACTGGGCAGCAAAAGGAACGAACTTGCTCGGCGTCAAAGCCGTCATCGCGGAGAGCTTCGAGCGGATTCACCGTTCAAACCTCGTCATGATGGGTGTACTTCCACTACAATACGTGGCAGGCACGACAGCTGAAACACTTGGTCTAACAGGTGAAGAAGCGATCAGCATCGCAATCGATGAGTCTGTTCGTCCACGTGACATCGTTAAAGTCACAGCGACAGCGGCAGATGGAAAAGTCACTGAGTTCGAAGCGATTGCTCGTTTTGATTCAGAAGTCGACATCGATTACTACCGTCACGGCGGGATCCTTCCAATGGTCCTTCGTGAGCGTCTCCAACAAGCATAAGGGGATCAATTAAAGGTGGGGGAAACCCCGCCTTTTTTGACGAGAGGAGAATACGATGAATCGATTCAAGAAGTGGTTTCAACCAAAGAGTGAGAATCCGTTACCTATGCGTGACGTGACGCTAGAAGAAGTGAAGCGGGCGACGCATAAGTTTGAATCTGAACTACCGAAAGGAACGAATCGGACGGTTCTCCTAGATGCTGAGCAGCGAATCGATTTGACTCAATTGGAACATTTACTAAAAGCGCGCTCGACACAAGTGTTCTATATGTCACGGGAAACGTTTGCTATCATGGAAGCAAAAGACCGTGAACTCGTCTATGAGATGGATCATGTCCAAATCGCTGTGGATCAGTACTTACACCACGTCAAGAAGTTGCCACTTAAAGCCCATACGAAGACGATGCAGGTTGATTGTGCGAAACTTTTTCAAGAAGGTTATTTGCGTGAGATGCCGCATCATAGTTACTATCTCGTCGATGATTCACTCATAGTCTCATTGACACCAAAAGCACCAAGACCATGAGAGAGGACGGACCGAATCGATTCGGTTCGTCTTTTTTTGATGATCACGACGATTTTTGTCATTTGTTCAAAAGTCTGACGAATTTACTCAGAAATCGTGAAATCTTGGACAAACCCTTTGTATTTCCCCTTTAAAACCGATACGATGATAGGGAATAGAGACTTGAGCTAGGAAGGTGTACATGGCATGACGAAACGAACGAGCACGTGGATTGCAGTAGCAATCGTGGCAATGGCGATCCTCCTTGCCTACAATTTTTATCTCTTGAACAAGACGCAGACCGCAAGCGATGAAAAAGCCGCGACGGTCAAACCGTTTTATACGATGACACGCATTCAATATGTCGAGAAGAAACTCGCGACGAAAAAAGATGAGCTCGAAGCCCGGACATATGAAGTCGTCTTTGACGACAAAGGGCATTTCCGGACGGAAGTCGTAGACGGACCTTCGAAAGGATCGCTCGCGATCTGGAACGGTACGATGTTCCGTGAGTATGATGCGACAGGGAAGTTAGTCAATGAGACGAAAGCGGGTAAGAGCGTCAGTGCGCCGCGTCCGTTCCTCTCTCGCGGATTCAACGAACAGATTCTCGCCTTCATCAATAAAGGTGACTTTGGACAAGTCGAGGGAGAGGCAGACATCGCAGGGATGGCTGCGGACGTGTACGTGAAAAAAGAACCATCGAGCACAGTTCCGGAAGAATGGATCAAACAATATCCATCAATCTTCGATAAAGAAAACAACCAGGAACAAGCGACGTATTATGTTGCTTCCGACCGTTCGAAAGTACTCGGTGCGGAGTCACGCAATAACGGTAAACTGTTCTACTCTGTCAAGATGAAGAGTTTTGAGACGATTGATACGTTCGATAAGGATTGGCTAAAAGCAAAATAAACAAGAAACGACCGGCGATGACGCTACGAAACGGTAGCGGACAAAGTCGGTTTTTTCGAGACGCAGGAGGTTCAACATGGAAGCATTCTCGAAAGAGGAGATGTTCAATCAAATCAAGGCGTGGGAAGAGGGCGCGAAAGTCGAGGAGGTGCTTGCCTTACGTTATGCTCAAAGTAGTCGGCTACTTGGAGAAACGGAAGCACTCGTCCGGATCTTAGCGTTACTCGTCGAGCATCGCTATATCATGACAGGACGACTGGACGCCTTAGCTGAGAGCTGGATGCAAGAAATCCGTCAGCATGGTCGCTTGCCAGCTCGTCTGGAGCAGTTATTGACGGAACAACAACTACAAAGTACGTATCAGCGTCTCGTCGCGCACACGTTCCCGACAATCCGTGAGACGGACAATGCGAACGCAAAACGCTCGGCGACGAAGGAACTGATTCTCCAGGCGAGCCAAATCGTCGAGGAGACGGAACAAATTGTCGAACTAACGGAGCGATTACGCCGGTTAGATGCCGGACGCTGGACGGAACTGTTCGAGGCTGGAACGGCATTGTTGCGTTCGAGTGCAACGCTTGAGCAGACGGCGCAGACGTTCGTCGACAGCTTACAAGAACGCTTCTATTCCCGGGAAGCATTCCGTGAGATGACGGAATTAAAGGCGACGACGATTCAGGATCTCAAGCGTGTCGTTGCTCTACTTCCCGTCGAAAGTAAACAAGTCGAACGGTCAGCACTCGAAGAACTCGACGCAATGATTGGCCTTGAAGACATCAAACAACGGGTCCACCATATGTATCGTTTCTTGAAGTACCAACAAAAACGATCGGAAGATGGCTATCGTTCAAGTGATCAACCATCGCTACACATGATCTTCATGGGAAACCCGGGAACCGGAAAGACGACGCTTGCTCGTCTGATGGCGAAAATCTATCACGAGCTCGGACTACTCGAACGCCCGGAAGTCGTCGAGACGGACCGTTCGTCACTCGTCGGTGCGTTCGTCGGACAGACGGAAGAACAGGTCATGAGTAAGGTTCGTGAAGCCGTCGGAGGGGTGCTCTTCATCGATGAAGCCTATGCTTTAAAACGTGCCGGACAAAGTGGGAACGATTATGGTCAGGCCGCGATTGATACGCTCGTCGCAGCGATGACGAGTGGGGAATATGCTGGGCGATTTGCGGTTGTGCTTGCCGGTTACCCAGAAGAGATGCGGGATTTCCTGAAGGCGAATCCTGGACTCCGGAGTCGTTTCCCGGAATCAAATCATTATCTACTCGCCGACTATACGGATCAGGAGCTGCTCGCCATCGGACGCTCGATCGCGACCGCAAACGATTACGTCTTGACGGAACAAGCAGAGCGGGCGTTGCTCGGACGGCTTGAGCGAGAGCGCGTCGACGCCAGTTTCGGAAATGGACGCGCCGTCCGTAATATCGTGCTTGATGCGATCTTCAAGAAGGGATCAAGCCTTGGAGAAAGTGCCAGTCACGAAGACTTTGCCTTACTCGAACAAGAAGATTTCGAGATGGTGCAAGAACCTGACGCAACCGTTGAGGAACGGATCGCTTCGCTCGTCGGATTGTCTGATCTCAAAGATGAACTCAAACAAATTGAAGCGTTGTTATCGATGCAAAAACGCCGTCGGGAAGCAGGATATAAGGTGTTACCGGTCGAATTGCACGCAGTCTTTAGCGGCAATAGTGGGACCGGGAAGACGACCGTCGCCCAGCTTTATGCCGATGTCTTACGACAATGCGGCTATTTAAAACGCGGGCACTTGAAAGTCGTCAGCCGGGCGGATCTCGTCTCCGGTTATGTCGGACAGACAGCGCAAAAGACGCGTGACGCGATTCGAGATGCCCTAGGTGGTGTCTTATTCATTGATGAAGCGTATGCGTTAAACGGTGGAGCGAATGACTTCGGGAAGGAAGCAATCGATACGCTTGTAGATGAAATGACGAAACATCAAGACAATCTCGTCGTCGTTCTTGCAGGTTACGAGCAACAGATGAATGCCTTGCTTGCGAGTAATCCAGGATTAAAATCTCGCTTTAAGCGATCATTCCACTTCCCAAATTATTCGCCAGACGAGTTGATTCAAATCATTGAAGGATACGCGGCACGGTTCGGATACGAGCTGACGGAGGACGCACGATCGACGCTTACTGAGAAGATTGATGTCGTTCCGAACGGAAACGCACGGGCGGCAATCACGATCGTTGAACAGGCGATTGCGAAACAATCGATGCGATTAATTGACAAAGTTAGCTTGTCCGGTTCAGAATGGTCCTATCTTGAAAAAGAGGATTTTTAAGGGGGAAGCTACATGCATACGATTGAAATACCTGTCCGATACGCCGAGACGGACATGATGGGCATCGTCTATCATTCGAACTATCTCGTCTATTTGGAACTCGCACGGACGGAATTGATCCAGTCTTTGGGTCTTGATTACAAAGAGATGGAAGATGCAGGTTACGTCTCCCCGGTCACGAATGTCAATCTCGATTACAAACGCTCGTTGACGTACGGTGATACGGCGGTCGTGACGGTCTGGATTGATCATTATGATGGACTACGGACGATTTATGGGTATACGGTCAAGCATCCGGACGGGAAGCTGGCAGTATCCGCGAAAACGACACACGTCGTCGTCAAGAAGGAAAACTTCCGACCGATTCGGTTGCCGAAAGTGTTCCCGAACTGGCACGCCATCTATGAGAAGATGAGCGAAACGGATGCAGCTCTGTTGACGGAGGCGTAAGATACAATGAAAGCGGGATCGATTTAGTGAATCGGTTCCGCTTTTTCGATTTAATAATAAAGTCAATCGATAATTTTTAGTACTTGGTACTAAGGACCGATGACAAATCGAATATCATTTGCGAAAATGAAGAAGCTAGAGTAGGATGTGGTCTAATCCATTCGTCTGAACAAGGGTCGACGGATAAAGCGATTAGCGGTAACATAGAGAAGCATAAAAAGAAGAGGGGTCTTACTCATGAAAAAAATCGTAACCGTTAGTACGTTAGCGCTTCTCCTTGCAGGATGTAATCCTGGGGATCAGCAAGCGGACGATACGACGAAAACAGAACAAAAGTCAGATGAGACAAAACAATCAAACGAACAAACGAAAAAAGAAGACACAGCAAAAGACACAAACAAAGACGAAACAAACAAAGATGAAACAACGAAAGATGAGACGTCAGAAGAAGCAAAACAAGAAGACAAATCATCCGAGGAGACGACACAAAAGGACCAAGGGTCTTCGGATGAGACGACAAAGGATGAGGCAGAGAAAAAAGATGATTCTGCAACATCTGAGAACAAGACAGAGGACAAAAAAGACGAATCGACGGATAAACCGGATAGTTCGTCTCAGGATCCTGAGCAAGAAAAACCATCAAAACCAGAAGATGAGACACCGGACGTCGATAAATCTGCAGATGCTAAAGCCGATCTTTCGCTTGGAATGCTCGTCGTCGTCAACAAGAAATATAGCTTGCCGATCGACTACAAACCGTCGGATCTCGTCGTCCCGAACGTCAGCTTCTCATACTCAGGTGTACTTGAGCAGAGCTACATGCGAGCTCCAGCTGCGAAACAGATGGAAAAGATGTTTGCCGCTGCTAAAAAAGAAGGCGTGACATTAAACGCTGTCAGTGGATTCCGTTCCGGCGAACGCCAAAAAGTATTGTATAATAATTATGTCGCACGTGACGGTAAGGCAGCTGCCGATCAGTATTCGGCGCGTCCGGGTCACAGTGAACACCAGACCGGTCTGACATTTGATATCTCGTCACCGAGCGTGGGCAACGGATTAACGGCTGCTCTTGGCGATACGAAAGAAGGAAAATGGATCGCGAACAACGCAGCGAAGTACGGATTCATCGTTCGCTATGATCGTGGATTCCAATCCCGAACAGGATACACGTATGAACCATGGCACATTCGTTATGTCGGTGTCGATGTCGCGACACAAATTAAAAATAACGGACAGACTCTTGAGGAATATATGAAAGTCGGTCACTAAGAGGTTGGAGGTTGACTATGATTGAAATCATAGGGATTTTGGTTCTTGGCTATCTGCTCGGTTCGATTCCGTTCGCATTACTTGTCGGGAAATGGGGACACGGAATCGATATTCGTCAACACGGTAGCGGGAATCTCGGAACGACGAATACGTTCCGTGTCTTGGGGAAAAAGGCAGGAATCATCGTCTTGATCGGTGATCTTGGAAAAGGAGCCGTCGCGAGTCTTGTTCCAATCTTAATGGGCGCGGATGTGCATCCGCTGTTTGCTGGATTAGCGGCTGTCGTCGGTCATATCTATCCGATTTTCGCAAAGTTCAAGGGCGGAAAGGCAGTTGCGACGTCTGGTGGGATGTTGCTCGTGACGAGTCCGATTCTCTTCATCTTTCTGCTCGTGTCCTTTTTGACGACACTTCGCCTGAGTCGGATGGTGTCGCTCAGTTCGATCGTAGCAGCAAGTGTCGGGATTGTTGTTTCCATCACCATCGGCGTCTTGACGAACGACTGGATCGTTCCGACGTTCTTTACGGTTCTTGCGTTGTTCGTCATCTTCAAGCATCGTGATAACATCCAACGGATTCGCCAAGGAACAGAGTCTAAGATTCCACTCTTTGCAAAGAAATCGTCTGAATGAACGAATGAAGACGCGTCTGCTTCTCACTCATCGAGAGGCAGACGCGTCTTTCGTTTGATGAAAAGTCGGATAACGGACGAATTCAACGACATTTCATAGGAACTACACGTTTATTTACACCGGATTTACAAGACCTTTACAGACGTTCGCTACACTAGAACTAGAACTTGTCTGTAAAGGGGGAAGCGCACGTGTCGTTGTTAGGAGAAGAGCGGAAATCACGCATCATGGAATGGCTGGAAGAGGAAGGGAAAGTCATGACGAAGGATTTGATCGAACGTCTCGATGTCTCGGGAGAAACGGTACGACGCTACTTAGAGGAACTGGAACGCGAACGGCAATTGAAGCGCGTCTATGGAGGTGCCATCTATCAAGGAGGAAAACGGGAGACACCGATCTCGCGGCGGACGGATCAGTTGTCTCGTCGTTTAGCACGCTATGCGAAAGGGTGGCTCAGTGATTATTCCTGCATCTTTCTCGGGCGAGGCGAACCGGTTGAGCACTTGTTACCTTATTTAACGGGAAACGCGACGATCGTCACGAATTCACTCATCGTCGCCAGTCACTTGGAGCAGTGCCGTAAGACGGGACCGTTCACGGGGGAAATTCGGTTGTTAGGTGGAACAGTCGATGCATATGGGCAGACGGTCGGGGTCGAGGTATTGCAAGCGCTGGATGCCTATGCCTTCGATGCTTGTTTTTTGTCGTTTGATGGAGCGGAAATCGAACGGGGATTCGTCAGTGATGATATCGAGTCGTCACTCATCCAAAAAGCGGTCATCAGCTGTACGAAAGATGTCTATGCGTTCTTGGCCAATGACGAATTCCAAGGAAACCGAAAATATAAGGTGGCGGAGTTCCGACGTGCGAAAATCGTCCTTAGTCCAGCTTCCTATCCGCCATCATGGGAGATGAAACTGTTCAACGAACGCGTGAACTGGATGGTTGTCTCATGATACACTGATGCGGGAGGGATGTATCATGTTAGAAATCATCGCATCGACCGTAGAAGAAGCGGTCGCAGCAGAACAAGCCGGTGCACAGCGAATTGAGCTCGTATCTGCCTTATCCGAAGGGGGATTAACTCCGAGCTACGGACTGATTCGCCAGGTCGTCTCGACGGTTGAAATTCCAGTTCACGTCCTCGTGCGCCCACACAGCAAATCGTTCGTCTATTCGAAATCAGATGAGGAGACGATCATCACGGATATCGATTTGATCCGTGAACTCGGCGCAGCCGGAATCGTCGTTGGCTCATTGACTGCAGACGGTCGCATCGACGAAGGTTTCCTTGGTCGTATTATCAAACATAAAGGGGAGCTGTCATTGACGTTCCACCGGGCAATTGACAGCAGTCGTGATATTTTCGAAGCGGCAGAAGTGCTCGCTGATTTTCCGGAAGTCGATCGGATCTTAACGTCAGGTGGCCAAGCGACGGCACTAGAAGGTAAAGAGACGATTGCGCGCTTGATCGAGGAACATCCGGACCTGATCATCTTACCGGGATCCGGTATCACACTTGAGAATGCAAAAACGCTTCTTGAGGCAACGAAGGCGTCCGAGCTACATGTGGGATCGGCTGTCTTACAAGACGGTGTCATTCAAAAAGAAAGTGTCAAGGCGTTGACGCGACTTCTGGGCTAATCCTATATCGCACGAATCCATTTTTCAAATCTGATGAGATGAGAGAAATGGATTTTTTGCGCTCGTGACGACTTTTCGACGATTCGCTTCAAGCAGATGAAAAGCAGAGTGGGATAACTAGGTTTTTCAAGGAAACTGGGCTAAAATCAAAAGTGGAAATAGTGGATATGAAGGAGTACGACATGAACCCTAAACAATTGAAACAAGCTGCTCTTGGTACGTTAAAAGGACGTTGGTTGGTCGGATTAAGCATCTCGATCATCTACTTCCTCATTTTTGCACTCGCTGCAAGCCGGATGTCATTTGACCAAGATAACATTGATAGCATGGTGCGCTTCATTGCTCTGAATATGGTCGTAACGATCGTCCTTGCACCGGTGACAGTGGGACGAACAATTGCGTACTTACGTTTCACGCGCGGAGAGTCCGCGGGAATCGGAACGTTATTCGAAGGATTTTCTTCGTTTCGACGTGCCTTCCGGACGATTGCCGCGTATGCAATCGTGACGGTATTGGTTTATGTCGGATCATTTTTGATTTTACCGGCATTGTACTTTTATCTAGCGTATCGCCTCGTTCCGTACATTTTGGTCGATCGACCGGAATTGTCGTTTTGGCAAGTCCTTGGTGAGAGTCGTCGGATGATGAAAGGACATAAGCGTGAACTGATCATGCTTTACTTGAGTTTCATCGGCTGGGGTATCCTCGCATTACTTAGTACTGTAGGTGTCATCTTCTTGACGCCGTACTTCGATACGACGATGGCACACTTCTATGAACGCTTGAAACCAACACGTCAATCATCCGTCGAGGGATGAACGTAAAAAGCCTGTACATTACGTCAGTAGACGTAGCGTACAGGCTTTTACTTATTCCACGGAAGCGCGTGAACGCTCGGCGAGCAACAGATAAAGTGCTTGTGTACCAGAATCGGCATGACCCAGCTCAGCAAGTTGTTCATATAAATCCTTCGTCAGTGCAAGACCAGGTGTCGCGATGCCCATCTCAGCGCCGCGTTCGAGGGCAAGACGCATATCCTTGATGAAGTGCTTGACGAAGAAACCAGGTGAGTAGTTTTCAGCGATAACGCGTGGAATCAAGTTTTCAAGACTCCAGCTACCCGCTGATCCAGATTTGATCGTCTCGATGAATTGCGTCGGATCAATCCCGGACCGCGTGACGAACAACAGCATTTCCGCTGTTCCGATCATCGAGCCGGCGATCGCGATTTGGTTAGCGAGTTTCGCCGATTGTCCTTTACCAGGGCCACCGAAGAGTGCAATCGATTTTCCCATCGCCTCAAATAATGGCTTTGCTTGTGCGAACGCCGCTTCTTCCCCACCGACGAGAATGGCGAGTGTCCCGTTCTTCGCACCGAGGTCACCACCCGTGACAGGTGCGTCCAGTGCCTGAAGACCGCGTGCTGTCGCTTCCTGCGCGATTCGTTCTGCAAGAGCCGGACTGGATGTCGTCATATCGATTAGAATCGTTCCGGGTGCCGCATGATCGAGAATTCCGTCTTCGAAGTAGATTTGTTCGACGTCTTGCGGATAACCGACGATCGAGATGACGACGTCGACATCCGTGACGACGTCTTGAATCGTATCGACGATTTCGACACCATCTGCTTCAAGGACGAGTCCTTTCTCTTTTGTGCGATTGTATCCTTTGACTGTAAAACCTGCCTTGCGCAGATTGCGGACCATTCCTTGTCCCATGACACCTAATCCGATGAAACCGACTGTCTTCATACGTGATTCCCCCTTGCACGTTCCGTGCCGATGAATTGTTGCGTTACGAGCTTATTATACAATGGATTGTCGACGACGAGGCGATCATGTGTCCCGATGCCGGAAATCTGACCGTCTTCAAGGACAATGATTTGCTCGGCATGACGGACCGTCGCGAGACGATGGGCGATGACGAATGTCGTCCGTCCGACCATTAATCGCTCGAGTGCCTCCTGAACGACCCGCTCGGACTCGGAGTCAAGACTAGATGTCGCTTCGTCAAGCAACAGGATTTCTGGATCACGCAGGAGTGCGCGTGCGATCGCAATTCGTTGGCGTTGACCACCGGACAACTTGACACCCCGTTCTCCGATTTCTGTCGCATACCCCTCCGGAAAACGTTCAATGAACGTATCGGCATTCGCCATCCGTGCAGCCTCACGGATTTTGTCTTCACTGACGTCTTCTGCAAGACCGTAGACGAGATTGTCACGTATCGTTCCTGATAAAACAGGTGAATCTTGGGCGACATAGCCGATCGCTTGGCGCCAAGACGATAACGTCAAATCAGTGATGGATTGATCTCCGAGTCGGATCTGCCCGGACGTCGGTTGATAGAATCGCTCCAGTATCGCGAATAATGTCGTCTTCCCGGATCCACTCGGACCGACGATCGCTGTCGTCTTGCCGCGTGGTAACGTAAAGCTGACATCCTGTAGGATAGGCGTCTCATTGTATCCGAATGATAGGTGATCGACCGTGACGTCCGTAAACGGACGCGGCGCAACAAGCGCTCCAGGCGCTTCTGGTGTCTCATCGAGAAGCTCGATGATTCGCTCGGTTGCTCCACGTGCTTTCTGTAACTTCGTGATGAATTCAGTCATCGTCACGAGCGGCGTCATGATTTGGAATAAATAGAGCGAGAAGGCGACGAGTTCACCTGCTGTGATTTGGTTCGTCGCAACGCGGTAAGCACCAAAGCCGATGATCAAGATCAACATCGTCGTCAAAGTGACGTTAAAGATCGGCAACAAGAGGGCTTGAATTCGTCCTTCCTTGACGCCATAATCATAAAGATTCTCAATTCGAGTTTTCCCACGGTCGAGCTCATAGGGTTCAGTCGCTTGCGATTTGACGAGTCGGACTTCACCGAGCATCTCGGCAAAAAAACCGGATAACCCTGCGAGTTCCTTCTGAGTCTCACGAGATATCTTATGCAGCTTCCGCACGAGCGGGATGATGATTAGTAACGTCACGGGTACAGCGATGACCATGACGAGTGTCATTTGCCAGTCGAGGAAGAATAGGATCGTGATCGCCCCGATGATCGAGACGAGTGATGTCAGCAGGCGGACAAGTTGCTCCGACAGCAATTGTTGAAGAGTCGTAGCATCACTATTGAGTCGCGAGACGAGTTCACCAGATTTCGTCTCATCATAGAATGGAATCGATAGCGTCAGTAGATGCTTCCATAAAAGCGTTCGTAAATTGGCGACGATCCGTTGACCGACGATCTGTAACCAATAGATTGACAAGGCATTCGCGACGACTTGGACGACGAAGACGATCACGAACAAACTGATCAGCTGTGGAGTCAGTCGATCGACTGTAAACCCGTCAATCAACGTTTTTAAGAACCAAGGAATGGCGAGGGCAGCCAGCGCTTGGATGACAGAGACGGAAACGGCAGCGGATAATAATCCGATCGGGGGTTTCGTTTTTTTCAATAACAGGTAAAAAGATTGGAACGTCGCAGCGTTCATTTCAACACATCCTCTCTTTTCCATTGTCCGAAAGAACGAAGAAACGGTCAAATGGGAAACGCGACTTGACAAGAAATCTTTTGGTTTGTGACACTGATAGTGGAAACAATAAGGGAGGATTCAGATGTCTATTTTCGTAGATGCGGACGGATGTCCCGTTGTCGATCTAGTCGTTCGACACCGACAGGGACGTGACGTCTTTTTAGTTTGTGATACAGCACATCAGATGATGCGGGAGGGGGCGACGACGATCACGGTCGGACAAGGACCAGATGCCGTCGATTACGCAATCGTCAATCGGATGAAACGCGGCGATCTCGTCGTGACGCAAGACTACGGTCTAGCCGCACTCGTTTTAGCGCGAGGGGGGCTCGCGCTCGATCAAAATGGTCGTCAGTTCACGAACGATAATATCGATTTATTGCTCCACACACGCCATGTCGGACAACAAATCCGACGAGCCGGGGGACGGACGAAAGGACCGAAAAAACGGACGCGCGATGCGGACCGCGCATTTGAAGAAGCATTTCGTACATTAGTGCAAACCAGCATATAAGCAAGACAGTAATCGAACTGTCGATCAAATAGGGACCATGCTATAATTTGTAACAGGAATGCATTTAGAAAGGAGGATACACGTTGAAACGAATCTTACGCGACCACTCGAAGGACCGTCCTTACCGATTGCGCCAAGGAACGGTTCCAGCATCAGCTGAGGCACGACTCACATCACTCGATCAACGTGAAATCAATCGATTACAACAGAATTTACGAGAAGTCGAACTGAAATTAAAGCAACGCAATGAAATCATGGAAGCGTTAGCGACGCAAAATGTCGAAGCGGCTTGTGAAACTGTCTTGACGATTCTGTTGCAACTGCTTGATGTGGAAGAAGGGGCCATTCTCTTGTACCGTCGCGAACAGTTGAATCATTTCGTCGCGCAAGGCATCGACGAGATGGAGTTGATTGAAAAAGATCTCGATCAATATTCAGTCTTACGCCGGGCGTTCGTCATGCGTAAATCGGTTCAATTACCACTTGGCGATCAGTTCGAATCGGCGATCCCCGTCCAATCTCCAAGTAACGGACAAGTCGTCGGGTTACTTTATATTCGTCATGCTTTTCCTCAGTTCAACCTAGAGCAAGTCGGGGACTTACTTGATCTATCACGAAAACTCGGAATGACGCTTGAACGCCATCTCCTGTTCCATCAGATGGAGCATGAAAAGATCAAGACGTATCAGCTACTGGACTCGATTCGGGAAGCTGTCCTATACATCGAGAGTAGTGGGGAACAGATCTATGCGAACCAAGCTTTGTTGAACATGTTTCCACCGAAGCTCGTCAATCAGGCGCAAGGATTCCGCCACGCCTACGAACGGGCGACGTCGTTGTTTGAACATGTCGATCAGCCAGACGCACTCCATGACTACATCGGTCAACTAATGAATGGAGATATTCCGGGAGAAACGATCGAACTATCAGCATTTCGGGGAAACTTGCTCCTCAGTGCTTACGCTGAGCGGATTGCAATCGCGAACGTCGAATGGGGCATGATGCTCGTCTTGCGTGATGTGACGAAAGATAAGGAACTCGACCTCAAGCAGGCAGAGTTCGTCTCGATCGTGTCGCACGAGTTGCGGACACCGCTCTCTTCCATCATGGGCTTCACTGAATTATTGATGAAACGAGAAGTCGATCCGAAGCGACAAAAGCGGTATTTGCAGACGATTCATTCAGAAACCGTTCGTTTGGCGGAATTGATCAATGACATCCTGGAAATTCAAAAAGGAGAAGACTCGACACATGGCACACAAAAAGAACCGCTTGATGTGAAACAATTGATGTTCGAGATGAAACCACTGTTTGATCTCGCGAGTCGCGCACATCGTATCAGTGTCCAATTTGATCCGGGATCCTATACGATTTCAGCAAGCAGTGAAAAGATGAAACAGTTGTTCACGAACTTGATCATGAACGCGATTAAATATTCACCTGAAGGTGGCGCAATCCGGATCAAAGGGTCAAACCAGTCGGATCAATTACGGATTGAAATTTCAGACGAAGGGCTCGGTATACCAGAGAAAGCTTTACCTTATATCTTTGACAAGTTTTACCGAGCAGATAACTCGGATACACGTAAAATCGGTGGAACCGGCTTAGGGCTCGCGATTTGTCGCATGATCGTGCTTGATCATGGGGGAGCGATTTCCGTCCAATCGACGGAAGGAGAGGGCAGTACCTTTATCATTCAACTCCCGCTCGACGCATGACCGACAATCGACTGAGAAAGGAGGAAGACACGGTGAATAACTCACACATTCGTTATGAAGCATTGCATCCGCTCGTCGAGGAAATTCTTGAAAAACTCAGTGAACGGATCGGCGTCAATACGTTATTTTTTGCATTAAATGATTCATATAGCAACTTTGTCGTCAAGGCCATCAATCAAGAGCGACAATTGATTGAAGAAGGCTCGACCCATGTCTTCCAACACGTTCTCTGTAAGCTAGTCGTCGATGAAACGGATGGAAAGGTTTCAATCAGTGAATTGCTCAATGACCCGTTGACGGTCAATCATCCGGTTACGAAAGCACTCGGGAACGGAAGTTTCATGGGAGTGGCGATCAAGAATGCTGAGAATGAGAAGATCGGGACGTTATGCGCCTTCGACGATCAACCATTTGACTTCAAGGAGCAGGATATTGCACTTGTGGAACATTACGCTGACATCATTAGTAAATCAATCAACGTTGAAACGTATGTCATCAAAGACGCTTTGACAGATGTCTATAACGAACGCTATATGAATCGTTTAATTTCGAGTGTGACGATTCATCCAGCTTTCTTGATGGTCTTGAACCTCGACCGTTTTCATGCGATCAATGCTACGCACGGTTACCGGATAGGGAATGAAGTGTTGCGTGAAATTGCAAGTCGTCTAAAATATGTACCGTTACCGAATCATGTCGTCGGACGGATGGATGGTAATGAGTTCGTCGTATTGGCAGAACTTGAGCAAGAGCAAGAATTCGAACAGCATGCAATAGACTATGCCCGCATCGTAACGGAAGCGATCGAGCAACCAATCGTTGGTGTCGCGGACGAACCGATTCACGTGACGGCATCGTCTGGTGTCAGTCTCTTGACGGGTGACATGGCGAGTCGTCAGACGCAGATTTATGCAGCGGAAGCTTTGATGCAACAAGTCAAACACGACGGAAAACGACGGACTTCGTTCGTCAATCCAAACCGGCATGCGGAACAGCACCCGTTTGCATCGGTCCTTGAATCAGAGCTGTCGCATGCACTGGAACGGGGGCAGTTCGAGCTTTATTACCAATGGATCGTCGATGCGAAACAAGAACATTATGTCGCGGTTGAAGCACTTTTGCGCTGGAACCACCCAGTGCTTGGCTTCGTCAGTCCGACGGATTTCATTCCGATTGCTGAGAAGATGGAGATTTTTCCGGACATTGGTCGATTTACGATCTGTCAGGCAATCTTGGATCAACGTCGGCTAGAAGAAATGTTTGGTCGTAAGATTTCGGTCGCCGTCAATCTATCGGCAAATCAGTTCGAGTCGGATCAACTCTTTTCCGAGTTAATTCGACTAACAGAAGAGTCTTACTTCCCGGATGAGCGTCTCATTCTTGAAATTCGTGAGGAAGTACTGCAAACACGTCGTCGTTTTGCGATCAAACGCTTGGAACAGTTACGCCAAGCAGGCTATCGTCTGACCGTCGATCATTTCGGTAGTCATTATGCGTCACTCAATTCGTTGTTACGCTTGCCTGTCCAAGCGGTCAAACTCGATCCAATCTTTACGCGTCGTCTCGTTCAAAATCAGTTGGAGCGCTCGATGATTCGCTCTGTCCATTCCTTGACGTCGACGTTGAACATCGCGCTCGTGATTCAGGAAGTCGAAACACCGTCACAGCTGCAGCACATTCAAACGTTAGATGAATTGTTGTATGTGCAAGGATACGAGGTCCATCATCCTCAACCGATCGATCAACTACTTGTTGAGGATATTATACGAGGACGTGCTGAGGTTTAACCGTTCTTCAGTCGGGAATACCTTAAAAGGTAGAACAAGTACATTTTAAGGGGGATGCCAAATGGCTGATCAACACGATAAAGAAACGGATCCGATTACTTCAGGTAACCGAATGACGAAGGATGAGATTGCGGGGCGTGATCCGCAAAACCATGCGGAGGTTCCAGAAAAATCGAAGGATGAAGAGGAATCGAAGCATCAAGAGCAAGAAGCAGATCAATCAAGTGAAGAAGCTTCGAGTGAAGAGGCACCCGATTTGTCCCATGCTTCAGATGAAGATGGCGATGTCCAGCCGTCTGATGATGACAACCAACAAGATAAAGAATGACTAAAATGAAAGGCAATCGACGTTCGGCAGTAATGCCACGCGTCGATTGCCCTTTTTGCTGTATTGTTTTTGAATTTTATTCGCCACCCCCGCCGCCGTCACCGCCACCATCAAATCCTCCGTCGATCCCGCCGTCCGTCGCATGGGACGTATCGGTCAAATCAACAGGGAAGAGTAAGAACGGCATCACATCGGCACTGTCCGGCGGGAGAATTGAAGATGGGAAGAGCTGTTGCAGGATCGTTTGTTGACTCAAGTATAATCGGATTGCCGTCAAGTAGACTAAGTCCTTCCGATACTTAAAATGTAAATCAGACCGTAACGCCTCTGCCATTTGTTCGAGTGACGAAGCGTGAACGGTTGGATCACCGAGTAGCGCGAGCATACCATGAAAGGACAGGGGCACGTGATGCTTACGATGTAATTTACGGGACGCCTCTAATTGCGCGAGATAACGATCCCACTCATCCTCTGGTAATAAAGCGAATAACAAGGCGACGATATACGTCTGTTGGGCGCGACCGAATCGTCGTTTCAGTCGTTGATAGACTGTTTCGATACGCGAGGCGAGTTCGTCTAACTCACCGCGTGTCGCGGCGTGAAAATAGACGAAGGAGGTCAATAGCGGTGACACGATGAAACGATGCTGTTTTTTGAGACGAGCATATAACTGAGCGGTCCGCTCGAGTACCGCGTCCTGTGGAGAAAGACGACTGATGAACAGGGCAGTGGAGTATGCATTCAAGGGATGCGACAAACGATGCGATTTAAAATAGCCATGAATCGACATCATCTCAGCAATCCGGCTCGGTGCATGAGTGTCAAAGGCATGGATTTTCGAAGCGAGCAGTAATGCTTGTGTCGTTTGCGTACGTAGTCGTGCCGTTAAATCGTCTGCCGTTTCAAGTAATGCGCTTGCGGAAACCTGCTCTGTGCCGATCGTCCGATCAAATGCCAGTTCGATTAGAATGCCATCCTGATACGTTCTGAAGTCTGGTGCGATATGATCCAGCTGTCGCAAGAAAGTCGTCGCGATCTCCATGACTGTTCCTCCTTTGCCTTTTCTTCTAGTGTATCACGCAGTGGAAGCGTTCTCTTATTTTTTCAGTTGAGTGTCAATCAATCGTTCTGCTGCACGCCGGTACAAATTACTCATATGAGCCAACGCTAAAATCTGTTCCAGTGGGTCGGTCGTCGAGGCGGTCAGAGCGTCTTGTTCGGTGACGAAGCGGGCTGTATTTCGTTCCGTCAGTTCGAGGTAATTGCGATAAAACCCTTCAAGATCGAGTTGATCCTGTTCGATGCCTTCGTTTAAGGGCGTAAGCATCGTCTTGATATCATTGATCGAAAACGAACTTTTCAATTGATAAATCAAGCTGATCAGAATCAAGTGTTCCTTTGTATACTTTTTATTCGTGACCGGAAAGAATAATTTCTTCTTGGCATAATTGTTGATCATCGTCTTCGTCAAAATCGTCTCGTCTGCACTTCGCGTCGTTTCCTCAAATGTCCGCTCGAACAGTTGGATGACTTGATCCATATAAAGATCGATATTCGGGATATCTTCGAGCCGTAATTGACGATCTTGTCTCGTGTCGTCAGAATGTGTCATAAAAAAACCTCCAAAATCGCTAAAATAGGACTTTCTACTTCTCCATCATATGATAGAATACGTATATAACGCCATGTAGTATTCAAAACTACATATCAGGGGAGGAACGAAAGTGAAAGCTTATATGAGAGAACCGATTAATGGATTAACGCATCTTGGGGGGGCTGTCTTTGCTTTTGTCGGGTTACTGGCACTTGTCATCAAGGCATCGTTAGAACGGGGGGCATCACTTGCGATTGTTGCAGCGATTATTTTTGGTGTCAGTATGATGGCGCTCTATGCCGTCTCAGCGACCTACCATATGGTGCTTGCGAGCGACCGGGCGATCGCGATCTGGCGTCGGTTGGATCATTCGATGATTTATTTGTTGATTGCCGGGTCTTACGCACCGTTTTGTCTCGTCAGTCTGAACGGTCCGACCGGTTGGGTCTTGTTCAGCATCGTTATGTTGATTGCCGTCTCTGGAATCACCTTTAAATTGGTTTGGTTCAACAGTCCACGTTGGTTATCAACGACGCTATACATCGGAATGGGTTGGATCATGGTATTTGCGATCACACCACTCGCGCAAGTCTTATCACCGCTTGGTATCGGATTATTGTTCCTTGGTGGTATCTTCTATACGATTGGTGGCATCATCTATGGGCTGAAGCCACGTATCTTATCGTTCAAACATCTTGGATTCCATGAAATCTTCCATATTTTCGTACTACTTGGTAGCTTAGCGCATTTCCTATGTGTCTACTTCTTCGTCTTATGAGAATGTCCTCCTTCAGTCAATGGCTGAAGGAGTTTTTTTGTGTCTGATGGAAAATACAGGAGAAGTCGAGTGTCCTCACGAATGAAAGAACGAATAGATCACGCATAGGAGGAAAAGCATGAAACACACACGATGGCAATTAGAAAAACTCTACACGATTAACGATGTCAAAGCAGGAATTGCTACGATACAAGCGGCGTTGACGAAACGTCCGGCAAATGTGGCAGAACAGGTCGAGCGTTATCAGCAAGTCGCGCGCGACGTCGAGGAATGGAGCGACTTCATTTATTGCTTATATGCAGAAGATGTCACGCGCTCAGAAGTCCATTCATTGCTCGAAGAGATTGAAATCGTACAAGCGATGGTGCGCAGTGAGGCAGCAGCACTCGATACAAAGATCGCCGCACTGTCACAAGAAGAGTGGGAAATGCTCGTCATGGATTCACCGTATGCCTTTTTCTTAAGCGAACGCCGTGACATCCAGTCCCGTCGTGCACCACTAGTGCAGGAACAATTATTGCAGGATCTCGGTGTGGATGGGTTCCAAGGCTGGGGACAGCTTTACAAACAGCGTTTCATGGCATTACGCGTCGACTTGGAAAAAAAGCAGGTCACGATCGGTCAAGGGCTACACGAAGCGATGTTCGCACCTGACCGTTCGGCTCGTCTAGCGGCAGCGACAGCAGTTGACACCACTTGTGCCGAAGAAGCTGACCTGTTTGCGACGATTCTGAACCGGATTGCCGGCTTCAGATTGCAATCCTACAAGATGCGGAACTGGGAGCAACCATTGACTGAGTTGCTTGAGCAGAACCGAATCTCGGAAGCGAGCCTAAAAGCGATGATGGAAGCACTCGATCAACACCGCGACCTCTTTCACGCCTATTACGCCCGAAAGATTGCCCAAGCAGATCGGGTGACGGGAGAATGGCATGATTTTGAGACGAACACCTATCGCTCCGCGCGTCACGTTCCGTTTGAGATGGCACAGTCGATTGTAACCAAACAATTCAAACGATTGAATCCGCAGCTTGGCGCCTTCGCGGAAAACGTGTTTAGTGAGGGATGGGTCGATGCAGAGAATCGTCCTGGAAAAGCAGAGGGCGGATTCTGCGCTGCCTTTCCGATTGCCAAGGAGAGCCGGATCTTTATGACGTACCGCGACAGTTATCCGGATGTCGCGACGCTCGCTCATGAATTTGGTCATGCCTATCATAATTATTTACTGCAAGACGAACCCTATTTAAATCAAATCAAAGGAACGAGCATCGCGGAGACGGCTTCGACGTTCATGGAGAATCTCGTGCTCGATGCTGCCATCAAAGAGACGACGGAACGAGAAGAAGTACTCGCTCTCCTAGAGGTCAAGATCCGAGAAGGGCTGAAATATGCCAGCATCGTTCCCGGCATGTTCCGGTTCGAGCAACGTTTTTATGCGGAACGTCAACAAGGGACGGTCAGTGCCGAACGGTTAAGTGAACTCCTGCAAGAGGAAGAACGGTTAGCCTATGGTCCAGTATTGCCTGAACCGGCGCGATATAAATGGATGTACATCAGTCATTTATTCAATCCGAATCTTGCGTTCTATAACATTCCCTACACGATCGGTTATCTGCTCAGCAATAGTCTGTATCAGACGGTTCAAGCGGATCCGAGTCAATTTTCGGCAGTCTTTGAAGCGGTCATGCATGATTCCGGTCAAGCGACGATCGATGAGATCGTTAACCGTCATCTCGATGCTGATCCGACATCTGTCGCGTTTTGGATGGAAGCCCAGCAACCGCTCGTCCAGGCGATTGAGCAGTATCTGACGTTAACGGAATCCTCTCTCTCCGTCGATTGAAGACGAATCGAAACGGGAACAGAAATGTAGGGAGGGATGCGGATGTATGAACAGGAGAAACAATTAGTCGCTGAGGCAGCACTAACTTACGTGAAAGACGGGATGATAGTGGGTCTTGGGACGGGCTCGACGACGGAACGGTTCATCGAGGCGCTCGGTCCACTTGTGCAGGCAGGTCTACAGATTCGGGGCGTAGCGACGTCACTTGCGACGGTACGACTCGCGGAACAGTTACACATTCCGTTGATTGATTTGGAAGAGGGAATGGAAATCGATGTGACGATCGATGGGATTGATCAGATTGACGGACGCTTTCAAACAATCAAAGGTGGTGGCGGTGCATTATTTCGCGAGAAAATCGTCGCACTGATGAGTCGGGAATTGCTCTATCTGACAGATTCCTCGAAGTTCGTCCATCATTTAAGCGGACCGTTACCGGTCGAACTGGATCCGTTTGCGTTACCGTATGTACGACAACGGTTGCGTGATAAGCATGTATCCGCAACGTTGCGGCTGAAAGACGATCGTCCCTTCGTTACAGATGGAGGGCACGTGATTCTTGACGTAGACTTATCAGCCATCTCGGACGTCCGATTGTTCGCAAAAGAAGTGAAGAGCTGGTCTGGTGTACTCGAGACGGGTTACTTCGAGCGACAGCCCGATCATGTCCTGACGGTCGAAGAGGGAAAGGTCAAACGTATCGCGCATCCACGACTACGTGACGGCGGTGGATTGGTTTAAGGGAAGAAAGAAGGAAACCGTATGGGCTTGAAAAAACGGTATTTATTCGGAGCAGGTGTCATTGCCGGTGCGAGTCTACTGTTATACAGGAAGCGGGAACAGGGAACACAGACAGATGCGTTACGTGACTATTTAGCGCATCTCGATCAGGATCCGAGTCCAGATGCTGCGAAGGACCCGGATGAGGTCGGATTGACGAAACTCGATTCGATCTATCGAGCCGAGTGGCAAGCGAATGGTTTTCCACGTTCGCGGACTGAGCTAGAGGAGCTTGAAAAATAACAGCAATTAGCTATGAGGTATTTAAACGGCTTGAGTCCAGGATTTGAACGGGCTCTAGCCGTTTTAATTGTAGTTGCAATAACATAGCCGTATATTTAGAAAAAGTTTTTTAAGAATATGAAAGTTTTTTTATGAGTTAGTAGCTCTTTAAACAAAGAAAATCAATTCGTCTAACTTCTCCTTTAAGGATTTCAGAGTATACATCGGATCATTAGACATCAAGCGAAACGTGCCATATACGTCTTCCGAAATAAGAACTTTAACACGTTCCCTTTCGCTGTTCTCAGTTATAAAAAATCTACCATCTGTTATAAGGGCTTCACCACTCGGAATCTCTAAATTATCGCTTACCGAAAATAACGTGACATCTCCCATGCGTTCAGTGATTAAATTGATTAAGAAAAAACATTTTTTAAATTTTTGAATGGTATCAACGTCTATTTTAGCGAATTTATAGCTATTTCCTTCACCTAGCCAATCGATAGATAAATTCTGATCTAAGCAGTACTCTGTGACATTTTCATCGATAAAATAATGAAATCTCATGTAGAAATACAACATATTGATTTGCAATTTTTTCTAAATGAACTGTAGCGATGTTTCATCCATATTTCCTAAAAGATCTGCGTAATAGGCTTCAGGAAAAGAACTATTACATTTGATCGGTATGTATTGATGAGTTTCGATATCATTTAATTTTTGCAGCTTAATTTTCATTTGTTTCGCCTCGCGTATATTTAGTTGAAATAGCGATATGTTATATCAGGATGTAGCTCTTTTATTCGAAAAGAAAAATAAAAGCATACGTATGGAATCTATAATGTATAGTATGAAAAAGGAAATAATCATGCTGATCCGTGAGGTGGATATGTGAATAAAGGACTATTAATACGATGTTATATTGCTTGTTTTATACTGTTTATCACGACAATGCTAATTGGTCGCTATGAACTCAACACAAATATTTTTATGATTTTAACATTTGGAGTTATTCTGCTCGTACTTAATTTACCTATCCGGCAGTTGGATCGGTATAACAGACAATCGTTATCTTACTGGGCATTTGTTTTCAAAATGATAACAGGTGCTATTTTAGCGGCTGTTGTATGTTTTTTCGTTATGGTGATGATTACTCCGTAAAATCATTTTACGTATCTATTCATTACAACGATGTTTGAAAAGCTTATCATGTACTGTGCAGATTGAATTCGTTCCTTACTCGAAACATTCATCTCAATAGCGTTAAAATGACCTGATTGCTACATCAGGTCATTTTAACGCTATTATTTTATTCTAATAAAAGCCCAGAGATGAGTACAGTCGCACATACTAGGAAAGACCAGATTAATATGTTTCTAAGTCGATTAGTTGCGATGTCATAGGTTACAAATAATATCATATAGATACTAATCGAGAGTGTTTTTACAAACGTGCTATATGTGGCACTATCTTTAAATATAAAAAGCACGATACTTACTATAACAATAGATAGATTGACACCAATTACTAGTACTCGAAAATTTGGTTGCTCTACTTTTTTTGTAAAGGAAATAAGGATCGTAAGACTTGCAATAGCAAGATTGGTATACATTAGTATTTCGTTCATACTGTCTCCCTTAGTTGGATTTCATCGATAATTAACAAAATTGAATGTTTGACAACACTTTAGGTACAACGATATAAGATGCAGTCTTTAATTAATATATCATTTTCATCCCGTGGACATCTAAGGATTCTAGTTTATTGAACGACACATTAGAAGTGTGTCATTTAATAGACGTACAAAGGAAGAGTCT
Source organism: uncultured Exiguobacterium sp. (assembly GCA_913775715.1). Classification (GTDB taxonomy): domain Bacteria; phylum Bacillota; class Bacilli; order Exiguobacteriales; family Exiguobacteriaceae; genus Exiguobacterium_A. The sequence goes on along the minus strand of CAJYMC010000007.1, from coordinate 1,254,422 downwards.
TGACCACGATTTAAAAGAGAACTATCTTACTTTAAATATTAAAAAAAGTGAAAAACAGCACTCAAAATCTCTTTTCCTAAAGCACGGTCTGGTAAGATGTGGATTGTATCAATCATGATTCAAGGAAAAACATTGTTTTCGAAAGGAGATTCATTGAATGAAAACCTTTTTAAACATCAACATAGCTAGCTTTTTATATGCCATCGCTTTATTCGTTCCATTACAATTCATGCTAAATATCAATCGAATCATAAGACTTACTGATATGTCTTCAAGTATGTTTTGGACTCTGAATATCATGATCGGATGCATCACTCTAATCAGTATTCCATTTTTAATTAGACGGATCACCTTCAAGTCCACTCTACATAAGTCATTTGAACGAATCATCTGTCTTTCCTGGTTCGTCTATTTTGTTTTATTCACATATCTCATAAGTAGGATTATTCCAGTCACGAATGAGGGAGACATGCCAAGCCCTGGTTTAGGCTTCATTTTAATCACCATTGTATTAACGTATCCACTTTTTGTAATAGTTTCTAAATTTCTTATCGTGGATCAAAAGTCGATGAAGGATTGAAAAATTAGCAATTTGAAAGAAAGGAATGATGTTATGAGGAGTCTACTGCTCCCGAACATTTTTTACAGATCTTAATAGAAGGATGTAAGATACATAAAATTCCATAGCATTAAGGAGAGCGTATTTTGAAAAAACGATATTTATATTTCTATTCGACAGTCATTGTATTAATCGGGGGAAGCTTGTATTCGTATCAAGCAGGATATATCCCTTATACAACACCTTATATAGATAAAGAGCATGAGAAGTTGATGGATGCTAAGACCGTCAATTCAGTCAATCGAAAAGACTACATCGATAGATCGATGCGAGATATGGCTAACTTTGCACCTTATTCGACGGGTGATTCCATTACAAAGAATGTGACCATGAATGAACTGAGGTCGAAGATTGATACGATGCACCACATCGAAAAATCTTTCCAATTCAAGTCGAATGATCCAGAATCAAAATCCTTACAAAAAGTAGCGAAGAACTATACTACTTATATTGAGGCGCTTGAATATGTTGCAAGCAATATGCATCGTAAGGAATCGATGAACGTCGATCAAGCAAACTATCTGAAGAGTGCTTGGAATGAGGTCGTCGCACCTGTACATCATATAAAAGATGAGGTCGATCGTTCTCAAGAAGGAGAGGCCGTCATGTTTGAAAAAGAAATCACTTCAGTTTGGAATTAATATTGATGGGGTTTAGGATGGATAAATTTGAACGTTTCGAATGACACAGTTAGATTACGACCTTATAAAGCTAGAATCTATAATATGGATTAAATGATATACAATCTAAACAGCCCTAGATATAATGATCCAGGGCTGTTTTCATGCGTTTTAATATGTAAGCGACCCAGCAATGATCAAACCGATCGAAATCGATAAGAAGAGGAGCAGTAAGCCGACTGCTTCGTTGTTCGCATCAATCTCTTTCGTCATGCTCAAACGTGGGATTAGTAAATCCGCGAGATAGAATAAAACGATTTGTAAAACGATCGCAAGTGCACCCCACAACACCATATCGAGAATGCTGACGGAGTTCGAGATACTCGAATAGAGGACGATGGCGAGACCAAGAATACGTCCACCGAAGGCGTAGACGGCCGCTTTCTTCCCGTTACGGATGAGTTCGAGTTCCTTCGATTTCGTCGTCACCTCGAACAGGACAACACCGATGGCAAGGAGTACGGTCGCGACACCGATATACGAGAGCGTTGAAAGGAATAGATCACTGAATGTCATGCTGGTACCTCCATCATGATTTTTTATTTTTTTTGCGTTGTTCGTATGCAACATACAATTCAAGCAGTGCTCCGACGAGAATACCTGCTGATACATACAAATAGAAGTTGTCACCAATGAATCCGAACACGAGTCCTAAGAGAAGACCGATCAGGATATAAGGACCTTTTGTTAACTTCATGTCAATCACCTGCCTCTACTTTAAAGGTAGCGGATTTCAGAGGTGACGTCCATCGTTATTCTTGAAAGCTGACGGCAGATTCTTCTGTTGCTGAAAACAGGATGACCTGGTTTCGCCCTTGTTGTTTTGCTTGATAAAGTGCGGCATCCGCATCCGGTAAGAGCTGATCGATTTGAGAGGTCGTCTCATCAAAAGCCGCTAAACCAAACGATGCCGTGAGTGGCAGGTCAGTCGTCGTTAATCGAAACGGACTGGAGGCAATCCGTTCACGTAATTGTTCTGCTAAAGGAATCACTTCAGCGAGTGGCACGCCCTCAAACAGGACAGAGAATTCCTCGCCACCGTTACGGGATAAATACCCGCTTTCTGCCACTCCATCGCGCAGTCGATTGGCGAACTGCCGTAGCACTTCATCACCTGCTTCATGACCGTACGTATCGTTGACGTGTTTAAAATGATCGATATCGATCGTCAGTAACACGATGGACTGTTTGCTCAGGATCAATCGTTGTTTGACATCTGTGAAGTATTCATTGAAGGCGCGTGAATTATTTAATCCCGTCAAAAAGTCGAGTTGTGCTTTTTGCTTGAGCATCCGTAACGACTGTTTCGTTAGGCGGATATCACGAATGATCAGCAGGGCAAGCCAACTGCTGATGAACGATGCAGGAATGACGACTGCCATCACTTCGAGTAAGAGAATTTGTTTTGGTAAGACGATCCATAAGACAAGGGCGTGCAAACTCGTCGCATATAGTGTCACAAGTGTGAACGTCCGTTTTGCATAGGAGGGCATTTCGCGAACGATTAAGCTCGTTCCTAAAGCAACGGCGACAATGAAGCCGAATGCGGTGAAGGCTGCTAGATTCGTTCCTAAACTGAAACGATAGATGATGATTGCAATCGTCACAATCGTTGTCGGGATGGCGCCACCAAAGTAGGCAGCGACGACGACCGGAATATGACGCAAATCAACCATGACGCCAGGTGCTGCTTCAATCGTCATCTGCATGAGTAGTAACGAGATGACACTTAGAGCAAGACCGTACAATACGCGTGTCAGCCGTGGGGAGTCACGTGTGATCGGGAGCGGTGATAATTTTCCGAGCAGATAGAAACCAGCCATTAATAGCGTCACGTTATGCAAAACGTCAAAAAGGATGCTTTTCATGAAATGTCCATCCTTTCAATTAAAAGTACGTTACTTAAAAGACATACGCCATAAAAGGGTTAACTCCTGTTTGCCGAAAAAATAAACTCGACAAATTAATTGTGTCTATAATGTGAACTTATGATTTCTATAAGCTGAACTTATAGTTTAACGGAATTTAATTGACCTCCTTGATACTGCATTGTTAAATGATGAAGAAGCGATATGAAAGCGCTTACTAAATTTGAAGGAGATCTTACTCATGGAACTTGTCATCATTCTTCTTGCCTTATCCTTATTGATGTTCGTTGCCTATCGTGGTTTTTCGGTCATCCTATTTGCTCCGATTTGTGCCTTGTTCGCCGTCTTACTAACAAACCCGGACTGGGTGTTACCCTTCTTCTCGAATATTTTCATGGAAAAGATGGTCGGCTTCATCAAAGCGTACTTCCCGGTCTTCCTCCTCGGAGCGATTTTCGGAAAAGTCGTTGAGATGTCCGGCATCGCGGAGTCGATCGCAAAGACGATCATCCGTATGATCGGTGCGAAGCGCGCCATCCTTGCTATCGTTTTACTCGGCGCCATTCTTACATACAGCGGCGTCAGCTTATTCGTCGTCGTGTTCGCTGTCTATCCGTTCGCTGCGAACTTGTTCCGCGAAGCGAACATCCCGAAACGCCTCATCCCGGGAACAATCGCACTTGGTGCGTTCACGTTCACGATGGATGCCTTACCAGGAACACCTCAGATTCAGAACGTCATCCCAACGACGTTCTTCAAAACGGATATCTACGCTGCGCCGATCATGGGCTCAGTCGGTGGATTGTTCATCCTAGTCGTCGGCATGTGGTATCTCGAGTCACGTAAGAAAAAAGCCCATCAAGCAGGTGAAGGATACGCTGGATTTGAAGCAACGGCTGCCAGTGCCGCACCGCAGATGGAGTTGAAGAATGAACCAGAAATGACGCTCGAGACGGATCGTCAACCGGTCTATCGGCAAGTTCTTGCCTTCGTTCCACTCGTCCTTGTTGCCGTTATGAACAAAGTCTTCACACTTTCGATTCCGAAATGGTATCCAGAAGGATTCGATTTTTCGGCGATTGGTCTAGAAGCATTCGGAAAAATCGAGACACCAGCCGTTCTTGCGATCTGGTCCGTCCAAATGGCGTTATTAATCGGAATTCTCGCAGCCATGCTCTATGATTTCCCAAAGATCAAGACGAACTTCCAAGCTGGTCTGAACATCAGTATTGGTGGTGCGCTCTTAGCGGTCATGAATACAGGTGCTGAGTATGGATTCGGTGGCGTCATTGCGGCGTTACCAGGATTTAAATCCGTCTCAAGCGGAATCTCGGAGACATTCACGAATCCGCTCGTCAACGGAGCCGTTACGACGACGACGCTTGCCGGCGTCACTGGTTCCGCATCGGGTGGGATGGGGATCGCGTTAAGTGCGATGTCAGATAAATATACGCAGGCGATTACATCGGGTGGCGTACCACCGGAAGTCATGCACCGTGTCATCTCGATGGCGTCCGGCGGAATGGATACGTTACCGCATAACGGTGCCGTCATCACGTTACTTGCCGTTACGGGGCTGACGCATCGTCAGTCGTATAAGGACATCTTCATGATTACGATTCTCAAGACAGTGACGGTCTTCTTGATGATCGGATTGTATAGCTTGACTGGTTTGTACTAAGTATTTTTAAAGGGGGCATCATCAGATGAAGCAGGGGAAAGTATACGGATCATTCGCGGAAGCAACAGCAGACATTTTTGACGGGGCGACGCTAGTCGTAGGGGGCTTCGGACTCTGCGGAATCCCGGAAAAATCCATTACGGCGTTACAAGAAAAGGGCGTCAAGGATTTGACGGTCGTCAGTAACAATTGTGGCGTCGATGATTTTGGACTTGGTCTCCTCTTGCAGACGCGACAAATCAAGAAGATGATTTCGTCGTATGTCGGGGAAAACAAGACGTTCGAACAACAATACCTCAGTGGCGAGATTGAAGTCGATCTCGTCCCCCAAGGTACGCTTGCGGAACGTATCCGTGCCGGTGGAGCTGGCATTCCTGGTTTCTATACACCAACAGGCGTCGGCACACCGATTGCTGAAGGAAAGGAACAAAAAGAGTTCGACGGGAAGACGTATCTGCTCGAAGAAGGAATCGTCGGCGATTTTGCGATCGTCAAGGCATGGAAAGCAGATCGACTCGGGAATCTCGTCTTCCGGAAGACGTCACGCAATTTTAACCCGATCGTCGCGACAGCCGGAAAAGTAACGATTGTCGAAGTCGAAGAACTGGTCGAAGTCGGTGAACTCGACCCGAATGAGATTCATACACCTGCTGTCTACGTCCAGCGCATCGTCGTCGGAACGGATTATGAAAAACGCATTGAACGCCGGACTGTCCGGGAAGCTTGAGGAGGAGATCGATATGAAAACGACACGAGAGATCATCATTGAACGCGCGCTTCAGGAAATTGAAGACGGGATGTACGTCAACCTCGGGATCGGGATTCCGACATTGATCGCCAATGCGATTCCGGACGATATGCATGTCATGCTGCAATCCGAAAATGGACTGCTTGGCATCGGACCGTATCCGCTTGATCATGAAGTCGATGCCGACGAAATCAATGCCGGTAAAGAAACGGTCACGGCACAATCTGGAGCTTCTTATTTCGATAGTGCCGAATCGTTCGCGATGATTCGCGGTGGGCACATCGACCTCGCGATCCTCGGTGGGATGGAGGTTGATCAGAACGGTGACCTCGCGAACTGGATGATTCCGGGCAAGATGGTCAAAGGCATGGGCGGGGCGATGGACCTCGTTAACGGAGCGAAACGCGTCGTCATCATCATGGAACATGTCAACAAACACGGCGAATCGAAAGTCAAACAAGCATGTACCTTGCCGTTGACAGGACGCGCCGTCGTCAACCGTCTGATTACGGATCGGGCCGTCTTTGATTTCACACCGGACGGAATGGTCTTGATCGAGACGCTGAATGGTCATACGGTCGAAGACGTCAAACAAGTCACGGAAGCACGATTCACGGTCAGTCCGGAACTCGAGCGCGTGACGGTAGGGGAGTGAAGCAGATGGTCCAAGGAGATATCGTACTCGTCACAGGTGCAGGAAGCGGAATTGGTCTTGAAATCTCAAAAGCGTTCGCTGCGGCAGGAGCGAAAGTCGTCGTAACGGACGTTCGCGCGGAAGCAGCAGAGGAAGCAGCGGCAGCGATTCGCGCAGTTGGTCATGAAGCAGTCGGCATGACGCTCAACGTCACCGATGAAGCACAGGTCGAAGCCGTCTTGAAGCAGACGGTCGAACAGTTTGGTCGACTCGACGTCTTGATCAATAACGCGGGTCTTCAACACGTCTCACCAATTGAAGAGTTTCCGACTGAGAAATTCGAATTGATGATCAAGATCATGTTGACGGCGCCGTTCATCGCTATCAAACATGCCTTTCCGATCATGAAGGAACAAGGCTACGGACGGATTCTTAACATGGCATCGATCAATGGTTTAATCGGTTTTGCTGGGAAAGCGGCGTATAACTCGGCGAAGCATGGATTGCTCGGTCTGACGAAGGTCGCAGCCCTTGAAGGAGCAGAACACGGGATCACCGTTAACGCGATTTGCCCGGGGTACGTCGATACACCACTCGTCCGCAATCAGATGGAAGACTTAGCGAAGACGCGTCACGTCGAGCTTGAGAAGGTACTTGAGGAAGTCATCTATCCGCTCGTTCCACAAAAACGTTTGCTCGCCGTCGAGGAAATCGCGGATTATGCATTGTTCCTCGCGAGCCGCAAAGCAAAAGGGATCACGGGACAAGCGAACGTACTCGATGGAGGATATACGATTCAATAAGGAGATGGAGTAGATGAGTGAAGCAGTCGTCATCGTCAGTGCGACGCGCACGGCGATCGGGAATTTCAATGGGAGTTTGAAGGACGTCAAAGCAACGGAACTCGGTGCGACAGTCATCCGTGCGGCACTCGAAAAAGCAGGTGTCGCTGGGAATCACGTTGACGAAGTCTTTTTCGGTAACGTCCTCTCAGCAGGACTTGGTCAAAATCCAGCACGGCAAGCGGCACTCGCTGCCGGATTACCAGAGACATGTCCAGCGATGACCGTTAACAAGGTCTGCGGATCCGGTCTCTCAGCCGTCCATCTCGCGTATCAGGCGATCAAGTCGGGCGAAGCCGATGTCATCGTTGCTGGTGGAATGGAGAACATGAGCCAAGCGCCATATGTCCTATCGGGCGCACGGTCTGGACTGAAGATGGGTGACCAACCGCTCGTCGATACGATCATCCAGGATGGACTTGAGTGTGCGTTTAATGACTATCACATGGGAATCACGGCAGAGAATTTAGCCGACGCCTATGAACTCTCCCGCGAAGCCCAGGATCAGTTCGCGGCGACGAGTCAGCAAAAAGCGCAGACGGCATTAGCAGAAGAACGGTTCGTTTCGGAAATCACGCCAGTGTTGATTCCACAACGAAAAGGCGATCCAATTCGTTTTGAACAAGATGAGTTTCCGCGCGCGGGCACGTCTGTCGAAACACTCAGTCGTTTGCGCCCGGCATTCAAAAAGGACGGAACGGTCACGGCAGGCAATGCATCTGGCATCAATGACGGAGCTGCCGCACTTGTCATCATGTCCGCGACAAAGGCACAAGAACTCGGCGTGACACCACTCGTTGAGATCGTCGCGAACGGAACGTCTGGCGTCGACCCGAGCATCATGGGAATCGGTCCCGTCCAAGCGGTCCAAAAGGCACTCAATAAGGCGGGATTGACGCTTGAGGAGATCGATGTCATCGAAGCGAACGAAGCGTTCGCGGCACAATCTCTCGCGGTCGATGCGGAGCTACAGTTCCCGCATGAGAAGCTCAACCGCAATGGCGGTGCAATCGCGCTCGGTCATCCAATCGGTGCGAGCGGGGCGCGGATTCTCGTTACGCTGATCCATGAACTCGAGCGGACGGGTGAGACGCATGGTCTTGCGACGTTATGCGTTGGGGGCGGTCAAGGGGTGGCGACGATCGTCAAAAAATACGAAGGTTAACTAATAAAGCACGAGACGAAGGAGATGCATGCTCCCGTTGTCTCGTGCTTTATTGATTTTAGCGAATCGTTAATTTTTTCTTGTAACTGCTTTTTTCAAGAATTTGCTCAGATGACATCCGTGACCATTCCTTCAAGGAGATCTCCGGATGTTGTTTCACGAAGTCGGAGACGATCATGTAGCCGAGTCTGTATTTCGTGAACGATGGAATTTGTTTTTCGTAATTTCCAAAGAACAGATCATCCGTCGTCAATCGTTCCGCATTCAGCTCCGAAATCACATGCTCCAAGGAATGGTTAAGTAAAGGGGCAATCGCTCCCGATGATTCCATTGGATAAAGCTTATGGGCAAAGAATTCCGCTTTTCCTTCGAGGATAATGTAATCGAGCATTGTCGCACGATTCGGCTCATCGAGTGCAACGGTGTGATGGTATTCATGCGCCGTCGTATTGCGTAATGACTTTTTCGAAAAATCCTTCAAAAAGAACAGACTCATCGAATTGTTTCCTTGAGTGACACCGCTGACACCACCATAATGTTTGGCATCATCATGCTCGATTGGTGTCGTCGGGGAGACGAAGACGACGAGCTTCTCATCCCGTGGAAGTTGTTTCATCGAAGTCAGGAGACTGGACTTGATCTGTTTCATGATGCGCTGATGGTGTTTTTTCAAATATGTATTCATCCATTTTAAGTCCTTGATGTTTTCCGAAGGCTGTTCATAGAGGCTAGGAACAGGCATAGCTTGGAGCTGTTCTTTTTTGATGACGTCACTTTTAGCGCCCAATACATATTTTTTATATAGTGCCTCATTGTCCTCTGGATGTTTCGAAACCGCTTGAATGTAATCGTCATATGCCTTATACAAGGGAATGATTTGAATCGTTTGTTTCTCGTGCGTAAACGAGATGTCATATGTCTCTGGTTTTTCGGCAGCCGAGGAGCAACTAGCAAGTAAAAGGGTGGCGCTAAGAAGATAGATCGATTTCATTGGAAAAACCTCCTGTTTAATTATCCATATATTTACTTTCTTCGAAGAATGTTATTTTTCCTACTACGTCAGATGAACTTATGAATCCGGTTTCATGCTTCGACGCACAGACGTAATAAATTCTTTAAACTAAAGTTCCATCAAACTTCCTCTTTAATTTTCAGAATATTCTCCAGATAAACTCCTAGCACGAGCTCTTAAACGTATGTTATCCTTTCGAACGAAGTACTTTATCTGCTTAGGGAGCGGATGAAGTCGGAAATCATCAGTGGGGGTTTATTATGTCTAAAACTGTTCCAACATCATTTATCATCGTCATCGGCATGATGCTCTTCGCCTTATTCTTCGGGGCAGGAAATCTTATCTTTCCGCCGATGCTCGGACAGCTCGCAGGGGAGCATGTCTGGGTCGCCAATGCCGGCTTCCTTGTCACCGGTGTCGGTCTACCATTGCTTGCGATTCTCGCATTCGCGTTTTCAGGGGAACGCGATTTACAAGCGATGGCGTCACGCGTTCATCCTATGTTCGGAATCGGGTTCTCGGTCATCCTCTATCTTGCAATCGGACCATTCTTCGCGATTCCTCGTGCCGGAACGGTCTCGTATGAGATCGGAATCAAGCCGTTCTTCAGTGAGTCGACGAGCCACTGGCCGCTGCTCATCTTCACGGTCTTGTTCTACACGGTTGCTTGTCTCTTATCGTTGAATCCAACCAAGATCGTCGATGTCGTCGGGAAAGTACTGACACCGATCAAGATCACGTTCATCGGTCTGTTGATCGTCGTCGCTGTCCTTCATCCGATCGGAAGTTTTCAGAATCCTTTGAAGACATATCAGTCAAATGCCTTCTTTAATGGTTTCCAGGAAGGATATATGACTCTCGATGCGCTCGGTGCCTTCGTCTTCGGGATCATCATCATCGCAGCGATCAAGGAAAAAGGTGTCACATCAAAGCGGCAGTTACTCTTGATTTGTACGAAAGCGTCATTGATCGCAGCAGCCTTGCTAGCAATCACGTATTCGGCGCTTGCCTTCATGGGTGCTTCAAGTGTCTCGGAAATCGGACAACTGGCGAACGGCGCAGAGATCTTGTCGGCTGTGTCGGATCATTACTTCGGTGAGTATGGGGCAATTTTGCTCGGTCTGATGATCACGGTCGCCTGTATGACGACAAGTGTCGGTTTGATTACGGCCTGTGCATCGTTCTTCTCGGCACTCGTGCCAAAAATCTCGTACGTCAAATGGACGATTGGTCTATCGGTCTTCAGCGCACTCGTTGCGAACATCGGTCTGAATCAATTACTTGCCGTCTCAAAACCAGTCTTGATGACACTTTATCCACTGGCAATCTGTCTCATCTTCCTGACATTCTTGCATCCACTCTTTAAAGGTAAACCAGCCGTCTATCAAGGGGCGCTTTGGATGACATTCGTTGTCAGCTTGTTTGATGGATTGAAGACAGCAGGGATTAACGTCTCAGCTGTCACGAAAGTGTTCGACGCGGTATTACCGTTTGCTTCCGTCAGTCTCGGATGGGTCGCACCAGCCATCATTGGTGGAGTGATCGGAGCTGTCGTCGGTAAGAAAACAGCGGAGACACAATCGTCGTCGCGTGTGGCTTAAATTAAATCCCTTCACTCAGATTACACTGGGTGAAGGGATTTTTTTGTAACGATGAAACGTATTCTAACAACAGTTGTTGACAAAAACCGGTGGAATAATGCTATAGTGTTAACGAAAATGATATTCATTATCAATTAGAAGGGGTGATAGGTGATGTTCATTCAATTAAAAACATTCAAAATCAAAAGAGGAAGTGCTGTTGAAATGATCGAGCGTTTTTCAGGAAAGGGAATCATCGAGCAACAACCAGGATTCCTCGATTTAAGTGTCTTACATAAGAAGCGTACAAAAGAGGAAGAAGAAGTTCTTGTCCTGATCCGCTGGGAATCGGAACAAGACTGGAAAGCGTGGGAAACGAGTGAGGTACACCTTGCCGGTCACCGAGAAAGAAGGGGGCAACCAGGTCCTTCCTTCATTCTTGACGGTCAGCAACATTACTATGATGTGATTGGATTTAAGACAGCAGATCTATGATCGACACAACAATAAACAATCACGTAGGCAAGTGACAGAAAAGTATCTCGAAGACTTTCTTTCATATTGATTAAGATTGAACGGACACGGCAAAGCGTCAGATGGTACATGTTTTTAGGAGTGAGTTGAAAATGACAGAATCACTACATACATTTCGAGTTAGAAAACAAGCTTTACAGAAAGGAGGACAATTAACGATACGACCGGGCTTGATTCTCGTTATACAAGGTGTTGGCTTTACCTACACGGAAAGAAAACGTTTAGAATCGGGCGAAGCTTGTTTCATTATAAAACCAGGTGAACGATTTATCGTTCAGGAAGGGCATTGTTTGTTGTATCAATTAGAGGTTACATTGACGCCATTTCCAGTCTATCGTCAACCAACTGATGAACTAGTGGAGTGTTTAGAACGAATGCGCGGATGTCCAAACACAATGACCGGTTCTCTTAGACAGCATCGTTATCTGTATCAACTGCTAGAGCAATTAAGTGAACGTCGTCATGAGCAGACGTTTGAGGAAGTGACGTCCCAGTGGTTAGAAGAACTCGGAAAATCACGAACAGTCAGTGACTTGGCAAATGAGTTGAACATGTCACTGCCGACGTTTTCCCGCCAATTCAAAAAGCACTACGATCAATCACCAAAAGAACTGATTCATCAATTACGGATGCAACGGGCGAAGGAGTGGATGATTGCACATCCAGATTGGACGATTGCTGAGATTGCAGAACGTGCATCAATCAATGATGAATTTTATTTCAGCCGTCTCTTTAAAAAACGTGAGGGACTATCACCAAGTCAGTACCGGAAACGGTTGATTCCACGGGTCGGAATCTGGAGTCAAGCGTTGTTACAAGATCACTTATTGGCACTTGGCATTCAACCTGTCATCGCACCGTCTTTTCCGACACAATATCGTTCGAACGGTGTGCCAGACTATTTAAATGAACTCGAAGGTACACGACTATACGACGCGTCAGTAACGATTTTACCAGAATGGTTCGAGACCTCAAATCTCGATCTCGTTTTACGGACACCGATACGAGGTGAATCACCACCTATGTTGACGTCTTGTTCGGTCATCGATATTTCGAAACAAACTTGTTGGAAGGATTACTTATATGCTGTTGCTACGGCAACCGATACGCTTGAGCGAACGACTGACATCATCAACGAAGTCGAGACGCTTGAAACAATTGTGAAGCAGCAGTTCGAATTCAATCGGAATGTGACATGGGCAGTCATTTGGATCAGAGACTCAGAAATCCGACTGTACGGACGAACAGGACATACGATGTTAGATTTTCTGTTCAGTGAAATCGGTTTACAAGCCGTGGAAGGACTTCCGCACACCGTCTACATGAAAATCAGCTTAGAAATATTACAGCAGTTGGATCCGGATGGTTTGTTCATACTGTGGAGTCAACCTGCAGATGTAGAACGAATTCGAGGAACGGCGGAGTGGCAAACCCTTCGTGCCGTTAGGACTGGGCGTATATTTTACCCAGACAGTGTCGATTGGGATCCGTGGGGACCACTTGGGAGAATGCATATGTTACGTCAATTGCATAATTATATCAGCGATAGTAACTGTATGGTTTGTCCATGAAGAATGAAAAGAAAATCCATGTCACTCACCATTGATAATGATTATCATTACAGATGGAGTTCATAATGAGGCAGAGAATGCTGATTAATGAACCTAAAAAGTCGTTGCCTTGTTGTATGGATGTTAGAAAGGATCGTTTGTTTGATTTTGTGTTAAATCTTACGACGATATGTGACTTCTGGCATTTAATCGATTATGAAAACGGATTGAAGGAACTTGAAAACGTTTTACTTAGAATAAGTGCGTATACGCACCATCAAAAACGGGGAAACCCGTTTTTCTATTGATGTGGAATGAGAATGATTTTCAATAAGAGGAGGAGTAGAGCGTGCGAACATGCGAAGAACAAATCAAGCGATTAGCGACCGAGGTGACGCTTCAATCGTTCATGAACAGCTACATCAGAGAAGTGAACCTGGGCGAATGGGTCAACGAACGACCGTTTGATGTATCTGAGATATCCTCTTTTTATTGGATGAAACCGTATCTCATCGAAATCAAACGTCGTTCCATCATCGGACGTCACGAGATTGGAATAATCCGTGAAGAGACAAGTAACGGATGGCGGGAAGTTTCAGCCATGTCCTGTATCATCACTTGTTGCATCAAGCTTCAACAAAAAGACCCGAATCAAACGGACTTACTCTTTCGCGTTCTTGACAGTCACCGGACAGTACAATTGATTTTAGAGGAACAACTGGACGCACAAGAGCAAGAGACGTTCATCGATTATGAACAACGCTTGTGGTGTGGTCATTGGTTCCATCCGACCCCGAAAAGTAGAGTCGGTATGACCGACTGGCAACAAAAGGCGTATGCGCCTGAATTCCGTCAACCGTTTCAACTTCACTATTTTACAGTACATGAGACATTGGTCGAAGAACGTTCAGGTAGCTACGAGACAATCAGTCAGCTGATGGAAAATCAACTGGGTGATTCGATTCAAGTGACAGCGCAAGAGCGACTCGTTCCGATTCATCCACTTCAAGCCGAGTATCTGTTGCACCAGCCGACAGTCGAGCAATGGATTGAGAAAGATATTATCCGTTATCATGGCGCATCTGGACCACTCTATAACGCAACTTCGTCGATCCGGACCGTCGAAGCACTCGACCGAAGTCATATGTTGAAGTTATCCATCCCTGTCCAAGTGACGAACTCAAGACGCGTCAACAAGCGACACGAATTAGAGGCTGGTTATCTGATGTATCGCTTGTTTTGTCATCTGTCTCTGCCGGATACGTTTGACCTTATTCACGATCCTGCATATTTAGCGATCCGGACTAAAGAAGAGACCGGATTCGAAGTCATTTTGCGAGAGCCAGCACCTCACGCGGTAAATGTTGCGGTACTCGTCCAACCGGCATTACCGAATTCAGAATCGCTCCTGCTGCGGCTCATCCGGCAGTCGGGATCAATCGCATCGAAACATGTCACTCGGTGGTGGAAACAGTACCTGGAGTTGACGTTAGGAGCGATCGTTACACTGTATGAGGAACAAGGAATCGGACTCGAAGCGCATCAGCAAAATAGTCTCATCACATTCGAAAACGGATGGCCGGTTCGATATCACGTCCGGGATAATCAAGGCTATTACTTAGCAGACACGAATCGAGATTTCTTTACCCTGCTGGAACCGGAACTGAAGCATACGACGTTGTTCTACCCAGAAGAAGTCATTGCTGAGCGTTTGACGTACTACATGATTTGGAACCACCTAGCGAGTATCATCGACCGATTGGCAGCAGACACATTATTAAAGGAAGAAGTTGCTATCGCGTTACTGCACGAATGGTGTCAAGTACGAGTTAAAAGTCTAGAAGGGCGAGGCAGAGCTTGGCTTTTGATGTTGTTAGAATCGCCGACACTTCCATACAAGGCGAATTTACTAACACGCCTACAAGGACTCGATGAACTCGAAGTCGAGGGAGAACGGGTTTGTTTCGTCGACTTGGATAATCCGCTACGGGAGGGCAACTATGCTTTACGACAGCAAAACACGCATCTGCAAACAACTTCTTGAGAGTCTGTTTTTTGAGCGGATTCTTCCTTTTACTGAAATGAACAACGGAACGAAGCATCGTTTTACATTCCACATAAAAGATAGTGAAGTGACAGTTGAAGGAAAACGCGGTCCTTTTGATCGAATACGGCTCGACATCAAGACGTTACGCTCATCAACGTCATCTGGCGTCAACGACTGGTTTGAGCATCTCTTGACGCAGTTGCCGATCTCGGATGACTTTCAGGAAGAGTTACGACGTACACATGATTTCGATGACTTGTCGCAGCGATATCGTCTACCAATCCACCGAGCAGGCTTGAATTTTGAAGAGTTGGAGCAGACCATCATCGAAGGGCATCCCTATCATCCTTGTTATAAATCAAGGATTGGCTTTTCGCGAGCTGATCACGAAGCATACGGACCTGAAGCGGGCAATCGATTTCAGTTGCACTGGATTGCCTTACCTTCTACGCTCGTTCAAGGCAATGGAATCCTACCTATTCCACTGATCCTTGGAAAACCGCTTCTACATATGTTTTTAGTCAAACTGGAAGAACTCAATCAAACCGATTATCAGATTCTTCCTGTCCACCCATGGCAATGGTCACGTATCAAGCAAGAGGTGGTACAAGTCGGAGGTGTCGACTTAGGCGAAGGCGGGGTATTCGTGCAAGCGACGCAGTCGATTCGAACCGTTTTTTGTCCAGGTCATCCCGAACTACCGCATATCAAATTGCCTCTCGACTTGAAGCAAACGTCAGCCGTTCGGACTTTTTCCGTGCCGAATGTCGTGGCAGCTCCTGCGGTATCGGATTGGTTGAAAAAACAGGCGAGTGAATTGCCGGTGACGATGTTATCTGAATTTGCTTCCTGCGTCAGCTCGAGCGGTCCACTTGCAGGTCGGGTCGGTTGTGTCTTTCGAGAAAACGTCTTGACGTATGTTCACACGGAGGAACGGGTCATTCCTTTGACTGCACTTGCTCAAATCGAGGTGGATGGACGACATTTTTTAGGTCCGTGGTTGGAACGATATGGTCATGAACGGTGGCTTCGTCGATTCTTCGTCGTCTATCTCGAACCAGTCATCCGACTCGTGATCGAGAAAGGGATCGGTGTGGAAGCTCACGCTCAAAATACGTTACTTGTCTTACGGGACGGATGGCCGGAACGGATCATTCTCCGTGATTTTCATGACAGCGTCGAGTTCGTCACCGAGTTACTCGACGATCCATCGGATGTACCCGACTTTAAGAGGCTACATCCTGATTTTGATGCACCGCTCAACACGTATTATGAAATGTCACACCCGCTTGCCTTACGCGAGCTGCTGTACGATACATTATTCGTCTACCATTTGACGGAACTAGCATATCAACTTGAACAGACGGAGAACTTGAGTCAAGCGACGTTCTTTGATTGGATTCATCAGACGATTGAGAGATTGCCGATTGATCGGGACCGACTAGAACGAATCGGATGGTACGAACAAAGAGTAACGGCAGAAGCCTTACTGGCACCACGGTTTGGTTTGACGAATCAAATCGATGTAAAAAATTCACTAGTTCAACGAGGAGAGGAAGACAATCATGCTATGGATTGAGAAAGAATGGGTGACAGAAGAAGAATTGACGACACACGAACTGGTGAAGCAATCGTTCATAACGGAAGGGAAGACCGTAGCCATCTGTACGTCAGATACAAAAGCGTGGTTAGCTCTCTG
Organism: uncultured Exiguobacterium sp.; assembly: GCA_913775715.1. GTDB lineage: Bacteria > Bacillota > Bacilli > Exiguobacteriales > Exiguobacteriaceae > Exiguobacterium_A. The sequence continues at coordinate 1,237,763 of CAJYMC010000007.1, read as the reverse complement.
TCTTGCGATGCGACGAATGAATGGAGCAATCCTTCCCATTCATCCGGAGACGCCTGTTTCCGGTGCTGAGCGTCTAGCGATACAAGCCGGATGTGACTATTTGATTTATCAAGAGACCATCGTTCCGCTTCCGGAAGCGGAAAAACGTGCGGGTGGATTGATTCAATTCAGTTCCGGTACGACGGGGCAACCAAAAATCATTCACCGGACATGGGAGTCGATCGAGACGGAACTGAATGCTTATACGAACAGTTTTCCGCTGACGACGAAAGCGACGATCGTTGCTTGTCCGACGACGCACTCATTCGGATTACTGTGTGGAGTGTTCGCGACTTTAAGACGCGGAGCAACACCAGTCATCCTACAAGACTTCTCACCACGTCATGTGCTAGCAATCCATCGTTTGCATCCGGACGCGATCATCTATACGGCACCGGGACTGGCGTATGCGATGAGTTTGTTCCCGGAATCCGTTCACGCAGTGATGATTTCCGGGATGACATTACCAGAAAAGTGGTTCCGTTCGATCGAACGGAAGACACATCATTTGCTTCAACAATATGGCTGTTCAGAAATCGGCTGTATCGCACTTCATCCAAATCCGCCGAGTCCGCAAGCGATCGGCTTTCCACTAGATCATCTTGAGATTGAAACTGGAACGAAGGAAAAACCAGCAGAATTAGTCGTTTCGCAACAAGGCGTACGGATTGGTACGAAGGATTTAATGTACGTTGAAGACGGGCTGCATTTTCTTAGCCGACTCGATGAGATGATCAATGTGTCTGGCTTATCCGTCTATCCCGGGGAAGTCGAAGATGTCTTGTATCAGCTGCCAACCGTCGAGGCTGTTGTCGTCTTTAAACGAATGGATGCGTTCCAAGGAGAGCGCGTTTGCGCTCAACTCGTGACGACGGCATCGGAGGAAGATCTGAAACAACATTGCACGCAGCATCTCGCACCTCATCAACGACCGACGGAGTGGCAACTCGTTGAGCAAATCGAACTGTCTGCGAATGGGAAAGTGAGTAGAAAACGATTGGGGGAACAAACATGTCCCGTTTAACGATTGCGCAATTCGAAGAAATACTGACCGAACAGCTCGAATGGTCATCATCTGTAGCTATCTCGACAACAGACTCTCTACGAGATGATCTAGGACTGGATTCGATGCGCTTGATTCATCTGTTGCTTCACCTTGAATTGGAACACGGATTAGTGATTCCCGATGAGCACATGTCAGCCCTTCCCAAAATGCGAGTAGAAGAGTTGATGTCTGTTTTACAGGAGGTCATTCATGATTAAAGTACACTGTCTCGTCAGTTGCGTCTGCGAGACGATCAAACGATCGGACGCGGACCATCGTCCCTATTACTTTGGCGTGTGGGATTCTTCGTTTTCCTTGTCAGCCGATTATGTCCTCTCGCATCATGATGAAACAATTAAACATCAGGAGATGCTTGTTTGGTATGAACGTCTTTACGGAATCCCAGTCGAAGAATGGTACGATCACAAACAGTCAAAAGACGAAAACATCGCTCAGCTGATTCAACGGATTGAACAGAAAAATAAGGACGAGTCAGTGATCGTCATGTTGGATTTAGCTAGTCTACCTGAGCGCGAAAATAAATTTCACCATGATGTGTTTCCCCACTACGTCATGTTAGAGGCGACAGAAGATCCGGAAATATGGCATATGCTTGATCCTGATTTCCGGTATGAAGGTGAACTAGAAAGAGAACGTATTCTTGCAGCGGTACGCCATCCTGCTGTCGCTGGTGGGTTTGCGTTTCAGAGTACGAATGTCCGGCTTCCGGACGCAACGACGGTAAGTGCCTATTTCATGAGTTGTCTAAACGTACATCATCCATTGACTGAGGCAGTCAAGCGTGTTGTGCATCACTATCGTGAACAACCTGAGGGATTATCGAATGCCTTAAAGCAGTTACCTGTCATTGCCATTCGAAAATATGCCTATGAGCATGCATTTGCTTATTTATATGAAGCGATCGGACGCGACTTGCAGACATCTGATTTTGAAGAATGGACGGATGAGGTTGAAACACTTGTCAATCAATACTCTGTCATCCAACATCGGGCTGTCAAATATGCTATAACGCGTCAACCGGAAGTGTATTTAGAAATCGAACGATTGATTGAAGAACAATGGGCACGGGAGAGTGCCATTAAACGGCAACTCGTCGACACGTTCCATGCGTATCAACGACAGGAGGGGATCGAACATGAAACTCGCACTTTGTACGATCAGCTATCGGCATCATCTGCGTTCATTTAATGATTTGATCGATTTTGCTTCAGAAGAACACTTTGACGCTATTGATATTTGGGGTGTTCATGCTGAACATTTAAGAACGGAAGAAGTCGATCGGCTGAAATCGTCCCATCTGAATGTCAGTATGTTAAGTCATTATTTAAATTTAAACGCACCGATGTCAGAACTACTTGCGGAGACAAAACGACTCTCACGATTAGCGACACGAATCGGAACGGAGCGTATCCGCATCTTTGCGGGGAATGAGGCGAGCCATACCTTATCCGATGCCAAATGGGATCAACTCGTTTATCGGTTGAAGGGGATTTGCCGTGTCCTTGATTCTGCAGGACAGCGATTATTACTTGAATTTCATCCGAATACTGCAACAGATACGGTAGAGGCAACGATACGTTTATTACAAGCGATCAACCACCCGGCATGTCGGATCAACTTTGACGTCTTACACGTCATCGAATCAAAGGCAGATCCCGTCGAAGCATACTTCAGACTTGCATCGTATGTGGATCATCTACATTTAAAAACAGTGGGGAATGTTGATCAGTTCTCAGTCTTTGAACCGACGAATGTCTATGCGGCAAGCGGATCGCGGGAAGGGATGGTTCCATTGTTTGAAGGTATCGTCGATTATCACCAGTTCTTTGAAGACGTTTCAGGTCATCTCGATCACTTGACGGCAAGTCTCGAATGGTTCGGTCCTGATCCAGACAAGCGTTTAAAAAGTGATCGACTTCTTATTGTTCAAGCACTTGAAAGAGTACCCGTTTTGTCAAAATGATTCAAAACGATGGGGTTTAAACGTCAGCGGAAAAGGCAATTCCTCTACTGTATGTCATTGATCATCGTGTCCCTTACAGAAAGGATGTTGAAACATGTCAGAACGTGTCTTCATTAGTCCCTCAAAGTATGTCCAAGGAAAGGATGTCATTGACCGGCTCGGTACATATGTGAGCCCGTTCGGTGAAAAAGCGCTCGTCATCGCGGATGATGTCGTTTGGAAAATCGTCAAGGAACGTGTCGAGCATTCGTTGTCCGGCGAAAACGTCGGCATCGAGAAAGCGGACTTCAGTGGTGAAGCCTCACGGCATGAAGTGAAACGAATCGCTGAGCAAGCACAAGCGGCAAATGTCCGGTTCGTCATGGGTGTGGGAGGCGGAAAAACGCTCGATACGGCAAAAGCCGTCTCGGATGAGCTGAACGTGTCCGTCGTCATCGTCCCGACGCTTGCTTCGACCGATGCCCCGACGAGTGCCCTCTCGGTCATCTATTCTGACGAAGGGATTTTCGAAAGTTATCGCTTCTATAAGAAGAATCCCGATCTCGTTCTCGTCGATACGAAGCTGATCGCCCAAGCACCAGCGCGTTTCTTTGCGTCTGGAATTGCCGATGCGCTCGCGACGTGGGTCGAGGTCCGGAGTGTCGTCGCTTTTGGTGGACAGACGATGGCAGGAGGACGACCGACGATTGCGGCACAAGCGATCGCCAAACGGTGTGAGGAAGTCTTGTTCGAGCATGGACGCTTGGCGTATGAATCTGTTCAAGCGCAAGTCGTTACGCCGGCACTTGAAGCCGTCGTTGAGGCGAATACGCTCTTAAGTGGACTCGGTTTCGAGAGTGGTGGGTTAGCTGCAGCTCATGCGATCCATAACGGGTTCACGGCGCTTGACGGTGAGATTCACCACTTGACACACGGAGAGAAGGTCGCCTTTGGTACACTCGTCCAGTTGGCGCTCGAAGAACATCCACAAGAGGAGATTGAACGCTACATCGCGCTCTACACGGATCTTGGTCTACCGGTTACGCTCGAAGACGTCAAGCTAAAGGATGCTTCTCGTGAAGATATCGTCAAAGTCGGCGAGGCGGCGACAGCTGAAGGCGAGACGATCCATAGCGGTTTCAACGTCACAGCGGACGAAGTCGCGGATGCCATTATCGCAGCTGATCGCTATTCGAAAGCATATCATGCGAAACGGGCTTCTTCTTGATGACTTATTTTAAAATCACTTTTTCTTTTTAGAAAAAGTGATTTTTTTTGTGACTCGAATTAAAATGATATAAGTATAAAATTGACAATATTAGATAGTGTTGGATATGATGTAATGCCATGTACATATAAAAAGGTACCTCCAATGAGGTACCTTAAAAGTATTTATAGGAAAGCGAGTGGGTTAACACTGCTTGCTGCAGATGAACCGCTATAGACGTAGTTTCCACGGTGAATCTCGAAGTGCAAGTGAGATCCGAATGAGTTACCAGTGCTACCGACAGCTCCGATGTTCGCACCTTTCGGAATCGATTGACCGACGAAAACAGAACGTTTGCTAAGGTGAGCATACACAGTTGTGTAAGAAATGCCGTTCACATTATGTTCGACCATGACATGGTTGCCATAAGCTCCCTCATATGACGACTTGATGACTTTTCCGGCAGCGGCTGCTTTAACTGGAGTTCCAGTCGGTGCTCCGAAATCGATGCCGTTATGGAATGTGTAGCCGTACTTACCGCTAGCATTTCCATATCCTTGCGTGATTGGTCCGCTGGTCGGACGCATGAATCCAGTCGACGAAGAGAACGATGCTTTTTTCGCTGATTTACTAGAAGTACTGTACTTCTTGACGTAACCAGAATAGACGTAGCGTTTTTCGCCTTTATGCATGATTTTCGTCCAGTTCCCTGTCCGACCGAGGTATTTGAATGTTTGACCCGCATTGACGCCGTCGACGATGCGGTGTTTTAACGATGGGCCAGTCCGGACGCGAAGTCCGTCTGCTTTAATCTTTACTTTATACGATGAGCCAGAAGCGGCTTCAACTTTACCTGTACCCGTAGCTGCAAAACCTGAAACAACGAGGGCGCTCATTGCTAACGTCGTGATTGTTCGTTTCATGAATGTTCCTCCTAAGTTGAATATCTAGTGTTGTCGTCGGAAATGACATCTATAGAAGTGGATGCGTTTAGTGTGTATTGAAGTGAGTGATGCGGTCATTTGACTAACGAGAGTATAGCATTCAACTATCAGACAATTGTATTTCAATTCGATTGCTAAAATATATTCTAATAACATTTGTTGTAATGTTGAGCATTCATTCAATTCGAAAATCCTTTAAAATCAAGATGAATTTATGTTACAACGAGATGAATTTGATGACAAAATGCAATCATGGGAAATGATGAGAAAGTATGGGATATAACTAAACAAGAGAGTGGGAAATAAGATGGACTTAACGTTTACAGTAGATCAAAAAAAACTTAATATTCGCGCGGTAGCGTTGCTCATACAGGATGGACATCTATTGATTCACCGGCAAGGAGAAGATGAATTTTGGTCCTTGCCGGGCGGGCGCGTGCAGTTTGGTGAGAGTGGTGCAAAAGCAATTGAACGTGAACTAATTGAAGAACTAGGACAATCGATCGAACCACCGGTCTTTCGTTTCCTGCATGAAAACTTCTTTGATTATGCGGAGCACCAATTTCACGAACTAGGAATGTTTTATGAAATAACGTGCCGTGAACCGCTACCGCTCTCAACGGATGACTTCTATGGACCAGAGGGTGAAGGATTGACATATCGATTCGTACCGTTCGAGAAGTTAGATCAATATACATTGTATCCAAGTGAACTCACACATATGCTCCGAACAAGTACATTCCCGACACTGTTGACGAATGACATCTGACTTTTTTAGAAAAGCGTTTACATATACTTCGCAAGGGAATCGTTGAACATATGATTCATTATGTCAGCGATGAGGGAGTGGAACGTTTATGAGGGAAGAGCAGTTCGAAGCGTTACACCAGGAAGCACGAGGACAGACGCAGGATCAACAGCCGGGCATCGAATATGTCATGAAACCGGAACCGATCTACGATGATCCAGATTATGTCGGTTCGGGAAAATTGGCAGGAAAAGTCGCTTTGATTACCGGTGGGGATAGTGGAATCGGGCGTGCTGTTGCCGTCGCTTTCGCCAAAGAAGGAGCGAATGTTGCGATTGTTTACTTAAATGAGGGGAAAGACGCTGAAAAAACGGTGGAAACCATTGCATCATACGGCGTCAAAGCATTAAAGATCGCGAAGGATATTAGTCGACCAGAACACGCGAAACCAATCATCGATACCGTCATCGCAGAGTTTGGACAATTGAACATTCTCGTTAATAATGCCGGAAAACAATTCCCGCAAGATGACTTTCTAGCCATCACACCGGATCAACTCCGAGAAACGTTCGAGACAAATGTATTCTCGATTGTCTACCTGACGCAAGCCGCATTGCCGCATCTAAAAAAAGAAGACACGATCATCAATACCTCGTCCGTGACAGCATACGCCGGTGCACCAACGTTGATCGATTATTCGGCGACGAAGGGAGCAATCGCGACACTGACGCGTTCACTTGCATCAAGCTTGATCAAACAAGGGATTCGGGTCAATGCCGTCGCTCCCGGTCCGATTTGGACACCGCTCATTCCAGCGACGTTTACGAAGGAAAAAGTGGAGGCACACGGTGAAAACACGTTAATGAAGCGTCGGGGTCAACCGTCTGAGAATGCAGCGGCCTATGTCTATCTCGCCTCCCGCGATTCAAGTTACGTCACAGGTCAGACGATTCATATCAACGGCGGCGATTACATCACGTCTTAAGGGGGAGATCAAGATGAAGAAGAATCCGAATGAAGTGCCAGAACGTGAACCGAATCATCAACCGGACGAGATCCCACAGTCACCACCGAGCGAAGTACCAGATACGCCACAGGAGGACCCAGTCCGTCAGCCGGAACCGGATACGTTCCCGGAACCGACCGAGATTCCGGATACACCGCAGGAAGATCCGAATCCCTATTAACGAGTGAAGTGACCACCATCCAAAATCGGATGGTGGTTTTTTCGTGATAAAGAAGACAAACTATCTTGACAGTCAAACTGTATGGTGAGTATGATACAGAAGAGAAGTGTATTATTGTTTTAATACATTATACAGGAAAGGGAGGTCTACCGATGCAGTTCGACCAAAGAAGCCCGGTGTACCTGCAGGTCGTCCGTTGGTTCAAACAACGAATCGCGACCGAGGAATTGCAAAGCGGGCAAGAAATCCCGTCCCGCCGCGAAATCGCCGCACAGCTCGGAATCAATCCGAATACCGCACAAAAAGCATACAAAGAGATGGAGGAGCAGCAATTGATTACAACAGAACGGAATGTCCCGAGTAAGATTACACGTGATCCACAAGTCGTCCAAAAAGTACGTGCCGAGATGCTTGAAGAAGCCGTCTCTGAGTTCATCGATGCCGTCAAAGCGATTCAAATCCCACTCGATGAGGTCGTCTCGAAGGTCGAGACCGTCTACCAGGAAACGGAACGGAGGAAGATCGATGCTTGAAGTCCATGGCTTACAAAAGAAATACGGAAAAAAACCGGTTCTTCAAGGTGTCTCGTTCTCGGTTCCGATGGATCAACTGACGTGTCTGATCGGTTTGAACGGTGAAGGGAAATCGACGATCCTGAAGGCAATCGCAGGTCTCGTCCCAGTCAACGCGGGAACAGTTCTCGTCGATGGCGAGGTCAATCGAAACAAGATCGCCTTCGTTCCGGACATCCAAACGATGCCCGGCTACATGACGGTCGGTGATGCGCTGACGTATATGGCAGATTATTACTCCGACTGGAACCAGGCGACAGCGGATGAACTGATGCGGATCTTCCAGCTGTTATCGACAGATAAAATTACGGACTTATCAAAAGGGAATCAGGCGAAGGTCAGTTTGATTCTTGGTTTCGCTCTCGATCGTCCGTACTTACTACTCGACGAACCATTCGCTGGGATCGATCTGTTTACGAAAGAACAGATCGCAGGACTATTCTCGAGTCACTTCATGGAAGGACGCGGTATCCTGATGACGACACACGAAATTCAGGAAATCGAGCATTTGATCGACCGGGTCGTCTTCTTACAGGACGGTCGAATCATCGATGAACATGAGACGGAAGAGATGCGAGAACTGTACGGGAAATCGGTTCAGGACCGGATGCGGGAGGTCTATCAGCGATGAAACAATACATACAATTGACGAACGAAGAGATTAAGCGGAGTTTTAAGCTTTATATGATCGTCGTGCTTGCAATGGTAGCAATTGAGTTAGTATCAATCGTTGCCCAAGTCATGTATCACGCACGGAAAGTCGAGAATTTCATGGAACTTAATCGAGTATCTGTCGCAGAAGCACTGAAACAAATCGATACTCTCGGATACTCTGAGGCGTCCTCTTTCTTTAGTTATATGATTTTGATTGGAATGGCGATTGTTGTCATCCATGCGATTCAAATTTGGTATCGGGATTGGTTAGGAGAAACAAAGTATATTTATCGATTATTGATGCTTCCAGGAAATCGAGCAAGCATTTTCTTCTCAAAATTGACGACAGTCTTTTTAATCATCGTAAGTTTTATTGGCATTCAGTGGTGTGTATTGCAATTAGGTTTTTATCTGTTTGATTGGTTGATTCAGCCGGAATATCAAAATCAAAGTGACTTAAGTCCAGTCCGAAACGTGATGAACGATTTTTATACGATGAATCTGGTCGACTTAGGGATCATTCTCGCCATTTCACTATTCATCGTCAGTTTTATTTTCTTGTTGGTTTTAATCGAACGTTCATTCCGTAAAGGAAAAGCCATTATCAGAATTGGACTTGAAACTTTTGTTCCTGTTGCTTTAACGATTGGTATATTAGCGCTTTTAGATGAGACGCGTTACTTACTGGAGACAGAGGCGATGTTTCTTCTGATTGGGTTAAGTCTCTGTTACTTCGTGTACATGATCTGGAAAAGTCTTCGATTACTGCAACGAAAAATTACGGTGTAAGGAGTATACTATGCGAACCTATAAATATATATTGTGTTTGGGAGTCATTTGTATTTTGACACTTGGAGTCTACATCGTGTACTCTTCTTCAACAGAAGAGCCTACATTCAAAGTTCAAACAATACAGGGAACTCCAAGTGATCTGTTGGTGAAGCAACTTCAATTCAAATTCAATGATCCTGAGAGTTATAAAACAAATTACGAAGTTACGTTAAAAGGAGAAATTGAAAAAAAGCGAACGAATTATTTGTCTGAGTTCGCAAGAGATTACTCCGATGTGACGGATGCCCCGCGTAGTTTCCGGCATTTCATGAACCAAATCGAATTATCACGATATGAGCAAGACAAAGAGGTATTTGGATTACACGTCAATGAAGATGGATCATGGGATCTACAATCATGGAAACGTGGCACGGAAAAGGTGCAGACTGTTTCTTTACCAAAACCGGCAAAGACCGAAGGGATCTACTATCAACCATTTCAACGAACGAAACAGAAGTTATATGTCAAACGAATTGGCGATGTTGTACAAAAACAAGGTACAAATCATATCTACGTGATTGATTTAAAGAAAAAAACAGTCCAACTTATGGATTTACCATTTCAATTAACAGAAGACGATGAGGTACTCGCCATCTATCAGAATCGTGTCTTATATCGACAGATGCCTGACGATTCCAAGACAAGAGTTTATCTGAGAGACAATTCAACAACGACACGATTAAAGTTTTTTGAAATTGAAGACATGTGGGATACACGTGTGATAGACGAAGGTGCGGTTGTAGGGATGACAGAGAACATGACTGAAACGAAAATCAAATGGTCGACGTATGACTTACGAACGAAGCAATTCAAGCAGCATCGTTTTGATTTACCAAAACGAGATGCCAATGAAGTGCAACGACACACATCGACAATCCTTGAGAACGATTTAGTGTACTCCTTCATCGAAACAAAGAAAAATGGCACATCTATCCTTGTTTTAGATGCACAGACTGACGAAGTTCGATATGAGGGAACAATCAAATATGACATGCCTAAGAGTAACCTTCAACTCAACGAGATGACAATCAACTGAACCACGAAAAAATAGTGAAATATTTGAAACCTCCTGTTTTCTTCCAACGTATAAAAACTATACAAAGGGGGAACTCACATGCAATTTTTGATTTTTGTCGTATTCGCAGGTGCTATGTACTGGTTCTACTACAATTTCTTACTCGGGTATCGTAAGAAAAACATCACGCTGACGTTCGACGACCGCTATTATTCACTCGACGAACATGTCGCAGCAATCGAACAAAAGCTCGCAACGGATGGGCACTCGGCGCGTTATCTCGGTGATCGTCGCTTTGAAGTTGATGGTAAACCATACCTATTCCTCGAGCGTACGGTCTCAGTCGGCGGGACCCCGACACAACAGACGATTCTCGAGCAACAAAAAAAATAACTCTCCCGCACGCGGGAGAGTTTTTTCGTTAGACCGGAATCCGATCAAGGGGATGCGGTTGCTGTGACGAGCGATACCAGCGGATGATCCAGTGATCGATGCCGATGTAATACGCAAAGCGTCCTGCAGCAAGTAAGGCGATAGACGCTGCTAAGAAGACTGGATTCAACGCAATCGTCCCAGCGAGTAAGTAATTGAGATTCATGATGCTTCCGACGACCAGTGCAGGAACTGTCAACAGACTGAGAATCAACAAGATGCCGACGACGAGTTCCGCGAACGGGATTAAGACGTTGATTAGCCCGACATTCGGTAAAGCGAGTTGCTCGATCCACGTCGCATACCAGGAACTGACGAGTGCGTCTTCGCCAGTTGACTTCGCGAGCGCTCCTTCGAGAAACGGCTGTGCATCAAAGCCGTTGATGTACTTACCGATTCCAGCGATGAACCACTGGATTCCGAGCCAGAGTCGGATGACCGTCAATAGACCGAGACCGATGATGTGTAATGCTTTCACTTTCAGACACTCCTCTACTACAACATAGTCCCCATCATACTGAAAAATCATCAGCGAGATGGGGACTATCATCATAACGTCATCGAACCGTCATCGACCTGTTACAAAAAAGGATAAGGTAACGGTTTCATGACCGTTGATCGAGGCGATGACTGATTGCAGTCAATAAAGCAGCAACGAGTGCGACCAGTCCACCGACGAGTGCGGTGTTCATCATCGGACCGTTCGCATAGACGATGCCACCGAGTGCCGAACCGAAGGCAATCCCGACGTTACTCGCAACCGGCATCAATGAAGCAGCGAGTCCTTTTGCTTCCGGGTTGAACTTTTCAGCGAGGTCAATCAAGTAGATTTGTGTCGAAGTCGTCAGTAAAATCGACATCAACGACATCAAGGCGATGTTGAACAGACCAAGCGGAAGGGATGCTGTCGTGAAGTATAACGCAGCAAGGACAATCGCTTGTACGACGAAGACGAACCGTAAGCGTCCCATCGGATTTTTGCTAGCAATCTTGCCGGCAAGAATGTTACTGAAGATCGAAACGACGCCGTAAGCGAGCAGGATCGGACTGATCCATGTCTTCGCAATCCCGAGTTCTGTTTGCAGGATCGGCACGAGGTACGTGTAGACGACGTAGGTTGCCCCGAATCCAAATGACGGAATAAAGAAGGCGATCAGGATTCGCGGATTAGCGAGCAGTCCAAGCTGCTCCTTGATTGAACCGGAACCCGTCGATTGTTGGACCGGAACAATCTTCCATACGGCGACAAACGCAATCAATCCCATGACTGTTGTCAGCCAGAACGTGGCTTCGAAGCCAGCATGTTGACCAATAAAGGTTCCGATTGGGACACCGAGGACATTCGCGAGTGTAAAGCCACCGAAAATGAACGAGACGGCGACACCACGCTTTGCGACGGGAACTCCGTCACTTGCGACGACCATCGCGAGTGAGATCAAGACACCAGTCAGGATCGCTGTCAGAATACGTGTGGCAAGCAATACTTCGTAACTTGGAGCAAAACTACTGGCAAGATTCAGTAAGACCCAGGCGAGTAAGAGACGTAAGATCAGGCGACGTCGTTCCAGATGACCGGTTAGCGACATGACGATCGGTGTACCGATTGCAAAGGAGATGGCAAATGCCGAGACGAGCGTACCGGCTGTTGCGATCGTGATATCAAGAGCTGAGGAGATTTCAGCGAGGATCCCGACGATGACGAATTCGCTTGTTCCGAGAACGAATGTCAGGAGCGACAACGTGGCAATCAACAGCCAATCGTGTCGACTTAAACGAGTAGTAGGTGACATGAATAATTCCTCAATTCTGGCGCTTGCGCGCGAAACTATGAGTAACAGAATAGCATGAAACGATTTCGTCGGGTATCGCAAAGCGAGATTTCGGGAAAAGAACCATTATTCAAAATAGCGTGTGAATTTCCAGGAGTACTGTTTTTTGCGTATACTACAGAAGAAGACTACTTATAAAGGAGTGGAAACGATGCAAGCGACAGTGACATGGAACAAACAGATGGGATTTAGTGGACAGACGGAATCAGGGCATCATCTTGCAATGGATGCAGCACCCGAAAACGGTGGCGAAAATCAAGCGCCGCGACCGACTGAACTACTGCTACATGCCGTTGCCGGCTGTACTGGAATTGATATCGTTTCGATCTTAGAGAAGATGCGCTTGACGATCACCCATTTCGAAATGGATATCGAAGGAGAACGGGCAGAGGACCACCCGCGGCGTTTTACGTCGATCTCGATTCATTACCGGCTCGAAGGTGATCTCCCGGAAGATAAGGTCCGTCGCGCCATCTCGTTATCAAAAGATAAATATTGTTCGGTTTCGCAATCCTTGAACGCTGAGATTTCCGTCTATTATTCGATCAATGGTGTCCGGAGCGAGGATCCTTTGTGAAGAAAGTCGTACTGATCGGTTGCCTGTTGCTTGCAGGGTGTGCGCAGGAGACGACGGAACCAACGAAACCATCGCAACCGGAAACGAAGCAACCGACAGAAGAAATGAAACCGAAGCCTGAGCCGACAAAGGAAGAACGACAACAAACAAAACTAAAGCAACAACTGGTAACGATGTCGGCGTCCGAGAAGGTCGATCAATTGCTCTATATCGGAGTCGCTGGTACGGAACTCTCAGCAGCTGACCGAAAAGTGTTAGAGATGCATGCGATTGGTGGGGTCTTACTGCTCGGTGGGAATATCACGTCAGAAGAGCAACTCCTGACGTTCACGCGGGCGATTCAAGAGACGAATCAAAAACCGTATACATTTGTCGGGATTGATGAAGAGGGCGGACGCGTCAGCCGGATACCGGATCAACGATTACGTCTTCCGACGAGTCAACGGATGGCGCAAGGTGCAGATGCTGCGAAAATGGAAGACGTCGGACGTACGCTTGGTCACCTGTCGCGATTTTATGGCTTCAACATGGACTTCGCACCGGTCCTTGACGTTAACAGTAATCCGAACAATCCGATCATCGGCGACCGTGCGTTAAGTGCTGATCCGAAGACCGTCGCGACACTTGGGACGGCCCTGATGCACGGGATGCAAGAGACGGGAACGATTCCGGTCGTCAAACATTTTCCCGGTCACGGCAATACGAGTGTCGATTCCCATGTTGGACTGCCGAAAGTGACAGCGTCAAAGGAAGAACTACAGCGAACGGAACTGTTACCGTTCCAAGAAGCGATTCAAGAGGGCGCCGAGATGGTAATGGTTGCCCATATTCTTTATCCCGCGTATGACGATCAGAACCCGTCCTCGCTCTCGAAGCCGATCTTGACTGATCTCTTGCGTCAGCAACTCGGATTCAACGGTGTCATCATCACAGATGATCTCGTCATGGGGGCAATCACGAAACGATATGGTCTCGCGGAAGCGGCACGTCAGTCGCTCGTCAACGGAGCTGATATGGCAATGTTTTCAGAGGCAGGAGCTTATGCGAAAGTGCATGCTGAAGTAATGCAAGCTGTCAAAGACAAAACGCTGACGCCTGCGATGCTCGATGCTAAAGTGATGCGAATCCTGAAGCTGAAGCAGACGTATGCCGACAGTCAAGAGCAACAGCGACCAACGAAATCGGAGTTGATTCAGCAAGTGAGAGCGCTCAACTAGGACTAGCGAAGCAAAGCGACTCATGCTAGACTAATGGGGCAAGCCAATTAAACACGAAAAGACACTAGGGGAGTCTCCCAGCAGACTGAGACGGAAGTATCCGGACCCTTTGAACCTGATCTAGTTCGTACTAGCGGAGGGAAGTGGCTCGAAATCCTAGATATCCTTAGCGCTTCAGCGCATTTTCGGACCACTCCCTTCAACATCGGGAGTGGTCCTTTTTCGTATGGAAAGGAAGAACATGATGCGTTTACATCTGATTTCGACGGGATCCATTCATCCGCTTGACGAAATAAAGACCTTTCAATCCCTTCAACCTTATACGAATCAGCTGCATCTACGAGAACCGAACTTATCGGCGGCAGAATTACTTGATCTGATTGAAGCGCTCCTTGCGCATGGTTATTCGCCTGAGCAGTTAACGGTTCATGACCGTGTCGATGTCGCCCATGTCGCCGGCATCGCTGTGCAGTTGACGCGCCGGTCCTTGCGTGTCCGTGATGTCCGACGTCATTTTCCGAATCTCGTCATTGGGAAATCGGTCCATTCATTAGCAGAGGCACTAGCAGCAGAAGCGGAAGGAGCCGACCGCCTGCTGTACGGTCATATTTATCCGACAGCGTCGAAGCCGGACGTGCCACCACGGGGAATCGACGCCTTAAAGCAAGTCGTCAGCTTCACGACGAAACCGGTCATTGCGATCGGCGGGATCACCCCAGAACGCATGCCTGAAATCGCAGCGACCGGTGCAACCGGAATCGCTGTCTTATCGGGTATTCTCGGTCAAGCGGATCCACTCGCCGCTATCAAGCGTTACCAGGGGGTTCGCGTATGACGGATCACATCATCATCGGTGGGGGAGTCATCGGTTTGACGCTTGCTTACGGTCTCGCCTGTCAGAACGAATCCGTCGTCGTCTTAGAACGTGGAACATGCGGACAAGGGACAAGCCGCGCAGCTGCCGGGATGCTTGCGACGGACATTGAGCTGAGAGCAGAATTGCATACACTTGCCGCACGTAGTCGTCGTCTGTATCCGTTGCTTGCACGTCGCCTCGAGCGAGAGACTGGCATCGATTGTGGGTACCGGGAACAACCGTTTTTGTTGAAGCATAAAGGACGCGAGCATCTGTATCCAGCGGTCGGTCAAATCGATCCACGACAACTGACGACTGCATTGATGTATGCCTTACGAAAGCGCGGCGTATTGATTGAAGAACAAGTGGACGTCACGTGTATTGAGGAGAGTGACGACTTCATCAAGGTCGAGTCGAATGCGAGAACGTGGACCGGGCGAACGGTGACGGTCGCTGCCGGACGCGGGTCGCAAGCCTTGCTCGATACAGCTAGTATTTCGATCGCTACATATGGGGTCAAAGGGGAATGTCTCGCCGTCCGTCTCGCGGGTCAACCGTTACGCTCGATCCTGTTTGACGACGCTGTCTACCTTGTGCCAAAAGCAGACGGACGAATTTTGATCGGTGCGACCGAACTGCCGTACGACGAGACGGTCGGTGTCAGTGTCGCTGGGATCACGTCACTGCTTCAAGCAGCAGAACGACTGTATCCACCGATTCGTGACGCGGTCATCGAAGAAGTTTGGTCCGGTGTACGACCACAAACGGTGTCCGGCTTGCCATACATCGGAGTCGCCGATTCATCCCGTCGGATCTTCCTAGCGACGGGGCATCATCGGCATGGCATCTTACTCGCACCGGCGACAGCGGAAGTCTTGGTAAATACATTACGGTTGATTCAGAAGGAGGAAGTCCGATGAACATTACGATTAACGGCAATGACCACACGATCGAACAGATTGAGACGATCGAGGACATGCTCACGCAACTCGGCTTAGGGGAAAAGCTCGTCATCGTCGAACAGAATCGACAAATCATCGATCGTACGGCATATGGTCAGACGGTCGTTCGAGACAATGACACATTTGAAATCGTTCATTTCGTAGGAGGAGGATAAACATGCTGAAAATTGGAGAAAAGACATTTGAATCACGGTTATTACTCGGAACGGGGAAATATACGGATGCTACAGTACAGCAGGAAGCAATCGATGCGTCCGCCTCACAAATCTTGACGTTTGCCGTTCGCCGGCTTGATATTTTTGATAAACAACAAGCGAATTTTTTGGAGTCGCTTGATTTAACGAAGTACGATCTACTACCGAACACGGCTGGTGCGAAGACAGCAGAAGAAGCCGTTCGGTTGGCGAAGCTTGCGCGGGCATCCGGTATGTGCGACATGGTTAAGGTCGAAGTGATCGGTTGCGACAAGACGTTATTACCTGACCCGATCGAGACGTTACGGGCTTCTGAAGAATTACTTAAAGAAGGCTTCATCGTCTTACCGTATACGTCGGACGACGTCGTCCTTGCACGACGACTCGAAGAACTTGGTTGTCACGCCATCATGCCGGCGGCGTCACCAATCGGCTCCGGGCAAGGGATCCTCAATCCGCTCCATTTGCAATTCATCATCGAGCAGACGACGGTGCCGGTCATCGTCGACGCCGGAATCGGTTCACCGACCGATGTCGCCTATGCGATGGAACTCGGTGCGGACGGCGTCTTATTGAACTCCGCTGTCGCCCATGCGAAAGATCCGGTCAAGATGGCGCACGCAATGCGACTAGCTGTCGAAGCAGGGCGCCTTGGTTACGAAGCGGGACGAATTGAGAAGAAACAGTATGCGGTCGCGAGTAGTCCGACAAGTGGATTGATTCGATGAACCGTTACTCACGGCAAACTCGATTTCAACCGATCGGGGAAGCGGGACAAGCACGCTTAGCTGCAGCAAAGGTACTGATCATCGGCATGGGGGCGCTCGGAACGGCGTCGGCAGAACAACTCGTTCGCGCCGGTGTCGGCATCGTCCGAATCGTCGACCGCGATTATGTCGAGTGGAGTAATCTACAACGCCAACAGCTGTATACCGAGGAAGATGCGCGTCACATCGTACCAAAAGCGATTGCCGCAAAAGCACGGCTTGAAGCGATCAATTCGACAGTGGCGATCGAAGCACATGTAGTGGACGTCGACCGGGCAGCGCTGACATGGCTTCTCGATGATATCGATTTAATCATCGATGCGACAGACAATTTCGATATTCGTTTGCTGATGAACGATATGGCGTTATTGCGCTCGATTCCGTGGATTTATGGTGGTTGTGTCGGCAGTTACGGAATCACGTTTACCGTCCGTCCCGGGGAGACGCCATGTCTGCATTGTCTGCTCGATCAATTACCGCGAGATCAGGAGACGTGTGATACAGCAGGGATCATCGGACCCGCTGTACAGATGGTCGCATCCTTGCAGGTGGCGGAAGCATTGAAGTGGCTGAGCGGACAGAAGGACGCCATGCGGACTCGCTTGCTTGCATTTGATGTCTGGTCGAATACGTTCCAACAAATCAACGTTCAGTCACTGAAGCAAACGGAGTGTCTGTCGTGCGGAATCGAACCGTCCTACCCTTACTTATCGGATCAAACGGTTCGTTTCACGGCACTGTGCGGTCGGGATGCTGTTCAGATACGGGGAGACGGACAACGGGATCTGGTACAGTTGAAACAACGTCTCGAGCCGATTGTTGCGATTTCTGCTCACAATCCCTACTTGCTCGCGTTTACGACAGACGAACATCGGATGGTCGCTTTTCGGGATGGTCGTGTCTTGATTCATGGGGAGGGCGATCTCGTCAACGCGAAGCGGCTCTATCATGCCTATTTCGGCTAATGTTCACAAAACAGTAAACTAATTTTTCAAATGCATGTTTTAAATGTTTGAAAAACAGGTAAATAAAACTTCAGACGTAAATCGGTCTACAGGTTTTGAACGTGAAGAGGAGTGATTCAGATGAAACAAGAATTCGATCCAATCAAGGATCAAGCACAGACGGAAGACGCCCAAGCAGTTGTTCAGCAAGCCAACTGGAATCCGGATCGGTACCGGACGAACTTGAACCCATTCTATCTGTCACCTTGTAGTGTCGAACGTAGAGAAGACGTGCATCAGGATGCATCGAAAATTCTCGAAGTCGAGACGTCGTCGCCCCTCCAACAACTCTTTGAACACAATCAAGCAACGCATACATCCGAAAAACAGGGGACGAAATTCAAAACGGGCATCGTCGTCGGTGTCGGTGCGATCATCGGTGGATCCGTATCAGTGATTCGTTCCGTCCAACGCTTTAGAAAACAACGGACGAAGTAATACGCTCGTTGTGAAAGCGCAAAAAGCAGGAGGCATTCGCCTCCTGCTTTTTGTGTTCCAAACGGATGTTCGTCGCAGAACGAACGCTCGCATGCTACACTTAAGCTACTATATTTAAAAAGTGAGTGTGATGAAGATGAAATGGATACATACTGCCGATTGGCATCTCGGCAAAATCGTTCATGGCGAGTCGATGCTCGAGAACCAGCGAGCGGTCCTAGCCGATTTTTTGGCACTCGTCGACCGCGAACAACCGGATGCGATTGTCATTGCAGGTGACTTGTACGACCGCGCTGTACCACCAACGGAAGCCGTTGAACTGCTTGACGAGACGCTCGCTGCCTTGATTCTCGATCGAGATATCCCAGTCGTTGCGATCAGTGGAAATCACGATTCGGCTGAACGGTTAAGTTTCGGAACGACGTTACTCCAACGGGCCGGTCTACATCTCGTCGGAAAACTAACGCCGGTCATTACTCCGGTCACGATTAAAGGAGTGTCGTTCTATCCAGTGCCATTTGCCGATCCTGCAACGGTTCGGTACGTGTACAAGGACGAAACGATCAAGACACATGATGACGCGATGCGGACGATCCTTGCCGGATGTATTCCGGACGGACCGAGTGTCCTCGTCGGTCATGCCTTTGTGATCGGTGGACTTGAGACGGATTCGGAGCGGCAATTGTCCGTCGGAACAGCAGGACAGGTCAGTGCGAGCCAATTTGCACCGTTTACGTATACGGCACTCGGTCATCTGCACAATCCGCTTGCGATTCAATCCGAGACGGTTCGCTACAGTGGATCGCTCTTGAAATATTCATTCTCGGAAGCCCATCATGTCAAAGGGGTCGATGTGTTGACGTTGAACGATGCGGGTACCTTCGATCGTCGGTTCGAACCACTTGCACCGAAACGTGATTTGCGGGAATTGACTGGAAGTCTCACTGAGCTGACAGACACGGCGTTCGTCTCGACACAAGACACGGACGATTACTTAAAGATCAATCTAACGGACGGCGAAGCCTTAATGGATCCGATGGGCAAGCTGAAGAAAATCTACCCGAATATCCTGCACCTCGAGCGAATTGGATTCGTCCGCGAGAGTACGCGGGCAGTCAAGGCGTCGCGGGAACAAGTCAAGGATGCATCCGTTGCAGATCTATTCAGTGAGTTTTATGAAGCAGTTCGTGAGAAGAAACCGACGGAAGTGATGCAAGCCGTCCTGAAGGAGGAAGCGACATGCGCCCAGAACGACTGACATTACGCGCCTTTGGACCATTTGCTGGTGAAGAGACGATTGATTTCACGGCACTTGCCGGACGGACGATGTTTGTCATCTCCGGGAATACCGGAGCAGGAAAAACGACGATCTTTGACGCATTGACGTTCGCCCTGTATGGCGAAACGTCAGGCGGCGAACGGGAAATGAGCGAACTGCGAAGTCATTTTGCCGTGCCCGAGCAAAAGACGGAAGTTGAACTGGAGTTTACCCTTAAAGGGGAACGATATCGGATCATCCGCCAACCAAGTCAACCGCATCCGGTCAATAAAACCGGTTATTCGCATGAAGCGGAGCTCGCTCGGTTCGACGGGACGACGTGGAAACCGCTCGCGGTCAAGATTCCGGAAATCAAACAACGCGTTCAAGAATTGATCCAGCTCGACCATAAACAGTTTTCGCAAATCTTATTGTTGCCGCAAAATAAGTTCCGCGAACTGTTGATGGCAGAGTCAAAAGACAAACTCCAGATTCTCAAGCAGCTGTTTAAGACGGAACATTACGGTGAGTTCCAGCAACGTTTGCACCGACAAGCGCTCGATCTTGCGGCACGCATCAAGGAAACGAAGACGAAACAATGGGCTAAGCTTGAGGAACTACCTGTGCAAGCGAACTGGAGTGAACTGACGGAAGGCGACATCCGGTTACGGATGGAGGCGTTGACGACCGAACGGGACGAATGGTTAACTGCTGCACGTCAAGCTGAAGTGGAGACCCGTGCGATCGTTGAGAAGAAAACGACGCAATTGCAGCAAGGCGAGCAACTCGAAGCAGTTTTCCAAGAGCAGGAGCGACTTCAACAAACGGAACAGTTGTTACTAGACCGCTTACCAGAAATCAAGCGGATGCAACAAGAAGCAATGGCGGCTGAACGCGCTCAAATCGTCGCACCGATCTATGACCAGTGGCAGCAGGATCAAGAACAATTGACGCAACTCACACGTCGAAAACAGGAAACCGAACAGCAACTCATCCGCTTAAAAGAGCAACAAGAGGTCGTTCAAGCAAAAGTAGATCGATTGCTAGCGGAGGAACCACAGATCGAGCAACTCAGTCGTCGTCTTGAAAAAATTCAAGAAGAGCGCGAACGCTTGGAAGCAGAAACGGCTTTACGACAACAACAGCAACAACTAGTAGAACGTTTGAAGCTTCTGGACCCAGAGCCATTACGGAAGCAACTCGAACAAGCACGGACGGATCGAAAAAACGTTCAAGAACAACTGCATCCATTGCAAAACGTTGGAGCAGAGCGCTTACAGGTGCAAGAACGGCGCTTCATCCTGCAACAGCTGGCGACGAAGATGGCGGAACATGACAAATTGGAAGCAGAACGGCAACAGCTGATCGTCCGCGGCACGAGCGTTCGGGATCAAAAAGAGGCAGCAGCGCGCCAATACGAAGAAGCGCGCAGATACGAACGGGAACAACTGGCTGCTGAACTTGCCAAAGGATTGACAGACGGGACGGCTTGCCCAGTCTGCGGCAGTACGTCGCATCCACAGCATGCTGTCGCCGTCGCAAAGGAACTATCCGTCGATGTAGCGCAACAGCGATTTCTTGAAGCCCAACAAGCGCATCAAGAATTGCAAGCCTCTTACCGGACGGTTGCGGAGCGTCTGCAGCAACTGACGACCGAGATGCAAAAGACGAGTGAAAACGAGTCATCTCATGCGGATGTTACAGCACAGCTTCAGGAAGTCGAACAGACGGAAGTCCGATTAGCGGCAGCGCAGACGGAAAAAGCGCGTCTTGAGACTCGTCTGCAACAACTCGAGCAATTCATGGACCAGCTACAACTGAAGATCGATGCAATGATCAAAGACCGGACCAGCATTGAATCGGAATTGGCACACTTGACGGGTCGCCTAAGTCAATCAGGAGAGTCCGAGAAATCGCTACCAGCACTCCGTGAGGAACAACAACAAGCAGAAACACGTATTGAGCAGTTCAAACAAGTCAAACAGCAACAGTTACGCGAGAAGGAACAGCTCGATCGTGACTTCGCGCAACACCAAGGTCGATTGCGTCAATTGACTGAGGCATCTGCTGAACAAAACGACCGATTAACGAACCGCGAAAACGCATTACACGCAGTCCTGGCAGAAGAAACGTTTTCGACGATCGAAGCCTTCCGTGAAGCGAGACGGTCTCGTGACGAACTCCGTCATCTCCAAGAACGTTTGGAACAAGACCGTCTAGCGCGGCAGGAATTAAAGTTGAAACAGGAACAAGCCCGCTTGAAAACGGAAGGTCAAGTGCGTCCGGACCTTGAACAGTTGCGGATGGATGTGAAGACATCGTCGGTCGAACTGGCGGAGCGGACTGACCGACGTGTCGGGCTCGAGAAGGAACGCGCACATATCGATCAGTTGATGGCAGCTTGGGAGAACTTACAACGCCAGATTGAGGACGAGGATGCGAGATACGGGGTCATTGGTGAACTGGCTCGCGTTGGTGTCGGGGAGAATGCGCAACGGATGACGTTTGAAACATACGTCCAGACGGCATACTTCGATGAAATCCTATTTGCCGCAAACCGGCATCTGCACGAGATGACCTCTGGTCGTTTCCAGCTCGAACGGAAAACAGAGGCGGGAAAAGGACTCAAGAAATATGGACTAGATTTAAATGTCTTTGACGCGTACACGTCGCAAACTCGTCACGTCAAGACGTTATCCGGTGGAGAGAGCTTCAAAGCATCCCTTGCGCTTGCGCTCGGACTGTCGGAAGTCGTGCAAGAAGCCAGTGGTGGGGTATCGCTTGAGACGATGTTCATCGATGAAGGATTCGGAACACTTGATCCAGAATCACTCGAACAAGCGATCGAGACGTTGCTCTCGATTCAAGCGAGCGGTCGGATGGTCGGAATCATCAGTCACGTCCAAGAGCTAAAGTCACGTGTTGATGCGAAAATCGAGGTCAAGCAAGGAAAAACGGGGTCGACGATTGCACTAGTCGTCGAGTAAGGAGCTAAGATCGATGGAAACACGAAACATGGTCACGAAATCACAAATCAAAGAAGCGCTACGCGAATTAGGTGTGACGCCCGGTATGAAACTATTCGTCCATACGTCACTCAAACAAATCGGTTGGATTCCCGGCGGCGTACAAGCGCTGATTGAGGCCTTACAGGAGGTCGTCACGACCGAAGGCTTGATTATGATGCCGGCGCAAAGTACCGATAATTCAGATCCGAAAAACTGGAGTCAACCCGCTGTTCCTGAGGAGTGGTGGGAAACGATCCGCCAGGAAATGCCGGCATATGACCCGGAAAAAACGGTCACACGCGGCATCGGTCGCGTACCGGAGGTCTTCCGGACGTATCCCGGCGTCGTCCGAAGCGATCACCCGATGTGGTCCGTCACCGCTTGGGGAAAGAATGCGGCGGCGTTCGTTGCCGATCATACAGTAGAAAATGGCTTCGGTCCTGGTTCACCGATTGAACGCTTCATCGAGACTGACGGTCAAATCTTGCATATCGGTTCCCCTTGGGATACGACAACCGTCTGGCATTACGCGGAATACGGTTTGAATCGTCCGGACGTCGAGGATGGCTGTAAAGTCAAAGAAGGAACGACGGAACGGTTCATTCATTACCGACACCGTCAAGTCGATAGTGATGCGTTTGGTCCGATTGGCGAAGCGTTAGAAAGTGCCGATTTCGTCACATCCGGTCTGATTGGACAGGCGAAATCACACCGCATCGATGCTAAAGCCTCGATCCCAGTCGTCATGTTGCAATTAAAAGCGCTCGATCAATGGTTATTCTGAAACTTTTCCGGGAATCAAACGTAATAGAAAAACAGATACATTAAAAGGAGTGAATACAATGGCTTCACGTTTTAAAGTTAACCCGGCATTACGCCGTGGATTCGATACGGCACGTGTCGGAGAGCGTCCGATGACGAAAAGTGGAACGATGAGTAAGATTTTCTTGCTGCTCGCTCTTGTCACGGCAGCAGCTGGAGGCAGCTGGTTCTTCCTCGCAGAAAACCAAGGATTGTTGTTCCCAGCCTTGATCGGTGGACTAGTCATCGGTCTAATCCTTGCTTTGATTATCACATTCAAACCGGCGACGGCACCGGTTCTCTCACCGGTCTATGCGATCGTTGAAGGGGTGGCAGTCGGAGCGTTATCGTTGATGTTCGAAAGCATGTACCCGGGAATCGTCGGGAAGGCAGTCGTTGCGACATTCGTCGTTGCGTTTGCGATGTGGTTCGTCTACTCGACAGGCATGATAAAAGTGACGCAACGTTTCCGTTCTGCTGTCACAGCGGCGATTCTCTCAATCTTCGTTTTGTACGCGGTCAATTTGATTCTCTCACTATTTAGTATCGATCTCCCATTCATGACAGGCAGCTCACCGATTGCGATCGGTGTCCAGTTCGTTATCGTCATCGTCGCATCCTTGTCACTCGTGATGGACTTCGATTTCATCTCACAACAAGTCCGTGCAGGTGCACCGAAGTCGATGGAATGGGTCGCGGCATTCGGATTGATCGTGACGATCATCTGGCTCTACATCGAATTACTCGATCTCTTATATCGCCTCGCAGCGCGGGATTAACAGCAATAGACAAACCCTCATTTCCAACACGAAATGAGGGTTTGTTGTATGTCATACATAGGAATGGGATAAATCTTTAGAGGTATTCAAATTTTAATTCGTAAGCTTTTGAAGGTTTGAATTGTTTCCTGGCACTTCTGATAAAAAGATAGCATCTTGCCATATCCAGTTATTACAAGTAAATATTTTAAAATCCAGTAATATCAAAATTTGATAAATCTAATTTTAAACCTTTCAGCTGCTTAATTAAAATATCAAATTTTAAAATATCTTTATTTCTTGTATTCTCAGGAATAGCCTCTGGATTGAAAATTCTCATTCCTTCTTCAATCCATTTTTTTCGATACAACTGAAATGCAACATCTAAAAATTCTTCGGGTATTGTTATAAAACCATGGATGACATCATGATCTTCGCTAAACCCGTATTCAAATCCACAACAAGGACATATTTCATATGTTTTTGAATACTCGCCATCTACAAAGAGTGGTTCTTCTAATCCTTCAAATCCACAAACTAAGCATACATGTAATGTATTCATTTCATAAACCATACTCCTTCGCGAAAATTTGTATCGGTAATATTTTTAACCCAGTTGGAACTTGTCTATTTATTTAGAGGCTTAAATTTAAATAAAAATAACAATCGTATCTTCATTGCCACTTTCTTATAAATGGAATCCTTCCTTAATCGTTCGCAGTAACACACGTGCACTAGGCGATAAAGTCGCCTCCTTTTTCCAAATCAAATGAACGTCCGAAACGACGGGAGGGTCAAGTGGGAGAAAAGTTAGATCGGAAGCGGTCGTATCGATGATACCATCGATTGCTAAAGCATGACCCACCCCTTGACGTACGAGTAAGGACGCATTGAATAACAGATTATATGTTCCGATGATAGGACAATCCTCAAGCGTTAGACCACTCTGCTCACGGAAATACATATTGAGTTGTGTCTGCTCGGATACGAGTAACGGAAGGGAGATGAGTTGCTCTCGCGAAATCGTATTAGATTGTGCGATCGAGGCATCGCGACGTGTTAAGATCCCCCACTGGTCCTGACCGGGCAACTGTAAGGAATGAAACGCGGATACATCAAACGGAGCAATGACCAATCCGAAATCGAGCAATCCCTTTTCGAGTCGGTCGAGTACATCATTTCCATTGCCGCTATACATACGAATCGTTACATCAGGATGAATGGCGTGTAAGTCTCTAAACGCTTGCAAGACTGTCGTCAGTTGTTGTGTTTCGCCACCACCGATATGGATTTCGCCCGTTAGTACTTCTTTTGTGTTGAGGTCGACCAATACCTTATCTGCTAGTGTAACCATTTCGCGTGCGCGCTCTTCAAAGAATCGTCCCTTTTCAGTCAAACGCAACCCCTGTTTCGAGCGTTCGAACAATTCGACCCCAATCGTTTCTTCGAGTTGTTGCAGCTGACGCGATAATGCCGGTTGCGACAAACGAAGGATCCGTGCCGCTTTCGTAATGTTTTTTTCTTCGACTAAAGCTAAAAAATAACGCAGTTGCTGTAATTCCATCATTTCACCTCTATCCATGCAAAAAACGTATAGTTTATTACTTGATATTAGCATTAGACATGAATCATTGTCAGCCGTAAGATGAGACCAAGCGATTGAAAGAAAGGAGGATACACGATGACTGAACTGCAAACCTATGTAAGAGAACATACAATTCTTCCAACGGATCCGGTTTTTGAGCACATTCATGCTATTCAAGATGAAATTGAACCGGAAATACAGCGATTGAATCAAGCTGTCTCACAAGAAGAGCGGAGGCAGTCACTTGGTCTCATCATAGGACAGCTAATCGACGACTCCGTCAGAATCTTAACACCCGTCTATACGGATTTCGGACGGCATCTATCCATCGGCAAGCACGTTTTCCTCAATCGAGGTGTCATGTTCACAGATCTTGGGTCGATTCGGTTAGACGATCATGTCTTGATTGGTCCATTCGCACGGTTGCTGACTGTCAACCATCCGGAAGCACCGACGAAAAGAGGCGGCGTTGAGACAGCACCGATTCATGTCCGGCGTAATGCTTGGATTGGTGCTGGGGCGACGATTTTGCCTGGCGTGACAATTGGTGAGGATGCGATCGTCGCAGCGAACGCCACGGTTACGCGTGATGTCCCGCCTCGTACGATCGTCGCAGGTATTCCGGCGAGAATCATTCGAACGGTCGAGATGTCGGATGAGTAGATGGTACGGTTGTCTGCTTGCATTTCTTTTATTAAGTGGATGTACCGATACGAAAGAATCGTCACGACCGGGTGATTTAGAACAAAAGGAGCTGAAATCCGTCTTGCTTCAAATCGATGAAACAACCGTCCCGATTCGTTTTGTGGACAATGAGACAGCGATGGCATTGCAAAAAAGATTGCCGCTGACGATGCAGATGAAAGAGTTGAATGGGAATGAAAAGTATCATTACGTTCCATTCTCGTTACCGACGAATTCAAAAAATGTCGGAATGGTCCAAGCGGGAGATCTCATGTTGTATGGATCAGATTGTCTCGTCCTGTTTTACGAGACGTTTCAGACAGATATTCCATACACACGAATTGGTTGGGTCGAACCGAATCGACTACCAGAACTATTATCAGCTGATACAGTACGTGTTCAAATGAGCACGCAACAATAAGCAAACAAGAGAGGACGTCATCAACATGGCCATTCAAGGAAAAGTCATTATCATCACAGGAGCAAGTTCAGGTATTGGAGAAGCAACGGCACGCTTACTTGCACGAAAGGGAGCAAAGCTTGTCTTAGGGTCACGGCGCAATGATCGACTGGCGAAACTCGTTGATTCGATTCAAGCAGAAGGTGGGGAAGCAATTTACCAAGAGACAGACGTCATGAAACTCGAGGACAACCAACGATTGATCGAAGCAGCATTGACGGCTTATGGTCGAATTGATGCGATTTTCCTCAACGCGGGACTGATGCCGAGTTCTCCACTATCTGCTTTGAAAGTAGACGAGTGGAATCAAATGATCGACGTGAACCTGAAAGGTGTCTTGAACGGGATTGCGGCAGTCATGCCAACGTTCACCACTCAACGTGCGGGTCATATTTTAACGACTTCATCGGTAGCCGGATTAAAGGCATATCCAGGTGGAGCGGTATATGGTGCGACGAAGTGGGCAGTACGTAACTTAATGGAAGTCTTACGGATGGAGTCGGCGCAGGAAGGAACGAATATCCGCACAGCGACGATTTATCCGGCAGCGATTCATACCGAATTACTCGAAACGATTTCACACGGAGAGTCACTTGACGGAATGACGGCACTGTATGACCAGTATGGTATCTCACCAGACAGTATCGCGCGGATCGTCGCCTTTGCGATCGATCAACCAGAGGATACGAATGTGAGCGAATTTACGGTCGGTCCAACGACTCAACCGTGGTAAAAAGGAGGAGTACAGATGTTTCCACGAGGCGAAAAGAACGAAGCGTATCAAGAGGTATTCACAGGTATCAGTTATTTAGCACCACTTGTCGACGAATCATTACCCGTTTCCGTATCACATGTGACGTTCGAGCCGAAGACGCGGAATCATTGGCACATCCATGATGGAGGATATCAAATTCTCCTCGTCACGGAGGGGAAAGGCTGGTATCAAGAAGAAGGAAGACCCGCTCGACATTTGCAAGCAGGAGATGTCGTCGTCACGCATGATGGTGTGAAGCATTGGCACGGGGCAACACGATCTTCCTGGTTTTCGCACATTGCGATCACTGCCGGGACACCAATCTGGCTCGAGGCAGTTTCAGACGAACAATATGAAGTAATGGAATGAATAGAAAGACCATCTGAACTTCGCTGTCAGATGGTCTTTTTGATCATATTCCGTGCTCGCTTTTTAGTTGATCGACATATTGTTTTGCCTCGAGCAAAGACGATCCGAGCGTCTCTCGAACGCGTTTGACAGCTTCAATGGTCTTTCCTTCATGAAGCAACTGAACCAGTTCGACTTGTAACGCTGCTTCTTCTAGTGACACCTCATTCAGACCGAGGTGCTCCTCGATCCGTTGTAGCTTCTTGAGAAGCGTTTGTTGACGGCGTTTCGCTTCGTCCGCTTTTTGCGATAAGGACATCCAGATGAAGAATAAGACGATCAGTGGTGCGAACGTGACAACAGAATTCATAGTGAAC
Source organism: uncultured Exiguobacterium sp. (assembly GCA_913775715.1). Lineage (GTDB taxonomy): Bacteria > Bacillota > Bacilli > Exiguobacteriales > Exiguobacteriaceae > Exiguobacterium_A. Next base: position 1,209,249 of record CAJYMC010000007.1, on the reverse strand, counting down.
ACCTTCCTTTATTTCACCGTACCATAGGACAGCTTCTATAACAAATAGTGGAAAATGGTACAGAAATTGATTATGCTGATATAGTGGGAAATAAAGGTTTAATATGGAAGGGAGATAAATCTAGTGGACCATGTGTTGTTGACATTTTTACCGCTATTGATTCAAATCGGACTGATTGGCATACTGTTCTTTTTCGGAACGTTCAGTCTATTCTTTTTTGTTAAACGCAGCTCGTATCACAACAGTCGTTATTACCGACTGACACGCGAACCGTTTTTACGGATCGTCCGTGATAAAGGAAAATGGGGCGAGTACTTGACGACACGTCAACTCGATCAAGTCTCCGGATACGGCACTTATGTCTTTAATACATACTTACCACGTGCGCGTGGAGAAGGAACGACGGAGATCGATGTGACGTTCATCCATGAAAGTGGCATCTATGTACTCGAATCGAAAAACTACAGCGGGTGGATTTTCGGACGCGAGCAGGACCGTCAGTGGACGCAGCAGTTCCAGAATCGCTTCAAGCAACGGTTCTATAATCCAATCAAACAAAATGAAGGGCACCTTAAAAGTATGCAACGCTTCTTAGAAGGAACGGATCCTGCATTCTTTCACTCCTTGATCGTCTTCAGCGAACGCTGTGAACTGAAAAAAATCACCGTCGATTCAGCGCATGTCCGTGTCTTGAAACGAAATGTCCTCCGTAAGACGATCGAGCAACTCGCGACAGAAAAGCCATTGACACCGAGTCAAGTGGATACGCTTGCAGGGAAACTCAGGGTTCATTCACAAGTCGATCGTGCTACGCAACAAGCGCATATTGATGGGATTCGTCAACGTCAGGTAAAATGAGACCGTTGACGGATTTGTTCTCCTTCAGGTATAGTGGATAAATAATAAGTAGTGCAACTATATGGAGATGATGGGATGAAAGAATCGGAATGGTCGCTTGGTATGCAATTATCCCGTAGTTATTATGCGTTCAAACGTGCTGCTGCTAAACGGATGGAAGCGTTCGGACTGACACCAGAGCAGTTTTCTGTCCTGAGCGAACTCGCTAAACAAGATGGTGTTTCGCAAAAGCAACTGGCACTTGTGACAGAACGTGATCAAACGACGATTGGTAAGATTCTCGATAAGCTCGGTAAAAAAGAATTGATTGTTCGGACGCCGGATCCCCGGGACCGACGAGCGGTTCTGCTCTTGATGACACGAGAAGGACGCGACATCGTTGATCGCCTCGGACCAGAGCTCGATCAGCTACAACTCGAAGCGTTCCGTGGACTATCGCGAGAGCAAATCGAGCAATTAAAGGAAACACTTGAGACCATTCACCGGAATGTGACGTGAATGGTTTTCCTTCGGACATATAGTTGCACATGATATTATAAGTAATGCATATAAAAGGAGATTGTAATATGAAAGCATGGAAAGATGTCTGGTCAATGACACAAACGAAAGTGGGGCTCGTCTTCGCGATTGTCGTCCCGCTCTTGTTCCTCGTCGTCTGGATGACTGGTTACGAAGGAACAACGGAACGACTCGATCAATTGAACGTCGGAGTCGTTGGCGAAGTGGATGACCCGTTCGTCACATCACTAAAGGAAGCACCATTCACGGTCCAAACACTCGCGACGGAAGCGAAAGGGTTGGAAGCACTCGACGCCAATGAAGTCGATCTCGTTCTACAAAAGGATGATGCTTCACGTCAACTGACGGCACACGTCAGCCAGACGAATGCCGAATTCGCAAATGCGATTCTCGAGCGGGCAACGGAAACGATCGGCAAACAGCTGAATGGTGAGCCAGCGTTCACGACATCGGTCGTCACGGAGCATGCCGTCTCGGATTTTGCCTTGTCAATGCTGCCGCTCGTTCTCGGATTCGTCATCTACATCGCGATGATGACGATGGGGATACAATTTAATCTCGTCAGTACGATTTTAAAGAGTCGTCACACAAAATGGGATCTCTTTTGGAGTCGCCAACTCTTGCACGGCATCGTCTTACTCGTCGTACCGTTCCTCCTCGTCTCGATGGCGCATCTATTGACAGATATCACGACACCGTTCATGAAGTTATGGGCATTCGAGCTCCTCGTTGTTGCGACCTGTATCGCCGTCACGCAGATGAACTTTGCGATATTCGGACCGGTGGCGCCACTCATTAATGTCGCCTTGATTCCGTTCCAGTTGATGACTGCCGGAAATATTGTCCCGGCGAAGATGCTGGCACCGTTTTATCAATCGCTCGGAACGTTCTTACCTGTTCCGAATGCCGTCTCTGGATTTGGTCGGTTATTATTCATGGATGGATCGGTTGAAACGCAAGCCCTGCATTTATCATTACTTTTTGTTGGTAGTTTCTTGGTGACATGTCTAATTACAGCATGGAAAAAAGAGGGCGTTGCACAACGCGCAGTAGTTTAAAAAGTATAAGGATGAGTAATAATCGAACATGTCTGGGCAAAGCTCAGACATGTTTTTGTTGTCACAAGATACAAAATAGGATATTTTTAGTATATCGGTATCCGATATAACGGAAGACGTAATAAGGAGTGGGGAAATGACACGCGCGGATCAAGCGACAGCATTAACAGAAGCGGTCTATTATATTTTACTTTCGCTCCAACAACCACGCCATGGTTATGGCATCATGCAATTCGTGCAGGAGCTGAGTAACGACCGTGTCAAGTTAGCAGCCGGTACCTTGTACGGGGCACTTAGCAGTTTAGTAGATAAGGGGTGGATTGAATCAATCGACCAAGAAGCGGGTCGAAAGAAAGAGTACATCATGACGACTCAGGGACGAGTGAGATTACAGCAAGAGCTAGATCGACTAAAAGAACTCGTGCGACATGGACAAGAAACGATGGGAGTGGAGCAAAGTGAGCAATAAAAAAACGGTCTATCGCTTTTATGCTGATTATGCGAAAGAAGAAGTGTGGTTAAATGAGATGGCGAATCAAGGTTGGTATTTACAACGGTTTCGACTCGGTCGTTATGTATTCGTCAAAGGTGAACCTGACCTGTATACGTATCGAATCGAATTGTTAGAATACATGCCGAAACATCCGAAGTCGCAAGAGTACTTTGAATTTTTGGAAGAAATGGACATCGAAGTCGTCGATACATCATTCCGCTGGGTCTTTCTTAGAAAACGGACTTCGAATGAACCATTTCATTTGTACTCTGACTTTGACTCGCAAATCCATCACGAACACCGGATTATGCAACTCTATAAGGTCGTGCTTTTTGTTAACATCATCGCCGTACTTATTAATTTGTTCAATCCGATTACAGACACGATGATCTGGTTCAATCTTGCAATCGTAACAGGTCTCTCATTTGTGATGCAACGCCATGAACGTAAAATTCGGACGTTGCGCGCATTGCGTACGATTGCAGAACAAGACTAAATGCATTCAAGCGGACCATTTCATCTTTCACGCTGCTAAAATGAACGTAAAGGGTGTCTGAGTTGAAGTGAAAGTTTGGAAAATAGATCAATTCCCCCAACAGGCTTGTAATAATGATACAATGTACCGTTTTAACATTGTATAAGTAAAGAGAAGAAATGATATCAATTAATAAATCGGGGAGTAATGATTAGGATGGATAAGCTTATCCAAAAAAAATGGATGTTTTTTAGCCTAGTATGTTTTGTCAGTGGAAGTATCTTTTTAGCAATCTTTTTGAAAGTGCAACAGGATCGCGCAAATGCAAAAGTTCTACCGCATTCTTCGATTACAGCCATCGATTTCAGTCCCCAACAAGACAACGTGATGTTGGTCTATCCAGGACAGGGACAAGGGAAAACGAACGATCCTGAACTTGCTTACAGTTCGATTGTCACGATCAACATGAAAGGAAAAGTAGTAAACGAACGATAGGTTCATGATCTTCATTTTACGAACTTGACGCTTGTCCAAAAACCGAGTACGCCGAATGTGTTGTATGCCTCTGGCGCAGGATATCCGAATCACTTCCATACGTTCGATTTTACGAAACGACGGTTTGTTCAACATAATGTGACGTATTTCAAACACAATCCCATGATGGAATCGATCAAACACTTTGGTCCGAATACATGGTTCAAGACGTTGAATTCATATAAAACCGGGACGCAGCGCTCGTCTCAAGGAACAGGATTTTCGCACACTTTTTCTAATTTTGATACAAAAGAAACCTATGAGACGCCTGCGCGATTTGAACCAGGAAATTCGATGATGATTGACCTAGAGCATCATCTAGCTTATGCCAGTATAGGTAGCGAAGATGAACAAGAAGAAAAAGCAGCGATGATTTTTTTGGATAAACGGACTGAAAAACCAGTCGTATATCGTAAAAGAGATGAACCATATGCATACTCAGCACTTTATGGAAAGGATGATACGGCATACTTCGCTAGTACGGATGGCTGGATGATTCGAATCAATGAGGCAGGGGAACAAACCGAGAGATACTATCCGTTTCTTCAGAATACGAATTTTGATAGTACCGATCCGATTCGAATGATTGATGCAACACAAGGGATTCAAGTCGTTCAACAATTTTCTCATGATAATCAAAATCGGGACCGCCATATCCTAGTCAAATGGTCGTTCGATCAATCGTTCTCGGTCCAGGAAATCAAACCGAAATTTTGGAAAGCAGACAAATGGTACAAGTACTTATATATTCATCCCAAGACGAAAAAATCATACTTCATCGAATTTGATCCTGAACACTCGGATAAAGGAAAACTGCTCATAACGAATCAAAAGTATGAGTTGCTTCACGAGATTCCGGTGGAAGGACCGATGGGAATTGATTTTGTAATTGAATGAAAAGTAAAAGCGTCATGTAAAATCGCGTGCATCCAAAAAAGCTCACGTCTCAATTTCCGAGACGTGAGCTTTTGTATTAGAATAACTCGTTGATTGGTGTGTCACCTTCGAGCAGTGTGACGACTTGATTCGACGCCTTGTCGTGACCGATTGCAGCCAGAATAACACGTGCGACATCCTCGCGCGGAATTTTTTTAGTTGCTTGTTCGGACGGATCCGTCGTGACGTTTCCTGTGCCGGCTTCATCGGATAGTCCGCCTGGGCGAAGAATCGTGTAGTTGAGTGATGATTCCTTCAGGACACGATCCGCGTAGCGTTTTGCAATGTAATACGGCTTCATGCTGTCGGACCATGTTTCCGGCGAATCGGCATTCAAGGCACTGACCATGATGAACTGTTTTGCCTTGATTGCTTCCGCTGCTTCAATCGATTTGACGGCACCGTCGAAGTCGATCAGCATCGTCTTGTCGGCTCCTGTGTGACCGCCGGATCCTGCCGTAAAGATGATGATATCTGATCCTTGTAATGCTTCCGTGATCGTCGCGACGTCCGCTTCAAGATCGAGATGGACCGGGGTATGACCTAATTTCTCAAAATCACTGAACTGGTCCTTGGAACGTAATCCTACTCTGACATCGTGCTCCGAATCCTGCAGTAAGCGAGCAGCGTGACGACCTACTTTACCATTTGCACCAATGATGAAAATCTGACTCATGTTCCATTCCTCCATTTCACGATTTGATGATTCTGTTTCAGTATGGAAAAGACGAAGCGATTCTGTAAAGAGAGACGACTTGTAGAACTGTAACCGTCATCAAAATATCTTTTTAACGCTTTTATGCATAAAATCATCAAATTATCTTGAAATCACGTGTAAGTGTGGTAGGATAATGACTATTACCCACACCGAAAATCATTTGGGTTAAATTGTAGCAATATTCGGTGAATGGGCAACGACGAAACAGAAAGGAGAGATACGATGAGAAAGAAACCATGGCTACTGGCAGGACTTGTTTTGACAGGCGTTGCCGCTTGGATGATCTGGAATCAACAGACGGATGCCGAAGCACATGACATCTTCGAAGACCGAGAGCTGGTCGTCGGAACGACGGGGGATTATAAGCCCTTTACATACTGGAACGAGGAACGGAATCGTTATCAAGGCTTTGATATCGATGTCATCCAAGCGTTCGCCAAAGCAGCAAATCTTGATGTGACGTTCGTCAAGACGACATGGCCGACATTATCGGAGGATACGAAATCAGGCAAGTTTGATATCGCTGTCGGTGGCATCACGAAGAAAGTCGAGCGCGAGGTCGTCGGAGACTTTACATCGTCATATTTCTCCTTTCAAAAAGCACCGCTTGTAAAGAAGAAAGATGTCGAACGCTTGAATTCGCTCGCTGCAATCAATGATCCAGCAGTCAAAATCGGTGTCAATCCGGGTGGCACGAACGAAGCGTTCGTGAAGAAGCATTTTCCGAAAGCAGATGTGACCGTCTTTGATAACAACTTGGACATTCCAAAAGCCGTCCAAAGCGGACAAGTCGATGTCATGGTGACGGACGACATCGAGGCGTTGCATTACGCGACAGGACTCGATCTTGCGGTGCCGAAACTGACAGAGGCATGGGAACCAGCCGAGATGGCATATTTGATGAAACCGGACCAAAAACAGCTTGGAGACGTTTTCCGAGTCTGGATTGAAAGTGCAGAAGGGCAAGAACAGGTTGAACAACTAAAGAAAAAATGGAACATCGTCTCGACGCGTGAGACGGTCGGAGCGAAAGGAGCGGGAGCACATGAGTAAATGGGGATGGATCGTCGTCGGAGGTGGCGTCCTGTTTGCGAGCTTATTGACGCTATGGCAATCAGAGCAACCACGACGTGTACAAGCGAAGAACGTCTTTGCGACGAAAAAAATCGTCGTCGGAACGACTGGGGATTACAAACCATTCACGTACTTGAACCGGAAGACGAACGAGTATGAAGGATTCGATATCGAAGTGATCCGTTCTTTCGCGAAGACGACCGGTATCGATGTCGAATTCGTCCCGACGACATGGCCAACGCTATCTGCTGATCTTGCTAGCGGAAAATTCGATATGGTCGTCGGGGGCGTGACGAAGAACATCGAGCGCGAGATCATCGGCGACTTCACATCGAGTTATCTGTCGTTTCAAAAGACACCGCTCGTCCGTAAAGAAGATGCTAAGCGTCTTGCTTCGATCGAACAAATCAATCGTCCAGACGTGACGATTGGTCTAAATCCAGGAGGAACGAATGAACAATTCGTCCGTAAGACGTTCACGAAGGCGAACATCGTCATGTATGAACAAAACCTCGATATCCCGCATGCGGTTGCCTCAGGTGAAGTCGATGTTATGATCACCGATACGGTCGAGGCGATTCATTATGAAGCGCTCGACAAGCGACTCGCAGCACCAAGAATTCAAGAAAAATGGATTCCGGCGGAGAAGAGTTACCTCGTTCGAGAGTCGGAAGGAGACGTTGTTGATGTCTTCAATCTATGGATGCAATCGCACGAAGGTCAAGAAGAGATGGAGCAATTAAAAGAAAAATGGCAAGTGGCGTCTTAAGTGGGTCGTGTCTCCTGACAGCAGGAGGCACGATTTTTTCGTAACAGGAATTTGACGGAATAAAGCGAACCAAAACAAATATGAAGAAGCAAATCAGATTGTAGCGTAATCGTAAGAGATTAAAATAAGGCACCGAATCTGGTGTCTTTTTTGATTCGAGAACAGAAAAAACGGGAAAATCTTGGACATGACTTTGAATTCAGGGAAAGAAGGAATGAAGATGATTCATGTCGAGAACTTGACGAAAACGTACGATGGGAAGGATGTCGTCAAAGGCATCTCGTTCGACGTGCAGGCAGGAGAGATCTTTGCTTTTCTAGGACCGAACGGTGCAGGAAAGTCAACGACCGTCCAGATGCTGACGACGTTGATTCCTATTTCCGGTGGTCGGGCGACGATTCAAGAATTTGATATTGTCAAACAAGAGAAACAAGTTCGATTGCAAATTGGGGTCGCCTTACAAGATACTGGCATTGATGAAGATTTGACTGGACTTGAGTTACTTGTCCTCCAAGGTAAATTATTCGGATTGAGTCAGATAGAAGCCAAAACACGGGCAGAGGAATTGCTACGACTCGTCGGACTCGATCAAGACGGCAAGCGTCGGTCAGGCACTTACTCCGGCGGGATGAAACGACGACTTGATCTCGCTTTGACGCTCGTGCATCAACCGACCGTCTTGTTTCTCGACGAACCGACGACCGGACTTGACCCGGCGAGTCGTCTGCAAATCTGGAACGAGGTCCGGCGACTGAACGAAGAGTTCGGAACGACGATCTTTTTGACGACTCAGTACTTGGAAGAAGCCGATCAGCTAGCAGACCGGATCGCAATTATCAATGAAGGGCAACTGATTGCGGAAGGGACGGCAGCTGAGCTGAAGGCAGCAAACGGAGAAGAACGGATCGAATTGACACTTGCGGAAAAAGAGAACGAACGAATCGTCTTAGAGACGTTTGCCGGTCGTCAGGAAAAAGATCGCCTCGTCATTCCTTCGCGGGGAACGGAGACACTGCGCGAGGTCGTCCGTTTTCTCGACGAACGTAAGATGATTGCGACGTCACTCGTCGTCAAACAACCGTCACTTGATGATGTCTTCATTCGATTAACCGGACAAGCTTATAAGGAGGAATCGTGACATGATTCGAGAAACGTGGTTTTTGATGCGGCGAAGTCTACTTGTCACGTTGCGTAATCCGTTTTCCTTCATTCCGAACTTGATCATCAGTGTCTTTTTCCTGCTCGTCTACACGAGTGGGCTCTCCGGAATCTCGAATTTACCGCAGTTCGACGGCGTCGATTATCTGAACTTCATTCTGCCGGTCTCAATCGTCTCGGGTGCTGTTGGTGGAGCCGGGGGAGCCGGTCAAGCACTCGTCAAGGATATCGAGAGTGGTTACTTCGCACGACTCTTATTGACACCCGTCTCACGAACAGCAATCGTCCTCGGACCGATGCTTGCCGGGATGCTGCAATTATTCGTTCAAACGTTACTGATCTTCGGGATGGCCTTTTTGCTTGGTCTATCGATTCCAGTCGGTGTCAGCGGCTTTTTCTTGACGATCTTACTCGCGCTTGGCTTCGGTCTTGCCTTTGCCGGTTATTCGGTCGGTGTCGCTTTGAAGACACGGAATGCACAAGCCGCCCAAGCCGGAACACTTTTATTCTTCCCGTTGATTTTTCTGTCGACGACGTTTGTGCCGAAAGACTTGATTGAAGCCGAATGGCTCAAGATTGCTGCGACGATCAATCCGACGACCTATATCATGGAAGGCATGCGTAGTGTACTGACCCGTCCGGAAATCGATTGGTCAGTCTATTGGCAAGGTTTGATTGTCGCTGCTGTTCTCAGCATTGCGATGGTGATCTTTGCTGCGTTGAACGCACGCGGAGCATTGAAAAAATAGGATATTCTTATCCAATTTAAGGGTATATATTTGAGGATTCGACGATTAAAGAGGAGGGGTTCAATGAGGCGATATGCGTTGTCACTTTTATTATTAGTAGGTCTCCTGGCTACTGTTCTTGTCTTGTATCAAATGACGTTTGACATTACGACGTCTATTCTTCATTTCTTATTGGTTCCCGTATTGATCATTATGACGCTCTTGAATGGAAGAAAAAATTTCTTGATATTGATTAGTTATGTTCTTATCATGGGTTTTCTCTATCTCATTTTATCGTGGTATAACGAAGCATCAAACGAGCAACAGTTGTCCTACATCGGACAACACCTCTTATCCTCAGTCGGTGTCTTTTTATACTGGTTGTTCTTACGGCAGTTACGGAGTGTGTTCGAAGAGAATGCATCGCTTCAAAAGCGGGTTGCTTTACTTGAAGGGTTCTCCGCGTCACCTCAATTGCTCTCTTACAGTGAATTTTTAGACCGAACGGATTTCTTGATTGCGGGTGCGAATCGTCGTCAAGAACAAAATATGTTGCTTCATCTTCAAATTCCATACGCTAGTTTAAACAAGAAAACAATCATGCAACAATTGACGGATGCTGGACTAAAGGTATTTCGCGCTCATTATGACGTCATGTCGCAACGAAACCGTCAGGAATTCATCATCTTTCTGCAAAATACCGATCATAGTGGCGCGGAGATCGCATGGCAACGTTATGAGGATGAACTCCGTCAACGCTTTACGGTACTTGATTTTCCGTTTCAGGTCGAAATTCTTCCTGTACGATCATCTGTGGAAGAGACGTTGAAGCAACGGAAGGTGGTAGATCAATGAACCTCGTCTTGAACGTCATCATGGCGATTTTTTGGTTACTTTTACTGTATTATTCTTATCTGACGATTGCCGGCATTCTCGATCGATATGGAAAAAAACAGCCGGTCACTTTAACGGAGTATCCATCTGTCGCTATTTTGATCCCCGCACATAATGAAGGCATCGTTATGCGTCAAACACTTGAGGCGATGATGGGGATCGAGTATCCAGGGAAACTCGATGTATTTTTACTCGATGATCAGTCACAGGATGAAACGCAAGAGATTGCTAAGGAATTTACAACGATGTTCAGTCGAGTCCATTACATCCATGTCCCAAAAGGTGAACCAATCGGAAAATCACGTGTCCTGAACTATGGGCTATCGATCACGGATTCCGAATATTTCTTAATTTTTGATGCGGACAATCAACCGAAATCGGATACTGTGACACGACTCGTTGAACAAGCGATGACCCAAAAGAATGCGTGCGGAGCGGTTGGAATCGTTAAGACGATCAATGCGACGACGAATCTGCTGACGCGGATGATTGCAATCGAGTTCCAAGTGTTTCAGTTGATCATGCAAAGTGGTCGTTGGAAAGCATTCAAGACGGGATCGTTAGCAGGGACGAACATGCTGTTGAAACGGGATGTCATTGAAGCATTAGGTGGGTATGATCCGTATGCGCTGGCAGAAGATGCGGAATTGACGATGCGGATCACGGCACTCGGTTACACACTTCCTGTCGTGTACGAGGCGGAGACGTGGGAACAAGAGCCGGAAACGATGAAAGTATACATGAAGCAACGAACACGTTGGATGCTCGGAAACATCTATTTGTTAGAAAAATCACTTCGGACACGAGATTTTTGGAAAGGAAGCACGCTCGTCCATTCCTTGCAGCATATCATGACGTACCTCCTCTTCATCTTCTTGTTGTTAATCTCTGATATCGTCTTAATCCTTGGACTATTTGGTTATGCTTTCGATGAGGCGACGACGCCACTCATCATGTTTTGGTTCATGACGTATCTTGTCTATACGATCCAAATCTTAGCGGCGCAAGAACTCGAAAGAACTGCCACCCCGAAGAATGTCCTCGTCGGGTTGATCATGTACTTTACTTACGCCCAATTATTCGTCATTCTTTTATTCCGTGGAATGTATGCTTATCTCAAAAGTAAGGTACGCAAAGAAGTCATCGTCTGGGATAAGACGAAGCGCGTCAAGATTGAGTCATGAAAAAAGGACTAGGGGTTGGCCTACTCATCATGTTGTTAGCGGGGGGAGTTTGGTATTTCGTGCAAAAACAAGAGGATGATATCGTTCAACTAATAGAAGCGGACTATATGCAAGACGGTATCATTCGTGCCTATGATCGTACGGATGCCCAACGTTTGTCGGAGAGTCTGGGTCAGTATATGCAATATGTATTATTGATCGATGATGAAGAGCGATTCAAAGAACAAGTACAGATACTAAACAATCATTTTTTAGTTGAGCGCGGATCAGATGTATACATCAAATGGGAGTTGGGTGAGAAAACGGCAACGAATGCCTGGATTGACGACATTCGTATATCGGAAACGTTAATGAAAGCTGGCAAACAATTCAATGAACCGACCTATTCAAAGCTTGCGAGTCGAATCGAGACAACCTTACTCAAGCGGCAACGACTAAACGGTAAAATCGTTGACTTTTACGATTGGGATTTACAACAGGCAACGGATGTACTCCACTTGAACTATTTAGAACCTTCGGCACTGAAACGATTGAAGGTACTCGATTTTGCAAAAGAAAGAGTGGTTCAAGCGAAACGAGAAGGTCCTTTTACGGCAGAACTCTATTTTGCAAATCAAAATGAATCAAAGTGGGCAGATGATAAAGTCGTGAATATGATTGATCAAGTCTTGATTGAACGATTACGCGTAGGCGTAACGGGTGAGTCAGACGCGTCTTTTCGGTCGTTCATCTCTAAAGAACTGAAGAAGGGGAAAGTATATGCGCGGTACGACCGTTCTTCAGAAACACCGACGATGAAAGACGAATCAAGCTCCGTCTATGCTTTGCTCGTTCCTCTTTTGACTGGTAAAGAACGTTCTTTTGTACTGAGTCGTTTGCAAAAAATCGAGACGACGAATGCCAAAGAAACGCACGTATTTGACGTTCTGAATAAAGCCGTCATTTTAAAAGAATTTGAATAAGAAAAAAGCTGGAACGAATTTTTCCGTTTCCAGCTTTTAGTTTGCTTGTGATTACTTGATATCGCGCTTTTCTTCCTCTTCTTTCGACGATTTACTTTTTGCGTCAAACTCAGAACGCGTCATAACGTCTTCGACATGCATGTTGATTTCGACGACATCGAGTCCTGTCATATCATGAACTGACTTTTTGATTTTTGAGACTGCGTCTTGGAAGATCGATGGGATGTTTTTGCCGTATTCGACGATGACTTTTAAGTCGAGTGCAACTTGTCGTTCACCGACTTCCGCGTCGATACCCTTTGTGATGTCTTCCGTGCTCCGGAAACGATCTGCCAATCCACTCATGAAGCCACCGCTCATTGAGAGGATGCCTTTGACATCATTTGATGCGATACCGGCAATTTTTTTGATGACTTGATCTTCGAATGTGAGTTTGTTTTCGCGTACTACTTCGTTTTCGTTTTGTTTAGTATTGATTTCGTTAGCCATGAGAAATCTCTCCTTTTAGTGTGAGTTAAGTGATTTTATATTTTCTGTATGCTCAATCCCGTTGAAAGAACTGAATCCATCCCTCGACATCAAGCGCATTATCCCGCCACTGACCAATCAAGTAACCGATTGTTGCGAATACGATGATCAACAACGTCGGTCCAAAACCGATTGTCAAGAATAAGATGGCGAGGATCAGTCCGACTAGCCCGCCGAGTAAACGGTAGCGGTACGGACGAAGTGCTTCGCTCGTTTTCATGATCTTCCTCCTCTCGCATCTTAGACGACGCGTTCAGACGTTTTTGTCTTCGTGTCACTGATCCGGACGCGCGTTTTCGTTACAGGTAGTTCAAGCAACGATTCGACTGCATGTTTGGCACGTTCTTGAATATCTTTGCCGATAGTCGGCAAGCCCTCTTGACCAAAGACGGAACAGTCAACTTCAAGAGCGACGGTTTCTTTTTTCGAGTGAATGTCCGCGTTGACGCGTGGAGAACGTACGCCGTTGATACCACGAATCGACTCGAGTGCTGTTCGTTCAATCGTTTGTTTTGAAATCGTGATGTTTCCGTCACCCGTTTGAATCAGGAGACGTTGTCCTTTTGAACGACTGAGTAGTCCAGTGAATAATAGAATGACAAATACGAATGCTAGGAAGCCACCAAGTGATAAAATCGTGTAGCTATACCATTGTTGATCTTGCCACTGTTCAATCAAAGGACTGAGTCGTGGAACATCATAGACGCCAAGTACTAATAGACCGACGCTGACTAAACCGAGAATTCCGATTAGGACGAGTAGAAAACGATTAAATCCGTTCATGTTACACCTCTCCTTTCTGTCGTTAAAATGTTTTAACGTGATTGTTCTACACATGAAATATTATGCGTATGGTGAGAATATTCCCGCTCAAACGAACTCGAAACATAAAAATACACTTTGGTAAAAAAGACTATTTATTCTGAAAATTTGTCTGTTTATTAGAAAAATAGTACATAAAATACGGCTTTATTCATTAAATTCAAGAATGTTATGATGTCCGAAGGGTTTAAGCGTTCGCGAAAAATGTTTATCATGAATATTATTTAATGTCAATATAGAAAAAGATAGACATCAAAAACTCCTCTCATGCGTTCATGAGAGGAGAAATAGACGCTTATTTTTCGATTTTCGGTACTTTTACAATGTAATAGACCGTACTTAAGATCAAGAAAGCGATCCCGATCAAGATTGAAACGCGTGTCTCATCGTTGAACAACATCCCGACGAGCACTATGATAAGTGCGCCGATTGACAGATAGTTCGTCACTGGTGCACCAGGCATCTTGAACGGATGTGACGCTGTCCGTTCACTTTCAAGTTTACGATACCGGATATGACTGATTAAAATCGCGAACCACGGTACCATTCCTGGTAGTACCGAAGCACTGTAGACATACACGAAGATGTTCGTATCCTTCCCGAGAACGAGTGGGAGGACGATGTCGAGAATGACACCAAAGAAAATTCCGATTGAAATGGCGAGGACCGTATAGAGTGGAATTCCACGTTTGTTGACTTTCAAGAAGAAAGACGGCACTTGTCCTTTTTCAGCCAATGCGTAGATCATCCGACTCGCGCTGAAGATTCCTGAATTACAACCGGATAAAGCAGCCGTGATGACGACGAAGTTGATGATACCGGCAGCGATCGTGACACCGACCTTCGCAAATGTCGCAACGAACGGGCTTCCGAGATCGGACAACTCGTTCCACGGATACACCGTGACGATGATGAAGATGGATCCGACGTAGAAAATTAAAATGCGCCAGACGACACCATTGATCGCCTTCGTGATGTTCTTCTCTGGATCTTTCGTTTCTCCAGCTGTCACGCCGATCAACTCAACACCGATATAAGAGGCGAAGACGATCGAGAGCGCAAAGAAGAAGCCGGTGAAACCATTTGCGAAGAATCCACCGTTCGCCCAAAGGTTCGAGAAGCCGACCGGATTTCCGTCATTCCCTAGACCGAAGAAGATGATGCCAAATCCAGCGACGATCATTAGAAGAATCGTCATTACTTTGATTGAGGCGAACCAGAACTCGAGTTCACCGAACATCTTGACGGAAGCGAGGTTCGCAAGCGTCAAGAGAATGATGACGACGACCCCTGGAATCCAAGTCGGTAGTTCCGGCCACCAGAAGCGTAAGTATGTTCCAACAGCAATGACTTCACTCATCCCGACGACGACCCAGTTGAAGATGTTACTGCTTGCTGTCAAAAAACCAGCAGCTGGATGGATATAATCGTTTGCGAACTTTGCGTACGATCCACTATGAGGATGGGTGTAGACCATCTCACCGAGTGCCCGCATGATGAAAAAGATAAAAACTCCGGCTAGCATGTACGCAAGTAAGACCGATGGACCTGTCCAAGCGATCGTACTGGATGCCCCGAGGAAGAGACCCACACCAATCGTTCCTCCGAGCGCAATCATTTGTACCTGTCGTGCTGTTAAATCTCGTTTCAAATTCGAACTCATCATTTCCCCCAAAAAAATTCTGTGACGTCATAATGTTCAGACAACTTGTCGTAAGAACTATAAAGCTGAGTATACTATCCTCGGATAGGACACGGCTAGTCTTTTTGAAAATTTGAAATAGAGTTTTCAGAAATTAGATAATTATGAAACAAACATGTAACAGCTTTCATTCGCCCATGAGTAGAGTATCAAGTCGCTGACCTAGTCTACCAACATACAAATGCTCAGCGGTCGCTAAGACAATCAAATCATCACGCATTGTAAGGTCGCCTGACAGGGAAATTCCTTGTTCGGTCATGAAACGAATCGAGCGAATGCTTTTAAAAAGTGTTCCGCTTCGTTCCAGGAGTTTTGCTTCCTCAGTGTTTGTGGCAAGTAGATAGTCACCGTACCGGGCGAACTGAGAAAAGGTAATCGTTGGTGCCTCACAAACGAGATCGTCCTCTTGATCAATACGAACGAAACGATAATCGGAATAGTAGAAAAACCAGACCTCTGTTGAGGAGCAAACGTTCAAAGCATAACAATCATCGATCGGATATTGCCGATTTTTATACTGCACTTCCCCTGTATCGTCAAAAGCGACCAGACCGAAGGCACCGTTTGAACTGGTCACGGCATCAGCATAGATACCTTCATCAAAATAACTGACCCAAATCCAGCCTTGTTCATCGATTTGCATGTTTTGAATACCGTCGTCTAAACAAAAGCTATTCAGTAACTGACCTTGAGGATCATAGATAAAGGCGTTCGGCAACCATGTACCGTCGATATCATCGTCACAACGGGAAGCGACGAGTAACAGACGTCCATCCGGAAAACGATCAACGAGAGAAAAGTCGATGTCGTTTCTTTCGACGATCGTCGTCTTTCGCCAGTCATCCTTCAATTGATGAATGGAAAGAACGTGCTTTTCACGAGATTCATTGATCGTTTCTTCAACGATTAAAATATGTCCGTCGACAGTGATGCCAGTCGCAACCGGACGTCCTGTGCGATAGGATGCAGTCAAACGACGTAGTGGAAAATGGGCGAGCGGGGATGTGAGCATGGCAGGACCTCCTGTTTGTTGTAAAAAAACAGTCCGTCGACAGACAGACTGATTGATGGTTTAAACCGACCGTTGACGGCGTTTATAGAAGAAATAGACGATGATTAAGACGACAGCTGCAATCAACACACCATTCGTATATGGTGCAGCGACTTCCTTGATCGAGCGCCAGTTCGTTCCGAGCGTCTCCCCAAGATAGAGGAACAAAATCGACCATGGAATGATAGCAAGAACCGTGTAAAGTGAAAACTTCGTTTGATCCATTTTTGCAAGACCAGCCGGAATCGAGATGGCATGGCGGACGACAGGGATGAAGCGTGCGCCGAAGATGACACCTTGACCGTACTTCAAGAACCAGCGTTCAGCTAAATCCAGATGATGTTCAGAAATTAGAATATACTTTCCGTACTTTAGGATCAATGGACGACCGCCGTAGCGAGCGAACCAGTATAAGAACAGTTGCGACAGCAATCCGCCAATAACAGCGGCTACGACAGCGAGCGGCCAGCCGATCGTTCCTTGAGAGATCATGAATCCACCGTATGAGAGGACGATTTCGCTTGGTATGATTTCAATCATCAACCCGAGGGCGATACCGAAATATCCGAGATCGGCAAGCGAAAGTAAAATCTGGTTGACGATTTGAGATAACACGTAAGACAACTCCTTTATAATCAGTACATTCTTTTATTTTAGAGAACCAACGATCAAATGAAAAGGAAAAAAACGGAGACAATTTAAAAGACGGATTCGCCATGAACGCGAACCCGTCTCATTTTTATAATACGACCGCAGCGATCGTACCGAAGATGATCAAAGGAATATTGTAGTGCAGGAACGTCGGGATGACGGTTTCCCGCATGTGATCGTGCTGACCATCTGCATTCAGACCACTCGTTGGTCCGAGTGTCGAGTCTGACGCGGGGCTACCAGCGTCACCGAGCGCACCAGCAGTCCCGATGATAGCAATCGTTGCTTCTAAGCTGAAGCCGTACTGAATGCAAAGTGGAACGAAGATGGCAGCGATGATTGGAACAGTCGAGAAACTCGAACCGATGCCCATCGTGACGAGAAGACCGATCAAGAGCATGACGAAAGCAGCAACGAGTTGGGAATCACCCATTAATGCTTTTGAGTTCTCTACGAGCGGCTCGATATCACCCGTTTTACGCAAGACGTTCGAGAATCCGTTTGCTGAAATCATAACGAATCCGATGAATGACATCATCCGCATACCACGTGTAATGACGTCATCTGCTTCACTGAATCGAACGAGACGAAGCAACAAGAAGAGAATCAAACCAGTCGTCGCAGCAAGAATCATCGATTCTGTCTGCAGTTGAACAATCAACGTCGCGATGACGACAACACCACTTAAGATCAGTTTCGTTTTCGTGATGACCGGAATTTCATAATCGTCCGGGGCGATATCACGAATTTCATATGTCCGCTCTTTCCGGTACGTATAAAGACCGATTAAGAGACCGACGACCATTCCAAGTGCTGGAATCGCCATCGCTTCGATGACGGATGCACCTGTTGTATCAAGACCATTGGCTTTCAGGTTTTTCAGCAAAATCTGATTCAAATAGATATCTCCGAATCCGACCGGTAAAAACATGTACGGTGTGACGAGACCGAATGTCATGATGATCGCAATCCGGCGTCGGTCGATCTTCAACTGAGAAAAAAGACCAAGCAATGGTGGAATGATGATCGGAATGAAAGCGATGTGAATCGGTAAAGCATTTTGTGAACTGATTGCGAGTAACAGAATCGCAAACAAGATAAATCCTTTTAACTTTTTGACTGAAGCGGCACTTGCGTTACCGCGTGAACGCTCGATCAATGCGTGCGCAAGCGCATCCGGTAAGCCCGTTTTTGAGAGAGCAACGGCAAATGCGCCAAGCATCGCATAGCTAAGGGCGATTTCGGCCCCGTCGCCAAGACCACCTGCGAACGCTTCGGTTGTTTTCGTTAAATCAAGCCCACCGACGAGACCGCCAGCAAACGCACTGATGACCATCGCGAGCACGATGTGGACGCGGAAGATCGCTAAGATGAATAGTAAAAAGACGGCAAACAATACGGCGTTAATCATTCAGTAAAACCACACTTTCTTTTGTTATCACTGCACTATACTAAAGTATCTTACAGCCATGTTGGAACACTGTCAAGGGTAAAAGTCTGACCTCGTAGAAAAGGAATTCACAATACACTTTTGCGCTTTTCATAAAAGGTCACACTCTTTTATACCCGGAAGTATAAGGTGAAAAGCGCATGGATTACTCAAAAAAACGTGCCATCCTTCTCTGTTACGAGAAAATGGCACGTTATCTTTAAGTTCAGACGACGTATAGCATCTGAATCTATTTGCGTTTCTTCTATAGAGAGTGATCAGCAATCGACGACGTCGAGTTTACCGGTACCTGGATCAATAACGAGTCCGTGGACGTTTGTCCCAGGTGGCAGTAATGGATGGTTCTTCACAAGGCTGACCGAATGGGCGACGCTTTCTTGAACTGACGTGAAACCGCGCAACCATTGATTCAAATCAACACCAGATACTTCGAGCGTGTGAAGAATCTGCTGGTCGATGCCCCGATCCTTCATTTCATTGATCATGTGTTTAGGATCAATCGTGCTCATGCCGCAGTCGTGGTGACCGATGACGACGACTTCTTCAGCACCAAGAGCATACAACGCGACGAGAATCGAGCGCATGACGGAACCAAATGGGTGCGATAGGATAGCACCGGCATTTTTGATGATCTTCGCATCCCCGTTCTTAAGACCAAGTGCGTGTGGGAGGAGTTCCGTCAAGCGGGCATCCATGCACGTCAGGATGACGACCTTTTTGTCTGGGAACTTATCCGAGACGAACTGCTCATACTGTTTTTCGGCGACGAATCGCTCGTTGAAGGCTAGCATTTCCTGTACAACTGACATTCAAGTGTCCTCCTTTAGTGGTAGCTCTTAATATGTACCCCATATCAGAATACAAGATGATGAAACGGCTATCAAGTCACGAAAATGCGAGGTGTGACAAATCGCACACATTTATGTACATGAAGCAAAACGATGAAAAAGAAGAATTTACAACAGTTGTAAACGCTATCAAAGGTGTGAGGGAATTCACAGGATGGTCATGCACAAAACAGGAAAAAGGGGTTATGATTGATTTGTGAAGGAAAGCACAAACTATTGAAAAACAGCTTGGCATTCCTGACATAATGGTTGGCAAATCAAACTCAGATTCGTTCCACGACAGGGAGGAAACCACTCATGGCTGTGAAAGAAAAAACAAAATCGACGGTAACGCCGGTCGAACAAGCAATTGGACAAATCGTTGAAAAAGGGCAACGTGCATTACAAGAATTACTGACATTCGATCAAGAAAAAATCGACACGATCGTCCGGGATATGGCACTTGCTGGACTCGAACGGCACGTCGAACTCGCTCGTCTCGCAGCAGAAGAGACGGGACGCGGTGTCTTTGAAGATAAGATGATTAAAAATATGTTTGCGACAGAATACATCTATAACAGTCTACGTCATGAAAAAACAGTCGGGATTTTAGAAGAGGATGTCCAAAACGGCATCACCTATATCGCTGAACCCGTCGGTGTCGTCTGTGGTGTCACACCGGTCACGAATCCGACATCAACGACGATGTTCAAAGCATTGATTGCGATCAAGACACGCAACCCGATCGTCTTCGCGTTCCATCCATCGGCACAACAGTGTTCCGTCGAAGCAGCGAAAACACTCCGTGACGCAGCCATCAAAGCCGGGGCACCGAAAGACTGTATTCAATGGGTGGAAGAACCATCACTTGAAGCAACGAAAGTTTTGATGAACCATGAAAAAATCGCCATGGTCCTTGCGACAGGTGGAGCAGGAATGGTCAAATCAGCGTATTCAACAGGTAAACCGGCACTCGGTGTTGGACCAGGGAATGTTCCGTGTTACATCGAACAGTCTGCGAAAGTCAAACGGGCAGTCAGCGATCTGGTTCTCTCAAAAACGTTTGATAACGGGATGATTTGTGCGTCTGAGCAAGCCGTCATCGTCGACCAAGAGATTTATGCGACAGTTCGTGCGGAAATGGAAGCACTCGGTTGTTACTTCTGTACACCGGAAGAAAAACAACGCCTTGAATCACTCGTTATCAAAACCGATACATGTGCCGTCAACGCGGACATCGTCGGGAAACCAGCGACATGGATCGCAGAAAAAGCTGGCATCGACGTTCCGGAAACAACAGTCATGCTCGTCGCGGAACTCGAGTATGTCGGAGCAGCAGAACCATTATCTCATGAAAAACTCAGTCCCGTCCTCGGTGCGTACCGTGTCGCATCAACTGAAGAAGCGTTCACGATTGCCGAACAGATGCTTGAAATCGGTGGTCTCGGTCATACAGCCGTGATTCATACGACGAACGATGATTTGATGACAGCGTTCGGACTCCGCATGAAAGCCTGCCGGATTCTCGTCAACAGTCCATCTGCTCATGGCGGAATTGGTGATCTGTACAACGAGTTGACACCATCTCTGACACTCGGTTGCGGATCATACGGGAAAAACTCTGTTTCTGAAAACGTGACAGCGAAACACTTACTCAACGTCAAAAAGGTGGCGAGACGACGCGTGAACATGCAATGGTTCAAGGTCCCTGAAAAAATCTACTTCGAAAAGAACTCTGTTCAGTACTTGCGGTCGATGACAGACGTCTCACGCGTCATGATCGTCACGGATCCAACGATGGTACAGTTCGGGTATGCCGATAAAGTAATTCAAAACTTGCCACAGTCCGTCAGTTACCGAATCTTTGACCAGGTTGAACCAGATCCATCGGTGACGACTGTTCAGACGGGTGCCCAAGCGATGCGTGACTTCAAACCTGACTTGATCATCGCTCTCGGTGGTGGTTCAGCGATGGATGCTGCAAAAGGAATGTGGCTCTTCTATGAACAACCGAACGAAACGTTCTCAAACTTACGTCAAAAATTCCTCGATATCCGCAAACGGGCGTATCAATTCCCGACACTTGGTCGTCAAGCGAAGTTCGTCGCGATTCCGACGACTTCTGGTACGGGTTCAGAAGTGACACCGTTCACCGTCATCACGGATAAAGAGAAAAACGTCAAATACCCGATTGCTGACTATGCATTGACGCCAGACGTCGCAATCGTTGATCCAGAATTCGTCATGACCGTCCCAGCTTCAATCACTGCTGATACCGGAATGGATGTTTTGACGCATGCGACAGAAGCATACGTCTCGGTGCTTGCGAACGACTACACGGATGGACTGGCACTGAAAGCAATCAAGATGATCTTCGATTACTTGCCACGAGCATATGCTAACGGATCAGACGCCGAAGCACGCGAAAAAGTGCATAATGCGTCAACGATGGCAGGGATGGCATTCGCGAACGCCTTCCTCGGCATCAACCACTCGATCGCACACAAAATCGGTGGCGAGTTCCACACACCACACGGACGGACGAATGCGATCCTGATGCCACACGTCATTCGCTATAATGCGTCACGTCCAACAAAACTAGCAGCATTCCCGAAATACGAATCATTCGTTGCCGATGAGCGGTATGCCGACATCGCACGTTACCTCGGTCTTCCAGCAGCAACGACGGAACAAGGGGTCGAATCCCTCATCCAAGCCGTTGCTGATCTTGGACAACGTCTCAACATCAAGATGTCATTCAAGGCGCAAGGCATTCAAAAAGCAGACTTCGAGGCAAAACTCGACAAGATGGCAGTCGATGCATTCGAGGATCAATGTACGACGGCGAATCCGAAGATGCCGCTTGTCGCTGAGTTACGGACGATCATGGAACAAGCGTACGAAGGCATCTAATAGAGAAAAATACCATGGCATCTGATCGTTCAACCGGCTTCTCACTGTGAGAAGCCGGTTTTTGTTTTTGGAATCAGTGGAGACAGTCAGAGAAAAAGTGGGATATAATGGCTGGTGAATGAATTTGATGTTTTTGGTTTCGCTGTAGCAGGAATATTCAAACATCAGACATGAAAAGGAGGAAATGGGATGGAGTCAAGGCAAGAAAGGAAACAACGACGGTTTTCCGTCTGGGATGTCCTGTTTGGCGTCCTCATCGGTCTCATCTTTTTCGGTGTCATCTATGGCGCGATGGCATTTTTGACTTCACAAATCACCTCATCCTCAGACTATCAGGATCTCGTGACGCAGATGCAACAGGCGGACGTCTCCTGGAAAGATGCAGACATCACGGTGTCACTGATGCTTCTGTTCGTCGGTGGGCTATCGATCACGATGCCGAGTGCGGTCCGAGAAGGAATCATCAATCAGGTGCTCGATGCGAGTTCTGCCGGCGACGTCTTATCGTTGTTTGGGATCGACTTAAAGCAAGTCCTTGCACCACTTACGTTTGATGTCTCTTACGGCACGTTACTCTATTCCGTTTTTGGCATCGGTTTGATTGTCCTGTTATTTTTAGTGTTACGGATTAAGGCAAGTCAGCTCGGGTGGACGATTCGATCGGTCAGTTTCTTCTTAACGGTCGGAATCATCTGGTTCATCCTTGCCGGACGCGGAAACGACGTGCCATTCCTCTCGTTACAAGACGGCTATGCGATGAGCGGTATCTTACCGCTTCTCGTCGTCAGTTTGCTTGGTTGGATGGCATTCTTCCCGCAAAAGTTATCCGGTCTGACAGCTGCCGGACGTGCCAGCTTACTGATTTTAATGTTTGCAAGTACGCTCCAACTCGTCTTTACGGTACAGGATGAAGCGGAATATGACGGCGATTCCTCACTACGGACAGCACTCACCGTCGCGAGTCTGAACGCCGGAAGTGGGGGGATGTATGACTGGATCCACGGCGGTCAAGTCGTGTATCAAGCAGATGTCCTTGGAGCGAATGCGGAAATCCCTGTCTCGATGTTAAACGGGGAGACCTCGACGGATCAGCTTAATGACTCGATCCAAAAAGTCGTTGATGGGATTGATACCAATCGGGTGACGGAACAATTGTTGACGTTACTCGGTGGAGAGCGCCCTGACTTGTCAGCGACACAATTGAAGCTCGATCCGGTTGATTACGGTGTCGCACGGCAGACGATCCAAGCGATCGATGCGGAATCGGCAGGAGCGACAGCGCCAGACGTCTCAAGTGAGAGTGCGTATTGGGTATTATTGCTGGTGACGTTCGCGATCTATTTCGTCTGTAGTATCCGCAGCTTCAAGTCGATCGTTGATCCGTTCGTCTTTGCGATCGCGATTGGTGTCATCAGCTTCATCGTCAGTCAGGCTTCATACGTTCAGTTCGCGATGAAATGGCGGAGTGACGCCTTATTCGAGTTCGCTCAACAAACGGCAGGATGGACAGTACTATACGCCGCAGGACTTGCGTTACTTACTGGAATTCTTGGTTATGTTGTCCGACGAAAGCCAGAGAAAACGGTGTAAGGAACGTGGAATGATGAAGTTCCTCCACTAGGAGATGTACCGTGAATCGGGACGACGAACGTTGCTGTCATTCTCGCTTTCCACAGGCAAGAGGTAAGTCGCGTATCCTAAACTACGACCGGGTTTTACCTGACCCTGACTTAAGCGAAAAACATGCTTTCTTTTCCTGTAGTAGTCGAGAAGGAACAGTTACTTTCTGCATCAATCACAGACGATACGTTTTCAGGTTCATGTCCTGGAATGTATCGTTTTTTTCGTGGTTCATCTCATTTCATTTTCAACCCCTTTTTTTACCATTCACACTTGATTTGTAAAGGTAAAATCAACAATGTTAAGCCAGTATTTGGAATTAGTTAAGAAGGTTAAATAAGACGGATGTCCGACCTATTTGAAAGGACTATTAGCTATAATCGAACCATGCTAAATTAATGAAGCAGTCAAAACATCCTGGGGGGAAATTTAAATGAAAAAAGCTACAAAGCTCGTCATCGCGTCGACCTTGATCGCACCGATGCTCGTACCGGTCGTTCAAGTCAAGACACTTGCTGCTGACAATAGTGTCGTCAAGTTACGCTTCTTAGAAACAACGGATTTACATACGAACTCCATGAACTACGATTACTTCAAGGATGCGCAGGACGAAACGATCGGTCTCGTCAAAGCCGCTACAGTCATTAAACAACAACAAGCTGACGTTGGCGTGACGAACAGCTTCTTGTTTGATAACGGAGATACACTTCAAGGAACGCCATTCGGTGATTACGTGAAGAATCAGTACGATAAAGGAAACAAAGGCAAACACCCGATGTACGAATTGATGGAATACCTCGGTTATGATGCAGTCACGCTCGGAAACCATGAATTCAACTTCGGGCTAGATTTCTTGAAGTCAGCGATGAGTGCTTCGAGCGGTTCAATCAAGTTCGTCAACTCGAACGTATTGGATGCTGTCACGAAAAAGCCAATCGTCGCGGACTACAACAAAGATGGAAAAGATTATCAAATCATCGAACGTCAAGTCAAGGATCAGAACGGTGACATGAAAACAGTCAAAGTGGGTGTGTTCGGAGTTGTTACGCCACAAATCATGGCATGGGATGCGGGGAACCTGACAGGGAAAGTCACAGCAGAAGATATCATCCCTACTGCAAAAGCAACAGCGAAAAAATTAAAAGATGCAGGCGCAGATGTTGTCGTTGCACTCGCACACACAGGTATCGGGGATACGATTGATCAAAAAGACGGCGATGAAAACGTTGGTTATGCATTGACGAAAGTTGCTGATATCGATGTCTTGATGACAGGTCACCAGCACGGGAAGTTCCCAGCAGTCGATTCAGCGTTCAACAAACTACCAAACGTTGATGCAACGAACGGATTGATCAATGGCAAGCCAGTCGTCATGGCAAACACGCAAGGTAAAAACGTCGGAGTCATCGATCTTCAGTTGAAGGAAGTTGACGGGAAATGGGTCGTTGATACGTCAGGTGCGAAACTAGCGGACGTGACGAAAGACACGACAGCTGATGCCGGTGCCGTCAAGTTGATCGAAAAAGCACATGAAGGAACGCTCGCTTACATTCGTCAAGAAGTCGGGACGATCAATGATGATATCCAAAGCTTCTTCGCTCTCGCGCAAGATGATGATTCCGTTCAGTTCGTCACGAACGCTCAAAAATGGTATGTCGAGAAACAACTTAAAGAAAATGCCGATCTTGCGAAATATAAAGATCTCCCGTTGTTGTCAGCCGGTGCACCATTCAAAACAGGTGGTCGTAACCAAGTCAACGCGTCCGATTACACATTGATTAAAAAAGGACCGATTGCGCTCAAAAACGTCGCCGATCTCTATGTTTACCCGAATACACTTGAAGTCGTCAAAGTAACAGGTGCTGACGTTAAAGACTGGCTTGAGATGTCAGCCGGTCAATTCAATCAAGTTGGTGCTGAGCAGACAAACTTATTGAACAAAGATTTCCGTAGCTACAACTTCGATATTCTCGATGGCTTGACATATGAAATTGATATCACGAAACCGGCGAAATTCGACTATAACGGTGTCGTCGTCAATAAAGACGCAAATCGCGTCCAAAACATCAAGTATCAAGGCAAAGCGATCGCAGACGATCAAGAATTCCTTGTCGCGACGAACAACTACCGAGCAGGCAGTGCGACGTTCCCGGGTCTTGGTGGCGGAAAGAATATCGTCTACAAATCAGCCTACGAAACACGTAACGTCATTTCGGACTTCATCAAAGCGAAACAACCGGTTGATTATAAAGCCGATGACAACTGGTCACTCGTCGCAAGTAAGCCAACGACGGTCAGCTTTGATTCAGCGGTTGCAGCTGCACCGTACGTCAAGCGGTATGAAGGCATCACGAACACAGGTGAAACACGTCCAGGTGAGACAGGTACGTTCCTCAAATTCAACATGAACGTGCCGATGAAAAACTTCAAGGTCTCGGCAAAAGCAGTTAAACCAGGTGCGAAAGTCGTTACTGGTCAAGCCGTTCCAGGTGCAAAAGTCACAGTCAAACTTGGCGATAAAGTCCTTGGAACAGCAACAGCAAACGAAGCGGGTCAATACGAAGTCGTGACACGTCCGCTCAAATTACGTGACAAGTTGACAATCGTCTCTGAACTCAGCTTCATGAAGACAGAAACGAACGTCACAGTCGGAACAGGTGTCGTTGCGACACCAGCGATCGATAAAAAGTCAGCAGTCTACGGTTCAACGGTCCTCCGCGGTAAAGCAACGGAAGGTCTTGACGTGACGCTCTATAAAGGATCAACGAAGATCGCGAAAGCGAAAACGACGGCAAGCGGCTTCAAGATTTCGGTCAAGAATGGTCTAACGACAGGTACGTACACGGTCAAGTCGACAGACATTTCGAACAAGATCACGAAAAAAGCGTCGTTCACGATCAAAAACACGTATCCGGTCAAAAAATGGTCAGGCAAAAAGACGTTGACAGGTAAAGTCGAAAAACGACAAATCGTCCGCCTCTACCAAAAAACAGAAGCTGGTTATCAATTGATCGCTCAAGACGTGGCGGATCAGCACGGGAACTATGTCTTGAAAATGCGTAAGGCATTGACGAACGGCTCGTACAAACTCAACATCTATACAGCGAAAGATCATCTCGATCAGTCACGCTACTTCATCACGAAGTAACATCTCACTCGGATGTCTGCATATGCAGGCATCCGTTTTTATTTGATTAGATACGTGCGTTGTGATAGCAGAAACCGTTTAATGCGTTCGTAGATGGTTGCTTGCTCGACTGTTAATTGATTCGTCGCATGCGACATGTAGAGTTGTGACGTAACGGTAAACACATCGTCTGTGATGAAAGGGAGTCCCATCTCGCGGCAGACGGAGACTGGAACGAAGCTGAAATACCGTTGCTGGCGTAAGGCGAGTTGCAGCGAGACGTCATCAATATAGTGCGAGGTATCGGCATAGATGTTTAGTTCCGCCATCTTCAATTGGATGAAGCGGTTGTAATCCTTATTGTGGGAGGGAAACAAAAAGGCAGTCTCTGTTGCATCCGTGTAAAGTGCTGTAATCGCTTCTTTCTCTGAATAGGAAGCAGGGTAGGTGATGACGATCTCCTCTTCCACGATTGGTTCGCTCGTAATGAGCGGATGCTTGAGTTCCATAAAGCTGATCGAGAAATGGAATTCTTGATGAAGTAGACCGCTTAAGATGTCGCGATTCGAGAGGATGTCCGAGTTGAACAAGGGCGCCGTCTGCGGTAGGAGAAATTCTCGTAGAATCAATTGAATGAAGCGACCATGCGAACTGGCAAGACTGAGTGGCGTTTCGGTAGAGGCATCATTTCGCGCCATGCGTTCCTGGACACGTGTTAGCTCATGTTCGATTTTTTCGACCGACTGCAGCAAGAGTCGTCCATTGTCGGTCAAGCTGATCGTTCTACCTTTTCGATGAAACAACGTCGTGTTCAATTCACGCTCCAGTTTTTTGATCGTCGCACTGAGGGCGGGTTGGCTGATGAATAATCGTTCGGCAGCACGCGTCACGTTCAATTCCTCCGCGACGTGACGAAAATAATTCAAATGTAAGAGTTCCATGATATCCTCCCAACATAACCTATAGGTTATTAAAATATATAAATATATATATTTCTGTTTATGATAAAACCAGTATATCGTAAATACCAGAGGTGATAGAAATGAAAATCGGAATTTATGGAGCAGGATCACTAGGAACCATCATGGGAGCTTATTTGAGTCAACAGTATGCGGATGTCGATCTGATCGATACGAATCGCGCACATATCGAAGCGCTAAACACAACAGGCGCGCATGTTATTGGACCAGATTTGATGCAAGCCGTCCACGCGATTCATCCAGAAGACATCACGGAGATGTACGATATCGTATTGTTGCTGACAAAACAGGTCTACAATGAACCGGTCCTGGCGAAAGTCCGGACGATCTTGAAGGAAGACGGTATTCTCGTCTCCTTGCAGAACGGTGTACCAGAAGAATTCATTCAACAACAGATTCCACGCGAACGTATCATTGCAGGATCCGTCGAGTTCGGAGCGACGTACGTCGGACCAGGTGAGTCACGTCTGACATCGGATTATGAGCACTTCAAGACATATGCGATGCAAATTGGTGAATTGGACGGCAAGAAGACGGACCGGATCATTCACTTGAAGGAAATCCTTGATCACATCGGTGGAACGGAAATCTCTGATAATCTGCCGGGAACGAAATGGTCAAAACTTGTCATCAATAGTACGTTCAGTGGGTTATCCGCTGCGTGTAACGGTACGTATGGTGACGTTCTCGATCATCCGGTCTTGTTACGAGCAGCGATTCATACGATGCAGGAAGTCGTTGAAGTCGGTCACGCCCACGGCATCACATTCGCGCCGATGAGTACGTTTGAGCCGGCAGCTTACGCAACACTAGACGATATCGATGAAAAACTGAGCACCGTGCCACAATTGATGCATGGGTCGCGTGACTTAGAAGCAAGCATGTTGCAGGACTTACAAAAAGGGCAACCGACCGAAATTCGTTTCATCAATGGGATCGTCACGATGTATGGCAATACGTACGATATCAAAACACCATTTAACTCACTCATTCAAGAAATCGTCGAAAAAGCCCAAGCCGCGAAGACGGTTCCAGATTTTGAAACAAGTGTCGCACGCTTTGCTGCATTATTAAACGCATGAAGGAGGGATTCAGATGAGACAGGAAGATGTAAAAAATATCGTCGCGACACCGATCAATGCACCGGTCTTTCCGGCGGTCGATATCTTCTTTCGGAATCGGGAATACTTGAACATCATCTATGAGACGGACATCGAAGCGTTACAAGCAGTCGTTCCGGAACCGCTCGAGGTGCTGAGTAATCAGATCAAGTTTGAGATCATCAATATGCCGGATAGCACGGGTCTTGGGAGTTATCTTGAGTGCGGACAAGTCATTCCGGTTCGGTATCAAGGAGAGGTCGGTGAGTTTTACCTCTCGATGTATGTCAACAATCAGCCGGCGATCGCCTCTGGTCGTGAAGTAGCTGCGTTTCCGAAGAAGTATGGTTCACCCCGGCTCTATCTCGACAATGATGTACTCGTTGGTACGCTTGACTATCATTCGCTCCGCGTCGCCCAAGCGACGATGGGATACAAATATGTTCCGATGGCGGTCGAAGAGGCACAATCGATTGTCGGTGCGCCGCAGTTCATGCTTAAACAACATCGTGGTTATCAAGGTGAGTTGATCATCTCTGAGCTGACACGGAGTCAAATCACGGATCTTGAGATTAAAGAAGCGTACCGTGGACCGGCGCGGCTCCAGTTGTTCGAACATGTCATGGCACCTCTCGCTGACTTCCCTGTTCGAAAGATCGTCGATGCCCAGCATATCATCGCTGATCTTCGACTTGGTGGACCTGCGAAACTGTATGATTATTTAACGGATTAACGACGCTCTAACATTAACGACCTCCAAAATGGATGGTCGTTTTGTTTTACCCCAAAAACTGGCATACTGAATTGAGAGGGGGAAACGACCATGCGACAAGTCATTGTGTTACCGTATCAATCAGAATGGGCGAGTGAATATATGCGAGAAGCGGACCGGTTACGAGAGGTGTTCGGAGCACGTCTTAAGCAGATCCATCATATGGGGAGTACATCAGTTCCGGGACTCGCAGCAAAACCGATCATCGATATCTTACCCGTCGTCGATGCGCTCGAGGGGATCGAGCAGTTCGACGCACAGATGGAAGCGCTCGGTTACGAGGCGAAGGGTGAATTCGGGATGCCGGGACGTCGGTACTACCGAAAAGGTGGCGACGAACGGACGCACCATATTCATCTCTATGCGACGGGAAATCGAGAAATCAAGCGCCATCTCGTCTTTCGGGATTACTTACGCGCCCATCCAGAAGAAGCCGCCGCTTACGGAGCATTAAAGGAACAATTAGCAACGACATATCCGCTTGATATCGAAGCCTATATCGCCGGCAAGGATGCGTTCGTCAAGGAACTCGAACAACGTGCGATTGCTTGGGAAAATGCGCATGACTGACTGGGAACATGCCCTCATCCGCCATGTCAGCGTTGGCGTGAAGACATCGAAAGTATTATTTGAGAAAATCGAGGCGCAGGATTGGGACGCGCGACCCATCCCCGGGAAACGGACCGTCGGTGAAGTCGCTGTCCATCTCGCTGTATTGCTCGAAGCCGATTTGTTGCTGGCAGAGGGGGCGACGGCTGAAGCAATGCAGGCGTTTTATGCGACACCGGTTCCGCGCGATCAGTTAAATGAGCGAATCAATCGTGCGTTTTCTGTCTATCAAGAAAAAGTCACGACCGGATTTACGACGCGTCCGACGTACTGGGGAGTTACCGACTCGATGAATGGCTGGACGATTGAGGCAGCCGTACATCTCTATCATCATCGATCCCAGTTATATGATTACTTGAACATCCTTGGGTATGAGCTAGAGATCTCGTTATTTGAATGAATGGAAGTAGGGGTAGTGTATGGAATATATCGTTGAAACGTCAGCCGGTCGCTTTGATACCCGACTGACAGGAAGTGGGGACGTCACCTTCGTCCTCGATCACGGGATGATGTCGAATCGGCACCAGTGGGGCTGGTTACGGACTGAATTATTGAAACGGGGACGGGTCTTTGAATATTCGCGTCTCGGATATGGGCGGTCGAGTCGTGGCAAAAACAAGCGACTCTTTACGCACCAAGCGGATGAGTTAGCAGATGTTTTACGGATATTAAACATCAAAGGACCGTATGTCTTCATCGGGCACTCGCTCGGCGCCTATATCTCGCTCGCAAGTGGACGACTGTTTGCAGACGAGACACGCGGCATCGTCTTGCTCGATCCGTCGCATCCGGATGTCGATGCAGCATTACCGAACTGGTACGAACGAACGCAGGAAGAGTGGAATCGATTCCTCTATTTCCTTAGTCACGTCCGACCAATCGCCTGGATGATTCCTGACCGACTCGGCAAAAAGATGTTTAGTGTCTTACCGGAAGCTGATCAATTACCAATGTGGCGGCATTTTGCGGCACCTGGACATTGGCGGGGAACGCTCGACGAATGGCAAACGGTCGAGGAGAACAATCAGATGATTCTTTCGTTGCTTGAAGACGTGACTCAGCCGGTTCTCGTACTGTCTGCTTCGAACTGGGCAGGAGGCATGCCAGAAAGTTGGTTGAACCCGGCATTGACCGAACAAATCAATGCGGCTCACGCTGCGTTCGCCGATAGTTTACCGAACGGGATGTATCATGTGATTGCGGATACAAATCATTATACGATTGCCGGGTTTTCACACGAGGCAGCGGAGCGGATCACAGATTTAATCGGGACAACATGGGATTTACCGATTCAAAATTAAGTATAGAGAAAGTAGACAGAAATTTGCTGAGATCGAAGATAGTATAGTTTTCCTAAAACAAGCGTCGCGCCGCTTCACTTCGTTGCAGGGTCGCTCCTACTTGTATTCACCTAGGAAGCGATTCCGAGCAGAATATCTGACACTTCATCCTTTTTAGTACGAAAGGGCGAAGTGTCTACCATTTAAGTCGATACTTGTCGGCTTAATTTATAGAACAAAATAAATCGAAATCATTCCGATTGACGTCAGGGGAAAAGTCAGTTACTCTATAAAGCGTAACGATTACGTTTTAGGAGGTGAATGATGATGCAACCGATATCGATCACGGTTTTATCCGGTTACTTAGGATCCGGTAAAACGACATTACTAAACCATTTACTACATAATCGCGAAGGGCGCCGCCTTGCGATCATCGTCAACGACATGAGTGAGGTCAACATTGACGCGGCATTGATTGAGCAAGGCGGATTCTCGCGGACGGAAGAGTCGTTCGTCACACTCTCGAACGGCTGCATTTGCTGCACGTTACGCGATGATCTTTTGCTTGAAGTCAAACGCCTCGTCGATCAAGGGGATATTGACGGTATTGTCATCGAATCGAGTGGTATCTCAGAACCGATTCCGGTCGCCCAGACTTTCACGTACGAAGATCCGGACAGTGCAATCGATCTAACGCACGTCACAAAAATCAACGCGATGGTCACGGTCATCGATGGATACCGTTTCCTGAAGGACTTCGAGTCTGGTGAATCGTTGATTGAGCGGAAACAGGCCGTCGATGAGACAGACGTGCGCGAAGTCGTCGATCTACTCGTCGATCAAGTTGAGTTCGCGGACATCATCGTCTTGAACAAAGTCGATCGCCTGACATCGGAAGAGCGTCATACCGTCATCGGCTATTTAAAGGCATTAAATCCAGTTGCTCGTTTGATCGAGACGACGTATGGTCAAGTTGAACCGGCAGAGATCTTAGACGTCGATTTATTTGATTTTGAACAAGCGGCAGCAAGCGCCGGTTGGATCCGCGAATTGAATGCGGAAGAGCATATACCGGAAACGGAAGAGTACGGAATCAGCTCGTTTGTCTACAAGCGCGACGTGCCGTTCCACCCTGAGCGCTTGCTAGCCTTGATTGAAGACTGGCCGCAAGAAGTCGTCCGGGCGAAAGGCTTTTTGTTCCTTGCGACACGTCCTGAGATGGCACTATTGTTCCACCAAGCAGGATATGCTTCGAACATGGAATACGCTGGTCGTTTTGCATCAGACGAAGATCGACGGACCGAGCTCGTCTTGATTGGCATCGGACTGGAGCGAGAGAAGCTCGAAGCGCTATTCGATACGTGTCTCGTCCAAGCTGACGAAACAGACTGGGCGTTATTAAATGATCCAATCCCTGGTCGTGAGATGTACGAAGACACATTTTTATAAGAGGTCAATCTTTCGAGAAATCGTATCTGCGATTTCTCTTTTTTGTTATATTTTCATAGTGAATGGGGAAAGAATACTAGTGAAGGTATGTTAATTGAAGGAGGAAAATCTGTGCGCAACCGGATTTTACAATTCGCACTTGTATTTTTAGTCGCCGGCGGTATCATTTGGGGACTATATCAACTCGGCTATTTATTTTATGTCTTAACGATTTCAGCGACGGTCGTGCCGCTCGCCGTCATCATGATTATCTTCATCGAGAATCGGACTGCGGAATCAACAATCGCTTGGTTCCTCGTTCTGATTTTCTTACCGATTCTCGGAGTCATCATCTGGTTGATGTTCGGTCGGAATCCACGGCGTCGCCGCCGGAATCGTCGTTCGCATGACGAACGGAAATTGCTCAAGCAAGCGATTCGACCAGTTCGGTCGCTTGCTGTCAGTGAGTTGCCACCGAATCACTTGAAGCTCGCGAACACGATTCGTAACTTCGGTGGTGGCGGGGTGGACGTTCATACAGCAAGTGACATTTTGACGAACGGCGAAGAGACGTTCCCGGCGATTTTGGAGGCGATTCGTCAAGCGCAGCATCACGTCCATATCCAGTACTACATCTATCGTAACGATGAGACAGGTAAGGCAATCCGGGAAGCATTGATTGAGCGACTCGAAGCCGGTGTGACGGTGCGGTTCATGTATGACGGACTTGGAAGTTATATGCTCGGTGAGAACTTCCTGCGTCCGCTACGCGACGCGGGAGCGCATATCGCAGCCTATGATCCGATTTCGAGTCCCTTGTTCATCTTCACGGCGAATTTCCGCAATCACCGGAAAATCGTTGTCGTTGATGGTAAGGTCGGCTTCACTGGTGGATTGAACGTCGGGGATGAGTACGACAGCAAGAGTAAGAAGTTTGGGTTTTGGCGTGATACGCATCTACGACTCGAAGGACGGGCCGTCAAGGAATTACAAGCGACGTTCCTCGACGACTGGATCTATGCCCAAATTGAATCGGACGACACATGGGAGACGTTTGCGGGGGATGAGTCCATTCATCAGTACTTCCCGAAACATGACGTAGCGTCCGACGGAGCGATTCAGATCGTCACGAGCGGACCGACGTCGAAGGATCCCGCGATTCGCAATGCCTTGATTGCAGCAATCATCTCGGCGCAACGCTCAATCTGGATCGCGACACCGTATTTGATTCCGGACAATGAGACGATGACTTTGCTCCGGCTCGCGGCACGTGCCGGGCTCGACGTCCGCATCCTGACACCGGGTAAAGGCGACAGCTTTACGTCTTATTACGGGACCCGGTCCTACTTCGGACCACTCTTGAAAGACGGCGTCAAGATTTACACGTACAACCGTCACTTCATCCATGCTAAACTGTTTCTCGTCGACGGGAAGATTGGTGCCGTCGGAACGGCGAACATGGATATTCGCAGTTTTGTCCTCAACTATGAACTGATGGCGTTCCTGTATGATACGGAAAGTGCCGAGCAGCTCGAGCGGGACTTCATCGCTGATTTTGATGTCTCGATTCAGTTGTCATCGAACGATTATGTCAAACGCCCGCTCCGCTTCCGCATTTTTGAATCGCTCTCGCGCTTGATTTCGCCCTTATTATGACGCAACGTCCCGCATCGATTTTCAGGTGCGAGACGTTTTTTTGATTGATTCTTCCTTGAAGTGGGAACATGAACTCTTATACACTAAATGTGTAATCGGTTGCACACTACTTAGCCTGGAAGGAAGTGAAAGGGGCGTAAGTCCCGAACCCGTATGCGAACAATTGATGAGTCCCATTTCTACACGCGCGACATGAAACCACAAGCACGACCAGACGCCATCATTCAAGGAGATGTCTACCGTTTCACGGTCTTGACGAGTCGGATGATCCGACTCGAGTACGCGGCGGATGGGCAGTTCGAGGATCGACCGACCCAAACGGTCTTCAATCGTGATTTTCCGGTACCTGCTTACCGCATCGTCGAAAACGAGGAAGAATTGCAAATCATCACCGAGCACGTCCATCTGCATTATACGAAGGGACCGTTCGCTGCGAACACACTCTATATCGATGTCTTAGGTAACTTCAGTACCTACTACAGTCGCTATACGTTCGGCGGACCGCTTCGGACGTTAAAAGGAACGGCGCGGACGCTTGACCATGCGGACGGCGTCATCCCACTCGAGGAAGGGATTCTCTCCCGGCAAGGTTACGCGGCAATCGACGACTCGAATGCCTTCGTCCTGACGGAAGATCACTTCGTCGAACCACGTCGTTCCGGTACGCATGACATCTATTATTTCGGATACGGTCACGACTACAAACAGGCATTGCGTGACTTCTACCACCTGACAGGACCGACGCCAATGTTACCACGTCAGGTACTTGGGAATTGGTGGAGTCGCTACTGGAGATATAGTGAGAAGGAGTATAAGGATTTGATGACGCGTTTCAAGACGGAAGATATTCCGTTTTCGGTCAGCGTCATCGATATGGACTGGCATATCACCGATATCCCGGAACGCTATGGAAGTGGTTGGACGGGATACACGTGGAACCGTGATCTATTTCCGGATCCACGCGGATTCTTACAGTGGTTGAAGGACGACGACCGGATGGTCACGCTCAACTTGCACCCGGCGGACGGTGTGCGTGGGTTTGAGGAAGCCTACGAGGCGATGGCAGTCGCGATGGGCGTCGATCCGGAATCGGATGTCCGAATCCCGTTTGATTTCTCGGACCGGACGTTCATCGAGAACTACTTCACGAAGCTGCATCATCCGCACGAGGCGGATGGCGTCGACTTTTGGTGGATTGACTGGCAACAGGGTGCGAACTCAAAGATGAAGGGGCTTGATCCACTTTGGATGCTCAATCATTATCACGCACTCGATATCGCTCGCGACGGCAATCGACCGTTAATCTTCTCACGGTACGCGGGACCCGGAAGTCATCGTTATCCGGTCGGTTTCTCAGGCGATACGATCATCTCGTGGGCATCGCTCCAGTTCCAGCCGTATTTCACGGCGACGGCGTCAAACATCGGTTACGGATGGTGGAGCCATGATATCGGAGGTCACCAGCGCGGGGAAAAGGATGATGAATTATCGACACGTTGGCTCCAGTATGGCGTCTTCAGTCCGATCATGCGCCTGCATAGTACGATGAGCATTTTCAACGGGAAAGAACCATGGCGTTATTCGACCGATGCGGCGAACGTCATGAAGAAATACCTGCAACTAAGGCACCAGCTCGTGC
Organism: uncultured Exiguobacterium sp.; assembly: GCA_913775715.1. Lineage (GTDB taxonomy): Bacteria > Bacillota > Bacilli > Exiguobacteriales > Exiguobacteriaceae > Exiguobacterium_A. The sequence continues at coordinate 1,172,734 of CAJYMC010000007.1, read as the reverse complement.
CGTACATCTACACGATGAATGCCCGTAATCATTTTGACGGCTTGCCACTCGTCTCACCGATGTATTATGAGCATCCGGAAGATGATCAAGCATACAATGTCCCGAACCAGTTCTACTTCGGAACAGAACTGATCGTCGCGCCGATGGTCACACCGATGCACCGGAAACTGCACATGACGGCGACAACAGCGTGGTTGCCGGAAGGGGAATGGTTCGATTTCTTCAATGGACACCGGTATCGAGGCGGCAAACAAATCCGTCTGTTCCGTTATCTCGAAGACCAAGGTGTACTGGCGAAAGCCGGCGCAATCGTTCCGCTCGGTCGTCATCTCGAACAGTCGAACGCTCTGCATAATCCGGATGATCTCGAAGTCGTCGTCTTTCCGGGAGCATCGAATCGGTTTACCTTGTTCGAAGACGACAGCACAGGTGTTGCGCACCGTGATGGTGTCAACGTTGAAACGACGTTTGCGCTCGACTGGGGAGCGCGTGAGCTGACGATCGCGGCACCAACCGGACATCGTAATTTACTACCGGAAAATCGGTCAATCACATTGATCTTACGTGGAGTTCGTGAAGGATACGTTCAGCGCGACGGGGAGAGTCTGACCGGCCACTATGATCATGCGACACAGTCACTTCGTGTCGAACTTGGTGAAGTGACGGATACGATCACGTTGTCGCTCCAAGTCGAGATCTCGACGAACGAGAACAAGATGGACCGGTTGTATTTATTCCTCGATCAAGCGGAAATCAGCTATGACCTGAAGGATCGTCTCTACCGTCTGCTGTCACAAAAGCTCGACCCGGTCAACATGATGCACCAGTTGCAAGCACTCGAACTCGAGAAGGATCTCGTCGACTGTTTGCTTGAGTTGATGTTGTCTTAAGTGCTAGAAGGAACATGAAGGAGCTGGCGCCGGTATTCACCATTCGATAGGATGGTAGATACCGGCTTTTTAATATAAAAAGACCCTTTCCGTTATGGAAGGGTCTATTGTGTCATTTACGACGCAATTTTTTCGCTTTTTGTTTCATGTCGTTGTACGTGATCATTGGGCTATCGTCCATCGTCAAGCGCAGATGGTTCGGTTCGCCTTTGTTCGTGATGCCGGAGCAATAGAGGATGTCTGCATATTCATTGAATAGATCCTCATAAGCCGGCAGGTGGTGCATCAGGCGACCAGGCGATCCCCAGCCACAGAGGACGACGCCATTTTTCGCTTTGACTTCAGCAAGTGTCTTCGCGACGAACTCATAGTTCGTCTCATCGAAGCTCGCTTGCGCGAAAGGTAGATCCTCGCTGACGAGCAGGTCTGGCATCAAACTGATGATGTCGTATTGTTTAACAGGATCACTGACATACTTCTTCATCAAATTGTACGCACGTTGTGTCGTCGTTCCAGAGAGAAAGGCGTCCGTCGTCCGTGGTGTATAGATTAAAGCGGCGACGTGCGTACCTTCTGCGATGTCGTCAAAGATGTAGCTGCGTAAATAGCGTTTCGTCTTGTCTCGATCAAACGTCGTCTGGACGCGGATCGACGATTCCTCAATCAAGAGTTCGGAAGAATCGGCTGGTGTCATGGGTGGTGCCTCCTTTTAATTGGTCAAACGTGAGCTGATGCGAAGGAAGAACGCGAGTGTCTTCTTCTTGAGGTCGAGGTCGTTCGCATCGATCGCCTCGACGTGTTGCTGGTAACGATCATATTGGGCGAGCACGTCAGAAACATATTGTTCACTGCGATTGTATTCAAACAGTGCTGTCGCGAGCGTGTCTCGGTCCGATGTCGTTGTGACATCGTGTTGTTTCAGGTACTTCGCTGCCGTGTAGGCGCTATCGACGAGACTCGTTGGGTCAGCTTTGCCGTCGCCGTCCGCGTCGACTCCGAGACCACCATATTTTTTGATAGCTTCAGGATCCGTGACGTCGATGCCGTCATGCTCGATGTCACCGAGCGACGTGCCGCCTTTGTATCCCCAACCGACCCATGTTTTCGGCATGAATTGGAACGGGCCGATGGCGCCAACGGACGATTGCATCGCTGACGAGTTCGAAAAGATCGTCTCGACGCGATGAATGGAGGCGAGCAGCTTCCAGTCGATGCCGTAACGTGCCGCGGCTTGTTCGTAGATGTCGATGTTCTCGGCAGGTACGCCATGCTGTCCATAATACGTACGATACATTTCATTTTGAACACGTTCCCGATTTTGCCAGTAGATAAAGCTACTGACGATGAGGGCGAACAGTACGAACAAGATGCTGATTCGAAAAACTTTTCGCATGTTGTTCTCTCCTCTATATAGGATTCCACTGAATGGTATCATATTTTAGTAGGGTCTAATAGCACTTTCTGTGACGGGAGTGTGGAATCAAAAAAGGAGTCGAAGTCATGTATCTCTTCGTAAATGGATTTTTACTCGGATTGCTCGTCATTCTTTCGATCATAGCAGCGGTCCGACCGGTCGATTTGACGATCGTTCCTCGTAAGGAATTCTACCCCTCGATGGTCCAGTCGAGCGGCATCTTATGTCTGTTGCTTGTCGGTGGAACGCTGATTAGCGGCACCCGGTTGCCGGAAATCGGCTTGACGTTTTTTGTTCCAAGGGATCCGGTCTGGTACGCGACGATCGGAATGATCGTCTTTCTCTGCATCGTCTTACTTTTGACAGCGACCGTTCCAGCGTTTCGCAAACGTTTGTTGCCGCTTTATCAAAGTGAAGCAGAACGACTGATTTTACCGCGAACGAAAGAGGAGCGAACGGGGTTCCAAATGGTCGCGCTGATGGCAGGAGTGACGGAAGAGTTGATTTATCGCGGATTTCTCTTTCATGCGCTCGGATTATTTTTACCGTTTTCAGACGCCAGCTTTGTCTGGATCGGTGCCATCCTGTTCGGTTTCGCCCATCGTTATCAAGGGTGGTTCGCGATCCTCGTGACGGGGCTGATCGGGGCGGGATTTGGTTACTTATACCTAGCACTTGAGACACTCTGGCCGCTGATCATCATCCATGTTTTGATTGATCTCGTTGCCGTCTATGTCTACAAGGACGATGTTAATTCCTGACATCGTCAAAAGACGTTGAGTTTGATAGACTGAATGTCAAGCGAAGTCATCGTTTAAATTGGTCAGATTGACGGTTGCAGAATAGGTCAAATGACAGGTAGAATGAGAAGGTAAACGCTTACACATCAAAAGGAGATGGATGAAACCATGCGAACGATCACTTCCACTGGCGAGCGAAAGAAGACGAGTTGGACATTGAATATCGGCAATCAGCCACATTTGATGATGGATGGTGTGACAGAACAAACGCTTGATGCCGAACAACGTGTCATCTACGACGAATTTTTGATTCCGACGACAGACACTTTGATTCATCGGTTCAAAGCCCGCTTCCCGAACCATCTCTGCGAGAACGGGTATGATGTGTATGGCGCTGCCGCTTTTGACGAACAAGTCGTCGAACTGATCTCGAATTGGTTCATCGAACTGGTCACCGTCTTAACAGCGATGCAGCGGACGAAAGGCATTCAGCATGTCCAGATTGAAGGCGGTGTCGCAAAACGGACCGACTTCTTACCAACCGTGCGTCGGACATGCCGGGCACTGGAGTCGACGATTGATATTTATTGAAGTACCAGTCACGTGTTCAGAGGGGACGTCCATCAGGGCGTCCTCTCTTTTTTTGATCAACGAATCGAAAGAATCAGACGTCGTGAAAATAAAGTGCAGTTTTTCTTTTAACGAGAAAGAGTGCACTTTTTTGTTCATATCGCATCGTTTTCCTGGGATACGCATCCCACCGTTTCACTTCGTTACAGGGTCGCTCCTGCTTGTTTTTCCCTAGGAGGCGATTTCGAGTGAGCAAAACGTCTCTCTCTTCTTTCGTAAATTAAAAGCAAAAAACGAAGTTGAAACAATCTAAGAGTCAGACATTGATGTCCGGCTCTTTTTTCATTTTCTGGATGATACCAGGAAAAAAACAGGTTGACGCTAGACTGTATGGCGTGTACCATACAGTTAACAGATGTACTATTGTCTTAATACAATGGTGATAATCAAGGAGGGAAAGTCTAGTGCTTGAAGTGAAAGGGTTACAGAAGCGATACGGACGAAAAAAACATGTCTTACGTGACGTGACGTTCTCCGTCGGTCTAAACGAAGTGACATGTCTGATCGGCTTGAACGGGGAAGGAAAGTCAACGATCTTAAAAGCAATTCTCGGTCTGATTCCGGTGGATGCCGGGACGGTGACAGTCGATGGTAAAACATCACGCGACCAAATCGCATTCGTGCCTGATCTTCAGACGATGCCGAGCTACATGACGATCGGACAAGCGCTCGCGTATATGGCGGATCACTATCCAGACTGGAATCCTGAGACAGCGGAGCGGCTACTGCAGACGTTCCAACTGTTTACGACGGATAAGATGGCGAATTTATCAAAAGGGAACAAAGCGAAGTTCAATCTCGTCTTAGGATTCGCCCTCGATCGCCCGTACATATTACTCGACGAGCCGCTCGCGGGAATCGATCTCTTCATGAAGGAACAGATTGCCTGGATTTTCTCAAGTGAGTTCATGGAAGGGCGGAGCATCCTGATGACGACGCACGAAATCGCTGAGGTCGAGCAAGTGATTGACCGAGTGTTGTTCTTACGGGACGGACAGATCGTCGAAGTCAAAGAGACGGATGAACTGCGCGGTCGTCATCATCAATCGGTCCAAGACCGGATGCGGGAGGTATATCAAGGATGAAACGCTGGTTGTTATTAACGAATGAAGAACTGAAACGAAGTACAAAACTATTGGTGTTGTTGATTTCAGGGTTGATCGTTGCGGAAATCGCGTCACTGCTCTATCAGATTTACGATTATCAGCACTCAGTTGAGGCAACGATGAGGATTGAGCAAATATCAGAACTGGATGCCATCGAGCAAGGCGGTGGTGCGTTGACCTTCGCGCAAGCAACGAATTTTTACGATTCAATCATTGTATTAGCGATGGGGATGATTGTCCTGTTCGCGTTCTGGATTTGGTACCGCGACTGGATGGGCGAGACGAAGTACATCTACCGGCTACTATTGCTTCCGGGATCACGCCGGGCGATTTTTGCATCGAAAATGGCGACACTCTTACTTGTCGTCGCTAGTCTGATCGGCATCCAGTGGGTGTTCCTGTTGCTTAGTCGCACTCTCTACTTATGGTTATTACCAGATGCTCAACAAGTCACAGCTAGCATCAACGAATACTCCTTCTACATGAAGTTGTTCTACACGATGTATCCGAGTGATATTTTATTCATCTTACTGATGACATTCATCGTCATCTCGTTCGTTTTCATGACAGTTTTACTCGAGCGGTCGTTTCGAAAGAGCAAAGCGTTCTTACTCGTCGGATTAACCGGGATCGCGCTGATTGCCGGGTGGATCGTGATAGGTGTGACGTTGTCAGCTATTTCGAACGATTTGAGTCAACTACACATGCAATTTTATCTCGGGTACGTCGTGCTCTTGACGTTATATGTGTCGTACAAAAATCTGCGGTTAGTCCAGACGCGCCTATCCGTTTAAAGGAGAAATCTCATGAAACGATATCGTCAACTTATGATCTATGGATTAATCATTCTCGTGACAATTGGAAGCTACATCGGCTATACGCTGTCGATCCAAGGGGCGGACCTGTCGCTTGAGACCGTCAGTGGAAAACCTTCGCAAATTGAAAATTTTAATTTACGTTTACAAACGAAAGGCATGCGTTCGACGATTTATGATGTCAACGCCGAGGGGGACATCGAAAAACAGTCAAATTCTTACGTTGGACAACTTTTCCGTGAAGATAAAATAACGGACTTACCAGACAGATATTATAAATTTACGACACAAATGGAAACGAATGTCAGCGGAGATGAACAATCGGAGTATGCGATTCAAATCAAACACAATAAACTGCAATTTAAGATGTTTACGTTCAAGACAGAGGAAACGTTTGAGAAAACATTTCAATATGATACAAAACTTGAGACAGGCAGGGGCTTACAAGCAAGTGTCGTCGATAAACAGGCGATGAAGGTTTATATCCAACTCGATCGCGTTGATCGTCCGATGGAAACAAAACTCCTTGTGCTCGATTTAACAGGCGACCGAGTCGAAGAAATCGTTCTTCAAAAACCAGTAGCGCCTAAAAACGCGCGTCAATTTTTAGCAATTCATCAAAATGAGATCGTCTATACGGAACAACCATCTGATAGCGATGAAGAGAACACGAAACATTCTTATTTCCTTGATGATGGGAAAAGCGTTCGGTCCATCAAGGAGTTAGATCAGCAACAAATCGGTTATACGCCTTATGCAAATGGTCGTTATCTGATTGGACTCCGTCTGCCAGAAGGAGAGACAAAACGCATCGAATGGTCGACGTTCGACTTGGAAACGAGACGATTATCCGAGCATAGCGTAAGTAGTCCGCTTGTTTTGAAAAAGATTGATTGGTTGGATTCGACGGACGAGATGCAGCTTTATCTCTCATCGGAGACGAACGCTGGCTTCCAAGTGTCCGTGATTGATTTGAAGAATGAGCAATTGATATATCAGGGAGAAATCAAGGATGCGAATCGCAAAAAAGGAACGAATATCTACGATTTTTCAGTTCAATGATCAACGAATACAAAAACGCTTCGCACCGGAAAAGTTGTCCGGTGCGAAGCGTTCTTTTTTTCGTTTTGACTAGGAATCGATACGTGTTAAGGCGAAAACATCAAGACGTGAAGTGTTTCTCTGCCGCTTTACAGGCACGCAATAAGGCATCCTTGAAGAAACGATCTTCCTGCGAAGCGAGCTGTTGTGTCGCTTCCTCGTCTCCGCGCAGGGAGCGGGCGAGCATCTGAATGACCTTGACCCAGCGCCGGACATGGTCGAGTTGCGGACGTCCCATTGCGACGTATACCGTGAACCAATCGTTCTGATCGCGACGGATCATCCGTTGGAACAGTGATTTCGCGAGATCGACTTCTTCGGTCTTCGGGAGCTCATTCGTCTCGAAATAGCGACGTAACGCGGCGACGGCAGTCGCATACGCTGCCTTGACGTCTTCCGACGGCTGATGTTTACCGTAGTCGGATGTCGACAGATGAAGTAAGGCAGGTTTTTTCTCGACACCCGTGATCCAGGCGGAGATCGTCTTATTGCCTTTATAGGCTTGACGGTTCGCGACCGGAAGCTTCGCCGTGACGTTACCGACTTTTCCGATCAAGGTCACTTTGTTGTTGCGATCTTGGATTTCGGTCACTTTCATCTCGACCGTATCCCCCATTTCATGAGGAATGGCTTTCGGCTGAAGCTTTTCTCCTGCCGAGAGCGGCGAACGCTTGCGGATCATCCGCAATGCTTCTTGCTCGATCCGGTCGTCAAGCGACCACAGATGTTCCGGTGGGACGTTGCGGAACCGGCGACGTCGGACCTTAATGTACTGGTCAAGCGCGTCAGCAGCTTGCTCCCGCGTCGATTCACCACGTGCGACGGGGCCGATGATGTCTCGGAGCGTAATGGATTCGAGACGTTCCATGATACCTTCGAACGGGATGAGTTCCATTACGTAGAGACTACAGACGACGAGTTCGCATTCGCGAGGAGTGAGTGGGCGTTTGGCCATAAATTGACTTCCTTTCAGCTGGTTGATGTTTCTAGTATACCAAAAAAAAGCCATCGTCACGTAATCCCGTGACGATGGACTGAAAAAGCTTACAAGACGAATGCCGATTCCGAACTGTTTTGCAATTCGGCGGACGCGAGGCGTGTGACACCGTTCATGAACGGGTCATGGGCGACGAACAAGTCACCGATTGCTTTAATTTCAGCCACGGTCGCATTTTCCTTCGCACCAGCGATCCGTAAATGATACGGTTTTTTCGTCACCGTATCGAACGTTAGGACGATCGTATGTTCCATTAGTGGTCACTCCTTTCATGAAATGTAGAGGATGGGTTATGCCTTCAGTAAAGCGTAGTCCCGGCTGATTTCCGTCAGCACGTAGCGTCCGTCGATTAAGCTGCCGATCGATTGCCCGATCGAAGCGACGACGTCTGCTGGAAGATTCGAACGTAAGCCGTTGTAGCGGCGGCGAGCGACGACGGCATCACCGTTCGCTGTCACCTTGCCCTTACGCTCGAAGACGATGACGAGACTCGTCTTGATCTCTTCTGCTTGTGTCATGTGTATCACCTCCTTCGCCCTTATTGACAGGGGAAGAGACAGGATTGTTCGAAAGGAATGAAAAAAACATGGTCTGGTTACGTTTTTTACGAAAAGTCTCGTTTCTACGGATGCGAACGCTCGGGTATGCGTCCTTGATCTTCGTCTTCGGTGTCGCAGGCATCATGTATGCGCTTGAGCCGGAGACGTTCGGCTCCTACTTCCGCGCTGTCTACTGGACGATGACGACCGTCGTCACGGTCGGATACGGGGACTTCTTTCCGAACTCGGATACCGGTCGGATACTGACGATTTTCGTCTTCATCTTTGGAATCGGGATCGTCGGGGGGCTGATCTCTAAGCTCGTTGACGGCGTACAATTGATTCGTAATCAAAAGGAAAGAGGGTTGTTACAAGTGAAGGAAACAGGGCATACGGTCGTCTTCGGTTACAGTCGGCGTTCGAAGCACGTCATCGAGTCATTGCTCGAACATACGGATGTCGTCCTCGTCGACGACTTGGAGAAAGAGCCGTTCAGTCACCCTCGGTTCCATTACGTCTGTGGTGATCCGGCACTGACGTCGACGCTCGAGCGAGCACACATCGAAAAGGCGGTCCGTGCGATCGTCCTCGCGGACCATTCGATTCCACCAGTCCATGCTGACGGACGGACGTTGTTGATTGCCTCAAGCATTGAACGGGCGAATCCGAACATTTACACGATTGTCGAGATGATGCTTGAAGAACACCTTGATAGCTTCGAACAGGTCAAGGTCGATGAGGTGTTGCTTGGTGACGAAACGATTGCCCGAATGGCGATCCTCGCGTCTCATCATCCTGGCGTGACGAAGGTCGTGACGGATCTATTGACGAAGGACGGTGAGGGCATGTTCTCAATTCCAACTCGACCGGAGTGGGGGACGTACCGTGATGCGTATCATGCCTTGTTAGAAGAAGGAGTGACGATTTTATCGGACGGGAAACGACTTGATTTGAATCGACGGCTTGATGAAGTGATTCCGAAAAACGGGACGTTGATTGTCCTCTGCTCGGAAGAAACGGCGAATCGAATTGGAGCGATTTAGGGAAGAAAGGATTTAATTAATCTTTTTTCGGGTATAGTAAACAAATTTACTAGACGGAGGAAAAGGATTATGACACAACCACAACCAGAATGGATTCAAGAATTATTCGAGACGGTCGATCAAGGCGAAATTAAAAATGCGCCGAAATTACTCTATATGGCATTAACGCTCGAGCCAAGTTATTTTACAAAAGCAGTTAGCCGCTTCAATCAACGACTGGAAGTCGAACCATTAACGGATGTTTCAGAACTACTGACGGTCTACCGTCAATTCTTCCTCTCCGCGAATCCGTCAGAGGAATACTGGTCACTTGCTTGGAACGAACTCATCCAGACTCTACAACATATGATCGATCGACCAGAAGCACAGCAATTACTTAAAGAACATGTTGATTTACTCGACTGGTGGTCAAGTGAATCGTTGCTGTCGCTCCCGAGCTGGTTAACGATCTTAGACGTCGCGGAACGAATCGACGCGCTCGATCAATTTAGCAGTTATCTTCCAGATATCTTTGAGAGTTACGCGCTCGAGACCGCGAAGGATGAACCGTTCGCCCGGCTTGCCTGGTATGCACTCGCGAGCAATCAACAAGAGTTGCTTAAATCATTTCGAGACCGGATTGAAGCGGGTTCGTCGAAAGAAATTCAATCGCTGCGACAACCTGATCTCCTCGATCAAATTGAAACGACACGGGTCGTTATGTTAAAGTCGAAAGAGAACGAGCCGATTGAATTAACATTTGATCGAAAATGGACATTATAAATTATCGAAGAAAAAATGACACCTAGAAGCCGCACGAATCCAATCCGAGGGGTGTAGGGATGATTCACGTCAATTTACCGAGTGGTGACTATGTCGTGTTAGTAGAAATAAATCGTGAAGTGCTACTGTGTCATTCCATCGAAGAAGCGGAACAAGCACAACGTGACCGGTATGAACTGGTCGGACGGATGAGCGAACGTTTACCGGCTGAAGTGATTGGACCTTCGATCGCGGACTTCGTCCGCTTTTCGACTGGGTTCATCGGTGAAGAGGTGACATGGAGCGAAGAAGAAGAAGCCTTCTTTTGTCAACAGTTCGAGACGTTCGACGGTTCCCCGTTAGGTGAAGATTTGACGGGCATCGATGCGACGCGTTGGCGTGCAGTCCTTGCGCGCTATTATGCTTACGTGACGATCGGAAAGATCATTCCTTTTGAAGTCAGCGAAGAACCGGACGGAACGGTTCCGCTTTAGTCCAAACGATTCTTCGATCGGCACGTAAACAGAGAAGGGCAGGGTACCCATGAAAAAACAACTTGCACTACTCACGCTAGCGGCAGTCGTCGCCATGCCAACGTCTGCCTTTGCGCAGTCTCAATATGTACAATATGATCCAACCTTTACGGAACAGCAAAAGCAAAACTGGTTCGCGAAGGAAGGACTGACCGAAATCCGTCCACTTAAACAAAAAGGATTCTCCCTCGTCGAGCCGCTTGCGCACCTTAAGGAAGAGGATATCGATGCGGACTTGATTCCGATCACGGACGTCAAGAAAGCGACGGATTCCGCCCAATTCCAACAAACGTATCTCGATCAGTCACGGATACCGACCTACTGGAAGTACAGCCGCGGGAAATCAGATATCCGAGTCGCGATCATCGATGATGCGATTGATACGAAACACCGGGAGTTTAAGGACGTCATTTATAAAACGACGACGATCTCGGGTATCCGTAAACCGGATGATCACGGAACGCATGTCGCTGGGATCGTCGGGGCACGGGAAGACGGGAAAGGGATTGTTGGTGTCGCATCCGGTGTTAAATTGATCGGAGCCGACGTATTCGATGGTGACTTTGCTGCGTCGATTGATATCGGTGACGGTATTCTTTACGCGATAGCACAAGGAGCAGATATCATCAACCTATCACTCGGGCAATATGAATTTGACCCGTATATGGAAGCTGCCATCAAGAAAGCGGAAGCGAAGAACATCCTCGTCGTTGGAGCAGCGGGGAATGATGGACGTAATAAAGTCCTCTTTCCAGGTTCGATGAGTCAAGTCGTCGCCGTCGGGGCTGTTGGCACACTCGGTCGAGCGTCGACGTTCTCGAATTACGGCAAAGGACTTAACATCATGGCACCGGGTGAAGGTATTTATTCAACGATCGTTGGGAATAAGTATGGTTACTTAGACGGAACATCGATGGCGACACCGGTCGTAAGTGGAGTACTGGCGCTCGCGAAATCGAAAAATCCATTCGTCTCGAATGAAGCGATGCGCAGTAAACTGTATGCTGCTGCAACCAAAAAAGCAGGAGATACAAGTTCACATTATGGAGTCGGTCGCTTGAATGCCGGAATGTTAGCGACACTTCCTGCGCCAATTTCCAAAGTATCGCTCCCGTCAACAGTCAAACCGAATCAACTATTCGCGTTTTACTTTGACGAATATTCGAATGCTATAACGACGACCCGTCTTTATAAAGATGGGAAAGTCGTGAAAACGTTCACCCAGTCGAAATTAAAAAATGGGACACATAAGTTTACGTATCAATTGAAACAAAAAGGGTCGTATAAACTCGTTTTCAAGACGAGCGGTGGACGCCATACGCGAACCGTCGAACGCTTGCTGACCGTCAAATAAAAAAAGCGCCTCCCACTGAGTGAGAAACGCTGTACGAGACCCGGGGATTACTTCGGGTCTTTTCCTTTTTTATAGACGGGCGTCGGAGGTGTCAATGCCTCTCCAGTCCACGTGATCATCGCTTCCATCTTGTATCCTGTGTCATCCTCATGGACGAACGACAGGCGACTGGAATCGATCAATTGATATAAACCATAAGCGACCTGGTCGGCCCAAGAGCGTAACGTCATTGCCTCATCATACAACGGGATTTGCTCAGGGAACCGTTCATTCATAAGCAAGATATCGTGTTGATCGAAATGATAGCTACGTTTTGAGAGTGCATCGGGCGCCTTGACGTTGAACGGCTCGAACGCGTGGATGAGCTCTCCTTGACGATAGAAGGCGAAGATGCCGTTTCGCAGATGAAGTGCCTTGATCTCATCGATCTCGATCAGGAATGTCAACTTGCGAACCGTTCGCCGGTTCGTACCAGAGCGTCGTTTTTTCATGCTGCATGCCCCCTTCTGAACTCTTGTACTATACCGTGAAATGAGGCAGGGACGCAACTTTTTCGTTTATAAAACGAGAATTGCCTCTTGCAGGAAAGCGGCATCTACGCTACACTCATAAGCAGTGACTATGTTGGTTCGGACAATCGCGGGGCATTTCGGTGCTTTGAGGAAAGTCCATGCTCGCACAGCCTGCGATGGCTGTAGTGATCGTGCTACACAAAAAGATAAGTGTAGGCAGCGTCAAGCTGACGGCAGAAGGAACGCCTAAGTCTTCGGATACGGCCGAAACTTCTTGAAGGTGCCACAGTGACGGAGCTTCATGGGAAACCATGAAGGTGGAACGAGGTAAACCCCACGAGCGAGAAACCCAAATTTGGTAGGGGAATTTCCGGAGCGGAACTGAACGCGAAGGAGAGCGTATGCAAATACGGAGATAGATGATTGTCGCCTGCGTGTGAGGGTCAAACCGTTTGGAACACTAAGGAACAGAACATGGCTTACAGGACCACATAGGCTGTTATTTTTAAGTTGAACGAGAGTCCAGGTCCACCCTGGGCTCTTTTTTTTATTGCAATGAAACGATCCAGTGGAAGAAACAATAAAGGAGTGAACGCGATATGGCAAAACGCTTAGTCATCGCGACAGCGGCGATGGGAATCGAAGCGCTCGTCGCAAAAGAAGTCCGTGCGTTAGGATACGAGTGTGCGGTCGAGGACGGAAAGGTCTACATCGATTGTGAGATGGAGGACATTCCCCGTTTGAACATGTGGCTTCGGACAGCGGACCGGATCAAACTCGTCGTTGCTGAGTTCCGCGCGACGACATTCGAAAAATTGTTCGATCAAGTCAAGGCACTGCCATGGCACGAATTGATGCCGTGGGATGCGAATTTCATCGTCAACGGTCGTTCGGTCAAGTCGAAGCTCTTCTCAATTCGTGATTGTCAGAAGATCACCGAAAAAGCAATTGTCTCGCACATGCAAGAACAGTACAACAAAGGGACAGAATGGTTACCGAAAACTGGTGCGAGCTATCCGATTGAAGTCGCTTTGTTAAAAGATATCGCGACATTAACGATCGATACGTCAGGCGACGCGTTACACAAACGCGGCTACCGTGAGTTCCACTCAGCAGCCCCACTCAAAGAGACGATGGCAGCAGCGATGCTGATGCTGACGAACTGGAAGCCGGACATGCCGCTCTACGACGTCTTCACTGGTTCAGGTACACTAGCGATCGAAGCAGCGATGATCGGGCGTAATATCGCACCAGGGATCAACCGGGAGTTCGTCTCACAGGAATGGAAATGTATTCCGAAGAAGGCATGGTTTGATGCGATCAACGAAGCGAACGAAAAAGCGGAGTGGGACAAACCACTGAAGATCTACGCAAGCGATGTCGATCCAGAAATGGTTAAGCTCGCAAAAACAAACGCAGAACTTGCAGACGTCCGCGATGCGATCAACGTCATGCAACGCGACGCTGCAGACTTCAAACCAAAGGAAGACTTCGGTGTCATCATCGGGAACCCGCCGTACGGGGAGCGTCTTGAGGACGCACGTGAAGTGCATCAGCTGTATCGCAAGATTGGAACAGCGTATAAAGAATTCCCATACTACAGTGTTTACATGATCACGTCGTATGTTGAGTTCGAAAAAGCATACGGTCGTCCAGCGACGAAACGCCGGAAGCTCTATAACGGGAATATTGAAGTTCAGTTTTATCAGTATTATGGTTTGCGTCGGAAAAGACCGCAGTCTTAAGCCATTTTTTGAGGGTGGTGGACCGCCAGTTCACACTCAGTTCCCACTTTTTAATTTTTTTCGCCAAAATGTCATGAGCCGCTCGGTTGAGCGGTTTTTTTGTCGTCCAATAATGCCGCGAATTGATTGGCGGTATTTTCCTGTAGTGTGTGAATTACGTGGGCGTACGTGTCCATCGTCGTTTTGGCATCCGCATGACCGAGTCGCTCCTGGATGACCTTCGCATGCGTGCCCACTTCAAGCAGTAACGTCGCATGGGTATGACGCAATCCGTGCAAAGTGACCGAGGGAAGTCCTGCGGAGTCGAGTGTCAGGTGATGCCGTCTCCGGAGTCCGGAATGCCACAAGTAGGCTCCGGTCACACCAGTACAGATGAGGTCCTCTTCGTTACGCCAGCCGAGCCGAACTTGATCATACTTCTGTTCCCGGCGGATTCGCTTCAATTCTTCAATGGCGACATCCGGGATCGTGATGACACGGACTTTCTTTCCCTTCGTCTGCGCAAAGGAATGACCGCCCGCCGTTTCGATTGCTGTCCGCATGACCATGATACGTTTACGTTCGAAGTCGACGTCAGACCAACGGAGTGCCGTCGCTTCCCGTGCCCGCATGCCCGTGTAGGCAATCAACATGACGGCTGCATAATTCCCCGTTGTCATCACCGTCCGCGCTGTCGTCAGGTACTCGGATAATTGTTGCGCTGAAAGAGTAGCCATGTCCTTGACGCCTTCCTTCAACTTCGCCACTTCCGAGAAAGGGTTTGAGGCATGATTCGTGAAGCCCATTCGTTTCGCCCATGTGAACAGACCGACCATGATCGCGCGACGGGAATTGATTGTCGATGCTTTCAGTCCTTTTTTGTCCCAGTCGACGAGCAGACGTTGTGCGTGAGCGGGCGTCACTTCCTTCGACTGCATCTTCTTGAACCAGGCAGGGATTCCTTTGACGATATTCACGTACGAATGATAGGTCGTCTCTGCCTTACTCAGCCGGACATGGTCTTCGAGCCACACGTCAAGCATGTCCTCGACATGTCGTGTGTTGATGACCTTCCGGATGGACCCGTCCCGTCGTTGACGCAATTGATCCGCGACCCAAAACTCGACTTCTTTCTTCCGTTCGGACGAGAACGAGCGCTGGATTCGTTTTCCGGTCTCGTCGAACCCGAGATTGAGCCGGACCTTCCAACGTCCGTTTGGTTGTTTGTAGATTTTCATGTTGTAACTTCCTCCTCTTGCGTACATATGTTCTAATCATGTCTGTAAGAAAAGGCACCTGAGTGCCTTCAGTGTACTACGTTCATGATGCTTCTTCATCCGCATACTTCATTATAAATGTAGTGTAGGCGGAGATATCTGTTTGAGTGAGACGTTTCATTGCATTGAAATTCTGTTTAATCTCTCGCGAGAGTTGAGCAGCATCTGAATAATCTTGCTGGTCTATGCTTTGGAATTGGAGTTGCAAGCGTTCATAGATCCGGTTTATCTCATCTTGATTCGCGGCCAGTTGCTGTGTCGTAGCTGCCACGTCGTCAGGTACATTCGCATTCTGGAGCGTTGTGAGTTCTCCGCTGATTGGATCAATCATTTCTTTGAGCGAGAACAGTTGCGAAGAGATAGGGGCAGTCACCTTATCACCGCTTGTTCCGACCATTTTATTCAACTCATCAATCTTGAAAGCAAGCTGATCATACATTTGCGAAACGTTGTATATACTAGGTAAAATCGTATCTGTATCATAGACGACTTCTGTCTGTGTGTCAGCATTGCCTTCTTCAGTCACGGGTTCCGCGACAATCGGTTCTGAATTGGAATCAACCGTTTTCGTGATTGCCTCATTTAGTGGGATTGCGAGCAACGATTTATCGCGTCGATTCGGAAGATAAGAGGAGGCTTCGTCCCACGACTCGAAGTTCTTTGCCATCGCGTAGGTTTCGAAACTAGATGCCATCGCGTTTAAATTTTGTGAGAGCTGCTCGAGGTTTTGATAGTCCAGTCCTTCTGTGTTCTCAAATGTCGCACCTTTCTCTTGATTCAAGAGAAGTCCCATCGCCATCGTATGAGCGGTCTGCGATGCTTCATTCAGGGAAGTGATTTGATCATCAATCTGTTGGACGACATCTTTCGTGATCGTCTGCTGGAAGTCCTTGATTGGCAGCTTCTTCGCTTTTCGAACAGCCTCTTGTTTCGTCATTAAACGGTCAACGAATTGATCCGTAGCATCGATTGTATCTTTAAGACTGTCTGGACCAGCATCGAGAGCTGCTTGAATCTTTTCTGGATCAGTGATGTCAGAAGGGGGCTTAACCTTTACGCTCGTTTTGAATTGCTTTGTAGAAGTCGTACTCTTCTCATCTTGCGCCTTGACCTCTTGCTTAACGTCGACCGGTTTCTCGTCCTGATTGCTGTAAATGCTTCCTGCCGTCCCGATCACGACAACCCCAAGAATGGCGAACAGGGTTCCCTTGCCACCGAGTCCGGACTTGCGCCTGTTCGAACGTCTCCGCTCCTCCATAATATATCCTCCTAGTCTATTTTAAAATAAATCCGATACGTTCCAGTTATGTTATACATATCCATACTCATTCTATACTAAGGAGGTTCCCGATATGACGCCATTTTATGCGATGAAGTAAATATCATTCGACAAAGTCTGACCATTCGTGTCGAACGATTATTTACCAAAGGTGATAAAAAAATGTAATGGGTCTATTGTATTAATTTCCATTATTATTTAATATGAGAAAAGGAACATAAGAATAAGTGTTCGTATATTTTCGCGAACGAAATGAAGGGGACTGTTAAATGACGCTTGTACTTCCGAAAAGACCACCTGCTGACAAACCCGCTGCTATTAAAAGTATGCTTCATGCTAAAAGGTCGCGCGTAACCATTTGCCCCGATACGCAACAACCCATCCTTGAAGAATATACAATGTTTGATCTACTCCAAGAAATGAAAAATAAAAAAGACGCTGAGTGATGTTTTATCACCTGGCGTCTTTTTATTTATTCGTTCGTTCTGTTTTCTTCTCAAGTTCTTTCGAAAGCTTATATTTATAGAAATCGATCATTTCCTCACGTACTGATGGCGGCATCAATGACTTCGCTTCTTCATAATCGATTCCTAATAAAGAAAAGATTGCTTCCTCCTGCATACTCTTAATCTCCGTGCTATTCGCTGTTCCAGACGGATCGTCTGTTAAACCGTATAGATAGTCTAGCGTTGTCTCCAACTTTTCAGCGATCAACGGCATCACTTCTGTTGGTGGCGTTCGTGCTTCGTTTTCCCATCCCGCATAAGTGGATTGAGTCTTGCCGACTTTCTGGGCAACATATTTCTGTGTCCAGCCTCGACGTTCCCGAAGCTTCTTCATACGGTAACCAATCGAATGGTTCGAGTTCATCTCTACCTTCACGTCCCTCATCACAGTTTCCATTTCAAATCCCTCCAAAGAATTGTATCAATTTGTACAGGATTATCAACGTTTGCATACATATTATACAAAACGCGATTAAATAAATCCGAAAAAGATAAAAATTTATTCAATATGCGATTGACTTATTCAAAATGCGATAGTATGATAATGGTGTGGTTAAGATACAACGAACGAAAAGAGGTGACAAAATGCCATTCACACCACGCGAAAAACTCCGCATGAAGCGATTCGAAAGCGGACTGACACAAACGTTCATTGCCAAGAAATTGGGGTTCACGACTTCCCAACAATATTACAAGATTGAAGCTGGTCGTCGTGATCTCACGGTAGGAGAAGCACTCGTCTTATGTGACTTGTTCAAGACAACGTGCGAGGAACTTTTTTTTGAAGAAAAATATCGCGTTTTGAGTAATTCTATCACATGATTATCCATTAATGAATAATTTGTTGTGAATCATCACTTTCTCACACTGTTCTTCTTTACCCCGTAATCACGATCTACAAGCAACCAAGGAGGCAATACGATGAATCAACTCACGAAAGTATTCGAAGGAAATGAAGTCCGTGTCGTCGGCACACCAGAACAACCGCTATTCGTATTAGCAGATGTATGTAAGGTACTCGATATTGCTCACGTAGCAACCGTAAAAAATCGCCTTGAAGGTGATGTGGTTTCAAACCACACCATCTCTGACAAGTTCAATCGTTCCCAGCAAGTCACGGTCATCAACGAAGACGGACTCTACGACGTCATTCTCGACAGCCGGAAGCCACAGGCGAAACGATTCCGCAAATGGGTGACAAGTGAAGTCCTCCCATCGATCCGCAAAGACGGCGGCTACATGATCGCCCGACCGGACGAGTCACCGGAAGAAATCATGGCACGCGGCTTGCTCATCGCCCAGTCGACGATTGAACGCCTGCAACACGAGAAGGAAGCGGCGACGACACAGCTTGAAGCACAACGTCCGCAAGTTCTGTTTGCAGAAGCCGTCTCGACGAGTCAGACGAGCATCCTAGTCGGACAACTCGCGAAACTGATCAGTCAGAACGGTCTCAAGATGGGGCAGAATCGTTTGTTCGCTTGGATGCGGGAGAACGGTTATCTCGGCAAGAAGGGCGCCCACTACAACGAGCCGACACAATACTCGGTCGAACGCGGATGGTTCGAGGTACTGGAACGCACGAACAATAACCCGGACGGCACGGTGCGGATCACACGCACGACGAAGGTCACGGGTAAGGGTCAGATTTACTTCATGACAAAACTGCTCGGCGAAGCAAGCTGAAGAAAGGAACATGCACATGAATCCAATCGAAGTCATCACCTTATCGAAAACGCAACTGGAAGTCCTGCTCGAAGAAAGCGCCGAACGTGCGATCCGCAAGATGACGGACGGGCAAGCGCAATGGATGCAACGTCCAGCCGCAGCCACGTATCTCGGCATCGACGCAGGGACACTCGACAAGTACACGATGCGCGACGGCATCCCGTATCACACGCCGAGCAATTCGAAGCTGAAGCTCTACAACAAAATCGACCTCGACGCCTGGGGGCGTGGGGAGACATGGAAATGAGAAAGGAGATGACCACATGATCGCTTACTTCTACTACCTCGGCATGATCAATCTGATTCTTGTCCCGGTCACGCTCGCTACCCTCTACGTGGAGCGCAAGCACGCATGGTTCTGAAACTCGGCTTACTCATCGCAGTCTTCATCCTGCTGCTCAACGTGGATGAACTGGAACAGATTTACGGCAAATAAAAAAGCACGACACACAAGGCGTCATGCTCTCTGATAACTCGACATTCTCATTGTAGCATGCACCCTCACAAGGAGGAAACGATATGGTCACGACACACAAGATCAACCGCCAGCTTCCCGCGATCGTCCAGACGACGCCCGAGATCATGGCACTCGTCGCGAAGGGTCCGGTCAAGATTGACACGATCCACGCGGCACTCACAGCATCCTACAAACACATGGCAGACGCGGCGTTCCTGCTTCATAAGGACCACCCAGTGCACGCCTTCCTGAAGAAGATCCACGAAGAGCTGTACACGATTGAAACGACGCTCGACGAGCAGAACAACCTGTTCCTCGGCGCAGAGGAATCCATCGACGCGAAGGTGGTGGCGTTATGACACTCCAAACCCTCGCAGACAAGGTGACGGAAGTTATAGAGGCGCAACCAAAACTAGTTGAGCTGATCGAGCTACTGGTCGCTGAACACGACGCCCTCGATTTGACGGACGAGCAACACGCCACTTTGCAAGACATCACCAATGAAGCGATGGAGATTCTCCGGGATCTCGGACGCTAAGGAGGAAATGACGATGGACATGAAACGATTCAAGGAAATCAGTTGGCAAGAAGCCCTTGCGAAATGGTTGGATGGAGAACATGTATTCAGCTCGACAGGTCGCACTTACTGTATGAAAGGTTTTAAACTGCATTACTTCTTAGGTGGTGACGACAATGGTTCGCCATCGTCAATCATGTTTAACGATGTCATCGAAGAACATTGGTACGTCAAAAAGCCGTTCGACGTCCGCGCTGAGATGTTAGACCGACCGAACGAGTGGGTCGGAGCATTTAAACGATCTGATGACGAGTGGATGGCAATCGGTTTTGATTCTAATCATTTTGAAGTTGCCACTATCCCTTTAAAGAATATGAACGTTGCGAAGCCGACTGATTCTGCCATGTGTCAATTGTTTGAGAGTAGTCATTATCTCGACCGTTGCATCCCAATCGAAGATGTCCCAGAGGAGGAACTCACATGACAACCCTATACGCACTCTCCGCGCAGAAGCAGGAACTCTTGAACGCCATCGCCGCCTTCGACCTCGAAGACATGCAGGCATCCGACGTCATCGCCGACACCCTCGAAGCGCTCGACGAAGCACTCGAAGGCAAGGTCGAGAGCGTGCTCCACTTCCGCCAGCATCTCCTGAACGAAGCCGCCGCGCTCAAGGTAGAGGAACAACGGCTCGCTGAACGTCGCAAATTGCGCGAGGCGAAGGCGAAACGCCTGACCGAATACGTCGACGAGTGCCTGAGCATCGCGGACGTCAAGAAGCTCGAGACGGCGCTCTTCACGGTGTCCTACCGCAAGAGCACGAGCGTCGAGATCACGAACGCGGACGCCCTGCCAGTCGGCCTCCTACGGACGAAGACGGTGCAGGAGCCGGATAAGACAGCGATCAGCAAAGCGCTCAAGGCAGGGGAAGCCATCGACGGCGCCCGGCTGGTCGACAAGATGAACCTACAAATCAAATAAGGAGGAACGGACATGAGTGATCAAAAGCAAGCGGTCGAAGAGACCACACCCGTGACGGCAGAAAAGCCGAAGAACATCCATCAGAAGATGCTCGAAGTCATGCGCCAGATCCAGTATTTGAAGAAAGATGACACGGTCGCCTTCAAGTCCACGAGCTACAAAGGATTATCGGAAGAGAAAGTCACCTCGACGGTACGACAGGCGTTCCTCGAACTCGGCATCGTCATGTATCCCATCAAGCAGGACTCACATCGGGTCGGCAACCTCACGACGGTCAACGTCACGTACCGCATCGCGAACACAGAGGGTGACGATTACGTCGATGTCGTCTCGACTGGGGAAGGGGCGGACACGCAGGACAAGGCAGCAGGAAAGGCGATGACATACGCCTATAAGTACGCCTTGCTCCGAACGTTCGCCATCCCGTCTGGTGAAGATACGGACAAGATCCATTCGGCACAGCTCGACAAGGAGATCAAGGAAGCGGCAAGCAAGGCACACGCCACGCTGAACGGTCTGATGAACACCTACATGCAACTACGACCTGGTGGTACGAAAGAGAAACTGTACGAGAGTGTCGGTGTCTCGACTCAAACAGACGACATCCAATTGTTGAACGAAGCAATCAAGAAGATGAACAAGTTCATTGATCTCGTGAACAAGGAGGAATCGGCATGAAGATGATGGACGAATACGAGGAACTCGAAGAATGTTCCCGCTGCCAGCAGATGATCCCGTTCGGCGGGGATCGCGACGTCTTCGACCAGCTCGTTTGTGACGTCTGCTTAGAGGAAGAACGCGAGAACGCCCTGCACCATCAAGACTACGAAAAGAGCGTCCGCTAAGGGCGCTCGGGAGGAGATAAGTAATGGCGTTATGGGAAGTCACGATCCAACTAGATGACGGTCAAGAAATCGAAGTTGAAATCGAAGCGGAAACTGAAGAACTGGCTTACGCAAAAGCTTCACCGGTAGGAGCAACAGCAGTAAAAATTTCAGATTGAAAATCAGGAGGAGATAAACATGACACGATACGCAAAGTTAGAACGAGACAGCTTTCTATATAAAGGGTTCAAGGCAAACTACGAAGCGGATGCCAAATGGCTCGATGTCCACAAGGAAGTGAGTGAACTTTTAGGCATCGAAACTTCGAATGAATATTTCAAATCACCGAAGCAACTTGTCATTACGCCAGAAGCGTTTAAGACACTGGATCAAGAAAAACAGAAGGCATTCCGACCGCATCCAAAAGCGAACGGCTACACGCCAAAAATGAATCTGAAGGTAGGAAAAGAGTTAGCGAAATCTTTTGCTGAGATTGTCGCCAAATATTCGGTAAACGTCGAAAACATCGGAGTCATCCTCTTCATGTCTGGTTTCTCACAGTATTCGGGGATGCGCCACTTCCACTACGCCGATGATTTTTATCTGACTTGGGAGCATGCCTACAGCGTGCCAGAAGAACAACTGGATGAATTGACGCACGAAGAGTTTCTGAAAGTCCAGCTAGAACGCGAACAACTAAAAAACGCTTTTGAGGAGGCAACATCATGATTAACCGAGTTGTATTAGTAGGACGCCTTACACGAGATCCAGAGATGAAGTACACCCAGTCAGGCATCGCCGTCACACGCTTCACCCTCGCTTGTGATCGTCCCTTCACAGGGCAAGACGGCAAACGTGAAGCAGACTTCATCGATTGCACCGTATGGCGCAAACAAGCTGAGAACGTCGCCCAGTACCTGAAGAAAGGTTCACTCGCTGGCGTCGAAGGTCGCTTGCAAATCAGCAGCTACGAGGACAAGGAAGGGCAACGCCGATACCGCGCAGAGGTCGTCGCAGACAGCGTCCGGTTCCTCGAATCGAAGAAGGATAGCGCATCAGCACCACAGACGACTCCACCGAAGCAGGAAGCACCAGCGGGATTCGGAGCTGATCCATTCTCTAGTGGCAACAGCATCGACCTTAGTGATGACGATCTCCCTTTCTGAGGTGAACTAAATGAACAAATTCCTGATTGAAGAATATCCGCTGATCGTTCTTCCTAGTCTCGCTATCGAGATTGGGTTGAACGAGGCGATATTCCTCCAACACATCCATTACTGGCTAGGAAAGTCGAAGCACGAGCACGACGGTCGTAAGTGGACGTACAACTCGATTCCAGAGTGGCAAGAGCAATTCCCATTCTGGTCAGAGTCTACGATCAAGCGGGTCATCTCGAACCTTGAGAAACAGAAGTTGCTGCTATCGACATCCAAATACAACAAGCTCGCGATTGACCGGACCAAGTGGTATTCGATTGATTACGACGCACTTGAATCGATGACCCGACCATCAGGTCAATTTGACCCGACCATAGGGTCAGAACGAACCGACGCATCAGGTCAGATTGAACCGACCATTACCTTATCTTTACCTGAACGTTCTTCTGAGACTTCTTCTAAAACCATTGTCGAGCAAGACTCGACGTTAGCTCATGACATTATCGATTACCTCAACATGAAGGCGAGCAAGAAATACAAAGCCACCTCCAAGACCGCTCGCCGCCACATCAACGCACGCATCAAAGACGGCTTCACCCTCGACGACTTCAAGCAGGTCATCGACAACAAGATCCGCGACTGGACGCACGATCCGAAGATGAGCAAGTTCATCCGACCGGAGACCTTGTTCGGGACGAAGTTCGAAAGCTACCTGAACGAGAGTCCATCATCAGGCAAAACGAACAGCACCGGCGTACCGAACCGCTGGCAGGACTTCAAACCGACGTTCGAATAAAGGAGGGATTCACGTGCAATCGTTCAAAGACATTTCAGCCGGCATCATCGGCAAGTTTCAATTCGAAAATTCCAATCGTTCCTGCTGCCTGCGTTGTCACGGTGAATACCATTTCACGAAGTTCAACGATCCGCGGACGGGTGAACGCGTCGAACGGTGGACGCCATGCGGATGCGAAGTCCTCGACATCATGGAAGCGAACCAAGCGGCGGCGCGCAAGCTGAACGAGGCGAAGAAGTTCGACCGGTTCAACCAGAACTCGTTGGTCAATCCGAAGATCAAGGACGCCACCTTCAAGACGTTCGTCACCGACAACAAGAACTTTCAGCAAGTCGCCCGTGACCTGCACGGCTTCGTCAGCAACTGGGAGGAAGGGAACGTGCTGCTCTACGGATCGTACGGCACCGGCAAGAGCCACCTCGCCATCAGTGCGACGAAGCTCGCGATCAATCAGGCGCGCACCGCCTTGTTCATCAGCGTCCCGAAACTGTTCAGCAAGATCAAGGACACCTACAACAATAAGTCGGGCATGACGGAAGATGAACTAATCTCGATGATCAACAACGTCGACCTGCTCGTCCTCGATGACATCGGAGCGGAGAGCGGCAACGAATCATGGGCGCAGGACAAGCTGTTCCTCATCCTGGACGGTCGGCAAGGGAAACGGACGATCTATACGACCAACTTAGACGGGGACACCTTAGAAGCGAAGATAGGCGGTCGGAACTACGACCGCATGGCAGACAATCTCAAGATTTATACGATGGTGGGCGACAGCCACCGCCGGAAGAACAAGCCAACTTGGTAAGGGGGAGAAAAGATGACTCGTTTTAAATTTCGCGCGTGGGATGACCAGCAAAAAGAATGGATTACAGATTGTGACTTGTACATGACAGCGACGGGAGAAGTTTACTTCGGTGATATAAATAACCCGCCAATCGTGCACGTCAAACAAGAATGGGTTTCTTATTCAACAGGGCTCAAAGATATGTACGGCAAGGAGATTTACGAAGGTGACGTTTTAAAAATTCCTGATTTTTACGAAACGCCCGAGAATACAAACGCGACTTATCACCATGAACAAATTGTTTTTAAAGATGGCGCGTTTTGTACACACAATTACCCGATGTTTGAGTATCAACAGTATCTTTCGGAAGAGAGCGAAGTCATCGGGAACAAATACGAGCATCCCCATCTGCTAGAAAGCGAGGATGATTTATGACACCCGAACTGATCCTCAAACGCTACGAACGCGGCATGACCGCTGAACAGATTGCGACACTCGACAATTTATCGTTGGCACACGTGGAGGAAGTCATTTCCTCCAGCGGTGTCCATCCAGTCGAACGTCCAGAACCGTTGCCTGTAAAGAAACAATTCGGTCCTGCGCCACATGTACCGGATGAAAAACTGATTTCACTCTATCACGAAGGGTTGACTATCTACGGCATCACGAGGGTGATCCACTCATCGCATTCAAACGTGAAACGTCGCTTAGTCCGACTTGGATTGATCGATCAGGATGGCACCCAGCTCGTCGCACCTGACGCATCACTCGCCGCACGAGAGACCGCTGTCACGCTAGAAGGTGAAGGCTTCTCGGAACGCTACACGATCGCCCAACTATCAAAGGAGGAACTGGACATGACCGAAGCCATCGCAGAGGCACGCAACACCGCGAAGGACAAATGGGTGCACTACGTCGCCCACCAGATCGACAACGCCCGCATCAAGACGAAGTTCGACGTCGTCGAGCAGGACGGCAAGCTGATCAAACAGACGGAGGTCCGCTTCGTCATCGAGGAGGAGATGAGATGAGAATCATTTCATGCAAGAAATGCGGAACACGTGTATCGACCGACAGCAACGTCCTAGAGTCGCTCGAAGAACAGGTGGAAGAGCTTCACCGGAAACTGAAGCGTTCCAAGAATCATGACGACAAGCATTCGATGTTATCGAAGATCAAACAAATCAACAAGGTCGCGAACCAAATCCGGCACGAATCGACGATGGCAGACAAGCAACTCACGGAATCCATCTGTGAAGCAAAAGCGATGCGACTCTTCATGCTAGAGAACGGATTCGCTACGCAGGAACAAATCAACGAACTTCGGGACGCCTCACGACGAGAAGCAGCGCAGTCCATCCGTAAACGTGAGGAACGCATCCAGCAACTCTATAAGACGGTCGACAACAAATACGACAACAACACGAGACGGGACCAGACATTCCAGAAGGCGGCACGCAAAAGCTAATTCGAATACACAGGGGGCTGACACAGATGACGAAGGTGAAACAAACGAAGGTCAAGCAGTTCAAGCAGTTGACGGATTACCTGAACGCCTACGGCGGACGGATCGTGCTCATCCGGGGCGACCTGCAACTGTCGCTCAGCAGCAAGTACGACGTCTACAACATCAAGAAGGGCACGCACCGGGAACTCAGCTACCGCGACGCCCTCAACTACTACCGCATGACGGGCTGGACGCCGTTCGCGACGACCTTAGAGGCACGGGAGACGCAGACACGACGCTACGCCGGAAAGGAGCAGGAGGTGCGCGTATGGCGCGGACTGCACCGGGTGTGAAGCGGACGCATCTCTTACGGGGCGTGACGCTGTACAAGATCGAGAAGGAGACGGGCACGACGCAACGTGTCTGGCAATACGGGGATTTCATCGCACACGAATACGACGCATTACGAAAGGATGGCTGGCAAGAATGGGGAAAACCGCGCAACAAGCAGGCAAACAATTCGAGATGATGATCGAGCAGGCGAATCAGGTCTACAAGCTCCAAGGCAAGGCACTCATCATGAAGGCAGAGCCGACGGTCAAGACGTTCGGCAAGGGCAAGGAAGGGTTCAGCAAGTCGGTCTACGCGAAATCAAACGGACTGGATTACTTCGGGTCACTCAAAGGCGGACAAGGCGTGTTCTTCGAAGCCAAGCAGACGGCAGAGACGAGCTTCCCGCTCAAACAAATCAAGGCGCATCAAGTCGAACTGTTCCGCGCCTACGAGAAGCTCGATACGCTAGCCTTCCTGCTCGTCCGTTTCAGCAAGACGGGGAAGATGTACCTCCTACCTCCGAAGCCGCTCATCGAAGCGTACGACGGCTGGACGAAATACAGCAACCGGGCATCGATCCCGCTCGCAACGTTCGAGGCATATGGGACGGAGATCGCGGCGACGAACGGGTGCGCGGTGGACTGGATGGACGCGATACAAAAGTAACCAAATAAGCTCTAAAGTGACTTGAAATTACTCTAAAGCTAAAAAGGAGATGAGGAAATGAATTATTCGTTTCAATATTACAAAGGAGTGCCTTTGCAACAAATCAAGCGAAATTACAAAGGTTTAAAGGCGCGCCGTTTCACACTTAACGGAACAAACCAAAATGTATGGATTCCTAACAAGTATTTACTCGAAGACGGAACGATCAAAGAGAATGTCAACATTGATTTTGTTTTTCGTGGTTGTAACCGTAAATTCTATTTGGCTGGCATTCGCCATTTGTACACGCCATTTAAGTTAGGGTATCGCCCAGGAAGATGATTGCTATGCGCGACTGCATTCTGTCGAAGATAAATCGCCCCGTCACTTAGCTAGACGACTAGAAAGGAGAACGTCATGTATGTCCCATCTGCTTCCGAGTTGAAGCATTACCTCATCGATCGCAACATCTCGATTCGCCAGTACAGCGAATGGTCGGGAGTCGATCGCTACCATATCGAGAAATTGATCAAGCAATTCGAAATCCCTGTACCGAAGCGGGTACCCATGCCTGACCGCTCCGATCTCGTCGAACGATTCGAACGACTGATGAAGGCAAAAGACGTCGCGGCGCACTACGGCGTTTCTCCCACGACGATCACCCATTGGTGTAGGGTGATGAAAGTGAGTGTCGGCGACTACAAGCGACCGAGTGAGGATAAACGACCGACGGATGAACAACTGTACGTCTGGTACGAGCTGGAAAAAAAGTCGCTCAACACGATTGCCACGATGCTCAAAGTGGATCGCGAAGTCTTGCGAACCTGGATGGACGATGCCGAGATTGAACGGCGCCCGACAAACTATCGCACGCTTGATATAAACGAACTCGAACTTGACATTGCGGATGACTTGGCAAGGGGCGAGCTGAAATATACGGAGATTGCACGGAAGTATGGCATCTCAAACAGTACACTCCTCCGTTTCCGTGAAAAGCACGGGTTCCCGATTAGACGCAAACCAGAATGACATATCCCACACATAGAAGGAGCTACCACATATGACACACGAACCGCAACCGCTCATCATCAGCCCGTCGACGCTCGAAGCGATCTGCGAGAAGCAGGTCTTGCTCGACCACAGCATCTGCGAATCCCGCGGCATCACGCCGGATGAGTTCGCGCACGATCTGCACAGCAAGCGTTACGTCGCCCTGCTCGTCGAAGCCGGCGAGATGATCAACGAGACGAAGACGTTCAAGTACTGGAGCAACAAGCGCATGGATCCGAAGAAACTGCTCGAAGAAGCGATCGACTGGCTCCACTTCTACTGCTCGCTGCTGATGACGGATTACCCGAAGAAGACGCCCCGTGCGATTGAGTATGACCGCGCCCAGTTCGACCGCCAGACGTTCGTGCTGCAGAACGAGACGTTCGACTATCTCTACATCAACCTCTTGCAGGCAAGCGATACGTCGAAGATGCTCGCCGCGTGGTCACTGATCCTCGAGCAACTCGGCTACACGGAAGAGGACATCCTGAACATGTACGAGCGGAAAAATTCGACGAATTACGTCCGAATCGCGGAGGGATACTGATGCAGGAGCGCCTGTTCGAGACACGCCTGACGAAGGCACAGCGGAAGGTCGCCGCCAAGTACCTGAAGGAATACTTCACGCTCCCGAGCCGCATCGAGAGCAAACGGGCGATGGCAGAGATGTCCGCGACGAAGCTGACGCCGGGGTACAACCCGAGCGAGGTCCAGACGCACCAGGCACCGAGCAGCAAGGTCGAGCGCTACACGCTGGCGATGGACGAGGTGAGCCTGCTTGAGCAACGCTACGTCATCCTGAGCCGGATCCACGACACGCTGATCGACGACCAGCAACGCGAGCTGTGGGAACTGCTGTACGACCCGCGGTACTACCGCAAGGACGAGCTGGTCATGTCGATGATGCAGATCTACAGCACGAACACGTACTACGGCATCAAGCACAAGCTCCTCGGGATCGTGCACGACCATTTCGGGGACGGCTACTAACAAGAAGGAGGAAGACTCATGAAAAACCATATCATCTTCTTCAGTGGCGGGAAGTCTTCCTTCTCCGTCGCTGACTGGGTGAAGACGAATTACCCGGACGACAACATCTTGCTCTATTTCACGGACACGATGTGGGAGAACGACGACCTATACCGCTTCATCTATCAGGCAGCCGACCGGATGCAACTGCCAATGTTGACACATGCGAACGGACTCAACCCGATCGAGCTGATGTTCGAGAAGAAGCTCGTCTACAACAGCCGCATCGGAGACTGTTCGAAGCTCCTGAAGATGAAAGTATCACGTGATTTCCTGAAGAAAGGCATCGAGCCACCGGTCGTGAAGTGGCGAAACCGTGAATACCTGAAGCAAGAGGACTTCGTGACGGACGCGACGCTCTATTTCGGCATCGGGTGGGACGAGGAACACCGGGCAGGACCCATCAAGAAGAACTGGCAACCGTTCGAGGTCGTCTTCCCGATGATCGATGAGCTGATCGACAATGCGGCGACGCTCAAGAAATATGACCTGCGCCAGCCGGTCTTGTATGACCTAGGATTTACCCATAACAACTGCAACGGACGCTGTGTGAAGGGAGGACAGGGGCATCACCGAAACCTGAAAGAGAAGATGCCGGACGAGTTCAAGAAGTTGATGGAGCAAGAACACCATCTCAAGGTTTGTGTCGATGCCTACCGATTCATCAAGAAGATTCCAGCCGGCGAAATCGACGAGGAAGAGCGTCAGTATCGGTACGATGAAATCGATGACGCGTATCGGGATTACTTTTATGGACGAGCAGACAAACCGAAGATGTATATCCCACCAGCAGCTTCCATCGATTCGACGATGTCGGAACATCCGGCGTTCACAACCTATTCATTCATGAAGAAGACTGCTGGCGGCGACAACAAACCCTATCCCTTGCGCCAGTTGAACAGTGACGTCGAGTCCGAGGACACACAGATTGACCTGTTCGATATCGGGGGATGCGGATGCTCGGTTGATTTCGGAGAATGGAACGAATGAATAGACACTTTAGGAGGAAGCTACATGCAAAAAACACTCGAAGTCGATTTACTGGCACATACACAAGTCACGGAATCATGGAAGGACTATTGGAAAGCGCACGGGGGAATTGAAGACGTCGTGGACGGGCAAGCGGTGGCACTTACTGCCATTCGGACATGTTATTCGCCGCTTACTCCATTCGAAATCGTTTTGAAAGAAGGGAAAAAGTATTTCAACGAATCAGCAGCGGATGGTGGTAAAGGGACGGAAGCGGATCGCTTGCTACGACACATCATGAAAAGCGGTCACACGAGCACGATCGAGCACCTCAGCTTCACGTTCATGATCAGCGGCTTATCACGGGCGGCGCTCGCGCAACTGACACGGCATCGCGTCGGGTTCAGCTACAGCGTCCAGTCACAACGGTTCGTCAAGTTCGGGAGTGGTGATAAGTCAGGCGGGTTTGATTACGTGATTCCGGAAAGCATCAAGAAAGTAAACGCACCGAATCCGGAAATCTTGATGATGGTGTTCGAAGAGATGATGCGAGATATTCAGGTCAAGTATGACTATCTACGAGATCAAGGCGTATCGGCAGAGGATGCGCGATCAATCCTCCCACAAGCAGCAGCCTGCAACCTCACGATGACCGCGAACCTACGCAGCATCATCGACTTCTATCGCAAGCGTGGACCGCATACGCACGCACAGGCAGAGATTCAGGACCTCGCCGTCCAGATGCGAGAAGCCGTGACGGAGGCGGAGCCGTGGACGGACATGTTCTTCGGGGAGGGAGCGGAGTGAAATACACAGAAGCGCTTGAAGAGATTCATAAGGATCGCGACAAAGTGTTTTATGGAGTTGGTCGCTGGGATGAAGTCTATAGATTAAAGGGTAGTGACCACGGGATTGTGATGGAATATACCGAAATCGATGAAACGGTCTCGTTTTTGTCTTACTGGATGTTGGAGACGGATTGGAAGGAGGAATCGGAATGATAATCGGAAATCGAGGCAGATTTAGTCATAAGCGAGTTTTACAAGAATATAAAGTAGTGCGATTCTTGGACGACGTAAGAAATGAACAGAATCAGAAGGCGTTCATCGCGAATACAAGAAGGACGAAACCGAAGAAAAGGAAGCGTTAATCAAAAATTGAATAGGCGTCCTTCGGGGCGTCTTTTTAGGTGAAGGAAAAATGAAGGATTTAGAGAGTAATGGCGCCGTTTTCTGCGATATGCTTGTACTGTAGAAATCCAGTTTTCTTCCTCCTTGGCTGGCTCTCTACACCAACAGGCGAGATCCGGATCATCCACTCCTTGCGTGATTCGACCATCGCCTCTTGCGAACAGCGCATGACGCAGCCACACACATAGCAAAGACTTCCGAGTCGTCGTATTAGGGCGGAGTGGTCGTGCGTTGTTTGCAGGAAATGGAAGTAACTTATCGAATATATTTAGAGTGATAAAAATATAATCGATAGGAGAAATGAAAATGGGAACCTTGGAAGAACGATTAAAAAAACATTTAGATTGGAAAATCGAGACAAGAAAATATGATTCACCAAAAGAGGTTTACGATGAAGTTGTTTCAGTTTTTAAATCTTTAACGAGTGAATTTGAGAAATACAGCATTGATGGAGATCCGTTAGTTAGCTATAAAAATAGCGATGAAGGAATGAGTGCGAATTTGTATGTTGATGTAGCGTTAGAAGGTCCTCATTTACGAAGAGAGGTCATCTTTCACCCTTATACTAGTGGGAATTCAGGTGAATTCACGTTTATATTGAACTTCCGAATTCCTGACTGGGATTCTAAAAGTGCATTTAAGAATATTGCTAAAATTATAGTAAAATCTAATGAAACTGATGTCGAAATCTTAGCAGATGGGGAAGAACTTGAAGTTGTTGAAATTGAAAAGTTCACACGAAAGTCACTAAGAGGATTGATAGAGGACATTGTTTTGTATGGTATAGATGAAAATCACTATTGAGCATTAGCATCCTTCGGGGTGCTTTTTTCGTGTCCTGCAACCAGTGGGTACCGCCCATTGCTTGGAGTACACGAAGGGAGAGAAGGCACTTGTTCAAGCTAAACGATAATGTGAAAACGACGTACAAAAATTCGCCTAACCATCATGGTGTGATCACCACGCTGCATAGTATCACAGCGACCATACGGGTAATTGATTGCGACGGAAATGAGAAGAATGAGATTCACAACTTGCATCGTTTGACACTGGACAAGGACGGACCACCCGACATTGGAAGAACCCCAAGGAGGAATTGAAATGGCAGAACGATTTACATTCAAAGTGGATTACGCACCAAACGGCATGCCGATCGTGAACGAGGAAGAGATGTTCGATTATATCGCTTACTGCACAGACTTAGACGTCGAGAAGGTGAAAGCGGTAGATGAAGCAATGACCGCATACTTAACGAAACTAGGATTAGCAGGAGAACACGGGGCGCCCTAACCGGCGTCTTTTTTGTGCCTTGCATCGAGCGGATGCCGTCGGTTGGATGCAGAGCATAAGAGAGAGGTGAGGATATGGGGAAGCTATCAGAGAAGCAGAAACGATTCGCGGAGCTGTATGTTCAGCTCGGGAACGCAGAAGAAGCAGCGCGACAGGCAGGGTACTCAGCGCGGGGCAATACGACCAAGCTACTACAAAATACGACGATTTTGAGCTACGTCGATGAATTGAACAGCAAGATCCAGAAAGACACGATTGCCTCGGCGGAAGAGATCAAGGAGTTCCTGACCCTGACGATGCGCAGTGATCACATTGAACCGAAGGACCGCATCAAGGCGGCGGACTTGCTGAACAAGACGTACGGGGCATACATCGACCGCAAAGAGATCAGCGGTGACATGGGGATTCGCATCGAGGTGGATTATGGATGAAGACGGTCAAACTCCAGTTCAACCCGGCGTTCCGACAGTCCAATCAATCGAAGCACCGCTACCGTGCGCTCAAAGGTTCCGCGGGTTCCGGTAAGTCGGTCAACACGGCACAGGATTACATCCTCAAACTGAGTGACATGCGCTACCGGGGCGCGAACCTACTCGTCGTGCGGAAGATTGACGCCTCGAACAAGGATTCGACGTTTGCTGAGCTACAGGGTGCGCTATTCGCCATCTATGGTGCCGACTGGCCCTTGTATTGGGTCATCCGCTCCTCGCCGTCCCTCTACTTAGAGAGCAAGGTGACGGGCAACGCCATCATCTTCCGTGGCATGAAGGATGCGAACGAACGGGAGAAGGTCAAGTCGATTAACTTCCCTCGCGGGAAACTGACGTGGATCTGGGTGGAAGAAGCGACGGAGTTGCTGGAGTCGGACGTCGATATCCTCGATGACCGATTGCGGGGGATTCTCGATAACCTGAATCTGTACTACCAGATGACATTCACGTTCAACCCCGTCTCCGCGACGCACTGGATCAAGCGGAAGTATTTCGACTACAAAGACCCGGACATCCTGACGTGCCACTCGACGTACCTCGAGAACCGTTTCATCGATGAGGCATACCATCGCCGGATGATGCGACGGAAGGAACAGGACCCGGACGGCTACCGCGTTTATGGATTAGGCGAATGGGGCGAGCTGGGCGGACAGATCCTGACGAATTTCGTCGTCGAGGACTTCGATGTGAACCCGTCCCGCTTCGACGATTGGCAGATGGGGCATGACTTCGGTTTCAACCACGCTAACGCCGCGCTGAAGGTCGGCATGAAGGACGGAGACCTGTACGTCTTCCGTGAGCTGTACGAGCACGAGAAGGACATGGACGACATCATCCAGCTCCTGAAGCGGCAAGAGTGGGACCACAAGCGACTCATGTACTGTGATTCCGCGGAACCAGATCGGATTCGTATGCTCCGCAAGGCAGGATTCAATGCCCATGCCGTCGTCAAGGGCGCTGGGAGCGTCAACGATCAAATCGATTGGCTTAAACGGCGTAAGATCTATATCCATCCATCGTGCCAGAACCTCTATAAGGAGCTGTCGCAGTGGAAATGGAAGAAGGACACGAAGAAGAACATCTATCTCGATGAACCGGTCAACTTCTTCGACGATGCGATCGCCGCCCTCCGCTATGCCACGGAATCTTGGCGTTTACAAGAGCTGAAGCTCAAGAAACGGCGCGAGGGACGGAAATTACTCTACTAAGGTGGTGAATCAATGAGACAACAACTGATGAAAGCGAACGCGAAGTCTTTGCCTGTCACGAAGGCGGACGAAATCTTCAAATGGGGCGAGGATGGTGCCCAGTGGGTAGCCGCTCCCTATAAGAAGGCGAGCCTCCGCTACGTCGTCGAGCAATCGACCGTCCTGCAACAGGTCATCGAAGCCTACAAGCAAAACATCGCCGGGTTTGGTTTCAAACCGAAGTACATCGAAGAGGGCGAAGAGACGAGCGAGATGGTCACGGAGTGGAACGCGCTCGCGGAGGTCATCGATTGGATGGCGTTCGACAAGACACCGGACGAAGAGTTCAAAATGGCGATTGAAGACCGCGAGATGGTCGGGGAGTCGTTCATGGAGGTCTTGCGTGACCCTACTGGAAACGTCATCGAGGTTGTCCGCGTCGAACCGGACACGATGGAAGTCAGTAAGCCAGGCTATGCGGTGAAGGTCGAGATCGAGCGTAAGGGAATCAAGAAGGAAGCCTATCGTAAGTTCCGGAAGTTCCGCCTCGGGAAGGTCTTCTTCCGTGAGTTCGGTGATCCGCGTCAGATGGATGCATCGACAGGAGAGTACACAGAACAGCCTCCTGCGAATCCTGCGACCGAAATCGTGCATGACAAGATTGGCACGGGGCACTACGGTATCCCGCGCTGGATTGGGCACGTTCCGTCACTGACAGGGGCACGCAAGGCAGAGGAACTGAACTGGCGTTACTTCGACCAAGGGCGTCATACCCCGATGGCGATCACCGTCACAGGTGGGCAATTGACGACGGATTCCGAGACGGCACTCTCGTCCTACACGCAAGCGGTCGGGAATGAAGAGTTGCAGCACAAGATCCTCGTCCTCGAAGCGGAGACGACATCGAACGGACTGGATGACAAGAACGTCGCGAAGGTTGAGATCAAGTCCCTTGCGGACATGCTCCAGAAGGACGCGCTCTTCCTCGACTACGACGACAAGACGCGGGACAAGATCCTGAGCGCCTTCCGCTTGCCTCCGGTCTACATCGGGTTATCGAGCGACTACAACCGGGCGACCGTTGAAGCCGCGAAGGAACTCGCTGAGGAACAAGTGTTTCAGCCGGAACGCAAGAAGATCGAGAACCTATTCAACCGTCGTTTGCTGACGGGCTATGACTTCCGCTATGTCGAAGTCGAACTCGGTGCACCGGAGATCGTCGACGGAGAATTAATCACAAAGCTGATTGCCGAGACGAAGGAACACCTCACTACTAATGAGATTCGTACGATCGTTTCCCCGCGCCTCGGACAGTCGCTGAAGATGCTCCAAGGTGACGAATACGACCTACCGCGTCAGAACGCTCCACAAGACCCGCTGACGGTCATGGCGGACGCACAGGGTAAAGCCCTTGCGAAAGCCGAGAACGGACAACTGGCGTTCATTCTGAAGGACGTACGCGACGGACTCGACGAGCTGAACGATGTCGTCGGTGGCTGGAAGGGTGAGGACGATGTGTGACATCTCCTTCATCACGAAGGCGGACGACGATGAACTGCGCGGTCTGCTGAAGGACTTCCCGGAAGTCGAATACCTCATCGAGCGGATCAACGGACTCGAAGCGGTCCTCGCTCGGCTCCTGCGGGAGCGCCGGAAGGACTACATCACCGCGATCAACCTCTTCTACGAGGAAGTCGGGCAGACGATGGGGTTCGCGTTCAGCATGGGACTGCCGGGCGTCTTAGCGAGCACGACGATGGCACCCGCTGTCTCGCTCGCCTTGATGCCGCACCTGCAAGAAGTCGCCTCTCACATTGCTAGCACGACGATGGCACGCATCGATAAGGACGTCGTCTTCCAAGCGATGAGTCCGAGCCGCATCCGCTTCATGCAAGCCTACAGCGACGAGTTGGGACGCGTGCTCGACCAGAACACGGCGAACAAGGTGACGCAAGTCATCGCCAGTACCTTAGAACAGCGCGGAAGCGTCCATGACGTCATTCAAGCACTCAAGGATGAGCCGGACTTCGACCGCGCGCGGGCACGACGCATCGCCATCACGGAAACGTTGACTGCTGCCAGTGTTGGGGATGATGAAGCCTACCGGCAATCTCCCGCTGTCACAGGCGTCGAGTGGTTACACAGCGGAGGGCGCAAGAACAAGCCTCGTGCTTCTCACGTCGCATTGAGCGGGACACAGAAGGGACTCAACGAATTCTTCGACGTCGAAGGCGAGCTGGCGCGTTATCCGCGCGACACGTCCTTATCCGCGAAACAACGCATCAACTGTCACTGCACGACGACGCCTGCCGTAGATCCGAACATCCTCGGCTTATCGGCTGAAGAGAAGAACGCGATCCGTCAGGGCGTCATCGCACAATTTGAATAGGAGTGATTCGATGAATGATGAATTACGAGCGAAATTCTTCGACTATTTTTGCAGGACAAAAGACTTCGAAGCGTTCATGAAGAGTGATTTCATGCAACCGAAAGTGGATGGCACCGAAGAAGGTGCCAACGCATCACCTGATAGCAAATAAATGAACAGGAGGGCTCCTATGCCACGTGAAATTACAAACCTGATTCCCTCTCACGTTTCCATCGTCGACAAGGCTGCTAATAAGCGGTCTTTTTTGTTGACCAAGAGTGAGACGGCACCGAATGTCTCGAAGCACATCGAGCTACTCGTCAAGGAAGACGACGCGCAACAGATCGTCTACGGCATCGTCTATGAACCGCTCGTCAAGGACGCACACGACGACTACATGACGGCGGAAGAAATCGAGAAGGCGGCGCATATCTTCCTCAAGGATTATCGCCAGATCGACAAGCAGCACGACTTCACCTCGCAGGTCGGGGATGTCATCGAGTCCTACATCGCACCGGCAGACTTCGAGCTCGGTGGCGAGACCGTCACCAAAGGCACATGGGTCATGGCGGTCAAGGTAGCGGACGAGGTCTGGTCCGGCATCCAGAAGGGGGAGTTCACCGGATTCTCCCTTGCGGGCATGGGTGAGGTCATCGAGAAGGCGGAGGACGGCAAGTCGTTCCTCGCCAAGATCAAGGATTCCGTCACGGAAGTTCTCAAGGACATGGGGATTCTACCAGACGAACAGGGAGAGGAGGTGACAGACATGACACAGGAACAATTGCAGAAAGAACTCGACTCGTTCAAGAGCGAGGTGATGGATCTCCTCAAAGCGGCACTCCCTGTCGCAAAAGAAGAAGAACCAGCGCAAGCGGACGCACCAGAAGCCGCTGAACCGGAAGCCGATGCACCTGAGGCGGAACCAGAAGCAACTGAACTGGAGAAAGCGCAGGCGAAGATCGCAGAACTCGAAAAACAGCTATCTGTCCGACCGCTCCCAGCTTCCCACGAAGTCGTCGAGAAGGCAGAAGTCCCAGATAAAGCTTCATATGCAAGTCACTTTGGATAAGAGAGAGGATGAACCCATTGAACACTACTGAAATGCTCCAAAAACAGATGGATAATATCAAAAAGTCGAACAACGTCACACTCCCAGCGGATGACGGACGTGCGTTCATGCAAGACGTCGTCGCTTCAGGCGATACGCTGAAAAAATTGAACTACTACGCTGCTAAATCTTCAAACGGTGCGATCGAGATGCTTGGCGTCAAGAAACGCCGCTTGAAAGAGCATAAAGGCATCCTTACGACACCAGACGGTACGGATCACGCAGAAGAACGTTCAGTACCGTTTTCGCTCGTCCCTGTCTACACAGACGCATGGTTCGAGAACGACAACGTCTACTACACAGCACGCTCACGTGGCCAGAACGTCGAGGACATCATTGCATCGATGATCCAGCAGCAGTTCGGTGCAGACTTGCAAGACCTCGCGTTCAACGGCGACAAATCTTCGTCAGACGCTTTCATCAAGCTCGACGATGGTTTCCTCAAACTTGCACGCACGAGCGCTGACACGATCAAACACGACGTCACAGGAGCGGTCAAACTCGCGGACCTCCAAGCAGTACCGACGAAAGTCGCAGCGGAACAACTTCGTGCTGGTCGCTTCGTCTGGATCATGGGTCGTCTGACACACGCTGCACTCCAAGCGGAAGTCATCGCACGCGAAACAGCACTTGCTGACGTCGTCCTCGTCGAAGGACGCCTTGCGAAGATCCACGGTTACGACATCGAAGTCGTCGACCACATCGTCGAAGATACTGTCCTCTTCACGCCGCTCGAGAACCTCACAGTCGTCACTGGATTCGACGTGCAGTACTCACGTACGGGCGAAGGTCCTGAAGCAATGGCGAAGCAAGCAACGTATCACTTCGTATTGTCTTCAGTCGACTTCGTTATCCGTACACCGAAAGCGCTCGTTTACATCGACGCTGATATCACACCCTGACCCGGCTCCTTTCGCTCTGATGAGTGAGGAGCCTGTTTACGATCGTGAACAGTTGACCGCGATGACCAAGGATGAAGTCTACGAGATTGCGACGGACTTGAACATCGCCGGGCGGTCGAGCCTGACGAAAGCACAACTGATTGACGCGATCCTCGCGACGCAGGAAGGAGGGGTCTGATGCCCGTCATCACACCAAGCGAACTCCGCGCCTATACCAGCTTCGACACGGTCAAGGGGCGCACGGATCAGCAATTGACTGACGACATCATTCAAGCGGAAGCCGACATCTTCGACTATGTCCACCATGAGTTCCCGACGAATGAGTATCCGACCGTTCCGATCCGCGTCAAGCTCGCGTGCAAGAAGCTCGCGGAATACTACGCCTTATCTGCCCTCGATGAGAGCGCGGTGAAGGGCTATAAGAGCGAGAAGATTGGTGACTATAGCTACACGATGGCAGATTCGGCAGGACTGCGCGGGAAACCCGAAATCACAACCTTGCTTGAAAAGTACGTCAAGCCAGTCGCCTCTGAAGCGCCACAAGTTAGGATGCGGTACCTATGAGTTACGACAAGTTACTCTCCGACCGCGCCAGTATCTATCATCTCGACAAGACGTCTTCGGGCGGGGGCTACGGTCTCCCGTCAGAGGACGCTTTTTCGTATCCGAGCACACCGGACGCTGTGAACGTACCCTGTTACCTCGTCAGAGGACGCGGGACGCTCATCCAGACCGACAGTATGCGTGTCTCGTCTTCGGATGACCTCGCGCATTTCAAGATTACGGCTGACCTCCTGGAAGGGGACAAGGTCGTGATCGATGGGTCGGTCTACATCGCCGGCAAGCCGTACAAGGTCAAGCAGCATCATATCGAGTGTCCGCTTCGACGTGAGGCACCGCTATGAACGGATTCGATGAGTTTGCACGGGACATGGACCGGATTCGCGGGGACTTCGACAAGGCGATCCCGCTCATCATGGACGCGGTCGGGGCGGAACTCCTAGCCGAGACGCGAAAAGAGATCGTGCGGCAACAGCTCGTCGACACCCGGGACATGCTGAATAGCTTTTCCCTCGGAAACAGCTTCAACGTGTTCGAGAAACGCAAGGGCGGCTATGAGGTCGAAGCCGGAACCACGAATCCATACGCGGTAGACGAATGCCGCCTTCTTCAGTAATGGAGGAGATAGTCATCGGGGTAAATCGGTAGAACTCTAGTGTTAGAATGTTTCTGAAAGACGGTCAAATATGGTATACTTTCATTAGGAGGTGTTCCATATGCTGGACTTGATAGAAATCATTGGTATGAGGAAACAAGGGAAGCGCAATCGAAAGTTTTGCTTAGTGAAATGTAGTTACTGTGGCAAGACGGTAGAGATGCGACATGACATCTATTTACGTTCTCAATCTTGCGGTTGTTTGAAGGCAATCAAGGCATCAAAAACAGCTTTAGGTCTTCGGACTCACAAATCATCTCGCACGCGTCTTTACAGCGCTTGGCAGAATATGAAGATGCGCTGTTTTAATCCAAATAACAATCGATATGATCGTTATGGCGGTCGAGGTATTACCGTTTGTGAAGAATGGAAAGATGATTTCGTTGCATTCCAAAAATGGGCACTTGAAAACGGGTACGACGAAAAGAAGACGATTGATCGCATTGATAACGATAAGGGATATAGTCCTGATAATTGCCGCTGGGCAACAGGGAAAGAACAATCCCGGAATAGAAGCACAACGTTATCTGTTGACTATGAAGGGGCTAACTATTCACTTGTCGAAGTCGCGGAGTTGTCTGGGGTACCACACGATGTTTTAAAACTTCGATATCGTGCAGGAGATCGCGGAGAACGGCTTGTACGCCCGGTTGGTGAAGATTGGACGCGCATGACAGGTGAAAAGAATGCGAACGCCAAAATCACTGCTGAAATCGCACTCGACATCAAACAAAGGCTCGCCAAGAAAGAAACCGCAGTATCCATCGCCGCTTCCCACGGTATTTCTAAATATCTAGTGTATGACATCAAGCGAGGCAAGACGTGGAAACACATAACAGTAGACAATACCGAGGTAACTGACTAGATTGCGAAAGGCTAGTCAGCACCGTAGAGCGTAGAGGGTGAATAAATATAATCCCTCCAAGAGACTCCGACAGCCAGTAGGCAACCATTGTGGTTGTCTTTTTTATTGGTTGAAAATGTACGCCGAACTTGCTGGTGACAGTAAGAAGCTGAGGATAAAAAGCCACAGCGATAACAAATGATTCGTCAACGAGGGGCACTGGACGGCAGGACGCAAGTCGTTCGTCGAGCCGACGCACTTCTTCGACTTCGCTGTCGCGGTGTCCGAGCAGTACATGTCGGTCGGCATTCAAAAGAAAATCGATGCGCTCGTCAAGCGCCGGTTAGGAGGCTGAACATGGCGATTCAGAAACAAAACTCGTTCCTCGCCTTCTGCCGCGCGGAATCGGGCATCACGAAATTCTACACGGATCAAGTCCCGGCGACGTTCACCGAGCGTTGCCTGTTCTTGTCCGCTCCCTTGACTGAGGACATCCCGCACGCCAGCGCCATCACACGACGGCTCGTCATGGCGACGGTGACGTTCTTCGCACCGAAGCGGACGCAAGCCCTCGCAGATGCCGAGAAGGTCTTGCTCGCCCTCGGACGCAAAGGGAACCGGATTCCGCTGTATACGGCGAACAATACGATCGCAGGACGCTTTCAATTGATGGACGTGAAACTCCGCGCCATCGAGAACCCGATCGATACGGTCGGGGCGGTCACCCTGACGGTGACATGGCACGAGGAAACAGAACACGACATCACACGCGGTCCGGTAGTCAACCGGGTCGCTACTTTTTTGAACTAGGAAAGGAGCACATACATGGCATATTGGGACAAGAATGGACCAGAACCTGTCCTCCCGGGGCTATACATGGTCATCGAGAAGATGCAGGACCAAGTTATCCGTCCTGGGCAACGGGGCGTCATCGGCATGGTCACGAACGGGCTTGCCGCGAACAAAGGGACGGTCGTCACCTTGAACAACGTCGGGGAGGCACTGACAGCGCTTGGCGTCTCGAACTACCAGTTCGCAAAACGCTGCTTCGCTGGTGGGGCGCGACAGATCGTGGCATACGTCTTGAAGGACGCGGAAACGCTAGCGGACGGACTCGCACAACTCGACCCGTACTACTTCGATGTCGCGACGATTGGGCGTGACGTGACCTCGGATGAGGTCGATGACCTGAAATCATGGCGCATCGCGAACGAACTCGACGGGAAGAACTTCGTCGTCGTCGCAGGCGGTGCAGCAGGACTCGCAGACAACACGGCGATCAAGAACCTGTATGCGACAGGCAAGCACGGGGACATCATGTACGTCGGGATGGGTGGCGTCGACATCGACGGCAACGTCGTCTCGCCGGGTGAACTCGCAGCATGGATCGCAGGGAAACAGGGCGGACGTGGCATGACGCAAGGGTCGCTCACGCGCCAAAGCATTGACTTCCTCGCGGACGTCGAACGTCGCCTGACGAAGGCACAGCGTGAAGAACTCTACACGGCAGGCATCGCAGTGCCAATCCACAACGGCAATCAGGTCGTCCTA
The DNA here is from genome assembly GCA_913775715.1 of uncultured Exiguobacterium sp. GTDB lineage: Bacteria > Bacillota > Bacilli > Exiguobacteriales > Exiguobacteriaceae > Exiguobacterium_A. The sequence goes on along the minus strand of CAJYMC010000007.1, from coordinate 1,130,666 downwards.
GAAGCGGCAATCACGTCGAGCAAGGTCATCGAAGGAACGAACCCAAGCAAACCACATCACTCGGGCGGGAAGCTCCGGATCGCGTACAACGCGGCAGTCTATCAGACGACGATCAACGATGCGATCGAGAGTGGCTTCATCGGCAAAATCAACAACGATCTACCGGGCCAGGACATCCTGACAGGGGCGCTCAACAACTTCAACGATGCACTCATTGACGAAGGCGTCCTCGCACCAGGGACAGAGACGACCTTGCACCCGGACTATGTTTCAGAGGGTGACAAAATTTACTTGCTGACGCGTGGATACTTCATCGACGCCGCTGAGAAGTTCTTCATCGATTTCCAGGTCGGTAGCGTACCAGCCACAGCAGCGACAGGAGGTGCTTAATCCATGGCATTCGATGGCAAACGCACGATGCTCGGGACGGGACTTGCGCTCTACTACAGCACAGGAACTCGTCTGACTTACATCGACCGTATTCAAATCAAGTTGGACATTGACAAACAAGATGTCCTCGTACCGCGTAATATTGTCACGCAGTACAAAAATAAAAGTATTAAGATTTCTGGCACAATCGCCGGATTCGAATACACATCGACGCTTCAGAAGCTCCTTCTATCAGCTTTAAATAAAGAAGGACAGGATCGCATCGACTTCCTCGCAGAACTCGAGGATTACGAGTCAGGTGAGCGCTTCTCCTACCAAATCATCGATTGCCAGTTCACGTCAGGCGACATCGCCAACTGGACGGTCGGGGAAGTCGTCAAGAAAGAGTTCCCATTCGTCGCGACAGGCATCAAATTGAAGAACGGTGATGATCGAGACTAAGAGCGGGTAACCGCTCTTTTTTACTTATTCCAAAATCGAAGGAGGAAACACATATGGCGAACAAATCGCTGATCGAGAAGTTGTTGAAACGACAGGAAGAAGAAACGAAGGTTGAGGTCGAACTGAAAGGGCTCGCAGACACGCCGTTCTACGTCAAGCTCGACAAAGCTTTGTACAAGGAACTTCAAAAGGAAGCGTTGCAGACGAAAGGCGAAGGAGAAGGAGACAAAGAAGTGTCCCAAATCGTTTATAACGAACGCGTTGACGCCCTTGTTATTGCCCGAAGCCTTCATGATCATAATGAAAAACCAGTCTTCACAGGCGAGCTCTATGAAGCGCTTGGGACGTGGGACGCAGTCGAAGCTGTCAAAAAAGTGATCACTTATGCAGAAGAGTTAACTATCCACGCGGCCGCAAAAGAATGCCTTGGCTTTATCCGGCTCGACAAGGTGAAGAAGGAAAACGATGAACTAAAAAACTAATGCGAGGGTTGCGGGCAGATGGACTGAGGAGGTTACGGGATGAACCCGTCACGGATGATTACCTCTATCATCACTTGTTCCGTCTGCACGGCATCCCTCCGCACGAAGCATTTCGCTGGTCCGAAGACGAGAAGCGTATCGCGTTTCTCTCGTTGATCGTACAGCTCGAAGAAGAGCAAGGATGACTATCCAAAGGAATCGGGAGGGTGATGTAAATGGCAGAAAAACGATATACCGTCGTCTTCGACGCAAAAGATATGGCGTCCAGTCGACTCAGCGCTATGGAGCAACAGGCAAAGAAAACCTCCCGAGGTATGGATGAACTGGCGGACAAAACGAAAACCGTCTCTGCTGCAACCAGCGAACTAGACGGAAGCTACCGAGACGCCAATGGACGTTTACGAGACGCGAACGGTAAGTTCCTCAAGATGTCAGATGCGGTCAAAAAAACGAACGAAGAGATGAGTCAGTCGAGCAACTTCATGACGCGACTCGGGAGTGGGTTCAACCGTATCGGAGACGAAGGACGGAGTGCTGTCGGTCGCTTATCAACGGGACTCGGTGGCGTCATCGGATTGCTCGGGAGTGTCACGGCAGCGGCAGGGGTCGCAGGGGTAGCGCTTGGTGGTCTCGCTGTCAAAGGGATCATTGATGGCATGATTTCCCCGGCCATGACCGCTGAGATGACACAGATGAGTATCACAGGATTGAGCGGAAGTCCGGAACTCGGGAAACAGATCTACGACCTGACGAAGGCGAAGGGCATGGAGTCGATGTTCGCGGATCAACCGTTCATGGACACGGCGCAAGTCTTTCTGAACAATACGAAAGATCCGCAAGAAATCGTGAGAGGGTTAAACATCACGGAACGCCTCGCCACGAAAAACCCTTCGGTTGCTATGGGTGGCGGAATGGAAGGTGCGAAAGTCGCCATCAGTGAAGTTATGGCGGGTGATATGACGTCGATCGCGGAACGCTTCAATACATCTCGTTCCACTTTAGCAGCCGCAGGAGTAAGCTCGAGTCACGATTGGTTAACCAACCTCGAAGCAGTTGATCGTTTACTCAGCGAACAAGGGTTCACGAAGGAATATGTCGATCAGATCAATGAATCGACGACAGGACAATGGGAGAAGTTGAAATCCAATGCACAAGGCGTCTTTGCGACGGTCGGGAAAGGCATGCTCGACGAATTACGTCCGGCGTTCAAAGAAATGAACACGATGTTTGATGACAAGTCAGGCATGGACCGCTTCACCTCGACGATGAGTGGTAAGTTCCGGGATGCACTCAAGGACGTCCTCGGACTCGGTGACGGGGTGCAGATCACTTGGGATGATATCACGCAATGGTCATCGGATACGTTCGATGGCATCGTTGATTTAGTCGATGCAGTCGGAGGTTCGTTCAGTACGATGCTTGGCATCATCTCTGGAAGTGACCTAGACAAACCGGAAGAATCGTTCCAGAGCTTCGGAGATACGCTGTCTGGCATCGCGGACCAAATACGAGACATCACAGAAATGATGAAAGAAGTGGATAAGTGGGGCGACAAGATGAGTAAAATCACCGAAATCGGTCAACCAGGTGGTATTCAAAAATCCATCGATGACGGAGGTTGGTGGTTGCCCGAAGGAGCAAAGGGCGGACGCGGGTTAATCCCGTGGATGCTTGAAGGCTTCCCATCTGAACGCAAGAAACCGGACGGTTCTCACGCACTTGGCCTCTCTTACGTTCCGAAAAATGACTATGTAGCGAACCTCCACGAAGGGGAAGGGATTCTGGACAAACAAGAAAACGCGGAATATCGCCGCAATAAAAGTGGTGGTGGTCAGTCCGGCCGAGACATCAACATCAACATCTCACACATGTCCGTTCGAAGTGATCAAGATATCCATGACATCGGTAAGGCATTTGCGCGTGAACTCATGATAGCGGGGGTGAGAGGATGAGTAAAAGCACGATCGATATCATCTTCGAGCACCACTACTCGACGACGGAGACGAAACGGGTTCGTGTCAAGGAACGGAAGAAGGTCAACGGACGGTATCAGACGGTCTATTCCTACAAGAAAAAAGCAGTCAAGAAGAACCGGGTGACAACGAAGAAGATTCCGGTCCTTCCGTCATCCTTGCCGTTCTCTCGCACGCGACAATACGACGATATGGCCGCAATCGACCGGAAGACCCACACACGTACCGGTGCCTTGAGTCCAATTTCATTTCCAATCCAGTCCTTCTTCCCTGGACAAAAGTATTCATTCGCGCAGACGGGCTATTCGAACCCGGTGACGCTCGCGAAATGGTTCGAGGATCGACAGGAGAACGAGAGCAAGCTGCTTGTCAAGATCCCTGCGATGCGTCGTGCCTTCTGGGCGAACATCCGAAGCTTCGAGTGGGGCTATGAACCAGGGACGCATGACATCGTCTACACGATGCAGATCCATCAAGAGCGTAAGCCGAAAGTCAAAACCATCACGGTGAAATAGGAGGGGATTCAATGGGTTGGGCAGAGGACATCTTAGTACAATTACGCGAACAAGCACCGCCTTCATCTGTGCGGCTACTCGAAGGCACGGTCACGAGTCTATCCCCTCTTGCGATCCGACCAGATGGGGCGAGCGAGAGTATCAAGGGTGCGCGCTGGAACGCAGACATCGTCAAGAAGGTCAAAGAGGACGAACGGGTCCTCCTGATGCATGACCGGACGATCAATCGCTATTATGTGGTGGTGCGTCTCGCATGAGTGTCTACTACTACCACCGCAAGAACAAGAAACGCTATGCGATCACGCCTTACGTCACCTCGCTCGACATCTCAGGCGGGATCGAAACGTTCTATCAGACCGCGCTAATCATGCTGAGCGGGACGGCGGGTGTGCCATATGACACAGGGGAACGAGTACGCATCTACGCGAACAAGACCTTGCTGTTCGATGGACGCGTCTTCAAGTGCGAACGCGAAGGGAATGGCGGGGTCACGTTGACCTGTCACGATCACGCCTATTACCTGTACCGAAGTGAATCGACCGTCGTCTCACAGGAAATCACGCTCGAGAAGCTGTTCGTCCGTCTGGTCGAAGAAATTGGACAAAAGGTCGGGTTCGTCGCGAAGACGAAGAAGAAGTATTTCGGACTCGAGTTCGTGTCGACGCCGATGCAGGAAATCTTGCAGACGGTCATGGGCATGGAACGGGCAGAGACCGGAAAACGCTACTACGTCCGTGCGAAGGCAGGCAAGCTCGAACTACGGGAACGCGGGGCGACGAATGGCGTCGTAATCGAACGGGAATCATCTTCTGAAATCCGAAGCGTCATCGATGCCCAGAACACCTATACGGCAATCAACTATGCTGGAGAAATCGAGACAGGTGCGAAGGCAACTGGCTCGTCTGATACATCAAGCACCTTGAAACGTGTCGGGGACTATAAAGGTCCAGACACCGTCGGGAGCCGGACAGGGATCGGTAGCGCGATTGCAAGTACGGATAAGTGGAACGACCTCATGGTCAAGGTCGGGAAGAGTAAAGGCATCGATCCGCTATTCCTAAAGACGATCATGACGATTGAATCAGCCGGGAATGAGAAAGCGGTCGGTCCGCCGACAATCTACGGTCAAGCGCTCGGGCTGTTCCAAATCATTCCGGGTGCGGTTGGGACGGCAGTCGATGCCAACCGATTGCTGACGGGTGAATACAACATGAAGAAAGCGGCAGACATCTTCCTGAACGAGAAAGGCAGCACGGCGAAGCGTCTCGGGAAGAAGATGAGTGTCGCAGAAATGGCACACTTCTGGTTCGGTTACTTACAAACGGCAGAAGCGCTTGCTTATCGCAACCTTGCCTCGACAATCTATACCGGATTCGGGGGTGACCCGGATTCCTTGATCACGGATCCCGACAAGATTCCGGCGGGAGGCAGCGCGAAAGCGAACAAGAGCGAAACGACGACGAAACGGACGTCGATCGATAACTTCACACTCGGCACGAAGCTCGGGGTCATCGTCAAGGAAGCATCGGGCAAGCACGCCTCAAAAGCAGACATGGATCTCGCCATCAAGAAGATTCAGCAGGCGTTGATGCGCGAAGAACGGTCCGTCAGCGTCGTACTCCCTGGTCATGCATCGGGTATCGCAGGACGCAAGGTCAAGTTCGCCTCGACGATTGCGAGCACAAAAGGAACGTGGTACATCCGGGATCATCGTCACACGATCGACCAGTACGGTCATAAGATGAATCTGACTCTCTCGAAATACGATTTGACCCCGGAACCGGAATACAGCCCACCTTCCAATAGCGAGTTCGGAGATACGCGCCCGGTCGGCGTCAAGGGAGCGGTTCTCCCAATTGATAAGGGCAAGTACAGGGTCGGAGCCTATCGCTTCAAGTCCGTCACGTGGTATAGCGGTGGGCGCCCTTCGCACTCGGGGATTGATTTGCTGGCACCGATTGGCACGCCACTCAAGGCGGTCACGAATCTGTTGGTCATGCGGAACTACTATTCCGATAGTTACGGCTGGTGCGTCATCGCCCAAGGTGCGCTCGGAGGCGGCGAGAAACAATTCGTCTATGCCCACATGAATACGATGTCGCCACATAAGGCAGGGTCATACGTCAAGGTCGGTCAAGAGATCGGCGTCGTCGGTTCGACCGGATGGTCGACTGCTCCACACCTTCATTTCGAAGTCTGTGAACCGGTCTGGGCACAAGGATTGACGAACAAACTGGACCCGGAGAAATTCTTCGACTTTTAAGGAGGGACGCATATGGAAGATGTATTTGATCAACTACTGACTGGCATCGAGAGTGAGGACGAGGAACTGAACACGAGCGAATCGGTCGGGATGGACTTCAACCGTGGCACGACATGGGCGATCGATTGGAAACGCGGGCGTTTTGCGGGAAAGGTAGACGGGAATGCTGCCGTCGCGCAACGGACAGCCAAGTATATGCTGACACCACGCGGGGAACTGCCAATCTACCCGAAGCTCCAGAGCGTTGCAGGGGTCGCTGAGGATTATTACGGCTCGTTCTTGCACACGATGATCGGACAAGTATTCGCGACGACCGAAGACCTGACGAATGAACTCCAAGCGAATTGTGAACTGGCGGTATCAGAACTTGAGACCGTCGCATCGATCGAGGTTGCGAATGTCACCGTCAGTGGCGATCGTGCCTCGTTTAGTTTTTACATCACGCCCCTGGAAGGGGATACGGAAGAGGTGACCATCAATGGACTCGGAATTTGATATCGATTTATCGATCGTGACGCCAACACGGTCACCGGAAGACATTCATGCAGAGATGCTACAACTGATTCAAGAGAACGACCCACAGGCGAACGTCGCGGTCGGTGAACCCGTCTGGGATGCGACACGTCCTGCTGCCATCATTGCCGCGACACAATCATCAGACCTCGCTTATGGCATGCGTGCGGCGATCCCGCAACTGTCCTATGGCGAATTCCTCGATGAACATGCGAAAGACGTTTTACCGGACGGACGCAAGCCGGGGGTCAAGGCAATCGTTCCGGTCACGCTCAGTTCGAACGTCGCGCTGACAGTCCCACAAGGCACGCTCCTGCTGACAGGGAACGACCTCGCGTTTGTCCTCGAAGCAGACGTCGTCCTGACGCCGCCAGAAGTTCAACCGGACCCCGACTACCCAATCCCCGGGGAAGCGACCGCAACGGCGACAGCGAGCGAGATGGGCGCGATCTACAACGTCGTTCCGGGTGCGATCAACACGGTCGATGGGGACTTGAAAGATCTCGTATCAGTCACGAACGGCATTCCGACGACGGCAGGGGTCGACCAAGAGAGTGACGCGGACTTGAAAGCGCGGATGCTGACCTCGGCACAGAATCAGTCCGGTGCGGGGAACCCTGAGGACTACAAGGCATGGGCACTCGAAGCGACGGGCATCACGAAGGCAAAGGTTTTCCGTGCCGATCCGTCACCAGGGATCGTGACCGTCCTCGTCGCCCAAGCAAGCGGAATGCCAACCGCAGGACAGGTCGCAGAAGCGCAAAGCAAGATCAACGCTCGGGCATCACTGATCGCGAACAACATCGTCCTCGCACCGACCGCCCTTCCGGTCAATGTCGCAGGAGATGTCGTCCTGATTGACGGGGCAAGCATGAGTGACCTCGTGACGAGCTTCTCGCAAGCGTTGCAAGGCTATCTCGCAAACCTCGCGTTCACTGGGGAAGTCATCCGATACACGCAAATCTTGAACCTGCTACTGGATCAACCATTGCTCGTTGATGTGTCCGGCTTCACGGTCAACGGGGCGAGTGCAAACCTTGTCGTCGGTGTCAAACAGATCGCGACGCTAGGGACGGTGACCTTCACATGATCCCAGTGACGACGCTTGCCCGAGACATGCAAGAAGAGATGTTCACGATGTCCGCGCCGTACTGGCGGGAGAACTTCGACATGGCGAGTATCTTCCTCGCTTCTGCGTTCGCTCTCGGACGGGAGCAAGAGATGCTTGACCGTTACCTGTATTCCGAGATGATGACGGCGACAGCGACCGACTGGGGCTTGTCCTTGAAAGAAGACTTTTACGGCTTACGGGACGGGGTGGCGCGGACGCTTGACGAACGACGGGGACGCATCCGGGCGGCGAAACGAGGCGGGAAGGTCTTGACGGTCGAGGATTTAGAAAACGTCGCTTCTGCCTTTGCAGGTGGACTCGTCAACATCACGATCAATTACGATACGTTCCTCTATACGATCGAGTTCGTCGACCAGCTCGGCATTCCGACACGCATCAAGGACGTACAGGACGCGCTTGCCCGTTCGATTCCGGCATACTTCGACATCCTCTATAAATACCGCTACAACACGTATGGCGACATCAAGACGCTGTATGCGACGTATCAGCAGCTCAAGAACAGCGGTTTGACCTACGAACAAATTCTCACGACGGAAGGAGACTGACATGGCGACCTCAAAACTGAACTTACCTACGATCGATAACACGAAAACGGCGGACGTCGTACGGGACATGAATGCCCTCGCCAATGCAGTGGATACGGCTGCTGGGACGGCAGGGGGACTAGCGACACTCGATCCGAGTGGAAAAGTGCCGTCGACGCAACTGAGCATCTCTGCACCGCCTGACGCGAGTACTACGCAAAAAGGCGTTGTGCAATTATCGAACGCAACTGATAGTACTAGTGAAACATTCGCCGCCACTTCCAAATCAGTTAAAGCAATCGCAGATCAAGCTATCCTTTTATCTGATAAAACGGATGATCTAAAAACTGCCAAAACAAATAAAGACACAAACGGTATCTATAAAACGATCACATATCGCCGCAAATCCGACAATTCCCTATTCGCGACATCTGTTCTCTCTGGAGGGACAGCACCAAACTACACGACGAGAACCATCACGTACTATGAAAGCAATGGAACGACGATCCGCAAGACAGTCACCTTTGCGCTTTCGTACGACTCAGATGGAATGCTCGTTTCGGAGGTGTAAAGATGTTAGGCATCCAAGATCATGGCGGAAAATTTACAGGATTTACAGGTAAAACGGTTAAAAGCATCCAACGTGGGAGTATCGCACCGTTTAACAACACGACGGTCACAACGGTCACTGTGCCCATCACGGCTGTCGATTTTAGTAAGTCGATCATCAGAATCAGCTACAATCCTGTCGGAACGTCCGGTAATACTGCCGCTGTCTATGCTCGTTTACTTGAGACAGGCAACTCATTTAACTTGGAGCGGTATGCATCAACTTCCGTAATGTCTCAAACAATTTACTGGGAAGTCATCGAATTTGAAAACGTAAAAAGCAAACAATCAGGATTCAATGGTGTAAGTTCAGGCGCTGCAACCATATCAGCAGTCGATACCTCCAAATGCTTGCTTTATTTTTCGCAATTAAACATTAATAGTGCCAACACAGGGTTTTTGGCGAGTGAGTTTAGCAGTGCTGTCTACCTATCCAACTCGACGACACTCAACTTTATTGGTAGCAGCACTAGTTTGGTTGGTTGGCAAATCATTGAATTCAAATAAGGGAGTGGCGACATATGGAGCGATTCATTCGAATTAAAGACGGCATCGTCATAAGCATCCGTTGGGGCAATCAAATAGTCGACGGGGAAATGGCGACGGAAAGCGGTGAGATTGGTCAGAGGTATGTCGACGGGAAGTTTATCGACGTGCCGAAAGAACCACAACAACCAATCGAGACGATCGAGCAGAAGATTGCGCGTCTTGAAAAGCAGTTAACCGAACAGAATATTGTTCAGATGGAAGTGCTGGCAACTATCTTTGAAGAAATCGTCGGAGGTGCGTAAAGGTGGTCGATATGTATGTGTTATTGGTTCAAGATGGTCGTCGTACGATTGAACAAGTGCCGGAACGTTATCGAGCAGAAGTCGAAACAAAACTCAAACAACTTGAAGGAGGAAATTAACATGGTAGATATGTATGTAGCTTTAATCATCGCAGGACGTCGTACGATTGACACAACACCGGAGCGTTACCGTGCAGCAGTTCTTGTTGAACTCAACGCACTTGGTTTGGACGGTTACGGCAATCCACTTCCAGTCGAACCGCCAGCAGAACCACCTGTAGAAGCTCCGGCCGAATAAGCACGACACAACGCTGAAAGGGCGTCTTTTTTTACAGATAAAGGGAATCCTGCTTTTTCGTGAGATACTTTTCGAAAAGGTGGGAGGTTCTTTTATGGAAGACACAGCAAAACAGATTTACATGCAAGCAGTCCGTTTTAGAAACGCGAGCAATTTAATTAGCAAGGCTTGGAGTGAAACGAACGATATCGATCTCCATGTTGCTCCTTTTGTCGTAAACGCAGCGTTTTCTATAGAACTACATTTAAAATGTCTTTATTTGCTAGAGAACGGAAAATTACCCGACAGAAAAGTTGGTCACCATCTCGGAAAACTTTACAGAAGGCTATCGGAGGAATCGCGGATTGTAATATCTATGTGTTTCAAGTTAATTAATGATAACGATCCGATTCACCAAGAGTTGAAAAAACAAGTTCCTGAAGCTCATGATTCTATCGAAAAGATTATCGAAGCTTCTTCTGATGCGTTTAAGAAATGGCGATACAGCTATGAATCAGGATATACCTCTTTTCAATCTTCTGAACCAGTTCTGATTGCTATAGAATCGCGGATTCTCCAACTGAAACCTGAATGGAACGGAACACCTCAAAATGTACTTCGATAAGCAAGCGTCCTTCGGGGCGCTTTTTCTTTTCACCTCATACACAATCCAATCACACTAGGGGGTCATCGCTTGGAAGGAGCCGACAACATGGATTCCATCATCCAGACCGTACAAAACCACGGGGAACGTATCGCGTTACTCGAACAATCGGACGAAAAGATGCGGCTTGATATCACGTCGATCAACGATAAGTTGAGTGCTGTCGAACGATCACAGCTCGAAATCAAATCAACGCTCCACGACGTCTCCCGTGAGACACGCTCGGTCATCCGAGACTCACAGGAAATGACACGTGGGCTTTTTAAATCACAGGAGATGGCAATCGCTCAGTTCGCCACCGCTTTCGAGAACGAACGAAGCCGACAGCACGACCAGCAACAATTGACCGTCGAGGTGAAGGACAAACGTAGTGAACGGGCATGGGCAGCGTTCGGCAAATGGTCGCTCATCATCGTCCCGACGCTTGGTGGCATCGCCACGATCCTCGGCATCTTCTATAAATAAGGAGGCTACATCATGCATTACGACAAACGAAACCGGGCGGCACTCGCAGAACTTGCACCGAACACGAAGAAAGCCGCACTCAAATGGTATGACTTCCTCATCAAGAATGACATCGAACTGTTGATCTACGACGCGCGCCGGACGTATGCGGAACAGCTCGCGAACGTTCGTTCAGGTGCATCGCAGACAATGACGTCCTACCACCTCGTCGGGCAAGCACTCGACTTCGTTCCGATCAAAGACGGCAAAGCAGACTGGGCAGGCTACGGTCGTGCGGACATCAAGAAGGCGTTAGCGGAAGCGAAGCGACTCGGCTTCGAGTGGGGTGGCGACTGGGCATCCTTCGTCGATAAGCCACACTTGCAGTACAACTACAAAGGCTACGGGTCAGACAAGGTACTCGCCGCGTCTCCTGTAGTTAAACCGGCACCGAAGCCAGCGAGCAAGCCTGCTGCACCGAAAGGCGACGGCAAAGCAATCGTTCCCGTTCCAAAATATCCTCTGTACCGGACTCAAGAAGCGAAGAAGATGGTCCAGAAAGACATTGAACGGGTTCAACGAGCGGTCGGAGTACCAGTGACGAGTAAGTTCGATGCTGCTACCGAGAAAGCTGTAAAAGCCTATCAGAAGCGTAAGAAGCTCGTTGCAGATGGCGTCGTCGGTAAAGATACCTGGAACATGCTCTTTTAATCCAAACGAAATGGGGAATTACTTTGACTGAAATTTTACTGTTAGCGACATTGATCGCACCTGTCACACTTGGTGTAAACGAAATCATCAAGCAGGCATTTAACGTAAAGAAGAACTTCATTCCGTTACTCGGTGTTATCGTCGGTCTCGCGATCGGCTTCCTTGCGGCACCAATCAGTGACATCGATATTTACCTCCGACTCTGGGCAGGCGCACTGTCCGGTCTGTCCGCTTCCGGCTTATACGAGCTGACGAGCAAACGCGACGGTACAACCAAATCATAATCCTACGCCTACCTTCACGGGTGGGCTTTTTTTTCGTCTATTTTAATGAAATCTAACCAGTATTCTTCATAATCAAAATTTGGATTAGGTTTATGTTTTTGCAGTTCTACTCTATAGAAATCTATATGTTTCTTGTGATAGCTATTTACGTATTCAATACCAATTCTCAGTATTGGTTTTATCTTTTGGTGATTTTCTAAATAGATATTGTTCAAGACCATAAAATAAATCGGAAGCCTAACTTGTTCAGTCTCGTCGCTTTTAATTAATGGTATACGGAACTCTGATGGAACTACATCAAACTTATTTTCTATATACTCTCCTTTAGGAGATAGATTTTTCTGTTCTTTAACTTCGAATGAAAAAAAGTCAATCTCTAGTGGAGTATCCAAGGGTGTGTGTACAATAAAATTCAATACATCATTATCAATGTCTTTCAATACATCGTGTATGTTTTCAAGCGTATACATAATCTTGACTTTCATCGCAGAAGATTTTCCTGTGTTAATAATAGGAAAACTAAATTGACTTAGAACATCAGATTTTTTAGAAGATTGTCGTTGATCATCAGGCGACAGTTTCCATTCGTATGAGAGTGACATATCAACATATTCTTTGCTTTTACTCAAATATAGTTCTTGATTTAGAGGAATAAGGCGAGGACGTTCTTGTTCTTTTTGCCGCCTGGTTTGATCTTTGAATTGATTTCTACTTATTAAAGCCGACCATGCTGCCGCCCCAGCTGCAAGTGCAGTGAACACGCTTGTTACGAAGTCTATTTTAACACCCATATTACTCGCTCCCTTCCGAAAAAGAGCGCCCTTTAGGACGCTCCCAGTCGCATCTTCAATTGTTCCGTGACGCGCTCCCGCTTCGCCTGGCTCTCGCTGACGTCAAGTTCCATCAGCGTCTCCGTCTGGCGTACGATATCGACCTGCAAGCCTTCCGTCAGGCGTTCGAACGCGGCGAGGATCTCAGGTGCCTCTCCAGCCAGCGCGATCTGCGTCTTGTTCACGAGCAAAACTTTCATGTGCTCCTCCTTGTGTGAAACAGTCCGACGGTCAATGCTTATCTATACCCCACGTGGGTATGAAGCAAACGGATTGTCACTTGATTCCAGAAGGTTTTCCGCTTATTCTGAAGGCATCGATTCACTTCAGTTCCCACTACCTCTTACAAGTGGTCAGTTCCCACCTGAATTCCCACTTGATGGATGACGAGAGAGGACATAGTAGGTGAGTCAATTACCTTCAAGTCCGTTGTTCAGACGAGAGGAAACACACGAAAATCACCGTATAGTTTTATCAGTATTATGGCTTGCGTCGGAAAAGACCGCAGTCTTAAGCCATTTCTAGCACCTATAAAAATCTCATTGCACAGTTGGTGTGAAAATCGAGATTTTTCTTACGAACCGCTCTGTTGAGCGGTTTTTTATTTTGAATTTCTACTTTCTTTATGAATAAGGTACAAAGTTCCTGAATAAACAATTCATCTGACCTGTTCTCTTAGTTCTTTAAAACTATTTCGATAAATAAGTAGGGATATTAGACTAGTCTATCGAAAGTTATCTTTAGAAAAAATCTAAGAGGATTAAATTCTTTAAAAAAGACTTTGAAGTGGAGGGAACATGTTGGATAATTTTTTAATGATATCGTCAACGATTTCAGCTCCGATTGAGACCGTATGGCGTCTATGGACAGAACCGCAACATATGATGCAATGGTATCGATCGTCGAATGGCTGGTATACGACACATGTCGAGAATGAATTGACGGAACAGGGATATTTTAAAAGTCGAATGCAACGTGAGGGCAGTCCAACGTTCGTCGAATATTTAGGTACGTATCAGGAAGTTTCGCCCTTGGAGCATCTGCGCTATCAATTAGAGGATGGACGACTTGTCGAAGTCATGTTCATTCCGTTGCGCCATCGAACGAAAGTGATTGAAATTTTTGAAGACGATCAAGTGAATGACCCGGAAGCGCAACGCGCATCGTGGCAAAGTATCCTGGATCGCTTCACGAACTATGTCGAGGCAGGAAACTATCTTCTCGTTGATCAGTTGAATCCATGAATACTCAATTAAAAAATGGCACAGTGCCTTGTTAAATCCATTCTTTGATCAGTCAGAATCGAGGGGTGGATTTTTTTGTTGTTTAGAAATGGTGTAATGAAACTATATGCTCTCATCTGAATAAAATATATTATTTTATATAATTGTTAAATGATGTAATTCGGAGTATAATATATACATTTTATTTAGAGGTGGTGATATGATTGGGAAAAAGGAGGTCGAATTATGATTAGAAAAGTATTGCTTGTATTTTTAACAATGTGCTCCGCAGTAGCATTATTATTCATCGCATCAAAAAATGCGGTAGGAGATCATGTCATTTCAACAGAAGAGCCGGTAGCCTTTCGTATTTCGGTAATCATGACCATCGTGTTATTCTTACCACCACTCATTTTATCGTTTTTTAATCATTCACTTTTAAATATCATCAACGTGGTCTATCAATCCTTTATTGTTCTAACATTTATCGGATTAATGCCTATTGGTTTCATGATTCCAAATGGGACGACAACAACATTATTTTCGTTCATTGGAACGACTTTAAGTGTTTTCAGCATCTGGAGTATTTATAAATACCGCTCACCACGCACTTGAATATACGCGTCTTAATTAAAGTAAATGAATGATATCAAAAATGTATGAGTGAAGTAGCATGAGGCATACATAGTCTTGAAAAGCGTTCAAAACGAACGGTATTACACAACGAGTTATCTTTGGAGGAAATGAAAGATGTGGATCATACTGGGTTTAATAGCGATTGGATTTACGGCTCTGAATATCATCTTTTATTTAATCGGTAAGGACTATCGTTTCCTGATGTTGCTTGGACTGAGTTTTACCGCACTGACGCTGTGCGCGGAATACCGACTTGTCGCTGAATTCGTGGCGCGTGAGGACTGGGCAGCGTTACAAGACGTTGTACCAGGCATGGAGCGGACACTGTGGGTGTTGACGTTCATCTCGATCGGTTTAAATGTATTGCCACTTTTGCTCGATCACCGAAAAAGTCGAACGCGTTGACGAATTGAATAGGAGCTGAATCGTGATGAGCTATACATTTTCACTGCTGACGCAACGACAGGCGGAACAGATCGCCTACGAGTGGCAGTATGATGGACCGTTTGCGTTTTACGATATACCGAATGACGAGGAAGATTTAGTAGAATTTCTCGATCCAGCAAAGCGAACGGAACATTATTTTGCTGTGTTGGATGGGGAAGAATTGATTGGGTACTATGTATTCGAACCAAAAGCAGACGTCGTTGACGTCGGGCTTGGCATGCGACCAGACTTGACGGGACGAGGAAATGGAGTGGCATTTTTAGAAGCTGGTCTTGCGTTCTTAATAGATCGGTATGCACCTAAACAAATCGAATTAGCTGTCGCGACATTCAACGAGCGGGCGATTCGCTTGTATACGAAAAGTGGCTTCCTTCCAGTCGAACGGTTCCAACAAGCGACGAACGGTGGAAGCTATGAATTTTTAAAGATGCGTTTACAACCTGTCCACTCGATGAAACTTTTTCCTGAGTCCACAAGTAGATAAGGGAGAAGGGGGATGATCTGATGGTACGTTGTACGAATTGCCAGTATACGTTCAAAACGAAAGAAGTGCTTGCTGTCGGATTTGCGAAACATGGGAAAGCGTGTCCGAACTGCGGCGTGAAACAATACATTTCGAAAGACTCGCAACATTACTTATCGCTCGGTTATATCAGTCTGTTATTTGTCTTGATTCTACCGTTCGTCATCAAACTGAGTGATAAAGAAGAAGCGATTTGGTAAAGCATTACGCGCATGCCTGTAAACGACAGGATACGTGCTTTGTTTTATACTCAGGGCAAAGGGGCTGGGAATCATGCAAACCGTATATGATGCAACTGTACAAAATGCAGCGGGAGAGACTGTTTCATTAGGTGACTATGCGGGGCGTGTCCTCGTGATCGTCAACACAGCAAGCAAATGTGGGCTCGTCAAACAACTTGGCGAACTACAAGCATTGTACGATAAATATGACGAACAAGGAGTCACGGTGCTTGGCTTTCCGTGCGATCAATTCAATCAGCAGGAGTTCGCGAGTCAGGAAGAGACGATGCAGTTCTGTCAGCTGAACTATGGTGTGACGTTTCCGATGTTTCAGAAGATCGACGTCAATGGACCAAATGAGCATCCGCTTTATACATTCCTAAAACGAGAACGCTCCGGTTTACTGTCGTCGAAGATCAAATGGAATTATACGAAGTTTTTAATTGATCGCCAAGGACGTGTTGTACAACGCTTCAGTCCGATCGATTCCGTCCAGTCGGTTGAGAAAACCTTATCTTTGTATTTATAATCCAAATAACCGTCTGGCGCGAGTCGTTGGGCGGTTATGAATGAATGCGAGAGGTACATATGAAAAGCAATTCTTTCTCAATCAGAAAAATGCAACATACCGATTATGAAATCATGTCTCAATGGTTAAGTACAAAAGAAGTGTTAGAGTTCTATGGAGATATGAACGCACCATTTACGTTACGACAAGTGATAGATAAATACGAACCGAGAGTAAATGGAGAGATACCTATCGTTCCCTACATCGTAGAGTTAGGTGATGAACCTGTTGGATTCATGCAACGTTATTTGATAACGGACGAACAAAAAGAGGTATTTGGATATCCTGCGAATTTTATCATAATTGGAATTGACCAGTTTATTGGTTATCCTGAACTTTTTAATAAAGGTATTGGAACGAAAATGATAAAGTTATTCGTTGAAGATATCGCTCGAGATAAGGAAGTAAATAGAATTATTTTAGATCCTGACGTATCAAATCTTAGAGCAATTAAAGCCTATGAAAAATGCGGGTTTCAGAAAGTAAAAAAAATCAATGAAGATACGTGCTGGGTGATGGAATATACGATTGACCATCCATAATCTGCTCCTATAAATGTTCATAGAAAAGATCCACGAAACGACTGTCCGTTTCGTGGATCTTTTCTATGAAAATGGTTCAGGTTATTCAACGATGAGCGAATCAAAGGAATACGTGACGATTGCATCGCTGCGTTTATGTCCGAGATCGGTCAGAACCGGTGGACGGGGCGACAAGACATGAAAATCCTGCTCGAACGCCCGGAGCCAGTAATGGACCCAGTCTTGTGCAGGATCGAGATTCATCGAATTACGTGCAAACGTCAGTAGTTTTGAATCGGTCAGCGTCAGGAGTGGAATCGGATTGATCTCGACCTCTTCTGTTAGTTCATAGAGGTCCGGTGAACGAAGCAAAATCGCATCCGCCTCGAAGGTCAATCGGAAGTAATTACAGCTGTAGTCGCCGACGATGACCATCGTCTCCTCCGTATGCCCACGAAAATGAAAGATCAATCGGTTTCCATTTGCGACATCGATCAAGAACTGATTGAGTCCGATGTGATAATCTTCGCGAAATTGTAGTTTCTCAAGCGTGATTTCTTGCATGATTTAGCCTCCAGTCCGAGTTTGTCGTTCTTCTGTCAAAACCGTTTGGCGCGCTGCTAGGCGTGACGAACCGATCAATAAGGCGATTCCGAGTAACAATAACGAGATCCCGAACCAAGCCGTGCCACTTAACTGTTCGCCGAGGACAAATACACCGAGCAAGGCAGCGGTCAGCGGTTCACCGAGCGAGAGCGTGACGGCAGTCGACGATGTTACGTTCGATAGTCCTTTCGCGAATAACCAATAAGCAAACCCAGTCGCAACGACGCCAAGATGAAGGCTGATTCCGGCACCACGTGACGTGAACAACCAGGAGAGGTCGAATAAGAAGAGCAAAGGCGACAACAGTAAGGCGCTTGTTGAGAAGATGACGGCAACGACTGACAGCGGTGCGTGTGTCTTGACGAGATCTCGACTGACGAACGTATACCCGGCAAACGATAGTCCGGCACCGAGTGCAAGGACGATTCCGATTGGATCAATTGCGACTGTTGCTTGATTGTTCAAAAGCAACAGACAACCGGTGATCGATAGTCCGGTCGATGCCCACCACAGCAACGCTGGACGTTTCTTTAGGAACAGCCACTCGATACAGCCAGAAAAGATCGGCGCGCTCCCAATCGCAACGACAGTACCGACGGCGACACCGGTCATCAAAACAGCCGAGAAGAATAGCGGTTGGTAAGCCGCCATGCTGACGGCAGCGAGTAAAATCGTTCGCAACGGCCAGTCGCGTAACGTCAGCGTTCCTTTGAAGAGAACGGGACAGAGTAAGAACAGTCCACCGACAGCCAGACGAACGGCACCAATCGCAATCGGATGTGCATCTTCCGGCGCAAAGGCTTGTGAGGTCCCTGTCGTGCCCCAAAAGATCGCAGCGAGTAATATGAGTAACATCGATGATGATTTAGACATGGGTCACCTCTTCGAATGCATTTTTTGAATGATATTAGAACGAGAATACCACAGAAGGAGTAGGGTGGAATACACCAAATAATTGAAAAAATGGTATGGTGTAAAGGGTGAAGTTGTATGATTCACGAATACGAAGAAGAAAAGGATGGGACGCATGCAAGAAATGAACCAAATCGAAGCAATACTTGAAGTCTTAACTCAAAAAATCAATCACGGATCGACTTTCATTCAGCGGCGATATGATACTGGAGTCGCTCAATTCAATTTGAATGACCCGGTGACGGAACAGGCGATTCAGTCGTTTGAAACACAGTTCAAGCTAACACTACCAAGTGAATACAAGACATTTCTTCGTTTACATGACGGAGTGGAGTTGTTCATGATTCAAGGTCTCGGCATCGAACTCTATTCACTTGAAAAAGTCATTGAAATGACGATCCAGGCTAAAGAGGACGACCTGATCAATGAAGACTATGATCACTTCTTGATGATTGGCGAAATGAACGAAGGATATGTCTTAATTCATACGGAAGATGCGAAGACGGATGAGACACCCTATATGCACTGGATGTTTCATGAGTTGTCGACAGAGGAGACAGACCCGATCGGACAGAACTTCGGCACGTTCCTTGAATATGCGATCATTGCGCAAGGGGATATGTTCTGGGAGTTTAAGGATTTCTCGATAGCAACAGATGCTTATTATGTAGAGGATTACAATTCTGAAGAGGAAGTGAGCAAACCACGACCGATTCAGTTGGTCGACTCGGTTCGCGTTGAAATCGTGTATCCGATGTCGAAGAAAAATGCTTATTTCTCAGTTAAGATTTTCGAAGGGAAACAAGAAAAAGAACGTCTTAGTAGTAGCTACGACTCGGATTCGCGCTTTGAAAAAGTGATGCAATCGGTTCGGGAATATCTAATGGCAGAGAGATTCCAGTATTCGTCGATCATGGTCTTTCAAACAGAACACCGTTTTTGGCAGAACGAGGACGAGACGGGTGATCCGTTGATTCGCAACCATAATCCGCAACGTCAAGGACTACAATTCGATGGATATCGTGCCTTCGTTGAGGAGCAACCACAGCCACTTCCAGGATGGGAATGAACGATAAGTGATTAAATTCGAAGAACGGTATCATCGAAATTCAAAATGAATCATTAACCTGTATCACCTCATCTTTCAAAAAAGAATTGACAACGAACTGGATGAATCTGTATGCTAATCAAAATTACATAGTCAAGGCGATGACGAGAAGAGTAGGAAGAAATTGACGGTGCCAAGCGAGTCCGGGATGGTGAGAGCGGATGACCGGGTTTCTCTCTGAAAAAAGCCTCCGAGCTTCGTACGGATTCCGATATGGATGATGCTACGATGGGTTCTCCCATTATCGAGAGCATGTATGATTGTACATGTGAAGGTTCGCCTGGTGACAGGCGGACGAACAAAGGTGGTACCACGGGAAGCTGATTCTCGTCCTTTAGGCAACTAACGGGCGAAAATCAGCTTTTTGTCTACTACTGGAGGAATCATCATGCATTGGGCAGAACACACTGCAAGAACCATCATCGAACGTCAGCCGGGTAAAGAGACATACGTCTGCGCTGCCGGGATCAGTCCATCAGGTCCCGTTCATATCGGCAATTTCCGGGAAGTCGTCACGACGTACTTCGTCGCGCGTGCACTGCAAGACCTCGGCAAAGACGTCCGTTTCCTGTTTTCGTGGGACGATTACGATCGTTTCCGCAAAGTACCCGTGGATGTCGATCAAGGATTTACTCGATACATCGGGATACCTTATAGCGCCGTTCCAGCACCGGATGGATCCGATATGAGTTACGCGACGTACTTTGAACAACAATTCGAAACGATGCTGAAAGCGTTCGAGATCAGGCCAGACTATCGGTATCAACACGAAGCCTATACGTCAGGCACGTATGCTGAACAAATCATCCACGCGTTTCGCCATCGTCACGCGATTTATGACATCTTGATCGAACATAAGACAGCGGCTGGATCCGATGCTGAGCGAGCAGCGTATTATCCGGCGACCGTCTATTGTGTTGCTTGTGGAACCGACGCAACTACAATCGATACGTTCGATGAAGATGAAGTTACCTACCATTACAGCTGTCGATGTGGTCATACGGCAACGGTCGATATGCGGACGGAACACCGGATGAAATTGAACTGGAAGGTCGATTGGGCGATGCGCTGGGCGCATGAAGGCGTCGATTTCGAGCCGGGTGGAAAGGATCATTCAGCAGCAAACGGGAGTTACACGGTTTCGTCCCGGATTGCGCAAGAAATTTTTCAACAGCCGGCACCGCTCTATCTCCCGTATGAATTCATTCGCCTAAAAGGGGACTCGAAAAAAATGTCGAGTTCAAGCGGTGGTGTCTTGACTCCGAAAGATCTACTCGCCGTCTATCCACCGAGCATTCTTCTGTTCTTATTTGCGAAACATCGTCCGAATCACGCCTTTCATATCGGGATCGATGAAGATGTGTTACGCAATTACAGTGAGTTCGAGCGATTTGTCGCACACTCATCGCGTCAATCCGAAGACATTCAGCAAAGTCTTCGTTGGAGTCATCATGCAACTGCTCATCCCGTCTCATTTACTCAGTTGACAATGATTGGTCCGATGGTTGGTTTTGAACCTGATTTAATCGAAAACGTATTTTGCGTGAGCGTTCCGACTGAACAGATTGCACGTGCTCGGACTTTCGTTACGCAATGGTGTCCGGATCGGGAACTTCAAGTCAGCTCTGTTCCGAATTATGAACTACATGCGCATCTGACGGAAACGGAACAGAACTGGATCCAACAATTCGTCGTTGCTCTCCGAACGAATGAAGACATCCTCGCTGCCTTCTACCGTCTGACAAGGCAAGCTGAGAAAAAGGAGACGCTTCGCCTGCAGAAACATTATGCGACGATACTCTATCAATTAACGATCAATCAATCCTATGGACCACGCATCCCGTTACTTGTCACGACGATTGGACGGAAGCGAATGTCTGTGTTACTGGACTTTACGAATGAAGAAATTATGACAAGCAGGAAATCAAGGGACCGAGCCTGAAAAAAGGGAGAGACCTTAATTTTATACAACGAAATTTAATTTCAAAATTAAATAAATAATATTGAATTAAAATTTCTTAATTATATAATAAAGGGAGGGAAGAGAAAGGGTGAAGCAGATGTTAGATCAATTAGCAACGGAACGTCGGAATGAACAGACGATGCAACTCGATGAGATGACAGTCGAGGATGTCTTACGGGTGATGAATGCTGAGGATCAAACGGTCGCGACGGTCATTCGGGAACAAATTCCTGTTATCGCGGAAGTCGTCAAACATGTCATTGCATCATTCAAAAACGGAGGACGCTTGATTTACATCGGTGCTGGTACGAGCGGACGACTCGGTATTCTCGATGCGGCGGAGTGTGTACCGACGTTCGGGGTCTCACCAGACATGGTCGTTGGTTTGATTGCTGGCGGCGAACGCGCGTTAATCAAGGCGGTCGAGGGAGCAGAGGATAGTCGGACGCTTGCCGTCGACGATTTGAAAGCGCTCCAGCTAGAAGCACGTGATACGGTCATCGGGATCGCTGCGAGCGGTCGGACGCCGTATGTCATCGGCGGGCTTGATTACGCAAAGGGAGTCGGAGCAGTGACGGCAGCGATTTCTTGCAACACGGATGCGGTCATCAGTGGGCACGCGCGTTATGCGATCGAAGTCGAAACAGGTCCGGAAGTCTTGACGGGATCAACACGACTAAAGGCTGGAACGGCGCAAAAGCTCGTCTTGAACATGATTTCGACGGCGGCGATGATCGGTATCGGCAAGGTCTATCAAAATCTGATGGTCGACGTCCAGTCAACAAACGAGAAGCTCGAGATCCGGGCGAAGCGGATGATTTGTGAGGCGACAGGAGTCGACGCCATAACGGCGGAGCGTATCTTTAGTGAATCGCACGGGCACGTCAAGACGGCGATCGTCATGATTCTCGCGAATGTTCCGTACGCGGAAGCCGTCGAACGATTACAGCAAGCAAACGGATTCGTCCGAGACGCACTCTAAGGGGGAAACACGATGAAGAAGGAAGAAGTGCTGGCACAGGCGATACTCGAGCACGTCGGTGGAAAAGACAATCTCCGGCAACTTGCGCACTGTATGACGCGGGTACGCTTATCGTTAAAGGATCCGACGCAAGCAGATATTGATGCGGTAAAGCGGATTGACGGCGTCATGGGGGTCATCGATGACGAGACGTTACAAATCGTCGTCGGTCCGGGAACAGTCAATCGGGTAGCCGATCACTTAAGTCGCGAGACGGGACTCGCGATCGGGGAAGAGTCCGTTGATCCGAATTTGACGCCAGAAGAACGAGCTGCCGTCGAACGGCAAAAAGTGAAAGCAAAACAACAGTCACCATTCAAACGCTTCTTGCGCCGAATCGGGAACATCTTCATCCCGCTCATTCCGGGTCTTGTTGCTTCCGGTATCATCAACGGTGGTGCGAACTTCGCGAAAAATGCGGGTGTCGATGCAACACAGACATGGATGCAGATTTTACTCTTGATCGGTGGGACGGTCTTTGCATATCTTGCAATCCTTGTCGGTTGGAATACGGCGAAAGAGTTCGGCGGAACGCCGGTACTCGGGGCGATTGCCGGTGGGATTCTATTCAACCCCGTGCTTGCGGACATCACGATTTACGGGGAACCGCTCGTTCCAGGCAGGGGCGGCTTGTTTGGTGTCATCTTCGCTGCGTGGTTGATGACGTATCTTGAGAAACACATCCGTCGCTTCATGTTCGCATCGATCGATATCATCTTTACGCCACTGTTTACGGTGCTGATTGTCGGATTCGCCTCGCTTTATGCGATCATGCCAATTGCGGGACTGTTGTCAGACGGGATCATGAAAGCGATCAATGCCGTACTTGAGGTCGGTGGACCACTCGCGGGAGCCGTGCTGGCTGGCTTCTTCCTGCCACTCGTCATGGTCGGTCTTCATCATGGATTGACACCGATCCATCTCGAGTTCTTGAATACGATCGGCAACACACCACTCTTACCGATTCTTGCGATGGCAGGAGCGGGTCAAGTCGGGGCGGCAATGGCGATTTTCGTCAAGACGCGTAATCCGCGCCTGCGTAACATCATCAAAGGTGCGATTCCAGTCGGATTCCTCGGAATTGGTGAACCGTTGTTATACGGGGTCACGTTACCACTCGGTCGTCCGTTCGTAACGGCATGTCTCGGCGCAGCAGTCGGTGGTGCCTTCCAAGCAACGATGAAGACAACGGCGCTTGGAGTCGGCGTATCCGGTTTATCGTTGACACCGTTGATCGACAACGGGATGTATTTGACTTATATTGCGGGCCTCGTCATCTCGTACGCGGCAGGATTCCTGTTCACGTACTGGTTCGGTTTCAAAGAAGAGATGGCAGACGGAATTTAAGGTGTTGACCAGCAGTTGAATCCTTCGAAAAAGAAGGAATCAGCTGCTTTTTCTCTAAGTAGAGAAGAGAAGGAGTGAGTCGATGAAAGGATTATCAATCTATTTAAGTGAACCGATCACAGACGAAACGAGCGAGTGGCTACAGCGGATGCGCGCTGTTGGCTTTACGTCACTCTTTACATCGCTACATATTCCTGAGGACGATTCTTCACTGTACGTCGAACGTTTGCAAGCGCTCGGTCGCTTAGCAAAGACACTCGAGTATGAGCTCGTGGCGGACATTGCACCGGCGTCGCTCGCGACGCTCGGCAAGACATGGGAGACGGCAGCGACGTTATCGGACTGGGGTGTCACTGGACTGCGTCTTGATTACGGCATCAGCCCGTTGCAAATCGCGACGTTATCGAACCAAATGATGGTCGCGCTGAACGCCAGTACGTTAACAGAAGACGAATTAACGGAGATGAAAGCACAGGGTCTGCGAATCGATCACACGGAAGCGTGGCATAATTTTTATCCGCGACCGGAAACAGGACTCGACCGGGCATGGTTTGATGCAAAGAATGCTTGGTTGCAGGCGCAAGGATTACGGGTCCAAGCGTTCATACCGGGTGATGGAACACTTCGTGGACCGTTGTTTGAGACGCTACCGACACTTGAAGAACACCGGCATGCGTCACCGTTCGCCAGTTATATCGATTTACAATCGACCGTCAATCGAATCCTCGTTGGAGATCCACGATTGTCGGAGGCGACAATCCAGCAATTTGAAGCAGAGCAAACCGGAGTCATCGTACTGCGGTCAGTAGCGAATGGACAGCAAGCACAACGAGATACGGAAACGAATCGTTTTGATCCAGCGCGGGATGTCATTCGGTCCGTCGAGTCGCGAATGAGTCCGTCGACCATCGATCTGACACCGCAAGACCCGTCTGTCCGTCCGCTTGGAACCATCACGATCGATAATGAAAAATACGGGCGATACGCGGGCGAGGTTCAAATTATGAAACGTAATCTACCTGCGGATGAGCGAGTCAACGTCCTCGGACGAGTGATTGAGGTCGATCAACCATTGATCGCACAGCTTGGTCCAGGAAGTAAGTTCCGGATCGAATGGGTCATGCCATGAAGCGGCTCGTTGCGGAACGACTCGCTTATCTGTACCGAGGGGAGCTGTTCACGGTCATTACGATTTTACCGCTGAGTTGGGTTGGCAATCGTGTCTTTCCTCGACTTCAGTTATTTGAACTCAGTTCCTTTTGGATGTCGTTGTTTTTGTTTGAGTTGTTGTTGATTCAAGGAGCTTGGTATTGGTACAGCAAGTCGAGACAGCTGAAGGAGGAAGGAACGTCGATCACCCCGGAATCCGTCGTCCGACGATTATTCCTTTGTCGTATCCTCAATTTGGCTTTGATCGTCCTGACAGCGTGTGCATTCGGACTCGATTGGATTCGCTTTCAATCCGATTTTCCAGTGTACGGATTACGAATCACGTTGTTTTTATATGTCTTTGCAATTCTTGAATATATCAATTATTTCCATATTCAACTGATGTACGATAATCGGTCGGATGTGCAATACTTAATACGGAATAGACGTTTGAAACGATCGGCTTTATATAAGGATATACGACGACTTCGTCAAGTCGTCTAAGGGTTCATAGAAAATAGGAGGGATTGTATGATCGATATGCTCATTCGTGGCTATCGAAAGTTACGGAAATTAAGAGGTCGTTAATAAGGAGGATATGATCGATGAAGTGGCTCAATCGACCAACACGTATTAAAGAGGAGACACCATTATGCTTCATGACGGATCCGGATACGGATTTTTGGCGCAATACCCATTATCAGTTTAACCGTCTGACAGGTCATGCGTTGTTACAGAATGCTCCAAACGGAGAGTTTAAATGCCAGATTGAAGTGAAGCTAAACCCGAAAGCGACATATGACCAAGCAGGGATATTACTGTATGTCAGTGGCGACCACTGGGTGAAAGTGTCGGCTGAGTTCATTCCGGATGGTCCGTCACATCTCGGTGCTGTCGTGACGAGCTTCGGGTACTCGGACTGGTCGTGTCGAGATGTCGACAATACGCTGTTTGATGCACCCCTTGTTTTTGAACTCCATTACCTCAATCAAGACGTCACGTTGTATCACGTAACGGGAGAGCACAAAGAGCAACTCCGAATCGCACACTTACATGACGTGACCGATTTGAAGATCGGACCGTATGCGTGTAGTCCGGATGTAGAAGCGGCAGGGTATGAAGTGGAAGTACTAGATTTCTCATTAGAGACATTCCTTAAATGAAACATTAAAAAAGTGGAGCGATGGTGTGCATTGCTCCACTTTTTTATATAGCAACTTTACTGCTTAACGGACGTTGCAGCCATGAGATCAAAGAAATATTTCGCTTCATTCGTCTTATGAAGACCATACCATGCGTCTAACGTTTCAGGTGTAAACACATCAAGTGCTCGAATCGTCTCATAAGCAAACTCAAGCGCAGCCATGCCTGATGCTGTGATTAATAAATCGTCACGAACGACTGGAGTATGCTGATAAAGAGGTGTTCCTGCATAATTCGGGCAAACGGATTGTAAGTAAAATGAATCGTTACTTGTATGTGGACGCTGATCCAAGAATCCGTTCTTTGCTAATCCTTCTGTCGCCCCACAAATTGCAGCGATGAGCGTTCCGTTACTTAGGGCGACTCCTACTTTATTCAGTAAGGGGACATGAAGAGGCTCTTGCCACGACTGTCCACCTGGCAGGATTAAAGCATCCATTGAAGTAAGCTCTAATTGAGAAACCGTGATATCCGGTAAAATACGGAGTCCTCCCATTGTCGTGATGGGGTGTAGCGTTGCTCCTACTGTAACGACATTTAATTGTGTAGCATCTGTTTTGAAATATCTTCGTGAATGTAACTCTGGCATCACGTAACCGTATTCCCAATCTGAAATTGAATCGAATACATATAAATAGACAGTGTGAGTCAAGATAACCGCTTCCTTTACTATATGAGATACATTTAGTATAGAAAAGTTATCCTGACAACTACTGTCAGTGAAAATAAATCATTGATGCGAAGCGATCAATTCGTGTAACCGATCAATGATTTTACTTTTGATTTCAACAGGAGAAACGACTTGTATCGATGTTCCATAAGCAATAAGGAGACTCGGGACTTGTTCGTCTAAAACGCTCATCTCAATCAAAAAAACAGCACGGTTTTGATTTTGTTCGATTAAACAGTGTTTAAAGTACCAGTGTTGGCAAATTGAATCGATAGTAGAGGTGTCACCGGAGAGGATTAGTTCACCTTGAGTTTCTCTTGGATTTGGTAGTAAATCGGTCATAAAAGAAGACTGAACATCGAAATCATCTGGAATATCGAATTGATCCGTCGTCACATTGAATTTGTGAATGCGGTCGATTTTAAAATGACGAATTGCTCCTCTTAACTGACAGAAGGCAGTGACGTACCAAGCGTGTTTCCAATAAGTTAATCTAAAAGGATTGATGTCACGTGATTGAACATCTTCATTGTTCGCGCGACAATATTGAATATGTATGGTTGTTCGACTGCGAATGGCTTGATCGATTTCTCGTAACAAGCTTTCGGCTCTCGACGACATTTCGGATTGATAGGGAATTACATCCAAGAGCGGAGCACTTGTCGATGGTTTTAAAGCATGCTGTTTTATTTTTGAAATCGCGCGATTTAAAGCTGTATTACCATAGTAACCGGCTTCTTCTGCAAAAAGAGCAGCGTGATATAAAGACTGCTGCTCTTCAGCATCGAAGAATAAAGGTGCTTCTATGAATTGAGTTAACAAGCTGTATCCACCATGATGACCTGCTTCGGCAACAATCGGGACACCACTCGCGGAAAGCGTATCAATATATCGATAGACGGTCCGAATATTGATCTCAAGTTGTTCTGAGATGTATTGAGCCGTTACTTTATTTCCGGACTGTAGTATCCAAAGTATTGCAAGTAAATGATCACTTTTCGCCAAAAGAGTTCCTCCGACTACTACTCATCAAAACTTAGCCGCTTTTTCCGGCATCGGTCCCGTATACGATGATTGTGGTCTGAAGATGCGGTTGTCTCCTGCTTGTTCGAGGATGTGTGCCGTCCAACCGATGATGCGGCTAGAGGTGAATGTCGGTGTGAACAGTTCTTTCGGAATGTCGAGTCCTTTTAAGACGGCTGCCGCGAAGAACTCAACATTCGTATAGAGTTTTCTGCCCGGTTTGTACTCTTCGAGTAAATCAATCGCCGTTTGCTCCATCTGTGTAATCAGGTTGAACCAATCGCTCTCTTGCGCGAGATCTTTTGAGACGACTTTTAAAGCTTCAGAACGTGGATCGCGTGTTTTGTAGACACGGTGTCCAAAGCCCATCAGTTTTTCGCCTTTTTCTAACTTGTTTCGGATCCACGGTTCGATGTTGTCGATCGTTCCGATCTCATCAATCATCTCAATGACTTCTGACGGAGCTCCACCATGAAGCGGTCCTTTCATGGAACCAATCGCGGCACAGACGCCAGAAATCATTTCTGATTCCGTCGAGACAACGACACGGGAAGCGAACGTCGAAGCATTCATACCGTGTTCAATCGTTAGGATTAGATACGCCGTCAGCGCTTTAATCTCAACGTCACTCGGCAATTGTCCTTTAATCATATAGATGTAATTCGCGACATGATCAAGTTGTGGATTCGGTTCGATGAAGGCAGCACCTTGATTTTTTTGATATTTATAGGCGATGATCGATGGTAGGAGTGCTGTTACGTGCATCGCTTGATCAATTGTCGGTGGCCAAGCGAAAGCGGGTGTACCGAGTGCCGAGATTGCTGTTCGCATCGTACTCATGACATCCATCTCGTTCGGTAATGTATCGAGAATCGTCTTAATATAAGAAGGAAGTTCACGGTAGCTTGTCATCTGTTCCTTGAATGTGACCAATTCCGATTCAGTCGGGAATTCACCATTCCAGATGAAATACGCGACTTCTTCAAACGAATAAGATAATGCGAGTTCCTTTGCCCAGTGTCCGCGATAAATAAGGTGACCTAACGTTCCATCGACTAAACCGATTTGTGTTTCAGCGGCAATGACGCCTTCGAGTCCTTTTTTGTATTCCATCTTCAACACTCCTTTTCTATTACCTACAGTCAGTATGACGTACGTTACTACTAAATCACCAGTAATTTGAATGCGTTTACAAAATTATTCTGAGGAGTGGTAAAAACTAAGGTATGTGGGAGTCAGCAGTTTATACCGAATGTTCCATCTTTTTCAATATATCCAATATTTCTTGAGACACTTGGATTTTCTATAGTTTCTCATACCTTAACGTAACTATATGCGTACATACTATCTTTTATCAAAATGTATATCGCAATCCAAGGTATGTTTTAGATGTACTCATTAAAAAAAGACTAGGACATCTACATTCTCCCAGTCTCTTTTATATAAAATGTGAAGAGATCATACTCCTAATTCATTATGCATGATCTCTTCGTTTAAATAGATAGATCAGTTGTAATCCATCGCTTGGAAATCCACTAAATAAACGAAGTGGTAATAGATTGAAGATGACGAATATAGCGGACATGCGTACGAAAGCTTGTAGGATGTATTGTATTGTCTCATTATGCAATAGAAAAAGGATTACGCTCCCGATCACAACACAGATGAAGTTAAACAGTACACCACCTAGATAATAAAAAGATTTTTGCGTGCGATTTAACGTACTGATAGGGCCGCCCGGAGTATATAACCCTTCCCAAATGTACTTTCTAGAAATAAAGAAATGTCCCAGTTGAAAAAATGGTTTTCCTTTTCCTAATGCAATGGATTTAATCGGAATACCATAACATCGTGCAGCGAACGCATGACCATACTCATGAATAATCAAACAAGGAAAATAGAAGAGAAACATGATGAAGTTGTAGAGTAAAACATCCATATTCAGTCACCCTTTCTAAAACTCATGTTACAAAATATGGATGATGGTTTCAAGAGGAGAGTATATACGAAAATGAGCAAACGACACCACTGTGTGACGTTTGCTCATTGATTTAAAAAGATATTAGGTACTCGCTATCAGCATCAATAGACGGCAATCGGACCATACGGACCTTCGATGATTTCAAGAGGGGTCTCGAAAATCTCGGATAATAGCGCTTCATTCATGACTTCGGCGACCGTTCCGAAGGCAGCGATTTGTCCGTCCTTCATCGCACAGATGTGATCGGCATATTTCGCGGCAAAATTGATGTCGTGTAAGACGGTGATGATCGTCCGTCCGAACGTATCAGCGACGTGCCGCAGGTAGCCCATCATCTGGACCGAGCGGGCGATATCAAGGTTATTAAGAGGCTCGTCGAGTAAGACGTATTCCGTTTCCTGACAGAGTACCATCGCGACATAGGCCCGTTGCCGCTGCCCGCCCGATAATTCGTCGAGATAGCGGTTCTCAAGCGACGTCAACTCTAAGAAGTCAATGTATTTCGAGATGATTGTTTCATCGTCTGCCGTCAAGCGACCTTGTGAGTAGGGGAAACGTCCGAAGCCGACGAGCTGCCGGACGGTCAGCCGGGTTACGAAATGATTTTCCTGTCGCAAGATGGTGATGATCTTTGCTAAGTCTTTCGATTTACTACTTGTCACATCCATGCCAGCGACTTCAATCTGCCCGGCATCGAGATCAAGCAAACGACCGATCATCATCAACGTCGTCGACTTACCGGCACCGTTTGGACCGATCAACGCCGTGAATCCGCCTTTTGGGATCGTTAAGTCGATTGGACCGATTCGGACCTCATCCGTATACGATTTTTTAACTTGTTCAAGTGATATCATAGGGACCTCTTTCTAAGCAACACGATAAGAAATATCAGTCCTCCGAACAGTTCAATGATGACGGAGACGACGCTTGGCGTGTTGAAAATGTGATACATGAAGAAATAGGCAGTCGTCAAAACGAAGAAACCAATCGCGAATGCCATCGGGAAGACGTATTTATGATCGTACGTCGCAGCGACCTGATAACTGAGTGTCGCCACTAAAAAGCCGAAGAACGTCAACGGTCCGATCAATGCCGTCGACATCGACATCAGGAGTGAAATCAGAATCAAGAAGTAGATGACACTGCCACGATGATTGACGCCGAACGATGTCGCGACCTCTTTTCCGAGTGCGACGACGTTGAGTCGTCTTGACGAGAAGAAGAGCAATAGACCGACGATGAGGACGACCGGAATGACAATCGGGAAGTAAGATGCGTCGGCATTCGTGACCGAACCAAATAATCGTGCTTGTAAGATATCGAATTCGGACGGTGCAAGCATCTTTCGCATGAATGACGACAGCGAGTTCAGACCTGTGCCGAGAATGATTCCGACGAGTAACATCAGCTGCAGGTTCGCGTATTTTCCGGATAACAACCATCCGTATAATAAGAGACTCATCGCGAGCATGATCGCGACCTGTGTCAAAAAGGCGCTCGTGCCGGTAAAGCCGACAAGTGCTCCCGCACCGAAGAAAAAGATCATCGATGTCTGGATCGTCGAGTAGAGAGCGTCAAAACCAAGCAGGGATGGTGTGATGATCCGGTTGCTCGTGACCGAATGAAATGCGACGGTCGCGAGACTTTGGCAAATTGCTGCGATCGCCATCGTGATGACTGCGGTGATCCGGCGTTCGACGACCGGCCAAAAGGACGGAGAATCAAACGGAACCGGATTGTTGTAGAGCAAGAGACCGATCGTACTGAGTACTCCACCGCTGAGGAACAGAATGAGGAGAATCCAGTAGCTGCGCTCGAGTCGTTTCGACTGAAACGCAGACGCCCGGCGATTGGTTTCACGTGTAACGTTCGGTTGAATTCGTGAATCTTCTTGTTGTCTAATCGCGGTACTCATCTGACACCTCCAGTCTTCCGTCGGCGTAACAGAATGATGATGAAGACGGCTGCCCCGACCGTTCCGAGAATCAACGAGACCGGTAGTTCAAACGGGCGGATGATCGTGCGTGAAATCAGATCACTGATTAAAATCGTTGCCATCCCAATCAGACAGACCCACGGCAAATTACTACGGAGATCGTCACCGCGAAACATCGAGACGATGTTCGGAACGATCAAGCCGAGGAAGGGCAGATTGCCGATGACGGTCGCGACGACACCGACTGATAGGGCGATCAGTCCAGTAGCGATCAGCATCAACCGATTGTAGTTGACGCCAAGACTCGTCGCGATATCTTCGCCGAGTCCGACGAGCGTCAAGCGACTCGCGAGAAAGAAGATACAGATCGTGACACCGATGATGATCCAGAGATATTCGTAGCGACCAATCTGGACGGATGCGAACGAACCAACGAACCAGCCTTCAATCGCTTGGCTGGCACGGAAAAACAGCCCGAGGAACGTCGAAATCGCGGAGATGACGGCTCCGAGCATTAGACCGATGATCGGAACGATCAACGATGACCGCAACCGGACCGAACGGAGAAACCAGAAGAAGACCATCGTTCCGATGAACGCAAACACAATCGCACCGCTCATCCGCATCATCAACGATGGTGCCGGAACGAGTAAGTAAACGGCTAACAGTCCGAGTCCCGCCCATTCGATCGTTCCCGTCGTCGTCGGTTCAACGAGGCGGTTTTGCGTGATCAGTTGCATGACGAGTCCAGCCATTGCCATCGCAGCACCAGTCAGCATCAAGGCAAGTGTCCGTGGAACACGTGTGATCCAGAACATATCGAAATCGTTCGCGGCACTCCGTAGTTCGTAGACACCCGTGAAGAGAGACGCTGTCGCGAGCGCTAAGACGAGACATAAGGTCAAGACGAACGGCTTCGTCCAAACGACAGAAAAGGAAGGTCGAGCGGGTGGCTCAACTCTTCCATTCATTTGTTGCTGTGCGTGTGCCATTACTTCTCGAGCGCTTTCGCGATGTCAGTGAAGAATTCCGAGTACGTCTGGATTGATTCGTTCAAATACGTATCTTTCGGTGCGTAGACGATGTTATCGTCTTTGATTGCTTTCGTTTTCTGCAGGGCAGGTGCACGGTCGATGACATCTTGCGCCGGTACGGCACCTTCTGCGTTTCCAAGTGGTGCGTCACGATCAAGGACGAGTAACCAGTCCGGGTTACTTTGAGCGATCGCTTCGACTGAAACTTCATCCCCTTGGTCGTTGCCCGATTTTTGTTTGACTTCGAGGGCTGGCTTCCAGTCGAACAAATCATACATTGGTCCGAAGACACGTCCACTCATTGGAGCCGAGAAACCGATATCGCCGCCAGAGACGATGACCGACATGACGCTGTCCTGTCCGTTATACGATTTTTTAACGTCTTTAATCGATTGCTCGAGCGTCGTCACGAGCTGATCCGCTTCTTGTTTTTTATCGAAGATCTGTCCGAGAGTCTCTGTCGTATCTTCAAGACCTTTGACGAGTAATTCACCTGGCGTACCAGAGTCTTCCGGTAAAGTGATGTCAAGGTCGATGACAGCGGCGTTCGGGACGAGTTTTTTGATGTCTTCGTAATGATCAGCGAAACGTTGCCCAACGATGACGACGTCCGGATTAACACCAGCGATCGCTTCGAGGTTCGGTTCAAAGTGCATGCCGACATCGACGATATCCTTATCTTTCGCATACGGTGACTCAGCCGGGAGCAGTCCGACTGGTGCTGCTGCGAGTTCGACATCCCACGCGGCAAGCGTCTCGAATGTCCGGTTGTCGAGTGCGACGACTTTCTTCGGATTAACCGGAACGTTGACCGTTCCATGAGCGTCCTTGATTTTGACCGTCTTCGGTGCTTCCGCGCTCTTCTTCGTGTCTGCTTCTCCTGCGTTCCCGCATGCCGCTAGTAAGACAGCAAGCGAACTCACGACGAGTGATGTTTTCCATTTCCTCATGATGATTCAGCTCCTCTTGTGTAATTTGATAACGCATGAATCACGGATTAAGTAGCAGATGGATTATGTAGTTCTACCTGAGTCATCTGTTCTCAATAAGTGATAATGATTATCATTGTCATGTTCACCGAGAATGATAGCAGACGATTTTAGAAGATGCAACGCTCATTTCCAGCCAAATGGCTGTCCGAATTTTTACCTTCTATAAACTATACGAAAATAAAAAAATGATAATCTTTCTCATTTAGTCATGGAAGTAGGAATATTTGACGCTTTTGACGAAAACAGGTTTAAGCGACAGTCAAAAGAGAAAGTGGTAATAAATGTAACGTTTTTGTTTTTCAAATCAGAGAAATTGCAGAGAATGACTTCGAATTGAGGTGCTCTATGAATCAACCATTTGAAGACTTGAAGATGTATCAAAATTTTGATGAATTGGCAGATGATGTTCTCGATTTCGCAAAAGAGATCTTACCGGACCAGATGCTGTATTTATCAGCGATCGAAGCAGGACAACAACGGATGTTGAAGATCACGAACGATAAAGCAGATATTCCGATGGTCGAAGGCATGCAGATTGAACTGAACCAATCGTTATGTAAGCTGATTAATTTCGAGACGAGACAGCCGGTCGTGCTCGAAGATATTCCGAACGCGGAACAACTCGGCGACTGGCGAAAAGGCTTGGAGGAGGCTCACGTCCGGTCCTACTTAGGGATTCCGATCGTCTTGACGAGCGGGGAGACGTTCGGCACATTATGTGCAATCAATAATCGAGTCAGCTTGTATGAACAGAAGAATGTTCAGCTATTGCAACGGATCGTCCGGTTGTTTTTGTACTACTTGGAGCTTGAGCGTCATGCTTGGAAAGACGCGTTGACAGGACTGCACAATCGGAGGTACTTAACGAAACAGTTCGAGGAGCATCGCGGGCAGACAGGAGCCGTCTTCTTCCTTGATTTAGATGGCTTTAAGCAGGTCAACGACGTTTATGGACACGAGACGGGGGACATCGTCCTGCAAGAAGTCGCACAACGCTTGCGACAATTCGTACGTGAACAGGATGATGCGATAGCCGTGCGACTAGGAGGCGATGAGTTCATTCTGCATTTTGGACATGCTGATTCGAGGGATGGCTGGGAACGACTCGCAGAGCGGATCGTCACTTCGTTAAGTGAGTGGGAAACGGACTACCAGGTGTCGACGAGCATCGGGATCGTGATGTATGACGGTGAGTACCGTCCAGAGTTGCAAGCCTTGTTACAACAGGCAGATGCCGCGCTATATGCCGCTAAGTCGTTAGGAAAGAATACGTATCAGTTCTATGAGTTGGCGAAGAAATGAAAGAAATAAAAAATGACCTGACGCTTCTGAATCTTCTCAGAAACATTCAGGTCTTTTTAGTTGCCATGAAGACGATAGACGATCCGAATGATGTCCTTTTTCGGAAGATCAGGGTACTTGAGACATAACTGTTCGACACATGTCACGGGATCGACATCTTCTAACAAGCGGATGGCTTCTTGGACGATTGGCTCATGTTGTGCGCTGCCTTCAGAAGACGAAGCAGTCGAATCGCTCGATTGATGAATCAGGTAAAACAATACCGTATGTACAGATACCAGCACGACTTTTGTCGCGAGAGAAATCGTGATCGACGCAACGTAGAGGTCCATCCAAAGTAAGACGCTCAAACTGACGGAACCGTTCACGACAGCAAACAGTATGTTCGAGAAACGACGCTTAAACAGTCCGCCAAGCGCACGCATCATCCCGTCGAAGACGACGCTGACGACCAGGCTAGCGAGATAGAAACATACGAGAAACACTAGACAACCAACGAACGAGTCGTAGGACACATCTCCGACGTAGAAAATCAGTCCATCGATCATCAGTAAAGGGAGCACTAAGAGCAGACTGAGCAACACAAGCGAGATGGAGGAAACTAGTCGTGACATCCTATCATCCTTTCCGTGCAAATGATTTCGTTAGACAAGAAACGCAGCATCCAAACTAGGATACCGCTTAACACAGCTGATTACAATTATTGACATAAAAGAGACGTACACAGATCGTTGCTCAGTTAAGCGTGGAAATCCTGTCAAAAAGCGTCTTTACGACCAGTTAACATCTGGATTATCCATTGACAATCCTTCCCTTCCCCTCTTACAATTGAAAATGATTATCAATACAAGTTGGGAGTTCTGCCTACCATGAACGTTAACCGTAAAAAATTACTGATTTCTACTGTCTCGATCCTGTCTTTGACATCATTATTGATCGGCTGCTCGAACCCGGGCGAGTCGACAGGAGAGCGAAAAGATAAAGATACATTGACGCTCGCGTGGCCACGCGACGTCGGAACGATGAACCCGCACGTCTACAACCCATCACAACTGTTCGCGCAGTCGATGATCTATGAACCACTCGTCCACTATGGGGAAGGTGGAAAGCTCGAGCCATACTTAGCCTCGTCTTGGAAGATT
Organism: uncultured Exiguobacterium sp.; assembly: GCA_913775715.1. GTDB lineage: Bacteria > Bacillota > Bacilli > Exiguobacteriales > Exiguobacteriaceae > Exiguobacterium_A. The sequence continues at coordinate 1,094,296 of CAJYMC010000007.1, read as the reverse complement.
TCTGAAGACGGAAAAACGTATACGTTTACGCTTCGTGACGGCGTAAAGTTCTCGGACGGTTCGACGTTTGACGCAGCAATCGTCAAAAAGAACTTTGACGCAATCCTCAAACAAAAAGCCTTACATAGCTGGCTTGGCTTCATCACGAAAATCGAGAAGACAGAAGCTGTCGATGCGAAGACGTTCCGCCTGACATTATCCGAAGCCTATTACCCGACGATTCAAGAGCTCGCGGTCGTCCGCCCGGTTCGTTTCCTCGGAGAAGCGGGATTCCCGGAAAACGGCGATACGTCGAAGGGTGTCAAAAAAGAAGTCGGAACAGGTCCATGGATGCTCGACGAATACAAACCGGATCAGTATGCGACGTTTAAGGTCAACAAGAACTATTGGGGTCCGAAGCCGAACGTCGATCACATCAAGGTCGACATTATCCCGGATGCGGAAACACGTGTCTTAGCACTCGAAAAAGGACAGGTTGATCTGATTTACGGTGAAGGGGCGATCAGTATCGATGCCTTCAATCAGTTGAAGACGGATAAATCCTACAAGACAGAGATGTCCGAACCAGTCGCGACGCGTCTCCTCGTCTTGAATACGAAAAATAAGCGTCTGTCTGACGAACGCGTCCGCCAGGCGCTCCAGCACGGGTTTGATAAAGCCGCTCTCGTCGAAGGGATCACGTCGGGAATAGAAGCACCGGCTGACTACCTGTTGCCACCGAACATGCCGTACACGTCGAACCTGAAAGTGAAGCAACAGGATTATGACGTCAAGGAAGCGAATCGTCTCCTTGATGAAGCAGGTTGGAAACTGCCGAAAGGTGAAACGATCCGCGTCAAGGATGGTCAACTGCTGCAAATCGGGATGATGTATGATGCGGCCGAGCAGGTTCAAAAGGCGATGGCCGAAACACTCCAGTCGGAATGGTCGAAAATCGGCGTCGAGCTGAAGACGGAAGCTGTCGAACTGCCAGATCAAGTCCAGCGCTTCAAAGACAACCGATTTGACATCAACTTCTATAGTAACTTCGGTGCACCGTATGATCCGCATACGTTTGTGAACCTGATTGATACGGATGGCTTCGGCTTCAAAGAAGCGATTTCGGCTTATCCGAATAAAGAACAACTGTTGCAAGAAATTAAAGATGTCTTGAAGACGACAGACGAGACGAAACGTCAGAAGATGTACGCCGACATTCTGCCATCACTCCAAGATCAAGGAGCATTGATTCCGATTTCGTACTTGAAGAAGATGGCGGTCTATCAGTCGGACGTAACGAACTTCCAGTTCCCAGCGAACCGGGATGAGAGTCCATTTGCTCGGATCGGCATTAAGTAAAGGAGGGATGACATGGGGGTCTTCCTCGTCAAACGCATATTATCCATCATCCCGATTTTGTTACTGGCGGTCTTGATTCTGACAGGGTTGATTCATTTGTCACCGGTTGATCCGGCACAGGCCTATCTGTCCGCTGCTCATATCCAACCGACGGATGAACTACTCGCTGCCAAACGAGCAGAATTCGGACTCGATCAACCGTTCTACAAACAATACTTCGATGCCGTCATCCGCTTGGCGCAGCTCGATTTCGGAACATCGTATCTTTCCGGAAAACCGGTCCTTGAAGATGTCTTGCTCCGCTTACCACCGACGGTCGAGTTGGCATTAACGAGTCTACTGCTCGCACTCGTCATAAGCATCCCGCTCGGGTTCCTTGCTGGGATCAAGAAGAATGGTTTCTTTGACCATCTCAGTCGGGCAATCGCCTTCATCGGGGCTTCAATCCCGTCGTTTTGGCTCGGGTATCTGTTTATTTTCTTCTTTGCCGTAAAGCTAGATTGGTTCCCAGTCGGCGGAACGGGAAGTGTGATGCACTTGATCTTACCGGCATTGACGCTCGCCTTTCCGTTGATTGCCTTGTATACACGATTGCTCCGTGGCAGTGTGATCGAATCATTGAACGAACCGTATGTCTTGTTTGCCCGGACACGTGGATTAAAGGAAGGACGGATTCTTGGGAAACACGTCCTTCGGATGGCAATTCCGCCGATGATCACGGGTCTTGGGATGAACCTTGGGAAGTTGCTGACGGGAACGATCATCGTCGAGACCGTCTTCTCGTGGCCAGGATTCGGTCGCTACTTCATTGAAGCAATCTTTGACCGGGATATGCCGGTCATCCAAGGTTACGTCTTTCTCGCGGCACTCGTCTTCATCGGAAGCAGTTTGCTCGTCGACATCATTCAAGCCGTGCTCGATCCACGCCTAGCAAAAAAAGGAGGGACGGTATGAATACTCCACTTCCAGCAACGATGATCCGGTCGCGGTATACGCCGCTTCTTTATCTCTGTGCTCTCGTCTTCATCGGAATGGCAGGCGTTGCGTTGTTTGCGCCATGGATCGCGCCGCATGATCCGAACCTCGTCGACCTGACGCAAAAGCTCCATGGTCCGTCGTCAGCCTATCCGCTCGGAACCGACCAGCTCGGACGCTGTCTCTTATCGCGTTTGATTTACGGCGCGCGGATTTCACTCGGCTGTGCCGTGTTGATCTTCGTTGCCTCACTTGCGATCGGATTGTTCGTCGGAACACTTGCCGGTTACCGTGGTGGCTGGGTCGACCAACTCTTGATGCGTCTGTGTGATGGTGTGATGGCATTTCCGAGTCTGATTCTCGTCCTCGGTCTCGTCGGTATTTTCGGTCCAGGTCTCAAGCAGGTCATCATCGCCTTGATGCTCGTCCAGTGGGTCTACTACGCGCGAATGTTCCGCGGAATGGTCATGACGCTGAAGACGGAAGCGTTCATCGCCGCTGCTCGCGTCAACGGTTCGTCTTCGTGGAAGATCATCCGGACGCACATCCTGCCGAACATCTTACCGCCGCTGCTCGTCATCGGAACGCTAGAGATGGGCTGGGCGATCATGGATATCTCGGCGATGTCGTTCCTCGGGCTTGGTGTCCAGTCACCAACTGCCGAGTGGGGAGCGATGATTCACGAAGGAAAATCGTACATCCGGACGAATCCGGAATTGATGATTTATCCGGGACTTGCGATCATGCTTGTCATCATCAGCTTTAACCTAGTAGGAGAACAGTTAGCAGAACGATTCGGTGTGTCAAAAACGATGAAATGAGAGGAGGTGCCCGTATCGAACCGATCTTAGCTGTCGACGGTCTGACCGTCCATACGAAACAACAAGTAACATTGATCGAAGGTGTGACGTTCTCGATTCAAGCTGGACAGATTCTTGGTCTTGTCGGAGAGAGTGGTTGCGGAAAGACGGTGACGAGTCTCGCCTTGATGCGTTTACTTAATCCACAGACAACAGACGTCACCGGCGATATTCGACTGAACGGAACATCAATTCAATCCTTATCAGAACGCGCTGTGCGGATGATTCGAGGCGATGAGATTGCGTTCATCATGCAAAATCCGATGAGTGCCTTCACACCGGTCTACTCGATCGGGCACCAGATGATCGAGACGATTCAGACCCATACACGTTGTTCAAAACGTGAAGCGAAACAACAAGCGATGACGGCACTCGAAGAAGTCAATCTGACGGATGCCGCCCGGTTGCTCAAAGCTTATCCGTTCGAGCTGAGTGGCGGGATGTTGCAACGGATCATGATTGCCTTAGCCGTTGCCCTGCGCCCGAGCGTCTTGATTGCCGACGAACCGACGACGGCACTCGATGTCTTTAATCAGAAGACGGTTCTTGAATTACTCGAACGGATGCGGGCGACTTACGGAACGGCGATCTTACTCATCTCGCATGATCTCGGTGTGATCGCTGAACTTGCAGACGATGTCCTCGTCATGCAGCAAGGACGGATCGTTGAGCAAGCAGATGTCTTTGATTTGTTTGATCGACCGCAACATCCGTATACACAGTCCCTTCTCGCACAACATCTAGGAAGGGAGGCGTTCGGATGAGTTTACTACAGATCGATCAAGTCTCACACGTCTATAAACGCCGGTTTCGACCAGCACAGAACGTCTTACATGATGTGTCGTTGACGCTTGAAGCGGGACGTTGTCTTGGACTACTTGGGTCGAGTGGTGCCGGCAAAAGTACGCTCGGGCGATTGTTGCTTGGGCTCGAACGTCCGTCAAGCGGCACGATCTGGTTCAACGGTGTCGATCGCCACGCGACAAAACGACCGTTTCAAGGAGATGTCCAAGTCGTCTTCCAAGACTCGTTTGCTGCTGTCAATCCAAAGCTGACGGCTGCCGATATTATCGCCGAACCGCTTGATAACTTCATTCGTTTAAAGGGTGAAGCACGGCAACAGCGACTCGTCACGCTTATCGAACAAGTCGGGCTCAAGGCAACGGATCTGACGAAATATCCGGCGCAGTTTAGTGGCGGGCAACTGCAGCGAATCGCGATTGCGCGAGCGATTGCTGCTGAACCACGACTGATCGTTTTAGACGAAGCAGTCAGTAGCCTCGACATGGTCAACAAACGATTGATTCTCGCACTGTTAGCTGACTTGAAGCGGCTACACGGGCTAACATATGTCTTCATCACGCATGACATTAAAGCTGCCGAGCAACTTTGCGACAGCTTCGCGATTTTGGAGCAGGGACGTCTCGTCGGGCACTACCCGAGTTTAACAGCGTTCGATGCTGCGACGGATCCTGCCGTTGAACGGATGCGCCAAGCAAAGCTTGCCGTGCATCCAAGGCAACGAACGATTCGAAAGACACAAGCAAACAAAGGATAACGGACGGCTGAACGGCTCCGTTATCCTTTTTGTGTTGTAGCGGTGGATCAATAAGCCGTTTTTCGGAATCGAAGAGCCGACCAGCCGAGTGTGAGAAGAATCCAAATGAGACAAGAAATGATTCCGATTAGATGGGACGAAGAAAAAAACGACGTGTGCGATGGGAGCGACAGTAGTGCGCCAGGCATAAAGAATAGAATGTCTGGCATTAATGAAGGAAGTGCAACAAGTAGTAAGGAAACGACGAGCGACAGGATACCGATCGGAACAGCACGTCGCAAGAAAGTGCTGATCAGTAGCGTCAGACTGACGACGAACAACGTCCAGAGACTAAAATCGAGAATGATGCGTAGCGCAAGCAGCGGCGAAAGGGATCCGAACCAATAGACGGTCAAACAGTAGGACGTGAGGGCGCCGATCAGCATCCCGAAGAGACTGATCATCCCGTGACTGAACCATTTCGACAGTAGATAGACATTCCGAGAGACAGGGCGCGTCAGAATGAAATCCTGCATGCCGGTTTGTCGGTCTGAAGCGAGCAGTCCCATGAAGCTCATGATCAGGACGATCAAGCCAAGCTGATTGAACTGCCCGTGGATTGTTGCGCTGAAGACGTCAAGCGATTGTGGAGCAGGACGATTCGGATCAACGATGATTCCGTCCGCGTTCCCGACGTGTGCGAGCAAGACATCCATGTACATCAACAGCAATGGTTGGGTCACGCCAAGGGCAATGAAGAACAGCGGTAACCAAACGATCTTCCATTCTTTCCATGCTTCCAACCACTCGGTCCATGTCAGCGTATAAAAGGTCCTCATACGTCTGCCACCATGTCGAGGAACCGTTCCTCGAGTCCGATTGGTTGATAGGCAATTGAAGCAATCGACCATCCTAGCTGAATCAAGGTAGTCGCTAACTCTGAGAGATCAAGCGGCTGCTGTGCGGAGAACTGATAACAGCATGGGTTGATTCGATCAATCTCGACTCGTGGAAATCGTGTCACAGAAAACGAAGGGGCAGCTGTAAGCGTCTCGACTTGAATCCGGTATTGATCTACGTTGCGTTGATTATCGAGCGGTCCCAGCAATTTTCCGTGTTTAATGACGAGGAAGCGGTCGCAACACGTCTTTGCGTCTTCTAACAGGTGCGTTGAGACGATGATCGTCATCCGTTTCTTTAAGCGGAGGATCAATTGATTGATATCATGTCGACCACTCGGATCTAGGGCGGAAGCCGGTTCGTCAAGAATCAAAAATGTCGGTTCATGTAAAATCGCTTGGGCGATTCCGAGACGTTGGCGCATGCCGCCGGACAGGCGTTCGATGACTTCTGTTTGTTGGTCGAGGAGTCCAACTTCTTGTAGAACGTCCGGAATCCGCTTATTTAACGTTGCGCGATCAAGCCCCGACAAGCGTCCGAAGAAACGTAGTGATTGTTCGCACGTCATCCAAGACTTGAAATCTGTTTGTTGTGATAAGTAGCCGATCGATTGCTGGTGTTGACGGATGGAGCGCGAAGACATCGTGATGGAACCACGGTCACTCTCGATCATGCCGCTCAGACATTTCAGGAGTGTCGTCTTTCCGGCACCATTCGGACCAATCAGTCCAAGACATTCATGTTCGTGAATCGTAAAGGAAATATCGTCTAGGATAAGACGTCGTTGAAGTGAAAGCTGGAGATGAGAGATCTGAATCATGCTGTCATCCTCCTTCCGAGGACGAAGTAGAGAATCGAGCCAATCGGCTGGACGAGGAGAATGATCAATAACCAAGTAGTCGGTGTCGCGATCCGGTCCTTCCGTCTAAACCAATCGATACAGGCGCAGCTGAGTAGAATCAGGTTGATGGAGATGTAAATTAATAATAGGGGCAGAAGTCGTTCCCAGTCGATTTGTGATAAGGCAGAGAAATCTGTGTTCATGAAAAACCCTCCTTTTCTATTACCATTATCAATAATGAAAATAGAAAAGTCAATGCCATAGACGAATCATCGTTAGTTCTCAATCAGTTAGAGCTATGATAAACTTCTCTTATCAAAATTTTCCAAATGCGATTTGAAGAAACCGGTTTATAAAGAAAGACGAACCATGTCATCGAGGAGGACAATATGCAGATTTATCAATTCAAAAAAGAGGTGGGCAAGGAAATCACAAAATTCGATTCAAACTTCGTGATGTCACGGATCATGCAAACGGAAAAAGTGACGTACATCGGATGCATCCATTTAGACAAGGATGGCGTGGTCGGTTATCACCAGGCTGTCGTGCCGCAACTTCTATTAATCGTAGAGGGTGAAGGTTTGGTAAGAGGAGAAACAGATGACTACATAAAAGTTCAATGTGGGGAAGCCGTGTTTTGGAATCAAGGAGAATGGCACGAAACGAAGACGAATAAGGGTTTAACAGCGATCGTGATTGAAAGTGAGTCACTCGATACGTCAGCCCTCGTTTCCGTATGACGAAACTAAGCTTGATACATAAAGAGGCTGACTTATGCGTCAGCCTCTACTCTTATTCCGTACACCATTTTTCTAATTCTTCGAGACATAAACGTAACCGAGCATTTATCATTTCTCGATTCCCCATCTGTTGCGTAGTTTTATAAGTGAGATGAGGCTGATGTAACATGTCGTAGTGCTCATACGCTTCTTGCAATATCCATAATGTATACTCATCCTTTAATCGTTGAATTTGAGTGGTGCGTTCGTCTCCAACCACGTTAAAGTAATATCCACTTATGAATCCGTCAGCGATTTTGTTTAGAACATTACTTTTTTCTTGATAGGCTTGATTTATGTATCGTGGAGCATTTGAGAAGGCTGGTAACAAAAATTTGTAACAAAAAACAAAGTAAGCCGCGTATTTCAAATCAAAATCCAATCTTGGAAACGGGTCAATGAGTGCAATGTGTTCATCACTTAATATTAAATTTTCTGGTGTTACATCTTGATTCACGAGCGAGATGTTTTGAACCTGAGTTCGTCTCTTTTCAATTAAAGCATGTATATGCTGACCGACTTTTTCTTTATCAAAGCAAAGATTAGAGTGAATAAGCGTATTTAAGACGATTAAGACGTGTTCATTTTCTTCCTGCCATAATTCATCCCTGTTTTTTGAATCGCTACCTCGTAAAGTTTCCCCTTGCCAGTGCAGTTCCCCGAAACCCGCAATAGAGGTTTTTTGGTTGTGTATATGATGATAAATTTGTCCTAATTTCGTACCGTAAGAATGGGCTTTATTCTGATCGAGTAACAATAAATCTGTTCCACGACCCATGAACGTTTCTAATGTAAATACTGTGTCATCTTCAATAAAATACTCATAAAAGTCAGGACAGACATTTTGATCACTTGTATTGGCATGAAAATAATAAGCTTTCGTAGACTCATACTCTGTAGTCAACTCTTGTTCATCAATTGCTTGTAATTCACCGTACGCTTCGTTCTTTTTTATACGAATCACAAGGTCTTGATCGTCTAACCTAGTTACTCTATAAACAGAGTGCCAAGCTCCTTCACCAATCTTTAGAATCTGTTCTTTATGTATGTTCTCGAGATTCCACTTGGTGAAGGTGTTGTTTAACGTATCCATTACCGTTTCATCAAGGTCTTCTTTGATCCGTTTCATGGTCTGCATTTCGCTCCCTAATAAAGTTGTGTCGTAGAAACACCCTCCTGAATTCGGAGAGTGTCTACGGTAAGATGACGAGTGAGACGGTCCGTTCAGTTGCCTGGTCTTCTGTCTCCAGGTGATGATATTTTTCGAGTAGTGCCCGCATGTCTTGTTGAAAATCATTGAAGGTTTCATCCGTCAGGTGCAATTTCGCAATTGAGAACGTCGAGAGGTCTTGACCTTGCGTTTGAACGGTCTGTTCGAAGTAGGTTTGGTACTGCTGCAAGACATACATGAAGTAGAACGAGACGAAATTCACTTTTTCATCGTACGTTGCACTGTTCCAGTCCGCTTCGCTGATCTGGTAACCGCTTGTATTCAAGGCATAGATTTTTTCCTCGACTTTTCCGACGCGCTGGGTGGCGACGACTTTCAATAACTGATCATCCATCATCGCATTGACTTGCCGGTACAAAGTAGACTGCGGTACATCCGTTAAACGTTGATTCAGTTGCATGATTGATAAGCCATTTTTGAGATCAATCAATTCGAGCGCAATCTTAAAACGAACATGATTTTTAAATAAATTAAAGTTCATCACGCATCTAACTCCTTTATCACTGAAATTCTAAAACTATCTTATCATGTTTTTGGAAACATTCTTAAAAATGATAATGTAAAAAGAGGGAATTTAGTGTATCCCTTGAATGATTTATATTAGAGTATGTTTAGAAAGGAGTCATCATATGAAAAATACAAGTTATCGCTACGGTACATATGCCCTGATTACAAGCTTTTTCTTATTCTTCATCGTTCAGATGTTTCGAGCGTATGTTGAGTTATCGCCAGAATTTTTAGGGGGAAACCTTGGAGAGTACGGCTTAACATATTTTCCGATAAGTGCATTGATCCTTGGACTCGTCTTATTGATTCACGGCTGGTGGACTGAAGATGAGAAAAAACAGCGTCAAAAGCTAGCTGCAAAAAATCAGCAACAATCGAATGAATCGGTGTGACATCATACCGTTGATACAGAAGACCGACAACGCATTTTCGTTGCCGGTCTTTGTCGTTTCATACCATATGCTTTATTTCGCAAAACGCTTAATCGCGAACGGTCCGATCGGTTCAGTCGTTGATCGATCCATGATTAATTCACTGAGTACTTTTCCGACTAAGCTGCTGAACTTGAATCCGTGACCGGAAAAGCCGGCAGCAATCGCGATATGCGGATAGTCTGGATGCAAATCGATAATGAAATCCTCATCTGGCGTCATCGTATAGAGACACGTTTTGCCATGAGCTAAAGTATTGATCGAGGGCAAGAACGTGTTCGTGAACTGTTGCAAATCAGCAAGATCACCTGTCTCTTGACCGAATGGACGGCGTGGCTGATTCGGATCAACCGGGATGCCGCCGTCGTGGCGCCCAATTTTCAGACCGGCTTGAGCGATATTTGGAAAACCGTAATAATAACCGGCGGGTGTATCAAAGGCGAAGGCAGGGAACACCGCGTCGTTGAATACCTCTTCCGCTGCTTCGAACCAGGCGAATGTCTTGCGGACCGGGCGCAGTGGTAAGGAGAGTCCAGTTTGTTCGAGCAATGGACCAGACCAGGCACCGGCTGCGACGATTAATGCGTCAGCTGAATAGGTGTCTGTTCCGACGGTTACGTCCACACCATGAGCGTGGGCGGTAAGCGTCGTTACTTTCGCATTCGTCCGGATGTCGACACCGTTCGCGACAGCAAGATCACGGTATGCTTCAATACAATCCTCACACTTCAACACACCGGACGTCGGTTCAAAACAACCGATATACTCGTCGGGCATCGTTAAGCCGGACCAGCGCGTTCTCATTTCGTCAGCTGTCAGGACCTCAAGCGGTAAATCATACTGCGCTGCACTCCTGATGATCGTCTGCATCGAACGGGACGAGCGGTGACCGGCATTTAAAACTCCAGTGTTCAGAAACAGGCTCCGACCGCTGATTTGTTCCAACTCGTACCATAAGCGTTGCGCGGCTAACGCCAGTGGCACATAAGCTTCACCTTCACCGTAGGCATGACGAATGATCCGAGTCTCCCCGTGATGGCTCGCTTGATCATGCGGTGGATTGTGAGCATCCAGCAATAAGATATTTTGATCGGTTCGTGAGAGATAGTAGCCGGCTGCCATCCCCATGGATCCGGCACCGACGATGATGACATCATAATGGGACATCTGGTTCGACTCCTTTATATGTAAGTTCACACCAGTATAGAGTGAGAACCAGAAAAGAACAAATGAAAGATTAAATCTCGAAGCGACGGGCTTCCTGTTCTAAATGTTCTGTTCGTGCGTTCAAATCGCCGACGAGCGTATGGAGCGTCGTGATCGTCGCAATCATTTGTTCAGACGCAGCGGCAACTTCTTCGTTACTTGCCGTGTGCTCTTCTGCGACAGCAGCAATTTCCGTCAAGGCATTACGGATGAATCGTTCTGCCTGCAAGACGTCTTCCATCTGTTGCGTCATCTGCTGTGTTGCCGTAGAGACGTGCGTGACTTGATCCGTCAACCGTTCGAACGTCGTATCCGTATCGAGGACGATCTGTTCACCGGCTGCTGTTGCTTCGACCGTCGTTTTAAAGCTGTGTTGCATCTGCTGCGCACTGGCTTCGATCGACGTGACGATCGTTGCGATTTCGCTAACACTGCTAGCGACATGGCTCGAAAGATTCTTGACCTCGGTCGCGACGACAGCGAATCCTTTCCCTTGTTCACCCGCCCGTGCCGCTTCAATCGCGGCATTGAGGGCGAGTAGATTCGTCTGCTCGGAAATACCGCGGATGATGCCGACAAGCGTTTGGATATCTGATGATTGCTGTTTCAGTAGATCAATCTGTTCAGCAGATTGCGTGACGTGCTGATGAATATGACGCATCTGTTCGACGGAAGCGGACATTTGCTCCCGTCCGACTCGTGTCAGGGTTGCCATCTGCTCCGTCGTTCCTTGAATTTCGACACCAGACTGATTCGTCGTTTCAATCAATGCTGCGAACCGATTCATCTCATCATTCAATGAAAGCGTGACTTGCGTCTGACTTTCGGTCCCGGTCGCGATTTCCGACATCGTATGAGCGATTTGTTCGGAACCGTCGAGTACTTCCGACGTACTTTGATCGATCGATTGACTCGTCGTCGAGACGAGGGTAGCTGTCTGTTTGATGTCGACGATCATCGTCCGCAACATCTCGTTCATATCACGAATCGAGATCGCAAGCGCATAGATTTCGTCTTTTGAAGCAATCGTCAAATCGGTCAACGTCTGTTTTGCCTGATCCAGTCGTCCCTCAGCAATCAAGGCGGCGACTTTCTGTAACGTCTCGAGCGGACGTAATTTTCGACCGAGGACGATGTAAAGCAAGATAAGGGTTATCGTCAACAGTAGGAGCATCAACCCGATGAAAATCGGAGCGTTTTGTTGCAGTAGATCGGTCGTTAGGGCATCGACTTCCTTCGCTGCGATATCGGTTCCAAGGATACCGATGATTTTCCCGGTCGAATCCTTCAGCGGAACGTAGACACTGATGTACTGGCCGTAAATTGGATCATCAATCACGTCCGTCGTATGTATTTTGCCCTTTAGGACGTCTTGCATATCGGCAACAGTTGCGCCGCTTGCCGGGGCATTGATTTTCGCAGCCTTATCTTTTGGTAAACCATCGATCAACAAGCGGACCTTGTTTTGATCGATCCGTGCTGTGTATGTATATAAGAGTCCATTTTGCTTTCGTAACGTATCGAGTTCTGTTCGTAACGTTTCGTATTGTTCGGACGCGACAGGCGATTGTAGAAATTCGCTGTAAGCTGCCGTATCGAACGTTTTACTGATGCGCAGTGCGTCCTTTTCAGCAGTCGCTTTCAATGTTGAGACTGCCGTTTGTTTCGTATTGAAGTATAAAGCTAGACTACTAAAAACAAAAAAGGCAATCAAAATCAAACTAATCATTACTAAAAGGCGCGTTCGGATGGAATGGTTCTTGGTTGTGTTCTTCACGTTCAACTAGTCCTCTCAACTCATATTTTCTATCTGTAATTCATTTATCGGTCGGTAAAATACATATTAAACAGGACCATTTGACGATATTTTTATGAAACTGCCTGCAGAAACATTGATTTTCTTAAAAAAGGATTTGTAGAGAATGATTCAGGGCACATAATAGTTAGAAAAAAATATAAGTTGAGGGAAGAGGGATTGAGATGGAAAGTGAAGTTGATCATCGAATCAAGGCAAGACATGTACACGAGAATGAATTACGAAGATACGCGGTCAGCACGAAAAAGGCAACCTTCCGATTGATGACATGTCTACGTTGCCAATCGAAGATACTGTTGAAACAGGGACACCAGGATAGCCACCAATGTGACGTGAACGTATCTAGTTGACACAAATGAGAGGAGGAGTTGTATGAAACGAGAGCAACATGTCACGCCACATCCTAAAGGTGGCTATCAAGTGAAAGCTGCTGGTGCGACTCGAGCAACAAAGCGATTTGCTACACAGAAAGAAGCGATTGCAGAAGGGCGTCGGATTGCGAAAAAACAGAAGACGGAACTTGTCATTCATAACAAAGAAGGGCAGATTCGCGAAAAAGATTCCTACGGACATGATCCATTTCCGCCACGAGGTTGAGCCATCATATACGACACGTTCTGAGCATCAGAACGTGTTTTTTAATAATCCTAATGTCAAATGTTTTTGACATTAGGATGGAATTTCATTACAGTAGAGATGTAAAAAGAATTTGACACGTCGTGGAGGAATGAACTTGAGAAACCACATCAAAGAGCGACGTCTAGCGGCAAAATTATCGCAACAAGAACTGGCTGACCGCTGTCAGGTCAGTCGGCAGACAATCAATGCGATTGAAAACAACAAGTATGATCCGACTTTACAATTAGCGTTTAATATCGCCAAAGTCTTGCAGACACAAGTCGATCATCTGTTCATTTCAGAACAGGAGGAATGGGATGTCTAAGAAAAAAACGGGCTTATTTTTAGTAACACTCGTGATAGTGGCGAGTCTTACCATCATTAGTATGATCATCGAAAACAACGTAACGTTCTTCTCGATTGTTCAATTGGCGATTTTATTGATCATGTTCTTCTCGTATTTTACGTGGGCACAATCAGGAGAAGACGAGCGTCCTGTGCCAGAAGATGAACTCGGCAAAAAGATTACGACGGAGAGTGGGCTCGTTAGCTATAAAATCCTGATTGTCCTGATTTTTGGATTCATCTGTCTCGATTACCTTTTACATGAATCAGCGAATCTGTTATTGATCGTCTTGTTCGCGATCGGACTGACACTGTTGCCGATCATAGAATTTTTAAAAGCAAGATCTTATCGATAAAACGGTATAAAAGTCGTTTAGACGGATTCACCCATCTAAACGACTTTTGATATTTCACAGATTATCTTTTTAAGACGGCCAATCACTCCGCAAAATCGAGTACATATACAAATCATCGAACTGACCACGCGAGTTTTCATATTGACGCAGCAAGCCTTCGCGCTGAAAATCGAGTCGTTCAAGTAATCGTTGAGACGCGGTGTTTGCTGGTAAGACAAGTGCTTCGATACGATTTAAAGAGAGCTCCTCAAACCCATATGTGATGACTGCAAGTGCTGCTTCTTTCGCGATGCCTTGTCCCTGATAGGCAGGATTCAACTCAAAACCAATTTCTGCCCGCTGATGGCGTGCCGACTGATTCAAGAATCCGCAACTGCCGATGATGACATCGTCTTCTTGTAACGCGATCCCGAACCGGATGCCTGTTCGATCGCGACGAATCGAAGCGTACCAGTCAATCTCTTCAAGCGCGTCTGCTTCTGATTGAAAGGGGTCGAGCCCCATCTGTTTGACGACGTGTTCGTCTGATAAATAGGCGAGGACACTCATAGCATCTTCGGGTAACACTTCGCGTAAGACGAGGCGGTTCGTTTTAAGCGTTGGGAAAGTATGTAACATTCAAAAAACTCCTTTTCAAGAAAATGTAAAAAGCTGTTGTGCAGTCTTTAATTCATGTGGTAAGATTCTCCACAACAAGAGCATATCATTTCGTTGACGAGAAAGAGTAATGATTGTCCCTCTGCCTTACAGAAAACCGGGATTGCTGAGAGCCGGTAGCCAGATCAATCATGAAGATCCTCTCTGAGAAGTCACGCTGAACCATTCAGTAAGCGTGACCGGGTGTCCACCGTTACATGGAATGCACATGATAGTGTGCAACTAAGTGCTGTCGAGAATAAGCATTCTCGACGGAATATGGGTGGTATCGCGGTGAAGTCCGTCCCTGTCAAAGGGGGCGGACTTTTTTGTATTCTCTTAGTTATCGACAAAGGAGCGAATAAGAGATGACGTCACAAAATCAAGCAGAAACCGTACAACAACGCGAAGCGCGTGTTCGAAACAGATGGAAACAAGACCAGGTCTTTGCCCGATCGATTGAACAACGCACGGAAACGGAATTCGTATTCTACGAAGGACCGCCGACCGCGAACGCGTCGGTCATGCACTCGGACGAACCGTCAAGGATACCGTCGTCCGCTATAAGACGATGCAAGGATTCCGGGTCGAACGAAAAGCCGGCTGGGATACACATGGACTACCGGTCGAACTCGGGGTCGAGAAACAACTCGGCATCTCCGGCAAACAAGCGATCGAAGACTATGGTGTTGAAGCATTCATCGCCCGCTGTAAGGAAAGTGTCTTCTCCTATGAAACACAGTGGCGTGCCTTCACGGAAAAACTCGGCTACTGGGTCGACATGGATGACCCTTACGTGACGATGGAGGACGAGTATATCGAGAGCGTCTGGCATATCCTTGGGACGATCCATGACAAAGGCTGGTTGACGAAAGGACATCGTGTATCACCGTATTGTCCGAGCTGTCAGACGTCACTCAGTTCCCATGAAGTCGCGCAAGGCTATCAGGACGTGACGGACTTATCGGCGACGGTCAAACTCCCGATTGTCGACATGGAACAGACATTTCTGCTTGCGTGGACGACGACACCGTGGACGTTACCGGCAAACGTCGCGGTGGCGGTTCATCCGGAATTGACGTACGTCACGGTAGCGTTTGAAGGAGAGCGATTCATTGTCGCTAAAGCGTTAGTCGCTGAACTGTTTACGGAATCCGTCGAGGTCGTATTTGAACAGCTCGGTGCGGAACTCGTCGGTTTGCGTTATGAACCACCGTTTGATTTCGTGACGCCAGAGAACGGTCATACGGTCGTCGGGGCGTCCTTCGTCCAAGCGACGAGCGGAACCGGAATTGTCCATCTTGCTCCAGCGTACGGGGAAGAAGATTACCGGGTCGTCCGGGAAAACGGTCTGTCATTCGTTAATGTCGTCGATGCTGCTGGGTGTTACACGGATGCCGTTCCACTACTCGTTGGTCGATTCGTCAAGGAGTCAGATGTCGCGATCATCCAGATGCTCGCGGAACGGGGACGCTTGTTTGCGAAAAAACGCTATACGCACAGCTATCCGCATTGTTGGCGATGTGACTCACCACTGCTCTATTACGCACAAGACAACTGGTTCATCGAGACGACGGCCGTCAAGGAACAACTCCTTGCGAACAATGCATCTGTGACGTGGTACCCCGATCACGTCAAGGAAGGGCGGTTCGGAAAGTTCCTTGAACAACTCGTCGACTGGAACATCAGTCGCAATCGCTACTGGGGCACCCCACTGAACGTCTGGGAGTGTGAAGCGTGTGATACGACGTTCGTTCCAAAAAACAAGGCGGACTTGTTGTACCGGACGACGACAACGACGGAATCTGTCGAGTTGCATAAACCGTACGTTGATGCGTTATCGGTCTCGTGTCCGACGTGTCGGGGTGTGATGCACCGGACACCAGAAGTCATCGATGTCTGGTTTGATAGCGGAGCGATGCCGTTCGCGCAACAGCATTATCCGTCACGGACGCAAACGCTTAACCGGTATCCAGCCGATGTCGTCATCGAAGGCATCGATCAGACACGGGGCTGGTTCTACAGTTTGCAAGCGATCTCGACACTCTTCACGGGACAGCCTGCTTATAAGCGTGTCCTCGCACTCGGTCACGTCCTCGATGAGAACGGGCAGAAGATGTCGAAGAGTCGCGGGAATGCCCTCGATCCGGTGGCGTTGATCGAAGCATATGGTGCTGATAGCCTGCGCTGGGCGCTACTCGTCGACAGCAGTCCGTGGAGTGCGAAACGGTTTGCTGAGCGGATCGTCCAAGAAGCAAAATCAAAGCTAGTCGATACACTGGATCACGCCGTCCAGTTTTATCTGACGTATGCCGAACTGGACGGATTTGATGGCTCACGTCCGCAAAAACGGACGCGTCTTGACGAATGGTTGCTCTCGCGTGTCCATCAGACGACGCAAGACGTGACGGATGCGATGGACGATTATCAATTGACTCAAGCAGCGCGGAGTCTCGCGCAACTCGTCGATGAGATCAGTAACTGGTACATCCGCCGTTCTCGGGAACGTTTCTGGCAAGCTGACTGGTCGCAAGAGAAACAAGCCGCGTACACGACGCTCCACTTCGCACTTTCGACGACGGCACGACTACTCGCTCCGTTCACGCCGTACCTTGCTGATGATGTTTATCAGCGATTAACAGGGATGAGCGTGCATGTAGCGGATTATCCGGTTGCCGATCGATCGATGCTCCGACCTGATCTGGAATACGAAATGGCACAGGTTGTCTCTGTCGTCGAGTTAGGACGACAAGTACGTAATACGCATGCCTTAAAAGTCAAACAACCGCTTGCTAGCTTAAGCGTCCAATCGAGTGAAACCTTTTCGTGGGCGGACTATACGGCGATCATTCAAGAGGAACTGAATGTAAAAGACGTCAAAATCGTTCCGACGACGCAAGCGACGACACGGTTCCGTCTGAAACTGAACTTCCGCGTAGCCGGAGCGAAATTCGCACAGCAAGCGAATGCGATCCATCAATGGCTACAACAATTGTCTGTACAGGAGACTTCAGACTTGCTCGAGACAGGAAGATTGATCTACCAGACCACATCAGGCGATGAAGTCGAAGTGCGTCAAGCAGACGTCGTCGTCGAACCGATCGTCAAAACGGGCTTTGCTGCTGCGACGAGTGGTGGACTCACCGTGACGCTCGATACACGAATCACGGAAACACTGGAGCAAGAACGCTGGATGCGGGAGCTCGTCCGTTATATCCAGTCGGAACGGAAGGCACAAGCGTTATCGCGGGACGCCCGAATCGATCTCGTCTTGTCGGTCGATGCGACGTTCCAACCGATCGTCGAGACGTTTGAGCCTTTGTTATTCAAACACCTTGCCTTATCCTCCGTGCGAACTGAATCGCTACAAGGAGCAGGGGATGTTCAGCTAGGCGGACACGATGTCGGTGTCTCGTTCACACCAACAAAAGAATATTGTTAAGAAGAACATGATTGCATTAGAAGCATTTAAAGCTCGACTCGTCGACGGTTTATTAGAGGTCCAAAAAGAAGAAGGGGAAGTAGCCCGAGAACGTTTCATCTTTAACCGAGGAGCGACGGACGAACAGCTCGCGCTGTTACCTGCGTGGACGGCAGACGACTATCAGACGTTCTTATGTCAACATAACGGGGCGAAGCTCTTTCAACACGAAACGTTATCGTACAACGATGGATTCGAACTCTTTTCAATCGAGGATTGCCTAACGTATAGCGAGATGTGGGAATGTCCCGAAAACTTCTTGGTGATCGGTGCAGGACCAGACGGGGAGTGGATCGTCTACGAGATGAATCGACCGGCAGGAAATTGGATTTGGATTGGGGAATTTCTTAATTTCGAGGAATGGGAGGAAGACGCGATGCCGTTTGGTTTCGAGCGATGGCTCGACTACTTGAGCGTCGCGCAAGGCACGCCATTTTGGGAATGGTTCCGTTAAGAGAGGAGGAGGTTCAGTGGACATTCAATTACAGACAGCGTCTCTTGCAGACGCTGCGAAGCTTCATACGCTTCAAATCGAGGCGTTTTCAGAAACGCTTGAGCGGTATCAAGATTTTGCAACGAATCCGGCGAACGAATCGATCGATCGTGTCATTCACCGGATCACGCATCCGAGCAGTACGTTTCATCAAATCATCGTCGACGATGTCGTCGTCGGCGGGATTTGTGTCGTTGCGAAAGCAGCGAATCGCTACGCGATCAGTCCGATGTTCTTAGATCCAGCCCGTCAAGGTGAAGGAATCGCCCAACGCGCATTACAGCTCGTTGAAGCAGCGTATCCAGCTGCAACGACATGGGAACTGCGGACGATTCGCGAAGAGACACGTAACTGTTATTTCTATGAGAAGATGGGTTACCGATTGACGGGTGTCAGTCAACCGCTCAACGAACGGGCGACACTTGTTTCTTATCAAAAATCGGTTTCGGCATGAGCGGGTTTTGTCGGAAGGAAGAACCACCACAGATTCGTCAAAAGAGCGGCAAGAACGGCAAAGTTAAACAGATAAAGGCAAAAGAAGAAGATGAACTCACCGATGTCCTCAAGGTTAGCTAACGGATTATCGACCAGGTACGATTCGTGACTGACGCCGAAGAGGAACAAAGGAAAGAAGACATAGAAGTATCGTTTCCAAAAGAATGACGCACGACCTGTTTGAGACATAAGAGCACCTCCTGAAGGAATGGCACGCTTCTTCTGACCGGAAGAAGCGTGTGTTCGTTTACGATAAGGATGGTGTACCGACGACTTCGACGTGGCGCGTGACCGTATCAAACAGACGTGTCCGCGTATCGTTATGGGACAACAGCAACGGTTCACCGGTCTCGTCATAGATGAAGGCAATCGGAATCGAAAAACCACAGTCGCGGTACGAACCATCGGCATGACTCGTTCCGATCATGAGTGCTCGTTGCGCCTGACTGATACTACGTGCTTCACCGGACCACTCAACGTACTGTTCTTCACTGAACATGCCGACGCCAATCGGGTTGAAGATGAGATCAAGTCCGGGTTCCTCGCGTAGTCCGTCGTTTCCTAAGAAGATTTCGCGACAGAGGACGTATCCATAGCGGAACGACCCGTCGTTTGCTGTTGAAGGCGTGTAAAGCGGTCCGGCTTCTGGTGTTTTGGCGCGATCAAGCAGAATCGTCCCGGTCGCATCGATGATGACAGCGCGATCGAGATTCGCTTCATCTTTGTAACCGAGGACGATGGCTGTTTCGAACTGCTTGGCAAGATGTTGCACGCGTTTGAGTTCCGTGACCGTACAATAGCCTTCCGGATAGACAATCAGATCGACTTCAGGATAAGCGGCGATTTCACGTTCGAATTGCTCGAGTCCGGTCTCGCGTTTCGGTTGAGCGATTAATAATTTCATCAAAACATCCTCTCAGGTATAAATATATCTGAAAAATCAGACTTTCCATTCGTCATGATTTTACCATTAGTGGTAAAATAAAGCATATCGCTTTTTGATAAATTTTACGGCAAATGAAGGAAGGTCATCCGCTTGAACATTTCAAAAACCATTCTTGTGACACGCCATCTACCGGCAATGAAAGATTTTTACATAAACCAGATCGGATTCCCGCTCGTCTCGGAAACGAACGAGTCGTTTACGCTGCAAATCGGTACCGATCAACTGACATATCAACAGACGGACGATGTTGATACGCAGTACCATATAGCGTTCAACATTCCGGAAAACGTCTTCCAACAAGGAAAAGCGTGGCTCGTAGAACGGACACCACTCTTGATCGAAGATGGACAGGACGAGATTTATTTTGACTTCACGGACTCGCATTCCTGCTATTTTTATGATCCAGATGAGAATGTCTTGGAGCTGATCGCGCGGCATCAAATCAATCCATCTAAAGCGGAACCGACGTTTGATGTTTCCGATATCCTCGGGATTGGTGAGATGAGTCTGACAGTGAAAGACGTGCTTGAAGTGGGTGAACAGTTAGCAGAGATCGGCGTTCTCGAGCGACGGGAACGTCCGCTCAACGGTGCGTCACTCAACTTCCTCGGACCGGTCGCGGATGGAACGCATATCTTGCTCGTCCCAGAAGGACGGACATGGTTGTTCTCACCGAAGACGGCGAAGGTCAGTCCGATCGAGATGGAACTCGACGGCAGACATCGGGTCCGGCTTGACGCAGCGGGTGTATGGCATCAAAGTACGGTGTCTTCATAATTCATAAATGTAAAAAGTGAGGGAAGTAAGATGAATAAAGCGGTGAATGCGAGTATCGCGTTCGGATTATTGTTGTTCGTATGTGGTTTCTTTTTTCTGTTTGGCTATTTAACCCGGTCGATGCCGATTCAGCAAGGCGGTGACCCGGTCATCTTACCGGTCGCAGCACTCTTCGTTCTCCTACCATTCGTGATCCGTGAAGGCATGCGTGTTTTGACGTATGTCTCGCTGACACGTCGACAAGTCGGCGTACTCATCTTACTTGCAATCAGTGGAATCATACTAAGTAGTTGGATTGAGGTGCAACAGAATGTTTCCGTAATCGATTTCCGTGCCCTCTTTACGATTCATACGTACGTACTGTTGGTTTCGGGCATCATCTTGTTGTGTCTCCTATTGACGGGACTCAAACGAATGCGCGTCCGAACGAAAGTAATCTAAATGGAAAAGGACTGAATGACATGGGATACATCACAGAATTACGAAAACTCGTCGGCACACGACCGCTCGTGATGGCAGGGGCGTGTGTCATCGTCGTCAACGATAAACAAGAAGTCTTATTACAACTTCGGCAAGATAATGGTTGCTGGGGACTCGCTGGTGGAGCGCTTGAGATCGGGGAGACGCTCGTAGAGACAGCAAAACGAGAATTAAGGGAAGAAACCGGTCTTGAAGCGGAGCAGCTCGAATTATTGAACGTCTATTCGGGTGATGCGTTTTACTATAAGTATCCGCACGGGGATGAAGTCTATAATGTCATCTCGGCATTTCTGTGTACGGCTTATACCGGTGAAGTGGTTCGGGATCCGTCAGAAGTCGCGGAATTACGCTTTTTCGCGATCGACCAGCTACCAGAAAACCTCAATCCACCGGAACGACCGATCTTAATGGAGTATGTTCAGAAACAACAGACAGCGCATCACGTCTCCATTTGAAGCAAAGGATAAAACAAAAATCTTGAATGAACTGTTCATTCAAGATTTTTTGTTGCACTGGGACGCGTTTCAGCCTGTAGCATCAAGAGGACACGAAAAGGAGGAAACGCGATGCGATGCTTTGCGATTGATTTAGATGGAACGTTATTGAATAAGGAACACAGAATTTCGGCGGGAAATCAGGTAGCCATCAAGAAACGGCAGGATAAAGGAGATATTGTCATCATCGTCACCGGGCGAGCTGCCTTTGATGCACGACGGATTCTAGCGCAACACGGACTGGATTGTCCGATCATCGGTGCGAACGGGGCAGAGGTCGAGGTAGGACAAGGTGGACGGTATTTTTTGAACCGTTCTAGCAGTCGAACGATTTGGGAGATCGTACGATCTACAAACGTATTCATACATATTTATCTACAAGACAACATCCTGTTACCGCAGTTTTCGCTTGCTTCTCTTCAAGGAGGAGATCGTGCGTTTCAAGAAGCGATTCAAGCTCAATTAACGCAATACGGTGTTGAGGAAGTTGACGAAATCGCAATCGATCAATTGGACGTCATCAAATTCATGTTCGTCTCACCTGACACATGGCAGCTCGAACACCTCGAGCAGCAACTCCTTCAGCTGAAGATCTGTTCCGTGACACGTTCAGGTACCTATAACTTAGAAGTCATGGCAAACGGCGTGACAAAAGGGACTGCCCTTCAAGACATTGCGAGAGCGTACGCGATGACACCCGAGGACATCATTGCGATCGGTGACAATCAAAACGATCTACCGATGTTCGAAGAGGCGGGAACATCGATTGCCATGGGAAACGCTGAAGCATCTGTCATAGGAAGAGCGACATATCTCACCAGTGATCATGACGAGGACGGTGTAGCGGAGGCATTAAACGACTTAGAACGATGGGAACAAACGAAGGAGGAACAGCATGGCGAACATCTCGGACATCGCTAAACAAGCGGGCGTCTCGAAATCGACGGTATCCCGTGTCTTAAACGGTCATAAGCATGTATCAAAAGAAAAGCGACGGACCATCTTAGACGTGATGGAGCGACTGGAATATAGTCCGAACGGAAATGCGATCAACCTCTCACGCGGTAAGACGAATACGATGGGTGTCCTCGTGCCGCGTGTCGGTCATCCGTTTTTTCATCAATTAATCGAGGGAATCGGTCAAGTGTGTATGGAACGAAACCACACACTCCTTGTCATCCAGACGGAACATGATTCAGCAAAAGAAGAAGCGAGTATACAATACCTTCGCGATAAGCGGATTGACGGATTGATCATTGGCGCCATCAGTCAGCCGCAGTTACTTGAGACGATGCGGACGGTTGGACCAGTCGTTGCCTGCGAAGACCATCAGGATATCGTGCCGTCGCTCTCTTTTAACCATGGAAAAGCGATCATAATGTTGCTGCAACATGTAGAAGAACGAGGAGCACAAACAGTCGGTCTCTGTCTTGGAAATCCAGATAGCGGAGTCGGAAGAGTCAGACTGGAGGCGTTCGACCAATATCTCAAGACGTCTACGCTCCGCCATGGAATTCAATGGTACGCGGATCGGTGCTATTCTTTCGAAGACGGACAAGCACTAGCAGGTCAACTTCTAACGATAGACTTACCAGACGCCATCATCGTCGGCAATGACGAAGTCGCAGCGGGTCTCATCCATCAATTTCGCAAGGATGGCATTCGGGTGCCAGAGGATATCGCCATTACGGGGTTTGATGATGTACCAATTGCCAGAGCGCTTGAAATAACAACGATCCGACAACCGGTTGTAATGCTTGGCAGACTGGCAGCAGAACAATTATTGGATGACGCGCTGAATCAGAGTGAAAGCGCTAGTTCTTTACTGGAACCTTCTTTGATGATTCGACAAACGACATAAGAGATTGGGGGTTATACAGATGAATAAGGAAAAAACCGGTGCGACCGCTACCGTGATGACGACCTCTGACGAGAGAGTTCGTAAATACTTCCATGGATCGATTGAAATACAACGAATCATACAGGAATTTCGTATGCTCGAAGAACTCGAACGGACGGTTGTCCCGACACCAAACGTATATGCCGTTGCATTAGAAGATTCGCCGTTCATTGAGATGCAGCGGGTCGACGGCAGCGAATTGTTAGAGTTGTTTGATCCCTCCCGAATAACAGATTTTCTGAACACCTTCGTGGTATTACATCAACAGATTCATCAGCAACAATCGCGTGCAGCTCCAGAATGGTATGATGTCACCCAACAAAAAGTGCATCATCTGCAACCTGCGTTACGCTTGAAGGCGGAACGATTGTTAGAGACGCTTCACATTCCGCAACAACAAGGATTGCTCCACGGGGACTTCCATTTTCAGAACATTCTTAGGACGCTTGAGCAAGTTCCGGATGCTGAGCAAGAACGAATTAAGGAACTGATCGAGCATCCGGATCTTGTCGCGTATTTTAGGTGAGAAGTGAGAGATAGCGATTATTTTTCGACATACCGCATTTCCTCTGATTCCTGAATGCTGGTCGATTTTGCAAAGAGGTGATCCGTTACGATGACGACGACTGAAAGCGTGAGTGCAAGGGCACCGATCCAGGGCAAGTACTGCAATAAACCATTCGTGACTGCGATACCGCCGATCCCGGCACCTGCTGCCATTCCGATTTGTCCAAATGCGCTATGCAGGCTTAAAACGATACTTGCAGCAGCTGGTGCCAACGTGATCATTCGTAATTGAATCGGTGTACCGGAGGACCATGCCGCTAACGCCCAAAGGATGAGGAGGATATAAAAGGCAGATGCAACGTGACCCATCAGTGGGAACAGTAGTAGTACGATGGCATGCAGTGCTGTCCCACCTACAAGCGTCCAAAACGTGCCCCATTTATCCGTACTGATGCCACCGAGCTTAGAACCAAACGCACTAGCGATTCCAAACAGGAACAGCGCTGCCGTGACGGCTTGATCACTCTTCTGGAAGACATCTAAAAAATAAGGCGAAATATAGGTAAAGACGATGGAATAAGAACCTAACCATAGGAACGTAATCAATAAATAAGCAGCAATTCGTGGCTGTACGAAGAAGTGAAGTTGTTCGCGTAACGGAACCGGTTCTTCTGCGACCGTTTGAGGAATCCAAAAGAATGTCAGGAGCGCCAAGATAAGTCCAATGATTCCAAGGCCAGCGAAAATGACATGCCATTCATAATGAGCAGCAATGACGCGACCGATTGGAACACCGATAACTAGTGCCGTACTATTACCCATGACGACAGTTGCGATAGCGTTTCCTTGTTTTCCTGGTGCGGCAAGGACAGCAGCGAGCGTTAATAGCGTGACTTGAATGACACCGGCACAAAGTGCAGATAAGATTCGTGCGCTCATCAGCAGCTCATAACTGGACAAGAAGGTGATCCATACGTTGATGATCGAGAACAAACTGAGCGCATAGACCAGTAATTTTTTTCGTTCGAGTCGTGCCGTCAGAGCAATCAAAAAAGGAGTACCTGCTCCGAAGGCAATCGAGAAGACCGTGATTAACTGTCCGGCAGACGAGACGGATATTTGATTGGAATCCGCGATGCGATCCAATATACCGGCAATGACATATTCTGATGTCCCGTTTAAGAAGCTGATGATGGCAAGTAAATAAATTTTCCCCATGTGTTTCATTATAGTTACACCTCACTGTTTCTGTTTCAATTCGTATCCCGTTTCATTTAGACGTTTGAGAGGTTTCATCTATCCAAGTTGATTTGTGATACTTGGTCATAGTACAGTAGCGATTATGATAAATAAAATGCATCTTTCGCATAGGGGGTATACCAAAAACGTTATGAACAGAGCACAAATCGAATTGATTCTTCAAATTGCTGAGACAGGAAGTTTTACAGCGGCAGGAGAACAGTTACACATGACACAACCAGCGGTCAGTCGGACAATTGCGTCAGTCGAGGCACAACTTGGAACGAAACTAATCAAGCGGGATAAGAAAAAAGGACTGTTCTTTACAGAGGTAGGCGAGCGGGTTCTCGTTATTTTAAGACGTATCAATAGTGAATTTCATAAAGTGGATGAATTGATTGCATCGGAACAAGGTCTAGCGATCGGAAAGGTTCATGTCGGGGTCTATAAAACGGCGTATACACGTTTTTTACCAAAAATCATCCGAACGATGGATGAGCGATATCCGGGACTGAAAGTCAAACTGTGGGAAGGAACCGTTGACCAAATCAAGCAATGGTTGCGAACCGACTGTGTAGATGTCGGGTTCATCACGGCTACAGACGAGGAATTTGATCGTTTTCCTTTTGTATCAGATGAATGGGTCGTTGTGTTACCGGAACACCATCGTTTAGCACATCAAGTATCAATCAGTCTACTCGATCTGTCGGAAGAATCGCTCTTGATCGAACAGACGGAGACGAAGCAACAGGTGCAGATGTTATTTCAGGATCAAGGTCTTGTACCACATGTGCGATATGAGATGCAGCACCTCGAGACGGGACTTAAGATGATGGAAGAAGGACTAGGTGTAGTCATCACGACACGACAAAGTATCGCTGGATTATCGAACGAAAGTCTAATTCGTCAACTGGAAACGACCGAAACGCCAGATATTAAAATTGCAGTACGAAATAAGAAAGAGATGTCGAAGGCGACGGAAGTATTCATCGAAACAGCGCAATCGTTGTTCGCTGAAACGGTGGACCGTCCATAACAAATCGTAATGAGCTAAAGGAGAAATATAATAACATGCATCGACATATCGTTTCGATTCAAGGCGGCATGGCATCAGGGAAGACGACACTTGCGCGAGCGCTCGAGGACGCTTACCCGGAGTTACATGTCTATTATGAAAATCCATATCCGATTGTTCAAAAACGAAAAGAGCTCGGTTTAGACATCCGTTCCGAAGACGGATTCGTTGAGAATCAACGCTTGTTCATTCAAGCGGAAATTGAACGGTTTCGTCACTTTCCGGACGGACAGATCATATTAGATCGTGGTCCGGAGGATCTTGAATTCTATACGCTTCATTATCCACGGATACATGGGCATGACTGGGATATGGAATCTCGTTTAAAAGTGGAACTTGAGGCATTAAGAAAATGTCGGTCCGACCAGATTCTTTATTTACAGGCACCAGACCATCTCTTACAAGAGCGGCGCGACGCTGATCAAGAAAGAACTCGTCAATCTTTTGAACAACATCAACCGCTTTGGGCGCTCGAAGAGAGATGGTATGAACAATTTTCGGTATATCCGATTGATACGACAGCGAAAACGGCGGAACAAGTCCGACAAACAGCGATGCAGATACTTGCGTTTAAAAAATTCATATAGAAAAATTTGTTCACTAGGTAAAATCATCTTGGCGCTGTTCAAGATGGATTTTTCGATTTCCTGAAGCCGGTTGTTGTAAAATGAACTAACGACAGAGTTGATAAAGGGGCGAACCGACATGGGGAAGCGATCCATTCAAGATGCAGCCTTTCTAGGGAAAAAGAAGCAGGTCATGCGCTGTATCGAACGAGGGGATGATCTGAATGAGTGGGATGAAGAAGGGTTCGCGGCACTACACTGGGCAATCCAGGAAGGACACATCGCGATCGTCGCAATGCTGCTCGACCACGGAGCAGACATCAATCTACCCAATCAAGATGGAATGACGCCGCTACACATCGCATTGTATGACCAGAAATCTGAGATTGCCTTGTTATTAATGAAGCGCGGCGCCTATTTAGATTTAACAGGTGATGGATTTACAGCACTACATCTAATATCAGGTCGGTCTGGCAATAAAAAAATCCTGCGTCACTTGGCTCAGGATATGGAATTGTTACACGAACGAACTGAAGAGGGTGAGGGAATGACGCCTCTACACATTGCCGCTCAGGCAGGGAAGGCAAAAAAAGTCACCTTATTGCTTGAAGCGGGAGCGGAAATCGAGGCAGAGGGAGAAGGAGGTGTAACACCATTGTATCTCGCGGTGACACATAACCATCCAAAAGCCGTTAAGGTGTTACTCAAAGCAGGAGCGGATCATGAGACGAGCCCATCAGAGGACGGGGCGACGGTATTGACGCTAGCTAGCGCGAAGGGATACGAGCGTATCGTCCGTATATTACTTTCTTATGGAGCAAATCCGCTTCACCGCGACGCTTCAGGACACTCCGCGCGTGATAGTGCAATCGAGAACGAACATCATCAAATTGCGGAGATTTTACGCCAAAAAGAGATCGATGCGTTGTCTGAGGAAAAGAATAAGTGAACGATGGACGATTAGACAGGAAACATCTGAGGATGCTTCCTGTTTTTATTTTTAAAGGATTTTCAAATTGCTTTGTCAAAATAGAGATTAAGAGAACGCTTATTCGTCATTGAAAGGAAGGATGTATCATGAACACAATCGATTGGACAGTATGGAATTTAAACGAAGTGAGAAGAAGAAGCGTCAAAGTCTGGCAGTCGATTCCTGAAGATAAACTGAACTGGAAACCGGATGAGAATGCCATGACGTGTTTCGAGATGATCCGTCATGTGTTAGATAGCGAGTATTATTATTACTTAGCGTTACAGAACCGAGGCAGTTTATCGTCGTATGAGTCCCCGTATGAAGCACGTGACTTCGTATCCGTGCAAGCAGAATTAGACTTTGCGGCAGTCTATCGTGAGGAATTCATGACATATGTCGAGCAACTACCGGAATCAGATTTAGCGACGGTTCAGATCAACCGTTCCGAATCGGGATATGTGCGTTCGCTTGGAGATATGTTGCTACGAATTGCTTATCATGAAGCGGTACATACGGGACAGTTACTCGATTACCTGAGAACAGCAAATATCGAGCGTGTACGAGTATGGGATTGATATGGATGGATACGAAAATAATGTTTCTGATAAAAAATAGAGGAGAACGATAAAATGATTGGAATCAGTATCGCAACCAAATGGGAGTTCGACGCAACACTAGCGTATTTTCGTGTCTCGCCCGAAGAAAGAATTGCCTATCCGTACGGTGAATATTTCACGCGAGAGATGAATGGAAAAACGCTCATATTTTATAGTACCGGCGTTCGAAAAGTAAACGGTATCGGTGCGAATCAATATATGATCCTCCGCTTTACATTGACGAAGGTCATCGTTGCTGGAACGTGTGCCGGCATTGATCCACGATTTGACGTACTCGATATCATCGTTCCTGCTCAGGCGGCGCAGTATGACTGTACAGTCAAAGAGATTGAACCCTTACTCAAGCCATCCTTTATTGTGGATCTCGATTTAGCGAAGTATGGCGAGGACTATCATACAGGAACGATTGGAACGGCAGATCGGGCTGTCGTCATGTGGCGTGATTATGTTGAGTTGCGGGACAACGGCTTGACGATTGCCGATACGGAAGCAGGGGCTGTCGCTTACATCTGTCAGAAAAACGGGATTGAATGTATCATCATCAAAGGGATATCTGATTTTCCAACAGAAGAAAAAGAAGAAGATGTGGTTGAAGCAAACGTTGAACAGATGCGGATCTACATCGAAAATACGCCGAAAGTCATGACGAAAATTTTTTCCGATTATATGGCACGATTCATCTAAAAAACGCAGAATATCTGTTCGATGATGAACGAATAATCTGCGTTTTCACATGTAATGCTTTCGTTTGTACATCTTATGTTCGATCCAAGTCCAAATACGAGTTGCTAAATAGAGATCAGCAATCGCACCGATTGCCATTGTGATCAACATGAGGATGCCACTCGTATCAAAAGCAAATAAGGGTTCGAAAACCGTAAAGATGACAGCTAACACAAGTGGCATCGTGATACCGATCCAGATGGAAGAAAATAAGAGTGCCTTCCACATTCGAATCATCCTTTCTTACAATGATTTGTTTAAGTATATCAAATAATGATTAGGTAAAATGGAAATATAGAATAGAAGATGAAATGGATTGATGGGATTCGGAACAAAACGACGTTCATAAATCCGGATGTGCGGTTAATCTACTATTTTGTTCCGCCCCCTAATCCAATAAAGGTAATAAACAAACCAACTGTGAGAGCGATAGCAAGCACGATGTTTTGATATAGACCAGCCGGAAACAAATCAACGATGAAGAGTAGTAAAAATAATGATGCAACAATCAGTCGTGCATCTCGCACGGAAGAATCTAACGACCGCCATTTGATGAAAAGTAAGATGTACGCTAAAGGTGCAAATAAGTAAGAAATAATAAAGAAGGGGATTCTTCTTAGATAATAAGGTGATTTTTCTTCCTTACCTTCCATTTTTATCACTCCAAAAACGTATTTATTTGACTTAACTATAGAATAGATCAATTAAAAGTCATGCAACGGAACGCTGCAGACTACTTACATCGATTTCTAACGTAATCTTTCATCGGGGCACTTCTTTTCCGTATTTTCTAATCTTCTTGTGACAGTATAGTTCGATGACATCGTATTTTTGAAAAAGGGTCGATGATTCTCTTCTTTGAGGAGAGTCATCGACTCTTTTTGATATAAACAAGTAAAAATTGGGCTAGTCAGATGAAAGTTACTTGATTCCTATGTTCTCAAGGTATTTTTTTTCAGAGTCATTGATTTTACGGCTGATTTGTTTCGTATATGTTTTCCGCGCGTAAGTTGATCCATCTTTCTGATAAATGGCTCTTTCTCCTCCAGCTGATTGGTCGTAATAGATTTCAATGAGGCCTTGATCCTCATAAACGATGGTGCCCGTTTCACCGGTGTTTCGCTTTAGTTGTCGATCAACCTGTTGCTTCTTCAAGTACTGATTTTCAGATTTGAAGACTTGATTGATAGCTGCATCATATTTCTGTTTTGATTTCTCGCTATTCGTATTTCCGTCTTGATCGTAATCACTACATCCCGCTAGGAAGACGATCGAAAAAAGGAGGAAAGCTAAACGTTTCATTTTCAAGTGCGAACACCTCCGAAGTACACGTTTTTGTACTACCGATAGTGTACATCAAGGAAACACTTCATATGTAGCGTACTTGAGAAATAGAGAAGTGCCTTAGGACGGGCACATTATAGTTCGATTGCTTCGATGACATCTTCAGGATACGCCTAGACGTTTCCTTCGATGAGAATCTCATCCTTGAATTTCGAATAATGACTGATCACTGTATCCATTCGATTCCACCCATAAAGAAAGAATAAGTACCGTATAGAGCGTAATAACGCTGACATAAAAGATTTTGAATTTTGAATTGTAATCAAAATAGAATATATCAACTGCATTTGATTTAAATTAATAGCGATTACGCTGATAAGAATTAATTAGAAAGAAGATGAGTTTAATGATAAATAAAAATTCCCATAAATGGTTATGACTTTTATAATGAAGTAGAGAAATTGATTTTTTAAGAAAACAGCTATTTAGGAGAAATTATAAATTTCATTGACTTATTACATAAAGGATTGTGTGACGATATGCAACTCATCAAACAAATGAACGGTCAGAATCTTTTTTGGCTGTTTGAAAAGGATGGACGGACACTCTACACGTTTCACGGAATCATGGGAGAGAGATTGAAAGAACCAATGGGCGAGCAAAAGTTCTCGCGCTTTTTTCATCTGGACGCCTACATTGGGGAGCTCGTAGCGGAGAAAGAAAAAGACGGATACTCGGTCGTTCAAGAAGCGGATTACCACGAAGTTGTCGTCGAGATCTTTTGTCAGGATACAGAGTATGACGTCATCTTTGAGCGTCGCTCGAGCATTGAAGAAGACCTCAATGAATTTCTTTTTGAAATCGGCAACGGGTATTTTTTTGAAGATGATTATGGTCCAGAAGCGATCGAACTCGTCCTTCATGTCTTGGAGCCGTCTTATATCGTTGAACCCGTCATTGATTATTTTAAAAAGCAGTACGGTGTGACACGTCTCCGGATTGGGCAGGCAAAAGTTCATTACGGCAGACGTTTGAGCGGACTTTATCCCGCAGGTAAGAACTTCAATCGCAAAAATTAAAGACAAAAATGTAGAAGAAGGAGTCTTATAGATGACAGTTCAAATCGGTTTACCAGGCGTTACAGAAGAGAGATTACAAGAGGTAGAAGCAGAACTTGGCTTTAAGCTTCCGAAAGAACTACGAAATAGGTACAAACACGAAAACAAATTCAGTGTCGGTGAATGGGAGTTTCATCCGATCAAGGACGAGCAGTATATCAAGCGGACATGGGACGACCTTGTTCGTGTTAACACGACGGATACGGACGACTATCCATCCGGTTTCTTACGAATTGCTAGTGACGGAACAGGTGACGAACTCGGATATCAACTCCCGGACACAGATACAATCGTCTTATGGGATCATGAGGAACAAGAGCTGTTTCCGATAGCACCGACACTTAAAATGTTTATAAATAAGGAACAGAGTGCGGAACAAGCAGAACTTTTCTTAGAGACGGTTCTTGAAACGGGAGCTGTCTATGGTCTATCAAAATTTGAACAGTCGGGCTGGGCCTATTGTCCGTCGAATCAAGACGAGACAGACGTGCTGTTATTCTTTTCGACGGAAGCAGCGGCGAAGGCGTTACAGACGAAGGAATGGACGAATTATCATCTGATTCGATTGGATTTAGACTTGTTTATTAACGGTTGGTTACCGAACATGATTGACGACGATCTGTATTGTGGCTTGGATTGGGGACCGGAGCTCGTCGGACTTGAGCTGGATCCAGAAGATGTCCTAGCAGATCTGGAGGGTTAACATGATTCGGACGCTTCGTAAACAAGTCGATGGAATGACGTCCGTCTGGCTCATCTATCGCGATGGACGAAAATTGTATACGTATCACGGTGTCATGAACGAAATTCATCAGGACGATATGAAACAAGCGATGGAAGAGCGCTACTTGTTCCGATATCAAGCGAAACGTCGGATGGATACGTGGATTTCGGAAAAACAGGCAGAAGGATACATATTCGAGGACGTATTCGGACTGACACCGAACCGCAAGAAAAGACAGACGTTCAAGCGTCGAATGATAGGACTCGCGTCTCTGCTGATTAGTGTCGGTTTGTTTCTGGTAGTGATGCCTTTTCTCGTCTCTCCAATTATCATCGCAGTGCTTGCGCTACTTCAAATGGGAATGGTCGTTTTCGGTAAAGACTATTTACCGGGCTGGCTACGCACGGTTTGTTTCATCAGTTGCTGTGTCATGAACGATGAATACCAAGAGGGGTTATACGCTGGTTTCGCGATTGGAACGGGTACACTCCTGTTGTTTTATGTCCAAAACAGATACAATCAAACGGATTTTCTAGCGGAACAGCCGAACCATGCTTCTATTTAAAAAACTGCTACAGGAGACCAATTCAATTGATAAGGATGATAATTTAATGATTGTCACGTTCAGTAAGCAAGTGGATGGCATCATCTATTTCTGGTTCATGTACCGGGATGATCGAACAATCCAGATGTATCACGGTGTCACCGAACAATGGAAACTCGATCAGGATGTTAGTGATTCAATTGAAGAACGATATACATTTCGGTGTCAAGCTAAACGACGACTGAAGGAATTGATTGCTGAGAAACAGGCTGAAGGATACAGGCAGGATGATATTTACGGGATGCAACCCGGACGGAAAGAGCGTGAGAAATTTCGCCGCCGGACGTCGTGGCTCGCTTATCTTCTTCTGGGTCTCGGTCTGTTCCAGTTCGTGACACCGTTCACTATATTACCGTTTGTTGTATTAGGTATCGGTATCACTCTGATGTTCTTAGCGTTTATTAGTAAAGATCAGTTTCCGATGTGGCTACGTGTCATCTGTTTCGTCGATTATTTCTTAATGCATGTCAGTTTTCGGCAAGAGCAGTATATCCCGCATCTATTTCCGGTTCTGTCGATTGGAACGGGTTTACTCCTCTGGTTTCATCTTCGAAAAACGAGACAACAAATGAAAGAGGAGCAATGACATTTTATAAGGAGATGAAAGATGTCGCTTCTAGATAAGTTACTACAAGAACCTGCAGTTTCTGAGGTATCACTTTTACATAGTGCTCTTCTTGCGAAAGAACGAGGCTTGCGCAAAGCGTGGTTGTTACATATGGAGGGGTTCATTGAAGAAACGGATACATGGTACTTCGAACGACAGCGGACGTTTGTGAGTTGGTTATTGACTACCTGTGAAGAAGAGGCAGACGCTTCGGTCATCTTGATTCATCCGCTAAAAGAACGCTTCCTAAAACCAATATTGAATCAATGAATAAAAGAGTTGCCGGATGACGTCCGACCGTATCGCTGGTATGGTCTTTTCTTTGATGAAGATGACCGTTTCATCTACTTACAAGAGGCGATTACACGTGGAGGAAGACGGGAGCAGTTAGCGATCGAGACGATGATTGATTATCACTTGTACGGACTTTGGTATTCTTTCCATCATCTCGATGAAGATTTGTATTTAGGAGAAATAGAAGAGGATGCAGCAACCTTAACAGAGGCTTGGTTGTTAATCGAGCAACTCGAAGATGCGGTTCTCAAATCGGAATGTATTAACGAATGGTAGAAGATGAATCAAACCTTAACGTATTGGACTCGTTTCCGACAAGAGCAAACTACCGGATTCATGGAGTGGCGGATGCAACACGAATCAAGGGTTGAGTTTGATTAATCCAATGGCATTAGCAAGTTAGAAATGTCCTCTCCG
Organism: uncultured Exiguobacterium sp.; assembly: GCA_913775715.1. Classification (GTDB taxonomy): domain Bacteria; phylum Bacillota; class Bacilli; order Exiguobacteriales; family Exiguobacteriaceae; genus Exiguobacterium_A. The sequence goes on along the minus strand of CAJYMC010000007.1, from coordinate 1,060,106 downwards.
TTATATTTAAGAAAGAGGTATTTAACATGAAAAAACTAGGCACGTTTACAAATCACAAAGGGAATCTGATTGTCTCGGATCCTGCTTTCCTTGAGCCGGATGTAGAATACAACGTGACAATTCCAGTTGAACAAGGTTCGATTTGGACGGTCTTCTATGACGAAGATGAGTTCGAATCAATCAATTTGCTTTACCTAACAATAAATGAAGAAACGAAGCTGGATCCATCCGATTTCGAGCCGTTATCCGATCTAGTCGTCGTCGATTCAGCGCAGCTCGTCGTCATGAACACAGCGGATTACGGGAGACGGGAAGCCATCGATTGGGAGATTCGAAATACGCTAGAGTTCGACGACGAGATCGACCCGTTCTATATCGCAATCTCAGACGAAATGATGGAAGACGAGATCTTTCTGTTTCCGTTCGGTGTCGCCGTTCAGTTAATGGGGGACGGACACTATGAAGTCCTTGTCCGACGAGAAGACGGTAACGCGACAGGTATCGCAATCGTCCTCGGGGAACATGAGGCTTTTGAAGAAAACGATGACGAGAAAGAAATATCGCTGGAAGACGTCGAAGTACCAGGACTGAATCATCAGAACACTGCTTTACCAGACGATGTCTTTCTTACGAGTATCCTTCAGGCGATGCGACTATTTTATGTGAACGATCAAAAATCCTTGAAATACAGTATTCCAATCGAAGGTCAGAAGGTAGAGCACAAGCTGTATTTGTATGATTATTCATCCACCATCCAAAACTATCAAGTGTCCGTGGAGAGTCCTTGTCCAGAAGCGCGTATCCAAACGTTTGAGATCGATCATTTTGCGATTCCAGAGTGGTATAAAGATATTTTGAGAGTCTGTAACGGTGTGCGTTTTTCCGAAGAGTTGAACTTAAACGGTATTCCGTTGACGAGCTGGAACGGGTTATCGCATGAGATCCAAGGCAATCTCTCGGACAGTCTCGATGAATACGCGTTAACCGAGTTCGATGCGATCCGTGACAAGTATTTCTTTTTTGGCTCGTCGTTTGAACAGGACGAATACTATGCGGTATTGAAAGAGCGTCCAGATGAAGCCGTCTATCGCTTCGACTATAGAACGTTGAAACTCAAGCCGAAGGCAACGACTTTCCAAGATATCGTCCGTGATGCGTGGCGCGCGTATAATTTGAAAGCACTCCATAAAAGAATGTGAGGATGATTTCATGAAAATAGTCTATTCCCCTGAAGACTTACTCGCTCTCGAAGATCCTTTTGAATATGAAGTGGGTCTGCCGATTCGCATCAGAGAACTGCCGGCTTCCGTCATCGAAGAGGAGCTTCCGGATAGCCGCGAACATTTGGATCGTCTTCTGAAAGAGGGATATACATTGGTCATTCAAAAATCGCGAATTCCTAATCCTCCTGTACTCGCGGGGTTACAAGTGATAGCAGAGAACACGGTCATGAAAATGTATATCTACCAGGCAAATCATTGTGAGGATGCGTTATGGGATGTTCTGTCCGAGAATGAATACAATCAGCACTGGGCATCCTTTTTACTGAAAAAAATCGAAGGTGTCAGATTCGAATTGCCTTACACGAATGAAGCTCAAATTGCGCTGAAACTGTCTAATCTCAAAATAAATGAACTCGTACATCTACGATTTGAAACCAATCAAAGCGTGACATGTCAGTGGGACTAAACAATAAAAACAGTCATGGGAATGAAAAGATTGAATCTAAGGAGGAGTTGCATGATCCAACTGACAAAAAAAGGCGACTCCAGTACGCTTTACCAAACAATCTATACGGAGGGGCGCCTCATTGTTCAGCATCAAGGAATCGTTGGAGCGTGGGTGAGAGCGGAAGACGTAAGACAGATGCGCGTCTCTCGCTTCAAACGATTAGGTGTACAGCTATTACGCTTGGTTGAGGAATTTGAACGTCAAGGCTATCACGAAGTAAACGAGACAGATTACCAAGAACTAATCGTCCAGTTTCCTTATGACGAGGGTCAGGCAGAAGCAGCGCACGAGCGCCGGCATATGATGGAAGAAATAATCAATGATGGTTTGCTTCATACGGGGAACGGCTACTGCAAAGGGGGAGATATCGGTAGTGTTACGACGAATATCTTTTACTACGTCCTTGATATCGAGGCAGCCATTACACTAATTTTTATAGAGATGAAAGCACGCGATGTACAAGACGAACCCAAAATTGCAGTACAAGAAGGAGAAACGTATACCGTTCTATATCCTCAAGGAGCGACGTTCGATTTGATTGGTGAAGGTAAACCATGGAGCTGGATTCCGATGACGCAAGCGGAGGATGAGAAGGTATGGCATGTCATTGATCAACAATTTCAGTTCGCACCCAGTACGACGGTTTTCCCCTCATACCATGCCCCGAGTCCGTTCATTACATATGAAGTGGATTACGAGAAACGCGAAGAGATCGAGCAAACGTTAAAGCGTATTCTGACCGAGCTGACCGTTGAAGGAGAACGCGTGATGGCGCTCGATTGGAATCATCAAGGATACTGGATCGACCCAAGACGTCCGTTTCTTCGCAATGAAGAAGGAGACTGGATGATTCCAGCAGTTCCAGATGGCGATTACTCCTTTTTCATCGCTCGTGATTTTCGCTGGGGATATCTCGGTCATCCCTGGGAGGGTAGCATCACGTTGTTTGGAGAAGATCTAATCTCTGCGTTTCAAAGAACGGAGAATTTTTCGAATGAAATCCGAAGAGGATAAAAGGAGGACCGGAAGTGAGAACACCATACGACGATTATCATGGAACCGCATTATGGCAGGTCATCTCGGAGATAATCAATGAATTAGTCGACAATGATGATCTTGAATGGCGGACGACGCATGAACATATCGTGGGCTATCTTTGTAGCAAACTAGAAGGTCGGATGAAAAATGAAAAATAAGAATGGAATGCTGGTTGAACGAGACGAGTGGATCGATGTGTTCCGGGAACTGCTACCACGCGACGATTGGCAAGACCTCGTCCGTCTTCAAGTAAGTCAGCATTGGTATCCGGTTGAAGTAAAGTTTCTGGAACGACCACTCAAGCAGAATCCGAACATCGGTGATTTTTCGGATTGGACGGTCCGATCTCACATGATTATGACCGACGACTCACAGCTTGAAAGATTTCTCGAACACCTTGTCATCGAACAGCAGGAAATGGCGACTGAAGCAGAAGTGACGCTCATTATCCAAAAACAAGGACAAGGAATCGTCCGAGTCACGAACGATTGTGTCTCGATGTATGGAGTCGCATATGAAGAGCTCGATAATGCAGGAACAGAGTATGAGAACTTTTTCGATGCAGTTTTACCGAATGCCTCGTTTCCAGTCGAGGTCGTCTTTTGTGGTCGGGATGTTTTAGAAAATGACGATTCGATTCACGTGTTGACGTTGCACGACTCCAATTGGCAAGCGGTATTTGAAGAATGTTTATTGCATTTGCTGAATCGAAAAGAATTCACGCCAAGATTTTTTTCGAGAGATGCACGTCCCGCTCGGCAAACGCTTGAAGACTTCATGTCTGAATTCTCGTTATTGATGCCCTATAACTTCATCGTGACCCGCGATGCAACGAATCGATTTGGCATGCTCGATCACTTTTGTACGAATGGAAAGATTGCTCATTTTGGGAATATCAGTAGTACAGATGAATGATCGTAAACACGTGAGACATAATAAAAACCGCTGTGGATCAGCGGCGTTATAGGTGATTTACTCTTGTGCATAGACGATGTCTGCGATGGCATGGACCTGAGCAAGCGTCATTTCGGAATAGAATTCGATCGACAAAGGATGATCCGTCGGCTCGAGTTCAAAGAAAGGAAGTTGACCGGTTCCTTCATCATGGACCATCACTTTTAAGTTGACGGTATCCGGGTAAGCGGGTAGATCACTTGAAAACCAGCCGAACATCGGCTCCTCAATCCGAGAACGTTTTTTCTCGATGAAGCGAGCGAAGTTGTCAGGACTCAGGCTCACCCATGTAATCCACCAGAAGGGTTCGTCTTGTCCAGCAATCGGGAGTTCAAGAATGCCCTTCACGAAATAATGCGGACCGTCCAGTTCTAAAACACACCACGTATCATGCATCTCGCTTTTCGTTTCTTGCTCTTTCTCAGACATTTGTTCGTAGTAGACCGGTCCGAGTGTTTCATATTCAGTCGGGAGTTCATCGTGTCTCTCGCCACAGATGGCGCAAGGCAGAAGTTTTTTCACTGGAATCACCTCTAAGTTGGGTTATGTATGTCTCGTTGTCTAACGTTAGAAGAGAGCATACTTGTAGTGTAACACCCGTTAGTAGAGAATCCTGATGAAGACCGTGACAATCCAGAGAAAGTGAGGGGATTAAAGTGCACATTTACATCGAAGAACAGCAAAATCATGCGAAGACGATTAAAGAATATCATCTGACAGTGAAAGGACAAGACCGAATCACATCCATTTTTTCTTTCGAGTATTATGACGATGATTCAAAAGAAGATGAAGTCATCTCTTACGAAATAGTGTTAACCCAGTTATTCTCGCGGTTAAATCGTTTTCCAATATATCTCTCTTTTGGATTCCATGAACTGACTGATTTAGAAAAAGAAGATTTGCTGTCTACGGTTAAGCACAAACAATTACCGTATACAGAGATTCTAATCACTAAGCGTGAAAGATACATGACCGTCGAAGTGAATCAACCGAATGACTTATTGCAAATACTAGCGAAGACCATTTCATTGGCTTGGAACAACGGTTACTATTTGATTGCTTTCACTGATGTATTGAAGTTTGAAACGAGGAGAGTAAGACGCTGGTTGATCAAAAAAGAGAGAGTAGTGCCAGTAATCGATATGACGAAACCGACGACATTTTTTAAAACCGGCTTTGATTTCGAGAATGTCCTGATCTTTTCGAATGAAACCGATTTCGATGCGTTAGAAAAAATAGAAGCACTGTTTCCAGAAGATGAAATCGAGCGGTAATAAAGTGATTGAGAGAGGAGTGGAATCGTGTTATATGTCTATTTTGAGAAGCATATGAATCACGCACAAGTGTTCAAAGACAGATACTTGTACGTTGATCGACCGGAACGTATCGATTTCATCTATTCGATGGGGTGTCTACCGGATATGGAAACTAAAAGAGACTATCAAGGCGATTCAAATCGAGTCTTAAAACAATTTTTGACGCGTCTCAATCGCTACCCGATTTTCATCACGTTCGGTGGAGCTTTTACGGACGAGGAGGTCGAGCCGTACTTTCAAAAGCATAATCTATCGTATACAAAGGTTCGACCAAACAAGAACCTATACTATCACGTTCAAGTGCATGACGCGACCGAACTGGAGTTGTTGCTAGATGAGACCTATTGGTATGGGGCTGTTAACGAAGACTTTTTTATATCGTTTACGAATCTCCTGACGTTTGAGCGGAAAATGGTCAAAGGAATGGTTCTTTAAAAGAGAAAAGATTGTTCCCGTTATTCACGCGACGGAAGAGATGTCATTCATCACGATGGAGCATGATTTCATGGGCTACTATCTATTTTCGAATGAAGCTTGTTTTGATAGTGAAGACAAAGTAAAAGCGTTTCTTCTTAGAGGAGAAGGGATCGACTACTATGATTGACATTCATAGGAACGATATAAAGGAGGACGATCATGTTTGGGATTAGTACGGATTTAAAAGAAGTGCCAAAAAACGAAAAAGAGATTCTCCTATTTCCGAGTAACGTCCAACGCTTTTTAAGAGAAGAGTTCGCAAGTACCTCCAATCGCTGTGACCTTTTGATTGATCTCGATTCTTACGGCGATAAGTTGTTCTTAGCAAGAGAAGTGAACGAGTTGATTGGAATTTGCGAGCTGCTTATTCAACGCTATTGTATACCGAAGGAAGCGTGGATGATGAATCAAGCGAATCATTATGCGAATGAGCCGTGGATGATACATCAGTCAGATAAACGAATCATGGAACTTCATCATTTTTTAGAATTGTTGAAGCGGATGTGCATCGTGTCGGTCTATCAAAATACGTTGATTTGCTTTTGGGGAGACTAAACGATTGAATGTTGAAGAATATATAAAAATTGGAGTCTTGAAAAGTGAGAAAAAAGTTAAAGATAACGGGAATCATAGCAGGTGCAAGTCTTTCGATATATGTCGTGTGGACGATCTATCGACTATTTTTCTTGGTTGATATCAATGTTGTACCAAAAGAAGAGTATATCTCGAAAAGTAGCTCGCCTGATCAGGCGTACACGATTCGCTTTTACCGCGCGAATGGTGGCGCGACGGTGGATTATGCGATGCTCGGCATTATGGAAAATAAGAACGGAGAAAAGCGTAGAATGTACTGGGAGTATCCTTGTCGCGAAATAAAAGAAGTGAAGTGGACGAAGGATACGGTGACAATCAATGGCACTAAAATCAAGATATGGAGTCAAGTGTACGACTTCAGAGAGGGCATATACGAAGCAGACTAAGAGGAACATGAGGATGATGATATGCATTCAGCAAATTTTGGCGTACGACCACGTGACGTAGTTGTTAGAAACCAAGCATGGATGAAAGACGATATTTACCGATTGCTTGGTTTCTTCAACAAATAGCGAGGTGGTGGACCGAAAGATTGCTCCGCTTCGAAATACGCCAACTCGCCTGGAATACAGGAAATGATCGAGGCGAATCCAAAGCCGATGGCGTGTTCGAGTGGGTAACGTTTTCCCGCTGATCAGCTCGTTTTCTGATAGACAATAGCACGTATCCGGTGCACCGTGCTGCTTCAATAAATCATATGTATCGTCTGGCCATGAATTAGGTGGTTTGATTTCAATCAAATAATCATTCTTCAGCATGCTTAAATACCGGTGATCTAACCGCTGAAGTGCCATATCTCGTTTTTTGGGCGTGAACAGTTCATGCAGTACGCGCTCTTGAACGCGCTTGACGAAAAACGATTGGACGAGCACTATTTCTTGTTCTTTATCCATGTTTTCAGTTCCTTTCTACTTAATCTATCGTACCGAATCCATTACATACACTCATTGAATTCATTTTACATGACAAGGAGCCAATTTATGAGCTACCTATCTGCGGGATACTATCTTATTCTGCCAACTCCTCGAAAAGAATACATGGACAAGGCTGTTGTCCATGAGTCCGTCCTATCCGTAAGTGAATGCATCTGTACACACTATCCTGACATCAGTATCTTATGGGGAGACTCGGAATTAAAGAAAGACCGTTATATGGATCAACTCGGTCTCTCACTTACCACCTTTCAGTTACTCGAACAATGGATAGAAGAACATCGGAAGACAGGAGATATGTTGTTTCCTCAAGTGTTCTCTAACTTGAACGCTGCGCAAACGTTCGTAGATCGTTTTTTGAACCATCTTCCTGACATACGTATCATCAGCCTCGGTTTACCTGAACAGTATAAAGTGGATTTTCTTGAAGATATAGCGGCTTTTAGTAGTAAAAATTCAGAGCCTTATGGAGTAGAAAAAATGGTATCACAACATCTCAGCCCTGACACAGACGGTGCTAAAAAAATCGGGTACGAAGTGTTAGGATTTGATTCGGGATTATTTCATTCGTATTTGTGTAACGGACTGGAACGCGATTTCGATCATCAATTCAACACTTCACTAAACAGCCGTGGTTTAATCCATACGTTCGAAGAAGCGGATCGTTACTCAGACTATTGTAATGAATTAGGCGAGGCGACAGAAGCAGTCTTATGGCTTCTGTGGGCGATTTTTGAATATGAACGCAGTAATTAGAAGCTAGTAATCATAAATTTTACTGGAGGTTTATTTAATGAATTATCTTGATCATTTAGAAAAGCATTGTGGAGAATTCACGGAAGCATTTCCAATTGAGGAACTTGAACAAAAGAACGTTCAAATCTTGAAATTCAAAGATGCACCATTTAAGGAAACCTATACGATTGCATCCCTTGGATTACTTTTTCATCCACTACAAACGGAAGATGATTCACTGATGCATCAAGAAATAATGATGTCAGCGGAACAACCAGACGTTCAGGACGAGATCATTTATTTACTCTGGCAATTGGCTGAGTACGCTATGAGAACAGGACATGCATTTAATGCAGCAGAGTATTATCCACTCCCTGAAGGAATATTTGAAAAGTATCAGTTCTCCTCTGTTTATGTTACAAGTCCTGTGTACTTTGATGAATCCTTCTGCCTATTTGAAACAGATTCTAATGTTGGGAATGAGCCAGATACCGTATTGCCAGTATGGTTCGTACCGATTTTTGAATCCGAGGAGAAATATATTGAAAAGTATGGAGCAGATCGATTCGAAGATCTTTTATTTGAGACAGATGAGTTAGTAGATTTTAACCGTAAGCCTTTAATCTAAAGAAAGTAAAGATGCAAAAACACCTCTGATGTTAGTACTTTTTTTAAGTGTACTATTCAAGAGGTGTTTCGTATTTCCTCAAAATTTAAGACTAGATCACTTTAAACGTACGTAAGTTCTAGTCATCTTATTTATAGATATCCCTACGATGTCCGATTTCAAGAATCAAGATTATGACTTTTTCATCTTGGATGTCAGCAATCAGACAATAGTCGCCGATGCGATTCCGCCATTCACCTGAGCGATTCGAAACGAGTCCTTTACCATGACGACGCGGATCATCCGTCCCGACCAGATTCTTTTTGATCCAGGACATAATGATCCGCGCTTGTTGAGGGTCCATTTTCTTGAGAGATTTTTGAGCCCCGCGCTCGAACTCTACATTATAAGCTGTCATTCTAAATCAAGTTCCTTCATCATGTCGTCGAAAGAGATCGCTTTTGATTTTTTACGGTGCACTGATATGGAATCATGATAGAGTTGTAAATCGATTTCGCCTTCGATGTAGTCGAGGACGGCATCGCGAACGAGTGTAGAAATCGTGATGTTCTTTGCCTTCGCATATTCCTTGATGAGTCGTGCATCCTCTTCATACAGACGTACGGAAATGGTACTCATGATTATCAACTCCTTTGTAATACATTGAAATACAAATTAAGGTTTTAGTATATAGAATTAGTCGATAATCTTGAATAATGACTCCTTGAAGGCTGAAATTTGAATTGTAAATATTTCAGATGGGTACGATTAAATCTAAAAAAGTGAATGAAATCATGTTCAAATTGAAGTAAACATAGTCATTTGTCTTTGTTTTGACCATGTTTAGGGAGGCGATGATCATTATAAGTTCTTTCATTCTCCTCGTTTGCGAAAACAGGATATGCATCAGACGGCGCCGTGTATCTATTACAAGAAAACAAAAAATGTTTAAAATTGAAGAAAGATCAAGATACAGATCTGTTTAAAGCATCTGTACCTTGATCTTTTTTTTGTCATAGATATTGGTCCATATTAAGATGTTATTGAGCTCGGTAGAGAAATTTCCCTAGGACACGTAAGCTGTTCTTGTTATTTCATCTGTCTGTTTTTTATGGAATATATCAAAAATATACTTTTCTCACTGAAGTAACTTTTGGTATTTGTATCCTTTCAAAAGATCAGCTTCACCTTTAAAGGACCATTCCTCTATTTTAGAATCTGGATGTAATTTAAAATAATGATTGAGGATATCGTGTCCTAAATTGTAGTTACTCCACCGGGGGATGTCTTTTTGAGGACTACCGCCTACAAGGTCCTCGTAAGTAGCTTCACCAGTTTGAATCAACTTTGCGACATGTTTGATTGTCGTACCATCCATGGGTTCATCCCACGGGGCCTTCATATTTTTTAAGACTCGATCAGCAAAAGCATCTGCTTTTCCCTCAATAATGACCGAATCGAGTAATTTATTCATCTGATATTCTGGTCTATCTTGAAGGATTAAATGATGGTATTCATGTGCAACGGTATAAGCGAGAGCATCCTTATCGAAATCATCCGCCAGATAGAGCACGACCGCATCTTTGTATGCTCCTGCTGCTACTCCACCCATGGGTTCGGTCATCGTCGTATATTCCGAGTTGATCGGTACGATGAAAATCGTACTTTTTTTCTTTGGAAGGACTTTATGCGCAGCGGTGTAGTTTTTTGTGATGATTTTTTTAATCTCGTCTTGTCGTTCTTCCAGAGCATCGATTCGATCAAGCAGTGCTTGCTGATAAGCAGTCGATTGCAGCATGAAGAAACCTTTTAAAGAAGTAGTATCAAAATCTTCTTTTTCACCCGTTTTATCGATATCGTTTAGAACATATTTTATGTAATTTTGTTTACTCACTTCAATATCATTATCTTTTAGTGAAGCTTTTAAGTATTTTTGATAGGGGGAGTAAAGAGGAACGATATTCACTTCACTGTCATTATTGATTTCAATGGACTCCGATTTAAATTTTTCGCTTTGACTTTCTTCTGAACATGCGGTTAAAACGACTAAAGGAACACATAAAAAAGGTATAAGTATTCTTTTCAACATATAATCATCCCTTCAACACATACATGAATATCCTGTAAATTTATTTAAAAATAAGTAATCACTTAAATAAATATAGCACAAAGTTCCTTTGTAGTAAAAATATGTAATTGAATAGTGAAGGAATTTTTTATTCTATCAATTCATCGAAAAGAGAACATGGACAACCCGATTGTTCCTGAATCCGTGCTATCTGTAAGTGAATGTATCTGTACGCACTATCTTGATACCAAAAATTAGATTTCATAACTATCGAAATGTGCTTTCACGATCTTGACAAATTCTTTGGAAAGAGGCGTCATTTTGTCTGATGACTTGACAATTAATCCGAGATGTCTCACTACAGGAGGATGTAAGGGTAACAAATGAACATGAGTCTCTCGTTTAGAAACTGCAAGGTTTGGCATAATACTAATACCTAATTTTCCTTTCACCATAGACAGTACGGTTTCATTCTCCTTGCTACTATAAGAGGTATGCAATGAAAGACCAGCTTTACGACATTCATCCTCGATAAGGACTTCACATCCAGAACGTAACATGATGAATGATTCCTCTTTAAAATCAGCTATCGTAACAGTATCTTTTTCTATAAAAGGGTGTCCATCATATACGACAGCAGACAAAGGATCTTGTGTCAGTGCTATACTCTCGAAACCTTTAACTGGTAATGCTGTGAAACCGAAATCCACAGTACCTTCCTCCACCCACTTTTCAATATCATCGTAGCCACCCTCATATAACACCAATTCAACATTCTGGAACCGTTCTTTGAATATAGAAAACAGGATCGGTATAAATGCAGCAGTAAAGCTTGGAAAACTCCCAACAGCAATCTTTCCTAATTCTAATCCTTGTAAAGAAGAAACTTTTTGCTCTATATGAGCCATATTTGTCACAATATTACGTACGTGTGGAATAATATATTCCCCTGCAGTGGTTAACGATGTACCACCTCGTCCTCGATTCAAAAGTGTTACTCCTAGTTCAGATTCCAGTGTTGTAATGTTATGACTTACTCCAGATTGTGTCAGTCCAATCTTTTGACCTGCTTTCGTAAAACTACTACTTTCTACTACGTTTAAAAGCACTTCTAGTTGAAATAAATTCAATGTAGTTCACATCCTTTTCTATATTATACATGAGAGATACAAATGATTAGAATGAAAAACATTCATTTTACTTATTTCATTTTTACAAATACACTAAAAACAGATAGATTGAATCAAAAAAATAAAAGAATTGGAGAGTGGATGTATTGATGAATCAGAAGTATAAAAAGATCCTTTCACCTTATACGCTTTCAAATGGAGTAACTTTGGCGAATCGAGTCGTTGTTGCACCGATGACCACTTATTCAGGAAATATAGATGGAAGTGTCTCTTCCGAAGAATTGGACTACTATAGCAGAAGAGCGCAAGGACCAGCTATGTTTATTACCGCGGCTGCAACCATTTCATCACTCGGAACTAGTTTTCCTCGTCAAATGAAAGCATATGGGGAACACAATGTACCAGGTCTTACGCAGTTGGCAAATAAAATAAAAGAAAAGGGAGCAAAAGCAATCCTTCAGCTTCATCACGGAGGAAGCGAAAGTCTCATCGGATACATAAGTGAAAGGCGAATGGTTAGCCCAAGTGGTATCGTTGCAAGCCTTTACAAGGATTCAAGTAATGATTACGTTCCTCGTGCGTTAGAACACGAAGAAATTTTAACTACTATTCAGGATTTTGGACGAGCAACGGAGATAGCTATACGTGCAGGGTTTGATGGTGTAGAAATTCATGGAGCCAACGGATATCTAATTCAACAATTTTTTTCGGCATATTCCAATCTTCGAACAGATATGTGGGGAGGAACATTAGAAAAACGGATGTCTTTCCCGTTAGCTGTTATTGAAGAAGTAAAACGAATCCGCGATCAATATGCGAGCAATAATTTTATTATTGGATATCGCTTCTCACCAGAAGAACCAGAAAAGGATGGTTTGAATATGGAGGAAACGATCGCTTTTGTAGATCAATTGTCTAATCAAGGCTTATCGTACTTACATCTTTCAGTCAAAAACGTTTGGTCCATGCCTCGAAGTGGTTCGAATCAAACAAAAACAAGAGCAGAGATTTTTCGTGATGTGATTGCAGATAGAACAAGTTTTCTGTCACTCGGTTCTATATACACACCAGATGATGCCTTGGACGTATTAGAACAAGGAATTCCTTTATTTGGATTAGGAAGAGAGTTATTAATGGAACCAGATTGGGTTAAAAAACTAAAAGCAGGAAGAGAGGAAGAAATTCGTACGACCTTGTCACGCGATAATCAACAAATGCTCTCCATTCCGGATGAAATGTGGAAAAATATTCTTACACGTGATGGATTGCCTGCACAACGATAATAAATGTGTAAGCAAAAAGGGGAAATAGTGGTGAACAAAATTGCTTTGTTTCAACTAAGTATAGCTATGACTATCTTTGGATCAATTGGCTATTTTTCAACTTTTACAGGTCTTCCGGCAATTGAATTAGTGTGGATTCGATGTATATGTGCTGCTATATTTCTAATAATGGCATGGATCGTATCTGGACGATTTAAAAGGGAAGGATGGAATAGGAAAGACCTGATATATATTGCTTGTTGTGGTGTGACGAATGTTTGTAATTGGGTGTTTCTTTTTAAAGCATTTGAGAGAACGTCCATTACAATTGCCATAACCTTATATCACTTAGCTCCTATTATTGTTCTTGTAATGGGTAGTCTTTTCTTTAAAGAAAAAAAGACGAAACTCATGTATGTATCTATATTAGTTTGCTTTATTGGAACATTAAATATTATAGGTATCGATGGTGTGCGGTTTGCTTCAGAAAGCTGGAAGGGGATCGTCTACAGCATCATCGCAGCATGTTTTTACGCAGCAACGATGTTATTAGGAAAGAGTATTACAACAACTAGTGTATATGCGACCACTTTTATTCAAATGCTGATAGGTCTGATTGTGTTACTTCCGTTCATTCATTTTAATAACTATACAGAAATTGATACTTCACAGTGGATGTATGTCACTGTCACCGGAGTTATTCATACAGGAATAGTATATTTACTGTTTTTCAATAGCATTCGTCATTTAGCCACAACAGTTGTCTCTTCTATGGTTTTCGTCGACCCTGCAGTGGCTATTGTATTAGATGTTTTTTTCGGAAATGTGTATTTAAGGTGGGCACAGTTATTCGGTATTTTGTGTATCTTTATCGGATTGTTCTACTCGCTTAAAGCTAGCAGTCATATTGCTAGTATCCCAGAAGAGAACTATATTACTCAAACAGAAAAAGTAAGAAGGCAGTAACCTAATATTCTTTTAAGAACCATTTTTCGTTTTAATGTATTTATGTAAATAATCCTAAGAGACATATGAATGTATAAGAAAAATCTATTCCATAATATTAGGAATAGATTTTTGGTTCACTTCTAAAACTTAACGTCATATTGAAACAAAATCCTTAATCTTATCACTAAAGAGCTATTTTAAATTTTTATAATAGTCATCTAACTAATTTATCATTTTAAATAAAAAAATATATGAAATTAATGATAAATACTCCATTAATAGATAAAAATAGTTTTGAAACTTAGTAAAGGAAAATATCGTATTTATTAGTTGTATAATAACTTTATGAAAACATATTGAATTACTAATTGAAACAAATACATATGTCGGAGGAGAAGTCTATGGTGTTACCGTTTCTTGGTCTTGCTGTCGGATTATTTTTGTTAACGTTAGGCATCTATTTCATCCGCTCGAAGCATGCGAAAAAGACACCGTTAGAAGGACACGGGGATAGCGTCGACACGGTCGATTCATTCGTACTCAGTATCATTTTGTCAATTGGCGTCATCCTATTTTGTTCGTTGACCGTCAGACATTACGGTTACGTCTGTGTCTTTGGTGGACTGTTCATACTATACGCTGTCAGCGCAGCATGGTGAGACCTATAGGAATGTAGAAAGCAAGATAAAGGGAGCTCAAATCATGATTCAATTAGTCAAACAAGTCGACGATCATGTGCATCACATCGTTTTTCACCAAGAAGGACGAACTTTATTCTGCCGAGAAGGTATTGCCCGAAAAGAGCAGGCAATCAATAGCGAGGACATGAACAGGAACTTACGACGAAAGGAATCACATATCATGACGAATCAAAAAGCCAAGGTGATTGAACTCAAGCGTGACAATGGTCAAACTCAAACGACCGATTACTGGGTCAGTTACCGAATGGGGCGCACGCTGTATCAGGTATCCGTGCAAGAACAAGCGGATGGTCAAACGGATGAAGGGGAGGTCATCAAAGAACGTTTTCCGTTCTACTTTGGGATGAAGAAACGAATGCTAGAGTTAGCAGAAGCGAAAGAAGCCCTTGGGTTTCGACCGTTGACCGAAGCGGAGAAAGCAGCGCCCGTCATCGAGGAAAAGGAAGCGCAGCTCGATCCTCCTTTCTTTAAGCCAGCGATCCGATACGCTTGGTTGATGCTTGGTCTCGGCATTCTTCTCTTCCTCCTTCCTTCGCCGATCCTGAACGGAATTGCGTTCGGACTCGGCTCATACGTTTGGTATGAGACGTTCGGACAGCCAGGAATGCCGCGCAGCTATCAAAGGTATTTCCACGGGATGCTCGCGGGATTGACGATCTTACAGGTGCTATCGGCTGTTGAATTGGAGCGCGTCGCGCAACCGTACTATGCGACGATTTGTGTGCTATCTGCGCTCGTGTTGGTGTTGCTCGTCGTTCAGCACCGCTTGAAAGAGACTGATCACATCGGTCAGGTGGAAAGTATTCGGGTTAGGAAAATAAAGGACTATTCTGACGTGGATCTTTAAAAACTCCTTTGCTTAACTTTTAGAAGGCTAGAAGAGTCTGTATTGCTGTAAAATATAGGTATCACTCGCATTTTATCAGCCTATTGAAAAGGAGAGTAAATCATGGATGTACAATGGAACGATAAGACTATCCTTGAACTCATACTCATCGTCTGGGTTATTGGAGCTATCGTCATTATCGTGAGTCAGGCGCGGAGTAAGAAAAGCTTGAAAGCTAGCTTAATTAGCGGAACGATCATTAATCTTCTTTATACGACGGGCATTTCATTACTGTGGTTTTACACGATTGCTGTCGATGGGATCAGTCAGGTGTTAGTCGTCTATTTCTTTGTCGGCATCTTTACAATCTTTGAGTTTCTGTTCGTGATCGTTTTGTTGATCGTAAAACGCAAAAAAACAACGATCTCTTGATTAGTAAGGTAAGTTTAGTTAACACTAAAAAATCTTTAGTTTACATAATAAAGTGGAAGAAGGCATGTGTCTTCTTCTACTTTTTTTGTAATTATGCAATCGATTGCATTCGTATGCTTATGTAACACCTAATAAAAGGAATTATATTTCTTGCAAAAAACTAGTTTTTATTTCACACGATTTATGCAAGAATAGAACTCAACAAACTGCGAGAATTTTTAGAAAAATGAATGACTAGACTATTCATCCTGTTGAGTAGAAGAGAGAAGTCATCGTTTTTCGAATTCTAAATAACTTATTTTTTGTAAGCCTGGAGGGGAACGTATGAAAGTGTTGAAGATGTGGAACCAAATCAGTTTAGTGAAACAAATCGCGATTGGCTTGATCGTGGGTATTATTTTAGCCGTCACGATTCCTGAAGCGGCGAAATCCTTGACCATTTTTGGGACTTTATTTATTTCTTCTCTGAAGGCAGTTGCGCCGATCTTGGTCTTTTTCTTAGTTATGGCATCAATCGTGCAGCATAAAAAAGGACAGCAGACGAATATGAAATCAATCATTTTCTTGTATCTGCTCGGGACGTTCTTAGCGGGAGCCATTGCGGTCATCGTCAGTTTCCTTTTCCCAGTGAACATTCGATTGACAGAAGGTGCGGAACAATTGGCTGCTCCGGGGAACACGGTTGAAGTTCTTCAAAAACTCGTTTTGAATATGGTCGATAATCCAGTCAATGCGCTCATACAAGCGAACTACATTGGCATTCTGACTTGGGCGATCGTGTTAGGAATCGCTTTAAAGAATGCGTCCGATACGACGAAGACATTTATCTCGAATTTTTCTGACGCCATTGCGAAAATGGTCGGATGGGTTATCAAACTTGCTCCTCTTGGTATCATGGGAATCGTCATTGGCTCTGTTACGGAAAACGGTCTTTCTTCATTGCTCGATTACGGGAATTTATTATTGGTATTGATTGGCACGATGCTTGTCGTAGCACTCATTGTTAATCCGCTCATCGTGTTCATCAACGTTCGTCAGAATCCATATCCACTCGTCTTCAAATGTATCCGGGAGAGTGGAATTACCGCTTTCTTTACACGAAGCTCAGCTGCAAACATTCCGGTCAACATGGAATTATGTAAGAAACTTGACCTCGATAAAGAGACGTACGGGATCTCGATTCCGCTCGGTGCCACGATCAATATGGCGGGGGCGGCTATCACGATTTCTGTCTTAACGTTAGCAGCGGTTCATACGCTTGGTATCCCAGTCGACCTTCCGACAGCTATCATCTTGAGTGTTCTCGCTGCCGTTTGTGCATGTGGCGCATCCGGTGTCGCTGGTGGTTCGCTCCTTTTGATTCCGCTTGCATGTAGTTTGTTCGGGATTCCGAATGACATTGCGATGCAAGTCGTAGCAGCGGGTGTTCTCGTCAGTGTGTTACAAGATTCGTTTGAGACAGCACTCAACTCGTCAACAGATGTCTTATTCACGGCGACAGCAGAATATCGAAAACGACTTAAACAGGGAGAAACGCTCTCCATCAATCGTCAGTCGATGAATGAAGATGTATCTGAAAAAGTCGTCAACGGTTGATTAGCTTCTCTATTATTAGCATGATCTAAATAAGAAAAGGCATCCTTAGCTGAGGATGCCTTTTCTTATAGACAAATTAACCTTCTCCTAAAGCAACATACTTTTTAAATTTCCCTTTGAAACTGACTAGCAAAATGTCTTCTCTTTCTTTAGTAGAGTATAGGGCGGTCCCCTTAGAGAGTTTCGTAGCAGTCCCATTATTAAAAGCGTCTTTATCCGAACTTCTTCTTTTAATTTCTCCAACTTTTTCATTCTGAGTGACTTTGGTTTTTTCTGCCCATGCTATATCTGATTTGTAGATCGTATCCTCGAATTGAAAAATGTCTGCTTTAGAATCTTCGCTCAATACTTCGGATGCCGTCGGTTTTTCACTAGTACTTTGCATTATCTCTTCATTGTTACAACCAACTAATATCCATACCGTCATAATCGAGAAAGCGAATAACAAAACAACTTTTTTCATGATACAACCTCTTTCCCGTTTTGTAAGTTATTCCATGCCGATACACGTTAACGTCAACTGCTCTTCACGGTTGCCGTCCCATTTGATTCGGACATGGTACATGTCAGTATCTTTAAAGATTTGTAAGGCGGCACTCGTCTCAAAGGTGGCGCCATCTTTTTCGGTTCCAACGAAGCTTTGAAAATGGCTAGAGTGTTTAGCATGTCGACCATCTGACAACTGACTATCGACAAACTAAGTCACAGGTTTCTGTTGGTGCTCCATTCGTTTTAAATCTTGTCCAATGTATGTCAGAGCATAGCCCTCACTTACCCAGTAAGATAAAGGACGCTCTTTGACTTTCCGGACATGAATCACGGGGTTCCAGGATTCGCCTTTTGCCTGAAAGATAAGGTGTTCGGATTCAGATATCGCTGAAGCGCGGTGAATACCATAGAGCGTGAAAAACGTGAGGAAAAGTAAGCATGCAATCAGTAAGATTCGCTTGAATAAGCGTTTGGACATAAAGGCAATTCCTGTACAGTCACTTCCTTTAGTCTAGCAAAATTAAATGCTTTTCTTAGTCTGGAATCTTAAAAAAGGGGAATCCATTTTTAAGATATCCAGCGTCCGATTTGCTCACCCATTTTGACGCTACGTTCGATGCCTGTGGCGAGTTCGACGGTGTCCGGCGGCAAGACGAGGATGACAGTCGAACCGAACGAGAAGTAGCCAAACTCTGCTCCACGCTCCAGCAGGCGTCCTTGATGTGTTTGAACAATTGTATTGACGTTCAGCGCACCGACCATGACGTGCTCGATCGTGCGGTGATCGACTTGCAGACGCGTGACCCGACGATAGTTGCGTGTCAGCGGACGTTTGCTGAATCGTAGCCCCATGTCATTGACGGGTGCCGATTCTCGCCCCAGTGTATAACTCGTCGTGATTTCGCCCGTGACTGGCGAGTGGACACGGTGGTAGTCGGTCGGACTCAGATAGAAAATTAAGGCGACTCCGTTCGCGTAATCCTGGGCACGTTCGCTCGAACCGATCAGCTCAGCAACGGTATAGTCTTGTCCTTTGAGCGTAAACCGACTATCTTGCGTTAACGCCGGGACGATGGAGAGGACGGCGTCACTCGGACTGACGAAGGCATTTGGAGCCGTTGCGATTGGTCGCATATCGGGACGTAACTCGCGTACGAAACAATCGTGCAGCGAGGTGAACGAATCAACGGACTTCAGCGCTTGATCCGTCTGAATGTGATAAGTGCGAATAAAAGGTCGGATGAGCGGTTTACTAAAGCGACTCATCGCAAACCGTTTTAGTATGTTCGCGACAACGGGTCGAGCATTTAAGTGGACGATCGTATCAAAGATGGCTTTCTTCATGAGGTAAAAACTCCTTTAAGCTGTAATCTACCTCTTAGGATACGGTCGAATTCTGTTGATAGACGGAGTCGCTTTCTTAAGTTTGTCTTAAGAAAAACACGTACCGAAGATACGGCACGTGTCAGAACGTCATGATTTTCGAGTCAATAAATAGAGTAGAGGTCCGAACGCACCAATCGCGAGGGTGATGATTGCCCAAAGCGGAAAGCTTCGTCCGGTACGACGTGTATCATGGCGGAGCCAAACGATGATGAAGAGGGCGCAGAGAATCAGGTCGACGAAAATCTGGAGCGTCGCCGTGTTTTGTGTCGCTTCCGCAAAGATGCCAAGTACCCCAAAGTCAATTATCGAAAACGCAGTTAAAACAGCGAAAGCGATCGTAATGACGAGCAATAAAGGTTTCGGGATGCTGTCTACAAATGAAGCTTGAGATTCTTTCATAAAGGATCCTCCTTTGAATGTAGTGTTCACTACAAATAAATGTAGCATTTACTACATCTATGCGTCAATCTACTTAGTTGTTGTATGATGAAAAAGGAGAAGGGAGAATCGATCATAATGGATAAGTTTGAACAGAAGCGACAGGATTATACGCGTCAGATTGCAAAAGCGACGTTAGCATCAAGCATCAAGGAAATGAGTTTGAAGAAGATGGCGACCGCTGCCGGGACGAGTGACCGGATGCTGATGCATTATTTCAAGGATAAACAAGACATCGAGACCACCATGTTGACTGCGATCAGCCAAGAACTGATTGATTTACTGCAGCAACCGGATCTAAAACTCGAGTTCACGGCATTCGTCCGTTTTCTAAGACAAGCGATCGATGAGCCACGAATCAAACCATATTTGAATCTCTGGTTTGAGATCACCCATCTCGCAACGAGTCAGGGGGAGCCATTTACGTCAATCACGCGGACGATCGGGGAGTCGTTCGACGATTGGATTAAACAGATCTATGTGCCATCAGAAGGAGAAGATGTCGAACAGCAAACTGCGTTGCTCTTCGTCTTCACGGAAGGACTCGTCGTTTTGAATAAGATTGGTTTACAAGACCGGATGGACGCGGCGGTTGAAGCGATGGTCACACTGTACGATTCGCGACAATGAGTCGTGTGAGTGAAGCAACATCTGTATTTGATGAAATGAAACAGGCTCTCTATCGACACGAACAATTGCGTCGATAGAGAGCCTGTTTATATAGCAGCATCTTTTCTAGTCAGACATTACGATCGAGTTGGATATTACCCCATTTTGCTAACTCTTGAACGGCAATCGAAAGTCCCATTCCATTCTCCGTCAACGAATATTCGACGCGAGGAGGGATGACATTATACTGAACACGGTTGATGACCAAATCCCGTTCCAGTTCTTTTAGAGACTGGGAAAGCATCATGTCCGTAATGCCAGGGATTTCACGCTTTAGTTCGTTGTACCGGACGACTCCGTTTAAAAATAGCGCCCTGATAATGTACGGCTTCCATTTTCCACCGATGATGTCCAAGCTCGTTTTGACTGGACAAATCTTTAATTCTTTCAAAGGCTCATTGGTTGGCATGACGACGTTTTTCACTCCTTACTCAGTTTTTTCTAAGTGACTCATAAAAAACTGCATTCTTGTCGACGTTCTTTTTCGGTACTAGGATTATAGCATACACCGACGTCGATCGAAGAATACCGGTGATCGAAAAGGAGGCAACACCATGAACGCTATGGACGCAATCATAAAAAGAAAAAGCATACGTCATTTTACGACCGAGCAAATCAAAGAAGAAGAATTGAAGCAATTGATTCATGCAGCAAATGCAGCACCAATCAGTGGAGGAGGGCTTCCGGATTCGGATTCAGCCCGGCATATCACAGTCATTCAAAATCCAACATTACTGGATACCTTATCAACCGCTGTTTCGAGCATAATACCCGTTCCGCAGCCGTTCTATGGAGCACCCACCTTGTTGATTGTCTCGGCACCACAAAACAAATACCAAGCAGAGCAATTGGACGCAGCATTAGCACTTCAAAACATGTCGATTGCTGCGACGAGTTTAGGACTGAACTCCGTTACGATGAACGGTGTCATCTACGCCATGAATGCGACAGTATCTCTACGACAAGACCTTGATATCCCTGAGAATTATTCACCATTCATTGCCCTGGCGGTTGGATACACGGATGATCCATCTGTTAAAGAACGACATTTCCATGACGACAATGTGAGTTACCTTTAATTAATCAAATCTAACAAAAAAGGGAGATGGAAGATATGCCACTCATTACAATCGAAATCGGACCGGTCACAAAAGAACAAAAAGCAGCGTTAGTCAAAGAACTTGTTACGAAAGCAAGTGAGATTACACATGCACCTGAGGAGAGCTTCTTGACGATCATCAAAGAAAATTCATTCGATAACGTCGGAAACGGAACACGGTTATTTTCTGAGGTCATCGCAGAACGAAACTAAAACTGAACCTTTCAACAGACTGTAAGTGCAGTGTATTTAATGGACCGCGATTTCTTCTTTTAAGAAATCACGGTCCTTTTAGCATATATCGCGATCAAAAGATTGTGATGGCTGAATACAAAATCAACGTACACATGATGACGCGAAACGCGACATCGTATCTTTGAAATAACGAACGAAACAACGAGCCACTTCCTGCCCAAAGCAATAAGGCGATCCACCCGAGAATGATGGCATACGACGTGTATTGAACGATTTCTACAGTAGACGTGCTGTGCGGTAGAATGAACGTCGATAAAGCGGTTAAGAAAAAGAGGATACTCTTGACGTTGATGAGTTGGAACAACAGACCGGATAAAAATGTCGCTGGAACGGTATCGATCTGACTTGCTGTCTGTTTCGAAAAACCAATTTTATAGGCAAGGTAGACGAGGTATGCGGCACCGAGCCACTGAAGAATCGGTTCGATCATAGGTAAGGTCGCTTGTAATACCGTCGTCCCTAATGCGCTGATCAACCCGAGTATCATGAACCCTAGTAAGATTCCGGTATTAAACCGCCAAGCACCACGAAAACCGAAGTGGCTCGATTCATGCATGACTAACAGATTACTTGGTCCAGGTGTGATGGACGTAATGATGACATAAGATAAAAAAGCAACAACATTCATGAGAAAACTCCTTTTTCATTCTATCGAATACTTGAATTCTAGTGTAAGATGTCAAGATCGATAAATAAAATTGAAATAAAAAATCATCCCATCATTTTTTTCGATGGAATAATCAAAGGAGAGTCTAGGAATGGAAATTCGCCATTTAATCAGCTTCTTGAAGATCATTGAGACAGGGAGTTATACGGCAGCTGCGAGTGAACTTGGCTACACGCAATCGACAATCACGTCCCATATGCAACTGCTCGAGCAAGAAGTAGGCGGTGCCGTGTTTTTCTATGCCAATCGTACGCTTCAGCTCTCACCTTTAGGTCAAAAAATCATCCCGTTAGCTGAAGACTTACTAGCGACACATGAGAAAATCAAGTCGATTCAACAACAGGATCCCTTTGAAGGCGTCTTAAGGGTCGCAGCGCCAGAGTCACTGACGATCTCTCGTCTTGGCTCCGTCTTACAGACGTTCATGACAGCATATCCGAATGTCAACATCATCTTGTCGAATGGAACTTGTAAGGAAAATCAAAATGAACTCTTACATGGACGGGTCGATGTCGCCTTGATGCTGTATCCGATGTTTTCCGCTGAACGATGTACGCATGACGTTTTGACAGAAGAGAAGATCGTCATTATTGCTCATCCGACGATGCCGGATCATTTTGACGCGATTCGATCTTCCGCGGACACATACGTCTATCTGACGAATGAAGACGGGTGTAGTTACCGAACGATGTTTGAGGCGTGCGTCAGAAGCCAAGATACCTCGTTTCAGACACAAGAATTGTGGAGTATCGGGGCGATCAAGAAGATGGTGGTGAACGGTCTGGGTTTTGCTGTGTTACCGTATGTGACGGTAGCGGATGAAGTGGAAGCAGGTGCGATAAAAATCATTCAACATGATGAGCCATTCGAACCGATGTATGCCCACCTGCTCACGAAACAGTCGAAGTGGGGCTCACCCGTGACACGCGCGTTTCAGGAAATCGTCCTCGACCAATTCACGAAGTCAAAGTGAATCGAGTATCTCGACCCAGACTTGATAATAGATTTCTTCATCGAGATGAACCGTTGCCGAACGTACGCGATAGTCTGGGTTTTCCGCTAAATAAAAAGCAAGAATTGTTGCGACTTTAAAGTCAGGGGTGCAATAACCGGTGATTGACCGACCATGGATCTCATTCGTGATCGAGTCCGCCCAGACTTCAGCTTCACGGAATGTTTCGAACTGAATCAACTCTTCCTTCCAACGAATTGACATCTTCCTGTCCTCCTCTACTGTAGTTAATGTTAGTATATGGAAGAAATAGTGTGTTACTCAAGGGGGGAACGTCAGACATGAGTCGTTTTGGAATACATCGGGAAGAAATTAATCCGCCGCTCGGTGTGACAGATGACCGAATCGGGACACTGTTGGTTCGCCGTGTTGATGATGAGTGTCTCGTCGGAGCCTTCGTTTTCTGTACAGCGCATCCGAACGTCTTGAAATCAGATAGTGTCGTCTTATCCGGTGACTATCCGGGTGTCGCTCGAACGCTACTCGAACAGGCACTCGGTTGTCCAGTCGTGATCGTCCAAGGGGCGACGGGAAACGTCAATGCGAAATATCGCGGTGACCTAGCAAGTCTACAGAAGATGGCGTTTGCTCTAAGTGGACACGTCTTAACGACGATTGCGGACGTGTCGTTTCAACCGTTAACGCACCACCGGATTCAGTCGGTGATTTATCCGATGCGCTTAACCAAAGTACCGGCTACGGACGTATTGCAAGACATGGCAACTTACGCTGAACAGACTTGGGGAGTCAGCGCAGCGCGCTGGTTGGCGTACGTTCAGGAACGATCGGGAACAACACTCACCATCCCGGTCGAAGTTCAATTGTTTGAACTAAATGAAGGTTCGTTCTCAGGCATCCCGATGGAGCCGTTCTGTGAGACAGCGCTACAGATAAAGCGGATGCGTCAAACGGAACTCGCCTTTTTCGGAGGCTATACGAACGGTTATATTGGTTATTTACCGACTGCGGAAGAACATCCGTATGGTGGGTACGAAGTGGCAATCAATCCCGTCGTCTACGGTCCAGTGACGGGTCTTTGGATGCCACCTGTACCGGAAACAGCGAACGACATCGTGAGTCACATCCGACAACTCTATGAAATGAACAACAATCCGGCTTCTCTCGTCTGAGAGGCCGGATTGTCGTAGTTACGATTTGATTTTTTTGATGATCCAAAATAAAGCGAAAACAAATCCGCATGTTAGGAAGATGAATAAAAAGAGCAGAATGAGTAAGTTAGACATTTGTAGCATCGGAGACCTCCGTGAATAGGTATAACATTATTTTCGAACGAGTCGAATGATATTAGGGTAACATACGATTTATTGGAAAAACGGCTTACAGAAGCGGTTTTGCGGATTTTTTCTAAAAAATGGATATGTTCGAAAGAGCTATGAGCGATTTAAATGGAACTCTGACCGAACCTTTTGAAGTGCATGTTGATAGAGTTCCGTTAACGAACAGTCGAGATGACGACGCACCAATCGCTCCATCATCAAAGTGCCTCCGTCGCGTAATATCGCAGGTAATACCGATTCCGTCACTGATTTGGAATCGATCGACTGGATGCCAAGGGCGAGGAGATATCCGAACGTATACGGAAAATTATAGAACGGTAGATCCGTCACGTAATAATGCGGGGTCCATATCCAGGCGCTTCGCGGATGGTGCAACTGGAGTCCACCGAATACTTCATCATACGTATTCGCCATCAAAAGAGAGAAATCGATGTCCTGTTGTTTTTGGTGCGCCTCATATAGCTGCTGCTCAAATAAATAACGGACATCAAGAAACAAAACGTTCATCATGCTGCGGCGAATCCGTTGGTTCCGAACATCTTCTTGCAAAGCAGCGTCCCCAATCTGATCGAGATGATCAAGGACAAGCATCTCGGCGAACGTCGATGCTGTCTCAGCGATTGACATCGGATAACTACGCAAGAGGGATGGAGCACCGTGCAACACGTGATTGTTATAGGCGTGCCCTAGTTCATGGGCGAGCGCAAGTAACGAAACGAGACTCTCATCGTAGGCGATCAAGATGCGAGATGCTTTGGAAGTTGGAAACGAGGCGCAAAAGGAAACACCATGCTCTTGATCTGGAATGACTTGTATCCATTGTTTCTCGAAGCACGATGTCGCGAACGAAGCCATCTCGATACTCGAAGAAGCAAAACTATCGATGATGAGACGACAAGCGGTTTCCCATGAAAACCGTTCTGTACTCTTTTGATGCCACACATCATAACTGTTCCAGGATGTCGCTTGCGTCAGCTGTTGCATGGCAGAGTGAAGTGACTGACGTTCTTGTCGTACAGTTGTCCACATCTCGTGTAAATCCTCGACCTGTAGATGATTCGCTGTTGCTGCGACATGCAACAATCCCTCCGGCGTCGGTGCGAGCTGTTGAAATCGGATCGAAGCGATTTCACGATAGAGTTCTTCGAATTCATCTTGCTGAAGTCGACATGCTTCCTCCAATCCGTCAAATCCAGCTCGACGAATCACCGGATCAGCATGACTTCTCAATTGAATTGCCTCTGATAGCGACAGTGGTTCCTCGCGTTCTTCAATATGTACTTTTAATCGTTGTGTTGCAGCTGCGTATCGTTGTCGCAGTGGTAAAAGATCTGCGACAACTTCAAGCGGTGGTATGTTTCGCCAAAAGTGAAACAGTTCGCTTAAAGAAGCATCTGTCACATCAAGTAGGATCTTGTCGAAGACATCGATGGAAGCTTCGTGTAAGTAGCGGTGAAACGCATCTTTAGCTTTCATAAAACGTTTTTTATAGTCATGAAGTTTCTGTAAGGGCCATTCTACCGAAGGAGAATAGACACATGTGATGTACGAATCGAGTTCAGAGCAGAGCGCGAGTCCATCTCCTACTAATGTACAGCGAAGAAGCGGATATTGATGAAATTCAAATGTATCAAGCCGCTGTAGCATCTTCTCCATCTGTTCGAACTCATCGTTAAATCCATCTGAAGGGGTGACAGGCGTTAAATCCCAAGTGAGGAGAAGTGACATGTGCAATGCATTCCTTTCTAAACAAAATGACGTATCCAAATCAGATTTTTTCCTTATAATGGTAGTATAACCTAGTGCTAAAAAGTATGAAATCGAATCCTACAAAGCATGAATAACCAGTGATGAGTGAGGTGGAGGCGAATGAAGAAACTGATCGGAACAATCGTGACGGTGTATCTCCTGTTGAGTGTACCCTCGCTGTTAGGAATCGGACGCGTCATTGATTGGGTACCTGAAGCAACAACATTGCAGATCATTCATGTGACGGTCGTGGAAGCTTTAACAGAGGACTTCTTCCTGAAAAGTACGATCGCAATCACGATTAGTCTCTTTATCCGAACCTTTTTAATCAAGCGAACATACACATGATGCCATCATCTTTACCTTGTCACATGGCGTTATTCGTTCGTATACTTAGTTCAACTACATATCAATTGGTTTTCTAGGGTTCCGTAGCTATCAGCTGGACTGGTCCGAGAGAAAACGTATGATTTTCGAATCATATACACGGAAGGAGAAAAGCCTGGGAGATGTCGTGACGACGTCCCTCGGGCTTTTTCTCATGAAGAGGAGGAATAAAACATGAAAGTTTATGAACAAGGAGCAGTAACCATTTACCAGAGCGCACTTTGGAAAACGACGAGCACGATCTACGAGGGGGAAGAATTCATTCTGCTTGTCGATCCGACATGGTTGCCACAAGAGGTCGAGGAGATTCGAAGCCATGTCGAGCGAATCCGCCGAGAACGGCCATTGTATCTTTTATTCACGCACGGCGACTTTGATCATATCATCGGCTACGGTGCTTTTCCGGATGCTCAGGTCATTGGAAGTGAGAAGATGCAGCATCATCCGAAAAAAGACTATAAGTTAGGGTTGATTGCTGACTTCGATCGCGAATATTATATCGATCGCTCGTATCCGATCACGTTTCCGACGATTGATCATGTCATTTCAAGGAATGGTCAACAGTTGATGATCGGAGAGACGACATTAACGTTTTACTTGGCGCCTGGGCATACCCCAGACGGACTCTTTACTGTCATTGAACCAGCAGGTGTCTGGATTACAGGTGATTATCTATCGGATTTTGAACTACCCTATCTATTTGATAGTGCCAAAGCGTATCTGATGACACTGGACCAAGCAGAGGAAATCGTTGATCGTCATGGTATCAATTTATTGATTCCCGGGCATGGTGCCTGGACGACTAATCCGAACGATATGAGAGAACGGACACAGCAAGGGCGCGCTTATCTAACACGCTTAATCGAAGCCGTACGGATGGACGATGCCTTGATGATGGAGAAAATCGGACAAGAAATGGACTATCCGTCATCCTTTACAAGAGAATGTCATCAAGAAAATATCGCAATCATTAAGAAGGAACTAGCATTCCTGTAAGATAGGGGGGATTTCCATTGAAATGTGAAACTTTTTAAAAATGATTACGTTTATTAGGTATAATCGGTCTACTAAAAGGAGAAGGTATGATGAGAAAAAGAATCGGCGCCATTGCTCTAGCGAGCGGCATGCTAATACTTAGTGGTTGCGGAACAGCGGCAACACAAACCGATCTATTTGAACAACAAGGTACATATCTTGGCGACAACAGTAGTGTACGAGACATCGTCCAACAGCTACCGCACGGTGATCAGTTAAAGAAGATGGAACTGTCGACAAAGGAAAAACCGTATCAACTCACGTTACGTTATGCTGGATATGAAGAAGGACAGGTCGAACAAAAAAGCAATCGAACGGCGATCTATAATGCAACAGCACTGTTCACATTGATTCCGAATGTCGACCACGTCAACATGACGATCGAGGATGCTTCGTATCACTTTACGAAACAACAGCTGCGCGATTGGTATGGAAAAGACTTTACGGCATACGATAATGAGAAAGCGCTGAAGGCGTTCACGAAACCTTTTATCGAAGATTCGAAGAAAGTAAACGACTTATTGAACTAAACCGACTGGGCACGCTCTTAAACAGGAGCGTGCTTTTTTGTTGATTCATTCCCATAAGTTGTAAAAAATACTTTGCAATACAGAGTAATTCAGTTTATCGTTAAGGTACTGATACATCCAGAATAAGGAAGGGGTTGGACGGGGTGGAAATTGACAAAGAATTGTTAAAAGGGCACGTCGACACGATCATTTTGTCGTTGCTAAACGAACAAGACCGATACGGGTATGAAATCGCGAAGACGATCCGGCAAACGTCAGATGAGCAGTTCGAACTGAAAGAGGCGACACTCTATTTGTCACTCAAACGACTTGAGAAAAAAGGATTCGTCATATCCTATTGGAGTGACGAAGCAGCAGGAGGCGGGCGGCGTAAATATTATACGCTGACGACTGAGGGAAAAATCCTTCTTGCGAAAAAACGACGTGAATGGCGTTTTCTAAAGCAGCTGCTCCCGAAGTTTCTTGAAGAGGGAGACGGTGCGCTTGAATAAACTCGATCATTTCGTCCATGACTTGTATCAAGATGCGGATGTGACGGATCCGGAAATCATCGACGTCATGGAAGAGACGCGAAGCCATCTCGAACAATCGGTGCGAGACTTGATGATTCAAGGTTACTCAGAAGAAGAAGCGACGAAGCTTGCCATGTATCGCTACGGTAGCAAGGAACATGTCGATCAGCTCTTGACGTGGGTCTATCGAAAAGAGCGGACGTTCGCTTCGTGGTTGCTCCGCATCGGAATCAGCATCGCCGCTGCAACGATAGTGTTCTTTATCGGCACGATAATGTTGAGCCAGCATCAGTCGCTCACCTATGCGGATGCCTTTTATGGCAATGAACGCTCGATCGAAGTTTATGAACGTCTTCTAGAAGATCATCTGTTGCTGGTATCGATTTCCGGACAAGACGCGGCGTCCTCGCGAGACTTCACCATTCATAAATCGATATGGTTACCGGAGTTGTTCATTTCACACGGCATGTATTTGATTGACGAACAGCACCTGACGACGACAGAAAGTTTTGACGTCACGAAATTCGGTGCCGTGCTCGCGCTGATCGGCATGACGATCTATCTCGTGACATCGGTCATTTGGAGCATCATCAAGCTCCATCATGCAGGACGATTGCATCTATTAAGTATCGTCTCAGTCGTATTCTTTAACGTCCTGGGTTATTGGTTTTGGGCATTACGAAAA
The DNA here is from genome assembly GCA_913775715.1 of uncultured Exiguobacterium sp. Classification (GTDB taxonomy): domain Bacteria; phylum Bacillota; class Bacilli; order Exiguobacteriales; family Exiguobacteriaceae; genus Exiguobacterium_A. The sequence continues at coordinate 1,030,548 of CAJYMC010000007.1, read as the reverse complement.
TAGGAGGGGTCATATGTTGCAGCAAATCAAGCTCATTTGGTCGCAAGCATTCACGGTGAAACGATGCGTGTTATATCTTCTGATCATTCTCGGGTTACCGGTGCTTCAATTCAGTTTCATTTATGAAGGCTATCAGTTCTTCTTACCGATCGAAGTGTTCGAGGAGACGCTATCAGGAACGATCCCGATGCTGTTTCCGGTACTAGCGGTCTTAATTTTCTTGCCAATCTTCATCGCTGAATACAAGGATAACTATCTTACATATGTTCGAACGCGTGCGAGTCTAAAGGATTATCTTCTTGCGGTCGGTTTCGTCAATGCGATGCTGACAGGAATCGTATTCTTTTTAATGACAATCGTGACGTTCGTCCTCATTCATTATGTCGAACCAATCATCGGTCTCGTTGACTATTGGTCTCTCAGCGAAAAGACGTATGAGACCTCAAATGCATTTTCGTTCTTAGCGGACATTCATCCGTTACTCTATGCCGTCCTCTATGCTGCTTGGATTGGACTCAACGGAGCCGCGTATGCGACGCTTGCTTATCTGTTGATTTTGGCGCTCGAACAAGTCTATCTCGCAATTTCGTTACCATTCGTCGCTTATCATATCTTCAATTTTGTCGCGGGTATCATGCAAGCACCACAGTTCTCACCCATCAGTACAGTCTTTCCGTTCAATATCACAGAACAACCGCTTTGGACGGTGTTCGTGCCGTTTGCTATTTTGGTTGTCGTTAACATTACGCTCTATCTGACGATGATTCGACCGAAACCGGAGTGGATCTTCCAATCATGAAGAGGACACGAAACATTTCGATTGTACTGAACAGTCTATTCATCCTCGTGATCAGCTACGTCGCATGGTATAGACGACAAAAAGTTCTGTCCGAGGCACAAGAATTCAGCAAAGACGTCAACGCGTGGGACATCACATTTGCGATTCAAAATGATATGTACCTAATACTCTTTTTCCTGATGCCGTTACTGCTGTTCCTCTCGTTTCGAACGATTGAACAGCAGTATGAACCGACGATTTTGATTCGGGTTGGCTCATTTCGGAACTGGGTGTACTACTCGATAAAATGGTATGTACGCGCTGTCCTGACACTGTTCGGATTCGTCTTGTTGCTGAGTTTTCTTTGTGCCGTTGATCAACCGTTTACGTTGCAGTGGAGTCCATATAGTCAACTTGCAACGAGTGGTAACATCAGTCATCATCTCGTTACGACTTTCCGCTCACCCCTGTCAGTGATTTTCTTACAACCGATTCTGTGGTTGCTTGCAAGTATCGTTTTACATGGATTGATGTGTCTTATGTTTCTATTGCATGAAAAGCGTAATGGCCTGTTGCTTCAGGCGGCAGGGGTAGTGATCTGGTGTATCTTTAGTTTTAAATCATCGTTTGGAGTAGGGGAGTTCTTTTCACCCGCTGCGTATTTCTCTGTCGGGGCTGTATCCAATATAATGCAACCCTGGGTGGCACTCGTTATCCTCAGTCTCGTGATCGCACTGATTTATTTATCGGTCCAATGGATTCAATCGCTCCGTCAACTATTGACTTCGCAAAAGGAATTATTACCGTATCTAGTCTATGCGATGCTTGCTAGTCTGTACATCTTACTCAGTAGTAGTCGAGCGTCAACTGAGCTGCAAACGATTGGTGATCTGTTCGTCGCCGTGTTTTACGGTGTCAGTGCGGAGGACAGTTCGTTTCTGCAACTCGTGTCACATCTGATACTTTTTTTCGGACTCGCTTACTTAAGTCAATTGCGTCTGCAGGAACAAATGACGGCAATCGGACCATACACGTGGATGCGTTACCAACGACTCGAGAAATGGGCACTGCATGTCTTCGTAAGGGAAGGGCGTTTTTATCTACTTGCTCTCTCACTTCTAATCCTCGGAACGATTGTAATCGGAATGCTGCAAGGCGTATCACTATCGCTTTCGACAAGCCTTTTATCGATTTCACCGATGCAATTGTTGCTGCAACTGTTTGGCATCTCGATGTTACAATTAATGCTTTATTCTCTTTTCAGCTTCATCTTGCTGTGGCAATTCCCAGATGGATACGCGATGCTCGGTTTGTTCGGCGTCTTATCGGTTTTCTTACTGCCGGACTTCAATCGGTATGGCATCTTTCCGTCCGGATTGAATGGATTCGCCCAGTTGCAGTCGTTTAGTCTGACACATCTCTTGATCGTTTTGTTGATTTATGTTGGGCTTTCACTTGTCTGGTTGTATGTTCTGTTTCAAAAAAGCATACGAATATAAGGAGGACGTATCATGGAAATGATCAAGCTCGAGCAGGTCACGAAAGGGTATCAAGGTAATCCGTTATTTGCAGACGTCGATTTGACGATTCAAAAAGGAGACATCGTCGGCATTACGGGACCGAACGGTTCAGGAAAATCCGTCTTATTCAAGATGATTTGCGGCTTCATCCATCCGGACGCGGGAACGATCACCGTCCGGAATGAACAGCTCGGTCCGACACGACGCTTTCCGGAAAACGTCGGCGTCATCATCGATCGACCGGGTTATATCGCGCATAAATCAGGATTTGAGAACTTAAAGCAACTCGCAGCGATCCGAAAAGTGATCACAGATGCTGACATCGAACAAGCGATGCGGACCGTCGGCTTACAGCCTGGCAATCGTCAGAAGGTCAAACAATATTCGCTCGGAATGAAACAAAAGCTCGCAATCGCGCAAGCCATCATGGAACAGCAGGATATCTTGATTTTGGATGAGGCATTCAACGCACTCGATCACGATAGTGTCTTGCGTCTGCGGGAACTTTTGTTGTCGTTCAAAAAAGAAGGGAAGACGATCATCTTGACGAGTCACAATCAACAGGACATCGACGCACTTTGTGACTCTGTCTACCGGATCAATCAAGGTCAGCTCGAACAGGTCGGCTAACACAAACAGGGAGTGGATCCATGGATCCACTCCCTGTTGCATTACGATCGATTATTTTCCTGGTTTCGTCTTATAGAAGCTGTAGAAGACGCTGATCAAGATGACGAGGACAATCGTTCCGAGCGACATCCAGATTGGCATTTTGTAGACATCACCGAGAATCATCTTCGCTCCAATGAAGACGAGCATGAAGCTGAGACCGTGTTTCAAGTAGTAGAAACGATCAATCAAGTTCGCGAGGACGAAGTAGAGACTACGGAGTCCAAGGATCGCCATGATGTTCGCATAGAAGATGATGAACGGATCACGCGAGTACGCGAAGCTTGCTGCGACCGAGTCGACGGCGAAGACGATATCTGATACTTCAATGAAGAGCAGTGTGATTAAGAGTGGCGTGAAAAACAGCTTCCCATCAATTCGTTTTGCGAACTTACCAGACGAGATGTCTTGCGTGATCGGTAAACGTTTCTCTAACCAGCGAATCGTTTTGTTGTCTTTAAGCGACGTCTCTTGCCCGATGTTCTTGTACATCATCCAACCTGTGTAGATGAGGAACGCGCCGAAGATGTAGTACACCCAAGCGAAGTTCTCAAGCAACGAAACACCAGCGACGATGAAGATGACACGGAAGAAGATTGCACCGAGAATTCCCCAGAACAAAACTTTGTGCTGATACTTCAATGGAATCGCGAAGTACGCGAAGACGAGTGAGAAGACGAAGACGTTATCAATCGCGAGAGCCTTCTCGATGAAATAAACGCTCGTATATTCGACAGCAGCAGCGCTACCTTGGTCGATATAGAGCCAGCCTCCGAAGGCGACGGCAATCGCGATCCAGACGAACGTCCATGTCCAAGCCTCCCGAAGCGAAACTTCATGTGCCTTGCGATGGAAGACTCCAAGGTCAAGGGCGAGCATGATGAAAACGATGGCTAGAAAAGCAATGAGTAGTGTCAACAGCGCTTCCTCCTTTAAGGTGATTAGTTATCTTGAGTTAATTATAAGTTCATAAGAACTCAAAAGTAAAGAGGGAAGTGTGCTCTTTTTTGAAATTGTGAACAAAATCAAAAAAGCACTGCTCAAACGAACAGTGCTTTTAGTAGATTACGTGAGTGGTGGGAAATGTGGTACGACGTATGTTCCAAGTTCATCGATGACGTCTTCCGCTGAGCGTTCACCGTCGAATAGGGCGAAGAATAAATGATTGACGCCAAGCTCACGGTACAATTCGAGCAACTCGATTAATCGATTGCGACCGATCCGGAAACCGAGTCGAATCGGTGTTGCTTCTTCATCCGGATCGGCAGAAAGGTCGAGATGCATCGGCATCGAAAACGGGCGGAACGTTGTGGTACCGGCTGCTTGACTGGCAGCACGCCATTGTTCGATGGCACGCGCTTGTTCGAACGGACCTTGCGGATAATACATCCAACCGTCACCGTTTTTTGCGAGCCAGTCCATATCCTGCTGTGCGAAACCCGTGATCATCGTCGGGATTCGTTTCTTCGGGCGTGGCACGAGCGTCGCACCACGGACTTCTCCATACGTCGAATCGATTTGCGGATAGTCTTCGTATAAGGCTTGTTCCATCACTTGTAATGCTTCCTTGAACTGAGCACCGCGGCTCGGATGATCGACACCAAGTCCATGGAAATCGGCTTGCCGGTCACCGGACGAGACACCGAGAATCAAGCGTTCCGGGAATAACGCATCAATCGTCGCGACTTCTTTTGCAGAGCGTAACGGATGACGGAGCGGCAAGACGAGCGCTGACGTTCCGAGGGCGATCTGTTTCGTCTGGCTAAGGAGATGCGTTCCGTAAATCAGCATATCGTGAATCTGTCCGACAGCCGGATCAAGAAAATAAGGATCCTTTAATAAAACGTCGCGTAACCAGAGTGTCGTAAAACCATAGTTCTCTGCTTTTTGTGCGAGCTCGACTTGATTGGCAAGCGTCGGCGTTCGCATCTTGAAATTCTCGAGCGGGACGTGGAGACCGAGCGTGAGCTCGCCCTCCCGATACATCCGCTGATAACTTGCATGATCGTTAAACATAGTAGTCCTCCTTATTGATGTTCAAGACGACGCGAGACACCAGTCAAGATGACGGCAAGGATAACCATGATCCCGCCGACCCATGGTGTGTGGACGAGACCGATCGTATCGGTGACGAGACCACCAATCGTTGCTCCGAGTGCGATGCCGATGTTGAAGGCTGCGATATTCAAGGCAGATGCGACATCAACTGCTGCTGGGACATATTTTTCAGCCAACTGGACGATATAGAGCTGGAGTCCAGGGACGTTCATGAACGCAAGAAGCCCCATTAAGATGATGCCGATGATACCGGCAACCTTGAACGGAATCATGAACGAGAGAGCAATCATGACGATGGCATGGATAATGAACATATAGAACAACGCTTTAATCGGATTACCGTTCGCGAGTTTTCCGCCGACCGTATTTCCGATCGCAACCGCGATTCCGTAGACGAGCAGAATGATACTGATTAAGCTCGGACTGATTTTCGTGACGTCCTGCATGATCGGTGTCAAGTACGTAAAGGCGACGAACGTTCCACCGTAGCCGAGGGCAGTGATCAAGAAGCCGAGCATCAAGCGTCCGTTCGTCAACAGTTTGAACATGTCGGAGAACTTAGCAGGTGGTGATTGTTTCAAGTCTTTTGGAATCAAGAAGAAACTTGCGATGATCGCGATGATTCCGAGTGCGGCAACCGCGAAAAACGTCGCGCGCCAACCGAATGATTGACCGATGAATGTCCCGAGTGGCACACCTGTAACCGTTGCGACTGTCAGACCTGTGAACATTAAGGCGATGGCACTCGCTTTTTTATGCTCCGGTACGAGCTGGACAGCAATCGTCGCACCGATTGAGAAGAAGACACCGTGCGAAAAGGCAGTGATGAATCGGGCGACGATCAACAATTCAAACGTCGGTGAGATCGCGGAGATCAGGTTACCGGCGATGAAGACGACCATCAATGCCATCAGTAATGTTTTCCGGTTCATCCGGTTCGTTAGTGCTGTCAAGATCGGCGCACCGACGGCGACACCGATCGCGTAACCAGAGATGATGAGACTAGCGAGTGTGATACCGATATTTAAGTCACCAGCGATTGCTGCGAGCAGTCCGACGGGAACGAATTCCGTCGTACCGATCCCAAAGGCGCTGATTGCTAAGGCCAGTAGGGCAAGTCCGCCGTTTCTTGGGACCTGTTCCTCCTGGATCTGTGAGTTTAATTGATTCATGGGGATTCCTCCTATAAATGATTTCAGTGGGGATCGTGTCCGGTGGGCCCGACCGAACGTGATCTGATTGACATGACCCCAGCATAACTGGGGTATTTCCTTTCGGGAAGTACGTACTTTAAAGTGCGATAGGCACTAAAAAGTACCCTACTCCTTCATTTAGATGCAAGGTCTAAAAGGAGGTTGTACTTTCCGTTGACAATTGCTATCATATAGCCAGCTAATCTGCTTGGGAAGTACGCACTTTAAAGTACGATAGGCACTAAAAAGTACCTATGCCCTTAACAGAATCACGAAAGGATGGAACATATATGCCATACAATATCCCGGTCGAAGCAACACTTGAAGTCATCGGTGGAAAGTGGAAGGTTGTCATCATGTGTCATTTGATCAAAGGCGAGCGTCGGACGAGTGAGCTCCGCAAGCTAATGCCGACAATCACTCAAAAAATGCTGACGCAACAATTGCGCGAGTTAGAAGAAGACGGCGTCATCATCCGGACCGTCTTTGAACAAGTCCCACCGAAAGTCGTCTACTCGTTATCCGAGTACGGCTGGTCGCTGAAGCCGATTCTTGACGCGATGTGCGCATGGGGAGAAGGACATATCGATTTGACGGGTGGAGAAGTCGTCTCGTCATGACGAACAAAAGTGAGTCTCGCTCGAGGCTCACTTTTTTGAATACATATACAAGGTGGGGAAAAAGATGGAGCAATCAATCGTTCAGTTCGATTCGATTACAGTAAGTTTTGAGGATAAAGCAGGCAACCGCCAGTCAATCGATGAGTTTGCACAAGGATTCGAGCACGGCATTTTGTTTTTCGGTCATCCTCCGGAAACTGACGACATCAAAGTCGTCTTGGAGCTGAAGACAAACTTTGGTGAACGGACGTTTCGGTTTAACTTTTGCCGAATGGACCGGGCAATCGGCCATTATCTAATCGATGGGTTGGTCTGGAAATGGGTCATCTTGTGGGAATGGTATTACCAGGAGAGTTATCAAACGGGTGAGTCCTACCATATCAATCGTCCAAAGGAAGGAATTCGTGATTTTTATCGACAAATCGATGTACAAAATGAGACCTGTTCGAATGATTATTTAGAGTCAGGCATTCACGAGGAGGACGTATCATTTACGGATAGTTATACAAATTTTGAGAACTTAGATTGGGTCACCGAAGGAGATCCGATTAATACATTAGAACGGATGCGGAACCAAGGTGTCTTTTTCGAGTATTATTTTAAAACCTGGATTGATATAGAGTATTCATTGCCCGCGATTCGACGCGTCATGGATGAATTGTATGCACATACACCTGAATAATGCTTAATCAAATAAGCACCGCTCCCGCTGTCATTGACAGAAGGAGCGGTGTTTTGGTTAGAACGCTTTACGTTGACCTTTTAGAATCGTCTGTTGCAGAGGACCAAAGTCCCCTGGAACCGTCCGTTCCATGAACAAGTACGGTTTTCCATCGACGATGAATTTTCGATCTCCAAGATACTCGAAGTGGCGACCGTCATCCTTTAATCTTCGCTTAACAGCTTGAATATGGTCTTCATGATGGATGAAACGCTCGTTAAACGTCATGACGATGTTTCCTTTTTTAAATCCGAGTAAGAAGACAAAGTAGAACCAATAGCCAACGAGACAAACACCAACGGCCAATAACAAATCATACATGTGTGTCGAGCTCCTTTCGTGTATACAGATTTTTACGAATATTTCTGTAAAAAGATTCAATCAATTTCAATTAAAAGTAAAAAAATATTCATCCGAAGATGAATACTCGTTATTTTTGAGCGATGTATCTCTTTTGATCGAAATCATATTTAAATTCAACGATCATCCATTCATCACCCGTTGGATTCCGATACGAGTAAAAGAGCGATGTCTGTTTTTCTGGATACTCGACTGTACTGTCATCATAGGCTTTTCCGATCTCAGAGTAATCTTCTGTGCGGTGAGCTGTCATGACACCTAGCCCTTTGCCCGAAAGAATATGATCGAATTCAGCTATCGTCATGCCTGGTTTAAATTTCTTTCCAGGTAAGAGTCGTTTTTTCGAGGGCGTTTTAGGGGTATATTCCTTTTGCACAAGATATAACGTGTGACCTTTTTGTTTCGTTTTGAAGATCAGATGCATGCGCTGTAAAGACCAATGATCGTTTTTTTCATCGTACGGATAAAATGAGAAAGCGTATAAAGCAGAGTCGTCTTTGATCTCACTCAATACTACCTTGTGATTGAGGGTCGTGACGCCATGTTCTTTCTTTATGTATTTCTTATATGATTTTCCGTAGAGCGACTTTGCGACGTCTGTCGCGGTCATACCGAGTTTTAGCTTTTTGTATGACGAATATTCCTTTGTCGCTGCGTCGACAGAATGAGGTGCGAAAATAGCACCAATCATCGAAAGCGTGAACAGAAGCGCGAAGAGTACTTTCAACCGAACAAGGTGTGATTTTTTCGTAAGTACTATCATGATCGTGTCTCCTTTGACAAACTTATTAAAAACCGTGCGTTTCTTTTCGTTTGAGATACCAGAGTAGTCCGAGGGTAATGAAAAACCCAATCGCACCTATGATTCCGATGAACAGGAAACCAATGAGATCATTACCGATATTCTTTTGAAAAAAATAGGATGAACCAAAAATCGCAGTGGTAATCATGAAAATATTACGTAGATGGCGAAGTACTTGGACTATCATGGATAACCTCTCTTTCTTAATCGTTCGTTCGACGGATCTCGGTCGCAACAATCGAGTCCTTTGCAAACGTCACTTGAATCGTATCACCTGTCTGAATGGCAGCTGTATTATCCGTTTTGCCATATACAATCGTGTCTGTCGTCAGACGAACCTTTGTCAATGCGTACTGTTCGTCCGGCTGCTGTTCACTCGGAGCGACGAAAAGCGTGTCACCGACAATCTGTTCGACGACACGAGCATCATTCTCATGTGTACAGGCATCAAGCGGTATACAAAGGAATAGAATAAAAGCGAAAAGCCAATAACGTGTCGGCATGCATCAAGCACCTGCTTTCGTCAGTTAATAGGGTTAGATGAGATCGTATTATTATATAAATTTTACCAGTTATGAAACTGATTGATACGAATCATAAAAATATTCTTGCTCTGAAATGAAAGGAATTCAGGCAGGAATCGGCGTATGATTAAAGAAATACCATCATCTCGATCAGAGGAGGCATTACGATGAAGGCAGCCATCTGTACCCGCTACGGACCACCAGACGTCTTGCACATCACAGAGGTACCTCGTCCGGTTCCAAAATCAAACGATCTACTGATTAAAGTACATGCATCTGCTGTTCATTCCGGAGATCGTCGCATGCGTTCGCTCGATGTCCCACTGTTAGGGAAACTTCCGATGCGTCTAGCTGTCGGCTTCAAGCGACCGCGACAACCAATCCTTGGCGTCGTTCTTGCCGGTGAAGTCGTCGAAGTCGGTCAGGACGTCAAGCAGTTCCAAGTCGGAGACCGTGTCCATGCCTTGACCGGATTTGGCTTCGGTGGATACGCCGAATATGCGTGCGTGTCTGAGAAACGTTGCATTGCTAAAATGCCACAACATGCATCGTACACGGAAGCGGTCTGTCTCCCGTTCGGTGGTACGACGTCGCTTCATTTCTTCCGGAAACTCCAAATCGATCAGATGAAGACGATCTTGATTTACGGTGCGTCGGGCGCTGTCGGGACGGCTGCCGTTCAGATCGCCAAAGCAAAAGGGCTGCAGGTGACGGCTGTCTGTAGTGGACGAAACACGGAGCGGGTCAAAGCGCTCGGTGCCGATCACGTCATCGATTATACAAGGGACGGTTACGATGGATTGTTGCTGAAATACGATGCCGTCTTTGATGCGTCCGGAAAGATCCATAAGACGCAAGCCAAACGGCACGTCAAACAAAACGGCGCCTTTGCATCCGTCGCGGGGCAAGGTGTAGCGAGAGAACGGAAAGAAGATCTACACTATTTGAATGAACTGTTTGAAGCAGGACGATTTAAAGCCGTCATCGACCATATCTATTCCCTTGATGAAATCGTCGAAGCCCATCGTTATGTCGATACGGGGCAAAAATTCGGTAACGTCGTCGTGTTAATAGCAAACGAATGATTCATCGAACCACCTGATTCAGGTGGTTTTTTTATGTTTATCCAATATATGTTAAAATAAAATAGGCTATTTTAAGGATGGGGGGATACAGCGATGATGAAACAGATTCATGCGTTTGAGACAAAAACGGACTATGAGAAATACGAAGCGGTCACGTATCGCTTTCAAGCACGGTTAGACGAGTATCAAACGATCTTACAAGAGACGTATAAACTGATCGACGTGCCGAAAGGAATCGTTTGGACGTCAGCGGAACTCGCGACGACCGTCTTCTCGGACATTCCGATTCCAGCATTTACGAATAAGGACTTGATTTACATATCACCAGACGTTGCAGAATGGCGAACGTTATTTTTGTCTCAACTCGACGGGAAGGACGTACCGCATATTCGAGCGTTCTACGAAACGCTTACTGAAGATCACGTCTTGACGATTGCTGGTCATGAACTGACCCATCATTTGGATTTGTTCGTTGATGAATTCGACGATGAGAGAGAAGACGGAATCTGGTTCGAAGAGGGAATGTGTGAGTACCTGCCCCGGAAGCACCTGTTGTCGGACGAAGCATTCAAGCGAATTACTTTAATTGAGACAGAGCTGGTCGAGCTCTTTCGGGAAGAGTATGGAGCGCGTTCGATTGATCAATTTGGGAGTGCCTCCTATGCCGGTAGTCTGTCGAGTATCATGTTTGATTATTGGCGGAGTTTTCTCGCGATCCACCATCTCATCGAGGAACGGTATGACGGGGACGTCTTACGCGTTTTTGAAGCATACCGAAACTGGCATGAGCAGGGGCGGATCGTGCCGCTATCGGAATACTTTAATCTTCAGACGGTAAGACGCTAAGCTGTGTTTGTAGTGGAGGAGGGCTTATGAATCGTTACAGTATTCTTTCGTTAGCTGCATTCATCTGTTTTTGTTTCTTATTTTTCTTGATGAAGAGCGGAGGCAGTCTGAAAGGGTTTGGAACTGTCTATATCCTGCTTCTGTTTATCGTTCCGTTAGTCGGCGTATACACAGGGTACAAAACGAAGCATCGAATACTCAAGTGCGGATTCGTCGGCATCCATCTCATTACGTTCTGCATGATGTCATATTTACTGTTACTGGCTTACGGTATTTCGGAGTCATAAAACAGATTAAATAAAAAAGTCAGCTGATTCCATCTAAAAAGGAATCAGCTGACTTTTCATATTATGTAGTGCGAAACAAGTTATCATCGCAAACTCTAGTTTCGCTTCGGCAAACTAGTCGTCGTGCCCATCTCAACGACTCGGTCGTCTTGAAGACGATATAGCAAGTATTCCTCTTTTTGGAGCCCTTGACCACGGACTTTTACGGCAATCTTATAGCGTTTTTCCTTATCTCGGTGTTTGTCGTCATAAGCAGAGTAGAGTGAGACGACACGAGCTGGACCGTATTTTTTCTCGACATAAGTCTCAACCTTAGTGCTGACGTGCTGCTCGAATCGTTCATCGTATCGGACGTCTAAGTAAAATAGCAGTCCTCCTAATAGGAGTGAAACAACCAAAACGTTCATTCCGACTTTTTTCAATTCATCACTTCCGATCGTTCCATAGCATTAAACCTAGAAAAGCTGTTACAGATGATCGAAAGACGATGCATCATAACAGCGATTGAATCATTAATTTGAAAGTCTACATCATTTGAGTGATTGCTTTAGAGATCGACTCCAACTAATTTAAGAATGATGACGATCGTGATAGCTGAGAGTGCAAAAGAACCGGCAAAAGCAAGCTGTTTTTTCAAAAGTATCTCCTCCTCATGAAAAGGTTACCATTATTATGCCATTAAGACAGTTACCTGTAAAATTAATTCCAATTAAGATTGCGGCTTTTTATCGCAACGTTTCATAAAGAAAATGACAACATCCCTACTCCTCGGTTCGTCAAGGCAGTAGGGATGTTATTTTCATGTCCACCAATCCGGTGGAGTATATCTCGTCAAAAGATCTTTCTCGACGAGTCTCTGCTTCACATAAGACGTGACGCTTGGAAGTAGCGTATCCATGTTGGCAGGGTGCACCATGACCTCAACGGATGAACCGGGTGAAATTGAATCAAGTGTCGCAAACGAAACGCCATCTCCATAAAACCTCTCATCGAAGCGATTCGTCAGCCAGAGATCCTGGTGTTTCGCGTTCCCCATAGCACGAAATGTTGTTTGATATTCTTTTGCGAGCTCGACGATGACAGAGTCGATCGCGGACCAGCCGTGGATATGATGGTGACTGTCTAAGTGGTGCAACGACAGCCCGGTAGCAAGAAAAGCTTCAATCTGGGCTTTCCATTCCAGGTAGACGTCTTCAGGATCCGGTGGCTCTTCCTTCAAAAAGCGACTCGTGAAACGAAACGTCCCGTCCTCCTTTGTTAACGACTGACTTGTCGAAGCGAGCGGTTTTCCCCAAGAGAGCACGAGATGTACGCCGACATGCAGGTCCGGGTGTTGCTGAGAAAGTCGAACGGCGTCTTCGACCGCATGTCCGTTCATCATCAGCGTCGTCGAATGGACGGGACCGTTGAGATGACTCTCGATGATGCCTTGATTGATACCCGTCGTCAAACCGAAATCATCAGCATTGACGATTAAACGCGTTTTAGGCATGTGCCGTGCCAGTCAGCGAGAGTGCTTGATCAAGCACTTGATCGCCCTTCATCAATCCGTATGCCATGTTGTCAATCACGGCAACCGGCACGTTAACTGCTGAGCGGATTTTATTCTCGAGGTAGCGGACTTGCGGACCGATTAAGATGACGTCCATCGTCGTATGTTCCTTTAATCGTGATTCGGGGACCGCTTCAATCGTTGCATTAAGTCCTCTTGCTTCAGCTTCCGTCCGCATTTTTTCTACTAGGATTGAGGTGGACATGCCTGCTGAGCAGACGAGTAAGATGTTCATTTCGTTTCCTCCAATCGGTTGATTCTAGTGATCATGTCGATCATCTCGGTCGCCAATTCCTTGACTGTCATTGCCGTCATCAGATGATCTTGAGCGTGGACAAGTAGAACACTCATCTCGTTGCTCGTTCCTCGTGCTTCTTCTTGCAACAGTTCTGTCTGAAGTTTGTGTGCCTCAAGAAACGAGGTCTCTGCTTCCTCGAGTTTCGCTTGGACAAGTGCTTCGTCACTGCGTTTGGCAGCAGCGATCGCCTCAAAAGCACTCGAGCGTGCATTTCCGGCATGTAAGATAATCATGAACGATAGTTGTTGGATTGATTCTGTCTTCAACTGATTTTCTCTCCTTCGTGGATGCTGTCTTTGTTTCGATTGATTTCGGCAGTCATAGCGCGAGCTCCTGCTACGACGAACGGGATGTAAATGAGTGTCGCGAGCGTTAAGTTGAACACCTGAAGTAGGACACCGCGAATGCTACCACCGGTGACAAGGTATCCGCTGATGATCGGTGGTGTCGTCCATGGTACGATAGCGACCGTCTTTGGAACCATTCCGGTTGATAGTGCAACATATGAGACGACCGTCAAGACGACTGGTGCAAGAATGAATGGGATCAACATGACCGGGTTGAGCACGATCGGCATACCGAAGATGACCGGTTCATTGATATTGAACAGACCAGCTGGTGCTGATAGCTTAGCGACTTGATGATAGGGATGATTGCGTTGTTTCCTTACGACGATGAAGATGGCAAGTAGTAGTGACAACGTCGTACCAGAGCCCCCCATGAAGACGAACGCGTCGAGGAACGGTTTTGTTACCGTGTACGGGACGTCATAGGCTGAGGCACCAGCTTGAAAAGCAGCTAAGTTCTGTTCAATCAGTGGTAAGTAGATCGGCTCGATGACTGACCCGATGATGTTCGTGCCGTGTAGACCGAAGAACCAGAGGACATGGTTCAATAGGGCGATGATCAGACCAGCGGCAAGCGAATCACCGAAGCCTTGAAGCGGCTGCTGAATTGCTTTGAAAATGACTTCGAAGATACTGAGTTCGAGTTTTACTTGAATGAATAACTGAATCGCAGCAACGACCGTCAAGATGATCACCGAAGGAATCAACGCTTGGAACGATCGTGTGACACCACCTGGCACACCCTCCGGCATTCGGATCGTCAGCTTCGTATGGATGAGAAGGCGGAACGCTTCCGTCACAAGCAGCGAGACGATGATGGCGACGAATAAGCCTTGTGCACCGAGCCAAGCGAAGCTAAGTCCCCAATCCTTCGTGACTGGAACGAGCATGACATAAGAAGCGATTGACAGGATACCAGCGGCGAGACCGTCGATATCATAGGAACGTGCCAAGTTATAGGCGATCGAGAAAGCGACTAGTAAGCCGAGAATCGCGAAGGAGGCATTCCAAATGTTGCCGCCAAGCCGTTGCCAACTACCTTCACCAAAAGCATTGTTCATCGAGCCGACGAAATCGAGCGACCAGCTACCGAGCTGGATCGCAGGGAAGTTATTGATCAGAATCGCGAGTGAACCGACGATGATGAGCGGCATGACAGAGACGAAGCCATCACGGATAGCGACAAGATGGCGCTGGGAACCGATCCGTCCGGCGATTTCAATGAACTTATTCATGAGAGAACCTCCTTAAGTTGGAATTGGGGTAGGTAAGAATGATGTGCGCGAAACAGCTCTTCAAGTAAGGCATCGATCCGTTTTTCGTCTTGAATCAATGGATTCATCAGGGCAGCCAGATAAGCATCCTCGTACTTTCCTGTGATGGCTGCTTGAATCGTCAGTTGTTCGAATGTCTTTAAGTTCGTGATCAGTCCACGGACGGGGAGTGGCAAGCTACCGATTGAAAGTGGTCGTGGTCCGGCTTTTGTGATGACAGCGTTGACCTCGATGACCGCCTCTTCCGGTAAGTCACGGATCGTCCCTTGATTCAGCGTATTGACGGTTTGGATATCACCACGGTCGTTATAAAGAGAGTCCATTAAGTTACATGCTGCATCCGAGTAATAGGCTCCACCGCGTTGCTCAAGCTCCTTCGGTTTCACGTCGAGCGATACGTCTCGGTATTGTTCGAATAGGCGGCGCTCGACTTCTTGGACGACTTCAGCGCGTGTTCCGTGCTCTTCGTAAGCCTGTAAATCTTTAGCGAGCACGTCACGCGTTTGGAAATAATACTGATGGTACGGGTTCGGCAACAATTTGATCGAATTCAGAAACGACTCGGACCAACCGAGTCCAACGATATTCGCTGGGGAGTAGTCATTTCCTTGACTTAACGCAGCAAGAACGTCTTCTGTCCGATCGACACCATTTACCGTGACCTGTCGACCGAAGATGAAGTGATTCAATCCGATGAATTCAATCGAGACGTGCTCGACGGGGGCGTGCAGGATTTCAGCAACGGAATTCCGCATATTGAACGGGATGTTGCAGACACCGATGACCTTCTGATGTTTGGAATGTTTTAGAAGTGCTTCGGTCACGATTCCTGCAGGATTAGTGAAATTGATTAACCAGGCGTTGGGACAAAGTTCCGCCATCTCGTCAGCGAGCTCAAGTAAGACGGGAATCGTCCGGAACGCTTTGAACATACCGCCAGCACCATTCGTTTCTTGCCCGATAAAGCCGTGCTTCAGTGGAATGCGCTCGTCTAGCGCACGTGCCGCAAGACCCCCGATCCGAATTTGCGTCGAAACGAAGTCGGCTCCGCGGAGCGCTTCTCTTCGATCGAGTGTCCAACGAAGTGCGATCTTCACGTTAGACTTGTCAATCATCCGTTGTGCAAGTTGACCAACGATTTCAAGCTTCTCTTTTCCGTCTTCGATATCGACAAGTACGACCTCGTCGACCGGAAAGGAATGGTGACGCAAGATGAAACCTTCGATGATTTCCGGTGTATAGCTAGAGCCTCCACCGATGATGACGACCTTGAGTGGCATGTTGTGAATTCCTCCTCATGAAAGCGATTTCTTTTTGTTGTAACAAATGTAACAAATAATACAACTTAGAGCAATATAAAAATACAAATAAAACAAATTAAGATTTGTATTTGCATTTGTATGATGTCTGTATCACAATAAAGGCACAAAGGATAAGAGGAGGAGGTGGCGGTATGTCGCAATCGACGTTACAGACGGCAATCAAGGAAGAGTTACTGTCGCGAATCAAGAGAGGCTATTACGAAGAAGGAAAGAAATTCCCGACGGAGTATGTACTTTGTGAAGAGTTTGATGTCAGTCGGACGACCGTTCGGGGAGCATTGAATCAGTTGACGCTTGAAGGATATCTGATTCGACAGCAAGGGCGTGGGACATTCGTCGCTGGTAAAAAAGTGCGACAGACGTTGTCGCATACACCGAACAATTACGCCGCTCAGTTAGCGGTGCAGGGAAAGCGGGGCGAGGTGTCATTGATTCAATTATCCGTCGTCTCAGCGACCGACGTCTTGACGGAAGTCTTCCCAGTAAAAGAACAAGCACCCATCCAGAAGATTGAACGGATTCGTCATGCTGACGGTGAACCGACACAATATGAGATCTCATTCATCCCGTGGTCGATTGCTCCAGGGATCACGAAGGAACAAGCAGAACATTCGTTGTTTGATACGCTATCGAAGGTCTTCAATATCCAAGTGGCGAAAACGACGGAGTCACTCGAAATCGTCCTTGCGGATGAATCCATCAGTAGTCATCTCAAATGTCCGATCAATGCGCCGTGTTTTTACATCGAAACCGTAACGGAGGATCAGGAAGGACAGATCATCGAGTATTCACGATCCTACTTCCGTGGGGATAAGACGAACTTCGTGATTGAACGTTCGTATCGTTAAATGAAATAGCGTTGTTGCCGAAAAGCGCAAAAAAGGTTGAATCCATTCAGTCATCGAAACGGATTCAACCTTTTTTGACGTCATCATTTTGTTCGAACTCATATCATGCTAAGTAATAGTTGAGGCTGTTTCGAGAGGTAGTAGTCGTTTTCGACGTAGCGATGATAGGACAATGACGAATCGTTCATATGAAAGAGCGTCAACTGTCGACTCTCGAAGTCGACTTCTTCTATGTAGACAAGTTCTGCAGCGCCACGGGAATGATGGGGAGGAAGCAGTTTTAAGGATAATCTCTCCCGTAAAGCGATGAATAACATGACTTCCATTTTATAAGACGTCGAAATGGAAGAACCGTTGTGAAGAATAACGGATGAATCGATGGAGAGGCAAATAAGCGGATTCATAGTGGATAACGACACCGGATGAGTCATTTCTTTTTGAAGGTGCTGCATGATGGACCTCCTTATAATAAGAACGTATGTTCATATTATGGGGGATGAATCTATTTTTTGCAATCCTATTTAGTATCAATAGCCTAATGATGTTTCAACCATAATCGTTCAAGTTTTATTGTGAGATAGCGGAATCTACTTTTCGAAAAGAATACTGAAATTCTTATATATCTTGCGATAACCGAATCATATCCGTGCACCGGATTCCGTTTTCGATGATCTCTTCTTCATAGTGTCTTAAGAAAAAGTTCAGATCGATTCCGACGATTCGAAATCCACATTTTTGATAAAGTGCCAACTGCCCAATGCTTGAATTGCCCGTCCCGATTTCAATGGTCGTATACCCCAGTGTTTTCGCTGTATGAATCGAATGTCGTAAAAGATCCTTTCCGACACCTCGTCCTTGATACAACTCATCCACGGCGATATTTACGATTTCTATCGTTCGGGGTCTTGTTGGGAGAAGTACATATATACCAATCCATTGATCATTCCTTTCAGCGACGAAACAATGACCTCTTTTTACATAGCTTTCGACTAATTTTTGAGACGGGTCTGCTGCTAGCAAAAGCTCCATCGGTGGCTCTTCATGGACGGACAATTGTCGGATGTTCATATTCGCTCTCCTCACTGATGTATTGGTATGCGTTTGACTTAAAATTCAGTTTTACTCTGTTGTCTCAATAGCTGATGTATAAGCATTACGAAAGACCTGTGAAGTTATGTCCTTCTTAAGAATACAAAAGAGTATGTAAGAAAAAGTCGTCATTCGTACAGAGTACCGAAAACGACTTTCTTTCGTTAGATTAAGATCATGATCGTTTAATTAGAAGGGAGAAGCTTCACGACATGCAAGGTAGATTTTTCCCCGTTCGTGATGGAGTAAGTGAGTTTCCCATCTTGCAGTAGTGGAAAGGATACCAACTCTTCAAAGTCCGTTAAAGGAGCGACGGTCTTCGCTTTTAAGTCCGCATACATCAACTGATTGATGCCTTCGCGGAAGACGACTTGTGTGTTCGAAAGGAATTGAATGCCGTCGATCGTCGTTTGGGCACTTGAGGCGGAATAATTCAGTATCTGTTCGTTCAATCCGATGGGTTGGAACATGGCGTAGCCTTCTGTTCCAAGAGCGAAATAGGTGCCGCTGCGACTGAAATCAATCAATCCGGATATCTCTTTTTTATAGGCACCATCCAAAGTTTCAAGCACACGGACGTTTTTCCCGTTTTTGTAGTGAGACGTGTACAAGGTCACGCCGTCATCGCTATCGCGGTGCTCGTACGTGAATAAACCGTCTCGCGTCTTCCCGGTGTTTAAGATGAATGACTGGAGTGGTGTGATCTTTCCGGTTTTTAATGAATACGTTTTTATCGTGGAAACCATTTTTTGTGGAGTCGATTCTTGTGTGATCCAGGACGCGCGAGTTGACGTGACATCGATTTTCGGAGGGGACGTATTGAAGCGGCTTTCGCCAGTATCGAGCGTTTTGACCTGATTCGTCGTAATGTTTAGTTGACGAATCGACCATTTTACTCCGGTTTTTGACGGCCTTTCCGTTTCGACCCATAATAAAAGCGCACCTGTACCCGTCACCATCGGGATTGCATGCTTCGTCGCACGGACGATTTTTTGATGCTGTCGTTTCGTATCGTATGTATAGATGGTGCTCTTATTTTCTTGTAGGTCAAAGTAGAAGATTTGGTTTTGATAAGCATACTGGGGATCGATTGAGAGACGATGTTTGCTCAGTAAAGAAGAGAGGTCGTACGTTTTCGTTTGCCCTAACGTGATGCGCTCAGCTTGCTTTTCTAATTCGATGGGGGATTGGTTTTTAGTATCGGTCGCTACTTTTTTTGAGGAAACGTTCACTTGTTCAGGTGACGTGACATTTTTTTGTGCTACACGCGGTGTTGCTTGTTCTTCCATCATGGAACAACCTGCTGTCGTCCAAACGACGGTCGAGAGACAAAAGGCAGATGCGAATCGCTGTATTTTCATATCAGGTAGCTCCTTCAAAGGTTTTCGAAAATGTAAGTCATTGCTGTAGCTCATGTGAAGAGGGAGTCGGACGACGTTTGTGAAGAAACACGAGATACCACCACTTTAATGTGTAGGCGAACAAGAAGACACACATCCATGCCCACGGTCGCAGTGTCGTCAATCCTTCGTAAAAATGTCTGAATTCTGTCATGTCAAGACGGTACAAGGAATTCCAAATGAATAATGCATACAGGAAAAGCATCGCTACCACCGCTCGGATCGATTCCTTTCTCAAGGCTGGATGCTTGAACGCGACGAAAATTGCACTGATCAGCGTGATGAAAAAGAAAGCGTAGAATAATATCCACACCCACATGTCATTGGTCGGACCCATATGTATTCTCCTCCTCAGTTAATCATGAATGCATCTAAACAAAACAGAAAGTATGATATTAATCCGTAACCCGATCAAGAACCAACTAATTAAGGTCACATGTAGATCAGGAACAGCGGAACATGGAAGGAATCCAGCCGTGTTCTAAGAACGGGTTGTAAATCAAGAAGCCGAAAACAGGGCTCGTCAGAAACAACAAGATATTTTTATCGTCGGAGCCGAAGGCATTGAACAGACATACGGCAAGTGGAAGCAAGGGAAGTCAGAGTCGGAAAACCTTTACGCATAGTCATTCATCTTCTGTTTGAGAGAGTTGGGTTTCATCGGACCTGAATCAAAAAGGCAGATAGACCGTCACCATGTTCGTTCCATCCGGCAACGACCTTATAGGTATACGTACCTTGAGCAGACGGAGCGATGAGTATGTCATTTTTTAATGAAACCTGTTTACTTTTCGTTTTCGAATCCCAGCGTACGACTTCGAGCATATCAGGTTTACAATCAAACGAGAGATTGATTTTGTCAGAGGGTGAAACGATGACGGGTTTACTATTTTCAGTCATGTGTAGCGCATCGACATAAATCATGTCCGCACATTGAGCGCTGAACATACTGGACCAGCAATAAGAACCTTGGACAGTCGGTATCGCTTTACCGTTTACTTCGACGTTTGGATCATAGGGTTCGATTCGAAACGGTTCAAAATAGAGGAAAAATGCGATCATAGCAACCAAACAACCGATCAAGATGTATTTCAGAATTTGAGCACCTCCTAAAATATCGTAAAGTGGATAAGTTGATTGTATCTAGCATATTTTTCCACAAGAAACAATAAAATTCCTTCTATTGGTGGATAGAGTTTCTGGTAAATCTGATTTTATTGACTTATGATTTAAAACGAAAAATAGACAGCGGTTCATGAGCGAATTCACTGAACCGCTGTCCAATTGAAAAGTGGTTGAAAAGACTGGTTTGAATCAACCCATCTTGTCCGCCGTATCCGGTATGGCGTTTCTTCGTTGACGCGATACACCAATTCCTAAAGCAATCGAAGCCCCAATGCAACTAAATAGGCAGCCGATGATTAAGGGAAGAGATACCGTCGATTCACCGATCAATACGGAAGCAACACCGCCAATCAACGGAAATAGCGCGACCATATAACCGCTCTTCGCACCACCGATCCGTTTGACGAGTTTCAAATAAAACAGCCATGCAAGAAACGATGCGATCACGGTTAAATACAGTAAAGCAGAAAGATAGGTAACGGTTGTCGGGAGCGTAAGCGGTGTTCCTTGGAACCAGACGATGGCGCCCATCAGTAGACTCGCAACAGTGAATCCGATCGCGTTGGCATGGACCGGATTGATTTGTTGTTTGGCGTTCCGCGCTGAACTGACGTTGCCCACTGCCGTTAATAGCGTACCGATCAAGGCGATCAAGACCCCTTTTAAATCGGTCAGTCCATGGATGCTGCTTAAACTCGGAACGATCAGGACACCGACGCCGATGATACCAAAACATCCACCGATCCAAACGCGTGCATGGAGTGTCTCTTTTAAGAACAGACGCAGTGCGATCGGTGTCAGAATGACCTTGAGTGAGAATATCAACGTCACGATGGCGGCAGAGCTTAACATCGTCGCATAATAAAGACATAAGTAACTAAGCGCAAAGTTACAGACACCGAATACGCCGATGAATGGCAGGTCCGTCGCGGTAGGTTTGTTCGTTCGTTTAACGAATAACGCGAATAGGATGAAAAGAACAGCGGTCATCGCTAATCGATAGGTCAGGGATAATTCCAAGGCGACAGGTGTTCCTTGGATTTTAACGGCAATGAAGTTCAGTCCCCAAACGATCAAACAAAACAAATACATGAAGTATGTCATAGTAAATCCTCGTATACGTATTTTTATTTCCAGTTATTTTCCGTCTATTATCTTAACAAATTTGGACGTGTAGCAAACGATTTCAGTAAAAATCATATGTCAACATAAACAAAAAATCACTGACTGTCACACGACAGCCAGTGATTGAATAGATGAAAGCATTAATCACAATTTGATTTTGACGGTGTAGAGATAACCGGTAAATCCGCCATATGCGTTCATAACGAAAGTGTTCTCAGTTTTTGGAACGATGTAGATGACATCGATTTTTGAGTGTAAAGGAGCGTGGTATCCTAAGTTTTCTGAGTAGGCTTTTTTATTGTGATTGATTGTTTTTTCAGAAGTATAACTTTTCTTATGGCTATCAATCAATGGGAATGTAAATGGTTTGTAGTCGATGTATGAATCAGCTGTAGCTTCACCTTTTACTTGTAACTCAAGTGTGACAGAAACAGCTTGTTTGGATGATGGTAAATCAGGGAGTTGAACTCGTTTAGCAGAACTAACCTTGAACCCATGGTACTTCATAACATTAGGATCACCTGGATAAGTTTGCTTGCCACCTTTATCCATCAATTTCTTGATGACACCTGTATTCGTTTTTTTCGACTGTTTCTTTTCTCCACTCTTTGCGGTGGTTGATGTATCGTCAACAGCATTGACTTCAATTTTGACGGTCGTTGGTTTGGCGATGGCTTCGCTTGTCGCGAAGAGGACGTACGTGTTTTTATCACGCGGTACACGGAAGACAAGGTCGACACGAGAAACGGAAGGAGCAAAGTAGCGATAGCCGTCCTTCCAAACATCTGGATTCCGATTCTCATAATCGACAGCTTCGTATACTTTCCCGTTCGTATCTTCTAGGGTAAATGTGCTCGGTCTATAGATAGCAGGTCCACCTTCTACGTTACTATCCTTGTAGTTCTCTAAAATAACCGGTACCGTGACATATTGTTCGTCATCGAGAGTTGGCAATTTCAACTCTTTTGGTGGTGATAGAAGAAGTTTATCAACGCGGAAAATATTTCTCTTCGCTTTCGGGTCTCCCGGATAAGTTTGAATTACACCGCGTTTCATCAATTTATCGAGCTTGCTCGAATTGACTTTTTTCATAGAGGACGCTTTCTTTTTCTTGTCTTTTACATCTGCCAATTTCGTTCCTGTCGTCTTGACCGTTGGTGCAGCTGTTTGTACCGGTTTGGTAGACGTTGGTCCTTCTTCTGTCGTAGCAAAGAAGAACAGGGAAGCGACACCAACGACAAGGGCACCACCAACTGCGGACAAGGCGAGTCGGAAGCGTCGTTCCGTCGCTTTCGTATTCGTTGCGACACTTCCAATCGCAGCATTTGGTGTAATGCTGACGGCGCGTTGAGCGGGTAAGAGGGCACCGAGAACTCCCGTGATGGCAGGAAGCAACAACATAACACTCAAGAAACCGAGCTCACCTGTTGGGAACTGGTTATAGACGAAACCGATCATCGCAAGGGCAATGAGCAAACCGATGATTCCAGCGAACAGTCCCGTCATCAATCCTTCACTTAAGACGAGCGTCCGGATTTGACCGTTCCGCCAGCCGGTTGCCTTCAAGACAGCGAGCTGACTCTTCCGCTCGTTGACGTTTTGCCACATGATCTCCGTCGTCGTCAAGATGGCGATGAGTAAAGCGACACCCATCGCAACATAGTGCATCGTGCCGACTTCAAGGGCAACGTATTCACCGAGCCATGTTGCATACAAGACACCTTTGAGTCGGAAGGTGATGAACAGGAAGAAGATGAACAGACTCGTTGGCAAGGCGATCGCGATCGTCGAGAGGATCGTCCGTTGCCAGTACGTTGCAAGTTGGTTGATGCTCATCCCAAGGACACTTTGTGCCCGGACGAAGCGACGACCTTTTGAGACTTCACCAGAACGCATACTTTCGAATGGTTGAATCCGGCGGATGAGCGTCATTGGGACGAGCGTACCGCCCCAGTAAATCAATAGACCGGCAAGTCCGATCAAGATAATTCGTGATAAGGCAATCGGATGATCCGCCGTCAGCCAGAATGAACCGAGGATCGTCCAAGAAATCAAGGCGACGAGTGTCCCGAGTAGTGTCGCTTCCAGGAACAGCAATTTCGAGAGCTGACGTGGTCGCCAACCAAGTGAGAGCAAAATCGCGAATTCCTTCTTGCGGGCATAAAGTAAGATGATGTTTGAACTAAAGACATACACGAGTGCGACAGCGATGACACTGGCGATGATGCCGCTCATTCCGACTTTTGCTTCATGAAAGATGGCCATCGATGAACCGAGTTTGATCCACGGTTGCTGGATCCAACCGAGTGCCGATTCACCTTTTAATCCAGGGAGGTATGTCAGCGCGAGCTGTGGCGAGGAGCCAAGCGTGACGTCGGTGATCAGACCGGTCTTGTCTTCGATCTCTTGAGCAACAGCTTTCAACTTTTTCTCACTCGTCGCGTTCATCGTCTCGACACCTTTGACGTTGACACGAATGGCAGAGATGGCTTTATCACCACGTAACTTAAAGGCGGCGTCAAGCGTCGTCAGCATCGATGGTGGTTTCGTCAAAAAGTCATACGGATCGTTCGTCGGTTTGACTTCCCGGACTGGATTGACCGGTTTTTCATTCTTGTCCATGACCCATTGGGCTTTCGCCGGGAAATAGGTCTCCATCGGCAGTTCCGTCAATGGGTCTTTCGAAATGTTCAATTTCTTCGGATCAAAGACACCAATATAGTTCAAATGCATTTTCGGTACTTTATCAAGATTACCCGTACCGTCACCGAAAATACGAGCTTTTCGATACATCGATCGTTTCGAAATCAGAACTTCTTTTGCAACCTCTTGAGGCGTTACTTGATAAGTAAATGGCCAACGTTTGGCAAAGGGGCTAGCAATCGTTTGATACTCGACGGACGATGGTTTTAGATACATCCAGTCAAAGCCACCATTTGCATTTTCCGGAACCTTATCTTCGAGAATGTTCTTAATAAGTTGCTTTGATGCTTGCTCTGTCGAAATATAGTATTCCTTCGTATCTTTGAGAGGGAGTGTCTTGAGATAAGATTCGCCACCTTTTTTCATGATACTGCGCACCGTTTCAACCATTGAATCTTTGACGAGTGGAATATCGACTTTCTCGTAGCGATAGGTCCGCGAAGCATTGACGTACTCTTGACTGTTCATGATTAATGGGATGTTCCAGACACCGTCACCATAATCGTTCACGACATCGTCCTTCGTGAAATAACGACTATGCGTAGCATTTTTGGTTGCTTGATCGAGTCCAACGAGTTGTGCTTCTGCTTCCGGATCAATCCCGGCAAGCATCACTGCACTCCCGTAACCGTATATGGGAAACTCGCCTAGTTCTTGCGGTGAAATATCTCGATTCAATCCGTCACTCTCAGGAGGGGACCATCCTGCTCCGGCAAAGAACGACATAGACTCTGTTTCTTTTTTTAGTCCAGTATCTTGCATATCTTTATATGAAATCTTATAAATGCCTGGTTCCTTGAAGTTGTAGGTATCCTTCACAGCATCCGTATAATAGTTCCCGATCATCGCAATTGGTGCTGCGACCTCAACATCAGCAATCTGCTTGATTGTCTCGTATTGCTTGCGGGAAATCCCGCCGTCGAGCCCACTCATATAGTTCGGCTCAAGCAGGTTCAAGTCTTCCGTCACGCTCCGGCTGCCTTCCGGACGAACGACGATATCATACGATGAGCCCCAGCGTTTTTGCAGTTCATCGACGACCGTTCCGTTGTTGGCTTGCGTCGTACCAATTAAATAACTTAGTCCGGTACTGACGATCAGGACGCCGACGAGGAGCAGAATGAACCGTTCCTTGTTGCGCCACCAGGAATTCCAGATAAATCTCAACATGTACTATCCCTCGCTTTCGTTTGATTTGAAGAAAATTGTGTAATGTGACCTCCTTATCACTTATGTACATATCCATATATTTCTTTTTATTTTTCCATTATATACAAATAATAGTGAATTGACTAAAAAATCTGTTAATTCGATATGTTCGTTTTTAATCGATTAGAAAAAGCACCTCACGAAGGAGGTGCTACATCAGGAGTGATGCTTTTAAGCATAGAGTGGGCTACATTTCCGCATGATGATTTCGTCGAACGAACGCCCTTTATAGGATACAGCAGCAGGAATCGTTTCTACGATGTCAAAGCCAACTTTTTTATACGAAGCGATGGCACGCTCATTATGCGAAAACACTTCAAGTTCAAGTTGATGAAGTCGAAGTTCCTCGAAACAAAACCGGATGATACACGCGATCGCTTCTGTCCCGTATCCTTGACCGGTCCAGGGGAGGGCACGCATCGAAATGCGAAAGCCCGCTTGTTTCAACTCGGCCACAATGTCTAAAATGGAACATTCACCCACCAGAATTCAAACAGATAACGAAATCGAAGCGCGATGGATCAGCTTGAATCGAAAGAATGTGCTGTTCAATCTGTTCAATCGAAAACGTTGCTGTCGTACCAGTCAAATAACGTAATGTCTCATCCTGGGTTTGTTCGAATAAGACGTGTGCATCGGTCACGTCAAGCGGACGGAGGAAAATTCGTTTTGCGGTCAGGTTCATTAATCCCTTCCTTTCTCATGACGAAAGCTTGATCGTTTCGTCCGTTTTCGTCGTAAAATAATGCCGTTTCGTTCGATCCTGGACGATCCAAACGATCCATCCTCCGATGAGCAGAAAGCTGACTGCAGCGACGGTATACGTCAAGCGGATTGAGGTCTCCGCATAAAAACCAATCAACGCCGTCAAGAGAATGACACCAGCTGACTGGACGACGTGGATACTACTGAGAAATCGTCCCATCGTTTCGACCGGAATGTGCGTTTGAGCAAACGTCATGAAGCCGGTGTTCGCAAACGCAAGGGCGAACGTCAGCAAGAAAAAGCCGATTGCTGCCGTCAGGAACGATGTCGCTGTGGCAAAGATCACATAACCGATTGGTGTCATTAGTGCTCCGAATTGAATCAAGAAGCGGAGCGACAAGCGATGCGTGAAAATCGCATTGACGGCAGAACCACAGATGATGCCGATTCCAGCGATACTGACGAGAAATCCATACGTGCTTTCATCCAGTTGCAACACGATCGTCGCAAACGAGGCTTCGAGTGAATCGAGTCCGCTCATCAGGACGAGCATCAGCGCATAGAAGGCGTAGACGAGCGTGACGTAGCGCCGCGTCCGTGCAAACTGAAGCGTCTCTTTCCAGTCCGCAAGAATCACTTGGAGTGAGAAGGACGTCGCTGGAGTTTCTGCCTGGCGGACGTCGGGCAAGACGAATAGCAAGGCAGCAGAACACAACAGCGCTCCCGCATTCAGGACGATTGCCGTCTCCGGAGAACCGATCAAAAATAAGAATCCAGCAATCGACGGTCCGAGAATAAAGCCGGCTGATTGAATAAAGTTCTTCAACGCATTGAACCGTTGACGACTCGTCTCCGGGACGAGCTTCGTCATGTAGATCAATGACGATGTCTCAAACAGTGTGTTACCGATGTTCAGGATAAAGACGAGCGCATAGAGGACATACAACGAATCAATCAGTGTCAGTGAAAAGACGAGCCCTGCACGCGCGACGTCAAGCATGACGAGCAAGCGGCGCTGATTGATCCGATCGACGACACTACCGGACCAGAGGCTCGTCAACAGTGCGGAGATCGGCAACAGAATATAGAGAACGGAGACGGCGAACGCTGATCCCGTTCGTTCAAGGACAATTAAATTCAAGGCGATGAAGTAGACCCAAGCGCCGATGTTCGAGACACCGACACCAAGTAATAGCAATCCAGGGTATTTCCAATTCGACATATGACACACTCCTTTTTTATTGTGTTTTAAGCCAATAAAAAAATCCCACCTCCAAGACGTTGGTCTTGGGGACGAGACTGTACGTGTCGTGGTGCCACCCCTGTTCGCGAGACCGTCACCGGTATCGCCTTCATCGGTACGACCGTTTTCAAACGGCAAATACCTGAGCTCGATAACGGGAGCACCCGTCACGATATCCCCGATTCGGTTCCACCGTGCTGCTCAGAGGCTTGGTTCGGTCAATGGCTGATGCTCCTTCCCACCAATCGGAGCTCTCTAGGAAAAGCCGAGATGACGTACTGTTCTCTTCGACGCGTTTGATTCATGTGATTTGTCTCATCCTAGCATATACAGAATGAAACCGTAAAGATTTTTTTATCATTTTTTTACAATTATTGAAAAAGGTGCATAGGTATCAAAATTTGAAAAATGATTATTGTGGTAAAAAATGTAACAGGTTGTATGATACATTGGAAGGGTCACGCGTTCGCTTTCAAGAAAGTCGTACGAAAGGAAGGAAAGAAATGAAACCTTTGATTTTTTTCATATCTCCACTCCTTGTTCTTACCGGAGCTGTCTTTTTCACGACGTTCCGTCCAGTCGAGCAAGCGATCTATTTCTTAATCTTATTTTTATTGACCTGTCTGTCAGCGATGACATTAGTGGAGCGTCTCGTCAAACGTCATGATGTGATCCGACGACTAAACACGATCCATTCACTTATCGGGATTGTATTGGGTACCCTCATGCTTGCCGTATTCATTGGTTGTATTTTGTGGCTAGCTCTATCACTCACGCAACCAAGTCTCGTTGGTCTTCTTGTCTCGTTCCTTTTCATGTATGGCGGGATGTTAGTCCTCGGTTTCATCATCAGTTGTTTCTTCGAAGGCATTACGCGTCAACCGAAGGATCAATTGATTCGCCCAGTCTTTCTGTTCATCGGAACAGGATATCTCATCTTGACCGTTTTCGGAATCTTGCAACTGTATCGTCAAACCGGATGACAGCAAACCCCACTGAAGTCATGAGACGACAGTGGGGTTATTGTATTTACTGCACTTTCAGTAAGAATCCGAATTGTCCGTCTCCTTGTTTCCAGCGCGAATTTAATTCATACGCATAGAGACCGGGTTCTGTTGGGGCGTTGAATTGATTTTTTTTCAAAGCGACGGGGGATCCCTGTTTTTGATCGTTCCATTGCGATAATTTCACGCTTTTAAGATCACCGGATAATTCGATACGGACGGATGCTCCAGCAGAGACAGTAACAGGCGTTTTTCTCTTTGCTAGATCAAGACCGTCACGGTATGTCTTATCGACACATTGACTGCGGAGTAAGCTATTCCAGCAATAAGACCCTTGGACGGTCGGAACATCCTTTCCGTTTACCTTAACTTCAGGGTTCGGTGGCGCACCACGGAACGGTTCGAAAACGATGACGCAAACGACAAGGATCAGTAGGACGGCTATCGTAAAAATACGTTTCATGAGACACCTCCAGTTGGTTTTCTTTATTTTACCAAAAATGGATCGAGCTGAGTTAAGAGGTTTTTTAAGAAAAGACTATTTATTTCTTACACTTTTCGAGTGCACTTGTCATCTTTTTTCAGAGAACAGTTGTAGTCGTTTGTTCAACAACTCCGCGACATAAATCGTTCCATCCGAACCGACCGCGATGTCGTGTGCGATCCGGAGTCGTCCCGCTTCCTTGCCCCATACACCGTATCGTTTTTCGATCTTTCCTTGTTTGTTCAAGATGACGATTTGACTCTGCGCGTTCTTTTTTTGTCCATTTAAATAGTTTCCGCCATCGGCGACGTAGACTTTACCGTTCGCACCGACCTCGATCCCGTACGGTCGACCGAGTTCTTTTGACGACCATGTATCGATGTGTTTGCCGTTGCGATCAAAGATTTGGACCCGCGCGTTGTCCCGGTCCGCCACATAGAGATTCATCTCATCGTCACTACTGATCCCATGCGGCAGATGGAATTGCCCGTCTTGTTTGCCGAGTTCATTGACTTCCCATTTGACTGTTCCTTTTGGATCGAACATGATAATGCGACTATTCCGGTAGCCGTCAGATACAGCGAACGAGCCGTCCTTGAAAACGGTGACGTCTGTCGGACGAGCGAACGTCTTTTCATCTAGCTGAAGCGGGATGCTTGGTAAGACGTTTCGGATGCGAAGACCGACTTCCGTGAACGGACCGTATGCGTTTCCGAACGTTTGCAAAACTTTACCGGACGCATCGAGCTTGAAGACTTGGTTCAGGCTGATGTCGGTAATCCAGATATTATTTTGGTCATCGACTTCGAGACCGTGCGGTGACTTGAATAGACCGGCGCCTAACCGCTTCTTCACCTGCATCGTTTTTCCGTCGAGCACGATCAATGTCGGTTCTGTGATGTAGGTGTCATCGCCGTATGAATTACTACCCCGGTGTAAATAGTAGACGTCACCGTTCGGAGCAACAGCGACGCCGCTTGCTTCGCCGGCAATCGAACGATCGCGCGTTTCTAGTGGCCAAGCGACCTGACCGCGATACGTCGTATCTTTTGGGATGGATGGATAGTTGTCTTTCATGACGGGGTCCGCGCCACCTCTCGACCAGGAAATACCTAGTACCGTGATGGTTGCTAACGTCCCTATAAAGATCAATCGTTTTTTCATGCATCGTTCCTCCAGACGTGAATTCGTATCCATATTATATCTAGATATTAAATGAGGACGAATCGTTCTATAGGAGGAGACAGCGGGTTACGGAAGCAGGATATTAAAATTAGGATGAAGGGGTAAAGAAGAGAGATATCATATGGAGGGAAGAAAGTGAGGCAAAAACATGAAGGCAGTCACCGTAACGGGGCATGGTGGGCTTGAGCAGCTCGCCTATATCGATCAAGAGACACCACAACCGAAACAAGGCGAGGTACTGATTGAAATCAAAGCTTGTGCCTTGAACAATACAGAAATCTGGATGCGAGAAGGCGCCTATGGTGCGGAGAGTGAATCCGGCTGGAAAGCAGAAGGAGTGCAGTTCCCCCGGATTCCCGGTTCAGATATTAGCGGACGGATTGTCGCGGTCGGAGACGGTGTCGCCGAGACGGAAATCGGACGCGACGTCGTCTTGTTCCCGTTCACGGCGAGTGGAGAAATCGCTGACGAACAGAGTGCCGAGGACTTATCGTTCATCGGTTCCGAGTACGACGGCGGATACGCGGAGTATGTCTGCTGGCCGCTCGAACTCTGTTACGACATGCCGCTTGCTTCCTATACGGACAGTGCGGTCTTCTCGGTCAGTGGATTGACGGCGTGGCACATGGTCGAACAACTTGACTTACAACAAGGACAGACGGTACTTGTAACAGGTGCCAGCGGTGGTGTCGGTTCACTCAACGTCCAGATTGCGAAACGGGTCTTCGGAGCCTGTGTCGTCGCACTCGTCGGTGACTTGAAGCTGACGGATCAATTGCACGAACTCGGGGCGGACTTGGTCGTTTCCTACCGTGAGCCGGACTGGGATCAGCAGGTCATGCAAGAAGTTGGTCCGGTCGATGCGATTCTCGACGTCGTCGGCGATGCCGTGTTCAAACAAGGACTGGATTTGCTGAAGCGTGGCGGAACGTACTGCATTTCCGGATCGTCTGGGGGACAGGTGACGTCGCTCGATTTTCGGACGCTTTATTTAAAACATATCCGTCTACAAGGATCCGTCCTTGGCAATCGCCATGACTATGAGAAATTACTGGAGGCCGTTCGGACGCAGACGATTCAGCCCGTCATCGACCGGACGTTCCCGCTCGCTGAAGCGCGAGAAGCCCAAGCGTACTTTAAACAAGCTGGTAAATTCGGCAAGGTTGTTCTGCTACCATAAGAGAAACCGAACAAAACGAGCTATCCTCTTCCTGTGATGGAAAGGATAGCTCGTTTTCGTATCGTTAACGATTTGGCAAGATGTAAAAAAGCGTGACGGTCGAGCTGACAGGCTCATCTTCCGTATAATCGATGAATTCCTCCTGTGATTGATGAATCGTATACCGGTTGCCCGGAAAGAGTTCCGTTACCCAGGTCGGAACGTGTGAAGCGAGAGGGAACGACTGAATCCGCTCAAGTGGGAATGGGGTTCCGTCCGGATTCGTCGTGTGGACATGTAGTGCGTCTTGTGAAGCATCCTCGAGGACAATCGTTATGTAAAGCTGATGTTCAATCTGTTTTTCCGCTAGTTTTTGTTGCATGTCCTGCATAGCGCTCAATGCAATCCGAAGATGTGCTTTACGAATACGCAGACTCGCGTTGCCATGTCCATAAAAGTCAGGATGCTCGTGCCAGTCGTTAAACCAAACGTCTGAATCAATATAGGAGGGAGAAGAAAAACTGTTGAATTCCAGTTCGAGATTTTTAAAATAACGGCGTTTGCCGCGGAATTTTTTCATGAGCAATGTACCTTTCGTTAAAGGGATTTTTTATTTTTCATAAGTGAAATAAGGCGAACACACTAAAAACGGGTAAATAAAAACCAATGACTTGAATGGTGCGACTCGTTTTTAAGTGACGAACTGATTGCGCGGACGTTCCCGGTGTCGTAATCGCCACCGCCTTGCTGCCACCGTCTATAACAGCATTGCGAATCAGAACATGACCTACGCGCTCGGTGCAGATATCTGTTTCTGTACAACTGTAGTTTTATTTTGATCGCGACGTTGCTCGGTGTCAAATAGCTTCTACGGACGGATCAAAGTTTACAACGAATCGATTATTTCCTGATCTCTGACTTGAATCCACTTGATCCTGACCAACTAGAGAAATTGTTCAATGAACGTGCGCCGTGATGACGGAACTGAGGAGGAGAGAGCATGCTGGCGTTCTTTATTTTGATCCGAAATTTTTTTCATGTCATTCGTATCTTATTCAAGCAAGAAGAACAAAAGGCATTGATGATCATGGTCGGGGCACTTTTTTTGATTGGAACGGTCTTCTATCACAATGTCGAACAGTTCAGTATTCTGGACGCCTTTTATTTCTCCGTCATGACGCTCGCAACGGTCGGATATGGGGATCTTGTTCCCCAAACAGCGTTCGGTAAATTGTTTTCGATCGTTTACGTCATGCTTGGCGTAGGTGTTCTCAGTGCCGTCATCGTAAACGTCAATATGGCATTAAAACAATATCACCGGGAGAAGAAAAAGGAGCAGAAATAAAACCGGATCTGATGTACTTCTTGCAATGATCCGCGGAGCAATCGTTGAGTTCTAAATAGAGAAACTTCTAACGAAGCATTATGGAAATCCTCTGTCATTATTCGATAAATAAATTTATGACTTACTAAATTATTCATTATTTGTCTTATAAATTGAATAAATCTATACTTTTTAAGAAGACCAAGCAAAAGGAGAAACCACATGATTGATTTTGAATGGTATCGCAGTTTCATTCACGTTTATCAACAACGTTCCGTCTCGGCAGCGGCAAGAATTCGTTTTTTGACGCAACCAGCGGTCAGCCAGCATATCGCGGCACTAGAAGCAGAACTAGAGACATCCTTGTTCATCCGTGCGCCACGGCAAATGATTCCGACGGACGCGGGAACAGCCCTCTATACACAAGTCGTCGGATTAATCGATCGGCTCGAGGAATTATCGCTTGAGATGAAGTACGAAGCAGGGGAACAACCTCGTCCGGTCTTGAAATTCGGGGGACCTACGGAATTCGTCACGCATGGGATCGTGCCAAAATTGCCGCTCGACATCGCCCAATTCACGACCATCTTTGATTTGACGGTTCCTCTTTTGCAACGCTTGCTTGCGCATGAGCTCGACTTCATCATCGCAACGAAGCGGATTGATGAGCCAGGCGTCCAGTATGTCCCGATTGCTGACGAACGCTTTCATTTGATCGCCCCGATTGGCTACGATGCTCCGGAAGCGGATCTAAAGGAATGGATGGACCGTCAGCGCTGGATTAGCTACGGACTTGAGCTGCCGATCATTCGTCGGTACTATCAGACGCAGTTCGGAGAACGACCTGGGATCCGTCCGGAAATGATCTTACCGAACGTCGATGCGATACTAAAAGCGATCGAAGCAGGACACGGGATTAGCGTTTTGCCCGATTATCTCGTCGAGGCAGCGGTCAGCGCTGGTCGCGTCCAGCGGATTGCACCGGAACGATTCGCGACGAATCAGTTATACGTCGCCTATCGAACGAACTCGCGCCACGATCCGGTTTTGCAACAGGTGATTAAGGCGTTAGGTTGAATTGTATGAAAAAAGTCCAATCCACAAGCAAATGCTGAGAGGATTGGACTTTTTTATGGAATATACATTATTTCGATATATCATGTAAGAATGTCAACGCCCGATCAGCGACGAGATGGGCACTGTCTGCTCGATAGGCTTGGTAGTGCAGTGAGGCGACATGCTGATCGAAAGCGTCTCGATCACGCCATTGTTCATAAAAGTAGAAGACGTTCGGAGCATCGATAGCGCGATGTGCCTGATACGTCAGACACCCTTCTTCTGCACGCGAAGGGGCGATCACACCTTCGATGATTGAAGCGAGCTGTTCGCTTTGATTCGGATGTGCTTCGATCCGGGCAATCAGTTGAATCATCGATAGAACCTCCTATGAAAAGAGATCCTTCATCCAAAGGATCTCTTGTTTTGATTAGTTTAGTGTATTGATGACGGCTTTCGCGACCGCAATCGTGGACTGTGGATTTTGACCCGTGACGAGGTTTCCGTCGACTTGGACATTTTCCGTGAAGTTGTCAGCCGTGATGATGTTCGCACCAAGTTCACGAAGACGTGTCTCAAGCAAGAATGGCATGTAGACGTCAAGGCCTGTCGCGCGTTCTTCTTCATCCGTAAACGTTGCGATCGTCTTTCCAGCGACGAGTGGTGTTCCGTCTGAAAGTGTTGCGCTGACGAGTCCAGCTGGTCCGTGACAGACCGCAGCGACCGTCTTGTTCGCTTCAAACAATGTCCGAAGGGCGTTGTTCAAGGCATCACTTTGTGGCAAGTCGAACATCGTACCGTGTCCACCTGGCATGAAGATTGCATCGAATGCTGAGAAGTCTTGGATTGCTTTTAAATCAAGTGTCTCTTTCAAGAGTGGAGCTGTCGCTTGGATCTCAGCTGGGACTTCCTCTTCTAGGCTCCGTGCGTCGATTGGTGATTCGCCGCCGTTCGGGCTTGCGACCGTGACGGTATATCCTGCGTTCTTGAATTCGATGTACGCTTCCGCGAACTCAGACAACCAAAGTCCTGTTGCGTGACCTTCCTTCATTTCTTTTGCGTTCGTGACGACCATTAAGATGTGTTTACTCATGATATGTTCCTCCTTATTCGTTTGCCGATTGGCTACGTGATTAGAATACGCCCAACTCTAACGAAAAACAAATTAATAAAAATGAGCTTATCGATAAATAAATTTATACTAAAAATAAAAATTGCTTCCTACCATGACGGCGGAAGCAGTTTGAAAGATAGATTAACGTACGTCAGAAGAATAGTTAGAGAACATCGAATGACTTCGTACCGTCACGATGACACTAGCAAGACTTGCGGCTGTTCCAAAAACAGCGACGATGATCGTTGAGAATCCGTTCGGAATCAAAAAGCCGACGGGGATCAGTCCGACAAAACTAAAGACGATCAAGGATTGATAGACGATATTGATGATCTTCAGGACAGGATGTTCGAAAAATGATAGGACGAGCGGTGGTAAGAATAAGAAGACAATTAGTCCAATCGCGAGGTAAACCGATAACGGCTCTTCAAACGAAATGGTGTTTCCAGTTGAGTGGCGTGCAGCGATAAGGGTAGCGACGATCGCGATGCATAAGGTCACACAAACGAACGTTAACCGTTTTAACATATGAACCCCTCCTTTTTATTCCGATTCCATAATAAACCATTTTTCAAATAGAAGACAATCTTTTTCCGGACGTCCAGTAGTGACGAATCGCTTCGATGATGACGTCAGGGCTATCCCAGTGTAATAGATGTCCTGTCTCCGGGACAAAATGGACCGTCGCTTGCGTCATCTCATGTAATCGGTTCGTCGCCTGCTGACGGATCGATGCTTGATCTGTCGGTAACGTAGCGACGTACAACTGAATATCCGTTGGTGGAACGTCCGGTAGAAAATCAAGAACATCCTCGTGGTGAAGTGCACGTACGATTGCAGCAGCCGTCTCTCCTCGGGCATGCCAGTGGAATCGTCCTTCCTCCATCCGAAGGAGATCGGCTCCGGCTTGATCAAGAGACGGGGAGCGACGGGCGTTTGGGGCATAAACGGCAATGTCCAAAAATTCGTCCCATGTCGAAACGGAATCCTCGAAGTCTTGTTTATAAAAAGCCACTTCTTCCTCTACGGAAAGACCGTAGAGCCGTTTACTGTGATAGCCGCCGTCAATCAGGATCGTACCAAGCACACGGTCCGCATGTTCAATCAAATAATAAAGCGAGAGAACACTACCCCACGAGTGCGACAAGGCATAGAACCGCTTGATATCAAGGATGTGTAAGACTTCGTCGATCCAGTCCGTAAAGGGTTTCATGCGATAGTGTAGGGGATCTGAGAAAGCTGGTGTTTTGCCGTGACCGGGTAAATCTATCGCAATCAGACGGAATTCGTCCGCGAGCGCTTCGGCGATTTCGATGAAGCTGAGACTTGTACTGCCGAGTCCGTGCAGACAGACGATCGTCGGAAGCTGTTCGTTTCCCCATTCCGTAATGTGGACGGATTGTTGCTGACAGGTGATCGTATAACGTTTCATTTGCCGTCTCCTTTTTTCTTTTACTGTACCATGAGGAGAATGTTGGGAATTGAAAAATAAGGAAACTTTTTTAAAAGAGTAACGTAGAGATAGAGGACACGTCAAAAGCGTAAAGGAGAATTATCATGGAAACCATCATCACGATACTCTTAACAGTCGCCATCTTATATGGACTCGGTGTCCTTGTCACGAAAGTAAAAGAACGCTTGCGTTAATCAAAAATATATCCGAAGGAGTCCGTCATGTTTCCAATCGTAAAACAAGAATTCACGAGCAGCTTCAAAAGCGTCAAAGCGATTTTGTTGATGCTTTTTCTGACAATCACGTCCGTCTTCACAGCATCGTATTTGACGAGGCATCCGGAACTGCTTGCTGGCGTTAATCAACCGTCGGCTTATACTTCAAGCATTAAGTTCTTCATCCTGTTCTTCGGATTTCTATTCGTGGCTGCGTTATCACACGACATCATCAATCGTGAAATCGAGACACGGACGATTCGTTTACTGGTCACGAAGACGTCGCGTCTGCGAATCATTTTAGAGAAGTTTCTCGGATCATTGTTGTTCTGGTGCGCGACGCTTACGATTAATTTCCTCATCGTCTCACTTTACGCACAGCAATGGTTCTGGACGGATTATCTAACGGTTCTGGTCGTCATTCTATACATCACGAGTTTCAATATTTTTTTATCAACGATGATAGCGAAG
Source organism: uncultured Exiguobacterium sp. (assembly GCA_913775715.1). Classification (GTDB taxonomy): domain Bacteria; phylum Bacillota; class Bacilli; order Exiguobacteriales; family Exiguobacteriaceae; genus Exiguobacterium_A. The sequence continues at coordinate 993,380 of CAJYMC010000007.1, read as the reverse complement.
CCTAGTTTGACGATGTTTCTCGGTATTTTTCTCGGGATCGTCGTACCGATCATCGGTCTTTGGTCAGCGTTCTCAGAAAAATGGTATCTGGTACCGTTTCAATACATCTTGCCGTACCACGCTGTCATCATGTCTGGGACGCTGCTACTGTTACCTGTTTTATGGAGTGGATTGTTTTTGACGATCTCCTATCTCACGTTAAAGCGAAAGGATTTGTAACATGAAAGCGATTGAAGTAAAAGAATTGAAGAAATCGTTCGGTGCGAAGGAAGTCTTACGAGAGGTGAATTTGACGGTCGAACGAGGAGAAATCTTTGGTTTTTTAGGTCGTAATGGCGCTGGGAAATCGACATTCATTCAGATCATGACCGGAATCACACAAGCGACAGGCGGAACTGTCGCACTTCTCGGTGAACCCGCTGATCGACTAGATGCCATCAAACAACGGATCGGGGTCATGCCGGATACATCAAATCTGTATCATGATATGACGGCACGTGCATTTCTTAACTACATGGCAGGATTATCAGGAGTTCGCATCACGAAGCAAGAAATTGGACGATTGCTTGAACAAGTCGGATTAAGCGGAACGGAGCGACAAAAGATCGGGAGCTTCTCGTTCGGGATGAAGAAAAAGATCAGTATCGCACAAGCGCTCACCGGAAATCCGGAATTACTTTTTTTAGATGAACCGACGTCCGGTCTTGATCCAGAATCGGCGATTGATACCCAGCGATTGTTGCTTGCATTAAAAGCGGAAGGAAAAACGATCTTCTTAACCTCTCATAACTTGAATGAGATCGAAAAGATGTGTGATCGTGTCGCCATCATGGCGGAGGGAAGAATCGTCCGCTTCGGAACCGTTGCGTCCTTACAAGAAGCAATGAGGCAGGAGATTCAAATCCGTATTCGGACTGTTCCGCGATTAGAGCCATCGCATTTGCCAGCATATGTTCGACTTTTGTCGCAAACCGATGACTGTACACAGCTTGATTTATCGACGGAAGAGGATATTCCAGAGTTACTCGTCATGCTTGCGAAACAAGACGTCAAAGTCTACGAGGTGCAGATCGAACGTCAATCATTAGAAGAGATTTTCTTAGCAGTCTGACCGACTATCCTCTGATTCTGTCTCCGGAACATCTTCAAGTAAAAGACGACCCCCGTCATTCCACTGACCGTACATCTGATTCCGTTTCGTTTTTTCAATCAACGTTTGCAGACGTTTTTCATAGAGAGCGGGATCCTTACGTACACTTTGAATCGTATCAATCCGGATGCGTCGATAGAGCTCCGGGAAGTCATTAAACTGTTCATAAACGATCGGGTCTTCTTGTAGACGCGTCTGGATCGTGTCATCGATGACGAATGCATCAGCACGCATGTCTGGTAGAACCTGTCGTCCGGACGGTTGCATCAAGCCGAGACGCTCTAAGCGACGGACCCGTTCCTTGTTCAGTTCGGTCCAGTTACTGTTTTTTCGACGCGGGGTGAATCGTTGCGCCAGTTCACCGTCTTCGGTCTTCTTTGCAATTCCATCAATCCATCCGAAGCAAAGTGCCTCTTCGACGGCATCGAGATAAAGTAAACCGTCCCCGATTTGTTTTCTACTGAGAATCACCCAACAAAAGGCCGCGTGATCTGCGTGTTTCGTCAACCACTGTCGAAATCCATCGCGATCGGTAAAGCGTAAGACATTCGTGATTTCCACGTTCGTTCCTCCATTTCAGATAGCAGTGCCCCCTCATCGTCACGCAAGGGGGCACTTTTTTAACGCAATGGGTCATGATGAAAGACACAATTCCGACCACTCTTTTTCGCTTGATAGAGGGCAGCGTCTGCCTGCTGGATCGTCTGCAGAAAGTTATGAGTCTCAGACGGTTGATGCGTTTGGCGAGACACTCCGATCGATAACGTCACTTGCAGCGGTAACGTCGCTGATAACTCATACGTCCGTTTCGCACTGGCTTCACAGATTTGTTCCGCGAGTCGACGCGTCTCCGGCAACGAATGCTCCGGTAACAGCATCATGAACTCTTCTCCGCCGAATCGTCCGAGCACACAGGTTGGGGGACAATAGGATGCAAGCAAAGAGCTGATTTGCCGTAAAATATGATCACCGCGATCATGACCGTAAGTATCATTGACCTGTTTGAAATGATCGACATCGATGATCATGATCGAAAAGTCTATCTGTTGTGATTTATAACGTTGGACCGTCTCTTCTAAACGGCGTCGATTATCAAGCCCTGTCAACGTATCCGTCAAGGCGAGACGCCGATGCATCCGAACTTGATTGAAGTGCCAACGGACTTGATGCAAGATGCTATGCAGCAGGAAACCGGCGCAGCCATTCCCGACGAGAAAGATCGTCATCGCCGTCACGTCATTCGGTCGGACATGATGGACGTACGGTAAACAGAGAATGAGTGCAATCGTAAAGATGATTGGAAACGAGATGAATCGATCCGGTGCTTCATTTTGTAAGTATAAGACGACGATGCTGACGGTAAGATACGTACCAACAAGCCAATAGGCATGAGCGGAATCAAAAATGAACAGTTCAAGGGAAGCAAAGACGAGGGTCGTGATGAAGCCGCTACTGATGCCTCCATAGATGAAGGCGATGACAACCAAGGTGATCGATAAGTCGAATTGAAATCCCTCAAAGGTGATGGCATTGTGGATGACCCAGTAGCCGGCACCTGTCGCAAGAATCAGTACTAACAGATTTTTCTTCAGCCAGCTGTCGAACGTGTTTCGAAACTGAAATCGCTTAAAAAAGAACAGAGAGATGAGCACGAAGAAAAAGGTCAGAGCGACATTGAGGATAAGATGGTTCAGTGTATTCCACATGTTCGTGTTCCTCTCGAATGGGTTCTGAAAAATAACTAAAACAAACTGTTTAATAAAGTGAATATTTATTCTGTACAATCAACGATACCCTAAAGATGTATGAAAATATCTTGATTTCCGTATCTTTCAAAAAAATCAAATTTCTTATACAGAATCAATAATACTCGGAGATTTTCTCACGCGATGATTCGACGAGATAATCAAGTGAGACGAAATTACGAATGAATGCATACGAGCCGATTTTCTCGATGGATACGCCTAATCTCTCTGCCTGTTGATTGCGGACGTCTTCTGATGATTGCAGAATCTCGAAGCCTGCTGCTTGCATCCGCTTTCCGTCAAATTCGAGCGTAACGACATCTCCATCCTGCCAATCACTCTTCAATTGATGAAAGTGCTTTTGATACGCTTCGCTTGGAGGATCGACCTCAAAGGCGATCCAGCCTGTAGGTGCATCGATTTGGAATGTCGGTGACAACCCACCGCGCGTCACGATTGATTTCATGTGATGCCGGTGTGTCATGTGACGTAATAGCATGGTCAGACCACTCCTTTTTCTCTATTATTACGCGACTACGTCAGAATATCGAGAAAAATTTTTAAAAGTATTGGAAGAATCTTGGATTTATCTGGTATACTACATTTTCGGAAAGCGTTTGCACAAAAAGGGGGAGAATACATGCAACCATATGCCGTTAAAGCAACAGGACTGACGAAACACTATCAAATCCTTCAACGGGAACCGGGCCTGCGCGGGGCGATCAAAGCACTCTTTCGCAGGACATACCGGACGAAAGAGGCGGTCAAAGCGATTGATTTGACGATTGAAGCTGGAGAACGGGTCGGCTACATCGGTTTCAACGGTGCCGGGAAATCGACGACGATCAAGATGCTCGCTGGAGTCTTACGTCCGGACGCGGGGAACGTCCGGGTGTTCGGACTTGATCCACACGCCAATCGCGTCAAGAACGCGTCACAAATCGGAGCCGTCTTCGGTCAGCGGACGCAACTGTTCTGGGACATTCCGGTCCAAGAATCGTTTGAGCTGTTGAAGGAAATCTATCAAGTGCCGACGTCAGAGTTTGCCGAGACACTCGCGTGGTTTCGGGAGAAGCTTGATCTCGCACCGCTCCTAGACGTACCAGTCCGACAACTGTCGCTCGGACAAAAGATGCGCTGTGAATTAGCCGCAGCCTTTCTGCATCGACCAAAAGTTGTCTATCTCGACGAACCAACGATTGGACTTGATATCGAGATCAAGGAGACGATTCGTCATTTTATCCGCGAGATGAGTGATCGCTGGGGAACAACCGTCATCTTGACGACGCACGACATGCAGGACATCGAGGAAGTCTGTGACCGGGTGATCGTCCTCGACGACGGCAAAATCATCTATGACGATACGATCGATCAGTTAAAAGTATCATTCAGTCACGAGCGGACACTTCGAATCACGCTCGAAGAACCGGTGCCGTTTGTTTTACCGACGGCGTTGATCAATCGTGTGATCCTGTTTGAGACGGATGAGCTGACGTACGAGCTCGCCTTTGACGACCGAGAACTGTCAAGCGGTCAAGTCATCAAGGAAATCGTTTCGCTGTACGCCGTTCGGGACGTCTCCGTGTCCGTCCCGAAGATGGAGACGTTAATCCGCAAGCTCTACCAGGCGGGGATCAGCGCATGAGAATCCGTAAATATACCGCGTTGATGCGTTCCCAAATCAAGGTTGATCTCGCCTATACGGCCTGGTACTGGGCAAGCATGTTCAGCGTGACGATGCGTCTGTTCATTCTCTATTTCTTCTGGCAAGCTGTGTATGCCAATAAGACCGATGTCTCCGGTATCTCACTGTCGACGATGCTGACGTATGCGGTGCTTGCGACGATGATCGATCAGTTCCGCGGGGGTGCCGGACGCGATCTCGCTCGAATGATCAAACAAGGGGCAATTGCGATCGAGTTACTCCGTCCGTACCACTTACTCGATAAATTACTCGCCCAAGACATTGGCTCAAAAGTCTCGGTCTTGTTCCGCTCGATCTTACCACTCGTCCTCGTCTCGATCTTGTTCATCGGCGTGGATCGACCACCGTCTTGGTTGGCTGGACTCGCTTTCGCCGGCAGTGTCCTTTGCGCCGTGTTGCTCGCGACATTGATTGACTTGCTCGTTGGGATCTTTGCGTTCTATACCGTCAACATTTGGGGACTATCCGTCTTACAGGACGCCGTCATCACGATTATGTCTGGTGCAATCGTTCCGTTGACGCTATTCCCGGACTGGTTTCAGACGATTAGTCTGTACTTACCATTCGCTTCACTCGTCTACGTCCCGGTCGCGATCTATACGGGAGAGATCGCAGCAAGCGGCATCCTGCAAGCGTTACTTGTTCAAATTGGTTGGATGATTGGATTCTTCGTCATCTTGCGAATCACGTTCGCGCTCGCGATCCGGAAAGTGACGGTGTTCGGCGGATGAAACGATACATAAAACTCTACTGGCTGTATGCCAAAAGTCATTTTAAGGTCATGATGGAATACCGGATCGATTTCCTGATCGGTGTCTTGTCGGTCTTTGGTCAACAGTTCGCCTCGCTCTTTTTCCTATCGGTCGTCTTTCAGCATATCGAGACGCTAAACGGCTGGGACTTTTACGAGATTCTATTCATTTACGGGATCGCTTTTTTAGGACGAGCCTTACATCATATCTTCTTTGATAACTTGTGGACGATCGGCTGGCAGTACATCCGGACCGGGAATCTGGATCGGTTGTTGATGCGCCCAGTTAATCCGTTGTTTCAAATCATCGCTGAGCGCGTCCAACAAGACGGGTTCGGTCAACTGTTGATTGGTAGTGGGGTGCTCTATGTTGCTTCCGATCACCTCGACATGATCTGGAGTTTCGGTGATGTCTTGATGTTGATCGTACTTGTTCTTTCGAGCGGTTTGCTCTATATCGCGATCAACCTGTTTTTCGCGACGTTCTCGTTCTGGATGGTCGACAGTTTACCGGTCGTCTCAGCAGTCTTCAGTTTGAGTGATTTCGCTCGTTACCCGATGACGATCTATTCGAAGGTCTTGATGTTCATCTTGACCTACATCATCCCGTTCGGCTTTACTGCCTTTTATCCGGCGATGTATTTCTTTGGCGGAAGAGGATATGGAGCTATGGCGATCGCGACACCACTCGTCGCAATCATTGCCTGTTTAATCGCCTATCGGTTCTGGTTGTTCGGACTGAAGGCATTTGCGAGTACCGGCTCATGATGAATGAAAGCCTTGGAGCATGCATGAAGTGCTTCAAGGTTTTTTTGACGTGTCATCGTGCCTGAGGGTTGATACAAAAACACAAAGCGGTGCAATGCTGTTCGACATTAACTGCGTAATGCAAATCGTGACAACCTAAAAATAATCTTAAAATAAGAGAGAATAACGCATTGCCTTAATTCCTAAAAAAGGAAATTCCGAGTATCTCGATTTTGTATAATTAAAACAAACACTGTATCAAATACGAATTCTAACTAAAAAGAGGTGTAGTGAGATGAGAGTCGTAAGGACAGAACGATTAATAGTCGCTTTGAGCATATTTAGTGGACTTCTCGTATCTTTTGGTCGCGCGATGCAAGTCTATCCGCAACAAATTAGCGGGAATGGGAATCTAGGTTTTGTATCGCTCTTACTTCTTCTATTACTTTTTCCGATGGGAATCGTTCTCGTATTGCAATGGGTGAGGGAGTCGCAGCTTCGTGTTTTGTCTTTAATCGGTTTATCGATCAGCACGATGATCTATCTCGTGTGTGGCATCATTTATCAAATTGAACAGTTTACGCAGTATCAACTGTTGGTCAAACAACAAGTCATTGCAGATCGTGGAACGACCGATGGTGATTATTTAACGAGTATTACGACAGTTTTTTCGCCCTATATGAATAGTCAATTCTTTAACGGAAATACTTTTTTGATTTACTGGGCAAGTGTCTTGTTGATAGGAAGTTTGATCGCCTGGTGGACGCGAGAAGACTGGCAAACGTCTGAGTCGGATTAATAAATCGTTTGATATGATTTTACTAACGAAATACCAAAAGAGTCCTTCTCTTTACTGTACTTTCAGAAAAGAGAAGGACTCTTTAATTTTGCAATCACAACTACTCAAAAATGATCGCTTTGCATCTTATGCAACAACTGATCAAACGTTTCATGGTCTTTCGATGTAAAGGCACGGAAATACCGGTCGTCGATTTCTTCGATTTCAGGAGCCGATTTTTGAACCAGCGCTGTACCATCCTTCGTCAAGAGAATCCGCTTTTCCCGGTTGATCCGTTTTCGAATGACGAGGTGTTCTGCTAGCAACTTTTTGACCGTTTGTGAGATGGCACCACTCGAGAGCTCGAGAGTTCGTTCAAGTGATTTTTGCGTCGCACTCTCCTGATGATACAGAGTCATCAATAAATCGAATTGTGACTTCGAGAGACCTTTTGGTTTAAGTACATCGTTGACTTCTTTCGAATAACGGCCGTGGAGCCGTTGAATGGCGTTCCAGTGCTGCATCGAGGATTCGAATGCGAAGGTCATATGTTTTCCTCCTCTTCTGTCATGCGGGATTGAGCTTATCGAAGAAACGGATTAATTCTTCTTGTTGTCGAGCCGTTAAGGCGGCGAATTGTTCTTGTTGAAAACGTTCGTAGGCGGGCATTACTTCCTGTAGAATGGCTGTTCCTTTTTCCGTCAACAAAAGATAGTTCGTCTTCCATTTTCGTTGACGGGTAATCAGTTGCCGATCGAACAGTCGCTTGATTCCGTGTGAAATCGTGCCATCGGTCACTTGGATCCGTTCGGCGATTTCCTTCTGGCTCGTGCATGAGGTCGTGTGTAAACAGCGTAATACCTCGAGATTCGTATGGGATAAATCCCAATGTTTCAAGAAAGCATTGACGCGCTTGATTTGTTGATTATGGTAAGTCGAAATCGTATGCCAGCATGTCATGGGATATGTCTCTGTGGTTGTTGTCATGAGGAACCTCTTAAATGTAGAATGTGTTGCTGATGAATTACTTTTACCATACCATATTAAAAATATGTAGTGCTACTAGTTTGAACGGAAACCCATCACTTCCCATCATTCGTCAAAAACCATATGAAAAAGACCTGATCCAGTCAGGTCTTCTCAAGAAGGAACATCGTTCGATAGGATGAGGTACGAATCCGTTAATTGGAATCCGTATTTCGTAAAGCAGGTCTCGGAAACGCGACCTTGCAAAGTGATGGTAGCATAGTCGCCGAGAATGACGTAGGCCGTATATTTTTTTTCGATATCATGAATCAAGGATTCGAGAAGTAGACCGCGCTCTCCTAGTCCTTCTTCACGAACGTTGATTTCTAGCAACCTAAACGTACCAAATTCAATATTCGACGTTCGTTCGGTTCGTTCATGGAGAACGGTCAGGAAGGAGCGTTTGGAAATGAGTGAACGATTGTTAGGTGGCTCAAGAATCGTGACATAATAACTGAGTGCCGGAGGACGCAAGTTACGCGTGACTTCAACGATTTGACGTTGTTTATTATAAGCAAGACCTACGATTTGCTCCTGCGGATGACTCGGCATGGTCAGTCCTTCCTGCTCACAGACGGTTTGCCACTCGGCTTCTGGGATCCAGACAGCCTCTTCGGTTTTCGCTAAAGCTTTAAAGAACTTCACGTTGGACGGATGACCTCCTATGTAAAATGACTAACCCCATCATGCCTGACAGGTAGACAAAAAACGAGTTACAATCTGACGACAAAAATGTCTTCCTTTGCTACCAGTATACCTTGAAATTTCATTTTGAAACAGACTACATCTGATCAAATCCACTGTCTATACTGAAAGTACTAAGTAAGGAGGCGAGCATATGAGAACAGTCGAAGGTCCTTATTTTCACGGTACGAAAGTCAATTTGAAAATTGGGGATAGGTTGATCCCAGGACATACGTCGAATTTTCGCGAACAACCACTTCAGCATGTCTATTTCACAGCGACACTCGATGCGGCGAAGTGGGGCGCGGAGCTCGCACGATCTGACGCTCCGGAACGTATCTACCTCGTCGAGCCACTGGGAGCGTATGAGGATGATCCAAACTTGACAAACAAACGGTTTCCAGGCAATCCGACCCGGTCGTATCGTTCGACGGAACCTGTGAAAATCATCGCTGAGCTCGGGTCGTGGGAACGGCATACAGATGAAGAAATTATGGCGATGAAAACATCCCTGCAGCGGTTACGCGCAGAAGGGAAGGATACGATCATTGACTAAACGAACGGGGGAGAAGATTTGTCTGTACATGATTTCAAATCGATCCAACCGGCGAACGTGATCGTCAATAATCAATTATTAGTCAATCACTTGCATGCCATCTGCCTGAATCAAGAGGACGAGCGATCGATCACAATCTTGGAAGATCCATTCGTTTCACCTGTCGAAACAATTGTTGGCATCAAAACATTCTATGAAACATTTTGAGAAGGACGTTTTGATCGTTGAAAAGATGGGGGTCATGAAATTGCTTCGAAATGAATAGAGAAATTAATTGAATTTAAGATAAGTACTACAATTGATTCTTTTTGGCATAATGCACTGCAAAGTGAATAGGAAATGGTACAATATGTTAAAAGGGGGTCATTCGAGTGTCTCGCTTTAAACAAGAAAAGAAACAACCACTTGATCATCTCCGCGATGGTGTTGATCAAGGTCTTGGTAGTGCTGTACCGCGTGGACAAAACGATGGGATGCGTGGACTTGAGATGCTCGCGGTGCTTGTCGTTCTCGGTGGAGGATATTTCCTGTATCAATGGTTCATGTAATGCAAAACGCATCGTCCTATACAGGATGATGCGTTTTATTATGTATTATCGAAGTTCTTTTTTGATTTTTCGAAGTGAGATACGAGACAAGACCCATTCTAACAACTGCATCGCTAAAAAAACACAGCAAAACTTAACGGGGATCTCCATCCATCCCATTAGATCATGTGGCATACCATCATGAACCGTCGTAATGATGGATAAGAAAAGGCTGGTCAACAAATGTTCTAACGTATGTTTTCTCATTTTCTTCTTAAAGGACGTCTCATCATAAATATCTTGATCATACACTCCAGCAAACGCCATGCGAATAATGCCGTATACAAGATATGCTCCAATTATGAAAAAGCTAAATCCCCACTCTGCAATCGGACGTTCTAACACCACTCCACGAATGACGATATCAAGTAAAGCTAAGAAGAGGACAAAGATTCCTGCTTCGAAAAATACTTTTGTACTCTGTTGTTGAACGCGCTCATCCGTTTCCTTTTTAATGCCAAAGAATTCTAACCACTTATTCATGCTGTTCCTCCCAAAATAAAGTATTTAAATCTGTTTGTAGGGCGTGTGCGATGTCTAGACAAAGTCGAAGACTCGGATTGAATTTATTCGCTTCAATCAAGGCGATCGTTTGTCGTGTGACATGCACTTTCTCTGCTAGTTGACCTTGTGTTAAGCCTTGCTGCATGCGAAGTTGTTTCATCGGACTCAACGGTGTAGACATATCCATCCACTCCTTTACAAATATTCCCTTATTCAGTATGCCATATATAGATGACACATGCAATGTATATATGACAAAAAGCATCGCCCTTACGAGGACGATGCTTCTTTTTGTTCGATTTCACTGACGATATCATCCAGTGTGACGTGAGCCAGTACCTTCTCAAGTGCGGATTGTGCGAGCTCGAAGATGGGTGTGACCGTCGATTGGATGTTTCGTCCGACCGGACAATCTGGATTCGGTGCGGCATGGACACCGAACAGTTCCTTATCCGGTACGACAGCAACGGCTTGATAAACGTCAAGTAGCGTGATAGTAGATAACGGACGCGCAAGTCGCGCACCGGCGACACCCGGACGGACCTCGATCAATTCGGCTTTCTTCAACATGCTCATGATTTTACGGATGACGACCGGATTCGTATTGACGCTTCCGGCAATCAAGTCGGATGTCATCTTCTCATCGGTCGCGATCAACGAGAGAATATGAATGCCGACCGAAAAACGAGTACTGATGGCCAACGGATGACCCTCCTTCTTAAAAACATTGTTCTCTCATTATACGTCGTATCGTTCATTTGGCAAGAAACGGGGAATAAAGACAAGGATGTTGACAAATGATTTATTTGTAACTATATTGGTTACATGTAATCAAAGTAGTTACATATCAAAAAGGAGGAATCATCATGAACATTGGAATCATCGGCGCAACAGGAAAAGCAGGACAATTGATTGTACAAGAAGCAGTCAAACGCGGGCATGACGTCACAGCAATCGTTCGTAACGCCGCAAAAGTGACGGCAAACGTCACGATTCTCGAGCGCGATGTGCTCGCACTGACGAAAGACGACTTAAACGGATTTGACGCCATCGTCAATGCGTTTAATGCAGCACCGGGTGAGGAAACGAAGCATATCGAAGTCGGGCGTCATTTGATCAACGTGTTAGCAGGAAGCAAGACACGACTATTCGTCGTCGGTGGTGCAGGAAGCCTGTTCGTCGATGCCGATCATACAGTACGTGTCATGGAAACACCGGATTTCCCGGAAGCGTACTATCCAACAGCTTCGAACATGGGAAAAAATCTGATCGAACTGCAAGGACAGCAAGACGTGACATGGACGTATCTCAGCCCCGCTGGATTCTTTGATCCAAGTGGTCAACGTACAGGAACGTATACAGTCGGCGGCGAGCAGATGATTCTGAACGCAAAAGGGGAAAGCTACATCAGTTACGCGGACTATGCCATCGCGGTAGTGGATGAGCTTGAAAACGAACAACACCTCAACGAGCGCTTCTCGGTCGTTGGCGAACAAGGGTGATGAAGGCAGACCGACGTACCTAGTCGGTCTTTTTTGATGGATAAAGAAAGAGATACAGCGGAGGACGGATGGCGAAGTGGCACGGTTTGCTTAAAATAAAGATAGAAACGACTAAAGGAGTATAAATCATGATGCGAAGAATGTTTAGTATCATCAGTCTGTTAGCCGTCTTGATCGTCTGTACAGCGTCTACGCAACCGTCCCGGTTCGAACGTTCGGAACCCGTCGCGACGATTGAGGATCATTACGCAGGACAAATCAATTGGCCGAGTGAAAGTGATCCGTTGCTGGAGATTCAAGCCAAACCGTGATCTACATATTGCCGAGCAAAGCCCGTCTCCTTGAAGAAGACGGGCTTTTTAATGACGTTAAATGACAGTCATTGCGTTCAAGAAGACGAACAAGAACGTGATGCCGCTCGTTAAAATCAAAAAAGGGAGGACGATCAGTAACTCGAGGTGCGGACGAATGCCGTGATAGAACAGAAAGAACAGTGCTAAACAGGCGGTCGTGATGGTCAACGCAAGTGAGGCGATCAATTGATGAAGGGGTTCGACGAATGGAATGAGAGACGACCCTGTGACCGTATCGAATGCTAAACCGAAGGACAATAAAATGAGTAAGTATAGAATTGATTTTTGACGAAACATGCGACATGTCTCCTTTACTGAACGATATATTCAGTATAGTACCTAACACATCGTTCTTACCTAACAAAAATGTAAGAAAGTGGCTGATTTCATACAATTGAATCCGTCTTGTACAGTATTGTCAAACGTGTCATCAAAAAGTAGAGGAAAGCAGCGCTACTCGCAATCGCTTGAAAACAAAGCGGTTGAAACAAATCTTTGAATACAAGTAACAGGACGCCACCGATAAATAAGGCGATGCCTTGATTCAGGAAGAGGTGTGTTATAAAAGACAGCGGTCGTGAACGGAAAGAGAAGTAACGAATCGCGTCGGTCAAGATGCCACCGACCGTGATGACAATCGCAAACGACAACAATGTCTCAAAGACACCTTGATAATAGCCGGCGTTTGTATCGGGCATAAGGCGTGGTGATGATGGGAGATGTTGATACAGCATCAGAAAAATCCAGTTAGTCATCAGTAGTCGAAATGACAGACGGATCATGGTGTTCCTCCTTTCCGGTATTCATGATGATAAACAGTCGAGAAATCAGTACATAGGTCAATGCGGTACATACGTTAGTAAAGACTAATGTTAAGGGCAGTGGAGTCAAGACAGAAGTCACGCCAGTCAGGATACAAGCGCTTCCGATATGGATGTACAGCTGAGACATCCAAGGCAGGGACCGTTTTGAAAACAGAAAAGAACAGGCGACTTCAGCAAGTACGATTCCACTGACGAAAAGTAAAAGAAATGCATCCGTGTGAGTATTCATCAGCTGTTCCATTCGAGATACGGTCGGAACAAAACTTGCCATCGATCCTGATAGCATGGAGAACAACCAGTAACTGAGTCCGATTCGGAAAAATAAGCCGGAAAGGGACCGACACGACGCCGGATATTTTCGTGACATTTCGGAAATAAGGAAATAGATTAACGCCATACCACAACTGATTAGGACGAAATTGTTTGAAAAAGAATGATCCAAGACAACAGAAATTAAAACAAAACTGAACAAAAGTGCGACCGTCTGGTTGACGATGAGACGCGTCGTGAAATGAAGTGCTAACGTTCGAGTGAGGTAGAGCAGACAGCTGGATAACAATGATCCGGTGAGAATGACGGGAAGAGTATAAACGAATCCAATCAAAAAGGCGGTTAAAAAAGAAAGGTCGTCCTCGCCTAAGACAAGTAGAGTCATTCGGGTTATTGAAGCGTACAAAAGAGCGACCAAAACGGACGAGAGAAATACGCGAGACACTAACTGCATATAAACTGGACCCACTTCCATATATTAGTACTTTTAGTATACGACAAAGGTAGAGAGTTGCGTGATTTTTTATCGACTATGTAATCTTATGGGAATAGGGTTACACAAAGGAAATGAGAGGAACACTATACCATCGACCGGTCGTGCTAAAAGGAAAGGACATTATCATGCGAGAACGTCAATTGTTCTTGATTGGGCTCATTTTGTCGGCTTGTTATGTCGTGCCCATGATTCTGCTTGGACAGTATAGTCATGTTCGCATCCACGATAATCTGGATTCAAATGTCGTTTGGTATAAATGGTTAATCGAAACTAATAGCGTTCATGCGGGGATGAAAGCGACGGTTCCGGGGTTGATGAGCGGAGTCGTCTCTCGCAACGCGTTCGTCAGTTCATTTTCAGGCATCATCTGGTTCTATGAATGGTTTAGTCCGTTTACAGCATATGTCATCAGTCAACTCGTCACGCGACTGGTTGCTTTCATCGGGATGTACCTCTTACTGCGAGATTATGGACGAAACCGACCACCGTTATATATCGTCGTTTGGTGTGCGATTTTATTTGCCTGGACACCGTTTTGGCCGTCCGGAATGCTCAGTACGCTTGGAATGCCCTTATTGCTTTGGGCATATTGGAACCTGTGGCATCAGCAAAAACGACGCGTCAGTCTGCTTGTACTTTTTCTTGTTCCCTTCTATTCCAGCTTTGTCTTAGGAATCTGCTTTTTCCTATGTGTACTCGCCATCTATCATATCGTCAAAGAGGTGCGTGCGCGCTCCTTCCATCGTCTGTTTTGGGTGGCATTCATCGGTCAGACGCTACTCTATCTGCTCATTGAATATCGACTGGTCTACTCACTTTTATGGGAAAGTGAACCAACGAGCCGAGAAGACTTTGAAGAAGGACGAAACGGACTGCTGGCGACGATGCGGCTCGTGCTGAAGCACCTTGTACTCGGGCACACGCATGACCGAGCTGCGCAAGCACCGATTCTGTTGTTGACGATTGGAGTGGTCGTCATCTTGTCTTGGCGTCAGAACGGTCAACTCCCGCGACGGATTCGTCGATTGACATATCTGTTGATTGGATTGTCCATCTGGTATGCCGCTTGGTTTTATATAGGGTGGAATCCGCTGAAGGATCAAATCAGTCTATTGCGGACATTCAACTTCTCGCGCTTTCATTTTTTACAACCGATGATTTGGTATGGTGTCTTTTTCTTGTCCCTGGAATGGCTCTGGCTTCATGTAAAACGCCGGTGGGTGAAACGGCTGTTGATGGCACAAACCATCGTTCTTTTGCTCTGGCATCCGGAAATCATCTATCGGAACGAACCGAACTATCGTGCCTTTTATGCGACAAATCAGTTTGACGCGATCAAACGTGAGATTGATCGTCCGACATCAACGTATCACGTTGCCTCACTCGGGCTTCATCCAGCGATTGCCCAGTACAATGGACTGCAGACGATCGACGGATACGTCAATTTTTATCCGCTCTCCTATAAGCGGCAGTTTCGTCGCATCATTGAGGGAGAATTAAATAAAAGTCCAACGTTACGTCGTTATTACGACACATGGGGAAACCGCGTGTATGTGTTCTCAGCAACACTTGGAAAAGATGACATGATGACGTCTGATCGTCCGAAAACGATTGATGATTTACAGCTCAATACACGTCAAATGAAGCGGATGGGGGCATCGTATCTGATTTCTGCCGTGACGATCAAAGATGCTCGTCAAAAAGGGTTCGTCCGCATCAAAACATTTCGTGATCCTCAATCGGCATGGACACTTCGACTATATCGGATTCGTTAAGAGGAGGAAGAAAAGATGCAAACGTATGAAGCTCCAACAGTTTCTTTCATCATTCCGTGTTATAACGAAACGGACGTGTTGCCGCTCACGATTCGAACGTTGCAGTCGTTACTCATGCAGTGGAAAGAGGAGCGGTTGATTGCTCACGATTCGTTCGTCTTATTCGTTGATGATGGTAGTAAGGATGCGACATGGGCGTGTATCACTGCAATCCATGAACAAGACGATCAGTTCCATGGTCTGAAGCTTGCCCATAATGTCGGACATCAACAGGCATTATTTGGTGGTCTGAAGGAAAGTCGGACGCAAGCCGAGTGTTTCATCTCACTCGATGCTGATTTACAGGATGATTTAGGAATCGTTCCCGCTTTCTTGGAGCAGTTTCATGTCGGTCATGACATTGTCTACGGAGTGCGAGCGGATCGCTCGTCTGACAGTTGGTTCAAACGGACCAGCGCTGAAGGATTTTATCGCGTCATGAGCGGACTTGGTGTCGAGACGATACCGGATCATGCCGATTACCGTTTGATGAGTAGACGCTCCGTCGAGACGTTATGTGATTTTCCGGAACGCAATCTGTTTTTACGGGGAATCGTTCCGACACTCGGATTCAAGACGACGACGGTATCGTATCAACGCCAACGACGCCAAGCGGGGGAATCAAAATATCCGCTACGAAAAATGCTACATCTCGCATGGGACGGTATCACTTCCTTTAGTGTCCGCCCGATCAAGCTATTATTCCTTATCTCCGTGTTAATGCTGATCGTCTCAATCGGGTTCGTCGGGTATGCCTTTTATCGGGAAATGATCGGGGAGACAATCAATGGTTGGACCTCTTTAATGATGTCGATTTGGTTTATCGGTGGGTTACAACTGTTTGGGATCGGCTTGATTGGTGAATACATCGGTAAGATTTATCAGGAAGTCAAGCGGCGTCCCCGGTACGTCGTCGAGGAAAAATGCCAATGATTGCAACGTTCGGACGTTTTCTCCTTGTCGGCATCATCAATACGATCGTCGGACTTGCCATCACGTTATTTCTGTATCATTTCATGCGAGTTGGCTACTGGGGTGCGACGGCAATCGGAAACGGCTGCGGTATTCTCGTCAGTTATCAGTTGAACCGACGTTTTACGTTTCGCCAGGCGACGGGCGGCTATCGCTACTGGCTTCGTTTTCTGCTCGTCGTCGTGCTGAGTTACCTAATTGCTTATCGCGTGAGCTTAGTCATCGTTCATCATTTATTCCCGACACTTTCCGAAACAATCGCCATCTTGATCGGGATGATCTTATACACAGGGTTGAACTTTATCGGACAGTCGGTTTGGGTATTTGATGAGAACTCCAAACAGACGCCCGGTCCACGTTGAGGGAGCGGGCGTCTGTTGATGTCAGAAGACTTTGTACCAGTATAGTGTCCAATCGATGTGTGGATTCGCGAATTGTTTCAGCGTATCGACACCCCCGAGCTTGAATCCGTGACGTACATAAAACCGACAGGCAATCACGTTATCATGCTGGGCTTCCAGCGATAGACCAACTAACTGTTTCTCTTTCGCCCATTGTGTAGCGGCGTCGAGAAGTTTTCGACCAATGCCATGCTGACGATAGTCACTTCGGACAGCAATATTTTCGATATAAGCGAATCGGTTCCAGTCCCGGTGCACTCGAATCTGTCCGACGCACGACGCACCGGAAAACGCGAGCAAGACGATTCGATCCGCACTATCGATATAGGACGTCCAGTCGAGTTGATCATCTGGAAAGCGAATCGACTGCGGTCGATCGAAGAGCTGTTCTTCATACGACCATTCGCCATCGATGAACTGAGGCGAAATGTATCCGATGACGGGAAAGGTATCGTTTGCATCATTGACGACAGTGACTGTCGACGAATCAAGCGGACGGATGCTGATTGTTAGTGGATTTGACATATAGACCTCCATTTTCTAGGTCGAAATGCGTCAGCGTGTGTAGACCATTTGACCACCGAGGTGACCGGCGTAAGCGAGAAGTCCACTGCCGATTAACGCAACGATCAGGCTGACTGCCAACCAGACTTTTCCTTTTGAGCGATAGCTAAGTAATAGAAATAACAACGAAATGCCAAATGTAATCAGGCTGTATAAAGCAAAGTTCTCATGCTGATGAATATCAGCTCGTTCCAAATTCCACTTGTCGATTCCGAATTCTTCAGCGCCGTCTCCCGTAATATAAGCAACGATTCCGGAAAGTAATCCAACGACGAGTGTGATCAAGGCGAACAACTTAAGTCGTGTCCATTGCAGGGAACACAGCAACAGCAACGTTGCGAATAATAAGAGTCCGATCGGTGCATGCACGACAAGCGGGTGAAGCGGGATACCATTCAGCATAAAAAGAACCTCCTTCAATGAGTTAGGTGCATTCTACCAAATATTAGAAGGAGACAAGTTTCATTTTTAAACAACAGGGTCATGCATCACTGCTTGCGATGTAACACGCGTCGAAAACCCCAAAGGAGAATTACGGTGACAAGGATGACCCAAGTGGCGTGACGCATGACGAGATGGGCAATCAACGACCAACGTTCTCCGAGCAAAACGCCACTCCACATGAACAAGAGAGACCAGATCAGAAATGAAACACACGTGAGTCCTGCAAACGTCAAGAAGGGGATCCTTAAAAATCCGGCGAGACAGGCAAACAACGTCTTCCAAAGCGGGGAGAGCAATAAATAATAAGTTCCTTTCTGATGAAAGCGATCTTCAAACCGTGTCAATCGCTCACTAAAAGTTGGAAACATTCGTGCTAAGCGGAATCGGACGGGTGGTCCACCTAAGTATGCAATCGCATACAGCATGCTTTGGGAGGCGACGAACGCAAGATTTGCGATCAGGAGCATCGGTAAAAAAGCGACAATTTGAATCGAAACGAGATATCCGGCATACGCCAGGATCAATTCAGTTGGGATGAAATGAGCGAACAACGCAAGAATGATTCCAAGATAACGATACTGCTCCATCAGTTGTTGCCAGTGCATGCATATCCCTCCTTTAATAGTTCTTTACCATTTTAGAAAAAGATGAACCCTACAAAAGGTTTAAACAGAGGAGAAAAGGGAATTTTTCTTCGATACCGAATACATAGTCAGAAGACAATGAAATCAAATAGAAAGACAGCAGTAGAGGACGTGACAACATGAACATGGATACAGTCAATCAGTATCTCGATGCCTATGGATACGGTGTCATTTTCATCTTTTTATTTTTTGGCATCGTCGGGATTCCAGCACCGGAAGAATCGTTACTCGTTCTGATTGGCATCTTAAGTGGTCAGAACGAAGAACGATTGATCTATTCAATCTTGACGGCATACGCTGGAACATTCGTCGGGATGTTGACGGCATATGGGGCAGGACGTTTCTTCGGACCGACCGTTCTACGATACGGTCGATTCATCGGATTGACGAAGGAACGCTGGGAGCGGGTATCAAAAGGCTACATGGAACGCATCAATCGAACGATCATCGGCGGTCTCTATATTCCAGGCGTGCGACAGATCAATCCCTATTTTGCGGGTATGAAGCGAATTTCATTTGGTCGGTACTTTTTTGTATCGGCAATCGGTTCCGCGCTTTGGGTCGTACCCTTTGTCTTGCTCGGTCACTTTGCCGGTAAGACATTTCATATCAAACCGGAAGTCGTCCCGTATTTCGGACTTGCCTTACTCGTATTATTCCTGCTCGGAGTGTTGTTGAAAGGGCTCAAGCGAAAGCGACTTGAAAAACGCGTCGTTTCAAGGAAAAATCAAGCGGGAAAAGAAGACTAAACGATACTTCTTTTTGAAGGATCGTCGGAACAGTTTGAAGGAGTGGACAAACGATGCAAAAAATAGTGATCTTTCCTTTTTTAAGGATGCGATCCGGTCATCATCTTGTTGCCGAAGCCATCGCTGAACGATTGCAAGGACCAGGGATTGAAGTTAAGGAAGTAGAATTGCTCAGTACGATCAGTTCGTTCGCGGAATGGGTGACATCGAAGTTTTACCTGAACTGGATCCGACACTTCTCAAACGGCTATAGTCGTTTTTATCATCAGCATATTGCCGGGCGTTCGAGTAATGCCCGGTCGACAGGGTGGACGTCGCATTATTTTCAACAACAATTGTTACGGATCATTCAAGAAGAACAGCCCGATGTCATCATCTGTACGCATGCGTTTCCGTCCTATCTCTTGAACCAATTGAAGGAACGAAACCTATGTGATATACCGGTCATCAATGCCTATACCGATCTGTTCGTCAGCCGCGTCTGGGGAAAGACGCATATCGAGTACCATCTGTTGCCGAATCGTGAGGCAAGGCAAGAATTGCACGAGCATCATGCAGTACCCGATAAGCGCTTGTTCGTGACGGGAATTCCGATTCATCCAGTCATTTCTGGCGGTTCGTTCATTCGATCGACACAGTCCCGTAAACAAATCCTTGTCGCCGGCGGAAACGGTGGGCTCGGTCAACTCGAGACGTTGCTTGCGCAAATCGAACAGTGCGTTGAAGCAGATTTTCATGTCTTATGCGGAAAGAACCGGATGCTTTATAAACGACTAGCCTCGCGACGTCATTCACATATCCATCCGCTCGCCTATATCGATTCACGGGATGAGATGAATCGGCTGTATGATCGAATGGATGCGATCGTCACGAAGCCGGGTGGTGTGACAGTCAGCGAAGCGTTCGAAAAACGTGTACCGCTATTCATTCAACATGTCCTACCGGGACAAGAAGAGATCAATCGTACGTATTTGATGGAGAAAGGGCTTGCGTTCTCCTTTAATCAAACGGATTCACTCGCGGACGTCATCCGTCGGACGCTTGAGAACCCGGACGTCATGCATGTTTGGCAACAAGCGATCACGCAGTATCAAAATGATCGCGTCATAGCCGATCAGCGATTTTTCGCGGAACGAATTGCGGGTTGCCTGCAAGAGCGTCGTCAAAAAGTAAATGGATAATAAGGGAGTTAGTTTACATGCGTTCACGTCTTGTCACAGCGGGAGTTCTCGCGACACTTGCCTATACGGTCGTTCCGTATATGGCGTCACGCGTCTTTGGATGGCGCGTGACGAAATCACTGGACTCACGATCCGTCGCCTTGACGTTCGATGACGGTCCAGACCCTGTCTATACGGCAGAGCTGCTTGATCTCTTACAACAAGAAAGCATTCAGGTGACGTTTTTCGTCGTGGGTCATAAAGCAGAAGCGCATCCGGACCTCATACGCCGGATGCATGAAGATGGACATCAACTCGGGATCCACAATTATGTCCATCGACCGAACTGGTCGATGCGACCATCAACGGTCCGGACCGGCATCGAGCGGACGGCAGCAATCATTGAACGGATTACCGGTGAGCGTCCGACGGTCTATCGTCC
The DNA here is from genome assembly GCA_913775715.1 of uncultured Exiguobacterium sp. GTDB lineage: Bacteria > Bacillota > Bacilli > Exiguobacteriales > Exiguobacteriaceae > Exiguobacterium_A. The sequence goes on along the minus strand of CAJYMC010000007.1, from coordinate 972,512 downwards.
GCCATGGGGGGCACTCAATGCCGGAGATGTCCTCTGTCCTCCCGCTTACGAAATGATTCTCTGGTCGAAGATGGCGGAGGACTGGAAGCTAGAGGGCGGGAAGGCGAAAATCAAACGGCTGCTATCGAATGTGTCAGAAGGCGACATCATCTTGCTCCACGACAATGGGGATACATTCGGTGCGGATCCACAAGCACCGGTGCAAACGATCGCGGCGCTGAAAGAACTCTTACCGGAGTGGAAAGCACGCGGCTTACAGTTTCGGCGTATCGATCAAGCCTAAAAAAAAGAGGACTTACCAGTTCCGTGGTAGGTCCTCTTTTGCATGGATTAAGCCTTGCGTGACATGTCGTCCTCATCTTCTTGACGATGATGGAGGATCAAGCGTCGCACGACGAACGAGCGTAAGAATAGGATGAAAGTGATGATTGGAAGCAGTAACCACCACGATGGCGTCAAAAATAAGTCATCGAACGTCGTGATCATGACGAAATGACGCCCGATGTACAGCCACATGAAAAAGGAACTGACGAATAGAATGGCTTCAGAAGTCGTCATGAACTCAAAATCAGTTTTCATCGAACCACTCCTTATGGATGGAATTGGATTATTTTACACCATCCACCATATCACAAAACCGATAACAATGCTCCAACAAACGAATACGAATGCTAGACCATAACATTGGAGCAATGGAAAGGAGCGAGGTCCTTGTTGTTCAAGTCGGCGTCGTGCTTGTGTCAGAATTTCTTCAGGAATCGAACGGATGATGAAGTAGATACCGAGTGGAACGAGCAAGAGATCATCGAGCAGACCGATGACGGGTAGAAAATCAGGTATCAAGTCGATCGGACTGACAGTATAGGCGATCAAGGCAACGATTCCCCACTTGATATGACGAGGTAAACGAGGATGTTCGATCGCGTAAGAGAGGATGGATAGTTGAAGCTTCATCCGTCTAGCGACGTGTTTCATCCGCTCTAACATAAACGGTCACTCCTTTCTTATGAGCGAACCGGTTCCCGTTCCTGTGTCGTGACAGCTGCCTCACCATCCCCTTCATACAGAATGACACGATTTCGTCCTTGTTCCTTCGCAGCATACAAGGCTTCGTCAGCTAAAATGTTCATCCGCTGAACGGCGACATGTTTCCCGTGAGCGATTCCGATAGATGCCGTGATGGCAATTGACGGGAATCCATCGAGCTGAAAGCGGGTGTTCGCGATCCGTTCCCGAATCCGGTTGGCGACCTTCGTGACTTTAGAAGGCGCGAGATCATAGACGAGGATCATGAATTCTTCGCCGCCGATGCGAGCCGTGATATCATGCGGACGTGTCTCTTCCTGTAAGATGCGTGCGAACTGTTGCAAGACGAGGTCACCGTTCGCATGCCCATACGTATCATTGACATGCTTAAAATGATCGATATCGAGCGCAAGCACATTATATACACGTCCCTCTGCTTCAAGCAACGCTGTCCGTTCATCCCAGACGCGGCGATTGTAGAGTCCCGTCAAGTGATCGAGTTCGGCCGATTGTTTATAACGCTTTACCTGCTCGTTGAGCAACTGAAAGTCGATCGTCAGCAGACTCGATAACAGTCCGACCGCAAGTCCGATCGTCCATGTCGAAGCGAGTAAACGAAGGGCAGCGTCACTGAAGCCGAGATTGATCGAGACAGCAATCGATATCATGAACAAGGCCCAAACGTTCATGATGAGATTTTGCAAGAATGGTCGATGGAGCAACCGTTTGTGAATAAAGTACATCCCGGTGCTGATGCCAAGAACTGCGAGAAACGCGACGATTGCTTGCGGAGTCCAGCCGAAGTAGAAGCGAGAGCAGCCGATGATCAGTGTCGCGATGATCAGAGGCGAGCGGACGCCGTAAAAAGCGAGCAGGACGAGCGGTAAATGACGTAAGTCCATCCGCAACGATTCGTTGACGGCGATTCCTTTAAACATCAATAACACGCCAAGCAGTCCGGTTGCAAGACCGACGATGAGGGACTTCAGACTGCTCGATGCGAGACGCTGACTATAGATGATTTTAGCGATCAAATAAAAGCCGGTGAAGGCGATACAAGCGTTCAATAACAACTCGGCAATGAACATGACTTTCACATCCTTGAGTGTGATACTTTCACGATAGCAGTTTGATAAAGGATGTCAACGAGAGAGTCTCAAAATTTTAAAGATTCAGGTAAAGACTTGCTTGAATGAAATCATTTGGTAAAATAAGAAAGCTTCAGGGAAGGAGAGGGATGAAGTTGGCACCAAAACGTCTGACGATTGAAGCGCGAAAATTAGACGGACGTCCACATTATTCGTGGAACGGATATGTCCTTGAACAGACAAAAGACTATCTGCTCGTCGCGAATACGCCAGGGCGGATGCTTTTTCATCATCGTCGCGAAGCTGTCTATACATACGATAATTTTAGTCTCGAGTTTTATCCGCTAGATGCGGATTTCACGGTCGGTCTTGATCTAGAACGGACGGGAGAGGTGACGTACTACTGCAACATCTGTCTTCCGTCGGTTCTTCAAGAAGAGACCTTATCGTTCATCGATCTCGATCTTGATCTCGTCCATCGAAAGGGAGTGTGGACGGTCGTCGACGAGGATGAATTTTTAGAGAACCAACAACTTTACGACTACCCGCTTGATGTGATTGAACGCGCCCGTACTTCGCTAAAGACCTTGCAACGAAGAATCGCGCAGCAACAGTTTCCGTTTGACGGCTTTTTGGATTCATTCATCCCGACTGTCCTGCAGATGAAAAGAAGGGGGAATGAGACATGAAAACGATTCGTTGCCATCGCGCGTTCGGTGTCTATGGTTTATTGATGAAGGAGGATGCCTTACTCGTCATCGATAAAAATGGTGGACCGTATATCAATCGTTATGATTTACCTGGGGGAAGCCTCGAAAAAGGGGAGACGCTCGCTACGGCGATGCGCCGTGAATTCACAGAAGAGACGGGACTCGAGGTGGCACTTGAACGACAGATCGGCGTCGCTGACTTCAAGCTCCCATGGGACTGGCGGGACTTCGACGAAGTGCATCATATCGCCGTCTTTTATCTCGTCCGACAGACCGGTGGAACGCTTGGCATCCCTGAGCAATTCGTCGGACAAGACTCGCTCGGTGCGCGCTGGGTCAAAGCGAGTGACGTCTCGATCGATAACGCGTCACCGCTCGTACTCGAAGCGTTTCGCTGGATCGAGAAACAGCAACTTGATCTCGAGGCACGACGTTTTTCGAGTTGGAACGTCTTGAAGTGAACAGGAGCGCTCTTCGTTAACGGAGAGCGTTTTTTATGTCTGCAACGTCAAAAGGTCAAACCGTCAGGAGTGTTGGTCGGATCAAGCCCATTGTTTGATTGGTTCGTATATTTTTTTTCGAACAATCCTCGACTTCTTCCTGTCATATCTCCTAGAAAGGAGGAATCACCATGCATGTCCCATATCTTAAGATTCCCCATACGCTCTTACGGAGCGGGACGGCATTCGCGTCCATCCATGAAAAGATGATCTACTTCATCCTAGAAAGCTTCAGCGGTCAGGATGGGCAAGCGTTCCCTTCCTATCAGACGATCGCAGACGCTGTCCCGTGTAGTAAATCGACGGTCAAGTCGTGTATCCAGTCCTTGATTGCAAGCGGTCGGATCGAGAAAGTCGAACGGTTCACAAAACACGGGGGACAGACTTCGAATGCTTACCGTGTCCTGCCCCGTGTCAACGCGCCGTCCCCGGCGAGTCAAGAGACGACTGCCCCCGAGGTTTCTCTCGCCTTCGAAGAAGAAGTCTTGAAGAAAACGACTTTAAAACAGGAACTGGTGCAACAGTACGAGTCGAATCTTGGAAAAGCGACACCACGAATCGAGCAAGAATTATTGCTACTTGCGAATGAACATCCGATCGAGCGCATCCAGTACGCGATCGAAGAAGCGGCGCGGGCGAATAGTCGTCATTTTGGTTACATTGAACAAGTCGTCAAGCGCCTTGCGACCGGATCCGCGGTACGTCCGAAACGAATAAGCAAACGGTCAAGTAGAAACAACTCATTATTTCAATTACCAAATTGGATAGAACAGGAAAAAGCGGCGCAACGAGCATATGAAGCACACCATAAGAAAAAACAAATCATACCGGACGATGCCGAAATCGCTGAATTATTACAAGCGCTGACAAGGGAGGGAGCCTGATGCAGCTAGAAGAATTACTCCGACGTGCGAATCAAAAACTATCCGTTCCCGGCATGCATCCGTCTGTTGTCCGGATCGTGCGTGACGTGATACGAGAGCTTTATCCGTATGGAATCAAGCTCGGTATAGCACAAAGCTTTCGGAGCATCGCGGAACAGAACGCATTGTATGCAAAAGGACGGACGACACCTGGTCCCATCGTGACGCAAGCTCGCGGCGGTCAATCGAACCATAACTTCGGTGTCGCAATTGATGTCTTTCTTTACGAAGACGGGGCATTGTTCCTTTCTCCGCCAGATGCCCGACTCGGACGGATCGTTAAGGCGATGAAGCGGCACGGAATGGACTGGGGAGGCGACTGGTCTCGATTTCCCGATTACCCACACTTTGAACTGTACGATCATGTCAGTCTTGCCCGCCACCATGTACCAAAACCGGGACACTATCTACGCGAACGAATTCAAGCGCCGGAACTCGTCCGAGCGATCGAAAAACGATTGGGTCTTGTGGTGACAGGAGTCTTTGATGAGCGATTGACGAAAGCCGTTCGAACGTTCCAACAGACGTATCGCCTTGTCGTTGACGGAATTGTTGGTCCACTCACCTGGCGTCGTTTATTTTCGGTGGTGCCATGATTCGTTTTCAAGCGTGGATTCGCCTCTTGATTCCGCTTTATGTCTTTCTTGAGTTGATCTTACCGACGCTCGGTTTTACAGCATTGCCAGTGTCGTCAAGTGACGTCGAGCGATTCGTGACGGGGCTAATCGGACTAGTTGGTCTACTCGTCGCTTGGTGGAAGAACAATGACGTGACTGAACGGGCGCTAAGACGTAGACAGGCACAGGAACAACTGGAAAGCACATCCATGACCGATTGAGTAGGATGGAAGCGTTTGGAATGTGTCGGCAACGGGCATTATTTCATACAAACGACTAACAGTTTGATTTCAAGACACTGATATACGAAATAGACGCTAGTCAATTAGATAGAGAAAGAAAGGTCGGTCTTTTTGTGAAATGGTCAACGTTGCAGCGGTATTTGTTTTTAGCACTCTGTGCGCTTTTACTTACATGCGTTTGGAGCTATCAAGCTTTCCTGAAAATCGAACGAGAGAATGCACGCATCTTAAATGAGGCGATCCCGATCTCGACGGAAGCAGCTGAATTGTTTCCGGCGTTACTAAATCTAGAACTCAGTGTCCGGAGTTATATCCTGTCACCGAACGAAACGGATTTAGCACAGTATGAACGGACGCTTGATCGGCTAGATCAGACGATCAAGAGGCTGAACCAACTCGATGCGAACCATCCAATCATGCGGAAACTCGTCCGGACGGAGGCGATTCCACGAATCAAGACAGCAACCCGGTTTTATGATGCACAACTGGCACTCGTTCGAAGCGGGGATCAAGCAGCCGCTGAGGCAAGACGATATCAAGGGATGCAATATATCGAGACATTTCGTCCAATCGATACTCGTTTACGGACAGACGTCAATCGTATCATTGCCGAAGCAACGAATCGCTCCGAGCAAGCATCAAGTGCTGCGAAGTGGGTCATCGTCGTCGTCGCAAGCATCGCGGTTCTTGTCTTGATTGCCTTCATCCAGACATTTCGGATGGAACGTAGCAAGCGTGCCTTGATTCATCGCTCCTTGCACGACGCCTTGACCGGTATCTCGAATCGACGGGCGTTCGATGAACGATTGGAACAACTCCTTGAGGAGGCGAAGCAACAGCGAACACCGATTGCGCTAATTTTGATTGATGTCGACGCCTTTAAATCCTACAATGATACGTACGGTCATTTAAAAGGAGATGAGTGTTTAAAGGAAGTCGCTCGCGTCTTGAAACGTCAAGCGCATCACGGTCAAGTCGCACGCTATGGTGGGGAGGAATTCACAGTCTTATTGGCGCGTGGAGCAGAAGAAACCCGGCACATTGCAGAACGAATTCGTCAGGACATTCTTGATTTGAATATCGTACATGAACGGTATGAACCGCTCTGTCGGGTCAGCGTCAGTCTCGGTTTGACGTCGCTCATACCCGAAGCAGAGACGACGGAGAAAGAAATCATCGACCAAGCCGATCAAGCGTTGTATCGGGCGAAAGAGAATGGGCGCAATCAGATCGGTGACATGGCAGGATAATGCATAATCAGATGGGAATGAAGTATGGTGATTCAGGTAGGAATTGTCTTTGAAACAATGCACGACATGGAAAACGCTGCTCGAACGGTCTTGGATGCATTTCATTCAGACATACAATTTCTTGGATACAGTTACGCGAAGGATATCGAGGGATCACATTGGAGCGAGGAAAAAGGTCTTCCGAAAGACTGGCGTCTATTGCTGAGGCATCATTACGGGAATGCCTCACTCGTTTTCTCAGCGTACCATGGTTTAAAAACAGTACCGGTTCGAATGACGATTGAAAAAGAACCAGACTGTTTCGGTTTTCGATTCGGTTTCCAAGAAGAGAATCTAATTGCTTGGTCACTCGATCAGCAGGAGACAATTTTCATGGAGGATATGCAGAGGATTGCAGATAAATCGAATGCTTTATATGCTTTTTGTGATTTTGATGCAGAGATCGAGCATCCGATAACGGAACGGGAACGCATCAAGCGAGAATATGCGATCGTCTATTGGTCCAAGCAACAAAGTTTTTTAAAGAATGCGTGGAAAATCGATGGTTTTACAGACCGACGAACATAAAAATACCCCGCGTGAGAGTTCGCTTCTCATACGGGGTATTTTTATGTTCACTGTAAGATGACACAATACGATCGATCGGAAATGAGAGGGGCGGATATGACATAGACCGTCTTAACGGGTTCACCCCCGACGCGCGCATCGAGTTGTGTGAGTTGGGAACGGATCTTCCGGCTCAAGCCATACCTGATCTCTGTGCTAAGTTCGTCAATGTCTTCGTGAACATGCAAGAGAAGCTGAAAGGGTTCGAGCGAAAAAATCGAAAAATTACAAGAAATTCGTGGATCCTCGAATTTTTCATTTAATTCTTTCTTAATGTAATAGGCTTCTTGGGCACTGATCATCCTCTCTCACCTCACTCTTCTAGTTGAAAGATTCTATCTACTATAGTCTATAATACCCAGTTTCTTGGTAACTAATCGTTCGTTTTTGAAAAAAAGTCAATTCAATCGACGAAAAGGTTTGGAAATTTATTTCGTGACATTATATTGAACGTATATAAAAAACGTCTTGCTCCATTGAGCTAGACGTATGAATGGTACGTTACGAGATTGAGGGATGGGTGTAACATCTTCGCAAATAATGTTCCAATTCCTGAGTGAAGAAGGTGAGCTGATGAGTCGAGATATCTGGGATTTCACTATACCTCACCTCAAAATAAAGTGGATCAACAGGAGAAGGAAAGGCGATACGATCGAACCACTCGGTCACGGTTTCGTGTGTTCGTCGTTGTAATGAAAGTGGGAGTTGCTCATTAAAACGAACAAGTTGTCTCCGAATCGAGTCGGACGGCAGGTCTTTTGTCTCATAAATGAAGATCGGGAATCGTGACGGAAGCACATATCCTGATGAAGCAATACGAGGTCGACGCAACCACTGGAGATATTGCCAGAAAAACCACCCACAAAACAGGAGAACGAGACACAATATGAGAAGATAAGGAGGTGTCGTCACGGAAGAGTCAAATCCAGTCCGGAACCATGGAGCTGGTGGATTGGATGCGCTCGTCGTGACCGTGCTCTCACCATAAGACGTTCTTTCTTCGATCGTATCGAAGATCGATTCCTTTGTACCACAACGGTCGACGCAATAGGTATTCGTTGCCGGAACGATTCGTCCAAGCAGTGACGTATAGAGTGATGGGACGATTTGTTGTACCGCAAGCAGCAGTAGACAGACGAATGGAATAAGAAGCAATAGGCGAGTACGGAACGTCTGCACGATAAACACACCTCCTTTGACGAATACATTCAACAGACTTTCGCTACACAGTATAGCAAAAGTAGAAAGGGAATATTTTGATTTTTTCAAAAAATAGTCATTGATTTAGAAGGGAATGAACGAGATGGATTTACGAACGAGTTACCAGGAAACAACGAGACGTTTAGATGGACATGGGAGTCGGACGGTCGGCGTGTTACAAGAAGCGTTGCAGGGCGTTGCTGCCAATCAACCGAGCGACATCTATGGCAACGGTGAATTGATAAAGGTGTTCGAACGCAAGATGGCAGAGTTACTCGGACATGAGGATGCGATCTTTTTTCCGAGCGGTACGATGGCGCAACAGATTGCATTGCGCATCTGGTCGGATGAACGGGATAATCGCAAGGTCGCTTACCACCCGCTCTGTCACATCGAGATTCACGAACAGGACGGGTTAAAGAAATTGCACGGGATCGAACCAGTGCTAGTTGGAGAAGCGGATCGGTTGATGACGATAGATGACGTCAAAGCTTTGCCGGACGTCAGTTGCCTGTTACTCGAACTGCCGCAACGCGAACTCGGCGGATTGCTTCCATCGCGTGAAGAACTCAATGTGATCTGTACGTATGCCCGCAAACAAAATATCCGTCTTCACTTGGACGGTGCCCGGTTACTTGAGGTCTTACCGTATTATGAGGCAGAAGCGAAGGACATCGCGCAACTGTTTGACAGTGTCTACATCTCGTTTTATAAGGGACTCGGCGGCGTCGCAGGAGCAATCTTAGCCGGTCCAGAAACGTTTTGCCAAGAGGCACGGGTCTGGAAACGCCGTTACGGCGGTGACTTGATCAGTCTATATCCTTATATTCTGTCTGCTGATTTTTATTATGAACAACGAAAAGACCGCATGGCAGAGTACCATGCGGCCGCAAAAGAGCTGGCGGTCAAGTTGAATGCGATACCAGGTATCTCAACTCGCCCCCTTGAGCCGGTCTCGAACATGTTTCATCTCTACTTCAAGGAAGAAAAATCAGTCGTCGAGGAAAGGTTGATCGAGATCCAGTCGCACGGAAAAGTTGGTATCGCTGGCTATCTAGTTGAGAAAGATAGCGGCTGCGCGACGGAAGTCAACATCGGCGATAGTTTTCTCGCGTTAACGCCTGACGAACGTGAAACCGTCTTTCGTCAATTGACGGAGGCGTTCTCAGAGGATTGAACAACATCAAGAGCGGGAATCGTAGGATGAAGGCGACGATAGGTGTCGACTTTTTCTGCGATCATTCGCTCCGTTTCGTGTAATGCTGCCAGTTGTGCTAAGACGTTCGCATGGTGTGCCTCAAGCAATGCGAGCCGTTCCCGCGTCGTATCCTGCTCACCGTGAGCAAGGAACAGCGTCACGTAAGAACGGATTTGCTCAATCGGCATATGCGTTTCACGCAAGCGCAGGACGAACCGAAGCCATGTCACGTCTTGGTCGTCGTATCGACGTTGACCGTTCTGACGCTTCGGATACAGTAGCCCTTCTTTCTCGTAATAGCGAATCGTATGGGCACTCGTATCGGTCAATCGACTGATTTCAGAAATCGTATACATACATCTCACCTTTCTGCTTGACTTAGAGTTCACTCTAAGGAATAGACTCTCACTATACCAAATCAAAAAGGGGATATGCTACATGAAGTACACGGTCATTACAGGAGCAAGTTCAGGAATTGGATATGAGACAGCAAAACTACTCGCGGGAAAAGGGAAATCACTCGTCCTCGTCGCGCGACGGACGTCTGAGCTCGAAAAACTTCGGGATGAAGTCAAACAAATCTCACCAGATAGTGATGTCATCCTCAAGTCGGTCGATCTTTCTGATAACCAAAACGTCCATGATCTGTATGAAGGCTTAAAAGAACTTGAAATTGAAACATGGATCAATAATGCCGGATTCGGTGACTTTGATCTCGTCCAGGAAATCGACCTTGGGAAAATCGAGAAGATGCTTCGCTTGAATATCGAAGCGCTGACGATTCTTTCGAGTCTGTTCGTCCGCGATCATCATGACGTTGAAGGAACGACACTCGTCAATATCTCATCAGCAGGTGGCTACCGGATCGTGCCGAATGCGGTCACGTATTGTGCGACGAAGTTCTATGTCAGTGCCTATACGGAAGGGCTAGCGCAAGAACTGCAAAAAGGCGGCGCGAAACTCCGAGCGAAAGTGCTCGCACCGGCTGCGACAGAAACAGAGTTCGCCGATCGTTCGCGTGGCGAAGCAGGATTCGACTACAGCAAGAACGTCAAGAAGTACCATACAGCGGCTGAGATGGCAGGCTTCCTGCATCAGTTGATCGATAGTGATGCGATCGTCGGCATCGTCGACGGTGAGACGTATGAGTTCGAATTGCGTGATCCGTTGTTCAATTACGCAGGGTAAATAAATAACAAGCAAGGTCCCTTTCTCAAAAATGAGAGAGGGACCTTTTGATGCAAGCATAATTTATACGAACTAAAACGAATGAATCACTTATTTTTTAAGAATTTTCTTGACTAGTTTCCATACAACATAAACGACTGCGCCAATGATCAGAAGATTCATCAAGGCGCCGAAAATCATGAATTGCCCCACGAGTTAACCACCTCTACATACTTTTTTAGAGCGATAAGCATCCTATTTACGTTTTCGCTTTGAAAATCTCAAGCTGATAAAAAATAACGCCATCAGCACGATAGCGATGTTCACAGCTAACGTTAATCGCTCATTTTCAATCACTCGACCATTCAAGAGATTCAAGATGATAACAAGCATCATAAATGCCAATAAAAAGTATTTTATGGATTTTTTTATCATAAACTGCTTCCTTTTTTTGTAGTCTTATATTAGTTTATACATATCTAGTTTTTAAAACAAGGGGAATGGAATCTGGAAATACGATATTTTTCTTATTTCTACTCGGGAGTGATGATATGAAACGAATGTATGTATGGATTACGATAGTGATGATTTTAGGAGTGGGCATCATCGGTGCTTCAGCCTATAAGGTGTTTTACTATGATGAAAAACAAGAGGTCACTCAGGAAATCGATCATTATTTGAAGCAACAGAAGTATATGACATATGTGAAGAACAAGGAAATTCGATACGATACGAGCACGGGTGAGTTCATTGCACGGGTCGTGTTCCAGGATGAACCGGAAAATGAATATGAGATTTATCGATCGGGATCTCATCGCTTTAAAGTCACGGGATTCAAAGATGGCGAACAAATTACGAACAAACAAGAAGGACGGTATATTTCAGAGTATTGACAGCAAGTAGTCAAGAATGGGAGTGAGGTGACAAAATGAAAAACATGGTCTTTTTAGGAAGCGTCGTTGCGCTACTCATGGTACTCTTTTCACTTCACTACGGGCTACATCTAATCAATGATACGACGCTCAAAGTATCGCTTTTGGTTTCGCTAATCGTTGTACTGATCGCGCGGAAGAAATGGAAGATTTCGTTTTAATGGGAGATTGATTCGGATGACAAAAGATTGTTTGGAGGAAATGATAAGTGAAAGTCAGTGAATTTTTTGGTTGGAAAATCAGCTTGGATGATGAACTGTATGCCGTCATTGATGAGAAGGCGAGAAAAATGGTAGTGATGGGGGATTTCATCGAACTGACTGCGGTCTTGTGGTTGGATCAAAAGAACATCTTACAATTAAAGCCGACATGGGATTGTGTCATATCCATCGATGATGCTACAAAACAAATTACGATTCGCTCGGCAGAATCATTGAACATGAAAGAAGAATGTTAAGAGGTACATAAATCGAGTCCATTCATGAGCTACCTGAATGGACTCGATTGTTATATAAAGTACATTGTCTTCTTAAACTTATGTTGAGCGGAACTAGTCATTTCGATATTCCGCCGGTCGTATTCAGTCGTCAGTACATGATTCCCAACGATTTCATAGTAGTATGTATAATCCGATTCATTCGTGTATACGACAAAATGAGTGAGAAGGTGGTTCTATACGTTTTTAGATGAGGAGTGATAGGCGATGGAAAAGAATAAAGATGAAATACCGTACTATATGAGAAACGTTCCTTTTTTCTTTCTCACGGCACTTCTCGCACCGGTAGCAGTATTACTTGTACTGCTCAATTGGGATAAGCTCTCGGCACAAATGAGAAATAACCATTTAACCTTTCAATCTTAATGACCCTGTTATACATCTCAAAAATACTGCCTGATGGTCTGTTTAAAATCATATTCGCAGTCTTTACGTGGACGTTGATTTTATTCGTGACATACATCTACTTCGGTGGCGGAAGAAAAGGAGGGAAATCATGATTAAGTATCATCTATCAAGCATTCGGTTAGTTCTCATTGTCGTCATTACATCGTCAATCTTGTATTTTGGATTCGACTGGGAACTCGGTTATGGCATTATCTGGTTGATCGGTTTAGTAGGATTCACGATTTATCGCAACTTTGAGGCTGCTCGTAATGAGAAAATCGAAGCGCAAACGAAGAGCGATTGATTTCATCTGAAGTCCATCGTTCTTTTTAAATATGACCCCACCGAACTAAATCGTCGAGATAATCACGATACGATTCTTCGACTTCTTCTTCTGTCAGCTCTCTGGAAAAATCAACTTGGATAATCGCCGATTCAGCTACAAAAAAGTTCAATCGATGACGATAAATAGGTACAGATTGTTCTTTTGGAAAACTGTCTTAGTACATGAATGATATATAGAAGGAGTTAATGACACCATGAATGAAACCTTACCGAGAGCTCTACGCTCTCCAGCAATCTTATCGAGCCTTGAATCAAACGTCGCGATGATCTGTTTTGATCGCCAACGACGCGTCGTCGACGTCAATGACTTGTTTGCGAAAACGATGAAATATAAACGAGACGAGATGATTGGCTTACAGCACCATACGTTTTGTACACCAGAATTCGCGAACAGCCGTGAATATCAAGACTTTTGGACACGCCTGTTTTCGGGCTTCAGTACAGCGGATAAAATCAAACGAGTCGATGCCCGGGGCGACATCTTGTGGCTTGAAGCAACCTACATGCCAATTTTTGAAGGAGAAGAGGTCGTCGGCGTCGTCAAGATCGCCAGTAACATCACGGACCGGATCGACCGTGTGCAAGGATATGCGAAAAGCTTCCAGACGCTTGCTGAGGGATTGAATTTGCAATCGGTTCAAGGATCAAAAGAGGGCAACCAGCTTCAAGAGACGATGACTACGATCGCGAGTGAAACGGCAGAAAACCAACAGACGTTCGAAACGCTGTATGACCAAGCCATCGAGATCACGAAGATTGCTGATACGATCAAGGAAATTGCTGCCCGGACGAACTTGTTGTCTCTGAATGCGGCAATTGAAGCGGCACGGGCTGGGGAACACGGTAAAGGCTTTACAGTCGTTGCAAGTGAAGTCAAAAACTTATCGGATTTAGTCGGTAGTGCAGTCGTCGAAGTACGGACGAATACGGAAACGATGAACCGTCAAATCATGGCGATGATGAAAAAGATTGAAGCGTCCCATCTCGAAGTCGCGTCGAGCCTTGCGACGGTAAAAGAAACGATGCAACGCTTTACCGCAATCGAAGAGGTCGCACGACAACTCGAGCAGCAAACCGAGGATTTTCGGTCGTTTATTTAAAAAAGGATATGGAAAAAGCGATGGTAATGGCCCATCGTTTTTTTGTTTAGTCAGATGAGTCGTTTTGGAAGAGTAAAGGCGTGGGATATAACACATGAGCCCGTTGACCACAGAACGAAGGCACGTTATAATTCAAATAGACGTTTGAATGTAAGGCAAAAGGAGGCAACGTCATGGCACATGATCATCATCACCATCATCATACCGACAATAAAAAGGTACTGGGCCTGTCGTTCCTGATCATCACCGCGTTCATGATCGTCGAGGTCATCGGCGGGATTTGGACGAATAGTCTCGCGTTGTTATCGGACGCAGGGCATATGCTCAGTGATTCGATTTCACTTGCGATCGCTTTGTTAGCCTTCCAGTTTTCGAGTCAAGCACCGGATGCGAACAAGACGTTCGGTTCAAAACGCTTTGAAATCCTAGCTGCCATCATAAACGGCGTGACGCTGATCGTGATCGCCCTCTATATTTTCATTGAAGCGATTCAACGCTTCATCGATCCACCCGCTGTCGCAACGACCGGGATGCTGATCATCAGTGTCCTCGGGTTGCTTGTCAATATTCTCGTTGCCTGGATCATGACACGCGGCGGAGGACATGAACATAACCTTAATATGCGCGGTGCCTATCTACACGTCTTAAGCGACATGCTTGGATCGGTCGGTGCGATTGCAGCTGCTCTTCTCATCATGTTCTTCGGTTGGGGATGGGCGGATCCCTTGGCTAGTGTCATCGTTGCAATTCTCGTCTTACGGAGCGGTTATTACGTGACGAAGGCATCCGTTCACGTCTTGATGGAAGGAACGCCGAGTGACGTCGACATTGATGAAGTCGTTTCGACGATTCAGACGAACGAAGCCGTTCTCGGACTACATGATCTACACATCTGGTCGATCACGAGTGGCTATAACGCATTATCGTGTCACGTCGTCGTCAAAGAGGACATGACCGTCCGGGAGTCAGAGTCGATTCGCGAACAGATTGATCACGATTTGAAACACGTCGGGATTAACCACGCGACCATCCAAGTCGAGACGAATCAGCACGCACATGGCAATACGTTGTATTGTGACGGCAAACACGAATCGCATACGCATTAAAAAACGAGCACGCATCCAAGTTGGATGTGTGCTCGTTTGCTTATGCTTAAATGATCGGCACCGTTGGTAGAAACAGCGTCGCGAACAAACTGATACTCAAGAACATCGAGTATCCGAAAAAGGTCGTTTTTGCATTTCCAGCAGCTCGGTTACCTAAGTACATGAAAAAGACGATGGATAAGAACGTTAAACCCGTCAATACGGACGAGTGGTGTTGATCCGGCGAAGGAGCAAGCGACTGGACAAGATGCGCGAGACCAAGCGGCAAGACGATCAAAAGAAAGTAGTAGCCTAGACGTGCCTCGGATGGGACGTCGACTTGTTCCTGTTCGGTTTCATAGTCATAACGTGTTTGCGTTTTCATGGATCTTCACCTCCCTATGCGTTTTAGTATAGCGAATGAACATGTCGGCTCTGTTACAGACGGGTAAGAATGCCTTAACAGACGATGACGATGTGATGACGAAAAAAGAATGGGCAGCAATTGAGAAAAATTGTAAGATAGACAAGAAGTCGTTTTAGGAAAGGAATAAAGCATCATGTCACGTGCGTTTCGTTTTATGTATGTCTCGGATTTGTTATCGACCGTCGGGACGAGTTTCGTTTATATCGCGATTTACTGGTTGAGCGCGGAAGAGATCAGTGCTTCCGGTGTCGCCTTGCTTGCGACCGGTGTCTTTTTGATTCGTTTTCTCGTGTCAACGTTCGTCGGACCGTGGATCGACCGGTTCGTCAGTGCATCATTGTATCAAACGTCCTTACTCATTCGCTTGCTGGCACTTGGGATCGCGTTAGCGGGAATCGGTCTGACGAACGTCGTCCTACCGTGGTTACTCGGCTTACTCGTCGTGCAGACGATTCTGCAAATCATTGGCGGCAATGCCGTCTTCACGTGGGTCGTTGATTTAGTCGAAGATGACCAATTGCCGCAAGCGAATGCGTATCTTGCAACGATTGAACGGATCGGTACGCTGAGCGGATTTTTTCTTGGTGGGATGATGATCGCCCATTTCTCGATTACGAGTATCTTATGGCTCGATCTTAGTCTACATCTCGTCGCCTGGTTACTCGTTCGACATATGTCAGGGCAAGTCGCAGAAGGGGCGCGTCAAGGGTCGTACCGCGAAGCGTTGCTCGAAGGAATCGGTCACGTCGTGCGTGACGGTCGCTTAAAATGGATCCTTGGTTGTGCAATCCTTGCAAACTGGATGATCACACCAATGAATACTTTACTTGCACCATATGCCAAGGATGTCTTGTTGGGAAATGCCCAGACATTTTCCGCACTCGAGCTGGCGACGGTGATCGGGGGAATCGCGATGTCGCTCCTTTACGGAAAATGGGTCGTCTCCGTACGGCAGGATAAGCTGTTTCGTTTTGCCGTCGTCTTGCAAGGACTCGCGATTGCGATCGTCGCTTATGTCCCATTCGTTCCAGTGGCTGTTGGTGGGTTCATCTTACTCGGGATGGCGCTGACGTTATTCGGGATTCCGTTTGCGACCTTGTTGCAGCGTTCGACGCCTGCGCATTTGCTCGGCCGGGTCCGGACGGCGATGGTCGCTGCATCAACGGCGTGTTCCGCGCTCTGTTACGGTTTGTCGTCGTACTTGACGTCGTTCTTCAGTATCTCATTCGTTTTCCTGTTCTTTGCCTTAAGTGGACTTGTGATGACCAGTATCTGGTTGCTCCTTCATCGTACCGTTTCCTTTGCTGAAGAACGACAGGACAAGGTCGGATGAAATATCCGCCTTGAGGTGGAGGTAAGCGGTTTCGCACTCTTATACACTAGAGATAGAAATGAACGATGAGGAGTGGAGTCGATGGAGAGTTTATGGGTCACAGCGTTATTGTTTTTGATTCCGATCAGTGGGATGACGGTCTTTTTGAATGTACTATGGCGTCGAATGGCAACGGAAGGCATTTCGGAGTAATCATGAACTAAACAGTGCGCCTGCTTACCGATGTTAGATCGGATAGCAGGCGCTTTTTTCATTTGAGTCATGACTGGTCGTAGAAGAATAACCTCAGATTCGTTAATTCAGCGATTCACGTGTAAACTGAAGTAGCAAGTGGTTTTATGATTTTTTCGATCGAAACTTAGGGGGATGAATCACCATGAAAGCGATCATTACAGGTATGAACGGAACAGTATCACCCGTCGTTGCGGACGTCTTAGCAAAGCACGACATCGAGACAGTCGCCTGGGACCGAACGAAAGTCTCGACGACTGACGAATCCGCGATGCGCACGTTTTTAGAAACGGAACGACCAGATTATTTCTTACATATCGGGATGGGGTCCTTCAGTTGGACGGAAGCGCTCGTCCGTTTGTGCCAAGAATATGCGATTCCGTTCTTCTTCACGAGTACGGTGTCTGTCTTCTCAGACGACGTGCCGGCACCGATTGACAAGGACGCGGTACCGGACGCGACCGACGAGTATGGTGCCTACAAGATTGCTTGCGAGCAAGCGATTCAAGCAATCAATCCACAAGCGAAGATTGTCCGGATCGGTTGGCAGATCGGGACGGAAGCTGGTTCGAACAATATGGTCGACTACTTCACGAACGAGATGAAACAGCACGGCGTCATTCGGGCGAGTCGCGAATGGTATCCATCGAGTTCGGTACTTGAGGACACGGCAGAAGCGCTCGTTACGATTTTACTTGAACACGAAGCAGGTCTCTATCAGTTGAACGGTAACGAGCGTTATTCGATGTACGACTTAGCGCGTGCCTTGAATACGCTTCACGCAAAAAACTGGACGATCGAACCGGCCGATGAACCACGCCGCGATAACCGAATGGCAACGGACGTCGTTTTGGTTCGTCCATTGTCAGAACGATTGCCCCTCTAATCAAACATCCCGCTCTCCTTGACACGTGTCAAAGAAAGCGGGATGTTTTTTATTGTGCAACTGGAGTTTCTGCTGCAAAAGCAAGCGTTGGTCCAAAGATTTCGTAATGCAGTTTGTCGGGTGACGCCGTGAAGTGTTCGATCACATATTGAATCATCGCTTCCGGACCACAGACGTATGTCGAATCCGTGATACCTGCGATAACGTCTTTCGGTAAGCGACCCGCTTGATCCATTGCCTGGTGTTCTGCGTAACGAATGACGCGTGCGCCACGTTGCTCAAGCAAGGCAAGTTGCTCGTTAAATGGACGATTGCGTTCGTCTTGGACAGCGTGATGTAACGTGACCTGTCGACCAGCAGCTAACGCTTCGTCTGCCATCGCAAGCATCGGTGTAATCCCGATGCCACCAGCGATCAGCACGACGGGTTCGTCTGACGCATCGAGTGTAAAAGCACCCGCTGGCGCACTAATGAACACCGTGTCACCGACTTGCGCTGCATGTAAGTAGTCCGAGACGATGCCTTCTCGTTTGACACCAATCGTATATGTCTCCATGTTCGATGCCGTCGTCAGACTGTATTGGCGATTGTGCCATAAGCCATCTTTGTCTTGAATCCGTACCGTGATGTATTGCCCGGCTCGATAAGCGGGTAGTGGACCGTCCGTGCTGAAGGTCAAGGCGCGAATCCCATCCGCTTGTTCCTCGACATCCGAAATCTCAACTGTCTGATATCCGGAAAATCCTTTTGCTTGTTCATCCTGTGCGTAAAGTTCGGCTTCAAGCGTGATGAACAGATTGGCAATCTCCCCGTATGCTTCTCCCCACGCGCGCAAGATGTCTGGTGTTGCGGCTTCTCCTAAGACATCTTGCATCGCTCCAAGCAATTCGTGCCCGACGATGGGATACATTTCCGGTTTGATTTGTAGACTACGGTGTTTATGGAGCACAGGTAATAAGACCGGCTTTAACGTCTCGAGTTGATCGATGTGAGCAGCAGCGGCATACACGGCGGTCGCGAGTGCTTGCGATTGGCGGTCGCTTCGTTGATTCGATTGATTGAAGACGTGTTTCAGTTCCGGATGAGCTTGAAACAAGCGCTGATAAAAGACTTTCGTGATCGCGGCACCGTGCGACGCAAGGACGGGAACCGTCGATTGAACGATTTGAATGGTAGAGGTTGATAACATAAGACCACTTCCTTTTCGCTAAGTAATGAAGACAGTCTTAGTATTTCGCAGCCTCACCTTTAATACAACATTTAAAATACTAGATTAAAGAATACCGTGCGCTTTGTCACAAGCAGGTCAAGATTTCGTCAACGATTCGTCACGATTGGTTGGAAATCCAGAGCTTCGAGAAGTCAAAGTAACCGAACGAGTCGATCGTGATGTTTTGCAATTCGATCGGATACGGAATCAGTCGTGTATCGTGATAGAACGGGATGAAATACGATTCGTCGATTAAGTAACGCTCAATCGATTGGTGGATCGGGAGCCAGTCTTCGAACGGTGTCGCATCGTATTGTTCAATTGATTTCAACATCTCTGGCATCTGCTGAAACAGTCGGATTGGTGGTGAGAATGTATTCGTCATGAACTGATAGAAGGCGTACTGGATATTTCGCTCAAACACTTCGGCATGGACGGCGAGATCAATCGTATCGTAAGCGTGAAAATCCGTGATGCTCTCTTCAAATCCGACTTCGACAAACTCATACGGAATTCCGTCCTGATCGAATCGCTGACAGAGCCAGCGGGTCACCTTATCTGTAAAATCTGTCAGCTTGATTCGGATCGGTTGCGTGAACAAAACGGAAGGACCATCCGGGACAGTATACGGTTGACTATAGGACTCAAGAAAACCACAGTCGTTCGGTTGTGCCCGTTCATGAAAGTCATGAATGCCACCACGAACTTCTGCGACGAGTCGGTGGATATAATGCCGTGCGGCTTTTGATTCAAACGGACCACCAGCACGTGGATGGAGCAAGACGAGACCAAAGCCAGACTGGGTCGCAATCGTATCAATCGGACTGGAGTCAGAAGCCGATGTCCGGTAGACCGGGTCATATTGCTCCGGCATCTGGATGAACTCGATTCGGTCGAGCAGGGCACGAATACCAAAGTAGTTCGGGAACGCTGTCAGAACGGTTTTCTTGTCGTCATGCTGCGTCAGTTGGAATGGTCCCGTCCCGACACCGTCCTTGATAATGCTCGTATGTATCGAGGCGAGTTGCGGCAAAATCGAACTCCGGCGTTGATCGAGTGTGAGGTCGACCCGGTACGGTCCGTTCGAGACGATCTTTTTCACGTGCCCGTAGGAATAAGCGTAAGCTGGATAGGCGATCAAGGCACGCAGACTCTTCGTCACTTCCTTACTTGTCAAGAGTGAGCCATCATGGAAGCGGACGTCCTTCCGTAAGAAGAGACTGAGCGTCGCCCCGTTCCAGACATAGTGATGCGCCAGTTCACCTTGAATATTGCCGTCGACGTCGATCGTAAACAGGCGGTTGAAGACGTTCTGGACGAGATGGGCACTATGGATATCCGCTGCTTCTAACGGGTGGGTCGTCAGGAAATTCCGTTTTCGCGGAATCAATAACGCATCAGACGTCGTCTGTGTATAGCCGAATTTTCGTTCGAGTTGCCGCATGAAGCGTCCTGCTTGTGCCGGCGACCAGTCCCACGTCAGTTCCTCCGTCACCGATTCGATTGAGTCACGGTCGATCCGTTCGAGCATCCGTTTCGCATATTCCCGTTCAACGTGGCGCAACCAGAAAAGTTCACTTAAGTTGCCTCGTCCGCGCCCGCTCGTGTAACTAATCCAACCGTCTTCCTGCCATTTATTGAGATATCGTTTCGTTTGTTTAGGACTGAGATGAATGGCGTCGGCAAGCGACGCAATCGAGTAGTGTCCATTTCGGCAAGTCTTCCATAACATAAAAAGATAAGCATCCATCGTCCTTCTCCTCCTTAAAAGGGGACATCTTTTTTTAATGACGTCCATTTTTCCTGTGTCTTGTCTTGTTTATGATACAGGTAGAGAATGGAAGGTGACAATATGAAATGGAAAGAAATACCGAAACCAATTAAAGTACGTCTCATCACATCGTTTTTCAACCGGGCTGTCTCGTTCTCCATCATGCCGTTCATGGCCCTCTTGTTCGTCCAGGCATTCAACGAAGTCATCGCCGGTGCATTTTTGATCGCGATGGTCTTCGTCAGCTTCATCACGAATCTACTCGGCGGATATCTTGCCGACCGCTTTTCCCGCAAACGTCTGCTCGTTACGACGTCTGCGCTCATAGCGCTGACGTTCATCACGATGACGATCTCATTGACACTCGACTGGATGCTATTGTTCATGGTCATCTACGCTGTCTTCTCGGTGACGAGTAATCTTGGTCGGCCGGCAATGGGGGCGATCATCATCGATGCAACGACGAAGGAAAATCGCCAAGCGGTCTATGCGCTCGACTACTGGTTGATCAATCTATCGATCGCCATCGGTACAGCACTCGGGGGCTGGCTCTATGTCAGTAATCAATTGCTGTTGTTCTGGATTTTGAGCTTCACGTCGTCCGTTTTACCGATTGCGTACTACCTGTTTCTTGACGACACACCACGGACGTGGCAGCGCCAAAAACTACGTGGTGTCCTCACGGATATCTTCACGAGCTATCAACTTGCCTGGCGGGACCGTCCGTTCGTCAAGGTCGTCTTCGGTTCGATGTGTATCTTAGCGGCTGAGTTTTCGATGGGCAGTTATGTCGCCGTCCGACTCGCCGATTCGTTCGAACCGCTGTCATTTGCCGGGTGGTCGATCAACGGGGTCCGGATGATGAGTATCATTAACATCGAAAATACGTTGCTCGTCGTCACGTTGACGTTCATCGTCCAGCGACTAGCGAAGCACTTGTCGCCGCGTCGGACGCTCGCTGCTGGTCTCATGCTGTACACGATCGGTTACGTCGTCGTGACGAGTGCGAACAGTATGACGGCACTGATGGTCTTCATCTTCATCGCAACGATCGGCGAGTTGCTCTACTCCCCGGTCTTGAACACACAAAAAGCGAACATGATGCCAACGGATCAACGCGGGGCGTACTCAGCGTTCGCGGGAACGTCGTTTGCTGGAGCGGACTTGATTTCTCGGTCGACGATTCTAGTCGGGACATTCTTGATCCCGTCGATGATGAGCGTCTATCTCGGATTGATTCTTTTGACGGGCTTCGGATTAGTTTATACGAGCCTGTTCGTGAAGGAATCGGTCGAACGACAGCGAAACGTATCATAATAAGGGGGAATACAGATGAACTTACCAGATACGATAGAAACACCACGGCATCTGTTACGCCGTTGGCAAGACGAAGATGCAGCCGCATTATATGCTTACGCAAAGGATCCGAATGTCGGACCGAAGGCAGGCTGGGCACCGCACGCATCGCTTGACGAGAGCCAGGAAGTGATCGGCATTTTCCAAGCGTCACCTGGCGAATATGCTGTGACTGATAAGGAAACGGGGGAAGTGATCGGGAGCTTCGGGTTTCACTTCAATCGTCGTCCGGACGAATCGATCACCCATGACCGTCAAGTTGAGATTGGATATGTCCTTGCACCTGATTACTGGGGAGAAGGGCGGATGCCAGAAATCGTCGAAGCGATGCTTGATTTCATCTTTAAGAAGTTACCAATCGATGTCGTCTGGTGCGGACACTTTGATTTTAACGACCAATCACGCCGTGTCGTTGAAAAACTAGGCTTTACACACGTCCTTGATCGACCATTTGTCTTAGAACGAATCGACGGTCGGACCGTGACGAGTCATGTCTACAACTGGACGCGTGAGCGGTATGCAGCAGAGCATGGGATAAAAAATACGTAATTGAAACCAACTTAAGTAATTGGCGATCTTCTCCTGGTCCGAGAATATCGCTTTTTATTTGATTGATGTGTAAAAAAAACTTTACTTTAAGTCAAAAAAACTTTACTGTTTATTTATGGAAATAATTACAGATATGATGAAAGGAGAAATGGTTTGGGTATCAAAAGTGATGGAATCATCAAGAACCGATTAGCTATCTTAAGGGCTGAAAGAGGATGGTCGCAAAAAGAATTAGCAGAAAAGGTCGGGGTCAGTAGACAAACTATTATCTCTTTAGAAGGAAGCCGTTATAGTCCTTCGTTGATTCTAGCTTTTGAGATTGCTTATTTGTTCGATAAAGACATTAACGAAGTATTTCAATATGAGCGAGAAGGCGAGGGAAAAGAATGATTATAAACATAATAGTAATGCCGATTTTTCTATTGAGCTTATTTGTATCACTACCATTTATTTTTGGTGAGGAAGGAAAAGATGAACGGGGAAGACGAATTGTTTCAAGCGCATATACGTATACTTTTCCGATTTTTCCGATAGGTTGGTTACTGTTAGAAATCTACTACCGAAATTACGCTGATCTAACGTTTGTCGACTATCGAAATACACTAGGATTACTTATTCCTTTAACGTTCATTGTTTTAGGTGGTGTGATTTTTACATTAAAGAGGCGAGTATAAATCATTGGTATTCCGAATATAATATAAGGTTCTCGTTACATTGTAAAAATCAAAAGAGAAAGCAGCGATGTTCTTAAGATAGGGGAACGTCGCTGCTTTGTCTTATTTTCGACTTAAGGGTTAAATGATTAATCTGTCTGACTGTTCTTAGATGAACGGATAAAAGTAACTGCAATCGTAATCGAAGTCAGAACATAACTCACAAGGACAGCGGTAATCTCTGACAAATTAAATACAAACAAAAGCAGCAGTTGAGGCACGAAAAAGACGAACACTGCAATCGGTAAAATCCATGTCTTCGTCTTCCATGCCGTGATTAGAATCCAAGCAATTAGAAGGGCACCAATTAACCAACCAACGCTCGGAGATAACGTGATTTTGGGCGAATCAATGAGTCCGTTGACGATCAACAGTCCGACGATCAGAAGAAGATGAACACTCCCATGAATCCCGTAACGCAGGAGGCGTGGTCGAGCAGTATCGCGTAAGGCGTCTTTGCGGAACAACAATGCAAGAGTCGTCAAATAAACAGCGCTTATCAGTAGGAAGCCACCGACGAGCAGGATACTGTAAGTCGTCGTGCCATTCAAGAGATTTTGTAAGTATAGAAAGCTGGACGCACCAAGATACACTTGCATGATCGTCCAAAAGGCTTGTTTTGAATCAAATGCCATCTCGTGTGAGATCGACTGGATGTAGGCAGCCGGACTGTCACCCGTGATCGCGCGAACCGATTTGCCATCCGCTTCCGCTTCAATCAAATGATCTTCGAGTTCATGGACAATCTCGTTCGTCGCTTGTTCATTTTTGCCTGAGACAAGCAGGTATACCTTCAAGTCTTCCAAAAACCGGGTTGATTCCGTTGATAGGATCATCTCAATCATCATCCTCCTTTAAAATACTTTCAACACTCTTCGAAAGATCGTGCCATCTTTCCTTGAATGCGGTTAGCTCTTCTGCACCGCTCGTCGTGATCGAATAATACTTCCGTTTCGGACCGGAAGGAGAGACGCGTGAAGTCGCCTCGATCC
Source organism: uncultured Exiguobacterium sp. (assembly GCA_913775715.1). Taxonomy (GTDB): domain Bacteria; phylum Bacillota; class Bacilli; order Exiguobacteriales; family Exiguobacteriaceae; genus Exiguobacterium_A. The sequence goes on along the minus strand of CAJYMC010000007.1, from coordinate 948,172 downwards.
AGCCCAGTTTTTGCATCCGGATTAATAAGGGATAGATTGTTCCTTCGCTGATGTCAGCGAAACCGTATGCTTTCAGTTTCGTCGCCAGTTCATAACCATAAATTTCTTCTTCCGCGACCAGTGCAAGTAAACAGCCGTCAAGAATCCCTTTTAACATTTGCGTCGATGACATCCGTATCTTCCTTTCACTACTTGGTATTACAAGGTAATGATACGCTAAGCTATTTTGTATTGCAAGGTAGTGAAGAAAAAAGATTCATTTCTCTGAAAAAAAGGTAAATCAATGATACAGAAGAAAGGTCGATCGTTTGAAATGGAGGTCCTGATCATGGATAAGCGGAACACCATCGTCTCGGCAACCGTCATCTTCGTCATCATGGGTATCGTCATGGCTGTCTCGGCATTTGGCTTCGGCATTCGTTACGGTGATCCAGAGTTGTTACGGATCGCGATTTTTGGTGAAGTAGCAACAGCACTCTTTCTCGTCTGGTACATTCGTCGTCATGCCACGTTTGCTGCCGTCGGGTTTTCGAAACTGCAAGCAAGAGGGCTCGTCTGGTACATTCCGTTACTGTTGATCGTTCTCTTTCAAGTCGGACTGATCGTCAACGCCCTGTTCACCACGTCACTTTCGTCGTCGGTGCTTCAACTCGTAGGGATCGTCTTCCTGACGACCTTATTCGTCGGTTTCAATGAGGAAGTCTTGTTTCGGGGCATCATCTTACGCTATCTCAAACCGAACGAACATCCGTATCGTGCCGTCCTTATCAGTGCGCTTCTGTTCTCATCTTTTCACTTGCTTAATTTAATCGCCTTGATTCCACCGGCAGCGATGTTGTTCCAACTTGCGAACACATTCGTCTTTGGTGTGTTCTTAGCGATCATCGCACTGAAGCTGAATAACCTCTGGCCATTAATCATTTTCCATGCGTTGTGGGATTTCGCGAGCATCGCAGCGGATGTCGTGAACGTCAATTTAGGCATCACTCCTCTTTTGACACAAGCTTATCTACTTGTCGCGATCGTCATTCAATTGATCTTGTTGAAACGGCACGATCTCAGTCACCTGAATGGACCGATGAATCCACGTAACGTTTGAATAGCTGACTCTCCGTTGTTTGACGGGGAGGTTTTTTGAATAAAGCTAGTATCAACGATTAATATGTAATATATTACTTGTATGAAACCTACAGATGATTTAGCCATTGCACGACTTCCTCTCAGTGAGGAAGTGTATCGACGTTTACAGCATCACATCATCACTTTACGCCTCGCCCCAGGTGAGAAGGTGAACGATCAAGTGCTCGCGGAAATGTTCGGTGTCAGTCGGACGCCGGTTCGCGAAGCCTTGAAAAGACTCGAGGAGGAGGGATTGATTTTTGCGAAACGGGGCTCGCGGACGATCGTGACGAAGCTTGACGCTGAACAAGCACAGCAAACCTATCCAATCATCGCGACGCTGCACGGGCTGGCAGCGCGTCTAGCGGGACCGCAATTGACGGAAGACGACTTGATGGAACTTCAGACGATTCATCAACAGTTCACGACGGCAATCGATCAACAGGAGACGGAGACAGCACTGACGTTAGACGATGCCTTTCACGATGTCTTTGTGTTGCGCAGTCAGAACGTTCAGCTACGGGAAACTATTCGCCGATTGACGCCGCTGATCCGCCGGCTCGAATACGCCCAGTTCGATCGACTCGGTCGTCAATCGATTGCCGATCATGCCGCGATTTTAGTTGCATGTGAACAACGGGATATCGAACAGCTCGTTCAGGCGACGGAACACAACTGGAACGGGCTCGGTCGTCTACTCGTCTCGACCCTAAAGGAGGAGCGCTGATGCGACCGATCATGTATGGCATCCTAGCGGCGATGTTCTTTGCTGTCACCTTTATCTTGAATCAATCGATGCAAGGAGCAGGGGGGCACTGGATCTACAGTGCGTCGCTTCGCTTCTTCTTGATGTTACCGTTCTTTATCGTCATCGTTTTGATGCGCCGAGGCATTGGGCGCGTCATACAAGCCCTGCGAACAGATATCGGCTTTTGGTTACTGTACGGAACGATTGGTTTTGGGCTGTTTTACGGTAGTATCTGTCTCGCTGCCGATCATGCCCCGGGCTGGCTGATTGCCGGAACGTGGCAATTGACGATTTTAGCCGGACCGCTGCTTGCCCCCTTGTTTAAGCAACGGATTCCATGGTCGGCTCTCAAGTATTCCGTCTTGATCGTCCTTGGGGTCGTCGTCATGCAGTTATCCGTTGCTGGAAGTCTATCGCTGCAATCCTTACTGTTCGGTGCCTTGCCGGTGCTAGTCGCTGCGATTGCCTATCCGCTCGGGAATCGCAAGATGATGGAACGGTATGGAAACGAGCTTGACGTCTTTGAACGGATCCTTGGGATGACGATCGCGAGTCTACCGTTTTGGATCGTGCTCTCCGTAATTGCTTACATACAAGTCGGCTTACCGAGTGTCAGTCAAGTAACCCAGTCTGGTTTCGTCGCATTATTCTCAGGCGTCATCGCGACGTCGCTCTTTTTCTACGCGACGTCACTCGTCCGGACGGAACCGGTCCGGTTAGCCGCGATCGAGGCGACCCAGTCGTTTGAGATCGTTTTTACCGTTCTCGGGGAGATTTTGTTTCTCCATGCGGCACTGCCGACGGGACTCGCGACATTCGGGATCATCCTCGTCATGCTCGGGATGACGTTGCATAGCTTGAATCAGGCGGAGCGGACGCTCGTCCGTCCTGCGAAACGAAAAATCAATTGAGAAAGTAGGCTGTCAGATGGTTTTAACAGGTACACTCGTCAATACCGTCCTGATCATCATCGGGACGTTGCTTGGATTGATGTTCCACCGGATTACGGAACGGATGAAGGAGACGGTCCTGCAAGCGATTGGTCTAGCCGTCGTTGTGCTCGGGATCCAAATGGGGATGAAAAGCATGAACTTTTTAATCGTCATCGGTAGTCTTGTCCTCGGGGGAGCAATCGGAGAGTGGTTCCGCCTCGATGAGAAGCTCGACCGGATGGGAGCGTGGCTCGAACGCAAGATCAGTCGTGGTCGTCCATCGAATATCGCCGAAGGCTTCGTCACCGCGACGTTGATTTTCGTCATCGGGGCGATGGGGGTCCTCGGTGCGCTCGACGGTGGACTGCGTCAGGATCACGACGTCCTCTATACGAAGGGGTTGATTGACGGCTTCACGGCGCTCGTCCTCAGTTCAACGCTCGGGATCGGCGTCATGTTCTCGGCGATTCCCGTCTTCCTCTATCAAGGGGCGATTGCACTAAGTGCCGTTGCGATCACGAAGTTCATTCCCGACGCCGCGCTGCAAGAATTCATCTTGGAGATGACGGCGACCGGTGGGGTGATGATTGCAGCGATTGGTCTCAATCTAGCCGGAATCACGAAGATCCGCGTCGCGAACTTGTTACCGGGCATCGTTATCGTTGCTGTCATCGTGACGGGATTACATCTATTCTAACGAGACATCCCCGCCTGTCCGAAAGGACGAGCGGGGATGTTGTGTTATGTCTCAATTAATTCATGTGTCTCGTATGCCGTGATTGTATGGGCATCGTAATGGAAGTCATGCAGTAATGGGTGTTCGGTCGACAAGGCAATCGGTAGGTAGTGCCGGAGGTTGCTGATGACACCCATGTTATCGTCGCTTAAAATCCAGTCGAGTGCTTTCCAATCGAGGATTCCTTCAACTGTCATGACCGGTGTTGGAAATGGACGATCTTCTAAATCAGCCAGGTAGAGGTACATGCCAGATGTCTCTTCCCCATGTAAGCGGACGATGCCTTTTGGTGTCACTGAAGTGAGCGTAATGCCCGTCTCTTCAAATGTCTCGCGGATGACGGCGGCTTCCGGTGTTTCGCCCGGTTCAATCTTACCACCGACACCGTTCCACATGCCCATCGCCGGACGTTTTTGCCGATTGACGAGTAAAAAGTGGTCCGCATGGCGGATTAAACAAAGTGTGTAACGATCCATGACTTACGACTCCCGTCCTAAAAAGTGTGTATTGTACAGCATTTCGAATTGGGCGGGACCTGCGACCGGTAACTCGGTTGTCGTCGTTTCCTCAATCCGTAACGTCCGCTCAGTCAACGTCTTTTGTCCGCGCGGCGTCCGCATCGCGACGAGGCGACCTTTGTTGAACGGCGAAGCGTCGCTTTGCTGGATGATCTGTTCCATCTTCGATAAGTCATCTGCTGTAATGGATGTCTCTCGGTCGAACCGGTATCCGGTCACAAACTCCGCTTGTCCCGTTCGCTTCATCTCGAGCGTATCGTCATTAATTATTTGGTAACTGCCGCTCGCGGAATGAACTGTCTCGCCATTCAACGGAACCGGAACGAGCGGTAAATTAACGCCGAAGCCGGTATCAAGCAAGTGCGTTTCATTCCAAATGATCGCGACATGAGTCGGTCCGGTCGCTGACCAGGCATCCGACTTCGTATCGTAAACAGTCGCTTGCACGAGTCGAACGGGACAATTCCGCTCCTGCAGGACCCGGTGCAGCAGTCCGTTTAAGTCATAACAGACACCACCGCGTCGTTCTGTCAGAAACGTTTCGATGAAGCGCTCGTCGCTAAACGGACGGATGCGTTTCTCAAGGACAGTCGTATTCTCGAACGGTAACTGGTAGGCGAAGGCTTCGAGTAAGTCAGGTAACTGATCAAACGTGATTGCATCGAGCGAAAACTCAATTCGCTGTTCTAAGTCTTTCATCCAATCCATCTCTGATCCCTCCTTTGTTCACTACCTGATTATCCCATATTCCTTCAGAAAATGTGGATTTCAGTCTATATTATCTGAAAATAAGGATTTCCCTTTTGTTCAATGGAAATCTTTGATATGCTGAGACAGGATTAATTAAGAATGATTCTCAATGTCGAATCACGAATTAAAGGAGGTCTCATTATGAGACGGAAAACTTGGATGATAGCGTTGACGCTCCTCGTGTTGAGCAGTTTGATGCTTGCAGCTTGTTCAGGTCAAGCAGAGCAATCGAACGAAAAGACGCGGACGATCACGCATGAAGCAGGAAAAACGAAAGTACCGGAAAAGCCGAAGAAGGTCGTCGCGCTCGAATTCTCGTTCGTTGATGCGTTAGATGAACTCGGCATCACACCAGTCGGAATCGCACAAGAAAACAAGACGGATGTCTCTGGATTACTCGGAAAAGACATCTCGTTCACGGAAGTCGGTACACGCCAACAACCAAACCTTGAAGTGATCAGTTCCTTGCAACCGGATTTGATCATCGGCGACTTCAACCGTCATAAAGGAATTTATAAGCAATTACAAGAAATCGCACCGACGATCATTTTGAAGAGTCGCAATGCGACGTATGAAGAGAATATCGATTCGTTTAAGAAGATTGCAGAAGCGGTCGGAAAAACAAAACAGATGGATGACCGTCTCGCCCTGCATGAAGAACGCTTGAATGCAGCGAAGAAAAAGGTTGATCCAAAAGATGACCGGAAAGTCATGGTCGGTGTCTTCCGCGCCGATTCACTGACAGCACATGGTGAGACGTCGTTTGACGGTGAGTTGCTCGAGAAGATCGGTATCGAGAATGCCGTTACGAAAACAGCGGAACCGACTGTGACGATCACATTAGAGCAGATGGTCAAGTGGGATCCGGACGTCATCTTCATGGCGGAAGCCGATCCGAAGTTACTGAAAGAGTGGAAGGATAATCCGCTTTGGAATCAGATCACAGCGGTCAAAAACGGAGAAGTCTACGAAGTCAATCGTGACCTCTGGACACGTTACCGTGGTCTGGACGCTGCTGAACAAATCGTTGACGAAGCAATTCAATTGCTCAAACAGAAATAACGAACGACAAAAAGCCGGAGCAATCTGGCTTTTCGTCTTGATGAAAGGGGAAACATCCGGTGCAGCGGAAACGTCTGATTTTCGTACTTATCTTACTCAGTGGCTTGGCCGTTTATAGTAGCTTGTTCTTTGGTATCACACAGATGAATCCGGTCCACTTAGTGCAGGAGTGGATCAGCGGCACGACCTCTAAAGCGGGACTCGTCTTGACGAATCTGCGCTTACCGCGGCTCTTACTCGGATTGTTGCTCGGAGCAAACCTTGCCGTCGCTGGAGCGATCATGCAAGCCGTGACACGGAACCCGCTCGCTTCACCACAAGTCTTTGGGGTCAATGCCGGTGCGTCGTTTCTCGTCGTCTTAAGCCTGCTCATCTTTCCGTCACTTGGAACGGCGAACTTGCTTTACTTCGCTTTTGCCGGTGCCATGCTTGGTGGTTTGCTCGTCTTTTCATTCGCTTCGATTCGCGGAATGACGGCGTTAAAACTTGCTCTCGTCGGGATGGCAATCCATCTCTTGTTGACGTCGCTAACGAAAGGCTTGATTTTGTTCAACGACCGGATTACGAACGTCTTGTACTGGTTGTCTGGTTCGCTCAGTGATGCAAGCTGGCTCGAACTCCGGATCGTCTTACCGTGGTCGCTTGTCGGTTTGATTCTTGCGGCAAGTCTCGCGAAGTCGCTCGCCGTTTTCCAACTCGGGCAAGACGTCGCGGTCGGACTCGGACAAAAAGTGACGCGGATCCGTCTGCTTGCCGGCATCAGTGTCGTGTTACTCGCAGGCGTAACGGTCGCCGTCGCCGGAGCGATCGGCTTCATCGGTCTGATGGTGCCGCATATCACGCGTCGACTCGTTGGCGAGGACTACCGAATCGTCTTACCCGTCTCTGCCGTCATCGGTGGTCTGTTGTTGACGTACGCCGATGTCCTGGCGCGCTTCATTGCCTATCCGTATGAATCACCAGTCGGCATCGTGACGTCATTGCTCGGGGCACCTTTCTTCCTTATCTTGGCACGTCGACAGATGAAAGGGGGATTAAGATGAGAGAGATGCGTCGGATTCTACTTGTCGCAGTTTTAGTTCTTGTCACGAGCTTCGCCTTATTGTCGGTCGGTTCGATTCAGTTATCGTTAACGGAACTCTGGCAGTCGTTCTTTGGTGGAAAGGATGCCTTCATCGTCCAAAATTACCGTCTGCCGCGAACGGTCCTCGCCTTTTTAGCAGGTGCGAGTTTCGCTCTTGCTGGAGTCATCTTACAAAGTGTCATCCGTAATCCATTGATCTCACCGGACGTGATCGGAGTGACGAATGGAGCGTCTCTGTTCGCCGTTTTGACGATCGCCCTCGTGCCGGATGGTCCGCTCTTGTTGACACCGATCGCCGCCTTTATAGGAGCAGCACTCGTCATGCTGGCGCTGATGATGCTAGAGCGGGGAGGAAACGTCTCCCGCAGTTCGTTTGCGTTACTTGGTATCGCCGTTAGCGCAATCTGTGCCTCGGGAACAGAATACCTGTTGATCAAATTTCCACTCCAGACGAACGATTCACTCGTCTGGCTTGCTGGGAGTCTGTTCGGGAAAGGGTGGCAGGAAGTGTTGATCTTAGCGCCTGTGCTCGTCGTGATCGGTGCGATCCTCTTCTATCGACACCGTCAACTCGATGTCTTATCACTTAGTGAGGAAGTCAGCATCGGTCTCGGCTTACCAATTCAGCGGACGCGGCACGTCTTCTTGGCGCTCGCTGTCGTCCTAGCCGGTGTTGCCGTCGCAACAGTCGGTGCGATCGGCTTCATCGGTCTGATTGCCCCACATATGGCACGTCGTCTCGTCGGACATAAACATCTCGCCGTCTTACCGATGGCGCTGTTACTCGGTGGAGGGTTACTCGTCGTCGCTGATGCGCTCGGTCGCGGGATTCATCCGCCGCTTGAAGTGCCAGCCGGATTGATCACGGCGATCATCGGTGTGCCGTATTTCCTGTATCTTTTACGGAGAGAACGGACGGCATGATGTTCGATCTACCAAAAATGGAGTCCTAGCGATTACGCGAAGGACTCCATTTTTATGAAAGGAAAGAAGTACGCACCTGACGAATCATGGCAACATCTTTCTATATTTATTTGGCTTCAAGTTGGTTTGATTTTTCTACTTCCTCTTTATACTTTTCTAAAAATTCATCAACTGAAATGTTATTAGCGTTTGGATTCGATTTAATTGTTAATTTACTCGAAGAAATCGATGTGCTTTGATCGTCTACATGTGATGGAATTTCAAGTACCAATTGATCACCTAAACCCGTTTCAAGACCACTTTTTCCGAAGTTAAACGTTCGTGTGACATACGCTTCAGCATAATTTTTTTGATTCTCTGAATAGACTTTGACATCAGAAATGTTGTATTTGAATGAATTCAGCTGAATTTTATCGACTTCCGTAGTGGAGAGAAAAATCAATACAGCCTCGTCCCCTTCAGATAACTTTGAAAGGTTAGTATGCGCTAACGGAGTATTGCTTAAAAAATCTGCTTTTTGTTGCTCAAGCACTGTAGTGAAAAAATTGAAGGCTTGTTCCTCGGTGATGCTACTCTTAGATTTTTCTTGTGCAACATTAGAATCGGCAATCGCATTACTCCATAAGAAACCAGCATATAGGATGACACCTAAAGTGAGGGATGAAAAAATAGTTTTTTTCACGATCGCGACCTCTCTCTATTGTTTGATTCATGTTATTATATAACAAAAAAAACCAAAAAAGGAAAGGGTATAAAAATGAGTAAATCGAATTTTAAGAAAAAAAGGAAAAAGAAAGTATTGGCACTATTTTTAGGAGTTATAGCCCTCATTGTATTACTCATGCCGGTACTATCACCTATTCTGTTTACGGATGCTACGCCTAGAGGTGCTCTAAGACACGAATTGTACAAACAAGGCTATTACTATCAAAATTACTTTGCAATTATTACGGAACAAGACCCGGTGGCGGAGCGATATCATATGTTTTGGTACGACTGGAAAAGTGAAACGGGAGGAACACCTTTTATCTGTTATTCCAAGAAAGTAAACGCGGAAAAATATGCTGTTTCTTGTGGTACGGGTCCTTAATTGATATCATAAACAATTTGATCAGGCTAGCAGTGCATCGTATTTAATCGGTGTCAGGTAGCCTGATTTTTCTTTACTTCATTGTCCGTCATAGAGATGTCTTTATGCAGAGCGGATTTCTGAACTTAGATTCAAGAAGATTTCTTCCAAGGATACTTCCTCGACTTCGAGTCGATACACGTTAACCTGTTGCGAGACTAGGTAGCTATTGATATTAGCAATATCGTGTTCACATTGGACGTTGACGCCTTTCGCAAGTGTCGACAACTTGGTCTGCAGATGTTGTCGTGTATCATTGTCGAGCGGTGCATGTTTTACATGAACGGTGATGTTCTTCTCATGGTGTTCCCGCAACTCATCCATCGTGCCTTGCGTCTGAATTGATTTATTTGCATAATGCTTATTAAAGTGTCCAAAATATTTTCTTAGTCTCGATATAGTTCCTTTAAGAGACAACTTGACTTTTGAAAGAGATCGTTATTTTTCAATTTACTACTTTCGTCATTTTAAGGTCATGATTTCTAATACATTACATGAATATACGTTAATTAATATAAAACGACTCCAATTCATACGGTGATATTCTTCCACCCTTTTATTAATAAAAGGAGCAAATGACTTTAAACTCCTCATCACAGAATCTGTGAATAGATAAGGATCATAGATGATTACATCACGCTGAATTCATAAATCTCAATTCGAAAATAACTATAAAATTGAAGTGTGAGTAAGAATAGAAAAACAGACAGTGAAAGTATAGGAAAAGAACAAATAACATGATAATTTAAGAATATATTACATAATCTAAAAAAAGTGAGTGGAAAAAATGAAGCGTAAAACGATGACGTTCTTAACAGCACTGAGTGTTACCTTAACCAGCTCCTTTATGTACGAGGCATTTGCAGAGGGAAAACAAAAGGCACTGACTCCACAACAAAAAAACCAATATTATCAGCAGTATGCGGTTATTCTTCGTACTATTAATTTGCATCATCCAGATACAGATTTAAAACTCGTCGACCAAAAATCCTTTAAGGCAAATGATTGGGTGACGCCGAACCGTTTTCGAAAGATAGCGGAAGATCGAGTCAAAGTAGAGTTCGCATCGACGTTCGATTTCTCAAAGAAAGAATCCACATCTAAATCAAAAACGATTCATGCGAAGGGGACATCATTTGCCATTTCGATCACTGGTACATTTGATACCGCACTTCGTGAGGAGGCAGAAAGGCAAGTCTTTAAAACTATTACGTCTATGACGTCAACCGCTTCATCGAGTAAGGGGACATGGAGACAGCTTGGATATACCGCTACTTTGATGGATGGCGGAAGAACATACGATGTGACGGTCGGTGGAGAATTCATTCAACATGGTATTTCTTCCACACATAACATTCCTCTGGAGTTTTATTGTAGTGCAGAAGGTGTAATCAATTAGTTCAAAGTAGGAGGGGAAGAGACATTGATATGTATCCTATTAAGCAGTAAAAAAGAAGCTTACATGATGTGTAAGTTTCTTTTTTATTGCTTTTGTACGTGGAGGAGAAGATTCAATCGACTTGTGATTTCGACATTTTTTCACAAAAATCATACGTATGATATACTAATTTATGTAAAATTGTAAAAGAGGTGAATGACATGGGTGATAAAACACAAAAAATCTTACGGATGTGGCTGAGTATTCCTAGATGGATGCGTACTTCCGTTCCGGTACTCCTATCATTACTTGTTGTGCTCGATGCCATTTTTAAAGGAGTAGAGATGCTGATTCATCCTACTTCACTCTCGATCTCACTCTCGGATTTACTGATTTGTTTCATTCCTTCTCTTGTATTAACTGTAGTGATTATTAAAAATACGAAGTAATCGACAGAACACTCATATGTATAAAGGAGATGAGACGATGGATCCGCGTAAGAAAAAAGTATATTTTGTTGGATATATTCTCTTTTTAATCGTGTTATTGATAGATTATTTGTTCGTCCCGAATACAGAATTTTATTCTGTCTTGTGGGTTCTGCTTGGTCTTTTCTTGATATTTAACATTTTTCTGTTCTTTTTTAAACCCAAAACGGATTGAGAAAGAGTTGAAGTCATTTTTAGCAATTCGCTGCGCTAAAAAATAGCTATATTCGAATAGATAGGATGTATACAAAGAGGGTGATCCATTTCAATAACGGAATGGATCACCCTCTTTGCTTTGATGAAAGATAAAAAAGGTAAGTGATGTGTTGCTTACTCTACTCCATCTAGAGCAGCAGCTCCGATGACGCCTGCCTGTCCTTTCAATTCGGCAAGACGGATATCGACTTTTGAACGAAGTGACGGATATACGAGTTCGCGAACTCGTTCCAGCAACGCTTCCCAGTATAAATCAGCAGATCCCGTAACACCTCCTCCAACGACGATGACTTCCGGATCAATCGTGTGAATGATGTTTGCAAGTCCAGTTGCTAAATGATTAATAAAACGATCCCGCTCTTGCGGATGGGCGAGTAATCGCTCGATGGATGAGACATGTCGATTTGAGGCACGTGATTGTAGTGCTGTACCACTAGCATACCCTTCAAGAGAACCTTTGTTCAACACAGGATGCAATGGACCCGATGAGTCGATAATCGTATTACCAATCTCACCAGCGTATCCATGTGCTCCACGGATCAGTTGTTTCTTATAGACATAACCTCCACCGATTCCTGTACTGACGGTCACATAATAAACAGATGATGAGTGACGTCCCGCACCGTATAACGCTTCACCGAGAGCCGCAGCATTAGCATCGTTCTCGAGCAAGACGGGTAAGTCGAATGCGGAGGAAAGTGGGGTAATCAAGTCGACTTCATCCCATCCTGGTAAATTTGGTGGAGATAACAGAAGTCCAGTCTTCGTATCGAGTGGACCAGGTGCGGCAATTCCAATGTTCGACAGGTGGAATTCCTCTGAAAAAAATTGAATGGCGTACTCGATATTTGAAAGCGTCTGGGATGGACCTGTCGTAGGATTGGTCGGAAATGATAATTGTTTAACGATTTTATGTTGATCGATTACAGCGACACGTGTTTGCGTTCCACCGAGGTCGATACCAATTCGATGAGGTGTTGTCATTTTAAGAGAAGGACCAGTGATCAAGACGATACCGTTTCCTTTGATGAGAAATGTATTATTTGCCGGAAGAATCGCAGTCGCTCCGACAGACAGGAGGACATGGTCCAATTCAATCGTCCCTTCGATGACAGTAATGACGCGAAACAGACAGCTTGCTTCTAAGGTATATGACTGTCTGATCGTCCATTCTTCGACAAAGAAGTCGGGTGTTTGTGTCAATCTTTTTCGAAAAGGAGTGAGCATGACGGCAGGTTCCGTGTACTGGAAATGAGGAAAACGAATGACGCGACGGGCTTGTTCAAGGTGAAGAGGGCGTACCTGTCCCGTCACCGGATCAGACCGATCGTAATCAAATAGTCGATAGGTCGTATCTGAATTTTGTTGAATTTCAAGGACGACACATCCTTTTGTCAAAGCGTGTACAGTGCCAGCAGGTACATAGAAAAAATCACCTTTTGCGATTGGCACATACTGAAGAGACTGCAATAAAGTGCCCTGATGAATGGTCTCATCAAAGTTGTTTGAGGAGGTTAACGAATGACCATAGATGAGGACGGCGTCTTCTGGACAATCTAAGATGTACCAGCATTCATTTTTACCAAATGGCTGCTGTTCATAACGTTTAGCATCCTTGTCGTTTGGATGGACTTGAACGGATAAATCCTCCGAAGCATCGATCCATTTTACCAATAGTGGAAAATCAGAGTCGGTCTCCATACCAAAGATTTCAGGGTGATTTGACCATAGTTCTTCTAAGGTGAGTCCCGTCATTGGTCCAGTCTGGACGCGTGACATGCCGTTTGGATGACTTGCTACTGTCCAGACTTCTCCCGTCCGTTGTTCTTTAGGTATCGAAAATCCATACTCTTGAAGCTTCTGTCCGCCCCAAATTCGTTCTTTTGAAAGGGGAGTAAGATAAATCGGTTCTGTCATACAAATTCCTCCTTCATCTTATTTTCAATAACAACTCTACACTTTTATAAAATAAAAATAAACAAATTAATTATCAAGTATAGACATGGATAAATTAATCCGTATAATCAAATGTGTAAGCGATTACAAAAGGAGGAGATTGTAGATGAGAAAAATCATGTTGGCGTGTAGTTCAGGAATGTCGACGAGCATTTTGGTGTCGAAGATGCAAGAACATGCGAAGGGACTCGGAGAAGAAGCAAAAATTTGGGCAGTCGGACAGGATCAGGCGATGAAGGAGATGTCTGGTGCGGATGTCATCTTGATTGGACCACAAATGCGATTTCTACTATCGAAGTTTCAACAAGCGACAGACAAACCGGTCGAAGTCATCGATATGATGGCGTATGGAATGGCAGACGGAAAAGCAGCTTACGAACAAGCTGTAAAATTGATGGGGTGATCGATATGCAGACGAATGAACAGACGATGGAACAAATCGCGTTCACGATGATCTTACACAGTGGAAATGCGAGAAGTACGATTCGTGAAGCGATCGAAGTGTATAAAGATGGCACGTTTGAAGACTTCGACCAATTATTATCAAGTGCAAGATCGCAATTACAAGAAGCGCACCAAGTGCACTTTAGTCAGGTCCAAAAGGAAGCAAGCGGTGAGCCAACGACGCTCTCCTTGTTGTTATTACATGCAGAAGATCACCTCATGTCGACGCAGACGATGCTTGATTTAACGACTGGACTCATCGAGCTCATGGAACATAAGTTTTCCAAAAAATAATAAGGAGTGTTTAAGATGACTGAGAATAGTAAGTGGTTTGATTTACTAAGTCGTTTTTTGATGCCGATGGCGGCATTTTTAAACAATAGCCGATACTTACAGACTTTACGTGATGCATTCATGCTTGCTTTTCCGATTACGATGTTTGGTTCCTTAATTGTCGTCGTCGCGAATTTACCGTTCCTTGATAAGTTCATGTCTCCGGGTGTACTAGATGCCTTTAAGACATCACTTGGAAACGCTCCATCCGCCACAATGGGCATCATGTCATTGTTCGTCGTATTCGGTATCGGCTATTATCTTTCTAAAAGTTATGAGGTCGAAGCTGTATTCGGTGGTGTCATCGCACTTGTTTCGTTTTTATTACTTACTCCTTTCTTTGTCTCAGTTGAAAATGTTGCCGATCCAGTAGGCAATGTCATTCCACTCGACCGTCTTGGCGCAAAGGGCATGTTCTTAGCCATGATCACGGGATTCCTAGCAGGAGAGATTTACCGCTTCATCGTTCAAAAAAACTGGACGATCAAAATGCCTGCCGGTGTGCCGACAGCTGTCGCTAAATCATTCTCAGCTCTCGTCCCGGCATTACTTACGCTCACCGTATTCCTTGGCATTAACATTGCCGTCACTTCACTGTTAGATACGAACTTACACGATCTCATCTTCAATCTTGTTCAAAAACCACTAGTTAATCTAGGGAACGGACTCTTCCCGACGTTAATCGCCATCTTCTTCGTGCAACTGTTCTGGTTTTTCGGACTGCACGGACAAGTCATCGTCAACTCGGTCATGGACCCGATTTGGAATACTCTGTCCCTTGAAAACTTGAATGCGTACACGTCGAACGGAGAAATTCCAAACATCATCAGTAAACAATTCATCGAGATCTATACAGTTGGAATCGGTGGTTCTGGGTCAACGCTCGCTGTCGTTGTCGCCATCTTGTTATTCATGCGATCGAAACAGATGAAACAAATCGGAAAACTGTCAATTGGACCTGGTATTTTTAACGTCAACGAACCCATGATTTTTGGACTTCCTATCGTCATGAACCCATTGATCATGATTCCATGGATCGTCGCACCACTGATTACGGTGACGGTGACGTACTTCGCGATGTCAACGGGGATCGTCCCCCCTCCGACCGGTGTTGCGGTACCGTGGACCGTCCCGATGTTCATTAGTGGAATGATGGCAACCAATTCGTTAGCTGGTGGATTGCTACAATTAGTCAACTTTGCAATCATCATGGCAGTCTGGTTCCCGTTCCTCGTCTTCATTGACCGTTTGAATTTGAAAAAAGAACGGGAAGAAGCGAATACTACACAAGAGAAAAACCAACAGATCGGATAACGTCTACCGGATGAGTGAAAAATAAGAGATAGGATGTGCTAACAATGAATCAGATAGAGAACAAGGCGACTACCATTAAAAAGTATGATTTTCCAACAGATTTCTGGTGGGGGACAGCTGCCTCTGCGACACAAATGGAAGGAGCCGCCTATGAAGGTGGAAAAGGACCGAACATTTGGGATCACTGGTACGAGGTCGAACCGAACCGCTTCTTTGATGGCGTCAGTGCTTCGATAGCATCTAACTTTTACCATCAGTACAAGCAAGACATCGCCTTGATGAAGGAGCTCGGGCACAATTCGTTTCGACTATCGATTTCTTGGTCCCGTCTATTTTCAACGGGAGAAGGAAACATTAATCCGGAAGCGGTCGATTTCTACAATCGTGTCATTGACGAGTTGATTGAAGCAGGGATCGAACCGTTCGTCAATTTATATCATTTCGATATGCCGCTTGTCTTACAAGAAAAGGGAGGATGGGAGAGCAGGGAAGTCGTGATGCATTATGTTGCGTATGCCAAAACCTGCTTTGAGCTGTTCGGTGACCGTGTCGGCAAATGGTTTACCCATAACGAACCAATCGTACCGGTCGAGGGGGGCTACTTGTACGATTTTCATTATCCGAACGTCGTAGACTTTAAGCGAGCAGTCCAAGTCGCCTATCATTCGATTCTATCAAGTGCCCTTGCGATCGAAGCGTACAGAGATACACAACAAACAGGGAAAATCGGTATCATTCTTAATCTGACACCCTCTTATCCGAGAAGTCAAAATGAAGCAGATCGACAAGCCGCGCATTTAGCAGACATCTTGTTCAATCGTTCCTTTCTCGATCCGTCCGTTTTAGGTACTTTCCCTGCTGAATTAATCGAACTGTTAAAAGAGCAGGATGCCCTCCCGGCGATGGCTGAAACGGACCGACAAAAAATCGAGACGTACACCGTTGATATCCTCGGCATCAACTACTATCAGCCGAGACGTATCAAAGTAAAAGAACATCTTCCGAATCCGAAAGCACCGTTCATGCCAGAGCATCTTTTTGATTATTATGAGATGCCGGGACGCAAAATGAATCGACATCGTGGTTGGGAAATTTACGAAAAGGGTGTATATGACATTCTGACGAACTTACGTGAGAATTATGGAAACATCGAGTGCTTCATTTCAGAAAACGGGATGGGAGTGGAAGGAGAAGAACGCTACCGAGACGCGGACGGTAGTATCCAGGATGATTACCGGATTGATTTTATCGCGGAACATCTGAAATGGGTGCATCAAGCTCTAGAGGAAGGATCGAACGTCAAAGGGTATCACCTTTGGACGTTCATGGACAATTGGTCGTGGAGTAATGCCTATAAGAACCGATATGGTTTCGTAGGTGTCGATTTGACGAATCAAACGCGTACAGTAAAAAAGAGTGGTTACTGGTTCAAGCATCTCATCGAAGAAAATGGATTTGAAGGATAAGAAGAGAGGATCGGGGTATATCTAGCCCTGATCCTTATTTTTTGTTATATTATATGTATATGTCTATACATGGGGTGTTGTCATGTCTAATAAAAAGAAACCAAAGTATGAAAAAATTGCAGATGAATTACGAGAACGGATTCTTCATGGCGGATACAATGTGGAAGAAGCGATGCCAGACGAGATTCAACTAGCAGAAGAGTTTGAGGTAAGCCGGATGACAATGAAACGTGCTTTAGAAATCCTCGTACTTGAGGGGATTATCTATCGGCAACGAGGACAAGGGACGTTCATTTTACCGTCAAGCTTTTCCCAAGGACGAATCAATGTGTTAAACAAAGAGTCACAAGGGTTGACGAAGCTACTCGGGGAGCGGGCCGTCAGAAGTGAAGTGCTTCAGTTCGAGGTCCGTTTTCCAGAAGCCGAGGTCGCACGCCATCTGATGATTGAGAAGACCGATCCTGTCTATGAGATACGGCGTGTTCGATATGTTGACGACGAACCATACGTGATCGAACATACATTTATGCCGTCTTCATTGATTACCGGAGTGACGCGAGAAGTTCTTGATAGTTCGATTTACCGGTATATCCAAGAAGAACTCGGTTACACGATCACGAGCTCGCATAAGATGATTCGGGCAGACAAGCCGAATCAATGGGATCATGAATATCTCGGGAACGAGGAGACCGATCCCGTCATCGAAGTGGAACAAGTCGTATTCCTTGGTAACGGAAAACCATTCGAGTATTCGTTTTCACGCCATCGTTATGATAAGTTCGTCTTTACGTCTGTCCATATCGGCAGATGATGAGATTTAATCTGTATGAGATCGAATTATAAAGATTAAAATGTTTAGACTTTTAAAATAAGGGAGACAGTCTATGTTATCCATTTCATTTACTCCAGGAAAGCACTATAAACGTGCTGAAATACACGATCAGTTTGGCGGAAACCGACAACGTGGCATTAGTGCTTCAGCGAAAGAATCAATTATTTTTATCTTTTCCGGGGCAAGCGGTACACAGTATGGATATTCGGACGGTTGGAATGAAGAAAAGACATTGTTTATGTACAGTGGTGAAGGGCAAGTTGGCGATCAAACGTTTACAATGGGGAATAAAGCGATACGTGATCATGTCAATCATTCAAAAGATGTTTTACTTTTTCATCGGGAACAAAATGGTTTATATCGATTTGATGATCAGCTAACGTTAATTGATTATGAACTAAAACAAGCGCTCGATCGAGACGGGCATCCACGGGAGATCATCCAATTTATTTTTGAATCAGCTACGATTATGAAGCAGGATCAACTCGAGTCGGAACATCATCTGGAGAGTAGTGTAATAATTGAAGATTCGCTTGAAAATTTAAAAACATTGGCTCTTCAAGATACGTCGACAGGAGATGAGTCGATTCAAGTCAAACAAATAAAGGTCAGAAAACGATCAGAAGCGATTAAAGTATATGCGCGAAAGAGGGCAGCAGGAATATGCGAAGCATGTGAACAACCTGAACCATTTGAAGCGAGTTCGGGATCATCACTTGAAGTACATCACATGTATAAATTATCGGATGGTGGCCCGGATCATCCTGAACATGTCGCAGCAATTTGTCCGAACTGTCATGCTCGCATTCATCGCGGAATAGATGGTAGTACGTATAATCAGGAATTAATAGATAAAATTGATGCAAAGGAAAATCCTTTTTGATTCAGAAGAATTTATTAAGATAATTTTAAACGAAACGAATAACCTGATGGGCTTCTAAAGTTCATCAAAGAAGTCTATATCTTGTACAGATGTAGACTTCTTTGATGAATGCTATATCAGTTCTTGAATACGTAACACGTGTTTAAGTGTATGCCATGTTTCTTCTAACTCAGGTTTTTCAGGAATATAAATAATTAGTCCATCTCGCCCTCTCGTCAAATTGACACGATAAGCATTGCGCTTAATTTGAAGCGGATCTTTAACAGATCGTTGAAAATGCTTTCCAGTCCATATCCCATTTTGTAAATAAAAATCGTTATCCCATTCTAAAATGGCAAAATCTAATTCAAGACCTTGCGATTGAAACTCGGTTATCGAATACTGTAATGTTTTGCAGTAGTAGTCAGACGTAGGAACGGTAAAATATTGTGCGATTTTAGAAGGTCGTTCGTACCGCTCATTTCTAGGTAAGACCGGTGTTTGTTTTTGATGATCCGCTCCACCTGCGCATACGACACCGGCTGTTTTAGAGTCATCTGAATAGAGATGACGCGCTACATACTTTGCTTTTTCTAAATGACGTGTAATCCGAAGATGGAAGCGAGAATAATCAAGGTTTTCAAGAAGGCGAGCTGCCGCTTTTATCTCTCCTTGAATCAATTGAATGACAAACTGACTATAGGTCTGCGCAGCATGTGTACGCAGGGACGTATCGAGGTGTAATGTCTCCGTTGTTCGTACGTGCAGTGCATGTCTAAAAGTTGTCGCTTCGAACTTACCATGAACAATGACATTCTTATTTTCTAAAGCGTGATTCCATAATACGATACCGCCTTCTTCTCCTCTATAAATTTCTTGCCCTTCCCCGATCAATCCGATCGTCACACTCCACTTTTTATTTGTTGTTGCGATTTCCATAATGATATCCGGTTCGCTCATATTCGGTGCTGGATATGGAGAACGTTCAAACGATGTATTCACTTGATTTTGATCCCAAGCACGTTGCGCTTCATCAAAGATTATAATATGTTCATGCGGAACACGACCGTGTTTGATGTAGTCCATCTTGTAGTTATATAACCGCTGAACGAATGTACTGTTTTGAAGGGAATGCTGCAAGACATCAACTAACGGACCGTTTCCTGAAAGGTATACGGCATATTCATACTCATGAGCTAAGCGTAATCCTAAATACGTTTTCCCTGCACCAGGTTCCCCAGTAACGAGAACAAGGTGATGCTCGTTATGATCCTTAGCTTGTTGAATAATCTGCTGAAGCGAGTGATGAATTATTTCAAAATTACTACTATCTAATGCACGAACACGGGGTAACGGTTCGTTTTTCATAATTGCACTAGCTGCTTCGAGCATTGAAGGGGATGGAGAATAGTAGCCTTGTAACATATCATGAATACTTAAGACAGGTGACTGTTGTTTAGCTGCTAACCGCCTTAGGATTTTTAATAAGCCATATTTCGCTGCAATGAAAATATTAAAGGATTCATGAAAATGGACATGATCACGACTGTCCTTCGTTAAAAATAATATACCGGAGACGGTTACGGGTTGCAGTTGAATGGCTGAATGATAGTGTTCCAAGTCGCGAACGTAAAGTGAGGTCTGGATGCATTCCCCATCCGAAATTTGATGATAACTTTTACATTCAATGACAAGGACTTGATCATTAACCAGTAGCACAATATCAGGTCGCCGACCGCCACCACGAAATAGCTGGTACTCAAATAAAAGTTGCGCATTCAACTCAGGTACTTCTTGAAATAAGTCAACGAGGCATTGGTACGAATCGATCCAAGCGCGTAATTGACTATCTGAAGCATCTGGAATTGAATGCTGTAAACTCTTTAAAAATTGATGTTGATCGATCTGTAAAAAATCTTGAATCGTACCACTCCACCCAACTGTCATATTTATCACCCCAAACGATGTGAATTATAGAAAAACAAATGCATACGTAGATACTGCTATCGGTTCTTAAGAAATGGGCTATAAATGAAGTGGACCTTTTTTTATATAGATATATGGAAAATAAATCTATATAATCCTTTTGTAAGCAATATATAAAATAATAAGGTTTTTAGGAATGTAGGAATATTCCACTACTGACTAAAATGAGATATCACTTCCTCATGATGTTTAATGCACGATCTGTAAATAAAAATAACGTGAATTGATCTTAGTACGACGATGACTTTTATGACATAAAAGTGAATTTTCTTGACGAGCGTCAAAGCGACTAGAGAACACTCCTAGTAAACCTATATTTAAGGAGGTAAATAATTTTGAGAATATGTATAGCGTTCTTTTTTTCAATGTTCATTTGTTGTGTATCAGGGTGTGTATCCGAATCGACGCAGCCGAATGAGAAACCAAAGTCTACTATTCGAGAAGTTAAACTAGCGAAAGACCAGCATGCAAAAATCATTACGTTGTACCCAGCCTATATCGACTACATCACAAAAGTTCAGAAAAAGATGAAGGACACAAACGTCACGGACGAGGACCTCCAGCAAATCTTCGATAAAACCGTCCGTCGGGAGCTGGATCGCATTCAGAAAGAGCAGGATATCTTTCTTGATTTTAATGGGTTCAAAGACGTGTTTACCGCCACTTCCTATTTGAATGATTTAAAAAGATTGACGAAACGTTTGATGCATGAAGAGAAAGAAAATATGAAATCTGTTCATGAGGCACTCCAGAAATCAGCTGACCACCTTCCTGGTAAAGATAAGATTATTCTGATGCTACCATTGTCGGAAGAGCATCGATACGCCGCAAAGGCGACGAGCGGGCTGATGGGTTTTGCGATGAGCGATGGTAGTATGGTGATTATGTTAGGCGAAGAGTATACGCATGAGATATTAAAGTACGTTGTTGCACATGAGTATAATCATTCCATAGTGAACGAACATCCTGAAATCAGACAACCAAGTTCTATCGACTATCTCATATTCGAAGGTAAAGCGGAGGTGTTTGCGCAAGAACTTTATCCTAAAGCGCCCCTTATAAAAACGGAGCAGATAGCTGCCAGCGATAAAAAGAAGATACTCGAACAGGTTAAGAACAACTCCTTAAGCTATGATGAACTTAGCATTGGAAATGAAGTGAAGGAGATTCCTCGATTGACGATTTATAGCTTAGGAACGGAGTTAATGGCAGATTTTCGACAAAAAAAATATGGGCAGACACTGCAAGAGTTTTCATTAACACCCGTTTCAGATGTCATTCATGAAGGAAAGTTTAAGTCGGTTCTTGAGTAAAAATGAGAAGGTGTATTTAAAAAAACTGACTTTTGCAGTGAATAAGTAAATACTTTGAACCTAAAAGGTCAAAACGCTAAAAGCGACCGAAGATATAATGGAGGATGTGAAGAGCATACTCTCAGATAAAGTTATGATGAAAAAGTTGCGCGACGATCTACTGAATGTATAAGAACGTTTTCTCTCTTGCATATACTCTAGAGGAGCATTCTTCTTAGACAGTCATATCTTTGTAAGAGGTTAAACATTCGATACCCTGTACGATCGATTCGATTTTATGCGAAGATCCCTAAAAAATTCAAGACAGATAGTACAAACAAAATTAAAAGAACTGTCATTAAAATAAAGGCTAACACTTTACCTATACCTCGATTACTAAAGATAGCAGCTAATAATGCAAGGACCAGACCACCAATGAGGATGGCATCGCCCCAAAAACCGTTGATCGGGAATGTAAAAAGTACCAAGAAAGTAAGAATCATTAATCCGATAGAAATCCAGCCAAGTTTTGCTCTCAAGAAAATACCTCCTTTTATTTGTATAAATTCCATTATTAGTATACATAAAAGAGTGATACTAAAATGATTAGAAGTTTGTCTTTCCATCTATATGTATTAGAAATTTATTGGTGCTAGTTTGAAATGAATCACTGCCTCTAGCCAGTCGAAATCTTTTTACAAAAAAGAAAATTATTTGTATAAACAGCTTAAAAAAATTCTTTTGCAGTTACTTAACACGTTAAATTTGATTATCCCCTTTTACATCCTTCGTAAATTTTAATCAGACTGATCCTTCTTATAATGACAAGAGTTTTTGGTAAAAATCATTAAAATAAACTTACTTTTTAATACAAATAGAAGGTCGTATGGTAGAGTGATGGTGGTCAAGTATTAGCTACAAATAAGGGAGATTTGAAGATGTTGTCTTGGCTCGGTATACAATAGGTAGAGAAATAAAGACGTCAATTTTTTTGGAGTATTGAAAAGCGGACTACAACCTTAGTTTTGCTGACATCTGTGTTGGTTTCATATGGAATCAAGATGTTGTTTACGTATTTAATTCCATTCGCATATTTGATGGATCCCATCGTTGCTGTTTTGCCAGGAATAATAGGAGTATTGGTTGCTGTACTATATGTATTAGTTCTAGAGAGACGACTTCAAGAGAAACACAGTGAAAATATTAAGCAATAAATAACATAAATTGATAGATTCATGCTTGGAGGTACTTATCATGTTTACAGTCGAAAACTATATTGATTCAATTGAGATCCATCTTGAAAAGCAGTCAGGTTTAGTGGTAGATCAACTCAAGAAAATCTTTTCTTATCCGTTCTCAAAGGACATCGAAGTACTGGACTTCACAGCATTCATTGAACCGACTAGATTTGAACTTTCGGTCATCATGTTCTCAATGGATAAAGAAGCAAATGAAGTATTTAACGAAGGAAACGATTCAACTGTTTTTGCTGGGAGCGAAGATGTATTACAAGAAGTCAAATATTACCAAATCAACGACAGTCAACTCGATACTTTTTTTGATTTTCATGAGAAAAATGAAGAAATATTAATTCCGAGAGAACAGAACGTTTTTGCACAGTGGTTTAAAAGATGTTGGGAAAAAGCTGGTGGAGCGTCACTAGATCTTCCATCTTACTTTACTTTGCACGATAGTGATGACTCTCTTGATTTAAAAAACAATTGTTGGATGGATGCTGAAGAAAAATGGTCTTGAATCACGAAGAATGTCTATAGAGGCATTCTTTTTTGTAGATTAAAATCAATCAAGCGAGATGTTTTATAGTTTCTTGAATAAAGGAGATGTAGAGTGAAATGAATAAAGCCTTAATCGGCTCGTTCCTATTCGGAAGTATTTTTCTCTCCGCATGTAGCGAACATAGCGAATTTCAGAATAAGCCAATACATGAAATAATTGATCTAAACGTTGCTGTTGTAGGACGTTTTCCGACAGTCACGACTGAACCGAAAGTCGAAAAGATATCACTGTCTGATTTAAAAGGTGATCTAAAAAAGTATGACGCCGTTTTCATAGACAAGAAGAATTTACAAGCAGCATCTAAAAAAGAATATGCTGCTGTCTACAAAAAAGCCGGAGTTCCTTTTTTCTTTATCGGGAGTAAAAAATCGTACGAACCTTTTGTTAATCCGGATATGTCATATAAGGATGAGATTGAAACCGGTAGTAATAGCTATATCACAGCGGTCTATTATAGAAAGGGAAAATTTGAGAAGAGTTGGGAATATAGTGTGCATAACCCGAAACCGAACCGACAAGAAAGAGAGAGCATTTTTAAAGAAATCTATAAGACGATCCTTACAGTAGATCACCCTGCTTCAGACGGAACAAGCAGTTCATAGTAAAAGGTTAATTTGTAAAAACTATAAATGTAAGAGGTAATAGGAGATATGGGTATATCATTCTTTAGTTGTGTTAGGAGGAGCGTTACATATGTCAAAATATGCATTGAATGACTATGCTTTTCAAGGGGAGCTAAAGAAGGTCCGAAAAGCGATCAGAAGCGGAGCAGATATTGATATGCTGGATGAGGAAGGATACAGTCCGCTACACTGGGCGATTCAAGAAGGATACCTGGATATTGTCCGGCTTTTGATTGAGAGCGGTGCTGATCTTGAAAAACAGAATCGGGAAGGGTTCTCGCCCTTACATATCGCGCTTTTAGATAATCAAACGGAGATTGCGATTGAAATCATTCAGCAAGGAGTATCATTCGAGATTAATACGGATGGGTATAATGCGTTGCACGTGGTTACGAGTAAAACTGGCAATTCAAAAATTCTTAAGGCGCTCGCTCGTGAAACACAATACATCAATCAATTCGATGGGGATGGAGATGGATACGCGCCTCTCCACTATGCGGCACAAGAAAATAAAGTGAAGTGTATCAACGTATTACTTCAAGCCGGGGCAGATGTGAATTTGCGCACGGTACATGGATTCACCCCATTACACATTGCGGCGGGAGAAGGAAATGCCAAAGCTGTTAAAGCACTGATTGAGGGACAGGCGGAAGTGGAAGCTGAAAACCCGCTTGATAGTCACACGACGCCGCTGATGTTAGCAGTTAGTTATGATCATGCTAAGGTCGTTCACGAATTACTACAACATGGAGCAGATCTGAATCATCAGGATGCCAATGGAAAAACGGCCATTGATTATGCGAAGACGTATAAAAATAAAAAAATCCTCAAGCTCTTCAATGGAGTGCATTGATGGATCGATTGTCGTTCTCTTCTTTTTGAGTCTAAAAAGAAGGGTTTTTTGTATGGATCGCTTCTTTCATATCAAAACTTCTTAACAAAGCAATAGAAGAAATAAAAAATAAAAATTCCTAAAAATGTATTATGAAACATATAATATATGGTATGGAGTGATTTTTGAAAAGGGCATTTCCTTTATGTCATGAAATGGGGAAATATAAAATGAACGAACTGCTCATGTTTTCGTATTCCGATCATCTGTCGATTCAACGAGAGGTCGAAACGACGCACCGAAAAGCACGTGTCTTAGAGGATCGATTCGTTTATCCGGAAGAGAGACGACCATCGTGATTGTCGGCCATGATGGTACAACGATTTATCTGCTCTCGAACGAAGAACACTTCGCCTATGATCTTTGGGCGGACTGGGCAAATCGACTACGACGACAGTTACCAAGCGATACTGTGATTCGCCAGCTCAATGGACAATGGTTCGCGTATCTATAAAAACGGTAGGAACGTCATGTAACTCATTAATCAATTCGACGGTCAGAATCATTTTTTACTGTTCGAGAAGGATGGACGGACACTCTATACGTTTCAAGGAATCATGGGAGAACGCTTGGAAAAACCACTGAGCGAGCAAAAGTTCTCGCGCTTTTTTAATTTAGATGCCTACATTCGAGAGCTCGTAGCTGAGAAAGAAAAAGAAATCGATTACCACGAAGTTGTCGTCGAGATCTTTTGTCAGGATATAGAGTATAACGTCATCTTTGAGCAGCGTTCGAACATTGAAGAAGACCTCAACGGATTTCTTTGTGAAATCGGTAGCGGGTATTTTGTTGAAGATGAATATGGTCCAGGAGCGATCGAATTCGTCCTTCATATCTAGGAGCCGTCTAATATCGTTGAACCCGTCATTGAATATTTTAAAAAGCAGCATGGCGTGACGCGGCTTCGGATGGGGCAGGTTAAAGTTCATGACGGGAGACGTTTAACCGGACTCTATCCTGAAGGAAAGAACTTTAATCACAAAAATTAAAATTAAAAATGTATAAGAAGGAGTCATATAGATGACGGTTCAAATCGGATTACCTGGCGTCACAGAAGAAAAACTACAAGAGATAGACTTCTTACAGACAGATCTCAAGACGAGACAGACGTCCTGTTATTCTTATCGACGGAAGCAGCGGCGAAGGCGTTACAGACGAAGGAATGGGCGGACTATCACTTGATTCGCTTGGATTTGGATTTATTCATAGATGGCTGGTTACCGAACATGATCGACGATGGACTGTACTGTGGATTGAACTGGGGACAAGAGCTCGTCGGACTTGAGCTGGATCCAAAAGATGCCATAGCAGATTTGGAGGGTTAACATGATTCAAACACTCAGAAAACAGGTGGATGGCATTACATATTTCTGGTACTTGTATCGTGATGGTCGAACGATACAGATCTATCAAGGTGTCACCGAACAATGGAAGCTGGATCAAGATTTCAGCGATGAGAAGGAAGAACAGTACACGACTAGGCGCCAAGCGAAACGACGGATGGAGGAACTAGTTGCCGAGAAGAAAGCGGAAGGATACAGACAAGATGATATCTACGGGATGCAACCCGGACGAGAGGAACGCGAGAAGTTTCGACGCTGGACGTCAAGGCTCGCCTATCTTCTTGTGGCACTTGGTCTGTTTCAGTTCGTGACACCGTTCTCTGTATTACCAATTGTAGTATTTGGAACGGGTATTTCCCTGATGCTTTTAGCGTTTCTCAGTAAAGATCACCTCCCTATTTGGCTTAGAACTATTTGCTTTATTGGTTACTTTTTCATGCATGTGATTCATCAGCAGGAATCGTACATCTCGTATCTTTTTCCAATTCTGTCGATTGGAATGGGTACACTCCTATGGTTTCATCTTCGGAAAACGAGACAAAAAGAGAAAATGGAGCAATGACATTTTAATTAAAAGGAGTCGAAACATGTCGCTTCTAGATAAGTTACTGCAAGACCCTTCCGTTTCTGAGGCACCGCCTTTATATAGTGTTCTTCTTTGATGAAGATGACTGTTTATCTAATTACAAGAAGCGCGCGTGGAGGAAGACGTGAGCAGTTAGCGATCATGAGGGTGATTGAGCATCATTTGTGCGATTTATGGTATTCCTTCCATCATCTCGATGAAAATTTGTATTTAGTAGAAATAGAGGAAGATGTAACATCCTTAAAAGATATATCCTTTAGGCGATGCGATTATTTGATGTGAACGATCAAAAATCCATGAAGTACAGTATTCCAATCGAAGGTCAGAAGGTGGAGTACAAGCTAAATTTTTATGAAAATTCATCCTCCATCCAAAACTATCAAGTGTCCGTGGAGAGTCCTTGTCTAGAAGCGCGTATCTAAGCATCCATGACCAATCATTTAGCGATTCTGGAGTGGTATAAGGTATTTTGAGAGTCTGTAACGGTGTGCGTTTTACTGAAGAGTTGATCTTATACGGTGTTTCATTTCCGAGACAAGTCCGACGCTTTTTAAGAGAAGACTTCGCAAGTGCGTCCAATCGTTGCGATCTTTTGATTCAACTCGATTCATACGGCGATAAGTTGTTGTTAGCGAGAGAAGTGAACGAGTTGATTGGAATTTGCGAGCTGCTTATTCAACGCTAGTGCACATCGAAGGAAACTTGGATGATGCATCAGTCAGATAAGCGTATGAATAAATTACTTCAATTTTTAGAAGTGTTGAAGCAGATATGCATCACGACCGTCTATCAGAACGCGTTGGGTAGACTAATTATTTGAATGGTGAAGAATATATAAAAATTGGAGTTTTGAAAAGTGAGAAAAAAGTTAAAGATAACTGGAATCATAGCAGGCGTGGGTCTTTCGATATATGTCGTGTGGACGATCTATCGACTATTTTTCTTGGTTGATATCAACGTTGTACCAAAAGAAGAGTATATCTCAAAAAGTAGCTCGCCCGATCAGACGTACACGATTCGCTTTTACCGCGCGAATGGTGGCGCGACGGTGGATTATGCGATGCTTGGTATCATGGAGAATAAGAACGGAGAAAAACGTAGAATGTACTGGGAGTATCCTTGTCGCGAAATAAAAGACGTGAAGTGGACGAAGGATATGGTGTCGATCAATGGTACTAAGATCAAGATATGGAGCCAGGTTTACGACTTTAGAAAAGGTATCTATGAGGAGAGGTAAAATAAATCATTTTATATAATTGAAACAAGCAATATATTCTCACTAATCGTATTGAAATAACGTTGTTTATTTTTTTATTATTCTAGAAACTTTTGATAGATGTAACTTTCTAAGAAATCGTCTTCCGTTACGAACGTTCAATCTTTTGTCGTAGCTTCGGATAGTATGAAATGTAATGATCGATGATGTCTCGACAGAGACTATAGTTACTCCAGAGAGGAAGCTTTTTTCAGTATTATCAACTACCATATCTTCATAAGCAGCTTCGTTAATTTGTATCCATACTTTTGATGATGCGCTCAGTAAAGACATCTTCAGTACTGATGGAATCCAGTACGTTATTCATTACATGTGAATAAAATCAACAAATTGTGCATATGATATTTGAATGAAACTCAGTTTGATCGTAGAACGTAGATGGATAAGTAACACGACATCTATTAAAACAAGAGTTAGGAGTGCATGGTCTTGAACGAATCCATCGTTTATTTCGTAATCTTTGTTCCCATGGTAGTGTTTGCTGTCATGTTATCTCGTGGAAAGGGTGCCTCATTACTTGCAGGATATAATACGATGTCAGAAAGTAAAAAGGAAACATATGACGAAGTCGCCTTATGTAAATTTATGGGTAAGATCATGTATGGGATCAGCTTTAGCTTATTATTGATTGCATTCAGTGAGATGTTTGGATCTTCATTTTTCGTCATAGTAGGATTCGTGCTACTCTTATTTTTTATAGTTTTTGCAGGTGTGTACGCGAATACGAAGGATCGATTTAAAAAAGATGTATAACTGCTTTCACACCAGTAAGTTCTTAATCCTTTAAATCATAATGTAAATTAGAAAACGTACGGCTAATCTTAACATCGAAGTTTATCAACGGTTGTACATCATTTTTTTGTCGATAGAGTTCTTTCATGAATTGTAAAAAGATGTAGCGACATGTATATAAATCGTCTCCTCCATCTTCTCGCATCGCTGCGTAATCAATCTCCTCACCTAGCGAATCATACATGATCGTCTCAAACTCGAGATTCGTATGCCACATAAAGTCTAAAAATCCCTGTACGACTGCTCTTTTATAAACGTCTAGTGAAACAGTAGCCAAGTGTTGTTTTTGATAATGAAATTCTACTCGTTTTTTTCGATAGAAAAATCGAAGAATGAAATGCGTAGAAATTTCTTCATTTTCATATGGAAGTGACCAATCGAACTTTTCAATGTCATGCAAATCATTCGTGGCAACACTTTTTATCAACGCATGCCAAAATTGGAATAGCTCGCTCACGTGTGCGTTAAAAGGAAGGGGCATTCCCTCAATACAAAAAGTGACTATTCCTGCAGGATATCCGCCAGCTCGACCAAAAGCATAATTAAAGACATCGTTTTTGATGAGATCAGTCATCTTTATGTAGCCCGGATAGGTTTGATGCACATCTAACTCTTTGGTTTCAGGCGGAATTGTAATATAGCTTTTAATTTTAAGATCCATCAAAACATCCTTTCTGGTATTTCATTGCGGTAGATCATTTATACAAAATTGCTGTCGTCGGTCACTAAAACGTACTATGATTCTTGAACATTGTAAGAAAAAATATGTAATGGTAAATCGGTCGTCTCGATCGTTTCGATCAGTATCCATCCGAATTTTTTATAATATGCTGAAGCGTTGTCTGTTTTTAAATAAATTGTTGGGATCTGTCGTGATTTAGCGTAGATAATTAATTGATTGATGAGTTGCTGAGCGATTCCTTGATTCCGATAAACTGTTTCAACGAATAAAGAAGCGAGCCAAGGCGTATAGGCTGGTCGTTCATTCAAGTCATTTTCAAATAGGGAAACGGTTCCGATACACGTGACATCATCTAAGGCAACGAACGTCATAGGATACGGTTCACTTGGTTTTTTGTCTAAAAAGGCTTTTACTTGATCATAGCGTGCCGTCCCTTTTTTCTTTTGAACGAATTCGGAATGAATCATTATGGCAACTACTTCTAAGTGTTCAGGATGATTCGATAATGTATCAATGATCATCTTCGCATCCTCCTTTCTAGATTTGTTGTATCGATCATTAAATTAATCCATCCTGCAACAGTTATTCAAAACAATACATCTGTCCTCATCAGAATAAAGGAGCTTTGGAATGAACTTCGAACAATACTTACAACAACATTTCGGGAATGTGAACTTATTTGATCGTTCCTTTGTCGAGAAGGATTTAGTATTCCACGTAGATTTAGTAAAGGACCTGTATCAGTTAAAGAAAAATTCCGATGAAATCAACGAGGAATACTTCAAACAGGCGTACAATAAATCAAACGAATTGTTTGAGGATCTATTCCGAGAAGAGGAGTCTTTTTACTTCGTCGTGCATGTGAGAAGGGAGCGCGGTAAATATCAAAAGTCAGCGACGAAAGTGTTTCGTCATTTAAGACGTAGAGAAGATAAATACAACATAAAATTCGTAGAGAAAGTGATTGATGAAGAAGATCAGGTATCCGAATATACCGTTTTATTATCGAACAAAAACGCGTTAGATTATAAGCGTTTAATCAAAGCGATCTGCCATCAGGATTTCCCAACGCTGCTACCAAGATTTCGTCAAACATATACATACTATCCGGAAGTCTTTTTCGTAAACATAGATCGAAATATCGTCATGAATATCTATGATGATCGCGGTTGTTTCTTTTTGTTCGGTGATACAGCAACGTATGACGTGTTCAAGAATAAATATCGCAATGATATCAGTTAATCGTCAACCGTTTTTCATCGTTTCGTGAAACAATCAAGCTAGTGCTAAAAAACCGATCACTGAAAAAATAAAAAGTACCAAGAGAGAAGTGAGAAGTGTTAGCGCAAGAATTTTTCCTATATTTTTTAGACTAAGAATGGCGGTAACTAGAGCGAGCGCGATGCCCGCCAACATATAATTCGTACCCCAAAAACCATTGAACGGTAAGAGCTTAACCGTCAAAAAAGTAAAAACCACGATGCCAATCGAGATCCATCCTAAATACTTTCGCATAAACTACCTCCTCGTCAAAAGAATGCGCATAGTCATAATTTGGTTCTTTTTTAGCTTATCATTACAAATGTTTACAGCGAAAGAGTTTTGTAAAAGTAGCCTAATGATAGTCTGAATGAAATGTGTCTCATACACCTGCTCGTCAAGAGATACACTAACAAGCAGAAAACGATAGAACAGTCATCGACCAATAAACAATCCCTCATTCTAGTCAGAATGAGGGATTGTTTATTAGACCGTCAGTTCGAGTATATTTCCTTCTAGATCATTGAATGTACTCTCGTAATATCCATCACCCGTCGTCCGCGGACCGTCTAGATGTTGTACACCTGCGTTCTGTAACCGAGCCGTCCAGTCATCGACTGCTTGTTTGCTGCCGAGCGAAAAGGCGAGGTGGGCATATCCAAGCATGTTCGTTGTTCGTTCTGTGATGTCCGTCCGTTGCATCAACTCAAGACGCGCACCACTCGAGAACGTCAGGAAATACGATGTGAACCCTTTCGCCGGATTATGATACCGCTCGCCTGCCGTAGCATCAAAATGTGTTTCGTAGAATTGACGCATCCCGTCCAGGTCTGCCACCCAGAGGGCGACATGTTCAATCTTCATCTCCATTCCTCCTTTTTTCAAGACGCTTTTGCCAATCGCTGTCTAAATAACATCCGGTTCAAGCCTTCCGTAGCGACCAGCATCAAGAAGATGAGACTGATCGTAAACCAATGGAACAATGATAAGGAATAGGACGTCGCCAGCCATCCGAATAATGGCGGCATGAAGGTACTACCGGTATAGGCGAATGCCATTTGCACCCCCATCAGCCGTTGCGCCGCGGCCTCCCCGAAGCGAACCGGCGTCTCATGGAGCATTGCCGGGTAAATCGGTGCGAGACCAAGCCCGACAAGTACGAAACCAAGCGGCATCCAGGCAGCGGGTGCGAGGATGAAACAGGCGGCTCCGACGAATGCCGTCCATTGACCGACACGAATCAAACGACGATTCGACCAGCGTAGCGATAGAAAACCACTAATGAATCGCCCCGCGGTGATGCTTCCGTAATAGACGGAAATCCACGTCGCTGCTGATGTTACGGAAAAGGACCGGACTTGGACAAGATAACTACTGCCCCACAGACCAACGACCGCTTCGACGCCACAATAAAAACAAAACGCTGCGAGAGCGGCAATCAATCCGCGTGGTTTTCCGGACGACGTATTCACGGTCTGACCCTGTTCAGACACCTGTTTCGGAGCCCGCTTCCAAAGCGGTAAGCTGACGATCAAGACGATCATTAAAACGAGTTGTAGTGCGCCGACGACGAGGTAACCAACACGCCAGCCGGAATCGAGCAATACACCAGCCATGATGAGCGGACCAGCCGTCGCACCGATGCCCCAAAAGCAATGGAGCCAGTTCATATGATGCGCTTGATAATGGGTGGCAACGAAGTGATTGAGCGCCGCGTCGACGACTCCAGCACCGAGTCCAAGCGGGATCGCAAGGACGAAGAGCCAAATCAAGGACGGAGCAACGAAAAAACCGATCAATGCCAGTGCCGTCAAACCAGCAGAAGCTGCCGTGATCGGACCCGTTGAATAACGTTCGATCAAGCGACCGCTAAACAGACTCGAAACGATCGTTCCGGCAGCAATCGTCATAAAGAGCCAACCTGCCATGTCGAGCGGTGCGTCGAGATCGAGCCGCATCACGGGCCACGCCGTACCGAGTAACGCATCCGGCAGACCGAGACTGATAAAAGCGAGATAAATCAAAGGTAATAGTAGACGGGTCATCGGGCGAGACCTCCTAACGGAATTTGTTCAATGAATGACTGGATGCTCAGTTGCATCAAACCATCTAAATAATCGGTTTCCCAGTCGCCTTGCCGCAACTGAGGTAATTTGTCGAGCGGAAAGCGCTTGGCGCATCGTTCCGTCAGCCGAGCTAATCCGTCATCTGAGACATCGGACGACGTAAATAAGATGGCATCCGGATTCAAGGTGACGCTAAACGAGAGAATGATTCGACTTAACGCTTCATACCAGTCGTCAGAGTGTGGTGTAGTCGTCGCGAGGACTTGTCCGACATTTCGCTTGTCGTCAAACGGGATGAACGAGATCTCTCCAGCGAAGTGATGCGCTCCGCGGATGACATGACCGGAAACGGCGACGCCGGATCCCGGTCCGTTCGTTCCGAGATACACATAGACAGTCGTCTCGTTATCAGAAGCTTGGGCACGGACCGCAGCGTTCATATCATTTTCGATGACGACGGGTCGCCCGAACCGTTCCGTCAGTTCTTGTTGCAAGGGGCGACCGTCTAACGTCGCATAATCCGGGGCGAACAGGATCGTGCCGGTGGTATCAACGGCACCGGCAACACCAATCGCAAGCGTTTGAACATCTGGATGATCGTCGAGTAATGTTGATAGCGTTTTCAATAAATGAGATCCATGATCCGACGAATCGAACGTCAACCGATCTGTTGCGATCAGATGTCCACCGACGTCGTGGATGCGATACTGCAGATACGTGCGTTCAAGATAAAGAGCAAGTCCTTGGAAGCGATCCGTGCGATAGCGATACCGTTTTGCCGGACGCCCTCCGCGAACCAATTCAAGTGGTGTCTCTTCAATTTCTCGAGCAGCGATCATCTGATCGATTTGTTTGCTCGCAGTCGGAAAACTGACATCCAAAACGTGACGAATCGCAGGGATCGTATCGAGATGGTCAACTAAAAAAGCGTGACGTGTACGTGAAATGAGTTCAGTCAAACAAAGACCTCCAAACTAGTTTACTTATTAAAAAAGTTTAATAAGTTTTGATTTGAGTATATCAGGTCGGAAGAAAAAGACAAGTTTAAAAAAGAGGTGTAGGATATGAATATTTAGAAAAATCACGTTTCATTCCATCGCTGTCTGGCTATATGTAAAGAAGATAAAAAAATTTTAGTCATATATCTTTAATTCATACTATTCCGATTTGTAATATCTTGGATAGCCTGCAACGGGAGGTAGATGACGAGAGGAGTTTGTAATCATGACCACCCAACTTTCAACCAACCTAGGATCTCAAGATATTTTAGCCTCCCTGCAAGATAATGTCGCAATGATTCGATTCGACCGGCAACGTCGTGTCGTCGACGTCAATGGTTTATTCGCAAAGACGATGAAGTATAAACGAGAAGAGATGATCGGGATGCAACATCACCTTTTCTGCACGACGGAGTTTGCAATGAGTGACAGTTACCAAGCATTTTGGCAAAAGCTGTTTAGTGGCTTCAGTACGGCAGATAAAATTGAACGCATCGATGCGCATGGTCAATCGATTTGGTTAGAAGCAACCTATATGCCGATTTACGATGGAACGGAAGTGACCGGTGTTTTGAAAATTGCCTCCGATATTACGGATCGCCAGCAGACGATTCAACAATTCGCGACTTCGTTTGACACGATTGCTAGTGATTTGAATACGCGATCGACGCATGGTGAGCAGGAAAGCGAAGCGTTACGACGAACAATCGAACAGATGGCCGAGACGACCCGTGATAACCATCAGACGATTGAACGGCTGCAACGCCAGGCACAGGACATCACTCAAGTGACCGAGACGATCAAAACAATTGCGTCACAGACGAATCTCTTGTCACTGAATGCATCGATCGAGGCAGCGCGAGCTGGTGAACATGGAAAAGGATTCAACGTCGTTGCAACAGAAGTCCGAAATCTCTCAAAGCTCGTCGAACAAGCCGTCGTCGATGTCCGGCAAACGACGCAGCGAATGAATGATGAACTGCAGCGGATTGCCCGTGCGATGACGCAAGCAACGTCGGATGCACAAGCAAGTGTCACCGTCGTCTCGGAAACGGTCGATCGCTTCCATGACGTTCAGAGTGCGGCATCGACGTTAACGAAGACAGCGCGAGACTTTACAAAAGCCATTTAAGTGAGAGACGGCATTCCGATAAACGGAGTGCCGTTTTGTATAAAAAGTATCCCTTTACCTTGGAATAATATGTTAATATACTACAAAACGAAAAGGGAGCGAACTTCTGATGAATATCCGCACTGCTCGTCCTGACGATTTTCAGGCCTTGATTCCATTGTTTCAGCAAATCCACGATCAACACGTCGCCTTACGACCTGATCATTACCGTCCGCACGAGATGCCGGTCCCGGAAGACTTATTTCTGTCGCAACTCGAGAATCCGAATTATGCATTACTCGTTGCGGAACAAGATGGGCTTGCCGGTGTGATCGTCCTAAAGGAAGACTTCGTCGAAGGAAGCGGCTTCGTCTTCGATAAGCATTACTTACGCGTCATCAGTCTCGTCGTTGCGGATACGCATCAAAAACAAGGCGTCGGGAGACGATTGATGCAAGCCGCTTACGCGCATGCGGAAACGATTGGCTGTGACAAAATCGAACTCGGCGTCGATGACGCTAATCAGGAAGCGATCGCCTTTTACGAGGCACTCGGAATGGCTGTCCGCTCGAGACGAATGGAATGGAACGTGACGTCAAGCAGGGAAACGACGACTTAACGTCAAACAACAGGTACTAGAAAGGGGAGAGGTCATGTTCAGATTACAAGTATCCGATCACGTATCGCTTCAATTGATCGAACGGCACCATGCGGAAGGATTGTTCGCCCTCGTCGATGCCAATCGCGCACATCTCCGCGAATGGCTCGGTTGGGTCGATGGTGCAACAGAGGCAAGTACATATCAGGAGAGCGTCATTCCGGCATGGCTGCAACAGTTCGCCGATGGTAACGGTTTTACATGCGGCATCTATCTTCAGGACGAGCTCGTTGGAACGATCAGTTTACATGAAATTAATCGGCATCTCGGACAAACGTCGATTGGCTATTACTTAGGAGAAAAGGGACTTCGAAAAGGCGTCATGACGGACGTCGTCCGGTTCGTCACGAACTATTGTTTCGAGACGCTCGGTTTGAACCGCGTCGTCATCGAGTGTGCGACCGGAAACATCCGGAGCAGACGGATCCCGGAACGACTCGGGTTCACGAAAGAAGGCGTCTTACGGGACGCTGAGAAATTGTACGGAACTTATCACGACCTCCAGGTCTATGCGATGTTACGACGGGACTGGTCGAAAACGCAGGAGGTGGCAGCATGCGCATCGAGCAAATGAGTCAAGCGACGTATGAGACCTACTTACCAGTCGCGATTGAAGAATACGCGGCAGAGAAGTGTCGTGCCGGTACGTGGTCGGAGAACGAGTCGCTCGAGAAGGCAACACAAGAATTCGCAACATTGTTGCCAGAAGGTCTGAAGACGAAGGATCACTACTTATTTACGTTTCGTGACGAGACAGGGAACGATCTTGGAATGGTCTGGGTCCATGTGACAGAAGAATCACGCGGACGTTGTGCTTTCATCTTCGATGTCAAGATTACGTCTGAAAAACAAAATCAGGGCTATGGCAAGGAAGCGCTCCGCTTACTAGAAGTGATGTTGAAACGGATGAACGTCAAGAAGATTTCGCTACATGTCTTCGCGCATAACGAACGGGCGATTCATGTGTATGAATCGCTTGGGTACGAGAAGACGGATTATCATATGTCGAAACGTCTCGATGACAGCCATTAAAAAAACGTTCCTCTTGCGCGAGCAGGAGGAACGTTTTCGTTTAACGCCATGTCTGTAAGGTATTCGCGAACTGGATGTTCGTCTCCAGTTCTCCCGTGATTTCGTTTGCTGTGAAGTCATTGCCAGCGAGCCAGTCGGCAAAGTCGAACGTGACCGGCTCCTGATCACCACCGAGCGCGAACCAGACCTTCAACTCTTCCGGGAAGTAGGCGGATGTATGAATCGTTCCTGCCCACTGGGCATATAAATCAGCGAAGACACCTTTATCGGTATCGTTCAAGAGTCGAAATGCGGACTCGGCATCTTGAATCATATGTTGATGCGTCTTCAACTCCATCATCCGACGTTTTGAGTCATCCAGATGATAGCGGTTTTCGTGTTGCAGCAAATCGAAGTGATTGGTGCACATGTTCGATTCCCGCACTTGGACGTCGCGTGCCGTCGCCTCGATGACGAACGAACGCGCCGATTTATCGTGGACGACATACGTGAACGATCCGCGATGCGGAATCTCCTTGACGAGTGAGATCGCGTCGTCGACCGACGTACACATCTCGAGGATGATCCGCCCAATCATGAAGCTGACGAACCCATCTCCCGGACGGCGACGGTTGATGAAGTTATAGCCCATCGCAAGCCCATGCTCATTCATCCCGTCCATTCGACCGGTCACCCGAGAGGCAGGACCGATGATTGCTGAACCGCCATCATTCGGTTGAAAGACGGAAAATCGACCGTCATACGTCATCGGATGGTAATCATAGTTGCGGACGAGGAAATTATCACCGGTCATGATCGAACAACCACTTTTCGGTCCTTCGACCCGGTAATGCCCGAAATGCAGTAACGTATCTGGCAATGATAGTTCAAGTTCGTCCTGGAGTCCAAGTAACTCATCCCAAATATGCGGGGCGTAGCGAAGGAACATCTCTTTCGTCTCGACCGGATCGACTTGAAAGCGCGGAACACGGATCTTCCAGTTGTCCTCCCGGTTATGGAGCAACTGGTTTCGTTTGACGTAACGTCCTTGTTCGCGACCGAACTCATAATGACTGCCGCGAAATTGCGTAATTTCATTGGCTACACGTTGCATGGAATACATCCTTTCTTCACCTGCTGTATGCTGATTATATCGAACATGAGAGAGAAAGTCGTATGGCAGGGCTTTGCTTGAGCACATCAAAATGAAGGAATATTGAAAAATCAGTCAACTATTTTCATCCTGAACCGATAAAAAAATGGGAGGGGATGGAATGAAACACATGTCAGTCAGACGGAAGATTCAAGTATTGATTGCGACGGCGATTGTCGCGATGCTCTTAATCGCAGGAGCCGCGTTATATTTCTTGAATCAGATGTCAAATGCTTCACGAACGATGTATCAAGAAAATCTGATACCGATTCAAGAGGTGGCACAGATCCGAATCGATACAAGGGCACTTGATTCCTTTTTAGTCGAGATGATTTTAACGAAGGACGAGACTCGAATTGGTGAGCTGCAGGCGGATATCGATACGCGGCAGGCGCAGATCCGTTCATCGCTCAATAAGGTAGAAGATACAGGACGATTTACTGTACAGTCAAAAAAACAATTAGAAGACTTAAAGGATAACGTCCTAGCCTATGATAACGGGATGAGCATCGTTCAAGATGCCGCGACGCGAAATGAGAACGAAGAGGCCTACAAAGCCTATTCGGAGAGTTTGGAGCAAGTTCGGGATAATGTTGCACGTTCAGCGAAGTCGTTGATGGCTTCGATGACGAGACAGGCGAAGGATCTGAATGCTCAAAATCAGTCAGAAAAACAGACAGCCTTTTACTTAATGCTCGGGATTATCTTGTTAGGTGTCGTTCTATTCGTAGGACTTGCCTTATATATCACGCATCTGATTACCCGTCCGATTCGTCGATTGCAAGGCTGGATGGATCAATCGGGTAACGGTGATTTGACGGTCCGTGGCGATTATGACTCAAAAGATGAACTGGGACAATTGACGACGTCCTTTAATGAGATGATCGCGTCACAACAACAAGTCGTTTTAGAATTAACGGGAACAGCAGAGCGTGTCGCTGTCGCTTCAGATGAACTCAGCGTCAATGCGGAATCGACGACGAAAGCAACCGAGATGGTCGCTGTGACGATGGAAGAGATGGCAAGTGGTGCGAGTCAGCAACTGCACCAAGTGTCCGATGCATCACGGACGATTGAAGAGTTGACGACGTCTGTCCGTTATGTCGCCGGAAATGCGCAACAGATGACGGAACGCACGGCAGATGCGATGGAAAAAGTCGCACTCGGTGGTCAGGTCGTCGGAACACTTGGTACACAGATGGGACGGATTCAAGAAGACGTCTCGCGTCTCAGCCACGTCATCGATGGTCTTGGTAACCGATCGCAGGAAATTGGTCAAATCACGGACTCGATCAAAGGTGTCGCGGCGCAAACGAATTTGCTCGCGTTAAACGCAGCAATCGAAGCAGCGCGCGCAGGCGAACAAGGACGCGGATTCGCGGTTGTCGCAGCGGAAGTCAAAACACTTGCTGAACAATCTGCGATTTCGGCAAAACAGATCGAGTCGTTGATTCGTGTCATCCAACAAGAGACGGAAGCATCGGTGGTCTCGATGGAAAAAGTCTCAACCGAGATGACGAGTGGGATTGCTGTCGTCGATCAGGCGGGCGACTCGTTTGCGCAAATCGAGACAGCCATTACCGACGTGACAGGGCACGTCGAGGAGGTATCCGGTGCCGTTCAGGAAATGGCCGCGGCAAGTGAACAGATTGCTTCAGTCATGCGCACGATTCAAGCAGTGACGGAAGGAACTGCTGCCGGAACGCAAAACATCTCCGCTTCGACCGAGGAACAGATGGCGTCGATGGAAGAGATTGCGTCCGCGTCCCAATCACTCGCAACGATGGCGGATGATTTGAAACACGTTACCGGACGATTTACCGTGTAAAATTAAAAAGTGACGGCCTCGATGGAGATATGATCGAGGTCGTTTTTTTGTAGGAATAAATGAGAAAAGAAGGGGATTCATGGAAACGCGTCGTATGTATCTGAATACTATATTTTAGGAGGCATACATATGAACTTTCAATCGTTATCGACAAATAGACTGGATTTGATTCGCGTTACGGAAAGTCACGTCGATGCTTTGTATACGATCTTATCTGATTCCCGCGTGACTCAATATTATGGTATTGATCCGCTCACGTCTCTTGAGGAAGCAAGTCAGATCATCCATTCTTTTGATCAAACGTTTTCTATGAAACGGGGAATCCGATGGGGAATGATCGATCGTTCGACGGGACAATTCATTGGAACGGTCGGACTCAATAACTGGAGTCCGTATGCAAAAAAAGCCGAACTTGGATTCGAATTACATCCAGATTTTTGGCGACGAGGCTATGTATCGGAAGCTGTTCAAGAAGTCATCCGGTTTTCGTTCGAAGAATTGGCGCTTCATCGGTTAGGTGCGGTGACATTTCTTGAGAACGAAGCGTCCTATCGCTTACTTGAAAAACTTGGGTTTACGTTTGAAGGCATCTTACGCGGCTATCTCTATCAAAGCGAAAGGTCGCATGATGCACGGATGTACGGTCGGTTACGAACGGACGTTATCACGTCTCAGGTAAAGATTGAAGAAACTGTTTGACAGCACGACGGGACGTCAAATGAATGATTTGTTTATCGGACAGCGCTGTAAGCTTTGAAAGGATACTCGGTCGCTTATCGATCGGGAACCGCCAAATCCATTTCAAAAAATCAAACGATAGTTTCTCCGGACAGTCTACTGCCATATCCGGTCGACCGATCTTGCGGTAGCGCCACGTTCGTCTCAGTGCCCGGTACAGACAGAGTGTCCGTGGTAGATCAAGGAAGATGATCGTATCGGCGGCATTGACTCGTAAATCAAGTGTTCCACCGTAGTTGCCGTCAATGATCCACGTATCGCGTGACGTCAGCGTGTGTTGAATCTGGAGTTGCTCCTCACGCGAAACCGCCTCCCAGTTCGAACGCCACAACAAGACGTCAAGGTGATCAACGGGATACCCGAGTTTTTCTCCAAGCGAGCGGGCAAGTGTCGATTTACCGGATCCACCGGAACCGATCAGGATGATCTTTCGCATGCAATACCTCCTATTTTTTGTCATAGGAGTTGATGATATCATGGTTTTCTATCCAATCATAGAAGAAAAGAAGTGAATGAGATGGTACCTCGTTTCATACTGGAAGGGATGACGATCGTTTTTACACTACTTGTAATCGGCTGTGGTGTGGTACTCCTTCCACCGCGATGGAAGCGGTATGGATTAATTTTACTTGGTTTGGTGGCAATCGGGTGCAGTACCTTTTGGTACATCCGACCGACGCTCGTCAATCAACAGATTGCTGAGAATACAAAGCTCGCAAAAGTAGAACTAGCACGCCAGTTTCCAGGGGAAGCATACACGATGAGACCACAGAAGTTTTCGTATGAATCGTCAGCAAATCCATATATGATTGAAGTTGAATTCGCGAATGAACCGAACATGATTTATATGTTGAAATTCCGTGAAAAAGATATCGAGTTAGCGGGTTATGTCATCAAAAATGAAGATATCTCCTATGAACAACAACATCAGTTCAAATAAAGACCGGATGCTCAAAACATCCGGTTTTTTGATTAAGAGGATTTCAAATTTTTCGTAGTAGACATCGTCTTGACAGCGAAGAAGGCAATCAGACCGAATCCGACCTTGTTGATCAAGTCAGCAAAGTTATAGAGCAATTCGCGGACGAGTTGCACCTCGATGCCGGGTGCAAACAAGGTAACGGCGTAACCGACCGGATAGATCGCCCACCCGATCAAGATGAATAAGCGCATCTGTAGCAAGGCTTTACGAATCGGTGCAGGTTTATCTTGCGCAGCTTTCGTGACGTTCGTGAACAAGAGAAAAATAATATAAAACCAAGCGATACAACCGACGACGTATGCCCAAAGACCAAGTGGTGTGAAGCCACCCGCTAGATTGATGGACGACTCGCCGATGTAGCCACCGATGATCATGATGATGTCGGCGATGACGAGTTTCGTTAACAATGCGCGTCCTTTTCCTTCTTTTAAACCAAGCAATAACGGAAACTTGATCAAGAGGAGGGGGGTCGTCACGAGCCAGTCGATGTAACGGATTTCAGTCGGAAAGCCATCGATTTCCGACAATAATCCGGAGTCACCAACGGCTTGCTTCATGAAATAGTAATGGATCGCGGCGACGAACGTGACAAGGGCGGCGACTGTTGCAGTCGAGCGGTACTCGGGGGCGAGCGAACTCCGTTCGACGAGAAAATAGAGCGTACCGGCGGCCATTCCGACGAATCCGACCCAAAACATGTACTGGGTCGCAAGGACGAGAAGATTGACGTCTTCCATGTTGTTTCGACTCCTTTTCGTAAGTGGACACGACCTTTCATACTTATATTTTACTGACGATACAAACTGCAGACACCACGTCGAAACGCTCTAGATGTGCTTTCTAGCAACGGTTTGACAACATTTTGACACACTTGAGGAGGAATAAAGGATGATGATTAAACGAACGGATCATATCAGTCTGAACGTCGTGAATTTAGAAGAAGCGATTCATTTTTTTTCGCTTTGCGGACTCGAAGTACGTGGACGATGGGAAATGGAGGGGGAGTTGCTCGATCGTTTGTTGAATCTAGACGGAGCAAAGACGGAATGTGTCGCTTTTGGATTACCAGGTGAAGCAATCTGGCTCGAACTCGTTCGTTTTAAACGACCAGTTGAGACGTCCACTATCGTCCAGTCCGTTTATGCCAGCGGATTGCGTCATCTCTGTTTTGAAGTAAAAGAGTTCGATGCACTCCTCGAACGGTTAGCAGATCATGGGTATCAACCGATGGGGGACGTCGCAAATTACGAAAATGAGTATCGCCTATGTTACGTAAGAGGACCAGAAGGCGTGATCATAGAGCTAGCAGAAAAAATCGATTCCGTATAAACACGGGATCGATTTTTTATTTCTTATTGTATAACCAAATGGTTATATTATATCCTGATTAAGAAAGGACGGGAATCTCATGACACGAATTGATCCAGAAATAGAAACGATGAGTCAGTATCTCAAAGGGTTAAGTGATCCGGTACGGCTCGACATCTTACGTCGATTACAGGTGCGCGAACACTGTGTCTGTGATTTGACCGCGGCATTCGATATTTCACAACCCGCGATCAGTCGACATTTAAAACGACTTCGAGAACAATCGATCATTTCCGAACGCCGCGATCGGCAATGGATCTATTATCGTTTAAATCGGGAACATCCTTATTACGGTCAACTGGAATGGATGCTAAGACGGCTGGATACAGCAGATGTGCGCTCCAGTTCCTGTACCGTATTAGAAATCTAACAGAAATGAAGTGAATCAATTGACAGCATCACAATGGCTTGCGATCGGAATATTTCTGATCACCTTATTTTTGATCATTAAACAACCGAAAGGGCTAGGTATCGGATACTCAGCGATCGGGATGGCGATTGTCGCGCTTTTAACGGGCGTCGTCGAACTGGGAGACGTCGCGAC
This sequence comes from uncultured Exiguobacterium sp., assembly GCA_913775715.1. Classification (GTDB taxonomy): domain Bacteria; phylum Bacillota; class Bacilli; order Exiguobacteriales; family Exiguobacteriaceae; genus Exiguobacterium_A. The sequence continues at coordinate 904,895 of CAJYMC010000007.1, read as the reverse complement.
CGTCTGGGGGATCATCTGGAACGCGACGTTTACCTTCATCGCCTTGATCGTCATCTCGTTGATCTTAGATGAGATCGGATTCTTTGAATGGGCCGCATTACATATGGCCCGGATCGCCCGTGGTGGTGGTCTGAAACTCTTTATCTACATGACGTTACTCGGTGCCCTTGTTTCGGCCTTGTTCGCGAATGATGGAGCTGCCTTGATCCTGACACCGATCGTCCTCGCGATGGTCCGTCACTTGAAGTTACCGGATGCGGTCGTCCTGGCGTATGTCTTCGCCTCCGGCTTCATCGCCGACACGGCGAGTCTTCCGTTCGTCATCTCGAACCTTGTCAACATCGTCTCGGCGGACTTCTTTCACATCGGCTTTACGGCGTATGCGGCGCGGATGGTCTTCGTCAACGTCTTTTCAGTCGCGGGAAGTCTGCTCGTCTTGTATCTCTATTTCAAGAAACAGATCCCAAAACTCTATGCTGTCGAGGATTTGGCGCAACCGACGTCTGCGATTCGCGATATGCGGATGTTCCGTGCTTCGTGGATTGTTCTTAGTTTGTTGCTCATCGGGTATTTCACGAGTGATGCGATCGGCATTCCGGTCAGTCTCGTTGCTGGTATCATCGCCGTCTTCTTCTTATTCCTGGCGCAAAAATCACCGAGCGTCCCGACGAAGAAGGTCCTTGCCGGTGCCCCGTGGGCGATCGTCTTCTTCTCGCTCGGTATGTATATCGTCGTCTACGGTCTGCGCAATGCTGGACTGACCCAAGTCCTTGCGGAGTTGATCGAGTGGATGGCGACGAACCTCGCATCGGCGACGTTTGGAATGGGCTTCCTTGCCGCTCTATTGTCCTCTGTCATGAACAATATGCCGACCGTCATGATCAATGCGTTGTCGATCGAGCATACGGCAACGACGGGAGCGATTCGTGACGCCTTGATTTTCGCAAATGTCATCGGAAGCGATCTCGGACCAAAGATCACGCCGATCGGAAGTCTTGCAACCTTACTGTGGCTCCATGTCTTGCGCTCGAAAGGGGTCCGGATCGGTTGGGGACAATATTTCAAAATCGGTACCGTTTTGACGATTCCGACGCTCGCCATCGCGTTGCTTGGGCTCTATATCAGTTTACTGCTCTATTAAAAGGAGGACGTTTCTATGAAAAAACTACTTATCATCGGTTCGGTCGCTGCCGGCACATCGGTCGGGGCGAAGGCGCGCCGTAACAATGAAGAATTAGAGATTACAATCTACGACCGGGACGAGGACATCTCCTATTCCGGTTGTGGCATTCCCTATTTCGTCGGTGGAGAGATCGCTGAACTTGATGAATTGACGCCACGCGACGCGGCGTTCTTCAAGAAACGATATAACATCGACGTCAAGACGCGTCATAACGTCGAGGCGATTGATCATGAGACGAAGACGGCAACGATCCGTCATCTGGATTCGGGTGAGACATTCACGGATACGTACGATACGCTCGTTTTCGCGACTGGTGCCTCTAGCATCATTCCGCCGCTACCAGGCGTCGATCTCGAAAACGTCTTCCCGGTCCGTAACATCCGCAATGCGGAAGCGATTCGTCGTTACGTCGACGTGCATGCGCCAAAACGTGCTGTCATCGTCGGCGGCGGATTCATCGGACTCGAGATGGCGGAACAGTTGACATATCGCGGAATCGAAGTGACGCTCGTCGAACGGTTGACGCAAGTCATGCCACCGCTAGACGTCGATATGGCAAAACGCGTCAGTGACCATCTCGAAGCGAACGGTGTCACCTTGCGACTCGGTGAGTCCGTTGCTTCGTTCGAAGGGGAGAAGACGGCTCGCGAAGTCGTTCTTGCAACTGGTGAGACGATCGAGACGGATTTCGTCATCCTGTCGGTCGGTGTCAAACCGAACACGCAACTCGCGCAAGAGATCGGTGTGACGATTGGACAGACGGGTGCGATCGCCGTCAATCAACAGATGCAGACGAACATCGAAGGCGTTTATGCGGTCGGCGATGTCGCCGAGAGCTTTTCGCTCATCACTGGTCAACCTCTTTACCGCCCGCTCGGTTCGACAGCGAACAAGATGGGGCGGATTGCTGGGATGGTCATCACTGGTGAAGCAATTGAACACCGCGGAATCCTCGGAACGGGTATTTTCAAAGCATTCGATCTGACGGTCGCCCAGACCGGATTGACTGAAAAAGAAGCCCGCGACGCCGGGTATGATATCGAAGTGTTACACAACATCAAGCCGGATCGCCCGGAATATCTCGGTGGTAAGGAGATGGTGATCAAGGCGATCGCAGACCGGAACGGCGGTCGTGTCCTCGGTGCTCAAATCGTTGGTCCGCAAGGGGTCGATAAACGGATCGATGTCCTTGCGACCGCGATCAGCTTCAAGGCAAAAGCGGAAGACTTGTTCCATCTTGATCTAGCCTATGCGCCACCGTTCTCGACGACGAAGGATCCCGTTCTCTATACCGGAATGGCCCTTGATAACGCGATTAAACGAACGGCCCGCCTGAAAACACCGAACGCTTTAATAGAAGAGGTCGCTGCGGGTAAGATCTTCCAAATCATCGATACGCGATCGCGCGCTCAGTTCGAGAAGAGTCATGTCGACGGGGCAATCCATATTCCGCTCGGTGAGTTACGTGAGCGGGCGCAGGAACTTGATCCGACGGTACCGACAATCGTTTACTGCAATAAAGGTGTCACTGGAAACGCGGCACAGAACGTCTTGAAGAATCTTGGGTTCAGGGACGTCTGTAACTTATCCGGTGGCAATCAAAACTATCAACACATCAAGTCTTGTCTCTGACAAGGAAAGTCTTCGCGAAAGCGGAGGCTTTTTTTGTTTACTTCGGATTAGAATCAGGAAAGGATTAAGGACGAGGAACATGGTCAATTCAAAAGGGGAGGATGAACGGATGGTACGCGCCTTATTTTTGAACTGCACATTAAAAGCATCACTAGAACCATCGAACACGGAAGCGTTGATTCGTGACGTGATTGCGTACTGGGAGCATGAGGACGTCGATTCAGAAATCGTTCGAGTCGTCGACCATCGAGTTGCATTCGGTGTGACGGAAGATGAAGGGAACGGCGACGAATGGCCGGCACTCTTCGATAAGGTCAAACAGGCAGATATCGTCGTCATCGGGACACCGCTGTGGCTCGGTGAAAAAAGTAGTGTCGCGACACAAGTCATCGAACGGTTATATGGGGGAAGTGGTTTGACGAACGACCTTGGACAAGCCATCTATTATAACAAGGTCGGTGGTGTCATCGTTACCGGCAACGAGGATGGAGCAAAACACGCGTCCGCGTCCATCTTATACGGTCTGTCACACATCGGATTCACGATTCCGCCCAATGTCGATGCGTACTGGGTCGGTGAAGCAGGACCGGGACCTTCTTACATCGAAGCCGGACGCGACAATGACTTCACGAAACGACATGCCCAGTTTTTAGCTGCCAATTTGTTGCATCTTGCCCGACTCTTGAAAGCACATCCGATCCCTGCAGAAGGGAACGTGATGGAATGAAGGTACGTCATATCACAGGATACGGTGTTGCGACGTTATTTGCGATGAGTCTAATGCTAGCAGGATGTGGGAACGACGAAACGTCGACGGACAAGGTCGAGGAAGGAGCGACGAACTCGAATACGACCGATGATACGATGAAAGACAAAGATACCGTCACGAAAAACGCGGAGACGGATTATGGGTTCACTAGCCTATCAATCGAAGCAGACGTCGATGGGGATCAGGACGCGATCGACATCAGCTATGATCGGGAAAAAAACGGTACAGAAGCGGAATATCAGTATAAGGGTGAAAACAAGCGTGGAGACGCGGCGATGACGGAACTCGACGCGAAGTTCAAGAACTTGAAAGTCGATGCGGACACATCTGAGAAAGAAGTCATTGCAGAAGTGGAGCGGGTTTTTGCGATTCAAAATGCATCCCGTTTAGAAGTAGAGATCGACTTCTCGGATGGTACCGAAAAAGAGTATAAAAAATAAACGACGGGTCTGCGCTTACAAAGAGCGTAGACCTGTCGTTTTAGTGAATCGTCAGATGGGCAAGAACACCATAGTGGTCGCTCGGTATGACGTGATGCGTCAATCGTTCATGCCCGATCAATTGAACGTGTTGTAAAGTGACCGGTGCCGGTGAGCGTCGACACAGTAACCAATCGTACCGGGCGGGTGTCGTGATACCGTCATTCTTTTTGGCATACGGATTCGTCACGGGATCTAAAGTCGTTGCAGCGAGTTGACCGGTTCGCGTCGCGAAACTGTCAGCAAGATCGACCCACTCGTGTAATGCGACTCGATGCAAGGGAGACTCCGGAAAGTCATTGAAGTCACCGGCTAAGAACTCGATTGTCGCCTCGTCGGTCTGTGAGGCAATCCATTCGTTGACGAATTGAAGTTGATCGAGTCGAATGTCTGAAGTTCGCCAGTTGAAGTGAATGTTCGTCACTGCGATACGTTTCTCGTTGATTACGAAAAGGGTTCGAGCCGCACAATGGTGTTGTACGACAGAAGTAGTTGCACAACTCACCTCATGATGATCATGAGGAAAACGTGATAAGATAGCGAGTCCTTCGTCAGGAGAATCGGGATAATCATTGAAAATCAAGTACGGATATCCGGTCGCTTGAGCAAGATGTTCGGCAATCGAGACGAACGGTTCATCCGGATGAAACGTCGACATGACCTCTTGCAGCAGGAGGACATCTGGTTGATGTCGATTGATTTCCGCGCACAACGCCGCAAATCGTTCCTGACGTTTGTGTGGATGATGCCAAATGTTGTATGTCGCGATCGATAAGGAGAGACTCATAATGCTAAGCCCATCAGGACAGTATCATAATAACAGCCATCCGACAGCAACCGGTCATGTCTCAATCGTCCTTCCTCTTGGAATCCATGGCGTTGGTAGAGTCGGATCGCCCCGTGATTCGTCTCGACGACTTCAAGTTGGATTTTCAGAAGCGACTGCGCCTTCGCCCAGGCGATCATCCGGATTGTCAACTGGGTACCGATCCCCTGTCCCCAATCCGAGCGAAGGACACCTAAGCCGAATGATGCTTTATGGGCAAAGCGTTTCAATTCGAATCCGCGACACCTGGCGTAGGCAATGATTTGTTCCTCTCGTTCGACGACGAGAATCCGGTCCAAAACTGGTGAATCTCGTAACTGATCGACGAAATTGTTTGCTGTCATTACCTCCTCACCGGGCATCCGGTCGAAGTATTCTGTTTCCGCGTCAAGTGCTTCGCGGAGAGCAGCAAGTGCCTCGGCATCACTAGGACGAGCGGGTCGTATGTTGTACCGTTGCGTATCGAACGAGTGGTGCATCGTCTGCATATGTAAGCCTCCGATTTAGATAGAATATGCTATCATTATGGCAGGAATGGTATCATTTGTAAAATTAAGGAGGGGAACAATGTGGATATCTAGTCGGGAACGAAAGAGGACAGGGCATTCGTCCGCGAGCAGCTGATTGTCTATAATCGGCAATACGTTCCGAAAGCTCTATATGAACAATCTGGAGACTTGTGTTACAGAGCGTATAATGCAGCCGGCGATCGCATCGGTGGGATTACCGATATTTATAGCTGGCAACATATACATGTCCAGTTTTTTTGGTGAGTGAGTCAGCGCGACAGGCAGGTATCGGCACCCGCCTGCTGCAGACAATCGAAGCATATGCCAAGAAAGTAAGGTGTACGAAAATCCTTCTCGATACGTTTGATTTTCAAGCACCAGACTTTTACCGCAAACATGGTTATGAGGTGTATGGACGTCTAACTGATCATCCCGCTGTTGGACAAACTCAATATTTTTTCGTCAAACGGCTTTAACGACGGATATGGACAATCCATGCCGTCATATACGTGATTGTTCCAACCGAGAGAATGAGAGCGATCGCATAGAACGGAAATGCTGGGTACCGTTCAAGTAACGGTTGTTCAAACAAAAAGGCAATCATCAGGACAGGAAGGCTGATCATAAAAGCGACGTACGCTGCGCGGGTCGCCTTACCAGTGATTTGTGCTTCCCGCTCATCCGAGTCAGAGAATTCTGCAGTTGATGTCGACCATTTAGAAAGTGAACGGGAACGATCCGTTCGTGAGAGATAGCCGATGCCTGAGACGATGATGGCGATGATGATCAGTGGCAGAATGATACGGAGGTCGAGCTTGAGCGACAGACCGGTACCGGATACAGGATCATCTTGAAATAGTTTCAGATTAGCATGAATCGCACTAATGAGATAAGCAGCTAAAAAGTAGAGACAACAATTAAGTAAAGATTGAGTGACGACACGTTTCATTTGGAATCCTCCTCTAATTGAAATAGTTCCTCCACCGGTCGATCGAAGACGCGGGCAATCTGCATCGCGAGTAATAGCGATGGGGTATAGCTTCCTTTTTCAAGCGAGATGACGGTTTGGCGTGTCACGCCAATACGTTCAGCGAACTGCTCTTGTGTCCACTTATGCTGTTGACGATATAGGCGGACATGGTTCGTCAGTTGCATCTGACGACCTCCTTTCCAGTTGTTTACATTGTAAAGTCTGTTTTACATTTTGTAAAGTAGACTTTACTTTTTAGACGTAAAAAAACCAATGCGTCGATTCGATGCATTGGTGTCGTCGTTCACGATGGACATTCGCTCTATCTTATTAAAAGGATGCGTCACCAGCGAACATCACATGACATGCGGAGTTATAATGACAGCTAGAAGACAAGCGAACGTCGTAATGGTGTGATGACGACGTAAGGACAAGGGAAGCGAAATCAGCCCTGCGATTGTTACACCAGATAAGATCCACCCTAAAAGAAATTCCGAGTCAGGAGAAGCGACTGGAATGCTCAATAAGTAAGCTGTCGCGTGCGGAAAGAAGCCGATGGCATCTAACAGGATACCGCCAAAGACACCAATCAGCAGTAAGCCGATCGACAGACGAAATAGTGCTTTACGTTTAATCATATACATGCTCCTAATCTGTTTGGTTGACGCAAGAAATCCTACTGTTGCGCCTATTCAATATATTTCTACAAAAAAGCGATGAATTCCTTTCTGTTATCTATCCCTGAACTTTATCAAAAATCCTTGCTTCTGCATATCAAACGGAATATTCAGATAATTATCGGGTATCATCATGAAAACACCATCGCCGATTCAGTGGAGAGGAGAAGAGAAGATGATGCCTGAACTGATACCGGATGACCGGGAGCTCGAACGAAGGATTCGGATTGTCCATCTGTTGCGAAAAATGGGTAAGACGGACGAAGCGATCGCCCGATCCTTGTATGTACCGGTCGAATGGGTTCAATCGATTTATGAAGAAGACAACTGGCAGCAGGTGCAATCATCCTAAGGCAAGGACGTTTCGTCCTTGTTTTTTCGCGTGTTCCGGTATACTAAAACAAACATCACGAATAGAGAGGTTGAATCGAAATGAACATCGCCATCATTGGGGCGGGAATTAGTGGACTGTTTGTCGCGACGCGTTTGCAGGAGCTTGGACACGACGTGACGATCTATGAAGCACGTGACCGAATCGGTGGGAGAATCGAGACGGTCGAATTTGAAGTTAATAGTCGAACATATGCGTTTGATCTTGGACCGACTTGGTTTTGGCCGGACAGCGAACCACTGATGGTTGATTTGATTCATCGGTTAGACTTACCGACACTGGAACAATATGCGACGGGAGCGCTTCGACTGGAACGGGCTGGCGGAATCGAGTCGCATTTGGTTTCGAATCAACCGACGGCGTTTCGTCTTCGTGACGGAATCCGCTCCGTTGCTACGGCACTTGCTGCACAACTCAGACCGGGAACGATTCGACTCAAGACTCCCATCAACCAGATTGATGTCACGAACCGGATTGTCGTCAGTTCAGGAAGGAAGAGTCAACCGTTCGACGAGATTATCCTCGCATTACCACCGCGTCTAGCGGCAAAGCTATTGTATACACCAGCTTTACCTGAAGCAGTCCTGGATGAACTCGTTGCATTACCGACCTGGATGGCGCAACAAGCCAAATGTCTTGTTCTCTACGAAAGACCGTTTTGGCGTGATTCAGGTTGGTCCGGTCAGGCAATCAGTTGGACCGGGATGGTGCAGGAAATTCATGATGCTTCCCCACTAGACGGACCAGGAGCGTTGTTCGGTTTTTTCCGGACGCCAGCACGTGAACGACAGGAATTAACCGAGGTTGAAATCAAGGAATCCGTCTTTGAGCAGTTAGCTCGATTATTCGGTGAACAAGCACGTCAACCGATTGGCTGGTTGTATAAAGACTGGTCGACGGATATGTGGACAGCAACACGAGCCGATGCAGCACCGCTCTTAGAGTTCCCCGCGTATCATTCCGTTGATTTCGGTGCGGAACATACGACGATTTCCTTGATTGGAACAGAAACCGATTCAAGTCACGGTGGGCACTTGGAAGGTGCTTTACGATCCGTTGAAATTTATTTAGAAAAAGGAGGAAGAGAAAAATGATCGAGACGCTACATTATGATGTGTTCACGATGACTCCTGGAGCAGGTAATCCAGCTGGAGTCGTCTTAAACGCCGATCAATTGACTGAGCCGGAAATGCAACGAATCGCTCGTAAGAATGGCTTTACCGAGACTACGTTCGTCCTGTCTTCAGAGCAAGCGGACTATCGCATGCGCTACTTTGCACCGGAACGGGAAATGGACTTATGTGGACATGGCACGATTGCTGCATTGACGGCAATTGATTCAAGCATAGGTTTACCTGCTACATGTCAAATCGTGACAAAGTCAGGCATCTTGCCTGTGATACGTTTAGCGAACGGTATGTTTCGCTTACGACAAGGGCAACCTCGATTACACCGGTTTAACGGTGACGTAAAGAAAGTTCTGGCAGTGATTGGTCTCGAATTGAAACACCTTGATGACCGATGGCCAATTGAATACGGCAGTACTGGGAACTGGACACTGCTCCTCCCAATTCGTCGACTTGAGGACTTTCATCGGATGATGCCAGATAATCAACGATTTGCCACCGTGTTGACTGACTATCCTCAAGCATCGATTCATCCCATTTGTCTTAATACATATGATGCGGAGGCAACTTTACACGGGCGTCACTTCTCCGCAACGGGAGCAGGTAGTATTGAAGATCCGGTCACGGGTACGGCGAGTGGTGTAATGGGTGTCTATTACCGAAAGTTCATCCAGCCACTTGAAGCGGAAACAGCGATCATCGTCGAGCAAGGTCATGAGATGGGACGTCCAGGACAGGTAGGAATTCGTATCTCAGGCGAAGGACTTGATCACAACGACTGGAAGGTCGAGATGGACGGAGAAGCCGTCTTTGTCGGCGTCAAGCGAGTGGGAGAGGAAGAGACAGATGTTGAAACACTTCATTTGGGATTTTGACGGGACCCTGTTCGATACATATCCGGTGCTGATTGATGTTTTTGTAGAGTTACTTAAGGACGAAGGACGAAAGGTCGATCGAGAACGAGTCGCTGAATTGATGGCAATCTCGGCAAAAACGACGTATGAGACGTTTGATGTGTCTGAAGCATTCATTCTGAACTACAAGCAACAAAAGAAAATGATCGAACAAGAACAATCTGAACCGTTTCCCGGAATCTACGAACTGCTAGAGTCGCTATCGGCAAGGGTGCGACGCATCATATCGTCACCCATCGCGGAAGATCGATTCATGCGTTACTTGCAAAGTATGAGCTGACGCATCATTTTCAAGACATCCTGACCGGAGAACATGGCTTTGCTCGGAAGCCGGATCCGGAAGCTGTCACGTACTTGATTCATCGATACCAATTGGCTCTAGACGAGACGATCATGATCGGCGATCGGGAACTCGACGTCTTAGCCGGACATCGTGCCGGAATCAAGACGTGCTTGATTAGCGAACAATCCAATGAGATGGTTGCGACCTATACTGTATCGTCGCCAAATCGATTACACGAACTCTTGTTGACATAACAAACAGCCCCGCTTCCAGTGTTGGAAACGGGGCTGTTTGTTTAAGAGGATAATCGATCCGATTCGGTTGCTTCCGTGCGTGGGGCGCGCCAGAAGTACGTCAGTAAAATACCGATCGCAAGCATCACTGTCGCGAAATAAAACGGATAGTTCAAATTGACGTCGAACAATAATCCGCCAACGATCGGTCCGAGGATGTTCCCGATACTCGTAAACATCGAGTTCATCCCGCCGACGAAACCCTGTTCATCTCCGGCAATCTTCGAGAGATAGGTCGTGACGGCAGGTCGCATCAAGTCGAAACCGACGAAGACGACCATCGTCACGAGAATGATCGAGATATAGTTCGTCACGAACGTCATCAAGACGACGAGCAGTGTCGAACCGATCAAGCTGTATCGAATTAAGCGAATCTCACCGAACCAGCGCGTCAAACGATCGAACAGTCCAACTTGGACGATGACGCCGACGATCGCACCGAGAGAAATCGCGAGCGCAATGTCCTTCGCCGTGAAGCCGAACTTCCGGTCGACGAACAAGGCGAACAACGACTCAAACGAGGCGAGACCGAACGATGAGATCAATAAGACAAGAAAAGCGATGAAATAGAGCGGACTGAAGATTTTCCGGAAACCGGTCTGTTGTTTGACAGTCGTTGTCTCGTAATGACGTTCCGGTTCCTTAAGCGTAAAGACGGATAACACCATCGCTGTTAAACCGAACGCAGCAGCAAAGAAGAACGGTGTCCGCGAGCCGAGGTCAGCGAGGAACCCACCAATCCCTGGTCCGATGATGAAACCGGTCGAGATGGCAGCAGACATATATCCGAGCGCTTTCGGACGAGTCTCGTTCGTCGTGATATCAGCGATGAATGCCGTGACGGCTGGCATGATGAAAGCAGCGCTGACACCACCGAGAATCCGTGACGCGAACAGGACTTCGACGCTTTGACCGAGACCGAATAAGAGCTCGGACATGCTGAAGATGAATAAACCGATGATGATCATCGGTTTACGTCCGTACTTGTCGACGGCACGTCCCGCGAGTGGTGAAAGAATTAGTTGCGCAAAGGCGAAGGCGGAAACCATGTAACCGACTGTCGCCCCGGAGATGTTCAACTCGTTCATGATCGTCGGTGTGACGGGAATGACGAGTCCGATACCTAAAAAGGCGATGAATAAGTTGAGCAGGAGTGTACTTAAAATCAATGTATTGTTTTGCATAGTTCACCTCAATAGAATTAAATCGTTTTTGACATACCGCGCCAGACGATCGGCCAGACGGCTTGTTGACGAGCGTGAAACGCGTCGACACCGTTGTAGACGAGTTCCGTCAACGTGCCTTCAGCTACCGTCAGATAGGCGAGCGCGGCACTTTTGTAGTTCGTCGAATAGAGAATTTGCTCCGTTCGGTCTCGTTCCCGTAGTAGACGCGTCAATAGATCGTGCAGTGAGTCGAAGAACGGATTGAAGCGGTCTGTCATCTCTTGTTCGAGCTTCTCCGGTGGGAAATAAGCGGCTCGAAGAATGAACCGCATCAGGATATCATCCTGCTGCTCCGAAATGAACCAATCGAAGAAGCCGTGCAGCGATTGCTCGAGCGGCTGTTGCCGCGTATTCGTGAAATATGTCGCGAAGCGGCGCTTTTGTTCTTGCAAGGCATACGTCGTCGCTTGCAGGAACAGGTCGTCCTTCCCTTTATAATGCGCATAGATGGACGGTTTTTTGATACCAACTTCTGTTGCGATCTCTTGCAGCGATGCCCCTTCATAGCCGTGTGCGGCAAAATGATGGATGCTCGTCAGTAACAATTGTTGGGCTTTCACATAAATCACCTTCCTAACGGTCGTTAGGTAACAGTGTAACAGTAAATTTCAAATAGAGTCAATCAGATGGTCTTACCGCACAAAAAACTGACTCCGCGATGGCGGAATCAGTGAGTGAGAAATCATTATTTATTCATGACACGACCGCGTGTTGCGACGCGTGAGCCGACGATCCCAGCGAACGATGTGAAGATGAGTGTCAGAAGGAGACCGACGAACGCCCAGATCGAGATTTTCGATGCCGTTTGTGTCGCTTGTTCCGTCTGCTTGCGAACATCTTGAACCGTTTTCTTGAGGTCAGCGGATGTCTCGTCAAGCGTTTGTTTCGCATTGTTGATTTGTTGCGTCGTTTCTTTTGTTGCCGTGTTTAAACCATCGACGATATTTTGCGTCGCTTGATCTGCCTCAGCACCTGTCAAATCCGTGTTCTTCGCGACAGCATCAGCGATTTTCTTTTCATCGACGGATTTCTCGATCTTTTCAGCACGTGCTGTCAACGAATCACCAAGATCTTGAACGATTTTGTCGAAGTCTTCTGGTTTTGTGATGGCGTCTTTACCGGCAGCCGTGACGTCATCTTTGACGGCATCAAGCTGACCTTGCAGATAGTTTGGTTGTAATTCCTTGATGTCTGTATCCTTGAGAATTTCTTCGACGTTTCCATCGAGTTCCTTCGTATCGATATTTGAGACGTTCTTCGTGACGGAGTCGAACCCTTTCGTCGCTGCATCCGTCGCCGTCGACGCGACAGATCCGATGCCGCTACCAGCAGCTCCACCGACCGTTCCGAGTAATGAACCGACCGATTGTAACGTGTTGACTGTCGTGAACGTCAAGAGGGCGAACAAGAGGATGACGCTCGTCGACCATGTCAAGAAACCGTGGACGAGACCGGCACGTGCCGACGTCACACCGGAGACGAATCCGGCAACGAACAGCGAGATGAGCAATGAAAGGATTGCCCAGATGATTAAGCCAGTTCCAACACCATCGAATGGGTTATTTGACGTGACGTCCGTGACGCCGAGTCCGATCGCTGAACCGATTAAACTAAATAAGATCAATAAAGATAGAAATGATACCACACCTGCAAAAATCGAGCTCCATGAGATGTTACGACCTGCTCCGTCCGCTTCCGCTCGGAAATGCGACGAAAAGCCTCTGTTTGTCTTTTCCATAATAAGCACTACCTCTCCCCAAATTGGTCTTTCAAGTTCGAGATGTTCATGAATGTAAAAGCTTCATCTCAAGTTTCTTACGCGCATAGCTCTTATATAGCCGGTAACTAAATAAGAGAAACCTAGTATTACAGGTACATGATTAATGGTCGTCTGAACTTCAACGAAGTGATATTGGTTGCGTTTGAAGAAAAAGCATCGTACACTTTTATCAAGTGTCACGTTATACTGTACAGTTTAAAATCAAAAGGAGGTGATCCCCCGCTTTTAGGGGGATACAAGTTGGACATCGTCTTAACACTGAATTTGTTGTTGCTCGTCGTATTGATTGGTTTGACCGCGTTTTTCGTCGGTTCGGAATTTGCTGTCGTCAAAGTCCGGATGTCACGTCTCGACCAGATGGTGCAAGAAGGAAAAAAGGGAGCAGTACTTGCGAAGAAGGTCGCAGGAGATCTCGATTATTACTTGTCGGCCTGTCAGCTCGGTATCACGATCACTGCACTTGGTCTGGGTGCACTCGGGAAACCGACGGTCGAGAAATTGTTGACACCGATCTTTGATGAACTCGGTGTCGCGGTTGCGCTATCAACGATTCTCTCATACAGTATCGCTTTCATCTTCGTGACGTTTCTCCACGTCGTCATCGGAGAGCTCGCACCGAAGACTCTTGCGATCCAGTATGCGGAACGGATGACGTTACTGCTAGCTCCTTCACTCTATGTATTCGGTAAGATCATGTATCCGTTCATCTGGATCATGAACGGTTCGGCCCGTGTCCTCTTGCGGACGTTCGGTGTGAAACCAGCCGGTCACGAACAAGCCCATTCGGAAGAAGAGTTGAAGATCATCATGGCACAAAGTTTTAAAAGTGGTGAGATCAATCAATCGGAACTCGCTTTGATGCAAAACGTCTTTGCGTTTGATGAGCGTGTCACGCGCGACATCATGGTGCCACGGATGAACATGATGGTCATTTCGGACGAGATGAGTTGGGAAAATCTATTACAGACGATGTCTGACAATCCGTATACGCGTTACCCGGTCAGTGAAGGAACGGATAAGGACCGGATTAGTGGTTATATTAACGTCAAGGAAGTGCTCGCCCATCACGCGGTACAAGACGAACGAGAACTTGCATCGTTCCTTAAACCGTTGCCGGTCGTCTCGGAATTGACACCACTGCAAGAAACACTCTTGAAGATGAAGCAGACACGGTCACACATCGCTCTCGTCATCGACGAGTATGGTGGGACGTCCGGTTTGATCACGATGGAGGATATTTTGGAGGAAATCGTCGGTGACATCCGCGATGAATTCGATGAAGCGGAGCAAGCCGAGATCGAACAGTTACCGGACGGCTCGTATCGATTAGCGGGTACTGTCCTATTAGTTGAGATCGAAGAACGATTTGGTCTTCGGTTCACTGAAGCAGAGGCGGTCGACACGATCGGTGGGTATATCCAATCACGGACGGCTGCTTTTGAAGAGGGAACGATCGTCACAGATGAGGCGTTTACGCTTGAAATCTTGCGTTCTGCCCAATATCAGATTCAGGATGTCAAGTTGACCTTGCCGTCAAGCTAACAGAAAGACCCGTTTTGCTTAGTAGTTCAATCTACTAAGCAGACGGGTCTTCTTTATTGCGCGGAAGGGAGATTGGATTCGGTTAACGGTAACTGTTCCTTCAAATACAGAGAAAAAGCATCTTCCGATAAAGGACGCGCATAGTAATATCCCTGACCGATGTGACAGCCGACGGATTTAAGATACGAGTGCTGCGCCTCGTTTTCGACACCTTCTGCGATCATCGTCAGACCAATCGTTTGTCCCATTGAGATGATATGTGGGAGTAAAGCAGCTCCACCAGTTGTTTCCGGACAATCGTCGACGAATGATTTATCAATCTTCAGTGCATGAACTGGCAGTTGATGCAGGATGGATAAAGAAGAGAAACCGGTTCCGAAGTCATCGATGGCACAGTGAATTCCCTGATCGCGCAACGAATGTAACATCTTGCTGCTATCTGTGACGTCTTGTAAGACGCTCTCGGTAATTTCGAGTTCCAGATAAGCTGGAGATAAGTTCGTCTCAGACAAGGTTTCCTCGATCATGTTCAGGAAATGTTGATCCTTGAACTGGGGAACGGAGATGTTGACGGCGACGATTAGCGGATAGCCTTGCTCATGCCAGTCAAATGTCCTGCGGCATGCCGTCTTTAGAATCCAGCGTCCAAGAGCGATGATGTGACCGCTCTCTTCAGCAATCGAGATGAATTCGACGGGAGAAATCAAACCAAAGACTGGATGATGCCAGCGAACGAGTGCTTCCATACCGATTGGACGGTTTGTCATCAGATCGACTTTTGGCTGATAGACCAGTTGGAATTGATTGTTCTCGATCGCTGCGGGCAGATCCATTTCTAGCTGGATCTTCCGATTGAACCATTGGTGGAGTCGTTCATCATACCGGACGCAGTGCATCGGTCCTTGTTGTTTCGCTTGAAGAAGTGCCGTATCAAGACAAGAAAGAATGTTCTGGTGCAAAGAAGTGTCTTCGACGAGACAACTACCAGCATGGACGGTGACTTGAATCGAATAACCGCGAATTCGGAACGGGCGCTCGAATTGGTGTAATAAAGCCTGTTCAAGAGCGGTCAACGAATCATTTGTCGCGTATGGAAGGATGAGCGCGAACTCATCCCCACCGATTCGGTAGATTTCCAGGTCATCGTGACGCAACAGCCGAAGTCGATTCGCCGTCTCAATCAAGACATGGTCACCCGTCGCATGCCCCATCGTATCATTGACGATCGTCAAACGATGTAAATCCAGCGAGACGGCCGCAAAAGAACGCGGTAAGTCGTTCGTAAGCCGTTCGATGAAGTGTTGCCGATTCGCGAGCTGTGTCAGCGAATCGTGGTAAGCGATGAATGAGACTTCGTTTAGCAATCGATTGTTGCTCCGTAACGTAAAGATTTGCCGACCGAGAACAAGAAAGAACAAGAGCAGCCAACCGCTCGATAGAATATTGAGGTACCAGTCATAAGTCGATAAGACGAACCCTGTCAGTAAACCGATGCTGACATAAGGCAAGATGAAATCGCGTTCCGTTACCGTTCGTTGAGAACGAAAGAGTCGTTCTTGTTGCGGATGCTGTCTTCCTTCTAAATGACCACTCCATCCGATGGACAAAAGCGCGATGACCCAGAAAACATCGACGAGATGTTCAAGAAACGGACTATTGTTAAACGTAAATACGGTAAGCATGACATCACCGCACACTTGAAACAAAAAACCAACGACGAGAAAACGGTGATGCGGTTTTCCTTGGTTATAACGAACATGGTAATACAAAATTGCACTGAAAAAGAGGAGTAACACATCAGCAATGAGAAATCCGAAGGTGGAGATCGTTCGCTCGAGCGAGGGATTCAGGATCTCAAAATAGGGTTGCAATAAATAATAGTCGCTCATGACGAAAGCCGTCGTCATGAACACGACCAAATTGAAGATGTAGTTCTTATTCGTGAAGTTCAATCCGATGCTACGCATCTTCGTGATTAGCGCTAAAACATAGCTGAAATAAGACGAACACCAAAGAATGGTCGAGGCAATCGGTGCATCGACCCGTCCGTCTGTTAATTGAAGGAACAGCCATAGACCACTCCCGAGAACGTGTAATAAAAGACCCGCGAACAAAAAACTTAGAAAACGGAGGTGTGGATTGCGCTGTTCAATGCGTGCGCGAATCATCCAATAGGCGGCAATCAGACCCGCCATCATATGAAAGACGTTGATTCCAATCAAGTGTGCCCACTCTTCAGCAGGTCCAAAACGAATCCAACCATAGAAAACGAGGAATATAGGAAAGACGATGAAAGAGAAGTAACGCCACATGAGTTGAACGGACCTCCTTAAGTTAAAAAGCGAGAAGTGTTATATAGGTATCGGTCAAATTTTCCATTTTTTGAAGGGTGCTTATCTAGAAGGCCTGAAGAAATCAAGGAGTGTCGCACATTAAAAATATCAATCATGACGGGATGTTCCATATGAAATTGTTGGATTTTCGAATGATAGCCATTCAAATGTCATTTATAGATGACGATAAAGAGAATGAAGTCCATCTATGAATGAGGGAGAGAAGCATATGAAATGGTTCGCGAAATCAACATCACCGTCCTTCGATGCGCGCATCGAAGGCGAACGCGCTCATGTCGTGTTGCATGTTCCGACATCCTTACATGAACAATTACGTTTAATCGGACTAGAAGCAGTCGATTTACAAATTGTCCGGGTCATCCGCGAAGATGTATCCCGTTGGATGCCGAGCATGGTCGACGCGTTCTATGAGGAACTGGTTCGTGTTCCGTCTCTCCGACATTTGATTGAACAGCATTCAACGCTTGAACGATTGAAAGGTACTCTCGCTCGGCACATCTTACAAATGTTCGATGGTCAGGTGACGATGGACTACATCGAAGCCCGACGCCGAATTGCTGAACGGCATGTTCAAATTGGGTTGCATAATAAATGGTACATCGCTGCCTTTCAGAAAGTCTGGAATGTCCTCAGTGAAAAGATTGATGGCAGTGACTGGCCGGAAGCAGAACGTGTCCGGATCATGCGGGCAGCCGGGAAACTCTTCAACCTCGAGCAACAGATCGTCATGACGATGTATGAGGATCAAATCGATGAGGAGCGCCAAGCGATCGCGACAGCAAAACGGCACGTCGGAGATGGCGTTCAAAAATCGACCGAAGAACTTGCTGCGATGAGTGAGGAGTCGTCAGCGAACTTTCAGGAGATTGAACGGCACGCCAAACACGTCTCGACGACGACCGACGCGATATCGATCCAGTTGACAGAAGCGGTCGGTGAGGCAGAAGCAGGTGTCGTTCTTGTCGAAGAGGAGACACGACGCTTCCAGGATGTTGTCGCGGATTTATCGCGGACGACCGAACAAGTCGCTGAACTGTCTCGTCTGTCGCAGGAAATCGAGCGAATCGCTGGGATGGTGACGACGATTTCTGATCAGACGAACTTACTCAGCTTGAACGCCTCGATCGAAGCGGCGCGTGCTGGGGAGATGGGGCGCGGGTTTACCGTCGTTGCGCAAGAAATTCGGAAACTCGCAGAAGAGAGTAAACAGTCGGCAGCTGAGACGTCGCGCATCGCCCAAGAAATCACGCAAAAGATGCTCGTCGTCTCAGAGCGGATGGGAACGACGGAGACGGCGGTCGTCCGGACGACGATAGAGATGCAACAAGTCGTCCGTGCCTTCTCACGGATTTCGGAACAAACCGACAATGTCTCGCGGCAAATTCATGAATTATCGACCGATACGAAGGATGTCGCCGGAACGATCGAAGGCATGCGTAAGATTGCAGAAGCGATTGCCGAGACAGCGGATGACTTACAAGAAGTCGCAGCAACTCTATAAGTTATTCCTCCTTTCTACGGGAAAGGAGGATTTTTTTGGCGCTTTATGGAAAAATGAAAGTGGAGGTGTGGAAGGGTTATGATTCAGAGTCTACTATTGATTATTTTATGCTTTTTCGCATTGATTGGACATTATCTGACGACAGGGGAACTCGCCCCACGTGAGTTGTATGGATTACTCGGTTTAACGGGCGTCGCTTTCGTGATCGGTGGAGTCGAATGGTGGCAAATCCGGCGTGATTTGCATTATCGGGGAATAGAAGAGGGAGTATCCGTTCGCTTAGCGGACCGGGCGAGCCGAAAGACGAATACGGTCTTTCTCGCGCATGAACGATGGCTGACGTTCTCACGATGTTATGCCACATGGTGGCAGGCAATCCTTGCGCGCTTCGAAAAGTTCGAATCATTTTTTCTCGACGTGACGTTCGAAGGAGACGGGGAACAATTACAAATTAAAGAGACGAAAACAGAGTGGCTCCGTAATACGACACATTTTGTGATACGCAAAGACGGACGCGATATCGGAACGATTCGCACCGATGCGGCACTCCAGCAACAATTACGGCTACGAGAAGTATTACTCGTCGCGTACGCCGGTCAAGAGTATCAGATTAGGTCCTCGACAGTCACGAGAAAAATCGGCGTCTATCAAAACGACGTCTGCATCGCAACAGGGTCACGACATGGGGCGCAACTCGTCTTTGACTGTAATACGAACGAACGTCTCTTAGCCGTCGCCAGTATGATCGTCTTTCGACTTGTTTATTCGAAGTGATTTTATTTCAAATACCTAATTTAGAAAGGAACTATTATGATTCAATTTCAAGGAAGTCCAGTATTAGAGACTGAACGACTACGATTACGGAAGATCCAACTGGCTGACACAGAATCTATGTTTCAGAACTGGTTATCGGACGATCGTGTCATGCGACATTTGATCAAGGGACCACATGAGACGATGACGCAAACGAAGGCACGCGTAATGGAAATCCTCGCTTCTTACGAAGAGGACACCTTTTGCTACTGGGGGATGGAAGAGAAGCGCAGTGGGACGTTGATCGGTGTCATCGATCTATTCGCTTTTGATGCGGCGACGGATCACTGTGAGGTCGGCTATTGCATCGGATTCGACTGGTGGAACAACGGATACGGTAGTGAGGCGTTAGCTGCCGTCCTTGCCTTCGGTTTTCAAGAGATGCACATCCATAAGATTTCTGCCGCCCATAATATCGACAATCCAGCTTCCGGACGGATCATGCAGAAGGTTGGCATGATTCAAGAAGGAACGGTACGGGCGATGATCCGCAACGCGGCAGGGGAGTATAAGGATTGTGCGATCTATGGGTTGCTTCGTGAAACATATGACTTACATAACAAATGAGGTGTGATACGTTGCAAGAAATGACATTGTATCGAAATTTTGACGAACTGGCAGATGATGTATTGGAATTAGCGAAAGAGATTCTACCTGATCAATTGTTGTATTTAACGACAATCGAAGAAGACCAACAAATGATTTTACGGCTCTCGAACAATCATCGACGAATCGAGATTCGGGCAGGACAAGTGTTCGAGATGGAACAGACACTATGTCGTCACATCAATTTTGAACAGAACGAGCCCATCTGGTATGAATCCGTCAGCGATGACGAGCGCTTAGAAGATATACAGGACACATTAAAAGCGTTACAGATCGAGTCCTATCTCGGGATTCCGATCAGCTTAACGAATGGTCAAACCTTTGGTACGTTGTGCGCTGTCCATGATGAAGCAAGTCAGTTCGAGGAGAAGAGCATTCAACTTCTCCAACGGATCGCAAAACTGTTCTCGTATTACTTAGAGCTCGAACAGTTTGCTTGGAAGGACACGCTAACACAGTTGTATAACCGACGTTATTTGACGAGGCATTGGGATATAGAACAGCAACATTCCGGTGCGTTGTTTTATCTTGATCTCGACGGATTCAAGCAAGTGAATGACGTGTATGGACATGAGACCGGCGACCAAGTCTTGATCGATGTCGCAAAACGGTTACAATACTGTACACGCGCGCATGATGACGCGTTTTCTGTCCGGATCGGGGGAGACGAGTTCTTGATTCGCTTCACTCAACAGATGACACGATGGGAGTACGAAGGGATTGCGCAGCAGATTTTACAACAACTTGGAACATGGCAGACGCCATATGCTGTTTCGACCAGTATCGGGATTGTGCTGTTCGATGATGAAACCGTTGAGCTTAAATCAATCATTCAACAGGCGGATCATGCGCTATATGCCGCAAAAGGAGCCGGTAAGAATACGTTTCGCTTTGCGGAGGCTGTCTCATTCGTCGTCCAATAACCAACGAAAAAACGCGATGTTTCCTCACATAGAGGCGCATCGCGTTTTACGTTAACCAGTCTTTCGGATCGATTCGAATAAGCGTCCTTTATAGACGTCAGCAATCGTATTAAGGAACGTCTCGCTCAACTTTTTCGGGAAGAACGGTTTTACATATACATAGTGATACGCCTTCTTTAAATCATCCCATTGTGTACACGGTTCCGTTTGACGGAATCGAGCGACGTCGATGATGCGGGTTCCGTTTGCCGTCAAAAGGATATTGCGTAGATGAATGTCTGACGGATTGAGTCCAACGGCGCGTGCGTCTGCTAGCGCTGCATCGACCGTCGTCAAGACGGATTCCGGGATATAGGTTCCGCTGACAAGGCATTCGAACAACGTCTGTCCCTCGATGTATTCGAGCACGATATAATCGGAACCATAAGCGAACATCTTCGCATATGTCGAAAACGTCGTCAGTTGTTCATAAATACTGCCTTCTAACTCAGCGAGAGGACGCAATGACGGATAGAATTTCTTGATGACGCGATCGGTATCACGAATCCGGAACACATAGGCACTACGACCAGTACCAATCCAGTCCAGCTCTTCTGGGAGATACTCGATCGTACAGACCGATCCCTCCTTCAACTGAATCAACTCGGCTAACTCAGCGTCTGTCTTCAAAGTTGCCACTTCCTTTCGCTCTCTTTGATCTTATGTTCATTATACGCTCATCTGACAGGAAAAGTTTCAAAAATCACTTGTGTGTGAAAGTTTTGAACATTATGTGATATGCTAAAAATGCTACACCGTTACATACTTCAAGGGGGTCTATAATCATGTCAACAACACAACAATGGCGCGACCATTTCGATGGTCTTCGCGCATACGAAGAAGCCGTCGCATTACTTTATTGGGATATGCGGACATACATGCCGGATCAAGGCGCAGCGAACCGTTCCGCGTCGATCGGATTCCTCTCGACAGAGAGCTTCCGTCGCCGGACAGGCGAAACATATCAACAATTATTGGCAGCAATGGAGCAAGAGACGCTGACGGGTATCGAAGCGATTTCGTTCGCGAAAGCAAAAGAAGCCTTCGATCGTGATTCAAAGATTCCAGAAGCCGAGTACCAAACGTTCATCACGTTGATCTCAGAAGCGGAGAGCGTCTGGGAGAAGGCGAAGGACGCGAACGATTGGTCGATGTTCGAACCATATCTCGAGAAAATCGTCGCGATGGAACGCCAATTCGTCGAGTACTGGGGCTATGACGCGCACCCATATGACGCACTGCTCCATGATTATGAGCCGGGGATGACGGTTGCGACACTTGATCCATTGTTCGCAGAACTCCGCCAAGCGATCATCGGTCTGCTCGGTCAACTCGAAGGAAAAGACTTCCCGACGCTTGACTGGTCCGCGGACCGCGAGACACAGATCGCCTTGAACCAAGAATGGTTACGCGATATCGGTTACGACTTCACATCTGGTCGTTTGGATGAGACGGTTCATCCGTTCCAGACGACGATCAACCGGAAGGACGCACGCATCACGACGAAATACGATGAGAACGATTACCGGAACTCGGTTTTTGGCACGATGCACGAAGCCGGACACGCGACATATGAGCAAGGCATCGAACCGGAACTCGATTCACTCGGTCTTGGTGACGGCGCATCGATGGGGATCCACGAATCACAGTCACTGTTCTTTGAGAACTTTATCGGACGTAACCAAGGTTTCCTCGAAGCACGGTATCATGGTTTACAACAAGCAATCCCATCACTGGCTGACGTCCCGTTCGAACGGTTCTATGCCGCGGTCAATGAAGTCAAGCCGTCACTGATTCGGATTGAAGCCGATGAATTGACGTATGCCCTTCATATCATCATCCGCTATGAGCTAGAAAAGCGTCTGATGACGAAAGAACTTGAAGTCAAGGATCTCCCGCAAGAATGGAACCGTCTCTATAAAGAGTATCTCGGTGTGGATGTGCCGAGTGACGCTAAAGGGGTCTTACAAGATGTCCATTGGTCAGGTGGTTCGTTCGGTTACTTCCCAAGTTACGCGCTCGGTCTCGTTTATGCGGCACAGCTGAACGAAGCACTTCGTCGTGACGTCGACAACGTCGATGGTCTAATCGCAGCCGGAACACTTGCCCCGATCAAAGGCTGGCTGAAAGAAAACATCCACCGTCACGGGAAATCGAAGACACCGGCTGAATTGATCGAAGCAGCAACGGGTCAATCGATCTCAGTCACACCGCTCGTCAACTACTTGACGAAGAAATACACGCGTGTCGTCGAGGCACTCTGATGTTATGGTTCGCACACCGCGGTGTCAGTGACCGTTTTCCGGAGAACACGCTCGAAGCCATCGCTGCTGCGATCGAAGACGACGTTGATGGGGTCGAGTTCGATGTCCATTTCTCAAAGGACGGTGTCGGTGTCATCATTCACGATGAGACCGTCAACCGGACGACGAACGGGACAGGACGTGTGATTGACATGACGGTCGCTGAACTTCAGGCACTGGATGCCGGAGCACGTTTCAAAGGGGAACCGATCGAGACGAAGATTCCGACGCTTGACGAAGTGCTAGAAATCCTCGCACCAGCGACGCTGCGGCTCAACATCGAGCTGAAGACGGATACGATCCGCTATGACGGGCTTGAAGCATATGTTCTTGAACGTTGCGCCGCGCACGGCATCGCAACCGACCGTCTGTTATTCAGTTCGTTCAACCATTATTCGGTTGCCTTGATCCGCAAGCTCGATCCACGCATCGAGACGGCGATTCTGTATCCATATCCGATTTATCATCCGGAAGAACAGGCCCTCCGGATCGGAGCGACCGGGATCCATCCCGATTACCGACGCGTGACGGAGGCGGACGTCGCGTTCGCTCACGCGCAAGACGTCACGGTCCGAGTCTACACTCCGAAGACGGTCGACGATGTCCGTCAGATGCAAGCGATCGGTGTCGACGCTGTCATCGTCAATGATCCAAAAGGAATGCGCGATACACTCGAAGGATGAGGAGGAGGAAGGGATGCGCAAGGAATACGTATTCGTCATCAGTTTGTCGCTCGTTGCTTTATTCGTCGGTCTCCAGCTTGGCTTTGCCCGTTTGCCGGAACCAAAACCGAAGCAAGTGACGACGACACCGATGCGTCCTGCGGATTATCAAGCAGGACTTGCGTCAGCGAAACGGGAATTGAAGCAGATTCAACGCTTCACCTTGAAAAGCACCCTTCCTGCGAATGGAACGACGGTGACCTGGATCTATGAGACACCGTCCAATGAACGGATTGCGGTTGATTGGTACTACGTCGAGAGTTATCCGGAAGCCCAAGTCCAGATGACGCGAAACGAGACGTCCCGAATCATCTCGTATGAGCGTTATTTAATCGTCATCCGACCGATATACGGGACGGTCGTCGATAGTGAACTCGAACAATTCGCACTCCGTTTTACGGGTTACTTCACGACACAACAACAGGGGGAAAACGATGTCAGGTAAAATCATTCTCTTGATTGGTGGATCGGGCAGCGGAAAGTCTTCCCTGATCAAACGTCTACGGACGGAATATGCACATGTCCGGTTCATCCCGTCCGTGACGACCCGACCGAAACGTCCGACGGAGATTGATGGAGCAAGTTATCACTTCGTCGACGTCAAGACGTTCCAGCAACTGATCCAAGACGACGGCTTCATCGAATACGCGCATGTCCACCGGGCGTGGTACGGAACACCGCGTCAAGCGTATATCGATGTCCTCGAACAGGATCAAATCGTCATCAAGGATATTGATCCAAAAGGGGCGGCGAACTTCAAGCGTCTATTTGGAGATCAGGTGATCACGATATTCGTCTCGGTTCCGCCTGATTTGATGAAGGAACGACTATTGATGCGCGGGGATACACCGGAGTTCGAAGCGCGACTCGTTGATTACGAGGAGGCGTGGAAAGAGCGCGATCACTACGATTATATGATTGAAAACATCGATTTTGAGACGGCGTATGCTGATCTGCTTGAGATCATTGCTGTCTACATTCCACAGGCATGACAAAGAGGACGCAAGATGCGTCCTCTTTTTGATGTCAGAAAGGAGTCTTTATGCTACCTGATCATCCGTTACTAATCGGTATTGATAGCGTTAAACGTCTTGCCGGACGCTCGCATCAAGCCGTCTGGTCCGTCAAGACGACAACAACACACTACATCGTCAAGGTCGTGACGAACCCGTCAAATCTTCAATATGAACGAGAGGCAACCTTGGTGATCCCAGAACAACAGGGGATTGCTCATGCCTTACCGCTTGCGACCGGGCGGACTGCAACGACCGCGTACGGCATCTATCCGTTCCTACCCGGACAACCCGTCCAAAGTGTGCTTCTCGAGTCGCCGGAATTAGCAGCCCGACTCGGTCAGGAGACAGGAAAAGCATTGAAACATATCCATGAGGTACCTGCTCCCAGCGTGATGACGTCTTGGAGCGAACGTTGCCAGGCGAAACATGACCGCTACCGCGCAGCGATTGATGGGTTGCTTGAGCCAATGTGGATCGAGCGTCTTGATCGATTCATTAGCGAGCGGATTCCGTTACTTCAGACACGTCCGAACCGGTTGCAACATGATGATGT
Organism: uncultured Exiguobacterium sp.; assembly: GCA_913775715.1. GTDB lineage: Bacteria > Bacillota > Bacilli > Exiguobacteriales > Exiguobacteriaceae > Exiguobacterium_A. The sequence goes on along the minus strand of CAJYMC010000007.1, from coordinate 879,464 downwards.
TCATCTCGATAATCTCCTTGTCGAGGATGGGCATCTTTCCGCCTTCCTTGATTACGGGAATCATGATTATGGCGATCCGTGGCATGATTTCGTTAAATGTGGTCTGTTTCAGGTCGAGACGAGTCCAGTATTTGTCCGTCACATGATCGAAGGGTATTTCGAGAACGATGTACCGTCCGACTTTTGGCGAATGTATAGTCTTTACATGGCGATGGTGGTCTTTTCGGCAATCGTCTGGGCGAAGCGTTTCGATGCAGACGGGTTGGAGGCGATGCAACGACGCGTTCAGCGAATCATTCGGGACCACGATGGATTTCAGCGTGAAATGCCGCTTTGGTACGAGACTTAAAGAAGTCATCACAAAAGCAACGGGTCCGTCTCTCACTCGAAGAGAAACGAACCCGTTGCTTTTTGTGAATCATTAAATGAAAACGCGGATTACCACTCGAAGCCTTCTTCACTATACTTGCCGTTCGAATTGAAGAATCGTTCTTCTGTCTTACCGTTTACCGTACTCGTATAAATGACGTAGACGTCGAGATGATCATTCTGATCCGCCATCTTTTTAGCGGCTTTCTTAGCATCGGTTTCATTCGTATATGTCTCTGACTTACTTGCCTTGCCATGTTTTTCTTGCCCTTGCTCTTCGTAACCTTCTACGGTCCATACTTTTTTTGATGACATCATTAACTTCCTTTCCTGCCAAAAGCGAGTCCGCTTGGCTGTTACATTATGCTGTGCAAAACGAGCACTCGTCAACCGTTGCTGTTCATTCTTTGACGATCTCGTCCAAATGATCGGCATAATAACGGATTGCCCGGTCAAATGTCTGGATCGAGGCGTCCGACGACGTCGTAGCAAGACTCTTTAGCAACCGACCGACAGCCTGATCGGCTTGACCGAGATTGTACTCCGTCATCGCGAGGAAGGCTTGCAGGGCGTGAACTTCCGGGAATTCAAGCAATGCGCGGTGGAACACGTCTGACGCTGCTTCGAACTGACCGATGACGCGATATGTACTGCCGAGTCCGATATATGCCTGCAAGCGGTCCTCACCGGCAAGACCGAGCGCTAGGGCTTGTTCATAATAAGGAACTGCAGCGTGCTCCTCACCGAGACTATCATGACACCATGCCATCTGATAGAGAACGGTCGGGTCGTTAGGTGCCATCTCGACATATTGAAGAACGACTGCCTTTGCTGCTTCATATTGCCCCGTCTGCCGTAAGTGTTGCACCGATTCAAAATCAAACATATCGTTTCCTCCTTTTGCATGCATTAAAAAACGGACCCGGTCGTCCTGACCGGATCCGTTCCATTGAACAGCTTAGACTGTTTTTTCGAGCTTCGTTAAGAGCGAGCGGAACAGTTCCAGTTCCTGATCCGAGAAATCCTCGAAGACGTCTGCAAGGTAATCCATCTTCATCGATTCGAGTTTTTCGTAGAGCTCGATACCTTTTGGTGTGGCACGGAGTTCGACGACACGACGATCGAGTTCACTCCGCTCACGCGAGATCAACTCTTTTTTCGTCAATTCGTCTGCTAATGCCGTGATCATGCTCGCTGAGAATTGGAACTCTTGCGAGAGGGCAGAGGCGATTTGCGGACTGTTCGCACAAAGGGACTTCAAGATAAAGAACTCATTGCGTGTCAAGTACGTCGTGAACATGCTACGCACGTCCTTCTTGATCGCGCGGTAATTCATCCGTAATCCTTTTTCTGTATCAACGATCAACTGATCGCGTTGTGCTACTTCTAGTGTAGTTGCCATGTATCCTTCACTCTTTCTATACCGTAGTTTCTTTCACTCGTGATTTAGTATAGTGAAAAATTTTAGTTTAATCAATATTTTTCTCTTGAATCATCTGTTTCGACAACGCGGGCGACTTGGGCGACGATTTCTTCGACGTTGCGTAACTCCGGATAGAAACGGCGGAAGAAGTAGTCGATTCGGTGTGTGTCCTCGCCAGCGATCGTCAATGCCATACAAACATAGGCGATTCCGATTCCTTGACGGGGCAGGAATGGATTCGGCATGACCTTCGCACAACGTAAGGCGAGCGGACTGTGTGTCGAGACCGCTTCGATCAGTTCCCCGTACGTCCGGATATCGACATAATGGAACATGCGGATGAGTTCGTTGATCAGTTGTTGATCGGAATCGAGCATCATCTGTGACGTGACGAGTCGTTTGTCGAGTTCGTTGATGACCGGGGAGTGATCGATGAAGTAGTTCAAGTTATCTGCTGTGATCCGGACTTGATGCGGATCAGACAAGATTTGCTGGACGGTCTCGTCTTCGAATTGTTTCAATTGTTTCTTAATATTGACGAATTCCTGATCGGCGATCTCGAGTAATCCTGCCACCCGACTGAAACTACGCCGGACTTCTGCTGGAACACTGTTTGGATTTTTATATCCGAGGTCATGCTCGATCTCTGCCCACGCGTGCTGGAGGATCGAACGGATTTGGATTTCAGCCGTATAGTCCTTGAAACGACCATACTCACTCAAGGCAAGTCGCTGATCGCTGAGTGATGCGACGAAGTGAACCGAGAGGTAGCCGAACTCGGTCGTATCAAGCAACGTCGATTTGTCGACGGATTGATCGCGATCGATCGCGAACTCATTCTCGATGATACGTGCCGCTTCCCGGACGTCGTCATGGAAATAGGTGACGATCCGGATTCCGGTTAAGTCATGGACGTCCTTAAGTGAACGGTATTTGTTCGGTTGTCGTAAGACTTTTTGATATAGACTCTCGGAGTCCTTCGTCCGGGCGACGATCGAGTGATATTTGATGCCTGCCGCGTCGAGCAGCTCGGACAGGAGCATCTTCAACTTGTAGGCGTACGCATCGTATTCTTCCTTATCGTTGACATATTCAAGCATCATCGTATTCAAATCTTGTGATTGCACCGTTTCGCACCTTCCTCATCCTGTAGTTATCTAGCCATATTGTAGCACTCTGCTTCGTTAAACGCACAGCAAGACCCTGTTTGAAGCAATACGATTCGTGGGAAAAAGACAAGTAGTACGTGTCCGGGAGGAGATTAATCATGGAAATAGTGGATGCCCGTGCTTTACCCGCCGATCATATGGATGTCTTGCATGTCACACCATCGTCGATCTATTTTCGACGTCGTATTGATGACGCCCGTTACCACATCAGCCGGTATGATCTTGAAGATCAAGAACAAGTCGATCTGACGCCACAGGTTTTGACGGATCATGGACCAACCCGACCGTTCGTACGGAACGGAAGAGTCTATTGCTTGAACGAACATACGCAAGAACAGGGCGGGGAGACGGAAGTGCTCGTGATCGATCTCTTGTCCGGTAAACGGGAGCAGATTGCGTCGTTTTATGTTGAAGGAGATTTGACCCTCTACTGGGTGCTCAATGAGAACTATCTTGTATTTTTACAGACGACGGAAACAACGTCTGCGTTTCTGTATGACGTCAAGGACGAATCGCGACAAACGATTCGTGATCCACGGCTCTACGGGATGACGGAGAATTACCGAGAACTCTATTTCTTTCTCGTGACGCTTGAAGAGAAAGAGTACATCGTCTGTAACGCACGGCTTGATGAGTTCTCGTTTTATGACGCTCTTGAAAGTGGTGTCATCTCACCAGAAGATCCGATCGACCACTCGGAAAGTCTCTTGATTGCCCCACTGCCGACTTTGATTGAAGAGATCGAACGGGGTGTTGAGCACTTATCGTTCGCAACCTTGTTGAAGTTAGAAGGGGAAGGGGATACCGTCCAGTATCTCGGAGAACAAGAAGGGCATCTCATATTTAGTGCCTATACCGATCGTTTGAACGAAGAAATTTTTTACCGGATTGACACGGAAGCGAGTGTCGAAGAGGTTGCTCGGATTCAGTGGAGTGACTATGAACCGCTTGATTTTACCTATGATGACGTCGAGTCGACGATCTTCATCGTCAATGACCGGTCCGAACACCATCATGAAGTAATCAACTTACGCAACGGTGCCCGATTCCTCGATAAGGAACCATTCGAACGTGTCTTACGTGGACGTTTTTATCTACACGAAGCGATTGGAGAAGACGCGGAACCAATGGTCACAGTTTATGACGCAGAACACAATGAACGGTATCGTTTTGAGGATGCTTATTATGTCACCGTGTCTGGGGAGCTCGTCATCTTATCGGTTCATCAACTATGAAAAAAGAACGGTTGTTCTTTTCGTGAGAGCAACCGTTCATCATTAAAAAAACATAATTATTTCAATTACCAAATTAACCATAAAAAATAAAAACCAGCCGAGAGTAAACCTCAGGCTGGTTATAAATGCTACACTTATTCTGCGTCAGTCGTACGTGTGTAGACGTCGACTTGGATGTTTCCAGCAGTTGCACGTGAGTAAGGGCAGACTGTATGCGCGACTTTCGCGAGTTCAGCTGCTGCTTCTTCCGAGATTCCGCGGACGAGAACATCGAGTTCGACAGAAAGCATGAATCCGTCAGCTGCTTCGTTTAATGTCACGTGTGCTGTGACTTCACTGCCATCATGTTTGATGCCTTGTTTACGAGCGACCATGTTTAAAGCAGAGTCGAAGCAAGCAGAATATCCTGCAGCAAAGAGTTGTTCTGGGTTTGTTGCTTGTTTTTTCGATCCTGGTACCGGCATTGCGAGAGCGACGTCAAGGATTCCGTCCTCCGATACGACGCGTCCGTCGCGACCTCCGACAGCTGTTGCAGATGATGTGAACATTGGTTTCATGTGTGTAACTCCCTTTCGTTGTTGAATTCAAATAAGTAGCTTACAATTAGATTGTATACAATTTAAATCGAAATGCAACTCGTTTGCTCATGATAGGAGGAATTTTTTTATGAACCCGTTAGCGTTAGACGAACAACTCTGTTTTCCGTTCTATGCGATTTCGCGTGAAATCACGCGTCGTTACCGTCCATTACTTGAACCACTCGGTTTGACGTATCCGCAATATCTCGTCATGCTCGTCGTCTGGGAAGAGGAGGGACAGTCGCTTAAAGCCATCGGCGAACGTCTCCACCTCGATTCGGGAACACTGACGCCATTACTGAAGAAACTTGAAGCAGCAGATTTGTTGCGACGTGTCCGTAAGCCGGAAGATGAACGGCACATCCAAATCTTTTTGACGGATGCCGGCCGAGCGTTACGGAAACAAGCAGAGACTGTTCCGCTTGATCTCGTCCGAACACTCGACGTCGATGAAGAAGATCTTCAAGTCGTCAAAGCGGCACTGAATCGGCTGGTCATGAAAATGAGCGACCCGGATTAACCGGATCGCTCATTGTCTTATTTACGGCGGAAGCCTTCTTCTTCAAGATAGTTCGCTGCTTCCTTATACGAGTTGAATGCACCATCTAAAAGGTCACCAGCATAGACGAGCCATGTGTCGATATCTTCATTGAGTAACGTCAATTCGAACTGGTTATCGTTGACCCATGTTTCTTCGAGTGTTTCGACCGATTGGACCGTCGAGAGTGCTTTGATTGCATCTTCTAATAAAAGGATTAAAGCAGGTTCTGAGAATTCACGGATGTTGACGAACCCTTTTTCGTCCGTTTCATAACCTGGTAGACCAGCGGCATAAACGAAGCCGTTTCCGTTCGGATGCAAATGATAGACGAGATTCTTCTTCTCATACTGACTGTCCGGGAATTGGAAATTGACGCGCTTCAGTGAGACATCTTTTCGGACGAGTTGTGGGAAGGTCTCAATGATTCGTAGTTTTTCTTCAAAAGTTAACATGGTTCCTCCTTGGTGTTACAGTTCTTCACTTCTATATATGCGATGAAATCAAACAAAATGTCAACCGCTGTCTGAAACCAAGCGACGTATTTAACCGTAAATGGAAACGAAAGGAAGTGTTTTTTGATGTCTACTGTACAATGGCATGCATTGCCAGAGCGATCGATTCGCGCAGAACGACTCGGGTTGTTGCCGTTACACGCATTGATCGCCGTCATTTTGATCGGAACGACGATCACCCAAGTGATGTGGCTCGACCTGACACCCTGGTGGATGGGCGTCGTCGGTCTGCTTTGGCTGATCTATTTCATTCCCCGTATCGTCTACATACCCGTTCTTCGTTTGAAGTATATGCGTTATCGCATCGATGAGGAATTTCTCGTCGTCCGCCACGGCATCTTTTTCCGTCGAGAAGTCACCGTACCCCTCGTCAAGGTACAATTGATTGATAGTCAAACGGGACCGATCCTGCGTCGCTATGATTTGATCACACTCGATATCCGGACTGCTTCCGGCTTCGCCACGTTGACACGACTCGATCGTGCGCAAGGGGAGGAACTGCGAATCCAAGTCGAACGCTTCGCGAAACTCGAGGAGCGGGAGGAGGAATCATTATGACACGGCGCGTCCACCCGCTGTTTATCGTCATGTCGAGTATCTCAATCATCCGTTCCCTCCTGATTCCGTTCGCCGCTTTGATTTTAAATGCGATCCGCAAAGGCGAGATCAACACCTATACATGGATCGGTGTTAGTGTCGGCATTCTATTCGTTCTTTTATACGGGATCGCTTCCTGGTATTTCTATACGTTCACGATCGATACCGAGACGATTCGCGTCCGCAAAGGGATTTTCCAAAAAAGTGAGCGGACGACGCAACGCAAACGGATCGAGTCAATCGGCATCCAACAAAACGTCATCGAACGACTACTGCGTCTTGCGACGTTGACTGTCGAAACGTCGTCTGAGAGTGGATCACCGGAAGTCGAACTAAAAGGAATCCGGCTTGATTTCGCGAAACAGCTGAAGTCGTCGATCAAAAATGAGGAGCAGATCACCGAGGAGCAACAGAAGGAAGTCGCCTATACGATTCCCATCCGCGATTTAGCTTTAGCCGGAGCCTTATCGGGACGCGTCGGACTAGCACTCGTCGGTATCTGGACTGCCTATCAGTTCGTCGACCGGTTCATCGATCGATACATCAATCGTTTGTTTCAGGAACTGTCGCATTTTTCCTTACTCGTCTTAACGACACTTGGACTCCTTGTCCTGCTAATCGTTTATATCGGTTCAATCATCGTCTATATTTTGAAGTACGGTTCGTATCGTGCCGTTTTGCAAGACCGGCGATTGTTGATCGGATACGGGATGTTAAACCGAACCGAGGTCGCGTTCCATGCTGATAAGATTCAAGCGCTCGTCATTCAGGAAAGCTGGATTCAGCGGTTGATCGGTCGGGCGAGCCTGTCTTTGCATATCATTTCGGCATCAGGCGAGAAGGAGCGACTCCTACTGCACCCATTCATCCGAACGAACGAGGTCGATGCGTTCCTTACGACGTATCTGCCACGCTTTCGCCAGTTCAGTCCGCAACATGAAGTCGCACCGAGCGGCTTCCGCTACCGGGTTCGTTGGCCGTTGCTCGGTTATACACTGTTGTTTACTGCACTAAGTAGTGTCGTCATCATCGTTCTTGATTCCTCGTGGCGTTTCTTGATTTTGCTTTTGTTCCTTTGGTTACCGGTCTACTACTTCGCTGTCCGCAGCGGCTATCGAAAAACACGATTCGGCACCGGACACGATCTCTTGATGTTACGTAAACAATGGGTCCAAAAAGAGACCGTCTACACACCACGACTGAAGATCGAGGAGTTGACTTGGTCTGTCTCACGTTGGCTCGAAGCAAAGGAGATTGCCCGAATTGAGATTCAACTACGAGGCAATACCGCCTTCAATGCGCTCTATTTCGAACGAACGGATATTGATACCTTACAACGCTGGTATAAACAATCGTTCCTTTCAACGCCGCTAGCAGGGGAAGCTGAAACCGACGACGAATAAGGAAAGACTCACTGTCGGAAAGGAAGCGAAGTGCATGCGCAAATGGGGAATCGGCATCGTGTTGCTCGTTACGATCCTACTACTGTTTATCGTCTATGACGGATACCGGATGCAAGAAACATTGATTGGTCAGTCAGACGCTTCTCCGATTCTGAAGACGACGAGAAACGGACAAGTGACGAAAGACGAAACATGGTTTAAAGAGACAAGCGAGACACAGCAATGGTCGAAGGACGGGGTCGTCCGCTTCGGACGTTATCTTCCGGTTGACGGTAGTAAACAGACAGTCCTCCTCGTCCCGGATGAGATAATGTTTTCACAGATCGGTGTTTATGCGCTTGCCCGCTATTACCATGAGAATGATTTTAATGTCTTACTTATCGAACGGCGCGGGCAGGATCGAAGCGGTGGCGTCCGGAACTACGGTTGGCTCGATCGACTGGATGTCTTGGAATGGACGAAGCGCTTGCTTGCTGAAAATGGAAACGATACACGAATCGTCTATCACGGACTCGGTGTCGGCGCAGCGACTGTCTTACTCGCTTCTGGAGAGACCATACCGACACAAGTCCGGGCGATCGTCGCTGAAGGAGCTTACGCCCGGCTCGACGATTGGTTCAGCCTACTCGCGGATGAACAGATCCGTTACCCGGCATTGCCGTCTTTGACGGTCGCAAGCATGTGGAACAAGGGCGAGCAAGATTTCTTTTATGGCGACGTCTCGGTGACTCGCCAAGCAACGAAGAGTCGGGTTCCGACGATGTTCATTCACGGACTAAAGGACGACTTTGTCCCGGTCCGGATGATGTATGAACTGTATCAAGCGAAAACGGGATTAAAGCAATTGTATCCGGTTCGCGATGCCGGGCATGACGAGACATATACGATGGACCCGGGCAACTACGAAAAACGATTACGCTTATTCTTGCAACCATACTTGCGGGAGACGTAAAGAAGGGAAGAGTGAAGCATGCAGACGACACAATCATCCTATTACTGGGTCGGATCCGACGAACCATTCGTCGATACACAGCAGATCGACCAAATTGGTCGGGTAACGCTCGGACAATTCGGAGGCTGCTCAAGAAGCGGTCAATATAAAAACGAAGACGGGGCTGCCATCTTGATCGGCGACGATTGGGAGATGACCGTCGTCTTAGACGCTCATAAGACAGCGGATAGTGCGGCACTTGTCTTACAGCAGTTGGCACAACACGAGTCACGCATTCGGACTGTTCTTGATGCCCCACTTACGGACGCATTCCAACGAATCGAGACGACCGTGCTGGATCTATTTCAAGATCCGGACTTTTTAGCGGCGTGTGCGACGTTGCAAGGGGAAACGGCTTGTTTGATCGCCGTCCGCAAAGGACGTTTCATCTGGTGGTTCTCCGTCGGTGACGTCGTCTTGTATCTGTTTCACCCGGAGTTGATGAAGATGGGACAAGCGGCCTTGAACCAGCGTCAATTCTATGAATGGATTGGACGCGCGAACACCTTTGCGTTACCGGTCCCGAGTTATACGCGTGGCGTCCGCGAGTTGCGGCAGGGGGACAACCGATTGTTCGTGACGACGGATGGATTGCTTGAGTGTCCGGGCGCTCCGTATGTCGACGCGACGCAAATCGGTCAAGCCTTACAATCAGGCGGAGTCAAAGAACTCCTTTCGACGATTGAAGCGAATCGCGTGCGCGACAGCACGACGGTCGTTACATGGACCGTCACAATTGACGAACGCGTCACACAACCAAGCGATACATAACACACCCCGCGCTCCAAGAGGAACGCGGGGTGTGTTCATTCTATTTCAGTTGGTTGCTGCTGTTGCTGATCGAGTTCGACCGGTTCTTGGTCAACGGGTGGCTTCGCTTCAGCCAACGGGAAGGCGATGCCCACACTTGTCAGCAAGGTGATCAAGGCGGCGCTCGTCAATGTTTGACGCATGGTCCGACACGTCCTTTCTGTCTGATTCCGACACTATATTTTAATAATTCTGAACATTTTTCATCGTTTCGTCAAGCAATCTTTTACTTCCACTACGTATTTTTCCCAAAAACCCAGTATACTTAAACATGAAAAAGGGGGAAATCGATTGAAATTAACGAAAGCTAACACACGTCTATTAGAAACCGTTTTACCACGATTGAATCTGAATGTCGCAGAACCGGACCGGACGGAGATCGAAGACCGTCTGCGGGCAGACATCTACGAAGCCCAACGGAAACAACGACCATTCGAAGAGGTTCATGGTCTATCCGTCGAGGCACGTCTCGATCAGATGATTGCCGAGTTACCGCAGCGGCACCGGATGGAGACGCAGAAACGCTGGACACGCAACTACGTCTCGTCGATCCTGATGTTTCTCTTCATCGAAGGAATTGACGGACTGTTCCAATTCGCCTTAATCGATTACTTGTTTTTCTCGATAATCTCCTTGTTCTTGATCGACGCGATGTCCCAAGTCATCACGGCACCGAAGCTTAAACAAGTCAAGCCGCGGGTTTGGATTCAATTCGTCATCAGCTTCATTTTATTTTCAACCTACAAGGCACTACTCGTGACGGTCTTCCCGGCACCGGACGTCTTGATGCAAGTTAGTGGATTGCCGTCCTATATCATTGGCATTGCGGGACTCGTCGGTCTCTATATCTACTGGTCGAAGAATCCGTTACGAAAACGCGGCGCGTAATTCGCGAGAGGGGGATGGTTGCGTGGAGTTCACACATTGGAAACGACGACTGCAAGATCATTTCGAACGAATGGGCTTTTCCTTGTTGACGGAACGCTTAGCATCGCAGGACATGGTCAAGATCGAAGCGACACATGGTGCTTTCCTGTTCTTTCCGGTGACGATCCATCTGTATGAGCGGTCCGGCTGGAAGATGGTCGCCTTTGAGGCGAAGACGGAGGAGGAGCCGCAACTCGTCGAGCAGCAGATTGCTTCGTTGTTCCAACTCTTAATGGTGACGTTCCAAGAAGAAGATCGCGAGTTCCTGCTCGGATTTCACGCGAATACAGGTCGTTACCTGACCGATCGCAACGCACCTGCCGGTCGGCTCGTCCGTCTGATCGAAGAGTGCTGGTATGACGGTGACGTCCTCCGAGTCGAGACGTTTGATCCGTTTCCGGGACTGTTCGTCGCACCACCTTTTGCCCATCAAAGTTACGCCTTCATGCCGGAAGATCGGACGTGGCGTTTGTCTGTCGGACGTACCGGACGTCCGGCAAACGATTATCGATTCGATGGAACGATTCTTGCGCCGCACCGGTTACCGGAATCGGAACTGTTCACGATGACACCCCTGTTGGCACCGCTTGAGGACGACCATGCTATCCGGAGCCTGCTCGAAACCGAACGACAGACGATTGCTGCGTTTCACGAGCGGGCAACGGCGACGATTCGGGCGTACGACCCATCATTTGGTTTTGCTTGGCGCGGGACACAGACATTTTTCCACGGTGTTCCGGTCAATCCATTCGCACAGCGCTTGTGGCTCGAGAACGGCTTGACGCGATACCGGATTCTACAACAAGGTTCGACGCGATTGCTTGCCTCCGGTGAGACTTGTGACGCTGTCATCGAAATGCTCGATGATGCCGTCAGTAGTGAAGAACCGGATGGTCAATCCGTCAGTCCGATTGGTCAACTGATCCTTGGGATATGGCAACAGATCGAGTCGGACGAAGCGACGTATATCACGAACGTCGATTGCCGCGGCATCTCGCGTACACAAGCCGATAATCGTATCCGCCACGCGCTAGCAAGACAAGAGACAATTGATTGGGTGCACCGGGCACCAAACGAAGATGACATTTGTCGCTTTGCCGGTCTGGCATTGACCTTCCCGCATCGTCCGCCAGGTGTCGTCACGATTGAACGAACGGAAGTAGAATAAAACGAACAAGCACGTCCGCAAGTAAGCAGACGTGCTTGTTCGTTTTTTAGTACGCGTGCTGTGACAATCGATTAAAGACGACGGATAGACTGTAATAGATCATTGCTGTCAGAGCAGCGATCGTAAAAGAGAGCGGCAGATCAAACGCATCCTTCGTCGAAAAGATAATCAGAAGACTCGCGATCACGATTCCGTACATCCCATAACCGACAACCGTCGGCACATAGGCAAGCGTCGTCGATGACCGGTTGATGATCATGCCAATGATAAAGTCGAGTAAAAAAACCGGATACCAAGATGATTGGGGACGCATATAAGACATAAAACAATAATATCGAACTAAACGAATCATATAGCGTATCCGGCGACTGCTCTGCTACAGGTGTATATGAGATATACGTTAGGACGGTGCAGACGAGGGTAGTCGTCAAAATAGCCGCAAGTAATCGTTTCAACATAACGGTTCCTCCTTTATTTTCCTTTTTAAGTATACCAATCGAGAATAAAAAAACACATCCTATTCAAGGATGTGTTCACAACGCATCAAATACCCAGTGACATGATCAGCCGACGAACGTCTTGATCCGCTTGTTTGGGTGTCAAAATCAACAGTTGATCATCTGATAAGACACGTGTCTGTCCGCGCGGAGTTAAGATTTCGTCTTCGCGAATGATCGCGACGACGAGGACATTTTGCGGCATCTCGATATCCTGAAGTGTCTTTCCGGCGATCACGCTCTTTTCTGAGACCCTGACCTCGATAATCTCCGCTTGCGGATGAGTGACCATCATGAATTTCAGGAACGGTTCGACCGTCGTGTCGCGCTGTGTCTCAAGCCCCATTCGCCGGACGATCCACGGCAATGCCGTTCCTTGCAAAAGGGCAGACGTCATGACCGTGAAGAAAACGATATTGAAAAGAAGGGGCGCTTCTGCGAGACCACTTGAAAGCGGATAGGTCGCGAGAATGATCGGAACAGCGCCCCGTAGACCAGCTGCCGTGATGACACTCTGTTCTTTGACCGTATACCGAAACGGCAACAACGACAAGACGACGGCAAGTGGACGAGCGAGCAGGATCAACGTCAAGACGATGACGGCCGAGACGAACAATGTCCGGGGATCGAGCAATTGTTTTGGGAAGACGAGCAGTCCGAGCATGATGAACATGCCGATCTCTGCTAAATGCGACAAGCTGCCACTGAATCGTTTGAGCGTCTCGCGGTAAATCATGTCATGATTGTTGATCCAGATCCCGGTCAAATAGACGGCGAGAAACCCACTGGCGTGCAAAATCGTCGCGAGACCATAGGAGAAAAGCGCACCGCTAAACAGTAAGGTCGGATACAAGGCGGACGATGGTAACTCGATCCGGTTCAGCAGTTGCGTGACGAGATACCCGATTGCTAGACCAACTATCGTCCCGAGTCCCATCTCGTAGATGAAGGATAGAATACCCGCACCGATCGAGAAGGATTCCGGCGCTAACGCAAACGATGTGAATAAGATCGTCAGGAAGACGGCCATCGGATCATTCGTTCCGGACTCCGCTTCGAGCGTATGTTTGACTTTGGCATCGACCGGTCGTCCACTGAGCAGGGAAAAGACAGCCGCCGCATCAGTCGAACCGACGAGCGCGCCGATCAACAGCGCGACCGGCCAAGAAAAATCAAGCAATAGATACGCAACGATGGCAATGATCCCGGTCGTTGCAAGGACCCCGACGGTCGCAAGCGACAGGGCAGCGGGGAGAATTTTCCGGAAGTGTGTCCACTTCGTGTGCAAGCCACCGTCAAACAGAATCAGGACGAGCGCCATCGTCCCAAAGAGACGAGCTTGCTCGAAATCACCAAAGTTGATGATTCCTGTGACATCTGACCCTGCCACGATCCCGACGACGACGAACAGAATCAACGTCGGTACATTTAACCGGACGGCGAACTTCGTCGTGATGATCGCAATCAATAGTAACGTTCCTGCGACGAATAAGATCGTCCCTTCTTCCATCCGACCACCTCTTTCGTGATAACGTGTTCTCATTTTAGTATACGCCACTTTTTGAAAATTTCGAAAAATATCGTCAAAACGAGGTGTACAAACGAAAAGAAAAAGGAAAACTAGAAACAGAACAATTTGCGTTTAAAATGGAACACCGAGGAGGAAAAGGAATGAACATCTGTATCGTCACGGGTGCCAACTCCGGCATGGGGATGGTCACGATTCAAGAATTACTGGAGCGGGGAGATCGTGTCATCGCAACTGTCCGTTCGCAGAAAAAAGCGACGGCACTTGTACAATTACTACGTGAACATGGTGTATCGCATACGCAATTGGAAATTGAAATCGTACAACTCGATCAACTCGATTCCGTCCGTCGTTTCGCGGATCGATTGTTCGACATGGTAGGTCGAATCGACCGTTTGATCCTGAACGCCGGAGTCATGGTACCGCCGTATCACATCACGAAGGACGGCTTTGAATCACAATTCCAGGTCAATTATTTGAGTCACTTCTACTTGATCGAGCGCTTATTGCCGTTACTTGAGAAAGGAAATGATCCGCGCGTCATCTCGATCTCATCGCTCGCCGGTGAAGGTGGCTTGATCCGGACCGACGTCGAACTTGAGGCGATCGCACACGTCAAAAAAGAACATTATAGTCCGATGCGTTCTTACCGCGAATCGAAGCTCCTGCAAATGATTCATATGCGTGAACTGGCTGAAAAACACGGCGACCGGATCACGTTTGTCAGCGTCCATCCAGGAATCGTTAATACGGATCTGTTCTACCGCGGCAAGTACGGTAAAGTGATGAAGGCGTTACTCAAGCCGGTCGCCCAAGTCGGATACTGGACCGGAAAGCTCTATACACCAGAATACGGTGCGAAGACGGCACTCTATCTCGCAACAACCGACGATCCGCTCGAAAACGGTGGGTATTACGCGGATTCTGCACCCCGTCTGAGCAATCCGATCGTCGAAGACAACGAGTACCGGGCGCAAGCACGGAATTTGTCGCGTCGCTGGGTTGAACTCGTCTAATTATAAAAAAACGACCGGCTCGTGGGAAGCCGGTCGTTTATCCGTTGTGACGACTGGGGGTCAGATCACTCCTAAAGAATACGTTACATTGAAATAAAATTGTGGAATATGAAAAAAATCACAAAATAATGGGCAACCGTGAAATCTTGAAGCAAAATGGTTTTCTTCTCGCTGTACATTCGTTAGGATAGAGAAGAATTTTTTGTAACAGGAGGAATAACATGATACGACAAGCTACATCAAAAGACGTTCGAAACATCGCAACCCTACTTGAGCAAAAAGCGCTCTCCCTCAAAGCCAGTGGCAGTAGCCAGTGGTCTGCTTATTTGGAGCAAGACATCGGGCAACTCGTCGCGCGTGATTTAGAAGCCGGTCGCCTGTATGTCTTTGAGGATCAGAACGAGCTGCTTGGTTCCGTTGCCCTGCTTCCTTCGCTCGAATGGGATCAATCCTTGTGGGATGATGTAGAAGGTCTGTATATCCATCGAATCGTCGTCAGTGACCGCGCAAAAGGACGTGGTGTCGGTCGGAAACTACTCGAGCATACGATTGCTGTGACAGAGGATGAAGGAGAAATCCTACGACTAGACTGTGTCGCTTCAAACGAATTTCTCAATGCCTATTACACGTCCTTCGGATTCGTCCATCAAGGAACACGCGACGGCTTCTCGATTTATGAGTATGAACGCATCGAAGCGACGGCTTGAAGCGGTTCAATCAAGACAACGGTCGTTTCGTTTGGTATGGTAATAGAAAAAGAACGGTTCAAGGAGTGATCGGATGCGATTGAATATCGGCTTCATCGGCTTTGGCAAAAGTACGACCCGTTACCATTTACCGTACGTGATGATCGAGGACAACTATCACGTTACCTGGATTTACAATCGGAAGGAAAAACCGGAGCTGTTCGCCTCCTATCAGGATCGACTGCCGGATGCCCGTTTTACGACGGATCTGTCTGAGATGCTCGCTGATCCAGAACTTGACGTTGTCGTCATCAATACACCACCGGCGACACATTTTGAATACGCATTGCTCGCGTTGCAACATCATAAGCATGTGCTCGTCGAAAAACCGTTCACGGTGACGGAAGAAGAGACGCAGCGTTTATTTGCGGAAGCACATGCGCAAGGGGTCAAGATTCTCGCTTATCAAAACCGACGTTACGACAGCGACTTCCAAGTCGTCGCCCAAATCATCCGTTCCGGGAAACTCGGTCGTCTCGTCGAAGTCGTCTCACAGTTTGATTTATTCCGCCCGGATGCAGCGTCAGCGGACGTCCGTCATGAAAATGGCGCGCTTTACGGACTCGGCGTCCATACGCTCGACCAAATCATCGCCATATTTGGAAAACCGGAAAAGGTCGCCTTTGACGTGCGTAGTGTTCGACTACCGCACAATCCAGACGACGCGTTTGCGATTGATCTCTATTATCCGG
This sequence comes from uncultured Exiguobacterium sp., assembly GCA_913775715.1. Taxonomy (GTDB): domain Bacteria; phylum Bacillota; class Bacilli; order Exiguobacteriales; family Exiguobacteriaceae; genus Exiguobacterium_A. The sequence continues at coordinate 863,262 of CAJYMC010000007.1, read as the reverse complement.
AGCTGAAGGTCAGTGTTCGGACAAGTCATGTCGCACTTGCCCCGGCACCCCGGTGGATGTTACACGGCACGAACGGCACGTTCATCAAACAACACGTCGATCGGCAAGAGCTCGATTTAAAAGCCAACTACTTCCCGGGAGAAGAGGGGTTCGGTGAGGATTCGGAAGACGATTATGGTCGTTTGATCTATCACGATGAACATGGTCATCTTCAAGACGTCCGGATTCCGAGTCCTGTTGGTGATTACGGCAAGCTGTATCGTGCTTTTTACCGCAGTATCGTCGAAGATGCACCACTTCCAGTCAAGGAAGAAGATACATTGTTCGTTGCCTATCTACTCGAACAAGCATTTGCGCAACCATCACCATATATTTTAACGATTAAAAATTAAATTTTATTTTGATTTCAGAAAGATAACAACTCGACTGTGCCCGTAGGCATGATCGAGTTTTTTTGATATAACGAACAAGGGCCTTACTCATTTTTCAGATTTTTCTAAAGAAATGTTGATTATTTTTTCAAAAAGTTGGGAAAAGGGGAACGAGTCACCAAATTACATCATAGGGGGTCTATCATGAAACGTTTTTTCTCTGCACTGCTGATCGCAGTCATCTTCGTTGGCGTACTCAGCCCTTCGCTCATTGCTGAAGCAGCGACGAAATTGACCGTGACGACGGATGTCTTGCGCGTTCGCGAAAAACCATCGACGTCGAGTAAGATTATCGGAAAGATTTATAAAGGAAATGTCTACAGTTCAAAAGGCAAGTCTGGCAGCTGGTACAAAATCAGCTATAAATCCCGTACCGGCTACATACACAAGGATTTCGTCAAATCGTCTTCGTCGAAGTACACGTCGACCGGGACGAAGTATACGACGGTCGGCACGCTCAACGTCCGGACAGGCGCTGGTTCGAAGTATAAGGTCGTAGGACAGCTGAACAAGGGCGTTGCCGTTGCGACATACGGGACATCGGGCAGTTGGACACGAATTCTTTATAAGGGAAGCTACCGTTATATCTCGACGCAGTACGTCTCGAAGTCAAAACCATCAACTTCGACAAAAAAGTTGAACGTTCCATACTACAACCAATTTTCACTCGGGTATCCGTCAGGCTGTGAGTTCGTTTCACTAAAAATGGCACTCGAATACAAGAAAAAAGCCGTTTCTGCTGCGTCACTCTATAAGCAGATGCCAAAAAGTATGAAAAATGCAACGTATAAGAACGGGAAATATTACTGGGCAGATCCACAAAAGATGTTTACGGGGAACCCAGCCGGTACGCTCGACTACTACAAGAACTGGGGCATCTATCCGAAAGGAATCCTTCCACTTGCGAAAAAATATCGCAGTGGTGCGGTCGATATCTCAAAACAAGGGGTTTCGAAGATTGAAAGTGAAATCCGTAGCGGAAACCCGGTCATCGTCTGGGCAACGGTCGATTTCAAGAATCCATACGGCTACTTCTCTTGGATCAAACCGGACGGTAAAACATTTACAGGCTACCGTAATTATCACGTCATGCTCGTGACAGGCGTCTCAAGCGGTGCGTTCTATGTCTCGGACCCATACCGTGGAAAGTACAGTGTTAGTCGCTCACAGTTCACATCGGTTTTCAATAAAACGGGACAATATGCATTATCTGTTCGTTAAACCCTCATCCGGTCGCTTCTATGCGACCGGATTGTTGTCATTTCCAGGCATATGACTGCGAAATCTATTGTAAAATGAAGGAGTTCACCTGCTAGGTGTGTAAAAGTATGACAAACTATCCATGAAAGGAAGTGAAGAGATGGAAGATCCACGGATCACGCGTCTCGAACAGGAAGTCGCGGCATTACGCCAACGAGTCGCCGTCCTCGAAGGACAGCACACTTCACCTGCCGCATCTCAATCGGATGAACCGGAAGTGAGCACGGTTGCTCGTCCAGCCCCGCGTCCTGCCTATACGAAACGCAAGTCAGTTGTACCTCAACCGACATTTAAGGAAAAACGCTCCCGCGAAGATTGGGAACAGGTCATCGCAACCGTTTGGTTACCCCGGATTGGAGCGATATTCGCCGCACTTGGCGCTTTGTTCCTCTTCTCCTACGCCTCCGTTGCCGGATTGATCAGTCCACCTGTCCGGATCGGAAGCGGGGTCTTGATCGGTCTGCTCGTCATCGCCCTCGGAGAATACCAGTATGAGAAGAAACGACGTGAGCTCGGAATCGGACTCGTCGCAACCGGTACGATCGTCGCTTTGGCGGCACTATTCGCCGGGATGGCCTTATATCAATTCTATCCACCGTCTTTAGCATTCTTACTTGAGCTCGTCGTCGTCTTCATCGCCTATGGTCTGATGCTCTGGATGCGATCGCAAGCTTTGCTCGTCCTTGTTTCTATCACTGGTTTCTTATTACCGTATCTACAATTATCGGATGATCCAAACTTGCCGCTCTTCTTATTGTATGAAGTCGTCCTCTTCGCAATGATCTTCTTTGCCGTTGACCGACTGAAGGTCAAAAAAGCTTTCGTCTTCGCTTGGGCGATCTTTACAATCGCACTCGCATTTGGATTGCTTTCGTTAACCCTCTCTTGGTACGACTATGACAACAATGCGCAACGACTCGATGAATGGTCGGTCTTGCTTGCCGCACTTTTTGGTTACGGTGCAACTTCCTTCGTCGGTCGCCGCATTCAATTCCATAAAAACGTTCCTAGCTGGCTTGCTGGTGGTGTCGTCTTACTGACGTTACTGATCCTCGATTGGTCGTTTGGAGCACTTGTCGCAATTCTGTTCGCAGGTATTGCTTATGTGTTCGCTGAACGATTGAAGGATACCGCTCAAAACGGTGTTGGTCATCTTGCTCTAATCGTCGCCGTCCTCTTGATTCCGGCCGATGCCCTCAGTTGGACGTATCAACTGCGCTATTTCTTGATTGCCGGGTTGATCGCCGCATTTTGGTTCGTTCCGCGGGCGCGAATGCCGCATCAATGGTTATTTAACGTCGGATTATATGTCGTCTTCATCTTTTCAGCCGTCGTTGATTATGAATCCTATCAAAACCTAGGTCTGTCCTACGCCATGACTGTTCTCGCGATGGTCCTAGCTTCGACGGCGTTCGTCTTACTCCTCGTTCAGACGCATCATGATCCGGTCTGGAAAGGGTCGTGGCAACTTGTCTTACTTCTAGCTGCGATCGGTGTCTTTACGACCTATACGTTAATCATCATGGAGTTACCGTTTTATCGTGGTCTTGAGGAAACGGCGCGTAGCACGACGTTGTCAGCTGCTTATATCGTTCTCGCACTCGTGCTCGTCGCGATTGGTCGGATGCGGACGTCATCGACGTGGCGTTTGTCCGGATTGTTGCTACTGACGATCAGTGCCGTCAAACTCTTGTTATTCGATTTGTCGTTCCTGAGCTTGTTCCAAAAAGCGTTCGTCTTCATTGGTTTCGGGATCGTCACGTTCATTATTTCACGGACCTATTTCAAGAAACGAAAAGAACAAGCCTGATATAGCGCTTGAATCGGTTGAAGTGAACCGGTTCAAGCTTTTTTTATTGCACAAAAATTTTTATTGATAACGATTATCATTGTCGTCTATACTGGATAAGGAACTGACTTAATCATTCACAGGGGGAACCATAGATGAAACAAGCATTATTGATGACAGGCGCACTTGCAATTGTCTTAGCAGGTTGTAGTGAAGCCAAACAAGCGGAGAAACCAGCACCGAAAAAAGAGAATTTCGATCAGGTCGTCACCGATTACCGGACGTATGCAATCAATGAAATCGATATGTTCGTCCGTGAGACGGAAAAATTCACCAATGCCGTTCAAGCAGGCAAACTCGAAGAAGCGAAAGCGTTGTATGCCCCGACGCGGATGTATTACGAACGCGCAGAACCAATCGCGGAAGTGTTCGGTGATCTTGATCCGAAGATTGATGCCCGGGCTGGCGATGTTAAAGCGTCGGAGTGGGGTGGCTACCACCGGATCGAGCAAGGATTATTCGAAAAGGGCACGACAAAAGGTTATGAAGCGTACGCGAAACAATTGATGAAGGACGTCCACTTACTGCGGGCGAAGGTCGAGACGGTCGAAGTGACACCAGAATTACTCGTCACGGGGGCGACCGATCTGTTAAACGAGGTCTCGACGTCAAAAGTGACAGGGGAAGAAGACCGTTATTCGCATACGGACTTATATGACTTTGCGGCAAACGTCGAAGGTGCTGAAAAGATCTACGAACTGTTGAACCCGGCGCTGAAAAAACAAGATGCGGCGTTATCAAAAGAGATTGCGGCTCGCTTCAAGGATGTCCACGCGTTACTTGACGAAAAGAAAAAGGGTGACGGCTACGTTCTCTATACGAGTCTCTCGAAACAAGACGTCAAGCAGATGAGTGTCGCTATCAATGAACTCGCAGAACCGCTCTCGAAGATGGGCATCGTACTGGAGGGATAAGCATGAAACCAATCCAAGAAGGCGTCACGCGGCGTGACGTCCTGAAGGTCGCAGGCTTGACGAGTCTCGGAGCCGCCCTGTATGCCAGTGGTCTTGAGAAGTTTCTTCCGCGGACTTTGACTGTGGAAGCGAGCGATCAAGAGCCGTTCTACGGGACGTACCAAGCAGGAATTCTGACGCCACCGCAAAATCACGTCCAAGTCGTAGCGTTTGATATCAAGACGGAGCGACGAGATGAACTGGTTGATTTATTGAAACGCTGGACCCGGTTATGTGCAAGACTTGCTGCTGGGTTACCATATGGCGACTCTGAGTCGCGTTATGTCCCACCGGAAGATACGGGGGAAGCGGATGGTTTATCGGCCAGTCACTTGACGTTTACGTTCGGATGCGGTCCGAGTCTGTTTGATGGTCGCTTCGGCATCCGCCATAAACGACCGGATGCCCTTAAAGAGTTGCCGACGTTCGATCTCGATCGTTTGGATGAAAAATGGAGCGGAGGCGACCTCGTCGTCCAAGTGTGCGGTGATGATGCGCAAGTCGTCTTCCATGCAATCCGTAACCTCGTCCGTGTCGGTCGCGGAACGGTCGCGATGCGTTGGTCCCAAGCTGGTTTCCAGCGCAGTAAAGCAGCAGATGCCTCTGGTGGGACACCGCGTAATCTATTCGGTTTCAAGGACGGTACGGGAAATCCTGACGTCTCGAAGAAGCAGGTCCGGAAAGAAGCGCTCTTTTGTCAGTGGCAAGACGGAACGCCGTGGTTGACGAACGGCTCATTCCTCGTCGTCCGTCGTATCCAGATGCATCTTGAAGTCTGGGACCGGACGATTTTGAAGGAGCAAGAACGGACCTTCGGGCGCGAGCGTGCTTCTGGGGCACCACTCGGCTCTACAGACGAGTTCGCTTCCGTCACACCATCGAAACGCAGAGAACGGGGCGAAGCCGCTCTACCCGTTGACTCGCACACGGCTGTCGCCCATGGGGACGGAAAAACAGCGATTTTACGCCGTTCCTATTCGTATCAGGACGGCATCGATGAAAAAACGGGTGCCCTCGACGCTGGACTACTCTTTTTATCGTATCAGCGCTCGCCAAAACAATTCATCGAGATTCAGCGTCGTCTTGCCGCACAGGATCGACTGAATGAATACATTACGCACCGTGGTAGTGCTATCTTCGCCTGCTTCGGTGGAATCTCGAAAGGAGGCTACATCGGTGATGCGTTATTTGCGTAATCTTGTTTTATTCCTTGTACTCCTTGTAGCCGGTCAACACGCGCTACCTGTCCATGCTGCTTCGACGGATGATTTGTATGTCGCGATCGGACAAGCGCTGTCTGCCGTCTCAAGTGAAGATCGAGCAGCACTGAATCAAGCGATTGATGAACTGAATCAAGCATCCAATGACTTACCTGACCAGCTAGTGGCAATCACGAAAGCTGTCAAACAGGTCGATGCGAAACGGTCAGAAGCGTTTCCGGAAGTCCGTGAGCAACTGACGGCACTCTCTGCTGCCGTCCGGAAGCAGGAAGAAGCAACGCAACCGAAGACGGATCCGGTTGCAAAAGCAAAAGTGAAACAACTACTTGTGCTGACTGAAGAAATGCGTCAGGTCAAGGCGAGCGACCGTCCGGCAGCGGAGCAACGATTGTTGACCGCTTGGGCGACGCACGAGAGTCTTGTCCGGAATGACAGTGTCGGTCACTATGGCAACATCGAGATGGCACTTGCGTCGATCCGAATCGCAGCGGCTCGTGATTCCGCGGATACGAAGGAATGGAAAGCCGCACTTGATCAGTTCGACACGGCGGTCCAGTCGTTCCTCGACGGAGAACAGGTCAAAACGAAGAAAACAGGACTGCAGTCACTGCTGACACCGCTTGAAAAGGCGCAAACCGCACTTGAGGAAAATGATCTTCAGGAGGCGAAAGAAGCACTTGAAGAGTTCCTCAAGACATGGCCGCGAGCGGAAGGTGAGGTCCGGACACGTAATGAGGGTCTCTATTCCCAGCTTGAATCAGATGTACCACTCTTACTTGCTCGGCTGACGCCTGAAAATCGACAAACAACGGCACAAGAACTCCAGTCGTTTGAGAATGCTATCGCACAATTACAAACGATGACACATTATACGTTCGTTGATGCAATGCTCGTCATGCTACGGGAAGGTCTCGAAGCGTTATTGATCGTCAGTGCGCTTGTTGCTTTCGCAAGGAAAAGCCGTTCAAAACAAGAAGGGAAGGTTTGGGCAGGCGCAGGGCTTGGTCTGATTGCAAGCGGTCTGTTGGCGCTCATCCTCCAGACCGTCTTTCAGGCCTCGTTTGCAGCGACAGGTCGTGAACAAATCGAAGGCTACACAGGAATCGTTGCGGTCGTCGTCATGTTGTTCGTCGGCTACTGGTTGCACTCGAAAAGCGCCGTCGCGAAGCGGAAACACTTTTTATCGACGCTTTCGACGACGTCCTTGTTCTTTGTCAGCTTTTTGACGATCTTCCGAGAAGGCGCCGAGACATTGTTGTTCTATATCGGAATGGCACCAGCCATGACGAAAACTGCTTTGTTGTCCGGGATTGGCCTCGCAATCGTCATCATCGGACTCGTCTCGTATGCGGTCATTCAGATCGGTGTCCGTTTACCGATTCATCGTCTGTTCCAAGTCGCGTCGTGGTTGATTTATCTGATGGCGTTCAAGATTCTTGGTACGAGTCTACATGCGTTGCAACTGACGAACGTTTTACCGATCCATCCAATCAATGGTCTTGCAACCGCCGGCTGGATTGGCTTCTATCCGACGCTTGAAACGCTCGTACCGCAAGTCATTTTGATTGTTTTGATTGCGTTGTTTACGATTTGGCAAAAACGGCGTGCGTCTTCAATCCAGACTGCCGCTTGATTCATTTTTCAATTTCAGGTTTCAACTATTATGTTTCGGGTATAACTTCTTATCAGCAGCTTGCTGCATGAAGGAGAGGGATTTTTATGCTTGAAACACGCATCGTGCGAAACATGACCGCTGTCGACGCAGAAGTGACGAGCCTCAAATCAAGTGGCTATTCGAATAAACAGATTTACATCTTTGCGAAAGACGAAGAACTCGCGGAACGCATCGCAAATGATACGCAGACGTTACCGTATCGTGTGACGAAGAAGTCGTTCTTCGAGACATTACTGTCAGCCGTCCGCAGTAACCGAAATGACCGGATTGCGCAGTTGTCTGAGCTCGGCATGACAAAAGATGTCGCCGAGGACTTAGAAGATGAAGTCCGGCACGGTCGGATCGTCATCGTCGGTTCGAAGTCCGATTTACTGAATCCAGCGTTTGCGGCGTCTTACGTGACGGATGAAGCAACCGATTACGGTGCCGGTGTTCCGAAACTCGAAGATGAGGAAACGACGACGACGTTACCCGCGGACCAAAACGTAAAGTTAAAAGATGAATGATACGTAAGCCTCCTGTTTCTCAGTCTAGAGCCAGGAGGTTTTTGTTTAGCCTTCTCTTGGAAGGGAATGGGAAAGTGGAGAGGAGGAAAGACGATGCAATTCTTATATACCGGTTATTATGACGCAGAACGGATGGATGCCTTATCGAAGGAAGAAATTGACACCTTAATGTCCCGTTGTGATGAATTGATGAATACGTTCAATGAGCGAGTCAACGTCTTATCAGACTGGTATCCCGGTTTAACAACTCATGCATTCTACTGGCGAGATGGTGTTGTGCAGACGAATGATGAACCGGATCGCTCGCATGGGGAGCAAATCGGCAGTTTGATCGTCTTTGAAGCACGTGATTTGGATCAAGCGATGGAACTGGCTTCTCTTCATCCGACGACTCAAGTCGCAGAAGGGGAAACATACGGGTGGCGCGCAGAAGTCCGTCCGTTAAGTACTTCTTGATGTACGGATTATGGACGACGTTTACGACTCAATCCGGACAACGCGACAACGTCATTGCCCTGTTGCTTGAAGCTGCGGCTTCTCTTGCGACTCATCCGAGTTGTCTGCACTACATCATCAGTAGTTCTGACGAGCCGGATGTCTTGCATGTCCGCGAAATTTGGACGGATGCCGGTGCCCACCATGCGTCCTTAGCGTTACCGGTGACACGACAGTTGATTGAACAAGCACGCCCGTTGCTCGAGCATGTTGAACGTGTGCTCGAAGACCACCCACTCGGTGGTAAAGGACTCATGTAAACCAAAACCCCTCCTCTAATCGAGAAGGGGTTGAATGCTGTTAGGTTGTCTTCCACTCAATGTCGATGACGTCCGACGCTCGCACCATCCGGCGCATACCTGTCGATGTGACGAGTTCGATCGTTCCGCGATCATGAAAAATCGCTTGGATCGAACCAGATACCGTATCGAGTTGTTTCAAGCGGACATGGACCGTCTGTCCTGTCCGGACGGCGCGTTCCATGATGTGTTGTAAGGAAAGGCGATCACGAACAATCGTCTCTTCTCGTGATTGATACAGATGTTCCAAATGAAGGATATGCTGGCGTGAAGTCAGTTGTTTCCACTTGCGATTCGATCGTTTTTTAGATGCGAACATGGCTGACCACCTCCTGAATTGAGTCGTACGCTAGATAGTCGTGCGCTCTGCTTCAGTTATTTCCCTTCACGAACAATGCTTAAACACGTGCTCCTGCCATTTTTTCACGAAACGCCTCGATTGCCGCAATCGCTTCTTTATCGTGCTCGACCTCACCTGGTGCATTCCCTTCGGCAAGAATCGCTGTTTCAAGCGTTGCGCCAAGGAATGATGCGATATGCTCAAACTGCTTGACGAGCGCTTGTCCTTTGACGAGTGGATTATCTCCTCCGACCGCAATCAAGTGGAATCGTTTCCCCGCCATCCGGCTTTTGAAGTCAAGTTCTTCGTCGCGCAGTGACTCGCTGAATCGGTCGATGAATAATTTCATCTTCGTCGACATCGAGTACCAGTAAATCGGAGTGATGAACAGGATGTCATCGTGTTCAAGCATCTTTTCGACGATTCGGCGATAGTCATCGCCAATCGGCAAAAAGCCACCGTGATGACGGCGGTCTTCGATCGGCTGAATCGAGACGTTTGCCAAATCAACAGCAACATGAGGGATTCCTTTCAACGCTTGTTCCCCGAGCCATTCACTGTTTCCTTTTCGTGAGCTACCAAAAATCGTATACATATCGTGCATCTCCTTTTGAATTCGATTGTTTTATTCTATTCCAAACTTCACTGTCAATACACCGATATGCTCACAATTGGTTTTGAATGGGAGATTTGCGGAAAAAGACAAGAAGACGAAAAACAACTAGGGGAGGAACGGTCGAATGGAGAGAAGTACGCTCATAGCGCTAGAAAAACACTTATATGCCATCCATCTTGAGATGGATGGACTAGCGCGCCTTATTACGAAACAATTGATTCATTTGAGCCAAGTGGCTGCATCCGTCGAACATTTTCGGCGGATGAGCTTTGATATTTATAAACATCGGACGTCACTCGAACAAGTTCCATCACAGGTCTTATATGAGACGGCGCTCGATTATGAAGATTGGCTTGATGAAGAGTTTGATGAGATTCCTGTCAGCTGGCAACTGGCGACGAAAGAAGAGGAGGCACTCGAGCAGCTCTGGTGGTTCGAGTTCTCACGGATCCAAGCGGAACTTGAAGAATGGCTCAGTCTCTATCTGATTCGCCGAATTCGAGAAGATGTTCGTTACATGCCACCGGTGATCGAGAAGAATGCCTATGCCCTGTCGGAAGATGCCCGTCACGTCTTTTGGCGACTTTTGCAACGTTCCGTCGCGAAGCCTTCATCAAAGATTAAGGCCAATCAATTATCGTGCCGAATGGGAATCGCCGAGATTGCACGCTGCGCCCGCCTCAACCAAGACCGGACACGTCGTGCCATCGGTGAATTGACGAACCGGGGACTGGTCGCGATCGAGGAGGACGACGAAAAGTTGAAGATGCGACTTCGGCTTCAAGTCATCTGATTGAAGGCGATGAATCGTTCAATCATGCGTTCATCCCGACGCGCGGACGGACCAATCCAGATGAGATGACCGGGACTCTTTGATTCGATGAACTGCGCGTGAGGAATATTCCGTCGTGCGTGTTCTGCATGTTCGAACGGCACAGCACGGTCTGACTTCGAATGGACGATCAATACCGGACACGTAACTGCTTCGAGTCGCTCTCGCCCTAAGTCTTGCGTGATGTCGAACAATACGCCCCGTCCCGGACCGTTTTGAAGACCAACCTCGTACAACAACGAAGCATCCGTCTCGCTAATGTGGGTACGGATCGTTTCGCGTGGTAAGAGACTCGTCATCTCGACCATCCGGACTGCTGCTTCTTCAGGAAACTTCCGAATCTTATCCTTCACATACGTCCAAAGTCCCCATTGAATGAACTGCAAAGGACGTTGCAAAACCGGTTGGGCGAGTAGGCGATGGTATGGAAGCAAAATCCGATGCGTCATCGCACACGCTAGGACGAGGGCATGTACGCCTGTATCCATTCCAGCAAGCGCGATGGCCGTCGGTCCACCGGCTGAGATGCCATACACTGTATAATGCTCGATTTGACGGGACGCAAGCCAGCCGGCATAAAATGAAGCGAGTACCTCTGGACTGTCTGCAAGCTCAAGTGGTGTTCTTCCGTACCCCGGACGCGATGGTACGATGACACGATATCCTGCCGCAATTAATTTTTCGACATGATAGACTTCCCGGTAATCCGATTGCGTGCCATGAATTAAAAGAATGACTGGACCATTTCCACTATCTCGATAATCAAAACGCTGACCGTTCCATTCTGCGATGTAATGCATCCAAATTCTCCTATCTCTTAATATTTACCATATTATTGTTAATCTCATTTTCGTTTTCATGTATACTGTAAAGTATAACCAAACCATTGTGACTTAGGAAATGAGGATGCGTAGTGTCAAATGAAAAATTAACGAACCGTGACCGTTTACTTGCTGTACGAGAAATCTTTGAGCGTCAGTCGGATGAAGATCATACGTTGACGCTCGAAGAATTGAGCATAGAGCTTTCGAAACGAGGTTTGATCGAGAAGTTATCCCGAAAATCATTGAAGGATGATATTGCGGCACTTGCCAAATCAGGTTTTGATGTCGTGGCAGAGGAGACAAAGAATGGCTTAGCTATTCCGTATCATCTCGTCAGTCGTCCATTCGAGCATCATCAACTCCGATTGCTCGTCGATGCGATCGCTAGCGCGAAGTTCATCTCAGAAAGTGAAACGGCTGCGCTCGTCAAGACGATTCAATCCCTTACGAGTGACAAGATGGCGGATTCACTGCAGCCCGTGCTACATACTGTCAAAAAACCGAAAGGAATGACGTCTCGGTCAATTGATACGATTCAGAAAGCAATCAGCGATGGTGTAATCATCAGCTTCCAGTATCAAGGTAAATTCAATGAGCGGACGCGGAAGTTCGAGTTACGAAAAGACGGTGAGCATTATCTCGTCTCTCCGGCTCATCTATTGATGGATAACGGAAATTATTATTTGATTGGGCGCGATGAACGCATCGCGGAGATCCGGACCTATCGGGTTGATCGGATCGTCGACTGTAAACTATTCGAACCGATGGAAGAACCGGTTCAAGTTGAGCCAAGTTATCTTAGTAACATGTTTAACATGTATGGGGGAGAAAATGAGCAGTTGACGCTGAAGTTCCAGGAGAGTCTGATGCCGACCGTCGTTGATCGTTTTGGGACCGATATTCGTTGTCGCCGTCTCGACGCGGACTGGTTTGAAGTCAAAGTCGACGCGCTGTTCTCAGAAGGGTTCATGATGTGGTTGATTCAGTTCGGCAATCAGGCTGAAATCATCGCCCCTAGTGAAAGACGTGAAGCGTTTAAGACTAAGGTTCTCGGTCTTGCGACGATGTATCAAGCTAAAACGACCTCATCCTAATAGGATCAGCAAGGTTCACGCGACCGTGGATCTTGCTTTTTTTCATATCTCCATTAAATTTTTGTCGTTTTTTGTCGGATATTCATATTTGAATATTTTAAGCGATAAGTTCCAGTTACTATTAAAAGTATCTGATACTTATGTAGGAGGAACGACATGCAACAGATGGAAAAAAGTCAACAAAACGGGAAACGAAAGTTAGCTGCTTTTCTTTCCTTCGTTTGTCTATCCTATACATCTTGGTACTTATTCTCACTTTTTGTCTTTCATCTCGTGTTTCCTGAAGATGTCGTGACATCATTGGATATCGTCGTGTTCGGCTTTAGCCCGATCATCGCTCTCGTTGTCACCATCGGTTCGTTACGCCTGATTGAACGGCGTATGAAACCTAAATTCACGCCACTTCTCTTCATCAGCTATACACTCTCGACGAGCATTTTAATCTATTATTCGATCACCAACGCACTCCTGCCCCGACTGTGACTTGCAACTCTCCAGCAATTGGCATATGCTACGCTTATAGCTTGCTAGGTAAGGGGGGATACGATGAACGCACAGTATATCCTCGACTGGATGCCGCTCGTGATTCCTGTCGGTGCCATCGTCTTTATTGTCGTCATTGCACGTAAAGCTTCGAAAATTGATACTGAAAAGTAAAAAAAGACTCCGTTTAGGGAGTCTTTTTTTGTATGAATTGTGATACTTTATTCCTGTGATTCCCCTTTTTTTACAAAAAAATATCCGCTCTTTTCTATGGTATAAAGGTACTAGGTCACACACCTAATATGAGGAAATCATGGAGGATCAGATGAGACAGAAAACCGTCATGACCTTAATTGCTTTAAGTATTCTCTTTACTGTATGTCTACTTCAAAAACCATCGGTAACACCGGCTGCGAAATCCGTCGACCTCGACATCGCTGTCGTAGGTCATGCTCCGGTACTTCAAGGTGAACCTCGATTTCATGAGATTGAACTGCGAGCGATGATATCTGAAGAATCACCCAACGATATGATGCCGTCATGATCATGCCGAGCTATCTCGAAGAAGCAGCAGAACGAAAGTATGCTACTGTCTACCGGAAGGCGCGTATTCCGTTCTTCTTTATCGGCTCCCAAAAATCAGTCGAACCGTTTCTTGATCCCAACCTTTCCTATGAGGAGGGCATTTCGGTACCGAATCCGACGTTTGCGGCTGGTATGTTCTATGATGGTACACAAGAGACAATCTGGTTGTTTGGTGAGGGGATCGAACGACCGAATCGTTCGGAACAACTACAAGTTTATCAATCAATCTTTCAGACAATTGAACAGAGTCATTTCGCAAAATAACGCTTGAATGAAATAGACCGAAGTACTTGGAAGATTAATTACTTCCGAGCGCTTCGGTCTATTATTCGTCAATCGAGTTGCTTCGTCGGAGCTAAGACGATTTCTCGGATATTGACGTGTTGTGGTTGCTCGAAGGCGAATAAGACAGTATCCGCGACGATTTGCGGATCAAGTCCACCGTCGATCGACTGTTTCCATTCGTTATAGCCGTCTTTAATGACGTCACTTGTCGTATGACCAAGTAATTCCGTCTCGACGACCCCTGGTGCGATCGTCATGACACGAACGCCATGGGACGCGACTTCACTTCGAACGTTCTCACTCATCGCGTGGACGGCGAATTTCGTGCCGACGTACGCGGCGTGGTCGGCGAACGTCTTTTTACCGGCAATCGAGCTGATGTTGATGATCGTGCCGGTCTTGCGCTCCACCATCGACGGAAGGACGGCTTGCATGCCGTGTAAGACACCGAGTGCGTTGACATCAAACATCTCTTCCCATTCTTCCGCGTCTTGTGTCTCGATTTGACCGAGTAACATCCGTCCTGCATTATTAATGATGGCTTCGACCGGTCCGAACGCTTCCGTCGCGTCTGCTAAAGCAGCATCGAGGGCTGCTCGGTCGGTGGCTGCGACTTGGCGAATCAAGACATCGTCTGAAGCAAGGCTTTCAAGACGGTCAATCCGGCGTCCGAGCAATAAGACGCGGTACCCCTTCTGAATGAACGTTCGCGCAATCGCATGCCCGATTCCTGACGTAGCACCTGTGATGGCAATGAATCCTGTTTTCATGATATCGTCTCCTTATTATTTGGTATGATAGATTGAAGATAACAGAGGGAAACCAATCCGAGAAGTACGCACTTTTAGGTCAGTCGGTTACCTTTTGGTAAGGGAGGGGACGGTATGCCGTATTTAAATGAGTTCGATGCGACGATGCGTCAGATTCAAGGCAAGTGGAAAGTGATGATCTTGTACGAGCTGCATGAGGAAGGTGCGGTACGGTTTAATACACTCGAGCGTTATATCCAGGACGTCTCACCGAAGACGCTGACACAGCAACTGAAGCAACTCGAACAAGATGGCTTGATTACGCGGACCGTCTATCCGGAAATTCCACCTCGCGTCGAGTATGCCTTGAGCGAGAAAGGGGTCTCCTTGATTCCGCTCCTTGATGCGATTTGCGACTGGGGACTCGCGACGACACCACGCAACCAATTGATGCGGACATTATGCGACGAAGCCCCTGCTCCATGAGCAAGGGCTTTTCGTTAACGTTCGATTTGTTCGCGTACTTGACGGCGGAACGTCTGGATGTCGTAGGCTGGTTCACTTGGACTGAACTCGATCCCGTCAATCAGACGAGCGTTTGATGACGCATCTGGGAACTCGATTCGCGTCAACCACTCTAGCGTCGTCTCTTCATGGCGTCTCGGGAAGGCTTGCTCGAGTTGGGAAGCAATCTTCAGGAGCGGATGATGACTATGCCGCTTTGGCGCATGTGTCCGTATCTGTCTGGAATGCTTAACGGTTTGTTCTCGCTCAATCGCTATGACTTTTCGCTTCCGGATGACATAAAGCGTGACTGTAACAATGATGACAGTCAGAAGCGTAATCACGATCCAAACCCAATCTGCTGTTCCGGCTTGGACGGTTGCTTGCTTCACTTCATTGACGTCTTTAATATTTTCTTGCCCCATTGTCCAGCTTGTCATCTTATCCGCTTTCCGACCAAGTGGTTCCGTCCAAAGGAACAGTGAACCGAAGGCTTCAAATAGCGGACGAATCGCACTCGTGACGGATCCGACGAGGGCTTCTTTCGTAAGCCGGAAGACGAGTGCGATGATCAGCCCTGCACTAAGTACGATAGCGATCGTCGGGAAGATACGTCGCCACTCTGTCATGTACGTGACGACGAATGGGTATGCGACGACGAAGAGCAGGATTAAAAAGGCGCCAAGCGGTGGTGTCATTCCCGGGAACAATACCATCACGACACCAATGACCACCGCACTCGTAGCATAACGCCATGCTGAATCGACCGTATCAAGAAACGCGGTCCAAGCGACGAAGATGAGGGCTAAGATGCTAGCTACGGGAGAGAGGAAATATAATGACCCCGCTACGAGTAGCTGTAATCCGATTCGAAACGAGCGGTGCGGCACGAAGGCGAGTGCCGGAAAAGCGAGTGCTAGATAGAACGGAACTGGTAACAAACTCGCAAGGAATATCCACCAGAGAATCATGCGCTCACTCCTTTCTGCCGGTGACCCAGATGAATCTCAGCCGTCGTCGATGGCACACTCCGTTGCAATCGCTTCGTGAAGTACCGGCGCTCGAGCGGTAGATCGTATTCGGAAATTCGAGCGAGGCATTCCATCGTCCTTAGGAATTGATGTTTTCCCGTCCCAGATGGAACATGGTACCACTGACCGGATCGATTGACCATCGAGATCCAGAGGCTGTAGGAAGCCCCTTGTTTCTCAAGTTCACGGATAATCGTCGCGGCACGCGATAAGAGTTTTTCGAAGTCCGAGCGAAGGGCGAGTCCGTCTGCCGACAGACCATCGACGATCACGGCATAATCATGGTTACGTTTGCGGTCATACTGATAGGAATACAGTTCGTTCGTCTTCGCATAAGCGGACCAATAGATCGATTTCGCGTCTCCAGAGTAGGGAACGACGGAATGGAAACTCGAGCGATCGGTGAACGGACTCGAGCGATCAATCGTCTCACCGGGAATCATCCGCTCATTCCACTCGACGGACGCTGGCGCGAAATCCGGGAAGACGTGACCCAACTCCTGGATGTTGAGCGTGATATAAATCGTCATTACATGAAACGGGTCCGAGATCATGATGTCAAACGATTGAATCCGAATCGTTCCCCGCCGTGCAGCGATGACATCGATCGAAAACGGAATGGTCGTCTGTTTACCAACATAGAGGTGTTGACGCCAAAATTGACTACTCGCATTAGGAAGATTGATCTGATCCCCGAGTAATCCGGAGATCGTAATCCGACCGAGCGGTAACTTCGTCGGATTCGTCAACTCGAACGGAATCTCGAGCTTTTCTTCCCGGAAGGCACGGACCGTCTCAAGAAGTTTGACGTGAATTCGTTTCGCGACGTATTCGAGGTAATAGGGCATCCCCCAGCCGTATAGCGTATAAGCGAATAACAAAGCCGCAATCCAGATAGGACCATACAGACCGACGATGATCCCGCTTACGCCCGTCATCGTAAGAATGATGAGGTTAAAGCCTTTTGGTATGATCAATTGCATCGCTTACACCTCAGTCGGGACAGTGAGTGAATCGAGGACCTGTTCGACGAGACGTTCGTTCGACAACTTCAGCGTCGCTTCGAGCGTCAAGACGAGACGGTGGGCAAGCAATGGCGTCGCCAAGTGCTTGACGTCCTCTGGTGTGACGTATGCCCGTTCCTGCATCCAAGCACGTGCTTTTGCAGCTTTCAAGAGTGCGAGCGTCGCCCGTGGACTCGGTCCGATTTCAACGTCTCGATGGGCACGGAGTGCGTCACAGACGTCGAGTAAGTAGTTTTCGACGCTATCGTCGATCGAGACGGCGACGACCTCTTCTTTCCAGTCATTGAGCTGTTCGAGCGGAATCTGGATTTCGGCTGCTGTTAAGTGTACCCCACGTAATAATGCCTTCTCCGCCTGACGTGTTAGGGGAGCGAACGACAACTTGAACAAGAAACGGTCGAGTTGGGCATGCGGCAGCGGGAATGTACCGTGTCCATCGAACGGATTTTGTGTCGCGATGACAAGAAAGTGTTGCGGTAACGTATAAGAAGTATCCCCGATCGTCACTTGTCCTTCCGCCATTGCCTCGAGCAATGCTGACTGTGTCCGCGGAGTCGTCCGGTTGATTTCATCGACGAGGACGATATTCGCGAATAGCGGACCAAACCGTTGTTCAAACGATCCTGTCAGCGGGTTGAATAACTCCATCCCAAGTAGATCGGTCGGTAACGTATCCGCTGTACATTGAACACGTGAGAACTTCGCTTCGAGTGTTTGCGCCAGTGCTTTTGCTAGTGTTGTCTTACCGGTCCCCGGACGGTCTTCGAGCAACACATGGCCTTCTGCGAGCAAGCCCATCAATAAATGATCAATCACATCGTCCTGACCAAGGACAGATTGTTTGAGTGATGTCCGTAACGTTTGAAACATAGATGATTCCCCCTTTAAGATACATCGTATTTCTAAAGTGTACGAAAATTCAGAAAAAATCGCTAGTGATTTTCCAGGAATCGCGCATAAAGAAATACGTCTATCTTTTATACTACCAGTTTCATCCAAAAGTTTCGTGAAATATCAAAAAAATTGAAACAGGATAATGAAGTCACTTAGCGAATAAAGTACATAAGGTTGCTAAGAGAAGGGGGAATGGACTCATGAAACAACACACTACGGAATCCGACACCACTCCAATCGATCATCATGATGTCGCCCATAGTCCGCTCGATGATTACCAACGTACCGTCGCTGGAGGACCTCCGAATCGTCGAGCATTTGCTGCGATCCGTCGACTCCCATTCGGATTACGTTTGCTGACGTATATAATCGGTTCTTTATTCACAGCAGGCCTCATCGCTGGACTCGTCATCAGTCTACTCGGTTAAAAAAGACTCCCTCATCGTTCTGAGGAAGTCCCATCATTCTTCAAAGAGATCATCCATCAACTCGGTGATCTCTTTTTTACGTGCGTTCGTCTCATCGCGTAAGATCCGAATCGAACGCCCACTCCAGTCTAGTCGGTCACCAATCGTCGCATGGCGCGGTAAACGACCTTTCGGTAACGTGATCGTCTCGCGGTCGTCGGTTTCGCAAATCGCTAGATCGTCTTCAAAATCAGCTAGGGTCAATCGCATCTGATGCACCTCCACGTCTCGTTATTCCGGTCGTAAATCAGTCCGGTTCGATTCCTTGATGCCGTCACCAGTCGAGATATACTGGATCGTGCCACTTTGATCGGTTCGGTCAATCGTGATCCGTTCCTCTTTCAGCTCCTGTAAGACGGAGGGCCGTGGGTGACGATAGGCATTGTCCTTCCCGGCTGAGATCAAGGCACGTTTCGGATTAACGGCTTGTAGGAAGGGCAGGGAGGACGATGTGTCTGCTCCGTGATGCCCAAGCTTCAAGACATCGGCGCTAAGATCTTTATTTGAATCAAGCAATTGTCGTTCTGTCCGGATCGGCGCGTCGCCCATGAAGAGGAATCGGTCCTGTCCATGTTCGACCCGCAGCACGGCACTCCAACTGTTAAGATCCTGCGTTCCGTCCGTTAGGGGAGCAAGGAACATAAAGCGTGCGGCTACACTCGGTATCTCTAGACCCGCTTTGACGGCTTTGATCGTCACCCCTTCACGTTTGACAGCAAGGAGGAAATCACGGTACGTCTCCGTCGTATGCGTGACACGCGGGGCATAAACGCTGTCGACTGGAAAGGCATCAAGGACGGTATCGAGTCCACCGATATGATCAGCGTCTGGATGTGTCGCGATAACTGCTGTTAAGCGTTTAACACCCAGTTCTTGCAGGTATCGGACGACATCCTCGCCTTTGCCGTTATTCCCACCGTCAATCAAGATCGCGTCTTCCTTCGTCCGAATGAACGTGCTATCGCCTTGACCGACATCAAAACCATAGACCTCCATTTGTCCTGCTGTTGGAGCAGGGGGCTCTTCATCCCGGGTCGTGTAGAAGATGACGATCAGGCAGAGTGCTAACAGAATCGTTGAGCCCCATTTCAACATGTCGGTTCCTCTTTCTCGAACAGATAGAGCATACCGTTGCGCGGATGACCGAACCGGGGTCCGCGATAACCGCGACGCTTCAAGGCAGCCCGCATCAGAATCATCATGCCGCCGTGCCCAACGAGTAAGACCCGTTCATCATCCTCGAACATCAATTGATTCAACAGGACCTCGATCCGTTCATTCGCATCCTTGATTTCCGCTTGAATCCGTTTGCTAAACGGGGCTGCCAGTCGACCGAGGACCGCCCAGCCAAGAAACGGTAACCGGAGATTCGAGCGAATTGTCGGAAACGGTACTTCCCGCAGTAGATCCGTCACGATGATCTCTTGATCGTAGACGCTCTGCGCCGTCTGGACGGCGCGTGGCATGCTACTCGCATAACAGACTGTCCAGTCGATCTGACCGAGCTCGACCGGTTGAATATCGATGTCTGACGTATCATACCGTTCAATCCATTTTTCAATATCGCTGGCGCTGATCCAGCCTTTCGTCGGGTATCCTTCCGTCACCCGGTGATGTCTCACTAATCCAATTTGTTTCATGCTTCGTGCGACGGTCCAAACCGTCTCCCTCACTTTCATTCATCGTTTAGAGTGCGACGCGAATCGCCAGACCACATAAAATCGCACCTAAGATACTGAGCAAGCTCCCGATGATGTAATATTCCGCAAAGCGGCGATCTTCAAACTGTTTAAAACGGGCCAGTGCCTTCAAAGCAATGATGAACCCGATGGCTCCGGTTGCGTTCGTGACGACGAGCAGGGTAATGATCGCCCGTTCGACGAGACCGATATAACGCCCGATTCCGTTTAATTCCGTCGTATAACTGCGCGCAGAATCTTCGACTTCATGTGTGACGGTCCGCGAAACGCCGTCTAATTGCTCCTTACGTGTCACTTTTCGCTCGAAATGCGCTTCGATCAAGCGTGGAGCGAATGGTGCGAGCATCAAAGCAATCCCGTGACCGAGCAATTCCGTCGTCACTAAACTAAAACATAGAATCCAGAGGACCTGCTCGGGTCGCGTGAACGACAACGACCAATCGATCGGGACGAACACCCATGTCAAAGCGATGATGGCAGCGATATGTAACGCTTGATCAATCCAGTACGCCGCTGCTTGCTTGACGCGGCGTTTAAGCGGGGAGGCATCGAGTAGGGCGTGAAACACGAGAATGCTGCCTCCTAGCCATCCGGCGATGTCGAGGGTTAACTGCCCTCGAATAACGAAGAACGCAAGGATAAATAGCATCAGAGCCGCGTGAACGGCAAGGTGTTGGAACAAGCTGCGTCGGTGTCGATGTTTCAGTAACGCCATCCGTTTCGTCTGTAATGGAAAATCAGCAAGTAGGTGGACAAGGATAAGACTCAGTAAGACAGTCACCGAATCGCCTCCCAGACTTGGAATTGCTCCAGTGCCTGTGTCAAGGCAGCTTCAAGACGCTTCCGTTGCTTACGCTGCGAGCGGGAAACGAGTTTTGCGACATTCGCGCGGGCATCTTGTTCTTTAAAGCCCATCTTCAGACCGATCTCTTCATACGTATCATCTGGATATTGATCCATCAACCGGTGCAGTTCAATCTGACGGTCCGTCTTCCCGAAATACGCCGGATAAAGCATCTCGAGATAGCCATTCAGCAGGGCGGTCGGTAAGTAGGGCGGTCCAGCAAAGGCGATCCGTGACGGAAGCGTCTTCGCCTGTTCTTGCGCTTCAAAAGCGTGAATGATCGCACTACCATTGGCTTCTTCAGCTTGGGTCGTCGAAATCGTCTCATACTGACCAAATCCGATCCCGATGTAACCTGGTAATTCTTGATTCAATAAGTGCAGAATGACCGGATAACTAACCGGATAATCCGCAAATACCGCTAGTAAGCTATCACCGGATTTGATTTGGAACGGAACGATACTCGTTGGAAATGCCGTATTCAGATTGTTCGCGAGTTCTCGGAGCGCTTGAAGTAATGCTTCTTTGCTCGGATAATCGCGGGAGCCTTTGACATCAAACGACAAGGCAACAGCTTGCATGACGATTCCTCCTGTTCATTTGTTGCCACAATCATGGAAACATTTTATTTGTTACCGTTAAAAAGGTAACATTAGCGGTGTTACTGTTATTAGAGTAACAAAGAATGAAGAAGAAGACCAACAGGACGATAGACCGATTTTTACACGACAGGGGGAATGGATGAATCTGACTAAAAGATCATTTTTTTATTCAAGTTAACATAACATATATTATCAATAGTTATAAGATTTTGTCTCATAATCAGGGTAAACTTAAGATAGTGAGACAAAACAAAAAAACACGGAATTAACCGTGTTTTCGACAATCATACGGACGTGTCCGTTCCAATCGATGAATCAAACGATCCAGGAATATATGATGGCGGCGTTCAAGTTGCGTGATCCGATCAAGTGGCAACCACGCGAAATCAAAGAAATCACCGCAATCCTGACCGTCACCAGCCACACAATGCGTCCAACGGTTCTCTTGGCATTCGATGTGCGCATGGTAGAAATACGTGTAATGCACCCGCATTCGCTCCGGATAGCGCATCTCTTCTTCGCCGATGTACTGGACGGATGCTAACGAGAGACCACTTTCCTCAAGCGTCTCACGGACAGCCGCTTCTTTTGCGATTTCAGCATCTTCGATCGTACCTGCGGGGATCTGCCAATCACTCTCAGGAGCCGATTGTGGATGAAAAACAAGTAGTTCCCATCCGTTAGGTTTTTCCCGAGTGATATAGATTGCTACTTTTTCGCGACGTCTGAATTTCATCTTCATCACCTCTCCAAGGTCGGCAGATTGCACAACAAGCAGCTAAAGGGACGGTCCCGTAGCTGCTTGATCAATTGACGCTATAAGCAAAGCTGCGGAGACGCGTGACCCGACGCTTGTTCGTGACGAATCGTGACCTGACTATTTCTTCTATTGTAGCCGTTATTGGTCAGTGTTTCAATTTGTAAACGATATTTATAGCGATAAATCTCAAAATTCCGAGCATTCGTCTCAAAATTCCCCCTCTCCTGCCCCGCTAGATCTAAAAAAGCTCCCCCGTTATCCGGAGGAGCCTCGTCTTATCGTGTATACCAGTCGAGCAATGGACCGAATTTCTCTTCATCATAGGCAAATGAACCGTTCGACAAGCGGTCGAGGAACGATAACGAACCGATTTGGATCGTTTTCTCTTGCTCTTTTCCGCTGAGGACCAATTCTTTCGCTTGTGTGACGTCGATCAATGCTGCGACTTGGTGTGGTTTCGATTTCAAATCACGGAGCAACTGTAAGCCACGGAGCGCACGGCTCGAGACTTGGAACTGATCCGCGAGGCGCATCTTCTTCAAGGCACCCCGTTGCGTCAAGAGGACGATCTGTGGTGCTTCCTTGAAGCCAATTGCACCCGCGACGACATCTTGATCCTTCAGGTTGATCGCTTTAACACCGGCAGCCCGGACACCAACGACAGGAACGTCGTCTTCCGTGAACCAGAGACCGAAACCGTTCTGTGTTGCAAGGAACAGCTCCGTTTGACCCGTTGAGACCTGAGCATACAAGACTTCATCGTCTGCCTTCAAACGAACACCTTGAAGTGGTTTTGACTTCCGCTGGGCGTTGTAGTCACTCAGTTTCGAGCGTTTGACCATCCCTTGACGAGTCACGAACAAGCAATGCTGTGCTTCGTCGAACGAGCGGACGAGATCCGCCGAGAGAACCCGGTCACCCGGTTCGAGTGGAACGAGGTTCGCGACGTGTTGACCGCCATCCTTCCATTTCGTATCCGGCAATTGATGGACCGGAATCAGCAAGTAATTCCCGCGAACGGTCCAGACGATCAAGTGATCCGTCGTCATCGCTTGCCCTTGGAGCAATGGACGATCCTGTTCCTTCAAGTCCGGTAAGTCGTTCGAGGCACCGAATGAACGGAGCGACGAACGTTTGACGTAACCGTTTTTCGACAGGAAGACCATCGTTTCTTCGACAGCGATCATGACTTCCGTCTTCAGCTTCAGTTCTTCAACTTCCGCTTCGATCGTCGAGCGACGTTTGTCCGCGACTTGTTCCTTCAAGACTGTCAATTCCTTGATGATGAGACGATTCCGTGTCTTTTCATCGTTAAGGATCTTCTCAAGACGAGCGATTTCCTTCTCGAGTTTCGCAGCTTCTTCCTGCAACTCGACGATATCGGTATTCGTTAACCGGTACAGCTGGAGCATGACGACGGCTTCCGCTTGGCGATCCGTAAAGTTGAAGCGCGTGATCAGCTTGTCTTTCGCGTCTGCTTTGTTCGACGCAGAACGGATCAAGGCAAGTGTCTCATCGAGGACAGAGATCGCTGTCATCAAGGCAGAAACGACTTCCTGACGGCGTTTCGCTTGTTCGAGATCAAACGCTGTCCGGCGGATGACGACTTCCTTGACGTGTGCAAGATAGGCATCAAGCAACGTCAAGACGCCCATTTGCCGCGGTGTCCGCTCGTGGATCGCGACCATGTTGTAGTTATAGGCAATTTGTAAGTCAGTCTGTTTGAGGTAGAAGTGTAAGACACCTTCTGCGTCCGCTTCCTTCTTCAACTCGATGACGACCCGTAAGCCGTCGCGGTCGGTCTCATCACGGACTTCAGCGACACCTTCGACCTTTTTATCAAGACGGAGTTCTTCCATCCGTTTAACGAGATTGGCTTTATTGACCTCATACGGGAGCTCCGTGATGACGATTTGCTGACGACCACCCCGCAGTGTCTCAATCGTTGAGCGCGAGCGGATGATGACTTTCCCGCGTCCTGTCTCGAACGCCTTCTTGATGCCGTCAAGCCCTTGAACAACACCACCAGTCGGGAAATCAGGACCTTGCATGTGCGTCAACAAGTCATCGACGTTCTGAACCGTACCGGAAATCCGACCAATCGCAGCATCGAGGACTTCTCCCGCGTGGTGCGGTGGAATCTCGGTTGCATAACCAGCGGAAATCCCCGTCGAACCGTTCATCAGCAAGTTCGGTAGGAGTGACGGTAAGACGAGCGGTTCCTCTGTCGTATCATCGAAGTTGAGCGTGTAATCGACGGTCTGTTTGTTGATCCCGTCGAGAATCAGACTCGAAACTTTTGATAAACGGGCTTCCGTATACCGCATCGCTGCCGCGCTATCGCCGTCGATTGATCCATTATTCCCTTGCATATCGATCAGCGGGTAACGGAGTTTCCACTCTTGGCTCAAGCGGACCATTGCTTCATAGACCGATGAATCACCGTGTGGATGGTAGTTACCGATGACGACACCGACTGTCTTCGCTGATTTCCGGTAGGCCCGGTCGAACAGGTTGCCTTCCGTATGCATCGCATACAAGATTCGGCGTTGTACCGGTTTGAGACCATCCCGGGCATCCGGTAAGGCACGATCTTGGATGATATATTTCGAATAACGACCAAACCGGTCGCCGACGACTTGCTCGAGCGACAAGTTCAGGATGTTTTGTAGATTAGACATGTTCGTTCACACTCTCTTTCGTCACGTGCTCATTCTCGATGATCGAGAGGTCTTCCGCGAGACCGAAGGCGACATTGTCCTCGATCCACGTCCGGCGGTGCCCAACGTTATCGCCCATGAGGACCGAAACACGTTTTTCAGCAACAGCAGCATCGTCGATCGTGACCCGAATCAATGTCCGTGTCTCAGGATCCATCGTCGTTTCCCAGAGCTGTGGTGCATTCATCTCCCCAAGTCCTTTGTAACGCTGGATCATATAACCTTTACCGAATTTCTTCGTCGTTTTCTTGAGTGTTTCTTCGTCCCAAACATATTCGAACTTCTCCGATTTGCCTTTTCCTTTTGAGACGCGGTAGAGCGGTGGTAAGGCAACAAAGACCTTCCCAGCGTCGATCAACGGACGCATATAGCGGAAGAAGAACGTCAACAGCAAGACTTGGATGTGCGCGCCATCGGTATCGGCATCGGTCATAATGATGACTTTGTCGAAATTACAATCCGACAAGTCGAAATCGGCTCCGACACCGCCACCAATCGCGTGAATGATCGTGTTAATCTCTTCATTCTTCATGATGTCAGCGAGTTTCGCTTTTTCCGTGTTCAAGACCTTACCACGGAGTGGAAGAATCGCTTGGAACGTCCGGTTCCGTCCTTGTTTCGCAGAACCACCGGCAGAATCACCCTCGACGAGGAACAATTCATTCTTATCCGCGTTTTTTGAAGCAGCAGGCGTCAGTTTTCCGTTCAAGATGCTCGAACGTTTCTTCTTTTTCCCGTTTCGTGCTTCTTCGCGGGCTTTCCGTGCTGCTTCACGTGCTTGTGCTGCGCGGATCGCTTTTTTGATCAATAGTGTCGCCGTTTGTGGGTTCTCTTCCAAGTACGTTGAGAGACGACGGCTGATGACAGCGTCACAGCTCGTCCGTGCTTCCGGCGAACCGAGTTTCGACTTCGTTTGTCCTTCGAATTGGAGGAATTCTTCTGGAATCCGGATCGAGACGATCATCGTCAACCCTTCGCGGATATCGTTTCCGTCAAGGTTTTTATCCTTTTCCTTCAAGAGCGTGTTCTTCCGGGCGTATTCATTCATGACCCGTGTCATTGCCGTCTTTGCGCCGACTTCGTGTGTTCCACCGTCGCGTGTTCGGACGTTGTTGACGAACGACAGGACGTTTTCCGAGTATGCATCCGTGAACTGGAAGGCGATATCGACTTCGATCTCGTTTTCCGTACCTTCGAATGCAACCGTCGGATGGAGCGTATCTTTATCATCATTCAAATACTGAACGAATTCGCTGACACCATCTTGGTACTGGAAGATATCTTGTTTATCGGACCGTTCGTCCGTCAGTGTGATCTTCAGACCTTTCAGCAAGAAAGCGGATTCGCGTAAGCGTTCTGCGAGCGTATCGTAGTTGTATGCCAACGTACTGAAGATCGAGCCATCTGGTTTAAAGTAAACGCTCGTTCCTTTTTGACGCGTCGTACCCGTTTCCAGCAACGTCGTCTTCGGCATCCCGCCGTTTTCGAACGTTTGCTCATATTGTTTCCCGTCACGGAAGATTGTTACTTTCAGATCCGTTGATAAGGCGTTAACGACCGACGCCCCGACGCCGTGTAAGCCACCGGACGTCTTATAGCCACCTTGACCGAACTTACCACCAGCGTGTAGAACGGTGAAGATGACTTCAGCAGTCGGTTTTCCCGATGCATGCATCCCCGTTGGCATCCCACGTCCATGGTCACGGACGGTAATTGCATTATCTTTATGAATCGTAACGTCAATTTGTTCCCCAAATCCTGCGAGCGCTTCATCGATCGCGTTATCGACGA
Organism: uncultured Exiguobacterium sp.; assembly: GCA_913775715.1. GTDB lineage: Bacteria > Bacillota > Bacilli > Exiguobacteriales > Exiguobacteriaceae > Exiguobacterium_A. The sequence goes on along the minus strand of CAJYMC010000007.1, from coordinate 836,428 downwards.
TCTCGTAGACGAGATGGTGAAGTCCACGGTGATCGGTTGAACCGATATACATACCTGGGCGCTTCCGGACTGCTTCGAGTCCTTCGAGCACCTGTATGGCATCATCATTGTAGTTATTTAAGTCTGTCGCCATTCATTTCACCTCAAAATTCAAAATTACGACGTCGTTTTTACAAACGTTCGTTCGTTATTTCGAGTAGTCTGTCTCTAATTGTAGGCATCTTCTTGCTTCCTGACAAGCATAACCTGTAAAGCGCATGAAAAAAGACACCTTCACGAACGGGTGAAGATGCCTGAAATCGTGCGATAACTCACAGGTATTGATGCTCGATTTTGATGCAACGATTCTCAATATATGGAATTCCAGCGCCAAGTGCAAGACTTTCGGCTTCGACACTCGAGAGACCGAGCTGATTCCAAATCATACCGACGTCACCGTGAGCGACAGCATCTTTAGCGACGTCCGCTAAAAACTCAGACCGACGGAAAACGTCGACGATATCGATGTGCCCTGGAATGCTCGCAACACTCGGATAGACTTTTTGACCGTTCCACTCGTTTAACGTCGGATTGACTGGAATGACTTCGTATCCGTGTTGGACTAAGTAGTCAGCAATCCAGTTCGCCGTTTTTCCGGAATCACTCGAGACGCCAACGACGGCAATGCGTTTCGCATCCTTCAAATATTGACGTGCTTGTTGATCGGTAATCATCTAGAACTCCCCCTTATGAAAATAACTCTTACCTAACACTCTATACCCGAACCAAGATGAAGTATGCGAAATCGAGCATGTTTTCGACGTTTTTTAGAAATCGTCTTGAAATCAAATGAGTCGACCGATGACCCGTCGAACACCTTCTCGATGCAACTGAGAGCGAAATTGAATATTCATTCTTTTTTGATGATCTAGGTGACATAATACTATTATTGTTATTAAAGAGCATATTGTAGCTCAAAAACGATAAAAATAGATTAAATTCTCACGTGCATCGAGTTGACCAACGACCCGTCTGATGCATTGTCGATGCAACTGAGCGCTCTCTGTCTGACAATTTAACATTGCGTGAAATAGTTATTTCACGCAAACAAGTGTCTGACGTACCAACGTTTGGTATACTACTACTAGGGGGGTGATTGTCGAATGAGTTTATTTAAAAACCTAGGAAAAACGATACATAAAACGACCGTTTCGGCTACAGCACCAGCGATTCCCGGTTACGAGCGGATGCCACGCTTCATTCAGTCCTATTTGGATCAGTTAGCAGCAAAACATTTCTCGTTAGCGACGATGCGCCGCTACGTCTACGACTACGAAGCATTCTTTCAATTCGTCGCTGCGGCGTCGGGTGAAGAAGTAACAGCGCGGGATATTCCTCTCGAAGCATTTGTCGAGATCGATGCAGCAGGAATTGAAGCTTACGCTGAATACCTTGCCTTAACGAAACAAAATGCATCAAGTGTCATCAATCGGAAGTTATCAGCATTACAGTCGCTGTTCCGTTATTTGGTCGATACAGGGCAGTTGTCGGAAAATCCGGTCGCCAAAGTCAATCGTCCGAAACAAGCAAAACGGGAACCGGTTTATCTGACAAAACGCGAATGGGATGAATTAATTCAGTTGTTACCGTCAAACGTCGAGATGAATGCCCGGGAAGCATCACATTATGAACGAGACCGCGTCCGCGACGTGACGTTGTTCCAACTGCTCGGTTATAGTGGGATGCGCCTCAGTGAGATGACCCAACTCGTCTGGAACGATGTTGATTTCCACGAAAACACGCTCCGCGTCATCGGGAAAGGTAACAAAGAACGACTGATCCCACTCGCAAAACCAGCCCGGATTGCCTTGCGCAAATACGCGATTCATTATCAGATGCCAACGAGCGGCGCCGTGCCTGTCTTCCAAAAACACGGGAAACCACTCAGTCCACGGGCAGTCCAGCATATTTTGCAGCGGCACACGGAACGATTAAAACCGGTCCTGCCCTTTTTAGAGCGCAAAAAAATTACACCACATAAACTGCGGCATACGTTTGCGACACGACTTGCGACCGGCGGAGTCGATGTCCTGACAATCCAGCAGCTACTTGGTCACGAGTCCGTTGCGACAACACAAGTCTATGCCCATATCGGTGATTCCGAGAAAAAACGCGCCGTCGATTTATTTGATGGTGAACGATAATCATATTATGTTAACTAAAGGTGGGATAGCATGAATTATGGGCTCAGTGAACGCAAAATCAAACAGATGTCTGATGCTTATGCCTTTCGACGGGGAAAAAAGTATGTCGCCGCCCGCAAGGTCACGTTGCACAATTACCGGATGGGTGACGAGCTGATCGAAGCGAGTGTCGACGGTGAAGAACGATTCACGGTCACCGTCCGCGTCAAAGCGCACGGTGTCGACGCTGGATGCAACTGTCCGTCGCTTGCGATGGATACATCGTTTTGTGGACATATCGTCGCCGTTTTACTGGCGATGCATCATGTACAGGCGCACGGTACACCGGCGCCGCTGTCACCGCAGATTCGTCCGTTCTCGGCGATTCAAGTCGATGACGCCGGCGCGCGCCATTATTTACGCAGTCTCACACCGGATCGTCGGGTGGCGATTCATTTCGAACTGACCGGCCCCGTCGTGACGCTCAAACGATTGACGGACAATCAACAGCATCAACTGTCCCTGCCCTACTTCGATCGGTTACTTGAACAGACGGAGTATTTGCAGCAGGTCGCAGATGTTTCGTTCAGTCCTGATTTGCAGAAACGAATCGTTTCCGGAACGCCAATCGTCAAGTTACATCTTGACCGAACGGCTCGGGAAGTCGAAGTCCGTGTGTCGTTTGATTATCAAGGGATTCAGCTGAATCCGCTCGACGAGACGATTTACGCTGGGCGCGATCAAGTAACGGAACAAAGTGTCTTACGCTTCTTACGTGAATTCCAAGCAACGCCACGTGACACGCGCTACATCATCACGCGTGACGCCGCGCAATATGCCTTTCTGCGGAGCCTGCTTGACGAACGGGTCGCGCTCGGTCAACTGGAGTTATTTGCAACACAAGCGATCCGGACGACGTTACCAAAAGGACCGTTTCATCCGCGGATCGAAGTCGACGTGACGGACCGCCTCGACTGGCTCGTCTTCAACTTTTCAATGGACGGAATTCCGGAAGACGAGCTGAAACGTGTCCTGAAGTCGCTCGTCTTACAAAAGCGGTACCACCGCTTGAAATCGGGACAATTCGTTTCTTTAGAAACAAGGGCTTTTCAGCAGTTACAACGGGTCCTCGCTCAGATGGAAGCAAGTGAACGCGACTTACGCGATGGACGAATCGTCTTACCTGCCGTCCGGAACATGAAGCATCTAATTGGCGCTTCCGTCCTCTATCTTCACGCTGATTTGCTCGAGAAATGGCTTGAATTAAAATCGGGACAAGGATTCCGGCTCGACTTGCCGAATTCGTTAGAGTCACGACTCTATCCGTATCAACGGACGGGTATCCAATTTCTGAAGAATCTGGACGCACAAGGATGTCACGGGATCCTAGCCGATGAGATGGGGCTCGGGAAGACGATTCAAGCGATTGGTTATATCGCGACGATTCCTGACCGTCGTGCGCTCATCGTCGCGCCGGCGTCACTGCTCCGCAACTGGGAAGCGGAACTGAAGCGCTTTTTACCCGATCGACCGATTCATGTCGTCACCGGTTCTCAAACTAGCCGACTCCGCGAACTGGAGCACTTACCTGACGATACGGTAACGATCGTCTCCTATACGACGCTTCGGACCGACGTCCGTCGTCACCCTGTATATGACGTCGTCTTCTTTGATGAAGCCCAGCACTTGAAGAATCCGCAGTCGCAAACGGTCAGTCAACTGCGGCATCTGCAAGCAAAACGACGGTTCGCCTTAACGGGCACACCGCTTGAGAATCGGCCGCGTGATATCTGGTCGATTTTCCATGTCTTGTTTCCGGAGCTACTGCCGGATCTAATGACGTTTGAGAAATGGTCGTTTGATGATATGCAACAGTTCATCCAACCGTTCTTATTACGGCGTGAGAAACAGGATGTCTTACAGGACTTACCGAAGAAACAGATCGAGCATCATTATGTCGAGCTCGGTCCGAACCAAAAACGCTTATATGCGTCGTATCTCGCCAAACTGCAACTGGAGACACTGCAACATTTAGACGAGACGAAACGCGAAGATCGTTTGAAGTTACTGGCTGGGTTAACGCGTTTGCGGCAAATTTGCAACGATCCAGGTTTATTCGTTGAGGGATACACAGGGGAAGCAACGAAACGAACGCGTCTACTCTCATTGATTGCCGAAAAACGGGCCGCCAGAAAGCGAATCTTAATTTTCTCGCAGTATACACAAATGCTCGAACGCATTCGCTCGGACCTTGCGCAACGGCATCTCCCCCACTTCCTGTTGACGGGTGAGACACCACTCGAAGACCGGGTGGCGTTATGCGATCGGTTCAATGACGGTGAAGTCGATCTCTTCTTAATTTCCCTGAAAGCCGGTGGAACAGGACTGAACCTCGCAACTGCTGATACCGTCATCCTCTTTGACAGCTGGTGGAATCCGGCCGTCGAACAGCAAGCTGCCGATCGTGCCCACCGGCTTGGACAACAATCCGACGTGACGGTCATCAAATTGCTGACACGCGGGACGATCGAAGAAAAGATGACGGAATTACAAGATCGAAAAGCCAAGATGGTCGATGCCGTCCTGACGGCTCCAGACAGTGATGCCTTGACCGTCAAAGAACTCGTTCAACTCGTAGAAACAAAGGAGGAACATCGGTGATTCTTGATCTCCTGCTTGGTTACCTTATCGGCAGTATTCTTGGCGGTACGCTCTGGAAGTACGTCAGTCGTACCGATTTGGCTCAGGTCGGTTCCGGAAACATTGGTGCCCGCAACGCCCATCGCGCCGGTGGGCTCCCGGCCTTTTTATTCGTCTACCTGTTTGATGCTGCGAAGACCGTTCTTGCACTACAGATCACAGACGCATTTTATCCTGTCGCTCTTGCCGTACTCATTGGCCACTTGTTTCCATTGTTTCATCCGCGACGGGGCGGTAAAGGGTATGCTGTATTTTCCGGAATCGTCTTCGCCATCACTCCGTGGGCATATCTTGCTGGACTAGGCATACTCGGTCTGTCTTATCTCGTAACGAAAGATAGCGTCAAAGCGGGGCTGGTTCCGGTAGTTCTGCTCCCGTTACTCCCTGTCTACTTTGACGCGGGACCCATCAATATCTTGTGTACCGTTGCCGTAAGTCTACTTGTCCTGTGGGCTCATGATGCACTTCACAAGCCAGTCATTACATAAGGAGGACGTCTCATGATCGACTTTTCCATTGCCACCGCTTTGGACGCGGAAGCAATCCATGAATTAAACTACCTCACCTTCACGGAAGAGATTCCGCAACATCAACCGAATACCCAACGGAAACGGATTGACCGGTTTCATGATCAAAATACTTATCTGATCGGCAAGGAAGACGATCGACTCGTCGCGATGATTGCTATTCGGAAGCATCGCCCTTTTTCACTTGAAGAAAAAGGCGTAACGTTAGATGAGACACTGACGGACCCAGCGGAAATCCGCTTACTCAGCGTTCGTCCCGAATACCGCAATAGTCGTACGTTCATGCAATTGATGCGCTTTTTGATGGTCTACTTGGAACGGGAAACGATTGATCATGTCTATATCAGTGGTACGACACGGGAAGCTAAACTATATGCGCGGTTCGGCTTCACACCAATCGCAGCAACGCTCGGTAGTGGCGATGCCCAGTTCGTACCGATGTTGTTGTCGCGCGCAACATACGAACGATCCGTCATCGCGGACGTCTTACGTCCTCTGCATTTTCTAGCCGGTCCGGTCGAAGTCGCTCCGACGGTCCGTCAAGCGGCGCAACAAGCACCGCGCCCGCACCGGACGGCTTCGATGCGCCAGCTCGATCAAGATTTACGGGACCGAATGTGTCAGTTGCTGGATTTGCCACATGTCTCGATGGCTGTTGGCAGTGGCACCCTCGCTAACGACATCGTCGCACAACAACTGAGTGGACATGGGTTGATCCTAAACGGTGGTGAGTTCGGTCAACGCTTGATCGATCACGCGGCACGAGCTGGGAAGTCCTTTGATGTCCACTCGCTTCCACCCGGTCACCCAATCGACTTGGAACAACTCGCGAGTCAACTGCATCAAACGGAATACGACTGGATCTGGTTGACGCATTGTGAGACGTCAACGGGCGTTCTCTACGATCTCGATGCGGTAAAAGCGCTGTTAGAACAACGAACCGCACTCATCGTCGATGCGATCAGCGCCGTCGGAACCGGGCGTTTCTCGTATGCCGGCTGCAGATTCGTCACGATCGTCTCCGGAAAAGCAATTGGTGGTTTACCGGGTCTTGCGTTCATCGGTCACGTAGATCGCGTCCTACCTTCTCCACGTATTCCACGTTATCTGGATCTCGGACTCTATGCGGAAGGTATCGCCTTTTCCGGCTCATCGAACTTGTTGCTTGCTTGTCAGGCAGCGCTCGATGCCCTTGATCTCGATCAAGCAGCCATCAAGATGACCTATCTCGAACAAGCCGTTCGCGCGACTGGTTTTAACCTTCTTGCAACGCAAGAAGCACAGGCGCCGGGAATCCTGACGATCGTCCATCCGTCGGCAACCGCTTTAGGAGACGCTCTCCGGATCCAGGGCTATCATGTTCAATATGAAAGCGACTATCTCGTCCGTAATCAATGGCTACAAATTTCGACGATGGGACAGACGACGATGCGGCACATCGAACGTCTTGTCCGCGCGCTGGTCCGTGAAAACCAACGCATTATCATAAAAAAAGAAAAAAATGAAAGACCTCTCAACCCTTGATTTCAAGCGGTTTGGAGGTCTTTCGACTTTAAAAAAATAAAAAAAGAGGTTTAAGGATTTAAAACATAGGGGTATAAACTCACTAGCACCGCATCAAACGGTGACTTACTCACACATGTTTCTCAATATCAGCGTAATGACCTGGGAGAGAAATGCAAAGTCACGAAAGCGTCAGATTCAAATGAGTCTGAAACCGATTGTCTTAGCATATTTAAATTGTTCAGGACTTGTCCTGCTCCTACATTCATTACCTTTTGAGGGCTATACCAAATTCAAGGGGGAAATGAACATGTCAGTTAAATTAACAGTCGAAAAACGCGAGGTACGTCCACGCTCACTCCGTAAACAATTACGTCATGAAGGAAAAGCTCTTGGTGTCGTGTATGGTTACAAAGTGGAAAGTACGCCAATCGCATTCGAAGAAAAAGAACTCATCAAGATCATCCGTGAAAACGGTGAAAACGTCTTGATTTCACTAAAATTAGATGGTAAGAACGTTAACGTTCTCATTAACCGTCGTGATATGGATGTCTTCACACCAACAATCGACCACGTCGAATTCATCGCCGTCAAAATGGATGAAGAGACAGAAGTCGAAGCAGACGTCGTACTCGTCGGGGAAGCAGCTGGCGCGAAAGTCGGTGGATTCCTATCACAGACACTCTTTAAAGTAACAGTCGCAGCAACACCAGATAAATTACCAGAGAACGTCGAAGTCGACGTCACAAACCTCGAAATCGGCGATTCAATTTCTGTAGCTGATCTTCCAGAACAAAAAGATTTCCGTATCGTCACTGAAGGCGACATTCAAGTCGCAGCTGTCGTTGAGTCAACGCTTGAACAAGAGCTTGAGGAAATTGAGGAAGCAGAAGCTGAGGCACAAGCAGAAGCTGGCGAAGACAACGAAGCGGAAGCTACGGAAGAGTCTTCAGAAGAAGCAAAAGAAGAGAACGAAGACAATAAATAAGTCGTTTAACGATACGCCCTTCGTGGCGTATCGTTTTATTGTGTCTTGACAATAGACAGAAGATTGCCTAAAGTGAACAGCGTATCATCTATTACCATATCCACTAGGGGAGCCCATTTGGCTGAGACGATTCACTTCGGACCCTTCGAACCTGATCTAGTTCATACTAGCGTAGGAAAGTGGAGCGATCACATCCAATGACTCCTGCTGCGCGCAGTTTTTCTGAGGACCGCTCTCTTTTTTTCGGAGGGCGGTCTTTTTGGTGTCTCTCCCACTTAAAGGAGGACGAACACGATGCAACACTGGAAAATGAAAGAAATCATGGTCATGATGATGCTCGCCGTCGCTTGCGGCGTCATCTATCTCGGTTGGTCAACACTCTGGTTACCGATGTCTGCGATCTTCGGACCAGTCGGTGCCAACTGGATGTTTGGGATCTGGATCATCGCGAGCCCGCTTGTCGCAGCAATCATTCAAAAACCAGGTGCCGCCCTCATCGCGGAAATCGTCGCGGCAGCTGTCGAACTGTTCACGGGTAGTCATTTTGGTTTATCGGCTCTACTGATCGGGGTCTGCCAAGGACTTGGTGCGGAACTCGTCTTTGCGATGACGCGTTATCGCCGTTATGACACATCGACATTGATGTTATCGGGTGTTGGAGCCGCGATTGGTAGCATTGTCTATAGTCTGATCGCGAACGGATTCGGTTACTACACGACGACGACGTTGCTTGCGACAACTGGCTTACAATTGATCAGTGGTGCATTACTCGGCGGCTTGCTCGCAGCAGTTCTCGTCCGTCGCCTTGTTGCGACCGGTGTCTTGAACGGATTTGCGGCAGGACGTGCGAAACGGGAAGTCGCATGATTACTGTCGACGACCTCAGCATCCGCTATCCGGGTCAGATGAAGTCGGTGCTCGATCATGTATCGCTGACGATCGAGCACGGGACGACCCTTCTGCTTGGACGAAGCGGGAGTGGCAAGACGACACTGCTTCATGCCCTAGCCGGACTGACACCAGAGACGATTGAAGTCGAACAGACGGGAACTGTTACCCGGTCCGGTTCGGTCGGAATCTTATTCCAAAACCCAGAAGAACAGTTCTGCATGGAAACGATTGGACGCGAAATCGCTTTTAGTTTAGAAAACCGGTCGATTCCACGCGAAGAGATGGAGGAACGCATTGAACGCTTACTCGCACTTGTTGGTCTCCCTCTCCCCTTCTCGACACCAATCGCGAGTCTATCCGGGGGGATGAAACAACGCCTCGCGCTCGCCGCGGTCCTGGCACTTGATCCGACGATCTTATTACTCGATGAACCAACGGCTCAGATTGACCCGATCGGGCAACACGAGCTGATGGCGTTGATCTTTCGGATTCAGAAAGAACACGATTTAACGATCGTCTTGATTGAACACCAACTCGATGTCTGTTTGCCATATGTCAATCAGATCGTCTTACTTGAGGACGGATCGGTGACTGCAACGGCACATCCACAGGATTTGTTTCCGCAGGCGTATACGGAGCTTCAAGCGAAAGGGATCGCTGTTCCCTCTTTGTATCCGTATACGTTAGAAACGTTACCCATAGATGGACCACAAGCGGCGCGACTTCACGTGCTTCCCTCAGTCGCTACAGCAGGCACTCCCTTGTTACACGTCGCTGCATTATCGACGAAAGCACCTTACCCGCTGACCGATGCAACATTTTCCCTGCAGACAGGAGAATGGGTGATGTTGCTCGGGGCAAACGGCTCCGGGAAAAGTACGTTGCTTGCAACACTCGGTCGGTTACTCTCGCATCAAGGAACATATCGGTTCCAGGAACGTCCGGCTCAGCGTTACTCCCGGCGACGCTTTTATGAGCACGTCGGCTATGTCTTCCAACAACCTGATCTGCAGTTTCTCAAACTGACGGTCGAAGCAGAAATCGACTGGAGTCACCGGGCAGCGACGAGTGACGAGCGCACAACGTTACTCGAACAACTGGAACTCGCATCTGTCAAACAGCAGTCACCGCTTGCGCTTAGTACGGGGCAACAACGACGGCTCAGCGTTGCAACGATGCTCGGGCAGACGAAGGATTTGTTGTTGCTCGATGAACCGACGTTCGGACAGGATGGATTGACGACACGGCGGCTCATGGAACAGTTGTTGACGGAACAACAAAACGGAACGACGCTCGTCATGGCAACACACGATATGGAACTCGTCGCCCGATACGCGGATCGTGTCCTCGTCATGGAGCAAGGGCGGATTGCTTTTGACGGGCGTCCGAACGAGTTATTCGCGCATGTTCCGTTACTCGAACGCTGTCAGCTGCAACGTCCACTTTCGTACCAATTCCAGGAGGTGAAGCGCAATGCAAACAAACGCGTCACCGTTCGCTAAACTCAATCCTGTCATCAAGGGGAGCGGAATGTTTTTGATCATGTTTGCCTTGATTGCAACGAACGACTGGGTCAAGACGTTGGTGTTCCTAAGTTTTGCTCTCGCCTTGCTACTCCTCTCCGGATGGGGTCCCGTCGATTTCTTGAAGCGCCTTGCGCCGTACAGTCTGTTGTTCCTGCTGACGTTCTGGATGATGGCGGCGTTTGGCAAAGGTACGAACACGCTCTGGTCGTTCGGTTGGTTTCATGTCACGTCGGAAAGTGTCGTACATGGCTGGTTACTTGCTTTACGGATGGCAACGTTCGTCTGCTTAAGTTTCGCTTTCGTCACGACGACCGATGCGACCCGGTTCGTGATGAGCTTAATTCACCAGGCAAAGGTGTCGCCTCGCTTCGCGTATGGGTTCCTTGCCGGGATCCGCTTTCTGCCACAACTGGTCGAAGAAGTCCGCGTCTTGCGGCAAGTCCGGATGATTCGGAACGTGCAGAGTCGCTTTCCAGGGGATGGATTTCTTTCGATTGGCTTACCACTCTTCTCGCGGTCAATACAACGGGCAGAACGGATGGCAATCGCCATCGAAGCCCGTCATTTTTCAGCAGAGCGGACGTATTACGAGGTGCCGGTCGTTCAGCGTCAGGATATCGTCTATCTCATGGTCATTCTCCTGTTTATCATTCTTGTCTTTTGGCTATGATTACCGTCACCCGTATCCGGGTACACTCTAGCAAGACAGATTGAAGGAGAACGACATGAAACGAATCCTTTTGATTGGTGCAGGGCACGCTCACCTGCACTGCATTACCCACGGACCCACAGAAGACGTCGAGTGGCTGATTTTAAATGCCTCGACGCATCAATATTACTCGGGTATGTACTCCGGGCTTGCTGACGGAACGTACGACATTGATGAAATCCGTGTCGACGTCGCCGCCTTGTGTCGCGCCTATGATAAACCATTCATCGAGGAAACCGTCATCAAAATCGACCCTGTTGAAAAAATCGTCTTCGGTGCATCCGGCAGACGCTATACCTATGACGTCGTCTCGACGAATATCGGCTCGTTCGATTGGTCGGAAGACACGACACGATTATCGATCAAACCGAACTACCGGTTACCGAATACATTAAAGCGACTGCAACAAGCAAAGTGTCCGGTCGTGATTGGAAGCGGTGCAGCGGCCGTCGAGATGGCGGCGTCCTTAAAAGCGGCGGGTGTGCCGATTATGCTCATCACGGATCCAGAGTTACTTTCAGGACACCTAGCAGCGGAAGCCATTACACGACGCTTACAAGAACTCGATGTTCATTGGATTCGAGAACGGCCACTGAACGAGGCGTCTCCTCTCCTCTTTTCACATCACCCGCCAATCGAGTCAGATGCCATCATCCGTTTGACGGGTGCGAAAGCTCCGGCATTGTTTGCGGACAGTAAGCTCTATACGGAAGACGGATTCCTACTTGTCAATGAGCAGTTGCAAGCGCTCGATCATCCAAGTCTGTTTGCTGCGGGTGACGCGGCGACCCTCGTCGCTTATCCCGATATTCCAAAGAACGGCGTCACAGCTGTCCGGCAAGCACCGATTCTGCTTACGAATCTCTTACGGTACGTCCAGGAAGAAGCACTCCAAACGTATCGTCCGCAAACGAACTACTTGACGATTTTATCGATGGGACCACGTCATGCGGTTTCCCTGTATGGTAAATCTTACTCAACTAATCGACTTGGTTGGTATCTGAAACGCTGGATCGATCAACGGTTCATGCGGAAGTATCGCCCTTAAAAGTATGCGCCGGCGCATACTTTTTTCTGTACATAAACAAGCCATGGACGGGTGTCCATGGCTTGTTGGATTAGACGGTTTGATTTCCTTTGACGTAAGAGAGTAACGTTTCGTTGAATTTCTCTTGTTCATCAAGCAACATGCCGTGTCCACTCTCTTCGAAGACTTCAAGTCGTGCCTGTGGGATTTCCTTTTGCATTTCTTTCGCGAACTCGAACGGACAAACTTGGTCTTTTTTACCGTGGATGATTAACGTATCGACTTTGATGTCTCCGAGTTTTCCACGTAAATCTTCATCACGTAAGGCGATTGCTGACTGAATCGTACCATGTGACGAAGCGGCGATGCTAAGACCATGGAACCATTGTTGAAGCGGTTCTGGATGTTCCTTCGCAAAGAAGATTTCCCCAAATCCTTTGAGCATCGACGGACGATCCTGTTTCGTGTCGGCAATCAACGCATCGACTTCTTCTTTTGTCATTCCGTATGGATAGCCATCTCGCTGTGTAAAGACAGGGGCTGCAGCTCCTGCGAGAACGAGCTTACTGACTTTTGAATCCCCGTATTGCAAGAGATAGGACAAGGCGATTCCTCCTCCCATCGAGAAGCCAAGCAACGTGACATTCGTTAATTTCAGCTGTTCGATGACTTCATTGATATCGGACGCCATCGTCTTGTAATCGTATCCCGTTGCCGGTGCATCTGATTTACCATAACCGCGATAATCGATTCCGACGTAACGGTATCCTTCTTCGACGAGCAGATTCTTTTGATACTCGAACATGTTGTTGTTTGCCGGCCAGCCGTGTAAAAAGACGACCGGTTGACCCGATCCGACGTCCTCGACGTAAATCTTCGTGCCATCAACTGCTTGAATAAATGTACCCATCTTAAAACCCCCATAGTAATAGATTGACCGTGCATGCATCTATTATTCCCGCGTCAAGAGATGTCAAACATCTTGATGTTAAAGTTTTATAGAAAATTCTGTCTATTCTTGAAATTATGGTAAAATATAGTCATTAGGATGAAGGAGGTTTTTCATGAGACGCTATATACATACCGGTATTCTCGCAGGCGCAGTCCTACTTGCCGGATGCGGTAAAGAACAATACTTAGACCTTACATATGACGCCAATTACTGGGGCGGTATTTCGACTACCTTTGATGGTCAAGAGATACCGGACCTCCCGAAAAAACAAACCGCTGCTTTGTTGAAGGGTTGTCAGCAAAAACCTGACATGAAGCGCTTACCTGACCGATACGTGCAACACGAAGGATTCGATTTGTATTTTCTTCCTGCAAATATCCAAGGACGTGAGTTCCAACACGTTCGTTTCCTATCAGACGAAAAAAAAGACTATCTGGCCTGTCAGCCGATACGCCATGCGGATTATGCGATCCATCAGATTAAACGAAGTGATTATCCATTCGTCAATTGGTCGAAAAAACCGATAGAACCTAAATCAACAGTCGTTCGTTTTGAAGACGTTCCAAAAGAGGTGACGGATCAGCAAAAACAGGAAAATGAAGAAAGTAAGCAAACGAATGGACTGGGGCGTTATCTTTTCCCATCGTATCAACTAATAATTCCACCGGAGGGACAATTCGTCGTTTTTACGAAGGAAAAAGACAAAGAAGAAACACTCTTTTCATCGACCGAGCCCCTGACTGGCCCTGGATTGAACCTAGCTTTTCGTGTCATTCCCAATGTCGGATTGCAAAGCTCATCGATCGAATTACGGATTAGTGGTGGTTATACCGGAGCGGGACCTAGCATTCAAGAGTTCGTTAAAGGTCAATCGTACCAAATCGAGCGAAAACAACTTCCGAACCAGCTTTCTGTAGGACAGACCGTACACTTCGCGACCGTCCGCAAAAAAGACGAAGGTAAAGTCGTTCAGGAAACATCGATTTATTTACGTCTTAATCAAAACTATAAAAAACCTGTGAACCACAAAAATGGATTTCTAGATCAAACATCAACTGGATATGTTGGATTCATCCATCAATCACCGAAAGAGCTTGTAAAAAACGATTATAAATATATTTCAGCGATTCCGGATAAATTAGCAAAAAAGATTGCTCAGGAATTAAAAGAAACTGACGTCATGGAGCCACAAGGCAAAAAACTAAAGCAGAAAAAGTTAACGTTGATTCGCCAAGGGAAAAGCCAAACGTTTGAATTATTCGAACGAAAGCGATCAAAAAAGCTTGAAATCTATGTCATCAAACCAGGATCAAAGAACGGTGCGAAGCTGTCGGGTACGACAAGTGAAGCACTTAGTGAGGTGCTTAACAAATGAATAAACGTTACTGGACCGGACTAATACTCGGTGCAACGCTTGCGTTAAGCGGTTGTCAAAGTGATACCCCCAATTTTAAATGGGGTTACTTATCGCAAATGTATGACGGAGGGCAATTCAACGAAAAAGAATCTCGCACCTTGTCAGCTAAAGAACGAACTGTCATCCAAAAAACGTGCGCGTCTAAAGTGAGCGATGCACCTACTGATTACGCTGTCGGCGATATCTATTCCGTCATGATGACGAATCCGTTCGAAGATTATGAAGGTCAAACCGTTCGTTACGTGAAAGCTGGAAAGAAGAGATATTTATATTGTCAGACATCGTTTAAAGGCGGGTACTATCCATTACCAAAGAAAGACGATGTCTTCAAGAAGACTGCTCTGACTCCACAACGGAAGAACTTTAATGTGAAGCCTACTGTATTAAAAAAAGACGACTGGTTTAATCCTGATGAGAAGATCGCAGATCATTCTGCTCGAACATTAGAACTTCCAGGATCAGGTTACCTCGTCATCGAGGCGACGGATGTCACAAAAAAAGATACACGTACAACGTCTTTCGTATATACGAATTCTTTGACACCGTTCACCCGTGATGTCGATCTCTATCTCGTCTACAATCAACAATTCGGTTCGACATACGACGTTTCGGTTCGAATACCACAGTTGTATGGTGGACGGCGTGCGGAACACCCGATCCATTCAATGAAACAACCAGGAAAGGTCCGATTCATTCCTGGTGACGGCACACCAGAACATTATGGAACGGTTGTCGCAACGGAGAAAAACGGACGTGAATTCCGCTACGAATTATCGATTCGCCATACGACGGAACAACCAACTGAACTCCAAGAGCCGAATCAAACAACAGATGACCTTGTTGCAGATAACCAAAACGAGACATTGTTCCATCAAAAACAGTTTTCGCATATCCGTTTTGAAGAAGATGATCAAGGAAATCGTATTTCGGAAAAAGGCCTCGATTGGGAAAACATGATTATGATGACGAGTGATGAATCCGGGAAATTACAAAAAGCGATCAAGACGAGTGAACAGGCTGATGTACGAGGAAAACGGGCGAAGTGGAAATACCTGACGTTCCGAGAAGGTACAAAAGGACAGCAATACGAAGTTTATCTCGACAAGCGTGTCAAAAAGACCGACATCTACTTGAAGGATCCGAAACGTGACGTGTCGATTCATCTTTCGGCGACAGGTCGTGATATCATCCTTCCTTTGTTCGAGCAATACGAAAAATGAATCACGTCATGAAGACGAGATGCTGCAGCAAATAAATCAAGGAACACCAAAAGATGAAAGCAATCCCCTCTCGTAACCACTCTTTACGTGTCAACGGTTCACGTAAGAAGGAGACGCAAGCGAACAGTAAGACGAAGAAGTAGAGATAAATGAACCCGCCACTCGTCAAGAAACCAAAGAGCAGGATCATACCACAGAGGATGGATAGACTGGATACGATAGGTTTACGATAGACCATGCGATGCCACCTCGTTTCGTCTATTTTGTTAAAATATACCCAAATTACGGAAAAACAATCTAATCTATTGTTACAGACAACACCCCTGAGAAGATGCCTCTCAGGGGTGCTATATTTATTCTGTTGCGGCGCTGTGATCGGCGACGATCGCATATTCCGTTACCGTATTCGACGTCACGAGCGGTTTGACTTCGGACGTGCCGTTATCCCGCTTATGGTGCACGCCTTTGTAAGCTTGACTCTCCTGCCACGCATGGAATGCTGCTTGATTCGACCAGGTTGTCATGATCGTGACGATATCTTCTTGTTCCTGACTGATATCGACGAGGACCTGCATCCGGTGAAACCCTTCCATCCGCTCAATCCCTTTCGTCGTCTTAAAACGTGCTGAGACTTGATCTGCCGCACCTTTCACGACATGTAACTGGTTCATGACAATCCACATATTTTTCCCCCCTTTTTTCGTATACAGTATACTAAAAGTCACGGTTCTTAGAAAATAAGGATGCGTTATCGCTTGATGACGTCAAGCGTTGCATCGTCTCTTGTCCATCTACGCTCGTCGCGATCATCTCAAAGTAGAGCGAATGCGGGAAGGCGTCCGGTAACGGTTGGACGGTATGAAAACGTTCCTGACCTGCGACTGATAGTGATCGTCGCATCGGACGAAGTGGTGCTTCCCCATCAGCAGTCGTCTTATAGGGCTCGAACCGGATCGTTTTCATTTGTTTTGAGGCATTCATGCCGTAGGCGACAAGATACCGACCTTCCGGCGTCGTCAGCAAACGACCCTCGAACCAATCTGTCTCCATCGTCTGCTTGGCGCGAATGATTCGATCGATTCGTTGTACTTTGTCAGTTTGTTGCAGGAGCAAAAATAAGCGGTCGTGTTTCGCTTCAAGATACGCGACGGCATAATGCTCAGACAAACGTTCGACGAAGTAGACATCACGCGCTTCGATCGGCGTGTTCGTCATCTGTGTATATAACTTCGTGACCGTTTGTGCCGTGAAGGAAGTCGTCTCTTGACGTTGGGACATCCCCGTCAACGTCCCGAGTAGTAATCCCATAACTAAGGTGAACAGGAGTCGCCGTTTCATCGGTCGACCTGCTTGACGAGCAGGTGATAGCTGGCACCCGGCGGATAATTATCGATTCGCCCGACTTCGACGAATCCCTGTCGCTCATAAAACGGAAGCGCTTGAAACGAGAACGTCTCGACGCGGATTCGCTGAACACCCGCTGCTCGTGCCCATTCCTCCAGTTGAAGGAATAACTGAGTACCGAGCCCACGTCCCCGTTCCTCTTCGGCAACGAAGAACCATTCAATATGTAACCAGCCCCAGTACATTTCTCCTGAGGTGCCGCCGATCGGTTGATCATCACGCGTCGCAAGTAATGTGACGGCTTGTGTACCATCGGAGCGTTTCGTCGCATGAAATGGTGAACGCTCGACATTGTATTGACGCACTTGTTTTCGAATCCAGTCTTGTCCGTCCTCATTTTCATTGAGTTGAATTTTCAGCATGTCCAAACTCCTTTCTTGTTATAGTAGTAGTGGAGGTGAATACGATGGAACCTACATTCCAGATTGATTGTACGAAGTGTTTTGGTTTATGTTGTACCGCACTCGCTTTTTCGAAATCTAGTGATTTTGGTCATGACAAACCGGAAGCAACACCGTGTCGTAATCTTGACGCGGATTACAGCTGTCGCATCCATGACAGGTTACGCGATAGTGGCTACAAAGGCTGCACCGTCTATGATTGTTTTGGTGCCGGACAACATCTGTCACAGCAGACGTTTCAAGGCGATGATGCACCTAAGCGACGCCAAGCAATCTATGCTGCCTTCCCGAAGATGGTTCATTTGTTTGAAATGATGTGGTACATAACCGACGGGAAACGTGATGTCACGCGTGACATCCACGATCAACTCGATGAGACGCTTGCCGCACTGACCAGGTACGCGGCATTACCTGCGGATCAATTTGAACGGCTTAATCTCATGTCTATTCGTCAAACCGTCCGACCACTCCTTGAAATGATCGCTTCTCGTGTTCAAGTTCAGTATAGCGGAAGACGCGACCAGACACCACGCGACTGGGTCGGAAAACAGTTACCCGGGCGTGATTTCTCAGGTATCAGTGTTCAGAATCAGTGGTTGCTCGCGACAAACCTGTCGAGTAGTAACCTGCGCGGAGTCAACTTTCTTGGGGCTGATTTGCGAGACTGTAACGTCAAGGACGCCGATCTGACGGATGCACTCTTTTTGACACAGGCACAAATCAATGCGGCAATCGGTAATGCCGCGACACAGTTACCGCGTCGCTTACTCCGTCCGTCCCATTGGCGTTAAACAAAAGCGAACGATAAGGAGGCACGTTCTCGGTCAATTGATCCGAAAGCGTACCTCCTTTTGCTTGTTATCGTTTACCGAGCGTAAAGCCGTCAAAATAACGCCCGCCGAATGGTGCGAGATAATCGTCGACTAATGCGATCACTTCTCGTCGGTCATCCGACTGATAGTACAACTCGAATGCCATCGTATGTCGACTAGCATAGTCTTCGTCAAACTCCGCAAGAGCACGAATCGCCCACTTCCCTTGTCCGATATAGCGACGATTAGTGCGAAGGATGAACTCGATGCTCTGTTCATATAAACGAGATGCAATCGCTAGACCTTCTGCGCGGTTCGTCACACTCTCGAAGTCGTCGAGCACATCACTTAAAAAATAACGTGCGCGCTCTTGTTCCGAATTCGTCCACGCAACAGGTCCGTCCGCTAATTGTTGAACCGCTTCCCTACGAATAGACGCAAGGTGCGGATGATCTTCGATCGTCCAACTGTCGGCGACCATTCGTTGCAGGGACGGGCGACCACGTTCCCGGTCACTCTCAAAAAACGGCTGAATCGTCTCGAAGGAATGGACGAATGCTTCGACCGGCACACCGTCGTGGATGAACGATTCCCGGTACGCCTGACGTCGACTTGCTTCAAAGATGATTACATCGACATCTGATTGTGCGGTCGCTTGCCCTCGCGTATGACTGCCGGCAAGTAAAACGGCACAGTGATCCGGATAACGTGACGCAACGAGCGGCATGATCCAGTCGCACCACTCCATCCGTGTCCACTCAGTCTTCAACTTGTTCACCAATTCCGGAAAAAACAGCCAGTTCGTCACCCGGTACAGCAACGATCGTTGCGTCGGCCCGGTGTGGCGCGAGGCCGATATCGATCGCCCACGATTCATAATATGTATCCGATCCGTTCAAGACGAGCGTTTGTCCGTTGCTAAACGTTAAGAATAAGTGCGGTGCCGTCTTGCCGATCCGCACACCGGTGATCCGTTCCGCGTGAAGCGAGACGATCAAGTGCAACATCTCTTCCTTTGTTGCATGGCGGACGACCCAGTCCTGTGTCGTCTCGACATCGCCATAAAACAGACGATCGGTCTCGATCCGTAGTCGTAGTTCAGGCGCCGTCGTATCAAACAAATTGATGAATTCGAGCGTGACATAGCCTGCGACGTGGACCGTCGCTAATTGTGTGCCGATGAAATAGGTCGTCAATAGCTGACGGGCGAGTTGATGATCTTCTTTGTTCATGATGAGCACCTCATTTAAAAAGAATGAATGGTATCGGGATGAGTCCGAGAAACTTACTTCCACTCAATTTACCACAAATTAGTCGATCCGAACATGAGAAGAAAGGCATGTTTTCGGTTTTCTGCGGCACGACGATAAGAATACGGTATACTGATGAGGAACTGACGTCGATCGTGATCGACAGAGAGGAGCTTCATCCATGCAATATTTCTACATGAGACCCTATCCGGATGATCCAGACTGTTCTTCGCAACAAGCGGAAGCCGACCTAATGAATGTAACGACACGTGTCATCGAGACGCATGATTCGGCCAAACGCCGGACGGAATTAGAACAGATGCTTGAAACACTTCAGACAGGAGACGAAGTCATCGTCACGCATCTTTATATCTTAGCCGACTCGACGCGGCACTTGATCGAAATGCTCGAGCAGATGGAGACGCGTGGAGCGACATTATGGTCACTCCGCGAACAGATTCGGACGAGCGAGCGTGCCTCGTTGTCATTTCTTGAAACAGCGCGCCATCTCGTTCAGCTGCAAAGTGATGTCATCAGTATGTCGACGCGTGCGGGACTTTCAAAAGCAAAAGAACAAGGCAAGCAGACCGGTCGACCGCGGAAGCCGGATGAAAATGTCCGCCGCGCGATCGCGATGTATCAAAGTAAAAACTATTCACTCGCTGATATCCGCGAACAGACCGGTATTAGTAAAAGTACGTTGTACCGATATCTCGAAAGCGAGACAATCGACGCAACGGATAAAGGCTGACTCCATCATGGAATCAGCCTTTTTTTTCAGCTATTTTGCTTTAAGGTGTTGCCGAGCCATTTTTGGAGGGCTTTTCCGCCTTCATAGAACGAGCTGTCTCGTAATTCATACGTATGACCACCTTGTTCAATTAAGTCAAGGAACGTATTCCCGACGTCCCGGTTTTCCCATTTCCGCTGATCCGTCAAATACTTGAAACCGAAGTTACATTCGACGTTGAAGATGATGTGGAAGGGTTCCTTGAACGATTGGACGGCACGAATCATCTCGATCAAGATCATCCGTTTCGGTGACGACGCTTCGAACGTATCGAACAGCGTCGTCCGGCGTCCGTGAAACTCGATGACGCGGATCGCGCGACCGGTATCCGCTTTAAAATCATAACTCGTCCGGATCGAGACGATGATCTCGCGTTGGTCTGGTTGTACTGGCATGGTGTATCGCTTCCTTTCTCTCGGTCGATTATAGCATGGACCTGCTTGAATTTAATAGCTGTCAACGACTCGGTCTCAAGAAGGATTGTCGTAACCCAAAATTTGTCTTATACTAAAATTACCAAATACATAAAGGAGCGTTTTCGTGAAACATCTATTTTCGATACTCCTCTCGGCGAGTCTTTTGTTCACAGGTTGCTACTGCACTCTCGACGAACGGACGGACGAGCCACACTTCAAATCGCGTGCCCGCTCCATCTCCTCGTACCATACCTTCGACATCGAATATGCGAAAGGATTACGGAAGGAGCAAGTCTCGAACCGAACAGTCACCGTGACGGATTCGAACGGTGAGCGGATGCAAACGGAGATTGAAGTCCTTGACGGCAAAGAGATCCGAATTAAACCACCGCGCACGGGATACAAAAAAGGACGTCGCTACATCATCCACATTCGGGATTCGATCGACGCCCGGAAACAAGTCCATACGAATACGATTCGGGAACGAACCTTCACTGTCGACCGCTGACAGACAAGGTTCGTTTTTTTATTTGGATCGAGTTGGAAAGACGGTGTAACTCATCGAGATAACCCCATCGATCACGAGGACGAGTCCCCACAATTGTAACGTCCGTAAGAGACTCTCCGTCTGCTCAGCATCTCCCAGCCACAGGATCATGGCACCGAGTAACGCCCCACCAATCAAAAAGGCCAGCACATGCCGATAGAACCCATTTCGCTCTTTGCGCGCCTTTGAAATTTGCTCCCGCGATACTTGTTCTCGCAGGATGAACCGGCGATACCTCTCGTCCGCCCAGGCGATCATCTGTTTGCCGAAGGCGAGTGAGACACCGATATAGATCGCAGCAAGTCCGTGCGCGAGTGTTGCAGTACTGCCGCGACTTAAGTCAAACACCGTTAAGAGCAGTAAGACGATATCAATAACCGGCGACATCGCCATCAATCGAAAACCGAGTCTTTCGCGTCTGAATCCATAACGCACGATCAGTCCGGCGACGATGAAGACCCAAAACAAAATCTCACAACAGACGATTGCCCACGCGACGAGTTGCATATCAACCCTCTCCTTTTTTAATACGACTGTATCATAAAGATAACACCTCTTCCGAAGTTTGACTAGTCTTTTTAATACATTCGTGCTAAAAAAGATGCTATACTTGAAGTATGCCAAAACAAGTCAATCACGAAGAACGAAAACGCCTCATCGCCGAAGCGACGTGGCGCACGATTTCTCAAGTCGGTATTGAACAAGCCAGTGTCCGGACGATCGCCAAGGAAGCGGGACTCTCGCTGGGTGCCTTACGGTATTACTTCACGACCCAGGACGAGTTGCTTCGCTTCTCGATGGACCTCGTCCAAGAGCGGGTCCAAGCACGCATCACAACCATTTTCGAGAAAGGAGGAACCCCGGAAGAGACGTTATGTGACGTCTTACTTGAGGTCTTACCTTACGCACCCGAGTATCAGCTCGAGATGCAAGTTTGGTTTCAATTCATGATGTCCGCGTATACGTCGCAAACGACGGAAAATCCGGATGATATCTATCATATGGTCCAGGTACTGTTGACACAGATCCCGGACGGTACACTCCGAGCGGGTTTAGACATTGCGCTTGAGAGTGAACGTCTCGCAGCACTCGTTGACGGGTTAGCCTTCCACGCCTTGTTTCGACCGGAACGTCTGCCAAAAGAACGCCTGCGTCATGTGCTCGTCCATCACTTGAACGCCCTCTTCGTCCGTCCTTTAGCGATCGACGACAAATAACCCGCTGTTCCCTTTGCGCACGAGGGAAACAGCGGGTTTTTCATCGTTTTGTTTCTGCGAGAATCAACGATAAGGAGCGAATCAAGAAGAACGTCAAAAACGCTGCCCAGACGCCATGATTTCCAAAAGTCGGTGTCAGCAGAAGGACGACCGCAAAACCAATGCCTGCTTGAATCATCGAATTTCGGACGGGTGTTGCTTCAACCCGCCCGGCAAAGATGCCTTCGTAGATCATCGCCCAACCGGCGAGAAGCGGTAGGATGCTGATCCAGAAGTAATAATCGCGCGCTGCGTTTAGAATTGCCTCTTCTGAAGTGAACAACTGAAGAAGCGGTGTCTCAAGGGAAAGGAGCACCAGTGACCAGAAGACGACCGAGTAGAATCCGAACGTCTGTGCCAAACGGACACTCGTCCGGTATGCTGTCTGATCCTGATTTCCTCTTGCCCGACCGACGAGAACGGTTGACGCATGACCGAGTCCACCGAACCAGTACGAAATCAAATACTGGATTTGCAGTAGAATCGCGTTGGCTGCGAGGACATCCGGTCCGAATTGTCCACCAGCACGTGTAAACCAACCGGTGACCAGTAGAAGGAAAATCGTGCGAATGAACAAGTCACGATTGACTTGAAAGAATTGACGGTACGCCTGCCACGCCGTCAAGGCACGCCATTCATCACGTGTCATCGCCAAATGACTACGGATTAGGTACAGAGCACAGACGACGATGCTGATCTCCGCGATGACGGTCGCAACCGCAATTCCAGCAACTCCGGCATTCAATCCGTAGACGAAACCGATATCGAGAACGACATTGACTCCTGTACTGAACAATTGGACGAACAAGGCATGCTTGACCTGCCCGGTACCAATCAACCAGCCGAGTAACGCATACCCCATCAACACGAACGGTGCGCCAATCATCCGGTACGAAATGTACGTCTTGACGGCGTCGAGCAAGTCAGAAGGTGGTGCAAGTAAGTAGAGTCCGATTTGCTCGAGCGGCTGTCGGAACAACAGGATAAGCAGACCGATACAGGCTGCTAGAAATAACGGTCGGTAAAGTGACGTCCGTAAGGCGTGCCCGTCATTCGCTCCGCTGGCTTGAGCGCTGAATCCTGTCGTACTCACTTTTAAGAAACCAAACAACCAATAAATCGTATTAAAGAAGACTGCTCCGACGGCGATACCGCCGATTGCCCGCGGATCACCGGATTGACCGATGACGACGGTATCGGTCACACCAAGCAAGGGTGTCGCAATACTTGAGAGAATCAGCGGATAAGCGAGTAACCAGTACGTTTTGTGAGTCGGTTGTGCTTTCACCATGTTCCGGCCTCGACGAACCGTTGGGTATACGCACCACCTGATTCCAATTGATCAATTAAATCAACAGCACGACCGTCACGTAAGACAAGTGTTTCCGAACAGAGACGCCGGATGAAGTCGATATCGTGCGAGATCAATACAAGACTGACACCGAGTATCTGCTGCAAGCGTTCTAGTAGCTCGATGATTTGTGCGCGAGAGACGACATCAAGCCCCGTCGTCGGCTCATCCATCACGACGATGTCGGGTTCAATTGAAATCGTGCGGGCAATCGCGGCACGCTGAATTTGTCCCCCACTCAATTGATGGGGCAATCGATCAAATAACTGTTCCTCGACCCCGACCGCAAGCGCGAGGGCAGTCATGAGATCCTCTTCTGACGTAGCTGGGAAATGCCGCAAAATCGGACGATGCTGACGAAACGGTTCAAGAATCGATTCCCGTACCGTCCATTCTGGATTAAAGGAAGCGAGAGGATGTTGAAAGACGGCTTGAATAGCTCGTCGCTCGTTTCGTTGCCCATTCGGAAATGCCTTTCCATGCAAGGAAATCAAACCATGCGTGGGTTTAAGAAGACCGAGGATCAATCGTCCGAGTGTCGTCTTGCCACTCCCACTCTCACCGATGATGCCAATCGACGCCTTTTTCGTCACGTGAAACGAGATATTCGACAAGATTGACTGATCCTTTATCTGATAAGTAAGATCTGTTACGGATAAGACTGGGTACATGAACTCTTCCTTTCTTCTAGTGACGTACGATGTGCCTGCATCAAGGCAAGCGTAAATGGATGACGACTTTGCTCGATCATCTGTGGTGTTCCCGTCTCGATGATTCGTCCATCCTGCATCAAGACGAGTAGCTGTCCATAATGTAAGGCAGGTCCTAATTCGTGGGTGACGAACACAATCGTTGCCCCGTACTGGTGTTGGTACTCAGTCAACCAGTCGAGTAAACGCCGGGTCAAGACGGGATCGAGTGCCGTCGTTAATTCATCCGCTAAAATCAACCGTGGTTTTAAGGCAACGGCAAACAGAATCGCAAACCGTTGTAATTGCCCACCACTCAACTCTGCTGGATACCGATCCAACCAGGTCGGGTCCAACTCAAGTGTTCGTAAGACGTCATTGATATAAGGGTGATTGATCTTGCGCCCATGTGCGCGAAATGTATCCCGTAACATCTGACGCATCGTTAAAAACGGAAGAAACGCATCGGTATACTGCTGCGGTATGTAACCGATATCGAGACCACGCCGAAGCGGTTCGTCCGAGATAACTTCTCCGCTTGACGAAATTCCGTCCGGCAATCGATCCAGTAATCGTTTCAACAAGAGCGTCTTACCGCTCCCGCTCGCTCCGACGAGACAGATGAATCGATGAGCTGGTAGCGATAGATTCACGTCATGCAGAAGGACGTGTTTCGCCCGAACGTGTAAGCTCCGAATCTGAATCATTTACGTATCCTCCTTTTTTCTTCATCCACCGCGTCCATCCCATCGTCGCGACGACGGTCAAGACGATGCAAGCACCTGGCAAAAGCATGAGCCGGGGTGCCGAACTGAAATAGGGACGTCCTTCATTCAACATCGCTCCCCACTCTGGCAGTGGTGCTTGGACACCAAGCCCGATATAAGAGAATGCCGATAAGAATAAGATGACTTTGCCGACATCCAAACTCATTAACACGACGACTTGCCGAATGATGGGCGGTAAGATGTGGCGTCGCAAGATCATACTGTCTGTTAACCCGTTGATGCGTGCCATGCTGACGTATGGCTTTTGCATCGTCTCGGTCACGAGTGTCTCGCTTAATCGCGCGTAGGAAATCCATTTGATGAGTAAAATCGCAAAGATCAAACTTTGAGGACTGGCATCCAATAATCCGGCGATGACAAGTGCTAGAACGGTGTCCGGAAAAATCACGAGACCATCTTCTAATCGATGAATCAAGTGCTTGAGTCGTCCATCATAAAAACCGGCTAGACAACCAAGACAGGTACCGATGCATGCTGTGAGCAACACCGTAAGTAGGCTGAAACCTAAGGATATCAAACCAGCTAAAAAAAGACGAGCTGCGAAATCTCGTCCTAAACCGTCTGTTCCGAGCCAATATTCGAATGAAACAGGCTCAAGTCTTTTCGCTACGTTTGTATTAAATGGATTTTTAAATACGGTATATGAAATAAATAATAGAAGACATCCCCATAAAATAAGCCATCTTTTTTTCATGTGTGTGTTCCTTTCTGCCAATCTGGTCGTAACGCCCAGTTTAGCGACCGGATACCTTGATGCAAGACAAGAATGACTCCTGTCGTCAGCAAGATGTACCCTTGGATCAGTGGGTAATCGCGTTGTAGAATCGCATCGACCATTAATTTTCCGACACCTGGATACGCGAACAGGACTTCGAGGACAACGACACCTCCGGCAAGACTGCCGAGCGTCAGACCGAACACGGACAGTACCGGTGGCACACTGCCGCGTAACGCATAACGCCAAAGGATCGTCCGCTCGGATATCCCACGCATCCGTGCCAACTCGATGTACGGTTGGTTCAGTTCACGGCGTAGATTCAGTCGAATCAATGGAATATAGACGCTTGCAAGTGGAAAGCCGAGCGATAGAGCCGGGAGGACGAGTGACGTCATCCCTTCCCGTCCCATCACAGGTAACCATCCGAGACGGACGGCAAACAGATCGACAAGCAACAGACCGATCCAAAAACCGGGCACAGCCGCTCCGCTCATGCTGACAAGGTGCGCGAGACGGACTACGCTTCGGCGCGTCGTCAAGGCGCTACCGATTCCAAGGGGTAAAGCGATCAATAAGGCGATGGTGAGACCGCCCAAAGCCAGCTCCCCCGTCACGAGATAACTCTCTAACAACATCTCGATGACCGGTCGCCCCGTCTGTAACGAGTTTCCGAGACGTAAGGTAAATATGTCTTGCAGCCAACGGACGTACTGGACGAGCATCGGCTGATCGTATCCTAATTCACGGCGCGCGGCCTCGATTTGTTCGGGCGTTGCTGATAATTCATCGATATTCAATAACGTCAAGACCGGATCACCCGGCAGTAACCGTAACAAGACAAAACAACTGAACGTGATGAGTAGAGTGAATAGACTCAGCGATAGCAGTCGTTTGACGATCGAATGCATCAATCGGTCACCTGCAACGTGTTCGTGATCATGTAGTATTCACTCTTTTCCGTTTTCCATCCTTTGACGCGTTTGCTGTCACAGGCAACAAGTGTTGAAGGATGGAGCAAGAAGCTATTATAGCGTTTCTCGTCGACATATCGCGCGATTTGCTCCGCAAGCCGTGAACGCTCCTCGATCTGAATCGTTTCATTCAACGTCTCGATCTGTTTCGTCAACTTCGGATCCGCAACACGACTGAAGTTCAGTCCTCCGTTCGGATGATAGGTCGCGTTCAAATAGTAACCAGCATCCCCACGCGGAGCTGTCAGATTGCTGTACGTCGCGATATCCCAGTCCCGGTTACTCGCCATGTATTCTTCCGGAACATCGATCTGTTTAATTGTGATCGCGACACCAATCTTTTTCGCGTCATCTTGAATGACTTGGGCGATTAACGGCAGGTCTGGTCGAGCCGCATACGTCAATAAGGTCAGTTTTAAAGGACGGCCGTCCTTTTGCATCCGTCCGTTTTGTTTTGTATACCCGGCTTGTTTGAGCCATTCTTCAGGCGACTTCTGCACTTGTTGCGGGTAATCCGGAGCAAACGGGAATGACGATAGGAACGGACCACGTGCTGGCACCGCATATCCTTGGAGGACGTGATCGACGAGCTGCTTTCGATTGATCAAAGCATCCATTGCCTGTCGGACTTCAAGCGATTGCATCGGACCGTTCGCGACATTCATTGTCAACTGATGGACACGGAACGTATCCGTCGCTTGGACTGTTAATCCTTCAGACTTCAACTGCTTGACACTCTCGATTTCCGGTCGATAGACGATGTCCGCCTGTCCGGCACGCAAAGCGTTCGTCCGTGCGCTAGCATCTTCGTTGAAGACAAAATCAACGGAATCAAGTTTCGCTTGTGCTTGCCAATAGGACTTGAAACGTTTTAACTCGACTTTTGTTCCTGGAGCAAACCGCTCGACTTGGAACGGACCGGTTCCCATCGGTTCCTTCGTCACCCCGCTCGCTTTCGTGTCGATGATTGCTGTGTTCGGATTGACGAGTTCCGAGATGAACTCTGGATATGTCGTCTTCGTTTGAATGAGCAGATCGGGTCCGTCCGTTTTGATCGTCTCGATATTCAAGGCATTCTTGACACCGGGATTTTCGTCGATTGAGCGTTCGAGAGACGATTTGACGGCTGCCGCATCAAGTTGTTTCCCATTATGGAACGTCACGTCTTCCTGTAAGACGATCCGCCATGTTCGCTTTCCTTCGTAGGACCATTTTTTCGCAAGCCACGGCTCGACCGTCAATCGTTCGTCATCAAGACGGACGAGCGTCTCCGTCACCCCTGCGCGAAGCGGAACATAACTGCTGTCGCGATGCGGATCGAGCGATTGTGTCGCGAAGTTATAGACGAACGTCAAATGGTTTTGCTCTTGTGGCGTATCAGAAGCAGCACAACCGGCAAGTGTCAAACCGAGGAAGACACTACCGATAAGGCTCGTTGTTTTATATGTAAACATTGTTCTCCACCTTTAATTCGGAATCATTACGTTTTAAATCATATCGTAACGATTCCGATTTAACAAGCGTCTTTTCTATTTCTCTATATTGAATTCGCCATCAAAAAAATACCGAATCCACAACAAGCGAACAGCTCGTGTGATTCGGTAGCGGTGTATTTCTTATAAGACGTCGACGAATTGTTTTGCCTGACGCTCGAGTTGTTTCGCTGAATCAGCCAATTGATCGAACTCACTGACCGTATGTTCGAGTTGCCCCGTACTGTCCTTGACCTTAGACGAAATCCGCTCGATGCTGTGCGAAACGTCTTCAATCCGTTCAACGATCCCTTCAATGTTGTTCTTGATCTCCCCGATTGAGTGGGACACTTTATTCGACAGGTTTCGGACTTCGGTCGCGACGACATCGAACCCGCGCCCATGTTCACCAGCACGTGCCGCCTCGATCGCCGCATTCAAGGCGAGTAGATTCGTCTGCGCCGCAATATCACGGATTGTCTTGACGATGTCGGTGATCGAGTTCGCATCCTTTCGTAAGGCAACAAGGCTCGACAAATTCTCGACAGACTCCGCCTCGACTTGTTGGACGGTCGCAAGCACGTTCAGACCATCCTGACGACCACTCTCCGATTTGACCGTCAAGAACGCGGATGTCTCGTTGAGTTCAGCCGCCATCCGTAAAACATCCTGTTGACGAATCGTAATGTCCGATGCAATTTTTGAGACGCCGACGACCCGGCGTCCGTCATCTGAATAGATCGGCATATACGTTGCTTCGAGCCATTTCTGTTGCCCATCAGCAGCTCGGCGTTCAATCTTGTCCTGATACGTGATGCCCTGCATCAATTTGCGCCAAAACAACTCATAATCTGGACTGTTGACGTATGCTGGAAAGCAGAGATCGCGATGGTATTTACCAATTAGCTCTTCCACTTCATAGCCCATCGTTTGTGCAAACAACTCATTGACGTATGCGACTTTCCGTCGATCGTCAAAGCGAATGATTGACAGATTTTGCTCGATTGCCCGAATGACTTGTGTGTCGGTGACGTGTGCTGCCTGTTCCTGCATCGACATGCCGATTCCTCCCTGGATTCAAACTAAAGGCCATAATGATCATATTTGTCATATTATCCCTTATATCGACAAGTTCCTGCTAGTTTAAACTCTAATCTAGTAAATAAGGTATTTAATTCAATATGAACTCCATCCTCCATCGGCAATGACGATTGCTCCGTT
Source organism: uncultured Exiguobacterium sp. (assembly GCA_913775715.1). Taxonomy (GTDB): domain Bacteria; phylum Bacillota; class Bacilli; order Exiguobacteriales; family Exiguobacteriaceae; genus Exiguobacterium_A. The sequence goes on along the minus strand of CAJYMC010000007.1, from coordinate 806,720 downwards.
GATGAAACTCGCCTCGTCAGATACGAGGAACAATGCCAATTTTGCAATCTCATCCGGCTGACCGGCACGAGGATTGAGTCCCATGCCAAGCATCGCGCGTCCCATGCCGAATTCATTCAGGTTCGTCATCGATTGGCCGATGTTCGTCTCGACGGCTCCGGGTGCAATCCCGTTACACCGGATCCCCTCTTCGGCGTAAAAGAAAGCGGTATTCTTCGTCAAACCAATGACGGCATGTTTAGAAGCGGTATAGGCTGCTCCTGCTCGGGCACCGTTCAAACCGCCGATTGAGATATTATTCAGAATGACACCACCTTTTACTTCCTTGAAATGCTTGACCGCTTCGCGCATCAGACGCATCGTTCCTGTCGTATTGACGGCGAAAACGTGATCCCAGCGCTCATCGGAAATGTCTTCCACTCCTTCCATCCCGTCCATGATACCGGCATTGTTAACGAGAACGTCCAGTTTTTCGAATGCATCGATTGTCTGTTTGATCAATTCTCTTGCCGCGCTAGGCTCGGCGATATCACTTACAACAGCGATCGCTTCTCCACCCGCTGCCTTGATGGCAGAAACGACCCGTTCAACGGTGTCTAACCGAATGTCCGCCGCGACGATCCGTGCGCCTTCTTTTGCAAACAATTTAGCCATGGCTTCACCCATTCCTGAGCCAGCTCCCGTGACAATGATCGTTTTACCTGTTAGTCGCATCATGAATCATCCTTTCGTTTATCGTGATACTAATCTATTCCCGAAAAAGGCTCTAGTTTAGTCAAACGTCGTGTCGATTCCATGAAAAAAAGACCCGACGATTTTCGTCGGATCTTTTGACTTCCTTATTGCAGTTCGCGGCTTTTTTCTTCTTGTTCGTTGTTCGATTTATTTTTCGCTTCAAATTCAGCGCGTGTCATGACGTCCTCGACGTGCATGTTGACTTCAACGACTTCAAGTCCTGTCATGTCGCTGATTGATTTTTTGATTTTAGCGACCGTCTCTTGGAAGATTGACGGAATGTTTTTACCGTATTCAACGATGACTTTCAAATCGAGTGCGACTTGGCGTTCGCCGACTTCCGCACCGATTCCTTTCGTGATGTCTTCCGAACTCCGGAGACGATCCGTCAGTCCACTCATGAATCCACCACTCATTGACAAGATGCCTGTCACTTCATTCGATGCGATTCCTGCGATTTTTTTGATGACTTGATCTTCGAACGTCAATTTATTCTCGCGTACCACTTCGTTTTCAGTTGTTGTGTTTACTTCGTTTGCCATTTGAAATCTCTCCTTTTGAATGTGTAGTTAGATATATATGAATCAGTCCCGTTGAAAGAACTGAATCCACCCTTCGATATCGAGCGCACCATCGCGCCACTTCCCAATCAAGAATCCGATCGCTGCGAAGGCAACGATGAGGATCGTCGGACCAAAGCCAATCGTCAAGAATAAGATGGCGAGGATTAGACCGACAAGTCCTCCGATCAGTCGGAACCGATACGGATAAAGTGCTTCCCTTGTCTTCATGTTCCCTCTCCTCTCTTAGACGACACGTTCCGATTTTTTCGTTTTCGTGTCACTGATTGTGACCTTCGTACTCGTAACTGGCAACTCGAGTAAGGATTCGACGGCTTGTTTAGCGCGTTCTTGGATATCCTTCGCAATCGTCGGCAGTCCCTCTTGTCCAAAGACCGAGCAGTCGACTTTTAAAGCAACCGTCTCTTTTTTCGAATGGATATCGGCATGGACACGCGGTGTCCGTACGCCACCAATCCCACGAATCGACTCCAGTGCCGTCCGTTCGATCGTTTCCTTCGAAATCGTGATCGTTCCGTCACCCGTTTGAATCAATAGACGTTGACCTTTTGAGCGGCTGAATAATCCTGTGAATAATAGAATGACGAATACGAATGCTAAAAACCCTCCGATGGATAGAACGGTATAGCTATACCATTGCTGATCCTGCCACTGCTCAATCAATGAACTGAGCCGTGGAACATCATACACACCGAGCACAAGCAGCCCGACACTGACGAGTCCGAGTATGCCTATGATGACGAGCAAGAATCGATTGAACCCATTCATCTGCACCTCTCCTTTACGATTGTTAACTTCTTTCACCTAGGTGATTCAACACATGAATTATTATGTGTATGATGTGTTTATTCCCGTTCATTCGAACCCGAAACATTTACATACACTTTTGTTAAAATGTTCATATATTCTGATTTTTCGGACTATATTCGGTGAAACAAGTGGTTTATTTACTATATTTAACGAAAAAAGACCTCTTTTAATTAAAGAAGAGGTCAACGATTCATTTGTTTATCATTACACATATATCCTGTCAATATGTTTTTATTTCACCTTTCATTTCACTTCAATCGGAAAGGCGAAATCGCCACCCCCTTCTTTCCAGTCGGCTGTAATCTGGTAAACGTATCGTCCGGGAGTCGAGGGAACTGTGATCTGCCCAGTCTTCTTATATGTTTTAATTTCTTTTTTATCCTCGACCGACCATAGAACAATCGTGACAGACTTCGGAGTTGGTCCCTCTTCAAAACGAATCGTCAAGCGATCTTCAGGCTTTGCTAGCGTACTCGGATCGTCTTTTACTAAATCGATGGCTTCTGCCTTCGCATCCGCTATTTCTCCGCGAAACATTCCTGACCAATCGTAGGTACCGATAAACACCTTCACGTCGCGACCCTCGATGGTTACAGTAGGTTCTGGTGGCTGATGCCGAAATGGATCAAGCGATAAAAACCATCCGATTGCCATTGCAATCACGATCAACCCGATCCATACATAGCGTTTCATAAATAAACCTCCTATACGATGTTTTTAAATCAACAAAAGCGGCAATACCTTTCAAAGAGTACGTTATTCAGAAGGAGGAGTTCAGATGATTCAGGATAAAGTTGTCATCATTACAGGGGCATCAAGCGGAATTGGGGAAGCAACCGCAAAGGAACTTGCGAAACAAGGCGCAAAACTCGTTCTTGCTGCACGCCGGGAAGATCGTTTGCAAGAACTCGTCAAAGCCGTTGAAGCAGAAGGTGGTCAAGCCGTCTATCAAGTGACAGATGTCACGGATCGCGAACAAGTCGACGCACTTGCTAAACTTGCAAAAGATAAGTTCGGCTCAGTTGATGTGATCGTCAACAATGCGGGATTGATGCCACTATCACACCTCCATAAGAATCAACAGGATGAATGGAATACGATGGTCGACGTCAACATCAAAGGTGTCCTCCACGGAATCGGCGCCGTCCTGCCGTACATGCGCGAGCAAAAAAGCGGACACGTCATCAACATCTCGTCTGTCGCAGGTCACGAAGTCATGCCGTCAAGTGCTGTCTATAGTGGTACGAAATTCGCTGTTCGCGCGATCACGGAAGGTCTTCGCAAGGAAGAATCGGTCGACAATCATATCCGCGCAACGATCATCTCACCGGGAGCGGTCGATACAGAACTGAAGGACCATATCTCGGATGAAGAAATCAAACAAGGGATTGGTGACTTGAAAGCGATCGATGCGAGCGCGATTGCGCGTGCCATCGCTTATGCTGTTAACGAGCCAGAGGATGTCGCGATCAACGAGATCTTGATTCGTCCAACAGCTCAACGTTAATTATTTGTAGATTTGTAGACAGGACCCCTCATTAGCCAAACAGCTAACGAGGGGTCCTGTTCTGTTTAGAGTAGTCGTTCCGCAATGAGCTGGTACGACTGCAATCGTTTTTCTTGATCAAAGGCATTGTTAATCAGTAAAAACTGATCTGTTTTATAACGGGTTGCTATCGTCTCAAGTTCTCGTGCAATGACGTCCGGTGTTCCGACAATCGCTCGACGGCGATCTTTGCGAATCCGTTCCACTTGCACGTCATTCCAGACCTTTGCTTCTGTCGTCGTAAATGACGGAACGATTGAATTCCCGAGTCGGACACCTTGAATCCAGGCATCCTGTGTTCGAGCGAGACGTTCTGCTTCTTCTTGTGTCGGAGCACAAATAACGAAAACACAGACGATGACGTTCTTCCCGCCTGCCTCGCGATATGCCGAGAGCGTCTCTTCCCAACGATCCGGATTGATGAAGTGACCAAACACGAGACCACGGTCTTGTTCGGCTGCAATCCGAGCGCTACGTGGTGACAGACCCAGGATCGAAATTGGTGACGATTGCCGGTCACGCGGTGTCGTCTTGACGATCCGATACGGGTGTCGATTCGATAGACTGTCTGTCAAGAAGCCCGCCGTCTCATTGACGAGTCGACTAAACTCCGCTGCCCGGTTTTCTTCGCCATCCGTCAACGCAAGTCGTGTCCGCTCACTTCCACCTGGCGAGTTGCCAATCCCGAGTTCAATCCGCCCTGGATAAAACGCATCAAGCGTCGCAAAGCTCTCGGCGACTTTCAGCGGATGATACTGCGGCAACAACACGCCACCTGAACCAAGCTTGATTTTTGACGTCTTCGCACCCATACGGGCGATGAACAGTTCCGGTGCCGCACTGAGCAAACCGTTCGTATTATGATGTTCGGCGAACCAGTACCGTTCATAACCGAGTCGCTCGGCTTCTAAGACGAGTCGTTCCGTCGCTTCCATCGTCGCTTCGACCGTATCGCCCTCATGTAACGGTACTTGATCGAGTATTCCTAGTCGCATCACGCATTCCTCCTCTACCCTTTCAGTGTAAAGGGTGGAGGAACGGAGTTCAAAAACGAGGCTCAGACACGCACGAGACGATCTTCGATGATGACGCCATCTCGCATCTCGATCGTTCGGTTCGCCCGTTCGGCGAGTGCCGGATCGTGGGTGACGAACAAGACGCCGCATCCCTTCTCTTCGTTTAATGTCCTTAAGAGATTAAAGATGATTTCTCCCGTATCCGTATCGAGGTTCCCTGTCGGCTCATCGGCAAGCAACCATTTCGGTTCATGAACAAGTGCTCGGGCAACGGCGACCCGTTGCTGTTGTCCACCGGAAAGTTGCGACGGCAAACTGCCTGCTTTATCAGCAAGACCGACTTGTGCAAGTAACTGCTCGGCGCGTTCTTTTTTATCGTATGGTACTTTTCGACCGAACAAAGGCGCCATGACATTCTCAAGCGCTGTCAGCGTTGGAATCAAATGAAACTGTTGGAAAATGAAGCCGATGTTCTCGAACCGGAAGTCGGATAGTTCTTTGCTGTTTAATTTGTTGATTGGTTTTCCATCGTAATGCAACTCCCCACTCGTCGGACGATCGAGCGTTCCGATTAGACTAAGTAACGTCGACTTTCCAGAACCTGATGGTCCAATGATTGAAATGAAGTCACCTGCTTCAAGCGTCACTTCGATGTCTTGTAACGCATGTGTCTCGACTCCGTCTCCCGAAAATGATTTTCCCATCTGTTTGCATTGAAATGTTCCTTCCATATGTAACCCTCCAAAATTCGTGATAACGTATAATTCAAGAATTTATTGGAAATACCTTCTAAATGAAAGGAAATAAAAAACAGCACTCTTGAGGAACAAGAATACTGTCAAGAAACACGTGGTTGAATGGAAACGAAATTTTTACGATAGACGATCTCATACGGTAAAACGAATAGTAGACAAGCAAGAGCCGTGAACTGAATCATGCTTCCGGTTGGTGGTAGCGGAGACAGCGATGCCTCATGCCACGCTTCATACAAACCAATGAAAAGAAACAGGACGACACTACTCGTCGTCACGTAGATGAGTAAACGAAGGGACAATGGATAATAGCGGACGATCCATAACATCGGTAAACCAAAGATAAAATAGGATAACGTCATCGCAAACGTTCCGAACTGATAGACGATCTCAAAGTCGATCGTCGTCAAGAACGAATATGCTGTGAACGCTAAGAACGAAAGAATCGTCACAACAGCCGCATAACTGATCCAGCGCATACGGTTGGGCTCCTCTCCTAAATGTCGTTCCTGTACGCGCGATCGCAACAGAAACCGGATATGTACAATTAGTGTAGGCAGTCCGATTTCATTTGTCAATTGTCTTCAGATTGACTTATTCAGTCACTAAACGATTGCACTGGAAACGTATTCATTGAATAATGGAAAAAAGGAACTAGGAAAGTGAGGTTTTACCGATGGAGGAACAACTCACGACATTTCGTGATCGCTTTGAATCTACTACTAATTACCACGATGGTCTTTCGTATGACGAGTTCGAGTCTCGCCTGACGTCGTCCAAACGAGCAGCCCTTGCTTGGATGGAACAAACAGGTGGCGAGCCGAATGTCGTAGCTCTTAATGGACGACTCGTCATCGTCGACACTGCCAAAGAGAGTCCAGCTGGTCGTCGAAGTGTCTGTTTTGATGAATCTGCTCGACTTGGTCGCAAGAAAAATGCGCCCGCAGCAAGTGTCGAGTCGATGATTGAGACGCTAGAGGTGCACCTCTTAACACCAGAACAGTATCAAGCACTGCAGACGCAGTTTTCGTTTGACGAAAAAACCTCCAGTTGGCTTAAGACGCCAGACCTGATCCGTCAAAAAGGCGGTGCCCTATACGGAGATCGTCGTTATGAGACGACGTTCATTTATCACAACGGAGCGGATTCCTATTATGCGAGCCGAGGATTTCGTGTCTTCATTGAGCTTGATTAATCCAAAAACACTCTACGATTGAAGTAGAGTGTTTTTTGTAAATTATAGGTAATAAAACCCAATTATGATATGATAATCGATGAGTAGAGGAGGTGGACGTCATATTTGTATTGGGATTGATTGTAGGTGGTCTTATCATGTTGATCAGTTTCCGGTTATTCCGCCAGCAACAACCGGATACGATCGCATTGTGTAAAGATATCTTCTACGTGTTTGAAGTGCAGCCGGAATATCGGTTTCGTTATATCAGTCCGTCCCTCGATGACCATATGGGAAAAGGCGTGGCAGCAGCTAGCTACATGGATCCAGACGAGTGTTTCGCGCGGATTCATCCGGAAGACATCGAAGTCTTGATGTCGAAGATTTCGGGCGATTGTGACTACGATCAGCCGTTTCGGCAACGCTGGCGGACGAATGACGGGACGTATGTCTGGTTCGAAGAATATGCGACGCCGATTTACGAAAATGGACAGATCGTTGCCATCCAAGGAGTGATCCGTAACATTGACGAGCAGTTGAAATCACAACAGGCATTGCTCGATCAATACCGGATCGATGCCTTGACTGGTCTAGGGAATCGCCATGCCTTCAACGAGGCTGTCCGCACGCTCAATCAAGAGAAGACGGCGTATGGGGTGATTCTGCTTGACTTGAATGAACTAAAAGAGCTCAACGACCGGTTCGGTCACGCGGTCGGTGATGCCTTGCTTGAACAAACAGGACTTTGCATCCGCCGCTTGACAGACCATGGCTACCGGATCGGTGGTGATGAATTCGTCTTGATCGATGAGAGTCCGTCGATTGAGATGTTCGAGGGATTCGTTGAACACGTTCGCTCAACGTTCGCAACACACGAAATCGGGCTCGCAATCGGCGCCGTACATACGACAACAGGACGCCGTGTCGACGACGTCCTGCATGAGGCAGATGAGCAGATGTATCAAGAAAAGATGAAAAATCGCTTAAGTCGTCAGCATGGATTGATGGGCTTGAAGCAATAAGGTGTTGAAGCGTTCCGGTTGATCGAGATTCGCTGTATGCCCGGCTCCCTCGACTGGTAAGACGATGACGTTCGGCACGTGTTCCGCAACGAACGCGGTTGCGTCGACTTCGTATGTTTCATTCGTTCCGTTTAGGATGACGACCGGTAAGGTGATCGACTGCAGCATCGTTTTCGTCAGTGCCGGGAAACGGAATGTCATCAAATCAAGGACTGCCCGCGCCGTCGTTTTCCAGGCAGGACCATGCAACTGTTCGAACTGTTCGGCAATTTCCGGTGCTTGCTGTTCGAGGTCGAGGAAGAACTCTCGTTGCTTGCGCATCAGCGGTTCCATCGCTTTAGGAATGAATGGTGAAAAACCCGTGATACATACCCCTTCGAGTTCGTCCGGTGGGTCGAGTGCCAGTTGCATCGCAAGCGTCGCGCCGAGCGACAACCCGAGAATCCATCCTGGACCTTCCTGTGCCATCCGTTCGCGGATGGCACGTGTTGCTTGTGATAAGTAATCTTCCGTTGCCGGTTCCGTCGTCATTCCGTGACCAGGTAGATCAATCGGAATGAACGTAAAATCATCCGCTAAAGCGGAGAGCTGTGGCGCAAAGTGTGTTGCTGCCGTTCCCATTAAACCATGTAGTACATACATACGTGTCATACAGTAAACTCCTTCGATTGATGTAGTGTCAATATCGCGTCTACGATGACGTCCGGACGATCGCGATGCATCAGGTGCAATGTTCCCGGAACGAACGTCACGTTCGCCTGATAGGATAGATTCGCCTGTCGCTGAATCAATTCCTGCCATTTTTCTTCCATCCGTTCCAGTTCGTCTTTTGGAAAACCAGCAGCGCTCATCGTTTCGATCGACTGTGCTTTGTCCCGTCCAAGAACCGTTAACGGAACACCGAGATCGCGCATGCGTGGTTGAAGATCTTTCGCATCACTTTTCCACTCCGAGATGATCGCATGCATCGACCGGTAATACGCTGGGTTCCAATCCGTACGGTCATCCCCGTCCGGGAAACGGTCACGTAAATCAGTTGCTTTTGATAGTTCCGCGAACCGATCGATCCAGACGGCGTCATCCCCTTCCCGGTCGAGCATCGGTGTATCCAGCTGATCGAGTTCTGCTAAATCAACGGACGTCGCATCCACGAGAACGAGACCGGCGACACGTTCTGGATGATGTAAAGCAAAAGCTTGCGCAACAAGACCACCGTAGGAATGACCGACGAGTGTGACCGGAGTCGCAATATTCGTCGCGTTCAGGAACTGATCGATTTGCCGTAAGATGCCCGTCGTCCCGTCGATGTAATCGTCCGACCATTCGTGCGGATGAAAGCTGACGACGCGGTAGTCCGGTGTCAGTTTTGCCAGAATGTCCGCCCAGTCCTGATACGTCCCACCGAGCGAGGGTAGGAGTAACAACGGTCGACCTGTCGAACTGTCGTCATAATACGTCACGTGTTTTCCCTGATGTTGCATAATTCGTTCCATTATAATCACTCCTCTATACTTTGAAAGATGGTGTTCACCTTGATTCGTGCCCTATTGTTTGATTTAGACGGGACGTTACATGACCGGTCCGGTTCTCTCCCACATTTCCTTCGGGATCAGCATCAACGTTTTCGTGAAGTTACGCATGTTCCGATCGACGACTACATCACGACGTTCTTGGCGCTTGATCAAGAAGGACGCGTCTGGAAGGACGTCGTCTATACGGAAATGATTCGTCGCTTCCAGTTGTCGCTTTCTGTTGAAGTACTACTACAGGACTACGTGACGCGTTACCCAATCTTCGCACGGAGCTTTCCGGGAGTCGACGCCTTTTTTGCGCAATTACCGCCTGAGCTACCCATCGGCTTACTGTCGAACGGTCGGACGACGTTCCAACGTGCCGTCTGTGACGCAATCGGACTGTCCCCCTCCTTTACGCAGATCGGGATCTCGGAACAAGAAGGCGTCCGTAAACCGGATCCGATATTTTTCTTGCGCTTAACGGACCGTTTAGGTGTTCGCCCGGACGAAGCCCTTTATGTCGGCGACCATTACGACCACGATATCTTACCGGCGCGTGCCCTCGGCATGCAGGCGATTTGGAAGCGCACAGGAGATGTTCCATTGACCGACACGCAATTTTCGGACTGGCGCCAGTTACCTGCTCCACTCCAAGACCTGATACGAAAGGAGAACCAGCCATGACGGAACAGATTCGCCGTTTCCAGCCTGACGATTTTGAGCAAATTCATCGATTGAACGCATTAGAAGGGTGGCAGGATCTCGTCACTGATCAAGAGCGGACCCGCAACGCGTGGATGAATGCCAATGCCGCTTTCGTCCTTGAGTCTGACGGAGAAATCCTTGCCTATGTCCGCGCTTTAACGGACGGTTCAGTGACGACGTTCGTCTGTGAGCTCCTCGTCAGCCGAAACGCACGCAAGCGTGGGTTCGGACAACAGTTGCTCGATCACTTGCAACTCACCTATCCGACGCGGATCGATCTCCTGGCAACCCGTCAAGCTGCTTCCTTTTATGAACAACAAGGATTTCGTGCTTTCCATGGTTTCCGTAAATCACGATGAAGCGAGTGATTTCGAATAACTCGTGCTCGTTACGCTGTAGCCCATTGCTTGATAAAAGTGATGGGCAGCTTCGCGTTCCGGTCGATTGCCACTGTTCAGCAAGACGGCAGTTGCTCCTCTTGCGTGCGCCCAGTCTTCCGCTGCTCGGATCAAGCGGCGACCGATTCCCTGCCGACGATACGTCGCATTGACGACGAAAGTAACGATCCGGACATAGGTCGTATCATGCTCGAACGCTTGCGCCTGAAACAGACCGACGCAGCCGAGAAGCATATCGTCGTCTTCTAACACAAGCAATTCATAATCCGGATGACGGGTGACCCGCGAAAATCGTTCGCATAAGACGCCCTCGCTTGCCGGATAACCAAGCTGCGTCATCAATCCGACCAATTGTGGTAGATCGTCTGTTGTCCAAGACCGGATGGTCATATTTCTCTCCCCCCCCCCTTATCGTGTGGGCGACAGAATCATCACCCGTTCTCGTCCCTCTTCCTCACCGACGACCAGCACGTGCTCAGATACCGGATCATCCTTGATTTGATAGACGGTAAACGCATCAAGGTTCGACGCAAAATCAGATGTGTCCTGTTCCAGTCCCGTATCGGTCAAGACATCATCCGTGACCCCAAGTCGTTTCCCTTTCAGCTGTTGCCAGTCTAAATTCGTCATCTCTTTTGCTACTTTGTAAAACTGTTCATCATAATACATGCCGACGACCATCGATTGCGACGATTGCTCGGGAACGGTCTCATGCAAGGAGCTGAAACCGATGATCGTCAGACCTGCTGCGAGACAAGCCGCTTGTAACGAGCGCCGGCGCCGTTTCGCTTTGCGGATACCTTGGATTGTCCGTTGCCTGACAGATGACGGTACATCGATCAAGATTTTTGGCTCGTGATTCATAGACTCATCCCCTTCTGTCGTCGTACTTTCTCGAGTGCACGGTACAACGTGCTTTTGACCGTACTCAGTGGCACATTGAAGGTTTGCGCAATCTCTTGCAATGACAAATCTTCTTCATACCGGAAGTAGACGATTGATCGCTCGGTCGGCTCGAGGACATCCAGTAAATCGTCCAAGTACAAGCGATCGACGAGACGCTCTTCAAACGACGTCGTTTGACTCGGTTCGATCGCGAGCGGCTGAAACGACGCTCGATGTTGCTGGAAAGCGCAATTCATCGTGATGCGCGTCAACCACGTCTTAAAATACGAAGCATCCCGTAAACTCTTTCGCCCACTCCATGCCCGGTACGCGACCTCTTGGACATTCTCAAGCGCTGCCGCCTCCTCTTTCAGATAAATGAAGGAAATACGGTACACATAGTCTTCTTCTGCGAATAAAGCTGCTTCAAAAGCAGCGTCGGATAATGCTGCACCTGACTTTTGAAACACATCGGCATCCTCCTTTTTGGCAATCACTCCCCTATTAGATACGCGACACGTTTAAAAAGTTTCATTTTTTTCAAATTTTTCTTATAATTCCCTTTTCTTGCATGAATGAATTCGATAGGATGGGAAACAGAGAGGATGATGAACGTGTACAAGAAACTCATTGCTTTACCGGAGCTTACGCATCTCGAAGGGGCGGTCTCCATCCACCAGCAAGGTGAACAAATCTTTAGCCACGCTAACGGATTCGCACATCGAGGCTACCGCGTATCGAATACAGAAACGACACGCTTCGGAATTGCCTCAGGTGCGAAACTCTTCACGGCGGTCGCTATCTTACGATTAGTCGAGGAAGGAAAGGTTACACTCGACGAACGCGTCGCGCCGATTCTACCGGACATAGGAATCGATCTAGACGGTGTGACCGTGCATCATCTGTTAACCCATACATCAGGCATCGGTGATTATTTTGACGAAGCGACGATGACCGATTTCGAGGAGGTTTTTCAAGATTTCCCGATGTACCGTTTGCGTCGTCCCATCGATTTTTTACCGTTGTTTCAGGACCAAAAAAGACTGTTCACTGCAGGCGAACGTTTTCATTACAACAATGCGGGATACATCCTGCTCGGTCTCGTGATCGAACAATTGACGAAACAACCCTTCCCGGATTACGTGACGAACGAATTATTCGCTCGGGCGCAAATGACACAGTCTGGTTACTTCCGACTCGACTCGCTATCGGCAGATACAGCCATCGGTCACATCGAGAATGAAGACGGAACGTGGCGAACGAATCACTATGCGTTACCGATCATTGGCGGACCTGATGGCGGCGCCTTCCTCACAGCATCAGACATGGAACGTTTCTGGCGAAGTCTTCTGACGCATCAGTTGCTGTCTGAATCGATGACTGCGCAACTGTTTCATCCCCACGTCAAAGTCAACGATGTTGCGTCTTATGGTTACGGCGTCTGGCTGAAACGACTCGATGCCTCGCACGAGAAGTGGCACATTATGGGTTACGACCCGGGTGTCAGCTTTCATTCCGCCTATTATCCACAATCGGAAACGATCGTCACCGTCTTATCGAATACGTCTGACGGAGCCTACGCGCTCGTTCAGGCCATCGAACTACTTTTACTTGAGAAAGGAATCCATACATGAACCTTTATATCGCTTCTCGCTTTGATCACACGTTGACCGTCCGCTGGCTCCGAGATGAACTCCGCTTGCGTGGACACGATTTAACATATGACTGGACGATGAATGATCGGGCAGAGGATCCCGAATCATTACGAAAGATTGGTCTTGCTGAATTCGAAGCCGTGCAACAAGCGGATGTCTTTGTCCTCGTGTTGCCGGCAGGAAAAAGTAGCCATGTCGAACTTGGAATTGCGCTCGCGACGAATCGCCCGATTTACTTATGCATGCCGGATGCGACCTACTTCACCGGACCATTGGCCAGTACGTTTTATCATATCGGACGGACGACCTCTTGCTTCGGAACGAAAGAAGATTGGCTCGCGCAGATTCTCGCTGATCGCTTACCGGAAGAACAACTGACATCATGAGGACCGTCCTGTTGACAATTGGTCCGACTCATGCCGGGAAAACGACGTTCGCACGACAGCTTCCTCAACGTCTACCAGCAAGTCTTGTCATCGATCAGGATCTTCAAGCACGTTTTTTGCTCGAACATTATTCGGACCTCGTTCCAACAGAAGGACCGAATCAGATCAAACATGACTTGACGGGATGGTTGATCGAACAGACAATCACGTCTTCCGTCGAGACGATCATCTTATGTAATGCCAACACCTCGCGGATTGGTCGGAAACAATTATTAGATCCATTCTCCCGTTCGACGTTCCGCTCGATCCTCGTCTGGTTCGATTTACCCGAAGTGACAATTGCAGACCGACTGACTCAATCCAAACGCGATGGACGAGAAATTCGTGGCGACTCGTCGTACTACGACATCTATCAGCGGCAACGAATCGAGCCGCCAGTTTCCGGTGAAGCGGACAAAATCGTTCGTCTTCGTTCGACGGAAGACGTTGACACATTCCTCGACCATGTCACGAATCCGACGCTTGATGCTCTCTTCGATGCGGTGTCGACTGATTGAAGAACATGACAATCGTGCGTAAAGCACCCGCTTCTTCATCAACGCATGCAAAAAGACTATCCGATATGTAACCGATTACAAAAGAAAGAAGGAACACTCATGTCTGAAGAACAACGATTGACTGGCGGAAATGTCTCCGCTGTCTATAGAAAAGGAAACTATGTCTATCGCTCACAAAAAGAGAACAGCAAAAACGTCCAACGGTTATTGCGCCACTTAGAGACTAAACGTCTATCCGGCGTTCCCCGTTTCGTCGGTATCGACGAACAAAATCGAGAGATCCTGACCTTCCTCCCTGGTGAAACGGCCGATTATCCGCTAAAAGCATACATGTGGCATGACGACGTATTAGACGATGTTGCGCATCTGATGCGCCAGTATCATGACGCGACAGTCGACTTCGACGTCTCACCGGACTGGGCACCGTTGCTCAATACTCCGAGTCCACACGAAGTCATCTGCCACAACGATTTTGCCGTTTACAATACAATTTTTGAGGATCAAAAACTGAATGGCGTGATTGACTTTGATCTCGCGGCACCCGGTCCGCGTGCTTGGGATATCGTCTATGCGCTCTATACGTTCGTTCCGCTTAGCAGCAGACGACAAGCACCTGACGGATCCGTTCTTGCTTATTCACCAGAGCAGGATGACACACGTTTCGCCAAGCGAGTGAGTCGGTTCCTTGATGCGTATGGCTATGAAGGACCGCGTTCCGAACTCCTATCCATGTTATTGTTGCGCATCGAAGCCCTCTATCTGTTGATTGATCAAAGAGCTGCGGACGGTGATGCTGCATTCATCAAGATGAAGGAAGAAGGTCACGACACACATTACCGCGCGGAATATCGTTTCATCGCGGAACATGGGGATAAGTGGTTTACCAATACAAATAACTTAAGCTAACACATACTAAAGGAGCGCAACATTTCACGATAACATCGTGTAAGTCCGCGCTCCTTTTTATCTGTCATCATTCACACGTCTCGTTCGCCGTTAACGTAACGGTCACGATTGCGCCTTGCTCCGAATGATTCCTAATCGTTAACTCACCATCATGTAAATCAATGATTCGTTTAACGATCGATAATCCAAGACCATGTCCTTCATTCGCTCGTGATTGTTCGCCCTGATAAAAGCGATCGAACACGTACGGTAAATCCTGTTCTGCGATTCCCGGTCCTTCATCGCGGATCGTGACGCGAATGTTCTTTCCTTCACTTAAGGCCACTTCTAACACTCCCGACTCTGGCGAAAACCGAATCGCGTTCTCAAGCAGATTGAGCCAGACGTGCTGCATCAGTTCCTCCTCCCACTCGACGGACACTTCTGGTAAATCAAGCTTCAGTCGAAGTGATTTCTCCGTCCACTGTCGTTCCAGTAGTAAAAGACATGTCCGAAGTTGTTCATCAAGGCGATACCTTTTCCGCTCGATGATCGTCTGATGATCAAGCCGCGATAAGCGGACGAGATTCGAAGTCAAGCGTGATAGACGGGTGCTCTCTTGCTCCATGATCGTCAAGTACTGCTGCCGTTTATTCGGGTTTTCTTCTGTCTGTAACAACCTAGAAAATCCTTGAATCGAAGCAATCGGTGTCTTCAGCTCATGCGAAATCGAGGCGACGAGATCCTTTGCGAGATGGTCGTTTCGTCGCAGTGCTTCGGTCATGTGGTTGAAGTTTTCAACGAGGAGTGCGACCTCATCATTTCCACCTTCCTTGATCGAGACATCATAGTTCCCGTTCGTCACTTCAATCGCCGCTTCACTGATGCGACGAATCCGTCGTGTCACGAGCGTGACAGCAAGCCAGGTCAGGATGAAGGCGACGCCGATCGTGATGACGATACCGATTCCAGCTGACGTTCGTAATCCGTCAAGGATGCGTTGTCCGGCAATCGGTGTCGAGACGAGATATCCTGTCTCCGTCTGGCGAATGTATTGCGACGGTTCGAGCCACACCCCACCGATCGTGATTTCACCTTTTCGTTGTAACTGGTCACGTTCTGACGACGATAATGATTGTACTTGATTGAGCGACGTGTATTGTGTCGTCTGAATCAAAGACTGATCCATGTACTGACTCGCCTCAGCGAACGAAAGGTTTTGGTCTTGCATCAATCGTTCAATCTGATCCGTTCGTTGTTGCAATTGATTATTTAGGTCTTGATCAACTTCTTGGAACTGGAACCAGACCGTCATGATGAACGGTAACAGCAGTGGTAGTAACAATAAACCGAAGAGGATGACGAAAAAGCGACCGGAGATCGAGCGGACGAAGCGTTTCACTGGATCACTCCCTTATAACCGAGTCCCCAGACCGTCTCGATCGTAAAATCATCATAGGCGCTGAACTTGTCACGCAACCGCTTGATGTGGACATCGACCGTCCGACTGTCGCTCTCGACATCATATCCCCAAATTTCGTCCATCAATTGCTGACGCGTAAAAATCTGCTTCGGATGTGCGAGCAAGCGATAGAGCAGTTGAAACTCCTTTTGTGGTAACGGTATCTCACCATGAGGCGTTACGACCGTCGCGTCCGTCATCCGTAGTTGCAGGGCGCCCACGATTAATTCTTGCGCTGCTACGATCTTTGACCGTCGTAACAGCGCTCGGATCCGAAGTAACAGTTCGTCCAAATCAACCGGCTTGACCATATAATCATCAGCACCGGTCGTGAACCCGGCTTCCTTATCCTGAAAGGAATCCAGCACCGTCAACATCAAGACAGGTTGTTCGTATCCTGATTCACGCAGCAGCTCAACCAGTTCGATCCCTGAAACGTGCGGCATCATCACATCCGTTACGACGAGATCGACGTGTTGTTGATCCAGTTGATCGAGTGCGTCTTTCCCGTCTCTCGATTCAATCACCGTAAAGCCGGCGGACCGGAGTGTCTCGCCTAATAGTAGACGGACATTCCGGTCATCTTCGGCAATCAAAATCGTTACCATCGTCCTCCTCCTTCACTTAAACATTTCGTAAGGCTTCGATCGGATTCAAACGAGATGCCTTTCGCGCTGGCATATAACCGAACAAGACACCGACACCGATCGAGAATCCGGCGGCAAGCAGAATCGTGCTCACGGAGAGTGTGAACGGTGTACTAATCATCAGACTGACGCCAAATGCGAGCATCGCTCCGACAAGAATCCCGATCACTCCACCCATCAAGGACAGCAGAATCGATTCCAAGAGGAACTGAAGGCGGATCGTACGTGGTTTCGCACCGAGTGCTTTTCGTAAGCCAATCTCCGTCGTTCGTTCCGTGACCGAGACGAGCATCATGTTCATGATGCCGATCCCACCGACGATCAAGGAAATCGACGCAATACCCGTCAACAAGAGCGAGAGCATCGTATTGATTTGGTCAATCGAATCGAGGGCTTCATCCAAGCTGACGACGTCATACGTATCGTCGCGTCCGTTATAGAACTGGTACAGCTTTGCCGTGACATCCCGTTTGACGGTCGCGACGTCAGCTGCGTCCGTCTTGAAGATATCCACTTGCTTAACGGCTGTCACCCCAAGCGTCCGCAGGGCCGTCGTATAAGGAATGACGATTTGATCGCCATCCGCGTCACTGACACCGACGATCCGGTAATTGAGTCCATCGAGCTTGATCGTCTTACCGATTGCGACCTGACCCGGATAGAGTGTTCGGGCGACGGATGGACTGACGACAGCGACATGCGTCTGTTGTTTTACATCACTGATGACGATGCCACGTCCTTGCGGGACATCTTCAGATTCCCGGTAATAGATGTGATTTCGCCCTTCGATCGTCACTTGGTCAAGTGAATGATTTTCGACACGGATGTCCCTTACCGTCGAGACGGTCGGTGAGACACCGCGTGTTCCTTTAATCGTGTTTAATTCTTCCAGTTGTGCAGGTGATAATCCTTCTTTCAACGGCGTCTCTGTCGTTTGGACCGTTAATTTATTGGCACCGAACGACGCGACCTCTTCATTGATTGAGGCTGTCGCGCCGTTGACGATTGAAATCAAGGCGATGATCGATGCGACACCGATGATGACACCAAGCGTCGTCAAGAACGACCGCATCTTATGATGCCAGATATTCGACCATGCCATCCGTAACGTTTCGCGAATCATGTCGTCACCTCCGTCACCTGACCATCTTCGATCTGGATGATTCGGCGGGCTTGCTTAGCAATATTGACATCGTGTGTGATCATGATGATCGTCTTCCCTTCCTCCGAGAGGCTCTCGAACAACTCCATGATTTGTTTCCCTGTCTTTTGATCGAGCGCTCCGGTCGGCTCATCGGCGAGTAAGATCGTCGGTCGCGTCACGAGCGCCCGGGCAATCGCAACCCGTTGTTGTTGACCACCGGACAATTGACTTGGTAAGGCATCGGCTTTATCTGTCAATCCGACACGTTCCAAGAGTTCAAGTGATCGCGCGCGGCGCTCTTTGCCCGAGACGCCGGCATAGATGAGCGGTAATTCGACGTTTTGTAAGACACTCATGCGCGGTAGCAACTGGAACTGTTGAAAAATGAAGCCAATCTCTTCATTGCGAATCGTCGCTAGCTGGTCTTCGGATAGATCGTGGACGAGCTGCTCCTGCAAGCGATAGACGCCGCTTGAAGCGACATCGAGGCAACCGATGATGTTCATCAGCGTTGATTTTCCTGAACCCGAAGGTCCGAGGATCGTCACATACTCACCAGCCTCGATCGTCAGCGATACTCGATCGAGGACGATGTGACGATTGGTTCCTTCGCCGTAAGTTTTTTGAATTCCTTGCAAGTCAACGACCGGCATCAGGACGCACCTCCTGGTGGAGTTGGAAGAAGACCGGAACCACCGTCTTCACTCGGCAGGAAGACTTCGTCTCCGGCGGACAATCCGTCCTTGATTTCAATATCCTGTCCGTCCGTCACGCCCGTCTCAATGTATTGACGAGTCGTTTCCCCGTCTTTTTTCACATATACATACGGACGATCCGACTTCGAATACGAAATGACATCGAGCGATAAGACAGGTACATCTTGTGCGAGTTGATATGGTAAACGTCCCTCGACCGTCATGCCGGGTAACCAGTTTGACGAGCTCGGTACCGATACCTTTGCATTGAAATACGTACTTCCATTTTCCGTCACAGCTTCCGGACTAATCGATTCGACCTTCCCTTTGATGGTTTTATCAGATGCATCCGTCTGTAGTTCAATCGTATCTTCAACTTCAATCCGTTCGATATCTTGTTCATCAATTTTCAGACGAGCGATCAACGCTTTGTTGTCTGCAACAACGAAGAGGACAGTATTCGGGGCATAAACTTCTCCTTCCGTGACGTCAAGACGAACGAGTTGTCCGGAGCGAGGTGCCTTGAAATCTACTCCTCCTTCGACGCTGACGATCGTTTGACCCGACTTAACGGTATCTCCTTCTTCAAAGCGAACATCGGTGACACGGACATCACGATCACTGATGAACGTCTGTCGATCTTTCGCTTCAAACGTGCCCGAGAAGTAGAAGAATGTTTTTAATGTCTTTGACTCGACGACCTCCTTCGTTCCTTGTGCCTCTCCTCGTCCTAAAAAGAGCGCGGAACCGATTAACAGGAGTACCAGGATGACCCCTCCACTGATCCATAACCATTTCTTGCGTGTTCGTTTCATGTTAAATGCCTCCCTTGATTGGTGTTAATCCGATCATAGGGAGAAGTTATGAACCAACTATGAACAAATGTAAAAAAAGTGGTTGGGTCAAAAATAAAAACGTAATAGACAAAATTTTCTAAAAATAATACACTGGACATAACCAAATTATGTAAAAGGAGTGGTCATATGGATATTACCTTTCAAGATATTTCGCATACATTCGAACGAAGCGGTGTCCGGACCGATGTCTTACATCAACTAAACGGTCAGTTTTCGCAAAGTGAGGTGACGGCACTCGTTGGTCCATCCGGTTCTGGAAAATCAACGTTCCTGAGTCTCCTTGGTTCGCTTGATCGCCCGACGTCCGGGCAGATCCTCTATGACGGGCAGGACATCACGTCTTGGAAGAACAAACGGTTATCGCAATTCCGCTCGCAAGAGATCGGCTTCATCTTCCAGCAGTTTCACTTATTACCGGCACTGACGGTGTCCGAGAACTTAAAGGTCGCCTTATTAAAGCAAAAGACCTCTTTCAATCAAGAGGAGCGGATTCTCGAGCTGCTCGAACGGGTTGGACTCGACGATAAACGGAATGCTCTACCGGCTCAATTATCCGGTGGACAACAACAACGGGTCGCGATCGCCCGTGCCCTGCTTCATCATCCGCAATGGATTCTCGCGGACGAGCCGACCGGTAATCTCGATTCCGTGACCGGTGACGCAATCTTCGAGTTGTTACTAGAGCTGCATCGTGAAGCCAAATGTGGCGTTTTATTTGTCACACACGACCTAGAACTCGCCGAACGTGCTGACCGGATTCTCTTCATGCAGGATGGACGAATTGTCGAAGATCGCCGGAAGCGTACGGTGCAAAGTGTTTAAGTACTGTTTAAAGGGAGGTGTCTCGCGTTGCACACGTTTCGTGCCAAATTAATCACGAGCTTTATCGGCTCACTTGTCGTTTTTCTGTTGCTGTCGGTATCGACGCAGTCTGCGTATGAAGCGTTTCGGAATGCGGACTTCTCGGAACAGGAGACGACGATCGTACGAGATTGTAATCATGATGACTTATCAAAACTTATTTTCAAAAAAAATAGTTGTACACTCGATAACACAATCGACGAAAATTCTGAAGGTGAAATTTTAGGTATAAGTACTGGGAAAACGGAAAAAGTGGATGGAACAGCACGTGGAAAAGCCAATGCTACCAAGTCGCCAGGCTTTTTGGAATCAGTAGAAGAACAGGCAGGCTCTAGTTTTTCGATCATCCTTCTCTTGTTGCTTCTTGTCGGAAGTTTCATCATTTATTTTGTAATCAAAAAACGAAAGCGACTCACAGGAAAACATACTTTAGACATTACGGAGACTATGCAAGATCAATCAAAACTTTCTTTCAAGAATAAAACTTCGTCTACAACAATTCAGTCGATACCTACTCCTCCTATCGAATCACTGCGCCTGATGCTGTTTGATTTTAACCAACGATTACCACGTGCCCTCAAGCGGCGAAGTCATGAGTCGTTGACAGACTGGACAGAGCGCATTCATCTGGTGACGCCACTCTCTCCTTACTTCGTCACCCGCTACGCAGCGCAAGCAGAAGTAGAAGCACTCGATGCACAAGCGATTCACCATTTCGAACAAGATCTTGCGCGTTATTTAAAGACGCAGCTCTCCCAATAACAAGCAAAGGAGACTACATATGTTACGCTTTGTCATCAATCAATGGCGTCGGCAGCGTGGGAAGTTCATCCTGACGCTCGTCGGTGCGCTCATCATCAGCGCTGGACTCAGTCTGATGTTCAACTTGACCGATTCAAGTCAGGGAACGGTCGAACAAACATTACAAAAGAAATGGTCGTCTGCGTATGACATCGTCGTACGACCGAAAGGCAGTCAGCTTGCAAGTGAGTCGAATGATTTACTCGAACCGAACTATTTAAATGGTATCAATGGTGGAATTTCCTTTGAACAATACCAACAAATCAAACAAATGAATGCGATTGATATTGCAGCTCCGGTTGCTGTTATGGGATATGTAAACGCTGTTACTTCGTTTAAAAATGTATTGAAGTTTCCAAGCGAACCCGGTATGTATCGTCTAACAGAAACGAATTTTATCGAAAATGGTTTTACGAGAGAACGTCAATCACATAGTGTCATCCATATCTCTCAAGGTACGAAAGTAAATGTTCCGAAAAATGCTTCTTTTTTCAATGAACCCATTGAAACGTTTAAAAATGCAATTGCAAGAAACCCAGTATTGATTGTTGGAATTGATCCTGTTGAGGAAGCTCGACTTGTCGGATTAGATAAAAGTGTTCGCTCAAATAAAAAGTCTAGATATTTCAACAGCACAGATCAACACCGATCCGGTAACTATCCGGACGAACACATCATACCTGTCTTAATAAATCCAAACTCCTTTAATAGAGGAAGCTATGAATATACAATCGAAAAATTAGATGCCCCCTTTAAAACAGAGCAGGATCAACAGAAGCTGATTGATAGTCTAGTAAAAAAACAACCGAAGCGTTCAGTTCTTCGTTCAGCGTTAACTACGTATCCTGCAAAAAAAATACAGCATCTCGAAATTCCAGCATCTAAAGTGGAAGAAAACTACCTTCAAACACTTATAGAAAAGACAAATTCTACGTATGTTGATATGGCAAGCGCTGAAGGAGCCCAACTACTATATAAATCTGGACCACTCTCGTTTAAGCCAGCCAATAGTCCATATCCAAGTCGCTGGAAGACTGCCTATGAAGTATCGGCTTCGCCAACTGAGATCAAAAATTGGACATATGGAAAACAGTTTTTCCCTACAAAAGGTTTCCGTTCCCTTGAATCCGTCGGACGTAAGATCAAAAAACCAAAACCAGGTGAGTTGGATACCGTCTTCCCATACCTTGCATTCAATGTCGTCGGACTATACGATCCAAATAACATCAAGGTCTCAAAAGATCCACTGAATGAGTTACCCATGGAAACATATCGTCCCTCGTCTGCTGATCTTGTTTTAGATGCGAAGAGCGAACCTGTCAATCCTGCAAAATCAATTGATACATCTGGTAATCCCGTCGGATTGTTGACAAGTTCTCCAAACATCCTAACGACGATTGATAGTGCACGAGCAATCAATGGCGAACAATCGATTTCCTCAATTCGTCTGAAAGTGAAAGGTGCAACGACCGTCAGTGAAGAATCAGAACAACTGCTCCAAGATGTGAAACAACAAATCGAGCGAGAAACCGGTCTCATCGCTACAATCACAAAAGGTTCATCTCCTCAACCGGTTGTCACAAAAGTCGTCGATGAAGGTAAGACGCTCGGTTGGATCGAACAACCATGGATTCACATCGGTGCCGCAATGACGATCTTCCGTGAGACAAGTGTCGGTTTCTCAGGCGTCATCTTCGCAATGCTCGCGGTCGCGATCGTCTATGTCCTCGCGACAAGCTATGTCTCGATGCTCGCTCGTCGGAAAGAGTTCGCTGTTTTACTGGCGCTCGGTTGGCGGACGAAGGATCTCTATAAAATCGTTTTGATCGAGGCTGCGATCCTCGCTGGATTTGTCTCGACGGTTGCCTTAATTGTCGAAGGGATCTTCTCGCTTGTTCGAAGCGAAGCGATGAACGGCTGGAGCCTTCTTTGGATCGCGCTATTTAGTTTGGTCATCTACCTGGCTGGCGCGACCTGGTCGGCGTGGACGATTCGCCGGATCTCACCGTATGAAGCGATCAAGACCGGAGAATATGCAAAAGCAGCTCGCGTCGGACTAAAGCTTCGTTCGACGGTGACACTCGCACTGAAGGAACTGATCGGGAAATGGAAGCGCAATAGCCTGTCCGTCCTCTCAATCGCTTTACCAACAGCTCTCTTGACCTTCTTCCTGTTCGTGACGTTCCACTTACAAGGTGTTCTTTATACGTCGTGGCTCGGTCAATTCGTTGCCTTGCAAGTCGGACCAATGCATTACGTGACGATGGGTGTTGCGATCACGATCGCTATTTTAACGACGGGAGAGATCATGTGGCAAAACGTCACCGATCGCCGCGCCTCACTCGCTGTCTTAAAAGCACTAGGCTGGACGAACGGCGCAATCCGTCAGTTAATTGTCCTTGAAGGCTTCCTGGTCGGTCTCATCTCCGGAGTCCTTGGACTGATTGTCGCTTATACGACGATTTATGTCTTGTATGACCTCGTTCCATGGAATGAACCGTTGTTGATTGGCGTATCGCTTGCCTTACCGATTCTGTTCGGTGTCATCGCAGCTTTCATGCCAGCACAACTAGCAGCACGTGTGCAACCATACCACGAACTAAAAGATGCTTCGTAAACTAAGGAGTTGTACACATGAATTCTATTCAGGCAATATTTCTTGACCGAGACGGAACGATTGGAGGAGATGCTACCGTCCACTATCCTGGAACGTTTGCGTTATTTTCTTACGTTCCTTCGCTAATCGAACGCTTACGTAATCAAGGGATTTTACTGATTGCGTTTACGAATCAACCTGGTATCTCAAAAGGATTCGCGCGTGAAGAGGATTTTCGAACAGAATTACAGGGCTTCGGCTTTGATGATACGCTGATTTGTCAGCATGCAGCGGAAGATCATTGCACCTGTCGCAAACCATCACCAAATTTATTATGGCAAGCACAAGCAAAACACGATCTCCGACTCGAGCAATGTGTCGTCATCGGGGACCGCTGGAGTGATATGGTGGCAGCTGCACACGCCGGTTGTATCAAAATCTTAGTCCGAACCGGTGCCGGAGAGAGCTCCATTCGTGATTACGCTGACCGGATGGATCAAGCAAACGTCGACTATATTGCCGACAACTTGGCAGATGCGATCGCTTGGCTCGAGACGCAAAACTAAACAAACAAAAAGGCGCGCTTCCGCAATGGAAGTCGCGCCTTTGTTATTTCTTCGAACGTTTCGATTGCGAAGATGTGAGGATATTGTGCGCTAACACAAATATGAGTGCAAATCATGTCGTAAGTATTGTACCACCGCATCCTTTAGATGATACTTTAATCGTGTCATTCCTGAAATGTAACAATTACTAGTCATATTTTGTGACTCATAAAGTATGTGATATCGTTTAAAAATTGATTTTTCTCTTGTAAATTCAACATGTAACTATTTTTCTCATCATAACGAGCTACATAATACATATTTGGATTAGCTCCAAGTTCAATTCGTTTACACCATTCATGAAACGTTTCTGAACTCAGTCTTTTCAAATTCAGCGGGAGTGTTTGATTTAAACGTTTGACAGCTTCTCGTATAGCATTATTTAGTAAAGTCTCTTCATCTTCATAAAAGTTAGTCACATTATGATTTATCATTGTCGTTTCTTCTGATCTAGATTGACTTAGATAGGGGTTTTTATTAAATAGGACGTTACGCTTTTTCCATGATCGAAGTCCGTATAAAAAAATAATAATGAGAGCTATTATAAAGAAATAATATTTCATGTTTTTAATATGATCGACGACGTCATTTATAATTTTTTCTAACTTTGATTTTTTTAATTTCGCCGCTTTCACATCTTCCTTAAATAAGTATACTTTCGGATCTACTGAATTTATTTTTTCATTTTTCCCCTTTGTATCCTTAGGCGCGTATCGTGGTTTTAGTAAATTAGGAAGTATTTTGTCTGCAATTCTAAAGTATTGTCCTGAAGAAGCATCAAGAGATTTTTTTTGATAATAATTGTATGCATATGAAGTTGATTCTTTAATAATACATATCAAAACAATAACCAATAGTATGTGTAAGACTATGTTTTTCAGCATGACTTAACCAATCCCCTTTCAACTAACTAGGAAATACCATAGTAATTGTCTCAATATTATGAATATTTATCGTATAAAAGGTAGAATGAAAAATTTTAAGGATAGCATTCTCTCTTGCATGTCGAAAGAAGATAGAAGAATGTTTGCGAACTGGTCGATGACGATCAATTCGCAAACATTTAATGGTATTGCAACTGCAAATTAATACGTAGTTTTTGCTCCACCTAAAATCTAGACGTAGATTTTAATAAAACTCTCTTTAAAAAGTAGATAGTATTGATTATTTCAACTGTCTATTTTTGAGAGAGCATATCACAATGGAAGTCGCGCCTTTGTAATTTCTTCGAACGTTTTGGTTGATAAGATGCGTAGACACTAACCGCCAACACAAATAAGATTGAAAACCATGTCCAAAATGACATGTCACCGCCTCCTTTAAATGATGCGTAGGTACTTTAACTACCTTCTTGTTCTTACCAATAAATCCCTTCACCCATTTATTAGCAATTTTCCGTAATAGATAAAGCGCGTAAGTGATCGATGAACAGTCTTCGCCATGAGAATGATATGAATACTTCCGAATGACGCGTTTACAGCTAGACTAAAACTTAGCATGTTGTTTCCACTTATGTTTCAATGCGTCTTATATTTAATCTACTATAATAATGAAATCCTCTATATTTTTTCACCTTACAATTATGTAATAATTTTCAATAAACCTTCATTTTTAGTAGACTCACGTTACACTGAACGTACGAAACAGAGGTGAATACGTTGCAATTAACATTCGAGTACATGCCTTATTATTACGATGATGATCATCAGTTGATTCCAAATGATTTTTCAGACCCTGATAATCTGCGCTTCGTCATCGAACAAGACTACACGTCAGCTTTTAGCATCTTTACGAATTCAGACGATGAATCCTCCTCGTTTGAAAGTTCATTTCTTGAAGAGTGGTTTCATCGATTACAAGCTTTCCCACTATTCGTCTGTGTAGAGGTGAATCGTTATGATGAAGAAGAGTTTGAAGCGTTATGTCGCTTTTGTTCAATTACATACAACGATTTGACACCACTTGCGGACAAACGTTTCATCGTCGCTGAACTGAAGCATGCCGAAGACTTTCAACGATTGTATTCTTACATCCATCCCCACGCGAGTTGGAATGATCTCGTTAT
Source organism: uncultured Exiguobacterium sp. (assembly GCA_913775715.1). GTDB lineage: Bacteria > Bacillota > Bacilli > Exiguobacteriales > Exiguobacteriaceae > Exiguobacterium_A. Next base: position 780,366 of record CAJYMC010000007.1, on the reverse strand, counting down.
CTGGTCGACCACACCAAATGTCTTTCGGATTGAATACCGAACGCACTATCACTCCGAACGACCAGAAAAAACGGTCATTATCTCCATGCAGGAAAACATGTCCGTCTTTGCGTTCAGCTACGATGCAGATGTCGTCAATGTTGTCTCGAATCAACCGTTTTTCGAGACAGCCGATCGCTTATTCCAAACCTTACCTGACTTCGTCATTCCGACTTTAGATGACGATACTGAAGACGTACAAGAAAAGGAGTGAACGAGTTGCACCCATTAACGAAAGATTTAATCTCCCATATCCAAGATAAATATCAACTGAACGACTATGTCTTACATGAATCCTTCTATCGCCGTGAAAAAGTTCATGGTGAGACGCAGTATTTGCTTGAGACATGTTGGTTCCCCATCAATCACGGTCCATGGTCTGAAGACGAGAGTTATCCGGACGGTACGATTGAGATTCAAGTCGATACAGTTACACGACGAACGACATCAATCAACAAACTTGGTGATGTCACGATTCATTCTCTTCCAGAGGACTTGCGTGATTCAGACACACAGACTGCCTGGCTTGAGCAAGAGTTAGGAATGACATACGACCAGGAGTTCATGTTACTGAAGCACCAAGATTCGCTGTATCAGTATGTCAGCTGCCAAAACGGAATTCGTCTCTTCCCTGATCTGTTCATATCGCTTGAACTAACGAATGAAGGAGCGCTCGATTCTTTCAGTGTCTATGGAACCCCCGCGCTGAGTCACAAGTATCCGACTGAACTGTTCACATTATCCCTTGAACAAATGGCTCCCATCATCTCGCAACAGTTCCGGAGTTTTTCAGTTCCTAACGAACACCAACGCAAACTAGCATATGCGATTGAAGAAATCTTTGTTTCTGAGGACGGTTTGCAAACGTATCCTTTGGATCATCCAGACACATCAGCTGTCACGGTAAACGAAGTCGTGACATGGAACAAACCGTCCACGTTCTCCTATACGCGCAAATTGATTAAGCGGCGAGACGCTGTCACGGCAGTCGATGCCGAAGCTCAAACATCACACCCGGATTACCGGCCGTTGACTGACGAGATGTTGAACACCTGTCGGTCGATTGCTGTAGACCTCATCGCTGCGGAGTATCCGGATGAGTCCGGAGCGTGGACGATTCAAGAAATTAATCGGGATTTTCCATTCATTAACATAGTAGTACGCCGGACTCGTGACGACTCAAATCTCGCTTACAAACGTCGTTTGACGATTCTCCTGATGGAAGATACTTACGAAGTCAGCCTAATCGTTGATAACAAAGCATTTATTGATCTCTATCATGATTCGACACAAGAATTGCCTGATAGCGTTCCGGAAGAAGTTATACATCACGCACTCATGCCTTACCTGACATTGAAACCGTATTATGTCTTCGACCGGGTACTTGATCACTATGTTCTCTGTAGTTTGATTGACTCGAACCACGCTTACTTACCGACAACAAATGAGGTCGTTTTACTCGAAGACCTGTATGTCATTTCAGCCACTGATTGATTCGCTTTTTTACTGCTTGCGGAAGAACGAGGCTTCTCAGCTGTTCGAGACGCTTACGGTCCACTTCCTGTTTTGTAAATACGTCTTCAATCATCGTGACCTTTTGATCCCGCCCCGGAATCAGTTGATAGATGACGTACCAATCGACGAGTGCCATGAACGGAGGTCCAACTGAATCGATAGATTGTTCAGCAAACGGATAGACGAAAATCCCCTCATCATGGCGAATCTGTAGTCCACTCATCAGATCGATATCGATTCCTTCGATGATGAATTCCTGGAAAACTTCCGTCGCATAAAGTGACGTCTCGTCTTGTTCAACGACAGTTCCCATCTCAGATAACAATAGGACTGCCCGTTCGGCGTCCGCTAACGCGACGACGAGGTCGATGTCGCGCGGAGTGACAGGCAGTCCATGATGTGCTAACAACAATGAACCCCCGATGCCGAAGCGAATTTGCACTTGTTGTAATGCCTTAACGATATAGTCTAATACCCCCTGTAAGTTCATCGCCGGAACCCTGCTGCTCGAAACGGACCTTCCATCGAAATCGTAAAGACGATTCGGGCAATTTCTTCCGGTGATGTCTCGTTTGGATGGCTCAACCAGGATTCGATGACACCGAGATGAGCGGCTGAGAGGTAGGCAATGAGGTAATTTTCTGGAACGAGCCGTTCTCCTTGTTCCGGAAGTCCCGAGAACAGAATCTGTTGCATGTAATCACGGACCCGCTTTCGAAACATCCCGTCACTCGTCGGACTGAGTAAGATTCGCATCAGCGTTCGGTGTTCATAAAGAAACGTCAGAAACGGAATGATGCGTCGGTACGGTGAGTCCTCCGTTTTGTTGATCAGGACGAACGGAATCTCCCGTTCAAACGTCGTTTCGATCTTTTCAAAAATCTCATTCGTCATCCGTTCGAGCAGTTCGTATTTATCTGCGTAATGATGGTAGAACGTCCCGCGGTTGACTTCCGCCCGATCCGTCAACAACTTGATCGTCACAGCATCAAAACCAACTTCGTCGATCAGCTGAAGGAATGTCTCACGAATCCTCCGGTCGGTCCGGATAACGCGTAAATCCTGTTTTTTCATTGAAATCGCCTCTTTCTTCAACATTTTAGAAGGATGTGTCGCTTAAGCGACAGATGGACGTCAACTGGTCATTGCTCCCAGTTTCTCTCCCTTTTATAATGAAATTAATCAACACGTTGTTCAATAATTATTTTATAAAAAGGAGGGAGAATACGATGGATTTACGACTGAACGGTGTATCAAAATCGTTTCATCAACAGAACGTCCTCCAACAGATTGATCTTTTAATTCCGTCCGGCGAGATTTGTGGCTTGCTCGGTCCGTCAGGTTCTGGTAAGACGACGTTGATTCGTTTGATGATTGGTGCGATCCAGGCAGACACGGGGACAATTCAGATTGGTGACAATTCGATGCCAAGCTTCAAGATGTTACCTGAGATTGGTTTCATGCCACAAAACGATGCTTTGTATGAGGATTTATCGGGTCTTGCGAACCTACAGTTTTTCGGTTCCTTATACAACATGTCCCGTCAGGATTTAACAGAACGTATCGAAGAAGTGTTAACACTCGTTGATTTAACGAATGATCAAAAAAAGCTCGTTCGCCATTATTCTGGTGGAATGAAGAAACGATTGTCCCTCGCCATCTCAATCTTGCATCGTCCGACCGTCTTATTCCTGGATGAGCCGACCGTCGGGATTGATCCCGTGTTACGCCGCCAGATTTGGAATCAATTCCAAGCGATTCGTGCGCAAGGCACGACGATTGTCGTCTCGACCCATGTCATGGATGAAATCAATGAATGTGACCGGGCAGCATTGATCTATAACGGTCGAATCATCGCCTACGATCCGCTCGACCGTTTGCTCGCACAGACTGAAAACGGTCAGGTCGAGGAACTGTTCCTGCTCGCTGGAAAGGACGTGACGTGATGTGGCAACTCGCTCGACGGGTCATCCGACAAACGTTGAACGATAAACGAAGCGTCGGACTCATTTTACTTGCTCCATTATTAATCTTCACCTTGATCTATTTCCTACTTGGAAACGATGATTACACACCTATCGTCGCCATCAGTCAAGATGTGCCGGCTCCGGTCTCACGAGCGATCGAAAAACAGGATCTGTCGATTAAAACGTATAACGGCAGTGATGCGAACGCCTATCTCAAAGAACATGAAACGGTCGACGTCGTCTTAGACATGAAAGACAATGAGCTAGCGTTGAACCTCCGCGAACCTTCAACGAAAAGTTCAAAGGCACTACGCGAGATTCAAGCTGGACTGGCGACCCTTCAACCGACAATGCAACTCGAGACGAACTATCTGTACGGAGATGTCGATCAATCAACGTTTGACGCGCTCGGTTTCGTCTTTTTATCCTTATTCTCGTTCTTTTTCGTCTTTATCTTATCGGCAATGGCACTTGTCAAAGAACGCAGTGGTGGCACACTCGAGCGGTTGATGATGACACCGATTCGCCAGACCGACGTCATCTTCGGCTATACGCTTGGTTATAGCGTCTTTGCCTCCATCCAGGCGATTCTTGTCGTCCTGTACGCGACGACCGTTCTCGACTTACCGTCTGAAGGTTCAATCATCTGGGTCTTCCTGACGATGCTTGGACTTGCCGTCGTCGCGGTCTTGTTCGGGGCAACGATTTCGATTTTTGCCCAGTCTGAGCTTCAGGTCGTCCAGTTGATTCCCTTTACGATCATTCCGCAGATCTTCTTCTCGGGTTTGATTCCGCTCGATCTGATCCCGTACGGACTTGGTAACATCGGATATATCACCCCAATCTTCTACGGAGCGAGTGCGATTAAAGAGGTGCTCGTCTACGGCAACGGGTGGTCCAGTATCTGGCCGTACTGGCTCGGACTATTTCTTTATGGAGCAGCACTGTTCCTCTTAAATATGCTTGCTCTTAATAAGTATCGCGGACATCAAAAAAGACACGGCTGATTACACGAGCCGTGTCTGATTTTGCTCAAGCTGTTCAAGGAAAACAGTCCGTCGAGAGGAATCGAGTGTCTGCTCCGGAATATCAGCATACCGAACGAGCTGATATATCTCTTGCGGAACCGAGACCTCTAAACGTATAAACCACTCCGTCAGCGTCTCATATGTCCGCCGTTGTTGCGATGGAGTAAGTGACCGATTGAAAGCGCGCACCGCTTCACGAATTTTTGAATCAAGAATGCGTTCTTCTGATGAGGACTGGACTTCAGGCGTAAGCGGAAGCGATAGAACGGTTCGCTTCGGTCGATGACTTGATGGGAATGACCACTGCATGCGGTTGAATCGTTGTCGACGATTCAGGTAGATGATGACTAAAGCGACCATCCAAGGAGCTATACGTGCAATTTGATTAATCGTATCTGTCAAGAAACCTTTCCCAAGCTCAATCGGTTTTTTCTTTTTAGGTTCTTTCCGATATCCTTCGTGCCCGCTTTTGGAAGAATCCGGTTGTTTAATGATGTGTTCTTCTTTCACATAGATGACTTTTTTAGTCGGTAAAATCTTGCCCGGAATATATACCCAGTTTCCTGTCGATTGATCAATCGGAGGATCGATCAATGCTTGATACGATAATTTTACACCCATGACGCCTAAAAATAGGACTAGGCACGTCAAAAAAGTCATTCCAATGATTCGATATCTCATTTCATCCTACACCTCCAAACCGAATTGAAATCCGTGACACAAGATCTTTTCCCATATGTTACCATGAAAGGAGGCGATTCAGATGAGTTACGAAAAAGTATTTCAAATGCCGATGTTGCAGCTGTATCAGGTATACCGTCAAAAAGTCGAACGTAAGCAACGGACACAAGAGGAACTCGATGACGTGCTGTTCTGGTTGACCGGACACACGAAACCAACTCTTGAACAAGCCATACAAACCCAAAACGTCGCAGCCTTTTTCGAGCACGCACCCGCCCTGAATGAACGTCGTTTTTTAGTCACTGGCGTCATTTGCGGGATTCGTGTGGAACATCTAACGGATCCGCTCATTCGTAACATCCGGATTCTCGACAAACTCGTCGACGAACTGGCGAAAGGAAAAGCGTTATCTAAAATCCTACGATAAGGAGGAATGCTGATGTCTACTTTACTCAGCACACTGGCGATCCTCGTCATGGTGACCAGTGTGACCTATTTCATCGTCTATCAAGTTAAACGAAACAAAGGAACCCATCGTTCCCCCGTCTATCGACTTGTTTTTAGTGGTCTGTTGGTCGGCTTGATGGTCAGTTATTTTTTGCTGACGTGAGTCGCGATTTTTAGTTTTTAATTTTAACAATAAAATCATTAATACAGTATTTGAAATAATGAAGGGGGTATACGCTTGCAACTTCGAAAATGGATTCTTCCACTTTTATTGCTTACCTGTCTCGCATCACCGAATGCTGCGACGTCGTATGTAAAATGGACGGTCGCTCCAACGGGTCACTATCTCGAACGTCTTCAAGCGGCTGACATTCCTTATAAAGTCCGCCAACACATGCTTTACATTCAAGAAAAGGATCTGCGCCGCGTCACGTCGTGTTGTACGTAACAGCCATCCAAAAACCCCTCATTTCGAGATGAAATGAGGGGTTTTTATAGTAACTAATTAGCGGATTGTTTTTAACGCCGTTGCCCACGGAATGACTTGATCGAGCATTTGGTTGACCGATGTTTCTTGAACGGCTGCCGCTTTTAAGACCGATCCGTTCTCGAAATCCGTGAACAAGGATAACGCCGGATGCACCCGGACATCGGCAATCAATAATTCACCGAGGATACCACGCAGGTGTTCTGCTGCCCGCGCTCCACCGACGGAACCGTAAGAGACGATCCCTGCCGCTTTATTGTTCCATTCGACTCGTAAATAATCGAGCGCATTCTTGAGTGACGCTGCGATTGAGTGGTTGTATTCCTGGACGATGAAGACGAATCCGTCTTGTGCCGCGACATCCTTCGACCAATCAGCAGCACCAGACGCATCCCCGTCCTTTTCACCTAGGAGCGGTAATTTGTAGTCGGCGATATCAAGAATCGTATAGTTCGCATCCCCCCGTTGATCCGCGAGTTGTTTGACCCAGTTCCCGACTTGTGGGCTGAGTCGTCCTTCACGTGTGGATCCTAAGATGATACCAATGTTTAATTTCTCCATTTTCATTTCCTCCTCTTGTTTAGATGCGGTTAGTTACGTTATCGTAATGTTCTCTTATAGGTATTCTTTTTCGATCTTGCGCGTACTCCGGACCGTATCGATCGGACGGACCATTTGTTCGATCTGTGCCCGTTGTGGCTCGAGGAACGGTGGTAACGACAATTTCTCCCCGACCGTTTCGTATGGCTCGTCCCCCATGAAACCAGGACCATCCGTTGCCCACTCGAACAAAACACCACGCGCGACACGAGCGTAGAGCGATTCGAAGAAGAAGCGATCGACGTAACCGGACGTGTTGAAGCGTAGCTGTTGCATCCGCTCGATCCATTCTTGTAAGGCAGCCGTATCTTCAACGCGGAAGGCGACGTGGTGCACCGTTCCGAATCCTTGACGTCCGCTTGGTAGAACGACGTTATGCTCAACGATGACTTGGGCACCATTTCCGCCTTCACCCATCTCGAACAAGTGCAGGGAACCAGCTTGATCGACTTCGCGCATCAACATCACTTGTTCAAGTACCGCTTTTAAATTGTCGAATTCCGCGATCCGGATGTGAATTGGACCGAGTCCCGTGATCGCGAACTCGAGGGGTATCGGACCGTTTTGCCACGGTGTGCCGGAAGCGACACCTTGATTATGCTCGTCAGAGATCAACATGTATTGTTGCTCATCGAAATCGACGAACGAGAGGGTCTGCTTGCCGAATTGTTCTTTGATACCACGGTGCTTGACGTCATATTTGTCAAAGCGTTTAATCCAGTATTCGAGTGCGGCATCCGTCGGAACACGGAACGCTGTCTTAAAGATTTCATTCGTTCCGTGTGACCCTTTTTGAATACCAGGGAAATCAAAGAACGTCATATCCGTGCCGGCAGATCCTTTATCATCGGCGAAGAATAAATGGTACGTTTGAATGTCATCTTGATTGACGGTCTTCTTGACCAATCGCATTCCTAAAACGTTCGTAAAGAAGTCATAGTTTTTTTCAGCACTGCTCGTAATCGCTGTCACGTGGTGGATTCCTTTTAGTTCATTCATGAAAAATCGCTCCTTTAATGGTTATTATCTCGAATTCGAGATATCAGTCTAAAAAAATTTTATTGTTTTTTTGCTTGATAGCCGATCGTTTTGGCTGTCTCGATGAATGCTTCGAGATCAGACGGGGCTATTCCTTGAAATACTTGATTGATCGCTTGCTCGTGCTTTGGAAAAATAGCTTCCATCAGTTGGTGTCCTTCAGAGGTCAGTTCAGCAAATGTCACACGCCGATCCTCTGGACATGCTTTTCGGACAACGTAATTCTTCTTTTCGAGCTTATCGATGACATAGGTGATGCTACTGCTCGTGATCAAGACTTTTTTCCCAATCAATTGAATCGGTTGTCTGCCTCTGTGAAACAGCAACTCAAGAACCGAAAAATCCGTTGGGTTCAACCCCCATTGCGCAACATCCTTCTTGATGACTTCATGTAACGCATCGACTGCGCGCACCATGACCGTTAATGCTTTCAAGTTCGGATTCGGTGGAGTCATTTCGTTCACCTCTTTTGTATCTTTAATTCGTATATCTTTAATTCGAGATAAATATACCATCCCGATTTTTGTTCGTCAACTGTTTTGAATCATATTTGTATGAACTTGATGCGTAACAAACTAAAAAAACTGAGCCGATGGAACAATCGACTCAGATGCGATGAATCACATAGTTTTTAAAATAGCTTGAAGTTTAGATCCAATCAACGAGATCAGCGATGGCTTGACGCGTTTGCGGGTGCGCCGGTGCTTCATTTCGATAACCGAACGCGACCATGACGGCGACATTCAGATTATCCGTCAGGTGTCCTTCATCACGTAACAGCTGTTCGACGGCTTTTTGGTCGAATCCTTCCATCGGGCACGAATCAATCCCGATCTGTGCCGCACTCGTCATCATGTTACCGAGCGCAATGTACGTTTGTTTTGCCGCCCAATCCCGCATGGCACGCTTCGATGACACAAGATCGAAGTCGGATTCTTGGAACTGACGATAAAAGGAATGACGACCCTTTTGAGCTTCAGGCGTTAATCCGATCACGTCCTGCATCATATGGTTGATGTAAGGCGCGTCAAAATGCATGTCCTGTTCATTTCGAGCCAAGAGGATGACGAAGTGGCTCGCTGTCTCAAGTTGTCCGGCAGCGCCCCACGCAAACGGTGCAAGACGCGCACGAAGCGACTCATCTTGAATGATAAGAAAACGCCACGGTTCGTAGCCAAACGATGATGGAGAAAGACGTCCCGTTTCGAGGATAAAAGCAAAATCATCTTCCGGAATCTGTTTGTCCGCAAATCGTTTTGTCGCGTGGCGGAAGGCGAATGCCTCGAGAATCTGTTGTTTTCGTAAATCGGTAGTCGTTTTAGTTAACATGTTCTAGCCTCATTTCGTATGATAGTGACATCTGAAGTGTATGCCGCTTCCTAGCAAGCGACAAGTACGCACTTTGAAGTGACATACTATCAATCATGTAACTAAAGGAGACGATCCACATGCCAATCGAAGACAGCTGTGTGTTTCTAAATACCTATTCTTGCGCGACAGCAGCGACAGTCGAAGTGATCGGTGGAAAATGGAAAGCCATCCTGATCCATCAACTACTTGACGGTCCGCTTCGCTTTTCAGAACTGTTGAAGACCTCCGAATCCATTAGTCCACGTATCTTGACCTTACAATTACGAGAACTCGAGCACGATGGGATGATCCAACGCGTGACATACGCAGAAGTACCACCTCGAGTTGAGTATTCACTTACCCCGCTTGGTGAGACACTTCGTCCGCTCGTCCTGATGATGAAACAATGGGCGACCGAACATATGTCAAGCGTGATCGAAAATCGTGCTGCAGGAGAACTCGTTCGATGACGTTCTCACTATATGAAGCGCATCTACCGGTATCTGATTTACATCGATCGATTGAATTTTACGAATCACTCGGATTAACCTTTGATCATACTGTTGACGATCGAATCGCATTTTTATGGATTGAACCCGGAAAAAGTTGGCTTGGACTTTGGCTTAGCGAGCACGCGAACACACCGTATCATCCTTCCATCCGACACATCGCTTTAACTGTTGATATCGACTTTCTACGGAATGCTCCGGGTTGGCTGCGCGAGCGTCAAATCGAACCACGCGCTGCATATGGATTTAGACCAGATGAGCCCTTCGTGATGACACATACGGATTACGCCCATGCCAAATTGCATTTCAATGATCCGGATGGCAATAGTCTAGAATTCATCTGTCACTTACCGAATCCGAAACGACTATCGAAGAAGATGACACTCCTAGAGTTCGAGACGCTAACGTTCACTTAATATAACGTCCATACAACGCGTGTCCTTCTCCTAATCGATAGTGATCTGTCTGTGATTGAATATACGCGGTATCGTCAGGTAATCCGATCGCGTGATCCATTTGAGGCAGGTGTTCCTGAAAACGGGTTGCCCGTTTTTCCTGGTTCAAGTGCGGACAGAGACAACCGCTCAGCCAGCCTTGGCCCGTATCCAGACAATAGTCCGTTCTGTCTTCACTCGTACGGATCCCGTATTCCATCGCATAAATCGCTCCAGCGCTGACACCGACGTACCATGTTCCGCGCTTGACGACTTGCTTGAGCAATACATCCATGCCTTTTAGAGCAAGCGTCTGAACGAGTAATGGATAATTGCCACCACCGACATAAAGAATGTCGGCACGTTCGATTAATCGTCGTTGCTTCGCCATGGATTGTACGTCGTCAAACAGCGTGACGATCGAGACTGTTGCTCCAAGTGCTTCATATGTATCTCGAAATTGTTGTTGGTATAATGATTCATCCCGACTAGCCGTCGGCAGGAAGACGATATGTGGCACGTGTTTTGTCAGTTGAAAGACATGACGATTGATGAATTGATGAGACGAGGCAACCAGTTGACCGCCTCCGATTAGCATGAGATTCATCTTTTTTCTCCTACGGAACGACATTTAAGAAAACAGTTTTTTTCATATCGTATATCCCATAAACGGCACTGGCGTCGACAGTCGAATCCAGGTCGACGGTTTGCCGTAGACCGATGCGTCATCGAGAAAACGTTCTAGTGTTGTAACGGACGCCGTTTGCAACTTGACCATGAAGTTATAGCTACCGGTCAGCCGGTGACACTCGACGACTTCTGGATGTCCTTTACAAAATTCAATCAAGCCTGCGCAGCGTGTCTCTTCGAACATGACGATCGCGAGTAACCCTTGCGCGAGTGCTTCCGGATTTATGACAGCGCGGAATCCTTCGATGATTCCCGCGTCCTCCATTTTTCGGACCCGTTCGATGACGGCAGGTGCCGATAACCCGATCTGTCGTCCGAGTTCCGACCACGGAATCCGGGCATCGTCTTGCAGAATCCGGACAATCTGTTGATCAATTTGGTCCATTTTTCATCTCCCTTTCGAATTAAAACCACTTTCTTCAAATTAACACGGAATCAAAGGAAAATATAGCCTTTCACTATATTCTCCTACTGTGCTCCTCAAAATGCTTTTCTTATACTAATTACAGGAGGTGATACATATGGAATCAACCTGTGTCCGGTGTCAAGAAACGATTGAAACGACGGTCTATCAGTGCTCGCACGCTTGTACGTTTTGCGAACCGTGTACGAAAACGCTCGATCATATTTGCCAAAACTGCGGGGAGATGCTCGAACCCGTCACGCCAGTCGCGACATAAAAAGACGGATGCCTCGGCACCCGTCTTTTGTCTATTTAGATCGTCTCTTGTGATTGCCGCTCGGCTAAGCGCCCTTTTGCTTGTTCTTGATGCGGCTTGATCGCCGACTCCCCGAGTGCTTTCGCTAGACCTCGTGTTGGAAGATTGACATACATCGACTCATAATTGCTAACTTCAAACGTCTCATGGAAGATCCCGACCGCTTCTGATGTCCGTGCCTTCTGATTGAATCGTTTCCACGCAGTCAAATGACGGGAACCATGGGCATATGCCATCAATTCTTCCGTCGAACGCCAATACTGAATCAACGTCACGGAACGCCAACCGACAAGTGACTCATGCGAAATCAGACCGACATCGTTTGCATAACACTCTTGTAGCATCGGTCCCATCGCCTGGACCGTCGGCAACCATTGCCGGACGGAACGCAGACGATTGATTCGTAAACCGATGATGAACACGACGACGTCTTTGTTCGGAGTCGCAATGATCCGTTTCATGTCAATTTCCTCCTTCAAGGGTCTCAAGGGAAGCGTCACACCAATCGAGTAACGCACGTGTCTTCCGAATGCCATAATCAAGCGTCAATAACCAATAGACGGCATCATTCGAGTCCGGATAAGAACGAATCATCGCATCGATGGCTTGATACGTCTCAAGCCGTTCTTCGAGCAATCGTGCATGCTCTTGAATTTTCTGCAAGGTGACCTCTTTTGAAGCATGTCGAGCGAAGTATAGCTTCAACAATAGGTCATTCCGTTGCACCGGCAATTCGACGGACGGTTCAGCGACCCACCGCGCGAGCTCCGCATGTCCGTTTTCCGTCAGGGCAAATTGTTTCCGTTCCCCATCCGTGACCTCTTCAACGATCAACCCTTCCGCCTCTAACCGTTTCAGCGTTGGATAGACTTGTCCGAAGCTGATTTTCCAAAAGTGATTCAAGCTCGTATCGATCGTATGTTTCATCTCGTAACCAGACGTACATCCGCTTGCAAGAAGTCCGAGAATCGCATAACGGGTCATGTTTTCTTTTGGCATCGGTCCCTCCTATATCTAAAAGATACTATCTTTTAGATATAGTTCCCGTTCATTCAAATGCCAAACAGGAAATTTACTGGATGAAGCAGGAATTTACGTTTTAAGTCCGAATTCTTGTTTACATACTTAATTAAAAAGGAGTTTACATATGACATTCGCTAAAGCCTCGATTTTCCTCAGCCTAATCGGTCTATTTATCGCCTCTATGATTTTCCCACCGCTCAACTGGTCGTTCGGACCGAACTCGATGCTTACGATCCCAATCGGACTTGCTATTTATCTGTTCGGGATTGGACTCGGAATCGTCGCCATCAAACGACGCGAATCGGGAATCCTCAAATATGTCAGTCTCGCCTGTGCCGTTCCGCTTGGTGTGTTATTACTGCTCTTTCTCGGTTTCATCTTCAGCGGGCAGATTTAATCATTTTACAATAGTTGTTCATGAGACTTTTTCCCGCCTGCATCGAATGTCAGCTGATGGATTGCTGGACTCCCCATCGTCTTGAGCCACTCATTTGCCGGTCGTTCAGTGTAGTGTTCGAGCACTAACGCCAACACGAGACCATGCGTCGCGACGACCACTCGGTGGTGCGGGTGGGTTTTACGTAGCTGATCGATGGCTACTAGAGCACGATTACGTGCTATTTGATTCGACTCTCCGCCACTTTGCGCGTAATCGTTATTTTGAAATGATCGCTTCAACAGTTTTTCTAGCCGCTCAGGCGATAAACGTTCGTCTGTTTCCTGAAAACGCCGTTCCTGAAACGCTGCCTCGTAGATTCGCAAACCTCGTTGCTCAGCAAGTGGGCGAACGGAGTCTATCGCCCGTCGCATCGGACTCGAATAAATGGCGTCAATCGGTATCGCTTTAAAGAACGCCACTAGTTCCTGTGCTTGTTCTTGACCTGCATCCGTTAATCCTCGCCCTCGATCACTGCCTGTTTTAATCGATTCGCAATGGCGAATGAAATAGAGCATCGTCATCGCCATTTCATCCACTTTCCTTCAGAAATCACGTCCACATTCGCACCGATGACACGGATCGCTGTCGCGTCGTCGATTGCGTAAGCTGGATTCGTCAATGTCTCAGCCCATGATTCGGCAGCTTGTAAGTGATTGTCTGGTAACTGCGGATGATCGAGGTGCGGGAAAATCGAAAAATCAACGAGACCTAATGTTGCGTCCGATTGCTCCGGCGTCTTTTTCCACCCAACGAAATCCGTTCCGATTCGTGGCGTAAGCACCATGCTACCGGCGCTCATCCCGACATAAACACCGGTCAGTTGCGGTAATAGTCGATCGAAGCCCGATTCGACGAACCAGTGATGTAGAAAGAGTGGATCACCACCATTAACGAGAATGACATCCGCTTGTTCGACCGCTGGTTGCCAAATTGCTGGATCAATTACCGAGACCGCTGATAATTCCAACAGACCGACTGACTTCCATCCTAAATCGACCATCGGTGCCTCATCTTTTCCTTTAATGAAGTTGACAGCGAGGTCCGTTCCTCTGCCTAATGCGTAGGAAGCTGTCGTGATCGCGATGGCATTGCATTCCTCAATTGGTTTTCTGAGCATCTCACGTAACGCGTTGTGAATCGATGGATTTTGTATCCCACCAGACGTTAATAAATAGTCCATCATGTTACCTCCTTTCCTTTGCTTCAGTTTACAATATTTGTTTCTTTCTGGTATCCTTACTTTTATTCCCACCAGAATAGGAGGAATCATATGTCTTTCGATTCAATGACGTTATCTGAAACGACGTTACACTATCGTCTGATTCTCGGAACTTCCGATCAACCAACGTTTATCTTTGAAAATGGATATGGACAAGATCTTTCAACCTGGCAACCAATCATGGATCAAGTTGAAGGACTTGGAACGATCTTGATGTATGACCGTACGAACATCGGTGGTAGTATGCAGCATGATTCCGAGACTAGTCGCCAGAGCGTGAATCGCCTTCGCCGTTTGATCGATACCTTATCTCTCAAACCACCCTTTATTCTTGTGGGTCATTCCTATGGCGGCACGTTAGTTCGACAATTTGCATCGCAATATCCAAGTGAAATAAAAGGTCTATTGCTCATCGATGCAACACCAGAATCCTATATTCAACGCTTCTTACCAGTGATGCCAAACACATTCCAATCCATATACAAAAAACAATTCATGCTCGAATGTACATATTAAGATTTTAAAAAGAGTATTGAAGCGACGAACGTCGATGTCCTCTACCCCTTTCCAGTCGTTGTTCTGTCTGCTGGTAAAAAGGATCATTATTCGCGTGAGGCGCAACTATTGTGGCACGAATTGCAACGACAAACTGCTGCACAGTCGATCCAAGGGTTGTTGATTGAAGTTCCAAACAGCCGGCACTTCATTCAACAGGATGCCCCCCATATTGTTGTCGATGCGTTACATCATTTGACTTCAGGTGATTCTTAAGCTCTTTTTAAAGGAACTATTTCCCATTTCCGAACGTATACTTAATATAAGCTTGATTCGACACACTGACTGGAGGCACATATGTATTCGATTCCTAGCTACTTCATACTCTACTTAAAAATCATGCTGACGGATAAGATTCCGGTCTTTTGGTCGTTGATTTTCCCGTTGATTCTCGCCTTTGTCTTCGGATCACGACTCGACTTCACCGAGAACAGTTTCCTCTCGTTCCTCGCGCTCTTTTGGGGCTATATCTTGCTCTCGATTTACGTGAACAGTATCGGACTCCAACTTGCCCGGATGCGGGAACATGGTTTGATGAAGACGTATATCATGATTTCCGGTAGTAAGATTGGTTGTATTCTCGCACTCGTACTCGTTCAGCTCGTGTTTGCAGCCGTTAGTTTGACGGTCTTTACGACGATCCTGATGCTCGTATTCGGCTACTTCTCACCTTTGACGTTGTTACTCGCTTATCTCGTCTTGTTGCTCAGCATCCCGCTTGCTTTTTCAAGCATTGCCTTGACGATGCTTCCAGCAAAGATTTCGAGCATGTCGACATTAATCAACATCGTCATGTATCCCCTGTTCTTGTTCGCAAATAGCCAACCGGATCGCTGGTACAGTTACTTGAATCCTTTTTATGTCATGAAAACACTTGGTCTTGCCGTCTCTGAGCACGTTACGGGAGCATCGTTACTGATCTTGATCGTCGTACTCGTCGTTTATTTGTTATTTGGTCTATTCTCTGTCAAACGCTTTAATCTCATGTCATTACTGACCCGATAGGAGGATTCAGATGCACGTTCAACACTTACGCTTCAACTATCCGAAATCACCTGATCTGTTACACGATGTCTCCTTTTCGCTTGTTCCCGAGAAACTGAACGTCTTGATCGGGATGAACGGTGCCGGGAAAACGACACTGTTTGATTGCATGACCGGTGCCTTACCGATCACGTCCGGAGAACTGGACTTACCCGATATCTCGGACATTCTCTATTTGACGCAATTCATCTATTACTCGGATGAATTAAAGGGCAAGGATGTCGCCGTCTTCGTCGGTCGGCTCGCTCGTTTGAAAGCATATCGCAAGCAAGAGACCTATACGCGTCATCTAAAACAGCCACGAGAGCTCGATCTATTCGCTCATCTGTGGGAGATGAAAATCGGTAAGATGTCCGCTGGCGAAAAGAAATGGTTGTTCGTGACCCTGTTGACGACAGTACCTCGTTCGCTCTACATCTTTGACGAGCCAACAAGCGGGGTCGACCCGGCAACACGGCTTCATATCATGCGACGCTTCGAGCAGATGACAGCAAACGGTCAAACGTGCCTCTTCTCGACCCATCAATTACATGATCTATTGCATACCGATGCCCATGTCATCTTCCTTCATCAAGGTCGTATTTTGTACGAAGGCGACTTCAAGGATTGGTTGAACCGATTCGAGACGACAGATCCGGACGTCGCGTTCGTCCAAATGCTTGAACTAGCAGGGTAACGTTAACCACCTCTCTTTTGGAGGTGGTTTTTTGTAATATTTGAAATATAGGTTTTCGAAAAACATGCACAGGATATACACATTATAAGAAAGGAGGTCGTCCGATGAACTTCATTTCCGGTCAAGCATTTATCACGATGATGGATTCACTTTTCAACGAAGAGGAATGGAATCGACACGTCTTATACATCACTGCGAATTCAGCAGCGATCCACTTACAAAAACGATCTACCACCATGCTCTCGCATCCTATGGAATATCAGATTTCGTTTTTCGTGCATTTACCAACGCTAGAAAAACGACTGATCGTCAAAACGAATCAACAGGAGACGCGTCAATTTTTCTTTGATTCAATGGCTTTCATCGATTGTATGTGCACTAGTTTAATGCCGAGGACGAATCCAGAGCGATTCAATGAGGAGGAAAACGTTCATGTCCACCAACACTCTTGAACAACGCATAAATGCCGTCCTCGATTGTTTGGCGGCCGCAAAGGACTACCAACGCATCGCCGGACGGCATGATGTGTCGTATCAACAATTGTATAACTGGGTCCGGCGATATGAGAGCGGCGGTATTCCTGCCCTAACGGATCGCCGTGGTCGGAAGTTACGAAGCGAACGATTTACTTCGACTCAGCATACGCCTTGAATCGATCGAGGATCGCCTGCCAACCCGCTTGTTGCATCTCAGGCGGGTTGATTGTTTCGGCATCAAATGATTCGACGACTTCAGTTTTTTCCCCGTTCCGAGAGAAGTCGATTGTCACCTGACGACCATCCTCGAGGACATACGCAATACGTTCGTAAGGAACGATTGTCTCGTATGTACCCGTAAAATCAAATCCCATGCTACCGTCTTTTGCTTCCATTCGATTCGTGAATTGACCACCGACCGTCAAATCATTCGTTGACGCCGTCGTATGCCAATCGTCAGACGCTGCGTTCCAGCGTTTGATGTCTTCTGGTGCGTTCCAGATCTCCCACACGGTCTCGACCGGACGGTCAATCACAGCTTGAATCGTTAGTTTTGTCATCTTTATTCCTCCTTACTAATTGAAGTTCCCTCCCTATTTCGAGGACGATTAAATGAATTCCTTGTTATTATCGATTAATTCAGGTATTATTTTGAAAGCTTTGTTTTCCATACCATGAACAAGAGAATCGCCGGAACGAGACAGATGATTGCGTCAGTAACGGTCGGTAGGCGTAATGCCGGACTGGTTAAAAAACGAACGCCTTCCTCTATCCAAACTGTTAACATCAAGGCAGTCAATGCTCCGACCGCCACCGTCTCGGAATCCAAATCCAGTTAAGTTAGCGAGTAGTCGCTCCGACACCTTCATTTTCATTCCACCTTTCGAAGGGCTTTCAAGAAGCTTTGTTCCGTTTTATAAGAGGCATCGCGCCACATGAATCGTTTCGTATGATGAAACGTATTTTGTTTGAACTGGTTACCTGAACTCTTTTTAAAATAGTGAGCGACACTCAAGGGACCGTCAAATGTGTTACCGATGATCGTGTTATCGTGAACGTCATACTGGACGAGCAATTGACCACCTTCGAGTCCTTTCGTATCATTCCCGATCAGCTGATTTTTCTCGATCCGGACGCGTTTTGTACCG
Organism: uncultured Exiguobacterium sp.; assembly: GCA_913775715.1. GTDB lineage: Bacteria > Bacillota > Bacilli > Exiguobacteriales > Exiguobacteriaceae > Exiguobacterium_A. Next base: position 762,282 of record CAJYMC010000007.1, on the reverse strand, counting down.
CCTCGCTTCGTATCATACCCACCGATCGAAATCCCGGTGTAGATGTTTTGCCGTATATCATTCTGGCGGACGATGACATCTTCTGCGTACCGCCCAGCATGTTCACTCGTCACCTCGATCCCAATGTCACTCGCTTTGACGAGATTCTTCTCGATCGTCAGATTTTTTCCACCATCGACGTAGATACCGGCTGCGCTGTATTCCTTCCCGTAAGCAGGATTGCCGTAGCTTGACGTCCGGTATACCTGATTTTCCGACACGATTCCTTCACGGACGTAGTCATCTTTCTTCGACCGGGCGATTCCTTCGTATCCGATCAAATCAATGCCAATGTTGTCGTTATCTCGTAAGACGTTCTTCGTCACGTGGAAACGTTTGACATTACCGTTTAAGACGAGGGCTTCGCTAAAACCGAGACGATTCTGCTCGACTCGGTTACCGGTGATCGTCAGGTGACGAATCGCTCCCGTTCCGTAGACGGCGATGCCGTGTGCATTCCCATCTTTCGCGAGTGTCTTGATGTGGCGAACCGTATTATCTTTCAACGTGATGTAGGATCCTGATCCCGTGACCAAAACGCCAATCGGTGTTGCGTCCGTTCGTTTCGACTGAACGGCTTCGATCGTCAATCCTTGGATTGTCACGTATTTTTGATCCTTAATCTGGATGATCGGTAAGGTTGCGTCCCGATCTCTAATGTTTTCCCCATTTAAGACGACTCGTTCTTTTTTATAATTCCGAAAGACGATTGGATGTTGTTTCGTTCCGCTCTGTCTAACGTTTAGTGCCTCGTGATATGTTCCCTTTCGCAAGTAGACAGTCGTACCGGCAGTCGCTTGCTGTGTCGCCTGCCGGATCGTTTTAAACGGATGTTTCAACGTGCCGGTATTTTCATCACTGCCGTTCGGTGCGACATATAACGATTTTGCCGTCGATTCAGCCTCTTCACCCGTCGAGGCGCAGCCAACGAGGAGCACGGTCGCTAATAACCATTTGCCTTTCATGATTTCCTCCTTTATTATGCAAGAAGATTTTTGGTATAATATAGGTTATTTTTCTAACATTTTAAATTTTAAATCCGATTCATTATGCCTTTGGAAAAGAGGAATATGTCATGAAATATATGCTTTTATTCATCCTGCCCTTGTTACTTGCTGCTTGCACAACGGAAGCAACCGTTCTTCCAAAAGAGACCGTTCCTGTCAAGAAGTCTTCCTTTTCAATCACACCCTCTACCGAGAACGATGAGTCGCAACAACGGTGGATATTTTTCTTAACTGGTACACTCGATCGCCCACTCCAGCTCAAAACAATCCAATTTGACGATACAGAACCACCTGAAGTGCTGATCGACAAATCAATTCCTGTCGGTACATACGATCGCACGCCGCTTCAGTTGACGTATGATGTGAACCTGCTCAACGATTCGCATGCCTTCACCTATTCGCTTGATGCGAAGAATGGTATTCCTGGGACGAAAACAGTCTATACCTTACCTCAAAATGTCCAGACTGACAGCGGTCAATTCAATGATCAGAAACAGACGAATGCTTCGTTCTACCCCTTACTCCTCAAACGCTATACGACAGGAGAATCGATCATCGGTCGCTCGATCGACACGGTATCCTCTCCTCACCTAAAAGTCAGAAAACAGGAAGGTGCGATATTAATCTATTTGACGAGATAAGGCTACACGAATCGGAGTATCCCTTGTAGATACTCCGTTTTTCACATTGTTTTCACATGTGACATATCTGCTGCAAGTCGAATTACGGTTTCTGTTTCATCATACTCAACGATCGTTAGACTTGTGCCATGGATGAACGGCGGATCCCATAATGAAGCAACAGGTTTTTGTTGCAAATGCGTCAATAAAACCTTCAGAAAAATACCGTGCGTGACGATCAAGATATTTTCGTCGGCATCATGTACGGATAGACGTTCTAAAAACGAAATGATACGCTGGCGAACCTCTTCAAATGACTCTCCTGTCTCAGGGATATATTCATGGGGTGTCTCCCAAAACGCTGTATGCGAAACCGGATAAGAGGCACGAATCTCCGACACTGTCTGCCCTTCCCAAGCGCCCATATGAATTTCACGCAGTCGTTCGTCGACCGTGACTGGAACTGATCCATCGAGTCCGATCAGTTCTAATGTCTCGATGGCGCGCCCCGATGGACTGACGTACTGATGTGACATCTCAATCTGACGCAGCCGTGCGCCAAGTTCACACGCATTTTGCCTTCCCTTTGCCGTTAGCGGTGAATCTCCCCATCCTTGTGTCCGCTGCTCTAAGTTCCACTCTGTCTCACCATGGCGAGTGATATGTAAGATTGGCATCTTTTGACCCTCCTCGTTTCTTGTATATGGAAAGTGTATCAAATCCAGTCTTTCCGTACCATTAACTGGAGAGAAAACATTGCCAAACAAGAAATCAAGAAGATATTTCGTTATGATGAATAAATAATGAAAAGGAGGAATTTGATGAATCGTCAAGAGATGCTTGAAACAGTGAAACAGATTCGATTGGAAGAAGAGCGCCCACTCCTTAAGCCCTCACATCCACCACATGCGGAGACGACGACGCACTTCGTTCCGACCTCGATCGGCGATCTCCGTTTATTACTCCACTCACCTCTCGTCGACTCCCACCCGTTACCTGGCTTCATCAGCTTACATGGGGGCGGTTTCATCACCGGAACGCCAGAGATGGACCAGCCATGGAACCTGTTTCTCGCTGAGACCGCCAATTGTCATGTTCTTAATGTGGAATATCCTCTAGCCCCGGAGCATCCGTTTCCTGTTCCGGTCTACGTCACCTATGAGGTCGTTCAATGGATTTTCCAACATGCTGATACACTACACCTTGATGCGACGCGCATCGCGATCGGAGGGCATAGTGCCGGTGGGAATCTTGCGACTGCCATATCGTTATGGAACGCCGAGCAGACTCATCCGGTTCCGCTCATCGCTCAAATCCTGGATTATCCTCCGCTCGATCTTGCTACGGATCCGGCGGACAAGCCGTTCTTTGAGGAGGCGATTCCCTCTGAACAGGCACGTCAGTTCAATGCGATGTACATCGCACGACAGGAAGATGCGTACCATCATCTCGCTTCACCACTTTATGCTGCTCAACTCGAAACATTACCGCAGACGCTCGTTTTGACAGCTGAACACGACTCGCTTGCGCAGGAAGCGCGGGAGTACGCGAAACGCCTTCAAGCAGCAGGCGTCTACGTCGAGCATGAGGAATTTGCGGGACAACCGCATGCGTTCACACATCATGGTGACGTAGGCATGGCGCTACAGGCGTGGCAACGGATTGCTGATTTTCTTCGGCATGCCTTTCAATCTGCTGAACGTTCGTAACGTTGGCTCACGAATTCATGAACAGCAACAGTCCCTCACTCCATCGAGTAAGGGACTGTTCGGTTTGCCGTCATTCTTTTTTATTGTCTTCTTTCCACCACAGGGCATCTTCCGGATTTTTTGCGACTTCATGGACTTCCTGTTCCGAAGCAACGGTCGGATGTGATCCTTTAAGCGCCTTCCCTGCCGTGTTCTCAAAGAAAAAGAAGAACGTAATAAAGCCGATGACGCTAACAGCTGTAAGATAGTACGCAGGCGCAAGAGGGTCCTGTGTCGTATGCACGAGCCAGGTTGAGACGAGTGGGGTCGTCCCTCCGAAAATCGACACCGCAATGTTAAAGGTAACGGAAAGCGTTCGGTACCGCACATCGGAATAAAAAATACTCGGCAGCAGGCTTGGCATCGTTCCCTCGAAGATTGACAAGAAGAAACCAAGGATGAAGATTCCGATACCAACGTATAACAACCAGTCTTGCCCGATCAAGAAAAACGACAGAATCGATGTAAAGGACAATCCCGTCAATCCAAATAGTACCAGCCGTCGATTGCCGCGTCGATCGCTCAAACGACCGAACGAGAAAGCGAGCGGGATCATGATGATCATGACACCGGTGATCAACATCGTACTCGTTGCACTCGGTAAACCGATGATTTCATCCAGATACGATGGCATATAGGATAACAACATATAGTTCGTGATGTTATAGAAGGCAACGGCGATGAAGCAAACGATAATATCTTTCCGGTGTTCTTGAACGATTGTCCGAAACGTCGCCTGTTCCTGCTCACTCTCATTGATCTCGTTCTCGAAAATCGGTGACTCATCCAGATGTCGCCGAAGGTAAAGACCAAATAATCCGAGTGGTGCACCTAAGATGAAGGGAATCCGCCATCCCCAAGACGCCATTTGGTCGTCAGACAAAGAAACGAACAAAATGGTCGCTAACACGGAGGCAAGAATATAGCCGGCCAATGTTCCGATTTCAAGACCACTGCCGTAAGCACTCCGGTGTTTATCGGGTGAAGATTCGGCGATATAGACCATCGCTCCAGCATATTCACCACCGGTCGAAAAGCCTTGCAACACCCGTGCCAACAGTAAAAGTATTGGTGCCCAGACACCGATTTGATCGTACGTTGGCAGAAGACCAATCAACAAGGTCGAAAATGCCATCATGACAATCGTCGTCGTCAACACGACTTTTCGTCCCAGACGATCGCCCATTCGTCCAAAGATCACTCCGCCGAGTGGTCTCATCAAAAAGGCGATCGCAAATGTCGCGAACGTAAAGACGAGCTTTAACTCATCATTTTCCACACCACTGAAGAAGTTTTGACTGATAATGACGGCGAGGTAGGAGTATAGACCAAAATCAAACCACTCCATCGCATTACCGATTCCGGTCGCATAGACACTCTTTTTCGTTTGTGCCGGATCAACGACGTTGACCTGTTCTCTTCTGAATCGCATGCCGTTCTCACTTCCTTTTCTATGAATGCGTTACGGTTAACAACTCACCCCACCTTCGCGATCATCGCTTATTTTCATTATTTTCAACATATGATTGCATGGGTAAGATTCCCCCTATCCATGAACGATAAACGCGCCTTGACCTCAACCATATACAATTTCTAACTAGGTCTTATATAAAAAAAGACCCACATTGGCGGGTCAAAAAAGTCGTTCACTCGTTCAATGGCGGACGATCAGTAGATCGAATGTAAGGTTGTCCTTGGCTGTGACACTTTTGGTGCTCATTCGTTTTTTAATCCATTTATTCAACGTGAAAAGTTGGATCGGTCAGCCATCCCTTTTCAATGACACGCTGACGGTAGATTTTATATCGATCATCATCATTTTGAAAAGCGGGCGTCGGTCGAATGATGCGATCAGCGAAATCGTTCGCACCATAAGGAAGATACAATTCGAAGTCTGGTCGTTTCGTCACTCCGATCGACGTGACGGTCTCGGGGAACTGTGAAATCGCATCCTTCGCGGACTTATATGGTGGTAATCCATTGATCAGATGCATGCGCGCTTGATTTTTAACGGACCACGGTACATCCGATAATCGTCTTAGCTGCCCTTCATGACGCTTTTCCGTTACTTCCGAAAGATCGATAGGATCGAAATAAACGATATCGATATCCGGTCGTTCATATCGATTCTCCTCCCATACGATAGAGCGGACATATCCCGCGCACATCCACCAATCAGGTAATTCTAGAGTTGCCACTAGCGTTAACATCTCTTGTAACTCAAGATCGTCTCGTAGTCGTTGATTAATCTCTTCTTCACTCAATCTCATCTCCTCCGATTCGTAGGACGATTTTTCCTTGATACTGTCGAGATTCCATCAACCGATGCGCTTTTTGCACTTCCTCTAATGGGAACTCATGAATCATTGGCATCTTCAATTTATTTTCTTCAAATAACGTCAAGACATAGGACGCAGCAGTTCGAATACGTTCTGGATCCAGTTGACGTGTCGTGCCAAGACTAAATCCACGAATCGTCCGGCAACTCGCATGAACGTCTGTCGTCGAGAGTTCACCCGCTTCTCCACTACTATTACCGAATTGTACGAGTGTTCCGTAATACGCGAGACAGTCAAGACTTTTTCGTGTCACGTAACCCGCGACAGAGTCAAAGATAACATCTGCTCCCTTATCGACCGTCAATTCCTTCACTTTTTCAGAAAAATCATTATATGTAAAGACATTCTGAATACCAAGTGCATGAACATAAGGTATTTTATCAGCATGTCCAACAGTAGCAATCAATCGTGTCATTCCTTTTAATCGCGCCAATTGAATCAACATCGATCCTACACCTCCAGCGGCACTGTGGATGACGATTGTATCCTTCAGTTTCACTTGTGCGATCTGCGTCAACAATATCTCGCTTAAAATCGAAGTCAACATTCCTGCAGCAGCATCACGTAATGAAATCGTTTCAGGTAAACTATAAACTAACCGTTCGTCGGCACGGACTACTTCCTTATATGATCCATCTAATACAAATGCCATGACTCGATCCCCTACTTTGATCGCGGAAGATGGATCCGCATCGACGACGATACCTGACACATCCACTCCGAGAACAAATGGAAAGGTTCCAGTCGCCTTGCCACCACGTCGTTGTTTGATATCCGTAAAATTGACTCCGGTCCATACCGCACGAATTAAGACTTCTCCAGATTGTCGAATCGGCATCACGACATCATCCATCTGTAGCACGTTTACATCACCGTATTGTTTTTGAATGACTGCTCTCATAATTCTTCCCCTTTCACTTCACTAAGGTTATTTTACCTTATTTTATCAATCAGGTAATCGTTTCCTTATTTTTATCCTATTTTTGGTTATTTCACTTGTTTCCATTCCTTGTAAATAGTATATTTTATATAAATATTCTGACTATTCCATCAAAAAGGAGTGTTTTTATGTCAAAAGCTCGTAAAACGATTCCTCTACTGATTACTTCTCTTGCCCTGATTGGTGGTGGAGGCTGGTATTGGTCATCCCATCAGGACAAACCGGTCAATGTCACTTCGCAAACAAAATTAGCTGGTGTGAACGAGACGAAGGAGAATCGTATTTTAAACATTGACGAATTGATGAAACAGGGACTCGTCAAAACCTATCCGGGTGATCCTAAACTAAAAGCGAAGACGTTCCGTGCCGAGTCACTTCTTCCTTCACCACCAAAAGAATTGAACCTGAAAGAGAAACCAGGCTATCGTTATGTCACGATTCCGCTCGTTATGCATGACACGTCCGATAATTTCGGAGCTTACAGCGTCTATAAACCAAACTTATTCGTTCTCAATGATGGCAAAGGACACGAGTACGACGTCGTCGATTACGTCAATCATAATCCGAAGGCGTGGAAGAACAGTCATCAATATTACTCTCCACATCGCGCTCAAATCGATTTAGTCTATCAAGTACCAGAAGAAGCGAAGACGTTCGTCTTATTCGCTGCCTCCGATGCATTCCCGAAAACGCATACGATTAAAATCGAACTGTGATCCATTGCGCTTGCATGAATGTGCAAGCGTTTTTTACATAAGAATACGATGAGAAAGGATGTATGGTATCATGCTACGTTTCATCTGGAATTCGTGGTGGCGCAACAAGGAACGATTCATTTTATTACTCGTTGGCGTCCTCGTCGTCAGTACCGGTTTGAGTTATTTGATCGGAACGACACAAGCAAATAACGGAACAGTCGTCGACGAACTGCAAAAACGTTGGAAGTCTTCCTACGATATTGTCGTACGTCCTCCAAATAGCCGAAGTGTGACGGAAGACCTCAAACTACTCGAACCGAACTATATGAGTAGTCTGGATGGCGGAATCACGATGAAGCAATATAAGACGATCCAAGATATCTCGGACGTCGAAGTCGCAGCTCCGATTGCGATGATTGGAAACCACTCTACGCGAGCACCTGTTGGTACGCATCGGTTTGACGATTACGGTGTCTATAAGCTGACGATCACCGATAAACAGAATACCGGTCTGAACGTCGAAAAATACTCTACCGTTAATTATCTCGCTGCCGGGTGGACACCGGATGAAAATGCAACACGTTCCGGCGTCTCACCTGCTGTTCTGGGTGAAGATCCGTTATTAGAATTTGGAAGTGCGACGATGATTGCCGGAATTGATCCCGAAGCAGAAGCTCGCTTGATCGGACTAGATAACGCGACGATCAGTGGAAAACATAGTCGCTACTTTGACAAACAAGACAAAGCAAACGTCGTTGATCCTGAACTCGGAACGGTTGAGATGCCCATTTTGATGAACGAGCGGGAATATGTCGATGCGTCCCGGACGTATACGTATGAGAAATTAGATCTCCCGCTTATTAATGACTCGATTCAAGAGACGATTCAAGATGTGACGAAGCGTGGTGGTAAAAAGTTTTTAAATACGCTACAGACAACTGACGCTCCTGCAAAAACATATTCATTCTCAACGCAGGACGTTCAAAAAACGTTAATCCAACAGATTATGACGGACTCGTTCCCTGAGCTACCGTCAGGAAATTCCGAATGGCTAATCCTAAAGCCGTCACCAATTAGTTACCAGTCCATCTCTAGCCCCTTTGCGTCGCGCTGGCCGTTTAGTTATCAAGTTGAACCGAAAAAAGTCGAACCGGATTCATTACTAGCGAAACGAACGATGTACCGGGAAGCACGCATGTTCGGGAAGACGAGTGACGATTGGCCACGGATTCGATTAAACTACATCGGAGTCTTCAATCCGAAAAAACTGAATTTATCGAAGGATCCATTGACGGAACTACCGATGGAGACGTATTTCCCTGCAAAGGCACAATGGGTCATGGATAAGAACGATCGTCCGGTTAATCCCGTCAAGGATGTCAAACCGACGAATGATCCGTATGACTTCCTGACGAAACCCCCTTCGATGTTGACGACGCTTGATGCTGCCTTCAAGATTCGCGGTGAAAAAGCGATCTCTGTCATTCGCGTCAATGTCAAAGGCGTCGATCAGATGAATGCAGCGAGTGAGCAGAAGCTCCAAGACGTCGCGAAAGAAATTGAGGAGAAGACCGGTCTGATCACGGACATCACACTTGGTTCATCTCCGCAGCTCGCTTTGACGTACTTACCAGGACTCGAAAAACAATCGGCCCTCGGATGGGTCCAACAACCGTGGATCAAACTCGGTTCTTCAATGACGATTTTCCAAGAGGCGAAGGTCGGCATGTCTGGCGTCATCGCTAGTGTCATCGCGGTTGCGCTCGTCTATGTCTTTAGTTCAAATATCATTCTACTCTATGCACGCAAAAAGGAATTCGCGATTCTATCGTCTCTCGGCTGGCGTCCACGTCAACTCTCGAAGTTATTGTTCCTTGAAGCGACGCTACTCGGATCTCTCGTAGCGTTAATCGCTTGGTCGATTCTTGGTACGTTTTGGTTAACGACTGATCATCCGATCGCCTTAGGACGAATTCTGTTAATCGGCCTTGCTGGTCTACTTATTTACTGGGGTGGTACGCTCGTTCCAATGGCATTGATCCGCAGAATCAAACCATATGAGAGTATGCGATCCGGTGAAGTCTCTCGTTCGCGCCGATTCGTTCGCTCACAATCGATTTTTGGTATGAGCATGAATCAACTCTTCACGTATTGGCAACGAACAATCCTTTCGATCATTGCGATCGCCTTGCCGACGAGTCTGTTCATCTTCTTCCTCTTCGTGACATTCCGCTTAAAAGGAGTGCTCTATGCGACGTGGCTCGGTGAATATGTTGCCTTGGAAGTCGGTACGATGCATTATGTCGCGATGGGTGTTGCCTTGTTGATCGCCATCTTGACGACGACAGAAATTCTTTGGCAAAACGTCAATGAACGTCGCAGTCAACTCGCTGTCTTAAAAGCGACAGGGTGGCAAGACGGCTTGATTCGACGCCTCGTCTTATTAGAAGGTTTGCTGACAGGGTTATTAGCCGGAATCGTCGGTCTTCTGTTTGCCCTAGTAATGATTTGGCAAGTATACCGTCAATTCCCGACAACGGAACTCGGTTTCTTGTCTGCTACGATTCTAATTCCACTTCTGACAGGGATCATCGGTGCAATTTTGCCAGCACAGCGCGCTGTCCGTATCGTTCCAAACGCAGCGATCAGTAACATAAGCGTCAATTCTAAGGAAACAGAACGTCGTTTCAAGCTAGCACTCTCATCCATTGGAGCTGTGTTAATCATCGGCGTCCTTTCTCTTTTCTTGTTCGCGACGAATGAGGATCCGGTTGAACAAACACCTACAGCGAAAGCTCCAAAAGTCGTTACGACGGGAAGTAAGATTTCGGATGGACTAACAGGTTCAAAACGTCAGCTTGAAGCGACGAAAAAAGAAGCTTCCGGGGTGATTGAAAAGACGATGGCAAAAGGAACGATTAAGACGTTCCCAGGAGATCCGGCTGTTAAAGATACAAGTTTCTGGATTGGAAAATTGTTGAAGCAACCGCCTGCTTCCCTGAAACTAAAACAGAAAAAAGGGTATCAGTACATCACGGTTCCGACGTTTTATCAAGATCTCTACTATCGAGAAGCTGGGGAAGAAAGTTACTATTTCCCGAATCGTTTCCGGATGACAGGAGTCAGTGGTGTCTATGAACCAATTGATTATGAAAACAAAAACGAAAAAACATGGAAACAAGGTATAAAATATGTAGCACCTGGACAATCACATGTGAACCTTGTATATCAAGTACCTGAGGATGAGAAAGAATTCGTCATGTTCGTTTCTGGAGAAAACTTCGCAAAAACAATAACCGTTAAAATTGATTTAAAGAAATGATTAAAAACAGCTCGTTCTCAACGTATGCCACCATACGTTTGAACGAGCTGTTTTTAAATGCGTATCAACACAATACCGCCAAGCATGACAAGTAGACTGACGATCTGTACACCTGTCACGGGTTGTTTTTTTGCACCGAACCAGCCGAAACGATCAATCAATAGGCTGCCAGTCAGAAGACCAATCGTCACGATCACGACAGCGAGTCCAGTACCGACGAGCGGAACAATAAAAGCATTACCGGCAACGAACAATGCGCCAATCAACCCACCGATCCAAATCCAAGCAGGTAAGGGTTGCGACCGATCGATGTGCCACTTCGTTCGGAGGATCAGATTCAGCAATAACAAGGTGATCGTACCGATGACGAATGAAATCAAGGCGCCTTTGACAGCTGACCCGAGAACACTTCCGAGATAACCATTGATCGCTGTCTGGGCAGCACTCATCATACCCGTTAGAATCCCGAGCAGACGCCAGACAAGCACCGAGCTTTCTGATGATGCCACCTGTTGCTTGCGCCGTCGTGCAAAATAGTCACCGAGGGCGACCGTCCCGACGACACCGAGTAACACAAGCACTGCACCGATGACGCGTGTCAACGAAAGTGTCGTGACGTTCGCTTCAAACAATCCAAAATGATCGATCAACAGTCCCATGATGACTTGACCGAAAATCGGCATGATGACCGTTTGGACACCACCGAGTCGCGGAAACAGCAAGATGTTTCCGGTCAAATAGATGACGCCAAGCAATCCCCCAGCCCAAATCCAGAACGGTTCATCGGCAGTAGCTGTAAGACCTGTGAGATTCCCATCAACGAGCAACACGAGAATCAGTAAGAAGAGTGAGCCGATCGAAAAGGAAATCAGCGAAGCGAGAAACGGCGAACCGACGACGCCCCGCAGCCGTGTATTAACACTCGTTTGAACTGGTACGAGCAGACCGATGATAAATCCAATGATGATAGCAAGCATACGAGGACCTCCTTCTTCATGTGCCCCTTCATCATACGGTAGTCGAACACTCTGAAGCGACCGGAATGCTCAAAAAGGAGCCGGTTCATCGACCGGCTCCACGGATTAGATCTTTTTCCACGACTTCGGATACGTCCGCAATTCCTTCTTCGTTGGATGCTCAGCATCGAGACACTTTCCGTTTCGTTCAAGCAGCGTATCGGATACGAGCAAAACAATCGCAAGAACGACATAGACAGCAAAACTGAGGAAGAATGGCAAGTCGAATACGATGATCAGCGGGAAGAATAATCCCATTAAGATGACGAACAAAAAATCGGTCACATACTGCCATTGAATGATTTTTTTCATCTGTGGTTCTACCGTTAATGCCATATCACGTTCGACTTCTTGCGAGTGAATCCGCGCAATCCACACTAGTGCTACAAGTAAAAAGAACAATGGCCAGTACACGTCCCGATTGGCGACGACTAATAAGATACTGACCCCGTACAGCAATGAGCTGTACAAACGTGGTTTTACGAGTTGACGCTTTTCTTCTTGAATGAACGCGATGCGTTCGGTTTTCGTTTTCATCTAAATCCCCCAACTGATGTGACGTATCTTTTTAATCTGATCGAACCGTCCGTGATCGACCGATGTACTCGACTTTATTTTGAAGTACACGATACATCCGGTATTCTCCCGTCGGTGCCGACTTCAGCTGAACGGCAATCTGGTGACGTCGAGATTTCGATGATTCGGACGCTACGAAGTAAGGTTGGACTGACGCGATATCATCGCGTCCGAACTGCTTCGTCACGTGCCGAACGACTTGCACTTCAACAATCTGCTCATAGGTCGCATCCCGTTCACCTGCGATCATCCACCAACCGACACCGCTAATTACTACGAGTAATAGAATCGCCCCGATCGTTTTTCGCATTTCGATCCCCCCGGTTCACTTGCCCTTACTTACTGTTTCAATTCGTGAACGAGGTTTTCCTGCTTTCGTCGGGTGACGAACCAAGCGATGCCTATGACAAGCACTATCAAACCGGCACTGGTTCCGGCAATCGTCGGTACATTGAAGTAAAATGATCCCGCATCATCAATCCGTGTCATGAAGAAGGTCGCACCAAGTCCACTGATCAGTCCAAAGGTGATGCCACTCCCAATGAATAAGAGCATTTGAATGAGTGTCAGCTGCCGGAGCTTGTTCCGTGTCAACGCAATCGTTCGTAGCAAGGCATACTCGCCTCGTTTTCCACTCACGAAACTGAGTAAGGCGTTCGCAAGTCCGAACCAGACGGATCCACTCATGACGACGAGCGCAATCAAGAAGACGAACCAGCGTTCCGTCGTTTGTTGCTCCGCATCACGAAGAGCGTCAGATAGTCGATTCACTTGCAGTGTCGGATAACTTTCTGTGATCTCTGATAATGTTGTGGTCACTTGAGCTTTCTTTAACTCGGACGGGACGTCGATAAAGACATTCAAGATTTGATCGTTTGGTTGCCGCAACTGCTCGTTCCGCCAATCCACGAGGACATCTGGTGATACCTTCTTTTCGATTCCAACGATTCGGAATTGACCGATCGAAACGCTTCGTTCTTGTTCCCCGTCCCATCGCCCGAGCGGCAACATATCGCCTTTTTGAAGACTGTGTTTTTTAGCGAAGGTCCGTGAGACGATGATTCCTTCTGTGTTACTCGTTTGTTCTCCCGCTAAGACGTCAAGACGACGATAGTCCGTTACTTCGTATTCGATCGAGACATCTTCTTGAGGCAATTGATATTCGAGTGAATTTCGAGACGACAGGAAGGTCGCTTTTGCGCCAGGTAGTTCCGTTTCAATTTGTCGAATCAATTGCAGCGGGTCTCCTTGCGATCCTTCATCTAAACGACTCTTTAAGACGACCTCCGTCGGATATTGACTGATGATGTACTTCCGCTCGTTTTGTTGCACCGTCTCAAGGAACGTCGAGCCGATGACGACGATGATCATCAATACTTGAACGATCAGCATCAACCAGGCATTTTTCCGAAGTTGCGGTAACACGCCCCGGAAGGCGACGAAACTCGTCGGTCCCGCTAACCGACGAACGATCGGTTCCGCTCGATGGAGCACTCCCTTTAAGAGGAGTGGCGTCGCAAGATACATCGTCAGTAAAAAGGCGACAGTTGCACCGAGCCAGGCGATCGCCCGTGACCCACCCGTACTAGCAATCACTTCAGCGAATAAAACCAAACTGACAGTCAATCCACTACTAAACAGGACGAGACGTTTTCGTCGGGTCGGTCGTGCTGCCGTTTTTAGATTATCTCGTAAGACGTGGAGTGGTAACACATCTCGTTTTCGGTAAGCAGTACTTGCGAGCAACAGCAGAATTAACAAGGCACTACCGAACGTGACGAGCATCAAGAACGCTCCCTGTTCAATCATGAGGGAGACAATCATTTTACCCTCTATCGGCCATACGAGTTGACCAAGTAACGGGAAGCAAATACTGCCTAGAATCGTAAGCGTCGTGCCCGCAAAGACAATCAATCCAGATTGAACGAAGAACAGCTGAAACAGTTGGCGTGTCGTCGCCCCAAGCGTCCGCATGATCGCAAATTGGACAGCATGTTTACGTAAATATAAGTCGAAGTTCGCTATCAAGATGAAGCCGGACACGACAAGGATCAGTACTGACAAGATTCCGATGTAGCCGTTCAGCGCCGGTGAGAGCGCTTGCCCTTCCGAAAGTTCAAGTCGGAGCTTCGGATTCGCTTTGACGAGTGTATCGGCATAGTGGACGAGATCCGTCTCTTTTTTTAGATTGAGCAAGACGGCTTTCGTTTCGATCGGATGGTTCTTCTTCAGATCAGCATACGACAGCAAGACTTGATCGTGCGAAGATTCAGATGTTGTCGCACTTGGTAAAATCTCACGGATTCGATACGTCGCTTCTCCGACGCGAAGCGTTTGCCCGACACTACGGTTAAGCGACGTCGCAAGTCGAGCTGATACGATCGCTTCTCCCTGTTTCAAATCGTTCGTGAAATGATATCGACTTTTCGTCAAGGCATCCGAATGAACTCCTATCGTTTCTACGTCGGCCATCGTTTGACCAGCGACGCGCGCTGTCGTCTGTAAGATCGACTCTGCACCCAAGACATCGTGATTCTTTTTAAGTTGCTCAAACACGGACTGATCCGTCCGCTCGTCTTCAGATGTATATTTGACCGTCAGATCGACTTGACCATATCTTTGTACACGATCTGTCTCGATAGCGGCTTGATTATGTAATAAAAAAATGACCATCGTTAAGACAAGACCAATCGAAATCATGACGCTTCCGATTGAGGTCACTAAAATCATCGGACTTTTACGGTACAGTCGGTGGGAAAGACGGAAGAGATGTTGTCGTTTCATACAGCCCCCACGAACTGCTCGTATGTCTCTAAGATCGGCGCCACGTCTCCGGTCGACAGCTGATCGGCAACGATCTGTCCGTCATGGAAATACAACACCCGTTTCGCATGAGCAGCTACGGTCGCATCATGGGTCACGAGCAGGATGCTCGTCTGTTGTTCGCGATTAAGTTCTTGAAGCAACTGCATGATTTCAGCAGATGTCTTGAAATCGAGGTTCCCCGTCGGCTCATCCGCTAAGATGATTGGTGGTCGACTGATCAAGGCACGTGCGATGGCGACACGTTGTTGTTGTCCACCCGACAGCTCTTGCGGTCGATGATTGTTCCACTTCGTCAGTCCGACTCGTTTGAGCCAAGTGTCTACCTCTTGATTGATCGTTTTATCATCCATCCCCTTCAGCATCAATGGTAAAGCGATGTTTTCCTGAACTGTCAAATCATCGAGCAGATGAAACGATTGAAAGATGAATCCGATGTGCTGTTGTCGGTATAACGTCGCAGCAGGTTCAGTGAAGATGTCGCGTTGTCGTTTTTCCTTTAAGGTCAACGTTCCGCCGGTTGGCGCGTCAAGCGCTCCCAGGATATTCAACAGTGTACTTTTCCCAGAGCCACTCGTGCCCATGATGGCAATGAATCCTCCTTCCTCTAACGTAAAGCTGACTTGCTTCAACGCATGGATCGTCTCCGTTCCACGTATGTAGGTTTTTGATAACCGTTCGACTTCTAATAAAGCTGACACGCATATCCCTCCTTAGTTGTTCCGTCTATATCATAACCATAATAAGGATTTTTTAGAAGTAAATGAAAAAAACTCCTCATCTAAACGATGAGGAGTTACTGGTTATTGTCGGACATATTTCAATGGAATCAAATCTGCAATTCGGACTTTCGTCAATTGATCGTCGATCGTTAAGAGGACAAATGCGTCCGGTGCATAGTCGAAAATCAATTCGCG
The DNA here is from genome assembly GCA_913775715.1 of uncultured Exiguobacterium sp. Classification (GTDB taxonomy): domain Bacteria; phylum Bacillota; class Bacilli; order Exiguobacteriales; family Exiguobacteriaceae; genus Exiguobacterium_A. The sequence continues at coordinate 746,237 of CAJYMC010000007.1, read as the reverse complement.
ACACATGCCGCACGGACTGACGACGCGAATCGTTCGGTCCGTCTCATCCGAATAGGGATGTCGGACGGCGACGATCGTCTCAAAATCCGTCAATCCATCCGTGATGGCGGAACCGATCGTGATGGCTTCCGCGCACACCGTCACCCGTCCAATATAGGCTTCGACATGAACACCCGTTTTCGTCGCGCCATCTTTCGTCCGCAACGCAGCTGCGACGTGATGTTTATCGTCAGCGTAACGGTTTCGAATCGTTTCGGTTGCTAGTTCGACCAGTTGCAGGTCTGCTTCTGTAATCGGATAAGTCTGCATAATGTGCTCCTTACGTGTCTTTTTTCTTATAGGTCAAACCGATGAATTGTGCTTTTTCATTGAATAGTCGACGGTAGGATAGAAAACCAACGAGGACCGATGCCATCGCCGCCGTCGTCAAGATCAGGAATAGAATCAATAGTTGATAAAGGACCGCTTCCATTGGATCCGCGCCACCGATGATCAACCCACTCATCATCCCTGGCAGTTGGACGAGCCCCATCGTTTTTTGCGCTTCGATCGTTGGAATCATACTTGTCCGGATTGCGCCTTTTAAGCTCGTATCAATCGCTGTCTTCGCATCTCCGCCGAGTGAAAGAATCAATTCGATGACCTCGTCGCTTCGTTCGACCTCGTCCTTGAACTTATTGAGAAACAATAAGGACAAGATCATACAGTTTCCGATGACCATCCCGCTGATTGGAATGACTTGCTGGGCTTCGAACGGAATGATCTGTAGCCCGAGCAAAATGCCCATCGTCAATGCTTCAACCGCAATCAGTGTGAACAAGATGATCCACTGAATCCCGGGAATTCCGTCCCCTTTACGGATGACGTTCAGTGTCGCTGCGCCGATCATCAACAGAATCATCAGTAACATGAAAATTGGACTGCCGCTTTCAAAGACGAACGTCAAAATATAACCGATGATCAAGAGTTGGACGATCGATCGAACGGTTGCGATGAGGATGTCCTTCTCTAGACCCAGCCGTAACGTCCGCGCTAAGACGAGGGGGATCAAAATGAAGATGAGCGAAGTCGCCAGTTGGAGATAACTCATACCGATTCCCCCTTCAAGAACGCTTGCGTCTCTGCTTGACCACTTGAAACGAGTTCCTTGAATGCACCAGACTCGATCAATCGACCGTCTTTTAAAAACCAGACGTCGTCGCTGACCCGCTTGGCTTGCTCTAAGTCATGCGTAATCCAAATGATTGTCGTCTGTAACTTCTGCTGTAAATCAAGAATCAGCTTCTCAATCTCCTGTACCATCCGGTAATCGAGACTTGCCGTGATTTCGTCAAGCAACAGGACGTCCGGTCGATTGACAAGTGTCCGCGCGATTCCGAGTCGGCTCCGTTCGCCACCGGACAAATCTTTGACCGGTCGCTCAAGTTCGACGGATAGATCAACTTGTTTTAGCAAACGTTCCGCTTCTTCGCGCGGTAACGATTCACCGAAGATTGATTTCGGTAAATTGATATTATCATAGACGGTACCTGGAATCATCGGCGCACTTTGGAACGCCATTCCGATCCGTTTGCGGACATCGAGCAGATTCATCTGCTCAAGTCGTTCGCCTCGAAAACGAATTTCGCCGCGATCGGGAGAAATTAGTCCATTGATGTGTTTCAATGTCGTCGATTTCCCGGCACCACTCGGTCCGACCAGCGTTGTAATGACACCTTCGCGGAACTCACCTGTTATTTCGTGTAAGATGTGTTGATAGCTGACTTCGTGAAACGTAAGAATCGACATACCGTGTGTTCACCTGACTTTCTACAAGTTTCGGGTAATGCTCCTGTAATGTTGTACCCGAAAATTCGTCACCTTAGTACGTCAAGCGACACTTCCTTACGCGTGGATGATTTCTCCAGCAAAGTCATACGGTACCGTTCGACCAGCAAAGAGCGATTCTTTTGATGCTTCAGGTAAATTGAGGTGTTTGAACGCTTCTTCACGATCCATCCAGACGAGTCCGGAAATTTCTTCCGGAGCATTCGTCTTTAATTGACCGGAAGTGATTTCTCCCGCGAAGAAGAAAAAGAGACAATGTTCCCCCGCTTGCGGGAAGAATGCTTCTGCCACATGGACGATGTCACCTGGAATAATAGTAAATCCTGTCTCTTCCAAAACTTCACGCGTGATTGCCGTATGTAACGTTTCGTCGCGCTCGACTGTTCCACCGGGCAATGTATAGTAGTCACCGTGATCGCCACGATTCTCGACCATCAATAATTGATCGCCGGTTTCATTAAATAATGTCGCATAGACGATGTTTTTACGGATATTCATGTTCGTCCTCCTATCGTTTTGTACATCTGCTATTTCTGATCAAAGCGTGTTGTTTTTAATATGCCTTTTCTAACTCATTTGTCCAAAATTCGATTTGACCTTCTAGGAACGCCACCAACTCTTTCAGTTCCGAGTCACTCGGTAAGAAGGACACACCCGCTCTCGCATAGACGTCTTGAATCGAGTGGGTTTGACTAAGCGCCAAGGCTGCGATGAAGTCTTTCAGCGTTTGGTCAGGGTCTTTCGTGAAACGGTGATAAACCTGGAGAGCGGCAATCTGAGCAATCGCGTACTCGATGTAATAAAACGGTGTTTCAAAGAGATGGATGACACTCATCCATGCGTGACCTTTCCAATCAGGTGTTTCCGACCAATCGATGACGTCCGTATCAAATGTTTCTCGGAGATCGGCATAATAGGCATGTCGTACTTTTGGATCATGACCCGGGTGAGCATAGAGCCATGATTGAAAACGATCGACGATGATCGTCTCGGGTAAAAACTCGACAATGGAACGAATCTGTTCGAGCTTCGCACGGGCAACGTCTTTTTTATTCGGAATCACCTTATGCCATTCGTTCATCGTCAACAACTCGAGCGACATGGCAGCGAACTCCCCTACTTCGAGCGGAATCGTTTGTAGTCCGTCGTATGTTTCTTTCATCGCATCATGATGGACGGCATGCCCGATCTCATGCATGAAGATGACAAGATCATCAAACGTCTGGATGCGATTCATGAATAAGAACGATTGTTGTTCGACCGGTAAGTACTCACAAAACCCTCCGCCCGCTTTGTTTGACCGGGCAGCAATATCGAGATGATTCGTATGTCGCATTTCTTTTAATACGTCCGCAAAGTATGGATGCACGCTCTCGAGGATTGATTGTGCCTTGTCTAAGAATAAAGTCTCAGAACCGGTCATGTGATGAACAATCTGTGTATAGGCGGATTGTCGGACGTCCCACGGATGGAGCGCCTGTTTGCCGAGAAACGTTTGTTGTTCGTGCTGAAATCGCCGTTTGACCGGTAGAAAGTCGGATTGAATGATGGTGGCGTAATGATCGACATCTTGACTCGTATAATCGATGCGTCCGAGTTCTACAAAAGCTAGTTCCTCGTATCCGATCTTACCACTTGCAGTTGCACGCGCTTGTCGTAAATCAACGAGTCGTGAAAACAAGGGTTGAATGACGGATTCTTTCATGTGGAATGCTTCCTCAATCGATAAGAGCGCTTGTTTTCGAGTTGATTCATCCGCGTCAAATAAAGCAGCATGAAGATCGGAAACTGGCTCTCCCGATTTTGTCAGCATCGTGGCCTCAATTCGGAGATAGTCTTGAATAAGACAAGCTTCCTCTTCTGTCATACTTGTTGCTCTGAGTGATTGTTCAAAACGTGCTCTCGTTCGAAGTGTGACGTCATCGCGCGAGACGAGATCCATTTTTACGGAACGTCTCAACGTATCGAGCTTATCCGATAGCTGCTGACGCCCTTGTTCGTATTCAGAAGTGGTACCGGGGTCTGTGACGTCCTGGAGATACGCGATTTTTTGTTTGAGCAATGTCTCTTCCATTTGAAGAATCGAAACAATCTGGTGCGTAACATTCTCATCATTATTAATAGCATTGTTTATACATGATTGAGATTTCATCGACGGATTTTACATCTCCTTTCAACTTATTCTAGTATACAGTTTATTCCATCCACATGATTGATTTTCATATAAATGACTATCATATTATCTTTTTTGACTATTATCATTGTCAAAAAGACTATGATAAGTTACATTATACTAGAGGTGAATTTCCATATGAAATCCAGGTTAAAAGAATTACGCGCCCGTCACGGATGGAATCAGTCTGAACTAGCACGACGTGCAAACATTTCGCGCCAGACGATCAGCTTAATCGAACGCGAAGAATTCATGCCTTCGCTACTGATCGCTGTCAAAATTTCTCGGGTATTTGATACGCCGTTAGAAGACATTTTTTATTTCGATGAGGAGGAATTAACATGAAAAAAGAAGCAATCAAAGTCATCATCGCAGCGTTACTCGGTTTCATTAGCAGTTATATCGTTATGTTTGTCCTCAAAAATACCCATTTGTCACAGTTTGAACTATCGCTCTATCTTGATTACATATTTACTGGTCTTTTCGTTATCTTGACGATCTTGACTCTCAGTTACATCGTACGCTATTTACAAATTCGTCAATTGACTCGACGCTCTGTTTCTTCAGACGACGAAGACGCAATCGACGATCAAGTGAATCGCTACTATGCGGACGGCATGATGATCGTGCAGTTCTCCAATCTCCTCAGTATCGGGCTCGCTTCTTTTAGCATCATTGAAAACCAATTCGGTCTTCATTTGATACTGAGTGGATTCTTTTTCGTCATCAGTTGTATTGCCTCGATTTATTTTCTCAATCTTATGCGCCAGATCTATCCCAACCGCTATTTCCCAAAGTATTCGGAAAAGAACTATGCGGAAAAGCTATTTGCTGCCTCAGATGACGGAGAACGTCACGTCATGTTCGAAGGTCTGATCCGGTCACAGTCCCTGTTACAATTTTTATTGATGGGTATCATCGTCGTATTAGTCGTGTATTCGTATGAGACCGGTCAATCTCAGATCTTCGCAATCAGTTTATTGATTTTCGCCCTGATCTGGAGCAATGCGAAATATTTTCTCCATGTACGCAATCGTTAAAAAGGAGCATCCAGTCAATCGACCGGGTGCTCCTTTACATGTCTTCAAAAATCACGATGATTTTGTTGTTGATGGACATCATGTTGGTTCAGTGTATATTCCTGATCGTCGAGCGAGCGATGTTTCGATTGACTCCGTGCTGAAATGAACCATACGACTCCACCAACGGCGAGAAAGATAGCAATGAAGATCATAGACACCCTCCTTTAGATTCCTTTTTTACTTTATTCTTCCAAATCCCTGGTTTTTCCTTTACCATAAGATAGAAGATATTAATTTATAGGGGGCGTCAGGATGTTCGGCAAAGAACCGACATGTATGCATTGCAGCAAAACGATTGAAGGAAACGAAAAAGTCTACATCCAGATGCGCTACCCGAAACATCGTGGGATGACGGAAGTCAAAGCATACCTAAAAAGCGAAGGACGTTTCATTTGTGAGCAGTGTTTCGCAGAAAAGACAGAGTCAAAGGGGTAAGCATTCATGAATCTGAAAGAGAGTACTGTTTTAGTTACAGGAATGACCGGAACGCTTGGCTCTCGTGTTGCGCGACGTTTTCTTGAAGAAGCGCGTGAAGTGCGCGGTTTGTATCGCTCTAAGGAACAAGCGGATCAATATGCTTTCAAAGATGTCCACGCAGTCATCGGTGAGCTCGGTGATCCGGATTCGCTTCTAACAGCACTTCAAGGCGTCGATCTGTTGATTCACTGTGCTGCCTATCTCGGAGATGATCCCGATTTAGCACAGGAAGCAAATGTCACTGGTGTACAACATCTCGCGGATGCTGCGACAAAAGCTCGTGTCAAGCGCATCGTTCACATCTCGACGACTTCCGTGTACGGCGAAGTCGTGAGTGGACATTTTACGGAAACGTCACCGCTCCTATCGTCCGAGCACGTCTACATCCATACAAAGCAGGAATCCGAACGCCTGTTACAGGAAAACACACCCGATTCCGATTTAATCATCTTACGCCCAGGATCAATTTGTGCCGAGAAGCAGTCCTACTGGGGAGATCGACAAGTCGAGCGGATGAAGGAGGCGGATCTTATTACCTGGGTGCATCCGGAAGATGTCGTCCCGTGGGTCCATACGGATAATCTAGTCGAGATGATCGTTATCGCCGCAACAAATGCGCATAATGGGGACATCTTTAATGCAATCGATGCGAATCTACCTGAGACGGATTTCCGGATGAAGTTGATTACAGCGAGTGATACACCTTACAATGTACCAGACCGTCCAGCGGAAAACGCGACATTTGCGAATGACCGAATCAAGCAACTCGGTTATGTTCCGATTCGTACTCCTGAATTAACGGTTGAACAGTTAGTCAAATCGTTTTAATAACTTAAGAGGCATCGAATCGAGTGATTCGGTGCCTCTTTTTTATGCTTATCTTACCGATATCCACTTCATCCAGAGATTCCGGTCATGCGCTCGTAATTCTTTTATTGTTAGAACGACTTGTTCCGTTCCAAGTACTCGTTCCGCTTCTGGGATATCACTTTTCCCAAGTGAGCGATCGAGATTAAAATTCAGCCAGTCGAGCTTCCCTTGGACGCTGCTATCAATGACCTTCGTCCAGTCGACATCAGGCAAACGTTGTTTTGTCGCGTAACCATCAAGAAATTCGTTAAATCGAAAACGGTCAAACGTATCGTTTTCCTGCTTCGACCAATAACAGGCTGTCTCGAACACGTCAACAGCTCGATGAATCAGACCCGCAGACTCCCAGTCAATCAGGACTGGACCCGTTGGTGTCCAGAGGACGTTCTTTGGATCGAGATCACGATGACTGACAATCCAGTCTACTGGCAGTTGTCTCTGTGCTTCCTGTGCTAGTCTTTCTATTCGTTGCAGCTGTTCCTGCTCTTCCATGAATAGCTGCAGCCACTTTGCTTGCTGCCGTTTTCCTTCTTCTAAATGACCGTTCCAATCGATTGAAGTACTTGAGGTATCCGGCTTTATAAAGCCAGTCGTCGCTATAGAAAGACCGTGCAATCGTCCTAATTGAACTCCAATTTGTCGTGCATGAGCCGGTCGAATCTGGTCGGCTGATAGCGTCTTGTCATCAATCCAATCAAACAAAAGGTAATCAGAGTCGTCAATCGTCTGTACTGCTTGGTCTTTGATGCGACGTGCTGGTAATGCTGCTAAGTGAAGTGACGCTTGCATGGCGACATCTTCTGACATCTTAAAATTATTTCGTGCTTCAGGACGTCGCATGATGTCCGGATTCAATCGCTTTAAGACGTAAGATCCCGTCGTCGTCTGTAGTCGCCACGTCTCGTGCAGGAATCCCCCTGTCAATTTGACAGGTTCGCCGATCATTTGCCCTAACAAAAAACGTTCACAAATTAAATTCATCATTTGTTGCATCAGATTCTCCATTTCAATCGTTCCAACTGATCCGTGAAATGCTACACTAGTTCTGCATGATTTCATTGAACACGAAGGAAGGTTTTAGTATGAAACAAATTCATCACATCTGCATTCAGACGACAGACTATGCTGCGTCTAAACAATTTTATGAACAACTTGGATTCTTACTCATTCAAGAGTCACCTGGTTTTCACGACCGCGCCTTTAACAGCTGGTTACGTCTCGGTGACTTTTATATCGAATTGCAAACACCCAAATCGGGTCAGCCTTTCACCGATTATACGAAACAAGCAGCAGGTCCCGTCCATTTCGCACTTTACGTTGACGACTTGCAAGAAGAAGTAGCACGCTTGGAACGACTCGGGATGCCTTTCCTACCGAAACACGGCGGAAACATCTACTTCGTCGTCGATGGTCATCTCAGCAAATTAAAAGCACCAGAAGGAACAATCATCGAATTACGGGATACGTTTGCGATTGAGGGCTGAACCGTGATGATGTCCGCTTTAATATTTATTGCAGCCGGTATAAGTGAGATAGGTGGAGGTTATTTGATTTGGCTGTGGCTAAGAGAGGGACGCCCATCGTACTTCGGTCTGATTGGTGGATTAACTCTCGTTTTGTACGGTATCATTGCAACATTTCAGCAGTTTCCGACATTCGGTCGTGTCTATGCAGCGTATGGTGGTGTATTCATCGTCATGTCCGTATTTTGGGGTTGGATCGTAGATCGTAAGTCACCAGATTCATATGACATGATTGGTGCTTTGATCTGTTTAATCGGCGTCAGTGTCATGCTGTTTGCTCCGCGTCACGGCTAAAGTAACTTAACTTCTTTTCACATATCATTCACAACATCTAAATGGCTAACGACGCGTATCTTAAAAGTGCTCAGATCCGCGTCGTTAGCCATATTTTTATTTGATTTTAATATGTTTTTGATTTTCTATAAAGGCACCATTTGATGCAATTACTTTTTTATACCAATCAAATGACGCCTTTTTTCGTCTTCGATTCGTTCCACTGCCATCATCATGACGATCTACATAAATATAGCCATACCGTTTTGCATATTCTCCGGAAGAAGCACTAACGAGGTCAATACAGCCCCAACTCGTGTAACCGATAAGTTCTACACCGTCTTGTATCGATTCGTACATTGCGCGTATGTGATCTGTTAAATAAGCAATTCGATAGTCATCTTGAATGTTTCCTTCACCATCCAATTCATCAAATGCCCCTAAGCCATTTTCGACTATGAATAACGGGAGTTGATAACGGTCATATAACTGATTCGCCGTTAAACGGAGTCCTTTCGGATCAATCGTCCATCCCCATTCCGATTGATTCAAATATGGATTTTTAACAGTCGGGAACACATTCCCCGCTGTCATCTTATCTAATATTTCTGGATCAGTACTGATACAGCGACTCGAATAATAACTAAAACCAATAAAGTCCACTGTGTGGTTGCGTAATAGTTCAATATCACCTGGTTCCATCTGAATTTCAATTCCAGCATCTTTCAATTGTCTTAATGCATAACCGGGATAGGCACCGCGAGCTTGTACATCAATGAAGAAGAAATTCTCACGATCACGTTCCATCGCTTTTTCGACGTCATCTGGGTTACAGGTATAAGGATATGTCATAGCTGCTGCCAACATACACCCAACCTGAAGATCCGGTTTAATCGTATGAGCAATTTCCACGGCACGCGCACTCGCTATCAATTGATGATGTGCTGCTTGATACTGAATTTGTTGCCGATTCTCTCCTTCAGCGAATACTAACCCAGCTCCCATATAAGGAAGATGGAACAACATATTTATTTCATTGAAAGTCATCCAATAGCGAACTTTTGAATGATAACGGGATACGATCGTCTTCACATATTGTTCGAAGAATGTAACCATCTTTCGATTGCGCCAACTTCCGTAATGCTCTACTAAATGAACGGGGACATCAAAATGCGCCATCGTGACAACCGGTTCAATTCCATATTTCAATAATTCATCGAACACATCATCGTAAAACTTCAATCCTTGTTCGTTTGGTTGTTCTTCATCACCATTTGGAAAGATACGCGCCCATGAAATCGATAGACGAAGTGCTTTAAATCCCATTTCAGCGAATAACGCAATATCTTCCTTGTAGCGATGATAAAAATCAATCGCATCATGCGATGGATAAGTTAGTTCTGGGAGCGGTTCATAATGAGATAAGTCTCCTTTCATGACGGCTCTTCGAGTCGACCCATTAGGAATTAAATCAACGGAAGATAATCCCTTTCCATCGGATAAATAGGCACCTTCTGCTTGATTAGCAGCAATAGCGCCACCCCATAAAAAGTTTGTTGGAAATTGCATCGTCTCATCCTCTCTTATGCAAAAGCAGATTTATTGTATTCACTTACTGAAATTTGATCTTGGTCAATCGTAATTTGTCGTTCTTCTGATAAATTCGTGAAAATCACAGGTGTGATGATGTCATAACCTTCCGCTTGAATCGATTCCATATCAAAAGTGATTAATACATCCCCTGGTTCGATTTTCTGGTCTTGTGTGACGTGTAATTCGAAGTGAGTTCCATCTAAGCGTACCGTATCAATCCCAACATGAATGAGGATCTCCATTCCGTCCTCTGACCGAATACCAATCGCATGTTTGCTTGCAAATATAGCAGTTACTTGACCTGAGACTGGGGCGATTACTTTTCCTTCAGTCGGAACGACTGCGAAACCTTTCCCCATTGCTCCACTCGCAAACACACTATCCGAAACTTTTTCGAGAGACACGATTTGACCTGACACTGGGCTTGGAAGCGTCATCTCTGTTGATGGACGAACATTTTTTTCCACTTCTTTTTCAATCGGATCATCTTCAAAACCAAGGATGTATGTTAAGACCATCGATAAAAAGAATGATACACCAACACCAATTAACAACCCATAAAACGCTGTCATACTATCTCCAATAAAGACGGGTAACGTCAATAATCCCGGAGGACCAGAAGCAACTGCTACACTTCCAAAATGTCCTACGATTCCTCCACCTACTGCTGCACTAATGACTGCTGCAATGAAAGGACGCTTTAAGCGTAACGTGACTCCGTATACGGCAGGCTCTGTAATACCGAATAATGCGGTAATTCCCGTAGAACCTGCTAATGTTTTTAACTTTTTATTTTTTGATCGAAGCATGACACCAAATGATGCTCCTGCCTGTGCAAAAATTGCTGGTGCAGTTGCCGGTTTGATATAGTCATATCCTTTAGTCGCAATGTTATTGATAAAAATTGGAACAACTCCCCAGTGAATACCGAAAATGACGAGGATTTGCCATACACCGGCAATGAACGCCCCTGCTAAAATCGGATTAAATGCTAGTACCTTTAAGATAAAAGCAGCAATCAAGTCACCTGACGTAACGCCGATTGGTCCAAACACGATTAATGTCAATGGAACGATTGTAACGAGAGCAATCAAAGGTGTAACAAAATTTTTAACACTTTCATGTACATATCGATTGAAAAATTTCTCAACATAACTCATAACCCAAACGGCAAGAATGATTGGAATGACTGTAGATGTATAGGACATCATCGTCACGGGTATACCGAAGAATGTCGTCGCGACTGCTTCCGTCTTCAGTTGAATGATTGTCGGATAGATCAAGGCACCTGCTACTGTCATGGCAACAAATTGATTCGCACCAAACTTTCGCGCTGATGTAACCGCTAACAAAATAGGTAAGAAGTAAAAGAGACTATCCGCTGTAGCATTTAAGATGATATACGTTGTTTCAGTAGGAATTAACCAACCTGCATTCGTCGCAATCGCAAGTAACCCCTTTAAGATACCAGCTCCCGCCATGACACCAAGCAACGGCGTAAAGATACTTGAAATAATATCGATTGCTCGACCAAAAATATTTCCTTTTTCATTTGTTTCCCTAGATTCTGTTGACTCTTCCATCAGCTTTGTTTGTTTCCCAATTGCTTGATATACCTCAGGTACTGTATTCCCGACAACGACCTGAAACTGCCCTCCGCTCTCTTTTACAGCAATGACACCTTCTAATTTTTCAAGTTTTAATTTATCTGCCTTTGCTTTGTCTTTAAGTACGAAACGTAGTCGGGTCGCGCAATGAACAAGTGAACTAACATTTTGTTCGCCTCCGACAGATTCAATGATTTCTTTTGCCAATTGATCGTATTTCATAAGACACCTCCATAGTTGATAGACACAAAAAGAAACCCAGATGAGAACAAGTTACGTATTTCATAGAAATACGCATTGCTTCACCTAGGTTTCGCCTGCTTGACCAGTAACAATCCTATTAGATAAATATATATTTATTAACCATATAATAGCAACAATACATTAATATGTCAATATTTCTTTTTTTCTTTAATCAATCTTGTAATATGAACCGTTAGGTATAATTTCTCTTCATCCGTCAACCGATAATCATACTTTCTCTGAATAAAGGAACCGATTTTTTCAGTGCAGACATAGGATTTTGGATATTGCATTTTCACTAGATCAAAAAGTGCACTCTCATCTCCTTCGTATTCAGTACGTGTCACGAGTCGTTGCGCAAAAAATTTTAAATGAGTAACAAAACGATGATAAGCGAGAGCATTCTCATCCCATTCTAGTGCAAAGTGATATTTTACAAGATTCAATACTTCTTGAATGACTTTTGTCATTGAAACGATGTTCGGCATTTCTTCATTTAATTCAGCATTCACGATATGAAGCGCTATATAGGCTGCTTCGTCTTCAGGTAGTACGATATTAAATTTTTCTTCAACCAGTTCAAGCGCTTGCAAACCAACATTAAACTCATCTTGGTATAAACGTTTAATCTCCCAAAGCAATACATTTTTGATCTCTAAACCTTTTTCATGACGTTCTAATGCAAAATGTAAATGGTCGGCAAGAGCGATATAGACAAGTTCATTGAGTTTTTTTCCAAGCGTCAATTTAGCAATCGTTACGATATCATCAGTCAAGACGATGATTTCTTCAGGAATTTCTTGAAGTAGTAATTTAAATCGTTCATGATTGCCAGCATCATCGAGATAAAAGACTTTTTCAACATCAGAGGCTAATATCGTCTGCCCTGAATTCCGCTTAAATCCGATCCCCTTCCCCATGACGACTCGCTCACGCCCTGCTTCGTCAAATACACTGATGACATTATTGTTGAAAATTTGGTGAATGATCATCGGTGACCTCCTTTCAAATCAGAAAAATAGAAAAACCCAAATCAAACGTCACTCACGGTTCCAGTGATCGCTGATTTGGGTTTCGCCTGCTTGACCAGTAACAATCCCTATTCCATTACATTCTATACCATTGTTGATAACGGTTACAAGTATCATTTTTATAAACATTCACTTCTTCACATCTTTCGATTCACGTACAGCAATACAAGCGGAAAGAATAAAAGTTGTCCTCCTAATGCCAGCAACAGAGCAAATTGAATGTCTTTTATGATCGACAGATTGACGAGAATCAAGATCAAGAAAAGATATCCGATACTTACGAGATAAGCGATATGTCCACTACGGATTTTAATCTCTCCTTGGCGCTCATCATACGGTTCCGTTTGCGAGAACACCGTTCCTGTGATACGTGACGTGACGCCAGCTAAAACGAGAATGATTCCGAGTGTTTTAGCCGCCGGATCTGTCATCGTTAAGTACAGACCTACTACAATTAAAATGATGTCTAGTAACACATTGACTCGCTTCATTCTATTCCCTCCTCGTTCGTTCGATTCGGTGTAAAGATGTCTTCGATTCGCCGTTCAAACAGATCAGCTAGTGAAAACGCGAGGTCGAGTGACGGATTATACCGCTCTTTTTCGATGGAAATGACCGTCTGACGCGACACGTTCAATCGTTTTGCCAGTTCGCCTTGCGACCAACCTCGTTCTTCGCGCATCTCCTTGACCTTATTTTTCATGATTTCACCTCGTAGTCCCACTATATGTAAATAACACACTTCCTGTCAAGTTTCCTTTACACCTTCTTCATACGCTCCCACATGATATACTGATCGTCTCTCCCGACCTGAATCAATCCTGCTTTTTCGAGTACTCGGATTGATGCTTGATTTGTCGACTCCGTCTTCGCAAGTACCCCTGTCACTTCCGTTTGTTCAAACGCCCATTCAATCAATGCTTGAACTGCTTCCGTCGCAAACCCTTGATTGAGATACGCTGGTAACAGACCATAACCGATTTCGACCGCTTGTCGTATGTCCGGCTTCCCCTTGAATCCGATATCCCCGATTACTTGACCATCCTTTGTCATGACGAGCCAGCTGCCCCAGTATAGTAGCGAGGGATCTGACGCTATTGACATCAAATGATGCTGAACTTTCGGTCCGTTATCGTAGTGCTGTTGTTGTAAACGTTTCACGTCATTCGCTGTACATGGATGAATCGTCAATCGCTTTGTTTGAAGGGTTATCATTACGTTGTCTCCTTTTTTAGGTTTGCCACCACTGTTGTAGGTAACGTTGGATATACCAACAAACGATAAAAAGACTTGTTGCACCGAGTACACTGTAAAAAATAGGAATACCTAAGCGGATCAATCCATATAAGACGACAAGCAATAAGAACGTCGCTGGTAATCCGAGTAACACACTCTTTAAGAATGTACTCAGTTCTGCCCGTTCACTTCCCTGTTTAACGAGCCAGGCAAAGCTGATCAGACTGACGACGGGCAATGCAGACAACACACCACCCAGTGACGGTGAACGCCGGGCGACTTCCGTGACAAGACCGATGACCAGTGCGCTCGACAGCACCTTAACGAGAAAAGCAGTCATCTGCCGCCTCCCGCAACAATCGAAACGCCTGTTCAATCGCCTGTTGGTCTGTTTTTGACATCGTAGCAAGGACTTGATTTAACCGCTTGGGATCAAGTTCCGTATGACGACGAACGATTGTATCTCCTAAGTCTGTCAAACCAATCGTCACTTGGCGTTGGTCTTCTGGATTTCGTTTTTTTTCGATATAGCCTAATCTGTCCAACTTTTTGACGTGCTCAGACGTCGTATTATGTGAGAGGCGAAATGCCTCGGCAATCTGTTTGATCGTCGGATTCGTCGCAAATTGAATGTGTTGCAAAATGCGCACACTTTGGTGAGACAGGTTTTCCTCGAACCGAGGATGTAGTTGATAATAAATTTTTGCAAAATCAGCTAAAATCATATTACTCCTCCTTATATCGTATAATCCGAATATATCGTAAAACACGATATATTAATAGAGAAAGAGGTGTGTTTCATGAAAAAAACGGTAGCTTCTATCGTAATGGTCATTCTTTGTCTCAGTGGATGTCAGACCGAGACGACGATGACAACGACGGACCTCATCGCGGCGGAAGCCGTCGAACAAGATCAAGACGGCATCCGCTTGAACGATCGCGTGTATCGACTAGATCAGGTCGTAACCGTCTCGATTCTCTCTTTGACTCCTGGACCACGTATCCAAAAAATAGCATCCGAAAAGACGCTCGAGGACGGCATGGCAACTCATCTTAAGAGCGGTACGGTCATCTATCAAGAAAAAGATGATACGATGTTTATATATGTGCAGCGAAACAAGAAGTGGTATCGCTATCAATCCATTCCTGAAGGATGAGGAGGAAGACAGATGCAGTATCCAACGACATTGGGCACGAAAAATGGCTACATCCATAATCCAACTTCTGCTGAAGCGATTCCTGTCCGTTATCGTGCCGTGATTCAGGACGTCGTCGCCTATGTACAAACCTTATCCGCGTTTCATGGCGTGTACTTGTATGGCAGCGTCGCCAAAGGAACGGCGCGTCCCTTTGAATCCGATCTCGATTTTACACTGATTTTGACAGAACCGTTGACGGAAAAAGAACACATGCAGTTAGATGAACGGACGGAACACTGGTTGAAGGACTATCCATTCGTCACCAAAATCGATTATGACATCGGTCTGCTTGGCGACGTCGTACGGGATGACGAAGCACTTCGTTGGGGCGTCTGGTTGAAATCCGTCAACTTGTTTTTGGCAGGCGAAAATCTCCAAAGTCGATTTCCATCCCTTCGCCCGACACGCGCTCTTGGCTTCGCGTTAAACAATGGAGTATGTGAGCAGTTGAAAACTGATTTATTTCTCCTAGAAACCGGTCAGGTCGCTTTGCTTTATTCCGATTCGATCGTGAAACGAATTATTCGGAGTGCCTATCACCTCATCTTAGAGGAAGATCAAAGCTTCATGCATGACCTAGAGACACTCCGCCCGATCTTGCTTCATTATTTTCCTGACGAACCGCGCTTTTTGTCACTGTTCGCCGCTTACGATACACACCAAATCGTTTCGCTAGAGGATGTCCACTACTTTGTAGACTGGTTCGCGTCTCGAATGCCGGACGAATCAATCCTTTAATCGAAACAGACCGGTCCACAGTCCAGCATGACCAAATAATGCCTCCGGATTGTCAACGGGTTTCATTTCCGTTAGTTCGATGACGTCGAATGCATCGAATATGGAGAGTAATCGCTCTTTCGTGTATCCGAGTCCACCTTGGAGACTATTTTCTTGATAGACCTCCCAGTCCGTCAACGTCGCCCCGCCAAGCGGACCGCCCGCAACAAAACACGTCAATCCGAAATATCCTCCTGGGCGCAACATCTCCTTCAGTCGCGTCACATAAGTCACACGTCGATGTGGCGCCATATGATGAAAACAGCCGGAATCGTAAATGAAATCATATGTATTCTGTTCGGTCGTCTCTAGAAAATCTTGCTTTCGAAACGCAACATGTGCCCCAGTCTGTTGCGCTTGTTCCGTTGCCCAGTCTAACGCGGTTGCTGAAAGATCCAGTCCCGTCACCGAGAAACCGTGTGTTGCGAGATAAATCGCATTTCGACCCGGTCCTGTTCCGAGATCTAATGCGTCACCAGGCGAGAGCCAGCCCTCTTCGACGTAGCGAACTAAGTTCTCGTCCGGAATGTTCTTAAAAAACGGGACCGGTTTCGACCGATCTTCATAGAACTTGTCCCAAAACGGTTCTGGTTCACGTAATCGTGCGTCGAGCATCTTTAAAATATCCTCCATCGTATCAATCGTCTGTGTTTCTGTCATTGATCAGTTCCCCCTCTTTTCTTCTATAGTATTGTATTCGTGTTTCAGCTCTGATTTTCCTGTATTTCTTGGATAAAAATGCGCTATTTTTCTTACCTTACGATATTGTTAGTATGTTCTCGCAATCCCTCATGCTACACTAGCCTGTAATTGAAACAACCATTCAAAAGGGAGATATCTTGCATGCGTCAACATCCGACTTCCACTTCCACCTTAGCAACGGATGAGAAGATCATCCGCTTGATTCAAGGTCTTCATCAAATGCACCATTCACCTATGAAAGCTACCCATTATCAAAAGTTAGCAGCTCAACTTCCTTACCCTTCGCTTGAAGAGATCAACGCCCGATTCGGTTCGTGGGCACACCTGTTAGAACGAGCTGGAATCGTCAAGGCTTCCCTTTTATCGACGAAAGAACGCATGACGCTGAACCGTCCCGCTGCGGTCAAGCGAACGAAGCGGTGGTCGATCGAAGAAAGCGTTGCTTTTTATGTCGCACAAAAAGGAACGAACATGACGATTCGCTCCTACACGGAATTGCGGGATCTACATCCAGAGATGCTGAGTGCGAATACGATCATTCGTCGGTTCGGCACCTGGAAAAAGGCCTTAGCACACTTCGATCTCACCTCGAACGGCTTCTTCACCGATCAAGACTGCTTAGACGCTCTTCAACAAGCTGCAGCCACACATGGAACGCTTCTGACGAGTCAACAATATGCCAAGTGGGCGCGTGGGCACCAAGCACCATCACTGACGTTGTTGATTGAACGCTTCTCCAGTTGGCGCGAAGCCTTGCGTCGTCTCGACATCGAATAAAAAGGATCGTGCCCGCTGATTGATTCGACGGGACACGATCCTTTTTGATTATTGTTTTGGCAATCGTAAGAGCTCATGATCCGCTCCTTCAGCGCATTGGCGTAACGTATAGACCGACTGTTCCTTCTCGCTTGTCTTGACGAGTCTCTTACAGACTTCGTTTTTACGATCATCGTCTGTTATGCCGAATTGATCACGCGATGAATCAGACGTGTAGTGATACGACTTACCATCATATTTGACGTCATACAATACCGGGTCTCCTTCAGTCGTAAATGCCGTGATGCGGATCTGATCTGATTTGCCTTGCGTTGACTTCTTTAAAAAGGACTCGAATCGGTCGCTGTTCGTAACATCATTCTGGACGATGATGTCGCCATTCTCTTTTGCCTCTTCCATCGTATATTTTCCACAACCGGCTAAACAAAGCAGACATACTATAAGACCGAGCTTCCGCATCCTTCACCGACTCCTTCTCAACGTTTCGTTAATAAACGATCAAGGCGATACAGTTGCGACGTAAAGCCTTCCCTCATCCCCATACCGAGTACTTCTTGCACGGCTGCTTCTGTCTCATAGGTCGACTCGAAGACAATCAACGTCGTCTCCCCGTGGTCGAGGAATGTCGTGACATTCTCGCTTCCTGGTAAATGTTCAGAGATCCCCCCTGACGCGTCCGAGAAATAATCGGCATGACTATACGTGTTCGGAGCATCGATGTGTCTGAAAATCGCTTTTCCCCACGACTCCATGCCGTAAAAGTCACCTTGCGCCGAATCAACACAGCGCATGCAATAATGCCATACACCACCCGGTTGAAACTCAAACGTCTTGATCGTCGTCTCCCAGCCTTCCGGTCCCCACCACGCTTCGAGTTGCTCTTTTTCCGTGAATGCGGCAAAGACGCTATCTCGCGGCGCCTCGCACGTCCATTCCATTCGTAGCGTCTTCCCATCAATCGAAGTCTTCAATTCCTTTTTCATTCGTCCCATCTCCCTTCACGTTCGACTGAATCTGCTTCAAATGTGCGTCTAGACGATGCATGCGGGCTTCCATTTGTGCAAGCGAGTTGCTCCATATGACGAGTTCTCGAAACGCTTCCGGGCGAAGACTGTACAATCGACGATTCGCCTGCCGTTCGACAGTGATCAGTTCCGCGTCAAGCAACAGCTTCAAATGCTTTGAGGTTTGCGGTTGGCGTAACTGTAGTTGTTCAGCTAACTCATTGACGGAGCGAGGACCGTTTCGTAACGCTTCGATCAGTTGGAGCCGTGTCGCGTCTCCGAGTGCTGAGAATCGTATTGGTATCCGATCGTTCATATCCGTTCACCTCTTTACTTTATATATTCCCAATTTAGAATATTCCAAACTAAGAATATAAAAAATGCAAAATGATTGTCAGATGCGTTCAAATGGCGTACGTTCTAAACAACCTGTATGAAAAGAGCGTGAACCAATGAAGACCGAATGGATGGAAGCATTCCTCGTCACCGCGGAGACCGGCAGCCTGACGAAAGCAAGCGAAGTATTGCATATGACGCAACCGGCGTTAAGTAAACAAATCAAAAGTCTTGAGAGTGCACTCGAAGTCTCCTTGTTACACCGCTCGGCACATGGTGTCACGTTGACGCCTGCTGGCGAAATCGTCTTTGAAGAGAGTCGTGAACTGCTTGATCGGATTGATCAGATGAAACGACGGATTGGTACAATCGACGAACGGACGACCTTGACGCTCGGATCATGGCCAAGCGTCGCGATGACGTATCTCCCGCGTCACGTCTCGCGTCAAGCGACAGCTCCGGATCTCAAATTAAAGACGGCCCATACGACGATCGATTTGATGCAAGGTCTTGAAGAACGGCGATACGATGCCGTCTTACTCGACGATCGACATCATGTTCATCCGTATCATACGACACATTTGTATACGGAGAATTTTTTACTTTACGTGCATCAAGACGATGAACGATTCACGAACTGTACGTCTGTAGCGTTTGATCAAATTCGTAACACCTCTTTCTTATCGCTTCCGATTGAT
Source organism: uncultured Exiguobacterium sp. (assembly GCA_913775715.1). Lineage (GTDB taxonomy): Bacteria > Bacillota > Bacilli > Exiguobacteriales > Exiguobacteriaceae > Exiguobacterium_A. The sequence continues at coordinate 726,809 of CAJYMC010000007.1, read as the reverse complement.
TGCGATTCGACAAACATCCTAAAGGACGCGTTCATCGAGCGAGGTGCTGTCTATCAATCAGAAAACGAGATGGAATTCGGATCAAGCGTCCTCGGTTTCATCCGTGCAGGACTTGGTATCGCTCTATTGCCAGAGATTTTCCAAGACGGACTATCCCCTGAAATCAAGACGTTACCGGTCGACGGGTTTGATGTCGTCCGCGAATTATCACTCGTCTCACGAGACGCCTCCCATCATGCGATCCTGCTTGATTTACTTGGTCAGTCGCGCTGAAGGTGCACTTGTAGTTCATGTCTCAGATGTTCGACCTGATCTTGTGAAATTGCTGAGTCCGATGTCTCACCGTACCGGACAAGATGATAGATCGATGGATCGAGCGTGACATCAATCCGTTGTAACCATTCGCCGACCGTCTCTTCGGAGCGGCGGCGTTTTTGTCGTGTCAGTTGTCGATCGAACGTTTGCAACAGGCGGCGAATCTCTGACTCTGATTCTTCACCGATGAGAGTTTGTCTTATTGAATGATTCGGTGTAAACAGCGGCGGCGGATCCATTAAATCGTCGTCTGCCTTCTCTCGTTTGCGTCGTTTTCGCAAACGCTTCAAGAAGTAACGTACACTGAAAAGGACGATCAGTAGTATGACAAGACTGATGACGCCGTAAAAGGTAGCAACACCTAATGCATCCTTATCTGCAAATCCTCCGCTTCGCATCTCGATCTTTTGTTTAGTCGGTTTTCCTTTCTCTTCTCCTTCTCCATCAGTTATAAATCGTGCTTGATAGGTTGCCGGTTCGTAAAAGAAATAACGGTAAACTTCCGTACCGACCAATTGAATCGCAGCAAGACTCACAAGCGCTATACATAACGTTATAACTAACCCACGCTTCATCTCATCCCTCCTTTTCAATATTTTACCATCTACACTGTACCACGAAGTGATTTTTCTTTCTTTTCAGTCAATTTTTCATTAGAGTAAGTGGTGACTCTTATTTAAAGGACGTGACATCATGTATCTTCCAAGTTTTTCGTTAATCGATCAGACATTTCTTATCACTGGAGCTGGACGAGGTATCGGACGCGCGCTCGCCATCGGGATGGCAGAAGCCGGTGCGAACATCATTCTCGTCGCCCGGACGGAACGAGATTTGAAGGAGACGGCACAAGAAATCGAACGACTCGGTCGAACGGCTTACATCTTCCCGTGCGACATCACTGACCGGAAACAAGTCGTCGAGACGATAGCTCGTGCCTACGAACAAGTACCGCAGATTGATGGGCTCGTCAACAACGCTGGAATGAACATTCGCTCGAAGGCACTCGATGTAACAGAAGACGAGTGGGAAACGATCCAACAGACGAATCTGAAATCCGCCTTCTTTTTCGCTCAAGAAATTGGGAAACGGATGCAGGAGACAGGTGGAAGCATTCTGAACATCGCCTCGGTTGCTGGTCACGTCGCCTTACGGACCGGCGTCGTATACGCGACGACGAAAGCGGCAATGATTCAGATGACAAAAGTACTGGCGCTTGAATGGGGACCACGCAACATTCGTGTCAATGCGATCGGACCGTGGTATTTTAAGACACCTTTAACGGAACCATTGCTGAAAGATCCTACATACCTGCAAGAGATCGTTGACGTGACACCGCTCGGTCGGGTCGGTGAATTAGAAGAACTGGTTGGACCAGCTGTCTTCTTGTCGTCTGCTGCTGCCCGTTACGTGACTGGGCAAACGCTTTACGTCGATGGTGGGATGACGATTAAAGGATTTTAAGACAGAAGAAAACGGATGCGCATCTGCCCATCCGTTTTTTCGTATCTGAAAGGAGTTTCATCATGCCTACTACATTAACACGTATCGCACTCGTCGCTGGTGCCTCGCGTGGCGCCGGACGTGGCATCGCCTATGCCTTAGGTGACGCTGGAACGATCGTCTACGTCACAGGACGGAGTACGAATGAACAGACAACGGACAACCGTAGCGAGACGATCGAAGAGACAGCTGCTGGTGTCACAGCACGCGGCGGACTTGGTATCCCGATCGTTTGTGACCATACGAATCAAATGGACATCGATCGTCTGATTCAGCAGATTCAGCACCAACACGGTCGAATCGATCTCCTCGTCAACTGCGTGTTCGGTGGTTCAGAAAGCCACTTGCCGTCTGGAACCGGACGACGGTTTTGGGAGCGACCACCGGAACATTGGGACGCGATGATGTCTGCCGGACCAAAAGCGTACTTATGGACGATTCGGGCTGCGATGCCATTGCTACAACAAAGTCCAGCTGCGCTCGTCATCAATTTGACATCATTCGCTCCAGATCAGGTGGCCGGAAACCTCTATTATGATTTGGCGATGCAAACGATTAATCGGATGACACACGTCATGGCGCAAGAGCTGACTCAAACGAATATCTCTGTCATCGCGCTCTGCCCCGGTTTCATGCGAACAGAACGAGTCGTTGATGCCGGTTTCGCGAGTGCCGCGACTGAATCGACGACCTATATCGGACGAGCTGTCGCAGCATTGATGGCGGATGACGACGTTAGCCATTATTCCGGGCAAGCGGTTTTCGTCGCTGATCTTGCAAAGACGTATCACTTTACGGATCAGGACGGAACGCAGCCACTGCCGTTTTAATTGCTTTACTCGATAGATTAAACTAGTTTTCAATCACTCACTTCCGTTTAGGTCGTGATGAATCAAAGACCTCTTTCGCATCAAAAAATGGATCGAGGATGCTCGTCTGTCCAGCGACGGCTTGACGTAAACGAATCCCATCAACGTTGATCCGAGCTTGGCGGAAGTAGTCGGGTCCAACTTGTTTCCACGCATGTTGACTCGCATCGACATTGAAGAAATAACGGAAACCGCTATCGATGAGCAAACGATATTTTTCACCCGAATAATCATGCCAATCCCCGACATCACTGCCGTATGGATAAATCAATTGCGTCGTTTTTCCGATCAGCGGGGCAACATCCTGTTTGTAGCGTTTAAGATCCGCGCGGATCGTCGCGACTGATTCTTTCCCGACCCAAATATGTCCATACGTATGACTCGCGAACTGCCAGCCGTCCTCTTTTAATGCGACGGCGGTCTGTTTCGCTTGTTTTCGAGCCGTTTCAACCTGTTTATTATGTCCGTATTGGTTGTAGGAGGAACGATACCCGAGCACCCCGTTGTATCCTGTGATACCAAGCAACCCTTTTGCTCCTTTATAGGAAAAGTCAGGATGCGACTGGACGAACGCATCGACGATTGGTACAAGATCATAAGCGCCATCCGGCTTTCCGACCATCGTGTTGACGATTTTACCATCCTTCACTTTTAAATTCTTCGCAAATCCATCGCCTTTCATGTATTCGTAATAATTGACGTCATCTTGCGAAAGCACGAGCGGGTGTTTTCCTTTTGGTAAACGGACGGGTGTCTCGACGATCTTCCTGTTCACCTCTTTTGCTAAATCTGTTGGTCGGACGAGTACGTAGTTGTTTTTGTACAACGCATCTAACATCCGTTCGAATTCCTGTTGCGTCACCATGTAATCATCGTATCCCGCTTCCTTCCGGTCGCCATCAAATGCTTGGTTTGGATCAGCAATCAATGAATGGAAGAAGAGATGCGGCACAGGTTTTTTCACAGGCAGCAGTTCCTGCTTTTTCTGTTCGTATTCTTCTGTTTTCAGATTTGTCTCTTTTGTGCGCACGGGTTTTAACACTTTGATCGCTCGGTCATAATTATACTGGGCAGCGTAACGATCAGCACGCTGCAGCGTCTTTTCTATGTAAGCTTGTTGTGAAGCTTGTCTTTTTTGCTGTGTCTCGCGTGGTTTATCCGGCTTTTTCTCGACGACTTCGCTTTCTCCACATCCACTTAGTAATAGACTCAACGCCACACTGCTAATGATCCAGTTTCGTTTCATGACTGTCGACCCCTTCATCAATTTTGATATTTTCATTCTCCATTATTTTAACTATTCCCGATTGTTCAGTCGATTAACTATTTTTTTAAGTCATTCCGTTTCGTTATGACGGTCCATCCAAAGCGGAACTTCCGCTCTTTCGTCTTAAGGTGTTTAATGGAGGACGTAATGAAATTCACGGAGGTGCAACAAGATGATTGAAAAGAACTTAATTAATGGTGAATGGTACGACACAACAGAAACGATCCCGGTCTACGACCCTGCAACGAAAACGTTGCTCGGACATGTTCCGGCAAGTTCAGCGGAAGACGCACAACGTTCCGTTGATGCAGCGAGCGAAGCATTCGTGAAGTGGTCAAACGAAACTGCAGACACACGCGCGAATTTAGTCGATGCCTGGTATCGCTTGATTAACGAACACCGCGAGGAACTTGCTCGGATCATGACGACAGAGCAAGGGAAACCATACGTCGAAGCACTTGGCGAAGTCGATTACGGCAATCAATATGTCCGTTGGTACGCTGAAGAAGCACGACGGATTTACGGTGAAACGATTCCAGCTTCTGTTCCAGGAAAACGACTCTTCGTCGAAAAAGAACCAGTCGGTGTCGTTGCAGCGATCACACCATGGAACTTCCCGGCAGCGATGATCACACGCAAACTTGCTCCTGCTCTTGCAGCGGGTTGTACGATTGTCCTTAAACCATCGGAAGAAACACCGTTTACGGCACTTCGCCTCGTTGAACTAGCAGAAGAAGCTGGTATCCCTAAAGGAGTCATCAACGTCCTAACAGGTGATGCAGCAACAATCAGTGGCGTTTGGCAAGCCGATTCCCGTGTGCGGAAGATCACGTTCACAGGTTCAACAGCCGTCGGGAAACTGATCATGCGTCAAGCAGCCGATACGATGAAAAAATTGTCACTTGAACTCGGTGGTCACGCACCCTTCATCGTCACGGAAAATGCGGATCTCGATAAAGCCGTTGAAGGCGCGATGCGCTCGAAATTCCGAAACGGTGGACAAGCGTGTGTTGCAACGAACCGCTTCTATGTGCAAGCATCTGTCCTTGATGCATTTACGGAAAAATTCACAGCAGCCGTCAAACAATTACAAGTCGGAAACGGGATGGACGCTAACTCGACAGTTGGTCCATTAATCAATGCGAAAGCCGTCGCAAAAGTCAAAGCACACATCGATGACGCTGTCGCAAAAGGGGCAACAATCCTGACTGGTGGTACGATTGACGAATCGGTCGGCTACTTCGTCACTCCAACCGTGCTTGCGAATGTCACAGAAGATATGCTCTGCATGCAGGAAGAGACGTTTGGTCCGCTCGCACCGATCTCTGTCTTTGAGACGCTTGATGAAGTCATCGAACGAGCGAACAACACGCCTTACGGACTGGCAGCTTACGCGTTCTCTGAACGCATCGATGAAGCATTGATGCTCGGGAAACGACTCGAATACGGGATTGTCGGTCTGAACGATGGCGCACCATCTGCTGCACAAGCTCCATTTGGTGGCTATAAAGAGAGTGGTCTTGGCCGTGAAGGTGGCGTCTACGGCATCGAAGATTATCTCGAAGTCAAATACTTGTCGCTCGGTTAATCGATTAAACATTTCGTTTGAAACGAACGATCTTTCCTCATAGGTCACCCCTCATTTCTTGAGTGAAATGAGGGGTTTTTGTATGACGCATGCTTACATACCATTTTGTAAGGTATGATTAAATTCAAATGATTATACGAAAAGGAGTGTTTAAACAATGGATGTCATCACCTTCGGGCAGAGAGAACCGAACCAACACTACATCACAAGACCTGCTGTTTATGCGGTCATGCGTGACTCTCAAATAGGTAAAATCGCCGTCATTCAAAAAAGGGACGGTAAGTTGTTTCTTCCAGGTGGCGGTATCGAGACCTATGAGACGCATGAAGACTGTCTTAAAAGAGAGGTACTAGAAGAAACGGGGATGGACATCGAAATCGGTGATTTCATCGGACGAGCCAATCAACATTTCTATTCACAAAATGAAACGGCATATTATTTGAACGAAGGGCAGTTCTATCGTTGCGATGCTAAGCAGAAAGTACAAGATCCGATTGAGGATGATCATGCCTTACGATGGATCGACCCGATTGAAGCAATCGAACATCTATTTCACGCACATCAACGCTGGGCAGTCCAAAAAGTGCTACAGTTGATTTAATTCGAGACAAACATAAGGTGCACGATTCTCTTCAGAGAAAACGTGCACCTTTTAAATACTATCTGTTGTGACAAACGAACAGTCTCGTCGTTATTCAACGTATTCGTAGAGAACGACACTCTCGATGTAGTGAATGAAGCGACGTAATTCCTTCTCCTCTTCGTTCGAGAGATCGCCTTCTTTTGACATATTGGCGATTTCAAGACGTTGAACTTCGATGGCTTTCAGACAGAGTTCTTCCTTCTGCTGATCGACGTCCTTCCCGCCAATCGGTGACGACCAGCGCGTATGCTTGAAGCGGAGTCGCTTATAGAACTCTAATACGCTTTGAACGACGTCTGGCGGATACGATGTACGGCAATTCTCGAGACATTCGATGACCGTCCCCATCACTTTTTCATATAGTTCATGCTCGACTTGGGTCATTTGAATCAACGCATCAGACGACATGTTTGATCGTTTCCGTTTCCACCAGAGTTTACGAATCGGTTGGACGATCTGGAAGCGCGAATCCTTGCCGATGGCCTTACGACGATTTTCAATCGAGCGGAAGACATCCTTCTTCAGCAGATCCGGTACCTTATGTTCAGCGACGAAGCGTTTTGATTCTTCTTTCTCCCACTGAACGGCTTCAAGACGAAGGGCTTTTAATTGATCATTGAACTGGTTTAGTTCTTCCTGACTCTTCTCCTGTGCCCGCAGTAACCGAAGCATGACATGATATTCATTAAGGAGATCAAACGCAACGACTGCATTGTCTTCGTCCGTCACTTGTTTAATCTCTGAGATCGCCCGGCGAATCATTCGTTGTTTTTGACCATTCAAGTCGAGTGCGATCGGTGTTGACGCTTCGCCCCGGTTCAAGACCGGTAAGAGAATCGTCGCAAGAACGAGCGTATAGATGATGACACCCGCTGCTAGGAAGATAATCAACGAACGTTCCGGGAAGGCTTCCCCGGACTCCGTCAGGAATGGTAATGATAACACCCCGACCATCGTGATCGTTCCGCGAACTCCGACCAGTGTCGTAATCAAATCTTGCTTGAATGATGGTCGCCGATGGTCCCGGTCCTCTTTTTTGAAGAACCGATGATCGAACCAGTTGAAGAACATCGTCCAGACGAGACGGATCGCGAGAATGAATGAACCGATCTCGATGACATATAACATGAGACGCCAGTTGTTGATCGCGTCATCTGCGAAAATCTCACGAGTCGCTTCTGGCAACGTCAAACCAAGCAATAAGAAAATGATCCCGTTTAGCGTATACGCAATCATCGTCCAGATGTTATCCGTCAACGTCTGCTCTTGCGCAAAGAACGTTTCTGTTCGTTCTTTGATCAAGGCATGCAAGATACCACCTGTGACGACGGCGATGACGCCTGACGCGTGAAACCCTTCTTCGGCGATGAAGAAGATGATGAATGGTGTTAAAATTTGCAGCAAGGCATAAAAGACGACGTCTTCAATACCGGCGCGACGCAAACGAACCTTGAGAAAGTTCATGGCCAGTGAAATCGTCAATCCGATCAATGCTCCAACGATGAACATGTAAAAGAATTCTGTCGTTGCACTTTGAAGCGAGAAATACCCTGTGACGACAGCAGCGACCGCATAACTAAACGCAACGAGTCCCGATGCGTCATTGATCAACGATTCTCCGCGAACGAGCGTCAGAATCTGTTCTGGGATCTGGACACGTTTCGCGATCCCGTTGACGGCAATCGGATCCGTCGGCGATAAAATCGCAGCTAAAGCAAAGGCAGCAGCGACTGGAATAACTGGAATCAACCAGTTGATGAAGTATCCTCCGACGATCGTCGTCAACAAGACGAGGATGATTGCGTTCCCAAAGATTGCTGTCCGCATCCGCCATAAATCTTCTCGTGGGAAGTGGGAACTATCGTTATAAAGTAACGGTGCGATGAATAAGAGCAGGAACCACTCGGATTCGACCTCGATCGTCAGACCACTCATCAGGAGAGCGGCGACGGTTCCGGCAATGATTTGAATCAAAGCCGTTGGAATGAAACGGATGTAATGTCCGATGACTTGCGTCAATAAGATGAGCGCAAGCATTAATAAAATCAATGATAGTGTTTCCATGGAAGACCCCTTCCTCTATTGTTTCTTTCTACCTATATCGTAACATAGTTTTTCATTCAATCCTGTCCGAGCGCCTTATCGGATCGTTGCACAGCAATCATTTCTGCTGCTTGACGAATCAACTGCTCCCGGAGTTCGAGCGGTTCAAGGACTCTCACCTCCGGACCAAGTCGCATCAATTGGCGTCCGAGATACGGCAGTTCGGTCTCCGGAACCAACCATGTTCGTTCAGGTTGTGAGGGCAAAATCCCCTCTAGCAACCGTTCGCCTAATGCTGATACTTCCAGTTTCACCGTCGTCATCGGGACACGCGTCACGTCCTGTTCCAAATCTGAAAAGGTTAATTTGGTTGCTGGCAACTCATGAAGCGTCACGTTTTTGATCCGATCAACACGAAACTGGCGATACCCTCGATTTGTCTGTCCATAGAAGTACCAGCGATTCTGCTCGAACGATAAACCAATCGGATCTACAACGATCATGCGTCGTCCTTTTGTCGTCTCATAGAGAATATTCCCCATCCGTCCGCTCTCTAACAAGTCGAGTAACGCAGGATTTTGCGGCGACGGTGGTGTATCGACCGCTTGAAAGCGAAAGCGGTCTTTCCATTTAACAATCTGTTGCTCCGTCAATTTTGGTAATTCGTTCGCGTAGCGTTCAGCGACTTCTTGACGAATCGTTCCGAATGGAAAATCAGGAATCTGACTAATCCATTCCAGAAGGATGAATAAGACAATCGTCTCTTCATCCGTCAAAACGAGTGGCGGCATGTTCCGATGTGGCAACATCCGGTACCCCCCTGCTACGCCAGGTTCGCTATAGATTGGATAACCATTTGCTTCAAGTACCGTCATGTCTCGTTGAATCGTTCGGATCGACACCTGACATTCTTCTGCGAGCATCCGTGCAGAGAAGTGTTCGCCCCGGTTTAACAAGCGTACTAAACGCCATTGTCTCGTATTCATATAATTCCTCCTTAAATGACGACATCTTTTGTCGCCATTATACGCTAAGATGAAGTCACACGATGCAAAAGGAGGAATTATGTGATGTCACAACCTACGACCGTTCTTTATATCGCTTGTAGTCTTGACGGGAAAATCGCTCGGCTAGACGGTTCACTTGACTGGTTATTTGCCGTTGCTGGAGAAGAGGATAATGGTTACCAAGCGTTCTATGATCAAGTCGGTGCCGTCATCATGGGACGAAAAACATATGATGAAGTCCTGCAACTCAGCGAGACTTACCCTTACGCAGATATTCCGAGTTATATCTATAGCCGGACGCAACGAACGTCTGAGACAGTCACCTATACGGATGAGCCGCTTGACCAACTGCTCGACCGAATCACGCCAACGATTGAAGGTAACGTTTGGCTGATTGGTGGTGGCGAGTTGATTCAAGAAGCGTTGCGCTTAAAACGCATCCGCTCGATTGAACTGGCAATCGCCCCTGTCATCCTCGGAACAGGCATCCCCCTGTTTCCGGAAGGGACGAATGAAACGAATCTTCGTTTGACAGCGAGTCGCCATTCGGGACAATTCCTGATGGCGACGTATGAAGTCTTGACTTAAACAACAACAACCGGTTCGGGAAAGCGAACCGGTTGTTCGTTTACGTGATATCAGGCGTTTTTCTTCGTCTTTTTCTCTTTCGGTTCTGTCCACTTAAAGATTTTATTCATGACGTTGTAAATCCGTTTCGATTCCTTCGTCATCAACGGTCCGAGAATGGCGAGAATCAAGACATATAAGGCAGAGAATGGTGACAAGATATCCATCAATCCACCGGCGATTCCGAGATTCGCGACGATGATCGAGAACTCCCCGCGCGAGACAATCGTCAAGCCGATGTTCGAGGATGCTTTGTGTGACAAGCCTGCTTTACGTCCTGCAATCATACCAGCCACGTAGTTTCCGATGATCGTGATGACGACGGCACCGAGTGCGAGCCAGACGGCGTCAAGCAACATCGTCGGATCGATGCTCAATCCGAAACTGAAGAAGAAGATCGCACCGAAGAAATCACGGAATGGTACGACGAGATGTTCGATCCGCTCACCTTGATCGGTTTCTGAGAAGACGAGACCGAGTAACAACGCCCCGATCGCTTCCGCAACATGAATTGTTTCCGAGAATCCGGCGATGAAGAACAAGGCAGCAAAGACGACGATGATGAAGACTTCATCTGAGGCGATCTTCAGCATCTTATTCAAAAGCGGTGTTGCCTTCCGAGCGACGATGAAGAACAACAACATATAGCCGAGGGCGATCAAGATCGATGTGAGGGATGCGAGTAATGTCGTCCCACCACCGAGAAGCAGTCCCGATAAGACCGACAAGTAGACAGCTAGAAAGATGTCCTCGAACATGATGATTCCAAGAATCAATTCCGTCTCCGTGTTACCGGTCCGGCGGAGATCAACGAGGACTTTCGCCACGATCGCACTCGAGGAGATCGTGATGATCCCGGCGATGACGAGCACTTCATAGAGTGGGAATCCGGCGATGAATCCGTATAAGAGACCACCGGTAAAGTTAATCGATAAATAAATCGTTCCGCTCGTGACAATCGATTTTCCAGACCGGATCAACTTACCGATCGAGAACTCGAGTCCGAGATAGAACAAGAGGAATAGGACGCCAATTCGTCCGAGGAAACTGATGAACTCAGCACTTTCAATGAACTTGAAGTCTAGTATCCCGATTGTCGGAGCGTGCGGTCCAACAATCATCCCGAGAATAATCAGAAACGGGATAATCGAGAAATTGAGTCTGTTCGCGAGCACTGCCGCGATCGCCACTAAGATAAGCGCGGTACCGACTTCAAATATGAGATGATCCATATATTATCCGCCTCCTTCAATTGAGAATAATTCTTTCGTGATGTGACGGACGTTTTGACGCTCTCCAGATAAGACGATCGTATCACCGGCTTCAAGGCGCGTTTCTGGTCCAGGATTTAACGATTTCGAACGGTCATGTTTAAGCACTGCAATGATCGAGATGTCATATTGGTTACGGACATCGAGTTCCCCGATCGTTCGATTGTTGACCTTTGAATCCTGACCGACTTTAAACCACTCGATGACGAGATCATCAAACGCGAGTTCAATTTTTTCAAGATCCTTCGGCTTATAGGATAATCCTCCGAGAATTCCTGCCATCTGACGAGCTTCTGCATCATTGAACGTCACGCTCGAGATGCTCTCATCAAAATCATCGTCATCATAATGATGCATTTCGCGTCGTCCGTCGTCATGGACGATGACGACCACCTTATCTCCTCGTGTCGTGATGCCTTCGAACTTCCGTCCGATTCCTGGTAAATCTACTTCGCGCATATCCATCTGTTATTTCCTCCTTATTTGTTTTTTACAAATGATGATTCGCTTTGTGGATGAGCGTCTTGAACGTCTCATCGCTCAATATATCTTGAAGGTCATGCAGCTGTTTCAAATCCGCTTTCGCCATGATGACAAACCCGTCCTCCTCAATGAATGCCACGCGATCTCCTTCCTCCACTTGCAAGGCTTGCCGAATTTTTTTAGGGATGGTGATCTGTCCTTTTGACGTTAACTTTGATAGCTCCATCACGAACTTCCTTCTTTCTGTGTTTTTCTTGTATTCCTTACTTCCTTACTTTTCTTATTTCCAGTTTAACATATTTCTAAACTTATTCCGAGTATTTTGCTTTGAATTAAAAAAATTCTCTGCATTCAAAAATGGATGCAGAGAATTTTTTAATTTTTATTCACTTTTTATTTTTGGTTTAATTAAATCTTCGACGATTTTTATTAATCGATCCTTAAAATCCTCAATTTCGTAAACGTGATTTATTTTATTTCGAATATTCGGTTCATCTCTAAGAGTAATGTACTTATTATTTACAGAATTTAAATGAAGACGACAAATCCATTTTCTATTACTATCATCTATTAGAATATTAAAATAACTGGCATTATCACGATAAAAAATTCTATTTTTATCAATTGCAGATCCCAATAAAACTTTTACTGTGGCATATCCTTCAATTTCTTCTTGAGTAGTTTCAATTGATTTAGGAATAGGAATGTCATTTTGAGTTTCAGTTGTTTCTTGATTCTCTACATTTCTTTCCATTGAATCTATTGTTGATTCTTGTTCGCCTGAGATCACATTTTTAAGTTTTTCATTCAAACTTTCATTTATAAACTGGTTGAAGGACTTTTGAACAATAGGTCTAAATTTATCAATTACTGCTTGAGTTTTAATTCCTTGATATGAATCTTGTATTAACATTTTAATAAAATCATCACTTGGAGTTTCTGAAATAGTTTTTAACTGATCTTTTATAGCATTTAAGTATTTAAGTTCTTCAGCAGTAGAAAGAATTGTATCAACATTAAATTCTTGCTTCTTAAACTTTTGAAGTTCTTTTATATCACTATCCTTTATTGCGGATAGTGTGATTTCAAAAAACGGGACAGAATCCATAACATTTGGTGTTTCTAAATCTGTGTAAAACCTATAAACATCTCCGTTAGTTAGTATCGCAAATTTTGCGTTTGTAGTACCAAAATATCTAAATAATTGAGAGTCATGTTTTGTTAAGCGTTCTTTTATGGACTTTGCCTCAATTAAGATTGTGGGTATTCCTTGATTCATGATTGCATAATCTACTTTTTCTCCTTTTTTAATTCCAACATCTGCAATATATTCTGGAGTGAACTCTGCAGGATTAAATACATCATATCCAAGCATTTGAAAAAAAGGCATAATTAGAGCAGTCTTAGTAGCTTCTTCAGTAGAGATTGAATCTTTCATTTGATTTATTCTTTGTGAAATATTTCGAATTTCTAATGCGAAGTTTTCCATTTGTTCCACTCCTTATAAATATTAGTTGGATTAATTATACACTATTATAAATAGTTATCCTTTTAAAAAATAAAATAACCATTATTTCCTCTCAATATAATCTTCTCGTGTGATCGCATAAATCTTTAAATCCCAGAAACGCTCTTTAACGAATAAAGCACTCCGCGAGATTCCTTCGAACGTCATACCGATCTTTTCCATGACACGAGCAGATCCATCATTTGCAACAAAACAACGAGCTTGAATGCGCTCGAGTCCGAGTGTCTCAAAACCGTACTGTACGAGACGCGCTGCTGCTTCCGGCATCAAACCCTTCCCCCAGTAATCGCGCGATAGCGCATAACCGAGTTCTGCTTGCTGTTGCTCAAACGAGACTTTGATGAAATCAATCGTCCCGATGACTCGTCCGCTCGTTTTGTCTTCGATTGCCCAAGGTGCCGGATTTCCTTGTTCGTATTGACGAAGGATATGTTCGACGAATTGCTCAGAGTCCGTGAGGCTTTTATGCGCATGCCAGCTGACATATCGCGCCGTCTCTTCATCTTTCGTGTAGGCATAGATATCTGGTGCATCTTCCATGCGAACCGGTCGCAAACGGAGTCGTTCCGTTTCAAGTATAGGCAAAGCTTGATATAAATCGATGGTCGTTAACATGATCGAACCCTTCTTCCTTTGATTTTTTCCAAGTATACCCACTCTTCCATAAAAAGTATAGAGATATACGAAAACGTTATCAGAATTTTCTGGTATACTATTGGAAAATGATGTAAGAAAGGATGCTGTCATGTCTTCTCGGGAACGAACCCTCTTAAGTGCGCTCGGTATTTCACAGTTTGGTGACTTCATTTATCTCGTTGCGATCAACGTATACATCTATCGCTTGACCGGCTCTGCGTCAGCCGTTGCTGCGCTTTGGATCATCAGTCCGGTCGTCGCTCTCGTCATCAAGTCGTTCGCGGGAAGTTGGGTCGACCGATCCGACTTACGTCAACTATTGATTCAGACTGATTTGTTGCGTGCTTTCTTAATCGGTATCATGCCATTTCTACCACTATCGTTGCTTTACATCGACTTGATCGCCTTAGCCATCATCAAAGCGGTCGTTGAACCGGCAACGTTGACCTACATCACGACGCTTGTTCCTCAAAACGATCGGGCGTCGTTTAATGCCTATCGTAGTCTGATCACGTCTGGTGCTTTTTTAATTGGTCCGGCTCTCGCTGGAGGACTGCTCTATGTTGCTTCTGCTGACATTGCCATTTGGCTCAATGCCTTCTCGTTTCTCGGATCAGCTGTCCTACTGATGCGCTTGCCGCGTTTTACCGCTCCGGTCGAACGAGGGATGCGGCTGCAAGACATTATATCCGATTGGCGGCTTGTCTATCAGTTCAGCAAAAGCGCACGCTACGTGACCGGATTGTATATCCTCGCGATGCTGATGATGATCGCGACACTTGCGCTTGATACACAAGAAGTCGTCTTTTTACAGCGGAGCATCGGGTTATCGGAAACCGACTATGGTTTACTGATGAGTCTGACTGGGATTGGTTCCGTCGCCGGCAGCTGGGTCGTCGCCCGCTACGCTAAAACCCTCTCCATTCGGACGATGCTGACGATCGGCTATGTATTTGTCGCTGTCGGTTACATGCTGTATGCGAATGCGAATTCGTTTTCGATCGTCTGTACTGGTTTCTTGTTGCTCGGTAGTTTTCACGCATTTGCGGGAACCGGTTTCTTGACGTTCCAACAGACGAATATTCCACTCCACTTAATGGGACGCTTTACGAGTCTATACGGTGTCGGCGTCAGTCTGCTACAGATTCTAGCGATCGTCGCGATCGGTCTGCTCGGTGACATCTGGTCGATTCGTTTCAGTACGATTCTATTTGCCGGTCTCCTCGTGATCGTGACGATCTGTTTCCTTGGATTGGTTCTCCTCCCGCGCAAGCAACAGTATTTCGCAACGAACGAGATCAACGAAGAACGACATGCCTAAAAAAACAGGGAACCCCGTCAACGCGGTGTTCCCTGTTTGAGTTGCAATTCTAACCGTTCTTTCATTACTTCAACGTGTGCGACGAGCGGAAAAGTTCCGTCTTGTAGTTGTTTTTGCAGTTGTTTTGCTTCCGCTAAAGCGAGCGCGTATTCCGCTTCTGAGACAATCCCTTGCTCCCGTGCTGCTTCCAGTTCGTCCACATCGACTAACAAGACTTCTCCCGATGGCAAAACGATCAGATCGAGAAACAGATCCTCCCAGTAAATACGTCCGTCCTCCACTCCAGTACGAAGACAGATATCGATATAGTTTTGTACCAACTGACCTGTGGCGTCAAACATCGAGGTCACGGCATGATGGGCATCGCTTGGGAATTGTTGTAACCAGACGTAACCAGCGTCAGCGATTCGAATCGTTTCGTCACCATAACGGACGTCTAACGGTGAAGTGACTTCAATGAGTTGAAGGAGTGTCACATGTCCTTTGAACACTTTGTTTTCTACTTGTTCATGAACATAGTGTCGTTGTGTGATGCGACGCCAGTCACGTCGATCGGCATAGCGTTTTTTTATCATTTACCGGTCCTCCGTTTTTTCCTTAGTGTGCCATACCCCACTTCTTTTTCATTCTAATTCTTTAAAAAAAGAGGCAACGGATTTTTTCCGTTACCCCTTACTTCATCATTTGGCCGTCTCTGAACCGTGTAACGCAGCACCATTCGTCTCGATGACGTGACGATACCAATCGAACGAATCCTTTTTCATCCGTTCCATCGATCCGTTACCCTCGTTATCCCGATCGACGTAGATCATGCCGTAGCGTTTTTTCATCTCCCCTGTCGTAAAGGAGACGATGTCGATGACGCCCCACGGCGTGTAACCAATCAATTCGACGCCATCTTCGAGTACAGCTGCTTTGAATGCTTCGATATGCGCACGCAAGTAATCAATTCGCGCCGTGTCATGAATCTGACCATCCTCGATCGTATCAATTGCACCAAAACCGTTCTCGACGATGAACAACGGAATCTGGTAGCGATCGTATAGACGATTCATCGCATATCGCAGACCAACCGGATCAATCGCCCAACCCCAATCACTCGACTGGATGTATGGGTTCTCAACGCCATTTGCGAGACCACCGTTGACGATATTTCCCGTGTTATTGACGACAGCATCATGTTTGACGGTCGTCGACATATAGTAACTGAATCCGAGATAATCGACCGTTCCGTTTCGCAAGATTTCTGCGTCACCGTCTAGAATCGGAATATCATACCCTTCCCGTTTGAACTCATTCAACGCATAAGACGGATAGTAGCCGCGGACTTGGACGTCTGGGAAGAAATAGCGCTGACGCATCGATGTCTCAGCGAGCAGGATGTCTTCCGGGTGCGATGAATACGGATAGATCGGTACGTGCGAGACCATTGCTCCGATCTCGAAGTCCGGGTTGATCGCTTTTCCTTTCGCGACGGCAAGTGCACTTGCGAGTAACTCGTGATGTCCCGTTTGATACATGACTTCCATCGCGTTCTCTTCCGGATCAAGGAGGACACCGGAATTCGTCCAGAGGAATAATGGATTGCTGACATCCATCTTGTTGTTGATCTCATTGAATGTCATCCAGTATTTGACCTTGTCTTTGTAACGCGTGAAACAGACTTCCGCGAATTTTTCGAAGAACAGCGCTACTTTCCGGTTGCGGAAACCGCCATATTCACGCGCAAGATGGAGTGGCATCTCAAAATGCGACAACGTGATGATTGGTTCGATGCCGTATTTCAGTAATTCGTCGAAGACATCATCATAGAACTTCAGTCCTTCTTCGTTCGGTTCCGCTTCGTCTCCGTTTGGGAAAATCCGGCTCCAACCGATTGACGTCCGGAGACATTTCAGTCCCATCTCAGCGAACAGGGCAATATCTTCTTTATAACGGTGATAGAAATCAATCGCCTCGTGGTTCGGATAAAATTCATTCTCCTCTACTTGATCCGTGATGCGTCGTGCGACGCCGTGTGCTCCTGCCGTCAATACATCAACGACGCTCGGTCCTTTCCCACCAGCATTCCAGCCACCTTCGAATTGATGCGCCGCTAACGCACCGCCCCATAGAAAATCGTTTGGTAATGTCTTCATCTTCATATCCTCCTTCTTTTTCTCTTACTTGATGATCGTCAAAATCTGTGTATTTGCCGTCGTGACCGTCTCGTCCGTCGGTAAGATTTGCGCATAACTCTGCGTGTTCGTAATGATGATTGGTGTGATCGTCTCGAGTCCATGCGCTTCAATCGCTGTCGCATCAAACGTCACGAGGAGATCACCTGTCGTCACCGCCTCACCTTCTTTGACGTGAAGTGTAAACGGTTTGCCGTCGAGCGTCACCGTCTCAAGACCGACATGAATCAAGACTTCAACACCACTCGTCGACCGTAATCCGATCGCATGACCTGACGGAGCGACCATGACGACGGTCCCGTCAAACGGGGCCGTGACCCGGTTGTTCGTCGGACGAATCGCTACCCCTTGTCCCATCGCACCGGATGCAAAGACAGGATCCGGTACATCCGATAAGGCAACGATTTTTCCTTCAAGTGGTGCGCGAAGCACCTCTTCGTTTGTCAGCGTAGCGCTGACTTCTTGTTTTGCAACTAGTGTCGCTGTACTTGCAGGTGCTACGACCGGAGCAGTCTGCTCCCCGAAGCCGAACACTTGAATCAAGACGATCGGTAGAATCAAGGCAATCGCCGTTCCGATCAATAAGCCGATGATCGACGATGGATAGTCGGAGTCGATACCGTTAACGAGCGTCAATGGTCCAGGTAATCCGGCGTAGGCAAAGTAATATGGTTTAAAGAAACTCGCCGTGACAGCACCGATTGCTCCGGAGATACAGCCATAGATGAACGGTTTCTTAAAGCGGAGCGTCACCCCATAGATAGCCGGTTCCGTTATACCGAAGATACCTGTCAGTCCGGCCGAGACCCCGACTTTTTTCGTTTCTTTGTTGCGTGCTTTCAAGATGACTCCGATGACGGCACCGATTTGGGCGATGACGGCAATCGTTTGGTAGGCCTGGAACGAGTCGCGTCCATATTGCTCGAAGTTCGCAAGCACCATCGGCGTGACACCCCAGTGGACACCGAAGATGACGATGACTTGCCAGAAGCCACCGATGATGAGACCAGCAACCGCAGGAGCATTCTCTGCTAAGTAGTTATACCCGTTTGCAATCCCTTCTGCACCCAGTGTCGTGATCGGTCCGATCAAGAGAATCGTAAGCGGCACCATCAACACCATGCTGAAGAACGGGACGAACAACGGACGGACGACTTCATGGATCGTCTTGTTCAGGAATCGCTCGACATAGGACAGGATCCAGACGAGAAATAATGGCGGTAAGACCGATGACGTATACGTCGTCCCGGATAATGCGATTCCTAAAAACGTGATGGATTCACCAGCCGTGATGCGTGCTGCGATATCTGCCCATGTTGGACTGACCAGTGCCGCACTACAGGCGACCGCAATGAAGGCATTTACCTTAAAATGATTCGCTGCCGTTATGGCAATGAAAATCGGCAAGAACGTAAACGGTGCCCATGAGATGAAGCTGAAGACTTCATAAGTACCTGTCTTCGCGAATGCCGGAA
Source organism: uncultured Exiguobacterium sp. (assembly GCA_913775715.1). Classification (GTDB taxonomy): domain Bacteria; phylum Bacillota; class Bacilli; order Exiguobacteriales; family Exiguobacteriaceae; genus Exiguobacterium_A. The sequence goes on along the minus strand of CAJYMC010000007.1, from coordinate 708,059 downwards.
AAGCGAGCGTCGTCAAAATCAAAGTTCCCTGCAGAATCCCCGCTGCAGCTAAGATGTAGACAAACGGTGCAAAGACGGCTGACATCGTCGCAATGATTCGGTTGAGAACCGTCCCTTTCGGTGCCTCTTCCGTTTCCGGTTGTTCCAAATCGACAAGCTTCAAAAATTCTTGATGAACTTCCCCGACGTGTTGACCAATGACGACTTGAAACTGCCCGCCAGACTCAACGACCGTAATGACGCCAGGTAGTGCACTGACTGTTTCCTTAGCTGACGAATCCGATCGTTTCAAGACAAGACGAAGTCGTGTGGCACATCGGACGGCGCTGATGACGTTGTCTTCTCCCCCGACAGCTTCTAAAATCGAATGCGCCAATTGTTGATAATCGCGAACCTTGCCCATATCGTGTACCTCCCCTGAATATGACGCTTGAATACCCTTTCATTTTAATTGTACATGCACAATTAATCAATACATAAATAATTGAATTTAACATGTTATTAATCAAGAGAAGGCTTATGCTATACTGAAGAAAGAAAAAGTTTGCAAGAAAAGAAGGTGTCCTATGCTGAAATACCAACAGACAGCCGATGAAATCGAACGGTACATAGAACAACATGAGTTGAAACAAGGGGACAAACTACCGATTCTCGAAGAGTTGATCCGGCAGTTCGCTGTCAGTAAGACGACGATGACAAAATCACTTGAGTTACTTGAACGAAAAGGGGTCATCTTTCAAGTCCGTGGAAGCGGGATTTTTGTCCGGAAGACGAATCGCACTGGCTACATTCGCCTGTTCTCGACCCAAGGATTCAAGCAGAATCTCGTCGGTCATACGATCGAGTCGACCGTTCTCGCACTTGAATCAATCGCTGCAACCGATAACATCGCGAAGAATCTCGGGATCGAGGCAGGTGAGACGATTTATTACGTCAAGCGAATCCGCTACATCGACGGCAAGATCCTCTGTCTCGAAGAGTCTTACTATCGTCAATCGATCGTTCCGTACTTAAATCGTGAAATCGTCGAGCAGTCGATCTTCGAATACTTAGAGACGGCACTCCAATTGAATATTGGGTTCTCGGATATGTATATGCACGTCGGGAAGTTAAGCGCTGAGTCGGCTCGTCATCTGGATCTCACCGAGGGCGATCCTGGATTAACGATTGAGACAGTATTTCATTTGACGAACGGTCGTCCGTTCGACTATTCCGTCATCACATACCACTATGAACATTCGCATTTCGTCGTCCAGGCAAATGGACTATATTTATGAGGAACGGAGCTAAATCAAATGAATCGTGAACTCATTCTGTATTATGGAATGCTTATACTCGGAATCATTACACTTTTTGGTGGTATCTTCTTTACGATTGATACATGGAAAGACTCGACAGAAACATTTAAAGACAAACTTCAGTTCATCTTTATCACGTTACTTGGAGTTGGACTACTTTACTGGACGGTCCCTAGCCTATCGCAAATCGTCTTCAAGGACTACGCTGTCATCAAAGGTGACTGTTATGTAGAGGAAAACTCAGGCAAGACACAATCCATGTCTATTATTTTCGACGCAACCGAGGATTATGAGGATTTTACCTTTCAAGATTATCCGGAATTAGGAGCGTACGGAGAAGACGTGCCCTATTTCTGTCGCGTCATTTCAACAAAGAACCATCGATTTCCGATTTCCTATAAAATCTACGATTTTAAGACACATAAACAACTCTCCTCTTCCGAAGATGATTAAAACAAAAAGGATTGCATGAGCAGATGCCCATGCAATCCTTTTGAAGTTCTTACAATTATGAGACAAGCCAATCGTTGTCTCATTTCATTGTGTTATAACCGAATTTCTTCTTTACTCGAATTTTCGAGATACAGTTCCCCATCAAACGTCGTCAAGGCAATCACTTTCCCGTCTTTTTCATACCACGCCGTCGCTCCTTCACGATCGAGTTCTTTCCAACCGGCTTGGCGAATCCGCGTTCCATAGAATAGACCCGGTCCATCGGTTTCCGAGACAAGACGCGTTTTGATTTTCCACTCACCTTGTTTTTCAACTGCCGTAGCAAATCGTGGCACCGGAAAACCGGATACCTTCGATTCTTGAAATCCAGCATACCAACCACCGACGACTACAATGAGTCCAAGACATATAATGGCGATCCATTTCTTTTTCATAAGCATTCTCCTTTACTTTCCACCCTCATTTTAAAATTACCAAAATATAGTCTTCTTTCCCTCATCCTAAAGGCCGATTACTGATTTTTTCGTCGTGAAAACACATGAAAATTGTTTCGAATTTATGAAAACACCCAAAAAATTTTCAATTTTTTTCATAAAAAATGCACACCTTTGTTCGTCCTTAGAGTCGCAACGGTTTGACAACTCCAGGCACAGAGCCATTTTCAGTCATTTTCAAGTGGTTAAGCACATTAGCAACTTGACTTCATTTCCTGCTATGGTACGATACGAACTTATTAAAGGGAGTGAACAGAACTTATGAAATTCAGAAAAGAAAAAGTCAATGTCGTTGACATGCAGCAAACCAAAAAAAGTGTCTATGCGACCGGAATTGGGAATGCGATGGAATGGTTCGATTTTGGTCTTTATTCCTATCTCGCAATCATCATCAGTCAAAACTTCTTTAGCGCTGTTGAAAATGATGAACTGAAGCTCGTCTTTACGTTTGCGACCTTTGCGATCGCTTTTTTAATGCGACCAATTGGTGGAATCGTCTTTGGACGCATCGGAGACCGACTCGGACGGAAGGTCGTTTTAACGACGACGATCGTCATGATGGCCGGTTCGACGCTCATCATCGGATTATTACCGACCTACGATCAAATCGGTATTTGGGCACCGATCTTGTTATTGTTAGCCCGCATTTTACAAGGATTCTCGACTGGCGGTGAATACGCTGGGGCCATGGTCTACATCGCTGAATCGTCACCTGATAACAAACGGAGTGCACTCGGAAGTGGACTTGAAATCGGAACACTCGGTGGATATATTCTCGCCTCATTACTGGCTACAACACTTTTCGTCACTTTATCGGATGATCAAATGGCATCTTGGGGATGGCGGATTCCCTTCATTCTTGGGGCACCACTCGGTTTATTCGGTCTCTATTTACGTCGTCACTTGGATGAATCACCGATCTTCGAAAATGAGATCAATGAAAATACAGAAGAGCCTGCGACATTCCGCGAAATTCTTCGCGACCACAAACGTGATATCATCGTTTGTTTCATCGCTGTCGCCTTCTTCAACATTACGAACTACATGCTCTTGTCCTACATGCCATCGTACCTCGATGAAGTCATCGGCATGTCAAGTTCGACAAGTACGATTCTAATTACTGGTGTCATGGTGATCATGATTCCGCTCGCTTACTTCTTCGGGAAGCTTAGTGACAAAAAAGGCAATCGCAATATCGTTCTTTTCGCGTTAGCCGGACTATCGTTGCTTTCAATCCTGTCGTTCTTCTTGATTGGTCTTAAACCGCTCTTGTTCGTCGGAATCGGAATCTTCATCCTTGGCTTCTTCTTGGCAATCTTTGAAGGAACGATGCCGAGTCTTCTACCGAGTATCTTCTATACGGATGTCCGTTACCGGACACTATCGGTGACGTTCAACGTCTCGGTCTCAATCTTCGGTGGAACGACGCCACTCGTTTCGACATGGCTCGTCCATGCGACACAAAACCCGCTTGCACCTGCTTTCTATCTAACAGCAGTCAGCGTCATCGGCTTCGTCACGTTCTTCTTCTTCTTTAAGAATACAGCTGGTAAGGCACTGAAAGGGTCGCATCCAACTGTATCGAGTGAAAAAGAAGTCGCGTCGATCGCGAAGAAACCAGACGATGCCCTCTGGTGGGCAGAATAATTGCTATAAGTAAGAGCCGTCTTCCGCAGAAGACGGCTCTTTTTAGTAGACAGCACCCAACTCTTTTACGACACGGTCCGCGACTGCGAGTTCCTGCTCTTGCGCAAAATCGAACTGACAACCGATTGCTAACAGTCCGTTCGCATGCGCCGCTTTGAAATCAGATAAGCGGTCCCCAACAACGTAACCTGAAGAGATATCGTGCATCTTACAAATCTCCCGCACGAGTGCTGATTTATTACCGGAACGGATGTCTTCGATACTATAGACATGATCGATATAGGCTTCGAGTCCATATGTCGTCACGATTGCTGACAAGTAGGACGGCCACCCATTACTTGCGATATAAACAGAATGACCCGCTTGTTTCAAACGACTTAGCAACTCGATCGTTCCTGGATATAGGCACCCGTGACCCGCCTTGACTGCCTGCTCTATGCTACGTCGAAACTTTTGATCCGCAGCCTGTTGGTCTGTGGCTGAAAAGTCCGGTAGTAACGTCTGCCAGACTTCTGGTAACGAGACGCCCATGATCTGCTGATAGAGGGCGACTGGTGCCTCTCCTTCCCAGCGCTTCGTCTGACGCAACTCATGAAAGACATCTTCTAGCGCATGCGCAAGCACGGCATTCGTTTGAAACAACGTTCCATCCATGTCAAAAATGTAGTGTGTCATTCGCTCTCCCCTTTTTGCTCTTGTTTTATTTTCTGAATCATGGCTTCTATCGATCTATCCTCAGCAATCAGACGATCCGTCGGGCGGTGATCCCGATCAATCCACCAGCGTTTCATATCGGTCTCAGAAAACTCCGTCGGCTGGCGCATCGCATGGCGACGAATGGTTTCTTCGAATGAGACGTCAAAATAATACGCCGCGTAACGTGACGTAAAGCGAAGTTCCAACCGGTCAATCATCTCACCGTACCAGTCCTGTGCAAGAATGCCTTCCAGCAGAATCGTTACGTGGCGTCCGTCAGCAAGTCCGACCAACTCCTCGATCCAGCAAATCGCCGGATTTCCTGGTCCATCTTTTACGTTCAACATCTCCCTGCGGATGACATCTTGCGACAACAGGATGCTATCCGGTAAAACCGATCGTAACGCTTTGGCAAGCGTCGTTTTTCCACTACCAGAATTTCCGCGGATGACGATCAATCGCGACTTCATGTCGTGAACCAGTCCCCATTCAAGGCAGCAATATACCGCTCTGCAGAGCGCGCCACTGCTTCAGACGCACCGGTTTCAATTTTCCGATGAAAGGCGTCATATAATTTTTCAAAGTGAAGCGGACGTAACGTTTCTGCCATTCGCGCGACCGTCTTTGCTGGAAGCGGAATCACATTCGGATAGCTGTACATGAAACTGACCCATGCCCGATCGGCAACGATCCGAACAATGTCTCCTGTCAACAATAGCCCCGCTGATGCATCTTTTCGTTCACAAATGACTGCTCCTTTGAAGTGACCACCGATGCGATGTAATATCAAATCTTCTGCTAACTCCAAGCTTTCACCACTCCAGAAGACGATGCGTTCGCTTGGTCGCGTCACGAATGACGTATCATCTTCATGAATATAGATTGGTACGTCAAAAGTCTCCGCCCATTCGACTTGTGTCGCGTAATAATGCGGATGTGATAAAGCAATCGCCTGAATTCCGCCCAATTCGTCAAGTTGCTCTTTCGTTGTTGAATCAAGATATGTAATGCAGTCCCATAACAGGTTAAACGATTTTCCTTGGACAAGATATGCCGTCTGACCGATCCCGAACGCTGGTGTCGTCTGAATCGCATAGACGCCTGCTCCGTCGTCACTAATGACGTTTTGATACGTTCCTGACGTTTGCATGGCAGCGAGCGTGGTCCACGTTTGACCAATTGGATTAACATACTGTCGTTCCTCTGAGCAAATCGGACACGTTTCGCGCTCTGGATTGATTTGTTCGACACCACACGTCGTACAGATGATGGTTTCCATATCATCATTCCTTTCCAATTCGTAAATGATTTTCCTGATATATCATAACATATTCCATTTATAGGAATCAGAGGAATTAAGAGACGTTTATCGAAAGGAAATAGGTATCAAAAACGAAGGAGGAGATTTTTATGTCAATTTCGACCCATCTCATCGCACCCCGTATGAACGCTGTCTTTTTACATGTTCAGGATGTAAAACGTGCCGCCGCATGGTATCACCAGTTACTGCAGTTGCCGTTTGATGTGTCGCATGTCTCGTCACCTGTTTACAATCTCCCACTCGAAGGTCCAACGAGTTTGACGCTCGATGATCATTCGAATGACGCAACGTATCAACATCACCCTTCCCCTCATGCCATATTTAATTTTAATACGACGGACATCGATGCCTCCTATCAGTTCATCTTATCACTACAGGCACCCATCATCCGCGACATCGAACGTTTCGATGATTTTGCTTACTTTACGTTTGCGGATCCTGACGGTAACGTCTTGATGCTCTGTACAGGATAAGACAAAAGCAGGTCGAACCACTGATGTGGCTCGACCTGCTTTGTTTAGGATGACGCTTTGACAGCTTCAAGTAGTAATTTCAATTAACCCATGTTGGCGCCATTAGATCAATCAACGTGTAAGCACTTAATGTTTCTTTAAAGGACGAAAACGCCCGATCAAATGCAAGACGCGTATTTTGTAAACTGCGATCGTCATGTGTTACAGACACGGTTTCCAGATAAGATACTTCTTCAAAAAGGTGAACGATTTCTCCCAGTGTGATCGTGTCCGGTGATTTTGCTAATCTAAAGCCACCATTACGACCCTGCACGGAAATGATGAGACCAAACTTACTCAATGCATGAACGATCTTCATTAGGTGATTCTTAGAGATACCATAATATGTTGCCACTTCTTGAATTTGTACGAGACGAGTCGGATGGGACGCCGAAAAAATAAGCACACGAATGGCATAGTCCGTAGAGCGAGTCATCTTCATGCATTTCACCTTCTTTTCTAATCCTTCATAATTAAAGATTAAAAACTCATTCTTCTCAAGAACCTTCAAAATGATCCTTTATTTAACTCAAGCGTGCATCTGCACATATATATCGACTATCTTAAATGATTGGAAGGACTGAAATCTACAACTTTTTTCAGAAATAGGTAGAATGATATTTTAATTATCCTAATCTGTATGCAAAACGAGAAAAAATCCTTGTAAATAATAAAACCGCGACCAATTCGTCGCGGTTTTTCATCTTTAGTCGTGAAATCGAGCTCGCGTCTCTGGAGACGGCAGCGCGCACTGTTGCTTTTGTCCAAACCAGCGATGACGATTGTTCGCGACAAAATCATAGACGCGATCCCGAAGTGTACGTGGAACAATCTGAAGCACACTCAACAGACGCCATCCACCTTTTAAATGACGAGCAATCCGTAATGCAGCATCCGATTTGATATAGGGTACACCTCGGTCAATCACAACGACACTGTCAATCGTTTCCGAGAGATGATGACGCCGGACGAGCTCTTGCCCCGTCTCCCCTTGCAACGAAGCAAAATCATGATATCCTTGGTCTCGTTTCAAAATGAACTGGACACTCGCGTCACAGAGATTACATTCCCCGTCGAATAAGACGATTGCTTTCATGATCAATTCATCCTTCCTTGTCTGTTTAACGAACGATTTCGTACACTTTTTCTATACGACACTTTAGGATAAAACATGCATCTACTTAGTATGTTAAATCTTGATAACGCTTTCTTTCGTTATCTTTATTACGTTATACTGTTTTTGTAAACATTTGGTTTTTATGATTCCATTTACATGAAGGAGAATACATATGACGATACGACCGATTGCCATCGTGACCGGTGCCAGTCAGACACGCGACATCGGAGCTGCGATTTGCCGCCAGCTTGCCTCGTCTGGACATGACCTGGTCTTTACTTATTTTAAAGCAACAGCAGATTGGGTGGCTAGTTTTACGACCGAACTCGAAAATCAAGGTGTCCGCGTCCTTGCGATCGAACTTGATTTAAGTCATCCTGATGCCGCTGACGATTTATTCGCACGCATTGAAGATTTTGGAACACCCAGCATCCTGATTAATAATGCTGCCCACTCGACGATGACAGATTGGCGAACACTTGATGCAACAAGCCTTGATCAACACTATGCCGTCAATCTCCGGGCACCGTTGTTGCTCGCGACACGTTTTACGAAACGATTCACTGAATCGAACCTAACGTCCGGTCGCATCGTTCAACTGACGTCCGGGCAGGATCTCGGTCCGATGCCTGACGAGATTGCTTACGCTACGACGAAAGGTGCCTTGTCGACGTTTACGAAGACTTACGCGGCAGCCGTGGCACCGCTTGGCATCACCGTCAATGCGGTCAATCCGGGTCCGACAGATTCGACTTGGATGGATGAAGCAACCCGGACGGCGCTTAAACCTAGTTTTCCGTTCGGCCGAATCGGCGCGCCGGAAGACGTCGCACGATTGATCCAATTCCTCGTCAGTCCTGACGGTGGCTGGGTGACCGGGCAAGTCATCCATTCCGAGGGCGGCTTTGAACGCTGAATATGTCGCATGTAAAAACATCCTTTTGACGTTAAAATCAGAAGGATGTTTTACGTTATCGAAAGACTGGACCCGGTTCCGTCAAAAAATCGTTCCAGGCGGTTTGATGCAGGTCGCTATAGAGTTCTGGCATCTGATCTCTTTCAAAAAAAGCAACATCGAGTGATTCATCGGAATCAATCGTCAATTGTCCCTTATTGATTCGGCAAACGAAAAAATGGACGATCGGTTGGGCGACATCCCCGTTTGGATACATCTCTTCGTATTTCGAATAGACACCACTTAACCGTTCGATCCTGACATGAAAACCGGTCTCTTCCAAAATCTCACGCTGTGCAGCTTCAACGAGCGACTCTCCTAGTTCCAGTGCCCCGCCCGGAAAGCCCCATGCTTGTTGCTCCCGCCGTTTTTGAAGAAGAATGCGCCCCTCCTTGTCAAAGACAATCCCACCGGCAAAGTTCAACATCACTTTTTCCTGACCGACCTTACTGCGAAGAAAACGTATGTAGTCCATCTGTCGCTCCTTGAAGTTTGACGTGCTTCAGCCATGTGATCAGCTGCTCGATCATGACATCAGTCACGGTATGATTGACACCTGGAAAAACGTCTAATACGGTCGTTTGCGCCATACCTGCTTGTACAGCGGTTGCGTGATAAAACTGCTGGATCGATAGTGGAATGATGTCATCCGCATCCCCATGCAGGAGCAACCGTGGACGCTCATCCATCACACTGATTGGATCGAGCTTCCATGGTACATCTGTTTCTTTGATGACCGGTCGCCCATCGCGCGCGCGGAATTGACGTTCTGCTTCAAGATAGGCACCGCCCCCATTGATCGCAACGAGTGCTTTAATCGGCAAACGCGCCATGATCCCGTGGGCAATGAACCCACCCATCGAGACACCGATCGCCATCACGTCTGAAACATGCCAGCCTGATTGTTCGATGATAGCTGTCGCTTCCGTAATCGATTGTTCGACGACGGACCAAAAATAGGTCGTCGTTATTTCTGGATCAAATGGATGATCAAGCGGTTCACGCTGGTCGTGTCGAAGAAGTTCCGGGATGAAGACATCGTATCCTTCTTCAGATAATTGTCGCGCAAACTCTAGATAAGAAACAGCCGTTCCGCCCCAACCATGATAAAGCAGAATGGCTCCTGTAGTTTGAGAGGCACGGACACAATGGACATGAAAATCAAGCTTCATTTTTTAGCTTCTCCTGGTTCAAGCGGACGATCGTTCTCGCGAAGTCATCCTCCGGTAATCGTTGTCCGTTCTCAAGAAACGGTTTCCAGTACGGTCGAATCTTAAATAGCGAGACCGTATCACGATAGACTGTTCGGCGGACGATTTGTTTTGTCGTCAACGGCAAGCCGTTCTCGCTTTCAACCTGGATGCCACAAATCTGACCACCAATCGTTTTTCCGTTCAATAGTTTTAATTGCGCGACTTCTCCTAGAAAACTGATCGTCGGTTGTGTGACGAAGGCGTGCACGCCTTCTGACTTCACACATCGTAATACCGTTTTTTCGATGACGACGGAAAGTCCAAGATAAACAGCTTGGTTGATAATATACGCACCGATTCGTCGTTTGGTCGTTAAATGCATGAATGGTCCTCCTTATACGTTAAAATAGACGACAGCGCCGAGTCCACTGACCGCAATCAAATAAAAGACGATCGCGAGTCGTTTGTGTGCGGCAGAAATATCATTTCGGACGAGGATCTTACTATACCGAAACGTCAAAAATGCGAACACGAGCAATGCCAAAATCAATAATGGTTCCATTCAATCCACCCCCTATTCTTTATTATTTTACATTATTTCCGGTTTCGAATTGTTATATTTTACAAGTAAAGTGATATATGCTTGATCCATGTGTCATCAATCCAACAATGAAATGAGGTTTACGTGTTGAACACTACAAAAATTTGCTGTCTTGTTGAGTCGAAGATGCCTGGTTATCTTGTTCGGGAACTGCCACCGCTTGGCATCCATGACGTCCACGTCCGCACTCTAGCCGGTGCCATCAGTATCGGTGCCGAACTTCCCCAATGGCTGGAACAAGATATGACCGAAACCAGCTATGACTATCCGCTCGAGACAGGATATGAAAGTTATGGCGAAGTGCTTGCAGTTGGTGACGCCGTCCAAATCGTCAAGCCCGGCGATCGGGTTGTCAGCTTCTATGGTCATCAAAATCAGGCGATCGTTCCTGAATCGAAGGTCCTCCCGGTTCCTGCTCATGTCTCACCACGTGAAGCCTTACTATTGATTCTGTCTTGTGACGCGGCAAAAGGCGTTCGAAAGCTGACATTGACACCCGACACAAGCGTCTTAGTTTCTGGAATGGGTACGATCGGTTTGCTGACGGTACATTACTTACGGCATTACGTTAACGTTCGTCAGATTGATATCCTCGAGCCGCTTACGTCCCGAGCGGAGTTAGCGCGTCAATTAGGTGCACGTATTGTCACATCGGGTTCAAGTATGTATGACGTCGCCATCGAATGTTCCGGACGTCAAGCGGCCTTTGCCGAGCTTCAGTCTGCTGTTCGTCCTCATGGTGCAATCTGCGTCTTATCGGACGGCAACCGGGAAACCTTGACGTTGACGCCCGCATTTCACGCGAAAGAACTTCAGATCGTTGCATCGAGTGACGGCTGGGACTACCGCAAGCACGCAGACTGGCTCTTTTCAGATGATCGTCACGCGACATTGCCCGCATTGTTCGAACACGAGACTTCGTTTTCGGAGCTTGCCAGTTGCTTCGCTAGCTTAATGAAAACACCAGATCTCCCGATCAAAGTATTCGTTGATTATGAGCAGACGAGCTGAACACCGTTCGGATCCGTTCCTACGAGCGATACGTCGGAAAAGACTGCTTCTTGTAAGACGGTCTTCTCCCCGCGGACGGTTTGGATTTGTGAGATTGGTCGATCGAACAGTTTCGCTAAATCCGCCTCTAACCCTTCGCGCGGCGTCGCTAGGATTAGACGCTCAAGTGTCGTTCCATCAGTATCCGCAATTGCATCTTCATGGACTTGCAGTTCAATTCGTAATCCGTACGGTGTTTGCAAGAACGTCCGCCGCTCGTTCGCTTGGACTGTGAACGATAACGTTTCTGCGCGATCAAGAATTGTTTGCACGTCACCAGGCTGTATCAAAAATCCGATGTGATCGAAGCGAACTATTTTTCCGAATCCGATCGTCACATTGACCGCTCCCCGTTTCATTTCAATGATTCGGAATAAAATTTGATCCGTTCGAAAATCATCCCATGACAGAGGTGGATTAAATGACGAAAACTCTCCGTCCTTTTTCCCGATCCGCTGAGAAACGTGAAACCCGCGTGCCGTGTACCAGGCTTCTGTTTCTTCCAAATGTGGTGTCCAAATATGGTAGTGAAATAGCATTTACATACACTCCTTTTCGTTGTTCCAATCGTTCCACGTCATCACTTCGACTTGGTTCGAGTCATTCAAATATTGTCGTAATAACGGGAGGTGCGCAGCACCGTACAAACAAACGATTCGTTCGTTCGCCTGAGCGAGGTGCAGTAAACGATTTGCGATCTTTTGATTGCGGACTCGCCAGTAGCGTTCAACCCAAATCCGCCCGCTTTCCAGTCGTTCGATTTGATCATAGATTATAGCCGACGCTGCAATCGTTTCTTCAGCGTGCAATCGATCGAGCCATTCGGAGAAGGATAACTGCTCCATCGCGTGCTCTAACTGTTCAGTCCGATTCATCTCAGCCGCGACGATCGTCTCAAATGCTTTCGGATGATGTGATCGGACGATTCCTAAATCCGGTACGCCGGGTACGATTTCATTCCAATCGACCCCATAGAGATCTGCTATTCCTGCCATCCGGGCTAAGCGAAAGCCGATTTGTTGGCGTTCATTTTCGGTTAAATCGCTCTCGTGTTGATAGGTTTCATATGTATGTTGCAGGTCACTCATGCGTTCAGGTGCCGTCTCAAGGGCAACGCCTGTCGGTCGAAATGCGTTCAATCGAGCAACGACTTCTTGGATTTCTCGTTGCCTTCTCTCTGACGCGATATCAAATATTGCTGGACGAATCATGTCACCATTTGCCGGGCGATCGAGATGGAATATGCCTAAAAGTAAAATCTGAGGTTTCATCTATCTCCCTCCTTTTCCTTATTTTACCTTATACTTGGTAAAGGAAGCGACTTTTACCTATCATGAATTTACGTTACTATTCAACGAATACTCATATAAGGAGGTTCCGATGAAAAAGATATTCGTCATTGTGTTCATTGGATTTTTATTCGAATGCAGTCAAACCGATACAGAGGACGAAGTTAGTCATGCCATGATCGTCATTGTGAATAACAAAGAGTATAGCGGAACAGAAGCAGATGTAGATGCATTTAAGCAACAAGGAGAAAAAATGAGTACGATATTAAAGAAAACAAAAGCATATGAAATGCCCCAAGCGAACAGCCAATCGAATCTTTTTTCAGTTGGGTCCACCATCTATTCTGTTAAAGGAACAGAAGATTTTATTATCGTAAAAGACAAAGAAAATAAAAAATGGCTTTTAAAAAAGGTAAGGGATATCAAAAACAATTTGAATCAATGAGGCACTTTAACACTTTTAACGTGGTACCTCTTTAGAAGTACCAACAGCAGAGATGTTTTGTACTTCTAAAGAGGTATGGTGAAAAGTAATTAAAAGTGGACAGATGGCGCCATCTGTCCACTTTTTTATCCTGTTAAGCTTGATTTAACGAGTAAAATTTTCCCGCTTTCCTCGGCATCGATATAAGATACGGCTTGTACATCGAGATGGATGTCGCGACCGAATAAACGGTACAGCCGTTCCATCAGAAGATGTTCGTCTGATTGACTGAACCGCTCTGCGTCGGGAACATAGTAGATTGATACGCTATCTGTCGTCATTTGAACATATTGAATACGTTCGATACTGTTTGGCAAATGTTTGACGAGACTCGACAGTTGCGCTTCAAAAATCTTTTGACCATCCGGTTTTTGGATGAAGGCCCGCCCCCTGCCGTCAATCGATTCGATGATTGGTCCCGGATGACCACAGGAACAGGTGCGCTGACTGAGCGTCATCCGATCTCCGACCCGGTAACGAATGAGGGGGGTTCCGTGTGTATCAAAACTCGTCACAAGAATCTCCCCGTCTGTATCGAGTTCGATGATCCCCATCTCATGGTGCAGATGTTTTTGACCAAACCGGCATTCCGAAACGATAGGTGCCCCTTCAGACGATGCATATTGATCAAAGACTGGTCCGTGAAACACTTCTTCGATGACTTGACGCTCTTGCGCGTCGATCCGTTCTGCCGTCGGGAAAATCGCAATCGGTTGACACGTCAAGCGGATCCCTTCTCGCTTCGCGAACCGGGCGAGCTCAATCATTGCTGATGGAAGACCATCGATCGTTTCTGGTTGAAAACGTTCGATAGCGTCAAGATACGCTGCCATCGTCCGTGGGGATATCCGTTTCACCGTGAACAGGAGTTGATTTTCCGCTCGATTCATCCGCCAGTAGACGTCCGTCTGTTGACGCTCCGGTACGAGATCCTGTGCCGTAAAGCTGATTCGTCGCATGCCACGGTAGACACCATGGGTCGCCTTGAAATAATCGAGATGGGCCATTCGAATCTGCATATCAGACACCGTATAGTGAACCTGAAGCGACATTCCCGTCGTCCCCCCTGTCTTCCCAAGAATCGGAGCCGCGACATCCGTCCGAATGTCTTTCATTCGAGTACGCAATACATTTTTCGAAAGGACAGGAATTTGCTTCAATTCGGCTAAATCTGTTAACGGTAACCGGATTCTCATAGCAGCAAACAGTTCCTGATAGTAGACACTATGATGAGTACAAAATAAAAGAAAATTATTTAACCGCTCCAGTTGTTCCGCTTCCACGTCAATTTGCTTATTTTCCCGCTCAAGTAAACTTTGGAAGCGTTCCTGATAGACACGCCCATACCGTTCGCGATGCAATTGATACCCATAGAGGGTTGTGAAGAGGTGCTGGAGAAATAGAGGAGAGCGACTATAGATCTGCTCTTTGATGCCCATGTCATCACGTCCTTTCGCAAGGGAAGTAACGATTACGATATCTCTACGATATCGTAAATAACTGACAGGAAGATGACAAAAACGTGGAAAAGTGCATCCTGACAAATTACTATCACCTTGGACAGGCCCGACGATCATCGCTCTACTATACTGATAACAAGGAGGTGACAAGATGTGGCTCGAATCGATTCAACGCGTCATTGATTACATCGAAGATCATTTAGAAGACTCGCTCGATCTCAACGTTTTGACAAGTGTGTCTCAGATGCAGACGTATCCTTTACAACGGACGTTTTCATTACTTGCGATGATGACGTTACCCGAATACATCCGTGGACGACGTCTGACGCTTGCTGCTCAACAATTGACACAGACGGACGAAAAAATCATCGATCTCGCTTTACGTTTTGGTTATGAGACGCCGGAAGCATTCACAAAAGCCTTCAAACGTCAGCATGGTTGTTCCCCGACGTTGATGCGAAACGAGCGACGTCCGATTCACGCCTATAACCGCCTGAGTATTCAGGTGACCTTGAAGGGACTGGAGCAAATGAATTACCAACTCATTGAACGACCGGCTTTGCAGATTTCAGGATGGCGAAAACATTTTCCGACGCAAGATGGTGCCCAACAACAACTGATTCCATTATTTTGGAATGATGTGAATCATTCCGGTAAAGATGCTACTTTGTTCAAACAAAATGACGGTCAGATTGAGGGTGTGGTTGGTGTCTGCTCCAATTTCACCGAAGTATCGATGGATTATTGGATCGCGACGACGACAACGGAAGTCCTGCCCGGTCAGGAAACGATGACGATTCCGGCGAGTCTTTGGGCGACGTTTCCAGTCGTTGGTCCGATGCCACATGCCATTCAAGAGATGTGGCAGCGTATCTATCAAGAGTGGCTCCCATCGCATAGATATGACCCACTGCCTCACGCCGAACTCGAAGTTTATTCGGCAGGCGACCCGTCTGCCGCCGATTATCAATCTGCCATCTGGATTCCGGTTCGTCCGCGCGACTGACAGTTTAAGGACATATGAAAAAGCGAGATCATCGATGATCTCGCTTTTTCGTGTGTCATGCATACTGTTGTTTAATCAGTAACGTCTTTCCACTGATTTCTTTCGGAATTTCCGGTACCGCGCGCATGACGACATTCAATTGTCCCTCAAACAGTCGGTCCAGAACGAAAAAGAGTTTCTTCTCATGTTCTTTCTCGAAGCATCGCTCATCCGGAACATATAATAAAACAATCTCGTCTCGTGTCTCTTGAATATATTGAACGCGTTCGATGCAGTTCGGGAACGCTCGAACGATTCCCGCGAGTTCGCCCTCAAAAACACGGTGTCCGTTTCTAAGTTGAATGAAGCTTCTCCCCCGTCCGTCGATCGAAGCGATGATCGGACCTTGATGACCACAAGGACATGTTTCCCGACTGAGCGTCATCCGATCGCCGACGCGGTAACGGACGAGAGGTGTCCCGTGCGTATCAAAGCTCGTCACAAGAATTTCGCCGTCCTCATCGCGTTCAATGATACCCATCTCATAATGTAGATGTTTTTTCCCATACGGACATTCGGCGACGATCGGCGCCCCTTCTGACGACGCATACTGATCATAGATCGGCGCATGAAAGACGTCTTCGACGAGCGTTCGTTCTTCTGCCGTCATCATTTCTGCCGTCGGGAAAATCGCTTTAGGTCGAAACGTACAGATCATCCCATATTTTTTAGCATATCGCGCAACTTCGATCATTCCTGAGGGCAAACCATCAACCGATTCCGGCTGAAACCGATTCAGTTGTTCAATGTATGCAGCAGCGGTTTTCGGATTGATGTTTTTAATCGAGAACAACATCTGATTGATGACTTTATTCGTCCGCCAATAAACCGGTGCCTTTTGTTGCGGGGAAGCGAGCGTTTGACCAGTAAAACTAGCTCGCCGCATCCCTTGATCGACTCCATGGGTCCATTTGAAGAAGTCGAGATGTGCCATTCGGATTTGCATGTCTTCCTTCGTATAATGAACTTGAATCGATTTACCGGTCGTACCGCCCGTTTTTCCTAGAATTGGAGCATGGACGCGCGCATGGATGGTCTCATTTTGTTGCCGTAAGATTTCTTTCGTCAAAGGGGGAATCTGTGTTAGTTCGTCAATCGATCGTAAAGGGAGCTCTAACGCAAGGGAAGAAAATAATTCTTGATAATACGGACTGTGCGTTTGGCAAAAATCAAGGAACTCGTTCAATCGATGCAACTGTTCTGCTCGAACGTCAATCGGTCGTCCTAACTTCTGTTTCAGTTCTTGTAAGCGTTGCTGATAGGTGGAACCGTATCGTTCATGGAACAGGCGACGTCCTTGTAAAGTCGTCAACAAATTTTGGATGAAAATCGGTGAGTGAAAGTAGATCGATTCTTTGAGCTGCATGATGTCACTCCTTCCATAGTTAGACCACCTTTTACTGATACTTTCATCTTATTTCCAATCGCCGCCCATCTCAATTAGTTCTTCATGAATAAACTTAGCTTTTATTTTCATGGCGATTTATTTTAATGAACTCTGATTCACGAACATCTTCTAATTGATTCTTGAACTTACAATTTTTCTTCCCTCACAAAAAAATCCGATCGACGAAGAAGAGTACCTTCATTAATCGGATTCATACTAGAGTCGTTACGATTTTGCGACTTTTTGTAACATCTGACATCCGTAAGTCCGTAATTTAATCGCTTCGAGTACGAGCGACATCTGTTGCTCATCCAATCGTTCAATCAACTCGATGATTGTGATTGTCGTTCGTCCATTATACAGTTGAACAATCAAGTGGATGATTGCTTCTAACGCTGGACTCGGATAAGGTTCTGCCAGAAATTCACGATCAAAAAACTCACCACTATCCGGAAAGAAGTAATCCGAGAACCGTTCGAGCACTTGTGGTTGTCCTGTCGCAAGATACAGCATCGAGACCATCGCTGCATCTTCTCGGTGTTTCGGTTTTAAGCGTCTCCACAACAGATCGAACCGTCGTTCATGTCCCACTTGCATGAATTGTATCGACTGCATGGTTGAAGCCCCCCTTTGTTTTTATCACTTTCCTCGTCCATGTCCATATCGTTTTATTCCCGATTCTTTTTATATTGAATCGTCCCATGTCAAAGTACCTGCGATTGAACCGACTCAAATGGGGGTACATTACAACAGATATAAGAGAGGAGTTTACATCCATGCCAACGCGTTTAGCTTTAGCCGGAGCCACCGGATACATTGGTCATAACCTACTGAATGAATTAAAGAAAAAATATGACGTCATTGCCCTTTCACGAAACGGTGACGACAAGGACAATGAGGAACGCGTCGAATGGCGATCGTGCGATCTCTTTTCTTTAAACGATACGATCGAAGGTATGAAAGGAGCGGACATCGCTGTGTATCTCGTCCATTCGATGATGCCTTCTGCCAAATTGACACAAGGATCGTTTGAGAATATGGACTTATTGTTAGCTGATAACTTCGCCCGTGCCGCAAAAGAAAACGGCATCCGGCAAATCATCTACTTAAGCGGTATCATCCCTGAGGAAACAGAAGACCTATCACGTCACTTAAAGAGCCGACTTGAAGTCGAACGCGTTCTCGGTGCGTACGGAACACCCGTGACGACGATCCGGGCTGCGTTAATCGTTGGTCCTAAAGGTTCATCGTTCCCAATCTTATCGAAACTCGTCAAACGCCTCCCCGTCATGGCACTCCCACGATGGACACGTAACAAGACCCATCCTGTAGCCTTACCCGACGTCATTCATGCCCTTGGTGAAAGTGTCGATCGCGATGACGTGAAAGACCGGGCTATTGATATCGGTGGACCGGAAGCAATGACCTATAAGGAGATGATCCTTAAAACAGCCGACATCATGGGTAAACGACAACCGACGATCGATATTCCTTTATTGACCGTGAAGTTATCCCGTCTTTGGGTGACGCTCGTGTCCGGGGAACCAAAAAAAACCGTCTATCCACTCGTTGAAAGCATGGTCCATGAGATGGTCGCAGATCCAGAAAAAATGATTCCCGGCATCAGTGACGGCAAAATCACATTCGAACAATCAGTCCGAGATGCGTTAAAAGAGGAGGAGGAACAAAAAGGATCTTCTTCCTCGTCTTCTTCGACACCAGACGTTCTTGACGTCCGTTCAGTCCAACGGGTGCTTTTACCAAAGGATCGAGATGCCGACTGGGCAGCCGACGATTATATGAACTGGTTGTCATCATTCGCCCGCCCCTTCCTATCGTCAACCGTGAAAGATCAAGTCGTTGGAATCCACATTCCGTTTTACGACCAACCGCTGCTGGAATTGACGAAGGAACCGGTTCACGATCGACACATGGCGACATACCGGATTACCGGTGGATTGTTTGCAAAAGTCGAGCAAGACAGCCGTGGTCGGATTGAATTCCGGCAAATTCCCGGTACGCAGGAATGTATCATTGCTATCCATGAATTCGTCCCTGCTTTACCGTGGATACTCTACAAGGCAACACAGGCGAATGTTCACCTGCTTGTAATGTATCTCTTCAAATTACACTTGTTGCGCCGGATTCATTCGACGGAACAAGAATCGACACGTGCGGACGAAATCGTTCCGTCCTCTTGATTCCGATCAAAACGATTCGCCTCTTCCTTGGCGAATCGTTTTTGACGTTTGCAGAAGGATGACGAAACGGAAAAAATCGTGATACACTGGACGATGACTGAAAGAGAGGGGTTTCATTGCATGCGCTCATTTGAGGAACGATTATCGAACCAACTCGAGGCGACGGCTTCACTCGCCACATTGATTCAACCTTCAACGGATCAACTCCGTTTAGATAAACTAGATAAATTTGCTAGCAAACTATTAAAACGAGAGTTCACGATTGCGTTTGCCGGTCACTTTTCAGCTGGAAAATCGAGCATGATCAATGCCTTGACGGGTGAATCGGTCTTACCGACGAGTCCGATTCCGACGAGTGCGAACATCGTGACACTTCAGCAAGGTGAGATGGATTCAGCAATCGTTCACTTTCATGAACAGCCGTCTGTTCGTCTGACAGCAATAGAGCAAGAGGAGCATCTTCAATCGCTTGGCAAAAGTGGTGATGTCCGACAAATCGATTTGACGCATGCCGCGTCCGCGCTACCTCCTGGTCTCATCTTGATGGATACACCAGGCGTCGACTCGGTCGATGATGCCCACCGTGTCTCAACGGAGTCTGCCCTTCACTTGGCTGACATCTTGTTTTACGTCATGGATTACAATCATGTTCAATCCGAATTGAACTTCATGGTGACGGATGAATTACAAGCTGCCGTGCCGGAATTATATTTAATCGTCAATCAAATCGATAAACATCGTGACGATGAACTATCATTCGACGCCTTCCGTCGTTCGGTTCATGCGTCCTTCGCCGAACACGGTGTCGTACCGAAAGGGATTTTCTTTACGAGCCTACGGGACCCAGCCCATCCGCATAACGATTTCACGGAAGTCGAACAACTCGTCAAACAAAGCATTCGCGACGCTCAACCGAAGTTGTTGACTTCTGCCGCTCTGACACTTGAAAGTCTTCACCAGGAGCATACACGTTATCTCACACGTCTCGTCTCAGAAACCTACGAGACGATGGCTGAGCAATTGAATGATACTGAGCGACAGGATCCGGCGAAAGTCGAAACCGAATTAGCGCGTGTCTCGCAACAGTTAGAAGCACGTCAACCGGACCGCTGGGTACAGACGTTTTCGCTTCATCGGGATCAACTTTTGAAAAATGCGACATTGATGCCGTTTGAGTTACGCGAGAAGATGCGCCGCTTCCTCGAGTCACGTCAGCGTGATTTCAAGATTGGATTATTCCGTAGCGCGAAAAAAACGGAAGCGGCTCAAGCAGAGATCGCACAAGACGTGCTCCGTGCCTATCAGACAGTGACCGCTTCTGAAATTTCGCTTCATTTACGTAACTTGATGAAACAATCGTTACGTGAACTTGGTCTCCTACAGGATACGCATATCGTCGCAATCGATCAGCTCTCACTTGACCCACCGCTTTCCGTACTCGAAAGTGCCTTGCCAACCGGTATTACGATCACAGGTGAATCAGTGCTCCAGTTCACGAATCGTGTCGCCGAACAGACACACGCATGGTTCGTCAAGGAAACGAACGCGTGGCGTGAGCTTATTCGTCAAGAGTTGACGGCAACTTTCCCGAAAGAGCAAGCTGAACTATTGCAGCAACAGACGTTACTACAGCATAAATGGAATAGCGTTCAAGCATGGCAACAGGCTACCGTAGCACTCGAACGATATGAGCATGGCGTTGCGAGTCCATCCGACCAACAACTCGAACAGGCTCGGACGCAAGTTTCAATCTGGGAGGAGCAATTGATTCAGCAAGAAGCGGCGATCGTTTCCTTTACTGGGTACGAATCAGTGATAGAAACTACTGCGTTTGAAATTGCGACGACGATCAGTGAGCAACAAGCCGTCCGTTATGCACCGGAAGACGTCGCTCAAATCCGTCAGCATCTGAATGGTCTTCAAGGTTTTGAAGATGCCGTCGCTTATTTGAATGACAAATTGGACCGACTGACACACCAATCGTTCACGATTGCCTTATTCGGTGCCTTCAGTGCCGGAAAATCATCGTTTTGCAATGCCTTACTCGGAGATAAGGTCCTTCCAGTCTCTCCGAATCCGACGACGGCATCAATCAACCGAATTCATCCGGTTGACGCTGCACACCCGCACGGCGTGGCAGAAGTCACGTTCAAGTCGGAAGCAGCGATGCTTGAGGACTTAAATGAAGCGATGGTCGGAACGATGACGTTCGAGTCAACGAAACAGGCATACGATACGCTCTTACCGCGTACCGCGTCACTGACGGATCCGTTCTTACGTGCTTTCTTGAAAGGATTCCCTGCCGTGCAATCCTTCATCGGTACCATCCAGACGGTCGATCAAGACGCTTTTAAACAGTATGTCGCGCAGGAAGAACGAAGCTGTTTTGTAGATGTCATCGATTTCTATTACGATAGCCCGCTAACACGTCTCGGCGTGACGCTCGTCGATACACCGGGAGCAGATTCAATCAATGCCCGTCATACTGATGTCGCTTTTGATTACATCAAGAACGCGGATGCGATCTTGTTCGTCACGTACTTCAATCATGCCTTTGCCCGCGCTGACCGTGAATTCTTGATTCAACTCGGTCGTGTCAAAGACGCATTCGAACTCGATAAGATGTTCTTCCTCGTCAACGCAATTGATCTCGCTGCGTCTGATAGCGAACGTCAAGATGTCTTGAACTATGTCGCGACGGAATTGCAACGCTTCGGGATTCGATCGCCTCGACTGTATGGCGTCTCGAGCTTACAAGGACTCATCGAAAAGCAACAAGAACGATCGGATTCAACTTCCGGTTTACCTGAATTCGAGGAGGCATTCCATCACTTCCTAGCGCAGGATTTGACCGGTCTCGCCAAAGTATCGTTGTCTGAGCAGACGGAAAAGACCGTCCAGCGACTCGAACGATTTATCGCTGCGACTGAAGCGAATCTGTTGCGAAAAGAAGAACGGTTGGCTGAGTTATCTACTCTAGAACAGCAGGTCACGGATCGTTTCGAAGACAATCGCGCCGCTTTGATCGAACCTGCACTCAAAGCAGAAATCCATGAGCTGTTGCATCATGTCGTACAACGCATTTATTACCGTTTCCCTGACTTTTTCAAGGAAGCCTATAATCCTGTTCGTTTTGCTCAAACTGGCAAAGGAGTGGCATTACAGGATGCGTTAACGGAACTGTTGACGTTCCTTCGGTTCGATTTTGAACAAGAGCTCCGGGTCACACATTTCCGTGTCGACCAATGGCTCGAAGCTGCCTTGATCCGGCGTCAACAAGAGGAGCAACAGTTGCTAGAGCAATGGAACGAATCCTTCCAGCTCGCGCCTGTCACGGTCTCTCGATTAAATGACATGACGTTTGACGGACCTTTCGAAGATGCAACTCCTTATGTCGGCGTCAAACGCCACTTCCGGAATGCGAAAGTCTTCTTTGAAAAAAATGAGAAGGAGCAGTTGAAGGAGGAGCTGGCGACATTAACTAAACAAGAAGCACTCGCATATACTGCCACTCAAGAAGAACGCTTGCTCGCAGTCGCGGCGACACATCTGGACGTTTCTTTAACAGCCGTTTCAGAGCACCTGTTACGCCAAACACTCGAGCAACTTGAAAGTGAACGCGCGACTTTACAGGCACAAGAGACGCTGACCCCTTATAAACAAGCAGCTAAGCAGATTCGCAGTCTGACGCAACACGTCACTTCATGAAACATGATTGTTCAACAAAAAAGACCAGAGCGCGATGCGTTCCGGTCTTTTTTCTTCATCGCGCAGGCGTAGGCCAATACGACTGAAAATAGTGGACGATGTATTGATGAACGTGTCGGACGACAGGACGTAATTCTGTTCCGACGAGTCGGTTCAACGAGACATCCCATAACATCGGTGGGTCGAACGGGATGATTTTAATGTCATCCGCATGATGAAACCGTAGTATCGGTTCCGGTAGGATCGAGATGACGTCAAGTTCTTGGACCATCCCGATCAACAAATCCCATGCCCCTGACATGAAGAAGATATTCGGTTCTTGCTGCACTTTTCGAAACTCCGATAGTATTTGATGATGCAACATGAATCGGTCGTTCAAGATGACGAGTGGTTCATTTCCGATATCACGATACGATAGCGCTTCTTTTGCTTGAAACGGGTGATTCGGACGCACGGCGACGACGACTTCATCTTCGATTAATCGAAAACGTTCGATACCATAGGATTCACCCGGTTCAATCAAAATCGCCAAGTCGAGTTCTTCAAGTAACAGTCGACGTTTCAGTTCAAACGCCCCCTCCTCGATGATTTCGAGTTCAATGCCAGGGTGTTCCGCCATGAACTTCGGAATCAGCTGCGAAAATAAAACTGGTAATATGACGGGTGGGATACCGAGACGGACCTTTCCTCGGACGACGTTCGAGCGTTCACGTAGATGACCCATCAATGCTTGATGACGTGTCAGAACGATCTTCGCATCCTCATACAATTGACGTCCCGTTTCCGATAATCCTATCAACCGTCCGTGCTTTCGAATGAATAGTTCTACTTGCTCCAGCTGCTCAAAGTCGCGAATCATCTGACTAAGCGCTGGTTGTGAGATCGACAAATGCTTCGAAGCACGCGTTAAATTATAGCCTTGCTCGACGATCGTTGTAAAAAAGAGCAATTGTCGAATATCCACTTACATCCCCCCTTATTCATCAAACCAGCGATTTTTTTTGATGAACAGAATCATCCCTAAAGCGAGAAGTCCCATTGCCCCTAACGTTACGAAATAACCATACCGGGTCGTCAGTTCTGGCATATGTTCGAAGTTCATCCCATATATACCGGCGATGAACGTCAACGGCATGAAAATCGTCGTGAAGATCGTCAATGTCTTCATGATGCTATTCATCCGGTACGAGTTGAGAGAGATGAAATTATCTCGAAATTCAGATGTCATTAATCGGTTGTATTCAATCATTTCCGATAACTTCAGTAAATGATCGTATAGATCGCGAAAGAATGCCTGTTTCTTCGGATGAATCGATAACCGCTTCGATTCGACGACACGGTATAATAAGTCCCGCATCGGCATGACCGTCCGTGAGATTCGAAGTAACCGTGCGCGTAGTTCGAAAATTTCCTCCATCAACTGACGATCGTTTCCACGCGTCCGGTAGCGTTCCTCAAGTGCAAACAATTCATCTTCCGTCGCATGAACAATCGGAAAATAACCATCGACGATCTTGTCCATGATTTTATGGACGAGGTCGACCGTTTCTTGTTTGTCGAGGCGCTGGCTACACTGTTCAAACACGATATCAATTTCTGGCGAAGATTGCTCATGGTAGCTGACGAGATGACGGTCGCTAGCGAACAAATTGATTTCGCGACTCATCAACGTTCCTTCATCAAGCGCATGAAGGACAAAAAAGCTATGTTCTGTATAATATTCAAGCTTCGGGCGTTGTAAGTAATGGAAACAATCTTCAATCGCTAGCGGATGAAAATCAAAGACCTCAATCAATTTTTGCTTTTCTGTATCTGTCGGTTGATCGAAATCAACGAAATAGCGTGTAATGCCCGGTTCCTGTGTCCGACTTACATCATCGGTCAAAATGATTGTGTCATTCGCATCGATCAGTATACAACGAATCAACTTTTCCTCCCCCTTTTCCTATGTAAGCGTACTATATTTTTTTCAAATGCAACAAAAAAAGGATTCCTCCGTGGAGAAATCCGTTTCATATAGCAATCAGCCATGCTCAATATAAAAGCCGCTCCAATAGACTTGACGATACGTGAACTCTTTTCCACTCTTCGTTGTCACAAGCATCTCATCTTCTGCCATGACGGCAATTTTAATGGGTACTTCACCGTGATCCGTCAAATAATTGAGGATCTCAAGATGTCGATTCAACCAAAGACGACGGCGGAACCAACGAAAACGACTGAATGCCGCAGTAAAGTGGAGTAAGGCGAGCGCAAGGATAATTAAAGCAAACGGAAGTGGAATATCGAACAACACAATCAAATATACATCTGCGATCAGCAAGGATAGCGAGAGACCCATTTCCGTCATCTCCATGAAAGATGCTTTATAGGTCGCAAAGTAGGTCATTACTCGAAATAGGAAGATGACCGTAAGGTATGGTACGAAGTACATTTGAAACACATGGTCCGTGCCGCTGTTAACGAACATAAGCAACGGTAGGAAGAATAGCAATTTCCAGATTAGGATGGCGGAATAAAATAAAGTATGATCCGTGTAGCGTTTGCGTACGATGGCTTGACTCATATTCATTGCCTTCCCCTCCTTCATGATGGACCGTTTCAAAGTCGATGATGACAGGACATGATGCCTATAAGGGTATGTTTCCGAATTCAACTGTTTCTAATCGTCTAATTCACAGTTTTTAGAAACTGTATATTTAGTATACGTGATTGACTTCGGAAAGGTTCACTTTCCCCATCATTTCCCATCATTCGATGTGCTACCGATTCGACACCCGCTCTAGCTAGTCGCCCGGATCTTCTACTGCTACAATAAAAGATATTCCAATTGAACAGAATCGAGTTGAATCTTTCATGTACACCCATATCATCATCGGCGCCGGAATTCTCGGCGCCTCGACTGCCTATCATTTATCTAAAGCTGGTGAACGCGTCTTACTCGTCGATCGGAAGGAACCCGGTCGAGCTTCTCATGCAGCAGCCGGCATCATCTGTCCATGGATGACACAACGACGAAATAAGGCATGGTACCAATTAGCGAATAACGGGGCTCATTTTTACAAGACATTGATTCCTGAACTCGAAGCACTCGGTGAAACAAGTACGGGTTATCAGCAAGTTGGCACGATTGCCTTACACGAAACGTCAAAAATCGAAAAGATGGAGAAGATTGCGCAAAACCGTTTTCCGGAAGCACCTGCCATCGAACGTATCGAACGACTCGATCAAGAACGTGTCAAGGCGCTTTTTCCGCTCGTCGAACATATTGAAGATGCCTTATTCGTCTCTGGCGGTGCCCGTGTTGATGGACGTGCCTTATGTGCCGCACTGATCCGCGGTGCTGTCGAACACGGTGCGACTGTACTAGAAGGAGACGCTTCTCTTATCGTAGACAATGGAGTCGTCACCGGTATAACTATGGAAAATGAACAGTACTCGGCAGAGCAGTTCATTTTAACGGCGGGCGTCTGGTTAAATGAACTACTCCGCCCGCTTGAGCTTAAAATTGATTTGCATCCGGAGAAGGGACAGATTCTTCAACTCGATTTGACGGATTCTACATCCACGACATGGCCCGTCGTCATGGGACAACGCGGATTATATCTCGTCTCGATCCACGAAGGGAAATTGATCGTCGGTTCAACACACGAAAAACAGACCGATTATGACTTAAAGCCAACCGTCAAAGGGATGTATGCCTTATTGAATCGTGCCTTACCTGTTTTACCACGTCTCGAAGAAACGACGATTGATGAACTGCGTATCGGCTTGCGCCCGTATACGAAAAACTCCCTGCCGGTGATCGGACCGCTCCAAGATCATCCAAACGTGTTCCTTGCGAACGGACTCGGCGCATCCGGTTTGACGATTGGACCGTATCTCGGTAGCCAATTAGCGAAGCTTGCGAATCATCAAACACCTGATATCGAATGGACGACCTATGAACCAACGTACGTCTCACTTGATGCCTAACCAATTCAATGCTTCATATCGAAAGGAAGTACACCATTGTCCATGAAACCAGTAGTTTCACTTGAATTATTCGATGCTTTAGATATACGTGTTGGTACGATCCAGTCGATTGAAAATCGCATAGACGGCTCGATTCAGCTTGAACTACAATTCGATGGATTTACACGCCTCTTTTCACTCGACTGGGAATCACTGCGACCCGATGTTCATGAGTTGCTTGGAAAACAAGCGATTGCCGTACTCAATATACCTGGACGTACGCCTGAAGAGTCCGGTCGAGTCCTTGATATCGGTCGCTCGGAACAATGGATGCCGATTCTCGTCGTACCGGAACATCCGATTCCGGAGGGCGCACGTGTCGAATAAAGTAGAATATTTAGAAAAACACTCCCTGTGTCGCTTCTTAACGGAAGCTTTCACGCAGGAGTGTTTTTTGATGTGCCATTACATTTTTTCTAAATAATGCACGCTGAATCGTTCATCGTCATCGATCCAGCAATTGACTGAATGAAAACCACTTTGACGGGCAAGTGTCTCAAACTCTTCTTTACTATACTTATAGGAGTTTTCCGTATGAATCGTTTCTCCTTGTTTAAACGGAACCGTCACATCTCCAACTTGCACGAGTTGATCGAGTTGACTCCGAAGATGCATTTCGATTCGTCCTTTTTCTTCATTATAAAAAGCATGATGTTCGAATCGTGTCACATCAAACGTTCCCTCGAGCATCTGATTCAAATGCGTCAACATGTTCAAATTGAATGCTGCTGTGACGCCGGCTGCATCATTATAAGCCCGTTCAAGCACATCAACAGACTTTTTCAGATCAACACCGATCAAGAATCCATCTCCCGTTTCAAGAATTCGTGAGGAATGACGTAAAAAGCGCATCGCTTCCTCCGGTTCAAAGTTACCGATCGTTGATCCCGGGAAAAAGATGACTCGTTTTTGAGACTCCTCGATCGGTAAAGAAATCGATTGTGAGTAATCCCCACAGACCGCTTTAATATGCAGCGCAGGATACCGTTCCGACAATTGGCGTGCAGATTCCATCAGGAAGTCTTTTGAAATATCAATTGGCATATACGTGTCGAGATGTGTAAATGTCTCCAGTAACATCTGGATTTTACGACTACTGCCACTTCCATATTCAATCAGTGTATGCACATCCCCGATACTTCGTGCGATCTCCGCTCGATGCTGCTCCAAGATGGCGAGTTCTGTCCGTGTCGGATAATATTCCGGTTGTTGCGTAATCTGTTCGAACAACTGGGATCCGATATGATCATAAAAATATTTTGCCGGTAAGACCTTTTGTTCTCGCATAAGACCTTCGATGACTTCTATACGCATGTTTTGTTGCGGCGTATATAAATCGTAGCCAATGACTGTCTCTCGCATCACATGTCACCTGCCAATCGGAAGCCGCCAAATAACCAACGTTTATCAGGCGGGAAGAAGTTGCGGTATGTCTCGCGGATGTGATCGTCAGGCGTCACGCACGCTCCTCCACGCAGTACCATTTGATTACACATGAACTTTGCATTGTATTCCCCGAGTGCTCCTTCAAGCGGTTTACTGCCTGGATATGAACTATAAGCGCTCGACGTCCACTCCCAGACGTTTCCGAACATGCTCGCAAGCGTCGTCTCTGACTCTTCGACGGCTACCGGATGGAAGGTTCCGCTTCCCATCATATTTCGCTTCGTGACAGAATCGACTTGGCGAGAAGCCCATTCCCATTCCGCTTCTGTCGGCAAGCGTTTCCCTATAAAGCGACTATAAGCGTCCGCCTCATAAAAACTGACATGACAGACAGGTTCATCGAGACGAAGTGGTTCGACACCGTTCATCGTAAAGATCGTCCACTCCCCCGCGTCATCCTTCATCCAATATAACGGGGCTTTCCAGCCTTCTTTTTGAACCGTCGCAAAGCCGTCTGATAACCAATACTCTGATTTTTCATAACCCCCTGCTTCAATGAACGCTAAATACTCTCCATTCGTGACAGGACGCGTCGCTAGTTCAAACGGATGCAGCCACGTTTTATGACGTGGACTCTCGTTGTCAAACGCAAAACCGTCTCCTGTATGACCAATCTCGACGAGTCCTTCCTCGAATTGAATAAACGATGCTTCATTGACTGTATTTTCAGGCACATCTGGTGCCAACGACTTTGACTGATAAGCAGGTAACAGCGGATTCGTGAAAAAGTTATACTTCACGTCCATCAAGATCAATTCCTGGTGTTGTTGTTCGTGTTGTAGTCCCATCTCGACTAATGCTTCGATTTTCCGTTGGTCTTCTGGAGTCCGTTCTTCCTTCAAGAACTCGACCATTTGTCCATCGACATATGCCCGGTAAGCAATGATGTCTTCGACGGTCGGACGTGACAACATCCCTCGTTGTTGACGAGGCTGGTAAGGACCAATCGAGTTGTAGTATGAATTGAACAGATAATTGTACTTCGGATGGAAAACACGATAGTCTTCACTATATTCCTGTAGTATCATCCGTTCAAAAAACCAGGTCGTATGAGCGATGTGCCATTTCGGCGGACTCACGTCTGAACTCGCTTGAATGATGAAGTCTTCTGCTTCGAGCGGTTCAATCAAGGCAATTGTTTGATTACGAACAGTGGCAAATTTTTCGATTAAGTACGATGTCGTTTCAAATAGCATGTCAATCACTCCCTATCCAAAATATTCCGAATCTTTTGGTCCATTTGATGTATACCCCTCCTATGGAAGAGTTATGCTAAAGAAACAAAAAAAGTCCGCTCCGTTAAGAGCGAACTGATCATTTTAATATACTTTATCACCGTTAAAGATCGAGTTCTTGACGACGACGTAGTCGACCGTCCGAATCGCTTGCAATTTATTCCCGCCAGCATACGAAATTGCCGATTGTAAATCTTGCTCCATCTCAATCAACGTATCCACAAGACTCCCTTTATGCTCGACGAACATCTTCTTTCCTTCAACGTTCTTGCGTTCCCCTTTTTGGAACTCAGAAGCAGAACCGAAATATTCCTTGACGAGCACTCCGTCCACTTCATGTGTCTCACCAGGCGATTCTTCATGCCCTGCGAAGAGTGAACCGATCATGACCATCGACGCACCGAACCGGACTGACTTCGCGATATCGCCATGCGTCCGAATCCCACCATCCGCAATAATCGGTTTACTTGCTGCTTTTGCACACCAACGAAGTGCCGCGAGTTGCCAACCACCTGTACCAAATCCTGTCTTAATCTTCGTGATACACACTTTACCTGGTCCGATCCCGACCTTCGTTGCATCGGCTCCCGCATTCTCAAGTTCACGCACCGCTTCCGGTGTCCCGACGTTACCAGCGATGACGAAACTTGCAGGTAGAAGCGACTTGATGTGGCGAATCATTTGAATGACGGCTTCCGAATGACCGTGTGCGATATCAATCGTGATGTATTCCGGAGTCAGCCCTTCTGCTGCGAGCTGTTCGATCAGCTGATATTCCTCTTCCTTGACACCGACGCTAATTGAAGCGAACAGTTGGCGCTCTTGCATCATACGAACGAAAGCCAAACGACGAGCGGGTTCGAATCGATGCATGATATAGAAATAATCGCCTTCCGCTAAAAACAAAGCAATCGATTCATCAATGATCGTTTGCATGTTCGCCGGTACGACCGGAAGCTTGAAACGACGACCACCGAACTCGACTGACGTATCACATTCCGAACGACTACCAACGATTGATTTTGCTGGAATTAATTGAATATCTTCATAATCGAATACTACATCCATGAATAACACCTCTAATTACGAATATTTTTTAATATATTGGCGATAATCATTCGCCCCTTGACTACTATAACGAACTGTCCTCATAGTGTCAAAGAAATTTTCGCGTTTTTAAGGTTTTTCAAGAACTTTATTCAGATAACACCAATTAAATGTTCGGTTTTTACTGGTTTTGTTGTTGTAAATCTGTCAACCAATGTTCTTCCCAGTCAAAATAGCTTGTTGCTTCGGATGCTTCAAACACATGATCAGGATAAGGGAGTGCTAGAGGAGGACGCTCCTGTTTTGGAAAATATGCCAGTTGTTTCGATTCTCCATCGATCGCTTCGAGCGTTCCCCCGACAACCTCACACTCGAATACCGTCGCTACGTATTCAACTTCGTTTCCATCTGGGTACGTCAAACGAAACGACTCTCCACCGAAGGTCGCAATCAGACGAACCGGCCGGACGAATAGCCCCGTTTCTTC
The DNA here is from genome assembly GCA_913775715.1 of uncultured Exiguobacterium sp. Lineage (GTDB taxonomy): Bacteria > Bacillota > Bacilli > Exiguobacteriales > Exiguobacteriaceae > Exiguobacterium_A. The sequence continues at coordinate 676,919 of CAJYMC010000007.1, read as the reverse complement.
ATAGACTTCGCGAATGACTGCTTGCGCAGGAGATTCTCCCAGTTCGATCGCTCCAGCAGGCAAACTCCAAAACGGACCTCCTGGATCCTGAAAGAGGATGTGACCTGCTTCGTTTCGAATGATCGCTGCGACGCATGGTGTAAAAAGACGTTGCGTTCCGACAAGTTGGCGCAGATTAGCATAGTAATCAGAGATTGGCATGTTTTGACTCCTCTCGGTCTTCTTTTAATAGAGCAAACAAAATAAAGTCTTCCCAGGCATCGTTGATGAAGAGATTTTGTTTCGCGATTCCTTCTTTACGAAATCCAACTTTCTCAAGGACACGGATCGAGCCGATATTCTCCGGCATGACTTCAGCTCGGATCCGGTGGAACTGGTGGACATCAAATAAATGATCGACAAATAATCCGACCGCTTGAGCCATGTATCCTTTTCCACCATAGGCGGCATCCAACTGGTAGCCAATCATACACGTCTCCGCTGGTCCACGTTGAACGAACATCGCCGAAACATCCCCAATCAACTGGTCGGTCTCAGATAAAAAGACACCATACGCATAATAAGCATCTTGACGCATCAACTCTTGGTGACGATAAATCCGTTCTCGTTGCCCTTCGATCGTGTATTGTTCTGGTGGCGGCTTGATTGGCATCCAGTATTCAAAGTGATCACGATTTCGTAAGTTCACCTCAAGGACCGCCGCTGCATCTTCCAAGATGTACGGACGAATGTATACAGGAAACATATAAAGCTCCTCCATTTCCATTATTATCTTTAGTTCAAGAAGTTTGCGTGTTTCATAATTCATGTATCGGGAATCTACATAATAGTTTCATTACATTACAGTGACAGCATACTATAGAGAAAACTGTCGAAGAAGGAGTGACTTATGTATTCAGACACTGATTTGCTCAATCAAATCAAACAACGCGACCCTGTCGCGTTAGAACGATTATACGATCGTTACGAAAAAACACTCTTTCTTCTGTTCCGTCGCACACAAGTGGAAGATGCACTCATTCATTCCGCGATGACGCAACTATTCAGAACTGTTTGGGAACAACCGACACGTTATCCGAACTTTCAAGGATTCATTTTGCATACATTACGACAACTCAGTAGTAAAAGAGAACATATTCCGACTCGTTGAAAGAATCAGTTATTCTCTTTCGACATGAGCAGAATGAACCCTTTAATTGTATGCTTTATTCAGAGAAGAACAGCTTCGTTTGTTCTTTTTTTGTTTTGTCCTTTCTTTTTCGATACAGGCATGCTATATTATTAAGTAATTATTGTTGTTCGGTGGAGATACGAAGTGTTTCACTTTATATTCGATGAAATTGATCACGGTAGTAATAATCAGTGTGCCAGTCACACGCAGGAGGCAATACACATGGAACAAGGTAAAGTAAAATGGTTTAACGCAGAAAAAGGATTCGGCTTCATCGAGCGCGAAAGCGGAGACGACGTATTCGTACACTTCTCAGCAATCCAATCTGAAGGTTTCAAATCACTTGACGAAGGTCAAGAGGTTTCTTTCGAAGTTGAAGAAGGTCAACGCGGACCACAAGCAACTAACGTTGTAAAACTTTAATTTCCTTTAGACCCTGCTCACGCAGGGTCTTTTTTTGTGTTTATATATGCTACACTAGCGATTCAGGAAGAAAGGAGATGTAATATGACACTTGAACAAACCATGCAACACCTTCAAGAGGCTATGCTTAAAGGCGACCTAACACAAGTCTCGCCTCTATTATCTCCCGAATTTACGTTCATCGATGCGTTAGGGCGGTCATTTGATGCCGAGACCTACCTCGATCATTACGTGGATCCTGCAAACATCCGCTGGTTATCCCGGACCGATGATTTTTCATACATTGATCATTTCGAAGATACGGCAATCCAGTATAGTTTGACAGAAGACCGATTTGAATACGGGACAACTCAATACGTTGGTCGTTTCCGTGTCGTATCCATCTATCGTGCTACGTCAGATGGTTGGAAATGGCACTTTGGTCAATTGACATCTCTTGATCCGTCGTAACGGATTCAAGGGGTGTTTTTTGTTTTCATGTTCCATTCATCGTCAGTTGGAATTGCTTCTCATTTTTCATTCCGTTACACTTGAGTGGTACATATTTTCTGAAAATTCAAGAAGGAGTGTTCCTCATGACGGTTTATAACTTCTCTGCCGGTCCTGCAGTCCTTCCTGCCCCGGTCTTATTGAAGGCTCAATCTGAACTACTCGATTATGAAAATTCAGGACAATCCGTTCTTGAAATGAGTCATCGTTCGCCAATCTTCGAATCGATTCGGGAGGCAGCTGAACAATCCTTACGGAGACTGATGTCGATTCCCGATTCGTACTCCGTATTGTTTCTTCAAGGAGGAGCTACACTTCAGTTCGCGATGTTACCGCAAAATCTGGCGACGAAGACCGGACGAATTGATTTCATCGATACTGGCGGCTGGTCAACGAAGGCGATTGCAGATGCCAAACGGTACGCCTCGGTCAATGTGCTCGCCTCTTCCGCTGATCACGGATATCGCTTCATTCCGGAAGGTCCGTTCACATCAACTGCCGACTATCTGCACATCACTTGGAACAACACGCTCGAAGGGACGACGTATCAGACACCGCCTCACGTCGATGTGCCACTCGTCGCAGACGTCTCTTCTTCGATTTTGTCTGAATCATTGCCAATCGAGTCATTCGATGTGTTGTATGCTGGTGCTCAAAAAAACCTTGGTGTCGCTGGTTTAACGGTCGTCATCGTGAAGAACGAGTTGCTTGATCGTGTTCCTGACACGATCGGTGCCTACTTACGGTATGACATCCATGCAAAACAGCGATCTCTTTATAACACGCCACCGACGTTTAGTCTGTATATGACGAAGTTAGTTCTCGATTGGATTGAAGAAACGGGACTCGAGACGATCGCGGCACGAAACATCTTACAAGCACGTATGTTATATGAAGCAATTGATCAATCCGAGCTTTTTCATAACCATGTAGCCGTCAAGGATCGAAGCCGGATGAACATTCCATTCTCGACCGGACGTGATTCAGAGGACGCTGCTTTCTTGAACTTCGCTGCGCGTCACGGTTTAATCAATCTTGCCGGTCACCGCTCGATTGGTGGAATGCGTGCAAGTCTCTACAATGCGATGCCGACCGAAGGGGTTACGGCACTGATTCACATCATGCACCGTTTTGAACAGGGGGAACGTTAAATGTATCAAATCCAACTATGGAATGATTTATCAGACAAAGGATTAAAACGATTCACAGACGACTATCACGTCCAGCGAGAAACGGAACAGCCAGACGCCTTTCTCGTCCGCAGCAAGGATTTACATGATATGCGCTTTCCGGATAGCCTCAAGGCCGTCGCCCGAGCCGGCGTCGGTGTCAATACGATTCCACTTGTTCAACTCGCAAACCGCGGGATTCCCGTCTTTTCGACGCCAGGTGCTAATGCAAATGCCGTCAAGGAACTTGTCATCGGCAGTTTGTTTCTGACTGCTCGAAAACTCGTCCCAAGTCTGCTTTGGACGAACAACTTACGCGGACCGGATATTCCGGAGCGGATCGAAGCGAACAAAAAGCAATTCGTCGGAACCGAATTACTTGGGAAACGAATCGGAATCGTTGGACTTGGGGCGATTGGGGCAAACTTAGCCAACACTCTCCACGAGCTTGGCATGACCGTCACAGGATATGATCCACACATGTCCGTTGAGTCCGCTTGGCGCGTCTCGAATCAAATTCAGCGAGCGACACAGCTTGAGGATCTCCTCGCGACAAGTGACTACATCACGTTGCATCTGCCACTCGTTGACACGACGACGGGTTTGCTCAATGCGTCACTCTTCTCGAAGATGAAACATGGCGCGACCCTACTCAACTTCTCGCGTGGCGAACTCGTTGACGAACAAGCGTTAGCAGACGTACTCCGGTCGGGTCGTCTGGCGAACTATGTGACAGATTTCCCGAACGCCTTCATCTTGTCCCTCCCCCGAGTCATTGCTTTACCACATATCGGAGCATCAACAAGTGAAGCGGAGGAAAACTGTGCCATCATGGCGGTCGATCAACTGCGTCTGTTCCTTGAGACAGGAAACATCCGCAATGCTGTCAATTTCCCAGCCGTCGAGTTACCATTCACCGGAAAACGACGGATTACGATTGCTCACCACAACATTCCGAATATGGTCGGTCAAATCGCCTCGGTGTTAGCGCAAGAGTCGATCAATATCGCGAATATGATCAATGGTAGTAAAGATGCGATTGCCTATACAATTATCGATATCGATAACCATGCGGACGAGATAATTTCGCTCGATCGACTGAATCAGATTCCTGGCGTCTTGAAAACACGTCTACTTTAAAAGGAGTGATCCCCATGCCAACGTTTGAACCGTTTGCGGCGTTACGACCGGATTCAAAATATGCGGCAGACTTCGCTGCCCTGCCCTATGATGTCTATTCCCGCGAAGAAGCACGTTCTGAGATTCGGCGTCATCCGCTGTCTTTTTTACGGATTGATAAAGCAGAAGCTACCCTTCCGTCATTGATTGCTGAAGATGATCCACGCGTTTATCAGCAAGCAGCGCTTGCTTTCGAAGAGAGTCAAACAAACGGCATCTTACAGCTCGATCTGGACGAGACGTATTACATTTATCAGTTGTCAGATGGAACGCATACGCAATCCGGTTTCGTTGGATGTGTTGCCGTCAGTGATTATGAGACGAATCAAATTCGTAAACATGAATTCACACGTCCGGATAAAGAGCGCGACCGTTTGCGACACGTCGAGCAGTTACAAGCACACACGGGACCGATTTTACTTGCGCATCAGACGGATGAACAACTCGAAGCAATCGTCACGACGATTACTGCAGCTGATCCCCTGTATGACTTTACTGTCGATGGGATCACGCACCGGATTTTTAAAGTCATCGACCGCAATCATCTGTTGACGATTGGAAGCCAGTTCGCCCGTCACGACGCTCTCTATATCGCTGATGGGCACCATCGTGCGGCAGCGGCAGCCATTGCTGCCAGTCGGACGGATCAGGAGGAAGCACAACGTTTTCTTGGCGTCTCTTTCCCGCAGGATCAATTACGGATTCTCGGTTACCATCGCGTCGTTGAAGATTTGTACGGTCAATCCGTCGTTGACTTCCTCGAACGATTAGCCCATCGCTTTACGATTACAAAAGGACGTGCCAAACAAACGAAGCCTCATCAAATCGAGATGTATCTCAGCCAGCAATGGTATACTCTTTCGTACGATTCTAAACGAATAGGGACGAAAACAAATCTCGACGTCTCGATTTTACAAGAAGAGTTGTTGACACCGTTACTCGGTATCGAAGATCCACGGACGGACGCACGAATCCAGTTCGTTGGTGGTCACAAGGGATATGCCGGTCTTGCGCAGATCGTCGACGCGGGACACGCTGCTGTCGCCTTCCACTTGCATCCGACATCAATCGAAGACTTAATGGCAGTTGCTGATGCCGGAGAAGTGATGCCACCAAAGTCGACTTGGTTCGAACCGAAACTTCGGAGTGGTTTATTAATCCATCCATTTCATATTTAAAGTAATACGCAACAAAAAAGGCAAGTTGTGGACGCAAGTATGTTCACGGTTTGCCTTTTCGTTCTGATGATGTTTTTATAGTTGCCTTAAAAGTGTAGCCGATAAAGCTGGTATTCGAACAGCTTCCGACACAGTTTCTTTATCTAATAATAAGAGATCCTCGAACATCCCTCCCAGAGCGAGCGACTGTGCTTCTTCACTTACATTGATTACGAGCAAGTAAACTTGTTCGCCCTGACGACGCTCGACGACTAGAAGTTGTTTGGATTCGTCGACTGTTTGGAAATGATAAGTTCCGGCATTTGCTAAAACCGGATGCTGTTTTCGGAGAGCAATCAACTGCGCAACGTGATCGAATAATTCACGGTTCTGCTTCGTCTCGTCCCACTCCATACACGCACGGTTGGCCGGGTCTTGCCCCCCAGTCATTCCAATCTCGTCACCATAATAAATGACAGGTGAACCCGGAAACGTCAAGAGTGTAGTGAAGAGTAACTTCATCCGGTCGGTATTTCCTTTCGCGCGCGTTAATGCACGCGGCGTATCGTGAGAGCCAATCAAATTGAACATGACCCCATTGACGTTTTGTGAATGCCAGTTCAAATTTCGACTGACTGCGTTCGAGAAATCACGGACCGTTGTTTCACCTGTCGCAAAACAAGTCAAAAAGCTCTCGGTCAATCCATAATTCATGACAGCGTCGAATTGATCACCGAGTAACCATGGTTGTGAGTCCGTCCAACATTCGCCAACGATATAACACGTTCCATTCGCCGCTCGGACTTCCTTACGAAACTCGCGCCAAAACGCATGATCGACTTCACTCGCGACATCCAGACGCCAGCCGTCGATACCGAATTCCTCGACCCAGTAACGTCCTACGTGAAGCAAATAGTCTTTGACATCCGGATGGGCAGTATTCAATTTCGGCATGTTCCGTTCAAATGCAAACACTTCATAGTTTGGAATCGATGGATCGACCGGGAAGGAATCAATTGTAAACCAGTTAGCATATTTTGAGTCTTGTCCCTTCTCTAAGACATCCTGAAATGCGGGGTGATCTTCACTTATATGATTGAATACGGCATCGAGTAATACGCGGATCCCGTTCTCATGTAGCACCTCGATCATCTTCCGGAACGTTTTCTCGTCACCGAACGCAGGATCGAGTTTTAAGTAATCCAACGTATCATATTTATGATTCGATGGTGCTTCGAAGACTGGGCAGAAATAAATACCCGTAATACCAAGTCGTTTTAAATAATCGACGTGATCGATGACCCCTTGAAAATCTCCACCGAAGAAATTTTGAAAAGCTGGTGCCTCACTTCCCCACTCCTTCGTACCCGCTGGATCATTTGTCCGGTCACCATTCGCAAATCGTTCCGGGAAAATTTGATACCAGACCGTATCCTTCACCCAGTCTGGTGTATCGAAAACGTCGGTTGCATGAACATATGGCACGGAAAAATAATACCCTGGGTGATCGAGTGGCGCATCATCATACCAGCCACGTTCCGTCAAAACGGCTGTCGTATCGCCATGAACCTCAAACCCATACCGTACGCGCTTTCGCTCTGGACGGATTGCAATGAACCAATAATCATACGTCGCATCATTTCCATTGTGTTGCATCGGTGTCCGCTCTATTTTCCATGATTTTTCTTTCTCCGGATCAAAATTCCAATCTCGGTCTTCTTCGTTTTCTGCTTCCCATTCATATGGATCGCCATGAATCAAATTTACTTCACGAACGTCATCCTTAGCCGTCATTAGTCGAACATGGACAGTCTCTTGGTCATATGCATAAACGAACGGTGATAATGCGCGATGAACTACCCCAGCCTGGTTCAAATTCTGCCACTCTCCCTTAAATTGATATTTCTCTATCGGTAAAGTTCCTTTCTTCCGCATCACTTAAACGTATTTAATAGAAAATCAACGGTTCTACCGACATTTTAGTTCAGTCTGTCAGGTAGTTTAAGGTATACTGATAACGCATAGGAAATCACGGATTTCTGACATTACGGAAAGAGAGTGGATACGAAATGGGTCGTAAATGGAATAACATCAAGGAAAAAAAAGCATCAAAAGACAAAAATACGAGTCGGATTTACGCAAAGTTCGGTCGTGAGATTTATGTAGCGGCTAAACAAGGCGAACCCGATCCAGAATCAAACCAAGCACTAAAGGTCGTTCTCGAACGAGCGAAGACATACAACGTGCCACGTGCCATCGTCGATCGGGCGATTGAAAAAGCAAAAGGTGGAGCGGAAGAAAACTACGACGTCTTGCGTTATGAAGGGTTTGGTCCAAGTGGTTCAATGGTAATCGTCGAAACGTTGACGAACAACGTGAACCGAACGGCTTCTGACGTTCGTGCTGCATTCGGAAAAAATGGCGGAAACATGGGCGTGAGCGGATCCGTCGCTTATATGTTCGATGCGACGGCAATCTTTGCCTTCGAAGGTAAAACTGCGGATGACGTTCTTGAATTGATGATGGAAGCAGATATCGATGTGCGCGATATCCTCGAAGAAGACGAATCTGTCATCATCTACGCTGAGCCGGAACAATTCCATGCTGTACAAGAGGCGTTGAAAGCTGCAGGCATTACTGAGTTCTCACTTGCCGAACTCGTCATGCTCGCCCAAAACGAAGTCACGTTGTCTGAAGACGACGTTGCACAATTCGAGAAAATGATCGATGCACTAGAAGATCTTGAGGATGTACAACAGGTCTACCATAACGTAGAACTATAATCAAAAAGACAAGGGGATGGTCACGACCATCCCCTTGTCTTTTTGATTATAGTTTCTGTATCGGTTAACGCCCAAAATCGGTCACGCGCCGTCTGTATGTATCATAATGTATGAAACGCGTTTCATAACAAGAACAAAAAAGATTCATTTGTGATGTTTATTTCTTGAATTTAATGGGAATAGTAATATTCGGAGTTGATTATATCTTATTTTGCTTTGAAGAAATAAAAGGAGGAACGAACGATGACATATTCTTTAATTGAAACATTCAAACACATCGTAAGCGAGGCAACTAGCTTTAAGCGCGTTGATTTCGGAGGTTACGATATTTATATGCAGACAACAGATGGACGAACGATTACGGCACACATCCGCTATGATGGTGGTGGTACGGACTTCAATGAAGCTTATTTAATGCTTGAATCGAGTACCGGTCAACGTCGCACAGCGACCTTAACGCTTTATCAATTCGAACATCTCTCTTCTTATACTGCACACAGTGAACGGACACGTGCTCTAGTCACAACAAGTGCTTGATGATTATAAAACACGCCTCTCATTCGAGAGACGTGTTTTTTTAGTTCTCTTCTCGTTCTAAGCGCTCGAGTTCAGCGTGAGTTTGCGGAAAGCCATTCGCTTGCCAGTCTGCGCGATGAATGGAATCCAATTGTGTCAATCCTACCTCTGCCGGATCACTTTTAGCATCAACACTTGGCCGATGATCAATATCGTGAGAAGTCGTTTTTCGTTGTTGGTATTGTTGATATGCGATTGTTGCAATCGCCGCTAGACCACCTAAAACGACACCTGTCTTAAATGTTGCTCGCATGAATTTTCCCCCTCTGTGATCGATACGTAGACTCTTCATAAATGTACCCGTGTTCATAGATTTCGAATCCTTTTCATTTGAATTCGCTTGTTTTTCAAAAAAAATCAAAAAAATTTTTAGGTCTTTTCCACCGTGTTCCTACATATTTAACAAGCGAGTGAAAAAACGGCTCTATCCCTTATGCTTCAACGCTTCACGTCATGCAAGAAGGAAAAAGATACGCTATACTTGATTCAGAAACATCTTCAACGAACAAAATGAATCGTGTCTTCTATTGGACAGTTCCGAGCTTCAATGGCTTGCGTTCGCGTCCCTTTTTCATTTTTGGTCGTTGCTGTAACAAAGGAGGGAATTTCGTGTCCGTGATGCATGGGGCGATCCTACTGCCCATATTGATCAGTCTTTTCATCCCGCTTTTAGCGAAGCGCCTTCCGAACATTCATACCGGTTGGTTTGTACTTGTCGTACCTGTACTGCTCGTTTCGTATTTCAGCCGCTTTCTCCCTGGTACGATGTCAGGTGAGAACTTTACGGCACGCATGCCTTGGATACCATCGCTCGGTATCGATTTCGTCACCTATCTCGACGGCCTCGGCTTATTGTTCGCACTATTGATTACAGGAATCGGCTCACTAGTCGTTCTTTATTCCATTTTTTATTTAGATGCGAAAAAAGAATCACTTGGAACATTTTATGTCTATCTGTTGATGTTCATGACCGCCATGCTTGGGGTCGTGCTGTCAGATAACATGATCGTCCTCTATCTGTTCTGGGAATTAACATCGATTTCGTCGTTCTTATTGATTGCCTACTGGTACGAGCGAGAACGTTCTCGTTACGGTGCTCAAAAATCGATGCTGATCACCGTCTTAGGTGGACTAGCGATGCTTGGGGGAATTGCGATTCTCTCTACACTCAGTGGATCGTTAAGTATTCGTGAGACCTATGCGTCACTTGAGTCGATTCAAGGTGAACCCTTCTTTACGATCGCCCTTGTTTTATTCTTGCTAGCTGCCTTCACAAAATCAGCTCAATTTCCGTTCCACATCTGGTTACCGGATGCAATGGAAGCGCCGACCCCTGTCAGTGCCTACTTGCACTCGGCAACGATGGTCAAGGCAGGGTTGTATCTTGTCGCTCGTTTCAGTCCTATTTTTGCGGATGAGTCGCTTTGGTTCTATCTCGTCTCATCTGTCGGAATATTCACCTTATTCTGGGGTTCACTCAATGCGGTGAAACAACACGATTTAAAAGGAATTCTCGCTTACTCGACGATTTCTCAGCTTGGATTGATCATGTCCCTACTTGGACTCGGAGCAGCCGCCTTGCACGTCGACGCGTTAGATGACGGATTATATACAATTGCAACAGTCGCTGCGATTTTTCACCTGATCAACCACGCGACGTTTAAAGGCAGTCTCTTCATGATGGCAGGAATCGTCGATCACGAGACTGGTACTCGCGATATTCGGAAACTCGGTGGTCTTGCGCAACTCATGCCGATCTCGATGTCGATTGCGATGATTGGGACCCTCTCGATGGCAGGTATTCCACCGTTCAACGGTTTCTTAAGTAAAGAGATGTTCTTGACGGGTGTTCTTGAAGTTTCAGGATCCGATTTGTTCCACTTGCCGTCTTACGGATGGATCATTCCGGTTCTCGCCGTCGTCGGAAGCATCTTTACGTTCGTCTACAGCATCTTGATCGTCCGTAGAACATTCTTCGGGAAACGCCAAGACGACAAGTTGCCGAAAACACCACACGAGGCACCGATTGGGATGTTAATCCCACCACTCGTCCTCGTCTCGCTCGTCGTCATCATCGGACTCTTCCCGAATCTATTGTCGGATACGCTGATCCGACCAGCAGTTGAAGCAGTCTTGCCGCAAGTCTTGGATGCAGGTGGCAAGATTGATGTGCATATTTCAATGTGGCATGGATTCAATACTGAATTATTCCTGACACTCGTGATCATCAGTGCTGGCGTAATACTGTATAAAACACTCCCACGTTGGCAATCGCTTTACAACCGGATGCCACGTGCTGTCTCACTGAATCATCAATATGACGCCTTGTTACGTCGTGGTGAACAGACATCGACACGGATCCACGATACGGTCATGACAGGCTACATGCGGTCCTACCTTGTCTATATCTTCGGATTCATCGTCATCTTGATTTTGACGGCATTATATGGGTTAGATGCTTTTCGCTTCGCGGTGGATCCAATTAGCTCGATTCATGCATATGAGATCATCCTCACCCTCGTTCTTATCTCAAGTGCCCTTTCAATCACCTTTGCACGATCGCGTCTGACATCGATCATCTTGCTCGGTGTGACGGGTTATACGGTTGCTCTGTTTTTCGTCTTGTTCCGAGCACCAGACCTCGCCTTGACGCAACTCGTCATCGAGACGGTATCGGTCGCTTTGTTCCTGCTCGTTTTCTATCGTTTACCGGAAATCAGCCGGAAAGAAGAGCGCATTCCGTTCAAGCTAGGGAATGCCTTGATTTCAGCACTCGTCGGATTGACGGTGACACTCGTGGCCCTTGCTTCTCTCAGCCAACGATCGTTTAGTTCAATCGCCAAGTATTATATCGATAATGTCGCTGATCTTGCTGCTGGTGGGAACATGGTCAACGTCATACTCGTCGACTTCCGTGGCTTCGATACGTTGTTTGAGATTGCCGTTCTCGCACTTGCTGGAATCGGTATCTACACGATGATTAAATTCAGACGAACAGGAGGGATGGATAAATGAAAAAGCAGGCGAAAAAGCATACGAATGATGTCATCTTAGAGTCCGCGACTTCCTTTATCACGTTCATCATCTTCCTGTTTGCTGTTTACTTGTTCTTTGCAGGACACTATACACCGGGTGGTGGATTCATTGGTGGTCTCGTGACGGCGTCTGCTCTCGTCTTGATTTTACTTGCTTACGACATCAAGACATTGCGCCGGATTTTACCATTCGATTACAAATGGATCACAGCACTCGGTATGTTGATTGCTGTACTGACGGCTTCAGGAGCGCTTCTATTCAACGTACCGTTCTTCACACATGCCCATGATTATTTCAATCTGCCGTTATTCGGTAAGACATCGCTTCACACCGCGATGTTATTTGATCTTGGTGTTTACCTTGTCGTCGTCGGTGTGACGATGACGATTATTCAAACGATTGGGGAGAGTGATTGATATGGAAATCATCATGGCGATCGCCGCAGGCATCCTGACGATGTGTGCCATTTATCTCATTCTTTCGAAAAGTATTCTTCGCATTATTATCGGAACAGGGTTGCTCAGCCACGCTGCCCATCTGCTCGTCATGACGATGGGTGGATTAAAACGAGGCGCGGCTCCGGTTTTAAAGGACGGCGTGACTTCCTATACGGATCCACTGCCGCAAGCACTCGTCTTGACAGCCATCGTCATTAGCTTTGGTGTCACTGCCTTCTTCTTGGTACTCGCTTACCGCGCCTATCAAGAGCTCGGAACCGATAATATCGAGGAGATGAAAGGAACCGATTCGAATGATTAACTTACCGCTATTGCCAATCATCATCCCTTTGTTGACGGGTGTCATCTTGATGTTTTTCCCGAGACACCTCAAAGGACAACGGATCGTTTCCCTCTTTTCGACGATTTTGACTGTCTGTGCCTCCATCTATCTTGTGCTGACTGTCCGGTCAAACGGCATCTTAACAGTCACACTCGGTAGCTGGCCAGCACCTTTTGGTATCACACTCGTCTCAGACATGCTATCCGCTCTACTCGTCACGACGACGAGCATTCTTGTTCTTTGTATCATCTGGTATGCCATTGTCTACTTGAGCGTTTCCTATCAACGATACTACTATTTCATCGCCGTTCAGTTTTTACTTGTTGGTGTCAACGGTGCGTTCACGACGGGTGATATCTTTAACATGTTCGTCTTTTTCGAAGTCTTCTTGATCTCGTCTTATGTTCTGATTGTTCTCGGCGGGAAGCCGGCACAATTACGGGAATCGCTCAAGTATCTATTGATCAATGTCATCTCGTCTGCCTTGTTCGTCATGACAGTTGCCTTCTTGTACGGTATCATCGGATCGCTCAGCATGGCGGATATCAGTCAGAAAATTTCAGAAGTCGGACAACCAGCAATCCTAAACGTCATCGCTTTGCTATTCCTAGTCGTCTTTGGATTAAAGGGCGCAATTTTTCCGCTTTACTTCTGGTTACCTGGTTCTTATCAAGTACCACCAACACCTGTTCTTGCCCTATTTGGTGCCTTGTTGACGAAGGTCGGGGTGTACGGGATTTTACGGACGTATAGTTTGTTCTTCTCAAACGAGATCGGAACGATTCATCAAATCTTAAGTATCCTTGCGCTCAGTACGATCGTCATCGGTGTGATTGGCGCGCTCGCAACACGGGATGCGAAGCAAATTATCATTTACAACATCATCGTCGCGGTCGGGGTCATCTTGTACGGGGTTTCCCTCATGACGCCACAAGCTTTAGAAGGTGCGATTTTCTATCTTCTTCACGATATGTTGATTAAAGCCGCTTTGTTCCTGCTCGTAGGCATCATGGTCGGAATTGCCGGTTCGAGTAAACTAAAAGAAATGGGTGGCATGATTAAAACCTATCCTGTACTCGGTTGGACGTTCTTCATTGCGGCGTTATCACTTGCCGGGATTCCACCGCTCAGCGGGTTCATCGGGAAATTCCTGATCGTTCGCGGGGGCATCGAAGCTGGTGAGTTGATTGGACCAATCATTGTTCTACTATCCAGTCTGCTCGTCTTGTATTCGGTCGTTCAATTGTTCATGCGTGCCTTTTGGGGAACACCGAAGACCTACTCTGGTAATAAACAAACGCTTGTTCCAAAGCTGCTAGTTCCTACGATTGCCTTAGTTGCGCTCAGCGTTCTCTATGGAGTAGGTGCTGAGGCGATGCGTCCACTGATTCAACAAGCCGTCGAACCGTTGACGAATCCAACGCTCTATATCGATGCCGTATTAAAAGGAGGGCGTTAATTCATGGCTTTTCAAGTCTTGCTCAACTTATTTCTTGCTTTCTTGTGGATGTTTCTTGCGAATAATTTCACGGCCTCCGCCTTCGTCATTGGTTACGCGCTTGGGCTGATTGCGATGTTCGCTTTTCGTCGCGGCTTCAAAGGTCGCTTTTATCTTGGACCTGTCATCGCACTCGTCCTATTGTTTTTCCGCTTTCTCTACGAGCTTGTCGTCGCGAACATCGATGTCTTGAAAATCATTTTAAAGCCGAAGTTAGATATCCAGCCTGGTATCTTTGCTTATGAGACCGAACTTGATCAACCATGGCAAGTCACGTTGCTGTCAATGCTGATCACGCTGACACCGGGAACGCTTGTCGTTGATATCTCGGATGATAATAAGACACTCTACATTCATGCACTCCACATGCCAGAGGTCGATGAAGCGGTCGCTTCGATTCGCGATAGTTTTGAGAAAGCCATTCTGGAGGTGAGTCGGTGATGTTCGATATTTTAATCTATATCGCACTCGGGGGTGTCTTTCTCTCGATGCTTGGTCTGTTTTACCGGGTCATCAAAGGACCAAGTGTTGCGGATCGTGTCATCGCTCTTGATTCAATTGGTATCAGCTTGATTTCAATCGTGGGTCTTGTCTCGATCATCTTACGGACGAGCGACTACCTCGAAGTCATCCTGTTGATTGGTATACTCGCCTTCATCGGTACCGTTGCCTTTTCAAAATATATCGAGAAAGGAGAGATCATCGAACGTGATCGCAATCAATGAATGGATCGTCGCGGTCTTCGCCTTGCTCGGGATGGGATTTAGTCTCGTCACTGCGCTTGGTCTAATCCGCTTACCGGATGTCTATACGCGTGCTCACGCTGCATCAAAAAGCGCGACATTAGGTGTCATGTCGATTTTAATCGGCGTCATCATCTATTTCGTCACTGAAAATGGATTTTTCTCCTCTCGTGTCGTACTCGGTATCTTTTTCGTGCTCATTACGGCACCGATTGGTGGACATTTAATCGCTCGTGCTGCATATTACAGCAATGTGCCATTATGGAAATCGTCTGTTCGTGACGACTTGTTCCAGAATAAAGAACATGTGGAACCAAAAAAACGACAAGACGACGGATCATCGCATAGATAGGAAAAACCCTCGTTTCGATTTACGAAACGAGGGTTTTGATTATGTTTGATGTATTGACGACGAGGCAAAGAGCAGATTTAACTCATCACGATTATCAAGTAGTTCTTCTAGCGTATGTTGTTCCAACTCCCGGATGAAAGCCCGGAGCGCTCGCCCCAACACACCTTTGAGACGACAACTTGGTTCGATGACGCAATGACCGTTGTTTCCGAAACATTCAACGATATCTAGTGGTTCCATTTGTCGTACGACTTTACCGATATTAATATCTTTAGGATCTTGAATTAAACGAAGACCGCCTGAGCGCCCTCTCGTTGATTCTACGTAACCTAGTTTCGTCAACTGTTGCGTTACTTTCATTAAATGATTCGATGAGATGCCGTAATGTTTGGCAATCTGTGGCATCGGCGTGATGACATCTCGGTTCACACCAAGATAAATCAACACACGTAATCCATAGTCCGTATACTGTGTAATTCTCACGATTCTCACTCCATTCTTTCCCAAAACTCCACTATTATCGTAACATGAAATATCCCAATCTCTATATTGTTTTATCCCAAGATTCATATATACGATTTTCTCTAAATAGATTACGCAAGAAATCAAATCTTAGATTTAAAATATATGATTTTCTAAAAAAATTCCTCTCTATTTCAGATCTGAAATAGAGAGGAATTTTTTTACTGGTAATTTAGATTTTTTGATATGCTTTGACAACGGCATTAAATCGATCTGCATAGTTCGTAAAGACACCTGTCACTCCATAATCTAGCATACGAACCATATCTGCTTTTTCGTTTACTGTGTACGGATGAAGTAACAAATCATGCTGACGGATTGCTGTGACGTTTTCACGAGTCAATGCTTTAAAAGAAGGACCGACTCCAACTGCATATTGACGAATTGCCGTTAATCGATCAGCTGTCAATGCTTTGACTTCGTTCGCTTCCATCAATTGAATCAGAGGGATATTCGGATCAAGCGTTTTTACTTTTTGTAAACTCGCTTCACTGAACGATTGAATTAAGACTTGACCAGGTTTTACACGATCACTTGAAAGGTCATAGGCTTTTAACGTATTCAATAACTTTTCTTCCATTCCTGGATAAACCTCTGGTGACTTTGTTTCAATATAATAGTTCGCATGCTTTCCATACGTCGAAAAAATTTCTTCAAGAGTCGGCACTTTCAATCCAGCGTATTCTTTTCGAGCAAGTGAAGGGTTTGCTTCATTGAACCAACTGCCTGCATCAAGCTTCTTAATTTCTTCAAGAGTCTTATCTTTGACAGCACCTGTCCCGTCCGTAGTCCGATCAACCGTTTCATCGTGCATCGCAATCAATTGACCATCTTTTGTCATCTGTAAGTCAATCTCGATGTAATCCGCTTTAAATTTCTTATGTCCCATTTCATAAGCTGGCATCGTATGCTCTGGTGCATACCCTGAAGCTCCACGGTGAGCGACGTTGATGATTCGATTGGGATCAAGCAATGATTTTCCCTTCGATTGTGCACCGACATCTTCTGTCGGAAGTCCTGTGCTTAATACGGCTCCTGCTACCATCGTTAATCCAATTTGTTTCAACATAATCAATTCCCCCTTGAAATATTCTTACAACTCCTATCCTAAATCGTTTGTATGAAGCTAATATAGAGAAGATGTAAATGTCCTTTCGTGATTTGATGACAAAGTGTTATCATGCCATAGAAAAAGACCCGCAACGAAACGGGTCTTTTCTTTTCAGTTCTCTGATCATGCTTCGAAAATCAATGATTCTGGATCTTCGAGTAAATCTTTAATGTGCTTCAAGAATGTAACGGCTTCTTTTCCATCAACGATTCGGTGATCGTACGAGAGTGCGACATACATCATCGGACGGTTTTCCATACGCTCGGCATCAATCGCAACAGGGCGCAGGTTAATTGCGTGCATTCCGAGAATCGCGACTTGCGGACCGTTCAAGATTGGTGTCGACATGAGTGAACCGAACGTACCACCGTTCGTGATCGTGAATGTACCACCTGTCAAGTCAGATAGACCGAGTTTGTTGTCACGCGCTTTGACGGCAAGTTGAATGATATCTTTTTCAATCTCAGCGAAGTTTTTCTTGTCCGCATCACGTACGACAGGAACGACGAGACCATCTGGTGCTGAGACCGCAATTCCGATATCGTAGAATTTCTTAAGGACAATTTCATCCCCTTGAATCTCAGCATTTAAATAAGGCATCTTCTTAAGTGCTGCAACTGCCGCTTTCGTGAAGAATGACATGAAGCCGAGCTTGACTTCGTTTTCTTTCACGAATTTCTCTTGGCGACGTTTACGTAGCGCCATGACCGCTGACATATCGATTTCGTTGAACGTCGTCAACATCGCTGCCGTTTGTTGAACTTCGACGAGACGATTTGCGATCGTCTTACGACGGCGTGACATCTTGATCCGCTCTTCCGGTTTCCCAGGAGTAGCAGCTGGAGCTGATGTCGGTGCAGCAGGCTTCGCAGCTGGTTTTGCTTGCTCACGTGGTGCTACTTCAAACGTCGCGACGTCTTGCACACGGATCCGACCAAGTGGATCTTGTGTCGCCACTTGTGCTAAATCGATTCCTTTTTCACGAGCCAGTTTACGTGCAGCCGGTGAAGCAATCGGACG
This sequence comes from uncultured Exiguobacterium sp., assembly GCA_913775715.1. Taxonomy (GTDB): domain Bacteria; phylum Bacillota; class Bacilli; order Exiguobacteriales; family Exiguobacteriaceae; genus Exiguobacterium_A. Next base: position 658,910 of record CAJYMC010000007.1, on the reverse strand, counting down.
ATCCGCAACAGATGTACTTTCCGTAGCTGCCACAGCCACTGGTTGTTCCACTTTTTCTTCTACTTTTGAAGTTTCTTGTACTGTTTCTGTTGCAGCCGGTTTTGGAGTCTCGCCACCAGCAGAGATGACAGCAATCGTTTCCCCGACGCGGACTGTATCTCCCTCAGCAGCCATCACTTCCGTCAACGTACCCGCTTCATCTGACGGTACTTCGATGTTGACCTTATCTGTCTCGAGCTCAACGATGGCTTCCCCTTTTTCCACGTGATCACCTGGTTGTTTTAACCAAGATGCCACCGTTCCTTCAGTAATTGATTCGGCAAGTTCTGGTACTTTGATTTCCATCGTATTCTCCCCCTATGACTCGATTCTATCTTAAGTTATGATGTGTGATTTGATACGTGTGATGGTGCTGTTGGAGTAGAAGCAGTCGCTGTGAGCGCATCGTTGATGATACGTGCCTGCTCTACTTTATGACCTGACGGGTCACCTTCTGCTGTACTCGAACGACGACGACGACCGATGTAACGGACGGTTTGGATGCCGTTCGGTGCGACTGTCTCAAGTCGAGGTTCCATGAAGGACCATGCCCCCATGTTTTTCGGTTCTTCTTGCACCCAGACCATCTCTTCAACGGCTTCATAGCGCGCAATGACTTCTTGTAAGGCTTTCGCTGGGAACGGATACAACTCCTCGACCCGGACGATCTGTAGCCAATCGAGATTCTCATCTGATTTCGAAACGGCTTCAGCTAGATCGATTGCCATCTTACCAGAACAGAACACAAGACGTTTGACACGATCTGATGCTTCTCCCAGACCTGATTGTTCGATGACACGTTGGAAACTACCTTCCGTCAATTCAGAGACATCGGATGTCGCAAGCGGATGTCGCAAGAGACTCTTTGGTGTCATGACGACGAGCGGTCGGACTTCCTCTTTACCGAGAATCGCTGCTTGTCGGCGCAATAAGTGGAAATACTGGGCAGCACTTGACACGTTCGCGACTGTCCAGTTTTTCTCACCCGATAACGTCAAGAAACGTTCTAAACGACCACTCGAGTGTTCTGGTCCTTGCCCCTCATAACCATGCGGAAGCAACATGACGAGACCTGATGTTTGTCCCCATTTCGCGCGGCTAGCTGAGATGAACTGGTCGAAGATGACTTGACCCGAGTTCGCAAAGTCCCCATATTGCGCTTCCCATAATACGAGCGTTTCCGGAGCGAAGACGTTATAACCGTATTCAAAACCAAGTACACCTGCTTCAGACAACGGACTGTTGTAGACCGAGAATGAGGCAGTTGCTGTTGATAAGGCATGGAGTGGCGAGAAGCCTTCTCCTGTTTTCACATCATGAAGATTAATGTTCCGTTGTGCGAATGTTCCTCGTTCAGAGTCTTGACCGCTCAAGCGGATGGGTGTTCCATCCGAAAGAATGGAAGCAAACGCCAATGTTTCGGCATGTCCCCAGTCGATTCCGTTCTTCGTCGAGAACGCATCCGTCCGGCGCTTCAGGACCTTCTCAAGTTTATGGAACACTTGGAAGCCGTTCGGCCACTGTAATAATTCTTCATTGTACGCCGTCAATGTTTCAATCGAGACCCCTGTCTCGATGGTCGGAACGCCTTTAAAGACGACGTCCGGCATGACCCCACCATACTCTTTCTCCACATTCGGTACTTTTTCACGTGCCGTTTTCATTTGATCATTGATTGATGTTTCAATCGATTGAATTTCGTCAGCTGTCGCATCCCCGTTCGCGACAAGTTTTTTCCCGTACAAGACACGAATTGGATCATGTTTATGAATCAAATCGTATAAGACTGGGTTTGTGTTCATCGGTTCATCCATTTCGTTATGACCAAAACGACGGTACCCGATCAAATCAATCATGACATCCTTCTTGAACGTTGCCCGATACTCGCTTGCGAGCAACGCGACAGCGAGACAGCTTTCCGGCTCATCCGCATTGACGTGGAAGACTGGGATTTCATAACCTTTGGCAAGATCACTCGAGTAACGCGTCGAACGGGAGTCCGTCGGCTCCGTCGTGAAGCCGATTGTGTTGTTCGCGATGATATGAATCGTTCCGCCGGTGTTGTATCCTTTGAGATTCGCTAAATTCAATGTTTCAGCCACGATTCCTTGACCTGGGAACGCTGCATCGCCGTGAATGAGGATCGCTGCAGCAGTCGCTTGCTCTTGGCGTGGTGCTCCTTTTTGTGAGCGATCGTCTTGTGCTGCACGTGTGAAGCCTTCGACGACTGGGTCAACGAACTCAAGGTGCGACGGATTGTTCGCAAGTGTCATCCGCACGTTTCGTGTCTCTTGCTCGAGTTTGCGATTTAAACCGAGGTGATACTTCACGTCGCCCGTCCAACCGTACGTGATGCCGATTGACCCTTCAGATGGTACGAGGTCGTGGTTCGGTGCATGCTGGAACTCAGCAAATATCATTTCATATGGCTTTCCGAGTACGTGCGCCAAAACGTTCAACCGTCCACGGTGCGCCATTCCGATATTGATCGTCTCCGATCCGTTCGAAATGAGGTGCCCAACGATTGTGTCGAGCAACGGCACCATCGCGTCAAGTCCTTCAATCGAGAACCGTTTTTGACCAACGTATGTTTTATGCAAGTATTTTTCGAAGAGGTCCGTTTCAGCCAAGCGTTTGAACAACTGTTTCTTTTGTTCAGCGTCAAGCGTCGCTGTTAAAGCACCTTGTTCAATTTTTTGACGGAGCCATTTCTTTTCATCGAGATCATCGACATGCTGGAATTCAACTGCGGCTGCTCCCGTGTACTGTGCCTTTAAGTGTTCGATGCCTTCAAACGCGTCCTGTACACCAGTTGGTGGTTCCGGACAGACAAGTGAGACTGGCATTTTCCGAAGATCTGCCTCTGTCAGTCCATACAGACTTAATTCGAATAATCCTGTTTCTCGCGGATGGTCCTTCAGCGGATAGATATCCGCCGCAAGATGTCCTTTTGCACGAATTTGTTCCGCTAAACGATTCGCCGCAAGATATTTTTCAAAATCTCCCGTCTCGACTTGCATCGGTACGACTGGTTCCGTCACAGGTGCACCATGCTCTTCGAAATAAGCACGTGTCTCCTCATCAACAGATGTTTTGTCTTCTAAAAAACGCTCGTACAATTCAATGATGTAGCCAAGGTTTGGTCCATAAAATGCTTGTTGATCTTGCTCGTGGCCTGCCATGTACGGTTCCCCCCGTTTCTATATTTCTCCCCTTGCATCCAGTGAATACTAGACGCATTTCCAGCCCTCTACCTGTTAGCGCTTTCAAAAGGAATTGCATGGATGAAGCGCTGAACGTCATGAGAAGGAATGATCGTGTCATTCTTCCATGAAAGTGCCTTCGTTATTATATTACTACTCTTTTCCTGTGTGTGCATTTCGAATTCCCAAATTCTCGCGCTTAAATGTATAAGTTTTTCTTATGAGCGCTTAGCCAGTAATTTATGAATAAGTAAAAACCGGCGTATCCGTATTTAGATACGCCGGTTCCATCATAAAACTTTACTGAGGAACGATTGCGTCCGTTCATGCTGTGGGGAATCAAAGAGCGCTTGTGGCACATTCTCTTCGACGACATATCCACCATCCATGAATAAGACGCGGTCTCCGACTTCACGAGCAAATCCCATCTCATGGGTCACGACGACCATCGTCATGCCTTCAAGAGCAAGTTGTTTCATAACGGCAAGGACGTCACCGACCATTTCCGGGTCAAGCGCTGACGTAGGCTCGTCAAACAACATGATTTTCGGATTCATCGCGAGCGCTCGGGCAATCGCCACCCGTTGCTTTTGACCCCCAGATAATTCTCCAGGATAATTATCCGCTTTTTCCCTGAGCCCGACTTTATCAAGTAGTTCCAAAGCCCGTTTTTTTGCCTGTTCTTTATCCGATTTTCGTACTTTAATCGGTGCAAGCGTAACGTTCTCAAGCACGGTCTTATGCGGGAAGAGATTAAAATGTTGAAAGACCATCCCGACTTCTTCCCGAACTTTGTTAATATCGACCTTCGGATTCGTGATGTCAAAATCATCGATAATGACCGTGCCACCCGTAATTTCTTCTAGTCGATTTAAACAACGTAAAAACGTACTTTTTCCAGATCCCGATGGACCGATGACACAGACGACTTCTTTTTCGGCTATCGAGACGTTAATGTCTTTTAAGACTTCGTTCGAGCCGAATGATTTCTTTAGATTCTTTACTTCAATGATACTCATCGTAATGTAAACCTCCGTTCCAAGAACTTCGCCACTAGGGACAAGAGATAAATGATGACGAAGTACATTAATCCGACGACGGACCAGACGATGAATGGCTCAAACGTCGTTGATTGCTGAACCTGACCTTGTTGCGTCAAATCAGCGATACCGATGATTGATAACAACGATGTATCTTTTAAACTGATGATCGATTGGTTCGTAATCGTTGGTAACATCCGCCGGAATGCTTGCGGCAAGATAATCTGTACCATCGTTTGACGTCCTGTCATCCCGAGCGAACGCGCGGCTTCTGTTTGTCCCTTATCAATCGACTGGATACCAGCTCGAATGATTTCCGCAAAATAAGCACCCGCATTGATTGCGACCGTCAGTATCCCTGCATACATCCGGTCCATCGATAACCACTCGAGCGAGTTGAGTCCAAAATAGATGAAGAATAACTGGACGATGAACGGTGTTCCGCGAATGACATCGATATAGATGATCGCGATTCCGTTCAAAATCTTTGATGGTGACAACCGCATCAATGCGACGACTAAGCCAATCAGAAAGCCGACGATGACCGCGATGATGAAAATATACAATGTGACTTGAAGCCCTTCCAAGAAAAATGGAAATGCGGTTTTGACCACTTCCATTGGCTATCCCACTCCCTTATCGCCTTGCGACTTATTTCAGATATGTGTCAACGATTTTATCGTATTCACCGTTTTCTTTCAGATTCGCAAGTCCTTTGTTGATTTTTTTCATCAGATCCTCGTTCTCGCCTTTTAAGACAGCGATTCCGTAGTTGTCTCCGTTGAGACGGTCTCCGACAAGTTTTAATCCAAGGTTTTGTTGTTTGTTGGCGTATGAGATGACCGGATAATCTTCAATCAAAGCAGCTGCGTTACCGTTCTTCACTTCTTGGAACATTGCTGGGCTGTCATTGAACTGTGTGACCGTGAAGCCCAGTTTATCTGCATTATCCGTTGCATATTTTGCACCCGTCGTTCCCTTTTTGACGGCTACTTTTTTCCCTTTAAGATCGTTAACAGATTTAATACCATTCTCATCTTCTTTGACGACTAAAATAAGACCAGCTTTGAAGTATGGATCTGAGAATGTAACGACTTTCTTTCGTTCTGGTGTAATACTCATACCGGCAATAGCAACGTCCAGTTGATTTGCTTGAAGTGCTGGAATGATACCGCTGAAATCCATTGCTTCAAATTTAATTTTGAAGTTCTGATCCTTAGCGATCGCTTTCATAAGATCGATATCGATTCCCTTATACGTGTCCCCATCTTTATACTCAAATGGTGGATACGTAACGTCGATACCAACCTTATACGTCTTTCCTTCTGACGAGCCTTCATCTTTCGAACCGATACTACATGCACCTAGCACGAGAATACAGCTCATCAAAAGCGCTAACAAGATACTTCCTTTTTTCATGTTTGTTTCCCCTCTCCTATGTGTTAAAGATTGTTAACTCCACTTAGTACTTTCCCTGAAGAGTACCCTCTTTAAAACGTATTTTACCAGAAAAATTCTAAAAAGATAAATATTTCTGAATTTTTATTCGATGCAACCGTTTTCTATTCATTATCAAAAAGGAGGCAATCCCTTGATGGGATTGCCTCCTTCAATCATTTATGCCGCCGAGAGGACTTGAACCTCCACGGTGTTGCCACCACTAGATTCTGAGTCTAGCGCGTCTACCAGTTCCGCCACGACGACGTTGATTTATGATATTAATATAGCGGGTAACAAACTGAGTTGTCAATCATTTCGCAAGATGTTACGCACGAACTTCTCAACGACATCATCATACAATGCCGGATCCTCGAAATAGGCCATCGCATGAGCGGCATTCGGAATGACGACGAGCTCTTTATCCGTTGGACAAGCTTCATACAGCTCATACACCATGTCTGTCGGTACGAACGTATCCGCCCCACCATGGATGAACAAAATCGGTACTTGTGCCTTTTTGACCTGTTTCAGCGCTGATGCTTCCCGGAACGTGTAACCTGCCTTTAACTTCGTCAATACACTCGTCATGCCTAAGAACGGGAAGTGTGGTAGACGGTACATCCGCTTCATCTGATACGCAAGAACTGCATTGACGGACGTATAGGCACAATCAGAAATAATTCCTTTGATTTGTGGTGGGAGTAGTTCGCCACTCGTCATCAATACGGTCGCTCCTCCCATCGACACTCCGTGCAAGAACAGTTTCGCATCCTGTCCAATCCGTTCAATCAGATAGTTCGACCAACTGAGACAATCCTCCCGGTCATGCCATCCGAATCCGATATAGTGACCGTCACTCATCCCATGTCCTCGATTATCCGGCATCATGACGTGGAAACCAGCCTGATGGTACAGATAAGCAAATCCAGCCAAATCCGTTCCGACTCCTCCATACCCATGCACGAGAATGACGATCCGATCTGACGGAACAGGAGAGGGAAGGAAATGTCCGCGTAACGTCAAACCATCTTTCGCTTCAATCTCGATCCGCTCAAGCGGTTGCTCTTTGATCCACGTCTGTCCAGGTTGCATTAATCGGACCATCTCGTCACTCAAATCCCGATTATTCGATAAGAACGGCTTCGGATTCGTGGCGATTGCCATCTCATAAAAATAATAACTCGCTGCTACTAATCCGGATCCGATGATTCCGATTCCAATTTTTGTTCTACGACGCATCTGCCCCACTCCTTCTTTCCGTTATAGCTCGATCTTCAGTTGAGCAGCATGGTCATCCTCTTCATCCTGCAAGACTTGTTGACGTAATCGTTGTTCCTGTTGCTGACGCCGATAGGCGAATTCTTGTACGAGCTCTGTACCCGTGAATCCATCTTCGACGAGTTCGCTCAATAAATCCGTTTCTGTCTCGACGACCTCCCCCGGTCGTCGCATGACGAGAACATCTCCGACTTGTGCAATCAGCAATTCATCTTCTAGACGAAGTGCATCGTAAAAGGGTTCCGGTAACGTCATTCGACGTGTCTCCGGGTTGATATGGACGCGTTTATAAACGCCTAATGCTTGAAACTTACGACGTGCCATTGCGTGCTCTCCTTTTTAGTTGAACGTCAGATCGATTCGTGAATCTTTTCCTTGAATACGAACCGTTCCCGTCGCTCCATTAATTAACGTCACCTGCGGCGGCTGATGACCAATATCAAGATCATATAAGACTGGTAAGCCCGTCTCATCCGTTAGATATTGATACACGTCTAGCCACGTCAGATCTTCAGAAATCTTTGCAGACGTACGACCAAATAAAAAGCCAGCCGCATGGTCGAACCAACCAGCATACGCCATTTGTCGCAACGTCCGGTGCACCTCTGCCGAATTCGCTTCAGACACCTCAAAGTACCAGAGGATCGGTTCACCGTTGATCTCTTCACGCTGGAAACGCTGTACATTGCCATACGGTGTCCCAACCAGATGGCGAATCGTCTCCAGACACCCACCAAGTAAACGTCCCGTCACTTCCGTTCGCTCATCCAGTGCTTTCCATTCTGTCGCTTCCGTCAGCTGAAATAATGGACCTGTTGGCCGTTCTTCGTTTGTCCACTCAGGTTGATAACGATCTGAAGCCCACTGTGTGACGGTTCCTCCAGATGGCGTCGAGAGCACCCGTCGCCACGCACTTGTCGTCTCGTCCCATTCTTCACTCCGAAGCTCAACGAAATTCGGACCATGTGCTGTCGCGATTCCCGTCTGAAGCGTCAGACTGAGCAATAGCGTACTAATGTCGGAATAGCCAAGCAGCCATTTCGTTTGGTAAGTAGTTGGCGTCAACTCAGGTAAAAGATCAATGGCGCGCTCCCCACCAAATGGCGGGATGACAGCATCAATCGTCTCATCCGTCATCATATGATTTAATTCTTCGGCGCGTTGTTTGACCGGCGCACTCTCAGCAAGTTGATGCGACCAAATCGTTTCACCCAAACGGACGTTCATTTGCCGTGCTTGTACCTGTTCAACTGCTCGTTCGACCCATTCTTGTTGCTGTTCACGTAATCCGGAGGAGGGCGCCGTCACTCCGATCGTTTGACCTGTCCAACCTAAAAATGGATATTTCATGGTGACCCCCTATAATGTCATAGTATGAAGCTATCTTCTCGTCAAAATATGAGTTCATTATACCGTTCTTATGCCGCTTTACCAACTTTTATCCTGTTCGAACGTCGTGATACGAACAAAAAACACGATTCCGTACAAGTGACCTGAATGAACAAGCCACCTCGACGAAACCGTGTATGATTCTTTCATTAGCTTGATGATGATAGTTCAGCGTACTCCTCTTGCGTGAACGCACGGGAGCGTGTCAAAAAACGTTTCCCTTCGACACCCTCAAGAGAGAACATTCCGCCTCGACCATCCACTACATCAATGATGAGTTGCGTATGTTTCCAATACTCATATTGATCTTCATGAATATAAAACGGACAACCACCGATCTCTCCCAGTTTTTTATCCTGATCTCCTAGGAATAGATCACCCTGTGCAAAACACATCGGGGAACTGCCATCGCAACAACCACCAGATTGATGAAACATCAACGGACCGTGTTTTTCTCTCAACTGGTCGATTAACTCTAGACAAGCTGCTGTCGCCTGAACACGTTCCACCATTTGTTTCCACGTCCTTTCCGACTTAGAAGAAACCAAGTTTATTCGGGTTGTAGCTGACGAGTAGGTTTTTCGTCCGTTGGTAATGATTAAGCATCATCTTATGATTTTCACGTCCGATACCTGACATTTTGTAACCACCAAACGCCGCGTGAGCTGGATATTGGTGATAACAGTTCGTCCAGACGCGCCCTGCTTCGATCGCACGACCAAACCGGTAAGCACGATTCATGTCGCGCGTCCAAACACCAGCACCAAGACCGTACAACGTATCATTCGCAATTTCGAGCGCTTCTTCTTCCGTCTTGAACGTCGTGACCGACAGGACCGGACCGAAAATTTCTTCTTGGAAGATTCGCATCTTATTGTGTCCTTTGAAGATCGTTGGCTGGATATAATATCCTTCTGCGAGATCCCCTTCGAGCATGTTGCGTTCTCCACCGATGAGACACTCCGCGCCTTCCGACTTACCGATTTCAAGATATGAAAGGATTTTCTCCATCTGTTCGTTTGAAGCTTGAGCACCCATCATGACGTCCGCATCAAGAGGATTTCCGATCTTGATGGCTTTGACACGCTCTAGAACACGTTCCATGAACGGTTCGTAAATCGATTCTTGAATCAAGGCACGCGACGGACACGTACAGACTTCTCCTTGGTTCAACGCGAACATCAGTAATCCTTCGATTGCTTTATCGAAGAAGGCATCATCCGCCTGCATGATATCCTCAAAGAAGATGTTCGGGGATTTCCCGCCGAGCTCGAGAGTGACCGGAATCAAGTTTTGTGATGCGTACTGCATGATCAAACGTCCTGTCGTCGTCTCACCCGTAAAGGCGATTTTTGCGATTCGTTTGCTTGAAGCGAGCGGTTTCCCTGCCTCGAGACCAAATCCATTGACGATGTTCACGACACCCGGTGGCAATAGATCTTCAACAAGTTCCATGAGTACCATGATGCTCGCTGGTGTTTGTTCTGCTGGTTTTAGAACGACACAGTTTCCTGCTGCGAGAGCAGGTGCTAATTTCCAGACAGCCATCAGGAGTGGGAAGTTCCACGGAATGATTTGACCAACGACGCCAAGTGGCTCATGGAAGTGATACGCTACCGTGTCTTGATCGAGTTCGCCAACTGAACCTTCTTGGGCACGGATGACGCCGGCGAAATAACGGAAGTGATCGATCGCGAGCGGTAGATCGGCGTTGAGTGTCTCACGGACAGCTTTCCCGTTCTCAAGTGTCTCTGCATAAGCGAGCATCTCGAGGTTTTCTTCCATTCGATTCGCGATTTTATTTAAAATGTTTGAGCGTTCCGTTACGGATGTTTTCCCCCATGCTTCTTTCGCGGCGTGTGCTGCGTCAAGAGCGAGTTCGATGTCTTCCTTAGTAGAACGAGCGACTTGGCACAATACTTTACCAGTGACAGGTGTCACATTATCAAAATATTCTCCCCCGACAGGTGCCGTCCACTTTCCATTAATGTAATTTTCATACCGTTCCTTGTACTGTACTTTTGACCCTTGCTTGTTCGGAATGTCATAAATCATGCGTTTTTTCCTCCCTCAACTAAAATGGTCAAGCAGTGAGACGGATGCTTGTATGCGCTTACATTTTAATATAGGCTAAAACAGCCCCCTCGATACCATCGTACCAAATTTAAATGAAAAGTCAAAAAATTCCGGTAAATATCTGTGATTTTTTTCGAGAAAAAAACATCTCCATTTTCGGGAGATGTTTTGCCGGTCAAGACCGTGTCGGGTCAATGCCGTCTTCTTGGTCAGACGGTGTATCGGAACTACCGAAATCACTTACTTTCGAGAATCCATCCGTATCCCCGTCGATGTCTTTCCCGCGGGCTGTGACAGATGGATCCAGGACATCTTCTTCGCTTGGTCGCGAATTCGGATCGTTCTCGTTTTGTTCTGCTTCTTCCTGAGCATGCTCGATACATAATAACGTTTCCGGAATGATATCAAGACGTTCGATCTCGATGTCTTTTCCACAGACTTCACAAGTACCATACGTTCCGTCCTCGATTGCTTTTAGAGCACGATCCACATCAGAGAGCATATCCTCTTGCATGTCCGTAATCGCTTGATCGCGTTCCCGTAAGAATAATTCATCGCCGGAATCGGCAGGATGATTATCATAACTCGACAATTCGCCTTCATCGTAATCGGTATCCCGTTGTTCAATGTTTGATGTCGTCTTTTCTTTTTCCTTTAATAATCGTTGCTTGAATTCTTCTGTCTGCTGTTTAGATAACATGATTGTTCGACTCCCCTTCGTTAGAACCTCTGTTAAGAATGTAGCCTATTCGAAGAAGAGTTAAACCATTACGAACACTTATAAGAACGAATTGATCCATGAAGATCACAGATGACCGTCATACATTCATTCCCATCGTTAAAACAAATTTGATGTGATCGTCCGTTCTTGGATGTCGTGATGTCATCGATCCACAGTTGTGAAGCATCTGCCGAAGAAAGCATCGCGATTTTGTCACGAATCAAAAACAAGTCAAACGGTAACAGATTCAAGGATTGAATTGTTAACCCATGTTTACGGAAGAGTGGATCAAGCTGGTATTGCGAAAGACTATATAAAGATTTTTCCGTCCCACCAATCAGTAGTTGAATCGAATGTGACGGTTCATGGCTGTCAATTCGTTCCTTATGCAGGATGATTCGTCCGCGAACGCCTGATTCATCAAATATACGTTGTGTATCCTCTTGCGAAAACCGAGTCCCTCCTTCTTTGACCTTCAGCACGATATGCGCAAACTCCGCAAAGTCTGGTTTACCGATTTCGAGAGCAGGGATGTGACGTACTTCTTCACGTTCGATGATTTCGATTAAGTCCTGCTCGACTTGAAGACTGACCGTACCTGTTGAAAAGACGCGGACATCCATTACGAATTGATCAAGTACTGCATTCACTTCGATCGTGTACGTTAAATCTAGGTTTTTTTCTTGTTCAATTAATAGACGATTTAAGATGAGTTGATGTAGTAAATGGACTGGGGTACGTGATGAAAACTGACTCGAATAAATCAAATGCTTCGATCCAGATCCCTTTGTCGCTTTTGGTCGTGCTCCGTTTAATCTATATACGTTTACTTTATAATTCAACATATGTTCACCTTCTCTTACCTGAAAAATCGGAATAGAGATGTTCCGTTTATATAGCGTACAATGTATTTCAATCGTTAAATATTCGTTTTCGAATATTCCAAATTGAATATACAAATTGGAATCAATTTGTGTTAGTACATTCTTTATAATAAATGATACATTTTACCTTCTGAATTTCGTATCACACGAATCCATTTTATCCAAACAATGTAAAAACACCTTATACATAATGTAAAAGGTGTTCATCATGCTATATGAATAAAACTTAAGCGATCGAATTGACTTCCTGTTGCATCGCTTCATAATGTTCAACAATTCGAGATCCGAGTGGATCCGTTGCGGACAATTTAAGATATGCGTTCAGCGCATCTTCGATTCCATGTTTTGTGATATACGCATTCAATTCAGAAGATTCTGAATCATTTGGATCGAAATAGGTCAGGGCTGCTGCGATCCCGCGCGCTAATCCATCTGCTTCAATCCCACGCTCCATCAATTCCTTGGCTGGTTTGACGAGTCGATCACTTGGACTCAGTTTACGAATCGGTGAACGAGCGACACGAATGATTTCATCATGAATTCGCGGGTTTTCAAAGCGCTTCATATTCTTTTGGATATATGCACTATGGTCAACCGGGTTAAAGCCGTACTTTTCAAGTAACAACCATCCTGTTTCGTAAAGGGCTGTCTGGACTCCTCGTCGGATGCGAGGATCCGTTAAACTTTCAGCAATCGTCTCTTTATGAAATAATGCTCCAAGGTACGAAGCAATCGCATGTCCTGTATTGACTGTGAACAGTTTCCGCTCGATGAACGGTTCGATATTTTCAACATACGTAACGCCTTCGATCCGTGGATAGGCTTCTGGTAATCCAGTCGTCTCAATCACCCATTCGAAAAATTCCTCCACTTCGACGTACAGAGGGTCTTCATGATGCTGAAGCGGCACGATCCGGTCAACCGCTGCATTCGGAAAATACCAATTCTCCTCTACCTGCTGATGTTTCGCCACCTCTGCTTGCAAGTGTTTTGACCCACCAATCATGTTCTCACACGCGATGACGTAGACAGGTGTCTGTTCATCACGTTGATGTAACCCTTCCGCGATCAAAGGAGCTACTTTCGACAACAAGCTCGGACCGACAGCTGTTGTAATCACATCTGCATCACGAATCGCTGCAATGACTTGATCCGGTTCAGACAAACTGTTGAGCGCCGTTACGCCGTCGACTCTTTCACGTCCCCCTTGTTCAGAGGCATACCCTACTTCGTAGGTATGTCTCGTTTTTAATGCATCGACGACCGTCGTATTGACATCTACGAAACAGACTTCGTAACCCGTCTTGACGAGTTGTAACCCGATGAACCCACGTCCGATGTTACCGGCACCAAAATGGATAGCTTTCATGGTTACACCTCCGCTGTCAATAAGGCGATGATTTCTTCTTTTGATGTCGCTGACACGATACGCGCGACGTTCTCCTCATCGGAGCAAATGACCGCGATATTCGATAGCAACTCGAGGTGTTCGTCCCCAACGCCAGCGATGCCGATGACGAGTTGTGCTTGTTCCGTTCCGAACGCTACGCCTTGCGGTACTTGTAGAATCGATAGTCCTGTTTTCTTGACCTGCGATTTAGCCGATTCTGTTCCGTGTGGAATCGCGACATGGTTGCCGATGTAGACCGTTGATAAAGCGTGACGCTCCTGCATTGAATCGATATAACCGGCTTCGACATATCCGTGATCGACGAGAAGTTGACCGGCAGCCGTAATGGCTGCCGTCTCGTCTGCGAATTGTTGGTCAAGTAATACGAGTTCCGGTGAAAGGTTCATTGTCGTTGTCATATTTATTCCTCCTTGAATATCTCTATCTTTATTTTTATGAAATCTTGTTCCGTGCTGTTTCAATTTCATGGACGAGCTGGTCATAATATCCGGCATTCAAGAAATTATCGACTGATCGGTGTTCTGCCGTTGGGACCTGCTCCATCGCTCGCTCCGTCAAATCACGATGCGTGATGATTAGTTCAGCGTTTTGTGGCAATTGACTGATCGACGTATTCGTCACTTTGATCGGTAAGCCCGCTTTGTTGATTTTATTGCGAAGGACGGATGCCCCCATCGCACTCGAACCCATACCAGCGTCACAAGCGAAGATAATATGTTCGACTTCCGCAAGTGGTTTAGCATCAGCTGAAACGAGTGTCGAGGCAATCGATTGTTTGCCTTTCATCGCACTGACGTTCGCGCTTGCTTCTTCAAGTGATGTCTCTTTTGCTTTGCTTGTTTTCAATAAGACAGTCGAGACAACGAATGTCACAGATGCTGAAACAAGGACACCGGCGATCAATCCGACGTAAGAACCGCGGGATGCCATCGCAAGGACAGCGATGATACTACCTGGTGAAGCAGGTGCGACTAAACCGACATCAAATAGGACGAATGTGAGGATTCCACTCATACCACCTGCGATCATTGCAAGCAATAAGACCGGCTTCATCAAGACATACGGGAAGTAAATTTCGTGAATCCCACCGATGAACTGAATGAACGCAGCACCCGGTGCTGTTTTCTTTGCTGCACCAGAACCGAAGAACGAGTAAGCGAGTAACAATCCGAGACCCGGACCTGGGTTGGCTTCGAGTAGGAACAGTACCGATTTTCCTGCTTCATTTACTTGATCGAGACCAAGTGGGCTTAAGATGCCGTGGTTGATGGCGTTATTTAAGAATAAAATTTTCGCTGGTTCGATGAACAAACTAGCAAGCGGTAATAAGTGTGCACTGACGATCGCACCAACTGCTGCAGCCATGATGTCGTCAAGACCTGTCATGAGTGGTCCGAATACTTTGAATCCACCGAGCATCAACAACCCACCGATGATCCCGACCGAGAAATTGTTGACGAGCATCTCGAGACCTGGTTTGATTTTTCCTTCGATCAACTGATCGAACTTTTTGATGACGTATCCGCCAAGTGGTCCCATGATCATGGCACCGAGGAACATCGGAATCTCTGTTCCGACGATGACCCCCATCGTCGCGAGCGTCCCGACGACGCCTCCTCTGACGTCATGCATTAATTTCCCGCCCGTGTATCCGATCAGTAACGGTAAAAGATAGGTGATTGTCGGACCGACGAGTTCACCGAGTTCCTTATTTGGTGCCCATCCAGTTGGGATGAACAGTGCCGTGATGATCCCCCAGGCGATGAATGCACCGATGTTCGGCATGACCATACCGCTTAAAAAGCTTCCGAACCATTGAACTTGTACACGGATGCCCCGTGCTCCATTTTGAGCTGTCGCCATTGCGTTAGCCTCCATTTCGTGTATGAGTTGATAAGATGATTGCTTTGCTATGCCTTTATTGTAAGATCACTGCAAGCGCTTACTCAATCTTTCCTAGTTCAGTCTTTGTCCAAGAAGTTGGACAGACTGAAAAGAAGCCTGCCTGACGTGAAAAAAAAACCTGTCACTTCAGGAATGGAGTGACAGGGAGTTTTCAAGTGTGACCTAAGAATTGATCAATGACCGTTCGAAACGTTCGATTCAAAAGCAGACGAATCGTCTGTTCCTCCCCAAACTCGAACTGATCCATTTGTTCGGGACTTTCAATGATTGCGGCACTAATCGAACTGAGTAATTCAAGCAGTTCATTCGAGGTTTCTTCCGGTGCGACCAAGACGAGGAGCCGTTCGACGGATTGTAACTGTTGATCCATCCCGAGTATATCGATCGGTTCGGGCAATTCAAAGATAAGGAATCCCCCTCGTTGAATCGTCGTATCGCGTCCGTGAAATAGTGCAAGCCGTGTTCCCGGAATACCGAGACCTGACATCTCATGACGACGTAGCAATTGTCCAGAGAGTGAAATAGCTGACTTCGCTAATCCTTGCTCGACCATGCGTGTACTGATCTCAAACAAGAGCGATTCAATCCCATCGCCCACCCGCTCTAACCGTTCCACTCGGAATCCGTCCGAGACTTGAATGGACGATGCAATAAGCCGATGCAATTGCTCAAGATCGAGCCATTCCGTTTTCGTCTTTCGTGGTGCCGGTTGAAAGGATTTAGGCAAGGCGAGAATTAATTTCCGAATCCGTTCGACCTCATCCTGAGGAAGCAACGGGTTGACGAGAAGATGTGGTGGACGAATGTCAGGCAACGGTACAGTCGACAATACAAAGTCGTACGAATCGATTGGTAACCGTTCGATGCCAAACAAGGACGAGTTATCGATGTGCTCGAGTTCAGCGAATTCTTGCCGTAACCGATTCATCAGTAACTTCGAGGAACCGAGTCCAGCAGAGCAAACGACTAGAACACGATATGGAAGTTTTGGTGTCGGTTTGCTGAGAACGGCACCGAAATGCATGACCCAAAATGCTAAATCTACGTCTTCAAATGTCGCATCGGTGAAGATCGACAGTGCTGCTTGTTTGACCGCATCAAACAAGCGCGGATATTCCCGTTCGATTTGTTTGATGACATAGGACGGATTGACGCTATTTTGACGGGTGTACGATTGAATATGCGAGACGAGTCCGCGTTCTAGTGCATGATCCTTGGTAAAGTTCGTTCCATATAGTAAGGAGACATGCTCAATCAATCGTTTTACACGAAGGCGCGTGACGAGTTCTTCCGTATCTCCTGCGTCCGATTGAAAGAAAGCACGCAATTCTTCTGATAACCATTGGCGTTCGGCAATCGACAACGTGTCAGGTAATCGCTCTTCGACGCGTTCCACCCATTTGAGGATTTCGACCGGATACGCTTTTAACTCGTAACGCATCGGAAACTGATCTTTGCGTAACGCTTGTAACGCTAAGCTGAGTGTCGCACGCATGATTTGTCGGTCATTGAGACGACCTTCTTTCGTCAATGGCGCTATGACCGCGTACGCTTGATTGATCATCTCAAGCCAGGTTGTTCGATTCATGCGTAACAGATGAGGTAATTGCCCGGCGTCGCCTTGTAACAACCGATAGAAAGCGAGAACATCCCATTGCGTAAAGATCAATGAAATCAGTAAACGACGTTTGTTGATTTCTTCGCCGATGACTTCGGCACCAATCCCTTTTTTGCGCTTGATTTCAAGGTCATATTGTAGAAACCACTCATCAATCCGCTCTAAATCCTGGCTAACCGTGCTCGGAGCCACATACATCGCATGGGCGATCGCCTGTAATTTGACCATCCCTTCTTCTTGTAGTAGCCGATACGCTAACTCGACTTGTCGATCTTCAGCGTTCGGTAATTGTTTATGTGACAACAAGAGTTGGTCCCGTAATGCATGTTTGGCTTCGTCCGTTCCCTCAATTAAGAGACCTCTGCCGCGAACATATGTCAAACGCAAATCATGATCTTCTAAAGACTGGGCAAGACGATCGCGTTCACGTTGAATCGTTCGTTCCGACGTCTCGAGCGTTTCCGCGATCTCTTGTATTTGAACAGGTTCCTCGCGTGATAAGAGGAAAAATAAGATATCATGTTCCCGTGGTGTAAATTCAGTCATGCAGCCTCACTCTTTTCTGCCAAGATTCGAGGATGACGTCATATGCAGTCGGATCAAGAATCCGATCGACTGGATGAACCGAACAATGTGTTTTCCATACGTGTCGATGGACGAGTTGCGTTTCTCCGACGATAAAAGCTGCTTGATCAGGTAGTTCTGCGATCCGACATGTCTTGACGTCTGTCGTAATACCGCATTCAAGTAAGCGCTTTCTTAAAATCGTAGCCCCCATGATACTACTCGCCATTCCACTCTCGCATACGAAATAGATGATTTCTGAATTCATCTGTCATACCTCCTCTTCATTTTATAAGAATATCAGAAATATTTTCGGTGTTTCACCTTGAAACAAAATCAATAGTTATTTTTGAACTGGCAGATTTCTTTGCCAAACACAAAAAAGCCTGGATTTCTGATAATGCCAGAAAATCCAGACGATGTGATTTAGCCGGTATGTTGCATTGCTTTTAAATATTGTCCGACGGCTTCCGCCACTTCACGACCCTCGCGAATCGCCCAGACGATCAATGATTGACCCCGTCTTGCGTCACCTGCGGCAAATACACCTGGACGGTTCGTCGCGTAACGCGTCGTCTTGATTTTTCCTCGTTCCGACGCGACCATTAAATGTTCGAGTACATTCTCTTCGACACCACTGAATCCGATGGCGATCCAAACTTGATCGACCGGGAAGTAACGATCGCTCCCTTCGATTTCCTCGAAGATCACTGCCCCCGATTCATTTTTTGTTTTCGTCGTCTGAATCGTCCAGACACCGGTGACTTGACCCGATTCACTTGTTGTAAACCGTTTGATGGCGATCAAGTATTCACGGGGATCCCGACCGAATTGTTGAAAAGCTTCTGCGTACCCATAATCGATGGAGTAGAGTGACGGTGTATCGGGCCACATGTTGCCTGCTGCACGTGTCGTTCCCGGTTGTTCATGTTTACCGAATTGGACGACGGAGCGACAACGTTGACGGAGTGCTGTTGCCACACAGTCCGCTCCGGTATCGCCTCCACCGATGACGAGAATATCTTTATCTTTTGCGTCATGCTCAGCAGACAACGGTTCTTGCGAGAGCACGTGGCGTGTCACCCCTGTCAAATAATCCATCGCATAACCAACTCCACGCGTTGGCGCATCCATCAATTTGCGTGGTTCCGTCGCGCCGACACATAAAATCACCGCGTCATATTCTGATTCAAGTGTCTCGAGTGTGATGTCTACGCCGATCGTGACATTCGTCCGGAAGCGGATCCCTTCTGCTTCAAGCAAATCAACACGGCGCTGTACGACCTCTTTATCGAGTTTCATCGCTGGTATACCATATGTCAGTAATCCGCCGATCCGATCTTCCCGCTCATAGACCGTCACTTGGTGACCGGCTTGATTCAACTGATCGGCAGCCGCAAGACCGGCAGGACCCGAGCCGACAATGGCAATCGAACGTGTTGATCGTATTGCTGGAATTCGGGGCACGACCCATCCTTTTTCAAAGCCAATGTCGATGATCGTCCGTTCGATATCTTTGATCGCAACCGCAGGTTCATGAATCGACAACGTACACGATCCTTCACATGGCGCTGGGCAGACGCGACCTGTGAATTCCGGAAAATTATTCGTCTCAAGAAGGCGATCGAGTGCCTCTTGAAAGCGTCCTTCTTCTACGAGTAAGTTCCATTCCGGAATCAAGTTATAGACTGGACAACCAATCTTCACTTGATCAAATACTTCCCCTACATGGCAAAATGGGGTGCCGCAATCCATACATCGACTGGCTTGTTGACTCGCTTCTGTTTCCGTCAAAGCCGTCTTATATTCCTTAAAATCACCCACTCGTTCGCTTGGATGTCGTTCCGTTCCACCCGAACGAGCAACTGTCATGAATTGATCGCGTCGTTTCATCGTACCCCTCCTGTTCTGCGCCCTAGATGTGTCTCAAATGCGAGCAACATAGCTTCTTCAGTGTTATGTCCTTGTTTAGCGAAATCAGCCATCAACGTCGTCACTTTCTCATACGTCGAAGGAATGACGCGGATGAACGAATGAATGACATGATCCCAGTTCGCTAGAATCGCATCTCCCTGCTCACTTCCGGTCCGTGTGACGTGACGTTCGATGAACGTCTTCAGTCGCGCAATCTCTTCAACATGCGTGACAGGTCCCGTCGTAACAAGTTCTCGGTTGACACGTTGTAAAAATTGTTCCGGATGACGCGGCAAGACATAGGCGACACCACCTGACATACCGGCTGCAAAGTTTTTTCCGACATCGCCAAGGACAACGACGGATCCACCGGTCATATACTCAAGTCCATGGTTTCCGATTCCTTCGACGACGGCGACGGCTCCACTGTTTCGAACCGCAAATCGCTCACCTGCCTGACCGTTGACATAAAGTTCTCCACTCGTTGCCCCGTAAAGTGCAACATTACCAATGATCGACTGATCGGACGAGACGAACGAAATCGAACGTGGAGGATGAACGGCGATGATACCTCCGGACAAGCCTTTCCCGACGTAATCATTCGCTTCTCCCGTGACATCAAGCGTTACGCCGCGTGGTAAATACGCGCCTAAACTTTGTCCGGCAGATCCATTCAGTTCGAGTTTCAATCGATCCGTCGGCAGACCAAGAGCCCCAAATCGTCTTGTCAGCATGGCACCGGTCTGTGTTCCGATCGCACGGTCTGTATTTTGAATCGTTAAACGTAGTGTCTGAGGCTGACTGAAATCTGCCGACTCTAAATACGGCGCGATTTCACGCGCGTCAAAGGAACGCTCGACATGATGCTGTTGTTGTTCAGCCGGACCGTGTGTCACATGGACGAGTAGACGCGAAAAATCAAGACTCTTCGCTTTCCAATGCGTCCGTTGTCGCTCCGATGGTTCGAGTAGGTCCGTTCGCCCTACGAGGTCTTGCAGTCGTTTTACACCGAGTTTCGCTAAATGTTCTCGAACTTCCTCAGCAATGAACGTCATGAAATGGACGACGTCATCGGCAGATCCCGTGAATTTCTTACGGAGCTCTGGATCTTGTGTCGCGACACCTACAGGACACGTATCAAGATGACATGCACGCATCATGATACAGCCGACAGCGATGAGCGGCGCTGTCGCAAACCCATACTCATTCGCTCCGAGCATCGCGGCGAGGATGACGTCGCGACCAGTCAAGAGTTTTCCGTCGGTTTCAAGGACGACACGCTCGCGTAACCCATTTAATGTCAACGTTTGGTGGGTCTCAGCAAGACCAAGTTCCCATGGCAGTCCAGCATGTTGAATACTCGTCTTCGGCGAGGCACCCGTGCCGCCGTCATGACCACTGATGACGATGACGTCCGCAAGACCCTTCGCAACCCCAGCCGCGATCGTCCCAACGCCACCTTTTGCGACAAGTTTGACGCTAATCCGGGCTTGATCGTTCGCACGTTTTAAGTCATGAATCAACTGGGCCAAATCTTCAATCGAATAGATATCGTGATGTGGTGGGGGGGAAATCAATCCAACACCCGGTGTCGATGCACGCACCCGCGCAATCCACGGATAGACTTTTTCACCAGGTAATTGACCGCCTTCACCAGGTTTCGCACCTTGTGCCACCTTGATTTGTAATTCGTCCGCGTGAACGAGGTAATGACTCGTCACCCCAAAACGACCAGAAGCGATCTGCTTAATCCGACTCATCCGGAAGTCACCATTTTCATCCCGTTCGTACCGTTCCTCTTCTTCACCGCCTTCACCGCTATTACTCTTACCACCTAATCGGTTCATCGCGATCGCAAGCGTCTCGTGCGCTTCTTTAGATAACGAGCCGTAGGACATCGCACCCGTTTTGAAGTATTTAACGATTTCGCTGACAGGCTCGACTTCCTCGATCGGGATTGCCGTCGTCTCCTTGAACGTCAATAGATGTCGTAGCACCGTTACCGGTTCCTCCTGAATGCGTTGTGTATACTTTTGATAGAGCCGGTAATCATTCGTCCGGCATGCGTGTTGCAACAAATGAATCGTTGCTGGGTTGAAGGCATGATGTTCTCCCGCTTGACGGTACCGGAAGACACTGCCGGATTCTAAATGAATCCGTTCATCTGCAATTTGTTGTGCTCGGCGGACTTCTTCTTCCATTAGTTCAAGCGTCATTCCGCTTAATTGAGAAACCGTACCAGTGAAATGCTGTTCGATGACGGCGCGATCGATTCCGACTGCTTCAAAGATTTGCGCGCCCCGGTAGCTGAAGACCGTCGAAATGCCCATCTTCGACATGACTTTGACGACGCCTTCCGTGACTGCTTTTTGGTAACGTTTGTCGACATCCGTAAACCGATCGCCTACCGCTTCTTCAAGCGTCGCATATGCCAGGTACGGATAAATCGCATCCGCACCGTATCCGAGCAACATCGCGACATGATGGACTTCACGAATCTCTCCACCTTCAACGATTAAGCTGAGATTTGTACGTAATCCCTTGCGGATCAGCGCATGATGAATCGCACTCGTCACTAAAAGGATCGGCATCGGCAATGTACCGGGGCGTACGAGACGATCCGATAATGTCAATAATTCGTACCCATTCCGGGCAGCGGTTACAGCCTCATCAACGACCATTTCGAGCGCTTCTGCAAGCGAATCAGTAAACGTCGTCGAAATCGTTTTTTGCTTGAAGCCACTATGTTTAAGCGCATGGGCTTCGTCTGGTCGCAGAATCGGTGTCTCTAAGCGCACACGACGACAGTTCGCGCGGTTCGGCGTCAACAGCTCCCCTTGTCGACCAAGCCATGTCAGCGTCGAGGTAACAATCTCTTCGCGTAACGCGTCGATCGGTGGATTCGTGACTTGTGCGAACAGCTGTTTAAAATAACGGAACAAGGATTGAGGTCGTTCACTTAAGACCGCTAACGGTATATCCGTCCCCATCGCACCTAACGGATCCTTTTGTTCTTCGACGAGGGGGATCAGGTATTGATCGATATCTTCACGGGTATATCCGAAGTGTCGTTGTTTCGTACCAAGATCGACGAACGTTTCCTTGAAGTCGTTACTTGAGAGGGACACGACTTCTTGAGCGAGCCATTCTGCGTAGGGGTGACGTGTCGCGAGTTCCCGTTTGATCTCTTCGTCTGCGATCAACTGACCGGACGCAAAATCGAGTAAAAGCAGTTCACCTGGTGCCAATCGTTTTTTGTACAAAATGTCTTGTTCACGAAGAGGGAGTACTCCTGCTTCTGACGACAACATGAAGTGACCATCGCGTAACAATACATATCGCGCTGGGCGTAAACCGTTTCGGTCAAGCGTCGCACCAATCTGTTTTCCGTTCGTAAAGACGATCGCAGACGGACCATCCCACGGTTCGATCATGCTGCTGTGATACTCATAGTATGCACGCTTCGCAGGTCTGATCTCGGCATGTTCGAATGGTTCCGGTACGAGCATCAGTGCAGTCTCAGCGAGCGAGAGTCCGGACAGATGAAGAAACTCAAACGCATTATCAAGCATCGACGAGTCACTACCTGTCTCATCTAGAATCGGTAACACTTCCTCTGCCCGATTACCATACGTCGTCTCGGCCAGTCGACGTTCTCGACCGCGCATCGCCCGAATATTTCCTTGCAACGTATTGATTTCGCCGTTGTGAATCAAATAACGATTCGGATGGGCGCGTTTCCAACTCGGAAACGTATTCGTACTAAAACGCGAATGCACGATACCAAATCCTGATTGATAACGCTCGTCTCGTAAGTCATCGAAGTACGCGCGCAATTGATCCGTCGTCACGAGTCCTTTGTAAACAATTGTTTCACTCGAGCTACTCAGGACGTATTGTTCAAGACCGAGTTGCTCCGATTCACGTTCAAATGCGCGGCGAATCAAAAAGAGTGTTCGTTCAAATGTCAATCCTTCCATCGCCTGTGCACCTATGAAACATTGACGAATGACTGGCTCCGTGCGGCGAGCACCCGACCCAAGCACTTCTGACTGAACAGGTACAGTACGCCATCCTAAGACGTCTTGTCCTTCTGTCAAGATGATGGATTCTAATGTTCGTTCGAGTCGCATCCGTTCCCGTTCCTCACGTGGTAAGAACATCATGAAAACGCCATAATCCCCTTTTTTAGGGAAGGAAATGTGGCGAACCGTTTCACGAAACAAACGATCTGGTAATTGCGTTAAAATACCCGCCCCGTCTCCCGTCTTCGCATCGCTTCCTTGTCCACCACGATGTTCCATTTGACAAAGCATGGCCAATGCATGTTCAACAATTTCATGACTCGCTCGTCCTGTTTGATGTGCGTAAACCCCGATCCCGCACGCATCATGTTCCATACGAGGGTCGTATAATCCCTGCTGTTCAGGGTACTGATGAAATGTCATGGTAGCACTCTCCTTGCCTTCTTAATTTTCTGTATATTCAGTTAAATTATACTTTACACTCTTTTATGTTTATTCGCTACTATGCATAATCACCATTTTATTTAACCTTTGAAGATAGAAATACCATATACCAACATTGATAACGCTTACATAAACATGGATATTCATTCAATATTTTTTTTAGTTGAATTCTACACTTTGTACGTGTATTACTTTGCCCGAACATAAGATTCCGTGGTATTTTTAACTATGAAAAGAGTTATTGATCATGGAAGTAGAGAGAGGAATCATACGATGAAAAAAACAATGCAATTTACGGGTCTCTTGATCGCAGGAAGCTCGATCTTATTAAGCGCATGTGGTCAGCAAGAGGAGAAGGCAACCGCATATGACAAGATTCAAAAAGATGGCACAATTGTTGTCGCGACGGCTGGTACACTTTTCCCGACATCTTACCATGAAGAGAAAAACAATAAGTTGACTGGATTTGATGTCGAAGTCGTCAAAGAAGTAGCAAAGCGTCTTGATTTGAAAGTGAAATTCAAAGAGATGTCATTCGACGGTATGTTGACAAGCGTCAATACAGGTCAAGTCGATCTCGCTGCTAACGACATTACGATCACCGATGATCGTAAAGAAAAATTCGCGTTCTCAAAACCATATAAATATACGTATGGTACGGCAATCGTCCGTAAAAGTGATTTATCAGGCATCAAGTCTCTTGAAGACTTGAAAGGTAAAAAAGCTGCCGGAGAAGCTACAACGACATATATGCAGATTGCTAAAAAATACGGTGCAAAAGAAATCACGTACGATAACGCGACGAACGATCAGTATCTACGAGATGTCTCAAATGGTCGAACAGACGTCATCTTGAATGATTACTACTTGCAAACACTCGCTGTCGATTTCTTCAAGGACTTCGATATTACGATTCATCCTGATATCGCTTATAATCCAAGTCAGGTTGGTTTAATCATGGATTTAGATAACAAGGAACTTCAATCCAACATTAACGAACAACTCGATAAAATGAAGGAAGATGGCACATTAAAGGAAATTTCGAAGCAATTCTATGCCGGAAAAGATGTTTCCCAAATGCCTGACGTCAAAACGACGATCGTCGATGTGAATTAACGATGTCTTCGATTGATTGGCGGTCCGTCTTCAATCCGGAATTGGCGGTCGAATCGTTTCCTTATATTTTAAGTGGACTGGGACAGACGCTATGGATTTCCTTGCTCAGCATGGCCATTGGTCTTGGAATTGGTTTGCTCCTTGCCCTTTGTCGTCTGTCTAGACTTCGACTTTTACGTATCGGAGCGAGCGCCTACATCTCGTTCATGCGAGGTGTTCCGATTCTCGTGTTGCTGTTCATGTTGTATTTCGGACTGCCGGTCATCAATATTCAACTGGACGCGTTAACAGCAGCAATTACCGGTTTTAGTTTGAATAGTGCAGCGTACATGGCTGAAATCATTCGCTCCTCCTTGTTATCGATTGATCGTGGTCAGGAAGAAGCGGCAGCTTCGCTTGGTTTATCGCGATATCGAACGTTCGTTGGTATTATTTTGCCACAAGCGATCCGAATCGCCATCCCACCGCTTTCAAACGTCTTGCTTGATCTCGTCAAAGCCTCGTCGCTTGCTGCCATGATTACTGTCCCTGAAATATTTCAAAAGGCAAAAATCGTTGGTGGGCGTGAATTTGATTATATGACCGTTTACTTTGTCGTTGCGTTCATTTATTGGGGAATTTGTTCCTGTATCGCAGTCATCCAAGAGATTCTCGAGCGTCGTTTTGCACGGTATCTCTGATTCATTATTTCGCAAACTGTTATACAAACAGGCGATGGACCATGTCCATCGCCTGTTTGCTTTTTAAATTGTTACTGATTGGTTACCCTTCCCGATACATCGCTAAAAAATGTTCGAGTTGCCGCGGTTGTAGCGGTCGATGGAAGAGGTACCCTTGCAACGTATGACATCCTAACCGCTCGAGCAACGCTGCTTCTTCTTCTAGTTCGATTCCTTCTGCGACGATCGTCATATCTAATCGTTTCCCTAATTGAATGATTGTCTCGATCATCGCTCGTTTTTTTTCAGAATGAATCGCTTCTTGAACGATTTCTTTCGGAATCTTCAATTGATCGAATGGAAGTTCAACGAGAGGCTGCATAGAGGAAAAACCGGTTCCGAAATCATCGAGTGCAATTCGAATTCCGTATAAATGGAGCGCATTCAATGTCTCAATGATTTGTTCCGTTCCCTCGATGAAGATGTGTTCTGTCATCTCGATTTCAAGGAGTGATGGTGGAAAACCTGTTTGTTTTAAGGTCGTCAGTACTCGATCTGTAAAATCAGGTTGTCGCAATTCCCAAGGCGAAACATTCACTGAAATCGTTATAGGTTCCTTCCCTTCTTCCAACCATACTTTTCCTTGTACGCAAGCTTGTCGCATGACCCAGCTTCCAAGCGTTTCAATGAAACGTGTCCGTTCCGCAAGTGGAATGAACTCATTTGGCGGAACGAGACCATACTCCGGGTGATTCCAACGAATTAATGCTTCCACTCCTGTGATTTGACGCGTTCGTGCATTGACTTGAGGTTGAAATAAAACGAAGAAATCACGATCCAACTCTGCATCGTACAAATCGCGTGTTAATTGAAGCGCTCTCTTTCGTTCATTTTGAGTCGCTAAATCTGTAATCGCATACGTATTTTTTCGATTTGCCTTTGCTGTAAATAATGCAATCTCTGCATCGTTAATGACATGGTCTGTTGTTTCATCGTTCATGTATGAAACACCGATACTTGCAGTTACATTAATCTGCTTAAAATCGATTTGTACACGTTCTGCTACACTCGTCAAAATATCATCACAGAGCACGCGTGCATCGTAATGGTGTGGTGCATGCAATAAAAAAGCACTTCCACTTGCTTTCGCAATTGTACAGTCCGGAAAGTGATTCATCAATCGCCGGCCAATGATGTGTAACGAGCGGTCTCCAGTTCGGTATCCGAATGCATCGTTGACTGTTTTGAAATCGTCCAGATCAACGAGACAAATCATATCACCTTCTCGTTTCTTCTTATCTACTTCAATCACAAATGAAGATCGGTTTGATAAACCTGTCACAGGATCCGTGAATGCTTGTTCTTGTAAACGGGCTAGGTAGTCAATATTACGTTCAAGACGGGTGACGTATTGATTATGAATCAATAAACTAATGATCGTCGCAATCAAGATAAGTCCAATGCGCGCGATGTGATCGGATGCAAACATCGTGGCATTTTCAAAAGATGGAGTATGATACCAAATATAGAGAAGAGAAATCGTCGTAATGCTCGTTGCATACAGCAACATTGTCCGATTAATAACGACTAATGACGCTAAAATGAAAAGAAGGGCACATGCCCAAACCGTTTGGACACCACGATCGATGAACGGATAATAAATGTATGGAATCAACAAAAAAACACTCGACATTATATGTGGCTTTAGCCGATCTGACAGTGTGCTTTTACCAATGAAGTATTGTGCTATTCCAGCACTCGCAATGACGAGAGCGCGTATCCAATCCTCCCCATTTAAACCAGAACGACTAAACAGGTTAGCAACGATATATAAAATGGCACCACAACTCGTCAATACAAAAATGATCATCCCGAACAATTGATAATTTGCCCGGATTTCTCGATGATATTGCAAACTATTGGAAGAACGTCGCTGTGTGTTCACCGCCATCCCCTCTTTCTAGTTCCTGTCGGTTATTTTCCTTATCAGAACCAAAACAAAACCTGAATTTTCTAAAAATAATAAAATAATGGGAAGTCATGATTTTGATTAGAATGGGAATAGATAGGTATAGAAAGGAGCGATTAACTATGTCTCATCTACTGTTTATTGAAGCCAATGATAGCACACATCAAAAAAAAGGCATTAGTTCTGAATTGAACGATGCTTTCCTAAATGCGTATCGCGAGCATCATCCTGGCGATACAATCACGGTTTTGAATTTATTCGAGGAACGTCTCCCCTTCTTTGATTTAAAGCTTGCGAATGCGGCAGGTCGACTATTTAAAGGAGAGGAATTAACGGGAGATGATGCGATCCACGCGCAACGGCTTCAAGAATATTTAAACGGATTCTTAGATGCCGATAAGGTCGTTTTTTCATTTCCGATGTGGAACTTAACGGTTCCTGCACCGCTTCATAACTATATGGATTACCTCGCACAGGCTGGTCAAACGTTTCGTTATACAGCCGAGGGTTCGATCGGACTTGTTGAAGACAAACAAGTGCTGTTGATTCATTCACGCGGTGGTGATTACTCGACAAAAGAGAAAGCACCAAATGAACACGCGGTTCGCTATATGTTAGACTTATTAGCATTCTTTGGAGTCAATGATGTATCAACTGTCATTTTAGAAGGACATCAACAATACCCCGATCGCGCATCTGAATTGATCGAACAGGCACTTCGAGAGTGTCGACAATTTGGTCTTTCATTTTAAGTGAGGAACAGAATATACTCTGCGTGTTCTTCCAGAAGCAGTTTTTCATGAATCGGCATATCAAATGCTCGAAATAAGGAATAAGCCATCGTAAAATCCCGTTGGATATCTGAGATATCACCACTCAATTGTTGAGTAAAGTATCCCCGTTGAAAGTAAAAGTGACCTAAATAATGACCGTCTTCCATCTGAAGACTTTCCTGAATACCTTGTTCGGTGATTTTTAGACCAGCAAGGTATTTTTTTTGCATAGACAGTTGTTGTCCATAATTATATAAAATCTTGATTCTAACTTTTTTTAATTCGATCGTTTCATATTTTAATTGAATCAAATTCTGAAAAAGGTCATCTGCCAATTCAAAATTACCATAATGGACATGCAGATTCGCCATCTCCAACTGAATCCGCAAATACAAAGTAGCTGAGTCAAACCAAAGGTGTTCCTTATTTAGTAACTGTTCGAGTGATTGAACGGCTTCTAAGTAATGAAGTTGACCGGTTTTTTCCTGCACGATGATTTGATAAAATAATGCTAAATCACGTACTTGTTCATATTCTGCTGTAGACAATAGATGTTTGATCAGTTTAAGTGCATCTACATAATGATTAGTACGTAACAAATTTGCCAACTGTTCATCATACGATTGAAAGACATCACTTCGTAAATGATCTTGGAACAACATCGATAATGGTACTTTCAGCCGTTTTGCCACTTGTTGTAGCAAATCGATGGTAGGTGAATTTTTTCCGTTTTCGATTTTACTAATTTCAGCTTGGCTACAGATGCCTTCACACAACTCAGCTTGTGTAATCTTTTTTTCTTTTCGAATTCTTTTAATTTCATAGCCAATTGAGACAGGTAGATGTTTCAAAATATACTCCTTTCTTTCACTTTCACTATTACATTTGAAAGTAGAGAAATTGTTTTTTCCCTTTCAGGACTAGCGCGGCATGATTTTCATTATCAAAAGCAGTAAAAAGGGTGTAGGCATAGGTGAACGCATCACGAATATCGCGTTCTGGAGACATCAATTCTTCATAAAAACATCCCTTTTGATAATAGAAGTGACCTAACATCGCTGTAATTTTTCGTTCAACAGATAAAGCGATTCCTTTTTCAGTAATCTCTAGACCTGTTTCAAAATCATTTTGAAAATAAAGCTGTTGCGCATGGTTATATAGAACTTTACATTGTAACTTTTTTAGCGTATCGGTCGAATAATCATAGGTTAATAATTCTTGATAGATTTTTCTCGCGTATCGATATTGTCCGTTCAAATAATAATAGTTTGCGACTGACATCCGGATACGTAAGTAAAGAACAGGATACTCTGTTTCCATTTGTTGTTCATCCGATAAGCGAAGCAACTGAGAAATACATGTTCGATAATCGATATCTTTTTTCCCTTCACGAGCGACCCATTCAAAATAATGAATCAATAACTGAACGGAAGCTGGAAGGTTAATCGGTAAACGTTTCATGAATTCAAGCATCTCATCATATTGACGTTGCCTAGAAAAGTCCGATAGTTTTACATCATAGCGCTCAAATAGATTTATTTCATTTGAATCGATGAAGATTTGATCCATTGAAATACGTAACTTTTGAGAAAAACGTTGAACAAGATCAATCGTTGGTATTACTTTCCCAGTTTCAATCTTACTTAATTCCGCTTGACTGCATACACCCTTCGCTAATTCTTTTTGTGTCAATTTTCTTTCAATTCGTAGTTGTTTGATTTGTTTACCAAATGACTCGATACGCAACGATTCTCCTCTTCTCTCGTAAATTAAGAAGTGATCCTAGTCAGGCATTAACTGTAAAAAAGAACATTTCGTCTTTATAACGATTTCAGCATATTGTTTCATCTGAAAGGCAGAAAACAATTCATAGGCCATCATATAGTCATGTTTCGTCTGCATGCCGTCTACTTCCATCCGTTCATGAAACTCGCCACGCTGATAATAGAAGTGTGCTAAGTAGGATGTCTGTTTCAATTTTCGACTGAGCAGTATCCCTTCCTCAATGATACCAAGTCCCTTATCTGACTGATTCAATTTATATAATAACTTCGCATAATTATAAAGGACTTTAAGTCGTTCTTCTTTTAAACCGTTGATTTCTGCCGTTAACTGCAATACGTCATCAAATATTTTTTCTGCTTGTTGATACTGTTTGCACTCCGCATATAAAATGGAGAGCGCCATCTTGACTCGAAAGTAAAGAATTGGGTCCTGCACCTGTAAATCTTCTTGATCAATCAATCGTGTAAATAAAACTGAGGTCGTTCGATAATCAACATGATGCTGTCGGTAGGCAATTACGATTTCATAGTATCTTACTATGCGCCTTACTTCATCAGATAATCGACTCGAAGAGACTTGTTCTATAGCATAGAGGCATTCATCAAATTTATTTTCTCTCACTAGCTTACGAAGTGTTTGATCAAGACTATGAGCATGTTCCAAACGATGTTCAGCATCATCTTTAACAAGTTTGGATACAGGTACACGAAGTTTTTTAGCAAGTTGATGTAATAACTCAACGGTCGGAATCACCTTACCATTTTCAATTTTGCTAATTTCAGCCTGGCTACAGATTCCTGCACTGATGTCTTTTTGTGATAAACTGTTCAGCTGTCGATAAAATTTCAATGTTTCCCCAATTTCGTTTATAGTTTCCATATTATTATCCTTCACAATTCAATTATCTACAATTTTTCATTAAAAAACCCTCTTTTTTAACATGAAGGTCTCGCTTTCTATTAATTCTCAAAAGAAAATAATAGATATTCTCTCTTTAAGTCAACGACCAACTCTTTCGTTGTTTGAAATTCAAATGCATGTAGCAATGTATAGGCAACCGTGTATGTTTTTTGAAATAATGGGTTGCCTACAGCTTCTTGATAGTTACCTAGTTGAAAATATAAATGCCCCAAAAGAAAGGTTTGTTGGGAATCTAAGCATAAATTAATTCCTTTTTGAATAAATATATGTGCTTCTTCAAACATGTCTTGATAGAGAAGAATTTGAGCGTGATTAAAATAAATTTTGATCAAAGAAGTAACATATAAAGAACTTTCAAGTTTTTCTAATAACGTTTCAATTTCGATAAAAGCGCTTGTAGTTAAATGATACAACTCATGTTCAGCATATAGATTGGCAATTGCTGTTTTAATCCGAATGAATAAGGAAATGGATTCGTTCCAAACATCATATTTGAACAATAGATTGCTTAACAAGGAGGCGGCCGTTCTAAAATCAAATCGATCTTGTTTCATATCTACGATAATCTGAAAATAAGCACTTAATATAATTAAGTCTATGTTATCTTCATGATTATATTTTGAAATGAATTGTATAATTTGATCATAATTTTCCTCTCGTAATAAGTTTGAAATCTTATGATCAAAAAGCTCAACTTCTTCGTTAACATAAAGATTTTCGAATAAAATTGCTATTGGACTATTTAATCGAACAGCAATTTTCTGTAATAACTCTACTGTTGGTGAATTTAAGCCATTCTCGATTTTACTAATCTCAGCTTGGCTGCAAATCCCTTCACACAGTTCTTTTTGAGTCATTTTCTTCTCGATACGTAATTGTTTAACCTTTGTACCAATTGATGAAGTTAGATCATTCATCGTTATACTTCTCACTCACTTCCATCGATGGGGAATAGTAATAAATCGGATATATGTGTTTCAAGAATTTTTTGGTATGCGTGATTATTCGTCGCAATGAAAAATGAATACGCAATCGTGTACGCTTCTTTTATACTTGTTTCAGTAGCTTGTAACGACTCTAAAAAGAAACCCTTTTGATAATAAAAATGACCGAGATATGTTAAATCCTGTAACTCTTTTGTCTCTTCTATGATTTGTTCGACTTTTTGTAATCCCTCTTCAAATCTTTTTAATCTATATAAATTACGTAAATAGTTATACATTATTTTCATTTTAATTTTTTTGTACTCACGTGTTCGGTAAGGCAACTTTAACAAATCATCATATATTTGATGAGAATGGTTAAATTCTTCATGATTCGTATAAAGAACTGCAATCGCCATTTGAATTCTCGTATATAGTAGAAATGACTTTTCAATCAATTTTTCTTCAGCTACCAACTTCAATAATAATGAAATACACGTTCGATAGTCATTATTTCCTTTTTCATATTCAAGTAACTGTTGATGATAACGAACTAACGCTTGAACCTCAAATGTTCGATTCGTTTTAGCATAGTTATCTAAATCCTTTTTCATTTCTATATAAGTTTTTTCTCTCATATGCCGCAACATCTTCTGATCGATTTCATTCAATGTTTGAGCAACTATTTCGTCTTCAAAAAACATTGAGATCGGGATGCGTAGTCTTCGACAAATTTGTTGTAATAAATCGATCGTCGGTGAGTTTCGATTATTTTCAATTTTACTAATCTCAGCTTGGCTACAAATACCTTCACAAAGTGCTTTTTGTGTCATTCCTTGTTTTTTTCTTTCTTGCTTAATTTTATCGCCCACGGAATGAATGGCTGGATGCATAACGGTCACTCCTCAAATCAAAAATAATGAACTCACAAAAAAAGTCCTTCGTTTCAAGTATATATTACTTGAGACGAAAGACGTGTGTATGCTTCCGGCGAGAATCGAACTCGCACTGCAGCATTACCATTGCTGAGGTCTGCCATTAACCTACGGAAGCTTGAAAACCTGATTTTAGTATAACTTATAAAAAAAGACAAAACAAGAAGTCAACATGATTTCATGCAACTTCTTGTCACTTTTTTACAGTGTTGTTTTCGTTAATGAGTTATCATAGACGACTAAAACTGAATAATGTTCATCCGCTTTAGACGCGACGAATGTTGAAAACTTTAACGTAATAATGGCGTTTGACCCTACACCATTGTTCTCAAAAAATTCGTTCAGTCTTTCTTCTAATTCTTCAGGCGATCGCCCAACGACTACTTTAGAATGCAACATGATCATCACTCCGTTCTGTTATGGTAGGTTCGAGTTAAGTAATTACCTGATAGTATTAATGTTAAACCTGTTATTTTCCGACTTGCTCCTTCCTCTCTTTATCCGCTATGGTGAAATGGAGTCATTCAACTTAAAAAGAACAGGATGTGAAGTCTGATGGAAAAGATTAATTTCGATGAAACGATTGAAAAACGAAATACGGGATCCGTCAAGTGGGACGGACTTCAATCGCTTTATGGATCAGATGAATTGATTCCGATGTGGGTCGCCGACATGGATGTTCGTCCACCGCATCATTTGACAGAACGATTGACAAGACGTGCTGCCACAGGTCATTTCGGTTACTCGATGTTTGAAGAAGAAGCAAAACAAGCGATTCAGCATTGGTTTCAGAAACGATATGATGTAACGATCACTACCGATTCCATTCTTTATTCAAGCGGTGTCGTTCCGGGACTTGCGCATACTGTCTTGGCACTGACCGAACCGAATGATCAAATCATCATCCAGACACCAGTTTATCCTCCTTTTCATCAGATCATTCAGAATAATCAACGGCAAATCGTTGAAAATCCACTTCTTTTAGACGGTGAGACGTACCGGACCGACTTCCCGCTTCTTGAGCAACAAATGCAGACTGCGCAGATGATGATTCTCTGTAGTCCACATAATCCAAGCGGCAAAGTCTTCACTCAAGAAGAACTACAGCGAATTGTGGCACTTGCAAAACAGTATGATGTGTATCTTGTGTCCGATGAAATCCACGCGGATCTCGTCTATCGAGGTTCCGTGCACACACCTATTCTTGCCTTTGATTATGAAAAAATCATTTTAGTCAGCGCACCATCCAAAACATTCAACATTCCGGGTCTATATGCGTCTTATCTAGTCGTACCAGACACTTCGATTCGTCAACGAATCGAGCGTGTTCAGCAACGCCATTTCGTTCATCCAAACGCGTTGGCTTCAACTGCCATTTCGGCAGCGTATGGAGATGCTGCGAGTGAACAATGGTTAGCGCAACTCCTCGATTATTTGGAAGAGAATCGTGACCATTCCGTTCATCGTATTCGTCAAGAAATGCCGAAATTAGATGTTGTCATCCCGGAGTCTACATTCTTGTTGTGGATTGATTTCAAAGCTTTCGAACTCGATAGTAAAACGCGTGCTGATTGGCTCGTCAAGGAAGCAAAGCTCGCTTTGACACACGGTTCTTCATTCGGTTCAGGTGGAGAAACGTTCGAACGCTTAAATATTGGGTGTCCTCGAGCTCAGCTCGATCAAGCACTCGACCGCTTAAGCGTTGCATATGAACGGTTTTGGGCAAATTGATCAGAACTGAATGATCCTAACTATTTAGGATCATTCTTTTTTCAATTAAATATTCAGAAATTTTTAATTAGTAGAACTTTAATAGGGACTAAAACCGTCCCAACCCCTTCAGGCACTAGGCATGGCGGTACTTTTCATGAAAATGAAGTAACTTGCAAAGTCGTTTTATCCCCTGTAAGGTGGGAAACATATCATTTGGCGAACAGGTCAATGCGTGCTTGATCGCTGAAAAAACTATTGCATTTGGAGGATTTAACTTTATGACGCAAGAATGGATTTCGATCATCCTGTATCTTGTTCTCATGTTGGCAATCGGTTATTTTGCCTACAAGCGAACGACGAATACAGAAGATTACATGTTAGGCGGACGCGATCTCGGTCCTGGTGTCACGGCATTATCTGCTGGTGCCTCGGATATGAGTGGATGGATGCTCATGGGACTTCCCGGCGCCATGTATGCGACAGGTGTTTCAGCACTATGGCTCGCACTCGGATTATTGATTGGCTGTTACGTGAACTACTTAGTACTCGCCCCACGTTTCCGACTTTATACAGAAATGGCGAATGATTCGATTACGATTCCCGACTTCTTAGAGAATCGCTTTGAAGACAAATCACGTGTGCTTCGAACTGTATCTGCACTCGTCATCATTGTCTTCTTTACATTTTACACATCAGCTGGAATCGTTTCTGGCGGAAAATTGTTCGTCAGCTCATTTGGATTTGATTATCACTATGGTATGCTCTTGACGATTGCGGTCGTAATCGCCTACACACTTTTTGGCGGTTTTCTCGCAGTTAGTTGGACCGATTTCGTCCAGGGCTGTATCATGTTCATCGCACTCGTCCTTGTACCGATCGTCGCCTTGACAGACGTTGGCGGAGTCGATGGAGCATACAACTATGCTGAAAACTTAGATCCTTCCCTATTTGATCCATTTAAAGGAACAACAGTTCTTGGAATCATCGGATTCCTTGCTTGGGGACTTGGTTACTTTGGTCAACCACATATCATTGTCCGCTTTATGGCAATTCGTTCCGTCAAAGATTTAAAAAGTGCTCGTCGCATCGGTATCGGATGGATGTTCATCTCTATCATTGGTGCCATGATGACAGGACTTGTCGGAATTGCTTATTTTGAAGGACAAGGAAATGGACTAGGTGACCCGGAAACAGTCTTCATCCGTTTCTCGGACGTCCTATTCCACCCTTATATCACAGGGTTCTTGATGGCTGCGATTCTTGCAGCGATCATGTCGACGATTTCATCACAATTACTCGTTACTTCAAGTGCGTTGACAGAAGATTTTTATAAGACGTTCTTGAAAAAAGACGCATCGGATAAAGAACTCGTCCTGACAGGTCGAATTGCCGTTCTTGTCGTTGCCGTCATCGCAAGTATTCTCGCGTGGAATCCGTCAGCGACGATTCTTGCACTCGTCGGTTATGCATGGGCTGGATTCGGTTCTGCCTTTGGTCCGATCATCTTGCTTTCTCTTTACTGGAAACGGATGACGAAACAAGGTGCACTAGCTGGTATTATCTCAGGTGCCTTGACTGTTATCATCTGGGTTCAACTCGGACTTAGTACGACGCTTTATGAAATGGTACCTGGATTCTTCACAAGCTTGATCTTTACGGTCGTTGTCAGCTTGATGACGAAACAACCGGTCAATGCCGTTCAGGAAACGTTTGAAGAGATGGAAGACGAATTAAAAGACGCCGTTCAATAATCAGCAAATAACAAGTAAGACCTCTGCCAAAAAATTGGCAGAGGTCTTTTTTTGACTTACAGTTCAATCACGCCATAATGCAACTTCGACGTCTTTCGCTTAGTTCGTTCAAACCCAAACCGTTCAAACAAGGGACTCTCGTAATGTGCTTTTAACACGATGCGCTGACGTGCCACACGCTTCGCCTCCACCATCGCTTGCTCGGATAAGGCTTCATAATTCGCAAGCGTTCGTAAAGCATCGAGATGCGTCGATTCTTCGACGGTCTGTTCGAACATAGGATCAAAGTAGATGACATCAAAGGAATTATCCGGACATTCTTTCAAATAGGCGAGATGGTGTTTGACTCTCACTTCAATTCGTCGCATCGCTTGATTGATCGGTTCGTAGGATTCTTCCCACCGTTTTAATCCGTTCTTGACGATAAATGCTGTCTCAACCCGACTTTCTAAGCCGGTAATCTGACCTCGCTCTCCGATGGC
Organism: uncultured Exiguobacterium sp.; assembly: GCA_913775715.1. Lineage (GTDB taxonomy): Bacteria > Bacillota > Bacilli > Exiguobacteriales > Exiguobacteriaceae > Exiguobacterium_A. The sequence continues at coordinate 621,932 of CAJYMC010000007.1, read as the reverse complement.
ATGACTCATGACGATGGCATCTGCTCCAAGACCAAGTGTACAGTCAAGCACACGCATCCCTTCCGATAAGCGTCCGATCGCAACGAGAGGGTCGCCTCCACCTGCATCAATTTGTTTGATGCGAAACACCGCACTCGAAGGATGGAAAAAGAACGATGTCGTCTCGCCTAATGGATATAAATAAAGCCGTTGTTTATCGACGACAAGCACCGGTAATCCTGTCTCCTGTTGCAAGTGTTCTATGCTTTTTTTCTGACGCACGACGTAGATAAAATGTATCGTATCATCCGCTAACAACTGCTTCACACGATGATGCACGTCGTCAGTCGGACGAAGACATGTCGTCAGTCCAATGGTTGGTTTCATAATGTGTTCCTCCACAAAAAAATAAGCTAGCCGGAGCTAGCTCATTTCTTTTTCTTCAATAATCCTTCGATATCTTCAATCAATGCTTTTTTCGAAATCAGGTCTTCTTGCTTTTCCTGTTCGACTTTTGCATCGACCGTCGTCCGCTTCATGAGTGCCTGAAGCGTCTCATCAATGCTTGACTTCAGATGATCGCGGTCTTCTTTATTAAGGGAAAGATCATGGTGAACTTCATCCCCTTGTTCATCTAATTGGCGTAAGCGTTCCGTCAATTGTTTCGCTTCACGATTCAAGTCCGAATACAATCGTTCGATTTGCTCTAGACGCAATTTGATTCCGTCACGTTCTGTGAACACGTTTTCCAGCCCCTTCCAGTATGCAGTTGTCTACATCATTACTTTACCATATTCCACGGGAATTAAAACAATCACAAGATGATTACAGAATGACTTTTTTTATATTTGTCACTACGCATCGGCTTTAGTTAATTTTTGCAATTGCACGGAGGGTATCGCTATAATGTAAACGAAGCATCAATTGGGATGAGGGAGGATTTTGTGATGGAATTGAGACGTCGAACATTACGTCATGTCGATCAAGCTGAGTACGATCATTTCTTGAAGTATGGCGAACAAGCATATGGACTGACTCCGCAAGAAATCAAAGGGTATGACCATGAGCTTGGAGAAGAGCGGGCTTTTGATTCCGTCGAGCACAGTTATCCTGAAGATTATTACTTTGATATCGTTGAAGCGGATACGATCGTGGGGCGGGTTCTGCTCTTAAAAATGGGTCACTACTTCCAACTCGACTTCATGGTGTTTGATCCCTATACGCGTCGGGGTCTAGCTACTCAAGCAGTTGCTGAAGCATTGACGTATTCCGGGGTACTAGATCGTCACGAAGTACGCGCGCGTGTCCTTGAACAATCACCGCACGCTTCGTTTGCAAAACGAATTTTGGAAGCGAATGATTTTACGTCGACAGAGAACTATTACGTCAAAGGAAGACGTCGTCGGTACTCTCTGCAACGAATGGGCTAAAGAACGTCCGAAAGACCATGGAACTCATGGTCTTTTTTTAATGCCCTTATCGCTTCATCACCTTTGACAGTTGATCGATTTCAGCGTACAATTTTCATCTGTATGAACAGAAAGGAGTACATCTCATGAACGAATGGTTATGGATCCCTTCCATTTTTTTAACGATGGGATTATTGATTTTCAGTTATTATTTATTTGGTAAGACAGGATTGTTGATGTGGATTGCCATCGCAACAATCATTGCAAACATCCAAGTTACACAAACCGTTGATATTTTCGGTTTCGTCTTTACGTTAGGGAACGTCGTGTATGGCAGTTGTTATCTAGCGACAGATATCCTCAATGAAAAATACGGAAAACAGGTCGCTCGTAAAGGCGTCTATATGGGGTTCTTCTCCCTGATCACGACGACCGTTCTCATGCAGTTCAGTCTCTTATATACACCACTTTCAGATAAGGCTGCACTCGAAACATCCGATTCCTTGCATTTATTGTTTGGACTATTACCTTGGATTGCTGTTGGCAGTCTTGCCGCTTATCTCGTCTCGCAACTATTTGATGTCTTTATTTATTCAAAGATCCGTCAGAAGACCGGCGAACGTAAACTTTGGTTACGGACGACAGGGTCAACCGTTTTAAGTCAGTTGCTTGATACGTTGACGTTTTGTGCGATCGCCTTTCACGATATGCCCTTCTCCATCTGGTGGCAAATATTCCTTACGACATATCTCGCAAAATTCGTTGTCGCTTGGTTCGCGACACCATTCATGTATTTAGCTAAGCGTATCCATCCAACGAAACGATCAACAGACGCTGCTGCATGACCTAAAAAAAGCTAGAAGACTTGACGAAATTGTCGGATAATGGGAGAGGAGGTGCCTACATGAAAATCAAACGGAATGAACCATTTCGATATACGCTAAAAAAACCAATAACAGGTGAATTTCATTTATTGAAAAATGACCAGCGTACTCCTAATGGACTGATGAAAATTCATAATATCTCACCGAATGGACTAGCAATCAGCACGGAATTAAAACTTCCCCTTCTGAAATCAATGAAAATTGTTGTTGAGTTCTCATTGATCGAGGGGCAAGAACCCTTGTGCATCGAAGGTCAACTACTGCATGAAAAGCCAGTTGGTCCCGAGAGACTGTATGGCATCCGCCTCTATCCGACTTCGACAGATCGGGAGACGATTATCGCTCAGGTTAAACAAGTCGCTCAATTGGAACGATAACGAATCACTGCAAAAAGAGGCACTGCTCACGCGAATGAGCAGTGCCTCTTTTATTTGTACGGATGAAATTATGCTTTAAACGTACGGAAGACGATAGCTTCGTATGGTCGTAACGTAAGTTCATCTGTAATGACTGACTCTTCGTAGTTTCCGATGACGCGATCTGACGTATCATGCGTAAATGGAATATTCACATCATGGTCAGCAAACGAACAGTAGACATACCATGTCTCCTCTTCAAGCGTTCGTGAGTAGGCGTAGACTTGCGGATGATCTTCGAGTAAGAGTTCATAGCGACCATAGACGACGAGCTCATGGTCATGTCGTAGACGAATCAACTGTTGATAGTAATAAAAGATGGATTGTTCATCTCCAAGTGCCTGTTCGACGTTGATTTCCGGATAGTTCGGATTAACCTTCAACCATGGTGTTCCCGTCGAGAAACCAGCATTTTCTGATGCATCCCATTGCATCGGTGTCCGAGCATTGTCGCGCCCTTTGATGTGAATCGATCGTAACAGTTCAGCAGGAGATGCCCCTTGTTCCGTACGTTCTTTCCACATGTTCCGAATTTCGATATCTTCATAGTCCGCGATATCTTCAAAAGCGACGTTTGTCATACCGATTTCCTCGCCTTGATAGATATATGGCGTCCCTTTTAACAAATGCAATAATGTAGCGAGCATTTTAGCCGACTCGACGCGGTACGTCGTGTCATTTCCGAATCGACTAACGACGCGGGGTTGATCGTGGTTGTTCCAATAGAGCGAGTTCCAGCCCGTCTCATGTAACGCCGTCTGCCATTTGGTGAAGTTTTGCTTGAGTTTGAGTAAATCAAACGGAATGACGTCCCATTTCCCATTCGGACCTGAATCGAGATCCATATGTTCGAACGTAAAGACCATGTTAACCTCATTACGTGCCGGATCCGTATAAAGGATGGCGTCATCTGTCGTTGCTCCCGGCATCTCACCGACTGTCAGAACATCGTACTTGCCGAATGATGCTTCGTTCATCTCATGTAGAAATTCATGAACAAGCGGTCCATTGATATAGTGTTCTCCACCATCCCCATACAGTGCTCCTGGATGGACCGTCGCATCTGGTAATCCGGGTGTTTTCGAAATCAAGTTGATGACGTCCATTCGGAAACCATCGATTCCTCGATCCAACCAACGACGAATCATCCCGTACACATCGTGACGCATCTGTTCATTTTCCCAATTCAAGTCAGGCTGCTTCTTCGAAAATAAGTGTAAGTAATACTCGTTTGTTGTTTCATCATATTCCCAGGCAGGACCAGAGAAAATCGAACCCCAGTTATTTGGTAACGAACCGTCTGGATTTGCTGGGCGCCACATGTAATAATCCCGATACGGATTGTCCTTGCTTTGACGCGATTCCGCGAACCATTGATGTTCATCTGACGAATGATTGATGACGAGGTCCATGACGATTTTGATATCTCGTGCATGTGCCTCATCTAAAAGACGATCAAAATCATCCATCGTTCCGAATTCCTTCATGATAGCTTCATAATCTCGGATATCATAACCATTATCGTCATTCGGTGAATCATAGACAGGACTTAGCCAAATGACGTCGATGCCAAGCGTCTTTAAATAATCCAACTTTTCGATGATCCCGTTCAAATCACCGATTCCATCTCCATTTGAATCATTATAACTACGTGGGTAAATTTGATAAACGACACTATCATGCCACCATTTACGTTCCATCCTCAACACTCTCCTCTTTTATGTACGTAACGTGCTACATATTGAGCAAACGATTGCACCAATTTGTAAAAGCGCTTTCAATTCTCACAACGTCATCTTAACATGTCCATGAGAGGGGCTCAAGCAAGAACCTCAACATATTTGATATCATGAAATATGAAATCCAAGTGTTTACTACATCCAAGATGATGGGAAAGAAAGGTATGAGAAAGGAGTGTGGACAAATGTATCGTCGATATTTGCTCTTCCTTGTCTGGGCGATTGCTATTGTCTTCATCTTATTATTTGGAAATAATCGTGTCTTTCCAGAAGGTTTCTTGATTTCGTTTTTACGTTTCGACCAAAGTCAATTTGATACATCCGCGTTAAGTTTATTTGCCTTACTCGGTATTTATCCGTTCGCTTTCTTTTTACTATTTCTAGATGAGAAACGATTCATGCGCCCCGGACCGCTCGTCGCAAGTATTGGATCGTTCTTCTTAGGTGCCTTCGTGTTGATGCCTTATGTCGCCCTCGCTATTCCAAGGAAAACGTTTCTTCCTTTTCGTCGTCGGGGATGGATTCCTACCGCCGTCGCCTTACTTAGCGTCGTGACGACATTATTACTTTGGATTGCTCTTGCTCGATCGGATTGGAGTATATTCCGCATCTACTTTGAGACCAATCAATTCGTTCGAACGATGACCGTCGATTTGTTATTATTCTACATTCTGCAAGTCTATTTGCTCCGGCGCATTCGTCTTCGGAATGCACAGACATTAGAGTGGCAAGACGTGATTCCGCTATTTGGTTTATTCCGTTATCTGTTCGCAAGACATTTACCGACATCCTCAAAATCTTAATTTATGGTACAATGAAATTTGGATTTTTTTAAAAGGAGCTGTCATCCGATGGAACAATATCATGCACTTTGCAAACACATTTTGGAACACGGAACAAAAAAGGAAGACCGGACGGGAACAGGGACTCTCAGCGTGTTTGGTCACCAAATGCGCTTCTCCCTTCAAGATGGCTTTCCTCTCATTACGACGAAAAAGCTACATATGAAGTCGATCATCCATGAGTTGATTTGGTTCATCTCAGGTGATACGAATGTTCGTTATTTACAGGAAAATGGTGTGCGAATTTGGAATGAATGGGCCGATGAGAACGGAGATTTAGGTCCTGTATACGGTGCACAATGGCGCTCTTTTCCACGTCCAGATGGTACAACGGTCGATCAACTCGCACAAGTCATTGAACAGATTAAGACGAATCCGGATTCTCGTCGTTTGATCGTCAGTGCTTGGAATCCTGGACAAGTCGATGAGATGGCGTTACCGCCCTGTCATCTCTTGTTCCAATTTTATGTCGCTGACGGAAAACTATCATGCCAATTGTATCAACGTTCAGCTGATGTTTTCCTAGGCGTACCATTTAATATTGCATCTTATGCGTTACTGACACATATGATTGCACATGTGTGTGGACTTGAAGTTGGTGACTTCGTTCATACGCTTGGTGACGCTCATATCTATTCAAATCATATTGAGCAAGTCAATCTTCAGTTGACGCGTACCCCGAAAAAATTACCAACGCTTCGCTTCGCTCGAACAGTCGATCGTATCGAAGACTTCCGCTTCGAAGACATCATCATTGAAGGCTATGATCCTGATCCGCACATTAAAGGTGTGGTAGCCGTATGATCACACATATCGTAGCGTATACGAAAAATCATGTCATCGGTCGTGACAATGCGATGCCTTGGCATCTTCCAGCTGATTTGGCTCACTTCAAGCGTACAACGATTGGCAAACCGATCATCATGGGACGAAAGACGTTCGAATCCATCGAACGGCCGTTGCCCGGTCGAGAGAACATCGTCATTACGCGTGATCAGACGTTTGTAGCCGAAGGTGTAACGATATGGCATGATCTATCTGCTTTACAACCATACATCGATTCAGAAGAAGAAGTCTTTTTGATTGGCGGAGGAGAACTATTCGCTCAAACACTTCCTCTCGTACGACGCATCTATGTGACAGAAATTGATGCGACGCTCACAGGAGATGTACATTATCCCGATATCCCTCCTACGTTTCAGATCATGTCTGAAACGCATCATGATGCGGTAGACGGAAACGATTACCCCTTCGTTATTCGTCAATATGATCGATCATTATAAAATCAGCCTCATCCTTCCAAATACCGGAAGAATGAGGCTGATTTTTCATGGAATTTGCATGATCCACTCCGTGATCCATTCCTCCGCTTGTTGGTCTACATGTGATGCCATCACATAATCCGTTGCCCCTCGAGATAATGATTCCGCAAGACGGTCATCTTCTTGCTCCGCCACGACTAACATATCAATGATTGATTCTCGTTGTTTTCTCCATTCTTCTAGTCGCTGAAAGTTCTCAATTGCTAATTGATCAAGCGAAAGAATTGCCAATTGTAATGGTGCAGTCCGCTGATCGTCTAGTGGAATCACTTCGAAGTGATATTTCGGATGATCGGGCAAATCAAACTGACGGATTTGATTAAGCAGCCCTTCTTCGACACGGATATATACGGATGATTTTTCAATCGATATCGCTGTCGAATAGGAGATGACTTGATTACGTCCATTCCGTTTTGCTTGATATAACGCCTCGTCCGCCTCTGCCGTTGCCTGAGCAAGTGAAGTATGTACATCTAATGAAAAAGACAGACCAATCGAAACAGTGACTTTTAATCCATTCGCAAAAATATGTCGTTCGACGCGTTCCCGTATTTTATTTATACTCGTGACTGCTTGAGACAATGTTTCTGCTGAAAACAGTAAAATGAATTCCTCACCACCAAATCGGATGAATTCATCGTCGAGACGAGCTGCCTGTTGAACTACGGTTGCTAGTTCGGAAAGAACTAAGTCCCCCGTCGGATGTCCATGTAAGTCATTGATTCGTTTAAAATGATCAAGATCAAAAATCGCCAGTCCAAATGTTCGTTGTTCTCGTTCCAGTCGCGCTAAACGGCGATCAAATGCACTCTGGAGATATTTCCGATTATACGCACCTGTCAATTCGTCAACCAAAATCGTCGATGATACGACTCTTAGTTTTCGTAAAAGCCGCGCAAGGCGGACATGACGCTCTTCGTTCATCACAGTTTCATCCCAATAGTCATCGGCACCCATCTCATAACTAATCTGACGAACTTTTGACCTACTTGGACCAACGATAATGACCGGAACGAATGAGGATTCCATCTGCTTCATAAGTTTTTTGAACAGTTCCATTGAATCAACGATACATGCGTAATCGATGATGACGGCGTCCATCGTAATGTCGTGCGAAATGGATAATGTATCTTCTACAGAGCTAAAAAATCGTGACATATAGCGCGCTTGTTCCAATGACTTTTTCCATTTGATATTTTCAAGAAAACGTCTTGTCACAGTGACGACTAATTCCTTTCGAACCCGATTAGCACGTGAGCGCTCCGATAACTGATCGACGATGGGCTGCAATAATTCTTTGACGCTTGGCTGATCAATGATAGCGTCTATCCGTTCCCAAGTGACCTTTTCACGGCTCACCTGATCGGCAAGTCCCTTAAAGAGATCCTCTCTGCCGAGTCCTTCCATCCAGCTCGCTAAGGCAAGCAATTCTGTACGTGGTACGGTCGGCATCCGTAATAATGTCTCCACCATGATGATTGTTTGTTGCAGTTGCTTTTCTGCCCGCTTTCGATTTCGCTCCATGCAATCCCCTCTCTTTCTATAGACCCGAAGAACATACCTCGGATAAAGAGAAAGCGAGGGAAATCCCCCGCTTTTTCAACTCACGCTTTTAAGTTCGGACGGACCATGTCTGCTGGTACGATCCATTGATCATATTGTTCTTCTGTTAATAAACCAGTCGCAAGTGCTGCTTCTTTTAATGTCGAACCTGACTGATGCGCTGCCTTTGCGATTTTCGCCGCATTCTCATATCCGATATGCGGGTTGAGTGCAGTGACAAGCATCAACGAACGTTCGACGTTCTCAGCGATGACGGACTGTTCTGGTTCGATTCCGATCGCACAGTGGTCATTGAACGAATGCAAGGCATCTGTCAGTAAACGAACCGATTGTATGAAGTTATACATGATGACCGGCTTAAAGACGTTGAGTTCAAAGTTTCCTTGACTTGCAGCAAAACTAATCGTCGCATCGTTTCCAAGGACTTGTGCTGCGACCATCGTCAACGCTTCACTTTGAGTCGGATTAACTTTCCCCGGCATGATTGAGCTTCCCGGCTCATTTTCAGGAATCGTGATTTCGCCGATTCCTGCTCGTGGACCTGACGCGAGCCAGCGAACGTCGTTTGCGATCTTCATCGCGTCCATCGCTAGCGCTTTGACCGCTCCATGCGTAAAGACGAGTTGATCGTGGCTCGTTAGGGCGTGGAATTTGTTTTCTGCGCTCGTGAATTCATACCCCGTTTCCTCACTCATCTTTTGCGCAGCCAAATCACCGAACTCAGGATGTGCGTTGATGCCCGTCCCGACTGCCGTACCGCCGATTGCTAATTCCGTTAACGGATCAAGCGTCCGTTCGATCATCTGCTTCGAAAGTGCAAGCATCCGGACCCAACCGCTGATTTCTTGACCGAGTGTGATTGGTGTAGCATCTTGCAAGTGTGTCCGTCCAATCTTGACGATATCTGCAAACGCGTTTGCTTTTTCGTCAAGTGTCGCATGCAACGCATCGATTGCTGGAAAAAGTGATTCCAGTAAGACTGTTTTTGCCGCTAAATGCATCGCTGTCGGATATGTATCATTTGAACTTTGTGATTTATTGACATCATCATTCGGATGAATCGTCGTTTCACTGCCTTGTTCTTTCAACTTGCGTGTCGCGACCCGAGCGATCACTTCGTTGACGTTCATATTGGACTGAGTACCTGAACCCGTTTGCCAAACGACAAGCGGAAACTCATCATCAAATTTCCCCGCGATGATTTCGTCACACACTTCAGCGATGACACCCGCTTTTTCCGTCTCAAGAACGCCTAAGTCGCGGTTCGCAAGCGCCGCTCCTTTTTTCAGAACTGCAAAGGCACGAATGACTTCAATCGGCATTTTTTCCGTTCCGATTTTAAAGTTTTCTAGACTACGTTGTGTTTGTGCGCCCCATTCCTGCGCTTCCGGTACACGGATTTCCCCCATCGTGTCACGTTCTACACGGTATTCCATAAACAAATTCCCCCTTTTGATTACTTCTCTTCTAGTTTACCGGAAAGCTTGCAGAATGGGAATGAGGGAGACAGTTTTGGGGAATAGTTTATTATCGAAAAAGGAGTGAAGATTTCATGTGGTTGATAAATTTAATGATTGTTTTATTATTGATTCTGGCGAATGGTATTTTTGCGATGACCGAACTCGCTTTACTCTCTTCAAAACGGTCGAAATTAGAAAAGGCAGCGGACGATGGTAAAAAATCAGCTTATGTCGCATTAGAGTTACTGGATCGACCGACCGACTTGTTATCGACTGTTCAAGTCGGCATCACGCTGATTGGGATCGTCAATGGTGCATTCGGTGGTGCCGCCCTTTCTGGTCCTGTCATCAACTGGCTCGATCAATTCGGATGGATTGCTCCTTATGCCAGTACGATCGGCTATATTCTTGTCGTGACGATCATCACCTATATTTCGCTTGTTATCGGTGAACTCGTTCCTAAACGTGTCGCGCTTGTCAGTCCAGAACGGGTGACGATGTGGCTCGCTCCACCGATGCGATTCTTCTCGATCGTTCTGCGACCATTCATTTGGGTTCTGAGTAAGTCGACGAGTTCCATCTTCCGCTTAGTTGGTCTTGATCGATTGCAGACGGAAGACGAGACAGAAGATGAAGTCCGACAATTACTGATTCGTGGTACGAAAGAGGGGACGTTCAATCGTTCGGAAGCTGAGCAAGTCTCTCGTGTGTTTGATTTTCATGATTTATATGCGTACGAACTGATGGAGCCACGAACAGTTACAGAGTGGATTGACTTAGCCGATGATCCCGACACCATCTTACAAGAGCTCCGGCAAGCGCGACATCGAAACTTACCGGTTGGTCATGGAGATTTGGATCATTTCGTCGGTTTCATTGACGCAAAAGAAGTACTATCGACGGAACGACCTGTCCAAGAACTTGAACGACTGATTCAGTCTCCGCTCATCGTTCCCCGTCAATTAAAAGCAACCGTTTTACTTGAAAGGATGCGGAAGGAAACTGTATCGATCGCCTTTGTCCTTGATGAATATGGTGGTTTCCTCGGCATGATCACCTTATTTGACATCCTCGAAGCATTCGTCGGTGAGATTTCAAGCGTCGAGGAAGAACCCGAACTTGTCATGCGAAAAGATGGTTCGTTCCTAGCAGATGGGTTATTACACATCGATGATTTAAAGCGAACCCTCGGCTATACAGAAGACTTGCCCGGTGAACAGTTGAACGCCTATCATACAGTAGCCGGTTTAATCCTGTATACGTTAGGTGATGTACCAACGCGTGGTAGTGCTGTCGTGATTGGACCATACCGATTTGAAGTCGTTGACTTAGACGGACGTCGCGTCGATCAAATCCTGATTGAGCGCATCGAACATGAACAATCCCCCCTACCTTGAGGATAGGGGGGATTGTCGTCAATCATGCTTCGTATAATCGTAATGCCTCACGTGCGACACGATCTGCTTTGTTCTCAGACCGTGGAATCCATTTCACGAAGGCGAGTGGTAAGAGTTGATAGCGTTCAAAGGCAGGATCAAAGATCGTCTGCGTTCGTTTGTTCTTGACGAATTCACGTTCGACTGCCAGTGCAACCGCTTCTGAATCCGTCCGAAACGAAATAACACTCTCGCCTTGTGCGATCAGTTCGTGCGCCCACTCGACGGCTTTCGCAAAAGCAATGAATTCTGCTTCATGATTATTGATTGCTTGAATTTGATACATTTTTTCCGTGACTTCGCCTTCGGAACTTTTACTAAAGAGTCCCACCGCGGCTTCATCATTTGAAGGACGGACCGTACCGTCAAAATAAAGTTCAACCATGTTCAATTGCCGCCTCGATTCCTTTTCGTATCGCTTGTTCATCTAGCCCTTTCCCAATGAAAACGAGCGTTGTCTTAGGTTGTTCACTGAACGGTTCTCGAATTGCTGTGCCGTAGATCATACCCGTTCCTTGCAAGATCACCTTTCGATTTGTATCTGCAAAGTGAATGATCCCTTTATAGCGATAGAGATCTTCCGCATACGCTTCTAACACCTCACGCAGGACCATTCCAAATCGATTTCGGTTCAAGGGTCGTTCTTCTACGATCGTCAATGCCGTGAAATCCTCAACCGATTGATGAATCTGATCCGTTTGTTGACTCAGTCGTACTTGTTCTTCTTTCGGAAAATGGAACGTTTCAAATAGTCGATTTGATTCCAGTCGACCCTGTTCCGTTTCAATAATGGCTGCAGAAGGATTTCGTTCGCGCAGTAAAGCGGTCAACGTTTCGCGCTTTGATACATCAACTAAATCCATCTTATTTAAGATAAGGACATCAGCAAACCCGATTTGTTTCACATTTTCTTGGAACGTCAATTGACGATCTAAATGATATGCATCAATGACCGTAACGACACTAGAAATCTGGTAGGACTGTTCAACTGCTGGTTCAAAATAGAACGTCTGAAGAATCGGTCCAGGGTCAGCCACACCTGTCGTCTCAATCAATAATCGATCAAATGATAATTCGCCATCTCGCCGGCGTTTTGCGATCCGTAGCAACGCGTCTCGTAAATCGCCGCGAATCGAACAACAAATACAGCCATTCGTCAGTTCGATCATCTCTTCGTCACTTCGTTCAATCAATGCTTCATCAATGTGAACAGAACCTACTTCATTGACAAGTAACGCAAACTTCTCTGTCGGTTGCGAAACAAGATGATTGAGTAACGTGGTTTTACCGGCACCTAAAAAACCAGTAATGACGGTCGTACGTATTTTGTCTTGCATGATTTCACTCCTTAGCGTCCTTGTTGCTGACGCCATTTTTCTTTTCGTGCATCGAGCAGATCGATTGCATGAAGATACCATGCATCTGCCGTTTGCGGCGTAACACTTGATCCCCACTCGCGTTTCCCATGGTGTGATAATACCATATGCATGAGACGGTGGTAGACCGCTCGTGGTAACCGAATATTTTCTTCACGAAGCGTTTGTTCGAGCACGAAGCATCCGTATGGCATATGACCCATCAACACACCGTCCGGGTCAAGCGCAATGCCTGCTAGTTCTTCTTCTTCTTCCGTTACCTGCAACAGTCTCGAAAAACGATCTGTCGATGCACCTGCATGTGTATATTCCCATAACTTTCCGATGTCGTGCAATAAAATACCGAGCAATAACTCATTCGGATTCGGTCGTTGATCTAACAGCGCAATCCCTTTTGCAGCTTGATAGAGCGCATCAAAACTATCATCCCAAGAAAATTGACGTATCTCTCGTTCAGAGGCTTGGAAAAGTTCATTTTTATGATCAGCTTCTGCTTCTTGAATACATTTGAGTAACGTTAAGTATGGTTGATCACTATCACAAATACCTCGACCAATCGTCAACATACAAGCTGTATGTTTAAGTAATCCACCGATATAGGCATGGTGATGAAATAATGCAGCTGGTCGCGTCGAAAAATCCGCCCAATATTGACGCAATATCGATAGTGCGATTTCGCGGTAAGGCGCATCCAATTGATCAATCAATCCAAGTAACTGATCACGGTACGTTTCAAGCGATTCCCCTGCCGGTAGCTGCGGCAAGAACTGTGTCGGTGAGGCATCATGAATCGGCGTGACGCGTTGAACCGTCAACGATTTATTACCGGACTGCGGCGGATATTCCTCTACCTTCGCCTCGACTCGAACAATTCGTGTCTCGAGATATGGACGGAGTGCCTCTTCTGCTGTTCCTTGATTGATCCATTGCTTTCCCTTACAAGATCCAGCGGGTGAATTGAACGTAAACTGCAGCCATTCTCGTCCGGTTTGACCTGTGCGGATTTCACCCGAGGCAACGAGTAACATTTCTTCGATTCGTTCACCCGGAACGAGCGTATCTAGCGAAAGTCCAATCGGTTGATTCGACTGATTGATGTCAAATGCATCATTTTCATTAGAAGGCATCGTCACTTCTGGAAGCGCCTTGAATAATTGAATCACGTCATCTCACTCCTTTTGTCTTCATTCATATCATAGCAGACACGATTTCTTCACGCCTACTATCAAACATATATTGTAAGCGTTTTCTAAATGAATTATGATGAAACTGGAAGTGAATTTTATGCTTAAAGGAGGAGAAACGATGATTCGACCACTTACTCATTTATACAGCGAGGCTGTCATAACACTCGACGAATGGAGTGCATCTGAAATCGTGACACGCGACCGTATTCGACAAGCTGTTCAATCGTATGATCCGTACAAACCGTATACATCGCATGCATTGGAGCAGTTATTACTTCATGAATTGCGTCATGCTTGTCATTCTGTCCAAGAACAGGGACTATCGTTGGCTGATGCACAAACAGAGCTTCTCATCCTCTCTGCTTTCCAAAGTGACGCTGGTTATCAGGCAGAAGAAATTCAAGATATGTCGCCGACTGCTATTAAACGACATCTTGCTTCTCTTGATGCCGTCTTCAATCGATTGTTACATCAATTATTTTTACATCAGTCGCAACCAGACATTTTATGTCAACGGTTCTTGACGATTCTCGCAGGTGCAGTCGCCACAAAATGCGCAATCCGTGCTAAACGTCTCAAGGAAGCGACACTTGTTCATCCATAACAAAAAAAATCCTGACTCTTAAGAGTCAGGATTTTTCATTCAACGACCTGGCATTCCAGCTCCTTGATTGGCTTTGTATGAAAATGCGGCGTTCCGCTTCGTCATATTCTATAGTCATCATGCCAAACTATTCAAGTCTTGTCAATTCTTTTCTAAAAAAAAGTGGACCGATTTTCGATTGAAAATCAGTCCGAATGGAAGAGTGAATAATTACCATGGCAATGCTTGATTTCATCATACAACGCAATGGAAGCGTTTACAACCCTTTTTCGTTAAATTTTTTCAAGAAAATATTCATTTGCGAGCGGCAAGTGGATGACTTCGATTCCACTTTGTCGCATTAGGTTCAATCCGTCCCCATATTCATAACCTGTCGAATAGACGACACGATCAATTTTTGATGCAATAAGCGCTAAACTACACGCATGACACGGACTATGTGTGACGTATGCTGTCGCATGACGCGCACTCGTCGAATCGGCAGCTAGCTTGCCGAGTGCATTGATTTCAGCATGAATCTCGTGTTGTTTCGACCATTCATGATGTTCCTCTTGATTTTCACAACGATAAAAAAGAATCCCGTTTCGTTCAATCGACTCTTCGGTAATCGAATGGTCAGATTTTGATGTATAGAGGATACCCTCTTGCTTTAAGTAAATTTCATTGCAGTTCACATGTTGACTGGGTGTTCCGTTTATCCCGATTGAAATCGGTTTTTCATCTTTGACGATGACACAGGCAACAGATTTTGAGGCACATTTAGAATGACGGTCTGCCATCATCCGAGCAAATAATAACCAAGTTGTGTCCCATTTCAATTGCTTCTCTTCATTATTCATTCAGAATCCTTCCTTTCATGAAGGAAAGGAACACGAAAAATCGTGTTCCTTAGTATGGTCGGTTTGGTAGTTCTCTGCTTTTTGAAGCGACTTCGATGACTTTTTGTTTTAGTTCGTTCTCCATTCGTTCTAATTCATGCTCAGCGTCGCGACGTTTTTGTTTTCCTTCTTGTTGAATACGTAACGTCTCGTCGAGCGTCTCAATCAAGTTTTGGTGCGCTACTTTTAACGATTCGACCGAAACGATGCCTTTTTCGTTTTCTTCTGCGATCTCGATCGACGATTCCTTCAACAACTTCGAATTTTGCTCCAGTAGCTGATTCGTCGTATTGGTGACATCCTTTTGCATTTCGAGTGCTGCCTTTTGACGTGACAGACTTAAGGATAGGACAACTTGGTTCTTCCAGAGCGGAATCGTATTGACGACTGCTGATTCGATTTTTTCCGCTAGGATTTGATTGTTTTGTTGAATGACACGAATTTGTGGCGCCATCTGCAAACTGATTGTTCGTGATAATTTTAAATCATGGATTTTCTTTTCAAAACGATCCGTTAATTGAATCAAGTCATTCAGTTCTTGTAATTTCGTCTGATCTCGCGATACTTCAACTTCTGTGCGTAGCGGTTCGATTTCATGTTGACGAACGTGAGCAATTTTCGTTTCACCGGCCGCGATATAGACGTTTAATTCCTCAAAATAACGTTTATTCTTTTGGTACATTTGATCGAGTAGCGTGATATCCTTCATCAACCCGAATTTCGAACGATCAAGATTGTGTACGACTTCCTCGAGATAAGCACTCATCTTCTCATACTGTAAGAAATACGTTTCTGCTTTTTTCTTCGCTCGCCCAATCACCGGTACGTTTGACCAGAAACTCTTCTTTTCTTGGAGTGTGTCTGGATCCATTTGACGGACACGTTGCATTAAGTCACTCAGCAATTTCCCTGCCTCACCGCCGTCCTTCATTTTTACTTCACTTAAGACTTGATCGGAGAATTGAGAGAGTTCACGCTGGACTGGTGCTCCGAATTGCATGACGGCATCCGTTTTTTGAAGATCAATTACTTGCAGCAGACGTTCGATCTTTTGTCGTTGTTCTGCTGGAACATCCGAAGGAATCATCTCTTCGACAGGTCGAGCCGGCATTTTGGGTGGTGTCTCTGCTATATTTAGATCGACCGACGGATCGGAGATCGTTGGTTGATCTTGCTCATCAGGCCATTGTTGCCACGTTTCTTTATCAGAATGGGTCATGTCGGTAACTCTCCTCCTGTTTTCGTTGTTCAGTCTCTTGTGCTAAAACCTTCTCAATCGTCAAGAGTTCCCGTTCTAAATCAACGGTATCTCCCTCAAGCAATAAGGTTTGTTGTTGCTTCAATTTTTGACCGATCATTTTTAAATTCGAAATCAATTGATTTTTCGTATCAACTTGAACTTGTGCACCACGACGTTCCAAATCGGCGTATTTTTCTGAAATCGACAATAAGGAATCTAGGTAGAATGTAAAGAAGTCTCGGACTTTTTTGACGTCTCGCGGACTTTCATATAACTCTTCGAACAGTACATGTGCTTCGCGTGAAACCATCCGCATCTCACTTCTGATTTCACCATCTCGAATGGAAGGAACGATTTGATCGTACGTCTGGATTTTTGTGAATCCTTCTTCAATCGTTCGTTGCAAAACTTGAAGTTCTAAATCATCTGTCTCCTCAAAGCGTCGTGTCGCCCGTTCGGGTTTTAAGATGACGCTTCCTACAAACTCATCTTCGTCATCAAGAAGCAGTTTCTTTTTGACATTTTTCCGCTTGATTTCAGTCGATTTTCGCTCAGTCCGATATCGTCGTCCTGGTTTAGTCCGGTAACCACTCCAAATGAACCACAATCCAAGTGCGATGAATATTCCTGAAAAGTTGAAGGTATCAGCTAATTGTAGAAATACGAACATCAGACCGATGGAACCAAATATCCACCATGAAGACTTCATGTCATCCCCTCTTCCTTCTAACTGATTCTTTTATCTAGCCTACGTGTCTTTATTTTAACATTACGTAACGTTTAACAAAAAGTTTCCCGTTTTCTCGAAATGTTACGCCTCGTCTATTTATATTTCAACATACTTTTGTAGAAACGACATCAGACCGAAGAACGAACTGTTTGCCTTTTTTGCATCACTCTTTACATCAAAAAAGGTAGGCGACAAATATAGTCGACTACCTTCCGAGAGTTCTATTTACATATCAACCGAAGATTGGCCAAATGAGAATGATCAAAATTGCGATCGGACTCAAGTAACAGACGCTTACGCGCCATACAGGAACGATTTTTTTCATGAATGGACTTGTCACCAGTTCCTGCTCGACAAGAGTTCGGTCGAGTTTGTAACCGGCAAAAATTGAAATTAATAATGCACCAATCGGCATTAAAATATTCGAGACGAGGAAATCAACACTGTCAAAGAATGTTTTCCCCATGAATTGTGTATCACCTAGAATTCCAAATGAGAGTGCAGATGGAATCCCGACGATGGCGATCGCAAGTGTCGCAAGCCAAGTCGTCCGCTTTTTATCACGCATCGTCGCATTTTCTTTTCGATCCGTCAAGGAAGCAACGACGACCTCAAGCATCGCGATTGATGACGTGATCGATGCGAAAGCGAACAACAAGAAGAACAGTGTCAAAAATACCGACCCGAACTGGATCTGACTGAAAACAGTCGGCAAAACGATGAATAGTAAGGCCGGTCCTTCTGCAGGATCAAGACCTGAAGCAAAAACAGCTGGGAAAATCGCGAATCCTGCGAGTAATGAGACGGCGACATTCATCGCAACGATCCATGCTGCAGAACGATTGATTTCTCCACGTTCCTTCATATAGGATGCATACGTTAGCATCGCTGATACACCGAGCGATAAGGAGAAGAACGCTTGCCCAAGGGCACTCAGGACAGAAGTTCGATTGAGCACCGAGAAATCAGGCTGAATGAAGAACTTGACACCCTCCATCGCACCATCAAGCGTTAACGATCGTACGACAAGAATGATGAAACACACGAATAATAATGGCATCATGATCTTACTCATCTTTTCAATACCGGATTGAACACCTCGTAAAACGATCCAACATGTCAGAGCAAGGAAAATCAATTGCCCTGAGATGACATAGAGAGGTGAGGCTGAAATCGTTCCGAACAATTCACCGAGCGAACCACTGTCCATCGTCGTCAAACGACCCGTAAAACCAAGAATGGTGTAAATCAAGACCCATCCACCAATCACGCTGTAGAAAGAGAGCAACAAGAAACAGGCGATGACACCTAGGACACCAATGAACGTGAACTTCTTATGACCAAGCGCTGAGAACGCTTGAAGTGCCGTTTTTCCACTTGTTCGACCGATTAAAAACTCGGCAATCAAGACAGGCAATCCAAGTAGCAAGGTAAACACAAGGAATAAGAGTAAAAATGCGCCCCCTCCGTTCGTTCCAGTCGTATACGGGAATTTCCAGATGGCCCCCAGACCAATGGCGGATCCCGCTGCTGCTAAAATAAATCCAACTTTTGAAGCCCATGCGTTTCCTTTCATGGTGCTTCACCTCCTTTTCAAAATACTTTTTCATTGTACAGAAACAAATCGTGAAAGTCATCCTTTATCGAATATTTTCTTTAAAGCGTCAAAGCATAACCGCACATACGCACTGCACGAACGCAAAACAAAAAAGAGGAGGTCGCTACCACTTGCGACCTCCTCTTCAACTATCTTTATTATTGGTTGCCGCCGTACATACGAAGGTACTCCGGTAGCACTTTGACGGTAATCGGTGTATGAATCGCTTTTTCACCATCTGTATCGATGACTTTTGCTTCTTTCGTTTTTAATTGAAATCCACTCGTCAAGATGTGCGTAAACGATGGATCATTAGCGAGACCAATTTTTTGAAGGATGACATCACGGATTGTCGTCAGATTTACCTCATCAACGATCACTAAATCGAGTTTTCCATCATTATAAGCTCCATCCGATAAATTCGTCTCGATTCCACCGAGTGATTCTCCATTTGCTGCCAGGATCAATACTGCTTCACCAGTCATATGACGACCTTCATCTAAAATCAATTCATATTCGAAAGGTTTTGCTTCTAAGCTCGAGCGAATCGTCGATAAATAATATCCCATCTTCCCAAGGCGAGCTTTTTCTTCTGTGTCAATCCCAAT
This sequence comes from uncultured Exiguobacterium sp., assembly GCA_913775715.1. Lineage (GTDB taxonomy): Bacteria > Bacillota > Bacilli > Exiguobacteriales > Exiguobacteriaceae > Exiguobacterium_A. The sequence continues at coordinate 602,662 of CAJYMC010000007.1, read as the reverse complement.
CGATGCTTCTGCGACGAGACCGACACCGAGAAAGTTCAAGAAATAGCTATCTTCGACTTGTCCGAGATCGACTTGAACGACATGTTGCATGGCAATCGCTTCTGCTGCAAGCCGTGGTGCCATTGGTAAACCAAGCGTTCGTGCGAAATCATTGCACGTCCCTCCAGGAATGATACCAAGTATCGGACGCTCTTCTAGTTTCGCAACACCGTTAATCGTCTCAAAGACCGTCCCGTCACCACCGATGACGACGACTGCATCAAACGCCGACGATTCTTCCGCAAAATGCATCGCATCTCCGGCTTGTTTTGTGCTTCGAATGACGATTTCATCAAATAATGTACTCAAAGGTTCAATGACTTCTCCAAGTAATCCAGTACCATTCGTTCCTGCTGTTGGATTACTGATCAGTAATAGTTTCATTGGATGATGCCTTCTTTCTTCAGATAATCACGAGCGACCTCATTCGCGGTCTTACCGCCGTAAGCGACGGCTTCATTCATTTTCGACATCTCTTCATCTGAAATTTTACCTGACAATTGCTCAAGTGCTTGTTTTACTTCTGGATACTCCTCGATTGTCTCTTGGCGAAGTAACGGAGCTCCTTCGTATGGCGGGAACAATTGCTGATCGTCTTTTAGAACCACCATATCATATTTCGCAATCTCGGGATCGGTCGAATAGGCGTCAATGACATCGATTTCACCAGATTCGATTGCTTTATAACGCAGTTTTGGTTCCATCGTGACGACTTTCTTGAAATTAACACCATATTTATCTTGGATGCCTTTATAGCCATCTTGACGATCCTTGAATTCCAATGTGAATCCTGCCGTCAATTGATTCGCGACTTGTTTTAAGTCAGAAATCGACTTCAAGTCGTAGCGTTCCGCTAATTTCTTTGGAACAGCTACAGCATAGGTGTTGTTATAGTTCATAGGTGGTAAAAGAGCCAATTGTTGTTTCTTGAGACCAGCTTTCGCTTGTTCGTACACTTCTTTTGCATCATTCGACTTTGGTTTTTCATTCGTCAAACTTGCGAGTACCGTTCCTGTAAATTCTGGATAGGCATCGATGTCTCCTGACTCAAGCGCTTTATAGACAAATGTCGTCTTTCCGAAGTTTGGTTTAACTTGAACCGTCAAATCCGTTTCATCTTCGATGACGATTTTATACATATTCATTAAAATTTCCGGTTCTACACCAAGTTTTCCGGCAACGACGAGATCCGGCTGTTCACTACGCCCGAATGCAAAAGGTGCGACGACGATTGCGACCATTAAGACGACTGCCGTAACGAGACGTGCCGTCTGTCGTTTTCGGGTCGCGACTTCCGTTTGACGTAGTAAACCATCAAATAGAAGAGCAAGGAGTGCTGCGGGAATCGCACCAAGTAACAGTAAATAGTTATCGTTACGGTCAATCCCGAGGAGAATGATCGACCCTAATCCGCCAGCACCGATCAAGGCAGCGATCGTCGCCGTACCGATGATCAGTACCATTGCCGTCCGAATCCCTGCCATCATTACAGGCAGAGCTAACGGAAGTTCAACTTTCCACAGACTTTGCATTGGAGTCATTCCACATGCTCGTGCCGCCTCTTTGATGGAAGGATCAACTTCAGCGAGACCCGTATAGGTGTTTCGAACGATTGGTAATAATGAATAGAGAACGAGTGCAATGATAGATGGAACTGTACCGATTCCGACAAGTGGAATCATCAGACCTAGTAGTGCTAATGATGGAATCGTTTGAATGACGGAAGTCACACCAATCGACCACTCACTCAAACGTTTGTTCCGTGATAAATAAATCCCAAGCGGAATGGCGATGATACATGCGATAAGTAATGAGATGACCGATAGTTGAATGTGCTCGATCAACGCTTGAAGCAATTCACTCTTTCGATCTTGATACGTTTCAATCAAGCCATTCATTCGACATTCCCCCTGACTTGACGCATGAACTCTTGAACGAACGGATCATTACTCGCCAATACCTCTTCCTTCGTGCCAATGAATGCGATCTCCCCAGCGTTCATCAAGCAAATACGACTACCGAGTTTTAGTGCTTCATTCATATCGTGCGTGACGAATAAAATTGTTTTTCCAAGCTCTTCGTTCAGATGCAACAAATCATTCTGCAATTGTTCACGGGAAATGGGATCGAGGGCGGAAAACGGTTCATCCATCAAAATAACGTCTTGTTCTGCCGCAAGTGCGCGCATGACGCCGACACGTTGTTGTTGTCCCCCAGATAGTTCACTCGGATATTTTTTCTTAAGCGATGTGTTTAAACCGGTCAGACGAAACAATTCATCAACTCGACGTGCTACCTTTTCTTTATCCCATTTTAATAATTCTGGCACGACACTGACGTTCTCTTCGATCGTCATATGTGGAAAAAGGGCGATCTGTTGCAAAACATAACCGATTCGCCGACGTAACTCGTGTTCATTGATTGACATGATCGGTTCACCGTCGATCCAAATTTGCCCCTCCGTATGATCAATCAATCGATTGACCATTTTCATCGTCGTGGTTTTACCGCAACCTGATGGACCAATTAAACAAAAAATCTCACCTTGATCAACAGTGAAGTTGATGTGTTGCACTGCTTTTGTTCCATCCGCATACGTTTTGCCGACATCCTTGAACTCAATCACTCCTCATCCCTCATTTCCCCTATTTATTATCTTTGTAAAATTCCCCTTTCTCTCACATTCCAAAACCTATTTTGTCCAATTGTTCCCCTGGTTTTCTAAAACGATTTGTTTTAAAACTAAATACTGATTCACCTTTACTAGCACAAAAAAAAGACGATGGCGTTTTACCCATCGTCTAGTCTTGATCTTCACTTATTCGAACGTCACCGTCACTTGACGACGTCCCCATTCTAATGCTTCTTGTTTTGAACCGACAAGGAGATCCATGATTTTCCCGCGAATCGCACCACCTGTATCGAGCGCAATCGCATCACCAAAACCGTCTACGTGTACTTTTGTTCCAAGCGGCACGACCGATGGATCGACAGCAACGATGCGACGTCCTTCGTATGTAATCGTATTCGTGACGTCATAACCCGATGCCGTTAGGGCACGACCATTATACAAACGACTTCCATTGTTTTCTGGATTCGTCGTATACGCTGTCGTTTCAAATGTTTCCGTACGTTTTGCCGAGCGCTCAGTCTTTACTTGCTTCAAGCTTTGTTTCACAACATGTCGTGCTTTCTTTTTAGCATCTTCTTTTGCTGCTTTATGCTCTACTTCCGCTTTTTGCTTAGCAATGGCTTTTAAGCGCACTTGCTTTTTCGCCTCTGCTCGTTCACGCTTCTCTTGAGCAGCTTGACGTTTCATCTCTAACGGATTTTGTACGATCGTCTTCTCTGTACCAATACCAATTTGTGCGGCTGATGCTTCATGGTGTGGTAGAAGAATAAATATGAATCCCGCTAAACAGAGGGATAATAGGAATGATGTTCGTTTCATATTGGTGCCAACCTTTCTCGCCGTTTTACGACCCGCACAACGTATCACGGTGACAAACCGTTTGAAAAGCGAACACTATAAATTGAAATATATCTGTCAAAAAGTAACGAAATGGTTACACGCTTACAAAAAACGCTCTCAATCGTTGTGTATCAACGTTTTTATATTTTGTAACCGTTCTGTTACGAATTAGTCTTTGTTACTTTTTTGTAATAAATGTATCTTTTCGATGTTTTCAGTTATTTTGTCCAATTCTTCAAAAATTAAAAGAATGTATGATTTCATTATTATTCAGTTCACTGGATGAACATAAAAAAGCACACCAATTATATGGTGTGCTTTCATACATTATTTTGTTTTACGTTCTAACAATTCAATCTCTGACTTCAATAAGACTTGTTTTTCGAACTCTAAGCCGAGTGCCTCAAAGTTTTTCGTGTGGGATACATCACCAACGACCGTATTTGTCAATACAGCCGTTACTTCTGCTACCCAGCCTTCTTTCGTTTTTACCATATCGCCAACGATATAATCGAATAACTCTTCTGTTTCTTCCATTTGACTCATCTCCTGACACGTTCAATTACAGTTAATCATATAAAATAACGACTGAAAAAGCTAGTCACGCGTCAATTGAGCTAAGAACTGGCGCAAGATTTTAGCGGTTAATCCCCAAATCAGATAATCCCCGTGCTCATAAAAGTGCTCCGTGACTGTATACGTACGATCCAGATAGGCTTCTCGATTCGCCATGCGTTCGGTCGGCACTTCCTTACCAGGGCGAATCCGCCACTCCATATCTCCTTTAATCGGCTTCGAAGTCATCAATTCAGTTAATGACACGAGAAAGACATGATCGACTTCAGCCGGAGAAGGATTAAAGTCCGTCGCATGGAGAATACCAAGATACGGGTAAATGATCGACCGGTTCGGTGTCACGAGTGGTTCCAGTGTGCCGATTACTTCGATCTCAGAAGCACTGATATTTAATTCTTCGACCGTTTCACGGACAGCTGCTGCTTTCGGTAATTCACCGCCATCGATCCGACCACCCGGAAAAGCGATTTCACCTGGTTGCGAACGTAATGTCTTGGCTCTCACTTGAAATAATAAATAGACTTCGCCATCCTGCTCGACTAACGGAACGAGTACAGCTGCCGCATGACGAGGTAAACGCTCTTCAGAATCTACGTAATGCTTTCGGATATCGGCTAAGTTCACCTGTTTCATCGCCCTTCTTGTGCAACGTGTTGGTACGCCTCTTCCAGATGACGCATACGGACGATAAGATCTGCATTTTTAGCAATCCGGTCCGATAAAATCGATCCTGCTACCGTCTTGTAATAGGCGTTTAACGCATGTCGTTTCGTCAGATGTGCCTCATTCTGACGAATGTATTCTTTAAAATTCGCAATCAATCGTTCTGTCGTAAAAAGTTGTTCGTTCACAAGTTTCATCCTTTCACACGTCAAGCGTGTCATCAATAGTTTAATGGTAACGAGTTTTGGCTAAGATGTAAATTAAGGGGGGTTATCCGTGAATAAAAAATTAGATGTCCTCATTATCGGTGCCGGACCAACCGGTTTAACACTCGCACTCGCACTCTCGCGCTATGGATTATCCTTTCGCATCGTCGAACGTGCCAGCGGACCATCCGTCGTCTCAAAAGCAATCGGGATTCAAGCGCGTTCTTTAGAGTTGTTCGCAAGGCTCGGTGTTGCAGAAGACTTGATGGAGAATGCGATTAAAATCAATCAAGGAAACCTCTATGTTAATGGTGCATGGCAGGCAAAACTTGATTTTACGGATTTGAATACACCTTTTCCGTTCGTCACGCTTTTGCCTCAAAGTGAGACGGAACGGATTCTTGAAGCACGACTCGCCACATATGGACACGTAGTCGAGCGTGAAACAGAATTAACAGGGTTTGCTCAATTTCCAACGTTCGTCACTGCATCCTTACAACATAAAGGAGAAACAGAGACAGTCGATGCTTCTTTTATCATCGGAGCAGATGGTGCGAACAGTTTCGTTCGTCGTGAGCTCGGGCTTCCGTTCAGCGGGAAGTCGTTCAAAGAATCGTGGGCACTGGCTGACATCGAGGTCGACTGGCCGCTCTCTTCTGAGGAAGTTCATATCTTTTTCTCTGATCATGGCGTCATCGAGTCGTTTCCTCTCCAGTCAAATTTGTTCCGGATTACGGGCAATCTAACGAGCGGACCTGTTCCGACCGACCATAAAGCGATTGACGATTTTTTACAAAATCGAGCCAAAGTACCGTTTGAGCTCAAAAAAGTCCATTGGTATTCGATGTTCCGCGTTCATAATCGGATCATTGAAAAATTTGGACATCATCGAATCTATTTGATTGGGGATGCGGCACACATCAATTCCCCTGTCGGTGGTCAAGGAATGAATACTGGGATCGCTGATGCGATGAACCTTGCTTGGAAGCTCTGGTGTGTCCATCAGTTCAAAGCAAGTTTTCCGTTGCTTGATTCTTACAGTGTCGAACGCCGCGAAGCGGCACAAGGTATCTTACGATCAACGAACCTGGCGACGGAACTCTTGCAAATCAACATTCCTTTTTTATTACCCTTGCAGGAAAAAGTCATTCGAAATAGTCTCAAGATCGCACCCTTACATCATTTCGTGACGAATCGAATTGCTCAGCTCAATAGCCACTATCCAGCGAGTTCGACCTTCGTCACACAAGGACATTTTAGTCCATTGACACCAAAACCAGGTGAACCGATGCCTTACAGTGAAGTTGTCCATCCGCGGACGAAAAAGAACGAACTCTTATTGCGTCGTGCCGATCGAAATTTCTTATTACTATTGTTTTTACCAAAAAATGCAACCGATGATCTTCTTGAACCATTCAAGGAACTCGCCTATACCTATCCCGATCTATTTGAAACGGTACCGATTCATCAATCCCTGAAGGAGGATGGTGTCGTCGATCAAGGCGGTGAACTCGCACGACGCTTCGGTGTTAAACAGTCTGGATTATATTTGATTCGCCCTGACGGTTATATCGCATATCGCCAGCAAGGTTTAAAAAGTAAATCGTTCGCTCGCTATGTTGAACGTTTACTTTATGCGCGTTAACTCGGTATGATAGTAGATGAGGTGAAGGCAAAGATGGATATACAACTGATTCGCACGATTTTGATTATTCTTTTGATTGTCGCATTTCTTGTCATCGTCAGCAGACGAACGAAGGAGAACCTTCGATGGTCGCTTCTTGGAGAAGCATTCGGTGAAAAAGGAGAAGATTTATTAAAGGATGCTGCGCGACTTGAAGCAGCCGACTTAGATATTCGAGTCGAACGTGGCGTCAAGACTTCGTTTTTATTCCGACGCTTTAGTAAAGATTTAGACGATCGCGTAGCAGTGTATGTCTTAAAAGAAGACCTAGATCAGGCCGAGGACATTCTTGCGTCTCGACCAAGACGATGATTTTGAACGAAAAGGCAGTGAAGCGAGCGCTTCACTGCCTTTGTTCATTCCTGCTGCTGCGCGAGATAAAACGCAACTTGTTTTCGTTCTTGCTCTTTAACAGGAGAGGATTTCTTTGAGACGATGAACGCCCGGACATCATTAAAGCTGTGTCCCATCGGAAATTTAATACGTTCCGTCCGCATCTGTGGTGCATTCGGAAAAAGTGTGATGCCATGAATCGGTAAGACGATTCCTTGCTCTTTTAGCGTTTTTCGAACCATTTGGACAATGCGTTTCGATTGATTAATCGGATGAGGTGTAAACATTTTTCTACCATGCATAGGATCGATGACATGACAAGATTCTTCTGTCATCCATTCTACGACAGCCTCGTTTTGCAACACGAGAAACAATCCTTTAGGACCAATCAAAGCAAAAGGAATGACAGTCGTGTCAGAAAGACGAATCCGATCAAACAACATCCAATCAAAACGACATACTTGACGAATCTCATTGCAGAGCGCATCCGTCTCACTCGTCGTCGTACTTACTTGTTTACTTGCAAAAAAACGACGACGCGGTGGTGCCGGAACAGAAGCAGTCATGACTTGTAACATGGTTCATCATCCTTTGTAATATGTATTATTAGTTATCTTAACACCATTTTCATTCAGATGACGATTCTTTCGAAAAGAAGGAAATCAAAAAAGACATTTCTGACGATTGGCAGAAATGTCTTTTATTCATTAGTCTTGATGAGGACGACCGAAAACGGCTTTCTCAAGATTCGAAATACGGCGTAACATATCATAATTAGATGAACTCGATACTTGTGGTTCCGCTTGTTCGACGCGACGCTCTTCCCGTTTTTCCGGTTGAGTCGGTGTTTGTTTCAATGACTCATTCTCTTTCTTCAGACGCTCGATTTCACGTTCGAATCCTTCATAGTCTTTAATGATTTGATCCAAGTATCCATCGACATCCTCGATGACATAGCCACGGAGGCCGGTCTTAAATTCCTTTTTGTAAATATCGTCCGCTGTCAACAATGGCTTATACATCTTCTTCACTCCCACTGATCATTGTATTGTAATTCTTGTTCGAGCCAAGATAAATCATCTTGTGTAATCAAAAACAACTGATAATCGGATTGTTCCATTTCCATTCTAGCACGCTCTACTAAAAATTTCGCTGATCCTCCATGCTCTTCATCAAAAACCGACAACAATCCTTGGCTTTTTTGGATCATGAATTCCGTTTTATTACGCAGTTGTGATGGATCCGTGTACGGTTTCTGACTGATTGCTTCGACAAAGTCGGCTTGTTCAAGAATCGAAAGATACTGTGCTTGGACTGGTTCTTTCCAGCGAGCCTCCTGCTCTAAAAATGGCAAGAGGATACCAAGACGAATATGTGGATACTCTTCTTTTAATTCAAGAACGACCTCGCATGCCCAGATTTCGCATCCAGGCGAGGCATTCGTGATGAACCACTCTGTTCCACGATCTTCAATCAAGCGAATCATCCGCTCTCGATATGCTGCCTTTAAGATCCGGATACCAGGATGTTTTTGATCGAAGATGCCTAGTTCATTGGGTTTATATCCTGTGATGGCGACTACTTTCACACGTCACACTTCCTTTTTAACCGACGTTCTCGATGATCCAGTTCAGCTAATATCCGTTCTTTTTTAGTGATTAACCAATGATGTCGCTCGACGTGTTGTCGTGCTCGTTCCGTATAATCATAAGCAAGCACAGGATTTTTTGCAATGTGCTCTGCCCACTTCGCAAGTTCGATATATCCTAAATAACTATCACTCTTTAAAAAACATTCTCGTGCTTCTTCATGATTCTTCATTTTTTTATGCAAGTATCCTTGGCGTAACCATCCTTCTGCTGATAGTTCTTTGACTTGCTGAAAATGAGCGTGTGATCCTTCATGAATTCCGAGATCTGCCAGCCAAATCGCGATGTTTTCTTGAATCGGAGAAGGAGCCTCCGCTCGGTGTGTGACGAGGCGGTTGCACGCATCATACAGTCCGACAAGCGTTAAACAGTCATCCAGATGATGTTGCAAGACTCCCGTCATGATATCTGGATGCTGGTGTTCTACGTACTGGAAGTAATGCATCGGTGCTAAAAAACCAGGTAAATCCCCTTCCCGTTCAAATCCGATACGCTCTTCCATCGCTGTCAATCGATAGGAATCATACATTCCTTTAAAGATCCGTCGCGCAACATGAAGTAAATCGAGATGACCGACTTTCGGCAAACGAGGAACACGTTCCCGAACGAAGACATGACGTGTCCTGATTTGCGGCCAATCAAAGCTTTTCCCGTTATAGGTCACAAAGCGGACATCATCTCCGATATCATGCAGGAAGTGATGGTAAAAAGCAGCTTCAAAGTGCGGATGCGGTAAGAAATATTGTCGCATCAGCAATCCGCCCTGCTCAAAGCGCGCGAACCCGAGTAAAAAGATAGTCGTTCCGGTTCCTCTTAATCCTGTCGTCTCTGTATCAAAGAAGATGACTTGCTCAAGTGGCACATCTAGTGCAAGCGGTGGATGAGGAAGCTGTAAGGACTCATACACTTCGGCAAAACTTCGGTCTCCATGCCGGTCTGTTAATGCATATCGTTTGTCGATCCTGACGATCCATTCTTCTTCGAACGTCAAGATATCGGCCCCTCGATCAATCCAGGCTTGCTGTTCGTCAGTCCATCCGATTGGTGTCTTCAGCGTCTCCACTTCAGGAGCGGGAGACACTTGATTCTCCGTTGAGACGTCTGATGTAGATTTCAGCATGCGTCTAAGACGATTTTTCATGATAGTTCGTTCTCCATTTCTGCTAACAACTGAATCGTTCGTTCTTTCTCGTCTGCTACGCCGACCATGCCGATACAAGCAGGACAACCGTCCTGACAAGGGCATGTAACGATCGAATCACGGGCGGCGCGCAACATGACACCGCGTTGTTTATAAATAGACTCCGCGAGACCAACGCCTCCGGGATAACGATCATACAGATAAACAGTTGGCTGTTGTGTGTGTGTCGCCTTGACTTGAGGAACGACGAAGACATCACTGGCATCACACATCAAATAAAGCGGAGCGACACGTCTGAGACTATTCGCGACCCCTTCTAAAACTTGTTCAAGCTCCGTTGACGAGCGTGCGTGATCGGGTAAAGTGAACCAGACACCTGTCGTATGAATTTCTCGTTCCGGTAAGTGAATCGGACCAGACCCGATGTTCTCATGCGTACCGAACTTAATCTTCTTAAACATCGTTGCCATTCCCCGGACGCTGACATCGCCTCGTGCAACACTATATTCTCCCTCTGTATACTGCTCATCTTCTTCGAGCACGGAAAGGTCGACTGAAAAATTAGCATCCGTATAATAATCAACGTCCACGGCACGGACGAACGCTTTTTTCTCCTCAAAATCCAAATGCTCAACCTGGTATTGATCGGCTCCGTGCAGATAGATGGCCTCGTCATGTAACAACGTCATCGCACTAAAGGTATCCATTTCACCGATGACTCGATTCGGTACCTCGGTCTGATCGACGATGATGACATTCTCTTGATCACTCGACCGAAGCGATATCCCATGAGCCGGAAACGCATCGTTCATCCAATAAAACCGATCGCCACGTTCGTGCAGGACACGCTCTTCGACTAAGTACTCGAGGATATCTTCCGTCTCGAGCGTTCCAAATGATTCGCCTTTCGCAAAAGGCAATTCAAACGCCGCACATTTGACATGATCGACGGCAATGATTAGATTATCCGGATCGAGTCGTGCTGCTTCCGGGGATTGATTCAAGAACAACTCTGGTCGTTCTGCGACATATTGATCGAGCATACCGGATGAGGCGACGAGAATGATTAGAGCATCATCTTGACGGCGCCCTGCGCGCCCCGCTTGTTGCCAGAGCGAAGCAATCGTTCCCGGATAGCCATTCATGATACAGACTTGCAGTTGACCGATATCGACACCAAGTTCAAGAGCATTCGTAGAGACGATACCGGTGATTTCTCCTTGACGTAACCGTCGTTCGATATCCCGGCGTTCACTTGGTAGATAACCACCCCGGTACCCCTCGATGGATCTAGGACCAAGCTCATGCGGATAGATACTCCTTAGATATGTCAATAAGACTTCGACACGGACACGCGACCGTGCAAAGACAATTGTTTGGAACTTCTTCTTGATAAAGCGCATCGCCAGTTGCTTCGTCTCAAGCGTCGCAGAACGTCGTATCCCGAGTTGTGCGTTGACAATCGGCGGTTGATAGACAAGAAAATGTTTACGTCCTGTTGGAGCACCATTGTCATCAATCAAACCAACTGTTTTCTCCGTTAATCTTTCGGCTAGTTCCTTTGGATTGGCAATTGTCGCACTCGTCATGATGAAGACGGGATCACTGCCATAATACCGACAAATCCGTCGTAGACGACGAATGACATTGGCGACATGGCTACCAAACACACCACGATAGGTGTGTAATTCATCGATGACGATGTATTTTAAGTTCTCGAACAGTTCAATCCATTTCGTATGGTGTGGTAGGATGCCGGAATGTAGCATATCTGGATTCGTAATGACGATATTTCCGGCTTTTCGTACCTTTGTCCGAATCGTCGGTGACGTATCTCCGTCATAGGTAAAACATCGGATTGGTGCCTCTAATTGATCGATCAATTCAAGTAACTCACTATTTTGATCCTGTGCGAGGGCTTTTGTCGGGTAGAGATACAACGCGCGTGCGTTTGGATGCTCAAGTAAGTGTGATAAGACGGGTAAGTTAAAACAATAGGTCTTTCCCGAGGCGGTCGGTGTGACGATGACCGTCGATTCTCCCGCCTGCACATGTTCAAATGCTAACCCTTGGTGACGGTATAATTGCGTAATCCCACGTGTCCGAAGAGCTTGGCGCAAGCGTTCCGGCAATCGTTCTGGAAAATCGACATAGCGTCCAGCTGTCGCTTCCATCGTTTTCATATACGTAATCCGCTCCATAAATGAACGGTCTTGTTTTAATTCTTCAAGAAATGCAACGAGCGTTTGTTTCGCTTGCATGCCTTCACTTCCTTCCACCTTTCATTATACAAAAAAAGAAGCAAGACCAAAGAACGATCTACTCGTCTTTGATCTTGTCTTTCTTTACAAGTCGTACTTATGGTGTTGTAGAATTCGTAGCGTCGTTGCCACGACCACTATTTCCATTATCATTCGAATTGTTTCGTTGCGCTGGAGCATTTGAGTTGCTTTGAGTGTTTGCTCCATCATTAGAAGCAGGTTCATTCGTTGATGGCTCGTCCGTTGCTGGTTCGTCCGTCGTCGGTTCATCCGTCGTCGGTTCATCCGTCGTCGGTTCATCCGTCGTCGGCTCGTCCGTCGTCGGTTCATCCGTCGTCGGTTCATCCGTCGTCGGTTCATCCGTCGTCGGTTCATCCGTCGTCGGTTCGTCTGTCGTCGGTTCGTCTGTCGTCGGTTCGTCTGTCGTTGGTTCGTCTGTCGTTGGTTGATCAGCTTCGGGATCGGTAACCGTTACCGTCGTCGAGACCGGACCTGATTCCTCTCCAGACGCTTTCGCGACGACTTGGAACGTTGACCGTCCTGGTTTTAAACCATTGATAGCAATTCGATTTGTCGTGCTCGTTCCGACTGTTGATGATTTACCATCAGCATCCGTCATTGTCACTTCAAACGAGACATCGTCATATCCATTAGCACGAAGCGCAGCATCATTATAGTTCCATGTCAGTTCACCGCTCTTTGTGTCTTCATCGTATGATGCTTGTAAACCAGTCGGAGCGGGTACTGTCTTTTTTTCAACGTCAGGTTCCTTCGTGCCCTTCACGTACAGTTCATTTCCAATACTCAGAACGGAACTAGGTTGTTTAAATGGTGCAGGTGTTCGATCACGCGTTTTTGTAATGAAATCTTTCCAGATTTGTTGCGCCATCGTACTATTATATGGACCACTGAGCCCTGCACCATTGTTATTGCCGGATTTCGTAGTTCCTGTCCATACACTGATTGAAACATCTGATGTGTATCCAGCAAACCAGACATCTTTATACGCATTCGTCGTACCAGTTTTCCCAGCTGCGTCAAACGATAACCCAGCGCTTGGGAACGTACCGCCTGGTTTCAAGACATCACGCAGCATATCTGTCAACATATACGCCGTATAGTCCTCCATTGCTTTTTTCGATTTAACTGGTGATTTGATTTTTGATCCATCACTGTATTCAATCGATTTGATCAGGTGTGGCTTGATATAATCGCCACCGTTTCCGAGTGTCGCATAAGCTCCAGCCATTTGAGTCGTATTGAACCCATGCTTCATCCCACCAATCGCATAAGCTGGTGAAATCGACTCATCATCTTCTAATTTCAAACCTGATTTTTCAGCGAATGCTTGAACTGGGTCACCACCAATTTCTTGGAACGTCTGAATAGCTGGTGTATTCGCTGAAATTTTTAACCAATGGCGTATCGTATTCGTGCCGCGATACCCATCGTAATAGTTTCCGATGTTCTTACCATTCACTTCGGTTGGTTTATCCGTTAATTGTTTTGCTGTCGACCACTTATCGTTTTCGATGGCTGGACCGTACGCGAAGAATGGTTTAGCTGATGAACCCGGTTGATGAGGTTCATTCGCGTAATTACGTCGCGCTGTTCCTTTACCTGGATTTTTACCATCGACGACTGCGAGAATTTCTCCCGTTTGTGTGTTGACCGCCGTAGCAGCTGTTTCGGCATACTCTGGTAATTGAACGATTTGGTCTTTTTTGATGGCTTCGTTCATATAGTCATGCATAGGTTTATCGATTGATGTATAAATCTTTAACCCTTGACCATAAATATCTTTTCCTTCTAGACCAAAATCATCTTCCAATTCTTTTGATACCATATCGAAGATGACGCTGTCATATGACTCATCCTTCGTTGACTTCGGCGCTGGATTGATCAATTTTGAAATTGGTTGCTTGACTGCTTTGTCACGTTGCGCTTTTGTAATGACCCCCGTCGTCTGCATCGCATTGAGTACTTGTGTTTGACGCCATTTTGTCAGCTTCGGATCCCCTTTGATTGGATCATAGGCTGTCGGACGTTGAGGAAGTCCTGCGAGCATCGCGGCTTCCGCATAATTCAATTTATTTACAGGCTTATTGAAGTATGCTTTTGAAGCGGTTTGGATACCGAATGAATTTTGACCGTAATAGTTTTTGTTCAAATACATTTCTAAAATTTGATCTTTCGTATAGTCCTGCTCTAACCGAATCGCAAGCCATTGTTCTTGGACTTTCCGCGTGATCGTTTTATCAAAGCTGAGGAATGATTGTTTGACGACCTGTTGCGTAATCGTCGAAGCACCTTCTGATCCAAATCCATCGGTGACGTTTGCAATGATGGCTCCGCCAAGACGACGGAAATCAATCCCGTTATGCTGATAGAAGCGACGGTCCTCGATCGAGATGAATGCATCCTTGACGACCTCTGGCACTTCATCGATGGACACATACTCTCGGCTCGTTCCACCTTTCGTGATTTCTTTTTTATTACTCGCATAAATTTTTAGTGGCAACGCATCACGTAACTCCGCTTCATCTAGCTCTGGAGCAGTAGCTACGGCATATGCTGCAAAACCGCCTCCAATCAGCATCATTAAGATGAATAGACCGGTAGCAATCAATAATAACTTTTTCCAAAGTGGACCTTTCCCACCGGAACCTCCACCTGATTTTTTCTTTTGGGGACGTTTCGTCCGTTTTATCTTTTTCTCAGATGACTTCGTCTCTTCACGACGTGCGACACGACTTCTTTCCATATGTTATCCTTCTCCTTCAATCAAAAAGTGTCTGAATTAAAAAGTGTCTGAATTGAAATATAGTTCGTCCACTGCCTTTAAATAATCGATGGCAGGATACGCTCCTGTCTCGACTTTAATGCCATCTCGTTCGATGGTTGTCAACGGAATCGATTTCCGTCCGCTCTCTAACTGATCCCACCAGGGGAACACGTGCTCGACTGAAAGCACATATTGCACATTATACAGACTGAATCGAATGATGACAAAACAAATTCCTCCATGTTCGACACATTGACGCATGTGTGCGATTTGATGGGGGTGAAAATTTTTTATCGGGAAGGAGGTTTTATTCGTCGTCTCCTTTGCCTCGAAATCAATATATTTTCCACGGTAGACACCGTTATAGTCCGTCGTCGACGGTTGCTTAAAATAGGCTTCCTTGACGACAGCAGCTGATCGTTTTGGATAATCGACCTGGACGATTTGTAACGGAGTGGGTTTCTTGTGAATGATTGCCCGATTATGAGTCAGGTAAAACGTATTACTTTCATTCAATAATTTTTCAAGCGTCATTCCTCGGTTGGAAAAGGTCGAATCCGTTGATCGTGCCTTCTTGATTCGGCTCCCATGCGACTCGAGTGGCTTTTGAAATTTTTTCCCATTCGGGTAATTCAAAACGATTCCCCTCCTATCGCGTTTATTGTACCATGATATGTGATTGTACCGTATCGGCCGAGAGGAGTAGTTAAAAACCAATGACAATTGAACCGTTATTACAAGAGATTGAACGTATTTATCAAGAAGGACGTGCCGGAACCGAATATGACTTCAATCGTGACGTCGTACCATTCGTTGAACGAGCGGATCAACTGATTGCACAGTGGCAAACAAATGCCCAAGATAGTCCTTACTTACGTCCGAATATGGTCGAAAGTGCTGTGGATCAACTAAAGCAGATTTCTGTCCAAGCCTTTCAGCCGAAGACGAGTTTGAAGCGTTTCAATGAAACAATTAAATCCGTCCGCTATATCGATCGATTGATGAATGGCGAAGAATAACGATTAATAAACAGGAATTATCTTCCTTAAGTCGAACACCTAATCATACGGGAGAGATGTTTCCACGGTTTCACTTATCAGGCTATAGCTTTTCAGCCGCCTAGCGTGTAAAGTGGCATCAAGAGCATTTCTTTCGAAAAAACTGTGTAATTATTGTGCAATTGGAGGAGATTCATTTGAACAAACGGGTACAATCGAACGTCAAAGGCGTTGACGTCAAAGGATTTCCTAAGAATTCAACCCCTGCCCCGAAGAAATACATCATGTTCGTTGATGAGACGGGGACACCGAAAGGGAATACACAATTCAACTTAACGGGTGTCTTGATGGAATATAAATATGCCATCGATTCGGATGAGACTGGTGAACCGAGTCCGCTTCGTCAACGTTTGATGGATTTTAAGGCAAAAGTTTTTGAAGATCCACATATTCCACTTCATCTCAAAGAAATTTTAAAAGCCGAGCATCCGTATGGAAAAGAAGATGGCATCACGATCGATATGTTGCGTCACTTCTGGATTGCCCTACCGGAATTTTTAGTCGATATCGATTGTACGATCGTCAGCGTTGAAGTCGATAAACAGAAGTTACAAGACTTCTTCTCGACACCTAAGGATCCGTATGTCGTCGCCTTCGCTCATTTGATGAAGTCGTTTTATTCCTTCCTCGATGAGACAGAAGCAACGAGTGCGCGGGTTGTGCTCGAAAGTCGTGATGATTATCAGAATTTGCTGATTCAAAAGGCGTTCTTTGATATCTTCAATTCAGGAACGGTCCATCTCGACGTCGAAAAAAGCCGTCAAAAAATCAAAGGCTTCATCTTTGCTGAAAAAGACAGCGACCTCTACCAATCTGGTCTTGAGATTGCCGATTTGGTCTGCTTACCTTTATCCCGCGTCCGTCGTGGTGTCATCGAGGTAAAACCACGGTTTGTCCATTATGGGGACGAAAACCGGATTTTTAAAGCCATCAAAGATAAGATTTACATTCGACGCGACAGTCCGGACCAAGATTTCCGCAACTGGGGATTCAAAAAAGTACCGATCACGAAAAAGCGTCGTGAATGGTCCGATACACCTTGGAATGGCTAATGATTCAAATCTATAAAGATAAGGGTGGCAGAATGATCTGCCACCCTTATCTAATAAAAAAGAATGACTCGTCTTTTCACGCTCCTTCCTCAGGCAAGACACAAGCCAGTTTTCCTGCTTCATTCAAGCAGAAGAGCGGGTCTAGTTTGTCTCAGACAGCGCAAATTGCGCTTTTCCTGTAGGAGTTGCGTGTGACGAGTCATTCTTTTTTAGTCTGTCCCTTTTAGGGTGTAGCTATTCCTTTTGTCCGCTTTTTCCCCTCTCGACACATGTCGAGTAACGGACACGCTTCACAATTCGGACGTTGTGCCTTGCAGTGATAACGTCCAAAGAAGATGAATTGGTGATGGAGCTTTGACCAACGCTCCCGTTTGAAACGGCGCATCAGTGTCGCTTCGACCTGCGTGACATTATCCTTCCAGCGACAGATCCCGAGGCGTTTCGAAACACGTTCGACATGTGTATCGACCGCAAATGCCGGTACATCGAAAGCGACAGACAAGACGACGTTCGCCGTCTTGCGTCCAACGCCAGGTAAGGCTTCGAGCCCGGCGCGTTCCGTCGGGACTTCGCCGTCATGCTGCGCAAGGAGTTGTGCCGCAAGCGCCTTGATGTTTTTGGCTTTATTCCGGTACAATCCAAGTCGTTTGATTTTGTCCTCGATTTCCTCGACGGGTGCCGCTGCAAGCGAAGCAGGATCCGGATATGCTGCGAATAATCCAGGCGTCACCTGATTGACAAGCACATCGGTCGCTTGCGCACTGAGTGCGACCGCGACGACCAGTTCAAACGGATTGCGGTGAATCAATTCACAAAATGCATCCGGAAACATCTCTTCTAACGTTGTTTCAATCCGATCGATTTCTGCCTTTCGTAACATCTTCTTAACCTCCCCGTCCTGCGAGATCTTCAAGCGTTTTGATCCCTTCACGTTCCCACGTCCGTAAAATTTGATTGATATAAGTCATTTTGCGGACGTTATGATAGACCGCTTCTCGAAGTGCGGCAAGCACCAGCTCTTCCGAAATGTTCTCGATCGTCAACCACTGGATGATCTGCTCCATTTGAAACGGTGACATCATCCCGAGTTCCCGTTCGAATTGTTGGAAGACGGACGGATTAATCGTATCAAAGTTCGGCGTTTCCTGTTCCGGTGGTGCCATCAGCTTTTCGTAAAGCGGAACAAGCGAATAACGTTCTGATCCGTTGACATTCTCCATTGCCAGTAATCCTTTTTGTAATAAACCGAGTGTCGTCTCGATCGTTTCCGTCTCGGATAGTCCAAGTCGATTGCTTAACTCTTCCGGTGACGGCATCTCCATACCTTCTGCCCGGCAAGCAAACAGTTGACCAATCAACGTGAACTCGACAAAACTGATGCCTAACCGTTTTGCCTCGGTGAACAATCGTTTCGGTAAGACGACCGTCCCCTCCTCGAATAATTGTACTAAATTATGATTCATCGTATTTCCTCGATTCTCTAGTCTAAACAAGAAATCGACCCGTCGAGACGATGGGTCGATGTTTTTCCTTACTGCTTATGGATAGAGGCGGTTCAGCAAACGTGGGAACGGAATCGTTTCCCGAACGTGCTCGACACCTGTGATCCAAGCGACTGTCCGCTCTAAACCAAGACCGAAGCCACTGTGTGGAACAGAACCGTATTGGCGGGTTTCGAGATACCATTTATAAGCACCTGTCTCGTCAAGACCATGTTTCTTCATCTCTGCGAGGAGTTTGTCATGATCTTCTTCACGTTGTGAACCACCGACGATTTCCCCGTATCCTTCAGGGGCAATCAAATCATCACACAAGACGAAGTCTGGGTTTTCCGGATCTTCTTTCATGTAGAACGGTTTGATTGCTTTTGGCCAGTGCGTGATGAATACAGGACGAGCGAAGCTGTTTGCGATTGCTGTTTCATGTGGTGCACCAAAGTCATCGCCGAATTCGATATCGTCGAATCCTTGCTCCTTGAGCATGTCGATGGCTTCCGTATACTTGACGCGTGGGAACGGTGCTTTAATGTTTTCAAGGACCGTCAAGTCACGCCCAAGCAATTCAAGTTCTGCACGGCAGTTCTTCAGTGCCGATTGCACGAGGTGCGAAACATAGTTTTCTTGGACTTCGAGGTTCATCTCATGATCGTGGAATGCCATCTCCGGCTCCATCATCCAGAATTCGATCAAGTGACGACGTGTTTTTGATTTTTCAGCACGGAACGTTGGACCGAACGAGAAGACCTTTCCAAGTGCCATTGCTGCCGCTTCCATGTAAAGCTGACCAGATTGTGAAAGGTACGCATCTTCATCGAAATATTTCGTGTGGAACAATTCGGTTGTTCCTTCTGGCGCGCTACCTGTCAAGATTGGCGGATCCACTTTGATGAATCCTTCTTGGTTGAAGAATTCGTACGTCGCACGAATCAATTCGTTCCGAACGACCATGACCGCATGCTGACGCTTTGAACGTAACCAGAGGTGACGGTTAT
The DNA here is from genome assembly GCA_913775715.1 of uncultured Exiguobacterium sp. Taxonomy (GTDB): domain Bacteria; phylum Bacillota; class Bacilli; order Exiguobacteriales; family Exiguobacteriaceae; genus Exiguobacterium_A. The sequence goes on along the minus strand of CAJYMC010000007.1, from coordinate 583,252 downwards.
CCATCAAGAAGTCCGTTCCGTGTGCTTTTGGTGTGATCGGATAATCGATTGCTTCATGGATGACTTCGATTTTTGAAATTTCCATTTCATGACCAATCGCTGTCCGACCGCCATCTGATTTGATGACACCTGTCACCCAGAGTGATGATTCCTGCGTTAGACCTTTTGCTTGTTTAAATAAATCTTCGCCAACCGTTTCTTTGACGACGACACCTTGCATGAATCCCGAGCCATCCCGAAGTTGGAGGAATGCGATTTTACCGCTTGAGCGTTTGTTTGCTAACCAACACCCGATCGTCACTTCTTCTCCTACATATTTGTTTACATCCCGAATCATTGCTTTCAACAGTCAACATCCTCTCTCTATTAAACGGCTGTATGTGCCGTGATGAATCCTTCAATCCGATCGAGTGCCTCTAGGACACGTGCCGGATCTGTCGCGTAAGATAGGCGGACATAGTCCGGTGCACCAAATCCTGAACCTGGAATCAAAGCGACCTTCGCTTCAGATAAAACAGCTGTACACCAGTCATCGACATTATCGAATCCACACATCTCGGCAGCTTGCTTTGCATGTGGGAACAAGTAGAATGCCCCTTCCGGCTTCAGACACGTTAATCCTTCGATCTCGATGAGTCGTGCATAAATTTTTTCAAGTCGTTCTTCAAAGATGACACGCATCGCTTCAACCGGTGCATCACCCTCTGCATACGCAGCAACTGATGCGGCTTGCGCAATCGATGTCGGGTTCGACGTCGAATGGCTCGCTAAGTTCGTCATCGCTGAGATGATCTCCTTCGGTCCGATTGCATAGCCGATCCGCCAGCCTGTCATCGCATGGGACTTCGAGACACCATTGATGATGACTGTCCGTTCGCGCATCTCTGGCAAGGACGCGATCGAGATATGTGTCGCACCGTTATAGAGCAACTTTTCATAAATCTCATCACTGATGACGAGTAGATCGTGTTTGATCGCAACATCTGCTACCATCTCGAGCTCTTCTTTCGAATAGACCATTCCTGTTGGATTCGATGGCGAATTCAAAACAAGCGCTTTCGTCTTCGGAGTGATATGTTGCTCGAGCAATTCTCGCGTCACTTTGAAGCGAGACGATTCGTCCGTTTCTAAAATGACCGGTACGCCGTCGCTGAGTTTAATTTGCTCTGGATAACTGACCCAGTATGGTGCTGGGACGATGACTTCATCGCCTGGATCGAGAATCGCTTGGAACAACGTCGAAAGTGCATGCTTTGCTCCTGAAGCGACCATGACTTCTGAGCGCTCGTATGGCATCCATAAGTCACGGCGTGTCTTTTCGATGATCGCATCCTTTAAGGCAACCGTCCCGCCAGACGGCGTGTATTTCGTATCGCCCGCTTCTGCCGCTTCGAATGCCGCTTGGATGATGAATTCCGGTGTATTGAAGTCGGGCTCTCCCGCACCTAAACCGATGATGTCTTGACCTTCTTCACGTAGTGCCTTGGCTTTCGCTGTGATGGCTAGCGTTGTAGATGGTGTCAATTGTCGTACGCGTTTCGATAACATGTCGCCCACTCCCTTTACTTGATTCGTAATCGTTTGATGAAAGAACCTTCTTGGTACGTATAATACGAATAATCATAGCCTGTCTTCGTCTGTGAAACGATCTCGATGACAGCCCGGTCCTCAAAACCGTACTTAGCAGACACGATATCTCCGAGTTCCGGATGATCCGCGATGATGGTCTTGATGGCAAAACCATCGGCAACCGGTCGTGTCTCAATCGTTCCTTTTTTCGGAACGAACGCCCGCACCGCCTGTCCGTTCTGCTTCATCGTAAAAACGACATATTGACGTTTTCCGTTAAAGACAGATTCGAACCGGACGTCCGTTGGCTTGAGTTCTTTTTTCAGACGCGCCTCTGCTTGTTCGGCGACGCTCTGTTCCCGGTCTTTTGCCTCAGCGATCGTCACCTGGTAAACGGCTGTCCCGAGTACAGCCAAGATGATGAGTGCGCTCAGCAGACCAAGCGTGACTTTCCACTTCATGTGCGGTAGATGGTGAAGACCATCTGCTCCTTATCTTTTTCATCGAGAGCAAGACCGAACATTAAGTCTTCCGTTTTCAGCGTCCGGTTCAATAAGTCGACGATTTTATACGTATCGTCATGGCGGTTCACTTTGACGGTCGCAAGTGTTTCAATTTTTGAATCCATCTGTATGTCCTCCCTCATTTTTCTCTATCTATTATAATGCGATAGGGTTTATCTGAATAGACTCAATCGCCATCATTCAAGAACAATTCGAGTTCTGCCGTCAGTTCGTCGAGTGGTTTTGATAAAACAGGCACTTTTGGCAGACTCGTGACGAATCGTTTTCCATAACGCGTCGTCTCGATCCGGCGATCAAGCACGAAGACGACACCACGGTCGTTCGTCGTCCGGATCAAGCGACCAAATCCTTGCTTAAAGCGAATGATTGCTTGCGGTAGACTGTATTCGAAAAATGATGATTTCCCGAGTTTCTCGATCCGTTCCGAACGCGCTTGGACGATCGGTTGATCCGGTGGCGCGAATGGTAGACGGACGATGACAAGACAACTAAGGTCATCTCCTGGAATATCGACACCTTCCCAAAAACTAGCTGTTCCGAACAAGATACAGGCGTCGAGTTGTTTGAATTGTTTCATCAGTCGTTGACGAGAACCTTGCGTGACCCCTTGTGAGAGTAACGTAAACCGGTCAGGTAGTAACGGCTTCGTCGCTTCATGCGTCAGTCGAAGTAAATCATTTGAGGTAAATAAGACGAGCATCCGTCCTTCCGTCACCTCTGCGATTTGTAAGATGGCTTCCGCAATCGTCTCTGCAAATTCCGGCAATGGTACGTCCTGTAGGAGTGGAAGATCCGTCGGAATCATCAATCGCACGTTATCAGCATATCCGAACGGCGACGGAACGACAAAACGACGTGTCTCAAACGCATCGAGTCCTAATCGGTTCTCAATGAACTGGAACTTATTCGAGACAGTCAACGTCGCCGACGTCAGGATACACGTCCGTTTCGAAAAGACATCGCGACGCAGTCGCTCTGAAATGTCGATTGGTTGTGTGTAGACCCGTGTCAGTTTTCGATTCTTAACGGACGTTTCAATCCAAGATACTGTCTCGTCGTGCGGAGCAAGCATCGTCTCGAAAATCGCGAGCTCCGCTTCTTCGATTTGTGACGTGATCGCTTTTAAATCCGCGACGAGCGAACGCTCCCGATAACTCATCTGCTCCCGGTGTTCATGGAACAGTTTATGAATCGCGCGGATTGCTTGACGCAAACGACGCAACACCAATTCAACCCGTTTGGCACTCTCTTGGACGGCACGCATCGAACGATCGAGTCGCTTGAAACGAATGCTGACCATTCCTTCCCGTCGTGCTTTGCGGGAAGCCAGTTCGAGCCCGTATGCTTGAATGATCATCAAGAGACCGTCCGCTTCTTCGAGTAACGTCGTCAGTGCCTCATCGACCGTCTCACTATGGGCTTCGACCATCTCGGCGATATCCCATTCTTCCGACAGATCGAGCAAGCGGTGCAACAGTTTTTTATCAGACGAATACCCAAGTTGTCGGAACAGACGATCAAACGTATGACCATCAAAGACAAGACCAAAATGATGACTCGCAACTTCTTCGATTTGGTGTGCTTCGTCAAGAATCAACGGACTTCCTTTCGGTAAGACCCCTGCTTCGAACTGTAGATCACTGAACAACAAGGCATGATTCGTGACGATGATCGTCGCATCTTTCGCTTGGCGAATCGCATGTTGGAAGAAATCCCGGCTATACCAGGGATCAAATCGTCCAAGCTGCGATTGACTATCGGATTGAATCAACTGTTTGATGCCGATATTGCCTTGCGCCGCTCCACCTGGTAAGCTGACTTCCTCTAAATCTCCCGTTTCCGTCTCTGTCAACCAAACGAGCAAAATCGCTTTCGCGAGCGTGAAGTTATAGGCATCCTCTTGATCATTCAAAAAAAATTCGAACTTCCGTAAATCAATATAGTTACTTCGTCCCTTAAGCAATGCAATCTGGACCGGCGCATCGAACAGTTGACGCAAGAGCGGTAAATCACGCGCGAATAACTGTTCTTGCAATTGAATCGTGTGCGTACTGACGACGATCGGAACCTCATGTTCGAGCGCGTAATGCGCTGCCGGCACAAGATAACCGAGCGACTTCCCGGTTCCCGTTCCCGCTTCGACGAGTAACGGTGTTTCTTGATCGAGCGATTGATAGACATGACGCATCATCTCAAGCTGCCCACGTCGCTCTTCATATCCTTCGAATAAACGCGGGAACGTGACGGCATTCAATTCATCAACGAATGGTCCAAACGGTTCAAGAACGGGCGGATGCGTCAAGCGTTCGATCGTCTGGCGCTTTTTCAAAGCGATTTTTCGAAAACGATCGAATCCTGTATCCTCTTCGATACCGACCGAGCGAATCGCATGGTCGATCTCCTCTTCGATGGCACTGAACAGACGCGGTGATAAACGTCTGAGGTGTTTTAATGTCTCAAGCGGCAACGTATGTAGTCGTTTGAGTAGTTCGAGCAACAATTCAGCCGTCGCCGAAGCGTCACTCCCTGCCCGGTGCGCTTCTTGATGAGCAAGATGTAATGATTCTGACAGATGCGACAGCGCATGGCTTTCTGCTGTTGGAAGTAAGATTCGCGCAAGTTCAACCGTATCAATGACGGGACCTGTGTACGGCAAGTATCCTTCTTCTTCTAACGCATCGTTTAAGAAGTTTAAATCGAACTGCACATTATGTGCGACGAAGACACCACCATCAAGCAATGATAAGACTCGTGGTGCAAGGACATCGAACGTCTCTGCATTTTTGACATCTTTATCCGTGATGCCCGTCAACTGGGAAATGAATGGAGGAATCGGTTGGGTCGGACGCACGAAGGCAGACAATTGTTCTGTCAACTGTCCATCTTCAATGACCGCCATGCCGATCTCAATCATCTCATCGCCAGCCTTTATGGAGTGACCTGTCGTTTCCAGGTCGACTACGACGTACTTTTTCTTCAACACTGATCCTCCACCTTTAATCCATCCTCTCCATGATCGGATGGCATCTCATTCTTCATCTTAACAAAAAAGAGACCCGCTGACATAATCGGGTCTCTAAAATTTCATAAGATCGTGTGGGCGATTTCTTGAGACAACATTTGTTTGATGTCATTCTGCTCATTTAGAACAGCTACTTTTGGGACATGTGTCGCGATTTCTTCCGTCGATAATTGCGCATATGCCATGATGATGACCTCATCCCCAACTTGGAAATGGCGTGCTGCCGCACCGTTCAAACAAATGACCCCTGAACCACGAGCACCTTTAATCGCATACGTTTCAATTCGCGCGCCGTTCTGATTGTTTGTCACTTGGACTTTTTCATTTTCAAGGATTCCAACAGCATCGAGTAAATCCTCATCGATCGTAATCGAACCAACGTAGTGTAAGTTTGCCTCGGTGACCCGGGCTTTGTGTAGTTTAGCGTGCATGAATGTGCGTAACATCGTCATGCTCCTCTCGTATATAGTAAATTATCGATCAAGCGTGCCGATGCGAACTGCACGGCGACAGCTAAGAGAATCGTAGTCGTTTGTTCCGTAACGGCTCGTAGTGATGGATAGTCGACGGCTTCGACGTAATCGATCGTCGTCCCTTCGAATTGAAGTGCTTCACGTGTCCGTTCAAGAACCGTTTCAACAGGCAGACCTTGATCGAGTGCTTGTTCCGCTCGCTGCAATGCCTGCTGGATTCCCGGTGCTTGCGACCGCTCTGTTTCCGATAGATAGACATTACGTGACGATTTCGCTAGACCATCCTCTTCGCGAATGATCGGGCAACGGACGATTTCAACCGGAACGAAGTAATCAGCGACATACGCTTCAATCAAGGCGAGCTGTTGTGCATCCTTTAAACCAAAATATGCACGGGTTGGACGGACGACGTTCAATAGTTTGCTGACGACCGTCAAGACACCATCAAAATGTCCTGGTCGCGATGCGCCGCATAAGACATCATCCCCGGACCGGACTGTGACACGGGCCATATCTAGCGGATACATCGTCTCGTTCGTCGGATAGAACAGGTAATCGACCCCTTCTGCCTCCGCGATCTTCTGATCTCGTTCCGCGTCTCGTGGATAACGATCCAAATCTTCGTTTGGTCCGAATTGTGTCGGGTTGACGAAAATACTCAAGACGACGACATCATTCTCTTGTCGTGCTTGTTTGAGCAAGGAGGCATGCCCTTCATGCAAGAATCCCATCGTCGGTACAAAACCGATGGAACCTACTCCCGCTAAACATTCGCGTAACGTCTGGACGTCCTGGATGATTTTCATTCTTTAGTCCCTCCATAAAGCGCACCAATCAATTCTTCGTCCATCTGGAACGAATGTGCTAGTTCAGGGAAGGCACCGGCTTTGACGTCTTTGACGTAAGCAGCGATTGCTTCCGTTCCTGAAGTATTCCAGTCCGTGTACGCTTTAACGAACTTCGGTAATCGACCGACACCATACGTCAAGATATCATGATAGACAAGTACTTGACCGGCGACGTCTGCGCCGGCACCGATTCCGATGACGGGAATCGAGATAAGCTCTTGAATCCGTTTCGCGAGCGGATGCGGCACACACTCGAGGACGAGCATCTTCGCTCCGGCACGCTCTGCTTCCAAACTATCTGCAATCAGTTGTTCGGCTGCTTCTAATGATTTCCCTTGGACTTTGAATCCTTCAAGGACACCGACGGATTGTGGTGTTAATCCGAGGTGTGCGACACAAGGCATCCCAGCGTCCGTCAAACGACGAATCGTCTTTAAGATTTCCCCTGCTCCTTCAAGTTTCAAGGCATCCGCCTGCGATTCTTGGAAGATACGAGCTGCTGATTCCAATGTGCGATCAAATGAACCGTGATAGCTTGCGAACGGCATATCGACAATCATGAACGTCTGTGGTGCGCCGCGGCGGACAGCGCGCGCATGATGAACCATGTCGTCTACCGTGACGGCAATCGTTGAATCATAACCGAGGATGACGTTCCCGAGGGAGTCGCCGACGAGCAACATATCAACCCCTGCTGCCTCTGATAGTTTTGCTGAAGGATAGTCATATGCCGTCAACATGACGAGCTTCTCTCCAGCTTGTTGTTTTTTGAGTAATGGACCCATTGTGTGCATTGTGTTCTCTCCTTACGTGTGTAGGGAGGACAAAAGGAAAACGCCTTCCTCTCCATAATAAACGCATGCGGAAAAGAAGGCGGAATAATTGAATATCGTCCTTCTGTCCCTGTCCGTTAAGATCAAGGCAGTTGAAACAGCTAAAACTGGCACCTGTCAATTCGGTATGGTTCCGACGAGCGGATACCATCCGTGGCTTTATTATACATGACGGGAAAAGCTCTCTGCAAACCGTCTGATTCAAACCCTCATTCTTTTTCCCAGTAAATCAGTTCTGCCGAATGGAAACGTGTCTCGCCTGCATCCGTCTCAATCCGGATCGTTCCCGTCTCGTCAATACCGAGCAATGTTCCTGAAGCGGTCGCCTGACGTGTACGTAGCGTCACTTGTTCATGTAAGCGATCAGCGAGTGTTTCCCACTCGGAGACGAAAGGTCCGAATCCTAATTCGAGCCACTGCGTATACAGTCGTTCAAATCGATTCAAAAAAGCCGCAACGACTTCCGCCCGTCGGAAAGTTGTTCCTGATTCACGGACGAGCGAAGTGGCGCGATCTTTGATGCCTTCCGGAAACTGTTCATGATGTACGTTAATGCCAATACCGATGATGACGGAACTGATCCGGTCTGCCTCGGTCTGCATCTCCGTCAAGATGCCAGCTACCTTACGACCGTTGATCAGGATATCGTTCGGCCATTTGATCGTAACCGGAACATCGAATGTCCGGAGAGACTGCGCGAGCGCAATCCCTGCTACGAGCGTCAATTGCCCCGCTTGGTGCATCGGTACATCCGGTCGAACAAGCAAACTCATCGCGATCCCCTCATTTTTCGCCTCATGCCACGTTCTCCCCAGCTGTCCGCGTCCATTCGTTTGGTGATCGCATACGACGAGTGTTCCTTCTTGCGCCTGCTGTTGTGCTTGTTCATGCGCGATCCGTTGCGTCGTGTCCAATTCTTCGAAATGAAGGATGTGTCGACCAAGACGCGCTGTTGTTAATCCGTGTTCAATCGCAATCGGCGTCAGCAGATCGCCTTCATCGATTAATTGATAGCCTTGTTTTTTATTGGAGATGATCTGGTATCCTTCTTCCTTCAAGATCTGCATATGTTTCCAAATAGCGGTACGTGAAATATTTAGTGTTTCCGCTAGTTCCTGTCCGGAGTACCATGTCCGCTTGCGCAGTGCCATCAAGATTTGTTCTCGGACTGTATGTGCCATCGCTCTACCTCCTCCATTAATGCCGATCGGTCGTTTATACAAGATCGCATGACAACGCTGTACTCCAAGTGCAGAAGTGCTTCTTTGATCTGTTGTTTTTGAAGACCAAAGCGAATCATATCTTTTCCGTCGACAGCAAGCTCTTTGCGACCGCGAATCGGTAAATTCGATCGATCCGGATAATCCGTTCCAGTCATCTCCCGCAGGATCCCTAGCTCTTCATCCGACAACTGATAACGATCCCAGTCCTGTAACGGTCGGTATAATAAAGGTGCTAAACACACAGCGAGCTGCATTTGATGTTTCGATCGTTTCCAGCGTGTCAATTGATCGCGCGCAAGACCGGCATCGAGCACGAGTGTCCAAACGGCATCTTTTGAAACACCTCGAAACGATTGCTTGGCGAGTCTCTCGACGATTTCTGCATTCATGCCGGGGAGATAGCGTTCGATTCCTGTCCGAAGCATTGCCTGTAACGCTTGCTGTTTACCCGGACCAAGTAATAATTTCTCAAACTCGGTCGCGATCCGCTCAATCGCAACGGCCGCTAGATGCGGAGCAAGTTCAACAATTGCTTGTTCCGTCGCCTCGTCAAGCGAAAAATCCAGTTGACTCATGAAGCGGAAAGCCCTCATCATCCGAAGCGCATCTTCATTAAAACGTTCGACCGGTTGACCAACCGTCCGAATGATCCGCTCTTCGATGTCGCGCGCTCCGCCGAACAGATCGACGCGCCCCGATGGTCTGAGTGCCATCGCGTTGATCGTAAAGTCACGTCGGGTCAAATCCTCTTCTAAACTAACGCCAAGCGTCACCGCATCCGGTCGCCGGCGATCGCTATAAGTTTCTTCCGAGCGAAACGTCGTGATTTCATACGGCACGTGGTTGAGAACGACCGTCACGGTTCCATGCTCAAGCCCTGTCGGAATGACGACAGGGAATAAGTCGATGATCTGTTCCGGTAACATCGAACTCGCTAAATCATAGTCTCCTGGTGTCCGGCCGAGTAACATGTCGCGAACGGCACCACCAACGATATACGCCTCACCACCCGATTGTTCGATCGTTTGGATGATGTGATGTGCGCCTTCAAGCAAGTTCATGACGCGCACACACCCGTTCATAGACTTGTTCATAACGACGGACGATCTCATTCGAATCAAAACGGCGACGCGTATCGCGAATGCCCTCTTCTGCCATCCGTTCCCGTAGCATCGGATCATCTGCGAGTTCACCAATCCGCGCCGCAGCGACTTTGACGTCGTAGGTTGGAACGATATATCCGGTCACACCGTCCTGTATGACTTCTGGTAATCCACCCGCTGTCGAGACGATACTCGGGACACCAATTGCCATCGCCTCGAGGACGACGAGCCCGAACGCTTCTTTTTCCGATAGCAACACATGAATGTCACTGATGGCGAGCAGTTGCGCGACATGTTCCTGTTTACCAGCGAAGATCACTTTGTCGTCAATGCCAAGTTCCTTCGCACGCCGTCTCGTTTGTCCCATCTCTGGACCATCTCCGACAAGTAAGAGACGCATCTTCCGATCTTTTGCTGCGATGGCGAATGCCGCGAGCGTATCGTCGATTCGTTTGACTGGTCGGAAGTTCGAGATATGAATGACGACGACTTCATCTGATTCGATGCCATAATGCCGCTTCAAGCGCTCATCCCGCATCGGATAATAGACACTCTCATCAATCGAGTTTGCAATGACATCGATGTCGTAATGGGCGTTGAGTGTTGCATTCGTTTCAAGCGCTAGACTCTCGGAGACGGCCGTGACCGCGTCCGATCGTTCGATACCGTACCGGATTGCTGGCTGCATCTCTAAGTCTTGCCCGATGACGGTAATGTCCGTTCCGTGTAACGTCGTTACGACGGCAACGCCTTTTTTCTTCGCCATGTTCCGTCCGAGATCTGCACAAACCGCATGCGGAACGGCGTAATGGGCGTGAATGACATCGAGATCAAATAAATCAATGATCTCTGCAACTTTTGACGCCAACGTAATGTCGTAGGGTGGATATTTAAAAACGGAATACTGGTTGACTTCAACCAAGTGGACCGTGATGTTTGGCCGATATTCCGTCAGGCGAAACGGCATGCTCGATGTAATGAAGTGGACGTCATGTCCACGATCTGCTAATTTCATACCAAGTTCCGTCGCGACGACCCCACTCCCGCCGACAGATGGATAACAAAGAATCCCAATTGCTTTTTTCATGATAAAACCACACTCTCTTTATGACTTCTATTCGTCTCTATTCTAAGCAATATCGATCAGAATGACCATACTGATCACTTTTCGCCTGATTTTTGTAGGAAAAGCTAGTCTTTTTCCGACCGTGCCGTTACCCTAAAGAAAGAGTCTTGATTTGAAAGGAGCACACGGAAATGGCACCTCCATTCCAGTTTCCGATTCGGATTCAGAACATCCTCTGGATTTTAGTCGGATCATTCATCTTTGCTTTTGGTATTTATCATTTTAACGTCCAAAACGAATTGGCTGAGGGCGGCTTCACCGGAATTACGCTGATTCTAAAAGGGTTGTTCGGTTTATCACCATCAATCACGAACTTAGTACTGAACGTTCCTCTGTTTTTCGTCAGCTATAAGATTCTAGGTCGGACAACGTTCGTCTATACGTTGATTGGTACTTTCAGTTTTTCCTTTTGGTACGGATTGATCGCGAAGTATTCACCACTCGTGATTGATTTACGAGAAGATATGGTCCTCGCTGCCTTATTTGCGGGTGTGTTCATCGGGGTGGGACTCGGGATCATCTTCAACAACGGCGGAACGACGGGTGGTGTTGATATCATCGCACGTCTGACGAAACGCTACTTTGGTTGGTCAATCGGTCGGACGTTCTTAGTCTTTGACTTCTTCGTCATCGTCGCTTCCTTGACGTATCTCGATTATAAACAGGCGATGTATACGTTACTTGCTGTCTACGTCGGTGCCCGCGTCATCGATTGGATGCAAGAAGGCACTTACGCCGGTAAAGCGGCGATGATCATCAGTGATCACCGGACAGAGATCGCGGACGGTATCCATGCGACGATGAACCGCGGTACGACCCGTCTGATTGCAAAAGGCGGGTACTCAGGACGCGACCTCGAAGTGTTATATGTCGTCGTCGCCCGAAACGAGATCAATCGTTTGAAGACACTCGTTAAAAGTGTCGATCAGCACGCCTTCATCACGTTGCATGACGTCTATGAAGTGACGGGAGAAGGCTTCACATTCGACGAAAACCGAGTCCCGATCAAAGAAACCTAAACAGACAAAAAAACACGGATCGCTCAAACGAGCAATCCGTGTTTTTCGTTTTAGTCATCACTTGACGGGTTGAAAACGATCAGTGCGAGGCGAAGGAACTCGGCGACAGCAACGAGTGTTGCTGCGACATACGTCCAAGCGGCTGCGTTCAAGACACGACGTGAACCACGCTCTTCTTCGGCATCAATGATTCCGTGTTCCGTCAATTGCGCCATTGCTCTGTTTGAAGCATCAAACTCGACTGGTAACGTGACGAGTTGGAAGACGACTGCACCGAGCATCAAGACGACACCGAGCATCGCAAGACCCGTAAATCCGGCGAATAGACCAATCAACAACAGTGGGAACGATAAGTTTGACGTGATCGACGCGACAGGTGCAATCCGGTGCCGGACACGCATCATGTTGTAATCCGTCGCATCTTGAATGACGTGACCGATTTCGTGCGCTGCGATCGAAACGGCTGAGACCGTCGAACCATAATAGACGTCTTCCGACAAACGGACGACTTTGTTCGTCGGGTCATAATGATCGGACATCGTTCCACCAATCGGCTCGAGTCGGACGTTCGTGATGCCGTTTTGCTTCATGATGAAGTCGGCGACCTGTGCCCCTGTCACCCCGCTCTGAATCGGAACATCTTGATATTTTTTATAGGTGCTCCGCACCCGCATCTGAGCCCAAATCGGGACGATGATGATGATCGCGAGATAAATCAAATAGTTTGCCACGAGACATCGTTCCTTTCTTTTTTTGATTATAGGTCTATTTTATGTTCAAGCGACCTTATTGTCAATTGAATCGCGTGCGACAAGTAGATATCCCATCAAAAGACATAATCCAGTCAACCAGAAGGAACCGTACCCGATCCATTTGATATGTTCCGCAAGCGCCGGATACCGAGGCCATTGCCCGAGGACATAATCGACGACATCGTTATGGATCACCCAAATCGCGACAAGGACGAGCTCCTTCACACGAAACGTCATCAAGGGACTATACAGTAACGCTTGGAACGCCATCGCTCCGTGTGACACCATCAGCATCAATGCCATCGCTGTTAAGAACGAATCCTCTGTTCCAAGCTGATTTAACATCAAGGCGTTCATGATGACCGCCCAGACACCGTACTTGATCAACGTCACGAAGGCAAGCGCTTCAAACAAGCGGGAACGTCGTCCAAAGATCCAGAGAAAGACGATGATCGTAAAGAACAGCGATGCGGTTGGACTATCCGGAATGAACGGATAGTAGTACCACTTCGATGTCGCAAGTTGTGGTTCATACCAGTAGTAGCCATACAAGGTGCCCGCTAAGTTGATCAATCCGACGACCCAAAGCACAGCTTTATGGCGGAGTAATGTAAGTATTCCTTGCAATCGTTTCACCTCATCATCGACAAAAGCCGGAGGATTGCTCCCCCGGCTTTTGGCTTATTTATTGTTTTCGCCGCCTTCACCGTATGAAGCGATGAATTTCGCAAGTTCTTTATGATCGGCATCTGATCCTTTGAACTGACCAGCAGGCATCGCACCGACACCTTTAACCGCGATATCATAAATCTCTTTTTCTGTCTTTTTCGTTCCTACGAGTGCTGGGGCTGCTGCTCCACCTTCGAGGTTTTTACCATGACAGTTGACACATGACTGGTTCGAATAAATTTCGTATCCTTTTGCCGATGTATCAATTTTTGGTCCTTCGTTCATCGTCAACTCACCTTGCTTGTGGATTGTATCCCAGTGAGTCGTTTGAACAGATTCCCATGTCAAGAAGACGATTGAGACGACTGCGAGGAGCATCATGCTGACTGCGATCGGACGTTTCGCAGGACGACGTTCAAGACCTTGGTCGAGCCATGGCGCGACGAGAAGTGCTGTGAACGCAAGACCTGGGAGGATGACCGTTCCCATCAAGATGTATGGACCTGCTGCGAATTGGTATTTCAAGAGCTGATAGAGGAATAGGAAGTACCAGTCCGGAAGTGGAATGTACGACGTATTCGTCGGATCGGCAATGTTTTGAAGTGGAGCTGCTTCTACGATTGTCAAAGTCATGAAGCCGATCAAGAAGACCGCTCCAACCATCCATTCGCGAAGTAAGAAGTTCGGCCAGAACGCTTCCGTTCGACCTGGATATTCCGAATAGTCTTTTGACTTGTTCGGCATCCGGTTGTTGATCGACACCCGTGAATCGGTGACGAATTTCATTCCTTTACCACGATGCATCGTGTTCTCCCCCTTTTTTGTTGTCTAGATGATAGTCGGTTTAAAGTGGTCCAGAGATCCCTTGTTTACGGATCATCATGAAGTGGGCCCCGAGCAAGACGAACAATGCTGCAGGAAGGAAGAAGACGTGAATCGCAAAGAATCGAGCGATTGTACTTGCGCCGACGATTTCTCCACCCGCAAGGAGGGTCTTCGCGATACCACCGATGACCGGAATACTTTGAGCAATCTGAATCGTTACTTTCGTCGCGAACAAGGCTTTCATGTCCCAAGGCAATAGATATCCTGTCAGACCGAGAGCTAAGACGACGAAGAACAAGAGGACTCCGACGACCCAGTTCAATTCACGTGGTTTTTTGTATGAACCAGTGAAGAAGACACGTAATGTATGTAAGAACAACATTACGATAACGACAGATGCGCCCCAGTGGTGCATACCACGAACGATTTGTCCGTGCGCGACTTCGTTTTGAAGATAATAGACGGACGCGTGCGCGTTGATGATGTCCGGTACATAATACATCGTCAAGAACATCCCCGAAAGAATCTGGATGACGATCGTAAAGAACGTCAATCCGCCAAAACAATAAACGAAAGCTGAAAAGTTATGTGCCGGGTTGACGTGCTCCGGTACTTCATGATCGGCGATGTCTCGCCAGAGCGGCGTAATGTCAACGCGCTCATCAATCCAATCATAGATTTTTTGCATCATCGCTTACGCACCTCTTTCGACTGGTTTACCAAGGTAGAGGTAACCATCTTTCTGTTGCATTTCATACTCATCGAGTGGTTTCGTTGGAGGCGTACCAGGTACGTTCGTGCCATCCTTCGTATACCGTCCGAAGTGACATGGGCAATAGAATTGCTCCGGGTGCGTTGGATCTGCGCCGAAGCTGACTTGGCAACCTAAGTGTTTACAAATCGGTGAAAGGGCAAGAATTTCTCCCTTATCATCTTTGAACACCCAAGCAGACAACGTTTCTTCGAACTCATACCACGCATCTTGCGTTTGTTTCTTGAAGTCGACCCGTTTTGGTTCTGTCGTGATATCCGACAACTTCATTACTTTTACTTTATCGCCTGCTCCTGATTTCTTCAGGACTGGATCAACTGCGAAGTTGACCATCGGCATGACCATTGTCGCAGCCATGAAACCGCCGACGCCTGTCAATGTATACGTCAAGAATTGACGACGTGTTACGTTAGACCCGTTTTGAGCCATCTCGATCCCCCCTTGTGATGTACGCTGTGCCCCAAGACGACAGTACTTCACACAAATTTCTCACATGGTAATAGTATCTTAATAAAATCATTGCGTCAACCGCTTCATAGCGCGGTCCAACGGTTTCCTAACTGTTCGAGAACTTGTCCAACAAAATTCCCGACCATCTGACCTTGTTGGTCACGACTCATCGTCTCAAGAGCTAGACGTGGCACGTAGATAATCTCTTCTGCGGCAGTCTCCTTCCACCTTAAATCAGCGGTGATGAAGGTGATGAAACGGAATTGCCCGGAAGCAGCCGCTTGACGCCATCCTTCCAACTGTTCGATCGACGGTACATCGATGTAGGTCATGGCAGGTAAGAGCAACGCCCGTCCGGATAACTGGCGTTCGACTTCGGACGCCACCGTCAATGTCATGTCTGCGCATTCCGCGTAAGCATGCATCGCCTCATCGAAACCGATCGGAAGCAAAGGCACGATCAGCGTATCGATATACGCTTGCTCGCTTCGTGTCCGCTGTACGTCGGATGGTTTGAAACGCAAGTCATTTCCCCCTTTCTTTCTTACTTACAATTCGTCACATTTAATGTATCATATCCACATTTCCTCCTGCTCTCTTAATGTGAACGTTTTATGAAATTCCGCTCTATTTTTCTTCATATTTTGCACAAATCTTCACATACGAAAAGGACTCTATCACCTGTTATAAGCAATAGAGTCCTTCGATTAAGGGAGTTGACTTCGAACGAGACGTAACTGTTCGGAAAGGGAGTGGAACCGATGTTGATCGCGTGCATCCAGTGCTTCGTCAATCAAGCGGACCAATCGTTCTTCTTCTTGCCGATTGACCGTGACAGCGATGAATTGTGTCGCTTCATCCGCTAAGCGGGGTTCAACAGCGACTTCCGGGCGAAACGGATTTTCTTCTAGTAAAGACAAATATTCATCGTCCATCATCATACCTTGGAAGTTCAGCTCGATGTAGATGTCTTCCGATGTCAGGCGAATGTCATGATATGCTTTTTCTGGGTCCATCGTCGTGACGTCACCTTTTTTAAAAAGAAAGGGTTCCGCATCAAATCCGTATGTCGTCATGATGATCGCTTTCGGAGCAAAGGTTGCGTTTTGCACGAAGTGTACCTGTTCGAGTTTTGCCTCATTACGTAACCAATAATCGATGATCCATTTTGCTTCCCTTCGCTTTAACGTGTAATAGGTTAAGATGCGGCGTAAGAATCGCTGCTTTCTCTCTATCATCTCAATCCTACTCCCTTCTCCCGTGAAGTCATCCATCCATTCGTTCAACATAGTCGACGAGTTCGTTATCCTCTGGTGTCAACTGTGCAGCGCGTCGTAAGAGACGTTGTCCCTCTTCACGCCGTCCTTCCTCGACGAGTGCAAAACCATACTCTTTCAAGAAGAGCGCATCTTCCGTGAATGCACCTTCGACTATCGCATAGTTCTCCATTGCTTGCGTGTATTCCTCTAATGCATATAAAGCGCGCGCTCGATACCATGTCAGAATCGGAGCCGTGACGTGTTCTTCAATGGCTGAGATCGTCTCGATCATCGCCTCATGATCCTCGTCTTCCGCAAGTAACGAGAGCAAACGTTCCGCTGCGACGATTGATTCCGGATTCAAGGCAAGTGCTTCACGTAGCGCTTGAACACTTCCTGCGCGATCGCCGAGTTTTAGAAGGAACAAGGCTTCCATCGTCCGTAACTCGTCATTATAATCATCACGCTCCATCCCTTGCTTGATGACGTTCAGTGCCTCTTTCGTCAGACCAAGTTCAGCTTGGCTTTCCGCATACGGGACATAGGCTGATGTATAATCCGGATCCTGCGCGATCAATTGTTGGAATGTCTCGACCGCTTTTTGGTGTTGACCGACACGGTGAGCCGTCATCGCAAGACCAAACAGCGTATGCAAGTCGGACCGTTCCGCGACAGCACGTTCATACAGCGGAATCGCATCTTCAAACTGCCCTGTCATCGCGAGTGATTCCGCGTAAAGGGCATCAAGTGGTAATTCAGCACGTAACTCTGGTCGTTCCGCGATTTCAGCGAACAGTGGTACCGCTTGATCGAATGCTCCAAGCGTCATGTAGAGCTCGGCTAATCCATACGCGAGTAACGGCTCTTCCGGTGCAAGATTACGCGCTTCCTTCAATTTCGCTAATGCCACTTCGTCAAGACCTTGCGACTGGTAAAGGTCAGCAAGTAACACGAGAGATCGGGGACCGTATTCCATGTCCGATGTGTCGACCTGCTCAAGGACGGAGATCGCTTCCTCTTCGCGATCCAAATCGATATAACATTCGGCTAGTAACAAGGCGACCCCCGCATTACCCGCGTATTCGACGTAAAGCGGTGCCAACAAATCAACTGCTCGGTCTGATAATCCGAGTTCGATATAAAGGTCCGCAACAGCGAGGCGGTCCTCATCCGTTCCTGTCTTTTCGAGTTGTTCCAGTGCCGCTAAAGCCTCAGAGGTGTGACCGTGTTCCAATTCTTCGATGATGCCGTTCAATAGTTGTTCATTCAAGGCAAGCGCCCCACTTTCTGTCATCCGCCTATTTCTTACTCAGATCGGTCGGATTGAAGTTTCTTTAAATCATCATAGAACGTTGGGTAGCTGACTTCAACTACTTCGCGTCCATGCACTATAATTTCCGGATTGATCGTCGCCGCGATCGTCAACATCATTGCGAGTCTGTGATCCCCCGCACTGTCGACTTCCGCTGCTTGCAAAGGTGTCGGACCTTCGATGATCATGCCATCATCCGTCGCTTCGATGTTCGCCCCGAGGCGCTGTAACGCTGTAACGACCGTCTCGATCCGGTCCGTCTCCTTGACGCGGAGTTCTTCCGCATCGCGAATAACCGTCCGTCCTTCTGCTTGCGTCGCAAGTAATGCGAGTAACGGAATCTCGTCAATCAACGATGGAATCTGTGCTCCTTCGACCGTGATCGCTTGCAAAGATGTCGTCTCGACCGTCACGTCTGCCGTCTCTTCTCCAGCGTCTTCTGAGCGATGATCGATTTCAACACTTGCACCCATCTGGCGTAACGTCTGTAAAAAACCGATCCGTGTCGGGTTCATCAAGACGTGAGTCGTCGTGATCCGGCTATCCTGTCCGATCGCTGCCGCTGTCCACCAGAATGCAGCTGACGATGGATCCCCTGGAATGTCGAGTGATGTCGCTTGCAGTCGAACAGGACCTTGCAGTCGAATGTGACGGCCATCTTCGTGTTCATCGATTGATACATCGACACCGAACTGCGGCAACATCCGTTCCGTATGATCCCGTGATAGAATCGGTTCGATGACCGTCGTCTCACCCGTCGCATGAAGACCAGCGAGCAAAACGGCACTCTTCACTTGCGCACTCGCGACCGGCAACGTATACGTCGTTCCGACAAGCGGTGTTCCTGTGATGTGAAGCGGTGCTGTCTCGCCTGTCACGTTCGCCCCGAATAAGGCAAGTGGTTCCGTGATCCGTTTCATCGGACGTCTACGCAAGGAATCATCTCCATCAAGTGCATACGTCGCTTGACCGCCTGCTAGGATCCCGCTTAAGAGACGAATCGTCGTTCCAGAGTTTCCGCAATCAATCGCCGCTTCTTGAAACGTATCCGTCCCGGTGATCCGAATCTCATCTGCTGTACGCTCGACTTGTGCACCAAGCGCCTGCATCGCTTCTAATGAAGCAAGACAATCCGCTCCCTCAAGTGCGTTTCTGACCTGTGTCGTTCCTTCGGCGATTCCACCGAACAGAAAGGCACGGTGTGTCATTGATTTATCTCCTGGTACTTGTACTGTTCCTCTTAAGCCCATTCTAAACACCTCACTGTTTGATTGAACGCTTGTTGCAATCGTTCTTCACTGATTGCCTCTAAGTCGAAACGTCCTTCTTTCTCAAGGACGAATCGAATCGTGGTTTGGTGATTCTTTTTGTCGCGACGCATCAGTTCTAAATACGAGGCGAATGATTTCCGAGCCGGTAACACCGTACCGAGACGGCGAAGCAATCTTCCGAGTTGTTCCGCCTGCAAGTCATTTCCTTCAAGATACTTCACGAAGACGAGCCCGATCCCTACTGCTTCGCCATGCGACAGACCGGGACTCGCATATTCAACAGCATGTCCGAAAGTATGCCCATAATTCAAGAAGGCCCGCATCCCTTTCTCCGTCTCATCTTGTTCGACGATATCTCGTTTGACGCTGATGCCTTGGGCAAGCCAGTCTTCTAAATCGAGCCCTTTGACATCGTCCAGCGAAACATCAAGTAACATATCCGCAAACGATGGTCGTGCGAGGAATCCATGTTTGACTAACTCAAAGAAGCCACTTCGCCATTCCCGGTCCGGAAGTGTCTGAAGGAGCGCCAAATCATATATGACACCACTTGGCTGATAAAATGCCCCAACTAAGTTTTTTCCGAGGGATAGGTTTAAGCCGACCTTTCCCCCTACACTCGAATCATGTGCTAAGAGTGTCGTCGGAATTTGAATGAACGGGATGCCGCGCAAAAAAGTTGCTGCGACGAATCCCGCTAAGTCACCTATCATGCCACCACCGAATGCAAGGATGATACTGTGCCGTGTCATTCCATGACGTATTCCCTCTTCTAGTAAGGAACCGTAGACCGCAAGCGACTTACTCCGCTCTCCAGCCGGCACAGCGCTAACATGCATGCCTATCGATTGAGGTCTAGACGCTAATGCCGCTTGTAGCGTGTGCAAGTGCAAGTCGTGGACCGTCTCATCCGTAATGATCCAAATACGATCTGCCTCGTTCAGCGCTGAAAGATCTGATAACCGCGCCAATGCTCCGTTTCCGACAAGCACGGGGTATGACGTTTTCAACCGGATATTGAGTTCGATCAAAACGTCCGAACCTCCTCTTTATAAGCGGCGACAGCAGCCTGAAGACGATTGAGTGTTGATGTTCCGAACATTTCAAGAATGGCGACGGCGATTTCAAAAGCGACCACTGCCTCAAGGACAACGGACGCGGCAGGAACAGCACAGGCATCACTCCGCTCAATTTGAGCTGTGAAGGCTTCCTTCGTCTCGATGTCAACCGATTGCAACGGACGATAGAGCGTCGGAATCGGCTTCATCGCGACTTGGACGCGGATCGGCATCCCTGTCGACATTCCGCCTTCGATTCCACCTAGGTGGTTCGTCCGTCGATGATATCCAGCGTCATCATGAATGATTTCATCTTGGACGGTACTACCCTTGCGACGACCGAGTTCGTACCCGTCACCAAAACCGACGGATTTCATCGCATTGACGCTGATGACAGCTTGCGCGATTCGGCTATCGAGCTTTAAATCGTTTTGAGTGAAGGATCCGACTCCTGGCATCATGCCCGTCACGACGACTTCGATCTCACCGCCGAGTGTATCGCCTTCTTTTTTAGCGGCATCGATTTCTTCCATCATTCGTTGTCCTGCAAGTTCGTCGGCACAGCGAACAGGTGAAGCATCAATCGTTTCCTGATATTCCACAGGATCTTTCCAAGGAGCATCAATCCCACCGATTGATCGTACATGCGAGAACACTTCAATCCCGAGTTCATTCAGTAATTGTTTAGCGAAGGCACCGACGGCAACACGTGCTGCCGTCTCACGTGCTGAAGAACGTTCAAGCACATCGCGTAAATCGCGATGACCGTACTTCAATCCGCCAACGAGATCCGCATGTCCGGGACGTGGACGCGTCAAGGTCCGTGGGCGCTCCAACTCTTCTTCGAGCGGTTCCGCCTGCATGACTTGTGTCCAGTGCGTATGATCCTTGTTCTCGATGAACAAACTGATCGGTGATCCTGTCGTGTATCCATGGCGAATCCCGCCACGTGAATCGATTTGATCCTGTTCGATTTGCATCCGTCGTCCTCGTCCGTATCCCCCTTGGCGACGCGTCATTTCGCGCTGAATGGCTTCAAAATCAATCGTGAGTCCTGACGGCATCCCATCAATGATGACGGTCAATCCTTTTCCGTGTGATTCCCCTGCTGTCATGTAACGCATTCGCTTCATCCCTTCCTGTTCAACCGATTTTTTCATAAAAGAAGCTTTGTTTCATCTTTAATCCAAATCGTTCGGGTTGGAAAATTTGTTCCGTTCCCCCAACGAATAGGATACCACCTGGTTTTAATGCCTCGACGAACGAACGATAGACATGCGCTTTCGCTTCTTCCGTAAAATAAATCAGTACATTACGGCAGATGATTAAATCAAAACCGGTATCATACCGGTCGCCCAACAAATTATGCTTACTGAAACGAACCAGTCGTTTGATTTCCGGAACGACTTCAAATGTCTGCTCCTGCTCGATGAAATATTGCTTTTTGCGCGCTTCTACGACTTCATTCAGTGCGGAAGCTCCGTATCGACCCAGCTTCGCTTTTTCAAGAACGAGTTCATCCAAATCCGTCGCTTGAATCGTAAAGGCGGATGGATCGAGCCGTTCACTTAAGATCATCGCAAGGGAATATGGCTCTTCCCCAGTCGAACAAGCGGCGCTCCATGTCCGGATTCGTCCATGTGCCCGTGATTCCAAGACCGGTAAGATATCTTGCTCCAATTGTTGCCAACGTATCGGATTTCGGAAGAATTCACTGACATTGATCGTCATCCGATCTAGGAATTCTTCGTATAACGAGGTACTTTTGTCCATTGCCTGCATATAGGACGCAAACGTACTGTACCCTTTTTTGTCACGTAACGCCGTCAACCGTCGTTTCATCTGTGCTTCTTTATACTGACCGAGATCAATCCCTGATTTGGTCTTGAATCGTTGAATGAAAAGTTCGTAATCTTCCAATTGGCACACCTCGCTCACTCTCGATATCGAATGGTCATCGCTTTGACCGGTTCAACTTATTTTCTATAGTAGCATAAAGCTATAGGCATTCCAAAAAGCAATTAACCAATCCGGTCAGTCCGTTTTACAAGAATATGACAAAAGGGATTCGATTGAATCGAATCCCTCCCCGTTGTCCTGCTATTCATATGTTAGGCGTTGACTGGCTGTCCTTGAAACCAAAGACCAAGCTCACGCTCCGCACTTTCGACACTGTCTGAACCATGAATGACGTTCTCACTCATCGTGTTCGCAAAATCGCCACGGATCGTTCCAGGTGCTGCTTCAAGCGGCTTTGTTTTCCCAATCATTAAACGAGAGACAGCAACAACGTCTGTCCCTTCAACACGAAGTGCAACGACAGGTCCCGATGTCAGGAAAGTGACCAACTCTCCAAAGAACGGCTTCTCCGCGTGCTCTTCATAATGTGCTTTCGCTAATTCTTCTGTGACGTTCATCATTTTCATCTCACGAATGATGAAGCCTTTGCGTTCGATCCGTCCAATGATTTCCCCAATCAATCCACGTTCTACGCCATCCGGTTTGACCATCAAAAATGTCTGTTCCATCTCTAGTTCCCCCTATGAAATGCTTTTAGAAAAGCGCTTACATAGTCAGTTTACTGGCTTTTAAGAAGAACAGCAAGAAATTTTTGACATCCATCATCCTTTTCGTTTTCCAACGTAGCGCGCTACCTCTTCGAGCGATCGTTTAGCAGAGGATTTAGGCAGTGGTTCGAGACGCAGAATAGCACGACGGATGTAACGATCAACTGTTTGTTGTGTCCGCTCAAGTGCACCTGAAGTTTGAAGAAATGCTAGTAATGGCGCCACTTCTTCATGAGTCGGCATCGTCTCGATTTTCGACAGACGTTCGTAAAAAGCTGCATCTTCCGCTCCATAAAAAACGGGTAACGTCTTGTGTCCATGGCGCAGATCCTCTGCTACTGGCTTACCAAGTTGCGTTCGATTCGCTGTAAAATCAAGCAAGTCGTCAGCAATCTGAAAAGCGAGTCCGATATCTCGTCCAAACAGTCGTAACGCTTTCGTATCGGCCGCTGAACAATTCGCAACGATGGCACCTAGATGGCAACTTGCTTCGATGAGAATGGCTGTTTTTCGTTCAATCCGTTTGATATAACGTTTAATCGACTGTTCCCAATCATATTGGTCATAGATCTGCTCAATCTCACCTTCGCAAATTTCACGCATCGTATGGACCATCACTTGAACGAGTTCTGGTTTTCCGACTTCTCCAATCAACCGAATCGCTTCTCCGAACAAATAATTGCCTGAATAAAGCGCCACTTCTTCATCAAAATACTGCATGACGGTCGGTTTTCCTCGTCGTAATTCTGCGTCATCAATGACATCGTCGTGCACAAGCGACGCCATATGGACGAGTTCAAGGCTTGCTGCTACACGAATCAATTCATCTCGGTCTGCGTCGCCGAATTTAGAGGCTAACAATACGAAAGCCGGACGAATCCGTTTTCCACCAGCTTTCAGCAGTTGTTTTCCTGCTGCATCGATCGTCGGTTCATCCGAAGCGATATGACTAATCAGGAAACGATCAACTAAATTAACTTCCTTCGTGACATCACGGTATATGGAATGCAGTGACATCTCACCACTTCTTCCCAAGGTGCATCGCAGCAGCCCCACCCGCGAATGCTTTGACTTCCACTTGCATGAAGCCTGCCTGTTCGAAGAGTTGTTTCAGTTCGACACGGTCGAGGAACACTTCTGTTGATTCTTGTAACCAGTTGTATTGATCGTACGATTTAGCAAGCAAACGACCTACTTGTGGCATAATTTTTCCAAAGTATAGTGAATATGCTTCTCGGAAAATCGGTGCCGTTGGTTGACTCGTTTCAAGACAGACAACTGTTCCGCCTGGTTTTAAGACACGATGCATCTCTTTAATGACCTGAAGGTAATCAGGAACGTTCCGTAAACCGAAACCGATCGTCACGAAATCAAACGAGTTGTCGCCAAACGGTAAATCCATCGCGTTTCCGTGAATCAGTTCAATATTTTTCATATCGAGCGCTTCTACTTTCTCTACGCCGACTTTCAGCATGTTCTCCGAAAAATCAAGTCCCTTAATGACACCAGTCGGACCAGCTGCTTTTGCCAATTGAATCGTCCA
The DNA here is from genome assembly GCA_913775715.1 of uncultured Exiguobacterium sp. Taxonomy (GTDB): domain Bacteria; phylum Bacillota; class Bacilli; order Exiguobacteriales; family Exiguobacteriaceae; genus Exiguobacterium_A. The sequence continues at coordinate 559,034 of CAJYMC010000007.1, read as the reverse complement.
GTCCGCCGTTCCACAACAAAGATCGAGACATTTAGCACCTGGGAAGACTTGCATCCGGCGCATTGTCTCGCGTCTCCACAATTTATGCAGTCGGAAGCTGATGACTGAATTCATTTGATCATAGTTCGTTGATATCGATTGAAACACTTCATATACTTTTTTTTCTTTATCTTTTGTCTGCACACTGCTCACCCTTTCCAAGATCTCATGCTACCGCCATCTGTTCGAGATGCGATAACAGTAATTTCTGTGCGACCAGATCTAGTTGCTCTGCCTGTTGCTGAATGATCTGCCGTCCTTGTCGTGTCAGCCATTCTCGTTTGGTAATTGTCGCAAGTCCTTGCATTAATCCGAACTCTGCCGTTAACCATAAGAGAACCCGTTCTTCCGTTGATTCGTAGTTCATTTCGTGTAAGGCACACTTCGCTTCATTGACACGTTGAATAGTCCGTCCGAGTGAGACAAGAATCTCTTTCGGCAAACCCGCTAATTGTTCGAAGAAATAGCTCGAGAAAAGATCTCCAGCTAATACAAGAAGCTGTCTTTCCTTCGAACCGCGTAGTGTTTCATTGACGCGTTCATGTAGACGTAAGGCGACTTGTGCGAAATGAATCGCTTTAACTAGTGCTTCTGAATCTAGCGTGTCATGTTGAGCGACATCAATCAACCAACGGATCTGTTCACGATCGATGGAAGGGAAATCCACATGTCGAGCCAATCGTGTCGTTTGTTTAATGGTGAGTGCAGTGATGATTTCATCCACGCACAGCTCATGTTGTTCCATGCTTTTACCCCCCGATCTCCAGTGCCATCTCGTTGATGGACGTTCTTCTTTTTTAATATACCATAATCGGCGGGCTTTCACGCTTCTGAATGTCCACAAAAAAGCCGCCCGAGAAAATCTCGGGCGACTATGTAGCCGGATTACTTCACAGCATCTTTCAATGCTTTACCTGGTTTGAAGGCAGGTACTTTGCTTGCTGGAATCTCGATATCTTCTTTCGTACGTGGGTTACGACCTTTACGGGCTGCACGCTCACGGACTTCGAAGTTACCAAATCCAATCAATTGGACTTTCTCTCCAGACTGAAGTGTCTCAGTGATCGATTCGAATGTTGATTCAACAACTTTCGTCACGTCTTTTTTCGTAAGACCTGATTTTTCGACGACTGCTTGAATGAGTTCAGTTTTGTTCATTACTTTCACCCCCTCCCAATCACTTCTTCGAGGGTAATCATACCCCATAAACGTTGCTATTACAACATTTTCGTGTAAATAACGTTCAATTTTCAGATTCTTCGCTCGATTTCTCTGAAAACACAAGTTCGCCTTTTTCGTTTATCGTGTAGCTTTGAGAATAGGCAGGAACAAAAGGTTGATCTTCATAGAGCAAATACCGAATATCTTGACCGACTTTCGGCTTTTTCTTCGCAGTTTGCACGGCTTTCTTCAACTCTGGCAAGTAGTTGATGAAAAGACGACCTTGACCATCGACATAAATCGATAATTTTTCATCTGAGTACGGACTTGGGACAGTTGGTTCTTTTTTGATGAATAACTTTTTATAGTCGAGGGTGAACTGGTTTTTTCCGATGGAGCCTTTAAACGGGTACTTATCGTTTTTCTTCCGATACGCATCGATTCGGACTTGAAGCTTCTGTAGTTCTTCCGCGACAAGTAAATCCATCAATTTGACAGTCGGCTTCGTCTCGACGTCGACCAACAAATAGATGAATGTTCCGCCACCTTCAAAACTGTTCGATGGTGGATCACTCATATAACGAGGTATTAGACGCCCCAGTTCGATTTGATATCGTTCCATAAGTGGTGTATCTGCTTCCATCGTTTTGATCGGCAAAACACCTGTGTCTTTCTGATACGCATCGACAGCATCCTGAACAGTACGTAATTGTTGTGGATACGGCACACGGTTCGACGGTTTCTGGCTGTCTGGAAAGAGACACCCTGATAATAACGTCACCGGAATGAGCATGAGTAGTACGAACCACTTTTTCATGCGCTTGGCCCCGCCATGACGATGAATACCATGATGATCGACGCGACGATGAAACAAACGAATGCTAAGGTTGACACGAGAATCTGCCAAATCCCTTTTAACTTCGTCCGACTGACCGTGACCAGCAAGACGCTGATCGCAAAGAGTCCGATGCCAGCAAACGAAATCCACATTTTTAATAATCCTGGACTCAAGGTTTCCACCCCACTCCGTTAATCTTTCGTCGTGAAGAGATGCTCGATCTCATTTTTTTGCGGTCGTTGCATCAACTTTTTGACTTCTTCTTCCGGTGTATGACCGTCAAAGAGAACATGATAGAGAGCAGAAGTGATCGGTAGTTCACACTGTTTCGACTCTGCTAGATCATATGCAGCTTGTGTCGCACGAACACCTTCTACGACCATTCCCATATTTTCAAGCACTGTCTCTAGTTTTTCTCCTCGACCAATAGCATTCCCGGCACGCCAGTTTCGGCTATGCACGGATGTACACGTCACGATCAAGTCACCCATTCCGGTCAATCCTGTGAACGTCATCGGCTTTGCCCCGAGCATCGTGCCAAGACGTGCCATTTCGACCATTCCACGCGTAATCAAAGCAGCCTTCGCATTGTCTCCGTAACCGAGACCATCCGTCATTCCGGCAGCAAGCGCAATGATGTTCTTCAGTGCACCACCGAGTTCTGCGCCGATGATGTCCGCATTGAGATACACACGGAAATTCTCATTCGTAAACAACTCTTGCACACGACCAGCTTCCACTAAATCTTCTGAAGCAATCGTTACCGTTGTTGGTTTACGTAATGCGACTTCTTCTGCATGCGAAGGACCCGTCAAAACGCAAATCGCTTTACGCTTCGCTGGATCAATCTCTGCTTCGATCAATTCAGATAATCGAAGATGTGTCTTTGGTTCGATTCCTTTTGACGCATGAATGAGAACGACAGGTTCTGTCAATAATTCATTCAATTGACGAGAAACCGCACGAATCGCAGAAGATGGTGTGACAATCAGGATATGTGTAGCACCCTCAATCGCCATTTTGAGATCCGTCGTCGCCTTTAGTGCTGAAGGCAACTCAACACCCGGAAGGAATTGTGCATTTTCATGATGCTCATTGATGCTGTCGACGTTCGTTTGTTCACGACCGTACAAAATAACTTCCTGATTATTGTCGGCTAAGACGAGCGAGAGTGCTGTTCCCCAGCTCCCCGCTCCAATGACTGCGATTTTGGTCATACTGACTCACCTCATTATTGTTTTTGACGAGCTAAAATTCGAATCGGTGTTCCAGTGAAGTCGAATGCTTCACGAATCCGGTTTTCGAGATATCGTTTATACGAGAAATGAAGCAACTCTGGATCATTGACGAACAAGACAAATGTCGGCGGACGCGACGCGACCTGCGTCGCATAATTGATCCGAAGACGAACCCCTTTATCCGTTGGCGCAGGATTCATCGCGACGGCATCCACGATAACATCGTTCAAGACGCTTGTCTGAATCCGTTGTGCATGACTATGTGCTGCTTGTTGGATGACTGGTAATAAAGTCTGCAAGCGACGTTTTGTTTTCGCCGAGACGAAGACAATCGGAGCATAGTCAAGGAAACGGAATTCTTCCCGAATCTCTTCTTGCATCTTTTTCATCGTCTTATCATCTTTTTCGACAGCGTCCCATTTGTTGACGACGATGATGACTGCACGACCTGCTTCATGCGCATAACCGGCTACTTTTTTATCTTGCTCGATGATACCTTCTTCACCGTCAAGTACAACACAGACGACATCTGCGCGCTCGATTGCTTTTTGTGCACGCATAACGCTGAAACGTTCCGTCGATTCATAAACTTTTCCGCGTTTTCGCATCCCAGCCGTATCGATGATGACGTATTCTTGCTCATCTCGCGTAAACGGTGTATCGATTGCATCACGTGTCGTACCGGCGATATTTGAGACGATAACACGCTCTTCACCAAGAATCGAGTTCGTCATACTTGATTTCCCGACGTTCGGACGACCAATCAAGGCAAACTTGATCGTACTTTCGTCGTATTCCAACTCTTCTTTATCAGGCGCGAGTTCAAGGACACGATCGAGTAAGTCACCAAGACCAAGACCATGTGTACCAGAAATCGGGAACAAGTCTCCGAATCCAAGGGAGTAAAATTCATACATTAAATCACGCATTTCAAAGTTATCGACTTTGTTGACAGCTACGACGACTGGTTTGTTCGAACGGAACAACATGTTCGCGACTTCCTCATCCGCTGCTGTGATTCCTTCGCGTCCGTTCACCATAAAAATGATAACGTCCGCTTCATCAATGGCGAGCTCCGCCTGATGACGCATCATTTGAAGTAGGGGCTCATCCCCGACTTCGATTCCACCTGTATCAATCAAATGAAAATGACGATTCAGCCATTCTCCAGTTCCGTAAATACGGTCGCGGGTAACGCCTGGCTTGTCTTCTACGATTGAAACCCGATCTCCAATCACCCGGTTAAAAATCGTCGACTTTCCGATATTTGGGCGACCTACGATCGCCACGACTGGAATTGCCATCCCAACACCTTCTTTCTCTTCTCTCGCTTCATAGCCGTTCTATTGTATCAAATCAAACTCTCATATACCATAACAAACCGCATATAAAAAGCGGACACGCTTGTGTCCGCTTTGTGTCATTGCTTATTCTTTCTTATCAGAATCGTCCTCAGTCAAGTCAGCGACAGAGAATCCTTCTGATTGATTCGTGTAATCAGAATAGTCGTCAGAAGAGCCTTCTTCCTCTTCTAGGACGCGTGTCGAGAGCGAAATCTTATGCTCATCAAGACGTACTTCGAGTACTTTCGCCTCGATTTCCTGCCCTTCTTCAAGTACTTCTGAAGGCGATCCGATATGACGGTTCGCAATTTGCGAAATGTGCAAAAGTCCTTCTACTTGCGGCGCAAGTTCGATGAAGGCCCCGAACTGGACGAGACGACGGACGCGTCCCTTGACGATATCGCCAGCTTCGATCTTCCCTTCCATTTGTTGCCATGGACCAGGTTGTGTTTCCTTGATCGACAACTTCACCTTTTCTGTATCACGGTCGACACCAAGTACTTTGACTTCGACTTTCTGACCTTCCGTGACGATATCCGAAGGACGTTCGACACGATGATGCGCCATTTCCGAAATGTGAACGAGACCATCTACGCCACCGATATCAACGAAAGCACCGAAATCTGTCAATCGTTGGACTGTACCTTCGAGGATTTGACCTACTTCTAAATTTTCGAGTGTCTCTTTTTTCTTCGCGTTCAATTCACCTTCAACGACGGCTTTGTGCGAGAGAATGACACGATTCTTCTCTTGATCGAGTTCAACGACCTTGACTTCGATCGAACGACCGATGTAATCCGAGAAATCCTCGACGTAGTGACGCTCGACGAGTGACGCCGGAATGAATCCGCGGACACCGATATCAACGACGAGTCCACCTTTGACGATGTCCTTGACGACAACTTCAAAGATTTCACCTGATTTATACTTCTCTTCAACTTGCTCCCACGCTTTGAGCGCGTCGATTTCTCGTTTTGAAACGACGACCTCTTCATCCGTGATTTTCTTGACCTTCACTTGGAGTTCATCTCCGACGTTCAATACACCACGAATATCATCGAGATGAAGACTCGATACTTCGCTGATCGGTAAGATGGCTTCTGTTTTATATCCGATATCAATGAGTGCTTGCTTGTCTTCAATTTTCACGACCATTCCGGTAACTACCTGGTCCCGATGAATTTCAAAATCAGGCATATCTTTCATTTCTTCGACCATTCCAAAACAACCTCCTCACGATGAGTACAAGAAACGCCTGACACGTGTCAATGCGTTTATCCTGCTTCTAACTTCTTACAATTCTGACTATTTGTCAAGGTATTACGCGTGATTGAAGTAGACGGATTTGATTTCGTCCATGATTCGGTCAGAAATCGATTTCGCTGCGCCCCGCTGGTCACGTAAATCCGAAATATCAACCGGTTTTCCGACCGCGACGTGCATTCGTTTGAACGGGCGGTATGATCCGATGATGGCAATCGGTAAAATCTGCGCATTCGATCGTAACGCAAAGAACCCGACTCCTGGTTGTGCTGCTGTAAATTCACCTGGTGCGGAACGTGTTCCTTCTGGGAAAATACCGACCGTTTCATCTGAATTCAACAGTTCAATCGTCCGTTTCAAAGCTTGACGATCTCCTTGACCGCGACCAACAGGATATGTTCCTGCCGCAATCATCAATTGTTTTAAGGCAGGAACTTTGAATAGTTCTTCTTTTGCCATATAACGCACCGCCCGTTTCGGTGGAATCGCGCTGACGAGGAAGACCGGGTCCCAGTTCGAACTATGATTGGCACAGACGAGTAAGGAACCATCTTTCGGAATATTTTCTTGTCCTGTCACTTTCAATCGGAAGACTGTTTTCGCAATGACCCAGACGACGAACCGTGCGATCCGGTAAACGCTATCTCGACGTTTCATTTCAAAACACCGTCCGTTAATTCCATCAAACGGACAACGACATCATCAATCGTCATCTCTGTCGTATCGAGATACAGCGCATCGTCAGCTTGACGTAAAGGCGAGACTTCACGTTCACTGTCCCGTTTGTCACGCAATGCGATTTCTTCTTGAAGAATCGTGATATCACTGTCCATACCACGTGCGATATTCTCCCGGTGTCTTCGAGCTGCACGCTCTTCCACACTTGCTGTCAAAAAGACTTTTAATTCTGCATCTGGCAACACGACTGTGCCGATATCACGTCCGTCCATGACGATTCCACCACGTTCAGCTAATTTACGTTGTGCCGTGACGAGTGCTGCCCGGACTTCTTTTTGACGAGCGACGAACGAGACGTTATTTGTGATTTCGATGGAACGGATCGCATCCGTCACTTCGCGATCACCAATAAAGACACGTTGCCCGTTTTCGCCTGGTGTTAAACGAATATCAAGCGATTTCATTAATTCTCCGAGCACTTCTCCATTATTGAGATCAAGTGATTGTTCGAGTGCTGCGAGCGTCACGGCACGATACATCGCTCCTGTATCAATATATACATAGTCAAGGCGCGCCGCCAGTTGTTTTGCGATCGTACTTTTCCCAGCACCTGCTGGTCCATCTAAAGCAATTTGAATCTTCTTCATCATCCATCTTGTCCTTCCATCTTCCCCATGATTGATGGGAATTCATTCTTCCGAACGTTATCATAGCAAAAAAATGCGGTCAGGTGAATGGATTCATGCCCCTTCTTGAACTTTTCATTTGCATTTGATAACAGTGACGTAATACAAGTTCACGACTTCTGTCAGGAATCATCGTAAATTGAAAGGCGAGTTCATACCGTTCTTCCCGTCGATCGATCCGAACAAGTTCTGCAACGACGTCTAACGTACTCGACATACCTTCTCCCATTGGTAAAATGAATGTCATCTCGACCTCTTCCTCTTTTTCAATGGGTAGCTGATCTGACAAAATCATCATCCCACCAGCTGATAAGTCAAGCGTCACCGTCGTGAACGGTTCGAAATTCGTTTTATGTGGATGAACCGCGACATCGAGCATTTGTGGAACACGAACGAATTGCCGTCGTTGAATATGTTCAATTTGATCATCTTTTGGTCGTCTTAAAGCGTAACGTTGACCACGCAGCGGATCATTCTGTCGTTCCACGACAACTGTCTCAAATCCATACAACTTTCCTTTTTCTTTGAAAAAGTAAAATGAAATCTCTTCTTGATCGGATAAGATAAACGTTTTCAGTGTCGCCACCTCACTTGGTGCCTCAATCCAAATTAATTGATTGGTTATAGCTGTCACCTTTGAACGACCTTGTCGTTCTTCACTGTTCGAAAGCATAATTAAATCTCCGATTTCCATCATGTCACTCGCTCCTACCTTCTATTCTGATTGGTGCTTTTACGTTTGAATCGACGATTCAAACGATTGGCTCCTCGCACTTGAAATAAACCGATCGTCCATAAAATAAGCATAAAGACGATTGGCAAAAAAGATATACCACCATTTTCCAATATTAACAAATTAAACAGAATATGTGCAAATACCGGAAGGGTGATTGATAACGATAACCACCGATATGGATGCGCCGAAAATTTGGCCATTCCCATGAAGAAGCCCATGATAACCGCAAACAATGCATGTCCGGAAACTGGTAATAGCGCTCGGAATAACATGTGTTCGACCGTTCCATTCACCATTAGATATAAGATGTTCTCAAGGGTTGCGAATCCAAGGGAACACGCCACAGCATAGATGATGCCGTCATAATAATCATTAAAGCGCTGATGGATATAGACCGTGTAGAAGACGACGAACCATTTCGCAAACTCTTCTGTGACAGCAGTACGAATTAAGCGTATTTCTTCATGTCCACCAAACTCCGTCTGGACGATATAGTCAATGAACATCAGAGGAAAGACGAGTAATATTCCAAAGATGAAACTTCGCAAGATATATCCGACAGGCTCGGATTCATGTTCGTGACGTAGATAAAAATATGTTAGGAGCGCGATGCCTGGGGCAACTCCGGAGAAAACGATTTGAATCACGCTTCCTCTCCCCCCTTTCTTCCTCATTAATAAGAATAAAGGTTTCTTTGAAAAAAGAAAACGTCCTCGTTGTTTCAGGAGTGAAAAAGGTTACAATATGGAAGAACGAACCGAAAACACCATAGAAAGTAGGTGAAGGTCTTCTGTCTTTTGACATGGACCCTTTAACATGAAATCATTATTACTCATTCATACGGGTGGAACAATTGCGATGGCACAGGATCACTCCGGGCACGTTTTACCGAATGATATCAATCCACTCGATGCTTCGTTGCCTCGGGCAACGGATATCGCAAATATCACGACACGCCATTTTGCGAATTTACCTTCTCCGCACATGACACCTGACATCATGCTTCGCTTAGCTCATTTCATCGAGAGTGAACGAGCAAAAGAACATTACGACGGGGTCGTCATCACCCATGGGACGGATACGCTTGAAGAGACCGCTTATTTTTTACATTTGACAATAGGTGCGCCTATTCCGATTGTATTGACTGGCGCCATGCGTTCATCCAACGAAGTCGGATCAGATGGCGAGTTTAATTTAATCACGGCGCTTCGTGTCGCCGTCAGTGATGCCGCGCGCGGAAAAGGTGTCCTCGTCGTCTTCAACGGGGAAATCCATTCAGCATTCAACGTCACGAAAACGCATACGTCATCCGTCGATACGTTTAAATCGGTTCACTTCGGAAATCTTGGCATGGTGACGAAAGACCACGTCTACTTATTCAACACGCCACTTCTGAAGCAAACACATATGGTGACTTCGCTCTCGAAACGGGTTGCCGTTCTCAAAGTCTATGCCGGTATGGAACCCGATTTATTACTAGCTGTGAAACAACTCGGTTACGATGGACTTGTGCTAGAAGTTCTCGGTCAAGGAAATGTTCCTCCAAGTATCGTTGATGCCATCGCTGAATTGATTGCCGTCATGCCAATCGTCATCGTCAGCCGTTGCTTCAACGGAATCGTTCAAGACGTTTATGGATATACGGGCGGTGGTCAACAATTGAAGGAACTTGGCGTTATTTTCTCAAATGGACTGAACTCACAGAAAGCGCGGCTTAAACTGATGGTTGAACTCGAAATCAATGCGACCCAATCAGAACTCGAAGAATCATTCCGGGTCGAATAAGTGAAAAAGCCTCTCGCTTCGGAAATAAGGGTCCGAAGCGAGAGGCTTTCGTTTAGCCTTGAATTGATGCACCACGTAATCGTTTAGCGAGGTGATTCGCAATGCTCGCGCCATGAAAACGTCCGTTTTCAATGAAAATTTTATTGGCATCATAGCCCGCCGCAACGACTCCGGCAATATAGATCCCCGGAACATTTGATTCCATCGACTCTTCATCATGACTGGGAACACCCGTTTTGCGATCAATCGCGATACCAGCATCAGCGAATAAGCCGACGTCTGGTGTATACCCTGTCATCGCAAATACAAAATCCGCACGGACAGTCCGTTTGACTCCGCCGATTTGATAAACGACTTCTTGCTCCGTGATTTCCTCAATTGTCGCATCAAACACCATCTTGACCTTTTCCGAACGTACGAGTGACTCGAAGTTCGGTAATACCCAGGGTTTGATCGACGGACTATATTCAGGTCCACGATAAAGAACAGTTACACGTGCACCCGCTTTTTCAAGCTCGATTGCTGCATCGACGCTTGAGTTCTTTCCACCAATGACAACGACATCCTGATCAAAGTATGGATGCCCTTCCGTGAAATAGTGCGATACGTGAGGTAATGTTTCTCCTTGGACGTCCATTCGGTTCGGTAACCCATAATATCCTGTCGCAAGAACGACGGATCGCGCTTCTCGCACTTTCTTAACCCCTGATCGTTCTGAATGGATGATGAAACGATCCGCTTGGCGTTCAATACGCTCGACCGTCTCAAACGGACGAATCGTCAACTGCTTTCGTTTGACGACTTCTCGGTAATAGACGAGCGCATCGAGACGACGTGGTTTTAATTCCTTATTGATGAACGGTATACCACCGATTTCTAACTTCTCACTACTTGAAAAAAACGTTTGATGCGTCGGATAACGATAGATCGCTTCGACGATATTTCCCTTTTCGAGTACTTCGACGTCTAGTCCTCGATCTTGCATTTCGATCGCTGCCGATAACCCACATGGTCCTGCACCGATTACGATACAATCTAACATTCAAATATCTCCTCTTCCAGTTGCTTTTTTTATATCTTAGCAAATCTCACCAAGAGACGAAAGAAATTGCAATAGGAAAACACCCGCTCCTCATCTAGAGGAACGGGTGTTACGTATCTTTGACGTTTAATTAGACCCAACCACGGAAACGAGATGCTTCTGCCATTTTCCGAACACCGACCATATAGGCGGCGAGACGCATGTCGACATTTCGCGTCTGTGCTGTCTGATAGACTTGGTTGAACGAGTTCACGAGTACTTTTTCGAGTTTCTCATGGACTTCCTCTTCCGTCCAGTAATACCCTTGGTTATTCTGCACCCATTCGAAGTAAGAAACCGTTACGCCACCACTCGAAGCAAGGACGTCCGGGACGATCAAAATGTCACGTTCTGCGAGAATTTTCGTCGCTTCGTTCGTTGTCGGACCATTCGCTGCTTCAACGACAATCGCTGCTTTGATATCGTGCGCATTGTCTTCTGTAATTTGATTCTCGATTGCTGCCGGAACAAGAATATCACATTCGAGTTCAAGCAATTCTTTGTTTGAAATCGTATTTTTGAACAATGTCGTCACGGTACCGAACGAGTCACGACGGTCGAGTAGATATGGGATGTCGAGACCGTTCGGATCATGAAGTGCTCCGTACGCATCGCTGATGGCGATGACTTTTGCACCTAAGTCATACATGAACTTTGACAAGAAGCTACCTGCGTTCCCGAACCCTTGAACGACAACTCGTGCTCCTTCAAGTGAGATGCCTTTTTTAGCAGCTGCTTCCCGGATCATGATCGCGACACCCTTCGCCGTTGCTGTCTCACGACCGTGTGAGCCACCAAGGACGAGCGGTTTTCCTGTAATGAAACCAGGTGAGTTGAATTCATCGATCCGACTGTACTCATCCATCATCCAAGCCATGATTTGTGAGTTCGTGAAGACGTCAGGTGCCGGAATATCCTTAGTCGGTCCAACGATTTGACTGATGGCACGGACATATCCGCGGCTGAGACGCTCAATTTCACGGAAGCTCATCTCACGTGGATCACAAATAATCCCGCCTTTCCCACCACCATATGGTAAATCAACGATACCTGCCTTTAGACTCATCCAGACGGATAACGCCTTTACTTCGACTTCCGTCACGTTCGGGTGGAAACGAATTCCACCTTTTGTCGGTCCAACGGCATCGTTATGTTGTGCACGATATCCTGTGAAGATTTTCGTCGAACCATCATCCATTCGCACCGGAATCCGGACTGTCAACATCCGGAGTGGTTCTTTAAGTAATTCATACATCTCGTCTGGATACCCTAGTTTCCCTAGTGCTTCCTTGACGATTTCTTGTGTTGCTTCCAGTACGTTCTTGCGATGATTCGCATGTTGTTGGTCAGTGATCATTCCAACGTTCCTCCCCATAAGTGGCATCCCCTATGCCGTTTCCTTGTTCGGATAAAGTATACTCTTTTCTCGAACGTAATGAAAGGGGTTACGCCTATATTTGTAAGCGCTTTCTCTCTTCTTTTCCTAGGATATCAATGATTGGATTACTGGATTTGACGGTGGCGTTCTATCGCTAATTCCATGAAATATTCAACCAATTCCGGATATTCGATACCAACTGCCCGTGCGCCGTCCGGGAATAAACTCGTTGACGTCATACCTGGCAATGTATTTGTCTCTAAAATAACTGGATTTCCAGACTCAGGTACAAGGAAATCTGATCGAGAATACCCCGCACAACCAAGGACTTGATGTGCTTTGACTGCCCACTCTTGAAGTATGACTGTCGTCTCTTCGTCTAATTCGGCAGGGCAGATATGCTCTGATCCTCCGATGGCATATTTCGACTCATAATCATAAAAGGCATTCTTTGGAATGATCTCAATAACCGGTAATGCTTTTTCTGCCCCTTTATGCCCAACGACCGGAACCGTCACTTCGCGCCCTTTAATGAATTGTTCGATGAGAACCGCATCATCTGCTTCGAATGCTTTCGCAATCCCTTCGCGTAACATCGTCTCGTCTTGTGCAATCGTCAATCCGTTCGATGAACCCTCTTGCGCTGGTTTAACGACACAAGGGAATTGACCATTCCATTCTGCGATTTTTGCTTCGATATCCTCTCCACGCTCTAACAGCACATCACGGGCGATCGTAATACCTGCTTTGTCAAAATGAACTTTCGAACGTGCCTTATCCATCGCAAGTGCTGACGCTAAAACGCCTGAACCGGTATATGGAATATTCGCAAGTTCAAGTAACGCCTGCACGCGTCCATCTTCACCAATTTTCCCGTGAAGAGCGATGACAGCCACATCTACATCCAGCTGGAAGAGTTCATGTGCCCGATCAGGATGGAAATCAACAGCCGTGACCTCATGTCCTTTGCTGTTTAACGCTTCCATGATCGATTTTCCACTGTTTAATGAAACCTCCCGTTCACCTGAAGTCCCACCATATAACACTGCCACTTTCATCCTACTTCACTCCTTCTTCTTACGTTCAATGATTATCATACCATCCTTCTGATGATGAAAAAATACAAAATGGTGCCACTTCTGGTAGAAGATAAAAAGGTGCGACATCGCCTTGATGAGGCAATGTCGCACCTGATGATTTAAATGTCGAATTGTTCAGCTATCGTAACGACAGCTTGTTTCGATTGAATCGTTTTTCCATACTCAGCCATAACGAGCGGACTTTTCGGACTCGGTTCCCCGTATTCTGACAAAATCGTTGTCACCGTACGTTCGAGCGCGTCGTTCATTCGTTCCTGGAAATAAAGATAATAGCTGCCTTCGAAGAAATAAAGACTACCGCCCGTCTCCGTATGCGACATATGTCGTAATAATCCATGGCTCGCTTGAATGACGTCTTCTAGCGAATTCAAGGCGTACAAGACGTGATGGACGATGTCGACCGTCATACGGATCTCGACTTGATCAAATTCGTCATTCATCTCTTCCGGTAATTCACCTTCACGACGTACATCAACGAGCATGCCGTCATTCGGGAAGAACGTAACGAAAAATTCAAGTGTTCCTGCTGCCTGAAAACCAAAATTCGATTCAGCTTCCTCTAATAAATTTCGCAATAGAGCTTGTCCCTTTCCGACAGCCAACGTTTCTGGTCGGACATCGTGAAGTGATAACTCTTGCTTCGTAATGAAGACACGAAGGTGCCCTTGTTTCATTTGTTCAAACCTCATATAGACTCCTCCAGTCAAAACCGGAAACGTAGATGTCTCCGTTCGCTATGAACCATACTATACACCAGAAACCGGAGTGAGTCGACTTAACCAACTTTTCCATGATTGATCGTCCGCACCAAGTAAATGTGACCCATATCGTTCCGGAAGCTGATCGACCGCATATCCCCCAAGTCCAATCTCAAGATTCGGAAAATCAGCCATCAAACACTCTAATGCTTCATCAAGCAATGGTAAATGATCGGGTAACGTGCACGATAAGATGACAGCTTTCGGTTGCAATTGATGCGTCACGGCTACTAAGTCTGGCACTGGAATACCAGAACCGAGGAAGATTACATCAAAACCCGATTGCCGCAAGTAGAGTGTGAAGAAGAGTAATCCGAGTTCATGTTCTTCTTCTGGTGCACAGACACAGACGATTCGCGGCAAGAACGGATTGATCGGCATTTGTAGTGATAACGTCGAAAGACGCGCTCTAAGAAATGCCGTCGCGAAATGCTCATGCGCAATCGTAATCTCGCCCGACTCCCATTTCAATCCGATTTCATGTAGGAGTGGACCAACGATATCTTGAATAACTTTATCGAAACTAAACATCGAGAACGCTTTATTCATGATGTCATGCGCATGCCGTTCTTCAAAGTTCGTCAATGCACGGAATAACTGATCTCGTAGTTCGACTCCGTAATCATGTGGCACTTCTGCTCGATTGACAGGCATCTCATACAATTGGATTGCTTTAGAGACAGACAATCCTTCTTTTTGTTTATCGACGATCCAACGTAACTTCGCGACATCATTGTCACTGTAGATACGATGTCCGGATTCACTTCGATCCGGATCAAGCACTTGATATCTCCGCTCCCAAGCACGAATGGTCGTCGGGTTGAGTCCCACCAACGCAGCGACTGCTTTGATATTGTATTTCCCACGATCCATGCATCGTGCCTCCTTCCCCTTCCTTTCTATTATACGCTGAAAGGAAAAAAATCTCCGTTCATAATGTGCCTTTACATCATGAAACCGATGGAGACGAAGGCGATGATGATCGTGATCATGAGTACCGTCAGCGTGATCGCTAGCGGATTTTTTCGAAATGGTTGCTTCAATCGTTCATTTCGAACGTGTTCGATACGCGAGGAACGTGGTGGTAAAAGTTGCTCCTCTTCGTTCTGATGTAACCGCCGTTGATCTTGTTTACTCAATGTTCATCACCTTTTCTTGAAAAAAATAAGGATATTTTCTAGTTTACACCGAATCTGGTGATGAAAAAAAGACTTGTTCTAAACGCTTTTTCCAATTTACCGTTTGAAGCATCTTACTCTTCACGGGATCCTGCCATTCAATCGTACCGCATATGTCACAACAACGTGGCTGGACGACTGCTGGCTCATCAAAATGATGCAATAACATCGTACGGCGACATTCGTTCCGGTGAATATAGTCCATCATCTGGCTGACTTCTCGTCCTTTGAGCTGTTTTCGTTCCACCTGCCATTGAATAATACGTTCCTTCGACCAGCCATTTTCAAGTTGCGATTTCAATAACCGGTATGCCGGATCTTCCGGATTAAAGTGTAGACGAGTCTCGATTTTCGCATAAGACTCACCTCGTCTCATCCCTTGTTGTAGCTGATCAATCCAAAGGACAGGTGCATATTGCGTCTCAATCAGAAAGGATTGTAATTGTTCATCCTGAGGAGCATAGAGTAAGATCGCCGTCGCCTCTTTTCCGTCCCGACCGGCACGTCCGATTTCCTGCATATAAGCTTCAAGTGTCGCCGGCATCGTATGATGGATGACCGTTCGAACGTTTCCTTTATCAACACCCATTCCAAACGCGCTCGTGCAAACGAGACAGTCCATTTCATCATGAAGAAATTGTTGTTGAACAAGCTGACGGTCTTCCATTGTTAGTCCAGCATGATAGTACGTTGCCCCTTCAATGATTCCTGCAATCCGTTCCGCTTCTTTACGCGTTGTCGTATAGATGACGCACGGACGAACGATACGCGTCATCCAACGCTCGAGTGCTGCGTCTTTTTCTTCTCGACCGACTCGATCCACGATGTACTGGATTTCGGGTCGATTAACGGAACGACGGATAACTTGCGGTTCTCGCATCTGCAATTGTGTTCGAATATCCCGTTCGACAGCTTGAGTCGCTGTTGCGGTTAAGGCGAGGCACTGTGGAAAACCTAGTTCCCGTCGAAGTTGTCCAAGCCTTGCATATTCTGGTCGAAACTCGTGTCCCCACTGTGAGATACAATGGGCTTCATCGACGACGAATAGCGCGATGTTGACCTGTTTCAAACGAGCTCGTATTTGCGGTAATGCGAGTTGTTCCGGTGATAAGTAAAGGTACCGTAGATGTTCGAGCACGGACAAGATTTGCTCTTTTTCTTCACGTGTCTCAACCGATGTCAATTTCGCGACAGAACGTTCTCCTCGACGTTTGATTTGCATGACTTGATCCTCAATCAAAGAAAGCAGCGGAGACAAAATCAATGTCAGTCCCTCGCCTTTTACATACGAAGGAAACTGATAACAAACAGACTTTCCTCCGCCTGTCGGTAGGATGGCTAACGTATCCGTTCCATTCAAGATGGATTCGATGATTTCGCGTTGTCCAGGTCGAAACGCTTCATAACCGAAGTGTCGATGCAATAACGCTTCCATTAACTTCCCTCCCATTTACTACGAGCTAAGACTAATCGAATTTGAAAATAGGACACGTCTGATTGCATCGCGCTTTTGATTCGCTTAAGCGCGAAAGTTTTGAGTTGCTGCGCGATATGTCGAATTTCTTCTTGCTGAGCCGCAACGACAAAATGATCTAACGGAAAAGTGGACGCATACATTGCAATTTCAACAAGATGGTCTTCCATCGTGCTATTTTTTAGACGTCTTCTGACCGCGACGTCTTCAACAGTGAGTCCTTGTTGTAATAATTCCCAAGTCGTTTGAGCAGACTGTGTCATCTTCGGTGTATGGAGGTCGGCTCCGATTTGTTGTATGAGCGGTGTATTGCTTAAGTCATTGATGCATCTACGCCAAGCTATGATAAATTCGAACTGGACCGTCTCGACATCCACCTTCATCATTCGTGCCAATTGTGGATACGACCATCCCGTTTGCACGCCTGATAATCGATGACTGATCAAAGTCGCATCTCGTTCCGATAAGCGCTCAAGGAGGAGTACCCATTCTTGATACATCTGAGCTAACCACACTGCTCGATTCGAGATGGTTGGAAGAACACTTTTTACCCATTCCCGGACAATCGTCTCTTGTTGCACGGGAATGAATGGTTGTTTCGCTTCTAAACAAATCACCGTCTGAACAAGAAGACTGAGTCGTTTCCACATCATTTCAGTATATCCGCGAAGTTCACCACCAAGTTGGTCGATGATTACTTCATCTGTTTGTCTAACTAGTCGAGCACCCTCGCTCGTCAGCCGAAGTGTCTCCTGCCGTTCAATCCACTTCTTTTGAGCAAGCTCCGTTAAAACTGACTCAAATCGCTGTTTACTGACTAATACAGTACCGAACGTCGACTCCAAATCATAAAAATGAGCATCTTGCAGAGAAGTTGCTGACTTTTTCCCCTGAAACACATGATAAAGGCTTCGGTCTGAGCGTTCGTCTCGAAGACGTTGAATCGATTCCAGAAAAATGCGCTCCAGTAAAGAAATTTCCATACGTCACGCTCCCTTCGAATGTATATGGTTTATCGATTGGAAGAAGATTTCCCTTCCTTTTTCTTTTCGTTACGTTTTAGACATACGGTTTGCGGGCATGTGATGATATATACATTTTCTGTTGTCACTTACGCTTCGTCATTGAAATGCAACGATGAGTCCGATACAATGACATATAGATGAGAACAGCGTGTTTCAATAATGTTTTCGTATAGAGAGGAGACCGTTCAATGGCTAAATTTACGATTGTCGACAAAGATACTTGCATCGCTTGTGGTGCTTGTGGGGCAGCGGCACCAGATATCTATGATTATGATGATGAGGGTTTGGCATATGTCATTCTTGATGATAACAATGGTACTGCCGAAATTCCAGAAGCATTATTCGACGATATGATTGATGCATTCGAAGGATGCCCGACGGATTCAATCAAAGTAGCAGATGAATCGTTCGAAGGCGATGCGTTAAAATTCGAATAAGTGAATAAAAAAGATGTTTCCTCGCGAAACATCTTTTTTTTATTGATCTTTTATTCAAGTGATGGATTCATCAATCATCCAAAAAACCGAACATCGCCATTTGGCAACATCCGGTTTAGAAGTGGTAAAAAATTAGCGTTTTCCTTTGATATACGGTACACCAACAGCTTTTGGTGCATCCGCCCGACCAACGACACCAGCGAGTGCCAGGATCGTTAAGAGATACGGTGCAATCAATAGATACACTTGCGGAATTTGATCGAGTAATGGCAACTGCTGACCGATAATCGAAATCGCTTGAGCGAATCCGAAGAAGAGCGCAGCACCCATGGCACCGAGTGGATTCCATTTTCCAAAGATCATCGCCGCAATCGCAAGGAATCCTTGGCCGAGAATCGTCGTGACACTGAAGTTCAGCGAGATCGATGTCGCATAAACAGCACCAGCAAGTCCACCGAAACCACCAGAGATCATGACACCAATGAAACGCATCTTCGTGACGTTGATTCCCATCGTATCTGCTGCCATCGGATGTTCCCCGACAGAACGTAAACGAAGACCAAATGGCGTCTTGAAGATGATGTACCATGCGACGAAAGCAAGGATGATCGCGATATACGATGTGTAGTAGACGTTCGCGAAGAACATCTTCAACACAGGAATATCAGATAAGAACGGCACGTTCTCTTTTGAGATCCGGTTTGGAATCGAATCCGTTTGTCCTTTATTGTAAAGCGCCCGGACGAGGAAGATGGCAAGACCGACTGCAAGCAAGTTGATTGCCACTCCAAGGACCGTTTGATCAGCCCGGAAGAGGATTGCCGGAATCGCAAGGAACAGCGAGAAAATTGCTCCGACGACGATCGCAATAAGCATTGCAATCCAAGGACTCGCAGCACCTAAGCCCATTTTTGATAGAGTCAATGCCGTGACGACACCTGTGAAGGCACCCATGACCATTAAACCTTCTAACGCGATGTTAACGACGCCGGAACGCTCACTGAAAATGCCGCCAAGCGCTGCAATGATCAACGGAGCCGAATAGGCAAGTGCGATTGGCACGATGATATAGAGTACTTCAAGAAAGCCCATTATTGACCGGCTCCTTTCGCTTTTTTAGATTCTTTCTTAACCGTGAACTTCTCGATGACGAGACGAATCGCGTAACCAGAAGCCACGAAGATGATGATGAACGCAATAATGATTTTGATCAGTTCTGGTGGAATACCAATCTGTTGCATCGACAGACCACCGATATTGAGTCCTGCAAATAGTAATGCAGCAAGCACGACACCGATCGGGTTATTCGCACCTAACAAGGCAACCGCAATCCCGTCGAATCCAACACCAGTGAAGGACGCGTTCAATGTCATGTTTTGGAACGTCCCAAGACCTTCCATCGCCCCAGCAAGACCAGCGAACACACCTGAGATGACGAATGATAGGACGATGTTGCGGTTAACGCCCATCCCTGCATATTCAGCAGCATTCTTGTTAAATCCAACAGCCCGTAGTTCATAACCAAGCGTTGTTTTCCAAAGAATGAACCAGAAGACGAGTGCAGCGATGATTGCGATGAAAATCCCGTTATGAAGACGTGAGAAATCCGTGAGTTCTTGTAAGAACGGTGACGCAAGTGATGCTGATTCCTTGATTGTCTCCGTCCGTTCATTTGTGATACCAATGACGTGACGTAAAATATCGTTCGTGACGTACAACGCGATATAGTTCATCATGATCGACGTGATGACTTCATGGACGTGGAATTTCGCTTTTAAGATACCAGGAATCGATGCCCATAGTGCACCCGCTAAACCTGCTCCAATCAAAGCGAGGGGTAAATGAATAATTGTCGGCAAATCAAACTTGATTCCGATCCAGACAGCGACCATCCAGCCGACGAGTACTTGACCTTCGACTCCGATGTTAAAGAGTCCTGTCCGAAAGGCAAACGCGACAGCAAGACCGGCGAAGATTAATGGAGCCGCCGCACGCAATGTTTCACCGATGCTGTATGGCTCACCAAAAATACCATAGAATAATTGATCAAACCCAGCAACCGGGTCATACCCACCGATGAGCATGACGATGGCTCCGACGACCATTCCAAGAATGATCGAAAGAATCGGAATGAGGATGCCGTAAAAACGCTCTAACTTCATGAATGACCTACCTCCTCTTTCTTACCGCCGGCCATCAGGAAGCCAAGCTCAATCTCGTTCGTTTCTTTTGGATCCAAGAAAGCTACTGTTCTTCCTTCATATAACACAGCAATCCGGTCGGAGACTTGCAGAATTTCTTCGAGTTCGAATGAAATCAACAAGACAGCACGACCTTTTTCCCGCTCGAGAACTAATTGTTCGTGAATGAACTCGATTGCCCCGACATCAAGACCACGCGTCGGCTGAGCCGCGATCAACAAATCTGGTGAACGATCGACTTCACGCGCGATGATCGCCTTCTGTTGGTTACCACCAGACAAGGCGCGAGCGAACGTCTCTGGACTTGGAGTTCGGACGTCGAACTTCTCGATGAGCGTTTTGGCTTTCTCCATGACTTGTTTATAGTTCATAATGCCCGCTTTTGAGTACGGTTGTTTGTAGTACGTTTGTAAGACCATGTTATGTCCAATCGAATAATCAAGGACTAGTCCATGTTTATGCCGGTCTTGCGGGATGTGACCGACACCTGATTCCGTTACTTTCCGTGGCTTCAAGTTTTTAATCGATTTGTTGTTGAGGAAGATTTCGCCACTGTCCGCTTTACGAAGACCAGTAATGGCTTCAATCAATTCCGTTTGCCCGTTCCCGTCGATTCCGGCAATACCAACGATTTCACCGGCACGAATGTCGAGATTCAATCCATCGACAGCTTTGATGCCACGACTGTCCTTGACGACTAAATCCTTGATGTCGAGAACAAGTTCTTGTGGAGTTGCCTTGGAATACTCCGCATTAAAGTTGACTTCACGACCTACCATCATTTCAGCAAGACGTGACTGTGTCATCGTCTCATCGATATCAACCGTACCGATATACTTCCCACGGCGAATCGTCGTACAGCGATCAGCTACTTCCATGATTTCCTTCAGTTTATGCGTGATGAGGATGATCGACTTTCCTTCCGCAATCAAACGATTCATGATTTGAATCAATTCCTTGATCTCTTGCGGTGTCAAGACAGCAGATGGTTCATCAAAGATCAAGATGTCTGCTCCACGGTACAACGTCTTCAAAATTTCAACACGTTGTTGCATTCCGACTGAAATATCCTCGATTTTTGCATCAGGATCAACAGCAAGACCATACTGTTCAGAAATCTGGCGTACCTTTTCACGCGCCGATGCACGGTCAATTTTAATTCCTGCACGTGGCTCTGCACCTAAAATGATGTTTTCAGTAACAGTGAAATTTTGAACGAGCATGAAGTGTTGGTGCACCATGCCGATTCCAAGATCATTCGCGACGTTCGGACTCGTAATATTGACTTTTTCACCACGTACACGAATTTCTCCAGCCTCAGGCTGATACAAACCAAATAAGACGTTCATCAGCGTCGATTTTCCGGCACCGTTTTCACCAAGTAAAGCGTGAATCTCACCTTTCCGAAGCTGGAGCGTGATATTATCATTTGCGACGAAACTGCCAAACTCTTTTCTGATGTTTAGCATCTCAATGACGTATTCCAAGAAAATCCACTCCCATGTTTAGTTTAAAAGGGGGAGTCGCAATGCTAGCGACCCCCGCTTTCATTATTATTTCAGTGACGCTTCGTATTCTTTGTACTCGTCGTCTGTCGCAGGGACTTTGATGTCGCCAGCGATGATTTGTTTTTTGTACTCTTCGACTTTGTCGAGTGCTTCTTTTGAAACGTTGTCTTTTGAAGGAGCGATATCAACACCGCCGTCTTTTAGACCGAACTCAACAACTTTACCTGCTGGGAAGTTGCCGTCTTTCGTATCTTTTGCGACTTGCTCTACTGCTGTATCAACACGTTTGACCATTGAAGTCAATGTGACGTTCTCTGGCATACCCTCTTCGACTTGGTCACGGTCTACACCGATAACCCAAACATCTTCACCGTTCTTCTTACGGTTTTTCGCTTCTGTGAATACCCCTTGTCCAGTACCACCAGCTGCGTGATAGATGACGTCGACTTTTTTACCGTACATACCTGAAGCGATCGCTTGTCCTTTTTCAGCTGCGTTGAAGTCTTCTGCATATTGAACTTCGATTTCCGCTTTTGGGTTAGCCGCTTTAACGCCTGCTTTAAATCCGCTTTCGAACTTTTTGATCAAGTCAGAGTTGACACCACCGACGAAACCAACTTTATCCGTTTTAGTCGTTAGACCTGCAACGACACCAACGAGGAACGAACCTTCGTTTTCTTTGAAGACGATTGACGCGACGTTTGGTTTTTCGACGACTTGGTCAACGAGTGCGAAGTTGCTCTTCTTGAACTGATCCGCTACTTTCCCGATATCTTCAGCCATCAAGAAACCGATACCGAGAATCAAGTCGTATTTCGCACGTGCTAATTGCTGAAGGTTCGGTTGATAGTCTGATTGTTTCGCAGATTGAAGGTATTTGTAGCCAGTACCTTCTTTTAAGTCGTTGTCTTTCCCGAACTTTTGGATACCTTCCCAAGCAGATTGGTTGAATGATTTATCATCCACGCCGCCTGTATCTGTAACCATACCTACTTTAAAGCCTTCTGATTTGCTACCGCTACCTGAATCTTTCGAATCGTCGTTGCCACCACATGCTGCAAGGACGGAACTCATTGCTAAACCTGTTGCTGCTAATGCGAGAAGTGACTTCTTTTTCATCTGGAAAAATCCCCTTTCGAATATGGTCATACAAAGTTCAAGACTACGTCTAGCACCTGAGGCTGGCGATGAGGAGCGTTACGTAGGTTTTGACGGAAAGCGCTTTCAGTATTCATCCTAAAACAATGGCTCACACACGTTTACGGATGACGTGGAAATCGAACTTATCTGCTCGGAAATAGTTCGCTGAAAAAAGAACGGAACGGTCGAGCTCATCATAATGCGTCTGACGCAAAGCGAGCAGAGGTTGGTCCGTATGTAATTGTTCAGCGATTTTCGGATCAATACGCGGCTCGATATGCGTCACAGCATGTGTGACACGTCGTCCGAGTTCTTTTTCTAAAGCATCAAACAATGATGTCGAAGAGGTGAACTGCTCTTCATTTTTAATATAATGGCTTGGAATCTTATCGACACAATAGACGACAGGAACATCTCCTGCAAGTCGGATTCGTTCGATTCGATATACCAATTCATCCGGACCAAGTTGAAAGCGTTCTCGGTCGCGCTCAGTCGGTTGGACCATCTCGGATGATAGTACTTCTGAGGTCGGAATCATGCCTGCGCGCGCGATCATCTCTGTCACGCTGTATAACTCCTCGATACCAGAAGTAAACGGTGGTCTTGCATTGATAAACGTACCGACACCGTGTTTACGGATGACGATGTTCTCATCTTCAAGAATTCGTAATGCCTCTCGAAGAGTAGCTCGACTGACGCCAAGTTGCTTTGAAAGTTCAAACTCTGAAGGGAGCTTCTCGCCTTCCTTGTAAACGCCGTCATCGATGTCAGACTTGATTTTTTCAATCACACGTAAATAAAGCAAACGATGATCTAGTTTAATCGACATGACGCATCTCCATCCTCTATCTAGTTGTAACCAGTGCTCAGACTTCTGACGTATGAGAACTCCAGCCAAGATAAGTATATGACGCTCAACACAATCCTGCAATCATTTTGTAACAGGTTAGAAGTCTGACTTCTGGCGCTTTTGTAACCCTTTTCATATCGTAATCAATAATGGAAGAAAATAGGGCATTCTACCTAAGAATGCCCTTAATCTTTTCAACGCTTATTGCTCAGGCACTTCGATTTTCCCTGAAACGACAGCCGCTTTTGCTTTTTCAAGCGCAGTCATCGTCTTCTTCGAGATTTTTTCAGATGGAACGATATCAACGCCGTCTTCTTTCAGACCGTAACGAATCGTCTTACCACCTTCGAGTTTTCCGTCCTTCGCTGCGTTTGCTGTATCTTCAACTGCACGATCGACACGTTTGATGACCGATGTCAACGTCACGTCTTCCGGCATACCTTCTTCTTTTTGATCACGGTCAACACCGATGACCGATACATCTTCTCCATTTTTCTTACGGTTCTTCGCTTCTGTGAAGACACCATTTCCTGTACCACCTGCTGCTGGGAAGATGATATCTGCTCCTTTACCGTACATGCCGGCTGCAATCGCTTGACCTTTTTCAGGTGCTGCGAAGTCCTCTGCGTACTGAACATCGATTTTGATTTTTGGATTGACGGATTTAGCGCCGGCTTCGAAACCAGCTCGGAACCGCTCGATGACGTCCATTTTCATACCACCCACGAAACCGATGTGATCTTTTTTCGTCTCCATAGCAGCAACAATCCCTGCAAGGTACGCACCTTCATTTTCCTTGAACGTGATCGATGTGACGTTTTTCCCTTCAACTACGTTATCAACGATTGCAAATTGTGTATCCTTGAACTGATCTGCTACGGTTTTGATATCTTCATTGAATGTATTCCCGATACCAAAAACGAGATCTTCTCCGCCACGTGCAAGACGCGACAAGTTCGGTTGATAATCTTGTTGCGATTTAGACTGTAGGTAAGAGAATCCTTCATTTTGCTTGAGTTTATTGTCTTTTCCGTACGCTTGTAGACCTTCCCAAGCGGATTGGTTAAACGATTTATCATCGATTCCACCTTTATCCGCTACCATAGCGACAGAGAACTGATCTTTTGGGTCAGCTTTCTCATCTGAACCACCGCAGGCTGCAAGACCAACTGTTGCTACTGACATCATCGATACGATTACCTGTTTTTTCTTCATCCCATCCATCTCCTCTACTTTTATGAGAGCGCTTTCATTATCTATTTGTGAAAAAGTCGCTCCCAGCCCTCTGTTGAAGGTCGGTCACTCATATGTCTGAGTATGCCAAAAAGAATACTGAAAATCAACAGACGTCTGACAACTATTTTCATGAAAGCGATTTTATTTTTGAGACATTCATTAAATTTTCCAGTCATTTCTATTAATACAAAATCATCGTGTCTTTTTTCATCTGTCTTTTCTTTTTTCGTGATACCGATTCTTATTTATACATTTTTTTAGAAAAGAAAAGGAAGCCTTGGAATATCCCATGACTTCCCTTCTACTCGATTAACGTCCCATGACGCGACGTGGTTTTGATCCTTCCGAAGGACCAATCAGACCGTTTTCTTCTAACGCATCAATCAACCGCGCAGCTCGATTGTAGCCGATGCGATACTTCCGTTGAATCATTGACGTTGATGCCGTCTCTTGTGTCAGAATAAACTGGACGACTTCATCATAGAGTGAGTCATCGACCTCTGTTTCACCTTCCGGTACATCTTTTGGAATCATCGCTTCAACATACTGCGCTTTTTGTTGACTGATGACATGATTGACGACCTTCTCGACTTCTTCGTCTGATAGGAACGCACCTTGTACACGGACGGGTTTGTTCATGCCGTTACCAAGCAATAACATATCCCCTCGTCCGAGTAGCTTATCCGCGCCTCCTGTATCAAGAATCGTCCGCGAGTCGGTCGCACTCGATACACTGAAGGCGATCCGCGACGGGATATTCGCCTTGATGACACCGGTGATGATATCAACACTTGGTCGCTGGGTCGCGATGACCATATGAATTCCTGCTGCTCGCGCCATTTGCGCAAGACGCATGATCGCATCTTCGACTTCGTTTGACGCGACCATCATCAAGTCAGCTAACTCATCAACGATAACGACGATGTAAGGTAGTCGTTGGTGTACCTTTTCTTCCGCATTCATCTTATCGATTAGTGCATTGTAGCCTTCGATGTTTCGCGCTCCGTTTTGACTAAAGATCTCATAACGACGTTCCATTTCCGAGACAACCTGTTTTAATGCCTGCGCCGCTTTTTTTGGATCGGTGACGACCGGTGCTAAGAGATGTGGAATACCGTTATAGACGTTTAATTCGACCATTTTCGGATCAATCATCATCAAGCGCACTTCATCTGGTCGTGCCCGCATCAAAATCGACACAATCATTCCGTTAATACAGACTGATTTACCAGAACCGGTCGAACCAGCAACTAAGACGTGTGGCATCTTATTCAATTTTGCTGTCACCGTCTCACCAGAGATGCTTCGTCCAAGTGCGACGAGTAAACGATCGCTGTCCGATTGAACACTTTCCGCTCCTAGTACTTCTCGGAGCGATACCATCGCGACTTCCCGGTTCGGCACCTCAATTCCAACAGCCGCTTTCCCCGGAATCGGTGCTTCGATCCGGATATCTTTTGCGGCTAATGCTAGCGCCAAATCATCAGCGAGTCCCGTGATTCGACTCAGCTTGATTCCTTGTTTTGGTTCAATCTCGTACTTCGTAACACTTGGTCCTAAGTGAATCTTTAAGACTTTTGCTCCGATCCCGAACGACTTTAAGGTCGCAATCAATTTCGTCGCATTGTCCTTCAGTCGTTTGTTCTCCCCGGACAAGTCTTTTGATGTTGGTTCTGCTAACAAATCAAGCGACGGCAATTGATAACCGTCGGGTGTCTCTGTCATCGTCAACGGTCCTTGTGTCTCCGCTGCTTGCGGTTCAACGTGATCCGTGAAACCGATGATTGGAACGTCTTGAATATTGACGGATGGATCTTCTGCTTCTTGTTCCGTTTCGATCGGTTCCTCGACAGTTGCTGGTCGCAACGTCTTCGGTTTTTTCTCACGAACCGGTTTCGCTTTCAACTCTTTTTCAACACGAGGACGTGGTGTTCGTTCACGATTGCGAAACTCTTCTGCACGTTCCCGAAGCCCAAGCCACAGCTCTCCATAAAACGATGGGCGTAATAGATGAACGGCCGTTCCAATGAAAAACAGACCAATCAAGAAGGCACCCGCGCTCGATATATAATATGCCGCGTTTTGATAGAGCCATCCATTAAGAAGACCACGTGGTGCTCCGAGTATTAGATCGATCCAGACGAGTGAACCCATCAGTAGCATCGACCATGCCCATTTCTGAGCACGTGTCGCATTCGAGAGTAACAAGAGTAGCACAGCACCGATTCCACCATACAGTAAGGAACCGAACTGACCAATTAACCGTTCTCCTCCACCAGCTAGCGTTAATCCGACTTTTCCGAACTCTCCAAAAGCGAGAACGAAAGCTAGTAATGAGATGATTGCGATGATAGTCGCATATGTACGATACGCAATCGGCTGGCGTTGTTTCTTCGCTGCCGGTCGTTTCCGTGGCGGCGTTTTTTTTCGTACGGGTTTTCGTTTCGTCGTCGCCATATGTCATCCCCCCTGATAAAAAAACGGCTCAGTGGACCAGGTATTGGTCAATCTGAGCCGCTCGTTTGTTAAATCTCCATGATGATTGGAAGAATCATCGGGCGGCGTTTCGTCTGTTCATAGAGATAAGCACTCAGTTTATCTCGAATCAACGACTTCATTTCCGTCCAATCCAATTCTCCGTTTAATTTACCTTGTAGTTGTTTCGCAACGATTCGGTTCGCTTCATTGATCATATCCTCTGATTCTCGCATGTAGACGAATCCGCGAGAGATGATTTCCGGTCCCGAAACAATCGTTTTGTTTTTCCGGCTGATCGTAATGACACAAAGGACGACACCGTCTTGCGATAACAAGCGACGATCACGAAGGACGATGTTTCCGACATCACCCACACCGATTCCGTCAATCAAGACGTTTCCAGCGTTCACTTTGCGTGACATTCGTGCTTTGCGCTTCTCGAACTCAACGACATCCCCATTCTCGATGATGAAGATATTGTTCGAATTGACGCCAACCGTCTGTGCGAGACGACTGTGTGCCTTTTGCATCCGGAATTCTCCATGAATCGGTAGGAAGAATTTCGGTTTGATCAAGTTGAGCATCAATTTCAGATCTTCCGCATGACCGTGACCGGACACGTGTACTTTCCGTTGGTTGTAAATGACATTCGCACCCGCGCGGAATAAGAG
The DNA here is from genome assembly GCA_913775715.1 of uncultured Exiguobacterium sp. GTDB lineage: Bacteria > Bacillota > Bacilli > Exiguobacteriales > Exiguobacteriaceae > Exiguobacterium_A. The sequence goes on along the minus strand of CAJYMC010000007.1, from coordinate 530,752 downwards.
ATCGATCGTTTTCGAAACCGACTTTTCGTTACCCGGAATCGGCGAAGCCGCAACGACGACCGTATCGTTTAAGCGAATATTGACTTGCTTATGTGCGTTACGTGCCATTCGTGTCAAGGCTGCCATCGGCTCACCTTGTGATCCTGTCGTCAAGATGACGACTTGATTATCGTCGAGGCGGTTGATGTCAGATAGATCAATCAATGTTTTCTGTTTGAAGCGTAAGTAATTCAAACGCTGTGCCACTTCGACGTTATTGACCATGCTACGACCAACGACTGCTACTTTACGATTGTTAGCTTCTGCTGCTGCAAATACTTGTTGTAGACGATGAATATTCGAAGCGAATGAAGCGACGATGACACGACCTGGTGCCTCATAAATGACGTCGTTCAGTTCAGAACCGACGATTGATTCTGATCCAGACATTCCTGGTCGCTCTGCATTCGTAGAGTCAGACAGTAAGCAAAGTACGCCCCGTTGACCAATCGCTGCAATTTTCCCGAAGTCTGCTTGTTTTCCATCAACCGGTGTGTAGTCGAACTTGAAATCCCCTGTATGAACGATGGCACCTTGAGACGTTTGAATACAAACCCCAACCGCATCTGGAATCGAGTGGTTGACCCGGAAGAACGTAATAAAATGACCTGCAACGGTTAATTTCGTCTTGGCATCAATTGGACGAAGATCTGCCTTTTTCAATAAACCGGCTTCTTTTAATTTGTGTTCAATCAATCCGAGCGTCAAACGTGTTCCGTAAACAGGTACCTTCAAGTCACGCAAGACGTAACTGAGTGCCCCGATATGATCCTCGTGACCATGGGTAATGAAAATCCCCTGAATCCGCTCTTTGTTTTCTTTTAAATAACTGATGTCTGGAATGACCTTATCGATTCCAAGCATCTCATCTCCTGGGAACATTAACCCGGCATCGATGACGAAGATGTCTTCGTCGAGTTCGACGACGTACATGTTCTTACCGATCTCACCGGCGCCACCAAGAGCAAAGACGCTTACTTTTTCCGTCTTCTTCTTTGACACGACATGACCTCCTATAATTCATATTCACTTTTCGTGAGCCGTCCACTTATCACTATCACTATTCTAGCCGAATTTTCACAATCTGCCAACAAGCGGACTAGGAAATCTAAAAAAAACGTCATTCCTGCCACAATACTCCAGGAATGACGTTGATCATGTATTCAACAAGTCTTCGACTTCGTCTGTCCGTTTCGCTTTTTCCGAACGACTCGGACGTTCACCAGTCTTCAGTTCATCGAGCGAGTATCCGAACGTCATTTCAAAATGCGGATAATCAACAAATCGTTTCCAATCGCCACCCCATTCAAAACCAAGTGCTTTTCCAATCTCAGCGACTTCACGCCAGTCACTTTTTCCTGATTGATTCCCGTCATATTCAAGATCATATGAAATCTTTCCATTCACGAGTTGCACAAAATCAATCGCAAGTCCATAGTTATGCATCGATTCGCCGCCACGTGCATTCGTGACGACTTCACCTGCTTCAGAACGCCCTTGTTCATAGAGTACATTCTGTTGCTGGATCGAGCGGTATCCTTGCGTGATTTTGATGTCAATATTGTAGCAAGAATGCGCCACACGGATTAAGTCCTTCGCACCTGCCTCGACAGCTGGGTGGAGACGCTTCAGATTTGCTTCGCTTGCATCGATTAAACGATTTTCACCCGCTTCGTCCCGAGGGCAACTCTCGATTCCGAGTTCTGGCTGATCCATTAAAATCGTCGGCACCCGGTTCATAGATGCCGCAAGAAACAATCCAACCGCAAACATCGTCAATAAAAATACGATCCAACCGAAGATTGTCCCCCGTTTCATCAGCGACGAAGTTTCTTCCGGAGTTTTTGTAGAATCGGTAACCCAGTCTCAAGCAACAGATACAGCGGACGATTGAGTACATAGTCGAACTCGCCGATTTTTTCAATCATCCGACTGCCCCAACCAGATTTAAAGGCGTAGAGTCCCGCATAATGATCGTCTGGATCCGTTGAACCACTGACACCACCGAAGTCATAGGAGAGCGCCCCATGTTCTTTCGCATATTGCATCATCGTCCATTGCATCAAGTGATTCGGCATGAACTCCCGGTACTCGTTCGATGAAGCGCCGTATAAGTAATACGAGCGGCGTCCGGCAAGCGTCAACAACCCACCAGACAGAATGACACCGTTTGGATGTTTGGCGGCAATTGTCATCAATTCCGTCTTTGACTTCTCTGCTTTTTCAATTTGTGCAGTCGTCTGCTCCAAACGATTGTTTAAGCTCTTCAATTTTTTCTCAGCCGTCTCTTTCTCAAGCTGACGATGAATCTTCGAGAGTTCCTTATCTGCTTGAAGTAATAAGGCTTCCGTGTTTTCAAGCGCACGTACGACATCAAGTTTCGTCAAAAACAAGACCGCATCACCCTTTGGATGGAGATGATCATAAAGGTTTTCAAAATAATCCAGACCACGAATCGAGAACCCATCCCGTTCGCCCGTCTCGACCATCAGCTTCGCGAATGTCTTTAGTCCTTCACGATCCGCTTGTTCACATACAATCCCTTTGCGTTCTGCTAGGCGGACGTTATAACGAAATTTTGAATGGAAGCCGTCGAAGATCTCTTTTTCTGTTCCTTCCAGACTCGTCTCCATCGTAAAGCGTGGTTGCGCATAGTCAAAACCACCGCCAAAGCCGTTATGTTTGAAACCAAGTCCTTGCATTTCCTGTAACAGGCCAGGATATTCTTGCCGCTCGACGTTCGGATCAAATTTAATCGCAATCGCCTTCTGTTGTTTTGCGACACGAATCGCTTCGTCACGAAGAGCGCGGAGCGCGTCAGTATCCGTATAATCGACGACGAAACCGCGCGGTGCGTAACAAAGTGTGAACGGAAGCTTCGGTACTTTCTTGAATAAGAGAAGACCAACTCCGGCAATCTCTCCGGAAGCCGTCCCGACCGCAATGCGTTCATGTGTCCATCCTGTCGCGCTCTTAACTTCTCCCCATGCCGGAAGCTGGAGTAAATCACCTTTTGGATGTGTTTTTACGAATGCTTCAAATTGATCTAAAGTTACAACGATTGGTTGATAAGTCACTTCTGTTCCTCCATTTGCCGTATCATCTCTTTGACGATGACTTCCTCATCGAGAGGGATTTTCTCATCCCCAATGATTTGATATTTTTCATGACCCTTACCGGCCAAGATGACGATATTATCTGGTCGTGCGAGACGTGCTGCGTAACGCACCGCCTCTTCTCGATCACCGATTTCAACGAACTGATCATGTGTCATCCCTTTGGCAATACCGGATGTAATTGACTCATAAGCTTCATATCGTGGATCATCCGTCGTGATGACGACGGTTCCTGCGTAGGTCGAAGCGAGTTCGCCCATTTTCGGTCGTTTCGTCACATCTCGGTTTCCGCCTGTTCCGATTAGGAAGACGATTTTTTCCTTCGGTACATCAACGAGTGCTTTCAGACACTGTTCTATACCATCAGGAGTATGCGCGTAGTCGACATACACGTTATATCCTTCAATCGGCAAGCGTTGCATCCGACCTTTTGCCGGACGGATTACTGAAATCGCGCCTGCAATCGTCGCTAGATCGTATCCGCAAGACAAGAGGATCCCTGTTGCAAGCAATAGATTGTAGACGTTAAAGCGACCGATAAAATTCGCCGTGACATCGACTTGTTCCTCCTTGTACAGCATCGTGAACGTTGTTTGTTGAAGCGATTGTTCAATCGCCGTTGCTCGGAGATCAGCCGCATTGTCGATGCCATACGTCATGACGCGAGCCCCTGTCATCATTTCATACAGTTCACTCGTCGGATCATCAGCATTCAAGACTGCGACTTTCTCTGTCGACAGCCGTTGACCGAGTTGTGCGAATAACAATCCTTTGGCACGCGCATAGTTCTCAAACGTTTTATGAAAATCGAGGTGATCATGGGTCAGATTCGTGAATCCCGCAACGTCGTAATCGACACCCGTTACTCGACCAAGCTCTAGTCCATGTGAAGAGACTTCCATGATGACATCTTGGACATCTTCTTCATACATTTGATGCAGAAATGCTTGTAATTCGGAACTTTGTGGTGTCGTATTACGACTTGGTACGACGCGGTCACCAATCTTGACTTCAACCGTACCGATGATCCCCGTCTTCCGACCAAGATGCGCTAATATATCACGGACGATTGTCGTCGTCGTCGTTTTCCCATTCGTTCCCGTAATACCAATCATCCGCATCTTTTCAGAAGGATAATCATAGAATTTGCCAGCCAACTCGGCAATGGCACATGATGTACTACGAACAAGAATGACAGGAATCGACACGTCGACCGGTTGTTCCGCGACGATTGCGACCGCTCCTTGTGCTTCCGCCTGTTTAGCATAGTCGTGTCCATCAACAGTATATCCTTTGATGGCGACGAACAATGTTCCCGGTTTAACATCCCGTGAATCGGTCGTGATGGACGTAACATCCACCTCTACCATTCGTTCGATTTTTTGCGTCTGTATGACTTGAATCAATTCAGCTAAATTCAACGGTATTCCTTCTTTCTCGACATCGTCATTTCATATGTTTCATCTATTCCGTTCTGCTATCATGCTTCCTCTTCTTCGTCTGCCGGAAGAATATAGGCCTTTGCCGGTTCCTCCGAAAAGATGTGCTCAATCAGCCCTTCGATGTCCGATGGACGAATCCGTTCGACATCCGCTAACACTTCTTCAAGTGATGGGTGACGATGCAGATGCAACTCATTGCGGGCGTTTCGATTCATGTGACTCGATGTGCCTTCGTTCCCTAGAATCAGAGAACCTTTCAGCTGTTCAATCCCATCTTCGAGTTCCTTCGTCGATAATCCATCCCGCTTCAAGCGATCGATTTCAGCAGCGAGGACCTGTTCGACCTCTTCGACTGATTCCGGAGACGTTCCGACATAAATCGTGAACGTGCCATGATCGTCAAACGTCGTGTAATAGGAGAAGACAGAATAGGCAAGACCACGTTCCTCTCGGATGGATTGGAACAAGCGACTCGACATCGTCGCACCGAATGCATTATTGAGTAAGGCGAGGGCAGGCAAACGTGGGTCAGCAGAAGGAATCGCACGGAAATTATAACAAATATGAGCCTGTTCCGTATCCTTTTCCTTGCGAATCACACCATTTTGTAACCTTGGCTCTGTCGTCTCGCGTGTCTTCGATCGTGATTCGAGGATCGACATCCGCTCTTGAATCTGCGCAATCAACTCGTCTGAGACGTTTCCGGCAACGGAAATGACGATTTGATCCGGAGCATATGCTTCTTCAAGATACCGCCCGATCATCGCACGATCAATCCGAAGCACACTCTCTTCCGTTCCAAGAATCGGACGAGCCATGACATCCTCTCCGTAAGCCGCTACAGCTAATAACTCATGGACGAGATCATCCGGTGTATCATCATACATTTTAATCTCTTCAATGACGACCTTTTTCTCTTTTTCTAATTCCTCCGCGTCAAACGTTGATTCGAGGAACATATCCGCTAATACTTGGAAGGCTTCACCAGCATGTTCATCTAATGTCTTGACGTAATAACACGTTTGATCCTTGCTCGTGAACGCATTAATATTTCCACCAAGTCGATCAAAATAAACCGCAATCTCTTTTGCCGTATGGCGTTTTGTTCCTTTAAACATCATATGCTCGATGAGATGACTAATACCATGCTCCTCGATTTGTTCCGTCCGACTTCCTGCTTGAATGAAGATTCCGGTCGCAACGCTGCGTGCTTCCGGCATCCGTTCAACGATCAGTCGAACTCCATTTTCTAATTGTATCCGTTCGATCATAGTAATTCCTCCAAATATAGGAAACAAGGTGGCTCTCGTTGCATTCTCTGCACCGTCGAGCCACCTTGGATTCATTAGTTACGACGTGGTGGACGTTGTCCGTCACGTGGTGGGCGTGAACCCTGATCCCGGCGTGGCGGGCGGTTCTCACGCTCTGTCTTTTTCTTTTCTTCGTATGCGGCACGATCTTCTTCACTTAAGCCTTCGACGAGCAGGACTTTGTGCGAAGCGTTGACGCGTCCTTTGTCATCGATTTCCGTGACACGGACTTTTAGCTTATCCCCAAGTTTGACGACATCTTCCGTTTGACCGACACGGTTAAGTGCGAGTTCCGAAATGTGGACGAGTGCGTCTTTTCCTTTGAATAACTCGACGAATGCACCGAATTTCTCAACGCGACGGACTGTTCCGTCGAACTCTTCGCCGACGACGACTTCACGGACGATATCTTCGATCAATTGACGAGCACGATCGATACCAGCTTGATCCGTCGAAGCGATGAAGACGGTCCCGTCTTGATCGATATCGATCTTGACGCCTGTCTCATCGATGATACCGTTGATGACTTTACCACCAGGTCCGATGACATCACGGATTTTATCTGGATTGATTTTGAGCGTGACGATTTTTGGCGCGTATTGCGACAATTCGACACGTGGTTCAGCGATGACCATTTGCATATGCTCAAGAATGTGCAGACGACCAAGACGCGCTTGTTCGAGTGCTTCTTCGAGGATTTGACGCGTGATTCCGCCAATTTTCATATCCATTTGCAGAGCTGTGACACCCTCTTGTGTTCCAGCGACTTTGAAGTCCATATCGCCGAGATGATCTTCCATCCCTTGGATATCCGTTAGAATCGAGTAATTGTCGCCTTCCATGATCAAGCCCATCGCAATACCAGCGACAGGTGCTTTGAGTGGAACACCCGCATCCATCATGGCGAGGATCGAACCACAGATTGAAGCCTGTGATGAAGAACCATTTGATTCAAGAACTTCTGACACGAGACGAATCGTGTACGGGAAATCGACTTCATTCGGAAGAACTGGTAAGAGTGCGCGTTCTCCAAGTGCCCCGTGACCAATTTCACGACGACCTGGTGCACGCATCGGACGTGCTTCCCCGACTGAGAATGGCGGGAAGTTATAGTGGTGCATGAAACGTTTCTCTTCCTTCAGACCAAGACCATCGATGATCTGTGCGTCAGCTGCAACACCGAGTGTCGCAACAGACAAGACTTGTGTCTGACCGCGTGTGAACAGACCTGAACCGTGTGCACGTGGTAAGAGACCGACTTCTGAATCGAGTGGACGGATTTCAGCAAGACCACGACCATCTGGACGAACTTTGTCTTCCGTGATGAGACGACGGACTTCGTCTTTGACAAACTTGTTGAGAACGCCTGATACTTCTGCCAGTTGCTCTGCTGTGACTGACTCGTCAGCCGCATACAACTCGATGTATTTTGCGATGACTTCGTTGATGGCAACGTCACGCGCTTGTTTTTCTTCGACTTGAACCGCTTGTGTGACTTCTGCCAATGCTTCTGCTTTCAAGCGATTGACGATTGTCTCATCGAAGCTTGATACCGTGTATTCGAACTTTTCTTTACCGACTTGTGCGACGATTTCTTCTTGGAACGCGATCATTTCCTTGATGACATCGTGTCCAAGCAAGATCGCTTCAAGCATTGCTTGTTCCGATACTTCCTTCGCACCTGCTTCAACCATGTTGACGGCATGTTTTGTTCCGGCAACTTGAAGGTCGATGTCGCTGACTTCCATTTGCGCTGAGGTCGGGTTCACGACGAACTCTCCGTCGACGCGACCGATCGTCACGCCTGCGATTGGACCGTCGAATGGAATATCCGAGATCGAAAGCGCAATCGAAGCCCCGATCATTGCAGCGACTTCTGGTGAATTGTCAGCATCTGACGAAAGGACTGTCGTCGCCACTTGAACGTCGTGACGGAAACCGTCCGGGAATAATGGACGGATTGGACGGTCGATCAGACGCGAAGTCAAAATCGCACTCTCTCCAGGACGTCCTTCACGTTTCAGGAATCCACCTGGGATTTTTCCTGCCGCATATAATTTTTCTTCATAGTTCACTGTTAATGGGAAGAAATCTAAGTCCTTCGGTTGTTTTGATGCAACGACCGTAGCAAGAACGGCTGTATCGCCGTAGCGAATCAATGCTGCTCCGTTCGCTTGTTTTGCTAATTGACCGATTTCAATCGTTAATGGACGTCCACCGAGTTCGGTCGAAAACGTCTGTTTTGTTTGTGACATGCACAAATCTCCTCTCACTGCTATCCGTTTTTTCATTCAAATCTAATTATGTAGGTTCTTGCGCAAAAAGTCCACGAATCGGCAAAAAAAAGAAACAGGAGACGATGCTCCTGCTTCCCTACCTCGTTCTCGTCGGAATTAGCGACGGAGACCAAGACGCTCGATCAACGAACGGTAACGTGCAACATCCTTGTTACGAAGGTATGTGAGCAAGTTACGGCGACGACCGACCATTTTCAAGAGACCACGACGTGAGTGGTGATCCTTTTTGTGTGTACGTAAGTGATCGTTCAAAGTTGTGATCTGTTCAGTTAAAACAGCAACTTGTACTTCCGGCGAACCAGTATCGCCTTGTTTCGTAGCATATGCTTCGATGATTTCGTTTTTACGTTCTTTTGTGAGTGCCATTGTCACTCCACCTCCATCTTATGAATGACCGTATTCCCGAGCATCGGATGGTGAGACCAGATGCCAAGTGAATCGGCTGTACGTGATCGTACTGACCTATCATAACGAACCCTGTCCGTACTGTCAAACGCTTAATCGTGTATTTGCCTCTTCGCGGTCCCGTGCCAATTGTTCCTTTAGTTGATCGATACCGTTGAAGGCTTTTTCATCACGTAAATAAGCGATCCATTCAAGCGTCAATTCTTGACCATAAAGATCCTCATCAAAGTCAAGAAGATGTGTCTCGATACTGACGTCTCCTGTCTCATAGAACGTCGGGCGTCTCCCGACGTTCGTCATCGCTTTGAACCGACGACCGTCCGCTAAACGAACGAATGTCGCATACACACCAAGTTTCGGTATGACGTAGGCGAATTCTGGGCGCATGTTGGCTGTCGGGAAGCCGATTTGTCGACCGCGTGCGTCACCGTGAATGATCGTACCTTTGATTTGGTAGGGTTCTCCGAGTAAACGTGCAGCAGGTTCGACTTCTCCTGCAGCAAGTAAACGACGAATCCGGGTTGAACTGATTTTTTCCGCTTCTTCCTGAAATTCTGCTACGACGGTGTGTGTGAACGTGCCCCGACTATGAAAATCAAGCGTCGTCATCTTGCCCGCTCCGAAGCGACCATAGGAATAATCAAATCCAGCGACGACGTGCTCTGCTCCAGACGCAATCAGATATTCATCGACGAACGCTTGCGGTGACAATTCCGAAAAAGGAATCGTGAACTCAATCACATAAACACGATCGACACCGAGTCGTTCGATTTTCTCTAATTTTCGTTCAAGCGGCGTGATGTAGCGGACCGGTTCATCCCCTTTACCAAGTACTTGTTTCGGATGTGGATCAAAGGTCATGACAGCCAAGGGCAGGCGACGAGCCTCCGCTTCTTTCCGTGCTGCTGCGATGACTTGCTGATGTCCGAGATGTACACCGTCAAAAAAGCCGAGTGCGATGACAGCAGGGGCTTTTTGAGGCTGTTCCGGATATGTCAAATGTATGATGTCCATGATGCTCTCTCCGATCTTAATCGATTTGTAGCATGACCTCGACGCGTGCTACCTGTTCTTCTGGAAGACGTCGATATAGTGCTAAAGGTACGTCTTCTTCATTATAGACAGTAAACAGCTCGAATTCGACTGGAATGCTTGTCAGCTTGGCTCCGTTCAAGACACGCTGCGCTGTTGCTGCATCGACCGTCAAACGAGGCCATTTTTGGATGACGTGTTCGATTGGTAGGACGTGTTGCATCCGTTCTTCGACTGTCTCGTACGATTCGAGTGTCTCAAGTGTGACGGTGTCCGTCTCAGCAATCGCACCCGAACCTGTCCGGCGTAAGTCGCTCATATGTGCGGCATAGCCGAGTCGTTCTCCGATTTCGACTGCTAGTGTCCGGATATACGTTCCTTTTCCACATGCGATATCGAGGCGGAAGCGACAAAGACCATCTTCAAACACAAGGTCCGATGTCCGTTCCAATCGATCGATACGGACGATCCGTGTCGGTCGCTCGATTTCAATCCCTTTTCGTGCATATTCGTATAATTTCTTCCCGTTCACTTTAACTGCTGAGTAGTAGGGTGGCGTCTGCTCGATCTCTCCTGTCAAGGCGCTCAGGATATCAGCGATGGCCGTTTCAGTAATACTTCCGGGTTCGACCGGCGTTTCACGAACCGTCTCTCCGTGTGCATCTTCCGTCGTCGTCGCGAAGCCGATCGTCACCTCCGCCGCGTAACGTTTTCCTTCATCCGTGATGAAGCGGGCAAGCTTCGTCGCTCGACCGAGACAGATCGGTAAGACACCTGTTACTTCTGGGTCAAGCGTCCCTGTATGTCCGACCTTTTTCGTCTGAAACAAACGACGTAGACGAAAGACACAATCATGACTCGTCATGCCGGCTGGTTTATCTAGTGGTAATACTCCAATGGGTTCCACGTGATGTCCTCCTTGAAAAAAGGCAACCACACACGTGGTTGCCTTAAGTGTTAATCTTTGTTCAAATTCCGAAGCAACTCATCAATGCGTGATCCGTATTCGACAGAAGAATCGACCTCGAACAATAGTTCCGGTGTTTTCCGTAGACGAATCCGTGATCCGATTTCCTTACGCATGAAGCCTTTTGATTTTTCAAGACCGATGCGCGCATCCTCACGTGCTTTTTCGTCACCGAGGACCGAATAGAAGATCGTCGCTTGTTGCAAGTCTCCTGTCACTTCGACACCTGTGACGGTAATCGGCTTGACGCGTGGATCCTTGACATCTTTGATAAGCAGTTGCGTAATTTCCTTACGCACCTGTTCGGCGACACGATTCGAGCGTAAACTCATGTTTGTTCCCTCCAGTTCGGAAGAATGGATTCCGTTCTGTTACTTCCGTTTGACTTCTTCCATGATGAACGCTTCGATGACATCATCGACTTTTACGTCATCATAACGTTCGATCTTAATACCACACTCGTAACCAGCAGCGACTTCTTTGACATCATCTTTGAAGCGGCGAAGTGTATCGAGTTTTCCTTCGTAGATGACGATGCTATCACGAACGACACGGACACCTGCATCACGCGTCAACTTACCTTCCGTGACATATCCACCTGCGATCGTACCGACTTTCGATACTTTGATGACATCGCGGACTTCAGCTTGACCGATGATTTTCTCGACGAATTCAGGATCAAGGAGACCTTTCATCGCTTGCTCGATTTCTTCAATCGCATTGTAGATGATCCGGTGAAGACGAATTTCGACTTTCTCCTGATCTGCCATTGATTTTGCGTTACCATCCGGACGAACGTTGAATCCGATGATGATCGCATTTGCTGCCGAGGCGAGGATGACGTCACCTTCTGTGATCGCACCAACACCTGAGTGTACGATGTTAATTTTAACACCTTCGACATCAATTTTCTTCAATGAACCGGCTAAGGCTTCAACTGAACCTTGAACGTCACCTTTGATGATGATGTTGAGGTCCTTGACTTCGCCTTCTTTGATGCGGTCGAAGAGATCTTCTAAGCTAACTTTCGCTGAATCGCGACGTTGTGCTTCGATTTCACGTTGGTAACGTGCTTCACCGATTTGGCGTGCTTTTTTCTCATCTTCGAATGCGAAGAATTGATCGCCCGCTTTCGGGACATCGTTTAAACCTGTGATTTCGATTGGCGTCGATGGTCCGACTTCTTTGACACGACGACCGATATCGTTGACCATTGCCCGGATACGACCGAACGTGTGACCGACGACGATCGGGTCACCAACGCGAAGTGTTCCGTGTTGAACGAGAAGTGTAGCGACGGGACCGCGTCCTTTATCGAGTTTCGCCTCGATAACTGTTCCGCGACCGTTCATGTCTGGTGTTGATTTGTATTCTTGAACTTCTGAGACGAGAAGGATCATCTCGAGCAATTCGTCGATGCCGTCTCCTTTAAGAGCTGAAACCGGTACGAAGATTGTATCGCCGCCCCAGTCCTCTGCAACGAGTTCGAACTCTGTCAATTCTTGTTTGACACGGTCAGGGTTTGCACCCTCTTTATCCATCTTGTTGACCGCGACGATGATTGGGACGCCAGCTGCTTTCGCGTGGCTGATCGCTTCTTCTGTCTGCGGCATGACACCGTCATCTGCTGCAACGACGATGATTGCGATATCCGTGACATCTGCTCCACGTGCACGCATCGTCGTGAACGCCGCGTGACCTGGTGTATCAAGGAACGTGATCTTCTTGCCGTCGATCTCAACTTGGTAAGCACCGATGTGCTGCGTGATCCCGCCGGCTTCGCCTGCAGTGACCTTCGTGTTACGGATTGAGTCGAGCAATGTCGTTTTACCGTGGTCGACGTGTCCCATGATCGTAACGACCGGTGGACGCTCAGACAATTCGTACTGGTCAAGGTTCAATTCGTATTGATCAAAGTCCGTCTCATCGACTTGGACAGTCTTTTCGACTTCAAAACCAAACTCTGTCGCGAGCAGTTCGACTGTCTCGTCATCAAGATCTTGGTTGATTGTCGCCATGACACCGAGACCCATCAATTTCATGATCAGTTCATTCGGCTTTTTCGCCATTTTTTCAGCGAGTTCACCGACTGTCAAGTTATCAGAGTATTGAACGACGTTTGCCATCGCCTCTTCTTGCGCCCGGCGAGCTGCTTTCCGTTGACTCGACTTCGAGTTCGGATCCGCTACTTCAAGTTTACGCGGTTCTGCTTTCTTTTGGTTCGGACGACGTTTGCCGCCACGGTTGTTACGGTTGCCGAATTCTGGGCGTCCGCCTTTGCTGTTACGTGATTGGTTACCTGCTGGTTTGTTTGTACTTCCTGGTCGGTTCGGTTTATTATCTGATTTCACTTGTTTTGGAGCCTCCGTCTTTTGAGCCCGATATTTTTCGGGATTAAATACTTGATCGAGTTGCTGTACTGTCTGTTCATCTAATACTGCCATATGATTCTTGACTGGTTTCTCCAGCTTTTCGAGCTGGGTGATGACCTGCTTACTTGTTACGTTTTGTTCCTTGGCGAATTCGTATACACGTTTACCCAAAGGATCCACCTCCAATTAGTCGTTCGAGAGGAGTTCAGTTAGCTTTTTCGCAAATCCGGCTTCATTGACTGACACGACAACACGCGCATCCTTTCCTAATGCTTGACCGAGAATCGTCCGGTCGGCGACTTCTAGGTAAGGGACCTGATAACTCGTACATTTATCTGTGACTTTCTTACGCGTGGCAGCCCCCGCATCTGCTGCTAAAAGAACAAGCTTCGCTTGTCCTCCTCGTACTTCTTTCAGTACGAGTTCTTCTCCCGTCGTCACTTTTCTAGCTCGATTCGCGAGACCGAGAAGGGATTCCCATTTACTCATTTGTACCTCCCGCGATTTCAAGCAATTCATCGTATAAGGCATCTGTCGTCTTGACCTTCAAATGATGATCAAGCGTCCGTTTTTTCTTCGCCGTCGCAATGACTGCCGCATCTTTTGATAAATAGGCACCCCGCCCATTCATCTTACCATTTAAATCGATGACGACCTCTTGTTCAGGTGTCCGGACGACACGAATTAATTCTTTTTTCGGTTTCATTTCTTGTGTGATGACACACTTGCGTAATGGTACCTTTTTTTGCACGAATTATTCCTCGCCTTCGACTTGGACCGCTTCTACTGCCGGCTCTTCCGTTGCGAAGACATCTTCGAGATCCATCGCTTCCGCTTCAGACTCGCTCTTGATGTCAATTTTCCATCCTGTCAGTTTCGCTGCGAGACGCGCGTTTTGACCACGTTTCCCGATGGCAAGCGACAATTGGAAATCCGGAACGACGACGATTGTCGCTTTCGCTGGTTCATTGACATAGACCGCAACGACTTGAGCTGGGCTAAGTGCGTTCGCGACATATTCTTTCGGATCATCCGAGTAACGGACGATATCGATTTTTTCCCCGTTTAAATCATTGACGATGCGTTGAACACGCGCCCCTTTTTGTCCGACACATGCACCGACTGGATCGATGTCGTCCGCCGCGACTGCGATTTTTGAACGGTCGCCCGCTTCACGCGCAACAGACTTGACTTCGACTTCGCCACTTGAAATCTCTGGTACTTCGATTTCGAAAAGACGTTTTAAGAGACCTGGATGTGTCCGTGATACGAGAATCGATGCCCCTGATCCTTTGACCATTGGATCAACTTTCGTGACGTACACCTTGATGCGATCACGAATCCCGAAACGCTCATTCGGCATTTGTTCGTGTGTCGTCAAGACAGCTTCGATCCCTTCTAGGTTGACGTACAAGTTGCGTGCATCTTGACGCTCGACGATACCTGTCATGATCTCGTCTTCACGATCCGCGAAGTGATTGTAGATGCGTTCGCGTTCTGCTTCACGCATTTTTTGTGTGACGATCTGTTTCGCCGTTTGTGCTGCAACACGACCGAAGTCGCCTGGCGTCACTTCGACTTTATGGAAATCGCCGAGTTCATATGTCGGATCGATCTCGTGCGCTTCTTCAAGCGAAAGTTGCTCTTCTGGTTGTGTCAATCGTTCGACGACTTCCTTAAGCGCGAAGACACGGATGTCTCCTGTCTGCTGGTCGAATTCGACTTTTACAGCCTCCGATTCTTTTCCGAAGTTGCGTCGGTACGCTGAAATCAATGCCTGTTCGAGCGCATCGATGATGATGTTCTTGTCAATTTCCTTCTCTTTCGCGATTTGATTGATCGCCTCGAGTAACTGTGGTCCCATCGTTCTCTTCCTTTCCGTCAGAACATTACCGCAAGTCGCGCAAGTGAAATCTTGTCGACCGGTATCTCAATTTTCAATTTTCTTGTTTTGACACGCACTTCGATTTCAAGCATCTCAGGTGTGTACGCGAGCAACGTTCCTTCGAATTCAACCGCATTCTTTACTGGATCGTGCGTTTTGATGTACACATGTTTCCCAATCGCCTTTTCGAAGTCCTCGTCTTTCTTCAGTGGACGTTCCGCTCCTGGACTAGCGACGTCGAGGTAATACGGCTCGTCGATCGGATCATTGTCATTCAATGCTTCCGATAACTGTTCATTGATTTTGACGCAGTCTTCAAGATCCACGCCACCCTCTTTGTCGATGGAGACACGTAGGAACCAATCCGCCCCTTCTTTGACGAATTCAACGTCGACTAGCTCCATCCCCTCTCGTTCGACGATTGGTTTTGCGAGCGCTTCGACCTTTTCCGTTACGTTCGTCATCTTCATCCTCCTTCAAAAAACAAACAAGAAAGGAGCAGGTCCCCCTACTCCTTCCAAGTCGTAGTATAAAAAACATTTCCTCACTCAATATAGCATAGGAAAGCGCTCAAAGCAAGTGTTCCTAAGGGCTTACAAGTCGAACAAGGAGAGCTGATTCTCGTCTGGTAGCCCTTCGAGACAGCCTAGGTTATCGAGCGTCTCGATGATCGATTTCGACAATTTGGCGCGTTTTTGAAGGTCTTCCTTCGAAAGGAATTCGCCGCCTTTACGTGCTTCAACGATTTGCTTCGCAGCATTCGTTCCGAGACCTGTCACGGCGTTAAATGGTGGTAACAACGTATCCCCGTCTATGAGGAATTCCGTTGCACTTGAGCGGTAGAGATCGACTTTTTGGAACGTAAAGCCACGTTCGATCATCTCAAGCGCGATTTCAAGAACCGTGTACAACCCTTTATCCTTCGCCGTCGCTTCAAATCCTTTGTCCTTGATGTCTTGCAAGACTTTCCGAACGGCAGCAGAGCCCTTATTCATCGCACCGATATCAAAGTCACCCGCACGTACCGTAAAGTACGAAGCGTAGTAATACATCGGATGGTGGACTTTATAATAAGCAATCCGGACAGCCATCAAGACGTAGGCAGCAGCATGGGCTTTCGGGAACATGTACTTGATTTTCTTGCAAGAATCGATATACCAGAGTGGCACATCGTTCTCAATCATCGCCTCTTCCATGTCAATCGAGAGTCCTTTCCCTTTACGGACCGACTCCATAATTTTAAAGGCGAGTGACGGTTCAAGACCGGCGTAGATCAAGTAGACCATGATGTCATCTCGACAACCGATGACGTCTTTTAGTTCACATGTTCCGTTGTAAATCAATTCGCTGGCGTTTCCGAGCCAGACATCCGTTCCGTGCGAGAGTCCTGAAATCTGGACGAGTTCCGAGAACGTCGTCGGTTTCGTCTCTTCTAACATTTGGCGAACGAACTTTGTTCCAAACTCCGGAATACCGAGCGTTCCCGTTTTTGAATCGATTTGCTCCGGCGTCACACCGATCGATTCCGTCGAACTGAAGATTTTCATGACTTCCGGGTCATCGACCGGGATCGTCTTAGGATCTCGTCCTGATAAATCCTGTAGCATCCGAATCATCGTTGGGTCATCGTGACCGAGAATATCGAGTTTGAGTAAGTTATCGTGAATCGAGTGGAAGTCGAAGTGTGTCGTCTTCCATTCAGAACCCATATCGTCTGCCGGATACTGAATCGGACTAATATCGTAGATGTCCATATAGTCCGGTACGACGATGATCCCACCTGGGTGTTGTCCGGTCGTCCGTTTGACACCGGTGACACCACTGACGAGACGATCGACTTCCGCATTTCGATACGTCAGTTCATTCTCCGACTGATACCCTTTGACGTATCCATACGCCGTCTTCTCAGCAATCGTTCCGATCGTTCCGGCACGGTAGACGTAATCGTCACCGAACAAGACTTTCGTATAGGCGTGTGCTTGCGGTTGGTATTCTCCACTGAAGTTCAAATCGATATCCGGTACCTTATCCCCTTTAAATCCGAGGAACGTCTCGAACGGAATATCATGACCGTCTTTGAACAATGGGACATCACATTTCGAACATGACTTATCCGGTAAATCGAATCCTGAACCGACCGAACCGTCATCGAAGAACTCCGATTCCTTACAATTCGGACAAACATAATGTGGTGGCAATGGATTGACTTCCGTGATCTCGGTCATCGTCGCAACGAGACTTGATCCGACCGATCCCCGTGAACCGACCAAATAGCCGTCGTCAAGCGACTTTTTAACGAGTTTATGAGAAATCAGATAGATGACGGCAAATCCGTGACCGATGATCGACTTCAACTCTTTTTCGAGTCGGGCTTCGACGATCTCTGGTAACGTGTCGCCATAAATCCGGTGCGCCATATCGTACGACAAGTTCCGAACTTCTTCATCCGCTCCTTCGATCTTCGGTGTATAGAGATCTTTTGGAATGATATCGATGTTCTCGAATTGTTCCGCGACGGCTTGACTGTTCGTGATGACGAGACGTTCCGACACATCCGGTCCGAGAAACTTGAAGTCGTCCATCATTTCCTTCGTCGTCCGGAAGTGTGCCGGTGGCAGTTGCTTTCGCATGTTCAGCATGTTCGCTCCACCTTGCGTCCGAATCAAAATTTCTCGGTACGTGGCGTCATGTTGATCGAGGTAATGCACATTCCCTGTCGCGACTGGTAAGATATCATGTTCTTCCGCGACACGGATGATCTTTTTAATCAGTTCGCGCAGTTCGAGTTCATTCTGAACGATTTCCCGTTCGATCAAATGACCATACATCGCGGGTGGCTGAATTTCGATGAAATCATAGAACTGCATCACTTTTGCTAAATCTTCGTCCGACTTGTTCAAGGCAGCATCAAACACTTCGCCATTATCACATGCTGATCCGATGATCAATCCATCTCGGTGCGCGACGAGTTGCGAGCGTGGTGTGCGGACGACACGATGCACGTGTTTCGTGTGAGCAATCGAAATCAATTGGTACAAATTCTTCAAGCCCGTCCGGTTCTTCGCATAGACCGTCGCGTGGTATGGTCGTGCCCGCGAAATATCTTTCCCCATCTCCCGGTTGAGTGAGGCGTGTGTCTTCATGTCGAACATCTCATCCGCCATTTGCAGCAACTTGACCATCAAGTAGCCTGTCGCTTCCGCGTCATAGATGGCGCGGTGATGCTGCGTCAATTCGATATCAAATCGTTTCGCGAGTGTGTTCAATCGGTGGTTTTTTAGCGTCGGCATCAAAACACGGGCGAGCTCAAGCGTATCAATGACTGGCAAGACCGATTCATCGTGTCCACCGGATCGTAGTGTTGCATTCAAGAATCCGATATCGAATGAGGCATTATGGGCAACGAGAATCGAGTCGCCGACCCAGTCCATGAATTCCTTGACGACTTGTTCCGGGTCTGGTTTTCCCCGGACCATATCATCGGTGATCCCAGTCAAATCAATCGTCGTCGCCGACAATAGATGCTTCGGATCCGCGAACGCTTCGAACTTATCGATGATATCACCATCGTGGATCTTGACGGCTGCCAGTTCGATGATCTTGTTGTACATCGCCGATAAACCAGTCGTCTCGACGTCAAAGACGACGAATGTCGCATCATCTAAGTTACGATTCACCGGATGATAGGCAACCTGCACTCCGTCATCGACGACATTCGCTTCGATTCCATACAATACCTTGATATCGTTTTTCTTTCCGGCATAGTAGGCATCCGGGAAACTTTGGGCACCCGCGTGATCCGTGATCGCAACAGCAGGATGACCCCATTTCGCCGCCCGTTCAACGTATTTCGTCACGTTCATGACGGCGTCCATCTGACTCATTTGCGAGTGCGCGTGTAACTCGACACGCTTCTCGCCTGCCCAAGGATCAGCCGGTGCTTCCATCTTCACTTCTGACAGTTGGGCAATCATCATACAAAGATCGCGCAGGAATGTATCGAACTCAACGCGACCTGCCGCTTGAATCCACATCCCTTTTTTGATCGCAGAGAGAATCTTGACGTCTGTTTCGTCACGCGCAAACATCTTGACGACAAGGGAGTCCGTATAATCCGTCATCTTGAACGTAAAGATTGTCTTTCCGCTTCGTAATTCACGACTTTCAGCTGAGAAAACGAGACCTCGGATCGCAATCCGTCGTTCCTCATCTTGGATCGTCTTGATTGGGACAATCTCATCTTGAATCGGTTTCCCGATTCGGATCTCAACTGGTCCTTCATCATCATCCCGCGATTGTTCCCGTTTGAATTGCAACTCGAGCATCCGCTTTGCTTCTTCCATGTCTTCCTGTTTCACCTGATTGCGCAACGCTTCTTGTTTCGATTCGTTGATTTGAACAATCGGTTCACAGTTGAATTTCGGGAATCCGTAAGCACTGTAGAGTAACTGCAATTCCCCACATAAGCTACTTTTTAAGAATCCTGCTTCCGGTTCACTCCGGACCGGAATGAATAATTTCTGTTCTTTGAACTCCGGTAAGACACGCCCGAGTTGTGTCCGCATCGCCGATGAGACGTCTGCGAGATCTTGCACGACATATGGCCAATAATCATGATATAGGCGTTCGTCTGGTCGACTATCCGCGAATAGGATGACTTTGACTTCGGCGAATTGCTGGTACCGACTTATCAAACGACTCGTAAAGAGTTGATAGACGTTTTGGGGCAAAACGTGTGGCAAACGGATTTCAAATGTCCAGGTTGCTTTTGCTTTATTGACGCGAAGCTTCTCAAGAACTGCTTCGTTAAAGTATTCTTCAATGATACCGTTCGGTAATTCTAAGTCACTGAGCAACAGTGACATGCGTTGTTGTGTATCCACTCGCAATTGTGCTGTCTGATCGCTTCACACCGTGACAGCAACTCCTCCTCCTCTTGCGGATTGCCCAAGGGGCGAATGGGTGTGAGACAAGAAAACAGTCACTTTATGAAAAGTGACCGTCTCCATTCTTTATTCTAAACCTTCATAGAGTGAACGAACAGCATCAACGACTTGTTCCTGTCCAATTTCTTCTGCATCGCCACCGCGACGGGCTTTTAATTCGACAATTCCTTCTGTCGCTTTTTTCCCGACGTTCAAACGAACCGGTAGACCGATCAAATCCGCATCGGCGAATTTGACGCCTGCTCGTTCTTTCCGGTCGTCAAGCAAGACGCTGAATCCTGCAGCTGTCAACTCCCGGTATAGTGTCTCTCCGAGTTCAAGCTGTTCTGCATTTTTACCATTGACGACAATCAAATGGACATCGTATGGTGCGATCGCTTTTGGCCAAATGATTCCGCGCTCATCATAATGTTGTTCAACGACTGCCGACAATGTCCGCGAGACACCGATCCCGTAACATCCCATGATGAGTGGTTGTGCTTTACCGCCCTCGTCGAGGAACGTCGCTCCCATTCCTTCAGAGTAACGTGTTCCGAGTTTGAAGACTTGACCGACTTCGATCCCACGTGCGAATTTAACGTTTCCGTTGCCGTCTGGTGACGCGTCACCTTCTTCGACGAAGCGCAAGTCCGTATAGTCTGCTTCAAAATCACGGCTCGGGTCGACATGGATGTAGTGCGTTTCTGCTTTGTTTGCACCACAAACAGCGTTTGTCAAGGCACGTACCGCGTAATCGGCGACGATCTTCATGTCTGCCCCGATCGGTCCGAGTGTTCCAGGCGTCGAGTGAAGTGCTGCTTCAATCTCTTCGTCGCTCGCCATCGTGATGTCGAGTGCGCCCAGATAGTTTTTCAACTTGATATCGTTGACTTCGTGATCACCCCGAACGAGAGCCATGACAAGCCCTTGTTCCGTTTTGAAGATGACAGTTTTGATCGATTCGTTTGCTGGTAAGTTCAGATGTGCACTGACCGCTTCGATTGTCTTCGCATCTGCCGTATGCACTTCTTCCAGTGCTTCTGATGCTTTGTCTTGCTTCGGATAGGCATCAATCGACTCTGCCATCTCTAAGTTCGCTGCATAATCCGATTGGTCCGAGTAGACGATCGTATCTTCACCGATTGCTGCTAACGCATGGAACTCATGTGTTCCACTGCCACCGATCGCACCAGAGTCCGCGACGACTGGACGGAACTCAAGACCCACACGTGTGAAGATCCGCGAATACGTATCAAACATGTTTTGATACTCTTCGTCTAAGCTCTCTTGTGACGAATGGAACGAATAAGCGTCCTTCATGATGAACTCACGACCACGTAATAAACCGAAACGTGGACGACGTTCGTCACGGTACTTCATTTGAATCTGGAAGAGATTGACCGGTAACTTTTTGTACGAGTTCAATTCATCACGAACGATTGAAGTGATCAGTTCCTCGTGTGTCGCTCCGAGCGCGAACCGGCGATCATGACGATCCGTCAAGCGCATCAATTCAGGTCCATAGATATCCCAGCGTCCTGTTTCTTCCCATAGTTCAGCTGGTTGAATCGCTGGCATGAGCAATTCTTGTGCACCCGCAGCTTCTAATTCCTCACGAATGATTGTCTCGATGTTTGCGAGAACACGTTTCGCGAGTGGGAGATAAGAATAGATTCCAGCGGCATTTTGACGCATGAACCCTGCACGAAGCAAGAGTTGGTGACTGATGGCTTCTGCATCAGATGGCACTTCACGCAACGTTGGCATGAATAGTTTTGATTGTTTCATAATGAGTCACGAACTCCTTTGATTGAGTGATTAATTAAAAGAACTTCTGAATGTCGTTCCAAGTGACGACGAGCATGAGTAACATTAAAAGTGCGAAACCGACGAAGTGAACCAATCCTTCTTTTTGAGGATCAACTGGTTTTCCGCGTAAGGCTTCAAGGAAGAGGAACAGCAAGCGTCCTCCGTCAAGTGCCGGGAGTGGCAATAAGTTGAAGACTGCTAAGTTGACAGACAACAGTGCCGTCCATGTCAACAGCATCGAGAATCCACTTGCTGCGACCTGATCGGTCATCTTAACGATCCCAACTGGTCCTGATAACTGATCAACGCCAACGACACCGGTCACTAGATCTCCAACCGCTCCGACGATGAGCGTCGACATGCGCCACGTTTCCGACACACCCGTTTGTAGGGCTGTTCCGAATGATTTTTCTGTCTCATTCGTAACACCGATGATGCCGACCTTCTGTTCTCCTTGCTGTTGCACTTTTGGCGTGATTTCGGTTGTTGTTTCTTTCCCATCACGTTCATATTTGACTTCTGTCGCTTTACCGGCACGATCTTGGAATCCTGCGCGTAAATCAGTCCATTTCGATGTATCTTGTCCGTTAACCGAAACAATCCGGTCACCTTCAACTAGTCCAGCTTGGTCAGCCGGTGAACCTTTTTGAACTGTTCCGATGACGCTGTCTCCCGTCGGCGAGCCGTTATATAAAGCAAGACCGAATAGGATAACGAACGCGAGGACGAAGTTCATGAACGGTCCTGCAGCAATCGCAAGGACACGTTTCCATACGGATTTCGAACCAAATGTACGGTCATACGGCGCAATTTGTGTCCGTGTCTGACCTTCTACGAGAAATGCTGTTGGTGAGACGGGGTAGCGAACCGATGTCTCGTCTTGTAACCCAACGAGTTCGAGTTGATGCAATAAGTCAATCCGCTCGACAGTAACGACTTGATCGACTTGTGGTTGATCCGCATCGAAATAAATCGTCTCAATGACACCGTCCTTTAACTGTAATCCAACGGTTTGACCTGATTTGATCTCAACGAGTTCAGGTTCTTCACCCGCCATCTTGACGTAACCGCCAATCGGCAACAGGCGTACCGTATACAATGTCTCATTCTTAAACACTGAAAAGATTTTCGGTCCAAATCCAATAGCAAATTCCCGACAGAGAATACCTGCCCGCTTCGCCATTACGAGATGACCCCATTCATGGACGGCGACGAGTACACCGAACATCAGCACGATTGAAATAAAGGTCGTCATTACTTATCCCATCCTTAGTTAGCGAATGTAAGAGACGATACGAACTCACGCGCCCATCGATCAGCTTCAAGGATTTGATCCAACGAAGGCTCCTCGATAAGCTCATGAGCTTGAAGCGCCGCCTCAACGCTCGCTTCGATTTCTAAAAAGCGAATGTCCCCTTTTAAGAAACGGTCCACCGCTTGTTCGTTCGCAGCATTGAGTACTGATGGCATCGATCCGCCGGCTTGACCCGCTTCAAAAGCAAGTCGTAACAAGGGATAACGATCAAATGATGCATCAGCAAAGTGTAAGCGTCCGATTTCCTTTAAGTTTAACCGTTCTCCCCCTTGGATTTCAAGGCGGGACGGATATGTAAGAGCGTACTGAATCGGTTCTCGCATGTCGGGCATACCAAGCTGCGCCATGACAGCTCCATCGTTGAATTCGACCATCGAGTGGATAATGGATTCACGGTGGATGACGACATCGATATCCGCATAGTCGACATCAAATAACCAATGCGCTTCAATGACCTCGAACCCTTTGTTCATCATTGTCGCGGAATCAATCGTGATTTTTGCTCCCATCGACCAGTTCGGATGCGCCAGTGCTTGTTCGACCGTCACATCTGCCAGTTCTTCCCGTGATTGATCGCGGAAGCTGCCGCCTGACGCCGTCAAGATGATTTGACGCACATCTTCTCGCCGCTCACCGTTCAAGCATTGGAAAATCGCCGCATGCTCACTATCGACGGGTAAAATTGTCACGTTTTTTTCGCGCGCGAGCTTCATGACAAGGTGGCCTGCCGTGACGAGTGTTTCTTTGTTCGCAAGACCAATCGTTTTACCCGCCTCGATCGCAGCAAGCGTTGGACGTAAGCCAACAGCTCCTACGACCGCTGTAATGACCGTATCGATTTCAGGATGCGTCACGATATCCAGCAATCCTTCTTCTCCGATGACGATTGTCGGATGATACGTTAAGTGATGCTCAAGTTCTTGGCGGGTCGTCTCATCTTGAACACCGACAAGCATCGGTTGCAGACGATTCAACCACGGTACAGCGATTGTCGTGTTACGCCCAAATGCAAAACTCGTCAATTCAAAAAGGTCTGGATTGGCCGCAATGACGTCAAGCGTCTGCGTACCAATCGATCCTGTTCCACCGATGATACTGATTTTCTTCATAATGAAGCGCCTCCTCAAGCAAAGATATCGAGTACGACGAGGACCGTAAAGACGATCATCATGCTGTCGAACCGATCTAAAATACCACCATGCCCCGGTAGTAGCGTCCCTGAATCCTTGACACCATAATGGCGTTTGTAAGCGGACTGGACCAAGTCACCAAGTTGACCTACGACGGCAACGATGATGGCGAGTAGAACGACTTTCCCAAAACCGACTGTCGGTTCGATACTTTCGAACACGACACCGAGTAAGATGGCAAGTAACACGCCACCGACTGCCCCTTCAATCGTTTTGTTCGGACTGATCGATGGCCACAGTTTATTCTTACCAAATCGTTTGCCGACGAAATAAGCCCCTGAATCCGTGAACCAGATCAAGAGGATGATTAGCAATGACCACGTTAATCCATGTTCGAGTAAACGGATATAGGCAAATGACGCAAAACCGACACCGACATAAACTGCAGTCAGCAGTAAAAAGGCAACATCATCGAATGTAAAGACATTCTTTGAGAACACGTTCCAGAAGAGGCTAATCAATAAGATGATCATTGCCCAAGCAATCGGCGAAAGTCCGATCGGCAGTGTCTGATCGACTGCTTCTTCATAGATACCAACAAACGGCAATAATGTCCCAATCCCAAATAGAATCCGAGGGACGCGCGAGCCGCTCCATTGTCGCATCCGAACGAGCTCGGT
The DNA here is from genome assembly GCA_913775715.1 of uncultured Exiguobacterium sp. Classification (GTDB taxonomy): domain Bacteria; phylum Bacillota; class Bacilli; order Exiguobacteriales; family Exiguobacteriaceae; genus Exiguobacterium_A. Next base: position 506,028 of record CAJYMC010000007.1, on the reverse strand, counting down.
ATATCCGAGAATCGTTAAGATTGCCATAAACGCTAAAAAGGGAAGTCCGCCGATGTACAGAAGTGCCAAAAAGATGGCACCAGCCCATATCCCTGTAATAATTCGAGTTTTCATAAGCTAGTTCCTCATTTGATCAGACGCCGCCGAATCGGCGTGTCCGTTGATTATAATCTTCGATTGCCGCCAAGAAAGCATCCCGGCGAAATTCTGGCCACAAGACATCTGTGAAATAAAACTCCGCATATGCTGCTTGCCAAAGTAAAAAGTTGGATAACCGTTGTTCCCCACTCGTTCGAATAACGAAATCGACATCGGTTACGGATCCTGTCATCAACTCTCGTTCGATCGTCTCCGGTGTAATCGCATCCGGTGACAATGATCCTGCTTGGATTTGGGCACCCAGTTTCTGCATGACTTGAACGAGTTCATCGCGTCCTCCATAATTCAGAGCGAAAATCAGACGAAGTCCTGTATTGTGTTGCGTATCCAGTTTCGCTTGCTCGACCGCCTCACGCGTGAAATGAGGGAGGCGTGATACTTCACCCGCCACCTCGACTTTGACATTTTGCGCGTCTAACTCTTTTAAATCCGACTCTAAAAATTGTGCCGGTAACTTCATGAGAAAGCTCACTTCTTCCTCAGGACGCGTCCAATTCTCTGTCGAGAAGGCATACAGTGTCAGGCTTTTGATGCCAAGTTCATTTGCCACCCGAACGACTTCACGAATTGATTTCATACCTTCGCGATGACCCATGATACGCGGAAGTCCGCGTTTTTGTGCCCATCGTCCGTTTCCGTCCATGATGATGGCAACGTGTTCAGGTATCCGATCATAGGTTTCGGTTTCTTTCGTCTGATTCAACCATTGAAACATCCGCACTTCCTCCTCTCTCAATTATGAAGAAAGGGACTCTTCGTGTGACAAAGAGTCCCCCCCATGACGATCCGATGCGTCATACTTCCATGATTTCTTGTTCTTTTTCCGTTGCCGTCTGATCAAGTTGTTTGACGAACTTGTCTGTCAACGTTTGAACATCTTCTGTGTATCCACGCAGATCGTCTTCTGTCAATGCACCATCTTTTTCTTGTTTCTTTAACTGCTCGTTCGTATCACGACGAATGTTACGGAGAGCAACTTTCCCTTCTTCCGTATACTTCTTGACGAGTTTAACGAGTTCCTTCCGACGTTCCTCCGTTAGTGGCGGAATCGCAAGACGAATGACCGTACCATCAGATGATGGTGCAAGACCAAGATCTGCACGCTGAATCGCTTTTTCAATTTCACTGACCATTGATTTATCCCACGGAGTAATCAAGATCAGACGCGCTTCTGGTGTGTTGACGTTTGCTACTTGATTGAGCGGTGTCGGTGCACCGTAGTACTCGACTTGAACGGGATCTAAAATCGCTACGTTCGCGCGACCCGCGCGAAGTGTCGCAAGTTCCTTTTTAAGTGAGAGGTGTGCCTTTTCCATCCGTTCTTCGGCTTGTTTTAAGATTTCTTTTGACATATTAGTTCCCCCTTACGATTGTCCCGATTTCATCACCGATGACGACACGTTTGATGTTACCTTCTTCCATCAACGAGAAGACGATGAGCGGGATGTCATTGTCCATACAAAGTGATGTAGCTGTAGAGTCCATGACTTGAAGACCATCTTTTAAGACATCCAAGTAAGAAAGCGTCTCGAACTTCTTCGCTTCTGGATCAACATTCGGGTCCGCTGAGTAGACACCATCAACGTTGTTCTTCGCCATCAAGATGACTTCCGCTTCAATTTCAGCTGCACGAAGAGCAGCTGTCGTATCTGTTGAGAAGTACGGGTTTCCTGTACCTGCCGCAAAGATGACGACGCGTCCTTTTTCTAAGTGACGCATTGCACGGCGACGAATGTACGGTTCTGCCACTTGACGCATCTCAATCGATGTTTGAACGCGTGTCTCAACACCTACATCTTCTAAGCTATCTTGAAGCGCAAGCGAGTTCATGACTGTCGCTAACATCCCCATATAATCGGCATTGGCCCGGTCCATCCCAAGTTCTGCACCTGTTTTACCACGCCAAATGTTTCCAGCTCCGACGACGACCGCTACTTCAACATTCAATTCAATCAATTCGCGAATCTGTTTCGAGATAGATTTGACGATGACAGGATTAATCCCAAACCCTTGATCTCCTGCGAGCGCTTCTCCGCTCAATTTTAACACAATCCGGTTATATTTCGGTTGCATGACTATGTCCCCCTTGCTAAATTCCGTAAAAAAGGAACACGAACCACTTCCACACGAAAGTGGATTGAAGCATACGTGTTCCTTCTCTTGTCATCAGGATGATCCCGATTCTTATTTTTTAAGTTGGTTCATAACTTCTTCAGCGAAGTTCTCTTCGCGTTTTTCCATACCTTCTCCAACTTCGAAGCGTACGAATGACACGACTTTACCGCCTTTAGATTCTACATATTTACCAACTTTGAAGTCTGGATCCTTGACGAACGTTTGATCGACGAGGCAGATTTCCTCGAAGAACTTGTTCATACGACCAACGATCATTTTTTCAACGATGTTAGCAGGTTTTCCTTCGTTCAATGCTTGCTCAGTGAGGACTTTTTCTTCACGTGCTTTTTCTTCTTCTGTGACAGAAGTACGGTCAACGTAAAGTGGACGTGCTGCTGCGATGTGCATTGCAACGTCTTTTGCAACTGTTTCGTCTGTCGTACCTTCGATAACGACGACTGAACCGATGCGTCCACCCATGTGGAGGTAAGAACCGAATACTGCATCATCTGCTTTTGTGAAGAGCGCTACGCGACGGAGTGAGATTTTCTCTCCGATTGTTGAAGCTTCTTCTGAGATGTATGTGTCGATTGTTTTGCCTGCTTCGTATTCAGAAGCAAGAGCAGCTTCTGCTGTCTCAGAACCGTTACGGAGAACAGCGTCTGCGATGTTTTGAACGAGTGTTTGGAAACGTTCGTTTTTCGCAACGAAGTCTGTTTCTGAGTTGATTTCAACGAGTGCCGCTTTGTTGCCGTCAACTGCAACTGCAGTTAATCCTTCAGCTGCGATACGATCGCCTTTTGCCGCTGCTTTAGCGATCCCTTTTTCACGCAAGAAATCTACTGCTGCGTTCATATCACCGTCAGTTTCAACGAGTGCTTTTTTGCAGTCGAGCATACCTGCACCTGTTTTTTCACGAAGTTCTTTAACCATTGCTGCTGTAATAGCCATTCGATATTCCTCCTTATAACATCCTTAGTTTCAAAAAAAAGGTGATAAAAGGTCGATTCCCTTTATCACCTGGCATCACGAATTACTCAGCGTCTGCTACTACTTCTTCAGTAGTTTCAGGTGCTACGTTATCTTCGCCTTGTTTAACTTCGAGGATTGCGTCAGCCATTTTACCAGTGAGCAATTTGACTGCACGGATCGCATCGTCGTTCGCTGGGATGACGTAGTCGATTTCGTCTGGATCACAGTTAGTATCAACAATCGCAACGATTGGGATGTTGAGTTTGTGTGCTTCTGCAATCGCGATACGCTCTTTGCGTGGGTCAACGATGAAGAGTGCATCCGGAACGCCTGGCATATCTTTGATACCGCCGAGGAATTTCTCAAGACGAGTCATTTCTTTTTTAAGAATGATGACTTCTTTTTTAGGAAGAACTTCGAATGTACCGTTCTCTTCCATTTTTTCGAGTTGTTTCAAACGGTTGATACGTTTTTTGATTGTAGAGAAGTTCGTGAGAGTTCCACCCAACCAACGTTCGTTGATGAAGTATTGACCTGCACGGATCGCTTCTTCTTTCACAGTGTCTTGAGCTTGTTTTTTCGTACCAACGAAAAGAACGTTTCCGCCTTCAGACGCTACTTCACGGATGAAGTTGTATGCTTCGTCTACTTTTTTGACCGTTTTTTGAAGGTCGATGATGTAGATTCCGTTCCGTTCTGTGAAGATGTATTTCGCCATTTTTGGGTTCCAACGGCGTGTTTGGTGACCGAAGTGTACACCAGCTTCTAACAATTGTTTCATCGAGATTACTGCCATGATGAATTCCTCCTTTTGGGTTTTGGATGTCCTCCGCGATGATCGTCTATCCAGCTAACCTATTAAAGGCACCACAGCTGGCGATACATGCGTGCGTAATTAACACCGTAGACTAATATAGCATAAAGATTAACGAGGGGCAACCTTCGTTTGATGAGAAAGTTTCGCGATTAAAGCGACCTCACCCGTTCCTCGGTTCAAGGAACGAGCGAGTGCCTCTATATCTGTACCTTCTTGTAATGCTTGTTTGACATCCGTCATCTCTTGTTCTTGCGTAACTACCGGTTCTTCGTGTACGATTTTCTTCACTTCAGGTTGTCCCGTGTCCGGATCAGTCTCACTATGCAACACTTGCTCACTTGGAGAGAATCCTTGGGCATCTACTTGTAATGAAGGTTCCAGAGTGGATTTTGAATCGCTTTCCGTCATACCGTTCACCTGTTCCATGAAACGCAGCAATATTTGTTCCGTCTCATCCTTCTCACGCTCTAAACGCGTGATACGATCCTTTAAATCCGCTTGCTGACGAAACAGTAGAAGTAACGCGTAGCATATAAGCGCTGCGAGGAGTATATACACGACTGTCATGATCAATTTCCTTTCACATTGCGACACGATCTGCTAAGTATGCACTTCCCAATGCATTTTTTAATTTACGTAGAGCTTTAGAGTGGATTTGAGAGATCCGTGAAGTCGACAATTCCAGAATTTCACCAATCTCGGTCAATGTTAATTCCTCATAGTAGAAGAGCGATACGACCAACTGTTCTTTTTCAGACAGTTCTTTTACTTCCTCTGCCAGTTTAGCGATCAGTTCACGCATTAATAACATGTCCTCAGGCGTTGCTGTATCCGGATCTAAATAGGACACCGTCATGGCTTTCCCTTCATCTTGTAAGGTGACCGCTTCATCGATTGATAATACGTTCGCAAAATAACTTTCGGCTAACGCACTTTTCACTTCATCCGTAGACATCTCGACAATCGAAGATACTTCTTCAATTGTCGGTGTTCTTTGAAGTGATTGCTCTAGTATCTCAACAGCTGCCTCGACCCGTTTTGCTTTTTCTCGTAAAGAACGCGGTAACCAATCGATCTTTCGCAGTCCGTCTAAAATTGCTCCCCGAATCCGAAAGGCGGCATACGTGTCGAATTTATTATTATGATTTTGATCGAATTTTTGAAGAGCGTCGTACAATCCCATCATCCCTAAACTTTTCAATTCATCCCGATCGACACTTTTAGGTAATGTAGCACTCAGGCGTTGAACATGATATTGAACGAGAGGTTCGTAATTCAAGAGTAACTCATCCGCTACCGTGATATCACGTGTCGATAGCCATCGATCCCAAAGTTGTTGTAATTCCTCACGCATGACCATTCCTCCTCTATATTTCCAACGTCCCGACATTTACTGTCCGGATCACGAGACGTCCTGACTTTGAGTGGAACTCGATCGTCCGTCCATTTGTACCTCCGACATCTTCTGCGACAAGTGGAATACCTGTCTTTTGTAGCATGTCTTTGACGGACGCAATGTTTCGTTCTCCAATTCGCATCGATTCATGTTCATATTTGAATTGGAACATTTGTGCACCACCAGCAATTTTAGCGCGTAATCTCACCGCACCTTGCGCTCGTAAACGTTTTACGACCTCCAGAATAGCAGTATCCGCAAACTTACCGACTTCAGCTTCACGATTTCGACTAATCGCTGAGTCTGGCAACATCACGTGTGCCATACTGGACAATCCTCGCTCCTGATCATAGATGACGACACCGACACATGAGCCAAGACCAGCGGTGCGGAGAATGACGGGATGTTTACTAATCGCATATTCCGCGATTCCAATTCGTATGAGTTCATCCATCAATATCCACACCCAATCGCTGAAAGACGGTCTGAAATGCATTAGCTTCTGGTAAAAGAAGCAAATGACCAGTCAATTCATTCCCCGCACTCGAAAGATGCGTGTCGATGTATAATGCCATGTTTCCTGGAGTCGAAGATTCAAGAAGAGCCACTTCAAGCAAGGCGCCGACCATATCAAATGCAGAAGCAGGTACGCTGACTTGTAGGGAAAGGTTCAACCAATCTGAAATCGAACGTGCATATGCGCCGATTAGTATATTCCCGATTTCCTCCCAGGCAGAAACCCCCATTTCATGAAAATCAGAGAAAAATTGGAACTCGGACTTCATCAATTGACCAATCAATTTCTCTGCGTCGTGTAGAGGCATTAAAAAGAGTAAGGTTGCTCGAATATCTCCTGAGAAACGCAGTAGTGCTCCAGCCGTATACGCTTCCGCTCCTCCGACTCGATCGATAATCGACGAGAATGGCTCTAACTCAGCCGAAGGAACTTCGATTTCAATCGGTTTTCCTAAGAGTGTCGATAATGCTGTAGCTGCATGACCTGCTCCGATATTTCCGATCTCTCTGAAAATATCTTTTTCGTCAGCATTAAGCATGAACGATGTCCTCAAACAAACGGTTCGGCTCGATTAACGAAAACAGCTGATGCTCACCCTTGGCGACTGCTGTCAAATACGATGCATCCTCTTGCTTTTGTTCACTTAAAGGCTCGATTCTGACATCTGATGATTCTACGACTTCATTCGCTCGATCAACGATGAAGCCCGCATCTCCGTGTTCGAGAGTGGCAATGATGATCCGTGTTTCTTCCGTTTCTTCGATCATCTCAAATCCTAAGCGTGCCCGAAGATCAATCACAGGTGTGACGACCCCACGTAAGTTAATCACACCTTTAACGAAAGATGCGGCATTCGGAATCCGTGTGATGGGAATGAGGCGTTCGATCGAACGAACAGATTGTACGTCAATCCCATATGAATTCTCTTCTAATTGAAAAACAACCCACTTTTGTTCCATCTTCAATTCCCTCACTTTCGTAATAGAGCATTACTGTCAATGATCAATGCAACCTGTCCATCACCGAGGATGGTTGCTCCAGAAATCGCACGAATTCCTTCAAGATAACTACCAAGCGGCTTCATGACGATTTCTTGTTGTCCAATCAATTCCGAGACGACCAAACCGGCAAGTTTCTCACCGCTTCGAACCACCACAACGGAGTATGCATCCGCATCATGTTGCGGCAAGCCATAGACTTCATTTAACGAAATCAATGGAACCAATTGTCCACGGAAATCGAATACTTTCTCACGATGCGCCTGTAGGATCGAAGAGCTTCTTAATGATGTCGTCTCGATGATCGCCGTCAACGGAATAGCATACGTTTCTGTACCAAGTTCCACTAGCATCGCTGAAATGATAGATAGTGTCAGTGGTAAGCTGATACGGAAAATCGTTCCTTCTCCACGTCGTGTTTCCACGAACACTTCTCCGCCAAGTGACTCGATCTTGGATTTGACGACATCCAGTCCGACTCCGCGACCAGATAAATCTGTTACGGTTTCCGCCGTCGAAAAACCAGGGGCGAATAATAACATTGATGCTTCTTCTATTGTTAATTGCGTCGCTTCTTCTTCTGTGATCAATCCTTTTTCAATCGCGATTCGTGTAACACGTTCATGATTGATCCCAGCACCATCATCTTCGATTTCAATGAAGACACGATTTCCCGAATGATACGCACGTAAGGACAGGTTACCTTCAACAGGTTTACCGGCAAGAATCCGGTCCGCCTTATTTTCAATCCCATGATCGATTGCGTTACGAATCAAGTGAACCAACGGATCTCCGATTTCGTCGATGACAGTTCGATCTAGTTCTGTCTCAGCACCCGTGATATGTAACTTGATGTGCTTTCCGACATCTTTTGATACAGAACGTACCATCCGTGGGAATCGATTGAATACTTGTTCGATTGGCATCATACGTAACGTGAGTACGAGAGACTGCAATTCATTCGTACCGCGTTTAATCCGTTCGACCGTATCCGTCAATTCTGGAGAACTTACTTCAGCTGCAATCCGTTCCAACCGTCCACGGTCGATGATGAATTCTTCGAATAAGTTCATCAATCGATCGATTCGTTCTAAATTAACGCGAATCGTCTTGGATGCGACGGGTGCAGTTGTGTCTAGCGTCTCATTCACGGATGTTTCTGTTTTCGGAACATCTACAGTTGCTGGTTCTGGTTGTAACGTGGAGATGGCGACTTCCGCTTCGGGCATGGTCTCGAATGGAACGATTGTTACATTTGCGACTTCCGATACAGTTTCAACGGCTTCCTGGATCGTTTTTTGCTCACTTTGTGTGACGAATAAAATTTCAAAAGAAGTATCGAAATGCTCTTGTTCTAAGTCATCAGAAGTTGGATTCGATAAAATTACATCCCCAAGCGATTGAAGACGATCAAAGACCATGTAGACACGCGCCGCCTTTAAGATCACATCCGCTGAAAGCTCGATGGATAAGACATATGCCTGATATCCTGCCGCAATCGATTGTTGGACGACCGCTTTCGAATACACATCACATTCAAAGTTCTGTTGCGCCACCTCAGGAACGACTGTCGCAGTTTGTACATCGTTCGGCTGGATGAAACGCTTTAAGCGATTGACCGTTTCTGCTACATCTAGCTTTCCTTTTCCGCCTCTGCTAATATCTTCGACCATCGTCTCGAGCTGTTCAGCTGCAACGAATAATACATCAATCAACTCTGCAGTCGCTGGTTGCTTTTTAGAACGAACTAAATCAAGGGCGCTCTCCATTTCATGCGTAAGATCAGCAATGGCATCATACCCCATCGTTCCCGCCATTCCTTTAAGTGTGTGCGCCGAACGAAAAATTTGATCAATGACGGCTTCATCGTCCATCCGTTGTTCGAAATCCAATAAGCTTGTATTGATTGCTTGAAGATGCTCCATTGATTCATCAAGGAACAATCCTACATATTCATTTAAGTCCATGAATGATTTCCTCCTTTATCTCCAACTTAATGGACATGATCTTTCCCATGCTTTAGTCGACCGAATAATCGATCTAAAAATCTTCGTTCTTTTACGCGAACACCTGTCAATGAAGTCGTGATGTGGTCCATTCGCCAACTGACGTTACTCTTTCGGTCCATGATATAAAATGGCATTTGGGCTTTGACCGCCTTTACGACTGTCTGATCTTCAGGTAAAAACCCGATGAAACGTAATGACTTTCTTAAGAATTGAGAACTAACCAACTCAAGACGATCGAACGTTTCAAGCGCTTCTTCACCATGAGACGCTCGATTGACGATTACAGAGATTGGCAATTCTTTTGCATGATGATGGGCTAACTTCACAAATGCATACCCATCCATGATGGAAGTAGGTTCTGGTGTGACAATCAACCACGCTTCATCTGCACTGCTAATGAAGTCAAACGTTTGATGGTTCGCACCCGCTCCTAAATCCAGCAAGACGTAATCATAGTCATAGAAGAAGCGAAATTCTCGTAGCAAGAAGGTCGTATCCTCTGCCGTAAGATTAGTTAATTCCGCAAATCCACTTCCTCCATGAATGAAGTGTAACGTAGAGGAATACTCCACGATGGATTGCTGCAATGATTCCCTTTTCTTCACACATTCCATGAGGGATAACTTTGAAGATTTCCCTAGTAAAATTCCGATATTCGCCATACCGATATCTAAATCAATGAGAAGTACCTTCTTATTTTGAAGGGATAACGCAACGCCTAAGTTGACAGCAACATTCGTTTTACCAACGCCACCTTTACCACTGACGATCGCTATCGTCTTGGTCTCATTTACAGATAATTTAGAGCGTAGGACACGTGCTTGATCTTCTTGCATCATCCCATTCCTCTCTTAACGACCATCTCAGATATCTCTTCTGCGGAAGCAAACATAATATCTTCGGGCACCTCTTGACCAGTAGTTATACAATAGATCGGCAATTCACTTTCCTCCGCAAGACCCACGATCGACCATAATTCACTTGTCTCATCTGCTTTGGAAAAAATAACACCAGATACAGGGACGGTTTGAAAACGATCATACATCCGAATGAGGTCTTGATATTTCGCCGTCAAGCTTAGTACAAGCAACACCTCGGTCTCTTTAAAATCATGACGACTTTTCAATTGCTCAATATATCCAACATCGAGGAAGTTTCTGCCCGCTGTATCGATTAGAACGATATCGCATGATTGCAATGCTGTTTTCGCTTGCTCGAAGTCGTCTAGATCGTATGCGACATGAATCGGGATAGACAGAATATCTGCATACGTCTTTAACTGTTCAATTGCTGATATTCGGTACGTATCCGTCGTGATGAGACCTACTCGTTTTTTCTCTGTCAATGTGTAGTAGGCCGCTAGTTTTGCGATTGTCGTCGTTTTACCGACTCCCGTAGGACCTGTGAGCATGATGTATTTTGCATTCATCGTCTTCGTTCGAATCTTCGAACGAACTTCTTCACGTAATACAGCGTTCAAGTCAGATTGTTGCGTCTGATAATAGGATGACACGAGTTTTTCATGTAAATGTTCTGCTAATTGATTCAATGCAGGCTCCGCAAGTAGTCCGGCATAATGACTTATTTCTTTTGGTAGCGGTCTCTCACCAATCGTAATGATCGTAGGACGTTCCACAAAAGCGCGCTTTTCGGGTTGACTTACACGAGGTGGTATCTTATCCGGTAATGGAGAATCGACTTCTTGAGCCGTCTTCTCCTCTCGATATTCATCAATCGAACCGACGAGCTCTACTTTTCGTTTAGCAAAGATCCCGAACAGTCCTCCTACCTTTATGTGCCTCGTGTTCAAGATGATGGCTTCTTCACCTAGCTCTTGTTTAATCCGCTCCATCGCTTCAGCCACTGTATCCGCTACGACTTTTTTCACTATCATTGCTTATATCACCCCAATGCTCTTCACTTCGATCGTCGGCATCAATTCGTTATATGACAAAATTGGTATATCCGGGAAGTAGCGTTCTGTCAATTGACGGACGAACATCCGAATGCTCGGAGAAGTCAGAATGATTGGATGAGCACCATAACGTTCGAACTCTATCGTTCGCTCTTGTAATGCTTCGATGAAACGACTTGCTTTTTCGGGATCAAGGGCTAAGTAGTTTCCGAACTCTGTTTTCTGAATCGCCGATTGTATGTCAAGTTCCATCTCACTTGATACTGTCACGACATGTAATACTTCCCCTTGCATTACTTGTTCCGTAATTTGACGCGACAAGGATTGGCGAACATATTCAGCGAGTAATTCACTATCTTTCGTGACTGCGGCATAATCCGCAAGTGTTTCAAAGATCAATGGTAAATTGCGAATCGAAATCTTTTCTTTAAGCAGTTGTACGAATATTTTTTGTAGATCTCCAATCGATAGAAGTTGTGGTGTCACTTCTTCCACTAAAATTGGATGAGACTCCTTCAAGTGATCAACTAGTTGCTTCGTTTCTTCTCGACCGAGTAACTCAGCGGCATGTTTCTTCAAGAGCTCCGTTAAATGTGTTGCGACGACAGATGGTGGATCAACGACCGTATAGCCTGACATTTCTGCTCGGCTCCGTGTCTGTTCATCAATCCAGAGCGCCGGCATACCGAAAGCCGGTTCAACGGTTTCGATACCGCGGATTTCTGGATCGTCAACCCCGGGACTCATCGCTAAATAATGATCCAGTAATAGTTCACCAGTCGCCATTTCACTTCCGCGAATCTTAATCCGGTACTGATTCGGTGATAACTGCAGATGATCGCGAATCCGAACGGTCGGAAGTACGAACCCAAGTTCAAGCGCCAGTTGCCGACGAATCATGACGACACGATCAAGTAAATCACCGCCTTGTGCTTCATCAGCGAGTGGAATCAATCCATAACCAAATTCGAATTCAATCGTATCGACGTTCAGTAAGGAAATGACCGATTCGCTTGATCGTAAGTTTTCACTTGGTGCTTCTTCGACGGCGACTTCTTCTTGCATCGTTTTCGTCGTCTGCTTCATTCGCCAAGCGAAGAAACCGAACAGTGCTGCAATCGGCATCGTGACGTAATCGGGAATCGCTGTAAATAGCCCGAGTAAGAAGATCGCCCCAGCTGCGATTCCGACGAGTAACGGTGTCCGTGCCAATTGACCGATGACATCCTCACCAAGGTTTCCGTCGGATGTCGAGCGTGTGACGATGATACCGGTCGCAACCGAAATCAAAAGGGCTGGAATCTGGCTGACAAGACCGTCCCCAACTGTCAATAATGTATATAGATTTACGGAATCCATCATCGGTAAGCCTTGCTGGACGACACCGATGATCATTCCGAATATCAAGTTGATGATGACGATGATAATACCGGCGATCGCATCTCCCTTAACGAACTTCGACGCACCGTCCATCGCACCGTAAAAGTCTGCTTCGGACTGAATTTTTTGGCGACGAGTCCGGGCTTGTTGTTCGTCAATCATGCCGGAGTTCAAGTCGGCGTCGATTGCCATCTGTTTCCCTGGCATTGCATCGAGCGTAAAACGTGCCGAGACTTCCGAGACTCGTTCTGAACCCTTCGTGATGACAAGAAACTGAATCAAGACGAGAATCAAGAAGACGACGAAGCCGACGAGCGGCTTACCGCCGACGACAAAGTTACCGAAAGCCTCGATGACTGCACCACCGTTTCCGTTTGACAGGATCGCCCGTGTCGTCGAGACGTTAAGCGCTAAACGAAACAGCGTGACGATCAGCAACAGCGTTGGAAAGACAGAAAACTCAAGTGCCTCTTTGGCATTCATCGCAACGAGTAGTACCATCAAAGCAATTAAAATATTAATGATGATTAAAAAATCGAGCATGATAGCGGGCAGTGGAATGACGAGCATGAAGACGATCATGATGACGCCTAACAGAACCGTTAAATCTCGTGTTGATATACTCATGATGCTTCATCCTTTCATTTTGCTTGTTTCAGTTGATAGACAAAGGCGAGTGTTTCAGCGAGCGCCTGATAGAACGTTTCATCCACTGCCATACCAATCTCTGATTGAGCGAACAACGCCCGCGCGAGCGGACGATTTTCAACAATCGGGACGTCAGCTGCTGTCGCCTTCTCCCGAATCCGGAACGCGACAGCATCTACGCCTTTGGCAACGACGATCGGTGCCATATGTTTTCCGTCATCGTATTGAATCGCTACCGCATAATGGGTCGGGTTCGTGATGACGACATCGGCATTCGGTATTTCTTGCATCATCCGACGCATCGCCATCTCCCGTTGTTGTTGTTTAATCTTACCTTTGATTTGAGGGTCACCTTCCGTGTTCTTATGCTCATCCTTTAAATCCTGTTTACTCATTCGGATCGACTTTTCAAAATCAAACTTTTGATAAGCGAAGTCAAGAATGGCTAACGCAATCAAGGCGATACTGACCGACAAACCGAGTAAAAATGTTAAATGACCAATGATGGCTAACGCATCGCCAATCGGTTCAGAAGTTAACCGCGAAATTTCAACCTTGTTATTCCACAAGACCGTTCCACTCGTCACACCGATGACAAGTAGTTTAAAGACAGATTTTAAAAATTCGACGAGTGCTTTGACGCTCACAATCCGTTTGACGCCTTGAAGCGGATTAATCCGGTCCAGTTTCGGTTGAATCGCCTCGCCACTCAAAAGCACACCGATTTGAACGAAGTTACCTAAAATACCGATAATAATTGCCGTTAAAAAGAACGGTGCGACGAGAATACCCATTTGAATTAACATCTCGATTAGGATCTGTTCGACGCGTCCTTGTTCGACGGCTTGCAACACTTGTTTAGCGCTAAGTCCATCTTGCAGAACGAGCACGAACCGTTTGCCTAAAAACGGACCAAAAAAATATAAGACAAGAAACATGGCGAATAGCATGAAACTACTTGTCAAATCTGCTGACTTAGCGACTTGTCCTTTTTTTCGTGAATCATCACGTTTTCGTGGTGTTGCTTTTTCCGTCTTTTCACCTGCGAAATACTGAAGGTCGAGGCGTAGTCGATATGTATGCATGTCCTCAACCTCCTAGTAATCGAATCGCATCGGCAAGTACATCTTGTAGTAACGGAACGAATCGTCCGATTCCGGTAATTGTCGCACCTGCCAATAAAAACAAAATCGCATATCCCATCAGTAATTTGACAGAAAAACCAATTGCAAAAATATTGAATTGTGGTGCTGTCTTTGCTAGAAATCCCAATGCAAGATCCACTAAAAATAAGGAAACGACTAATGGCATCGCCATTTGTAATGCTGTAAGCATCGCAAGCCCCACCACACGAATGACTAAACTCATGCCTGCATCTCCTGAGACCGAAATCAAACTCCCCGGAGGAAAGATTTGAAAACTGGTATAAATACCATCGAGCAAGATGAGATGCATATCAGATGCAAGTAACACAAGCAAAGTCATCATGTAATAAAATCGTCCGACGATGGGTGACTGCCCACCGAACATCGGATCATATGCAGAAGCCATCGCTAAACCCATCTGTAAATCAATGATGGAACCAGCAATTTGTGGTGCATAGAGCAAAAAGCTTGCCAGTAAACCGAGAGCTAGACCGACTAAGACTTCTGTTCCCATGCGAAAGAAAAAATCGAAGTCTTCCACCCGAACATCCGTTTTGACAGCATAACTAGCAAAATACGAGAGTCCTGCCGCTAAAGCTAACTTATGCTGAGCTGGTAATTGCCGAGATGAAAATAAAGGAGCAGCTACCAAAAAACCGACGATCCGTCCAAAGACAAGTAAAAAGACGCTCAGAAACGAAAGTAACGTCATTTGCGGGAAACCTCAGCAATCTGTTTAAACAATTCAATCGTAAAAGTTTGTAACTCCTGCATGATCCATGGTCCAAAAAAAACGAGTGCTAAAAACACGGCAACGATTTTCGGAACAAACGATAACGTCTGCTCTTGAATTTGCGTCGTCGCCTGCAAGATACTGACGAGCAAACCGACGACGAGCGAGACAAGTAGCAAGGGAGCCGATACTTTGAGTAATGTCCAGACGGCAGAACTTGCAAGCTGTATGATCATTTCTTGAGTCATTCGGATCCCCCTAACGCATGCTGACAAGCAGTGATTCGACGATCAGATGCCAGCCATCCACTAAAATAAACAACAACAGTTTAAAGGGTAAGGCAATCATGACAGGTGGTAACATCATCATCCCCATCGACATCAGGACACTTGAGACAACCATATCAATGACTAGAAACGGTATGAAGATCATAAATCCGATTTGAAAAGCCGTTTTCAATTCACTGATCGCATAAGCTGGGACGAGCGCGACGAGTGGAATATCTTCAATTTTTTTCGGTTTTTCGTAATTACCATATTTCAGAAACAACTCTAAATCATTCGTTCGCGTATGTTTCGACATGAAGCGCTTCATCGTATCTCCCGCATTATCAAAAGCCTCATCTTGACTGATTTTATCTGCCATGTACGGCTTCAATGCTGTCGTATTCAATTCTGAAAGGACAGGCGACATGACGAATAACGTAATGAATAAGGCCAAACCCACGAGTAACTGGTTCGGGGGCGTCTGTTGAGTTCCAAGAGCCGAACGTACGAAAGATAATACGACGACGACACGGGTAAAGCAGGTCATCAAGATGAGCAGTGATGGTGCAAGTGATAACAGTGTTAGCAACACAAGTAGCTTAATCGATGTCGCTGTTCCTGAAGGAGTATCAAGTGATATCAGATTCTCAATCGTATTCATGAGCGACCTCGATTCTTCTGTAACTGTTCGAGTTGATGCTTGAACGTCTCTAGAAACGGTGAAGGGGTTTGTTTCGATGACGTTTCAAGATCCATCGGCTCGTACCCTTCTAGATCATCCAATTTATCTAATAATTGGACGTTTTCTCCGACACCAACGACGTAAATCTTATCTTGTATCTTAACTAACTGAACAGACCGATCCTTCCCAAGCGGAACACCACCTAAGTGCGTCAATCTTCCAGAATGTCTGACTCCTCGTGTCCGTTCATGAATGAATCGAGTCACAAAGATGAACCCGCCAATCAAGACGACGAGAACGACGACTCCTTTAAAGATGGTCAACGCCATGGAAGGACTCTCATCGACTTGCTGAGTCGTCGGTGCATCATTCTGAGTTGGATTCAATTTTTCTTCGACCGTTTCTGCCTTTACTGGAAGCGTAAGCAGAAACAGCAGACAAATCAGCAAAGTCACTTTTTTCATGACGAGACAGTTTTCGAAACCGCTTCAAGTACACGGTCTGCTTGGAACGGTTTGACGATGAAATCTTTTGCGCCGGCTTGAATGGCATCGATAACCATTGATTGTTGCCCCATTGCTGAGCACATGATGACTTTAGCAGCAGGGTTGATTGCTTTGATTTCTTTCAGAGCAGAGATCCCATCCATTTCTGGCATCGTGATATCCAATGTAACGAGATCTGGTGTTAATTCCTTATACTTCGAGACAGCTTCTAAGCCATTCTCCGCTTCGCCAACGACATCATAGCCGTTTTTCGATAAAATTTCCTTGATCATCATTCGCATGAAAGCAGCGTCATCTACGATTAATACTTTTGCACTCATCTTATAGTTCCTCCTTAGAACATCCGAAGACGTTCTTTTGTATTTACGATTTCTGTGATACGTACACCGAAGTTTTCTTCGATGACGACGACTTCACCAGTAGCAATCAATGTATTATTCACGAATACATCTACCGGTTCACCCGCTAATTTGTCTAGCTCGATGATCGAACCTTGTGTCAACTCTAAGATGTCTCGAACTGAACGTCGAGTACGTCCTAATTCCACCGTGACATTTAAAGGTACGTCATACAACATTCCGATATTACCTGGCGCTCCATCTACTTGTGCATCACTCAGTTGACCGAATTGAACGGGACTGACGGCAATACTCTCTTTTACCTGCTCCTGTACCGGAGTTGGCTGAACCGGTGGCGGAGAAGCTTCGACTACTGGTTCATGGTGCGTATGGGTAGTCGGTGGAACGGATGCTGATTCATTTGATACTTCCGTACTGGCTAAGAACAACTTTTGGATGAGCTGTTTCGAAAATTCGAGTGGTGCCAGTTGAACGATTTTTGAATCGATTAATGTTCCGATTTTCAAATCGAACTCAATGATGACCATGCTATCCCAAAGCGAAAAACTATCTACGATACTCTTTTCCTGCGAAAAATCAAAGATTTCTACAGCAGGTGGAGAGATATCGATTCGCATTGAAAATACGGTTGACATCGACGTAGCTGCTGCCCCCATCATTTGGTTCATGGCTTCTTGCACCGCTGAGAGCGCAATCGGCTCCATTTCTGCTGTCTCATCGATGACACCGTCTCCGCCCATCATCAAATTTGCGATAATGGATGCATCTCGTTGCGTTAGAATGAGAACATTTTCACCTTTGAACCCTTCCGTATAGCCAACACGTAACGCAACATGTGGGATAGGATATCGGCTTCTTAACTCGTCCATCGTAATCATCCGGACGTGTGGCGTCGTGATCTCTACCTTTTGATTCAACAATGCGGATAAAGCAGTTGCTGAATTTCCTAACGAAATATTACCAACTTCTCCGAGTGCATCGATCTCCATCTCGTCTAAAACTTCTTCATTTGCTGGCACATCATTTGTATCATCTGAAGCAGATGGTGCACCTCGTAATAAAGCATCGATTTCATCTTGCGAAAGCATGTCGCTCATGTTATTCCTCCTCAATTCGTTGTATGACTTGTAAAGCGAGATGCTTCCCGTTTAGACCTGGTCGCGCCTTGAACATTTTACGATCATCGACGAACAGTTCAACCGGATCCGATGTACGTGTCTTCAGGGATAAACAGTCGCCTACTTCGAGGTGTAACAACTCACCAAACGACAGATCCGTCTGGCCAAGCACTGCTTTCAAATCGACGACAGAACTCATCAATTGAGTCTGCATGTGTTCAGACGCTTGATCATTGATGGATTTACGCTTATCTTGCTGCATCCAAAAATGACTGGATAGTTTAGGTAGAATCGGCTCCAGTGTGACAAAAGGTAAACACACATTTAATGTGCCACTCACTTCACCGACAGTTACATAAATGGACACAAGAATGACCGTTTCGTTTGGAGAGACGAGCTGAAGAAATTGTGGATTGATCTCCAGATCATCGTATTCGGCTTCTAATTCCGTAATGGATTCCCAAGCCGCTCCATATTGCACGAATGCTCGTTTAAACAGTTGTGTCAAAATACGTGTTTCAATTTCGGTTAAGTTTTCAATTTTGTTCATTCCTTCTCCGGGACCACCTAAAAGACGGTCTAGCATTGCATACGCGATATTCGGATTTACTTCGAAAATCACTTTCCCATCTAACGGTTGAAGGTTGACCAAATTAATTAATGTCATATTGGGAATAGAATGAATAAATTCGTCATACGGCAGCTGTTCCACCGTATTCACCGTAAACTGGACATATGTTCTTAACTGAGCTGAAAAGTGAGTCGTTAACACCCGAGCGAATTGCTCATGAATGCGCGTTAAATTACGTAATTGATCTTTTGAGAAACGAAGAGCGCGTTTAAAATCATATACTTTGACACGCCGTTCTTCTTCTTGACTCCTGATTTCCTCAACTTCCATATCTCCACTTGAAATAGCTGATAGCAAGGCGTCAATTTCGTGTTGTGATAATACTTCGCTCATGCTGCCACCTCACTGGATGATTTTCTTCGTAGTGTAGACACGTTGGACGTCACCCTCTTGGATGAGTTTTTTGAACTGGACTCGTAACTTCTCCTCCAGCTTTTCCATATCGGCTTTTGAATCTAAATCCGATTTTTTCATGGTAGATAAATCTCCAAGAATGATATTGTTGATTTGGAATTTACGTAGCTCTAGGTCATCCCGTGTCTTTTGATCATCTGTCACGATCGTAAACTGTACATTTAAGAAGCGTTCGTCTGAGATATTCGTCGTCAAGTCATCCGTCTGTAGACTGCGCGCATCGAGTTCTTCTCCAGTCGGTTGTTCAACTTTCGCCTTTGTTTCATCTGGAGAAAGGAGGTATTTCGAGACCATGTATCCAGCTCCCACCATCATCAGAGCAACGACGATCATGATTAATGGTAATTTAAGCTTACTTTTCTTTTTCTCTTCTTCCGCCATCATCGATCCTCCTTACATTCGTCAAACCGGTTAATCCGATTTGACGATAAAATTGAATTGCCGCCTCCATTACTTCCTCCATCGATTCTTTCACGACATAGGTTTGACCTCCAATAAGATGGATGGTCGTATCAGGAGTCGAACGAATGGATTCAATCAAGCTGGCATTAATGACTAGAGGTGTTTTACGTAACGTCGTTAACTGAATCATCGTTTCAGATTGACGAGTTCTTCTAACACTTGGTCACTCGTTGTAATAATTCGTGTGTTTGCCTGGAAACCACGCTGTGCAATGATCATTTCCGTAAATTCTTCTGACAAATCGACGTTTGACATCTCAAGTGTTCCAGATGTCAATTGACCGAGACCATTCGTACTTGGTGATCCTAATGCAGCTCCACCTGAGTTTTGCGAAGCCGAAAATAGGTTAACACCAGACTTTTCAAGACCACCCGGGTTCGCGAAGTTTGCCATCGAAACATAACCTACTCGTTGCAATCCACCTGTAGCGTCTACAAACGTTACCAAACCGTCTTTACCAATGGAAAGGTTCTGCGCCCCAGTTGGAATTTGTAACTTAACGTACCCTGCCGGTGCTTTAGCAGTTATTTTCCCTTGATTATCGTAAGTATTTGTAGGTAATGTACCTGTGACCGTAGTTGGCGTTGGATTTGGAAGAGGATCAGATAATCCAATTAGATAGTTCCCGTCTCCTGTAACAATATTTCCTTGAACATCTGTATAAAAGTTTCCTGATCGGGTATATCTGACGCCATCTGCCGTCATGACTTGGAAGAACCCTTCTCCTGAAATCCCGATATCAAGCGTCCGACCAGTATTTTGAAGCGCCCCTTGGTTATAGACGTTATCGACTGTTGACATCGATGCCCCAAGACCGACTTGTTTTGGGTTCGTTCCGCCGACGCCGCCACCCGCACCTGAAGCAGATCCGACAGATTGGTTAACTAAATCTTTGAACGTAACACGCCCTTTTTTGTAACCGAATGTATTGACGTTTGCGATGTTGTTACCGACGACATCCAATTTCGTTTGGAAGTTTTTCAACCCACTGATTCCTGAATACATTGAACGTAACATTATTTTTCCTCCTTAGATTTAATTTGCGTCAGGTCATACACACTGACTCGTTTACCGTTCGACAATTCAGCAATGACATCCACACCATCTCGTTTGACACTTAGTACAGTGGCTGACTCTTCCGTCGAAGAGGTTTCCCCCTCAGCGTTAGAAGACGGTGTATAACTGACATCTTTTCCAATCAGGTTACTGTACGTCATCAACGCACCCGCATGCTGATTTAGGATCATCGTTTCCATCCCTTTTCCAATCGATTGCATCTGTTCTAATGAAGAAAACTGAGCCATTTGAGCAATGAACTCTTTATCTTCCATCGGAGCTGTTGGATCTTGGTTCGACAACTGGGCGATTAAAATCTTCATGAACATATCTTTATCCATCGAGTTGTTGGACACGGTTTGCTTTTTATCAGGTAACTGAAATGAAGAGCCATCGTTTTTAATCCCTTCCGTCATCTTCTTCCTCCTCTCGCTCTTCTTCTTGTTGATGTGAAGAAGATTCTTGTTTTTCATGTTCGCCTCGTTCTGAAGAGAATCCTTGATCGAATTCTTTTGCGGCATTGGCGATGACCCCTGTTTCGATTTTCACAATCGGACTCTGTTGGTGTAATGTCGTATGTAGTTTTCCGAGTTGTTGTTCGATCAGTTGTTTCGTCTGTTCATTTGCCATGAATAGCTTGACCGTAAGTTCATTTCCTTTTCGATCAACTTGAACGACCAGCTCTCCCAGTTGTTCCGGATACAATCGAATGGAAATTTTTGAAGAACCATCTTTACCATTGATAAAAGGTGCTTGTTTTAATGCTGCCTCGATTCGATTGATGATTTGCTCATCGACCGGTAAAAATGGAACTGCACGATTCACGTTATTGAAAAGGAACGCATGACTCATTCGGTTTACACTTACTGCCGGTGCTGCTGTATTCGCTTTAATATCTTGTTCTAATACCGAGGAAGGTTCTTGATTTTGTTTCTGAATGACATTCGCCATTTTATTCTGACTCGTTTCCATCAGCTTCTCCTTTGACGAAGTCAGCTCATTTTTGACGGGTAAAATCAAATTCTCCACGCTTTCTTCTGCCGGAGATGATCCAATACTTTGCACAGGATTTGCTTCTGGCTTCACTTGCTGATTTTGACTCTGTTTCTGTAATACGTGCCCTATCAACGTATTGATTTGAGCTGGTGTGATGGACGATTGATCGAGTAGCTGAACAGCAGATTCGATATTCCCTTCTTGAATCGCTTTCAAAATTTGTACGATCTCTCGATGTTTCACCGAATGAATCGGAAGATTACTCACTTCAGGTTGCTCCAGGACTTCTAAAATCATTTCTGGATGTTCCATCAGCTTCTCGATGTTTTGAAGCAACACTTCACGTTCAGTTGTTTCACCTGAGTTGATGAGATCTGACACTATCGGTGACATATTCGTGTTTTCTTGTTTTAACGTCATGTCAGTCGATTGTGTAAGATATTGCAATAGCGACGCAAATTTCCCTGTCGTACCGCTACTGCTATTCGTGTCGTCGATACTTATCGCTGTTCCTTGTACTGCATTGATTTGAAGCTCTGAAATATTCACGTTTTCACCTCTATTCCGAAGCTAAAAGCTGAGTTAACGCTGCAGCTTTTTTAGCATCCATCTTGGCGATGATTGCCGCTTGCTGCTCCGCGTCAATATTTTCGATGATCGAGACCACCTCAGTGGGACTAAGTTCGTTAAAGATTAACGCCGCTTCTTTAGGTGACATTTCGGCATATACATCAGACACAGGTGTCTTTTTACTCTTTTTCTCGTTATTTGAGGTACTTGATGTAGTAGGTGTAGACGCCTTTTTCAACTGATCTCGTTCCGAAATCAATTTCGAAATTTCTTGTTCCTTTACTTGGAGCGTCTGTTTTTGTTCTTCTTTTTCGTTACGTAATTTCTTGATTTCAGTATTTGCTACTTTTAGACGTTTGATCAGTTCTTGATCATTAGAGGTAGCAGTAGTTTTTGTTGTCTTTTCCGTATCAAACGGTAAAGACAATAACGGTCTTCCGTTCGCATAGTTTAAAACGAAATATGCCGTCAGTAAGATGATGATAAACGGAATGATCACCAATGGTAATATCCACTGCTTTGATGTCTTTTGTTCACTCATATCATTTGACCTCTTTTAAAGTGTAGAAGAGATAGCTCATCTAGTTGATTTTGTTCGACTATCGCAAGTTCACGTCTTGCTTCGATAAAATGATTTTCTTGTAGTTTCGTGAATTTCTTTTCTTCAATCATGGCTTCTTTTAAGGCTAGTTGTGCTTTTTCATAGACGTTCTTAGCTTGCGTCACGAACAACTGCTGTCTTTCAATTTGTTGCTTCACTACATCCCTAGCTCTTTCACGATATTGTGAATCAACTAACTCAATCTTTCCGATTTGATCCTGTTCTTTCAAAAACGTTTCGTACCGGATCAACAGATGATACAACTTCTGCATTTCCTCTTCATAACGCATCTTTTTTTCAGCCGTTTCTTTTGAGACCCGATCTTTTTCCGCTTCAGCGAGCGGAATGATCCGTTCATATATTGTCCGCATATCCGCTCTCCTTATGGAATAATTTGAAATAACTTGTCATTCGCAGTCTCTAGATCACTGACTTCGTGAACGGATTGTTTTAAGAAGTCGATGAGTTGTGGATAGATTTGAATAGCCCGATCGATTTCAGGATTCGTTCCGCTTTTGTATGCTCCGATGTTGATCAAATCTTCTGCATCCAAATACGTAGATAAAAGCTGACGAAACGCGATTGCCTTCTGCTTATGTGCTTCAGACGTGATTTGGTTCATGACTCGACTAATGGAACGTAACACGTGTATAGCAGGGTATTGTCCTTTGTTTGCTAGATTTCGATCAAGAACGAAATGTCCATCTAGTATTCCACGTACAGCATCTGCAATCGGCTCGTTCATGTCATCACCATCAACCAAGACGGTATAAAAAGCAGTAATGGAGCCATTTTCCGTTTTACCACTCCGCTCCAAGAGTTGCGGGAGAAGTGCGAATACACTCGGTGTGTACCCTTTAGACGCGGGAGGCTCCCCCGTCGCTAAACCAATCTCACGCTGCGCCATTGCAAATCGTGTGACCGAATCCATCATGAGAACGACGTTTTTTCCTTGATCCCGAAAATACTCCGCGATTGCCGTTGCAGTATAGGCACCTTTCAGTCGAACGAGGGGGGATTGATCACTTGTAGCCACAACGATAATCGAGCGACGCATCCCTTCCTCCCCAAGCTCTGCCTCGATGAACTCCTTGACTTCGCGTCCGCGTTCTCCTATTAAAGCAATGACGTTTATATCTGCTGTCGAACGTTTCGCAATCATCCCTAGAAGCGTTGATTTCCCAACACCAGATCCCGCGAATAAACCAACACGCTGTCCTTCTCCCACCGTCAATAATGTATCAATCGCGCGTATCCCCGTAGATAATACGTCGCTAATACGTGGTCGACTCAGTGGGCTAGGTGGTTTGCGGACGATTGAAGTCGTTTTTAAGTGATCTATATTTTCACCATCTAGCGGTCTGCCTAATCCATCCAATACCTGACCAATCAATGCGTCACCTACCGGAACATGTAGCGGTTTACCTGAAGCGACTACGATAGATCCTGGAGCGATAGCTGTCGTTTCGCCATAAGGCATAAGTAAGACATGACCTTCTTTAAAACCAACGACCTCTGCTTCGATTTCATGGTGTGCATTCAACTGTATAAAACAACGTTCCCCGATTGAGACAGCTGTTGGTCCCCTAGATTCAATCATCAGACCAATCACTTGGACGACCTTCCCCGAATGCTTGAGTAAATCATCAAATTTGATATCTTGAAGCGCTTGTTGCAGGTGCTGCACTTTATACATCCGTCAGCACCTCGAAAATTTTCTTCTCCAGATGTTTGAAGCTTGAATGTAGACCACCCGTGATAGCTCCATTTTCCGAGTCAACCCTGAAATCACGTGGCGGTAATTCCGGATCTAGACGAAGTTGGACGGTCACCGTCGCACCGAGAATGGATTGAATTTTCTCTTCCATCATGATGAGTCGTTCAAAATCTTGAGGGGAAGCGTATATGAATAACTTCTCACGATCTCTGAATTGAATTAGTAGTTGATGAATCATCTTATATAAGGTTTCCTCATCAGAATCTAATAGATTTTCTAAAAACAGATGTGTCGTTTGAAGAGCAGCTACACATAAATCATGCTCCATCATCAGTAACTTTTCTTGAAAGCGTTGCTCAAGTCTGACGCTCAGTTCGTTTACCTCCATCATGGCTTGATGGTAAGTCGCTAATCCACTGGATTGTCCTTCGGTAAACCCTGCTTCGAAACCTTGACGCGCCGCATCTTCTAGTGCCTGTATTTTTTCCTGTTCGAATTGTTGTAGTCGTATTTCTTGTTCTTCCATCAATCGTTTTTCTAGAAGAGTCAACTGGTTTTGGCGTTCTATCCATTCTTCTTCATATGAAATCGTAGCTATGTCGGTTTCATGATCAATGTTTTCAGATGGACTGACTGGATGAATCAACCGCTGTGATTTAGACAAGACACTCTGCCGTTTAATGACATTAGACAACGATATCATCTCCTCCACCACGTGCGACGACGATCTCACCCATATCTTCTAAGCGACGAATGATTCCAACGATACGACTTTGCGCTTCTTCCACATCGCGCAAACGAACGGGTCCCATGAACTCCATGTCTTCTTTGAAAGACTCCACCATCCGCTGAGACATGTTGCGATACACCATATCTTTCACATCATCAGACGATACTTTCAGTGCAAGAAGTAGGTCTTCATTCGATACTTCACGAATGATACGCTGAATAGCACGCGCATCCAATGTGACGATGTCTTCGAATACGAACATCCGTTTCTTGATTTCCTCAGCCAGTTCAGGATCTTGAATCTCAAGTGTGTCCAAAATCGTGCGTTCTGTCGTACGATCAACACCATTTAAGACTTGAACGACTGCTTCGATACCACCCGACTGTGCGTAATCCTGCATTCCTGCTTGAGATAAGTTCCGTTCTAAAATCAGTTCGACTTCACTTATGATTTCCGGATTCATTCGATCCATCGTAGCGATTCGTCTTGCTACATCCGACTGTGCCTCCGCGGGAAGCTCAGATAGGATTTGTCCCGATTTCGCTGGATCCAAGTGTGCAAGGACTAGAGCAATCGTCTGTGGGTGTTCATTTTGAATGAAATTCAGTAATTGTTTTGAGTCAGCCTTGCGCGCAAATTCGAAAGGACGTACTTGAAGTGTTGATGTCAGACGATGAATGAGTTCCATCGCCTTCTCTTCTCCAACCGCTTTCTCTAGTACCGATTTTGCAAATCCGATACCACCTTGAGTGATATAGTTTTGCGCCATCGCCAAGTCGTGAAATTCGTCTAGGACACCAGCCTTGTCCTCTGGATCAATGCGTTTCATACTTGAAATCTGTAGTGTCAGCCATTCCATCTCTTCTTCGCTTAAGTGCTTATATACATTCGCCGCGACTTCTGGACCTAATGAAATCATCAGGACGGCAGCCTTTTCACGACTATTCATCTCTAATTTCTTCATAGGATCAATCCTCCGCTAACCAAGTTCTAAGTAGTTTCGCAAATTCGTCTGGATTTGAAGCTGCTAATTTTTCTAATTGTTTTCGTTTTTGTGCTTCATTACTGTTATCTTCAGTAGTCAGTTCTGGAATTTCTGTTTCGATCGGTGTCCATTCCTCTAGACTCTCTTCTTCTGCTTTACGTCTACGCATCATGAAGAAGATCAACCCTACGATGACTAATCCTGCTGCACCTAATGCAAACCAGACCCACATTGGAATCGTTGCTGTAGCTGCCGTTTGTTTCGTTGTCGTATTAGCGAATGGACGAGACATGACGACTACTTTATTCGTCAATTCCGCATCAGTTAATGTTGTTTTAGCGTCTTTTTTCGTAATCGACGTTCGAATGATCGAGTACATCATTGTTTGAAGATCCGTTTGAAGCTGTGGATCGATTTGCGTCTGTCCTTTTGGTGGTTCTACGATGATTTGAATACCTAAATCACGGATTTCATAAGGTGCCCCAGAAATCTGTTTTGTGATTCGGTTCACTTCATAATTAATGATGTCGTGTGTTTTATCGCTCGTATCACCTGCTCCACCATTTCCTGTCGGGAAATTGATGGTTTCATTTTCACCTGTACCGGCTGTTCCTTGATTTGCTGCACCAGTATAGGCTTCTGCCACTTTTTCCGCAGACGTTACGATTCCTTGTATTTTATCCGGATCTACAGGTTCCACCAGTTTTTGTTCTTCCTGACGTTTCGTGACATCGACATCAGCCGTAACTGATACGAGTGCTTTTTGTGGTCCAAGAACAACTGAGAGCATTTGTTGGATTTGCTTACGTAAATCGTTCTCCGTTGCTTTTTTAAGTGCCATCGGATCCGTTCCGCCTGCTGTTTGCGTAGCATTTCCCGGTTCATAGTACGTGAAGTACTGATCCATGATTGTAATGTTTTCTTCTTTAAGATTTGGAATACTTTTTGCGATCAAATGATACAGACCTTGAACCGTCTGATTATTCAAGTTGCTACCTGCGCTAGAAGTCAATACGACCGATACTGTTGAAGATTCTTTCTCATCAGATAAAAAGACACTCTTTTCTGGGAGCGTAATCATGACTTTGGCTGACTCGATTCCATTGACTTGTGTGATCAAGTTTTCGAGTTCAGTCTGCATTGTGTCGCGTTCCAAAATATTCATTTCTTTATCCGTAGTTCCGAAACCCGCGTTTTCACTAAAGAAAGAGTAATCAATTTGACCAGACTTTGGAATGCCTGCCGTCGCCAGCTCGACTTTCAAATTTTCAACATTCGCTTCAGGTACGAGAATCGTTACTCCGTTCGCCTCACTTACGACCTCAGACGGAATGCCATCTTCGTTTAACTTTTCAGTCACTTGACCAGCTTCCTGCGGTGATAGCTTTGAATATAAGGGTGTCATCGTCGGCTTTGACAACCAGATGATCGCAACGATCAATGCTGCCAGGACCGCGATAATGATTCCAAGAATCGTTGCTTTTTTCGCAAGTGACCACGATTTCCATGTTGTATTGACCGTATTCCATCTTGCTTTTAATCCTTCGTTCATTCAACATCTCCCACGCTTTCCTTAACATTCACAGTTGCATACGCATCATTTCTTGGTATGCTTCGATGCCCTTATTTCGGACTTCAATGGCGAGCTGCATAGAGAGAGATGCTTCTTCTGTTTTAATCATAATATTATGTAGATCCGATGACTTCCCTGTCGCCAGATCTACCCGTGCCTGAGATGATGCATTTTGTGTGGAATTTAATCCATTCATCGCTTGACTCAATACCTCACTAAAGTCACTTGGTGTCGTTTTTGGAGTCATTTGGTTTTGAAGGATTGGCTGTAATCCTTGAATCGCTTGAATTGCCATGGTTATTCATCATCTCCTTTTTCTTACTTGCCTATCTCCATTGCCTTAACGAGCATTGCCTTCGTTGCATTCAATGCTGTTACGTTTGCTTCATAAGATCTCGTAGCACCCATCATGTCCACCATCTCTTTTAAGATATCGACATTCGGCATTTTGACGTATCCTAGATCATCTGCGTCGGGATGGCTAGGGTTGTATTCCAATTTAAATGGTTCCTGATCTTTACGAAGCTCGCTTACCGTGACACCATTGGACGTTTCTTTTAAAACTGCCAATTTACGAGCATATGGTTGCCATTGACCATTGACGAGTTCTCCACGTGTCGTTTGTGCGTTGGCAATGTTTGCTGAAACTGTATCGAGCCGGAGACGTTGTGCAGTTAATCCTGATGCAGAAGTATGAAATCCTCCAAACATGCTCACTGTTATTTCCCTCCTCTAATCACTGATTGAATACCAGAGAATTTACGATTCAACTGTTCGACCAATGCCTCGTACTCAATTTGATTGCGTGATAATTCAGACATCTCAAAATCAATATCGACACCATTTCCATCGTTGCGCATAGAAGTAGATTGTTCGACGATTGCACCTTGCGTATCAATTTTGGCATGACGCTTCAGACTCAACTTCATTTGAGAGTCCAGTACATCTGAAAACACTAACCGTTGCGCTTTATATCCTGGCGTATCGACATTCGCAATGTTTTTGGAGATAACTTTTTGAGAATTGACCGTACGATTGACTGCTTGGGTAAGTAAAGAATAATCGGAGCCTAACCAATCCATGAATCTGACCTCCATATATGAATAGTTTGGAATAGAAGAATATTAAAACTAGTAAGTCATTAGTAACATATCTGAAATAATTGAAACAAATAGGTCAATGTTTGAAAAGGATAAATTTTAAAAAAAGGGTAATGAGATGTTGAATTTTAACCGTTAATTACCATTATGTTCAAAAATGATAAATATTACCTACGTGCCAACTTACAGAATAAACATTATTTAATTATAATGGACTAAATGTCGATAGACATAAAATGGATAAACAGAAAATAAACTAAGATTTTATATATTTCATTTGCGGGCAACAGAATTGATTATACAACTAATATTGAACGAAAAAAACATCAAAATGTAATTTCCTTGAATAAATATAAAAAAAGTTCCTTCTATTTTAACTTTTTTATCCATGTTTTTCACCATGGTGAAGGACTTCGTTCATAGGCAGCAACTATGGTGATGATATCCTTTTAGTAAGAATACATAAGGCTATCTAGTAGTTACAAAAAAAACGATTCTTCTCTTTTATGAGAAGAATCGTTTGGTGATTTTGATAGATCCGTATGATCAGTTCGATTTAATTCGCTCTAATTCATATAGGAAATTATCGTTTAAGATTTTAATGTATGTTCCCTTCATCCCGAGCGAGCGTGACTCGATGACTCCTGCACTCTCGAGTTTACGGAGTGCGTTGACGATGACGGAACGTGTGATCCCGACGCGATCCGCAATCTTTGAAGCAACGAGTAGTCCTTCATTTCCTTCAAGCTCTTCGAAGATATGCTCAATCGCTTCAAGTTCCGAATAGGACAGTGAATTGATCGCCATCTGAACGACTGCTTTCTTCCGTGCTTTATCTTCTGCCTCATGAGCCTTTTCACGAAGAATCTCCATCCCTACTACTGTTGCACCATACTCAGCAAGCACGAGGTCTTCTTCGTTGAAGTCTTCGACCATACGACCGAGGACAAGCGTACCAAGGCGCTCGCCACCACCGATGATTGGTACGATCGTCGTTTTCGACGTTTCGAACGTGTCACGGTTGTCAACTGGGAATGCCGTGTGTTCACTATCGATGGCAATGTTTGCCGTCGTTTCCGTGACGTTAAACAATTTTTTCGTGTAATCTTCCGGGAATTGACGTTCTTCTAAGAAACCACGGACCCGGTCATTTTCGATTTGTTGCTTGATTGCGATACCTAGTAACTTACCGCGCCGACTTACGATGAACGTATTCGATTCCATGACTTCGCTGAGTCGATCAGCCATGACCTTGAAATCAACATGTGTGCTCGCTTCTTGTTGTAACATCGTATTCAGCTTCCGCGTTTTCGCCAATAAATTCATTTTTTCTTCCTCCACTTTATAAGATGAACTGACTTAAGTCTCGATCATCTGCTACTTTTCCAACTCGATCCGTCACGTATTGTGGCGTGATCGTCACATCCGTCTCCGGCATGTCTGCTGCTTCGAAGGATAATTCTTCGAGTACGCGCTCCATGATCGTATACAAGCGTCGCGCTCCGATATTATCCGTCTCATCGTTTACCTGTGCAGCAATCCGTGCGATTTCACGAATCGCCTCTTCTGTAAAGGTGACATGAACGTGCTCTGCCCCTAATAATGCTTTATATTGTTTGAGTAATGCTTGATTCGGTTCAGTTAAAATCTTAACAAAGTCATCTTCTGTCAAACTATCGAGTTCGACACGGATCGGAAAACGACCTTGGAGTTCAGGAATCAGATCAGATGGTTTCGCCATATGGAAGGCACCCGCAGCGATGAACAAGATGTGATCCGTCTTGACTGGACCATATTTCGTAACGATCGTCGATCCTTCAACGATTGGTAAAATGTCTCTTTGAACACCTTCTCGTGAAACCCCTGCTGAATCATGTCCTTTTGTCGCGATCTTATCAATCTCATCGACGAAGATGATACCCATCTGTTCTGCGCGACGGACCGCTTCGTCATGGACTTCGTTCAAGTCAAGCAATCGTTCCGCTTCTTCTGCCGTCAGAATTGGTCGTGCTTCCTTAACGGTGAGCTGACGCTTCTTCGTTTTCTTCGGCATGACTTGTCCGAGCATATCCTGAAGATTCGCGAGCCCCTCCATGCCTTGTTGCCCAGAGAATAAATCCACTTGACGTTCTTCAACATCGACCTCGATCATTCGATCCTCGAGTTGTCCCGTCAGTAATTGCTGACGAAGTAACGAACGGTCGGCTGTCGCTTCCGATGTATCCGGCTCTTGTTGCTTCTGGTTGCCGCCGAACAACATTTCAAACGGATTCGTTCCACCACCGAGACCAGATGACGCTTTTTTACCAGACAACGCATCAACGATTCTTTCGTTCGCCACTGCTTCCGCTCGATCTTTGAGCGCTTCCTTTTTCTCATCTTTAACAAGGCGTAGAGACGCTTCCACGAGATCCCGCACCATTGACTCCACATCACGACCGACGTACCCTACTTCCGTGAACTTCGTCGCTTCGATTTTGACGAACGGCGCACGGACGAGTTTCGCAAGACGTCGCGCAATTTCTGTTTTTCCGACCCCAGTCGGTCCAATCATCAGGATATTCTTCGGTGTGACTTCATCCCGCATCGATGCATCGAGTAATTGTCGACGGTACCGATTACGTAAAGCAATCGCCACCGCACGTTTAGCATCCGCTTGTCCGATGACATGTTCATTCAACTTCTCGACGATTTGTCGTGGCGTCAATTCATGCATGGTCATTGCCTCCGATCGTTTCTAGGATGATTTGATCGTTCGTAAAGACACAGAGCTCCCCAGCCGTCTCAAGCGCTGCACGGGCGATTTCCTGTGCTGTCAGATGACTTGCATGTCGAGCTAACGCGCGACCTGCTGCAAGCGCATAATTACCACCTGAACCGATTGCGAGAATACCGTCATCCGGTTCGATGACTTCCCCGTTTCCGGATACAAGTAAGAGATGTGTTCCGTCCATGACGAGTAAGAGTGCTTCTAGTTGGCGCAACATTTTATCGCCTCGCCATTCCTTCGCCAGCTCAACTGCTGCCCGTTGTAAGTTCCCGTTATACATTTCAAGCTTCGCTTCGAATTTTTCAAAGAGTGTGAACGCGTCCGCGACACTTCCAGCAAATCCGGCAATGACTTTGCCACCATAGAGGCGCCGTACTTTTTTCGCACTTTTCTTCATGATGACTTGGTTTCCGAAAGTCACCTGTCCGTCTCCGCTCATCGCGGATTGTCCGTTATGTTGAATCGCAAAAATCGTCGTTGCATGAAACATCAATGTTTCCTCCCTTAGGCACGAGGATGTGCTTGTTGATAAACATGTCGTAATCGTTCCGTCGTTACGTGTGTATACTGACCAGTCGTCGACAGCGATGCATGACCAAGTAACTCCTGGACCGCTCGCAAATCGGCGCCTCTTTCCAGTAAATCGGTCGCGAAACTATGACGAAGCGCATGTGGTGTCACATGTTTCCCAACGAGTTGTTCCCCTTTTTTCATGATTTTCCGAATCGCATCCGTCGTCAATCGACGCCCTGAATGAGACAAGAATAATGCTTGCTCATGACCTACGACTGGATCTCGTGATGGTAAGTACAGTTCTAATGCATCTTTAGCAAAGGTTCCAATCGGCGCGATGCGTTCCTTCCCACCTTTTCCATACACATGGACGTAGGAGTGATCCGTCGCGAGATCACGAAGATCTAGTTGAACGACCTCGCTGACCCGCATACCCGTCGCATATAAAAGTTCTACTAACGCCACATTCCGGTTACCAAGCGTATCACTCGATCGAAAGGCATCGAGGAAACGTTCATATTCCGTTGGGACGAGGAATGTCGGAAGTCCTTGTTGTCGTTTTGGTGCTTTCAATCCATCGAATGGATTAGGCTCATCGGTGTCACGTGTCAAAAAACGACCAAATTGTTTGAGGCAGGAAACTTTTTGTGCAATCGTCGCCCGCGCCAGCTCCTGATCGTAAAGAGCATACAAATAACGCCGTGCACTTGCCAATTCAATCGATCGTAACTGATGATCGCGGCAAAAAGCGGCGTATTGTCGAAGTGTTTGATCATAAGAGCGACCCGTGTTCGGAGATAATTGACGTTCAATATGAACATACCGCATGAAATCTTCTAGCAGTCGCTCAAAAGCAGTGTCTATCCCCATGAATGCGCCCCCTTCTGACCATTTCATTCTCGAATCGCCCTTAGCATAGCACAGACCAAGTAGTCTGACAATAGACCAAAAACCGAAAAATTAACGAAATTATCGCGCTTTTGTGACAAATTAAGAAATGGGGAGAAAGAGCGCTGAATCACGCCTTTCTCCCCATCAACAATCACATATCCGTGAAATCTTTGATTGCTTCAAGTGCTCGCTCTGCGTAGAGCGCATACTTCTCAGGTTTTTTCATTCGAACCGGATGACCGACGAGTGCTGGTACCAATCCGAAGTTGGCATTCATTGGCTGGAAGTTCTTCCCTTCCGTCGTCGTAATATAGTGCGACATCGCACCCATCATCGTTTCCTGCGGGAACGTTACCGGTTCCGCCTCATTGACGAGACGTGCCGCATTGATTCCTGCCGTCAAACCGGACGCTGCTGACTCGACATATCCTTCGACACCTGTCATTTGACCAGCAAAGAACAAGTCGTCACGTGTACGAGTCTGATACGTTGGTTTCAACAAATTCGGTGAGTTGACGAACGTGTTACGGTGCATGACACCATAACGGACGATTTCTGCATTCTCAAGACCAGGAATCAAGCGAATGATCCGCTTTTGTTCGCCCCATTTCAAATGCGTCTGGAAGCCGACAAGATTGAACAATGTTCCAGCTGAGTTGTCCTGACGCAGTTGAACGACAGCATATGGTCGTTTGCCTGTTTTCGGATCTTCGAGTCCAACTGGCTTCATTGGTCCGAACAAGAGTGTTTTCGGTCCGCGAGAAGCGAGAACTTCAAATGGCATACAGCCCTCGAAGTAAATCTCTTTTTCAAATTCCTTCAGTGGAACAACTTCCGCATTAATCAGCTCATCATAGAAGAGCTGGAATTCTTCTTCCGTCATTGGACAATTCAAGTAGGCAGCTTCACCTTTATCATATCGTGATTTCAGGTAAACCTTCTCTCGATCAATCGTGTCTCCATCGAGAATCGGAGCCGCTGCATCGAAGAAGTATAGATAATCTTCACCTGTGAATTGTTTAAGTGATTCCGATAAGGCCGCACTTGTCAACGGACCCGTCGCAACGATCGTCGGACCATCTGGAATCGCTTCGATTTCTTCATGATGAACAGTAACGTTCGGATGGTTTTTCAACGTTTCCGTCACATATCCTGCGAAGTCATGCCGATCGACCGCAAGTGCTCCACCTGCTGGAACGCTTGCTAAGTCTGCTGCCTTCATGATCAAGGAATCGAGCTGACGCATTTCTTCTTTTAAAACACCGACTGCGTTCGTTAACTGGTTTGCCCGAAGTGAGTTCGAACAGACGAGTTCTGCGAATTGGTCTGTATGGTGTGCGGGTGTCTGTTTGACTGGCCGCATTTCATATAAATCTACTTGTACGCCGCGTTTTGCAAGTTGCCATGCTGCTTCAGAACCTGCAAGTCCCGCGCCGATTACCGTTACACGTTTCAACGGTCATTCCTCCTCTTGCTCCTGATCGATGCGTGTTTCATGATGT
Source organism: uncultured Exiguobacterium sp. (assembly GCA_913775715.1). GTDB lineage: Bacteria > Bacillota > Bacilli > Exiguobacteriales > Exiguobacteriaceae > Exiguobacterium_A. The sequence goes on along the minus strand of CAJYMC010000007.1, from coordinate 471,782 downwards.
CCACAAGATGTACATTCTACTTTCACACCGTTCTTGATTTTCTTTTGTACCATCATACTACTACATACCGGACATGGTTCTTCGACCGGTTTATCCCACGAGACGAACTCACATTCCGGATAGTTTGAACACCCATAGAACAAACGTCCTTTTTTACTACGACGTTCGACGATGTCGCCCGTTCCACATGTCGGACACTTCACACCGATCTCGACTTGGATCGGTTTTGTGTTACGACACTCTGGGAAGTTCGAGCACGCCATGAACTTGCCATAACGTCCCATCTTGATGACCATTGGATGCCCACAGACTTCACAATCTTCTCCAGCCGGTTCATCTTTGATTTCAATCTTTTCGATCTCTGCTTCTGCTCGTGTCAGACGCTTCGCAAAGGACTTATAGATTGGATCGACGACTTCTGTCCACTGCATGTCGCCTTTTTCGATTGCATCGAGTAAGGCTTCCATATCTGCCGTGAACTGGACGGTGATGAACTCCTGGAAGTAGTCACTGATCATATCAATGACCAGTTCACCAAGTTCTGTTGGTAAGAATTTCTTCTCTTCAAGCGTCACGTAACCCCGTTTTTGAATCGTATCGAGCGTCGGCGCATACGTCGACGGACGACCGATTCCGAGTTCTTCCATCGCTCGGACAAGACGTGCTTCCGTATAACGTGGTGGTGGTTGCGTGAAGTGTTGTTTCGGTTCAATCGCTGACTGCTTCAGTTCTTCCCCTTCATCGAGTGGAGGAAGTAATCCTTCTTTGACGTCAGTGACCGCCTCATCATCCGTATCTTCGATGTAAACTTTCATGAAGCCCGGGAATTTAACGGTCGACCCGTTCGCACGGAATGTGACATCATTTGATACGAGATCAATCTTAACGGTATCAAGAATCGCTGGCGCCATCTGGCTTGCGACGAATCGTTCCCAAATCAGTTTGTATAAACGGAATTGGTCACGCGATAGATACGATTTAACGAGTTGTGGTTCGCGCATCGTCGAAGTCGGACGAACTGCTTCGTGTGCATCTTGTGAGTTCGCTGATTTCTTTTCTTTGCGTTTTTCACTTGCGATGTATTCCTTTCCATACGCCTGCTCGATGAACCCGTGTGCTTCAAGGTTCGCTGATTCCGACGTCCGTGTCGAATCGGTACGCATATACGTGATCAAACCGACTGTACCTTCTTTTCCAATCTCGATTCCTTCGTATAACTGTTGTGCGATCATCATCGTCTTCTTCGCTCGGAAGTTCAGCTTACGTGCTGCTTCCTGTTGCAAAGAACTCGTCGTAAATGGTAACGCTGGATTCCGTTTCCGTTCCTTTTTCGTGACGGAATCAACTGTGAAGTCTTCTGAGAGTTGATTCAAGATTTGATCGACTTCTTCTTGCGAGTGAAGTTCACGCTTCTTGCCATCGACTCCGTAGAAGTTCGCTTCGAGCTTTTCACCGTTTGCATCGAGTTCGAGTTTGATCGTCCAGTATTCTTCAGGCATAAACGCATTGATTTCTTGTTCACGATCAATGATCATCTTGACGGCAACGGATTGAACGCGTCCCGCAGATAACCCTTTTTTAATCTTCTTCCATAATAACGGACTCATACTGTAACCAACAAGGCGGTCCAAGATACGACGGGCTTGCTGCGCATCGACAAGATCATAGTTGAGCTTGCGTGGTCGCTTGAACGAATCCTTGATGGCATCTTTCGTGATTTCATTGAAGACGACGCGGCACTCCGTTGATTCATCAACGCCTAATGCTTTGGCTAAATGCCATGCGATCGCTTCCCCTTCACGGTCGGGGTCGGCTGCGAGATAGATTTTTTGTGCTTTTTTCGCAGCTGTCTTGAGTTCTTTTAAAACCGGACCTTTACCACGGATCGTGATATATTTCGGTTCATAGTCATGTTCGACGTCGACTCCCATTTGGCTTTTCGGCAAGTCAATGACGTGCCCCATCGACGCTTTCACGGTATAGTTCGATCCGAGATAACGTTTAATGGTTTTTGCCTTAGCGGGTGACTCGACGATTACTAGATATTTTGCCATTGCAATCGCTCCCTATTAGAGGCGTACTCGTATTTTAATCTCACTTATCATAGTAGTCTCGATTCCCATTTGTCAACGTTCAGCCGAATACTTTTTGAAACTTCTTCCGGATCAAGGAGTGGAATCGCACCTTCTGCGATCAATTGATTCGTTCCGGTAAAGAACGATTCCGTGGGACAACCCGGCAAACAATAGACATCTTTTCCTTGGTCAAGCGCGTGATTAGCAGTGTTCATCGTACCGCTTCGTTTCGCCGCTTCGACGATGATCAATGATGAAGACAAGCCAGCAATGATCCGATTTCGTTCTAGAAATTGAAATTTTTGAATAGGAGTTCCGGGTGGATATTCGGAGAGAAGAAGACCGTGCGAGAGGATACGTTCAAATAGAGTAGCATGGGAAGTAGGATAGAGGCGGTCAAGTCCGCCAGCGAGAACCGCAATCGTTGTCTGCTGGTGTTTTAAGGACAAGCGATGGACGAGGGAATCGATACCATAAGCACCTCCGGAAACGGTGGCGAGATCTGGGTGAAAGAAGGATTGCAGGAAGCGCATGCGGGAAAGGTGTTGCGGTGAGGGAGTACGGCTACCGATGATACTGACGCGTGGAAGTGTTAGGCGGGACGGATCACCGCGGTAAAAGAGGGCATAGACCGGTTGAGGGATCGTCAGTAACGCAGTCGGAAACAATGGATCTCCTTTGACTAGAATCGACTCTTCAATCCAATCAAGCTGGAGTGCTTGTTCATACCGTTTTCGAAGACGCGTCGAAACGGGTAATTCATGACTGGGAACGATTCCGAATTGCTCAATCAATCGGACAATCGTGTACGGTACCTGACACATGGCGAAGCGGACATACAGTTCACGTTTCATGAGATCAACGCTCCTTATTTAAGCTTCTTATTTATATAGAAGAAAGCCGTCCTGATTTGATCAGGACAGCTCCTTTTTTTGATTTATTTGACTGTGCTGTTCGTCACGCACTCGTCATAGATCCCTGCTTCTTTGATGACACGGATTAACGTCTCACCAATGACAGCTGGTGTTTCTGCTACTTCGATTCCATTTGCACGGAGTGTCTTGATTTTTTCAGCAGCTGTTCCTTTACCGCCAGAGATGATCGCACCTGCGTGACCCATCCGTTTACCGGCAGGAGCTGTTTGACCACCGATGAAACCAATGACTGGTTTCGTCATGTTCGCTTTGACCCACTCAGCCGCTTCTTCTTCAGCCGTTCCACCGATTTCACCGAGCATGATGACGGCTTTTGTTTCTGGGTCTTCATTGAACGCTTTGAGCGTATCGATGAAGTCCGTTCCATTGACCGGGTCGCCCCCGATACCAACAGCTGTCGATTGACCGATGCCAGCCGTCGTTAATTGATGGACAGCTTCATACGTCAAAGTCCCAGAACGTGAGACGATACCGACATGACCTGGTGTATGGATATATCCTGGCATGATACCAAGTTTCGCAACACCTGGAGTGATGACGCCCGGGCAGTTCGGTCCGATGAGACGGACTGGTTTGCCTTCGAGGTAACGTTTTACTTTGACCATATCAAGAACTGGAATACCTTCCGTGATACAGATGATCAACGCGATGTTCGCGTCTGCTGCTTCCATAATTGCATCCGCTGCGAATGCTGGTGGAACGTAGATGATCGATGCGTTCGCACCTGATTTTTCGACCGCTTGTGCGACCGTATCAAAGACAGGAACACCACCGAGTACTTCCGTACCGCCTTTTCCTGGTGTGACACCGCCTACGAGATTTGTGCCGTAGTCAATCATCTGTTCGCCATGGAACATCCCTTGGTTACCAGTAATCCCTTGAATAATGACTTTCGTCGATTCGTTCACCCAAATACTCATCTTTAGCTCCCCCTTACTTCACGAGCGCAGCGATTTTTTCTGCGCCGTCTGCCATTGATGTAGCTGCTGTAATCGCTAGACCTGAATCTTTGAGAATTTGTTTCCCTGCATCAACGTTCGTCCCTTCAAGACGAACGACGAGTGGCAATTCGAGACCGACTTCTTTTGTCGCCGCAACGATACCTTCTGCGATGACGTCACATTTCATGATTCCACCGAAGATGTTGACGAAAATCCCTTTGACGTTCTCATCCGATAAGATCAGTTTGAAGGCTTCTGTTACTTTTTCCTTCGTCGCACCACCACCGACATCGAGGAAGTTCGCAGGATCACCACTGAAGTGTTTGATGATATCCATCGTTGCCATGGCAAGACCCGCACCATTGACAAGGCAGCCGATATTTCCATCGAGCGCGATGTAGTTCAAATCACTCTTTGATGCTTCGACTTCGCGTGGATCTTCTTCTGTTTCGTCACGTAACGCCACGATGTCCGCATGACGATACAATGCATTTGAGTCGAAGTTCAACTTCGCATCCAGTGCGAGGACTTCGCCATCCTTCGTCGTAACGAGTGGGTTGATTTCTGCGATCGAACAATCCTTGTCGACGAAGAAGTTGTAGAGTTTCGTGACCATGCCTACGAACTTGTTGACGAGCTTCACAGGAACACCCATTGCGAACGCAAGTTTACGCGCTTGGAATCCTTGAAGACCAACTGCAGGATCGACGACTTCTTTGATGATTTTTTCTGGTGTCGCTTCCGCCACCTCTTCGATGTCCATACCACCTTCGCTTGATCCCATGATGACGACACGTCCTGTCACACGATCAAGTACGATTCCAAGATAGTATTCTTTGTCAATCGCACAACCTTCTTCGACAAGAAGACGTTGAACGACTTTTCCTTCTGGACCTGTTTGGTGCGTGACGAGCGTTTTGCCGAGTAACTCCGTCGCATATTCTTTCACTTCTTCTTGCGATTTCGCAAGCTTGACGCCACCTGCTTTACCGCGTCCCCCCGCGTGAATTTGAGCTTTGACGACTTTAATCGGGCCTGACAATTGTTCTGATGCATCGACCGCCTCTTCGACGGTGAAGGCTGCGATTCCGTTTGGTACGGGTACACCGTACGAACGAAGTAATTCTTTTGCCTGATACTCATGTACATTCATGAAAAAATCCCCCTTAACCCCTTTAGTTTCGGCTCTTTCATTGTAGTTAAAATTGGAAGCGCTGTCTATCGTTATCGATCGAAAGCTTTATTTTTTCAGAATTTCATCTTGATCGAGACGATATAAAAAGGCGAATAACTCAGCAATAACACCGTACAATTCTTCTGGAATCTGTTCTGATACTTGAACAGCGTCTAGTAACGTCATCAGCGTTTCGTCCTGCCGAATCGGAATATCATGTTTTAATGCCTCTTCTAAAATCCGTTCTGCAATGTGTTCCGATCCCTTAGCGACGACTTTTGGGGCATGCATCTGTTCTTCGTATGATAGAGCTATTGCTTTTTTCATATATGAAGATCCACCCTTTCGTTACGCGTTGAGATATCATGCGGTACGCGCTCTTTCGTCTGTTCGACCCAATCGAATCGCGTCAATGCATAGCCTTGTTCCTCAAGACGAGTCTGGATTTGCGGTGTGTAGGCGCGCATGAACGTATTGACGTGCGCATTCGGATGAAATACGGATATCGAAACATTCCGGTCTGCGATCAAGACGTCAACAGCGACCTCACCGAGCGTCGGTAATTGAAGATATAAGACGACACGGGCATGATTCGGATCAAACGTCCGTTCGAACGGTGCTTCCATCATCAGGTCCACATCTTCGAACGGTCCAAATTGAGGTAATTGAAATAAATAGACTCCTTTCCCTGCTTCGTTCGTTGCTTGGACGAGTTGTTGCGCTAAAATCTGATCACTCGTCTTTCGATCAAGCGTTCGACCTGTATCGTCGCCCTTTGCCAGTTGAACGAGTTCGGTAAGAGCGTGCTTTAACTGCTTCGCTTCTCCTTCCGTCACCGGTTGACCAATTTGCCTTAGGAGTTCCCGTGTTTGTGCAGTCGGTACCGTCTGGCGTTGTAAAAAGGAATCAAGTAACTGGGGAAGAGCCGACTTTTGCGGAACAGACTCGGTCGAAATGATTTTTAGGACCGGTTGTCCCTCTGCTGACACGACTTGAAAGCGATACATGTTCCCCTCTTTTAGTTCAGCTGTCGTCCCTGCCGTCAAGACGCGTTGACCGACTTGGAGTTCCATCAATCCGTCCGGCAACAGCTTCAATACTTTACCGACGATGTTTGCGCCTTCCCGTAACGGTAGGTTCGCATGATCTATGATTTTAAATGGAAGTAAGGCGCGATGTTCGATTTGCATGCTCGATCCCTCCTAAAGACGTTCTTTGACAGGACGGAATGTTTTCCGGTGAATCGGTGTGACGCCCAATGTATCGAGCGCTTGTAAATGTATCGGTGTTCCGTAACCTGCGTGTGTTTCAAATCCATATCCCGGATACTCGATCGCGTATTGTTCCATCATCGCATCTCGTGTCTCTTTCGCAACGACACTTGCAGCAGCAATGGAGACACTTCGCGCATCTCCTTTGATGAGAGAGAGTTGTGGCGTATCGTCGTCGAGTGTCATCGCGTCGACAAGTAAGGCATCCGGTTGCAATTGGTGTACTGCGTCTTGCATCGCCCGTTTCGATGCTTGATAGATATTGATTTCGTCGATTTCAGCCGGTTCGATGATGCCGATCGCAATCTCAGCAACTTCTTGCAGATGCTTCAGTGCCGCTTGCCGCTGTACTTTACTCATCTGTTTTGAATCCGTTAGTCCTGGATGATAGAAACCGTCTGGTAAGATAACAGCTGCTGCGACGACCGGACCAGCTAGTGGACCTCGTCCGACTTCGTCCACTCCTGCAATCCGAACGTACCCTTGCTGACGATACTCGTCTTCAAACGCGAGTCGCTCCTTAAAATCGATCCGTTGTTGCTCTTCGAGCGCAAATCGTCGTTCCGTCTGACGAAACAGCATATGCACCCCTTTTCGCGTATCTGACGCCAGTTCCTGCTTTATCTGAATAAATTCTTCTAGTGTCGCTTTTTGCAATCGTTCTTTTAATTCTGCTATCTTCATACATCCTGCTCCTTTGAAAAAAACTTGGACATCAAAGGATGTCCAAGTCCGTTATACATGCGTTTCCCACTCTTCGACTGTTTCAAGCGTCACCCGACCGAGCTTTTCCGTTCGTAATTCATGCAGGAGCATCTCGCTCGTCCGCTCGAAATCGACGTAGCCACCCGAGACGAATCCGCGCTTTTTACCGATTGCTTCGAGTACATCAACTGCTTCTCCTGATACTTCGTCGAGACGATAACGCTCACGTAACTGCTCCGGATAGCGTGTCTTTAGCTCGCGAAGAGCAAACAACGCGATATCATCGATGTTTAAGATATCATCCTTGATCGCACCTGTTGCGGCCAGCCGATACCCGACGACTTGATCGTCGAACTTCGGCCAGAGGATACCCGGCGTATCGAGTAATTCCATCTCACCTGTTTTCATCTTAATCCACTGCTGACGTTTCGTCACACCTGGACGGTCACCCGTGATTGCGATATTTCGACCGGCGAGTCGATTGATGAGCGTCGATTTCCCGACGTTCGGAATGCCGATGATCAAGGCACGAATTGCACTCGGGTTCCGACCTTTCTCCCTCATTCGTGCATGTTTTTCTTTCATTAGTCGTAAAGCACCTTCGTGGATTTGATTCAATCCTTTATTGTGCTTCGCATCGACCGCGACGACATCGACACCATCTGCCCGTAATGCCTGCATCCATTGTTCCGTCACTCGTTTGTCCGCCATATCCGCTTTGTTAAGAACGATTAATCGTGGCTTACCTGCCGTGATTTGTTCGACCATCGGGTTACGGCTCGACATTGGAAGACGTGCGTCGACGAGTTCGATCACGACATCGATCAACTTTAATTTTTCTGTGACTTCCCGCCGTGCTTTGGCCATGTGACCGGGGAACCATTGAATCGTCATATCCTTCACCTCGTTCATATATTCCTGGACTTCTTGCTGATCATACGATACTTGAAAAAACATCCACTCCCTAGTATACGCAACTTCAGACAAGAAAAGAAGATGAGGTACTTACTTTTCACAGTAAGCGTCTCACCTTCGTTCGTTTTAATCGACAGAGCGTAAGTCATTGAATGGATAGAAAACGAAGTTCGTCGTTCCAACGATTTGATCTTCATCCACAAAACCGATATCACGACTATCTTTTGAGTTCTGACGGTTATCTCCCATAACGAATACCTTGCCTTTTGGAACAGTCGTTTTTCCTGTCCGTTCCTCAAGCGTGAAGTCCTCCGTCAATGGAACACCATTCATCTGAGCTTTGTACTCTTTCAAGTACGGCTCAGCGATTTTCTTATCGTTGACGTACAACGTATCGTCTTTATAATACATCGTATCTCCAGGAACAGCGATGACTCGTTTGATATAGTCGCGTGTTTCTGTCGCATGGAAGACGACAATATCGCCTCTTTCTGGTTCATTAAAATAATACGGGATCTTATTGACGATCATCCGATCCGCATTGTGTAAGGTCGGCATCATCGATTCCCCATCAACGATGACAGGTACGAACAGGAACGTTCGAATGATGAACGCGATGACGAGCGCTACGACGAGCGCCTTTACCCAGCTGAATAACTCCTTCACGAATTCCACTCCTTTGATTAACACAATTTCTTCCTAAGGATTAGTATACGCATAAACAGCAAAAAAAAGAAGCTTGTCCGGAGACAAGCCACTTTTTCACATGATTAACGACGAATTTCTTTAATACGCGCCGCTTTACCACGAAGGTTACGGAGGTAGTAAAGTTTCGCACGACGGACTTTACCGTAGCGAACGACTTCGATTTGTGCAACACGTGGTGAGTGGAGCGGGAAAGCACGCTCAACGCCAACTCCGTAAGAAATTTTACGGACTGTGAATGTTTCACTGATGCCGCCACCGTGACGTTTAATGACTACGCCTTCGAAGAGCTGAATACGCTCACGCGTACCCTCGACGACTTTAACGTGTACACGGACTGTATCCCCAGGACGGAACGCAGGGACGTCTGACTTGATTTGTTCTTGTGTAAGTTCACGGAACAATTGTTGTGTGTTCATGAATGATTTCTCCTTTTTCACCAATGTTCTTATCTTCATTTGCTTCAAGCATCCGACAGCGGAACATCGTTAATGGGTGGCTTTTGCCACATGTTTTAACTTATCATAGATTCAGTCGTTTGACAATCCTGAAATCGAGTCTAAATAACGACGATCGTCATCGGTTAATGAAACATCAGCCAACAGATCCGGACGACGCTCTAATGTCCGCTTCAGCGACTGTTCCCGTCGCCATTTTTCAATCCGGGCATGGTTGCCTGATAATAAGACATCGGGTACTCGGTATCCTTTATAATCTGCCGGACGTGTATAGTGCGGGTATTCGAGAAGTCCCGTCGAGAAGGAATCATCTTCGTGACTTGCAGACGCACCGAGGACGTCAGGTAACAAACGGACGACGGCGTCAATCATCGTCATCGCCGCGAGTTCTCCTCCCGTCAAGACGAAGTCTCCGAGCGAGACCTCATCCGTCACTAACTGATCATGGATCCGCTGGTCAAACCCCTCATAGTGACCACATAAAAAGACTAACTCTTCTTCGTTTGCCCACTCTTCTGCCATTCGTTGCGAGAAACGTTTACCGGTCGGTGTCATGACGATGATCCGTCGTTTTCGTTCCGGCAGACTTGCCATCGCATCAAAGACAGGTTGAGGTGTCAACAGCATACCTGCTCCTCCGCCATACGGATAATCATCGACCTTACCATGACGATTCGTCGAGAAGTCTCGAAAATTGATTGTTTCGAGACTGACATGTTCATCGTCCTGCGCTCGCTTGACGATTGAATGATCAAGCGCTGAAAACATTTCCGGAAACAACGTCAACACACGGATGTTCATTCTTCAATCAATCCTGGAAGCGGCGTGATCTGAATGCGTTTCTGTTCGACGTCGACGGAAGCGACGACTTGTTCGATATACGGAATCAGGACGTCTTTTTTTCCGTCACGTTTGATCGTCCAGACGTCATTTGCACCCGTTTCGAGAATGTCGGAGACGACTCCGATTTTCGTCTCACCGTCATAAACCGTACAACCGATGATCTCATGATAGTAAAATTCATGCTCGTCTAAGTCCTGCAAATCTTCTGCGTGGACATAAAGTTTCAATCCTTTGTACTTCTCGACGTCATTGATATGATGCATCCCTTTGAACGTCACCATGATGAATTGTTTATGCTTCCGGTAGCCACTAATCGTTACTGGTGTATACGTCCCTTCAGAGCCGAGAAAGACTTCTTTTCCGACTTTAAAGCGTTCTTCCGGAAAATCCGTGCTTGCGAGTAATTTCAATTCCCCTTTTAGACCGTGCGTGTTGGCGATTTTCGCAATTTCCAACCATTCCATTCGTTTCACTTCCTTTCTTGAATTAAAAAAAGGAGGTAAGCTTTCGCTCACCTCCTAACGTCTTACTTCGCGAGTTTCGCGTTGTGGAATTTCTCCATGATACCAGCTTGTGAGAAGAGGTTACGAACTGTGTCCGAAGGTTTAGCACCTTCAGAGAGCCATTTAAGAGCTAGCTCTTCGTTGATTTTAACTTCTGCTTCTGGTTTAGCAACTGGATTGTAGTATCCGATTTGCTCGATGAAACGACCATCACGTGGTGCACGTGAGTCTGCTACTACCACACGGTAGAAAGGTGATTTTTTTGCGCCCATGCGCTTAAGACGAATTTTAACTGCCATTCGTAAGTCCCTCCAAATAATAAATGATTTTTTCGTTTAGTCAAATTGACAACTTCATTAGTATACAACGTTACAGCAAAAGAGAAAAGACTTTTAAAAGAATGGAAGGCCAAAGCCTTTCTTTTTCCCTTTGCCCATCTGTCCGGAAAATTGTTTCATCATTTTCCGCATGTCTTCGAACTGTTTAATGAGACGGTTGACTTCTTGGATACTACGTCCGCTACCGCGGGCAATCCGCTTCCGGCGACTCGCATTCAAGATTTCAGGTTCAGTCCGCTCTCGTTTCGTCATCGATTGAATGATCGCTTCGACATACACGAGTTGCTTCTCATCGATTTGGGCGTTTTTCAACCCCTTCATCTTGCCTTTACCTGCCCCAGGGATCATTCCCAACAATTCGTCGAGTGGACCCATCTGTTTCACTTGCTGCAACTGCTCGATGAAATCATCGAATGTAAACGATGCATCGCGCATTTTGCTTTCTAACTCTTTGGCACGCGTAGCGTCCATTTGTGACTCTGCTTTTTCAATCAGTGTCAGCATGTCTCCCATGCCTAAAATCCGAGACGCCATCCGCTCGGGATAGAATGGTTCGATGGCATCGAGCTTCTCTCCAAGACCGACGAACTTAATCGGTGCTCCGGTGACTGCCTTGATGGAGAGTGCTGCACCACCTCGCGTATCTCCGTCGAGCTTCGTCAGAACGACTCCCGTTACGCCAAGCTTCTCGTTGAAGCTCTCTGCGACGTTGACGGCATCCTGACCCGTCATCGAATCGACGACAAGGAAGATTTCATGCGGTTTGGCGATCTCCTTGACATCAACGAGTTCCTGCATCAGTTCCTCATCGACGTGTAAGCGACCTGCCGTATCGATCAACACGATATCGTGATGATGCTCTTTTGCATAATCGAGTGCACCGGTAACGATTTCTTGCGGACTAACCTGATCTCCCATCGAGAAGACCGGTAACTCCAATTGCTTTCCGAGTGTCTCTAATTGTTTGATTGCTGCCGGACGATAAATATCCGCCGCAACAAGCAAAGGACTACGATTATGTTTTTTACGTAAATGATTGGCAAGTTTACCCGTTGTCGTTGTTTTACCTGCCCCTTGCAGACCAGTCATCATGATGACGGTCGGAGGACGGTTCGAAAGCGTCAACGGTGACACTTCTGCACCCATCAGATTCGTCAATTCATCATGGACGATCTTGACGACTTGTTGCCCTGGCGTCAAAGACGTCATGACATCCTGTCCGACAGCGCGTTCCTTTACATCATTTACGAATTGTTTGACGACCTTGAAGTTGACGTCGGCTTCGAGTAGCGCTAAGCGAACTTCGCGCATCATCTCTTTGACGTCTGCTTCAGAAATCTTACCTTTACCTCGCATTTTAGCGAGACTGGCTTGAAGCCGTTCCGATAATCCTTCGAATGCCATTAAGAATGCCTCCTACTCTAATTGCTCCAATGTCTCAATGATCACTAGGGCTTCACCCGGAAGGTCGCATTGCTTCAGCTGATCGAGTAACTGCTTTCGCCGTTCGTGTTTCTTAAACAGCGATAGTCGTTCTTCATACTGCTCGAGCATGGCTTCCGTGCGTTTTATGTTGTCGTAGACTGCTTGTCGGCTGACTTCAAACTCATCGGCGATCTCACCTAAGGAAAAGTCATCTAAGTAATAGAGTGACATGTAATTCCGTTGTTTTGGCGTCAAAAGCTCCTGATAAAAGTCAATCAGATAATTCATCCGGTTCGTTTTATCAAGTGTCATCCGAGCACCTCCGCAATGTTAAGTGAAATTCCTTTACAGATAGTATAGTACAGCCCCCACAGTGTGTTGTCAAGTTTTTTTCTTTACATGAAACGCCGCTTATTCCGCGCTTTCTTCCGTCTCGACGTTTTCTTTTTCTTCAAAGACATCGCCAAACAGTCCATACACGAATTGTTCTGCGTCAAACGGTTGTAAATCATCAATCTTTTCACCGAGACCCACGAACTTGACCGGGAGGTTCAATTCGTTCTTGATTGCAAGGACGATTCCACCTTTTGCCGTGCCATCAAGCTTCGTCAAGACGATTCCACTGACGTTCGTCGCTTGTTTGAAGGCTTTTGCCTGCACCATCGCGTTTTGCCCTGTCGTCGCGTCAAGCGCTAGTAACACTTCATGGGGTGCACCTGGAATCTCACGTTCGATGACGCGTTTGACCTTTTCAAGTTCGTTCATCAGGTTAACCTTATTTTGAAGACGTCCTGCCGTATCACATATTAGGACATCGACCTTACGTGCTTTCGCCGCTTGGACAGCGTCGTAAACGACAGCAGCCGGATCCGATCCTTCGCCTTGACGGATAACCGGTACACCGGAGCGTTCGCCCCAGACTTGCAGTTGATCGATCGCACCCGCACGGAATGTATCCCCCGCTGCTAACATGACGCTCTTGCCTTCTTGTTTCAAGCGGTTCGCAAGTTTCCCGATCGTCGTCGTCTTCCCGACCCCGTTGACACCAACGAAGAGAATGACGTTCAGCTCATGATCAAGATCAAGGGCTGTCTCTTCTTCTTCGACTAACATCTTCGCGACGACTTCAACGAGGACATCCCGGACTTCTTTCGGATCCTTAACGTTACGTCGTTTGACTTCTGTCTTTAGTTCCTCGACCAAATCCATTGTCGTCGTCACACCGACGTCGGCTTGAATCAACACTTCCTCTAATTCTTCGAAAAAGTCTTCATCGACTTCGCGGAAACGATAGACGAGATCATTGACGGCACTTGCCAGCCCATCGCGTGTCTTCGTCAGTCCTTGCGTGAATTTCGTCGTGACTTCTTGCGTCGAAGTCGTTAAGCGGTCTTTCAGTTTTTTAAAGAAACTCATCGTTTAATCTCCTTTGGTTCTTCACTTAATGTACGTCGTGCCTCTTCTAGTTTAACGGATAACACTTCAGATATCCCGTTTTGTTGCATCGTGACGCCATAAAGGACATCTGCCGCCTCCATCGTCCCTTTCCGATGGGTGATGATGACGAACTGTGTCTCGCGTGCTAGCTGATGGACGAACTCGCCGAATCGTGCGACGTTCGCTTCGTCAAGCGCTGCCTCGACCTCATCGAGGACACAGAACGGGACAGGACGTGTCTTTAGAATCGCAAATAATAAGGCGATGGCTGTCAAGGCACGCTCTCCACCGGACAAGAGCGATAAATTCTGCAGCTTCTTACCAGGCGGTTTCGCAACGATATCAATTCCGCTCGTTAACAGATCACTCGGGTCAACAAGGACTAGATCGGCTTCACCGCCCCCGAATAACTCTCGGAATGTTTCCCGGAAGTGTTCTCGGACAGCCTCATACGTTTGACGGAACAACCGAATGACTTCTCGGTCCATCTCTTCGATGACGCCATAGAGATCCGTTTTAGCAGCGACGAGATCATCCCGTTGCGCGGATAGGAACGTAAACCGTTCATCGACCTCTGCGAATTCCTCAATCGCACCGATGTTGACGATACCGATTTCTTCGAGTTGGCGTTTGAGCAGATGAATCTCCTCTTTTGCCTCTTCATACGATAGATCAAGAGGTGCAATCAGTTCGAGCAGTAATCCCATCTCTTCCAGCATTTCTTGTCTTGTCTCAAGACGCGTGCTCGTTTTCCCTTGCGAGAGTCGTAGTTGCTCGAGTGCCTGTTTCGTCGTTTGTTGATCGTCCTTCGTTTTCGCTTCGCGAATCCGAATCAAGCGCAGGGATTCTGCTTGTACTTGAATCCGTTGCCCGATCGCGACGAGTTCGGTCTCGACCCGTTGTTGTTCCTGTTCCTGTTCACGCTGTTCCGCGTGCAAGGCATCGATTTTCGCTTCATCGAAGCCTTCGAGGACATGACGCAAGTCACGGCGTTTATGACCACGTTCAAGCTTCGCGTGACTGACCTGTTCCGTCAGGCGTTCGATCTCTTGCGAAAGCTGCGCTTTTTTCATTTGAATCGTCCGCTCTTCGAGAACTGCTTCCGCTTGTTCCTTCTTCAGTTCGTCCATCGTGACGGCACCACGGGCTTGCGCATCCTTGAGACGATCTAAGGCTTGTCTGAGCTCTGTTTGACGCTCCGTCCATTTTACAATCTCGACTTCCGACGTCTCGATGATTCGACGTGCTTCCCTCTCTTGTTCGAGTACACGTGCCATCTGTCGATCTTCAACCGACAATTCAGACGTCATGACAGCGAGATGACGCTTCGCATCTGCTAACGTATCGCGCGATTGTTCGAGTTGCCCTTGTAATGCTTGAATCGTTTCTGTCCGTGTCCGAGCAGTAGCATCAAGAGTCTGGATCGCCGCTCTCAGATCTTCCAAGCGGCGCATCTGCTCCCGAATGACCGCTTGCCCACGCGTCAGTCCCTCTTTTAACTCGTCAAGTTCGCGCGATTGACTGAACAATGGTGTGCCTTTTTTCCGACTTCCGCCGGTCATCGTACCGCCGACGTTGACGACATCTCCTTCGAGCGTGACGAGACGATAGCGATGTCCTGTCGAACGGGCGATGTGGTTCGCCTGTTCAAGTGACTCGACGACGAGTGTCGTACCGAGCAAGTTCATCTTTAATTTCGTCAACGTCTCGTCTGTCGTCACGAGATCGCTTGCGATCCCAACGAACCCAGACATCGCCCCGACTTGTTCTCGTACTGAACGATTGACTTCGCGTGCTTGGAGTGAGGCGAGCGGCATGAACGTCGCTCGACCGGCATTTAATCGACGAAGCTCCTGGATCAGACGACGTCCTGTCGCATCGGTATCAACGACGATGTTTTGCATCGCCCCACCAAGCGCTGTCTCGATTGCCGCTTCAAACCGCGCCGGAACCGAAATCAACTCCGCGACCGCTCCGTAAATACCTGGGTGCTGATCTCGTTGTTTTAAAATCGTCTTAACGGCACCGAAATAACCGCTATAGTCGGCTTTGACGGATTCCAGGAATTCAATTCGGTCTTCCGTCTTATGCCGACGTCGCTCTAAATCCGCAACGGACTGTTCGACTTGGCGTAACGCATGTTGTTGTTCATTTCGTGCCGCAAGTGCCGTTGTCTCTTCTTCTGTTGCTTGGTCCAACTTCGTCCGGATCGAAGCGACATCCGCTTCTAGTCGAGCGACGTCTTCCTCGAGTTGACGACGCGTCGATTGTTTCGTACCGCTGTCCGCCGTAAATGAACGTTGTTGTTCTTCTGCCTGCACGAGATCTTGCTTCGCTCGATTATAGGCATTATTCGTCGCAGCTAATCGGCTCGCCACTTCAAAGGCTTCTGAACGTAATACTTCAGCTTCCTTATCAAAATCACGATCAGTTTGTGTCAGCGCTTGATCGGCTCGTTCTCGTTCAGCCGTGATCCGCTTTGCTTGCTGATCGACTTCTGCTTGGCGTTCTTGTAAAGCGGTCAGTTCGCGTTCCAGTTCTTTGACGCGTTCTTCGACGACGGCAACCTCTTGTTCGAGTCGCTCTTTCGTCTCGGTCCCGTGTTTTTCACGCTCTTTCGCTAGGTTAAGGGCACCTTGGATTTCAACAAGTCGCGTCGAGACATGTCGAAGTTGCTCCTGCAACGCGTTTTCTTGTTGTCGTTCTTCTTCAAGCGCCGATTCTTGATTCTCTCGGGACACGACGGTCTCTTCGTAAGTCGTCTTTTGAGACGCAAGGCGTTCTTCACATTGTGCGATGTCACGCGCCAATGTTTCGAGCTCCGTCTGATACGTCGTGATTTCATGCGCCAAGATGCCACGCTCGAGGACATCATGCCGTTCTCGAGCGACGAGATACTCTTTCGCGAGCGCCGCTTGTTCACGTAACGGCTCGATCCGTCCGCCGAGTTCATATAAAATATCATCGACACGCGATAGATTCGCTTCCGTATCACTTAATTTCCGCTCGGCTTGCTTCTTGCGATGACGATACTTCAAGACGCCTGCTGCTTCCTCGATGACAGCACGACGTTCTTCCGGTTTACCGGAGATGACTTGTTCAACTCGCCCTTGTCCGATGATCGCAAAAGCATCACGCGACAAGCCTGTGTCCATGAACAGATCAAGAACATCCTTCAGGCGACATGGTTTTTTATTTAAAAAATAATCGCTGTCTCCGTTGCGGCTGACACGCCGCGTGACGCTGATTTCCTGATACGGCAACGCAACCGTTCCCGACTCGTTGTCTAAGACGAGCGTCACCTCGGCAAATTGTTTCCGGTGTTCAGACAGACTGCCGGCAAAAATGACGTCTTCCATCTTCGCCCCACGCAGTGACTTCGCCGATTGTTCTCCGAGCACCCAACGGACAGCGTCCGATATATTTGATTTCCCACTTCCGTTCGGTCCGACGACTGCCGTGACACCCGGAAGGAATTCTAGTTCAGTTCGACTGGCAAATGATTTGAAGCCATTGATTTCAATTCGTTTTAAGTACATCTTGATCACCCGTATGTTTAAATTTCTTTTGAATTTCTTTCAGTTTACCATAGCCGAAACGCGAGCAACATGATAGGTTTTAAGGTAGTATCACGCGAAACAAGAAGAAGAGGAGCGAATAACACGATGACGATTGAACAAATGATTGAAGCGATCTTAGATAAATTGAACATCATCAATAAAGGGGTCATTAAAGCAGAACAGTTCGACGGTTCAAAAAATGAGGACTTAAAAGAGATTTATGAGTTCGTCATGATGCGCGACTCATTATCACTGGCAGAGGTCGACGCGATCGTCGACGAACTGAAATCCCTCAAGACTGTCTAATCAAGCGAACTTCACACGATAAAGGCCGATCATCTCTCACGTATTCGAGAGATGGTCGGCCTTTTGTTGCTTAAAACTGTTTCTTTAATTCAAGTAAGGCTTGTTTTGCTGCCTGTTGTTCTGCCTCTTTTTTCGAACGTCCCGTTCCAATTCCTTCGAGTTCATCCGCGACTTGGACACGCGAGATGAATTCCCGACTATGCGCCGGACCGCGCTCCTCGATGATTTCATACTCGATGACACCTAAGCCGACACGTTGAATCGCTTCCTGTAATTGACTCTTGAAGTCCGTCTGTTCTTCGAAGAAGCCTGTCGCCACTTTCGGAAAAACCGCTTCGGCGAGGAATCGTTCGGCTGCTTCGATGCCTTGGTCAAGATACAAGGCGCCAATAAAGGATTCGAAGACATCCGCAAGTAAGGCTGGACGATTCCGACCACCGGTCAGTTCTTCCCCCTTACCTAACAGAATCATATCGGAAAACTGATAGTGATTCGCAAATTGGACGAGTGACGGTTCACAGACGATTGCCGCTCGCAATTTCGTTAATTCCCCCTCGGAACGTTCCGGGTAGTGTTCGAATAGATAGCGTGACACCGTCAACTCTAAGACAGCGTCCCCTAAAAATTCTAGGCGTTCGTTATCTCCTTCAGATTCGCGTTGTTCATTGACGAACGAAGAGTGCGTGAAGGCTTGTTTTAATAGTTCGACATTAGAAAACGTGATATTCAGGCGCTCTTGTAACGCTTCGAATTTCTGCTCGATTTGAGCGAGCGTCCGAGCATCCTTGCGTCGTTTTACATAGGGTCCTTTTCGGACACGACGTCCTTTTTGATTCGTCATAGTTCCTCCTAAACAGCTAAAGCCCACCGCACATTGCGGTGGGTCAGCTTCAATGATCAGACTTGTGTTTCGATGTAGTTGACGACATCGCCGACAGTCTTCAAGTTTTCTGCTTGCTCATCTTCGATCGTGATTTCGAACTTGTCTTCTAAGTCCATGACGAGTTCCATGACTTCGAGAGAGTCAGCACCGAGGTCGTCTTTGAACGATTTATCAAGTGTGATTTCACTTTGTTCTTTTCCTAATTTTTCTGCGATTGCTTCTTGTACGTCTACTAAGATTTGTTCTTTTGTCATTTTGAAATCCCTCCATGAGTTGAGTATATAAGATGATTGCCGATTTGGCAAAGTACTACCGTTAGTTGTGTTACATCGTCATGCCGCCATCGACGGCAAGAGTTTGTCCTGTGATGTATCGCGCTTCATCTGAAGCGATGAAACTGACGAGTGAAGCGATATCGTCCGTTTGACCGAAGCGTTTCAACGGAATTTGTCCGAGTGACAGGTTCCGCTGTTCTTCCGTCAATTCGTCCGTCATGTCCGTCTCGATGAAGCCTGGACAGATGGCATTGACTGTGACGCCTTTACTCGCGAGTTCACGTGCGACGGATTTCGTCAGCCCGATCAGACCCGCTTTCGCTGCGACATAGTTCGCTTGCCCTGGATTTCCGGAAATACCGACGACTGATGCGATGTTGATGATACGACCGCTTGTTTTTAACAATGGACGTGTCGCAGCTTGCGTGACGAGAAACGCCCCTTTCAGGTTCGTATCGATGACAGCATCGAAATCTGCTTCCTTCATGCGCATCAGCAAACCATCACGCGTGATACCGGCATTATTGACGACACAATCCAGTTGACCGAACGTGTCGATCGTCTGTTTGATCATCTGTTTGACAGCATCTGCTTCAGCGACATTCGCTTGAATCGCGAGTGCCTCTCCGCCTGCTTCCTTGATTTCACGGACGACCGCTTCCGCCTTGTCCGTGCTTCCTGCATAGTTGACGACGACACGGAAACCATCTGTTGCCAATCGCTTCGCGATGGCAGCTCCGATGCCGCGTGACGCGCCAGTGACGAGTGCTACTTTACTCAACGAATTCCCTCCGCTTCCAATTGCTCAAGTGTCGTGATGCTGATGATTTTCGCATCTTTTTTGATTCGTTTCACGAGACCGCTCAACGGAGATGATGGACCAAACTCGATGAATGTATCCGCACCTTCTTCGATCAGACGCTCAACACATGATTCGAACCGGACCGGTGAGTAGAGCTGCTGAACGAGCAAACGAATCAATTCGTCTGGTTGATCGTGGAACGCACTGTCGACGTTCGAGATGAATTTCGTCTTCGCCGCTTCAAACGGTGACGAGACGAGAATGTCTTCGAAGCGTGGTGCGAATGGTGTCATGAGTGACGAATGGAACGCACCTGAGACATCAAGCGGTAAGACACGTTTTGCTCCGAGCTCTTTTAACTTCGCTGTAGCGGATTCGACCGCTGCGATTTGTCCGGAGATGACGAATTGCCCAGGACAGTTGTAGTTGGCGATTTGAACGATTTCTCCCGTCGCCGCAATCGATTCGACCGCGTGATGGGCTGCCTCGACATCATTCATGCCGATGACCGCCGCCATCGTTCCACCCGTGACTTGATTCATGAGTTTTCCGCGTTCGCGGACGAGATAGACGGCTTCAGACGGTGTGATGACAGAAGCTGCGACGAGCGCGCTATATTCTCCAACACTGTGTCCGAGTACGAAATCAGGTGTATGTCCTTGTGCTGCGTACTGCTGTGCGAGTAATGCACTGTGTGCGACGATGGCTGGTTGAGCGATATCTGTTGCTTTCAATTCATCCTTCGTCCCTGTCGTCATCAGCGTCGTCAGATCCAGACCAATTCGCGTTCCGAGGTCAGCGAGTGCTTGGCGTGTCTCGTCTTGCGTGATGAGCGTCTGTCCCATTCCAGGCGTCTGTGACCCTTGTCCCGGAAAGATCCAAACTGTTTTCCCCATCTCCGTCTCACTCCTTCTTAACGTGCTTCAGTTGCCTTCGCCTGAACGATTTTAGCAACGACTTCTTGTTCGACCATCTTTTCAGCTTGAACGAGCGCTCGGCTGAATGCATAGGCATTGCTTGAACCATGCGCCTTGATGACCGGAGCCGAAATGCCGAATAGTCCGGCACCGCCATATTCTTCATAGGCGAGCAACTGCTTCATTTTTTTTAACTTCGGTTTCAGTACGAGAGCGGCGAGCTTTGATGTCCACGAGCTCATGAATTGTTCCTTCATGACACCCATGATCATACTGGCTGCCCCTTCAGTACTTTTAAGTAACGTGTTACCAGCAAAACCTTCCGTGACGATGACATCGACATCACCACTCATCGCTTCTCTCGCCTCGACGTTCCCAACGAAATGAATCGGTGCTGTCTCAAGTAGCGGATACGTTTCCTTCGTCAGTGCATTCCCTTTACCGGCTTCTGATCCGATATTCAGGAGTCCGACTTTCGGTCGTGTGATGCCGCGAACTTGTTCTGCGTAGACAGACCCCATGATGGCATAATCGAGCAAATGCTCTGCCTTCGCATCTGGGTTGGCGCCAACATCTAAGATGACGACACCTTTCCCATTACGTGTCGGGAAAGTCGGGGCCAGTGCAGGACGGTCAACTCCTTCGATTCGACCGATAACGAACAATCCGGCAGTCATGAGCGCCCCCGTGTTGCCTGCTGAAATCAAGGCATCTGCTTCTCCTGATTTCACCAGGTTTGCAGCCACAACGAGTGAGCTATCTTTCTTACGGCGAATCGCACGTACTGGTTCATCCTCTCCGGTGATGACGGATGCCGCGTGGACGATCGTCACGCGCGGATCCTCGATTGAGTATGAGCGTAATTTTAACTCATCTCCGACTAATCGGATATCGATGTTTTCGTTTGGACGTTCTGCCAAATAGGCAACGACCCCTTCTACGATGGCACGGGGTGCGTGATCGCCCCCCATAGCGTCAACTGCTAAAATCATTTCGATTCCTCCTTACTACTTCGATACACCGTGAACTCACCGATAAAGACACATTCTTCACCGACATAACTCTCCACCGTGATGTCAGAACGCCCATCTTGACGATGAGAACTGACGAATGCCTTCGCAACAACGCGTTCTCCGACGTGAACAGAGCGTGTGAACTGGACGTTCGCACGTGTCGTCAACGCGAGTTCATCGTCGATGAGCGCAATCGCAAGCGAATTTGCCTGCGCAAACAAAATATGTCCGCGGGCGATCGCATTCCGACTAAACGCATGTTCAGGCAAAATCTCAAGGATTGAGATCGCAGATGTATCGAGTTTCAGGTCAATCATATCACCAATGACTTCATTTTCAGTCAACGTACGCACATCATCCAGCCGCTCGGTCGCGACGTGCTTAATTCGCTCCCGTAATTCTGGAATCTTTAATTCCATCCGGTCGAGACGAATCGTCTGGATACTGACACGGAATCGTGTCGCCAGCGCTTCATCCGTGATGAACGGATTTTGCTCGATCGTCTGTAATAATTCTTGTTGTCTCTCTTTTTTAGGTACCCGCATGTATGTTCCTCCCACAAGAAGGATGACCACTATTATTACCTGGTACTAACAGTAGTATATATCCCTTGTTGTTCACTTTCAAGTATTATTCGATTCTTTCTCCTTCAAGTAGCCCTTGTCGTTCGATATAGTCACGTAAGACATCGTATTCCGGTGCCTGCCAAAAGGCGTCCGATCGCAGTAAGCGGACTGCATCTTGTCGCGCAGTTTCCATGACTTGTATATCGAGCGCAGGATCAGTCAAGACGAAGCGCGGTAATCCACTTTGTTCGGTACCGAAGAAATTTCCGGCTCCGCGCAGTTTTAAATCCTTTTCCGCTAGCTTGAAGCCATCGTTTGTCTCCGTCATCGTCTTGATCCGTTCTTTTCCCGTATCGGAAGAGGGATCGGCGATTAGAATACAGTACGACTGGGCATCGCCTCGACCGACGCGCCCTCTTAATTGGTGTAACTGCGCAAGACCAAAGCGTTCTGCATCATGAATGACGATGATCGACGCGTTCGGAACGTTCACGCCGACCTCGACGACCGTCGTTGAAACAAGGATTTGAACAGTATTCTCCTTAAACGCCTGCATGACCTCGTCTTTTTCTGAAGAAGTCAAGCGTCCATGCATCAAACCGACATGATAGGGCTTGAACCGTTCGGTCAATGTCGCATGTAATTCGATCGCATTTTGAACTTCGAGTGATTCGGATTCCTCGATCAATGGCGTGATGACGTAGGCTTGTCGACCTTGCGACAATTCTTTCTCGACGAACCCGAAAACGCGTTCCATCTGTTGCGGTTTCGCCCAGTAGGTCTCGATTTCCTTTCGTCCCGCCGGCATCTCATCGATGATCGAAACATCCATATCTCCAAAGACCGATATCGCAAGCGTACGCGGAATCGGTGTCGCTGTCATATATAATACATCTGCCTGTTCGGCTTTCGCGCGCAATCGTTTCCGTTGTTCGACACCGAAGCGATGTTGTTCATCGGTGATGACGAGGTGTAATGCCTTGAACTGGACAGTGTCTTGAATCAGCGCATGTGTCCCGACCAAGACGTCGATCTCTCCTGTTGCGAGGGCTTCGAGCAAGTGTGCGCGCGCTTTCCCTTTAACAGAACTCGTCAGTAGACCGACCCGAATCCCAAGTGGTTCAAGCAATGGGACGAGCGATGCTGCATGCTGTTCCGCTAAAATTTCGGTCGGCACCATCAAGGCACCTTGTTTTCCGGCACGAACCGTCGCGAACAAGGCGATGGCTGCGATGACAGTCTTTCCGCTTCCGACATCCCCTTGCAGCAACCGATTCATTCGTTCACCGCGTCCGATGTCGTCTAAGATTTCTTTTGTCACGCGTTGTTGCGCTCCTGTCAGCGGAAACGGCAGGCTCTTGATGAAATTCGCAATATCCGTTTCATGCAGTGGCAGAGCGATCCCTTGACCTTTTCGTCGTCCAAGACGCAACGCCTGTAATTTCAGTTGGAAATAGAGGCATTCCTCATAGACGTAACTGCGCCGAGCAGCCGTCAATTCTTTTCGATTCGTCGGGAAATGGAGTGCCTTCAACATCGTCATCCGGTCCTGTAACCGGTACGTCTTTCGGATGCTATCCGGGATTCGTTCAGCTAATGCCTCAGTCTCCTTGAACGCCAAGTCGACGACGCGTCGGAATGTCTTCATCCGCATGTCACCCCGGAGCGAGTAAACGGGTGTCAATTCGCCTTCGATTGCCCCGAATTGCAATTCCGTCGCAGAAATCGTCATCCGGTGTAAATCCCACTTGCCACTGACCGTCACTTCTGCCCCGAGTTGCAATTGGTCTTTGTAGAATGCCCGGTTGAACATCGTTACGGTCACACTATACCGTTCTTCAACGAGCAGACGAAACGTTAAACGATTTTTTCCTTTGCCATAATAGCGCACAAGTGGTTCAGACTGGACCTGACCCGTGAACTTGACTTTATCCTCATGGATTGCTTCCGTTAGACTTCCCGTCACGAAGTCGTCATAACGAAACGGGACGTGCTCGAGCACGTCCGCAACGGTGAGAATATTCATCTCTTCTAGTTTTTTCGCTAAATCCCGTCCGACACCTTTTAATGTCTTGACGTCACGTGATGGATTCATTCGATAACTCTCCGAAAATTTTCGCTTCGAGCCAGCGACCAGTCGGCGTATTCGCGAGTCCACCTTTTGCTGTCTCGCGAAGCGCAGACGGCATCATCTGACCAATCTCATGCATGGCTGAGATGACTTCATCACACGGAATCCGTGACGTGATTCCAGCGAGTGCCATGTCGGCAGCGACAACAGCATTCGCCCCGCCCATCGCATTGCGTTTCACGCATGGTACTTCGACGAGTCCTGCAACAGGATCACAGACGAGTCCGAGCATGTTCTTCAACGCGATCGCAAAAGCATGTGCTGACTGATCAGGTGTTCCGCCCGCCATCTCTACGATGGCAGCTGCTGCCATCGCTGTTGCTGAACCAACTTCTGCCTGACAGCCACCAGCCGCTCCGGAGATCGACGCATTGTTCGCGACGACGAAGCCGAACGCACCGGATGTGAACAAGAAGCGTAGCATTTGCTCACGCGTCGGATTTAACCGATCTTTGACGGCAAAAAGCGTACCTGGCACGACGCCGGCACTCCCTGCCGTTGGTGTCGCACAAATTTTCCCCATCGCAGCATTGACTTCATTCGTTCCGATTGCTTTACTAACGGCGTCCAGTAATAAATCACCGGATAATCCTTTACCTGAAGCACGGTACCGTTGAAGCAAGACAGCATCTCCACCAGTTAGTCCTGTCACCGACTGGACACCATCACCATCAAGCGAACGAGCAACTGCTTCTTCCATCACTTGTAGGTTTCGTTCCATCATCGCATAGACTTCATCTCGCTCTAAATGACGAACCGTCATCTCTTGCTCAATCATGACTTCCGAAATCGGAATGTTTCGTTCTGTCGCGATGGCGACGAGTTCTTTTACGGATTTAAACATGTCTTCACTCTCCCATCATGACGGCACGCTCGACTTGAGGTAACCGATCGATTTCTTCCAACACTTCTGCCGTTATCCGGTCATCAATCTCAATTGCCATGAGTGCTTGTTTTCCTTTTTCATGCCGTGACACTTCCATATGCCCGATGTTGATTTCGTAATCAGCCAAAATGCTTGTCACGGCTGCAATCGCACCAAAGCGGTCATGGTGCAAGACGACGAGTGCCGGTCCCCCACCGGACAAACGAAGCGGTACACCATTTAATTCCGTGATTTCAATCGTTCCCCCACCAATTGAAATACCGACCAATTCAAACTCTTCTATTCCATTCGTCAAATGGACACGAGCCGTATTCGGATGATCCGTCAATGCTTCGCTCGTCTCGAAATGAATCTCGATCCCTTTTGACTTCGCGATATCGATCGATTGTGGAATCCGATCGTCGAACGTATCGTATCCAAGAACACCGCCGATGATGGCGACGTCCGTTCCATGTCCACGATACGTATCAGCGAATGAACCGTAAAACGTGATGTGGATGACTTTAGGTGTTTCCCCGAATAATTTACCCGCCATCAATCCGATCCGTGCAGCTCCCGCTGTATGCGAGCTTGATGGACCAACCATGACTGGTCCGATGATGTCAAAGACGCTACGATATTTCATCTCTTTTCCCCTCTCTATGAAACAAACGAAATCCCACCTCTATTATCGCAGATGGTGGGATTCGTGAAAAGGCTAGTCGCCCTTTTTCAGTATGATGGTTTTATTCGACGCTTAAAATGTACGAATAAAGTGGTTGTTTGCCGTCGTGGACTTCCACTTCAGCATCCGGATTGATCGACTCAATATATTCGACGAGTGACTCAACGTCTTCCGTCGATACGCCTTCACCGTAAAGAACCGTGATGATTTCGTCGTCCTCCGTGACGAGTGTATCGACGAGTTTCTTGACAGCACCAAGACTTGAAGCGTCCGTAGCGACGATTTGTTTTTCAGCAATCGCCATATGGTCGTCTTTCTTGATTTCTACACCATCGATGTTCGTATCACGTACGGCATATGTGACTTGTCCTGACTTAACGGCTGCAATCGCATCTGCCATGTGCGCTTCGTTCTCTTCGACAGTCGCTTCCGGGTTATAGACGATCGTTGCTGCTAAACCTTGTGGGACTGTTTTTGATTTCACGACTGTCACACCACAATTCGCAACAGATGCTGCTTGTTCAGCGGCCATGATGATGTTCGAGTTGTTTGGATAGACATAAACGTGTTCAGCATGTGCATCCTCGATCGCCTTAACGATATCTTCCGTTGACGGGTTCATCGTTTGTCCGCCTTCGATAACGACACTGACACCGAGTGATTTAAAGAGTTCGCTGATTCCTTCACCCATTGCGACTGTCACGAGGGCGGCTTTCGCTTTTGCCTTCGGTGCAGCGACTGGAGTGACTTGATTCGCGCCTTCTTCTTCGAGGATCGTCGAGTGTTGTTGACGCATGTTTTCAATCTTAACAGCGACGAGTTCACCGAAACGTTGTCCTTTTGTGATGACTTCTCCTGGTGTTTCAACGTGGACGTGAACTTTAAGGAGTTCTTCATCTGCGACGACGAGCAACGAATCACCGAATTCGGCTAATTCGTTCCGGAATGCTTCTTCGCTGAATGGTGCGTTCGCTAATTTGTCATCTTGGAAGCGAACCATGATTTCCGTGCAGTAGCCATAATGGATTTCTTCTGTCGACATGAAGCTTTGAGCCGATTTATGATGCTCTGCTTCGACGAGTGCTTCCATGACTGGCGCATGTGGTTTATCCAGTTCTTTTCCTTCAAGTGTTGCAAGGAATCCTTCATAGATACAGACGAGACCTTGACCACCAGAATCAACGACACCGACTTCTTTTAATACTGGGAGAAGGTCAGGTGTTCCGTCGAGCGATACTTTCGAAGCTTCGACGAGTTGACGCATCAATTCCAAGAAATCCGTCGTTGTCTCAGATTGTGCGATGGCTGCAACAGCTGTCTCACGAGCAACCGTCAAGATTGTTCCTTCGACCGGTTTCATGACTGCTTTGTATGCTGTGTCGACACCTTTTTGCAATGCATCTGCGAATTCCTTCGTATCAATCGTTGTTTTGCCTTCGATTGATTTCGAGAATCCACGGAACAATTGGCTTAAGATGACGCCAGAGTTTCCGCGAGCCCCCATCAATAATCCACGTGCGAAGACGTTCGCGACTTCCGATACAGAATCCGAAGTTGATTTACCTGCTTCTTTTGCACCTGAAGTCATCGTCAAATTCATATTCGTTCCCGTATCACCATCTGGCACAGGGAAGACGTTCAATGAATCGACGAAATCTGCATTTTGGTAGAGATTCGCCGCGCCATTTTGAATCATCTTGACTAACTGCGCTCCTGTTAAACGATCTACACTCACTAAAGTTTCCTCCTCTATTCCCGCCTTAGACATTCGTCAAGCGGACTCCTTGGACAAAGATGTTCACAGATGTCACGTCAAGACCTAGTGCCTGACTGAGCGTGTATTTCACGCGACTCTGTACGTTATTCGCCACCTCTGAGATTTTCGTTCCATAACTTACGATGATATGCATATCGATATGGACCTGCTCTGAAGCCTGTCGAACGATGACACCGCGTGCAAAGTTCTCACGTTTTAAGAGTTCAGCAAGACCATCCTTGATTTGAGACTGGGATGCCATACCAACGACACCAAAACATTCCATTGCTGCGCCGCCCGCAAGTTGCGCGACGACATCATTATCTACATCAATCTTTCCATAGGTCGTTTTCATCTCGATCGCCACCTGAGTAGCCCCCTTTGAATATTGTATTCTTCTCATAATTCTACTATAAGGACCTACTATTGAAAAGTCGCCGTACTGACTATACAATGAATAAGTGAAAAATAGTAGCGGTCAAATGAACTTTTACCATCATCCTCATCCATTATTTTAAATTTCGAGGTTGTCTGTCAAGTTTTTTTCTTGTCAGCTACTTTTTTTATGTTGCAACCGCCCTGACACCATGCTAAGATAGCAAAGTGTCTATTAGGACGAACGCAAAACAACATAAAAGGAGGCGGAACGCATGGCACGTAAATGCTACGTTACTGGGAAATCGCCAAAGTCGGGTAACAACCGTTCACACGCATTGAACAAAACAAAACGTACTTGGGGAGTCAACGTACAAAAAGTACGTATCCTCGTCGACGGTAAGCCGAAAAAGGTTTGGGTTTCAGCTCGAGCTCTTAAATCAGGTAAAGTCGAACGCGTATAAGGCGCAACCACCGGATGGGAATCTTCCCTTCCGGTTTTTTTATACCCTCATTTATTTTTCTCATAAACTAATTGTCGCTTTTATTGAAAACGCTTACAATAGGAACGTACTTTATTTTGTCAGAATTGGGGGAAGTCATCATGCAACTCAAACGAGAGATGACGAGTCGACACCTGTTCATGATTTCACTCGGCGGAATCATCGGGACAGGCTTATTTCTAGGGTCAGGGTTAACAATTTCGCAAGCAGGACCTCTCGGGGCGGTCCTCAGTTACATCGTGGGTGGGACCATCATGTATCTGACGATGTTATGTCTAGGGGAATTAGCGGTCTATCTACCGGTCTCGGGGTCCTTCCAAACCTATACGACCCGCTTCATTGGACCAGGAATCGGCTTTGCCGTCGGTTGGATTTATTGGCTTGGCTGGGCCGTGACGGTCGCACTCGAAATTACAGCTGCCGGCAGTTTGATGGACCGCTGGTTTCCGAACGTGCCCGTCGTCGTCTGGTGTACCGTCTTTACAGTCTTACTGTTCGGTCTGAATGCCGTCTCCGCCAAAGCATTTGGTGAAGCGGAATTCTGGTTCTCGAGTTTAAAAGTCCTCGCAATCCTGTTCTTCATCATTCTAGGTGGCGCTGCCTGGTTCGGCTGGTTACCGATGGAAGCAGATCGCCCAAGCTCGTTATTCGCGAATTTTACAGCAAACGGTTGGTTTCCGAACGGGATTCTCGGTGTGTTAACGACGATGATTGCCGTCAACTTCGCCTTCCAAGGAACAGAATTGATTGGTGTTGCGGCTGGGGAGTCCGACACGCCAGAAAAATCGATTCCAAAAGCGATCCGCAATACAGTCTGGCGGACGTTCATCTTCTTCGTCTTATCGATTACGATCGTTGGTGCATTAATTCCGTATGAGACGGCAGGTGGAGTCAGCAGTCCGTTCATCATGGTCTTTGATGCGATTGGTATTCCGTACGCTGCTGATTTGATGAACATCGTCGTCTTGACGGCGTTGTTGTCCGTCGGAAACTCCGGACTGTATGCCGCGACCCGGATGTTATGGGCGATGGCGCAAGAAGGGATGATTTCAAAGAAATTATCTTACGTCAATGCACGTGGTGTGCCAATGCGGGCGCTGCTCTTTACGATGATGTTCGCGATGTTATCACTTCTGACCGCATTTTTCGCAGAGGATACCGTCTTCATTTGGCTCTTATCCTTAGCCGGACTCGGCGCTCAAGTCGGCTGGATTTCGATCTCTGCTTCTCAGCTCGCATTTCGTCGTCAGTTCGTCCGAAACGGACACGATGTATCCGAATTAAAATTCAAAACACCACTCTATCCGGTGTTACCACTGATATCGTTGACACTTAACGTCGTCGTCCTCGTCAGTCTTGCGTTTCAAGCGGATCAACGAATCGCGCTATACATCGGTGTTCCTTTCTTCCTTGTCATGTGGGGAAGTTATCATCTCTTCGTCAAAGGAAAACATCTATCCGCTCAAAGCGACATCCGTGTCGCCCCTTCTCAACTCGAAGAATAATTTCATCTAAAAGAGGCCGCGGAGTCATCCACGGCCTCTTTCCTATGATTGTGCTATTCCTTAAGCGTCCGCATCATCAATAGTTCTCCTTGATGGAGCTCCACCTTCGCTTCTGACGCACACCATTCATTACTGACGGTCAAGGAACCTCCGACCGGAACCGGGTGTGCATCAAGTGGATATTTGACTCCGGATAAGCTTAAAGTCGATGGTACGAGTGGAATGAACGAAAGATAATGATAGCTCCCTGCTTCGACTGCATACGTTCCCTCAGCCAAGTATCGTACCTCTTCTCGTTTCGTCACGAGTCGTGCCTCTGGGTATCGCTTCAATAGATATACATTTTGGACGGTCATGTCGAGCCGCCCACCTGTCGCCCCGACGATGAAGGTATCCTCAAACTGTTTCTTCTCTGAGACTGTACGAAGTGCCAGTTCGAGATCCGTTTCATCTTTCTCGGCCGGATGAACGATTGCCCCTTCTGGTACATAACCAAGCGAATCAAAATCACCAATCGTCAGGTCGCATGTCAGCCCAAACGATTCAATCGTCTGAACACCACCGTCGACACCGACGATGAAATCACCCGGCTGACAAAATGTCCGTAAATCCGGCGCTTCTTCTCGCGGACCGGCACAGACGAGAATCGCCCGCATCTCAGACGCCTCGTGCCGAATAACGTAGTAAGCGTGGCGCAGTCGTGAATAAAAGACCCGCAACGACACCACAAAGAACGTAAGACGGTACCATGTATGTCGCATTATAAATCAATGAATACGGTACGACTGGACCTTCCGCATACTCAGCAAAAAAGACGACTCCGCTGATGACATGACAGATATATCGGAGTCCTGCGCCTAATAACGTCGCCAGGAGAACGAACGCCATCAAGCTTTTCTTTTGTCCGTTACGTGCTGCTTGTCTGACTTGACGCGCAAACAGACCACTTAATCCGACGACACCATACGCAATCGTGTAGTCAAGCATCGGTTGAACGATCGTCAAGACTTGTGGAGCGAACATCAATTGAATCGTACCGACAAGCGCTCCCGTGACGACACCACCGACGACACCGTGGCGAAATGCCATGACGAAGATTGGTAGCATCGCTAAGCTGATCGAGCCACCTTGTGGCATTTTGAATGGAATCAATAAATCAAAGACGACTCCGAGACTGGCGAAGATGGCGATTTCCATCATCATTTGTAACCGTTTCATGCTATTTTCCTCCTTCATTGTACGAGAGGACGCAAAAAAGCAGTACGACGAACGCCGTACTGCCTGCGTGCGCCACATCCCTACGTCCGTTTGAACGGAACAGGTTCGAAGGGTTAAAGTCTAAAAGACTCCTCTCAGCCGCTTTTCAAGCGACACCCCTTGCGGTCATCATATTTCGTTTTCTCGTTTTTATTATACGGCAGCCCCTTGACGAATGCTAGTGATTGCTTCCGCATAGTCTGGTGCATTATAGATTGCTGATCCTGCGACGAGAACGTTGGCACCATTATCGATGCAAAGCTTTGCCGTTTCCGGATTGACACCACCATCAATTTCGATTTCAAATGTCAGACCACGATCTGCTTTCATTTGCGCGAGTGTTGCGAGCTTCGGCATGACACGCTCGATGAAGGCTTGTCCACCGAAGCCCGGATTGACCGTCATCAATAAGACCATGTCGACATCCTCAAGGACGTGTTCAATCGTTGATAATGGCGTGTGCGGATTCAAGACGACTCCTGCCTTCGCACCCGCTGCTTTGATTTGTTGTAAGACACGATGGACATGATTCGTCGCTTCGACGTGGAACGTCACGATGTCTGCTCCTGCCTTGACGAAATCTTCAACGAAACGTTCTGGCTGGTCGATCATTAAATGAACATCGAGAATCATATCCGTCTTTTGACGTAAACTGCTAAGCACAGGTAGTCCAAACGAGATGTTCGGTACGAACTGACCGTCCATGACATCGAAATGAATATAGTCCGCGCCTGCTACTTCGACTGCTTTGACATCACGCTCGAGATTCGCAAAATCTGCTGATAAGATAGATGGTGCAATTTTAATCATCTTCAATACCTCCGGGCTCGATTCTTGATTTCGTCTATAAACATACCATAGTTCTCATAACGAGAGGACATGATTTCTTGTGCCTCGACGGCTTCCTTGACAGCACAACCGGGTTCATTTAAATGCAAGCAACCTCGGTATTTGCACTCATCTTGTACAGCCACGAATTCAGGAAAACTCCATCGTACATCCTCGATTTCCATTTCATACGGAAAATCAAGGTTCGAGAAACCTGGCGTATCAGCAATCAATCCTCCGGCAAGCGGCATCAACGTGACGTGTCGTGTCGTATGCCGCCCGCGTCCGAGTGATTTCGAAATCGCACTCGTTTCTAAATCAAGAGATGGTTCAAGAGCGTTCAAGAGCGAACTTTTCCCGACACCGGATTGTCCGGCGAGTACGCTCGTTTTACCGGCAAGTAACGGGCGGACTTGCTCAACGCCTGTCAACGTCTCACTTGATGTCTCGATGACCGTATAACCAATCTTTCGATAAGCGGCAATGGCGTCTCGAACAGCTGGTCCTTTGACATCGTCCAGCAAGTCCATTTTCGTCAACAGGATGACGGGTTGAATTTCCTTCGCTTCGATCAAAACGAGAAATCGGTCGAGCAAGTGCGCTGAAAAATCAGGTTCTGCCGCCGAAACGACGAGCAACGCCTGGTCGATATTCGCGACAGGCGGGCGTACTAAAAAGTTGTCCCGCTCCTTCACTTCGAGAATATACCCGGTCTCACTTTCGATATGGAGAACGACTTCGTCTCCAACGACTGGACTGATGCCGCGTTTTCGGAAATTCCCTCGTGCCCGTGAACGGACCTCTCCTTCTGGTGTCATAACATCATAAAAGCCACCCTGCAGGCGTATGATCGTTCCTTCTCGATTCTCTTCGATGCGTTGTTCCGTCATCCTATGCACTCCTTTTTCATCACATTCACTGTGCGTCTTTTGCTTGATTGTACGTGATGGTTTTTGAACGATACACCGTATCGTCTTTATAAATCGTAATCTTGCCTTCTTCTCCCGGATCAATCGTCACCGGCACGTCGAATGTCTCATCTTGGTCAATCGATTCCTCGATGACGGTCCGCTTCCCTTTCGCATCTTCCGTCTCAATCCGAATGACTTGTTTTGGTGGTTCCTCGTCTTCACCCTCGCTGACCGCATCATAGACGACCTTTTCAGGGAACGTTGCCGTCACTGTTTTTTCTTCCTCACCTTTTGAGATAAAGACGGTCACAGAGTCGTTCGGTTCGACTTGCGCACCCGCTTGTGGGAACTGACGGATGACTTGGTCGAGTTTTACGTCGCTAGAGAATTCTTGCTCGAATGTTCCGTCTAGGCCGACCTTATCAAGGTACGCTTTAGCCTCATCACTTGATAAATTCGTCAAATCCTTCAACTCGAAAGAAGAAGTTCCTTCCGAGACGGTAATTGTGATCGTCTGTTCTTTCGCGATCACTTCCGTACCAGCAGAAATCGACTGCCGAATGACATTTCCTCGATCTATCTCATCTGACTTCTCACGTTCGACTTCGACCTTCGCGAACCCGGCTTCTTTTAATGTCGCGATCGCTTCTTTTTCAGCATCGTCTGTCACATCTGGTACCTCTACCGGCGCACTACCGGTAGAGACGACCAAATTGACCGTCGAGCCTTTTTTCACCTGTGCGTTTTCACGCGGTGTCTGGCTAATAACATCACCCTCATCAACCGTGTCACTATTTCGTTCTGTCGTCTCAACGACGAATCCGAGTTTCTCAAGTTTCGTTTCTGCTTCATCTCCATCCGTTTTGACGACGGATGGGACGGTGACCGTCGGATCTGGCCACATCGCAAACGCGGTAGCCGCTCCACCGAGTAACACGAGTAATACGAGAATAATCCACCAGCGTTTCTTCTTTTTATTCTCAGGTGGTTTCGGTTGGACGGTCGTGACAGCGGGTGATTCTGGTTCCATTTTCGTCTCATCTGGAACTTGTACTGGTGA
Source organism: uncultured Exiguobacterium sp. (assembly GCA_913775715.1). GTDB lineage: Bacteria > Bacillota > Bacilli > Exiguobacteriales > Exiguobacteriaceae > Exiguobacterium_A. The sequence continues at coordinate 437,859 of CAJYMC010000007.1, read as the reverse complement.
CAAAACCATCGTCTTTTCCATCTCATCCTCTTCCGCCCCTCGAATGCCTTCACTTGCTCGTTCGTCAGACAACGCCGTCACCATGTCTTCTTTAAATGCTGCGACGGACTGTTGGCGGTCATGCGGTGCTTTTGCGAGTGCCTGCATGATACAGTTCTCGAGCGCTTGCGGCACTCTAGGATTCAATACGGATGGACGACGCGGTGTATCTTGCAGGTGCTTCAGCGCAATCGCAACCGGTGAGTCTCCTTCGAATGGTACTTGTCCTGTGACGAGTTCGTATAAGACGGCACCCAGCGAATAGATATCCGACTTCTCATCCGCAAATTTACCTTTAGCTTGTTCTGGTGAAAAGTAATGCACGGATCCAAGGACGGACATCGTATGCGTCAGCGTTGCATTCGACATCGCCACGGCGATTCCGAAATCCGTCACTTTAACGGTACCATCTTCTCGGATTAACATGTTCTGCGGCTTGATGTCGCGATGAATGATTCGGTGTGCATGGGCATGATCGATCGCATCACAAATTTGAGCGATGATATCGACGGCCTGTGGTACAGGTAAAGCTTGATTTTCACAAAATGTCTTTAATGTCATACCATCGATATACTCCATGACGATGTAATAGATGGCATCTTCTTCGCCTACATCATAGACGGCAACGATGTTTGGATGATTCAAACTGGTGGCAGCATGTGCTTCACGTTCGAATCGACGAATGAACTGTTCGTCATGCGAAAATTCGGTCCGTAAAATTTTGATTGCGACATGACGCTTTAAAATCTCATCATAGGCTTGATAGACATTCGCCATCCCGCCACTTCCAACTAGCCGTTCTATGCGGTAGCGGTCATTTAATCGATCTCCGTATCGCATATTCAGACCCTCTTTCTTTCTTTAAAACGGATGGCGGCAATCGTGATATTATCTGCGCCTCCTCGAGCATTCGCTTCTTTCACCAATCGTTCGACAATTTCATCGAGCGGTTCATCCTGTAAAATGATCTGTTCGATGACATCGTCTGGTACTTCATCGGTCAATCCGTCACTACAAACGAGGACGAGATCATAGTCTGGAGCATCCCTGACTTGAATATCGACTTCCACCGTTTCATTCGAACCGACCGATCGTGTAATAACATTCTTACGCGGATGGTTTTCGACTTCCTCATCTGAAAGTTCTCCCATTTGTCGCAACATATTGACGTAGGAATGATCATCCGTCAATTGTTTTAACGTCGATTCTTCAAGGGCATAGACCCTACTATCCCCGACATGACCAATAACGAGCAACTCTTCCACCCAGCAGACGCATGCAATGGTCGTTCCGACGATCGCAAGCTGTTCTTCCTTGGAGAACTGAAGGATTTGAGCATTCGCCTCAGTTACACGTTGTTCAATCCAATCCGACAATTCCATCGGACGATTGGGCATACTCGAAAAAGCAGCTTCAAAGACTTTACGGACGATTTCACTTGCGATATCGCCAGCAGCGTGCCCCCCCATACCATCTGCAACGACGGCAAGACCACGTTCAGCGTTTCCGACGAGTAATACCGTATCCTCATTTTTAGTCCTGACTTTCCCAGTAGTCGAAAGGTGCGCTAACTCCATGACAGTCCTCCGTTCGTGTCAATCTTCTCGTTTTTTAAACGCGGCAATATAGAAGCCGTCCGTTCCGACTGTCGTCGGTAACAACTTGAGTTCTGCTCGATCCCCGATCAGATGTCGTACGGATTCTGGCATGCGTGCCGCGAAAGATGTATCAAAATCGAACCCTTGATCGAGAATGAACGCTGTCTGCTCCTCGTTTTCGACCGGATCAATCGTACAAGTCGAATAGACGAAGGTTCCACCCTTTTTCACGAGTGGTAAGACAGATGTCAGAATATCTCGTTGAATTTTCGGAAGTTGCTCGAGTTGTTCTGGACGTTTCGTCCATTTGATATCTGGTTTTCTCCGAATGACACCGAGTCCTGAACAAGGCGCGTCGACAAGAATCCGATCAAAGGATTCTACTTCGAAGCGTTCCCCTGCTTTACGGGCATCTAACGCTTCTGCTTGAACAGTCGTAAGACCTAATCGTGTCGCTTGTTGTTCAATCAATTTAATCTTATGTGGATGAAGATCAAGTGCTTGCAAAGTCCCAGTCGTCAAACCTTCAGCAATGTGCATCGCTTTCCCACCAGGTGCGGCACAGCTGTCGAGTACATGATCGGATGATTCTGCACCGAGTGCACGGGCGACGAGCATTGAGCTCTCATCCTGCAAAGAAAGATAGCCGCGATCGATCAAATCCGTTTTTTGGACACTTCCTCGTTCAATTTCGAGACCGTCTGGCGCGACCGTAGATGGTTTTGCCGTCACACCTTGGTCGAGTAGAAGTTCGATCGCTTCCTCTCGCGTCGTCTTCGTCCGATTGATGCGAACCGTGACTGGTGCAGGCGTGTTATTCAATTGACAGATTTGAAGCGTTTCTTCCGGACCAAACAGTTTAATCCAGCGTTCGACGAGCCACTGCGGATGACTCGTTTCGATGCTGATTCGTTTTGCGACAGGCTCAATCTCAGCGAAGTGAGGCATTCCCGCCCGTAATACATTTCGGAGCACTCCATTGACGACTTTCGAGACGTGGACTTTTCCACGTTTTTTAGCAATCTCGACAGCTTCATGGATGACGGCATGATCCGGTACACGATCAAGATAAAACAATTGATACACACTCATCCGTAACAATGGACGCATGAATGGGTCAAGTTTTTTCTGTTTCGCTAGATACGGCTCCAAAATATAATCCAGTGTCAATTCACGACTGAGCGTCCCGTAGACGAGTTCCGTGAACAGACCGACATCTGTTGCTGAGATAGCACGCTTTTCAAGCATCTGGTGGACCGTGATCGTCGAGAAGGCACCACCTTGACCAATTTTCATCAGTGTCGTTACTGCTGCGTCGCGTACATTCATGCGTTCTCACCTACTTGTTGTCCGAGTTCAAGCGATTGACCGATTCCGCGCATGAACGTGGCACCATCCATCCGTTTTTTTCCGGACGGCTGTAAGTCGATCAGCTTCAACGCTGTTTCCGAACCTGTCGCGATGACGGGGCCATCCGCTTCTAAAGCAATGATTTCACCCGGTCGTCCCGTCCCTTTGACTTTCGTCGCGAAAAAGACTTTCAATCGGTCATCACCGAGCATCGTATACGTGCTCGGGAAAGGATTCATTCCTCGGATTTGATCATAGAGTGTTTCACCCGGTAACGTAAAATCAAGCCGTTCCCGTTCACGTGAGATATTCGGTGCAAACGTCGCTTCTGCCTCGACTTGTGCTTCCGGTGTCAATTCACCTGCGAACAGACGCGGTAAGGTTTCAAGCAACAGACGCGCTCCTGCGTCCGCTAATTTTTCAAACATCGTTCCGACTGTATCGTTTTCTTCGATCGGAACAATGATTTTTGACAACATATCACCCGCGTCTAGTCGATCGACCATATACATGATCGTCACGCCCGTCTCTTTTTCACCATCGATGATTGCTTGATGAATCGGTGCACCGCCACGATATTTCGGCAAGAGTGACGCATGGACGTTGATCGCCCCAAAACGTGGTGCTTCCAAAATCGCTGTCGGTACAATCTGACCGTAAGCTGCCGTGATGATGAGGTCTGGTTTTAAATCGAGAACATCTTGATAATCCTCTCGAATCCGTTTCGGTTGCAACACAGGAATAGCGTGTTCCATCGCAACTAGTTTCACTGGTGTCGGTTTGACTTCCCGTTTTCGTCCGACCGGTTTATCTGGTTGTGAGACAACACCGACGACGTCGTACCCGGCATCGATCACTTCACGTAGTGTTCCTGCCGCAAACTCAGGTGTCCCCATGAAGACGACGCGCGGCTTTTCTTGCTCAACAAGTTTATCTGTAAACAGGACACCGTCTAAATGATCCATCTCATGCTGGATGGCACGTGCAAAAAAGCCGTTTGCTTTGATTTTGACCGTCCGTCCGAGACGATCCTGAGACTTGACGACGATGCGGTCGAACCGTTCGACAGGACCGAAGATGCCAGGCATGCTGAGGCATCCTTCATCATCGATTTGTGAACCATCGGCTTCGATGATTTCCGGATTGATCAGCTCGATTGGTCCCGTCTCATCATCCGTGTGAACGACGGCTACACGGATCGGTTGATTGATTTGTGGTGCCGCTAGGCCGACACCATCATATTCGTACATCGTATCGAACATCCGATCAATCATCTTACCGAGTTTTTTATCGAACTTCGTGACAGGTTCACATACCTGTCGTAATACATCGTTTGGTACTTCTACTACTTTATACATACAGACACCTCACATGAATACAAATGGATTCAAGTCGATTGCGACTTGTGTTTTTGACTTTTGACGACGGGCTAAGATATCACGGAGATGTGTCCGGACATCTTCCTGCCCTTTATGTTTAATTAAGACTTGTTGCCGGTACATATTCTTCAATCGAGCAAGGGGCGCATCGAACGGTCCATTGACGACTAAGTCCTCCGATTCGAAAGCCCGCAACTCGGAAGCGATTTGTTGCGCTTCGGCCAGTGCTTCGAGTGGATGTGTCGCCGAGACCGTGATCAGACCAAGGAACCAGAATGGAGGGTGTCCCCCGAGTTTGCGCAACTGCATCTCTCGCTTATAGAACGTTTCGAAATCATGCTGTTTCGCCGTCTGAATGACGTAGTGCTCCGGATTATAGGTTTGGATGATCGACTGTCCGGCGAGTTGCCCCCGCCCGGCACGACCCGACACTTGGGTAATCAACTGGAACGTTCGCTCACTTGCCCGAAAATCCGGAATACCAAGCGTCGCATCGGCAGCGAGCACCCCTACGAGCGTGACATTTGGAAAGTCAAGACCTTTTGCGATCATCTGTGTTCCGAGAAGAATGTTTCCTTCCTTGCGTTCGAAGGCATCGAGTAACTTCTCGTGTGCTCCTTTACGAGACGTCGTATCCTGATCCATCCGGATAATGCGCGCTTCCGGAATCAAATGCGCCAACTCTTCCTCGATCTTTTGCGTGCCCGTTCCGAACTGACGGATCTTCGTCGATTCACAGGACGGACAGGTTTTCGGCATCGCTGCTTCAAACCCACAATAGTGGCACTTTAAGCGATCTTCATGTTGATGATACGTTAGATTGACGGCACAATGCGGACATTGTAACGTTTCCCCGCAATCCCGACATAAGACGAATGTCGTGTACCCACGACGGTTCAAAAGCAACACCGTCTGTTCCCCACGCTCGATTCGTTCTTTAATACCTTCGACGAGCGCGAGGCTGAACGGAGTCCGATTCCCCCGTTCAAGTTCCTTACGCATATCAACGATGTCGACTGGAGGCAGTTCTCCACCGAATCGTTCACGAAGCGGTAAGTAATGATAGACTCCTTTTTGTGCCCGCGCATACGTCTCAAGTAATGGCGTTGCACTTCCGAGCACGACGGGACATCGATGATAGGCCGCGCGCCATTTTGCGACATCACGCGTATGATAGCGCGGATTCTCTTCTTGTTTATAGGTTGTTTCATGTTCTTCATCAAGAATAATGATTCCGATATTCGTCAGCGGCGCAAACACGGCGGATCGTGCACCGACGACGACATCGACTTCACCTTGGGCAATTTTGCGCCACTCATCATACTTTTCTCCGAGCGATAGACCGCTATGCAAAACAGCGACTCGTTCTCCGAAACGACGTTTGAACCGTTTGACCATCATCGGCGTCAAACTGATTTCTGGGACGAGCAAGATTGCTTGTCTACCGCGTTCAAGTTGTGCATGAATCGATTCAAGATAGACTTCCGTCTTACCGCTTCCTGTTACGCCATGTAACAAAAACGTTCCGGTCTCCGCTTCAGCTGTTATCGCTGAGACGGCTTCCTGTTGCTTTTCCGTCAAAGAGGACGGCACAAAGATGTCTTGGACGAGATGCTCGTAAGGATTTCGCCGCACATCGATCGTCTCGACTTCCATGATGCCTTTTTTCTCAAGGGCGTTCAATGTTGCGCTTGTTGCGCCTGTCGCTTGCTTGACTTCACTCCACAACGCATTTGGAAATTCTTGAATATATGCATATAGTGCCGCTTGTTGACTCGCTTGTTTTGTAAAGGTTGCTTGCTCCTCTAGGAGACGAATCCGTTTATCAGTCTTAGACGTCTTTTTCTCGCGAATGACCGGTTGAAGCGTCACGTCAGCTTGTTTCGCCGCTGTTAAGATGATTTGTTGGACTTCCGTTGGTAATTGACTCATTTTCTTTCCATGATATGCCCGAAGTGGGCCCGACTCGACTATGACAAGTTTATCATAACTCACCTTTAAGGCAGCCGGCAGCATCGCAAGCAATGCCGTCGCCTGAAAACACAAGGTCGTTTCTGATAGATACGCTGATAACTCAAGTAATTCCTCTGTATAGGTCGGAGTCTCATCTAAGACACGAACGATTGATTTGACGTTCGTCAGATCAGAGGTGGCTTTCGTTCCGACAACGATGCCAAGCAACGCGCGTGGACCAAATGGTACCTCGACGCGCATCCCGGGAACGATCAGCTCCTGCCAAAGTTCCGGCACGGCATAATCAAACGGACGATCGACGGTTGCTGCTGCGACATCAACGATGACTTCGGCTATCATGCCAATGCCTCCGCGAATTGGCGCATGAGCGCTTTAGCGAGCGTCGATTTCAATTGTTGATCGTATCGCGTGACGGAAGCATTCTTCCCAAAGACGACGACCTCGTTTTCGTCGCTGACGAATCCAATATCAGAACGGGAAACATCATTCGCGACGATGAAATCCGCTTTCTTTCGGACGAGTTTCTGTTTCGCGAACGTCTCGACGTCCGTCGTCTCCGCTGCAAATCCGACTAATAGCTGATGTTGTTTCTGCTCACCGAGCGTCTTCAGGATATCTGTCGTCTCTTCGAGTTCAATCCGCAATGGTCCGTGAATTTTCTTTTGCTTTTGCTCGTATTGAATAGACGGTCGATAGTCGGCTACGGCAGCGGACATGATGACGATGTCTTGCGTCTCATAGTCACGTAACATGGCTTCAAGCATCTCTTCTCCCGACTCGACGGCAATCGTCGCTATCCCGGTCGGTAGTCCAATCCGAAGGGGACCATGGACGAGCGTGACATCGGCTCCTGCGTCTCGTGCCGCTTCTGCCAGCGCAATTCCAGTTTTCCCTGAAGAATCATTCGTCAAATAACGAACCGGATCAATCCGTTCTACTGTTGGTCCTGCACTGATCAAGACCTTTCGCCCGGCTAGATATTTTTCTTCAAAAAACGTTGAGAGTGTTGCGACCAAATCTTCTGGTTCCGGTAAACGACCTTTTCCGACCCAACCACATGCGAGATTTCCGACTCCCGGTGCAATCACCTGGACACCGTCCTGCTTGAGTTGTTCGATATTGCGGACCGTCGCCGGATGTTCGAGCATGTTGACGTTCATCGCCGGTGCGACGATGACGGGACATGTCGCTGCGAGGATCGTTGTCGTAATGAAGTCATCTGCGATCCCGTGCGCAAGTTTCGCAATCAAGTTCGCGGTCGCTGGTGCGACGACGATCAAGTCCGCTTCATCCGCTAAATCGATATGGGCGATTTTTGACGGATCATGCTCGATGAAGACGTCATCATAGACCGCTTTTCGCGTCAGTGCTTCAAATGTCGTCTTACCGACGAATTGTTGCGCATTACGCGTCATCGCGACTTGAACGTGTGCGCCTGCTTGAACGAGCTTTGAAGCGAGTGCTGCTGATTTATAGGAAGCGATTCCACCGCCGACACACAGTAGAATGTTTCGGTTGGTTAACATGTAGGTGTCCTCCTTATTGAAAAAAACAGCCACGATGACAAGTGGCTGCTTCAAAATTAGTCTTGCGGTTGGTTCGTGACGGATACTTCTTCGAAATAAAGCTCTTCTAAAGCTTTCCCGACCGGTTTATGCGATTTTGGGTTTGTGACTTTCACGCGTTTTCCGTCTTGGATTTGACGTGCACGCTTAGCGGCAACTGTAACGATCGTATATTTCGACGGTACTTTCTTTTGAAGCTTATCAACTGATGGATATAACATATCACTTAACCTCCATGGCTTTTTTATATAGGGACGCGACACGTTCCCGACTGCAATGTTCCGCTGTGACGATCGCTTGAATTCGATCACAGGCTTTATGAATTTCGTCGTTCGTCACGACATAGTCATACGCATCCATCATCTCGATCTCTTCCTTAGCGACGAGAAGACGTTGCTTGATGACTTCCTCCGATTCCGTTCCACGCCCCACGAGGCGGTTCCGCAATTCTTGGAGGCTTGGAGGTGCAAGGAATAAGAAGACAGCTTCCGGAAAATGTTCTTTGACCTGCATGGCCCCTTGAACTTCGATTTCGAGAATGACGTCTTTTCCTTCATCTAGGATCTGGTTCACCCATTCGACAGGTGTTCCATAATAATTCCCTACGAATTCAGCATATTCCAAGAGTTGATTGTTCGCAATCATCTCTTCGAATTCTTCACGCGATTTAAAGAAATAGTGGACACCATCTACTTCTCCTTCACGCGGTTGGCGCGTCGTACAGGATACCGAGTAATGCAGATCGTTATCCTGATCTTCGCGCAAGGCACGACAGACCGTTCCCTTTCCGACACCACTTGGACCTGATAATACGAGTAATAAGCCACGCTCTTTGAAAATCACTTCAAAACCCCTCCATCTCACAAACTTCACATTGTTTCATATTAGCAGTAGAGACGGGAAGTTCGCAAGTCATCTTTTTTAGCTCGACTGCTTTATCATACCATAACGATGCCATTTCTGTTACCTTTAGAAAGTGAGAACGAAATCAAGAAAGAAGGTAATCGTATGGCTTTTGACGGATTGATGACGACACGCGTCGTCGAAGAACTCCAACCGCTCGTCGGAGGACGGATCAATAAGGTATACCAACCGTACACATTGGATTTAGTATTCCAGGTCCGGGCCGAGCGAAAAAACGTATTATTGCTCGCCTCTGCGAATGCCATGTATGCACGAATGCACATTACGTCGGAAGCGGTCAGCAACCCGAGTGAACCCCCACTCTTCTGTATGATGCTCCGCAAACATGTCGAAGGCGGGTTCATCGAATCAATCGAACAACTCGAACGCGACCGGATCATCGTCTTGCGCGTCCGCTCCCGGAACGAACTTGGCGATGAGGAAGCGAAAAAAATCTATATCGAATTGATGGGGCGTCACTCGAACATCATTTTGACCGATGGACAAGATAAGATCCTCGATGCGATCAAACACTTACCACTCAGTCAAAATACCTTCCGGACGATCATGCCGGGCATGACCTACCAGCTTCCTCCGGCACAGGATAAAGTTGATCCGCTTACGGGAGATATCGAAAAGGCGCTTCACCGAATCGACTGGAATGCTGGGAAACTCGATCGACAATTACTTAGTCTCTTCAGTGGTCTATCTCCGCAAATTGCAAAGGAAGTCGTCACACGGGCAGGTCTTGCCAACCGGACGAATCTTGCGTCTGCCTTTCAAGAAGTCCTGAAGGAACTCGATGGTCCTTATGTCTTACAACGGATGGAAGGTGGTAAGGAACGCTTCGCCCCCGTCCGCTTGACGGAAGGATCCATCATCGATGAGAAGACGTTCGAGACGAGTGGTCAAGTCCTCGACGCCTTCTTCCATCAAAAAGCGAACCGCGATCGCGTCAAACAACAAGCAGCCGATCTCGAACGGTTTATCAAGAGTGAATATGATAAAAATATTCTAAAACGTTCGAAACTCGAAAAAGATTTAGAAGCGACGTTACGGATGGATGAGTGGAAACATAAAGGGGAATTACTGACGACCTATCTGTATCAGCTCGAACGTGGGATGAAGGAAGCGACCGTCGTCGATTACTATGATCCAGACGGCGCTGAAATCACAATCACGCTTGATCCCCGTTTCTCGCCGAATGAGAACGCACAACGTTATTACAAACGGTATAATAAATTAAAAACCGCCAAAGTCGAAGTCGCGCGTCAGCTTGAGAAGAACCAGGCTGAGATCGCATATTTTGAAGGTTTGCTGGCCCAACTCGACGTCGCGTCCCCGGAAGACATCCGGGAAATGCGCGAGGAACTCGTCGAAGAAGGTTATTTGCGCGAACGACAAAAGAAGAAAAAGAAACCGCAGCTCCCACAACTCGAAGAATACCGTTCTTCGACTGGTCTTCCATTCTTCGTCGGAAAGAACAATAAACAAAATGATTACGCGACGTTCAAGTTTGGACGCCGGTCCGATACGTGGTTACACACGAAGGATATCCCGGGATCACACGTCATCATTCAAAGTGATGCACCGGACGAGACGACGTTGAAGGAAGCAGCGATCGTCGCGGCTTATTTCTCGAAAGCACGTGAGTCAAGCCAAGTCCCGGTCGACTTCACGGAACTACGTTATGTCAAAAAACCGAGTGGTGCAAAGCCCGGATTCGTCATCTACACGGATCAAACGACGCTTTACGTCACACCTGATCCAGATGTCGTCCAGTCCTTACGTCAATGACGCTACACGAAAAAGCGCTGTTTCTCCTAAATGTCACTTAGGAGAAACAGCGCTTTTTCATCTTCACTTCATTTTTTCTAACTGTTCCCGGTAATCGAGCAAATGCCCGTGGATGATATCCTTCGCCTCGCTTAATTCTTGATCGAATGAGAACATCGCTTGTTTTCGTTCGTGGGAGAAGATGACATCGTAATGATGACTGAGTAAGAAATCAATTTCCTGACCGAGCGTCTTTTCCTGTTCTTCTGTCATCGGGATATCCCGATGACTGGCAATGCTTTCAAGCAAGACGAGCAACTTATCTTCAAGATCGACAAGCTCCTTCAGTCGAATGAACGCTTCACTTTGACCACTTGCCACCAAAGGATATTTTTGATCCTCTTGAAGCATCAACATCATTTCCTCATGTTTGAGGATTTGTTTACGAACAGTCAGCAAGCGTCCATCATCTTGCACAAGACTTCGCCAATCTTCCATCAACTGTTGCGTCGTTTTTTTGACGAGTAATAGTAAACGATCCTCATAGTGTGGCGGGAAGACGATGTAATTGACAAGGACGGCAGATAACACACCGACGACAGTCAGCAACGATCGTGATAAGGCATAGTGGACGTAGTCGGCGGTCGGACTCTCAAACATCAACACGATTGCAAAGGCAGCAAACGTCGACATATCCGTTCGTCCAATCATTGAATTCAGAACGAGCGAAACGATTACGGCGAGTCCAATCGTCAGCGGATTAGCGCCAAGTGTCGCAACGATGGCGAGTCCACACATCAATCCGAGTACTGTTCCGAAAATCCGGTTGAAGACGATTTTAAATGACCGATGAATCGTCGGTTGCATCGCAACGATGGCTGCGACAGCTCCCATTCCTGAATAAATGTCGAATACATACCAAGAGATGCTGAGTGCAAGAGCTACCGCGATGCCAGTCTTAACCGTTCGTAGTCCAATCCGAAACTTTAATTTCACTCGAGCGTCACCTGCCCGACTTCACTATTGACTGTCACTTCCGGTTTTTCTTGCTTCGACAGTTCATAAATCGTCTCGTCCTTATTCTTTTGTTTCGTATATCGGTCAGAGGCTTTAATATCGCCTCCCGTGTCAATCGTAATCGTACCGGCCGCTTTATCTGGCTTCAATTTCGTCGCGCCGTCAATCGTCGTGACGTCAAGACTCAACTTCGCCATATAGTCTGCCAGTGAGACACTCTCGCCTGTCACCTGAGCATGAACGGCATCCATTTCCTTGATGGAAATCGCACGTGTTGCATTCAGTGTAATCTCATCACCTTTTACTTTATCGAGACTCATCGCTTCTCCATTCATCTCGATTGTTTTTGCGTAGATGCCCATTCCTTTCAGTGAACCGGCATCGACATCGACACGGTTCATATAGCTTGGTAGTCCCACTTGAATCGTATAGTCTGCTGTTTTTTCGCTCGGACGATTGCCAAGTCGAGACAGCAAACCATCTCGTCCTGTCACCGTTACCGTATTCGCCGATGTACTGATTTTCAGTCGTTTCCCACTCGAGGCACTATCAACGAGTTTGATTTGAACGTTTCCGTCTGTGCTTCGAACGAACTGTACTGTTGCGTGCGGCGCCTCGATGGCGAGAGATTTATAGCGATTCGTCGTTTTGAATGTTTCGCCGCGCGATAACAATTCTGTTGAGACGAGCAATGTGATCGAATAGATAACGACAAGTCCGAGAATGACACCACCATATAAATAGAGCGGTCGCTTCACTGGTCCTTTTTCTCCAATCCGGTTCAACCGTGCATCCATCTTTTGTTTTTGTTTATTTTTTAAGCGTGTGAACGACGATTGTTTTCGTTTTCGCACACTCCTACTATTATGTTCTTCCATGTCAGCCCCTCCATCTCATGTCTTCCATTATTCCGAATATCTGAATCGGCTGTCAACAGCCCCCTTCTCATCATAGAAGAAGTTCACCGTTTCGCCATCGGGCGGAAGAAGGAAGCGTCATCGGAGGAACCACTGAGATTCCAGTAGAATCATAGACAAAAAGGAGAGGAACACTGACGTTTCCTCTCCTTTGCTTAAAAAACGGATTATAATTCGAGTGACTCGCCGATCGCGAGTGGATGACCGGTTTGACCTTGCGCTTCAATCTTTTCACAAAATGCGTTCGCATCTTGTTTGATTAAATCAAATGTATCGTAGTGAATCGGTACGACGGCTTTCGCTTGCAACATATCTGCAGCAATCAACGCGTCGTCCGGACCCATCGTGAAGTTATCACCAATCGGTAAGAAAGCTAAATCGATTTCGTGATGGGCACCATAAAGAGCTAAATCCCCGAACAGTGCCGTATCACCTGCATGATAGATTTCCTTTCCTTCGATCGTCAGCAAGAATCCAGCCGGCATCCCCATGTACGTAATCGTCTGTTTTTCCTCATCGATGATACTTGATGAATGGAATGCCTGTGTCATCTTCACTTTACCAAACGGAAACTCAAACTGTCCGCCGAGGTTCATCGGGTGAACGTTGAGTCCTTTAAAACTCAGGTACGTCGCCAACTCATGCGTAGCGATGATTGTTGCTCCCGTCGCTTTCGCGATTCGCTCTGCATCAAGCATATGATCAGCATGCGCATGCGTCAAAAGGATGAAATCCGCTTTGACGTCATCGGGATTCGTCGTCGCTTTTTCGTTACCGCTAAAGAATGGATCGATGACGAGATGATGCCCGTTCGTCTCGATTGTTACTGTCGATTGTCCGTGATAAGTCAATTTCATGAGTGTCACTGCCTCTCGTTTAGGATTCGGATAATTGATTCCCTTCCCCCCACGCGCATAAACCTTTCATGGCCGGTTGCAGTGTAAATGCCGCCTCTGTCAATTTGTATTCGACGTGTAAGACGGCTTCATCATACTCAATCCGCTCGATCATTCCGAGTCGTTCAAGTTCTTTTAACTGATCGGTCAAGACTTTCCGAGAAATCCCGGGAATGGCACGTTGTAACTCTAAAAAACGTTTTGGACCGTTCTCTAACGTGCAATATAATTGTGGACGCCATTTTCCGCCGATGATGGCGAGCGCCCGATTGACCGGAAATTGTTCTGTCGACATGTTGTTCTCTCCTCCAGAGTAGTTACTTCAAAGTGCGTACTATGCAATCGAGTGTAGCGTAAGTTAGAGTATGCGTAAATCATTTTGCAAAAGGAGTGTTAAGCATGACGTATCCACGTAATTTTTCGCACATCGGTCTTTCCGTGCCGAATCTCGACGAAGCCGTCCGTTTTTATCAAGAGGTGATGGGCTGGTATATCATCATGGAACCGTCTGATGTCCTCGAAGATGATTCTGCCATCGGTGTCATGTGTACGGATGTCTTTGGTGCAGGGTGGAACAAGTTCCGGATTGCTCACATGGCGACAGGTGACCGCATCGGAATCGAGTTGTTCGAATTCCCGAACAATGAACAACCCGAAAACAACTTCGAATTCTGGAAAACAGGCATCTTCCATTATGCGATTCAAGATCCAGACGTCGAAGGACTCGTCAAAAAAATCGTTGCCCATGGTGGCAAACAACGGATGCCAATCCGCGAATACTATCCGGGAGACAAGCCGTATCGAATGGTCTACTGTGAGGATCCATTCGGTAACCTCGTCGAAATCTACTCTCACTCGTATGAACTCACGTATTCGGAAGGAGCGTATTAAACATGAAAGCATGGTTAAATCACTCAGGTACAGCCATTGATCAATGGACATTTGAAGAGGTCGAGACGCCGACGCCAGGAGAAGGTCAAGCCTTGATTCGCGTCAAGACCGTCGCGTTGAATCCTGTCGACTATAAGGCTACCAACAATCCTGCTTGGACGTTCCCGCATATTCCAGGCGTCGATCTAGCTGGTGTCGTCGAACAAATCGGACCCGGCGCAGAAGTGAAAATCGGCGATCGCGTAGCGATTCATACGAACCTGCAACGTGATGGCGCTTTTGCTGAATATGCACTCGTCGATACACGTGCCCTCGCCCTGATTCCGGAAAACGTCTCATTCGCTGAAGCCGCTGCGATTCTTTGCGCAGGCATGACGGCCTATGAAGCCATCATTCAGAAGATGAACACGACAGGAAAAGAGACGATCCTTATCCATGCTGGTGCAGGTGGTGTTGGTGGCATCGGCATTCAACTCGCAAAACGCCTTGGTCTTAAGGTCGCGACGACTGCTTCGACAGAAAATCATGAGTGGGTCAAGCGACTCGGTGCCGATCTTGCCATTGACTACAAAAAAGAAAATGTCACGGATGTCATCCGCGTTTGGACGAACGGTCGCGGCGCTGACTTGATTTTTAATACGGTCGGTCGAGATGAAGCAACAGCGGATCTCGGACGTCTTGCCTTCTCGGGGCAACTTGCCTTCATCGCCGGTGGTCCCGATCAGTCGGTCGTTAAGCCGTTCACGCTCTCCCCTTCGATCCATGAAGTAGCACTCGCGGCTGCTTATGCAAGCGAAGATGACCGTGCCATCCGAAACCTCGGTCATATGGCAAGCGAGTTATTAAAACTTGTCGCAGCAAAAGAACTCGATCCACTCGTCACAGAAGAGATTCCAGCAGCGGACATCGTCAAAGGATTGCAACGTCTATCTGAACGCCACGTCCGTGGTAAAATCATCGCTAAATTCAATTGATTTCTCAGTTTGACATGAAACAGCCGATCGTCCTTAGATAACAGGATGATCGGCTGTTGTTATATCTTTGATTCTTCAAACAACGATAACTTTTGCTTTAACGATAACTTTTGCTTTATCGATAGCGATCTTGTTTCTTGATATGTAAGGATCGTCCAACTAACTTGAATCCCACATGCTGATAAATCTTATTCGCTGTCTGATTCGACCAATCGGTATAGAGCGTCACGACCAGATAAGACTTTAGTAGATGTTCAGATAATTTCGCGACGAGATAAGAGGCATACCCATTCCCACGTAGTTCTTTCGGTGTATAGACATAGGAGATCGTAATACCGATTTGTGTCGGACGGGTCGCTGCTGCCATCGCTACGAGCATTCGTCCACTAAACAACCCATACAAGCTTCCTTGTTCGATATGTCGCGCCATCGACTGATGAAGTTGTGTGAGCTGTCGATCGGAAGGTCGCGATTCGACTTCATATAAAAATCCGGACGCAAACGTTAAGGCTTGTTGTCCTTCATCGTTCGAAATCGGTCGAAAGACGACGTTCTCCGGAATCTGTGGCATCTTGACCTTAGTCAATGCATAGATTCCCTGCTCCATATGTACGCCATAGATGGAATGTGGCAGTAACAGTGGCTCTAAGATCGATTGTTCTCCGACAAATCCTGGGCTATCCAAAATTCGGGCAAGCTTTCGGATTCCCTCTTTTGAGAACACATCGCCTGCGATGATCATTTGCTCTGGTATCGTTTGTAAAATGACAAGGCGGCGATCGTCTTCTTGTGCCGTTGCCATCAGAAGCGGCTCATCCCCACGTTCCAGAATACCAAGAATCAACTGATGGGTATCCGGACGTTCAAGCAGAAACGGGAGGACGACCGTCTTGAACTGTTCATAATCACGATAATGCGTCACCATTGTCGACGACCTCCTTTATTTTTCTAGTGTACCAAATCCTACACGAGAAATCGTAGGTCGTTCGACGGAATCGCTTCTTTTTTAAACACTTGCGGTAAAACGTTCACTCCAAGCAACCGGATCCTTTGACCAATCCGCCAGTTGCTGTTGCTCTTCTGCTGTAATATCACCTTGTTGTTGTGCCGTTTCGAGTAACGCTTCGAACGTCAGTAATGCATCCGCGTCCATTTTCGCCTCTCGGAGATTGTTTGATAAGCGCTCCATCCCATAAGAGAAGATGGCTTGAATGCGAATGACGTTCGCTCCTTTTGCTTGAAGAGCTTCCGCCGCCTCAATCGCAGACATCCCCGTCGATAATAAATCTTCAATGACGACGACACGTTGTCCAGGTCGAATGACACCTTCGATTTGGTTCCCTTTCCCGTGTTTCTTGTTGCCACTACGCACGTAAACCATCGGTAACCCTAACCGTTCCGCAACGAATGCCGCATGCGGAATGCCTGCCGTAGCGGTTCCGGCAATCACATCAATCGCGAGATCTTTTACTTTCTCAGCAAGAGCATCCGCGATTAAGGTGCGGACATCTGGGTACGACAACGTCAATCGATTATCACAATAGATCGGTGAACGGAGTCCACTCGCCCACGTATATGGATCGTTTGGCGATAAGGTGACGGCTTCAATACGGAGTAATGCGCTAGCGATTGGATTTACCATGAGAGTTGCCCCTTCCATTGTTCAAGTAACATCTGATAGACCTGTTCTGGATGTTCAGCACGCGTAATCGGACGACCGATCACTAAGTCTGATGCTCCATTTTGACGAGCGTCGAGAACGGTCGCAACCCGCTTTTGATCATCCGCTTCACTGTTCGTCGGACGAATGCCGGGTGTGACGAATCGAAAATCTGTTCTGCAGGCTGTAACTAATTCCGGGAGATCGAGTGCTGAACAGACGATGCCGTCTAGTCCCGCTGCTTCCGCGAGTTGCGCATACGCACGAACGATAGCCGGCATCGCTCCTTCAATCTTTAAATCGCGTAACATCGATTCATCCGTTGAAGTCAACTGAGTCACGCCAATCAGTTGTGTCTTGGCGTTCGTCTCACGCAGTCCTTCTCGGGCTGCGATCATCATCTCTTTCCCACCAGCAACATGGACGTTCGTCAGTTCGACGTCTAATTGTCCGATGATACGCATCGTCCGACGTGCCGTTTCTGGAATGTCGTGGACTTTGACATCGAGGAACACCGCATGTCCACGCTCGACGAGTTTTCGGACGAAGGTTCCGCCTGCTGCATAAAACAATTCCATCCCGACTTTCACAGCTGGTCTTGTCGCTTCGAACCGTTCGAGAAACGAAAAGACTTCTGCTTCGGTCGGAAAATCAAGCGCGATGTAAAGTTGATTCATATGCTTTCCCCCTGATGTCTAAAATATGATCAATACCAAGTTCGTCCATGCGTTCCGGTAACTGCTGAATCAATTCTTGACAGATATATGGATTGACGAAGTTTGCGGTACCGACGGCAACAGCCGAAGCTCCAGCGTAAATCATTTCGAGGACATCATCGACCTCCATCACGCCACCCATGCCAATGATCGGGATCGAAACGGCTTGCGCGACATCATGAATCATCCGAATCGCAACCGGTTTGATCGATGGACCTGATAATCCACCAATCCGATTGGCAAGGATCGGCTGCCCCGTCCGGACATCGATTCGCATCCCAACGAGTGTATTGATCATCGTCAGACCATCTGCACCAGCTGCTTCGACGGCACGTGCCATCTCAACGATCGAGGTGACATTCGGTGATAGTTTGACGTAGACCGGTTTAGTCGAGACCCGTTTGACACGTCGTGTCAATTCAGCAGCAAGCGACGGATCCGTTCCGAATTGAATTCCCCCCGATTTGACGTTCGGACAAGAAATATTTAATTCCAGTGCATGAATGCCAGGATGCTGACTCATTTTCTCTGCGACGAGCTCATATTCTTCCGGTGTCGAACCCGCGACATTGGCGATGATCGCCGTATCGAACGTCTCGAGGAAAGGCATTTTATTCGTTAGGATGCCATCGACACCCGGGTTTTGGAGACCGATTGCATTCAACATCCCCATCCCACTCTCTGCGACACGCGGCGTCGGGTTTCCGTAGCGTTCTTCACCCGTCGCTGCTTTAATCATGATTGCCCCAAGCTCTGATAAATCATACAACTTCGCATATTCCTCACCGAACCCAAAACATCCGGATGCCGGCATGATCGGATTTTTTAAAGAGAGTCCCGGCAACTCGACACGCAATCGTTCCGTCATAGTACGACCTCCTCTGCCCGAAAGACTGGACCATCGGAACACGTCTTGACGTACCCGCCCGTCGGTGTTTGACAGACACAGGCAAAGCATGCTCCGATCCCGCAACCCATTCGGTTTTCGATCGACAGATACTTATGTTCAATCGGTTGTTGCTGTAGTGACTTCAGCATCGGTTCCGGTCCGCAGGCGAGTAGGACATCGTAGCTTTCCGGACGTAAGGCAGCCGTGACGAACCCTTTTGTGCCATGCGTCCCATCGACGGTCGTGACCGTCGTCTTACCGAGTGCTTGGAATTCCGCTTCGTAAAAAACACTTGTTGCCGTATCGAATCCTAGAATCGCTTCACAGGTCACACCCCGGGCGACAAGTTGGCGCATCGTCTCATACAGCGGCGGGACACCGATCCCCCCACCAACGAGGACGACGCGTTGAGTTGGATGGATCGCAGCAATCGGAAACCCGTTACCAAGCGGTCCGAGGGCATCGATCGTATCATCCGGACGCAAGGAAGCCAGTTCTGCTGTTCCTTGTCCGATTTCTTTAAAGAGAAACGTGATCAAGTCACGATCGACCCGGGCAATCGAGATCGGTCGGCGTAAGAGTGGACCGACGCGAAGATGCATGAATCGCCCTGGCGCGATGTCCTGAGGTTGCTCGAGGCGACAGACGAGTTCTGTCGCACCCTGAGCTACCGTTCGTCGAGAGACGACCGTCAAGAGTTGCTTCATTGGATCACCACTTTCTTTTCGTGTGTGAAGGCTTGGATCGCACTGGCTTCAAATGAGCGACTTTCGATGACGCGTAGAATTGCTTCCGCCGTATCGAGTGATGTCAGACAGACGACTTGATTCTCGGCTGCTGCCCGACGAATGATGAAGCCATCTTTCGTAACTTGCGAGTCTCGACTCATCGTATTGATGACGTATTCGATTTCCCCTTTTTCAATCACGTCGAGCATCGATTCGGAAGACGAGTCGATTTTGCCGACCGTCTGGACCGGTAATCCTTGCTCCGTCAAGTAGGCTGCCGTTCCTTCCGTTGCGAGTAACGTGAATCCAAGTGAGGCAAAGCGTCGTGCAAGATCCGTCATTTCTGCTTTATCTGGATCTGCGACCGTCAAGAGGACACGACCGTGCTCTGGAATCGCCATTCCTGATGCGAGTAACCCTTTATAAAGTGCTTTTTCAAGTGTCCGGTCCGTTCCGATGACTTCACCGGTTGATTTCATTTCCGGTCCGAGCGTCGGGTCGACTTCTTTAAGCTTCGCAAATGAGAAGACCGGCACTTTGACCGAGACGAGCGGTTCTTCCGGAAGGACACCACTTGTTAACCCATAAGAAGCAAGTGTCTCACCGAGAATGATGTCCGTTGCGAGACGCGCGACCGGAAGTCCCGTCACTTTCGAGATGAATGGCACCGTCCGGCTGGCACGCGGATTGACTTCAAGGACATAGAGGGCGCCGTCCGCGTAGACGAACTGGATGTTGAGTAAGCCTTTGATGCCGAATGCTTTGGCAATCCGTGTCGTGTAGTCGACGATCCGGTCCTTGATGTCTTGGGAGACCCGTTGTGGCGGATAGACACCAATCGAGTCACCCGAGTGAACACCGGCACGTTCGATATGCTCCATGATTCCTGGAATAACGACATCCGTTCCGTCGCAGATCGCGTCGACTTCGAGTTCGATTCCTGTCAGGTAGCGGTCGACGAGGACTGGTCGTTCCGGTGAGGCGATGACCGCGTGTTTCATGTAATGTTCGAGTTCTTCTTGAGCATAGACAATTTCCATTGCCCGACCGCCGAGGACATACGATGGACGAACGAGAACCGGGTAACCGAGTGACGCTGCTGCCGTGACCGCTTCTTCGACCGTGACGGCCGTTTTACCTGGTGGCTGTGGAATGTCAAGTGCTGTCAATGCTGCTTCGAACTGTTTCCGGTCCTCGGCCCGGTCGAGATCCTCAAGCGATGTGCCGAGGATTTTTACACCTTCTGCTGCTAATGACTCGGCTAAGTTGATCGCTGTCTGTCCACCGAACTGGACGATGACACCGAGTGGACGTTCGTTTCGGATGACTTCTAGTACATCTTCCGTCGTCAGTGGTTCAAAGTAGAGCCGATCGGAAATCGAGAAGTCGGTCGACACCGTTTCCGGATTGTTGTTGACGATGATTGCTTCGTATCCGGCTTGTCGAATCGCTTGAATCGAATGGACTGTCGCATAATCGAACTCGACGCCTTGACCAATCCGGATCGGACCTGATCCTAAGACGAGAATCGAAGAACGGTTCGTCGCGATTGCTTCATTTTCACGTTCGTATGTTCCGTAGTAGTATGGCGTGTCGGACGCGAACTCTGCCGCACACGTATCGACCATCTTATAGACCGGGTGAATCGCTTGTGCTTCACGCATCCGGCGAATCTCCGTTTCCGTTTGTCCGGTGATCCGAGCGAGCATCGGGTCACTGAATCCATACCGCTTCACATGCAGGAGTAGCTCAGGTGTCAAACCAGCCGCGACCGATTGCTCGAGCTGCCAAATATGGTGCAACTTCTCTAGGAATAGGCGATCAATCGCCGTCCAGTCATGAATCTGTCCGACGCTGTAACCGCGGACGAAGCCCGCGTACAAGGCGAAGAGTCGATCGTCTGTCGCTTGACGAATCGCTTGTTGTAAGGCATCATCTGCCATTTCGATGAAACGTGGCATATATAGATCCGCTGTACCAATCTCGAGTGAACGAACGGCTTTCAGTAATGCCTCTTCCATCGTCCGTCCCATTGCCATGACCTCACCAGTTGCTTTCATCTGTGTGCCGAGTGTTCGATCTGCCGTTTCGAATTTATCGAAAGGCCAGCGCGGAATCTTGGCGACGACATAATCGAGTGCCGGTTCGAAGGAAGCAAAACTTGTCTCAGTGATCGGGTTCTTTAATTCGGATAAGGCATACCCGACGGCAATCTTCGCAGCTAGTTTTGCGATTGGGTAACCCGTTGCTTTTGACGCGAGTGCGGACGAGCGTGAGACACGTGGGTTGACTTCGATGACATAGTAGTCGAAGCTCGTCGGATCCAGTGCGAACTGGATGTTACATCCGCCCTCGATTCCAAGTGCACGAATGATATCGAGCGAGACGTTTCGTAGCAATTGATAATCGCGATCCGATAGCGTTTGGGTCGGTGCGAAGACGATCGAGTCTCCAGTATGAACACCGACGGGATCGAAGTTTTCCATCGCACAGACGATGATCGCCTGATTCGTCGCATCGCGCATAACTTCGAACTCGACTTCCTTCATCCCGGCAATTGATTTTTCAAGAAGTACCTGTGTTGCCGGACTTGCCTTGAGTCCCCCTTCGACGATTCGCGTGAACTCTTCTGGTGTGTTGGCGATTCCGCCGCCCGTTCCCCCAAGCGTATACGCCGGACGGATGATGATCGGTAGACCGATCTGTTGTCGGAATTGTTGTGCCTCTTCAAGCGTATGCACGATTTCACTGTCCGGCACACCATGCCCGCGTTTGAACATCAGTTGACGGAACAAATCACGATCTTCTGCCTCTTCGATTGCTGACAATTTCGTACCGAGTAACTCGACACCATACTCAGCAAGGACACCGAGACGATCCAGTTCGACAGCCAAGTTCAGACCCGTTTGACCTCCGAGTGTCGCAAGCAAGGCATCCGGACGTTCCTTGCGGATGATCCGTGAGACGAACTCTGCTTGGAGGGGCTCGATGTAGACACGATCAGCGACCGTTGGATCCGTCATGATCGTTGCTGGGTTCGAGTTGACGAGGATGACTTCATATCCTTCTTCCTTCAAGGCTTGACACGCTTGTGTTCCGGCGTAGTCGAATTCAGCTGCTTGTCCGATCACGATGGGACCGGACCCGATAACGAGAATTTTCTGGATATCTTGACGTTTAGGCATGAGAGACCTCCTGTTGTTTCGTGATTTCTTCTAAAAACTGTTGGAATAGACCGTTCGCATCCATTGGACCAGGTGATGCTTCCGGATGGTACTGGACGGAGAAGACCGCTGCTGTTGTATGACGGATTCCTTCGACCGTTCCGTCGTTGATCGCAAGATGCGTCACTTCAAGCACGGTATCGCGTAAGGACTGTTCGTCGACGGCATACCCGTGGTTTTGCGACGTGATATCGACGCGACCCGTCCGGATATCTTGGACGGGATGATTCGCCCCGCGGTGACCGAATGGGAGCTTGAACGTATCCGCCCCGTGCGCCAGTGCAATCAACTGATGACCGAGACAGATGCCGAAGATGACGACTTTTCCCGTCAATTCTTGAATCATCGGAATCGCCGTTGGGACATCCTTTGGATTCCCTGGTCCGTTCGATAGCATCACACCGTCCGGACGATAGCGTAAGACTTCCGTTGCACTGACGTCATAAGGCACGACGACGACTTCACAGCCGCGTTTGACGAGTTCGCGGACGATTCCGAGCTTCGCACCGAAATCGACGAGAACGATCCGCGGTCCAGCACCCGGAATGATGTACGCTCGTTCCGTTGAGGCCCGTTTGACTTGATCCGTCTCGATTGGTGCGTTTTGAAGATGAACTAGTTCTGCTGCTAAATCGAACTCACCGTCAACGAGTCGTCCGCGCATGACCCCTTTCGAACGGATGTGTCGTGTCAGTTGACGCGTATCAATTCCACTTAATCCTGGAATATCAAGATCTTGGAGTGCCGCATCGAGTGACATCTCACTCCGGAAGTTCGACGGTGTTTGGCAATGTTCGCGAACGATCAATGCTTTAGCGAGCGGACGCGTCGTCTCATAGTCTTCTCGGTTGATCCCGTAGTTTCCAATTAACGGATTCGTCAACACGATCATCTGATCACAGTAAGACGGATCCGATAGCATTTCTTGATACCCTGTCATTCCGGTCTGAAAGACGACTTCTCCTGTTGTTGTCGTATCTGAGCCAAATGCTGTTCCTTCAAACGTCATCCCATCTTCTAGTATCAGTGTCCGTTTACGCATGTGCTGTGTCCTCCTTGAATACGATTTCTCCCTTGACGAGTGTCATGACTGGGAATCCTTTTAACCGTTCTCCTGCGAATGGTGTGTTCTTACCTTTTGAACGGAATCGTTCCGGTGATACGGTACGCTCCGTTTCTAGATCAAGTAAAACCAAGTCTGCTTCTGCCCCCACTTCGAGTTTGCCGTAAGGGAGTTCAAAGATGGCTGCTGCCTTATCCGTTAAATTCCGGATCAATGTCTCAAGTCGCATCTCTCCTTCAGCGACAAGCTTCGTATAGAGGAGTGGGAAGGCTGTCTCGAACCCTGTGATGCCGAACGGAGCGCGTTCGATACCGAGTGCCTTCTCTTCTGCCGCATGGGGAGCGTGATCGGTCGCGATGCAATCAATCGTTCCGTCCGCTAACCCCTCGAGCAATGCTTGGCGATCTGCTTCACTTCGTAAGGGAGGATTCATTTTAAAGTTCGGGTCCTGATTCGGTATGTCTTCATCGATCAACACCAGATGGTGCGGTGTGACTTCTGCCGTCACCCGAATTCCTGCTCGTTTCGCGTCACGGATGACACGAACCGATTCTTTCGTCGAGACATGACAGACGTGATAATGACAGCCAGTTTCTTCTGCGATCAGGACATCACGTGCGATGTGGATACTCTCAGCAAGTGACGGAATACCTTGTAGTCCTTCCCGTCGACTATAGTTTCCCTCATGCACACATCCTGCTTTTAACGAATCATCTTCGCAGTGGGCAACAATCGTTTTCCCGAGCCGTGCCGCTTGTTGCATCGCTGTCCGCATGACTGCTGCCGTCTGGACCCCGACACCGTCATCCGTAAAGGCGACGGCATCTGTTAATTGATCGAACGCGACGAGTTCTTGTCCGAGTTGATTTTTTGAAATCGCCGCGTAAGGCAAAACCCGAACGGACGCTGTCTCTTCAATCTTTTGGAACAACGCATCAAGTGTTTGACGATCGTCTGGTACCGGGCGCGTGTTCGGCATCGGACAAATCGTCGTGAATCCACCCGCTGCCGCTGCTGCCGTGCCGGTCGCAATCGTCTCCTTATGTTCGCCACCCGGTTCCCGCAGGTGGACATGGATGTCGACGAATCCTGGTGCAACGAATAAGCCCGACGCATCAATGACCGTTTCATTCGCTTGCGGTGTTGCTGCTAAATCCGTGATTTTCCCGGCTTCAATCCGAATATCTCCAGTTCGAACTTGTCCTGCCTCGTACCATCTCGCATTCTCAATTCGTGTTGTCATCTGCATCGTCTCCTTTGATTGATTTCGTTGAAAAGCACCATTCCAGAATCGCCATCCGTGCAAAGACACCGTTTCTCATCTGTTCAAAAATCCGCGATCGCGGATGTTCGACTAGTTCGTCAGCAATCTCGACTCCCCGATTGACCGGTGCCGGATGAAGCACGATCGCGGAATGCTTCAGACGCTTCATCCGCTCATGTGTCAATCCGTGTGTTGTGTGGTAGACTGCTGGATCAAATCGCGTCGTCCCGTCATGCCGTTCGTGCTGGACACGCAGTAACATCAAGATGTCGCACTGTTCGACTGCTTCATCCATCGGAAGATACGGTATACCCATCGCAGGGTCGTACCACTCAATAGGTCCTGATCCATAGACGATGGCACCGAGTCGCTTTAAGATGTCCGCGTTCGATCGAGCGACGCGACTATGTTGTAAGTCCCCACAGATGACGACGACTTTTCCTTCGACCGTTCCGTACGTCTCGACGATCGTCATCAAATCGAGTAAGGACTGGGACGGATGTTGCCCGCTCCCGTCTCCCGCATTGATGATCGGAATATCGAGTGTCTGCATCAGTTCTTCGTAATATCCGGTTGCTCCATGGCGAATGACTAAAGCATCTGCGCCGATTGCTTCGAGTGTCTTGCATGTATCGCGTAACGTTTCTCCTTTTTGCACGGAGGAAGTCGCCGTTTCGAACGGCAGTAGATGCATGTTCAGACGATGTTCTGCCATTTCAAAGGAAGAGCGTGTCCGAGTCGAGTTTTCAAAGAACAGATTGACGAGCGTCTTATCGGAAAAATCTGGTGCTGGCTCGCCTCGTTTAAAAGCGAGACTGCGTTCGATCAAAGAATTAATTTCTGTCGTGGATAAACTTTCTAGGTTGACGAAATGCCGGTTTTTTAGGATCGTCTTCATATCATTCACTCCTCTTCAGGTCATGAAAAAGGCGCACCTTCTAAGTGAAGGTGCGCCGAAAGAAGGCAGAGTGATTCCCTGCATCTTTTCATGGCCTTCACTTTATCGTTCTCTCGGAACGTCTTAAAAGTTGTTAGCTACCGATTGAGTTGTAGAGGTTTCCGTTGTTTCTTCGACCTGCTCTGTCGTTTTTGGAAGAACTAGATTCAGGATGATTCCAAGAATCGTCGCCAGTGCCATTCCTTCGAGAGAGAAGTTACCGATTTTAAGTGCCGCGCCTCCGATACCTGTGACGAGAATGACGGCTGTAATCGTCAAGTTCCGTTTATCGGCAAGGTCAATCTTACTTTCCGTCAGCGTCCGGAGACCATTCGACGCGATGACTCCGAACAAGAGGATACTGATTCCACCCATGACCGGTGTCGGAATCGTCTTGATGAAACCTTCGACGTATCCAAGGAAACCGAAGCTGATCGCAAGAACTGCCGCACCACCGAGGACATAAACACTGTAGACGCGTGTGATCGACATGACACCGTTGTTCTCACCATACGTCGTAACCGGTGGTCCGCCAAGCATCGAAGCGACTGTCTTCGCGATCCCATCGCCCAGTACGGTCCGGTGCATACCTGGATCTAGGAGCGTCTCGCGCCCAATGATCCGTGATGTCACTTTTTGTTCGCCAATGTGCTCCGTCAGTGTGACGAGCGTCACGGGAACAATCAGAAGCAAGGCGGCTGTATTCCACGATGGTGTGTAATTCAAGAACGGAATCGTGAAGTCCGGCACGTGGAACAAAGTCGCTTGTTGCAGTGGTGTGAAATCAATGATTCCGACCGATGCCGCGACGAGATAACCAACCGTGATCCCGAACAGGATCGGTATCGTACTCCACATCCCTTTTAAATATGTCATCGCGAGAAGTGTGACAACGAGTGTCACCATCGCGACGAGGAAGTACAGTCCGTTGTACTTACCGTCTGCTCCGTTCATCGCCATGTTGACAGCGGTCGGGGCGAGCGATAAACCGATGACCATGATGACCGGTCCGATGACGACCGGTGGGAGTAAGCGGAGCAACCAAGCAGCTCCCGTGTAGCGGATGAGGAGTGAGACGAGTCCGTAGACGAGTCCAGCGACCATTCCGCCGATTAAAGCATCCTCGACACCCCACCGTTCACTGACGGCGATGATCGGGGCGATGTAGGCAAAACTTGAACCAAGGTATGTGGGTACTTTAAAGCGGGTGACGGCGAGGAAAATCAGTGTGCCGACTCCGCTTGCGACGAGCGCGACCGATGTGTTGAGTCCCGTTAAAAGCGGGACGAGCACGGTCGCACCAAACATCGCGAAGACGTGTTGTAGGCTGAGCATCAGCCAGTTTAGAGGATGGGTAGGTACTTCTTGTACATCAAGTACTGCGGCATGTTTTGCCATATGGATGACTCCCTTTCTGGTCTCTCTGGACCACCTTAAAGGTTTTGAATTTTAGCGTTTAATGAATACTTGATCGGCTTCATCGACTTCGGCGAGCGCGACGACGACTTGCTCATCGCGTGACGTCGGAACGTTTTTGCCAATGAAATCTGGTCGAATCGGTAACTCCCGATGTCCGCGGTCGACGAGGACAGCGAGTTGAATCATACTCGGTCTTCCGTGGTCGACGAGCGCGTCCATCGCGGCGCGAACCGTTCGACCTGTGTAGAGGACGTCGTCAACGAGGACGACGATTTTTCCGGTGATGTCTTCCGGTAGATCAGAGCCTTTGATTTCCGGCTCTAAACTGCGCTTTGACAAGTCATCTCGGTACATCGAGATGTCGACAACACCGAGTAAAACCGGTTTGCCTTCGATCTGTTCGATGCGCTTCGCAAGGCGGCGCGCGAGTGTCTCGCCACGCGTCTTGATTCCAACGATCATTAAATCAGCAATGCCTTTGTTACGTTCGATGATTTCATGGGCGATCCGTGTCAGTGCACGTCCGATCGCAGCTTCATCTAAGATGACGGCTGGTTTCATGGTTTCTCCTTTCATACAAAAGACCTTCTGCGGAAATCCGCAGAAGGTCATCGAAGACAGAATCATGGCATACGTGTTGTATGCATGCCTACGCACGATCGTGGTAGGTTCTCCCTTTCGCAGCCTCTCCGGACTCGATTAAAGGTGATACTAGTTAGGTAGGATCGTCACTCGGACGACCGAAGTGTCAGTAGAGGATGTCTCGCATCGCTCTCTAGGTGATACTCTACCGTTTTATTAGAAAAACGTCAAGACTCTAATTCAAGTTTTTTCAATTGACCGATTTCAAATGTCATCTCTTCTGGGAGCCGTGCTTCAAAGCGCATCCACTCACCTGTGCGTGGATGTTCGAAACCGAGAACCGCAGCATGCAAGGCTTGACCGTTCATTTTCATCGTCTTACGTGGACCGTATTTCGGGTCACCCGCAAGCGGGAAACCGATATAACGCATATGGACACGGATTTGGTGCGTCCGTCCTGTTTCAAGTTTACATTCAACGACCGTAAAGCCTTCGTACCGATCGAGAACACGGAAATGGGTCACGGCAGACTTTGAATTCTTATCCGTTACCGTCATCCGTTGACGGTCGTTCTTATCGCGTCCGATTGGGGCTTCGATCGTTCCGAGTTCGTGCGGGATTTCACCGTGCACGAGCGCGATGTAGAGACGTTCCGTCGTCTTCTCTTTTAATTGATGCGCGAGTGATTCATGCGCTAAGTCGTTCTTAGCGACCATCAATAGACCAGACGTATCCTTATCGATCCGGTGAACGATTCCTGGACGTTTGACGCCATTGATGCCTGAGAGATCTTGACAGTGGTGTAATAAGGCGTTGACGAGCGTTCCTGAGACATGACCTGCCGCCGGGTGGACGACCATCCCTTTTGGTTTGTTGACGACGATAACGTCCGAGTCCTCATACACGACTTCAAGTGGGATGTCTTCCGGTAAGATCTCGAGCTCCACCGCTTCCGGGATATGAACGACAATCGATTCCGTTCCCGATAATTTATAGTTCGGTTTGACGACACGACCATCGACTTCGACACGTCCCGATTTCAACCATTCCTGTACTTGCGAACGCGACCAATCGTTTTGTTCTGCGAGCCATTTATCAATGCGCCCTGTCGCTCCATCCGCTTGTACGGACCATGTTTCTACTTCATTCATTTATCCATCGTTCCTTTCTTAGTCAACCGTTCTTCGAACATGACGCTGATCAGCATCGTGATGACACCAAACGTCAAACAGACGTCTGCGACATTAAAGATCGGAAAATTATAGCCGAACGGGAAGAAGTGGAAGAAATCAACGACTTCTCCTCGTGCCATTCGATCAATGAAATTTCCGATCGCACCACTAAGCAATAACGCGATGCTCCAAGCAAATACCTTATTTTTCGTGCCTTCCTTGTAGAGGAAGTAAACCAATCCAATGACGACGACGACCGTAACGATGAAGAAAAAGCCGAATTTACCTTCGAGCATTCCCCACGCAGCGCCCCGATTCCGATACGAGTTGAGATAAAAGAAATCCGGAATGACCGTGATCGCTTGACCGATCGTCATGTTTTGAACGACGATCCATTTCGTCAACTGGTCGATTCCAACGAGTAAAGCAGCAATCCCTAAGTAAAGCCACATCCTATTGTCCTCCGCATCCAAAAATAATGAGGGACGTCCTGCGAAGTCGCAGTCGCCCCTCCCTTTGTATCATTATAAAGAATTGACGACTTCAGTACAACGTGGGCAAAGCGTCGGATGAGCCGGATCTTGTCCGAGTTCCGTCGAATATGTCCAACAACGTTCACATTTTTCACCGTCAGCTTTTTGAACCGTAATGCCGGTCGTCTCATACATCTTATCCGCTGTTTCCACGAATTCGAGTTGTGAGACTTGGAGTAATTGCTCAAGATGATCGATTGTTCCGAGCAAGGCTTTCGTCTCTTCCTTCGGTGCAAGCAAGAGTTTCGCTTCGAGTGTCTTACCGACGAGTTTCTCAACGCGTGCTTCCTCGAGTGCTTTTAAGACATCATCGCGGAACGTCAGGAACGCGTTCCATTTCTCGATGAGGGCAAGTCCTTCTTCTGAGACTTCGACCGTTTCCGGAAGGTCTGTCAGGAAGATACTCTTCGTCTCAACAGCTGGTACGAATTCCCATGCTTCGTCTGCTGTGTGAGGCAAGACCGGTGCCATCAATTGCAACAAGGCAACGACTGTATCATACATGACCGTCTGAACCGCACGACGCGATGTCGCGTCTGCTTTTTCGATATACAGGATATCTTTCGTGTAATCGAGGTAGAACGACGACAAATCAAGGACACAGAAGTTGTGGAGCAATTGATAGACCGACATAAAGTCGTACGCATCATATGCCGCTTTTACTTTTCCAACAAGTTGATCCAGTTTCGTCCGCATGAAACGATCTGACTCTGGTAAGTCTTCGAATGCGACACGGTGCGCCGCAGGATCAAATTGATCCAAGTTTCCGAGAAGGAAACGAACCGTGTTGCGGATTTTCCGGTATGACTCTGAGACTTGTTTGAAGTTATCCATCGATGCCCGGACATCAGCTTGATAATCGACAGATGCCACCCACAAGCGAAGAATCTCTGCTCCGAATTGCTGCATGACTTGAATCGGAGCAATCGTATTCCCGATCGATTTCGACATCTTGCGACCTTGGCCATCCAGAACGAATCCGTGACTGACGACCGCTTTGTATGGTGCTTTTCCTGTCGTTGCGACGGCTGTCGATAGCGACGAGTTGAACCAACCACGATATTGGTCAGATCCTTCAAGATAGAGATCTGCTGGACGTGTCAATTCAGGACGTGTCGCAAGGACACCGGCATGTGATGAACCAGAATCGAACCAGACATCCATGATGTCCGTTTCTTTTTTGAAGATACCGTTCGGGCTTGCTGGATGTGTGAATCCTTCAGGAAGCAAGTCGACTGCTTCGCGCTCATACCAGACATTTGATCCGTGAGCTGCAAATAAATTCGCGATATGATCAATCGTTTCTGGTGTGACGATTTCCGTTCCATCTTCAGCATAGAAGATTGGAAGTGGAACACCCCAAGCGCGTTGACGTGAGATGACCCAGTCGCCGCGGTCTTTGAACATGTTGTGAAGACGTGTTTCGCCCCACTCTGGTACCCACTGGACACCTTTGATCTCATCAAGGATTTCCGCACGGAAGTCTTTGATTGAAGCGAACCACTGTGGCGTTGCCCGGAAGATGACCGGTTTTTTCGTCCGCCAGTCGTGTGGATACGAGTGTTTGATGAACGATAGTTTTAAGAGAGCGCCCGCTTCTTCGAGTGCAAGACCGATTTCTTTGTTCGCATCCTCATAGAACATGCCTTCGAATCCAGGAGCTTCTGCTGTCATAACCCCTTTATCGTCGACTGGGCAAAGAACGTCAAGACCGTACGCTTGACCGATCCGGAAGTCATCTTCCCCGTGACCTGGAGCCGTATGCACGACACCTGTCGCTTCAGCTGTAACGTGATCGCCGAGCATGACGAGTGATTCACGGTCGTACAATGGATGTTTCGCCTTCATGTACTCGAAGTCCGCACCATTAAAGACACGTCCGACTGTCGCATCTTCCCATCCAAGTGCTTCGATGACTTCAGGGACGAGTGTTTCCGCTACGATATAGCCTTTTCCTTGATACTCGATCCGCGCATATGTCAGTTCCGCACTGACAGAGATTCCGAGGTTCGCTGGAATCGTCCATGGTGTCGTCGTCCAGATGACGAAATGATCCGTTGGCTCTAAGATGTTTTTCCCGTCCATGACTTGGAACGCGACATAGATGGCAGCTGACCGTTTATCTTGATATTCGATTTCTGCTTCAGCGAGTGCTGATTCAGAAGACGGTGACCAATAGACCGGTTTCTTCCCTTTGTAGATATAGCCTTTGTTCGCCATATCTCCAAATAAACGAATTTGAGCTGCTTCAAATTCTGGTTGCAGGGTGATGTATGGGTTGTCATAATCACCGAGAACGCCGAGACGTTTGAATTGTTCGCGTTGGTGATCAACTTGTTCGAGCGCATATTTTGCACATAATTCACGGAATTCTGCGACCGTCATCGATTTACGATCAACACCGGCTTTTTGAAGTGCAGTTTCGATCGGTAATCCGTGTGTGTCCCAACCAGGCACGTACGGAGACTGGAAGCCATTCATCGATTTGTAGCGGACGATGATGTCTTTTAAGACTTTGTTTAATCCGTGACCCATGTGGATGTCACCATTCGCGTACGGAGGACCATCGTGGAGGATGAACGTTGGCTTTCCAGCATTCTTTTCCTGGACCGCGGCGTAGAGATTCATCTCTTCCCATCGTGCTTGCATATCTGGTTCACGTTTTGGCAAGTTGCCTCGCATTAAAAACTCCGTTTTCATCATCAATAAGGTTTCTTTGTAATCCATCTGACCATCTCTCACCTTTCGCTTTAAAAGTACAAAAAAAGCCAAGCTCATCCCTGAGATAGGGACGAGCTTGGCTGAACTCGCGGTACCACCCTACTAATCCTGCTCGTCAATTCGCCGACACAGGACCGCTTAAGAACTCGATAACGGGAGTGAACCGGCACGGCTTACTGTTCAGTGAACGTTCAGTCATGCTCTCCAAGGGGATACCTCATCTCTTTCGTTGCTCGGGCTTCCACCGTTCCCCGATTCGCTGTCAACCGTCCAAGATGCGACGTGTCCTTGTCATTGATTTGATTTATACGACATCGTCGTCATTATACGCAACTGCTGGAACATCGTCAAGCGCTCCACGAGAAGAGAAATCAAACGCATCCCAGTCGTGACTCGTCAGCAATTCCATCTGCGCATCAATTAGCACTTTGAATCGATTACGATAGAGTTCGATTTTTTTGCGCATTTGCTCTACTTCGAAGTCCGTCCGTTGCGCCCGACGTTGTGCTGCGTCTTGCAATTGCTCTGCTTCGCGTTCTGCCTGCTTTAGAATCAAGCTCGCTTCTTTTGAAGCATTGGCTTTGACTTCTTCTGCTGCTTCCTGTGCGACAATGATCGATTTATTCAATGTTTCTTCCATCGAACTAAAGTAATCGACACGCGCTTGCATATTTTGAATGACTTCCTGTTGTTGACGGTTCTCACGTAACAACAATTCAAAATCCTTGATGACTTGGTCTAGGAATTCGTTCACTTCATCCTCGTCATAGCCGCGAAACTTTCGTGTGAACTCCTTATTATGAATATCAAGTGGCGTTAATGGCATGATGAATTCCTCCTTCGCAGTTTCTTATCCTTTTAAAATACCGTATTGTAGTTTGATTCGATCACGTTTCGTTGATCCGAGAATCGCAATCAATTTGACGCGTCCCGTTCCACGTAAAGAAAGCAGATCACCTTCTTCAAGCATGAAACTCACGTCATCCACTACTTTATAATTCACTTTACTTTCACCCTGTTTAATGAGCGCCTGTGCTTTTTGACGCGAGAAGCCGAGAATTTCACTGACTACTGTATCGAACCGAAGTGAGCTGACGAACCCGAGTGTCTCTTCCCACTCCTGTTCCTTCACTTTCAAACGATCTTCTGCGTCTACGCGCGAAAGACGAATCTTCGTCTTGCCTGCGCGTTCGACGTTTGCTTCGATGTATGTCGCGACTTCGTCTGCGACAGCGAACTGCACTTGATCCTGGATGATGACGTCACCGAATTTGGCACGCTTCAATCCGACGTTCAATAATGTACCGGTGACTTGACGATGAGATAGTTCAACGAATTTAGTAGGATAATGAATGCGATAAATGGAAATGTCAAAGTCATCCGCGTTGTATTCATAATAATCTGGTGCGAGGATTGCCCGTTTACGTTCAGCGCCTTCGAAACCGCCCTCAAAAAAGAGGGCGCATTTCGAACCGACGAGTTCTTGCGTGATTTGTTGTTCACGAGGGTCTAAAAAATCTGTTAATTTGAACGTATACGTCGCTTCCACGTGATCAATCCAGTTCAAGACCGAATCGACGAATTCCCGCTCGCTTCCACGATAATGATCATATACACTCATACAAAAAAGATAGCTCGGATACCCGATTGTGCCAAGTTCAAGACGAGAAAGGCTACAATCGGTGAGATATCTAGCATGCCTCCGATAGGCGGGATGATACGACGGAAGGGTGCTAGGAATGGCTCGACCAACATCGCGAGCACTTGTCCGAATTTTGAATCACGAGCATTCGGGAACCAAGATAGCAAAATATAAACAATCATGACATAACTGTAATATTGTAATAACGTACTTAATGTACGACCAATTGCGTACATCACTTGTGAATCCATATTTACCACCCCTTATGATTAATATCATCTTCTCCTAGAAGATTCGAGATGCTACCAGCCAACTCGACATTGTTTGGAACACAGAGGAGGGTATTCTGACTGATTGTCGTGATCGTTCCATCGAGAGCGAATACGACACCAGATAAGAAGTTGATCATCTGTCGTGATTGATCTTTTGACATACGCTGCATATTGACGATGACAGCACGATTCTGACGAAGATGTTCCCCAATCTCCTGGGCTTCGTTGAAGACACGTGGTTCACTCAAGATAACTTGTGATTTCGTTTTTTTCGTCGCATGTAACGGTACAATATTCGATTGTCTCACGCTGTCCTCCTTTTGAGTAACACTTGGGGTAGATTCCTCGTAATACTCTTCGTACTCTTGTTGTGAAGCACCTCTACCTTTATTTATTGTAGCATCATTTTCATACTCGAGTTCATCTAAATCATCGCTGTTGCCGAGAAATAGATTTTGCATTTTTGATTTGAAACTCATATCCATTCTCCCTTCTTCTCGTTTAGGTGTGAACGAGCGTCGTCCCGACTCGGACGAACGTCGCCCCTTCTTCGATGGCAATCTCGAAATCCGATGACATCCCCATGGATAACTCCGTACATGGAGCATACGACAATTTTTTCGCCTTGACCTCTTCTTGCAATGTTTTTAACGATCGGAAAACTTCACGTATACGTGTTGTATCTTCCGTTAAAGGAGCCATCGTCATCAATCCGATGATACGAATCGCGGGATATTGCCCGATTTCATGTAAGAACGATGGTAGATCCTCCGGCGCGATGCCTTGCTTCGATTCTTCTCCAGAAACGTTGACTTGAATGAAACAATCAATGATCCGATCCGTTCGTTTATTGATTTCTTCCGCCAAATGAAGACGGTCGAGCGAATGCAATACATCAATGGCGTCGATGATTTGACGAACTTTACGTGTCTGTAACGTGCCGATGAAGTGCCACGTACATGCCGTTCGTCCGAGCTCTGCCTGTTTTTCAAGCAATCCGTCCGGACGATTTTCTCCGAGATGGGTAACGCCAGCTGCTAATAATTCAGAAGCAACTTGACTTGAGACTGATTTCGTCACACCAATCAACTGTACCTGCTTTTCAGAAGAACTCTTTTCACTCGCTTTTTCCATTCGTTTTGTAACTTCTTGTACATTATCAAGAATTGACATCCAATGACTCCTTTACGATCAAACTTGCAAAGCGCCCACCGTGGTCGCCGTGGCGATAAGAGAAGTAATCTTCCGCCTGACAGTGTGTACATAGACCTGAGTCAAGGACATCACCCACTCCACAACGCTCAGCTAGCGCAGCGTTCGTTTTTTGTAGCGATAACATCGCTTTTCCATCTTCCTTGCGTATGTAAGGAGACTCATCGAGTTCGAGTGCATCGATTGCATCGATGACCGGTTGATCGACTTCGTAACAACAATCACGAATCGATGGACCAATGACCATTTGAATCGATGAACGACTCGCACCCGCACGTTCCATTTGTTTGACTGTCTCTTCAACGATATTGCTAACAGTCCCTCTCCATCCAGCGTGCGTGTTCGCAATGATTCCTGTTGTCGGATCACAAAAAATCAACGGAACACAATCAGCGAAGAGCATCATCAATAAGACATTCGAATCGGTCGTCACCAATCCATCTGTACCCGGAATCGCTGTTTCGTAATCCAAAGCACCGCGCCCCGAGTCAAGTGTCGTCACCTGTTCGACGTGATTTCCGTGAACTTGCTGTGCCCAAATCGAGTTCTCAAGGGATAGATCAAGTTGACGTGCGATGACTTGTCGGTTCTGGATGACACCGTCGCGATCATCGTTGACATGTAACCCTAAATTTCCGTTTTCATGAGGGGCAGCGAACTTCGTCGTAAAGGCAGCACGCACGGTACCTGTAGGTGTATCCCATTTGATCCATTGTCCAAACATGTTCATGCCTCCTTTGATTTTAAAAAAAGAGGCGCCGCTTTCGCGACACCTCATAGTTTAGCAGTCGTGTCACTGGAACATCGATCAACGATTATTCCGGCGAAGGAAAGATGGGATGTCCATCGTTTCTTCGACATCTGGCGCTTTAGCCGGTTCAGGATTCGAGCTGACAGGTGTCTCTTCGACTTGTGGTTGTGGTTTTGACTCCTCTGTTGGTGGTGGAGTCGCTTGTTTTTTCTTCAAGAGGTTTTTCATCATCTCTTGTGCGGATGGAATTTCGAAATCGAGTGGTTCGTTTTCGAATTCCGTCGCGATGACTGTGACGATGATTTCATCTTCTAGGTTATCATTGATGACAGAACCGAAAATCAAGTTGACTTCCTCATCGGCTGCACTCTGAACAATTTGTGCGGCTTCCGTCACTTCGTACAAGCTAAGGTTCGCACTACCCGTGATGTTCATTAGAACACCTTTCGCACCTTCGATCGATGTCTCAAGCAACGGACTCGAAATCGCTTTTTTCGCTGCTTCCGTCGCACGATGTTCACCTGTCGCGACACCGACACCCATCAAAGCAGAACCTTTTTCGGTCATGATCGTCTTCACGTCAGCGAAGTCAAGGTTGATGAGACCAGGTACGGCGATCAAATCAGTGATACCCTGTACACCTTGACGCAAGACGTTATCCGCTTCTTTAAACGCTTCAAGCATCGGTGTATTCCGATCAACGATTTCAAGTAACTTATCGTTCGGAATGACGATCAACGTATCAACTTTTTCTTTGAAGTTCTGGACACCAGAAACAGCATGTTGCATTCGTTTACGTCCTTCAAACATAAATGGCTTTGTCACGACGCCGACTGTCAATGCACCGATTTCTTTTGAAATCTCAGCGATGACAGGAGCAGCTCCCGTTCCGGTCCCACCACCCATACCGGCTGTGACGAAGACCATGTCAGCGCCTGAAAGGATTTCTGTTAATTGTTCACGGCTCTCTTCTGCCGCTTTTTTACCGATTTCCGGATTGGCACCCGCACCGAGACCACGTGTCAATTTTGCGCCGAGTTGTAATTTCACGTCAGCTTGTGACATGTTCAATGCCTGAGCATCCGTGTTTACCGCGATGAACTCTACGCCTTGGACACCGTGTTCAATCATTCGGTTGACGGCGTTCGAACCGCCACCGCCTACACCGATGACCTTGATTTTTGCTACTTGGTCCATCATTTCATCAAAATGCAACATAAAAAGGGCCCCCTAATATTTTTACTCATTGGATTTTTTGTAGGCATTAACCAAAGAATTTCTCAAAGAAACTACTGAATGACTTTTTCTCTTTTGGAGGCTGTTCACGCGTTGGTCGTTCTTCACGAGCAGGTGATGCCTGTTCGTTCATGAGCAGTGCATCCTGTTCACGTCCATGCGCTACGACTTCTTTCTCTTCCGCCCGATCGAAACCTGATTTCGACACAGTGCTTCTTGAGAGTACATAGCGTAACATACCGGCTGCAACGGCATACTTCGGATGACGAATACCGAGACTAGCAGGCTGATAGACATTGACGCTCTGCTTGAAAATCCGCTTCCCGAGCTGATCAATGCCAGGTAGTGAAGAACTTCCACCACATAAGATCAAACCACTATTCATATGAGCGTATCCCGCTTGCGTCATTCGTTTTTGAATCATCTCGAAGATTTCCTCAAGTCGCGCTTCTAGGACGAATCCGATCTCTGATTGTGGTTCGAAACGGTGTTCACCATTAATCGTGACGTAGGAGACCTTCTCCTCCGGATCACCAAGCGCTTCTAGCGCAACGCCGTACTCTTCTTTAGCAAGTTTTGCGTCTTGATATTTACAGTTCATTTTATACGTTAAGTCACGCGTCAAATGATCACCGCCATAAGGCAACGTCGTCGAGTAGACGAGGTCATTCTTTTCGTAGATGGAAAGAGTAGTCGTCTCATGTCCGATATCGATGATTCCAACACCGAGCTCAAGTTCATCAATCGATGCGGCGATTCTAGATACCGCTAAACTCTCCAGCACATATCCAGCAAGCTCTAATCCAGCCCGTTCAATGGAACGTTTAATGCTATGTAGGATCGTCTTCGCTCCGATGATGAGCTTCCCTGTTACTTCGAGACGATAACCGATCATTCCTCTCGGATCAGTGATTTCTGTTTGCTGATCGACCGTAAACGTCTTCGGTAAGACATCAACCACGCTCAGTTCATTCGGAATCCGCATGACCATTGCAGAATGCAAGACATCCTTCACGTCATCATCCGTGATTTCATTGTCCTCACCTTTGATTGACGTCATCCCTTGGCAATCTTTCACTTGAATGTGCTCGCCTGAAATAGCGACATATACTTCACCAATTGGTTCACCTAGTGTACGTTCCACTTCTGTGACCGCTTGTTTAATGGCATGTACTGTTTGATCGATGTCAACGATGACACCTCGTTTAACACCCGCGGATGGTGCAGAACCTTCAGCAAGAACGTTCAGCGTTCCACCAAGTAGTTCACCGACGATGAGCTTCACCTCCGATGTCCCAATGTCGAGCGCGGCAATCGTACCTTTCGTTTCCATGGGAGTGACACCTCCACTTTCATAATACTAATCCTTTTTATTCCTAATTATATTCTAGGAATCGGACAGGCTTCTTCTCGTTTAAGTCTACACTATATAAATACTTACGAAAAGAAGTTATTGCCCGTCTTAGCGTTCGAATAGATTACGATTTGATGACGATACCGATCATGGTCATCGAATGAAAACACACGTTTGTTTTTTCTTAGACCATCCTCTTGTACCTCTTCTATTTTTTTCCTTTATATGGTTTGAAATAGATGCCTCCATCAATTGTAATCGTTCCTGTTTTTCCTTTCGGTAGGGCAGAAATAACTTTTACATACTCATTCAAAGAGTTTGAAAAAGCAGAAGTACTGAGCAGTACCGTATTTCCGTCTGTCATGAATAATTTCAGACCACCCTTGTCCGTCTTATCATTCGCTACGATTTCGGAGATCCGACTTCGCACTTTTGGCTCAATTTTAACAAGTTCCTTCGTCAACCGTTTCAACGACTGATCTGTAAAACCGGTCAAGATCGGGGCATCGAACAACTCTTCTTTCGATTTACCGGGAATAATTGCTCCATCCGCGAGAACGATTCGGTCTCCCGGCTTATCCTTCGCATAGGCAATCTCTTTTTCTTCCGTCACCGTCACACGATATTGATGCAAAAAGTGCTTTTGCATCGTCGCTTCCTGGATGCCGGGAACTTGTTCGATACGTTCAAGAACGTCTTCGTCCGATAGATTGAAAGCATGCGTCTTATTTACCTTCACTCCAGATGCTTGCAAGATATCCGCTGATTTGACATTGATGTTTCCATCGATTTCAAAACGAGCGACTCGAGAGTAGCTCGACTGTAGATAAAAGACGACTCCGACTAGCAGACCAATCAAAATCAGAACATAGATCAGTCTTCGATTGGCCTTTTTGCGACGTTGTTCACGGATATAAGGTATCTTATCTTCGAGACTGCGGACGTTCTCGTCCTCTTGTGGTCGTCCGACCGCTCTCCGTTCCCTCACGTCTCATTCCCCCTCTATACGTAACAGTTCATTCCCCTATCGGTCTTTTCCTGCAATAGTTTAGTTTTTTTGTCCAGTCAGCCGTAACAATTCATCGACTAAATCTCGCGAAGCGTTCGGCATACCGAGTGAAAGTGCTGCTTCAGACATCTTTTGTTGTTGCGCTAATGCCTGTTCACATGCCTCAAATAACCGATCCCCTGTCAGCTCTTGTTCACGAATCAATAGACTTGCACCTGTCTCAACGAGCGATGAGGCATTGACTTCTTGATGATTTTCCGTCACGTAAGGACTCGGAATAAGAACACTCGGTAAACCAAGCGTCGTC
Organism: uncultured Exiguobacterium sp.; assembly: GCA_913775715.1. Lineage (GTDB taxonomy): Bacteria > Bacillota > Bacilli > Exiguobacteriales > Exiguobacteriaceae > Exiguobacterium_A. Next base: position 397,889 of record CAJYMC010000007.1, on the reverse strand, counting down.
AATTCCGCCAACGTACTTGCACCCGATCGCGAAATGACGAGTTGACTTGCTTTTAAGATGTTCGGTAAATCATATACGAATGGGCGAAGTTGAATACGTTCTGGTACGGAACCGACGCGTGAAACAATCGTATCAAAATGGATTTGACCTGTAACGAAGAGGAGCGACCAGCCTGCTTGTTCGACTTTGGGCATCATATCGACGACTGCTTCGTTGATGGCAGGTGCACCACGGCTTCCACCGTAAATGACAACGAGTGGACGTCCTTCTTCGAAACCGAATCGCCGACGTTCTTCGAGTGGATCAATCTGTAACTCCGCTACTTCAGAAGCGCGTGGATTTCCGATCAGAATCGTCTTTGTCTCATTCTTACCGAAGTGATGTCCGGAGCCTTTGAAAGATAGTGCGACACGATCCACATAACGCGCTAAGAATTTATTCGTGATACCAGGTAAGCTGTTTTGTTCATGGACAAGTGTCTTAAAACCCATTTTTGCTGCCGTATACAGTACAGGTCCACAGACGAACCCACCTGTACCGACGACGATATCCGGTTGGAACTGGCGCAGTAGTCGACGAACACGACGAACGCTCTTGACGAAACGAATACCTGTCTTGACGTTTTCAAAAGATAACGAACGACGAATTCCGGAAATTTCGATCGATTCAAATAGAATTCCTGCCCGACGTACGATATCCGCCTCAAGACCATTTTCTGTTCCGATATAGAGAACCTCACATGGCATGCGTTGTTCAAGTTCTCGAATCATAGCGAGTGCCGGATAGATATGTCCACCAGTACCGCCTCCAGAGACGACGATTTTCATACTGTTGTTCCTCCTACTTCATGTACGGCACGAACGAAATGATTGCCGCGTTCTTCATATGTCTTGTATTGATCCCAACTTGCGGATGCTGGTGACAACAAAATGATGTCGCCGGGTTGCGATACTTCAAACGCTACTTTCACGGCTTCATCCATCGTTTCTACGACCGTTGCTGAATAACCGTTCTCTAAAGCAAGCGTTCCGAAACGATGCCCCGTCTCACCAAGTCCGATGACATGTTTGACATGCTTCATTGCATCAAGTAGCGGGGTCAAATCCGCTCCACGTTCGAGTCCGCCACACAACCAGATGATGGGTGCCGTAAATCCTGACAACGCTGCTTCCGTTGCGACGTTATTCGTCGCTTTCGAGTCGTTATAGACTTTTCGACCAGCAATTTCACCGATGAACTGTGTCCGGTGCTCTACACCACCAAACGTCCTTAGAACATGTTGAACGTCAGATAATGCTAGGTTAAACGGTTCGACGAGTGTTAAGGCGGCGAGAACGTTCTCGACATTATGCCCACCACCAAGAGCAAGTTCACTAACAGGTAAGATACTCGTCCCATTGATTGTCAACGTATCGTTCATGACTTCTGCATACGCCGATTGACGACGAGAGAACAAGAGTGGCGTTACTTCAGCAGCCTTTCCGAGCGCATTGACGGACGCATCATCGGCATTCAAGACAAGACGATCCGTTTCTTTCATGTTCTTAAATATCCGGGCTTTCGCTTCGCCATACGATTCAAAATTACCATGATAATCCAAATGTGCCGGTGATAAATTCAAAAAGGCTGCCGTATATGGTCGGAACTGCTCGATCCCCATCAATTGAAAACTTGATAATTCAATGACGATGATATCGTCCTGTTTCGCCTGACATGCGATTTCAATTGCCGGGAATCCAATGTTTCCTGCCAAATGTACACGTCGCTTACCGGTTTTCAACAACTCATGGACAAGCGTTGTCGTCGTCGTTTTCCCGTTCGATCCTGTGATGGCAATCCACGTCGCATCGGTTGCTTGATACGCCAGTTCTACCTCTGTCCAAACCGGAATGTCACGTCGTAGCGCTTCTTGTAGCAGATCGATGTGATACGGAATCCCTGGATTCTTGACGATCAAATCGATGTCGTCGAGTAGTGTGAGCGGATGCTCACCATAAACCGTCTTAACATCAAGTGATGCAAGCGTCGCTTGATCACTCTCGGACGGCGTTTTCCCATCATTGACCGTTACCTCTGCACCAACACTCGCTAAATACCGAGCGGCTGCGATGCCACTTTTCGCCGTTCCGAGAACGAGCACTTTTTGATCATTCCATTGTCGTTGTTCCATTGTTGAATCGCTCACTTTCTCTCTTCTTTTTTATTACACGAATAGATAGGCGATGAATGCCATCAAACAGCTGATTCCTGCGAATGTACCGACGATCCGCCATTCGCTCCACCCGACCATTTCGAAGTGGTGGTGAATTGGACTCATTTTGAAAATTCGTTTCCCTGTCGTCTTAAAGGAGATGACTTGTAGAATGACGGATAATGTCTCAACAACGAAAACGATACCGATTAAGACGAGTAGTAATTCCAGTTTTAAGACGATCGATAGACCTGCTAGTGCAGCACCGAGTGCAAGAGATCCTGTATCTCCCATGAAGATCTTCGCTGGGTGCGCATTGAATAACAGGAAGCCGATCAATGCACCGACTGCTGAGAAAGCAAAACAAGCAGCGCCTACTTCATCTGCGATAAACCAACTGTATAATCCGAAAAAGAGGAATGTTGGAATCGCTGTGAATGATACAAGACCGTCCAACCCGTCCGTCAAGTTGACTGCATTTGAGAAACCGACTAACCAGAACAAGGCAACGAACGGATAGATGATTCCGAAATCAAGCTCAAAATCGGTAAATGGAATCGATAGATACGTCGCGTCACTCGTGAATCCACCGCTCAACCAGACGAATAACAATCCGACGACGATTTGTCCAATTAATTTTTGTTTCGAATTCAGACCAAGGTTACGTTTCTTGACGACTTTGATGTAATCATCAATGAAGCCGATGACGCCATACGCAAGTGTTAAAAACAGTAACGATAATTGAGTCGTCGATAGATCGCCCATGACGATCGCACCAAGAACACTGACGATCATCGCGACGAGAATGACGATCCCACCCATCGTTGGCGTTCCCGATTTGACTTGATGCCACTGGGGTCCCTCTTCCCGAATTTCCTGACCGAACTTCAATCGGTGTAGAAATGGAATCGCCTTTGGCATGACAAGTAGTACAACAAGAAATGCAAGAATAAGACTGATGAATAATGTGATCATAGCAGACACCCTTTTTCAAAAATTAGTTTTCGTTCAGATAGGTCAATATCCGTTCGAGCGCCATCCCACGTGACGCTTTCAACAAGACGATCGTTCGTTCTCCAAGCAGCGAACGCAATCGTTTTGCAGCATCCTCGACGGTTGCCGCGAATTGGATTTGGACGGATGGGTCGCTGATTCCTTCAGCAATCCATGCGCCTTTCTCCCCTACTAGGATAGCATGCGAGATCGGTAACGCAATCCGCTTTCCGACCGAGGCATGTAACAAGCGCTCTTGGTCCCCTAATTCATACATATCGCCGAGAACGAGAACGCGCGTCGTATACCCATCTAGTGCAGTGATCGTCTCAATCGCTGCATTCATTGATGTCGGACTTGCGTTATACGCATCGTTAATGACCGCCGTCTCCTCGAAGAGTAGTCGTTCCATTCGCATCGGTGTTAGTTCAACCGCGTCGAATCCTTCCTGAATACGGGCATCCGTCACGCCAAGTGCGCGCGCTGTCGCAATTGCGTACGCTGCATTTCGGACTTGGTGTTTTCCTAAGACTGGTAGATGAAAGGCCGTACCATCGTAAGTAAAGGCTGTTCCGAAAAATGTCGCCTCCGTCGTCTCGATCCGGTACGTATTTCCGATTTGATAGCCAATCTTCTCCGCTTCGACTTCTGCGAGAAGTGATTCATCCCCATCAATAAACAAATGACCTCCCGGTTTAAGGCCAGATTGTATCTCAAGCTTCGCTTTAGCGATACCACTGCGTCCACCGACTTGCTCCGCATGTGATTCGCCGATGTTCGTGACGAGTGCGATATCTGGTTCAGCAAGATTCGACAAGAATTCGATATCGCCAAAACCGTTCATTCCCATCTCAAGCACAGCGACTTCCGTATCAGCCGGCATCATGAGAATCGTTAATGGCATTCCGATATCTGAATTGAAGTTTCCTTGTGTCTTATGTGTCTTGAAGGTCGTCTTGAGTACACTTTCAACCATATCCTTCGTTGATGTCTTCCCATTTGATCCAGTGATGGCAACGACTTTTGGCGCAACCTGCATTAAGTACTGCTTTGCGATCTGTTGCAAGGCAACCAGCGGTTCATCGACTTCTAAGAAAACGACGTCGATATCTGGTCGATCAATGCCTCTCTTCCATAAGGTGACGATCGCTCCTTGTTTTTTTGCACCTTCAAGGAATCGATGTCCATCGACGCGTGCTCCTTGAATCGGAACATAGAGACCGTCTTCAAGTTGCGCGCGTGAATCCGTTGCGAAGTGGCGGACGACACGGTCGTCTTTGACATCGAGATGTAACCACTCAGCAATTTGCGTAATTGTTAACATGATATATACCTCCATTTGATGACAGCAAAAGAGGACGAATGCAAAAGTCAACGAATGACTCCTGTTCGTCCTCGTCTTCCTGTAAAAATCAGGAAATTTGCTCCACCGTTATTCTTTAGGTTCAGCTAGTTCGACCGTTAACTTTCCATTTTCCTTCACTAGTGTACCAGTTCGAGCTGATTGTTTGGTTACAAAACCTTTACCGATGACGTCGAGCTTCAAATCATATAAGCTGACGAGTTTCTTAACGTCTCGTTGCGACCATCCCGTCAAATTCGGCATCTTGAATGTGTTCGCAGTCTTCAGCAAGACACGCTCTCCGCTGACGAACTCTTGACCACGAGATGGGATCTGCGAAACAACTTCTGCCCCATCCCCAAGGATGATCGGAACAGCCTCTTGTTCTTTAGCCAACTCCGTCGCTTGTCGAGTACTCTTCTTGATGTAGCTCGGTGTGATCTTCGCTTTAACATCCACTGAGTCTTTTTGCGTCTCCGGTTGAATGCTTCGGTACTGCAAAGCCGTATTCATGACACTTTTGAATACCGGGCTCATGATGAGGGGTCCTGAAACCGATGATTCACTTTTTGATGGACGATCGACCGCAATGTACATGATTAATTCCGGATCATCTTTTGGAGCCATACCGATGAATGAGTGAATGAACTGCCCTTGAATATACTTTCCATTCTCAGAAATTTGAGCTGTACCGGTCTTACCGATGACACGGTAGTCTTTTAACTTGTACATTTGACCGGTTCCGATTTTACTGTTGACGACACCGTCAAGTGCATCCCGCGTCGCTTTTGCTGCTTCGGCTGAAATCGGCTTACCGACGACTTCCGTTTTCGCCCGGTACGGCGCTTTATCCGTATGGTCCGCCTTTTGGATGATATGCGGTTTGACCATTTCACCGTCACCAGCAATTGCCGTCGCCCCTTGGAGCAATTGCATTGGTGTGACCGCAGTTGATTGTCCCCATGAGGTGATGAGCGCATTCAACGGTTTTGACAAATCAGATTGACTATTTACTTCTCCCGAGATGTCTATACCCGTTCGTTGGTCAAAATGAAACTTCTTAAAGTATTCTTTATATCGTTCGATTCCTATTTTTTCCGCCGTCAACTTTGAGAACATGACGTTCGAGGAGTGGTATACACCCTCGATCATCGGAATCGTTCCCCAACCGACATCATTGTAATCCTTGATGACCGTTCCTTTATAATTATAGCTACCCGATTTATACATTTCGTTCGGACGGAAGACTCCCGCGTCAATCGCTGCTGCGAGCGTGAAAATCTTCATCGTCGAACCAGGTTCGAATCGGGAGGAAACAGCAAAATTCGTGAAATCCTTCATGTCACGTAAGTTCGGGTTGAACGATGGACGATCCGCCATAGCAAGAATTTCACCAGTCTTCGCATCCATGACAATTCCTGTCGCATTTTTCGGCTTATATGTGTTGTACATTTTTTGCATCTGTTTCTCGAGCGACTGTTGAATGCGATGATCGATCGTCAAATAGAGGTTCGATCCGTCCTTCGGTTCATTCGAGACACGCGACGAACCTTGGATCAACGGATTACCGCTCCGGTCTTTCTCGAAGACACGTGCTCCGTAAGATTCGCTCAAGGCATGATCATACTGTTTTTCGATTCCCATCTGTCCTTGTAAAGCGACACGACCATTCTCCTCCGTGATCTTTTGGACGAATCCGAGTGTATCGGACAAAAAGATACCGTTCGGGTAGTATCGTTTTGGTTCTTCGATCATCCGGATTCCAGGGAGTTTCAACTTGTCGATCTTCTCTTTTTGATCGAGCGTTAAATCATTTCCTTTTTTTCCGAATTCGATTTGAGAACGGTCTTTGTTCTCAATCAAATACGTCTCTAATTCCTTCGTTGTCATTCCAAGAATCGGTGCAAGACCTTCAGCCGTCTTTTTAAAGTCAATGATTGTCTCGTCCGGATCTTTTACGCCACCTAATCGGTAAATACCGATTAGGTGATACGATGGGACGTTGATCGCAATCGGGGAACCGAGACGATCAAAAATCTCACCACGCTCTGCTCCAAGCGTTTCCTGCGACTCCCATCGCTTTTTCTCAGCATAGGCGATCATGTCCTCCCCATGGAATTGTTTAGTTGTCGCCAAGTATAAAAATCGGCCAATGAACACAAAAAAGAGAGTAGCAAATATCATCATGATAAAGGCTACTCTCCAACGGGATTTTTTCAGTGGATTCATTTAGGAATCACCTTGATATTCCCTTTACGCATATCAAGACCCTGCTCTTTTGCAATCTTATAAATCCGTTCCGGAGAGCTTAAGTTCGTGACCTCTAGTTGTAAACGTTCATTTTCTTTTTTGAGTGACTGTGTGACTTGATTTTCTTTCGCTAAATCACGACTGACATTATACGCTTCGTTGTGCGTACTGATCGTCAAACTCCCAAATAACACAAGACCACCAATCATCGCGCTGTATAAGAATTTTTCAAAGGGATACAAGCGATACTTCGGACGGACGGCGACGCGACGCGCGATATCTTCCGTCTTCCGTGGTTCCTGAACAGGTTGTTGACGAACGGGTTGAACCGTTTGGACCGATTTACGAAGTGGTTCTGCCATTGGAATGCTCCTCTCAAGTTTCTTTCATTTTTTCAGCAACTCGTAATTTTGCCGATCGGGCGCGACGGTTATCATCGAGCTCTTCAACACCAGCCGTAATCGGCTTGCGTGTGACGAGCCGGAGTTCCGGCTCCATTTCGACCGGTATCATCGGTAAACCCGGTGGAAGCTCGGGTAGTGATGATTTTTCTTTAATTGCTTGTTTACACATACGATCTTCAAGTGAATGGAACGTAATGACACATAGACGTCCACCGACCCGTAATAAATCGATTGCTTGGTGTACCGCACGGTCAAAGACATTCAGTTCATCATTGACGGCAATCCGGATTGCTTGGAACGTCCGTTTCGCAGGGTGACCACCTTTACGTCGTGCTGGTGCCGGAATCGCATCCTTGATCAATTCGACGAGTTCAAATGTCGTTTCGATCGGTCGCTCTTCCCGCGCTTTTTCGATTTTACGCGCAATCTGTTTTGAGAATTTCTCTTCCCCGTATGTAAAGAAGATACGTACGAGATCATTGTACGACCACTCATTGACAACTTCGTAGGCAGAAAGTGGAGAAGATTGATCCATGCGCATGTCGAGACGTGCGTCGTGATTGTAACTAAATCCCCGTTCCCCTTCGTCTAATTGTGGTGAAGAGACACCGAGATCGAATAAGATGCCGTCCACTTTCTCGACGCCATGTGCTGCTAACTGCTCTTTTAAATAAGCAAAATTACTCTTTATTAAAGTAAAGCGACCTTCATACGCCGCGAGACGTTCTGCTGCATGAGCGAGGGCGACATCATCTTGGTCAAATGCGTATAGATGACCTGTCGTCAGTTGCTTGACGATTTCTTCGCTATGTCCTGCTCCACCTAATGTACAATCGACGTAAATACCGTCGGGTTTAATCGCGAGTCCTTCGATTGACTCCCATTTCAATACCGTTTCATGCTCAAACATGTCCTGCCTCACCTTTCACTGTCCTTGAAGGACGTTACTCTTTTTCAATGTATCACATTCTCTCGTGAAAACGTTACGAAAATGAGACAGTTTCCTTGATTTATTTAACTTTTGTGTAATTTTCGCTAAAAAATCAAAAAAACCTGCTAGTTTCAGCAGGTTTAAAGGAAAATCTTCAGTTGTTCAGTCTCATTCGCCTCATAGGCGTTCCTTAAGTCCCGAACAAAATCAGGCCCATGATAATTCAACCACGGTAGGATGGAATGAATCCGTTCTTGTGGTGCTCCATCAGGAAGAAGATGGTAAGCCGTCTCTTTATATTGCCGTGTTTGTCGATCGAACTGACGTCGATCTTCTACTAACAGACTAGCAATCGATTGTTCGAGTTGTTTCTTGATTTTCTCACTCTTACTCGAAGTTCGCAGTAACTGATGTTCAAGCGAAAGGAATTCAGATACGAAACTATCTTTTAGCATCGCTGCCGTCTGCAGGTGCCCTGTAATCTGTTCTTCCGAATAGACCGGAATCGGAACGCCTGACCGAACGATTTCTTCAAGTGATACGTCGAGCTTCTTCAGCCGTTTTTCATCGCTATGGCGCACTAGTAATCCGCCCATGCGAGGAATCAACAACGGCATCGTCCACTTCAGGTGATGAAAGAGCGGTCGTAAGCGTGTCCAGTACGCTAATTCTCCCGGACCACCGATATAGGCAAGCGTCGGGAACAGGTAATCCTGCATCAATGGACGCGTGACGACACTGTTGGAGAAACGTTCCGGACTGGCGTATAGTAATGCGATCAACTCAAGCTCCGTATACTGCTTCCCTTGTTTCGTCTCAAATCCACTTGCTGTCGGATAAAGTAACTGACGACCGTGATCATCGACGAAAAGATGCGCCGCTTCCTCGTTCAAGAATGTATCTGGTAACTCTTGCGTCTGTGAAATACCATCTGTTAATGCTCGTCTAAATTCCGCATTGTCTTGAATCAACCGTTCAAAGAACGGAATCTCGAGTTCACGGACAAAATGTGTGTCCGCATCAAAGAAGACGACATCAAAATCGATCAATTCACCAATCAATTGTGAGAAAAACATCCCGTACGATGTACATGCTTCAACGAGTTGCTTCAGACGCGTAACTAATCGTTTCGTATGCACCGTCTCCGGCATCGCTCGGAACGTCTCTTCGATGATTTCAAGAAGTGCTGCTTGATCAAAGGACAATCGACTGACCGAGCGGGCAATCGTTTCAGCAGGAGCGACTGCGATTTTTCGTGTTTGAAAATCTGCTGTCGGAACATATACATGATTGATCTCATCAAAGTCGTGGTCTTCGGTCGCGAGCCAAAAAATCGGAACGACAGGACGATCAAGTGTCACTTCCGCCTGCTGCGCGACCTTAAGACAGGTCAACAATTTATAGATAGCATATAATGGTCCGCCAAAAATACCAGTTTGTTGTCCTGTAATCACGGCTTGTGCCTCACCCGTCCGAAGCTTCGCGACACGCTCCCGCAAACGCTCCGTCATATTTGGATTTTGGCGTTCGAGTTCGTCTGTCAGCGCTGCAAGATGCGGATAGCGGCGTTCTTCAAGCAAGCGGCTTCTCGACGCTAAACCACTCGTTCCGAGGTGATCGACATATGTTAAGAATTCTTCTCGTGAAGCACGATGCATTAACGAGTTGTCATCATATAAGGCTTCAAATGGTTGTACCTTCAAACAAAATCCCTTCTTTCTTACCTAACTCGTCAGCTAATGAACAGTTGACGTATACCGAGCACGAACAACACGAAATGGACGGGTAATGCCAGTAAGATAATGATCCGCCAACTATGCCGAATCATTTGTCTTAAATCTACATCAAGTTGTCGAATCCGTTGCCAGAGCGCGTTTAACGCAAACACCAACAACACGACGATGACGATCCACCCTAAGTAGTTTGTTCCAGTTAAGGCAATCAATGCGACATGAATAGCATACAGAACGATGAACGTCCCGAAGTCGAGTGCAAATCGAACGGCCTTCCCGTGTTTTCGAAACAGAAGTAAAAAAACGAGATACAACGCAATCAGGCTGAATAAAGGAAAAATGATGAAGACCGTCACTGCGGACCCTCCCTCTGTTTGATCTGTTCATAATAAAAAGATAAACGTGGCGTCGCAGTCGTTGCCTGACGTAACGCATATCCAAGTATCGGTTCCACTTCTGTCTGTCGTCCGTGCTCAAGATCTCGTAACATCGAAGAACGATTTTTACTCGTGCTCTTCATGATTCGCTCGATTTCAGAATAAGTAATGCTATGATTCGGAAAAATCGCCTGCATTTCGTCAAACAATTGACGGGCTTCTTGTCGATAAGGCATCTCTAGCAAGAACCCATTCTCGACACCGTAATAAGCCGTCACTGGATTGATGACGACGTTGATGAACAGCTTCGTCAACAAGACCGCTTCCATATCCGATTCGAATTCAAAACGGAGCTGTTTTGACGACAAGTTCGCTACCTCTTGATTTCCGTAACGAATACGTCCTTGTCCAGTATGCTGGACTTCAAACGGCGCAGTGCGCATAGCACCATGTTCGACTACACCGAATAAGACATGAGGCAATTGCTCTTTCCATTTCAAATGATCCATTCCATTTTGCAGGAACATGACGGGACACGTCAGCCGTTTAAGGAATGGAATCACACTTTTTATATCATACGACTTTGTCGCGACAAACACCAAGTCTTCTGACTCGAGCCGATCAATCTTCCGGATCCGTACGAGACGACTCGCTTGTCCATCGCGAATGATCGGTCGTTCCTCTTCTTGTTCTCGTCGCACATAAAGCGTGACTGCATGCTCTTCCGATAAATAAGAGGCAAGCAACAACCCGATGGCACCCGCGCCAATGATTCCCACATTCATCTAGTCATATCCCCTTTCATGAAAAAAACGACCTTAAAACCGATTTCTCGATTCGAAGGTCGCTTTTATACCGATCAATCAGCTTATTTGCTGACGATTTCTTTACCTTTGTACGAGCCACATGCTTTACAAACACGGTGTGAAAGTTTCATTTCACCACAGTTTGGGCACTCGACCATACCTGGTACACGGAGTTTGAAATGAGTACGGCGAAGACGTTTGCGTGTTTTCGACGTTCTGCGGAATGGTACTGCCATCGTTGTCCACCTCCTTGAAAAAATACACTCGCCTTTACTTCAGAAATCAGGAATCCTGATCTTTTTTAAAGAACTGAGCGAGACCCGCGAGTCGCGGATCGATTTTTGGTTCGGTTTCCTCTGGATCTTCTTCAGAAAGAATCGTCCAGCCTTCCCCCTCAACCAACTGATTCTCTTCATCATCCCCATGCACTTGCACTGGCACATGAAGTAAAATCAATTCTTGCACGAGCGGTCGAAGATCGACCGTATTCCCGATCGGTACGTTGATGTCATCTGCTTCGTTCGAAACAGCATCGACCTCGAGCAGGAATGGCTCGATGGATTCAATCTCGAATGGATAAGCGACGTCATTTAGCGTCCGGGCATCCGGAAGCGTCATTTCGCCAGTGATCCGAAGATTGAATATTAATTGATTCGATGTAAACGATGCATTTGCACGAACGTGCACAGGTTGCACCGCCCGGATATCCGGATGGAGGGCGACTAGCTCATTGAGCTCGATCGTCTCGTTAACCTGAAGTTGACCCAGATTGCGCAATTTATTCAATTGCATCAGGGACCATTTCATCCGAATCACCTCAATTGCAACAATATGAATTATAGAGAGGACATCTTGTTTTGTCAATGTTTTTTCTTTACACTGAAATCGCTAGAGAACGAACACTTTTGGACGTCTTTATCCATATTACCGCACTTATTTCGGTTTGCAAAGGAGAAAGTTTTCATGAGGATGACAGCTATCATTTCAGAGTACAATCCGTTTCATAACGGACACTATTATCAAGCGACGACAGCACGACGGGAAACCGATGCCGACGTCATCGTCGCCATCATGAGTGGGACGTTCATGCAGCGTGGTGAGCCCGCCTTTACGGACAAATGGACACGTGCTCAAGCAGCAGTCGCAAGTGGTGCCGTTGATCTCGTTCTCGAACTTCCTTTTTATTTTGCCGTACAACGCGCGGATCGTTTTGCGCTCGGTGGGGTAACGATTGCTGAGACGATTGGTTGTGAGTCGCTTTCGTTCGGAAGCGAATGTGGTGATATCCAACCTTTTCTGCATGCAGCAGCGGAACAGATTGAAGAAACGACTGCGTACAAGCAAGCGTTACGCGACGGATTAACAGTAGGGCTTTCTTCCGCTCACGCTGCCAGTCAAGCGTTCAAGCGTGTCTCGCAGACGCTTGACTTGACGCAACCGAACAATACACTCGGTTATTATTATGCTCGCGCCACAAAGAATCTATTGCTTCACACGACGAAACGGATTGGAAGTGGCTATCATGATCTATCAACCGGAGATATCATGAGTGCCACTGCGATACGCGCCCATTACCAAACACATGGTCAGCTACTCGGACTTCCCGAACAGACGGAGAACGTCCTAACAAACGCCTCTTTCGCTCATTTTTCGCACTATTATCCATGGATTCGCCAACGTCTATTGACGACTCCTCTATCCGAGTTGATACGAATCGCCGGAATTGACGATTCATTAGCTCCTCGTCTCATCGAAGGTGCCAAACAAGCAGAGACATTCGATTTCTTTTTAGATTACGTCAAAACACGCCGTTATACGCGTACGAGTCTGCAGCGTGCCCTTATCTATCTGTTGACTTCAACGACAGCAGAGGAGGTCGCACGGATTGATTATGACCATGTTGGTTTCGTTCGCCCCCTCGCTTTTTCAGAACGAGGACGACTGGCACTTAAGAACATCAAAACGCGTGTCCCTGTTTTCAGTACGTTCACGAATCATCCTTGGCTAACGAAAGAAAGCCAAGTCACAGCTGCATACGCACTGCCCTTGGCTCGCTACGACGCGTTGCTCGAACACCGCCGCTTTCCTTATTTCGCTGGAAGTTCTTCCAAATAATCAATCGCATCTTCAACCGTTTTGATCGGAACGAGCTTCATGTTCGTTCCGAGTTTTTTAATGGATGGTTTAGCTTCTTTGTAGTTTTCTCCTGCTGGCACGAACATGATTTCTGCTTCCGCCTCGTCAGCAGCGACGACCTTTTGCCACGCTCCACCGATTGGCCCAACCTTTCCGCCTTCTTCAATTGTCCCCGTACCGGCAATCTTATGTCCTTTCGCCAAATCACCTGGCGTCAATTGATCATAGATTTCAAGCGTGAACATCATCCCAGCAGAAGGACCACCGACATCTTCAACCCGAAATTCGATTTCAGGATCTGTCGTTACGTTAGAAATCGGTAATGGTTCATAAATACCGAGCCCGACTCGTTTGACTTCTTTCGATAACTGATCCACCCGAATTGTCGTCTTCTTGATTTCCGATTTACGCGAGAATTGAATCGGAACGGCTGTTTTTGCTTTTTTTGATTGAATCGTCTTCATGAATCCGTCAAACGACGTAATCGGTTTTCCGTCGACACCCGTGATTCGGTCCCCAGCCTTCAGTTTTCCTTCGGCTGGACCTCCTGGAATGACACCGGAAACGTAGACTCCTTTAAAGTCGACATCGACTTTTTTATCCGCTAATTCGTATGCCTCTATCGTAGCGTTATGCTGCGCTTCTTCCATGTATAGCTTCTGACGTGTTTCATACTGTGCGTCTGACTCACCGTCGTACAAATAATCACTTACACTAGATGTTTCAGAAAACGGCAGGAAGAGGCTTTCTACGAGGAAATAAGGGGTTGCCCGACGCTGAGCGATCGTCAACATCATCAAATCTCCTGGTTCCTTGTCGCCCCCAGACACATCAATCAAATCTTCCGTCGATGTCGCATCACCTGGATAGGAGATGAAATAGGGAAGTGGCACGAAGAATACGAGCAGGGCAGCGATGACCGCTGCTAAGGCCGGTTTCCAAGCTTTCATTATAGTTCTCCTTTCGTATATTTCTGACGTAGCGCCTCTTCTACAGAAGGTGGCACGAGATCAGCGACGGAAGCACCGTATTTAGCCGCTTCCTTGACGATCGAAGAACTCAAAAAGGAATATTGATTGTTCGTCATCATGAACAGTGTCTCGATTTGATCGTTCATCTTTTTGTTGATGGATGCGACTTGCATTTCGTATTCAAAATCCGAAACTGCTCGTAGACCGCGTACAATCGCGGTTGCACCGACTTCCGCCGCGTAATCGACAAGCAATCCATTAAAGGAATCGACTTTGATTTGAGGTAGATGCGACGTCACATCAGCGATCAACTCCATCCGTTCCTCGACAGAAAAGAGCGGTTGCTTTGAAGAATTATTCAGTACAGCAACGATGATCTCATCAAAAATTGGAACGGCACGCTCGATGATGTCTAAATGTCCGTTCGTGATCGGATCAAAGCTACCTGGGCAAATGGCGATTCGTTTCATACGTGGTCTTCCTCCGCTTCCATGAATTCGTATAACGTGATTGAGATGACAGCGGAATAACGAAGTCGACGTACGACTTCTAGCCGTCCAATCCGGTCCGGTAATACAACAGCAGAGTCATGTTCACAGACGATGACACCATTGTCCGTTAGCATATCGTGTTGCTCTATGTACGTGACATGTTCCGTCAATCGCTCTTTTGCATAGGGAGGGTCTAGATAAATCAACTTAAACGGCTCTTCAGATGCGAGTTCCGTTAAAGCGATCGCTACATCTTTTTTCAACACACGTGCTTGGTCCGTATAATGTGTCGTCCGTAAGTTATCTTGGATCGTTTGGATCGCTTTATGGTGTTGGTCGACGAACACTGCCTCATCGCATCCTCTTGACAGAGACTCGATACCAAGACCTCCGCTCCCCGCAAACAAATCAAGCGCTCGTCCTCCGTTGAAATAAGGACCGATGACGTTGAATAATGATTCTTTTACTTTATCCGTCGTCGGTCGTGTTTGATCCCCTGGCACTGCTTTTAATCGTGTACCTTTCCGTTCCCCTGAAATGACTCGCATTTCCTTCATTCCTTTCAACAAAGAAGCGACGAGGATGTCCTCATCGCTCCATGGATTATGCTTCTTCTGGCATTTTACCTTTTTTGTTCGCGAACGTCTCCGTGATGAACGGTCGTTCTGAACGTTTGATCGATTCGACGAACGGGAGAGTCGAAATGACTTCCATTACCTGTTCATGCTGATCTAAATCGACATACAGATGAACGTATCGTTCACGTTTAGACGTAAAGTAGACGTTCCCGTAACGGCGTAATTGACGGGATGCTTTCATCGCATTGACATAGACGATGAGTCCCACTCGTTCTTTGATCACGCCAGCCTACCCCCTTCACCTTCGTTATCCGCTACAGCTACAGCTGCCACCGGTCGAACAACCTCCAGCGCATCCTTGATCGAAGAAAGGATTTCCCGTCGGTACTTTAATTTGCGGCGATACTTCTCCAGCGAGCTTCAGACTGATTTGTCCGAGTAACGTTTCGAGTTGTTTTTCCGCCTTTTTAAACTGCGCGACTTCCTCTTGTAAATCAAGTCGCCGTTTGACTTCATGGACCTTTTTCGTGATCGTCTGATAGTCAGGATGATACCGTCCGAATCGTTGTACGAGTTCGTAGTCCTCCTTGACTTGATGAAAATCACGAATGACAGCCTGTGCCTCTGTTGACTCTTGCTGTGCTTGTTTCGCACATCTATATGCTTGCCCCGTTTCACTTTGAGCGAGAGATCGAATGAGGTCTTCCGCTGCGTTGATGAGGTCAATCGTCTTATCGGTATATATCACAACGAATCTCCTCCTTAACTTTACCATCTTATCATAACATTTCTCTCCCTCCTAGCCCGTTGAATTGTGTATAATTTGTTCAGAAGGAAGGAATGAACTTTATGCAACTGCTCTCTTTTAATATGTTCCGGACGATCGGAATCAAGACGGAACATGCTAAGTCAGATTATCACTTTGATTCCTTAAAAAAGATTGAACAGGCGGATGTCGTCCTGTTCCCCGAATACTGGCAAATCCACTCAATCATCTACGGGATGAAAAAGCCGATTTTCCCGTCTGCCGCCACGTTCCATCTGGGGCATGACAAGATCGAGATGACGCGGATTTTTCAAACCGTCATTCCGGATAACATCCCTCGGACCGGCATCTATGGAAAAAATGAATTCACCGTCGAACGTGTCTTACGTGAATTCTCGTTTCCGTTCGTTGCGAAGACAGTCCGTAGCTCCATGGGACAAGGTGTCCATCTCATCAAAAATGAAACAGACTGGAAGAAATACACGGACACACACGAGACGTTCTATATTCAGGAGTACATCCCGAACGAAAAGGATTTGCGTGTCGTCGTCGTCGGTGATCAAGTCCTCGCTGCGTACTGGCGTGTCGGCGGCGCACAGTTCTTAAATAACGTCGCTCAAGGTGGCGTCCTTGATTTTGATGACGTCCCACAAGATGCGATTGATTTCGTACTCGCGCTCGCGAAACAGCTCGATATCGATCATGCTGGTTTTGATCTCATCATTCGTGACGGACAATGGTACGTTCTCGAGTTCAACGTCTTCTTCGGTGGCGAAGGACTCAACCACCTCGGTATCCATGCACCGGACACGATTCTTGAATACGTCGAACGAAAATATGGAAGTTCATGAATTCTTCAAAATGACTTCACAACTTTTACGTCACCGTTTCATTCATTATGGTATGATAGTTTGGAAAGACTAGTATCTACTAGCAAACTGGGGTATAGGGGGATTCAAGTATGAAGTTTGAACAATATGGTATTGAAGGCAAGGAACTCAAGTTCGGTCTTCTCGAAACAATCATGGATCATCACCGTTTCGTCCGCGAAGGACAGTGGGATTACGAGCGTGCGATGTACGACATGAAATACGAAAAACAATCAACAGGTGAAGTATTCTACCTTCGTGTTCCAGTCTATGCGATCCAAGGCGAGATCGAAGACCGTCACGCTGTCGTCCGTATGATGACACCACTTCTTGGGAAGCATTACTATCCACACGGTGTCGAGTATGATGAGACGTTCCCTCCGGAAATCGTCAAAGACTGTGAGCGTCGTTTAGCGGCCCTCCTTGAAACACTTGAAAAATAAGCTACATGCAGAGGTTCCAGTCGGGACCTCTATTTTTTTATCTTTTCCCCATAAAAAAAGTCGATGAACCTCGTATTACTTACGAAGTCATCGACTCATCGCCTATCTGTATGGTGATCACAAGGCGTTCGTTTGTTTCGTTTTAACGCGCGACGAATTGTACGTAAGATACGACGTCATCTCCGAGCTGAATTCCAAGTTGTTGACGGACGTGTTGATAGAGCGCATGCAGTGATGTCGCTGGAGCATCCACCTTCACACTAAATGCAATCTCTTCTCGGTCCATCCGTTTGATTCGGGAGTGATGGACCCCGTAATCCTCGATCGCACAAGCAAGTAACTCTTCGATCGCTTGAACAGAGACGGTCACATCTCCTTGCATGTAATCTTCATAAGTCATCTTCCTTCACTCCTTCGCTAATTGTGTGACCGAAGACATGACTTCTTCCAAATCAACCGGTTCGTCCGGTGTCTTCGCCATCGATGAGATGGCCCGTACTTTATTTTCACGGTCTAAAATGAACATTTGCGTTCCGTGCGTCACTAAGCCGCTTTCTGCTTTTGAATAATAGAAGTTCAACTGACGTGTCAGACGATCGATGACGACCGGATCTCCTGTCAGTACTCTCCATCCTTTGGCATCTGCTTCAAAGTTCGAAGCATACGTTTTTAAGACTTTCGGTGTATCGACTTTCGGATCAACTGTCACTGCGACGAGTTCGACGTCACTTCCGTACAACTCTTCACTCCGAAGCTTTTTCTCAAGTTTTCGATAATCATTTAGCGTCAACGGACAAATATCAGGACAATTCGAATAGAAGAATGTCAACACCTTGACCTTTCCATCTTCCGAGTTGAACGACTTACCGTCTACGGCATTCGTTAATTCAAATGGTGTCGGCTCCGCGATGACAGGTAACTTTTCTTTCATGAAGAAATAATAATATCCCCCGGCTGCCGCAACTAAAATGAGAACAACGGCAGCGACCGTCAAATAACTATTCTTTTTCAAGTTGGCTCCCCCTTAATGACTCCAGATCGCCCGGAATACGTTCGTCGTCTCACCTGGATCGTAGACGACATATAACAAGCAGTAGACGATGACGCCCGTGATTGCCGTCAAAAACCAAATGATCGAAGCAACTGGTCCGATTTTACGGTGACGCGCAAAATTCTTCTTGTAGGCATGATAGAGCGCCATCAACCCAAGCACCCCACCTGATGTCGCAAGTAGGATGTGGAAAATCAAGAATCCTGTATAGTATGGTTTGACGGATGCAGGACCGCCAAATGCTGTATTACCCAGCAAAATTGTCCGCAAAGCGTACATGATGAAAAACAGTAAGGCAAGTGCAGCAGCGATCGTCATCACGGTTTGGTGAGCTTTCATGTTGCGACGTGTCTGGGCAATCAAGAACCAGCCAATCGCTACAAAAATCGCGCTGATGACAATCAGCGATACACAAATCAACGGCAAATAACTCATGTTCCAACTTCCTCCAATTTAATCCGCTTTGGGTGTGAAGGACATACCTTCATCCACGGCAGTACTTTTCGAACGGCGTACCCATGTAAAGAAGGTCAATCCGAAGAATAGACCATATACGAGTTCTTGACCGAGCTTCATCAGGACACCGCCGAAGCGTTGATCCTCTAGTAAGTCATCAGTCGTTCCAAGCAATCGTTCCAAGTTCAATCCGCTCAAATCATTGTTCGGCATACAATAGGCGAGTACTTTCGCGAATGTTGCCGGATCTTGATAGGCTTGATACTGAAAACTTTGACTGAAGATCATGAACGCACATGCTGGTGTTAATAAGACACCGTTCGCGACGATATAGACCATCTTCTTCAAGTCAGATAAACTGTCGTCTTCGTTGACAGGTGCGATGATCGGATACCACATCGTCATGCTCAAGAAAATCAGGGTTCCATGGAACAGACGGTGGACGGTATAGTTCGTCAAGACATAATCAAAAATAAATGGCATATGATAGAACGTAAACAAGGCATTAAAAACGACAAGTGCAATCAACGGCTTGACGAAGAAACGAAGAATCTTCCCAAGATACGGGATATTGAACAAGCGCTTATAAAGCCACTCTGGTATCGCAATCAACAAGAGCGGCGGTGCGACCATGTAGACGAACACCATCTGCAACATATGTGCTGAGAAAGTGATATGCGCTAGCAAGTCTAATGGACTTCCAAAACCGATGTAAAAAACGATTAATGCCGCAAGCATAGAAAATTTTTGCCCGAGCGTTGTTTCCGGCTCATCCGGACGACGCAGCTTTTCTGTCACGACAGCATATAGAATATACAATCCAATGAGTATCAACGCATAATACGGACTCCATAAGATAGTCCAATCAAATTGCGAAAGTGCTCCCCTTAAATTGCCTAACATTTTTCTTCACCCCGTTCCTTTCTCTTACAAACTAAGATTACCGTTCCCCTATTTCATTGTAAAGGTTTCTCATAAAACGATTCCAAAATAAAAGACCATCCTGCTAAACGTTAGCAGAATGGTCACATTTCTTACCAGATCAACAGACGGAGCGTCGCGACGATCGTCAAGGCGACGAATACGCCAAGACCCATCATGACTTTAATCCATGTGTTGCCTTTATTGTTCATGTGCATGAACATATAAAGCTGGAGATAAACTTGAACGATTGCCATGATGATCAGGAAGCCACCAGCTGCCCAGTGAGGCATGAGATCTGCCATAACAGCACCGAAAGCGATAAGCGTCAAGAAAATCATGAGTGCGAAACTGATGAGT
The DNA here is from genome assembly GCA_913775715.1 of uncultured Exiguobacterium sp. Lineage (GTDB taxonomy): Bacteria > Bacillota > Bacilli > Exiguobacteriales > Exiguobacteriaceae > Exiguobacterium_A. Next base: position 377,820 of record CAJYMC010000007.1, on the reverse strand, counting down.
TGCAGTTGAGTCTCACGACCACGTTCTGCTTTCATTTCGAGTTCGACTTGATTGCGTGTTAATTGCGGTTCGTGTTTTTCCATCTTATTTCACCATCCCCATGAGGTAGACGACTGAGAAGATAAAGACCCAGACGACGTCAATGAAGTGCCAGTAAAGACTTGAAACATAATACTTCGGCGCATTCACGACCGTGATGCCACGATTCCAGTTCCGGATCAACAATGTCGAAATCCAGAGAAGACCGAACAAGACGTGTCCACCGTGGAAACCAACGAGTGTATAGAAGGCAGAACCAAATGCACTCGACGTGAACGTATGACCGATGTGGTAGTAGTGATTGAACTCATAGATCTCACCACTTAAGAATCCAAGACCGAGAAGCAATGTGATGATGAGCCAAAGCTTCATCTTTTTCACATCGTTACGTTTCATTGCCATCATCGCAAGAACGCTTGTCAACGAACTTGTCAAGAGGAGCATCGTCATGATGAAGACGAGACCCATTTCGAAGATGTCATAACTGCGTAGACCTTCTTTCGCACCGGAGTTATGAAGTCCGATGTATGTCCCGAAGAGAGAGGCGAACAAAGTCGTCTCTCCTCCAAGGAAGAACCAGAAGGCTACATATTTATTCTTACCCTCAAGTGTTGCTTTTTCAACATGATCCGGAATACCGGTGATCGGGTTGTTTGGTACTGAATGATGACCCATCTTACTTCGCCTCCTTTTCTGCTTCAAGGCGTAGATCTTCTTCGACGACTGATTTCGGGATGTAGTATCCTTCATCGTCGATCCAAGAACGGAAGAACATCGCGATGAATGTCATCGCAAGACCGACCAAGGCAATGACAAGACCGACAGTACCGTAATCTAGACGAAGAATGAATCCAAGACCTGCAAGGAACAGACCGACTGACATGACGAACGGCAAGATCGAGTTGTTCGGCATGTGGATATCACCGACTTCTTCTGAAACAGAGACTGTTTTGTTACCTGCCATTTTTTCGAGCCAGTACGTATCCAAACCTTTGACGAGTGGAATTTGTGCGAAGTTGTACTCTGGAGTTGGAACAGGAAGTGTCCACTCAAGCGTACGTCCATCGCCCCATACGTCGCGTTTTACATATTCTTTTGACATCAATGCGGCAACGATCGAGATGACGAGAACGATCGTCGACACACCCATGAAGGCTGCACCGATTGAAGAAAGTAAGTTCATTGTTTCCCAGCCTTGGTTTGGCAAGTACGTGAAGACACGACGTGGCATACCTGTCAGACCAAGAATGTGTTGTGGGAAGAATGTCAAGTGGAAGCCGATGAAGAACAACCAGAATTGAATTTTACCCCAGAACTCATTGAGCTGTTTCCCGAACATGAGCGGGAACCAGTAGTAAAGACCTGCGAAGAGACCAAAGACGACCCCACCGACGATAACGTAGTGGAAGTGGGCAACGACGAAATAACTGTCGTGGTACTGGTAATCGGCAGGTGCTACCGAAAGCATGACCCCTGTCATACCACCAACAAGGAATGATGGAATGAAAGCGACCGAGTAAAGCATCGCGACTGGGAACGTCAACTTACCGCCCCATAGCGTAAAGAGCCAGTTGAAGATCTTGACCCCTGTCGGTACAGCGATTGCCATCGTCGCAACTGCGAAGATCGCGTTCGCAACCGGACCGAGACCGACTGTGAACATGTGGTGAACCCATACCATGAATCCGAGGAAACCGATCAACATCGTCGCAAAGACCATCGTCGTGTAACCGAAGAGACGCTTACGAGCAAATGTAGGAATGATTTCAGAGAAAATACCGAATGCCGGTAAGATCAAGATGTAAACTTCCGGGTGACCGAAGATCCAGAAGAGGTGTTCCCAGATGACGATGTTCCCGCCCGCTGCCGGGTCAAAGAAGTGCGCTCCGAAGAGGCGCTCGAACGTCAAGAGGAACAATCCAACCGTAAGTGGTGGGAATGCGAAAACGATCAAGGCAGAAGCAACGAATGCTGTCCATGTGAAGAGCGGCATCCGCATCAGTTTCATACCTGGTGCACGCATGTTCAAAATCGTAACGAGGAAGTTGATCCCCCCCATAAGTGTACCGAAACCAGAAATCTGTAACCCGAGTGAATAGAAGTCAACACCGAGTGACTCTGGTACTGTCGAGAGTGGCGCGTATGCTGTCCACCCTGCGTTTGGTGCAGCGCCGAAGAACCACGAAAGGTTCAGTAAGACTCCACCAAAGAAGAACAACCAAAAACCAAGTGCATTCAAGAACGGGAACGCAACGTCGCGTGCTCCGATTTGAAGCGGTACTGCTGCGTTCATGTAACCGATCAACATCGGCATCGCTGCCAAGAAGATCATCGTCGTACCGTGCATCGTAATCAATTGGTTAAAGAGTTCACCGCTGACGAAATCGTTCATCGGTTTAATCAATTGAAAACGAATCATTAGGGCTTCTACGCCACCGACCAGAAGGAAGAATAATCCGGAAATGATGTAGAGAATCCCGATTTTCTTATGGTCGACTGTCGTTAGCCAGTCCATGATGCCGCTTTTTTTCTGCGGCATACCCATAGTATGTGTCCCCACTATGATTCCCCCTTAAAAAATTATTGGAGCTTTTTGTCCAATAGATAATCTGCCAATTCGCTCAATTCTTCATCGCTGATCTTATCTTCAGAGAATCCAGGCATTTTCGTACCTTGTTTCTCTTTTTGTGGATCGCGAATCCATTTTTCGAGGTTTTCTTTATCATGTTTGAGGTAACCCGCGATACGCTGACGATCACCGAAGTTCGTCAAGCTAGGTGCGACTTTCCCGCCACCATGACAGCTGAGACAGTTCTGGGCATAGACTTGCTCACCAGTCGTCCAGTTCTTTTCGTTTTTCTTATCAAGCTGCTTCGTTTCTGCTTCTTTAGCAGCTTTCATGTCTTTCAACCATTTGTCGTAATCATCTTGCTCCATCGCAACGACTTTAAAGTCCATCAATGCGTGGGAAGGACCACACAACTCGGCACATTTACCGTAGTACGTGCCTGCTTCTTTGGCTTGTAACCACATTTCGTTATCAAGTCCTGGGTTTGTATCTGTCTTACCAGAAAGAGCAGGTACCCAGAATGAGTGGATGACGTCTTTAGACGTCAAGTTGACAGCAACACGTTTACCAACTGGGATGACGAGTTCTTGTCCTGTCGAAACACCTTTGTCTGGGTATTCGAATTCCCACCAGTAAAGGTTTGCTGTGACGTTGATTTGTTCGTTTTTCTTCGCTTCTTTTGCATCTGCGAGTTCAACCGTTGTTTTGATCGTCGGAATTGCAAGAACGATCAAAAGAAGAATCGGAATGACTGTCCAGATGATTTCAAGCGTATGGTTCCCTTCAACTTGCTTCGGAACCGTGTTATCACCTGATTTACGACGGAATTTCATAAGTACGTAAATATAAATGACGGCTACGATCGCAAGGACGAACAACATGACCCACAAGCTAAGCTTGATGATCTCAAGTTGCATTTCAGCGCCTTCTCCGCGAGGCTGTAGCGCAGACAATTCCGGAATTCCACAACCTGATAACATAAGTGCCATCAAGCCGATTGGAAGAAGCCGGAAGAGCATTTTTACTGATTTTTTCACAACCATCCCCACTTTCTTTGTCCCCAATTTTGTCTTTCGTAATGGTGTACGTGAATTATGTCAAATCGTTTTAGAGAGAAACGAGTACGACCGTCACGATCCAAGCCGTGAAATAAAACAGTGAGAAGAAGAACATCTTCGACGCCCATTTAATCTCGGCTTGTTCATCTTGGATCTTCAGACCTTTCAGTCCCATATAGAGCCAATATCCACCGAGCAATGCCATGACGATCATGTAGATGATGCCATAGTGTGCTAAGAGGAGTGATGATGGAATGAGTACTGCAATCCACCATACAATTTGTCGTTTCGTGATCGCGAATCCGTTTACGACAGGTAACATCGGGATACCTGCTGCCCGATACTCCTCTGTCCGTCGCATCGCGAGTGCAAGGAAATGTGGTGGTTGCCACACGAACATGATGAGGAATAAAATCCATGCATCAATGTGAAGCGTCGGAGTGACTGCCGCAAATCCAATGATTGGTGGCACCGCTCCTGATATACCACCTACGACTGTATTGATCGTATGCGTCCGCTTTAACCACATCGTATAAATGACGACGTAAACGAATGATCCGATCAATCCGAACACTGCCGCCACATGGTTGACGATCAACAACAATACCGTACCGGTCGCAAGAATCCCGAGTCCAAGTGCGAGTATCCGTTGTCCATCCATCTTCCCAGTAACGCTTGGTCTTCCCATCGTCCGTTCCATCTTGTAATCGATGTCCCGGTCAATGTAGTTATTGAGGTAGCAACTTCCGGCAATGACCAATCCACTCCCGAGAAGCGTCCACAATAACATCCACTTGGTTTGCCACAGATACAACAGGACATCATCCGTTATGTACGATGCCGCTACGACATACCCTGCGAAGACCGTAATCAGATTGGCACGGACGATACCCATTTTTGCTAGGGTGATATAGTCCTTGAATGTGGGTTGATCCGACTGCTCGATCGCCATATCCAGTGCCTCTCCAGTAACTTTCGCCATGCTGTTCCCTCCTTTTCACCATCTGCTTCCGTTTAGCACCTAGGCTTCACGTAATTTCTTCACAGAAATAACACAGACATGCCACGAAACGTCCTTTTCTCTATAAAAGATACCACATATTGAGGACCGTGACGTATGAAAATACTTTCGACATAATGAACAAAATGTGAAATCTATGTGATTTTCATCACAGTTCACCATATTTACCTAATACTAGAATAGCGTTGTTCTAAAAGATTGCAAGCGTTTCGGGACTTTTTATGCGATACTAGTCCTATGGAAATCCATGTATTTCGTATTTTTTAGAAAGGTGGTGTCCAAATCTTGAATCGAAAGCTTTCGATGTTTTCAGCCTTCGTCACGTTTACGATGATGATCGTCTTACTGATGGGTGGGACAGTCACAAAAACGGACTCGGGAGACGGCTGCGGAACAGATTGGCCACTCTGTCATGGGGAACTCATCCCGACGAACCCAAGTGTTGAAACGATGATTGAATATAGTCACCGCGCTGTGACCGGAGTCGTCGGACTCTTAATCATCGCCTTATGTCTCTGGACGCTCGTTGCCTTTAAGGATCGATTAGATACGAAGATCTTTGCATTTCTTGCCTTCATCTTCATGTTGATTCAATCCATCGTCGGAGCCGGAGCTGTCGTTTGGCAACAATCGGACCTCGTCATGGCGTTACATTTCGGTATCTCCTTGATTTCCTTTGCTGCCCTATTGATTTTAACGATATTGATCATGGAGCGTCCCGGTCAGGAATTCAGGGAATCCGTCCCAGCATTCTTGCGGAAGCTCTTGTACGGCCTGCTCGTCTACACGCTGATCGTCGTCTATACTGGTGCTTACGTTCGCCATGTTGGCGCTACATATGCGTGTGTGGGTTGGCCCGTTTGTTCGCAACCGACGATGACGTTCGAAGCCTGGGTCCAAATGATTCACCGGATTATGGCTGGACTATTGTTCCTGTTCACATTGTTCGTTCATATCACAGCCATTCGCTTAAAACACCGGACGACGAAAATCGGCATGGCATTCGCGACGTTCTTCATCACGTGCCAAGTTGCTACGGGGGCTTGGATCGTTCTTGGTGGACATGCGACGTATGTACCGTTATTACACGCGTTCTTAATCACATGTTATTTCGGGGTCTTATCTTACTTGACGTACCACGCATTCCGAACACGTAAAGCAAACAGTCGTCTCCAGTAAAATAGTAAAAAGGATGTCCCTCACGCGAGGAACATCCTTTTTTCATTTGAATCGAGCAATTGCGCGCTTTCGCGCTTCATCGTGAGCGACGATTGGCTCTGGATATCCATAATCTTCTCGTTGTTGCTTCGTCGGTTCATGAATATATTGCTTTGACAGATCCTTGATTTCCGTGACATACTGCCGAATGAAGTCTCCGTCCTTATCGAACTTCTTCGATTGTGTCGTCGGATTGAAGACACGGAAGTACGGTACGGCATCCGTTCCGACCGATGCTGCCCATTGCCATCCACCGATGTTCGAAGCCGCTTCGTAATCGACGAGTTTCTGTTGGAAATAACGTTCTCCTTTTTGCCAATCAATTAATAGATCCTTTGTCAGGAACGAAGCGACGATCATCCGCAGACGATTGTGCATCCAACCCGTCTGGTTCAATTGACGCATCGCAGCGTCGACGATCGGATAGCCTGTCTTCCCTTCACACCATGCCTTGAATCCATCCTCATCTTCTTCCCATTTGACTTCTCGATATTGTGTGTTGACCGCTTGTCGTTTTGATTCAGGGAAGTGCATTAAAATCATATAATAGAATTCACGCCAGATAAGTTCCGTGATGAATGTCTGCTTCCCTTTTGACTCTTTCGCCTCTTGAACAGCTGCATAGACGGTTCGAATCCCAATCTCACCGGTCCGTAAATAACGAGAGAGTAAACTCGTACCGTCGACAGCAGGAAGATCACGGTTCTCTTCATAATTTTCAAGCGATTGTTCGATGAATTTCTTCAAGCGTTGTTTCGCTTGCTCCTCACCTGGATGAAATGCCGCCTCAGACTGTGCCTTTTTAAAGTAAACATTGATAAAACTATTATCGTGCTGACGCTTTTGATAATGATCCCGTAGCGCTTGCCACTTAACCTTATATGGTGCAGGAATGTCTTTTTTCATGAATGCATTCTTATATGGTGTGAATACTTTGTAGAACTTTCCATCTTGCTTCTTAATATCATGCGGGTGAAGAAGATGCCGGTCTAGTAGTCGCTCCGTCTGACGATCCTTACGCTTTTTAATGATTTTTTCATCTCGTGTCTTAAATGGTTCGACATATTCCGCATTAAATAACAAAAAGTCTGCATCATCAGTTGCGTCTAAGAAAGCCTGTTCATCCCCTTCGATGAAACGGATTGGCATCTCTTTCTCTTTACAGGCATTCGAAAACATTTCAAGCGCTTGGAAGAAATATTGTTGCCGTGCTTCATATTCTCCAATGTAATCCGGATTGAGCCAAAAGACGAACTCAACTGTCGCTTTCGGATTTTCCTTTAATAATTCAATGGCACGTGCCAACATGTGGTTGTCTTGTAATCGAAAATCACTTCGAACCCAACAGATAATGTTCAATCGTATCCTCTCCCACTATATATTGAATGAAAAACAGGCAGCCCGCCGAGCGTGCGCCTGTTTTTCATTGTGACCTTATACGAATTCAATCAGTAAGTCTTGACTTGCGATAGCTTCGCCTTCCTTGACGTGGACTGCTTTGATTTCACCGTCTTCCGGCGCTTGGATCGTCGTTTCCATCTTCATCGCTTCCGTGACAAGGAGTTGCTCTCCTTTACGGACACGCGTGCCTGTCTCGACGAGTACCTTCAATACGCTACCTGGCATCGACGCACCAATTTGTTTCGCGTTACTTCGATCTGCTTTTGGACGACTTGATGAACTTTCCTTGATACTGATGTCTTTGACTTCGACTTCACGAGGCACGCCGTTCATCTCGTAATAGATCGTCCGCATACCATGATCATCTGGCTGACCGATTTGAATCAACTTGAGGTAAAGTGTCTTGCCTCGTTCGATTTCAACCTCGATCGTCTCACCTAGACGCATTCCATGGAAGAACGTATTGGTATCAAGAACCGAGATGTCACCATATCGTGCGACGTACGAACTGTAATCCATGAAGACTTTTGGATAGAGCGCGTAAGCGAGAGCATCAAATTCTGTAACTGGACGTTCAAGTTTTTCGAACAACTCATGTTTGATCGCATCAAAATTGAGTGGTTCCATCATCTTACCTGGGCGTTCTGTCAGCGGAGCAGCTCCTTTGAGAATAGCCTGTTGAACATCTTTCGGGAAACCGTCCGGTGGAGTTCCAAGTTCGCCCTTCATCAGTTCAACGACTGAGTCCGGGAAATCAAGTCCACTTGCGCGGTGCAAGACATCTTCTTCCGTCAGATGATGTTGAACCATGAAGAGTGCCATATCTCCGACGACTTTTGATGACGGCGTGACTTTGACAATATCACCAAACAACATGTTGACGCGCGCATACATCTCTTTGACTTCAGACCAACGATCTGCAAGCCCGACCGCTTTTGCTTGTTGCTGTAAGTTCGAATATTGACCACCCGGCATCTCGTGGTCGTAGACCGTTGGGTTCGGTGCAATCATATCGAGTTCGAATGCTTGATATAGGTGACGCACGTCCTGCCAATAATCTGAAATCTGTTCGAATTTTTGTGCTGAAACGAGTGGTTGACGTGGATGACCACTTAACGCATGAATCAAGCTCCCACCCGCTGGCTGACTCGTCAGTCCTGACATACTCGATGCTGCGACATCAACAACGTCGACCCCGGCATCAATCGCACGCGCATACGTATAAATCCCGTTCCCACTCGCATCGTGTGTGTGGAGATGGATTGGTAATGATACCGCATCTTTGAGTGCCGATACGAGCGCATACGCCGCTTCCGGTTTCAAGAGACCCGCCATATCCTTGATGGCGATGATATGAGCACCGCTCTCTTCCAATTGTTTCGCCAAGTTGACGTAATATGGCAGATGATATTTCGGACGATTCGCATCGAACAGATCCCCCGTATAACAGACAGCTGCTTCCGCGATTTTACCTGTCGGCAAGACCGCATCGATCGCAAGTTGGATTGACTCCGGGTTGTTCAAGCTATCGAAGATCCGAAAGACATCGACTCCTGCTTGCGCCGCTTCCTTGACGAACGTGTGAATGACGTTGTCCGGATAGTTTTTGTAACCGACGCCGTTCGCACCGCGGAGTAACATCTGAATCAGGACGTTCGGCATCTTTTCCCGCAATTTCATCAAACGAACCCATGGGTCCTCCGACAAGAATCGGTAGGCGACATCAAACGTCGCGCCTCCCCATGCCTCAACAGAGAACAGTTCAGGTAGCAGCTTCGCTTCCGCTTCTGCGATTGCGACGAGGTCCTTCGTCCGCATTCTTGTAGCAAGGAGTGACTGATGAGCGTCACGGAATGTCGTATCTGTCAACAGAACGTTTTCCTGATCTTTCAACCATTTCGCGACGGCTTCCGGACCTTCTGCATCGAGGATTGCTTTCGCTCCTGGTGTATAGTCTGTCGGTAGATTTTTTGGAATCCGGACGTCACGCGCAAGCGGCTTGTCCAATTTTCCGATTCCCGGGAACCCATTGACGGAAACCTCTCCGATGTACGTCAAAAGCTTCGTTCCCCGGTCTTGACGTTTCGGGAAGATGAATAATTCTTGTGTATCATCAATGAACGATGTGTTGTAATCCCCGCTGACGAACGCATGATGCTTCAAGACGTTGCTCAGGAATGGGATATTCGTCTTGATCCCGCGGATTCGGAATTCACTCAAGTTCCGACGCATCTTCGCGACCGCTTGATCATACGTCAAACCATGCGTCGAGATTTTAACGAGCAACGAATCATAATACGGTGAAATTTCTGCTCCAACGTAGGCATTCCCACCATCGAGGCGTACACCAAAACCGCCTGGTGAACGATAGGCTTTAATCTTTCCTGTATCCGGCAAGAAGCCGTTCTCTGGGTCTTCTGACGTGATCCGGCTTTGAATCGCAAAACCAAGCATCTTAATGTCTTCTTGTTGTGGAATGCCGACGAGGTCGCTATGTAACGATTCGCCTTCAGCAACACGAATTTGCGTCTGGACGATGTCAACGCCTGTAATCATCTCCGTAATTGTGTGCTCGACTTGGACACGTGGGTTGACTTCGATGAAATAGAACGATTCATCTTGTGTCACAAGAAACTCTACCGTACCCGCATTTTCGTATCCGACATGTTTCATCAATGTAACGGCTGCGTCACAAATCTTTTTACGCCCCTCGTCTGATAGCGTGACACACGGTGCCACTTCGACGACTTTTTGATGACGACGCTGTACGGAACAATCACGTTCAAACAAATGAATGATATTCCCATGAGCGTCCCCGATGATTTGAACTTCAATATGTTTTGGTCGTTCGATTAATTTTTCGACGTAAATCTCATCCGAACCGAACGCTTTCAAGGCTTCAGACTTCGCCCGTTCGATCATGTCTGGAAGCTCTTCTTCTGTACGAACGACACGCATACCGCGTCCACCACCGCCAAGTGATGCTTTGACCATGAGTGGATAGCCTGCTTCTTTTGCGAACGCATACGCTTCATCAATGGATGAGATCGGACCATCTGTTCCTGGAATGACGGGAAGACCAGCTTCAATCGCAGTCGTTCGTGCCCGTACCTTATCCCCGAACTTATACAAGTGCTCTTCTTGCGGCCCGATGAAGATAATTCCTTCCTCACGGCAACGTTTGGCAAGCTCGATATTCTCAGAGAGGAATCCATACCCAGGATGGATTGCATCACACTCGGCTTTTTTTGCGGTTGCGATGATGTCTTCAATGTCGAGATAGGCTTCAATCGGTTTTTTCCCTTCCCCGATCCGATACGCTTCATCGGCTTTATAACGATGAAGAGAACCCATATCCTCTCGTGAATAAATGGCAACGGTACGAATACCGAGTTCTGTCGCTGCGCGGAAAACGCGAATCGCGATTTCCCCGCGGTTTGCTACGAGAATCTTTTGGATTTTAGTCAACTGATGCTCCCCCTTTAGTTAATGAGCTTGTGGCACTCATCGAACGTGCAGACCGCACTTCTTTCTGATATGCCATCCGGTATTTATTTTGCATAGAGATGTTTGCCATCACACCAAGCATCGTGCTCATGACGAGTAACGATGATCCACCGTAACTGATGAATGGCAAGGTGACGCCGGTTCCTGGAAAGAGACCAGACATCGCCGCGATATTGATACATGTCTGAATGAAGATGATACCGGAAATACCGAGCGCAAGCATGCTCGAATAGAGAGATACACACCTGTTGGCGATGATCGCCCCTTGAATCATCAGGTAGAACAACAAACCGAGTACGACAAGGACCCCGATGAAGCCGAGTTCTTCTGAGATGATTGACATGATGTAGTCGGTTTCAGGCTCTGGTAGATAGCCATACTTTTGGAAACTATTCCCGAGACCGACTCCGAATAATCCTCCATGGGCAATCGATATGACAGAGTTGATGAGCTGATACCCCTTACCCTCTGCATCAAGAAATGGATTTAAGCTAGCATGGATCCGCTGCATTTGATTATCTGAAAAATTATTCCAAGCATATAAAAAAATGAGTGGAACACTCACGGCACAGAGCGCAATATATCCGCTCGGTAATCCAACAGCAAATAAAATCATCGCCGTGATGAGTAACAGAATGAACAGTCCTCCATCATCCGGTTGCAAACGGATGATGATTGCATACGGAGCTAATAATACAACCATCGGAATCAAAATCCAGTCCGAGAAACTAAGTAAAATCCGTTTTCCTGAGGACGTCGCTGGAATTTGACGATGGATAAAATGATGGACGATTCCAATCACGCCATCCATTTTCCCTTTGTGTTTTTGATCAAAATAACTAGCAAGTCCGACAACAAGGACGAATTTACAAAGTTCAATCGGTTGAATCAAGAAGATACCGAAGTTTAACCATGCACGGGCACCGTTTAGTGGTTCAAAGAGCAATGTCGCCATTAACATAAACCACGTACCCGCATATAGAAATAAACGAATGACTGGTCCACGGAACACTTCATGATTCACTTGCGAAACGAAAAGGAACAGCACGATGGCCATCGCATCGAACATCAACTGCTTCTCAAAGAAGGACGTATTCGCATAATCGCCACCGTTCCACACGCTGGCACTGTAGACCATGACTGTACTGATTGCCATGAGGATGAGCATCGTAAAGAAGAGACCGTAGTCAAAAAATGCTCGTTTTTCTTTAAACTTCGCTAACATATGTACACGTCCTTTTTTTCGTTTTCTAAAAAAAAATACCCAAACGCCGCATTTCACGTTTGAGTAGAAAATCAGCACGTCTCCGCATCATGTAAATCAGATAATTGCTGTTCAAGTGATTCGAGCAACTGTTTCCCTTCACCCGCATCAATCAGTTCAAGACGTACCGCAAAATCAATCTGACGGGACAATCCGAACATTTGTGTATCCAATACTTCCTCGTAAAGAGGACATTGTGGCATCGTTAAATTCGCAAGCTGGACCTCGATCAACCGGCGGATTTTTTGTGCATCCGCTTCTAGTAGCTCAAGAGCGCGCTGGCGATGAACTGTCTCGATTTCAGTTGACAATCCAATCCCTCCTCATCAAATGACGCGTTCCTGTTATAGCTAAACTTTACCTTACTTTCGCCAACAATTCAACGTTTCGGTATAATGGATTTGTTGGACTTACACATTTAGGGGGTAGAACAAATGATTTTTCCGATTAACGGTAAAGTACGACATCAGTTAACGATTGATCCGACAGTTTGGATCTTTGACGAACGAAAGGTCGCGATCGAGAAGATTGGACAACCAGCAGATACGAGCGAACAAGAAGCTTACTACGCGAAAATGGGGGCAGCGTGGGATAAAGGCATTATGGAAGGCAGTCGTACGGATCACAATCGTCCGATGACACGCGCTGAAAAAGAGGCCGCGCTTCAAGGGTCATTCGCCATGGCACTCGCACCGTTCATCCGGAATGCTGAACTCTTACCGGATGCGATCGCTATTCGTTTCGAAGGTGAAGAGACGGTCGAACTTCCACTTGAGCAACTCGATGAAGTGTACCTACAGTTCTCACAAGACGGCAAAGTATTGGCAGATGGACCCGTCCACCTGTTGCACGGACAGCGAGTCGTCAAATCCGTTCATACGGTCACTGTCATATAAGGAAAACGTGGTGCGCCTGATTAGACGCACCACGTTTTTTCATAGTAAATCGGCTGCGAGACGCGCCAAGTTCGAGCGCTCCCCTTTGACGAGTTTGACATGCCCCGTCATCTTCTCATTTTTGAGTCGTTCTACAGCGTAGGATAAACCGTTGGAATACTCATCTAAATACGGATGGTCAATCTGCTGTGGATCCCCGACTAACACGATTTTCGAGTTTTCACCGACACGTGTCAAAATCGTCTTGACTTCATGTTTCGTCAAATTCTGCGCTTCATCGATGATGATGAATTGTCCCGGCATGCTCCGACCTCGAATATACGTCAAGGCTTCCAGTTGAATCGTTTTCATTCCAGCAAGAATGTTACCAAGTTCGTCTCCCGATCCTGTATTAAAGAGGTGTTCGAGGTTGTCGTAGATCGGTTGCATCCAAGGACGAAGTTTTTCTTCCATTTCACCCGGCAAGTAACCGATATCATTTCCCATAGGTACGACCGGACGAGCAACGACCAGTTTTTTATATTTATGCTCATCTTCCACTTGCAGAAGACCCGCAGCGAGTGCAAGTAACGTTTTTCCGGTACCTGCCTTACCAACAAGTGTCACAAGTGGTACATCGTCACGTAATAATAACTCAAATGCCATTCGTTGTTGCACATTTCGAGGAATGACACCCCAGACTTGATCGACATCGATCGAAAGTGCCCGGATGATCGGCAAATTCTGATCAACGACAGCAATGGCAGAAGCTTTTGACATGTTACTTTTTAGAATGACAAATTCATTCGGCTGTACTTTTTCAGGCAAGACATCAACCGAAAGTCGTTTATCTTGATAGAAAGCATCGATATATTCCTGATCGACGGTCACTTCGATGAATCCTGTATAGAGACCAGTCAAATCAGCGATATGATCCGTCATGTAATCTTCAGCGACTAATCCATACGCATCCGCTTTAACACGGACTAAGATATCTTTTGAGACGAGAATGACATCTCGTGGAGTCGCTTCAGCTTGTTGTTCCTGATGAATCGACCATGCGAGCTCGATAATCTTGTTATCATTTGATTCATGCGTAAACGGCGAACCCTCATGAATGGAGTCCCCAATATCGACGCGAAGAATACCACCGTTTCCAAGCGGAACTCCCGCATGAAGCTGACCGGTTTCTCGCAATTGGTCTAAAATACGAGCTGTTTCTCGTGCATTGCGTCCAACTTCATCCATGTTGCGTTTTTTTCCATCCAGTTCTTCTAGTACGATCGCTGGTATGACGACATCATGCTCTTGAAACTGAAAAAGAGAAAGTGGATCGTGAAGCATGACATTGGTATCAAGTACGTATATTTTTTTCATTCCATCGTTCGCCCCTTTAGAGTCGAGTTTGTGATGAATGTTACGCTTTTAGGATGCGATGAACGTGTTGATCCAACCGTTCGGCTGCCTGTTCATCGTATGTTTTTCCAATGGTTGGTCGTTGCGTGACAGCTGCTCCGTAAAATAAGATGTCACGTACCTCTTCGACGCGTCCCTCATAAAAAGAGAGCGGAAGTGGAAGTGGTTCTTTCGGCGTAAACGCTTTGACGTCCGTACACGTTAAGCTGTACGTCGACTGCTCTGCAAAGAAGATCAAGGTGAAAACCGGATGTTCTTGTAACGTTTTGACGAGATGAGAATCGGCTTCAATCGCAAAACGAACCGTTTGCGAATCCAGCGCATGTACCCAACTGATTGCATGTGTGATCGGCCAATGTTTGGATTGGTCGTGCGTGATCAAAAAAACGAGTGGTAATTGTGATAATGCATCTAGTTGATTTGAGCTGAGTTGTTGCTCTACTTTATTTGCCATGACATCACCCCCTCTATGACTTAGTGATGATATTTCGAGATATACTTCTCGTTTCCCTTTTTTACATCTGAATAATCTTCTAATATGATATACTAAGAAAAAAAGGGAGGACCTGACATGCGAGTGAAATGTACGATTTGCGATAAGCGTGAAACGATTGATGATTGGTCCTTCACCGCGAAGCGATTACGCAATAAACCAGTCCGTGTCCATATCTGTGATGAGTGTCGGTCACGTGTAGAAGAACGGACACTTGAACGCCATGCCTCTGGACAATTTCATCTTTATCCGACTTGGGAAACGAAACGGAAACACTGGTAAACAAAAGGTCTGCGGGGAACTTCCCTGACAGACCTTTTGTTATTCAACGCTTGATTCGAATCAAACGGTCATCCTCTGCCGATGGATTCCCTCTTCCGTCGGTATTATTTGTAATATAGTAAATCGATGTACCGTCAATCCAGACATCTCGAATCCGACCTTGGTTTTCGACGACCGTCTTGACCTGCTTCGTCTCTAGATCGATCGTTCGTAATCGTTGTCCGACAAGTGTTGCAAAATAAAGTGTATCCTCTGCCACCGCAATCCCACTCGGCGCAACAGATTGCTCTCCTACTTCATACCACGGCGTCACCAGTCCTTCTGCTCGTTCTTTCCCTTCAATCGTCGGCCATCCATAATTCTTTTGTTCGATTTGGTTGATTTCATCGTGTCCGCTTTGTCCATGCTCGCTTGCATACAGTTGATCATCGACGAAAACGAGTCCTTGTGGATTTCGGTGACCGAGACTGTAGACATATCCTTTTTGATTCCCCTCGAACGGTTCCCCTTCAGATGTGATGCGTAAAATCTTTCCTGCCAATGAATCAATGTCTTGCGCCAGTTCAGGATTCGCTGCGTCTCCTGCTGTGACATAGAGCGCCCCTTCAGGTCCCCACTCTAGCCGTCCGCCATTGTGAATTGTTGCTCCGGGAATATTGTCGAGTAAGACACGTTCTTCCGTCCACTGGTCACCTTCTTCTTTTATCGCAATGACACGATTCGTCGCTTGTCCTTGTTTGGCGTACGTATGGTAGACGTATGCTGTCTTATTGGTCTTAAAATCAGGATCAAGTACCATTCCAAGCAATCCACCTTCTCCTTCAGCGAGGACATCCTCGTTCAGCTGAAGGCGCATCCGTTCATAGTCACCTTGTTCTCCTTTGACAATCGTTCCTTCTCGTTCCGTGATGTAAAATACCTCTCCTTCGCGAGCGATATTCCACGGAGCATTTAGCTCTTTAAATACGACGCCTTCTTGCGCTTGCGATGATTGCGTCGCTTCTTGATCACTTGAATCCTGTTGGTTGTTTTCTTGTGTCGTCTGATTCGTTTCCTCTGTTGACGATTCTTCTGATGTTTGTGTACAGCCCATCAGAACACCCGCTAACAGGAGGGGTGATATGACATACTTGATCTTCAATGTTTTCTCCCCCTTTTAGTATTCTAGTTCCCGCTACGCTTTAAATCATGCATCTGAATTGGCTCAAAAAAAAGAACGAACCTCCGAAGAGATTCGTTCTTTTGATTCATGACACGCTTCCGTCAAGAAGCTGTCCGTTCACGTTCACGCTTGACCATCCACATTCGGAAGCGATAAATACCAAGTACGAAGACCATTGCAAGGAGTACTTCAGGAATCGGCCATGTCCAGAAGACAAGCGTCAATGCGGCCGAGAACACGGCGAGCAAGAGATAGACGATCAGTGATTTCCACCATGCCAGTTCCTTAGCAAATCCTAACTTAAAGACGACAAGTGTCAAAATGACCACAGTGATCATTAAGGCATAAAATCCCGTTTCGATGTTATTCGGATCACTTCCGACACCGAGAAGCTTCGCAATGAACGGAATATCGTATTTCGGAAAATCAGAAGCAACGGCAGCTTGTGCATTCATTGCCAGTCCCCCTATTCGTTCAAGACTTAATCTTTACCTAGACGACGACGTTTTTCTTGCTTTTCACGTTCGTTCTTGTTCAAGACTTGTTTACGGAGACGAACTGATTGTGGTGTGATTTCACAGTACTCATCTTCGTTCAAGAATGTCAACGACTCTTCAAGTGAGAAGACACGTGGACGTTTAAGAACGTTCGTTGAATCTTTTGCAGATGCACGCATGTTCGTTAATTGTTTTGCTTTAACGACGTTGACAGCGAGATCGACATCACGGTTACATTCGCCGATGATCATACCTTCGTATACTTCGATACCCGGCTCGATGAAGATCGTTCCGCGGTCTTCAAGAGCTGAGATCGCGTAAGCAGTTGCTTTACCTGTTTCGATTGAGACCATAACTCCACTGCGACGACCACCGATATCCGCTTGAATGAACGGACGGTATTCTTCGAATGTGTGGTTCATGATTCCGTATCCGCGTGTAGCAGAAAGGAATTCGTTACGGTAACCGATCAAACCGCGTGAAGGAACGATGAATTCCATTTTTGTTTGACCGTTGTCCATTGTTTGCATGTTCGTCAATTCACCTTTACGGAGACCGATCGATTCCATGACAGAACCTGTGTACTCTTCCGGTGTGTCGATGACGACGCGTTCGAATGGCTCGACTTTGACGCCTTCTTCTTCTTTGATGATAACTTGCGGTTTTGATACTTGAATTTCGTATCCTTCACGGCGCATGTTTTCGATCAAGATCCCGAGGTGAAGTTCCCCACGACCAGAAACGATCCAGCGGTCCGGTGAATCCGTGTTTTCGATACGGAGTGAAACGTCCGTCTCAAGTTCTTTTTCAAGACGCTCTTCGATTTTACGTGAAGTAACAAGATCCCCTTCACGACCAGCGAATGGCGAGTTGTTGACGATGAATGTCATTTGAAGCGTTGGCTCATCGATACGTAATAATGGGAGTGGATCAACGTGTGAAGTCGGGCAAACCGTCTCACCGACGTTAATGTCTTCCATACCAGCGATTGCAATCAAATCTCCTGCTTTTGCAGTTTCAATTTCGACACGTTTTAGACCGAAGTAGCCGAACAATTTCGTGACACGGAAGTTCTTCGTTGAACCGTCAAGTTTCGAAAGCGAAACGCTATCGCCAACTTTGATTTCGCCACGGAAGACGCGACCGACACCGATACGTCCGAGGTAGTTATCATAGTCAAGCATCGTCACTTGGAACTGAAGCGGCTCCATAGTGTTATCGACAGGTGCTGGTGTGTGCTCAAGAATTAAATCAAGAACGTTCGTGATTGTATCTTCTTGTTTCTCTAATTCAGGTTCGAATGAACTTGAGCCGTTGACTGCCGATGCATAAACGACTGGGAATTCGAGTTGATCTTCGTCAGCTCCGAGGTCGATCAAGAGATCAACGACTTCGTCGACGACTTCAAGAGGACGGACCATCGGTTTGTCGATTTTGTTGACGACGACAATTGGTTGGAGTCCTTGCTCAAGTGCTTTTTTCAAAACGAAACGTGTTTGTGGCATACAGCCTTCACGTGCATCGACGACGAGGATAACGCCATCAACCATACGCATGATCCGCTCAACTTCTCCACCGAAATCGGCGTGTCCTGGCGTATCAACGATGTTGATGCGTGTGTTCTTGTAGTCAATTGCAGTGTTTTTCGCAAGAATCGTGATTCCACGTTCCCGCTCGATGTCGTTTGAGTCCATTGCGCGTTCTTCGACTTGTTCGTTCGTACGGAACGTACCAGACTGTTTTAAAAGCTCATCGACTAATGTTGTTTTACCATGGTCAACGTGGGCGATGATCGCAACGTTGCGTAAATCATTTCGTACTAATGTTGTCATAGGTGTGTACCTCTTTCTATTCATTTAAATAAATCTTATCATACTTTCGGTCAACTTTAAGAGTATAGCACAGGTAGAGTCCTAATTGGCAATGACTAAGATTCGACATCAGTCCGAAAGCCTTTTCATTATCCTTCATTCACGCTACACTGTTAACGTACTCACGGGTAGAGGGGGAAAAGAACATGCGTCTGCTATTTTTATTACTCGCCATGCTTGCCGTAGGATCCATGGCAGCCATCGGCATCTTCATCGCAGAACAAAACGTCCCGATGACGATCGCCTCTGTCATCTTGATGATTGTTGCTATGGGTGCCGGGTTCGTTTTAAAGGCACGTTTACGAAAACAAGCATGACCAAGAAGGTTCCTTTCGTTTTGAACGAAAGGAACCTTTTTCAATCCTCTTGTGTTTGTACGAACTTCAATACATCTTCAACGAACGTTTGGCTTCCTGCTAGCACACTCGTTTGTTCTAGGAAAGACATCGGTTCTCCTGTAATCGTCCCGACACGACCTCCAAGCTCTTCGATCAATAACTGACCGGCAGCATAATCCCAAGGCATGTTACGCATCGTGATATATCCATCGACTCTACCAGCAGCCGTCCATGCGAGTTCAAGAGAAGCTGCACCGATCGCGCGTACACCTACTGCGTGTCGCACGAGTGGAGCAAGACGATCTGTGTTAATCCGACGGTTCGGCGTCACCCAAGTAGCGTTCATACAAATGATCGCTTCCTTAACGCTTCGTTCTGTTAGCTGAGGTAACCGAATACCGTTTTGATAAGCACCTTGTCCTTTGATGACGTGAAACAGCTCGTCAGCCATGACATCATAAACGAATCCGTACCGTAATTCCCCCTCCATCATGATTGCGATCGAGATGGCGAACATTCGCTTTTGACGGATGAAGTTCATCGTCCCGTCAATCGGATCAACGAACCAAATCGTTCCTTCAAGTGTGTCAGGTCGAGCGATTCGCCCCTCTTCACCATAAATATGATGATCCGGATAGCGATCTAGGATACCTCTAATCAATAAATCCTCGACAGCTTCATCAATTTCCGTCACTAAATCACTTTTACCGGTTTTCTGTTCGATGTGATACGACACATCAATTTTTTCGCGAATATACTTTCCCGCTCGTTTGATTAAATCTATCGCATCCAACTCAATCTGCATTTGAGTTCACTCCTTCATCGTTGTTTCCAGCTTCTTCTATAGTAACAAAAAAAGAAAACCAGCGAACGATTCGCTGGTTGAAGTGGTGATATTTTATTATAAGGTAGAGAAAAGGACGTTGAAATCAAGCTTCAAGACGTACCATCTCTTGGCGATATTTTTCGAGGCGCTCTTTGCTCGCACCAACAGCTTCTGCGTCACTTGCCACCATTGCATCATGTAATGTAGCAAGCTCATAGTCGATTTCGAGACGCAATACAGGAATGCGTTTTTCTGCATCTTTTCTCTTGTATGCTTCTATCACTTGTTTCACAGTAACCACACTCCTTCGCGGGATAAACAAAAGTTTAATTTGTCAGACAATTGCGACTTATCAGTGGATTGAATCTATAATAGTACGATTCAACTTAGATGTAAAGCATCTAATTTTAAAAAATACAGTTTCACATATTTATAAGGATAACGTCTTGTATGTAATATATAGCCGCTTCCTTTCCACTTTAAACAAATGCTGATCATTTCCCGCACATTTCCAACTCGCTTAAGAGATAAGACTCCTACATGATCACATAGGAGTCCTAACTTAATGAGCACATTATTTTTTCATGCGAACGATTGGCTCTTCTTGACGTTTCGCCTGTTGCATCGTCCGATAACTCGAGCAACCGGTCTCTTCCATATAAAACTGATCCCATTGCTTCTCCTCAGATTTCGAGGTGACGATTTGTTTGAATTCACGATATGCTTCGAGCAAACGCTGTCGTTCAACGCCTGATTCATACGCTTGTTCGACTAAATTAAAGAAATCAATGACTTTCACGATTTCTTCAGTCGACCAATCGGAATTGAGCGGATAATTCAATGCCATCATTCCCACATCCTTTCTGTACTTTTCTATTTTACACGGAAAAGAAGCATAAAACAGTTGCAACCGCCTGAAAACTTGTTATAGTTAGCTTGTTTGATTGTATTTTTATTCGGTTTTAAGGGGGGAAATCTGGTGCAAACAAAAAGCTTAACACAGCTCGATACACCTTTATTCGATGCGCTACTTGCGCATGCGAAACGTCAACCAATTCAATTTCATATTCCCGGTCATAAAAATGGTCAAGGAATGGACCCAGCCTTTCGATCGTTCATCGGTCAGAATGCGCTCGATATCGATTTAATCAATATCGCTCCTCTTGATGATCTCCATCATCCAAAGGCAATCATTAAGGAAGCTCATCAATTGGCAGCTCAAGCCTTCCACGCCGACGAAACGTTCTTTTCCGTACAAGGAACGTCAACGGCCATCATGGCGATGATCATGAGTGTCGTCGGACCTGATGATAAAATTCTCGTTCCTCGGAACGTGCATAAATCGGTGATGTCAGCTATCGTGCTTTCTGGTGCGCATCCGATTTTCATTCACCCTGAATTCGATGAGACATTCGGAATCGCGCACGGTATCACACCAAGCGCGGTAGAACGTGCTCTTGCACTTCATCCTGATACAAAAGCAGTACTCGTCATCAATCCGACCTATTTCGGCGTTGCTGGTGACTTGGAGAGCATCGTCAAGCTTTCCCATAGTAAAGGTATTCCGGTACTCGTCGACGAAGCACACGGCGTCCATATCGCCTTCCACGAAGATATGCCGTTGTCAGCGATGCAAGCAGGAGCTGATCTTGCCGCAACGAGCGTTCATAAACTCGGTGGATCACTTACAGGAAGCTCTGTCCTGAACGTTCGTCGCGGACTTGTCTCTCCGGATAAGGTTCAAGCAGTGCTCTCGATGTTGACGACGACTTCGACATCCTATCTACTGCTTGCATCTCTTGACTGTGCACGACGTCATCTTGCGATCAATGGTGAAGCGATGAATCGTCGGGCACTCGAGCTTGCGACACGGATGCGTTTCGGATTAGCGAAGCTTCCTTATCTCGCCGTTTTCGGCGAATCCGATCTTCACTCAAGTGCGACGTTCGCCTTTGATCCAACGAAAGTCCTCGTTTCCGTCAAAGGACTTGGCATTTCTGGTCACCTCGTCGAAGAGTTCTTACGTGATGAGCACCGTATCGAAGTCGAACTCTCTGATTTGAACAACATCCTCGTCATCATCACGTCTGGTGATTCGGAAGAGACGATTGATGCGTTCCTACATGCGATGTCATTACTCGTTGCACGTTATCAGAATAATGGTGCTGAGACGACTGATCACTCAATCGTTCTTCCAGATATTCCAGCACTCGCTCTCAGCCCTCGTGATGCGTTCTATGAAGAGACCGAGACGATTCCGTTGGTCGATGCGGTCGGACGGATTTCAGCTGAATTCATGATGGTGTACCCGCCTGGTATTCCCATTTTCATCCCAGGTGAGATGATCACGACAGACAATCTTGCCTATATTAAAGAAAACATCGAAGCCGGTCTTCCGGTTCAAGGTCTTGAGGATCATTCGCTCGAGACGATCAAAGTCATTCAACAATCGAATGCGATTCGATGAAGACAAGACAAAGCAGTAATCCTTATGCATTGAGGATTACTGCTTTTTTTAGTCACTTCATTCTGCGTACTCATCGTTTGGTGAACAAGGAATGAATGCTGCGAGTGCTTCACCAATCACTTCGACATCCTCTCGTTCAATCGCAAATGTACGAACTAAGACTTCTTCATTCAACACATCCTGTTGATCGAGTAACGCTGACTGACCACCGGTTAAACTGACGACGAGTACTTTCCCGAAGAATTGTCCCGTACAGACGACAGCAAAATCATAACGGGCGAGTGCAGTCGTCCAGCCGACAAAACGAACTTTATCCATCTCTGATACGTAATACAACTCCTCTAAGGCAGTCACGGATTCCATGTGCGTCCACCCTCTCCGATTTTACTTTTTCTTTTCCTTTTTTGAGTTAATACCAAACAAAAAAACACCTCATACACAGTCGGCTCCCCGTGTATGAGGTGTTTCGAAATTATTTAATGATGTGGATCGGGCTACCGATTGCAACTTCAGCAGTTTCCATCGCGATTTCACCGAGTGATGGGTGCGCGTGGATTGTGAGTGCGATATCTTCAGCTGTCATACCAGACTCGATTGCGAGTCCCATTTCAGCAATCATATCAGAAGCGCCTGTACCAGCGATTTGCGCGCCGATCAAGAGACCATCTGATTTACGAGTGATCATTTTCAAGAAGCCGTCTGGCTCGTTGAGTGCAAGTGCACGACCATTCGCAGCGTAAGGGAATTTAGACGCGACATAGTCGAGTCCTTCTTCTTTCGCTTGTGCTTCCGTGTAACCGACTGTAGCGAGTTCTGGATCTGTGAAGACGACCGCTGGAATCGCGCTGTAGTCGAGGTATGCAGGGTGTCCTGCAGCTGCTTCAGCAGCGATTTTAGCTTCGAATGACGCTTTGTGTGCAAGTGGTGGTCCTGGAACGATATCACCGATTGCGTAGATGTTTTCGTTTGAAGTACGGCACTGATCGTCGATTTCAACAAGACCACGATCGCTAACTTTGACTTCTGCCATTTCAAGACCAAGATCACTTGTGTTCGGACGACGACCAACAGTAACGAGGACGTAGTCCGCTTCAACTGTTTGTGCTTCACCGTTGACTTCGAACGTTACTTTTACGCCATCTTCCGACTCTTCCACACTTTGTGCAAGTGCTTCGTTGTGGATTGTGATGTTACCTTTTTGTTTGAGCTTTTTCTTAACGACTTGCGTCATAGCAGGCTCGAAACCAGAAAGAATGTCTTTTGTTCCTTCAAGAATGACAACTTCTGTGTCGAAGTTTGCATACGCTGTACCAAGCTCCATCCCGATGTATCCGCCACCGATGACGATGAGTTTTTTCGGGATTTCAGGAAGGTTCAATGCGCCTGTTGAAGAAAGAACGCGTTTTGACCATTTGAAAGCTGGAAGTTCGATTGGAGTCGAACCTGTCGCGATGATACATTTCTTGAATTTGTAAGGAGTCGAAGAATCTTCGTTGATGATACGAACTGTATCTTCTGATTGGAAGTAAGCTTCCCCAACGACAGTCTCGACTTTGTTCCCTTTAAGAAGACCACTAACGCCGCCAGTCAATTTGTTGACGACAGATTGTTTCCAAGTTTGAACTTTCGAGAAATCGACAGTTGCATTCTCAGAAGTGATCCCCATATCGCTTGAACCTTTAGCGTGCTGGAAGTTATGTCCTGCAGTGATCAAGGCTTTCGATGGGATACATCCTACGTTTAAGCAGACACCGCCGACGTTTTCACGTTCAACGATTGTTACTTTCATACCGAGTTGCGCGCCGCGGATTGCAGCAACGTAACCACCAGGGCCAGCCCCGATTACGAGTAAATCTGTTTCTTGTGCGAATTCACCTACTACCATTGCTTATCCCTCCATGATGAGAAGTTGTGGGTCGTTCAATAGGCGTTTAACTAAGTTAAGCGCGTTTTGTGCAGTTGCACCATCGATGAGACGGTGGTCGAAGCTGAATGAAAGTGCAAGAACTGGTGCAGCAACGATTTCGCCGTTTTTAACGACTGCTTTTTCAGCGATACGGCCGATACCGAGGATGGCAACTTCTGGGTGGTTGATGACTGGTGTGAACCACTGACCGCCAGCAGAACCGATGTTAGTGATCGTGATTGATCCACCTTTCATCTCGTCGCCAGAAAGTTTACCTTCGCGTGCTTTACCAGCAAGGTCGTTGATGTCGTCAGCGAGTGAGAAGATCGATTTACGATCAGCATCTTTAACGACTGGTACGACAAGACCGTTGTCTGTATCTGCAGCGATACCGATGTTGAAGTAGTTTTTGTAGACGATTTCTTCGTTTACATCGTCGATTGATGCGTTGATTGCTGGGTATTTCTTAGCAGCAGCAGTCAATGCTTTTACGACGAACGGAAGGTAAGTCAATTTCGTACCTTGAGCAGCCGCAACTTCTTTGAAGTTTTTACGGAGTGCTACGAGGTTCGTAACATCAACTTCGTCCATGAGCGTTACGTGTGGAGCAGTATGTTTCGAGTTAACCATTGCTTTCGAAATCGCTTTACGGATTCCTTTGATTTTCTCGCGTGTTTCGAGTTCAGGTTGAGCAGCAACATATGGCTTAACTTCTGTTTTTGGTGCAGAAGCTGCAGCTGGTGCTTTTTCTTCTGTTGCTGGTGCTTCAGAAGTTTGACCACCGTTTGCGAATGCATCGATGTCTTCTTTGACGACACGACCGTTATCTCCAGAACCTTGGACTTCACGGATGTCGACACCTTTTTCACGTGCATATTTACGGACAGATGGCATCGCGATGACGCGTTCTGATTTATGGATTTGAACCTCGTTTGGTTTGTCTTCCACTTTTTGATCCGTATTTTGAACGTCTTTCGCGTTGTCTTCAGCTTTTGGTTGCTCTGCTTCTTCAGAAGGAGCAGAACCTTCGCCTTCGACTTCGAAAGTGATGAGGACGTCGCCAACGACAGCTACGACACCTTCGTCAACTTTTACTTCTTTAACAGTACCATCAACTGGTGATGGGATTTCAACGACTGCTTTATCGTTTTGTACTTCAAGAAGAACGTCGTCTTCCTTGACAGTGTCGCCCGCTTTTACGAACCACTTTACGATTTCACCTTCATGAATACCCTCACCGATATCCGGCAATTTGAATTCAAATAAACCCATTTGAATATGCCTCCTTTTAGTTCACTCTTCTAGTCGATTGTTATCTGTAAAAACGGAAGCAAGGAGAGAATGAACCCCTCTCCTTATTTTCCGAAATGCTCTTAGAAATTGTAGACAGTTTTGACTTTCTCAACGATATCTTTGTGATCTGGGATCCAGACGTCTTCACCTTGTGCGAATGGGAAGATTGTATCTGGAGCAGCAACACGAAGAATTGGCGCTTCGAGGTCAAGGATTGCACGTTCTTGGATTTCAGTTGCAACCATTGCAGCGATACCCGCTTGTTTTTGTGCTTCTTGAACGACGACGACACGGTTTGTTTTCTTGACAGAAGCAAGAATCGTATCGATGTCGATTGGGCTGATTGTCATCAAGTCGATGATTTCGACGCTGATGTTTTCTTTTTCGAGCTCTTCAGCTGCTTTAAGTGAAGCGTGTACCATCGCACCGTAAGTGACGATTGTTACGTCTGTACCTTCACGTTTAACATCAGCTTTTCCGAGTTCGATCGTGTAATCGCCCTCTGGCACTTCACCGCGGAATGAACGGTAGAGTTTCATGTGCTCGAGGAATACGACTGGGTCGTTGTCGCGGATTGACGCGATCAAAAGACCTTTTGCATCGTAAGGTGTTGAAGGAATGACAACTTTAAGTCCTGGTGACTGAGCCATGAGTCCTTCGAGGTTATCTGCGTGAAGTTCCGGTGTTTTAACACCGCCACCGAATGGTGAACGGATTGTAACAGGTGCATTGTATGTGCCACCTGAACGGTAACGGAGACGCGAAAGTTGTGCTGCGACTGAATCGAATACTTCGAATACGAATCCGAAGAATTGGATTTCCATGATTGGACGGAATCCTGTCAGACTGAATCCGACAGCAAGACCACCAATACCTGATTCTGCAAGTGGTGTATCGAAGACGCGGTCTTCGCCGAGCTCATCTTGAAGACCTTCTGTCGCACGGAATACCCCACCGTTTTTACCGACGTCTTCACCGAACAAGAGAACTTGTTCGTCGCGTTTCATCTCGACGCGCATTGCGTCAGTGATCGCTTGGATCATCGTCATTTGTGCCATGGGTTATTTCGACTCCTTTGCTGTATACTCATCAAGCTGCTCTTGCAGGTTTTGTGGAAGCTTTTCAGCCATCACGTTGATGAAATCTGTAACTTTTTGTTTTGGTTCTTTGTCAGCTTGTGCAAGTGCTTCCTTAACGTCAGCTTTAGCTTGCTCGATGACTTCGTTCTCTTTATCTTCGTTCCAAAGACCTTTTGCTTCCATGAAAGCACGGAAACGGACGAGTGGATCTTGTGCTTGATACTCATCATCCATGTCTTTTGTACGGTAACGTGTTGGATCATCACCAGCGAGTGTGTGTGGTCCGTAACGGTAAGTCAATGTTTCGATCAATGTCGGAACACCGTTGAGTGCTTCAACACGCGCTTGTTTCGTAGCTGCGTATACAGCAAGAACGTCCATACCGTCGACTTGGATACCATTGATACCAGCAGCGACAGCTTTTTGAGCGATTGTTTTCGCCATAGATTGTTTTTCGACAGGTGTCGAGATTGCGAAACGGTTGTTTTGAACGACGAAGATTGCAGGTGCTTTGAAAGCTCCAGCGAAGTTCATACCTTCATAGAAGTCACCTTGTGAAGAACCACCATCACCTGTGTAAGTGATTGCGACTTGTTCTTTACCGCTTTTCTTAAGACCGAGAGCAACACCAGCCGCTTGAACGATCTGCGCACCGATGATGATTTGTGGCATTAAGACGTTAACACCTTCAGGGATCTTACCACCTGTGATGTGACCGCGTGAGAACAAGAATGCTTTGTAAAGTGGGAAGCCATGGAAGACCATTTGTGGAATATCACGGTATCCAGGAAGAATCCAGTCATCTTTATCCAAAGCGAATTGCGTACCGATCATTGACGCTTCTTGTCCAGCTACTGGAGCGTAGAAACCAAGACGTCCTTGACGGTTAAGTGAGATTGCACGTTGGTCCCAGATACGTGTGTATACGAGACGGCGCATTAATTCCGTAAGCTCTTCATCCGAGAGGTCTGGCATAGCGTCTTTGTTGACGACTTCACCTTTCTCATCAAGAATGCGGAACGTTTCAAAGTTTTCTTCCACGTTTTTAAACATGTTTACGTTCATCTTTTCACCTCATCCTTTCACTGCGTTCAGCGAAATATTCCTCTGACTGATTTGCCCACATAACAATAGTGTCCAAAAAACGAAGTCCCGTGTGACTATCCTTTGAACATGTGTCTGTGTACCTATTCAGTTGAGTAAACTGTATTATCATGAATCGACACGTTATAGTGTCTTGTTCATTACGTTACAAGTATAAATCTGTAACACCTTAAAATCAAAGGAAATGTTTTATTTTTTTCGCGTTTCATATTGTGAATTCAATCACAAAACTAGAATATTCCATCTTCTGTATCATTCGATATTTTCCTACTGTGTTAGTTGTCATCATTCCCCACTTTCCTATGCTATACTTTTTGTAGACGAAAGGAGTGTTGTTCATGATCACCATGAATGAAATCGTACGCGAAGACGTTCCTGCTCTTCACGAACGGTCAGTAGAAGTAACCTTCCCTCTCAGCGATGAGGATAAGGAAACGATGCGACTCATGCGCGAGTTCCTCGCCAACAGTCAAGATGATGAAATTGCGAAGAAATACGATTTACGAAGCGGCATTGGACTTGCAGCACCACAAATCGGTGTCAACAAGCGCATGTTCGCGATCCGCTTACCGGATGGTGATGATTTATTGGAATTCGGTATCTATAATCCAAAAATCATCAGTCATTCCGTCGAGCAGACGTATTTAACGGGCGGCGAAGGATGTCTGTCCGTCGACCGTGAAGTCGAAGGACATGTACCGCGCTATATGCGTATTACCCTAACTGGCATCGATCATAACGGAAATCCTGTAAAATTACGTTTAAAAGGGATGAAAGCAATCGTCTGCCAGCATGAATATGACCATCTAGATGGCGTCATGTTCTATGATCGGATTGATAAAAAAGAACCGTTCAAGGAATACGGCCCTGCCACGTAATACAAAAATCCTCGTTTCCATTTTCGGAGACGAGGATTTTTTGAATCAGACTTCCATGATGATCGGCATGACCATCGGATGACGTTGTGTTTTTTCTGTTAAATACGGTGTGAGCGTATCATTGATGACTTGTTTAATGTCCGTCCATTTCGTATTACGGTTCGCAAGCGATTGATCAAGCGAACGCTTCAGAAGACGTTCAGCATCTTTGATCAGATTACCTGATTCACGCATATAGACGAAACCACGTGAGATGATGTCCGGTCCAGACACGAGACGATTCGTCTTCGAGTCTAGCGTCACAACGACGACGACGAGCCCTTCTTCAGAGAGAATACGACGATCACGTAAGACGATGTTGCCGATATCTCCGATTCCTTTTCCATCGACGTATACGGCATTCGCTTGAATCTTACCAGTGATAGCGGCTGCATTCGCGTCTAGCGCCAGTACTTCACCGTTATCCATGACGAAACAGTTCTCTTCCGGTACACCAGCATCCATCGCAAGCGACATATGTTTCTTCAGCATCCGGTATTCACCGTGAATCGGCATGAAGTATTTCGGATTCAATAGACGTAACATGAGCAGTTGCTCTTGTTGACTACCATGACCTGATGTATGGATATCATTCAGTTTACCGTACATGACATCTGCGCCAGCTTTATATAGCTGATTGATCGTCTTTCCGACAGAAACGACGTTTCCTGGGATTGGTGACGATGAGAAGATGACGAGATCATCCGGAATAATTGAGATTTGACGATGTGTTCCGTTTGCGATACGGCTAAGTGCAGCCATCGGTTCTCCTTGTGAACCGGTACAAAGGATCGTCAACTCATTTGATTTATAACGTTTCATCTCGTTCGGCTCGATGATCGTACCCTTCGGCGCTTTGATGAAATCAAGTTCTTGACCAATCATCATGACCTTGTCCATGCTACGTCCGAAGACGACGATTTTCCGCCCTGCTTCAACAGAAGCATTGACGACTTGTTGCAGACGATAGATGTTCGACGCGAATGTCGCAAAGATGATCCGACCTTCCGCTTTACGGAATATGTCTGAAATCGTTTCCCCAACGACACGTTCACTCATCGTAAACCCTTCCACTTCAGCGTTCGTAGAATCCGATAAGAGGCACAAGACACCTTCCTTACCAAGTTCAGCCATTTTCGCTAAATCAGCAGGTTCTCCCACCGGTGTGAAATCGAACTTGAAGTCCCCTGTATGCACGATGTTTCCTTGTGGTGTCTTGACGACGACGCCGAACGAGTTCGGAATCGAGTGTGTCGTGCGGAAGAAAGAGATGCTCGTCTTCCGGAACTTGATGATCGAATCCTCATCGATTTCATGCAGTTCTGCGTTGCGAAGTAAACCGTGCTCTTCTAATTTCACCTTGATGAGACCCATCGCAATCTTTCCTGCGTAAATCGGTAAGTTTACTTGTTTAAGCAAGAAAGGAAGACCGCCAATATGGTCTTCGTGACCATGCGTGATGAAGACCCCTTTGACCTTATCTTTGTTCTTGATCAAATAAGTGTAATCTGGAATGACATAGTCGATTCCAAGTAATTCATCCTCTGGAAACATGACACCCGCGTCGATGACGATGATCTCATCTTGGAATTGAACAACGTACGTGTTCTTTCCGATTTCCCCGAGTCCACCGAGTGCGAAGACGGCGGCTTGATGGTTTTTGACGAACTTCATTCGAACGTCGCAACCTTGAAGTCAGGATGTTGTTGTTCGTATGTCAAAAATTCTCCACTGACTTCGCGGATGAACTCGATGTTAATATCTTTGAGGTGGTCAATCGTTGATCGCACGTCACGAATGCTTTCCCCTTCTACATACATTGTTTCTGTCCGTTCACGAACAGGTGCTTCCGAACGAAGCGGTTGGTAAAATACTTTAAAAATCATGCCTAGCAACTCCTTATCAGTACATTGTTTTTTGTCCTTAGTACAGTATACACGATACATGGACTATTTTTCATCCTTATTCGGCATGTTCCCTTCCGGCAACACGCTTTTGGTTATGCTATACTTTCACATGAACAGGTCATTTCGACCAATTAAAAAGAGAAGGTGAAACCATGGCAAATCAGAAAGTCGTCTTTTTCGATATCGACGGAACCTTATTGCATGATGGTCATTTCGTTCCGGAATCAACAAAACAGGCAATTCGTAAACTTCAAGAAAACGGTGTCTATGTAGCGCTTGCGACCGGACGCGGACCTGCGATGTTATCTGGAATTCGTGAATTGCTTAACATCGATACAATCATCGGTTACAATGGGCAAATCGTTGTTCATCAAAATGAGATCATATACAAACGTCCGCAACCTAAAGCCGATTTGACACACCTGACGCAACAAGCAAAAGAAAACGGACATACGCTTGTCTATCTTGGTGAAACAAAAGGCTTCACGACGAAATCAAATGATTTTCATGTCGTTGATTCGCTCGGCGATCTCGATATGCCGCTACCGATTCACGATGAAAAAGCTTTCTTATCTCACGACGTGTTCCAAACGCTTGTCTACTGCACAGCAGAAGAAGAAGCGGATTATATCAAACGGTACGACGCATTTGACTTCATTCGCTGGCATCCCCATGCGATGGATGTCATTAATGTCGGATCCTCGAAAGCAGAAGGTATCAAACAGTTCTTGAAACTGACCAATATTCGGCGCGAGGATACCTTTGCTTTTGGAGATGCCCTCAATGACCTTGAGATGCTACGCTATGTCGGAACCGGTATTGCAATGGGCAACGGACTTCCAGAAACAAAAGCCGCTGCCGACTATGTCACGAAACCGATTCTTGAAGATGGTATCGCACACGGACTCAAAGAATTCCAACTCATTTAATAGTTAAATGTAAAGCTGAGGCATGCCTCAGCTTTTTTAGTTCTTCACTTTATGAATCGCGCGCTCTAGCCGATCAAGATCTTCATTCTCACCGATGACGACGAGGTAGTCCCCTTTTTCGATGACTTCATCTGCTTGTAAGGAGATCATGACGTTCTCACCCCGTTTGATGGCGACGACGTTTGCTCCATACTTGCTTCGTAAATCGAGGTCAATCAAGGTTTGTTTTGCCATCCGATCACTGACTTTAATCTCAACGATTGAAAATTCTTGCGATAAATCTAAGTAATCAAGGATATTCGAGCTCATCAATCCGTTCGCGATCCGCACACCCATATCCCGCTCAGGGTGAACAATGAAATCCGCACCGATTTTCCGCAATACTTTTTCGTGGTAATCATTCGTCGCTTTGACGGTGATCGATTGCACACCGAGCTCTTTTAAGATCAATGTCGTCAAGATAGAGGCTTGAATATTCTCTCCGATGGCGACGATGACATGATCAAAGTTCCGGATTCCTAAGCTTTTTAAAACATTCTCATCGGTCGTATCAGCAATGACAGAATGTGTCGCGATTCCCATAAATTCATTGACACGTTCCTCATCGGAATCAATTGCCAAAACATCATAGCCGTTTTTCGATAATTCTCGAACAATTGAGCCACCAAAACGCCCTAGTCCGATTACTGCAAACTCTCCATTCATTTTCACAACTCTCCTTCACAATCGCTCTTCCTTAGTAGTGTACCTGATTCAATTTAAAAATACTATAAACGCCTCTGCGAATCGCAGAGGCGTTTATTCATCCATTATTTTGATGATTTTCCACGTACATAATCGTTATCGAATAAGAAGAGTCGTAAAATCAAATACAACGCCGGAATCAAGAGTAAAAGTCCGAAGATGAAGACGACGACGAGTGCAGAAGCCATCGTTTCGTTTACGACTGCTTTGTTGATATCGATATATGGATACAAGATATACGGTAAGTGTGTATATCCGTAACCGAACCAGGCGACCGCATATTGTAGCATGACCGCGACGAACGCGATACCGTAGTTCTTCTTCATATAGACGAGTGTCACAGCAATGAGGAAGAATAGGAAGCTAGCAGCGAACCACCACCAGTTGCCGTTTAGGATATTCTCATAATGCCATGCCGCTTGGTTCTTCAGTCCGAAGAAGACAAGCGCACAGACAAGAATCGTTGGTCCACTCCAGAAGAGTGCCCATTTCCGAATAAGTGGCGTAGCTCCCTCATCTTTTGCTTTATCCGCGTAGAATAAGAGGAACAT
The DNA here is from genome assembly GCA_913775715.1 of uncultured Exiguobacterium sp. Taxonomy (GTDB): domain Bacteria; phylum Bacillota; class Bacilli; order Exiguobacteriales; family Exiguobacteriaceae; genus Exiguobacterium_A. Next base: position 345,086 of record CAJYMC010000007.1, on the reverse strand, counting down.
CGCGCTAATGTATAAGACAGATACGATAGCGAGCGCTACGACCGTCCACGAGTAAAAGTTCGAAAATAACTTCGTTCCTAAAAACTCGACAGTATCATTCGTTTTACGGATGAAACCACCTTGACTGATTGTCAACGTTGTCGACATTGCAGCAGGAATGAGTAATCCTGTTGCTCCATATAAAAATGTGTAGAACATGCTGTCATTTGATCCATAATTGGCGAATGCATAAAAACTACCACGAATCGCAATCAAAACGAGGACGATTGACGCTGGTACAAGTAGTGCCGTACCGAAGTAATAAGCAGAGTCTGGGAAGAACCCGACGAGTCCTACGAAGAAGAATACGAAAAAGACATTCGTTACCTCCCAAACAGGAGAGAGGTAACGAAGAATCAATCGATTCGTCAAATGATCCCGCTTCGTATATTTTGAATAAAATGCGTAAAATCCAGCACCGAAGTCAATTGAGGCAACGATGAGATATCCGTACAGGAAAGTCCAAAGGACCGTGATCCCTAGTGTTTGAACGTCCAAATCGTTCCCTCCTTACTTGTTATCATCCACGAACATTGCTTCACCGCGTGCATGGTGATTTTCAGCAAGTTCTTGAAGTTCTTTTCCAACCGTGTTTTTCTTGAACATCCGTAATAAGACGACTGTACAAATCGTACCGAGCAACAAGTACAACGCACTGAATAAGATGAGCATTGGACCAACTGCTGTTGAAGTCGTCGCTGCATCCGCTGTCCGCATGATACCGTAGAGCGTCCAAGGTTGACGACCAATCTCAGCGTACATCCATCCCGCTTCGATTGAAATCATCGCTAGCGGACCACCGATAAACACACCTCGTAAAATCCACTTATTATATGGATTCAATTTTTTCAAACGGAACGCCAAGATAAATAAGGCAGAGATAGCAGTCAAGTACATTCCAATCGATACCATGATATCAAAGAAATAGTGAACGATCAGAGGTGCTTGATCTTCTTTTGCGAATTCGTTTAGACCGATGACTTCCGTATTCGGAGCCCCGCCTGCAAGAATCGAGAGCGCATATGGGATTTTGACGGCTCCCTTGATTTCATAACTGCCGTCTTCTTGCTGATCAAGTATCCCACCAAAAATTAATTCTGCTTCACTTGTCGTATCAAAATGCCATTCCGCAGCTGCTAGTTTTTCAGGCTGGTATTTCGCTAAATATTTCCCTGAGAAGTCACCGACAAGTGCTGTCGAGAACGCGAAAATCAGACCAGCCATGACAGTGAGACGAAGAGCTTTCTTATGATAAGCCGTCTCTGCTGCTGAGAGTGTCTTTTTGCGAAGCAAATGGAACGCCGCGATCGCTGCCAAGATGAAGGCAACAGTCAAGTAAGCTGAGACGATGACGTGTGTCGCCTTCGTCGGTGTCGCTGTATTGAACATTGCTTTCAATGGTTCGATTTGTGTCAACGTACCATTGACGATCTTAAATCCTTCGGGTGAGTTCATGAAGGAGTTGACTGTCGTAATGAAGAACGCTGATGCTGTCGCACCAATGACGACTGGAATCCCAATCAACCAGTGCAACCATGGATTTTTGAAACGGTCCCACGTATACAAATAAATACCAAGGAAAATCGCTTCAAAGAAGAACGCGAACGTTTCCATGAACAATGGCAGGGCAATTGTTTGACCTGCCACTTGCATGAGTGACGGCCAAAGTAACGATAGTTGCAAGCCGATTGCCGTCCCTGTTACGACACCGACTGCCACGGTAACGACGTATCCACGCGTCCACCGTCTGGCTAATAAGATATAATCTGGATCTTTGCGTTTCAGACCGATGAATTCAGCTGCCAGTACCATGAGTGGTACACCGACACCAATCGTCGCGAAAATAATATGAAACGCTAGTGTGAGCCCTGTCAACAATCGACTGAGCACTACGGGATCATTGAACATGTATATAGCCCCCTCTTCCTAAAACATACTTCTCTATATGGTCTATAACCGTATCATAGAGAACATAATCATTTGTGTCTGTTTATAATGTTTGATGTAACAAATTGTTCACATATGCACGTGATTTTCTTCACAAAATGTTCGAAAACTCTTATTCCTACATATATTAAAAGCTTTCCCATTCTTGAATTCGAAAGGGAAAGCTTTATATCCTTTATTATTCCATAAAACTTTTTAAACATACTCCCGGAAATAATGGTCGAGTAAATCGATGACAAAAGGAATGGCTGATTCATCTGGATTTAATGTGGGTTGATGCAAACCAGATGTCGGATTATCGACACCGAGCCAGAACATCATCCCTGGGATTTCTTTCAGCATGAAACCAAAATCTTCACCCGTCATCGCTGCATCGCATTCAATGTAATTCGCATTCATCTTGACGAATGATGAAAATTTATCAACGATTTGTCGATCATTGACGACCTCGTAATAGCGATTACCGAATTGTAGATCGATTTTAACACCAAACGAAGCTTCGATTCCTCGAATGATATCACGGACACGACGTTCCAGTTTTTCCATGTCTTCACCGTTTAACGCACGCATCGTTCCGTCAAGGACTGCTCTTCCAGCAATGACGTTTTCTCGAATCCCGGCATCGACCTTTCCAATCGTGATGACGCTACAGTTCATAGGATTGATGGAGCGACTGACGATTGTTTGCAATTGCATGATCAAGGCTGCTTGCGCAACGACTGTATCAATCGTCAAATGAGGGAATGCCGCGTGACCACTTTGACCATAGATTGTGATATGGACTTCCCGAGCACTTGCGAACAGAACACCTGGACGACTGGCAATCGTCCCGACTGGATATTCCGGCGCGACGTGAAGACCATACATCTCACTCGGACGATATTTTTCAAACAACGGACTTTTAATCATCGGTTCCGCCCCACCCGGTCCTTCTTCTGCCGGTTGGAATAAAAAGACGACATCATCCATGACAGGTAGTTCAACGATGCGTTTCATCAACCCTAACGCAATCGACGCATGCATATCGTGTCCACAAGCATGCATGAACCCTGGATGTTCCGAGCAAAACGGAAGTCCAGTTGCTTCTTCAATCGGTAATCCATCAATATCTGCTCGGTACCCGATCGTCCGATTTCCAGTCAATCCTTTAACTCGAACAAAAACACCCGTTTCGAACGTGTCATACGTGACACGATCTGGTGGATAAGCACGAATTTGTTCCAATATAAAAGCTTGCGTCTTAAATTCCTTGAACCCGGGTTCTGGTATTTTATGAAGCGCGCGCCGCATTTCAATGGCGTATTCCATCTGACTGACTTCCTCCTTCTTCTTTTACGATGTCCCAAAATGCTTGGACTTGTTTTAGTTCGAGCATCGATTCCGTGGACAAGATCCATGTATCTCGCTTTAATATCTTTCCCGATGATGTCTTTAGTGGAAGCTGCATGACTTCATTCGATTGCTGAATCGTCGACTCAGGCAAGATCGCAAAACCGATGCCATGTAGAGCCATCTGTTTGCACGTCTCAATTTGATCGACGACCAGTGTCCGAGAGGGTGGGCTTGCAAACCGATCTTGCCACCACTCTAAAATTTCTTGGTAGTATGTCGAATCACTCTTGAACTGGATGAACGGTCGATCCGTCACGCGCAATTGTTCAATCGACGTCAGCTCACTGTCGACAAGATAGAGCGGATCTGAGAAAAGACGTTCTTTGACACCTTTCCAATCCGGGTTTCCGCGAATGATGCCAATATGAAAGTGCTCTTCTAGCATATGACGCATCATCTCACTTGACCATCCGGTGACCAACTGGACGCGCACATGTGGATAACGCTCGACGAATCGTTTTAAGACACGGGGGAGCCAGTATTGCCCCATGATGGAAGCGACGGCAATTCGAAGTGTTCCATACACGGCTCCCTCTTCTGCTGTCAATTCACTTTTTAGTTCCAGTTCCTTACGATTCATCTCTTTTGCGAGACCAATCACTTTTTCTCCTTGCGGTGTGATGCTTAAGCCACGCGATGAACGAATGAATAGTTTTGTTCCCCAGCGCCTCTCAATCGCAACGAGACGTTGACTAAGCGCAGGTTGTGAAACGAATAATCGTTCGGCGGCTCGTCTCATATTCAATTCTTCCGATAAAGTGATCAACATTTCCATTTCCGACACTTGCAATGTGAGATTCGACTCCTCATGATATAAGATGGCATTAGTTTAACACGTTAGAAAGGACGATACATATGACACGCTATCATTTTATGTTTATCATCTCAACGATTGCAACGCTTGGCAGTCTCTATTTCAGTGAAATTCGTGGATTCATCCCATGCCCTCTCTGTTGGTGGCAACGGATATTCATGTATACGACTGCCTTTTATTTACTCATCTCGCTATTCCGGTCGAAAACGATCGATCCTCTCTTTGTCCGTCTTTATGTGCTTGCCGGATTTGGTGTCGCCTTATACCACGTCATCCTTGAGCGCTTACCCGATGGCGAAGCGTTATGTACAAGCGGCTGTCTCGTCAAGTGGGTCAACTATTTTGGTTTCTTGACGATTCCGATGATGAGTCTCATTGCCTTTACATTACTCTTGATTCTAGCGTTCTATCCAGCACGTTCGAACAATGAAGCGTAAGATACAAAAAAGAGAAGTCGATTCGACTTCTCTTTTTTGTCGTTTGACATTACTTCCATTGATTGAAGACACTTACGGCACTTGAGAACGCTAGCTCTGAGAGTTGCCCTTTCCCTTCACACCAGTCCCCGACGAAGGCGACATCTGAATGATTTGGAAGTTGTGTCGCAAGAGGTTTTTGTCCCATTCTCCACTTGATTTCTTGTACGACTGCTCGTTTAATCGTTCGTTCTGCGACGACCCGTTGTCGCCAGTCCGCAAAATGAAGATCAAGCATTTGTTCGATTCCCGTTCGAACATGTTCGATATACTCAGGATCCTCAAGTCGATCGTGTTCGAGATAGGCGATTGCTTGAAGCACTTGACCATCCTTCGGAGCAAGACTTGCATCGTAATGCGATAAATCCGTGATGAATGCCCGATGCGATCGGTCATAGATATATGAATAAGGTGTTTGGATGTATGGCTGAATGCCGAGATCGTAAACGAATACTTCTACCTGTTCATGACTAGCGTACGGTGTCACAAACTGCTGAATCGTCGACGGCGTCGCCATTTTCAAGATTTCACGCGGTGGTATGGCAAAAATGATTCGTTCGACGTTCCATTCTTGTTTTTTCCGATCGCGCACCAAGAATCCTGTTGTAGTCGCTTCGACTGCTGTTATCTTTGTTTTTTTCAAGATTTCTCCACGGTTCTCTAAGATGATCCGTTCTAATTCTTGTACTAATCCTTGCCATCCTCCTTCGATGTACGAGACGGGCTTTCGCGTCCGAAAAAGCTTTTGATAATACTCGAAATAGACGTCTGACGGAATTTTTTCCGGCTCCGCCGTAAAAAAATTCGTCGAGGCCAAATCAAGCATCAACTGCGCCACTTGTTCATCGACTCGTTCTGTTTTTAACCATTGTCCGATCGACTGTTGCGGATTTCCTCGTTCAACTCGTAAAATCGTCTTAATGATCTCCCATGTAAAACGAACTTTGTTCGTTCCTTCGATGACTTCGGTTTTCAGTAATCCCCACGCATTCGCAGGCACTGCTGTCAAATGTCCTGAAAACTCATATTTCGCACGACTCGCTGAAAAATCGAGCCACGTCACTTCGATACCGAGTTGTTTTGTTAGTTTGCGAAGAATCGATTGATCACGTCCATAAATCGCATGGGCACCGTAATTAAACGTAAACCCCTTCACAGTTTGAGAGGTAGCACGTCCTCCGAGTAACCCAGCATCCCAAAGCGTGACCGGTTTTCCTTGTTTTGCGAATAATGCCGCTACCGTCAATCCGGACAATCCCCCACCTATGATTCCAATCGTCATACTCCCGCCTCCTCAACCGTCGTTTCTCTTCTTTTCCCATTACGGCTGAAGAAGAATCGAAGAACATAAAAAAAGCCATGATTTCAATCATGAAATCACGGCTTTTGCAGTGGATTATGCTTTCCACCATTCATCGAGTGGCGAGACAGGCATATGATGCTTGTGTCCAACACGTTTATACTGCGTCTCTAACTTTTCTTGACTTGCTTCTGAAATCGTTTTGCCCTCCAAATAGTCATCGATTTCTTCATATGTCATACCGAGTGCGACTTCGTCCGGTAACGCTGGACGGTTTTCTTCAAGGTCTGCTGTCGGAACTTTTTCAATTAAGACTTCTGGTGCGTTCAAGTAACGTAACAGTTGTTTCCCTTGCCGTTTATTCAGTCCCGTCAGTGGCGTCAAATCACATGCACCATCACCATGTTTCGTATAGAACCCTGTCACGAATTCAGCTGCATGATCCGTTCCAACGACTAAGCAGCCATAATGAGCAGCTAAATCATATTGACTTTTCATTCGTTCGCGTGCTTTCGTGTTTCCTTTACTAAAGTCCGAAAGTTCTGCACCGGTAGCTTCTTCGAATGCCCGCATTGATGCTTCGACCGCTGGTTTGATGTTCACCCGAAGCGAATGATCCGGTTGAATGAATGTCAAAGCTGTTTGCGCATCTGCTTCATCTTGTTGTTCACCGTAAGGCAAGCGAACCGCATAAAATGCGACATCTTCCCCCTCTTCTTTTCGCAACTCTTCAACTGCCAGTTGGCACAGGCGACCTGCGAGCGAAGAATCTTGTCCACCGGAGATACCTAATACGAACCCTTTTGCCCCTGTTTGCTTGAGATATGCCTTCAAGAAGGCTACCCGCTCTTTTACTTCTTGTGCTGGGTCAATGACAGGTTTTACGCCTGTGACCCGGATGATTTCTTGTTGCATGAATCGCTTCACTCCTTCACATCGTGTTGATCGTCATTTTGAATCAATCGTTTGCTGATCCATCGTTTGTTTCGCACTTGCTCCCTTGAACTGACGGATTGTCGATACGCGAACTTCCGTGCTATCACCTAAAGAGGAGATCGGTAATTCAACCGTGTACTGTTTTGTTTCGCGTTTCGTGAACGTATCCTTTTCAATCGCTTGCGTGAAAACTTGCTCTTTCTCAAAATCATACGTGACGTGTTGTTTCGCATCAATCAATTGAGCCTGAAAACGTTGTGAGGAAGGATACGTCACATTTACACTGTGATCATTTGGATTCGTTAAAGAAATGTCTAATTGCATCATGTCGTCCTGCTTTGTCGTTTTGACTGCGATCTGAATCGGTTTGTTCATCGTTTTTGTTGCCTGTTGTTTCTTTTCCTGGCAACCTGCTAAACAAACAGTAAGCAGCAACAGAATGAAAACGAGACGTTTCATTTCATCCCTCCTTTTACCTAAATCAATTTTATCACAAAAAAAAAGCGAGAGAGGATTCTCCTCTCTCGTGCGTTTCATCTCTTATGCCACAGGTAAAGTCGATGGATTCATCTTGAATGAAAACAATTGTTCTAATCCTGTTGCGAACAGTTCGTCACAAATATCTTCTGCCGCGTTTGCTGGTGCGACTAATGTAATCGTACGACTGTCGATCGTTTCAATCGTGACATACACTCCAGTTTTTGTCCGTTCTTTATATCCCACAGCTAAATCTGTTTCAGCAAAAAGTAGCATATTACGATTCTCCCCTTTTTCGTTCATATGATCAGCCAAAAGATGACCTACATGTTCCGAATTCGTTATTGTAGGTTTACTGTATCAAAGAGTAGAAAAGAGAAGAAAATTGTCATTCGACATTTCTTTTCAAAACAATATTTCAAACTTTATAGGTAATTATTGGAATTATAAAATTAATTGTTAGATGCAAGCTTTTTTATAAGCGTTTTCAACACATTTCATTTCGATTTCAAAAAGGTAACAATGAAATATTGATTATTTTACCACATTTTTTCGGTAGACAGGTAAAATATACCTAGAAAAACGGTGACTTCTTTTGTCGAATGATTCTTGCGTAAATATGTTTTTGAAGTTCTCATGAACTTTCATCTATCATTCGGTTCATTTGTTGCCAAACTGTTCCTAGTGCTTCTTCCCCACTTTCGATTCGAGTCAAGGCGAGTTCCGCCTGTAGCGCGACTTCATATTCTCGGTCTCGGCTCGCTTCACGCAGTCTTGAAATTGACTGTTCTGTTCCAACATCAAACAGGAATCGAGCAGCCCGCCAACGTACTAATTTATTTTTATCAGTTAAAGCCTCCATCATCATCGGTTCAGCCTCTGGCATCGCCCAATCCGAAATCGTATCGCCCGCTGTTCGTCGTACGATACCTGACGGATCATGGAGTGCACTTGTCAAATATTCCAATAATTCTTCCCGGTGCTCTTCAAACATCCCGAGCTTTACGATTGCTTGACGACGAATTTGCATTTTTTCGTCCTGTAACAATCGTGCATACGCTGGAACCCATTCCATTTCAACAGGTAATTCATCGAGCGCTGCGAATCGCTCCTTCCAATCAGACGAGCGAATGGCTTGACCACTAAAAGTAATGTCTTCTCCTGCTGCGAGTGACTTCAGACGTTCGAGACGTTCGATCGGATACGCGATTTCAATTTCATTTGCTACTTCGCGTAGACTCTCGTCAAGATCACCGTATCGAGGTGCTTGTTCTACCCAGCGCCGATCGCTAATGACATTCTGAACGAATGGCTGGACGAACAATGCAGCTTCGCGGAAACGTTCCGACAGCCCTTCGCGTTTTTCCTCTAATCCTTTCACACCTTTGATTTGCATCGGTACGCCTAGGATGAACTGAACGAACAGATGGACGGGTTCATATTCTGCATCCGTCTCATGCTGTTCGACATCGTTTAACGTTTCACCGAACGCGCGGCGTATGTCGATGACAAGTGAACGCCAATCATACTTCGGATAACGCTCAACAGACAAAAAATCACTGACTTGATAGACAAACTTAACACCCGGAATTTCAAGAAGTCTCTGAATATGTTCCGGCGCACCAAACGCGTGCTCGAATGTCTGTCCTTTCTCTGAAAAGACCTCATCAACAATGACTTTCATGTTATTCGGACTTGGTGTTGGTTCAATCGCTACGATTTTCATGTGTATCCCCTCCAGTTCTATCATTTCAGATATCTAATCTGAAATGCAAAGCAAATGCCCTACAGAAATGACTGTAGGGCAAAATCATCATGCGAACGCTTCCTCTATGATCTCGACGAAGGCATCCGGTGTCTCAAACATCCCCATGTGCCCACTGTCTGTCGATCGATGTAAGAGATGCTCATTTGTTGGTGCAAACGCACTTTCCTTTGAGATCAATGAATCCTTCGTACCATGAATGATGACACCTTTTACGTTTGCTTCCGACAAAGCTTTCGTCATGTCTCGACGATCTCGCATCGCAGAAAGCGCACGGATGGCTCCCTCGACGGTCATCATATATCCGATTTCAAGTGCTTCAGCAACCGCGAATTCATCGGCTCCTTCCGCGAATAAGGACGGAACAAGACCATTGACGAATTCCCTCACGCCCACTTCTTCTACACGCGTGATGTTTTGATTTCGTTTTTGTTTCGCTTGTTCATCATCTGCCTTCGCCGTTGAGTAAACGAGACCGTACCCACTGATTTTGTCGGCATATCTTTCCACGATTGCAGCCGTGATGTATCCGCCAAAGGAATGACCAACGATGATTGGCTTTTCAACGCCGCGTCGCTCTAGATCATCCATGACCCATTCTGCGAACCCTTCAATCGTATCCGGTCCGACATCGAGTCCTTCATGTCCTGGTAAACTTAACGGTAAAACTTCAAAAGAATGTCGTAAATTCGCCTCTACCCGATTAAAATAATCTGTCCCTCCTGTAAATCCATGCAGGAGTACAAGTGTTTGTTTTTCCATTGACTACCTCATCCCTTCCACTCAGATGCAAGCATACGGTACATCGTCAAGTTCATGAAACGACCGTGACTGTATGCATAATCTTCTAATAGTCCTTCTGCTTGAAATCCTAATTTTTGCACCAATGCATTGGAAGCAAGATTCTCAGGTGCGACGAGAGCACTGATGCGATGGAGAGCGAATTCCTCAAATCCGTATGTCAGAACAGCTCGAGCTGCCTCTGAAGCCACCCCGCGTTGCCAATACTCTTGACTGACCTCAAAACCAATTTCAGCTCGATGATATTGAGAGAGCCAGTTATGAAAACCAATCGTACCGATCAATTGATTCGTTTCCGCATCAGCAATTGCCCAGCGAATCGCTTTACCTTGTGTGAACTGTTCCTTAAAGTAACTGATAACGTTTTTAGCTTCATAGACTGTCACAAGCGGATCCGATCCGTAATAGTACATGACTTCATCATCTGATAGGATTTTAAACAATTCACGTGCGTCACGGTTTTCGAGCTCACGTAATATGAAGCGCTCGGTCCGCAATTCCGGGAATGGCTTTCGCAAGCCCCACATGCTCCATCACCCCTCTTTATGCTTCTCTATGTAGTATGCCCGTTTTCAGGAGTAAATATCCTTTCAGGCAATTCAAAGTTTTGCTACTATTGAATTATGAAGGAGTTAGTCATGGAAAGGAAGCGAAGTGGTATGTCAAGTGCGTTACTTTACTTATATGAGGACGAGGAAAATCAACGATTGACGATGTCAGGTGTGCATTTCTCTGATTTCACCGCAGCCGTCGATTTGAAGCGTCCTTTGCTCATTTCAGGAAGTGATTTCAAACAGACGAAACAATCGTTTCGGACGATGCTACATTATATCGAAGCACATGAAATCGAACAGTTTTCACAATCCACAGATATCCAGCGTCATCCATTAATCGCTATCGATATTCGTTCCTCCCATTCACTCGACGTATTAACGGATGTCGAAATCGCAGAATTGTTATTTTTAATGCATATGAAACGCGGAACACCACTTCCCTTCCTTGATTCGATCGAGAATGAATTGGTCTATTTTAGCGAGCATGACGGACTTCATGCTTCCGTTTACTTAAAAGACTGGGCACGCGTCGAACAATTGATCGCTGACCTTGTGCAACGAAAATTCCGACAACACGCACGATCCGTTGCCTCGATTGCTTTAACAGCCGAAATCATGATTCACATCCGTCATCTTCTTGGGGAAGGGGTATTGATTGATTTCGAAAGCGCAAAACGATCTGTTTTTTCAAGAAATATTACGATTCCCGTCTACGTCGCTGGTCGTTATGAAGACATGAGCGTCTTACATGAAGATTTTGAAGCAGAGAAAGAATCGATTCTTCGGCGTGGAACGCTTGTATGTCGAAAAAAGAAATGGAGTTTTGAGTTAGATTGACCTTTAGCATCTTTTTCTTTTAGAAAAGGATGCTTTTGTTCTATTAAAATTTCAAAGGATGACTCCTTCTTTACGGTTATTCAAGACAATATGACAATATCGTTAAAAAATTTTTCGAATTTTCACACAAAATAAGACTAGCATCTTGTGAGGACTTCGCTATAATGAGGATAACCTTTTCAAGATAGAAGTTAGACCCGTTTTTTTGTAGGGATAGTACTGGAATCAGCAGAAGGAGGAATTCAATATGGATCAGTTAAAAGTGAACGGAATTGGCTCATTCACGAAATTTGCGACGAATGGGAACATCCTTAAATTAAAGGATGCGACACTCGGTGAAGTAAAACTGTCGCTGAATGAAGCGAGTTCAATGACCATCGCCCCTGTCGATGAAGAAAATGGACTTTTCATCATCAAAGGGCAACAGCAGGAATCGCTTGTTGAGCTGACGTTACCACGTCAATCCTGTGAGGTCGTTCACGCTTGGCTCCTCCATAAATTGAAACGTCATAAAAAAACACGCTCGATTGCAACGAGCTGATATGTACCGTGATACGCCTTGAGTAAAGACTCTCATCTCTACTCAAGGCGTTATTTGTTTTCAAAAATTCGGTGATGAATTTTCAGAAAATATTGTTTTATTAAATTCTTCATGTTATCCTTAGAAAAATTCAAACAGGAGGTTTCAAACATGACGTACGCAACGCTCATCCAAGTACGACTGATTGTGATTAGGACCAGGGACTGAAGATTCATTTCTCGATTGAGAAGATGAAGACCAGGCCCTTTTCGTCATTTCGACAAGGCGTCTGATCACATGACGCCTATCCACGCACATCGTGGATGAGGCTTTTTTTATTGAAATTAAGATGAATGGAGGACAACACATGTTTAAGACAAAAGATACATTCGCTTTAGGATTTATGATTTTTGCATTATTTTTCGGTGCGGGTAACTTGATCTTCCCACCAGAACTCGGTGCCCTCGCAGGTAAACAATTCCTCCCAGCCATTCTCGGCTTTATCGTGACGGGTGTTGGACTTCCATTGCTCGGCTTACTTGCAGTTGCCTCTATCGGAGGTGGCATCAAAACACTTGCTGCACCACTCCCTCGTTTCGTAGGTGCTGCCTTGACGTTTGCACTCTATGTTGCGATTGGTCCCTTCTTCGGGATTCCGCGCACATCGGTTGTCACGTATGAGCTCGGAGTCGTCCCGTTTCTTGGTGCTCCCTCACAAATGTCGTTGATCATCTCATCGAGTCTCTTTTTCCTTGCCACACTTTATCTTGTACTACGACCAGGAAAGTTACTTGAGATCATCGGGCGTTTCATCACACCATTATTATTGATGGCTCTTGCTGCATTAAGCATCAGTAGCATCATTTCGCCACTCTCGAGCGTCGCTTCACCAAACGAAGCATATGAGACGACTGGACAGGCATTCATTCAAGGATTCCTTCAAGGATACTTAACGCTTGATGCACTCGGCGCCTTAGTATTTGGTGTCGTCGTACTGCATACATTAAAAAGCCGAGGCGTTCATGAACGAACAGCCCAGTTTAAAGTCGTCACTCGTGCCGGAATCATCGCTGCCACTGCTTTGACGCTCGTCTATGTCGGACTCGGAATGATCGGACGTAATACATTTGCCGCCATCGGAAAAGTCGATGGTCCAACACTACTTCAACATTATGCAAATACGGCATTCGGCTCAATCGGTTTAGCTGTGCTCGGTCTTGCGATCCTGCTTGCATGTTTGACGACATCAGTTGGTCTCGTCACCGCATTTGCAGAATATATGATGACTCTTTCCACACGTATCTCATTAAAAACGGCAAGCACCTTCACGACTGCTCTTGGTCTTACAGTATCCATCGTCGGATTGCAGACATTGTTATCCATCGCTGTCCCTGTATTAATGTTCCTTTATCCAATCGTCATCGTTTTGATTGCATTGACATTCATGCGTCATCTGTTCCGTCGTAAGTCGGTCGTCTATCAATTAACACTCGGAGTAACAATTTTCTTCTCACTTTGTAGTGCGTTGAATCAACTCTCTCTTTTCCCGGGAAATCTTAAAACGTTCTATCAATCGCTCCCTTTAGTGGACCAAAGCTTAGAATGGTTATTTCCGACACTCATCGCCTTTGGAATCAGTTCATGGTTTGGACACGTTTCCAGTGCTTCTATCACACAAAAACGCGCTAGCTAGTGATTCCGCTTTCATCGCTATGGTATGATGAACAAAATGGTTATATTAATGGAGGCGTCATATACATGGATAAGATTGCTTGGATTACCGACAGCATGGCTTTTTTTGAGCCAGGAGAGGCTGAAAAAATCGGAGTCCATGTGATACCGACATTACTCATCTTAAACGGAGAGTCTTACCGGGAGTATGTCGATATCTCGATTGAACAATTGAACCAAAAAATGCAGGACGATTCGAAAACTTCACCTACGACTTCTCAACCGTCATTTGGTGATTTCGTGACTTTATATGAACAGTTACTTGAAGACGGTTACGATTACGGATATGCGATCCACATTACAAGTGGCTTAAGCGGCACCTACTCCAGTTCGGTCGCTGCGGCTGAGGCTGTCGGTTTTCCGCTGTATGCGATTGACTCATACACGGGTGCTGCCAATCAACAAGAACTTGTCCGGATCGCACAACAACTAGCATCTGCTGGTAAAAGTCCAAAAGAAGTCATGTCGACGCTTGAAACGTTTAAACACAAATCACATTTTTATCTGATTATTGGAAATATGGAGACGATGCGACGTAGTGGTCGTGTATCTGGAAGTCAATTTTTGTTAGCGAATATGCTCAACATCAAGCCAATTGCTCAATTTGATGAAGAAGGACGGCTTGTTCCTTTCAAGAAGGTCCGCTCAATCAAAAAAGCATTCAAGGAAATGGTGACCGAGATCACTTCTAAAGTGACGGCACAAGGAGTCTACGATCGAACACTTTATATCGGTCATACGCTCGCTCATACGGCCGCTGAAGAATTAAAACGTTTGATTATAACGGAACATCCTGAAATCAATGTTCGAATCACTCAATTCGGTCCTTCCATCTTGGCACATGCTGGTGCTGAGACGGTCGGCGTGTATTGGTTCGATGACATTTCTCTACCTACAACTTGATGCCTTACGCAAAACAATGAAAAACCGGACGGTCTTAAAAAGACTGTCCGGTTTTTCATTTCACTTCATATTTACGAAATAATTCTTCTAGTAACATCGCTTCATCCGACGTACGTTGAAGCGGTTCGTGTGGTAGTGCGATTTGATTCGACAATGTTTCGGAAGGATATACGTCAAACGACACTTGTTCCATCTCAATCAGATACTCAAGGATAGAATCAAGTGAGGTTTCCTTCTTGAATTGACGAAGCCAATTGTCATATCGACGATCCACATTGCCTTCTTTCAGCAATGTCTCTCCACCAGCAATGATCGCCCATTTAGGTGGTGCATCGATTTGGAAAAGTTCCAATTGCTTATATTCTTCCATCGTTCGTTTCGTCACTGGAATGACACCATTGATCGATACCAACCGCTTCAATCTAAGATGAGCTCGCATCGTCATGAAACGAGGTCGCCCGGCGACTCGTTCGACAAGCAACGTCGGCTTGTCGATGGAGCGCATCGTCTCTTCATCAAATAATAAACTGTGATCAACATCTAATAGTAACATCAAGTCACTCCTTTTTTTCTACGGGAGACGATGAATGCATAGGAGCTACATAAAAGAATCGCAGCAAAACAATAACCACCGATGACATCTGAGAAATAATGGACGTTCAAAATAATGCGAGAAGCACCCATGGCGAGAAACATTCCAATCGTCAACACCGATACGATCACTTTACCAGTCGTTTTCAAATGACGGAAAGCGACGACAAGAAATCCTGCATATACAGCGAACGCCATCGCGGAATGACCACTTGGGAAACTATAGCCAACGCCACCCACTAGCTCATTCAATGATGGGCGTTCTCGCACAAAGGCAAATTTGACGACTTGATTTAACGCCCCTACCGAAATCGCCATCAGTACATACCAAATACTTGCGATACGATCTCGCCACAAGACATAACTCACTACTCCGAGCAACACCGTCATCGTCATTGCTCCTGGACCAGAGCCTAGTTGAGTAAACCAAGAGACATAGTTCCCCGGTACATGTCGAGACATGTAAGACGATAATTGCGCATCAAATAAAAAGTAGCCCGTCATACGAATCGAGACGGCGATGATCACGAACAAGACGACAGCGATGGACGCACCCACCCACGCCGTTCTTGCACCCCGCATTAATATGTCCCCTTACGTTCTTCTAATTCTTCTGCTGAATAATCTTCCTTATCCCGCAAACGATGCGCCAAACGTCCGGATGCATTTGCCGCGATCGCTGCGACGATATCGTCCATGAACGTATTGACTTTTCCGTCACCAAGCTTCGTATCGAGTTCTTTGATGATCCCGATTTTCGCTTTATCCAAATATCCGAACGTCGTAACCGCGATGGATCCGTACGTATTGACGGCACCAATCGCAATCGTCTCGTCTACGCCAAATAACCCTTCATCGCTTTGGATGATGGACAAGAGTGGTTCAGATAATAATCCTTTTTCAGCAAGAATGTCTAATTCTGCTCCGACAAGGATCGCATGTTGTAATTCACGCTTTTCCAAAACTCGTTCAACCGAACTGACACATGTTTCTACTGTCAGATCCACCGTGTAAGGTGCTTGCATTTGGTAAACGATTTCAGCAATCGCATGGATTGTCACCCCGCGTTCATGTAACTTGTCAATCGCTGCTTGTTTGACCTCTTTTGAATGTGTTTTCTTCATGACTGTATCCACCTCTCCAACAAAGTACTTCATTAGTATACACGGATTCTGAAGCTCCTCTCAAACTTCTTTGACATCGACGCCAGAATCCGTCATGATTATTTTGTAAAGCGTTATCATTTCAGGGGAAAGTAGGGGATTTTCGATGAACATCGGGGTTGTATTGTTTCCATCGAAACGCGTTCAAGATTTTGCAAATTCATACCGAAAGAGATATGACTCAAAGTATGCACTGATCACACCTCACATCACGCTACGGGAGCGGATGGAAGTCGATGAGACAGAATTAGATCACATCGTGACGGAGTTGAATCGGATCGCGTCTGAAACGAAGCCGGTCAATCTCCACATCCAAGGAGCTCGTTCGTTCCATCCGACAAACAACGTCTTGTTCCTTAAAGTCATGCCGACGGATGAGTTAGAACAATTACATCGTGCCTTGCATACGGGACCACTCGAACATAAGCCGAAATATGATTTCTTGCCACATATCACGATTGGTCAAGAACTGTCGGATGTCGAACTGTTCGATGTATTAGAACGTCTCAAGATGGAAGATATCCGCTTCCAAGAAGATGTTACGAAAATGGCTTTACTGTATGAACTAGAGAACGGTGCTTGGAGTGTCTACGAGACGTTCCGCTTTACAGGTCAATGAATGATTAAACTTCCCGGTCGAAGCTTCGACCGGGAAGTTTTAGTTCTGGCAATACCCCATATGCATTCGCCTGTTCCTCTAAAAAATCTTGCGTTTCATAATCTCGATATGGGTCGACTGGGCGTATCGGTTGAACCCTTGCGACCGGTTCAGTCTTTAGTTGTGGGTCGACACGTACTTGACGATTCACATATTGTACGACCGTAAAATCGATTG
The DNA here is from genome assembly GCA_913775715.1 of uncultured Exiguobacterium sp. GTDB lineage: Bacteria > Bacillota > Bacilli > Exiguobacteriales > Exiguobacteriaceae > Exiguobacterium_A. Next base: position 328,005 of record CAJYMC010000007.1, on the reverse strand, counting down.
AATTCATCCTTTGCACTTCCTCTCCCCTACTCATTCTAACGATGCTTATAATTATCAGTTCCCCGATTAAGCATAAAAAAAACCAAGCTCTCCTCCTAAGGAAAGCCCGGCTTAGTGAATTACCTATTTATTATAGAATGTGGAATCCGCTATCGACGTGAAGGATTTCTCCTGTCACACCACTCGACATTTGCGAAAGTAAGAACAATCCACTTTGACCGATTTGTTCCGTCGTGACGTTACGGTGAAGTGGCGCACGTTCTTCGATGCTATCGAGGATCGAGTTGAAATCGCCAACACCTTTTGCTGAAACCGTCCGGATCGGACCAGCTGAGATCGCATTGACGCGAACACCTTGCTGTCCATATTCAGCAGCGAGATAACGAACACTTGCATCTAATGCTGCTTTCGCAACACCCATGACGTTATAGTTCGGAACCATCTTCTCACCACCAAGGTACGTCAATGTGATGACGGATGCGTCTTCTGTGAAAAAGTCTTTCGCCGCCTTGACGACCGCTGTCAAACTGTAGGCAGAGATATCAAGTGCTTGCGCGAACTGTTCACGTGTCACACCAGAAAACTCCCCACGAAGTGCTTCTTTGTCAGCGAAGGCGATCGAGTGAGCGATTCCTGAAATCTTCCCGTGATCCGCATGGATCGTCTGGAAGACCTGTTCGATCTCTTCATCACTTGTGACATCACACGTATAATAAGAAGCCGGACGTGATAATTCCTGTCCTAATTTTTCAAGCGGTGCCTTAAAACGTTCCCCGACATATGTAAATGCGAGGCTTGCTCCAGCAGCGTCGAGCGCACGTGCGATGCCCCATGCAATCGAACGTTGGTTGATGACACCCATGACGACGTACGTCTTGCCTTCGAGTGAAGGATAAATATTCATGATAAAGTCCCCCTTGAATTAGTACCTGGTAATAAAACCTATCTTCAGGTTACAAAAACGTAACGCTTCTGTCAACCATCGCTCTTGATATTGCGGATTTGATAAATTACGGTAATATAGAAAGTGATAGAAAGTAGGGATGAAATGAATCGATTCAAATCATTTACACAACGTTATGACCATACGTTGCTTTTTTTACTCGCCTGTCTGATGGTCATCAGTGTCATCGCCATCTATACGGCTCAACCTTCACTTAAAGGTGCCATCAGTGCCATCAACTTCTCTGCCAAACAAGTTCAATGGTATGTTATCGGCTTCATGGCATTGTCCGTCGTCATTTTTATTGATTACGAACAATTGAAGCGATTCCACTGGTATTTATATGGAGCAGGTATCATATCATTGATTGGTCTTGTTGTTCTTCGGAACACTCCAATCGTTACCGAAATCAAAGGGGCGTACGGATGGTATCAATTCCCTGTCATCGGAACCGTTCAACCGGCTGAGTTCATGAAGTTCTTCTTGATCGTCTCTCTTGCTGCCGTCATTTCAGAACATAACGCTAGGTATGTCCAGCATGAACGCGATCTTTTATTACTCATCAAGATGGTCGTTGTCACAGCTTTACCACTTGGACTCATCATCATCCAACCCGATTTAGGAATCGGTTTGATCTTGTGTGTCATTCTTGCGTGTGCCATGTTATTATCCGGACTGAACTGGAAATGGCTCTTGACGATGTTTGCACTGTTCGCAGGTTCTGTCATCATCTTCTTCTACCTGTTTTATTTCCACAACGACTTACTCGCAACGTTTTTCCCGGGTCACGCGATGAACCGGATCATGGCTTGGTTGCAACCTTTTGAATATGCGGATGACCTATCGTATCAGCTCGTCCAAGCAATCAATGCAACAGGTTCTGGTCAAATGTTTGGTGTTGGATACGGGAAACTGCAAGTATTCGTTCCGGAATTGCATACGGACTTCATCTTTACGACGATCGCCTCACACTATGGTTTCATTGGGGCTGCCATCGTATTGATCGTCTTATTCCTGTTCGTCTACCGCTTGATTCAAATCGCTCTTGAGACGGCGGATCCATTTGGTACATATATCGTGACAGGATATGTCGCGATGTTCACGTTCCAAATCTTCCAAAACATCGGGATGACGATCGGTGTTTTACCGATCACAGGTCTTCCTCTACCATTCATCAGTTATGGTGGATCGACGATGATCGTAAACCTCGTCGGTTTAGGATTAATCATGGCAATCGCTTCTCAATCACGGATTTCCATGTTTGATGAAGATTAATCGCATACGATAAAAGGCAGTGGATTAAGTCCACTGCCTTTTATCGTATATCCATTATTCCAATCGAAGATCCTCGGGTAGCGGTGCTTCAAATCGGACCCGCTCTCCTGTCGCAGGATGAAGGAACGTCGCTGACGCGCTATGAAGTGCCTGACGCGGTAGTAACGGTTCCCCCTGATACATCGTATCACCAATCAAAGGATGTCCTAAAAAGGCAAGATGGACACGAATTTGATGTGTCCGCCCTGTCTCTAACCGAATATCGAGCACCGAAAACTCTCGATCAAAGGCTTGAACCAGACGACTATTCAAAATATGTGTAATGGCCCGTTGCCCATCTGATCGTACCATTCGTTCCATGAAGGAATGATCGGTTTGACCGATTGGCTGATCAATTGTTTGTACCGGTACATGTCCTGGTGCATAGGCTAAATAGTGCCGTTCTAATTCGTTTGATTGTTGCATGAGACTCATTCGGTGATGAGCAAGGCCGTGTTTCGCGAATACGACGAGACCACTTGTGTCACGATCGAGTCGATTGACGATATGAATCGCGTACGGAATGCTTTGTTTTCGATAATAACCAAGAACATAATTCGACAAGGAGTGTTCCGGATGCAATCGTGAAGGGATTGATGCCATACCGGGTGGTTTATTGACGACGAGTAGCCAGTCATCTTCAAACAGGATATCGAGCTCCCCTTCAGTCGCTATCATATCCGGCGCAGGTTTCTCTTCCGGGAAGAATACATGGACATGATCGTTCGCATACAAAATATCATGGACATTGACATGCTGACCGTTTCGCGTGATATCTCCATGATTTTTGATCGATACTAACATTTTTCGTGAGATACCTAAGCGTGTTGTACAAAAATGACTGACGCGCCAGCCATCCTCGATGTCAGTAACCGTCTGTTGTATCTGAAATCCATTCATGTTTCCATTTCCTTTACGTGCTACATTAACGTCTTTCGTCTGCCAGGAAAGATTCCCGAACCCGTTGCCAGAACGGGAAAGAACGAAAACGAGCAAATTTCACTTTTTTATCCGAGACCCGACACCGAATCGATGTCACATTTTGATGGACAATCGAAGCATAGTGATCATAGGTCATCTGAAAATCAATCGGATTGACGGGACGGATTTCGACATCGTGATGTTTCGGTAACAACATCGGTGAGCCGATCGTCCGGTAAACACGATTATTGATCGAAGCCATCTCTGTGATTTGAATCGCTTCGAGCGCCGGATGGACGATTGCTCCACCGAGCGCCTTATTGTACGCTGTCGAACCAGACGGTGTCGATACACACAGCCCGTCACCTCGGAATGTCTCGAAATAGTCGCCCCGAATCGACAAATCGCAAACGAGCGTTTGATTAAAGCTTTTGATCGTACATTCGTTTAAAGCGAGCAGTTGATTGTGCGAACCATCCGCATAATCAATCGATAGTTCAAGCAGCGGGTATTCAACCGTCGCTAAATCCTGCTTCGCGATATGATCAATCAACTCTTTCATCTCTTCAGGACGCCAATCCGCATAAAAACCAAGGTGCCCTGTATGAATCCCAACAAGGGTAATCGTCTCTACTTGATCGAGATACGAATGGAACGCTTGTAACATCGTCCCGTCTCCCCCGATTGAGACGACGATTTCCGGTTGACTGACATCAAGGACACATCCCCGATCCGTCAATGCCTGCTCGAGTTGTTGTTTTAGCGCATGAGAACGCTCATCATCACGAGCCGTGATTGCAAAACGCATGGTCATCCCCCTACTCTTTTAATCGTTCAGACGCCTTGGCGTCGCGTTGAAAGACGAGTTGTGCGTCTTGGATTTCTACCTTCAATTGACTCATCTCCGCATCAAGCAAAAATGCCGCTTCTGCCGCTCGTCTTAACCGCTCACGCGTCTCTTCCGGAATATTCCCTTGGTACTTGTAATTCAAGGAGTGTTCGATCGTCGCCCAAAAATTCATCGCGAGCGTCCGAATTTGAATCTCGACTAGTGTCGGGACTTCACCTTCGATCGTTTGTACCGGATAGGCAATGATGACGTGATACGACCGATAACCACTATCCTTCTTTTGCGTGATGTAGTTCCGTTCCTCGACGATTTTAAAATCACCGCGCGAACGCAACAGCTCAAGGACATGGATGATATCATCGACGAATTGACACATGATGCGTAATCCGGCGATATCCTGCATATCTTGTTCTAATGATTCACGCGCAATGGCTTTTCGTTCCGCTTTTTGAAGAATACTTTTTACAGGTTTGACCCGTCCTGTGACAAATTCAATCGGTGAATGCTCTCCCCGTTGCTGAAATTGTTTACGAATCGCTTTTAGCTTAACTTTCAACTCATCGACCGCGATTTGATACGGTGCAAGAAATAAATCCCAATTTTCTTTTGTCATCTGATTTGTCACCACTTTTAATCGAATAGTATTGGTTCAGTGCCTGTTCCTACCTCATTCATGTTATCATATTTTCAGACATTCAACTAGAAAGGCGTGATTCCGATTAGACAAGAATTGGAAATCGAATTCAAGAACTTATTGTCTGAACAAGAATATCTATCGTTATTTACCCATTATGCGTCAACTAAACAACCCATTTGGCAAGCAAATGATTATTTTGATACGCCGGATTTCGAACTTCGAAAAAAAGGTGCTGCCTTACGGATTCGTGAAAAAAAACAAGGACTCGTCCTTACATTAAAGCAACCTCATGAAAACGGATTACTTGAAACACATGTCACGTTATCCGCAAGTGAAGCAGAGGACTTATTTAAATACGGTCTGATTCACTCCGATGAGATGAATCAACAGTTGTCATCTTTTGACTTACAGGGTTCTTTGGAGCATTTAGGACGTTTGGAGACTGAACGGATTGAGACGACGCTGCCGGAAGGGTTGCTCGTCCTTGATAAAAGTCGCTATCTCGGACATACGGATTACGAGTTAGAATTTGAGGTCAGCAACTTCGAACAAGGGCAAAAGGATTTCGAGCGACTTCTTTCAGAACACGATATTCCACAGCGCGAAACAAAAAATAAAATCGTCCGTTTCATGGAACGTAAAGCGCTTACTTGAATTTTCGTGTAGGACTGAACAAGCAAAACCTTTGCTCTTTCTTTTTTTTCGTTGCTAAAATAGGGTAACGATAACAACAGGAAGGGGTGAACGGATGGAACACGCACAATGCAACGGATCTTATTGTTCATTGGACGAACCATCGATTCAACAACCGACGAAACCTCTGGAAATCTATCATTTTCTAGATGTGACACAAACGGATGGTTTACGGTTGATACCCGTTCTCAAGAAATTAGAGCTAGAATATGGTCATCTCTTTCGTCTCCGGACGATTGCCACGATTCCATGCGCTCCTTCACGTTCAGCATGCGACATGTCACCACTTGTCATCCTAAAAGCCATCGAACTTCAAGGAAAAACGTTTGGTATGCGATTCATGCGACGCCTTCGAATGCTTCATAATGTTGAAGGAGAGAGTGCTTACAGCCGTCCATCATTGATGCGATTAGCAGAAGCACTGACAGAGTATGGTTTGGATTTAGATGAATTCCATCGTGATGTCTCATCGGATACGATTCAGCAAATGCTCGAGAAAGAGACTGAACTGGTCACAGAATGGGATGTCCGAATTCTTCCGACACTCGCTTTCGTCGGAGATGAGGAAGCCATTAAGGCAGAAGGTCCTTATGAGTATTTGGTCTATGTCTCGATCTTAAGTGAATTGCTAGATCATACGATTGAAAAACAACCAAAGCCACCACTTGAACAATTCTTGAGACGGTATGAAACAGCAACTACGGCTGAAATCGCCTTTATTTATGACGCTCCTGAATCCCAGATTGAACACGAATTAAAAAAACTCGTCTTGCAACAAAAATGTGCTTCTCTATCATACTGTGATGGAAAAGTATGGCGTCATTTAAAAGATTCGGCACATGCATGATAAAACGATGAAAAAGACAGTGAGGTTCACTTCACTGTCCTTTTTTGTATCTAATTTTAGAATAAGAAAAAAGCCCTCCATGACGAGAAGGCTTTTTCTTTTGACCATTGGATGGGGGAAAAAGAGAATCGATTGGGGAATGTGACCCTCTTCACAATATAAGTATATCGTGAGTCTCTCCTCTTTTCCACTCTTTGTTCACTTTGTCACAAAGATGTCACTCTGCTAACAAAGCTTCGAATTCATCTAGGACACGTTCAAACTGTCGCAGTGCCGCTTCAACTGGTGCTTTCGTTGTCATATCGACACCCGCAGCTTTTAAAACTTCAATCGGATAATCACTTGATCCCGCTTTTAAGAAATTGTTGATGTATCGCTCTACAGCCGGTTCTCCTTCTTCTAGAATCTGATCCGTCAAGGCAGCGGCCGCAGAAATACCTGTCGCATACTGATAGACATAATAATTGTAATAGAAATGTGGAATCCGAGCCCATTCTAGACCGATTTCTTCGTCTAATACAATCTCTTCTCCGAAGTATTTTTGATTCAAAGCATAATACGTTGATGTCAGGAATTCTGGTGTCAGCGATTGTCCAAGACGAGCCGCATCATGAATCGCATGTTCGAACTCAGCGAACATCGTTTGTCGGAACAATGTACCGCGGAAGGTTTCAAGTTGATTGTTCAATAGATAAAGTTTTTCTTTACGATCCGTCACTTTCTTCAATAGATAGTCGTTTAACAACGCTTCATTTGTCGTTGAAGCGACTTCAGCGACGAAGATTGAATAATCGCCATATGGATATGGTTGAGATTTCCGCGTGTAATAACTATGGACGGAATGCCCGAATTCATGCGCGAGTGTAAAGAGGTTGTTGATGTTATCTTGCCAGTTCATCAAAATGAACGGCTGTGTATCGTAAGCACCAGAAGAGTAAGCCCCGCTACGTTTACCGCGCGTCTCCCGGACATCGACCCAACGTTCAGACAATCCCTCTTCAAGAATGTGCTTGTACTCTGCTCCAAGAGGCGCGAGTCCTTCAACCATCAATTGTTTTGCTTCTTCGTAAGAGACCTTCATCTCGACCTCAGAAACGAGTGGTGTATACATATCATATACGTGTAATTCATCAAGACCGAGTACACGTTTACGTAAGGCAACGTAGCGGTGAAGCAGTGGTAAGTGCTCGTGCACCGCTTCAACTAATCCATCATAGACGGACTCAGGAATCGCATTACCGTGTAAGGCTGCCGCGCGTGCCGATGGGAACTTACGGACATCCGCATAGAAGTTGTCCTTCTTAACTGATCCAGCAAGCGTCGAAGCGAGCGTATTCGTATATTTCGCATACGTTCCATACATTGCTTTAAATGCGGCTTCTCGAACGGAACGGTCAGATGACTCAAGGAATGTAATGAAGCGACCATGTGTCAACTCTGTCTCTTCACCGTCTTCCCCTTTAATTTTCGGGAATGTCAAATCCGCATTATTCAGCATACCGAAAGTCGTACCGGATTGACCGAGCACTTCTCCTGCCTTCGCAAGAATTGCTTCTTCCGCTTCCGTCAGTACGTGTTCGCGTTCTTGATTCAATTCATCAAATGCATGACGGTACATCCCAAGGTCTGCATTCTCATTCAGGTATGTTTCAATCGTTGCTTCCGGTACAGCTAACAGTTCTGGTGTCATGAATGCAAGTGTAGCTCCGATTTGCGACGCAAGCGTCCGAGCACGGTCGTTCATGGCTTGATAGAAGCTATCCGCTGTATTTTCGTCGTAACGCATGTGCGCGTATGTATAGAGCTTATAAAGACGTCTTGAGACTTCGTCTCGCAACTGTAACCCTTCATAAAGCGTCTCCGCACTCTGTCCAAGACGACCTTTATACTCGACGAGTAATGGAAGCATCGCTTTCACCGATTCGAATTCTTCTTCCCACACTTCGTTCGTTGCATAGATGGATTCTAGATTCCAAGTTTCTGTAACATCAACATCTTGACGTGTTAGTACTTCTGCCATTTACCTCACTCCTTTAATTCAGTTATACCTGTTTTCTTTTCGACAAACAATCGAAGTGCTCCTGCTAGAACAGCCGATTCGCGTCCTCGATCCGCTCCAACCATTCCGTAATAAGCAAATCGATCATTGGTCGTTCAAACGAAATATCTAATCGATAAAGCAATTGACAGACCGTCTGTTCTAAAGCAGTAGAAGAATAGACCCCTTTTAACCGTAAAAAGACAGCGATTTGAAACTCAAAAGGATGAACGGGATACGATAATAAGTGGCTGATCGGAAGAAAAACCGATGACGGTAGATTATGAAGATGAAACCCTGCCTCATATAATGGAAGTTTAAGCATTCGTGGAGGTAAAGAAGGATGGAAAGGACGCTGTCGATAACGTAAGACGATTCCTTGCCAGCGAGCCATTGAGAATTTCCGAGGAAATGACGGAAGTTCCGTCGAAAGGAAGTCGGATAAGGAGAGAGAGTGAACTGTACAATAGATGTAATGTTTCGTATAGGGAATCGGATGTCGAAACCGTCGAATTTGATTGTCGACGATTAAGTCCAAATAATCATTTTGTAAGAAGGCTTGACGCATCCATCCTTGTAAACGAAACGTGACACCATGGGATGAATGAAATCCAATCTCCATCGTACCGTTTGTCCATGTCTTACATCAAGTCTTGCTCGTCTGATCCATTCATCTGACGACATTGGTGAACGCTGAATTTCAATCCCGATTTCCTTTTCCGGGATCCACAGGTCGAAGCGTCGCTGTCCGATCGTCCATTCAGTCTCGACGCGAACGCCTGCATTCATCAACGAATCTGCAATACGTCGTTTCCAAGATACATGTAAGCTACTTTCTCCTGAACAAGCTGAAGTATGTGCAAAATGTGGTCGTCGTCCCTGCCTGACGCGCAATGGCTTCAGGCAGTACGGACAACGTAAGGACATGGTTTTCAACGTATGGATGGAAAACCTATGAATTAGGATGCGTTTCCCCGACCCATCAATGGCTTCAAACATCAGCATCGTCCCCTTTTGCTAGAGTAAAGGTGAGAATAAGCGTGAAATCGATTCAACTAAACGACGACGCAATGGACGACGATGAAACAAATCGGCATCAACTTGTGTCGAATGGCTGAAATCCTCATAAAAATCACGTGTTAATTGATGAACAGAGTTTGTTCCGTATAAAAAAGCATTCACCTCGAAATTTAAATGAAAACTCCGTAAATCCATATTCGCTGTTCCAATCGTTGCGATGGCGTCATCCACGACGATGACTTTCGAATGCATGAATCCTTTGTTATACTCATAGATTTTCACACCAGCTTGGAGCAAATCATCAAAGTAAGAGCGACTCGCATAAAACACGATTTTATGATCCGGAAAGCTTGGTAGAAGTATCCGGACATCAATTCCAGACATAGCAGCTGTCTTTAGTGCCGTCATCAGGTCTTCATCCGGTATTAAATATGGAGAAGCAATGTAGACGGATTCACGTGCTTCCGTGATGAGTCCGAAGTAAAGTGACTTCATTGCCTCATGCGGCTCATCAGGTCCACTTGCAATGATTTGAACCCCACCTGTTGCTTCATCGACATATTCCAGTGGCTCCATATAAAACGGTGTAAACAGTCGTTCTCCTGTCATGTAGTACCAATCTTGGAGAAAAATCAGTTGAAGTTCAGAAACAGCCTCTCCTCGTACGAGAAGATGCGTATCACGCCAAAATCCAAAGTGCTGGTCACGACCGACATACTCGTCTCCAATGTTTATTCCACCCGTAAAAGCAACCGTTCCATCGATGACAACGATCTTCCGATGATTCCGGTAGTTGGACTTACTCGAAATGAACGGTAATACGACGGGGAAGAATGCTCGAACCTCCACACCCGCTGCCTGCATCTTCTTGAAATAGTGCTTATCTGTCGAAAAACACCCGACGGCATCATAGAGAAATCGAACTTCAATTCCTTGCTGAGCCTTTTCAATCAATACTTCCTGTAACTGCAATGCGAGCTCGTCATCACGTACGATATAGTATTCCAAATGGATATGATGTTGCGCTTGACGAATCTCTTCTAAAAGAATCGGAAACTTCTCCTGACCATTTGTTAAAATCTTTGTATGTGTATTATACGAAATTGGAAGTCGGCTGATCGAATCGATAAGTGTGACAACTTTACCATAATGTCCTTCTTGGAACACTGATTGGTGTACCGCTGTCTTAAACTGGGTACGATATTTAATGTAAGACTCTTCATCCAGCATTGCTTTCAATCGAAACATTCGTTTCCGGCGGTAGTTCTGACCGAATGTAAAATAAACGAACACGCCGACGACAGGTAGTGCCATCATGACGAGTGCCCAGACAAGGGTCCGTTCTGGATTGCGATTTTCAAGCAAAATGATGACGAACACGCTCATGACGACCAAAATAATGACGATTGACAGCCACCCTACCATATAGACACTCCAGTAGTAGGATAAAAAGGCGATTAAACCGATGGTCAAGATGAGGGTCATGAGAAGTTGTACACGTCGTAGCATGAATCCCCCTCCTTTTATGTATGTTGTACAAATCGTAGTTAAAGAACTTATGACAGAAAGGAAGCGTTTAAATGGGTACGTATATCATTACGGGTGCAACAAGTGGAATCGGGGAGGCAACTGCCCTCCAGCTGATTCGAGAAGGTCATACCGTCCTTGCGATTGGTCGTAATAAAGAAAAAGGGGCTTCTCTTGAGTCTAACGGAGAAGGACGTTTATATTTCTTCCCTGTCGACTTGACTGATTCCTCTGCCATCGATGCGTTCTTTGAAGAAACACTCGAAGATTTCCCAGAAATCGACGGGATTTTTAATAATGCAGGAACCTTCGGAAAACCCGTCGCACCCGAGAGAGTCTCCGATCAACAAAAAGAAGTGTTCCAGGTGAATTATCATGCTCCTGAACGAATCATCCAGCTCGCGACGAAACGTTTCTCAAAAGGTGCCTCCATCGTCAACAACAGTGCCATCGTCGGACACGTCAAGTTTCCCGCCATGCTCTTACCCTATGCATCATCTAAGAGCGCTTTATTGACACTGACAAAGACATACGCCGCCCGCTTCCACGGCAAGTATCGTTTTAATGCCATTTGTCCTGGACCGGTCGATACAGCACTGAGCCACGCATTATATGGCGGGAAAGATAAATTTGATCTCGCAATGAAACATCACCTTCGTGGTGAACCTGCACAACCTTCCGAAATCGCAGAGGTCGTTTGTTTCCTGCTATCGAATAAAGCGAGTTACATCAACGGACAAGCACTCATCGTAGATGGTGGTTATACCCTCACTTAATATCCGAACAAAAGGAGGCATCACGATTCGTGATCCTCCTTTTACTCGCACTTTTGGTTCCTTTAGTTCGGAAAGTGTTTCCGAATGAAGGCAAAGACGTCTGAAGCAATGATTTGTTTTCCATATTCAGCGACAGGATGAATCGTTTGTTCACTGAAGTGGAGATACTCCGCGATTAAACTCATGACGTTCTCTTGTGTTTCTACGTTCACATCATCTTCGAAATGAACATGCAGTAGATAAAGTCCGTCTTTTTGGTAAAGCGCTGTTTCAAGTTCTTCGAATACAGGAGCATTCGCATATTGACTAAGCGCAATGATATGCTCGAAATCATGGGTTTCAAATAAGACATCCTGGCTTAATTCTGTATCTTTATCTTCTGTCTCAGACATCGCTGATCGTAAAAGTGAATCGAGTTCGTCTTCATCGACTTGCTCGCCATCAACTGCATTTTTCGCGATCGTTACAGTGACTTCAAGACCTTTTTCAAAAGCTTGCACTTGTATCCATAGTGGACCTTCGAAGGAGATGGACTCTTTTTCATTCGCTTCGTCCATCATCTGCCAGAATAACTGTTCTCCCCGTTCCCGATTATACCAAATCTCATCTCGGGCAAAACCACGGCGTTCGATGTCGGTGTACGTGATGAAGAACTTGACCGTATTGTCATTGACGCGTTCGATTTTCAATCTGTCCACTCCTTTCTTCTCGTTCCTTATCTAGAATACGAACGAGGACATGACTTGGATTCACACTTTCGAATCCGAAGGATATATTTCTATTCCTTTGTTATCTTTATTTTAACCTTTTTTATCGGTAACAAAAAGCACACTGCTCACGAAGCAGCGTGCTTTTTAAAATTACTCGTTTACAAGACGCTGTGCTTCCAAAAGTTGGAACGTACGCACCTTGCGTGGTAAGAATCGGCGGATTTCATCTTCATTGTATCCAACTTGTAGACGTTTTTCGTCAATCAAAATCGGACGACGTAATAATCCAGGATATTCTTGAATTAAATCGTATAGGTGCTGTAACGATAAGTTTTCAACGGAAACATCGAGTTTCGAGAAGACTTTTGAACGTGTTGAGATAATCTCGTCCGTTCCATCTTCCGTCATTCGAAGAATCTGTTTGATTTCATCGAGCGATAACGGTTCTGAAAAAATATTGCGTTCTACGAACGGGATTTCATGTTCTTCAAGCCACGCGCGTGCTTTCCGACAAGAAGTACAACTTGGTGAAGTATAGAGTGTTACCATTGAAAAACATCCTCCCCCTGATTTAACATCATTCAACACCTATGTGAATACGCAGCTATTGATGATGGTTCTATTACTTGACAGTTTACATCTAATAAAGCAGAAAACCTAGCTTTTTTATAAAGATGAAAGAACTTTTCGTAAAAAAGCTTGTTAAAGCCACCACGTGGCTTTAACAAGCTGGCGTGTGATCAAATGGCTGAGAAATCGTCTCTTTTGCTTTAGGAAGTTTCATTTCTTTCAGTTTTTTCTCTAAAATATCCCGCAAAAGGCGCTTCTTCAGCTTCTTCTTCTTGTCACGTTCTTTCATATTCCGACACCCCAATCGGCCCGAAACAGAACTAACAACCTACGAAAGCAAAATAATCATCTTCTACATTAGTAAGTATACCACGTATCTCAAAAATCTATTCCTACTTTAAGCAATTAAATATGTGAGATTGTCGATTGAGTAATGAAAAACAGTTGCAATTTCTTTCAATTTTCTGTAGAGTGTATAGAAATATCAACGCTCAGGAAGGAGTTTTTCATTCATGTCATTAACACTAGTCACGATTCTCGATCACCCGATCGCTCAAAAATATTTATCCCGTTCTGGCTTGAATCACGCGATTTCAGTAGCTGAACGCGCTCTGACGCTTGCTACGAAACGCGGCTTAGATGCTGACACTGCCACGAAAGCCGCACTCCTCCATGATATCGGTCATTATGAATGGTATACCGATGGCACTTGGAACTATGATCTCTATCGCCAAAATGATATACATGCCATTAAAGGAGCTGAACGCGCTCATAAACTTTTGATTCGCCTTGGTGAAGAACCCGCACGTGCTAAAGAAATCGCACTTGCCGTTCTCTTGCATACAGATTCGTATCTCCCACCCGGTGCAATCAATCGGACACCACTTCAGCAACTCGTTCATGACGCAGATACGCTGGAAGAACAACCAGGCGGACTACATCACTATGAAAAAATCGATTTTGAAGAAGCAATGCGCCGTCTTGATGCGATAGATTCTGTCGTTCACCGCTTCGCTCATCTCCCACGAATTGCATCAGAAAATTAAAAGGCATTTCCACGATCAACGTGGAAATGCCTTTTTTTAAATAATTATACGAGTTGTGCTTGATAAGCTTCAAGTTCTGCATCCGTCATCGAAACAAAGTGACCTGGTTCGATTTCACGAAGTGGTGGGATGCTTGAATCTTCATTTGATTTACCAACAGGTCCACTTGTTGGACGATCGTATACGATCCGCTTACGCGTCCGCTCGTGCTCTGGATCCGGAAGAGGAATCGCAGACAAGAGCGATTTCGTATAAGCATGAACCGGATTCTCATATAGACGGTCCGCACTACATAATTCAACAAGGTGACCTTGGTACATGACGCCGATACGATCCGAGATGTATTTTACCATCGATAAATCGTGGGCGATGAACAAGTAAGTCAAGCTACGATCACGTTGCAGTTTTTTCATTAAGTTGACGACCTGCGCTTGGATCGATACATCAAGTGCCGAGATCGGCTCATCCGCGATGATGAAATCCGGTTCTACAGCAAGTGCACGCGCGATCCCAATCCGTTGACGCTGTCCACCTGAGAACTCGTGTGGGTAACGGCTCGCATGTTCTTTCGTCAAACCAACTGTTTCGAGTAAATCGTAAACACGGTTATTTCGCTCGTCTTTCGACTTCGCTAGACCGTGAATATCAATTCCTTCAGCAATGATATCACCGACTGTCATCCGTGGGTTAAGTGACGCATATGGATCTTGGAAGATCATTTGCATCGCACGGTTGAACTTTAGTTTATCTTTACGCGACTTTTTACCATGAACGTTTTCACCTTTGAACATGACTTCGCCGTCTGTCGCCTCATACAATCCAATGATTGAGCGACCAGTTGTTGATTTACCGCAACCCGATTCACCTACAAGACCAAGTACTTCGCCTTCATAGATATCGAATGACAATCCATCAACCGCTTTGACGACACGTCCGCGTCCAATGTTGAAGTGTTGCTTCAAGTTTTTTACTTCAAGTAATTTATTACGGTTTTCCATTATTTCAGACCGCCTTTCAGAAGCGATTTCGCGAATACGCTATCTGGGCGGTATTTCAACGCCAGATCACGAATTGCAAGTGGTGGCTCAACATACGGTGCTTGTGGGTGGAGCAACCATGTCGCCGCTTCGTGAGTATCTGTAATTTTGAAGAAAGGAGGTTCTTTTTCAAAATCAATCTTCATAGCATATTTATTTCGTGGCGCAAACGCGTCACCGACTGGTGGATGAAGTAAGTTAGGTGGTGTTCCTGGAATCGCCGGTAGATCTTGTGAACGGTCATCCGATGGACGTGGCATTGAACCAAGAAGTCCCCAAGTGTATGGATGACGTGGCTCATAGAAAATCTCATCGACTGTACCCTTCTCAATTAATTTACCAGCATACATGACCGCTACACGATCGGCCATATTCGCTACGACACCTAAATCGTGGGTGATGAAGATGATCGCTGTACCCGTTTTTTGTTGAATATCTTTCAACAACTCAAGGATTTGCGCTTGAATCGTAACATCAAGTGCTGTCGTCGGTTCATCAGCAATCAATACTTTCGGATTACAAGCAAGTGCGATCGCGATGACGATTCGTTGACGCATCCCACCAGACAATTGGTGTGGATATTGTTTTAGACGTGCTTCTGGGTTTGGAATCCCTACAAGCGTGAGTAATTCAAGCGTACGTTTTTTCGCTGCATCACCTGTCAATCCTTGGTGACGTTTTAAACCTTCAGCAATCTGTTTGTAGATCGTCATCGTCGGGTTAAGTGATGTCATTGGATCTTGGAAGATCATTGCGATATCACGACCGCGTACTTTTTGCATTTCTTTATCGGAAAGCTTAACCAAGTCGCGACCTTCGAATAAGATCTCACCTTTTGTGATTTCACCCGGTGGGTTTGGAATCAGACGCATGATGGCTTTTGAAGTAACCGATTTACCAGAACCAGACTCACCAACGATTGCGAGTGTTTCACCTTTTTTTAAATCGAACGATACTCCGCGGACGGCTTGAACCGTCCCGGCGTACGTATGGAAAGCGACATTCAGGTCGCGGACTGACAAGATTGTTTCCATTGTGGATGAGCTCCTCTCTAATCTAATTTTTGTTAGCGACGTAGACGTGGATCGAACGCATCACGTAATCCATCTGCCAACATGTTGAAGCTGATCATGAGGAGTACGAGCACTGTCGATGGAACGACGAGCAAGAAAGGAAACGTCTTAAGTTCTTTGTACCCTTCATTGATCAATGTACCAAGCGACGGTTGCGGTGGTGCAAGCCCAAGACCGATGAAGCTTAGGAAAGCTTCGAAGAAAATTGCCCCAGGAATCGTAAACATAAGCGAGATGATGATTGTACCCAAGGTATTTGGAATCAAATGTTTGAAGACTAAACGTGCGCTAGAAGCACCAAGTGTACGTGCTGCAAGAACGAACTCTTGGTTCTTTAGTTTCAGGATCTGACCACGAACGAGTCGGCTCATCCCAATCCAACCAGTGATTGTCATCGCGAGGATGATCGTCGTGATCCCTGGCTCAAGAATCAAGATGAAGAGAATGATCAAGATCAAGTTCGGTACCCCTGTCAGGATTTCCGCTATCCGTTGCATGATGTTATCGACACGACCACCATAATAAGCAGAAATACCACCGTATGTGACACCGACAAGAACGTCAATGAGCGCTGCCATCAAACCGATGAAGAGTGAAATTTTCGTTCCTTCCCAGACACGCGACCAAAGATCACGACCAAGATGGTCCGTACCAAACCAGAAGTTTTCTTTTACTTGTTTTTGCTTGTAGAAATCGATTGGTGTTTCACCAAGCGTCGCCATACCATCAAATCCAGCCCACTCTAAACCTGTCACTTTTGGTGGAAGTTTAGCTTGCGTGATAGTTTGGGTATAAGCATCTCTACCAGAGATTGCAGGACCCGCTACTGACATGATGGCAATCACGATGATCAAGACAAGAGAAATGATCGCTGCTTTGTTCTTACGCAAGCGCATCCAAGCATCCTGCCAAAAGTTTAAGCTTTTACCGGCAATTCGTTCACCGGCCTGTTCATTAAATTCAACCTGTTGAAACAACGATGAATCGAACTGTTCCGCTTTTGCATTTGAATTTTGTTCAGCCATTATTTACTACCCCCCAAACGAATCCGTGGATCAACGACACCGTACAGCAAGTCGACGATTAAAATCATGAGAATGAAGATTGCCGAGAAGAACAGCGTCGTACCCATGATGACTGTATAGTCATTCTGTGTGATTGACGATACGAACAACTCACCAAGACCCGGTACAGCAAAGATTTTTTCAATAACGAATGTACCTGTGATCAATGCAGCAGTCATAGGTCCAAGAATCGTAATAGCAGGAATCAAGGCATTCCGAACCATGTGTTTCCAAGTAATCGATTGACCATCTAGGCCTTTTGCTTTAGCTAACGTGACGTAATCCTGACCTGTAACCTCAAGCATTTCCGTCCTTACGAATCGGGCAATCGAGGCGGTGACCCCAAGAGACAACGAAATCGTTGGTAGGATCGTATGCGCCGGACTTTCCCAGAACGCTACTGGCAAAGCGCCCCATTTCACGCCAACATAATACTGAAGGAGTGAGGCGAATACGAAGGATGGTACTGAAATCCCGAGAACCGAGATGAACATTGCTCCGTAGTCAACAACTGTGTTGTGACGAAGTGCAGCAACTACACCAAGTACGAGACCTAAAAGTACACCAAGTACGAGTGCTTGAACTCCAAGTTGAGCCGATGGTCCAATTCGTTCAGAAATTAAATCCGTAACTGGACGGCTGTCATATTTGAACGATACACCAAGGTCTCCTTGGAATAAGTTGACCATGTACGCTGCGTAGCGTTGTGGTAGTGGATCATTCAAATTGTACTTATCCCGAAGGATATTCAACTGTTCAGGAGAAAGTTTCTCCTGGTTCTGGAACGGTGAACCTGGTAGCAGATCCATCAGGAAGAAAGTGAACGAAGCGATGAGTAAAAACGTCAATACGCCGTAAACCAGGCGTTGAGCTAAATAACGGCCCATAAGATGGCACCCCCTATAAAGATTTTCTGTTATTTTCGAAACATCAATAAAATCAGTATGACCCACAATTGTCGGAACATTCAAGAATTTTGTTATAAAAATTTAAAATTCTTTTTAATTGTGCTTTGATTCGATGTTCGATTAGACGCTTTTTTGAATATCGTCCAATAGTCAGAATTTTTCGTTTGATTCCATTATACTTTGCTAACAAAGTAATTAGAACCACTTTTTTACGAAAATTTCACATTTCCGATAAAAATGAGTTTCCGTTCATTCAAAGTAGTATAAAACAGGAGCGTACCCGAACTGACTTAGGGACGCTCCCGTTCTCGATTACTTCACATCAACATATTTGTATTGGAAATCTGCTCCGAACAATTGACGGTTGAAATCTTTGACCGTCGGACGGCTCAAGTATGCAGAACCCGCTTGATAGATTGGTGCGATAGCTTGATCTTTTTCAATCAATTGCGCCTCAGCTTGTTTGAACAAATCTAAACGCTTCGTCAAGTCTGACTCATCGTTTGCCGCGTTTAATAATTTATCATACGCAGCTGATTTGTACTTCACGTCATTTTGGCTGTTCGTTGATTCGAAGATAGAAAGGTTAGACATTGGATCTTGATAATCCGGACCCCAGACTGAGTAAGAAACTTGGTAGTCGCCTTTTGTTTCAAGATCGAGTTTATTCTTGAACGGCTGTTGTTTAATCGAAACAGTGACATTCGGAAGATTCTTCTCGAGTTGACCTTTCATGTACTCACCGATTTTCTTAGCGTCTTCGTTATCAAACGAAAGCAATTCGATTGTTGTCTTTTTATCACCGTTTGCTTTTTTCCAAAGATCAGCTGCTTCTTTCGCGTCACGATCGAACCAGTTGATGTCGCTCGTGTAGTCTTTACCTGACGCATCCTTGACAAAGTCTTTTGGAATGAAGCTTGTTGTTGGAATTGAACCATTCGCAAGAAGCGTATCCGTGATACCTTTTGGATCGATAGCACGAGCGATTGCTTTACGTGCATTGACATCTTTCATCGTTGCATCTTCGTTATTGAATTTCAAGTAAGCGATCGAAGAACGAAGCGCTGTTTTGAATTCAGGTTTCGATTTGTATGCTTCAACTTGCTCCGAAGTCAAACCTGCGTAATCGATTTCGTTTGAATCATACAAGTTTGCGACTGTCGAATTATCCTTAACGACACTGATTGTAACTTCGTCGAGTTTGACAGCATCTTTATCCCAGTAGTTGTCGTTCTTTTTCAGAACACGTTTTGAATCCGTTTTCCAAGATTCCCAAACGAAAGGACCGTTGTAAAGCAATTTATCTGGTTTAAGCGAGAAGTCTTTTTCATTCTTCTTGTAGAAGTCTTCACTGATTGGTGTGTACGTACCGAACGATGTCAGTGAGAGGAAATACGGAGCTGGACGCTCGAGTTTTACTTCTAACGTTTTATCATCGATTGCTTTAACGCCGAGTTCATCAACAGGCTTTTTACCTTGTGTAACATCAGAGCCGTTTTTTAACGTGTCAAAGATGTATGAGTAACTAGAACCTGTTTTTGGATCAGCAGCACGTTTCCAAGCGAATTCAAAATCTTGTGCTTTGACGGGTGAACCGTCTGACCATTTCGAATCACGAAGTGTGAACGTATACGTCAAATTGTCGCTTGAGATATCCGTTTTTTCTGCAAGTGCTGGAATCGCTTTTCCGTCCTTGTCTAAACGATAAAGACCTTCCATCGTGTTTCCGATCATGTTGAAAGCGACGGAATCCGTAGCTTTCGCTGGGTCCACTGTCGTAATATCCGAAGTGTCCGTTAAACGTAGATTTTTTTTGCCGTCTGTCGATCCTGAATCTTTGTCTCCGCCACCTGTCGAACATCCAGCAAGCACTGCGCTTCCTGCAAGCATGACTGATAAAGCGAGACCGACTGTTTTTTTCTTCATCGGTAAGTCATCTCCTTTTCAATTTCCAAGTTGCCATAATGCCTATGACATCAATAACGTCCCGTCGAAACTGCAATGTATTCCCCAAAATGCATTGACCTAGTTTCAAAAACTTAAACGAAGTGATAAATTGATTTTATGTGAGAATAGCATTAACGTCAAGTGAATAGTCACACTATTTGCTATTTTGCATCATTCGTTTGTTACCGATTCGTAACAGCATTAAAAGTTTCGTATACTAAGAATATCTATGTACGCAAAGGGGGATTTTCATGCGATCGACGTATTTCCGACCGGTCATCATTGCGGTCATTCTTGTTCTGCTTTACACGATTTGGGCAACCATGACGGATTCGACACACGGTATCTTGTATCATCTGTCTGGTGGTTTATTCATAGCAGGATTCTTGTTAGTTGCAGTAGGATTCTTCTCAAACATGTCTGCTAACGGCTTCTTTCGTGGCATGACAGCTGGATTCAAAAAACAACGGGAAGCAAAATTAAGAGAGATTGATGAGGACTATTACGAAGATGAGGACGAGGAGGAAGAAGTACTTCGCAAAAAGCAGCGCCGTGCTTCAGCACGGACGAAACCCTACGTCTCAAGCGGTGTCATCTTCATCATCGTCTCACTGATCATCTCGTATTTTTAAACGAAATCAACGTGACGCTCTACCTCAGATATGGTAAACTCAAGCTAATCAAACAAGAAAACACGACGACAAAGATTAGTAACTTAGATCCATTCCTCTCAGAGAGTCCATGGTGCTGAAAATGGACAGGTGATGCCTAAGTGAATGGACTTTCGAGTGGCTGATTCGAAACAAGTAGAGTCAGATGGGTTTGCCCATTACAGCAAATTGAGCGGCTATGTAAATAGCAACTTGGGTGGCAACGCGATGACTCGTCCCTTGATTTTCAAGGGGCGCTTTTTATTTTGAATTTATTATTTGGAGGGATTTCATTATGAAAACGATTTTCTCAGGTATTAAACCAACCGGAACGGTCACACTCGGAAATTACTTAGGTGCCATGAAACACTTCGTGAATTTACAGGACGGTCATGATGCATATTACTGCGTCGTCGATTTGCACTCCATCACGGTCGATATCGATCGTGTCGAACTGATGAACAATACTCGCGCCCTTGCTGCTTTGTATATCGCAAGTGGTCTAAATCCTGAAAAGTCAACGATCTTCGTTCAATCAGAAGTCAAAGCACATGCACAACTCGGCTGGATGTTGACATGCCTTTCCGGTATGGGTGAACTGGAGCGTATGACACAATATAAAGATAAATCACAAGGAAAAGAGCGAATTGGAGCAGGGTTGTTCGTCTACCCGACACTTATGGCAGCTGATATCCTACTCTACGATGCGGAACTCGTTCCGGTCGGTGACGACCAAAAGCAACATATTGAGTTAACGCGTGATCTAGCGCAACGTTTTAATAGCCGCTATTATGAGACGTTCACATTACCAGAACCAATCATTGCAGAGTCGGGTGCCCGGATCATGAGTTTGACGACACCTGATAAAAAAATGTCAAAATCAGATCAAAATCCGAAAGGCTTCATCTCGATGCTTGATGCACCGGATGTCATTCGTAAAAAAGTGAAGTCAGCTGTCACGGACTCGGAAGGTATCGTAAAATTCGATCGAGAACACAAACCAGGTGTGTCGAATTTACTTGAAATCTATTCCCTGCTCGCTGGTATCTCGATTCCAGATCTTGAAGCAAAATATGAAGGCTCGAATTATGGAACATTCAAAGCAGATGTCGCGGAAGCGATCATCGCGGAACTCGAACCGATTCAACAGCGCTATTATGAATTGATTGATTCTGAAGAGCTTGATCAAATTCTTGACGCTGGACGTGACCGCGCAGAAGCAGTCGCTGCAAAAAAACTCGCGAAGATTGAAAAGGCAATGGGCTTACAACGGAAACGTGCGAAAGTAAAAAAATAATTCGTTCTCCGCGCGAAAGATCGGGATGTTCCGGTCTTTTTTTATATATCAATCACAAAAAAACGACTTCCGAATTAAATCGGAAGTCGTTTTTATTTTGCTTATTTTCCTTCGATTGAAGCCCATTTGTATGAGAAGTCTGCGCCGAAGTTATGCTCGACGACTCCTTTAACGTATGGTTTAACGAGGAATGCACGTCCACGCTGATAAACAGGTGAGATCGCTGCTGAATCAAGAAGGATTTTTTCAGCTTCTTGCAATTCAGACCAACGTTTTGCTGCATCTGTTTGTGTTTGTGCATCTTTGATGAGTTTATCGTACTCTTTGTCCGACCATTTACCACGGTTGTATGGTCCGCCTGTAACGAAGAGATCGAGGAACGTCATTGGATCTTGGTAGTCAGGACCCCATCCTGCGAGTGAGAACTGGAAGTCACCTTTGTTTTCAAGATCAAGTTTGTTTTTGAATGGTTGTTGCTTGATCGTAACCTTCATACCTGGAAGGTTTTTCTCAAGTTCACCTTTCAAGAACTCACCGATTTTCTTCGAATCATCGCTATCATAGTTCAAGAGCTCAAGATCAACCGATTTTTGACCGATTTCTTTGAGACCCTCTTCCCAAAGTTTTTTCGCTTCGTCAGCATTGAATTCATTGAATCCAGGGTACTTGTCGCGGAAATCTTTTCCGTCAGCATCTTTCGCGAAATCTTTCGGTACGAGATAGTTCGCTGGAAGTGATCCGTTTGCGAGGATAACATCCGTGATTCCTTTTTTGTTGTAACCCATGTCGATCGCGCGACGGATTTTTTCGTTATCAAGCGCTTTTACCTTTGTATTGAGGTAAAGATAGAAGATCGTTGATTCACCTTTTGTTTTGAACTCTTTATTGTCTTTGTACTGGGCAACGAACTCAGAAGTTAGACCTGTACGATCGATATCACCTTTTTCGTACAAGTTAACGCCTGTCGCTGTCTCTTTAACGACCTTAACGTTGATCGTTTTGAGTTTGACGGCATCTTTATCCCAGTAGTTATCGTTTTTGACCATTTTCCAGCCTTGCTCACGTGTCCATTCTGTTAACTTGAATGGTCCATTGTAAAGCGACTTGTCTGCAGTCGAACCAAAGTCTTTTCCGATTTTCTTCGAGAGTTCTTCTGATTTCGGCATGAATGGTCCGAATCCAGTGAGTCCGAGGAAATAATCTGCAGGTGCTTTTAATTTAACTTCAAGCGTTTTGTCGTCGACTGCTTTAACGCCGACAGCATCACGATCGCCTTTTTTCGTGTTATATTCTTCTGCACCTTTAATGTTGTAGAAGACATATGCATACTGTGAAGCGTTCTCTGGGTTGAGAACTTCTTTCCATGCATATTCAAAGTCTTTTGCCGTGATTGGTGTACCGTCAGACCATTTCGCATCACGTAATTTGAACGTGTATGTTAATTTGTCATCTGAAACCGTGTGACTTTCAGCGATACCTGGAGTCGGTTGCTGCTTGTCATCTAGACGATAAAGACCTTCCATCGTGTTGTTCAACACGTTGAATGAAACTGAGTCTGTAGAAGTCGTCGGGTTGAGTGTCGGGATATCCGAACCTTCGATCAAGTTAAGTGTTTGATCATTTGATTTCTTGCTTGAACCTGTGTCGCCCGATTTGTCGCCTGAATCCGTTGTCGAACAAGCTGCGAGGAACGCACTTGATACGAGTGCTACCGATGTAGCTAAAGCAAAGCTTTTCTTCTTCATGTTACGATGACCCCCCTAGGTTTCTAAAAAAATGATACTGTCAGGTTTTTTGACCGAAAAAAAAAGAATTACTATATTCGAATCAAACCCTTCGTTACAAATAGTTTACAATGTTCTGATAATTTTGCAAACCTTTTATCCGATTTTTCTAAATATTTTTTCAAAAAAGACTGGGACCTTAAGAAATAATGGTCCCAGTTAAGTGATTATTTTAAAATTTTCATCGATCGAAGTAGGTATTCCGGTCCATAAATTGGTACTTCAATTCCTTGAATCGTATCAGAAACATATAATTTCTCAGTCGTCTGATACAAAGGAACGACGACAGCATCCTGATGGATTAACCGGTCTTCGGCTTGATGGTAAAGTGCTTGTTTTCGTTTTATCTCTCTTTCTTGTCGTGCTTTTTCAATCGTCTGGTCGTAAATCTTCGATTGATACTTCACTGAATTTAACGGATTATCCGAGACGAACTGATTTAAATACGCTAGCGGACCAGGATAATCTGGCATCCAACCAGTAAGCGTCATCGCATATTGTGATGTTTGTTCTTTAGTGATCTTCTCTTCGATCGCGACTGGCTTAAGAACGATATCGATCTCAGGTATTTGTTTCTCAAGATAGGTTTCGAGTTGCTCCCCAATTCGTTTTGCTTGTGGATCATCAAAATTAAGCATCTCGATCCTTTGTTTATTCCGTTTTTCTGATTTTTTCTGTTCTTTCTGAACGGATTCTGACATCAATACGTTCGTATCAGTGACGACGAATCGATTCGTCGGAATGCCTGCATACCCTAAAGGAAGTTGAACTGATTCCTTTTCCGTCAATGCGCGAGCAATCCGCTTTCTGAGTGTCACTTCACGGAACACATCGTTTTTTTGATTGAAAGCGATATAAAAGACACCACTCCGCTTTTTTTGATAAGTCGGTCGCGAAACCTGATTGGCTTGTGTTTCGACACTCTCTTGTAATGGAAGGACGGCCGCCTTGCTCTTCTCATACGAACTCCATTGTGTCTGATGATCAGGGATGATATGGCTTTCTATTTTCCCTACAGTGACGACGTTTTGTTGATGATACTGATTGTTTTTCTTAAGTGTATATCCGCTTTTTGACATCTCTTCTAGCATAAATGCGCCATTTCCAACAAGCTCTTCCCACTTCTTAGATTCCGGTTGTGGATAGAAGACGGACATCGCGAGTAATTCTTTTAGATTCGAAACTGGCTGATTCAGCGTGATGACGAGTTGATCTCGTCCTTTCGCCTTTACACCTAGACGCTCTGGTTTCATTTTTCCGTCATTGACGGCACGTCCGTTCTCAAACACTTCAAATAAAAAACCATAGGGAGAATTTGTTTTATTGGCTGCGACACGTCGAAAACTATCGACGAATTGTTGCGCCGTGATTGGTTGCCCCTTCGCATTTTTCGTTTGTTTGAGTTGAATCGTATACGTCAATCGATCCTTTGAAACTGTCATATCCTGCGCTAGACCCCGACGGACGGATGTTCCAGAAGTAAAGACGTATAGTCCTTCGTACAGTTGGGCTAACAGTGTCTGAGAACGACTATCTGTCGCCAGTGCAATATCTGATGTTTTCGGAAGCGATGATTCGATTAGTTCAACTTTCACTGCCTTTATTACGTTGACTGTTTTAGTTTCTTGAGACGACGACAGACGATATATGAGCACACTACTGAGACCAATCATTAAAAGTAGGATCAGTGCTATGATCGATGTTTTTTTCGTGATGTTAGCCATAAACGACTCCTTTCTGCGTCAAACACGCATTTCTCTATTGAATCAGAAAATCAGCAAAAAAGCGACCCCCTCGTTTTTCCAAGGGAATCGCTTAAACTTAAGCTTCGTAACGTTTAAAGACGAGTGACGCGTTGTGTCCACCGAACCCGAGCGAGTTACTCAGGGCGTAATTCAATTCGACGCTCCGTGCACCTTCCGTCACGTAATCAAGATCACAGCCTTCACTCGGCTGTTTGAGATGAATCGTTGGGTGAACGGTTTGTTCTTGTAACGATTTGATCGTTGCAATCGCCTCGACGCCGCCAGCGCCACCAAGCAAGTGACCAATCATCGATTTCGTCGAGTTGACGACGAGTTGTTTTGCCTGTTCTCCGAAGACACTGTGAATCGCTTTTGTTTCAAGAATGTCGTTCATCGGTGTACTCGTTCCGTGTGCATTGATGTATCCGACTGCTTCTGGTGCGATACCTGCATCTTGGATTGCCATCGCCATTGCGCGCGCGCCACCGTCTCCATCTGGATCTGGAGCCGTAATGTGGTACGCATCAGCTGTTAATCCATATCCACTGACTTCGGCATAGATTTTCGCGCCACGTGCTACCGCATGCTCGTACTCTTCAAGAATCAAGATGCCTGCCCCTTCTCCCATGACGAATCCGTCACGTCCTTCGTCAAACGGACGGCTTGCTGTCTCAGGATCGTGATTCGTTGACATCGCTTTGTTGGAACAAAAACCAGCAAAGGCTAAGTTTGTGATCGGTGCTTCCGCTCCACCAGCAATCATGACATCCGCATCGCCCCGTTCGATGACACGAAGTGCTTCCCCGATGGCATTCGTTCCTGAAGCACACGCTGTAACGGAACAGTTATTCGGCCCCTTGGCTCCGGTATAGATCGATACCTGACCGCTTGCCATGTTCGGAATCATCATCGGAATGAAAAATGGGCTGACACGACGGTGTCCACGTTCAAAGTAGATTTTCGCTTGTTTCTCGATCGTCTCGACGCCACCGATTCCAGACCCAATCCAGACACCAGTACGTTCAGCAATCGACTTAATGTCGATTCCAGCATCTTTTACAGCTTCCATGCTCGCAACGAGTGAATAATGGACGAAACGGTCCATCTTGCGTGCTTCTTTCGCCTCAATGAATTCTGTCACATCGAAGTTTTGCAATTCGCCCGTGACCTTTGTTGGATACTCATCGATATCGAGACGCTCCATCGGACGAATTCCGTTCGTCCCTTCTTTTAAAGCTTCCCAGAATGTATTCGCATCATTCCCGATTGGTGTCAGTGCCCCGATTCCTGTGACTACAACGCGTTTTCTCATCATCTTATGTGTTCTCTCCTTTAGTCCAAGTAATGTATGCTGCTCCCCAAGTCAATCCGGCACCGAATCCCGCAAGTACAAGTTTTGTACCTGGTGTCAAACGACCTTGTTGACGTGCTTCTTCGAGTGCGAGCGGGATCGAAGCAGCAGATGTATTCGCATGCTCATCAATCGTAACGATGACCTTTTCTTGCGGAATATGCAGTCGTTCACACGCTGCATCGATAATTCGCAGGTTTGCCTGATGCGGAATCAAGATATCGATGTCTTCGAGCGTACTATCCGCTTTTTGAATGACTTTCTCAACGATTTCCGGTAATTTACGAACGGCGAACTTAAAGACTTCACGACCGTTCATCTCGATTGGTCCATCGAGATCCTTAAACAACAGATGAGCGCCACGTCCGTCTGTTCCGAGTTCAAAAGCATTTAGTCCCTCTTGCTCAGTTTGTCCGATGACGACCGCCCCTGCACCGTCCCCGAATAAAATCGCTGTTGACCGGTCTGACCAGTCAACGATGCTCGACATTTTTTCAGCTCCGATGACGAGCGCATGTTTTCCTTCGACTGTCGCTAACATACTCGTAGCTGTTTGTAATGCAAAGATGAAGCCACTACATGCCGCACTAATATCGAATGCGGTCGCTCCACGTGCCCCTAGACGCTCTTGAACGATACAGGCAGTAGACGGAAACGCTCGTCCTGTTGCCGTTCCGACGATGATCAACCCGATGTCCTCTACTGTCAATCCGGCATCATCAAGTGCCTTCTGAGCCGCTTCTGTCGCTAAGTCAGTGACATCCACATCATCGGCTGCAATCCGTCGTGCCCCGATTCCTGTCCGTGTCCGAATCCATTCATCGCTCGTATCGAGCGTCGTTGCTAATTCATCATTCGTCACGCGCCGTGACGGCAAAGACGTTCCTAATCCTACAATCCCGATCTTCATAAGGCATCCCCTTTTGTTATTAGTATCTGGTACTAATATAAAGCGTTAATTTGCTTTTGTCAAAGAAAAAAGGAAGAGCATGGTCTCCCGTGCTCTTCCTCATACCTCATTCTGCTAACGTCCGTACGACTTCCATGACCATCTTAGCGGAATTGATTGACGCAATCTCGAGGAACTCATCAAACGAGAGTGACGCTTCTTCATTGGCGCTATCTGAAATCGAGCGCGTGACGACAAATGGGACACCGAACTGATGACAGACTTGTGCAATTGGTGCTGCTTCCATCTCGACGGCTGCGACTTCTGGGAAGTGCGCCTTGATTTGAGCAGAACGCTCTGAATCATGGATGAATGAATCGCCTGTCGCAATCAATCCATGAACGACACGAATCGCATCCATCCGCTCGATGACAGCTTCTGCTGTTGCAACAAGTTTCGGATCTGCTTGGTAGGCAGCTGGCATTCCAGGTACCTGACCATATTCGTATCCAAATGCAGTCACGTCAACGTCGTGGTGACGCACTTCTGTTGAGACGACGACATCCCCGACCGTTAAGCCTTCCTTAAATCCCCCTGCTGATCCTGTATTGATGACAGCAGTTGGTTTATAGTGATCCAGCAATAATGTCGTCCCGATCGCAGCGTTCACTTTCCCGATTCCTGACTTCAAGATGACGACAGGAACGCTATTCAAGAGTCCTTCATAAAAATGGTAGTTTGCAATGACTGTATCTTTACGTTCTGATAACTCATTACGTAATAAATTGACTTCCTCTTCCATTGCGCCGATGATTGCGATTGGCATGGTCCATTCCTCCATCAAACAGAAAGCCGGATTGCTCCGGCTCCTGTGTTCTTTATTTGATCGATGTAATTTTCACGGCGTATTCGCCGCCTGGTGCTGGTACAGAGACTTGATCTCCGACTTGATGCCCCATTAAACTTTTCGCGATTGGTGATTCGTTCGAGATTTTACCTGTGAACGGATCTGCTTCGGCACTACCGACAATCGTGTACGTATCTTCTTCGTTATCTTCGACACTCAAGAAAGTGACTGTCGTACCGATACCAACGACCGAGATATCCTTCTCTTCTTCCGAGATGATTGCAACGTTGCGAAGCATTTCTTCTAATTGAGCGATCCGGCCTTCGACCATCGCTTGCTCTTCTTTTGCTGAATCGTACTCTGCGTTCTCTGAAAGGTCACCGAACGAACGGGCGATTTTGATGTTCTCGACGACTTCTTTCCGGCGGACTGACTTCAATTCATTCAATTCATTTTCAATGTTCGCTTTACCTTCAAGCGTCATGTAGTATTGCTTTTCTGCCATTTTTGTCACGCTCCTTTTTATTCCACTAGTATAGTATATTCACATCTTTTTTGGAATCAATATCCTCTTTGATCGAGTGCTGAACGATAATCAAGAATCGCTCGAATCTTCGTCACGAGTAAATCGATAGCGACATGATTCTCTCCGCCTTCCGGTACGATGATGTCCGCGTAGCGTTTTGTTGGTTCACAGAACTGCAGATGCATCGGACGAACGACGTTCGTGTACTGCTCAACGACCGAGTCAATCGAACGTCCACGTTCGTTGATATCACGTTGCATCCGACGCAGAATGCGAACGTCCGCATCTGTATCGACGAACACCTTGATATCCATTAGTTCCCGTAACCGTTCGTCTTCAAGCGCTAAAATTCCTTCTACGATGATGACATCACGTGGTTCGAGACGGATTGTTTCTTG
This sequence comes from uncultured Exiguobacterium sp., assembly GCA_913775715.1. GTDB lineage: Bacteria > Bacillota > Bacilli > Exiguobacteriales > Exiguobacteriaceae > Exiguobacterium_A. The sequence continues at coordinate 298,597 of CAJYMC010000007.1, read as the reverse complement.
TGCCCGCGTGTGGGCGACATAGTCATATACCGGTTTTTCAACGGCAATGTTTTCACGGAGCGACTGAATGTGCTCAATCAACAGACCATTATCAAATGCGAATGGGTGATCATAATTTGTCTGATACCGCTCTTCCATTGATAATTCACTCTGGTCTTTATAATACGCGTCCTGCTCAATCATGACGATTGATTCACTTGGAAACGCATCGACGAGTGAACGCGCCACCGTCGTCTTCCCTGAACCCGTTCCGCCCGCTACGCCAATTACTACCGGTTTTTGCATGTCATTCGTTCCTCCATCATTTTGACTTTTTCCGACTGACGGATACACCGTCACCGAGCGGAAAAATCGTCGTATCGTATTGTTCTTGTTCCATCATCCAGACCGTGAATTCTTTGACGAGACGCACGAGTCGACGTCTTCTTCGATCGAACGTTTTCGGGTCAGGCTCAAGGACGTCTCCGTGTAAGAAGAGGTTGTCCGTATAAAGCACGCCACCTTCTGGAATGAGTCGTCCATATCCCGCAAAGAATTTTTTATACTGTCCTTTCGCTGCATCGATGAAGACCGCATCAAACTCGTCTTCAAGCGTTTCGGCTAATTCTACTGCATCACCAAAAATGATGTCAATCCGGTCCGCCACATCTGACCGGGCGATGAAGGTTTTTGCTTCTTCATACCGCTTTGCATTCCGTTCAATCGTCGTAATCCGCGCATCCGGTAATGCACGTGCCATCCGGATCGCACTATAACCGATTGCGGTTCCGACTTCTAGAATACGTTTCGGTTGCTGTAATCGCAGGAGCGACAACAAGACTTCGGAACCGGTCAACTCGATGATCGGTATATGATGTTCTTCCGCATAACGCTCCATTTCTTCTAGTAGGGCATCACGAGGATGAATCATCGATTCGACATAGGTCGTGAAATCCTTCACGCCATTCACTCCCTCTTCCGCATAAACAGGTTGACTTGAAGCATCATTTCCGCTTCAACCCAACCCGTTGCTCATTGCTCTTTACTCGCTTCGTATTCTACCCATTCTGGTTTATACTTAACGACGTTTCGTTGATGTTCTTCATATGTCTCTTCGTAAAGAATCTGCCCTCGCGGATGTTTATCACTCGGTGGACGTGCGAAGAAATAGACATATTTCGTTTTATTCGGGTTTAAGACAGCCAATACGGAATCCTTACTGACTGTTGAAATCGGACCAATCGGAATTCCTTCGTACTTATACGTATTGTACTTCGAATTGTTCTCGAGATCCTTCAACGTTGTCAGTGCTGTATTCTCGCCTGTACCATACCAAACCGTTGGATCCGACTGTAGTTTCATGCCATCATCTAAACGGTTTTTGAAGACACCTGCGATTTCACGACGATCTTTCGGTGTTGCGGCTTCACGCTCAACCATGGAACCGAGACTGAGCACTTCATGGAAGGTCATGCCTGATTGTCGAATGGCATCCTTATTTTCATCATAGACTTTTTCTGTCTCGTCGAGCATCGTCTCGACGATTTGATCAATGCTTTTTCCTTTATCGAACTCATACGTAGCTGGGAAGAGATATCCTTCAAGTGCATACAAGACACCATTCTTCTTCACTTCATCCGTCAACATTGGATATTTTTCAATCATGGCATCGATGAACGTCGCATCCGTCAACTCTTTACGGACCGTCTCTTCTTTGAAGTTCGTCGCTTTTGCAATCAAAGCGATTTGACGATCCATCGTGATGCCTTCAGGTAACGTGATTTTCACATCCGCTGCCTTCATGACCGTTCCCGTCTTTAATTCATTGATGATTTCATCCGGGGACATGGCTTGTGACAGTGTATACGTACCCGCCTGGAATGACGATTCATTCTTGTAGCGGACGTAGTAACGAAAAATCGTCTCATTCGCAATCAAGTCTTTCTCCTTTAGTAAAGAAGCAATCGAACTCGTCCCTGCTCCTAAAGGAATTTCGACTTTGACAGATTTCGTCGCTGTTTCATCGACTGGTTCAAGCGCATTTTTCAAAAAGACATAGACGACCGCACTGGTAACTAGAAAAATCGTCAACAATACAGAAAGGATGATTAGCGTAATCCGGCGTGATGTCCGGCGTCGCCTTTTTTCGATTTCAGCATTTTGCTTCCATTCGTTCTCCATCGGTTCCTCCTTCTTCTCTTAAAACAAGGTGACATCGTAAGAGAAAGTCTCTTACGACGTCACCTGTCATGAGTCGGGTTAGTCTAACTGATCTTCGAGCGTGTTAAAGACTTCTTCGATTTCATCCCAAGTCGCTGTATCGTCTTCATCGATTGGTACGAGGTTGAAGTCGTTATCTCCATCACCGTATTCGTCGAGTTCGTAAACGAAGATATCGACTTCTTCTGCTTCATCATAGTCTGCTCCGATTGGCTCGAGGAAGATGTATGTCTTGCTCGAACGTGGGCTTTCATAACGCAGACGTTCTACGAATTCGAAATCATTTCCTTCGCCGTCCGGAATTACGTAACGTGTTGGTTCATTCTGTTGCATCAGTGATCCGCTCCTTTAACGCAAGCTCGAGTTCATCCCAAGTTTGCTCATCATTTTCATCGATCAGGCTTAATTCAAAATCATCTTCGCCTTCTCCATATTCATCGATCTCACAGATGATCAGATCATCTGCTCCTTCGTCAGGGTTACCGATCATTTCAAGAAACAGATAGGTTTTTCCTGTACGTTCACTCGAGTAACGGTACCATTCTTCGAAAAGATGTTCGCCGCCCTCTTCATCTGGAAAGAGATACTGACGTTTTTCTTCAGCCATCGGTTTCTCCCCCTTCATCGGTTCGTCCGATCCAAGTACGATTGCAGGATCATGACGGCAGCCATCTTATCGATGACTTGTTTACGCTTTTTACGGCTGACATCAGCATCGATCAGCATCCGTTCTGCTTGCATCGTCGTCAACCGTTCATCCATGAAAACAACGTCAAGCCCGGTATGCTGTTCGATTTCCTTCGCAAAAGCTTCACTTGCTTCGGCGCGGGGGCCGATGGAACCGTTCATGTTTTTCGGAAGACCAATGACTAGGATTTCGACATTGTATGTCTTCATGATGACATCGAGCCGTTTGAAGGCTTCTGGGTAATCCGGTTCCGTCCACTTGACCGTCTCGACTCCTTGCGCCGTCCAACCCATCAAGTCACTGACCGCTACCCCGATCGTCTTCGAACCGACATCTAGTCCCATTGCACGTTTCATTTTGAATTTCCACTCTCCGCCAAATAAGATTTCACGAGTTCTTCGAGCAATTCGTCGCGTTCAATCTTACGAATTAAATTACGTGCGTCATTATGACGAGGAATGTAAGCAGGATCTCCTGAAAGGAGATAGCCGACGATTTGGTTGATCGGATGATATCCTTTTTCTTCTAAAGCATGATAGACCGTCAACAACACATCCCGTGTCGCTGCTTTGTTATCGTCTTCCGGAAAGTTGAATTTCATCGTTTGATCCATCTGACTCACGTTCATCACCTCTTTCATATACACTACGTTTCTATTATGCCAGTGATTGCACGTATTGTGAAGCATACGCGAGTGCTTCTTCTAATTTCGACGCATCTTTTCCACCAGCTTGAGCCATGTCAGGACGACCGCCACCGCCACCACCGCAGCGTGTAGCGACTTCCTTGATCAATTTACCAGCATGATAGCCTTGGTCGATTAAATCTTTTGAGACGCTTGCGACGAGATTGACTTTCTCGCCTTGCGCACTTCCGAGAACGATGATTGCTGATCCGAGCGAACCCTTCAACTCGTCCATCATACCGCGAAGAGCATCCATATCTGAGACGTCGACGCGTTTCGCAAGGACACGTACACCGTTGATTTCCTCAACATCGTCCTTCAATGAAGCAGCTTCGATGTTCGCAAGTTTTGCTTGCAACGATTCATTCGCTCGCTCCGTCTCACGAAGTTGTTGTTGCAATGCTTCGATGCGAACAGGAACTTCTGTCGTCTTCGTCTTCAAGACAGCTGCTGCTTGTTCGAGTGTTTCCAAGTGCTGATTCATGACACGATACGCACCTGCACCCGTTACCGCTTCGATTCGGCGTGTACCTGCACCGATACCAGACTCTGAAACAATCTTGAACAAGCCGATTTCTGCTGTGTTTCCGACATGGATACCGCCACACAACTCGATCGAGTATGTGCCTGCTGAGACGACGCGGACCGTTTCGCCGTACTTCTCACCGAACAACGCCATTGCACCTTTTGCTTTTGCATCAGCGATGTTCATCTCTTCGATATCAACCGGTAGTGATGCCCAGATTGCTTGGTTAACATCTTGTTCAATCTTCGTCAACTCTTCTTGTGTCACTGCACCGAAGTGTGAGAAGTCGAAGCGAAGACGGTCTGGAGAAACGAGTGATCCCGCTTGGTTGACGTGTGTTCCGAGCGTATCTTTCAATGCTTTGTGGAGCAAATGTGTTGCCGTGTGGTTTTTCGTGACGGCTTTACGTTCTGCTACTTCGACCGTTGCAACGACATCCGCAGCTTCCGTTACGATCCCTGTACGAACAATGACCGTATGCAAGTTTTGACCGTTTGGTGCTTTTTGAACATCTTTGACATCAAGAACGAAGTCTTTGCCTTCGATTGTTCCTGTATCCGCGACTTCTCCACCACTTTCAGCGTAGAACGGTGTGATGTCGAGGATGACTTGCGCTTCTTCACCAGCAGCCACTTCTGTGACTCGTTCTCCATCATGCAACAATGCGATGATTTTCGCATCCGCCTTAAGGTCGGTATAGCCGACGAACGTACTCTTATCTTTTAGCGTCGAGAGGACTTCCGATTGCTGTTGCATCGAACCACTCTCTTCACGTGCTGCACGCGCACGTTGACGTTGCGCGTCCATCGCTTGTTTGAAGCCTTCTTCATCAACGGACATCTGATGATCTTCCGCATACTCAACTGTCAATTCGAGTGGGAAACCATACGTGTCATACAAGCGGAATGCATCTTCGCCACTGATGACATGCTCACCGTTTGCCTTAGACGTTTGAGCGACCGTGTTCAAGATTGCAAGACCGTCATGAAGTGTCTCATGGAAACGTTCTTCTTCGTTTTTGATGACACGTTTGATAAAGTCTGCTTTTTCTGGAACTTGTGGATAGAAGTCGACCATGACATTTCCGACCGTATCGACGAGTTCATACATAAACGGACGCTCGATTCCAAGCATCTTCGCATAACGAACCGCACGGCGCAGTAAACGACGAAGGACATATCCACGACCTTCATTCGAAGGAAGCGCACCATCACCGATTGCGAATGATACGGTACGGATGTGGTCTGCGATGACCTTGAATGCTACATCAAGTTTTGAATCGTCACGGTAGATTTTACCGCTGATTTCTTCTGTTTTGTGAATGATCGGCATGAACAGATCCGTATCGAAGTTCGTTGGCACGTCCTGCATGACACATGCCATCCGTTCGAGTCCCATCCCTGTATCGATATTTTTACGCGGAAGTTCCGTGTAGTTGCCGTGTCCATCGTGGTTGTATTGACTGAATACGATATTCCAGATCTCGAGGTAACGTTCGTTTTCGCCACCTGGGTAGAGTTCAGAATCGTTCGGATCGTCTCCAAAAGCTGGACCACGATCGAAGAAGATTTCCGTATTTGGACCAGATGGACCTTCACCGATTTCCCAGAAGTTATCTTCAAGTGGAATGATCCGCTCAGCCGGTACACCGAGTTCAAGCCAGATTTGACGCGCTGCGTCATCTTCCGGGTGAATCGTGACCGAAAGACGTTCTGGGTCAAGACCGTACCAATCATCACTCGTCAAGAGTTCCCAGCCCCATTTGATGGCATCTTCACGGAAGTAATCACCGACAGAGAAGTTTCCGAGCATCTCGAAGAACGTATGGTGACGCGCTGTTTTCCCGACGTTTTCGATATCGTTCGTCCGGATTGATTTTTGTGCGTTGACGATACGTGGATTATCAGGAATGACACGACCATCGAAATATTTCTTGAGTGTTGCAACACCTGAGTTGATCCACAAGAGCGATGGATCCTCGACCGGTACGAGTGAAGCACTCGGTTCGATCGCATGCCCTTTACTTTGGAAGAAATCAAGATACATCTGACGGATTTGTGCACCCGTTAGTGGTTTTAGAGCTTTCATGAACAGTTACCCCCATTGGTTTTATTTGGACGCAAAAAAGCGATGTCTTCATCCCTGAAAAGGGACGAAAGCATCGCTTCCGTGGTACCACCCTCGTTCGTAAGCAATCCATTGCCTACCTCGAACATCTGATAACGGGGATGACCCGCAGGTGTTTACACCCGACTCCGGAAGGAGCTTCAAAGGGACTCGAGAAAGTGATTGCAGCAGACTCACTTCTCTCTGGACTCGAGTTTTCCTTTTACTTATCTTCCATCAACGTGTTACGTCCATTCATCTATCGTGATTATTACCTATCGCACAGCATCCGTCAAGTCTTTGTCACCCCACCGAGTCGTTCAATCAATCGTGTTCGGCGCCGGGGTTCCTCTTCTTGCGACGCTTTATGAAACGCTCGTGGGTCGCCGAACAATAATAAACTCGACTTCGCACGAGTGACCGCTGTATAAATCAAATTTCGTGAATGCTTGAATGCCCCCGTGAAATAGACCGGCATCAAGACGATCGGAAACTCGGATCCCTGTGCCTTGTGAATCGTAATCGCGTAGGCATGCGTGAATTGATCCCAGTCACTTCGGTTGTACTCGACTTCCGTCTGATCAAAACGGGCGATGATCTTATCGACTTTATCAACATTCTCTTTGGCGAAAAAGATATTGACGATTTCCCCGATATCTCCGTTATAGACATTTTCTTCCGCATTGTTGACGAGTTGGAGAATCTTATCTCCCGTCCGGTAAATCCGCGTGCCTTGTTTGACTTCCCGTTTCTTCGGTTCTTCCGGGTTATAGACGCGTTGCAAGGCGACATTCAGTTCGTCGATTCCGACCTGACCACGGTAAGTCGGCGCGAGAACCTGAACATCGAATTTCGAATACCCTTTTGCAAGTGCTTTTTCCGCGAAGGCTGAGATGCCGCGTAACGTCTCTTGCGGAGACGCGGTGTAAAAGCGACGATCTGAAAGTGGTAATAACAAATCAGCTGACGTCGTCCGGTTCTTCAAATCGTGCGCGAGCCGTAAAATCGAAGAATCTTCCGCTTGGCGATGGACGACATTCAAACGAACGACAGGAATCCCTTCTGTGTCCATCAAGTCTGCCAGCACCTGCCCCGGACCGACAGATGGTAACTGATCGCGGTCACCGACGAACAAGATTTTCATACCGTTCGGCACAGCACGGAGCAGACTCGATAACAAATAAATATCAATCATCGACGATTCATCAATGATCAGTACTTTTCCCGTGATTGGCTGATCTTCATTCAGTTGAAAGTTCGTTCCGTCATACTTCAATAGACGATGAATCGTCATCGCTGGGACGTCCGTTGCTTCCGACAAACGTTTGGCGGCGCGTCCGGTCGGTGCAACAAGAACGTACGGATAAACTTCTCCCGTCTTGACGCGACTTTTCTCAAGCGGCCAGTCATGAATTTCTTGCAGGGCATGTAAAATTCCTTTGATGACGGTCGTCTTACCGGTACCGGGTCCACCGGTCAGAACCATTAACGGTGCTTTGACGGCTAACTCGATTGCTTCCCGCTGTTGCGCCGCATATTCCATACCAAACTGTTCTTCGAGGTGTCCGATCGCTTCAAGGATCGTCGCGACATCGACTTCCTGTTCGGCACCGTTTGCCATGACACGCGCGAGTTCCTTCGCCGCCCGAACTTCCGCATAAAAGATCGTCGGTAAATACAGACAGCCTTCTTCGAGCTTGACCTTATCTTCAGCGAGCAACAGTTCAATCGCTTGTTCTAGCCGTTCCCCTGGGTCTTCACCAAGCAACCGGGGCGCCCGTTGCAATAGCGAGTCGACCGTCGCAAAGGCATGTCCCTCTCCTGCTTCTTGTTCCAATATGTGCATGATCGAAGCAGCGACGCGCTCCGGGTGTAATCCGACGAGTCCAAGGTGTGAAGCGATATGATCGGCTGTCTTAAACCCGATCCCATTCACTTCATACATCAAAGAATATGGATTCTCTCGTATTCGCGCCATCGCGTCCCCTTCGTAAGCAGCATAAATCTTTGCCGCTAGCTTCGGTGTAACATCAAACGGTGCTAAGAACAGCATCAGCTGATCGACACCGTATAACGTGGCGAGTCGACTCAAGATGATGTCAGCTTGTTTTTGTTTTAACCCAGGCACCTGATTCAGTACCCGTTCATCCTTCAAAATGAGATCCACTGCCTCTTCTCCGAGAGCATCGACGATATTTTTCGCTGTCTTCGGACCAATGCCGGTGAACGAACCATTCGTCAAGAAGCGGATCGTCGCATGTTTTGTCATCGGAACCGATCGCCGAATCAGCTCCGCCTTCAGTTGTTTTCCGAATCGGGGATGATCGACGAGACGACCGAATGCTTGATACGTTCCTCCGAGTTCGATCCCAACCCCAGTACCCGTGATGACGAGCTCGGTTTCTTTCAATTCAAAATTCTTTTCTTTGACGGCGACCAATACAATGGAGTGTGCTTCTTCTTCAGAAGAAAAGAGCACACGTTTGACGCGCCCGACGACTTGATGGGGGTGCTCCATCACTCCACCTTCTTTCTCTCTTTTTCATTCGCTGCTTTCATCATAGCATTCGTTTACCGGATTTTAAATCAGGGAAAGATAAGCTGAAACATTTCGTTAAGAGGAGGAGTTCAAGGATGGCGCGTTTACCGATTGCAGGATTATGTGAATTAGTACTGGAAGTCGAAGATATGGACCGTGCGGTCGGTTTTTGGAATGGAACACTTGGCATTCCAATCGTCGAGCAATGGGCACCTGAGGATGCGGAACCAAGTAAAGAACAGTCTCAACAAGACGGGGTCTGGGCAACCTGGCTCTATATTGGCGGCAACACCCGACTCGGTCTGTGGTTGAAACGGGACTTCACAATGGAAGAACGTACCGTCAAACACTTACCCGTGTCCGAATGGGATACGTTATACGACGAAGGTGGTGTTCATGTCCACTGTGCTTTCTATGTTGAGAAGGACGAGTTCCAACAAGCGCTTAATCAACTGCGTGAAGCTTCGATCACCGTGAAGCTCAGAGAGTGGGATGAACAAGAGACGTCGAACCAAAAAGAGTATTCGGCTTATTTCAAGGATACGGAAAATAACGTCATCGAACTGTATACGAAAAACATGGATGAAGCCTATGAAGACTTTTCCGGACCTCCACTTCGCGTCATTCGTGAAGTTGGGAATTAAATAGCAAAAAAAAAGACGACTCCAGGCGGAATCGTCTTTTTTTTTATATCAGTCTGCTTGTTTTAATAACGCATCCATCTTCGCTTTCGCGTCCCGCGCAAGGGCGTGTTCCGGCTGGTAGGCAAGAACCGCTTCGAGTTCTGCATAACAAGCTTCCTGTTGACCGAGGAAAGCAAGTGCAATCGCATAATTATATCGTGCATCCGTATGCGTTTCATCAAGCATCAAAACATGCTCGAACATCTCGACCGCTTCTTCCAACTTCTCGTTTTGCGCTAAGGCAAGTCCGTATTGAAATGCAATCTCGATATCGACACCGTTTAGTTCTGACGCACGTTGTAGACGAGGTAAGCCACGTACTGGATCACCGAGTTTTTGATACGTCATCCCAAGCATGAAATGGAGATCAGCGTCATCAAGTCCATATAATAAGGCTGCGCGTAATGATTCCTCTGCTTCGACGAGTTGATCGGCAGCAAAGAACAGAGCACCTTTCGCATAATAGGCACTCGCGAACGTATTATCGATCATCAGTGCCCGGTCATAAAAACGAAGGGCACGATCAGCGTCGTTCATCGATTGGAGTAATGTTCCAAGATTGACGTACGCCGTCGGATCTTTTGGGTTTTGTTCGATCGCGTCGTTAAACGCTTGCGCTGCTAATTCATAATTCCCAGCTTCTAGATGCCGGAATCCTACTTCATTATAGTTCATCTTCTTTTGCTCCTTACGCTAGATAAGCGAGGCGTTCGCCTGCTTTATAGGCTGCATCGATTGTCGCACCACCGAGGCAGATATCTCCATCATAGAACACGACCGCTTGTCCAGGTGTGATTGCCCGTTGACGCTCGTCAAACGAGACATCGAGTCCATCTTCGAGGACACGAACCGTGACGGCTGTATCTTGTTGGCGGTAACGGAATTTCGCCGTACAACGGAATGTCTCACCGACCGGACGTTCAGATGTCCAGCTGACATCTGAAGCAAGCAATCCTTCCGAATACAACAATTCGTTATGGAATCCTTGATCGACATAGAGAATGTTTTCCTCTAAGTTTTTCCCCACGACGAACCAAGGCTCTCCGTCACCACCGATACCGAGTCCATGACGTTGCCCCATCGTATAGTACATCAATCCATCGTGACGTCCCATGACGTTGCCGTCAAGTGTCCGCATCTCACCGGGTTGCGCCGGTAGATATTGACCGAGGAACTGTTTGAAGTTCCGCTCGCCAATGAAGCAAATGCCTGTCGAGTCTTTTTTCTTCGCCGTTGCGAGATTCGCTTCTTCTGCGATCCGGCGCACTTCTGATTTTTCCATATGACCGATCGGGAACATCGCCTTCGCGATTTGCTCTTGCGACAATTGATTCAAGAAATATGTTTGATCCTTGTTTGCATCAACGCCTCGAAGCAATTTGTGTTCTCCGTCCTCATAGACGGCACGCGCATAGTGCCCTGTCGCGACGAAATCGGCACCAAGACGCATCGCGTGATCAAGGAATGCTTTGAACTTGATTTCCTTGTTACACATGACGTCCGGATTCGGTGTCCGACCGAGTTTATATTCATCAAGGAAGTACGTGAAGACTTTATCCCAGTACTCTTTCTCGAAATTGACTGCATAGTACGGAATGCCGATTTGATTGGCTACCGCGATGACGTCTTCATAATCTTCCGTCGCCGTACAAAAGCCGTTTTCATCCGTGTCATCCCAGTTTTTCATGAAGATTCCGATGACGTTATAGCCTTGCTCTTTTAATAAATGAGCTGTCACAGAAGAATCGACACCGCCCGACATCCCAACGACGACTGTCGTTTCACTTGGGGCTTTCGCTCGTGTATTCATTTATTTCACCTCTTAGTTAATTCTGAAACGATTTTACGACATCTTGCAAGGCTTGTGCGAGTAGTTCGACTTGCACGAGCTCATTTCCGTGACCAAAACTGATCCGGACCGATGCTCGTGTCCGTTCATCTTCGCCATACATCGCCGATAAGACATGCGAAGGTTCGACGGATCCTGCCGTACATGCACTCCCGCTCGATACGGCCATCTGACGCATATCAAGCATGATCAAGAACGGTTCGATTTCAATTTGCGGGAAGTAAAGATTGAGCACATTCGGCAATCCTTCAACACCGTTGACTTCGTAAGTGACGCCACTTTCATCCAAGCGTGTTAGCAAAACGCTACGCAATTGTTTGATGTGGTCCTGTTGTTGATCGCGCTCTGCGATCATCAGTTCGAGCGCTTTCGCTAAACCGACGATTCCCGGTACGTTCTCCGTACCAGCGCGACGCTTGCGTTCCTGTTCTCCTCCGAATGTTTGAGGGGCTAACTTCACACCAGTCCGCACATACAACAATCCGATTCCTTTTGGACCATTGATTTTATGACCAGATGCGGATAAGAGATCGACCTGTAACGCTTCGACATCGATTGCTTGTTTTCCGAATACTTGCACCGCGTCCGTATGGAACAAAATATTGCGTTCTCGTAAAAATTGACCGAATGCCGCAATCGGCTGAATCGTTCCGACTTCATTGTTGCCGAACATGATCGAGACGAGTGTCGTATCTTCCCGGACGGCTTCTTGTAAGGCAGCCAATGAGACGACTCCTGTATCTGGAACATCGAGATACGTGACGTCATAGCCTTGTTTTTCGAGCTCTTCGAACGCATGTAATACAGCATGGTGCTCAAACCGTGTCGTAATGAGATGACGCCCTTTTTCACGCGCCGCCTCTGCCGCACCAAAGATTGCATAATTATCCGACTCCGTTCCACCGCTCGTGAAAATCAATTCGGTTGGTTTTGCGTTCAATTCTTGTGCGATCTGCCGGCGTGCTTTGTCAATTGCTGCCCGAGCAGACCGACCAGCCGCGTGGACACTCGATGGGTTGCCATACTGTTCGAGCAAATAAGGCGTCATCGCCTCAAGGACTTCGGGACGCATCGGCGTCGTCGCCGAATGGTCAAAGTAATTCATTCGTTTTCACCTCTCAAATATAGAACATGTATCCTGTATCTTCTTCTTCCGCTAAGTCTTGTAGCGTCGTTGAATCGAGTACTTGATCGACTGCTTGCTGGATTTTATCCCACAGTTTGCGCTTCGTGACCTCGTCACACGCATCGCCTTCGACGACGACGAGTGGTCCTTCAAGCAGGCGGATGATTTCACCCGCTGTGATGTTTTGTGCTTCACGACCGAGCTTATACCCACCATAAGCACCACGGACACTTTTGACGAGACCCCCATTACGAAGGGGGGCAATCAACTGTTCGAGATAATGCTCAGATAGGTCATACATCTGTGCGATTTTTTTTAGGGATAATGGTTTAGATTCAGCTTCTTTCGCGAGTGCGATCATGATCGTTAGACCATATCGCCCTTTCGTCGAGATTTTCATCATGCGAAGGATCATCCTTTCTAGTATAGTAGTAGCTAAAAGTGGAAGGAGCGTATGTGTATGGCACATTTATTTGAATCCCAATCACCTGCCGGACCGCTCGCGAATCGGATGCGTCCTCAGAATCTGGATGAAATCGTCGGACAACGCCATCTGATCGGAGAGACGACGCTCCTGCGGCGTGCCATCTTAGCCGATCGTCTCGGAACCGTTATTTTTTACGGTCCACCGGGTACCGGTAAGACGACGCTCGCACGCGTCATTTCTAGTTATACGAAATCAGCGTTCGAGCAATTGAACGCGGTCACAGCAAAACTGGAACAATTACGGGAAATTCTAAAAGCGGCCGAAGCCCGTCTTCAGTTCGAGGATCAAAAAACGATTCTCTTTCTCGATGAGATCCATCGATTCAATAAGATGCAACAAGACGCCTTACTTCCGGCGCTTGAAGCGGGTACGATCACGTTGATTGGAGCAACGACTGAAAATCCGAGTTTTGAGGTCAATGCCGCGCTCTTATCGCGGGCAACGGTTTTTCGTTTCGAACCTCCGACAGCAGATGACTTACGGATCGTCCTCGATCGGACCCTGAAGGACACGGAGCGTGGTCTTGGCAAATATCCGATCACGATCACGGATGACGCGATCGATCATTATGTCAAGTTGTCGGATGGCGATTACCGGGCATTATTGAATGCGCTTGAACTTGCGGTCTTAACGACACCGGAAATCGATGGTCAAATCACGATCGACCTTGCTGTCGCCGAGGAATCGATTCAGCAAAAAGCATTGAAGTACGACAAGGACGGCGATCGTCATTACGATGTCATCTCCGCCTTCATTAAATCGATTCGCGGTTCCGATCCTGACGCTGCGCTCTACTGGCTCGCCGTCATGATTGAAGCGGGCGAAAGTCCGCGCTTCATCGTACGGCGTCTCTACGTCCATGCGGCAGAAGACATCGGTCTGTCTGATCCGCAAGCGTTATTGATGGTCGATGCCTGCGCACGTGCTTGTGAATACGTCGGTTTCCCAGAAGCACGGATTCCGCTTGCTGAAACGGTCTTATATCTCGCGACGGCACCGAAATCGAATGCTGTCATCTCAGCGATTGATCAAGCATTGACCCTCGTTCGCCGTTCAGACGGTGGTCCGGTACCGCCACATTTGCGCGATGCCCATCATCCGGGAGCAGCGGCACTTGGTAATGGCGTCACCTATCAATATCCACACGAGTTCGAACATGCCTATGTGCCACAGAATTACTGGCCCGAAAACCTTGCCCGGACAAAACCGGTCTTTTATCGTCCAAGCCCACGCGGTTTTGAGAAACAACTGCAAGCTCGTCTTGATTTTTGGAACAAACAAACAGCCACACATCAGAAAAAGCGACCATAAGGTCGCTTTTTTTAACGAACGCGTTCGATCGTCACGCCGGCTTCACGGACGATCTCATTGATGACGTAGCTCGCTGCGATCAATCCACCAACTGATGGAACGAACGCATTTGAACTTGGCGGCATCTTTGCCTTACGAATTGCAGCCGCATCGTTCCCGACGACTTGACGGACTTCTTCGATGATCTTAACGGGTGGTTCATCGGAGAAGACGACAGGAACACCTTTATGGATGCCGGCTTTCCGGAGTTTCGTCCGAATGACCTTCGCTAGTGGATCATAACTTGTATCTTTGATGTCAACGATCTTGATGCGTGTCGGATCCATCTTGTTCGCCATCCCCATGCTTGAGATGATCGGGATGTTACGTTTCTTACATTCTTGAATCAAGTGAATCTTGAATGAAACCGTGTCCGATGCATCGATGACATAATCCGGTTGCTGTTCAAAGAACGACTCGAATGTCTCTTCATTGTAGAACATCTTCAAGCGAACGATCTCAAGATCCGGATTGATTAATGCAAGACGTTCTGCCATCGCATCAACCTTCGGTTGACCGACCGTCGGAAGCAAAGCATGGATTTGTCGGTTGACGTTCGTGATGTCGATATCATCCTTATCAACGAGAATCAAACGACCTACGCCACTGCGGGCAAGTGCTTCTGCTGAGAACGATCCAACACCACCGATACCCAGAATAGCGACGGACTTGGATGCCAATGCGTCAAGTCCCGTTTTACCGATTGCTAGTTCATTACGCGAAAATTGATGTAACATCTCATAACCTCACAATACTCATACTGTTTTACTCGGAATTATATCATAAAAAAAAACGTCATGCGACGTGTCAAACAATAAAATAATAAGACGATGGGACCCGAAGTGCCGTGTCGATACCTTATTTTTGAACCTGCTGTGCAGGTGGGTGTCTTATCCGATTCCTATTCGTACGTCCTCCTGCTATGTTACGAGGCATGTACTACTAGTTGGAACGTCAAACTCCCTATCAAAAAAGAGTGGCTCAAAGATAAAAGGCGGCTCTCGTACAATTCAGGAACCCCATCTGATGCATTTAATATAGCATCCTCCCCTCTGAAATGCAACTACTTCCCACTCCAGAAAAAGATGCTTTTTTTAGGTCCAACGTTTCGTGAACTGTTGATTCGGATCATATCGTTGTTGTTGGAATGCGGGATCAAATCGTGGTGTGCGTGTTGCATTCCCAACACCCGCGATGAACGCCCAGTTGCCATAGTTCGAAGCGACATCATAGTCGATCAACTGTTGTTCGAAATATCGCGCTCCGATGCGCCAGTCCTGCTTTAATTCATGAATCAGATAACTGGCAACGATCTGCCTGCCGCGATTCGACATCCATCCCGTCTCGCGAATCTCGTTCATGAAGGCATCTACGAACGGCACACCGGTCTTTCCTTCTATCCAACGTTCGACAGCTAGCTGGTCCGTCTTCCACGTGCGTTGTCCTTCCTGTAATCCACGCGACCGGAACAGACGGCTTCCTGTCTCACGCATCGTCAAATGGAAGAAGTCACGCCATAACAGTTCGAAATACAACCAGTACGTCGATTCATTCGCTCCTTTTCTTCGCTCGGCTTCCTGCAATTCAGCCATGATGCGACGCGGTGAGAGTGACCCGTTCGCTAGCCAGGCAGACAGCTTCGAGGAATCATTTCGTAAGAACCCATTCCGTGTTTCTTTATAGGTGAAGACAGGCTCGTCAAGGTATTCCTGAAGGCGTGCCCTTCCCGCTGATTCTCCACCGCGGAACGGGAACGCGATCTCCGGATTCGCTTCGACTGATTCCTCTTTTATCAACTGGATGCCGATTGGCGGATCGAGTGGATCATAGAAGGTCCCTTTCGCCTCGACCCGTTTTCGAAATGCCGTAAAGACCCGCTTTAATTCATCACTTCCGATATCATCCCGGCGATGTAATGTCTGCGTCTCAAAAGAACGGACGGTATATCTGTCTTCGATATACTGCTCACTTGCCGCTTCTTCTGTTCCGGTCATCTTATGAAAATAGACGGTATCATCCGCTTGGAGATAAGAATTGAGTGCCTCATGCACCTTCCCCTCTAAAATATCTAACGTGATTCCGATTTGAGACAGGTGATCGGCTAGGTTCTCTAATGTTTCTTGTTCGAACTTCGCTTGTTGTGTCCCTCTTTTGAAATCCTGTTTCTTTTGCTGTTTAACGTATACGGCACGAATCACTTCCTGTTCTTCACACGCACTCCGAAGCGCCTCATGATCATCGACACGTAAATCATGACGATACCAAACAACTGCTCCCATATTGATCGACTCCCTTCTCCTTATACTATGACCCGACCAAGGTAGTTGGAAAACCACTTGATGTGCCGATGAGGTTTTAAGAAGTTGTTTTCGTGGAATATGATTAATACAACAAACCAGAGGAGTGAATGGATCAATGGCAGCAAAACGCGGCAAACTCAGAACACTAGTGACGCTTGTAACGACGGTTGGACCAATCGTCTATAAATTCTATAAAAAACAACAAGCAAAAAAATCAATCAATAATCCTAAATAAAAGATGGACGCTTCCTCACGGGAGCGTCCATCTTTTAACGTTTACTGACCCCTGCACTCGCCTCTACATAAAACCGCCATGGATAGGCTGTCGCTTCTCCTGCGTTCGGAATACCGATCCGTGTCGTCTGGACGATCGCATCGACCGGGTCGGCAACAAGTCGAAACCGGGTTTGATAAAGATCCTGACCTGAATCCGCTGTCGTTAGACCGAATCCTTGGCACAGTTTTGCCGGTCCATTGACGAGATTGCGTCGTTGCGCCGCCGTCAACTCTGCGTAGGAACAACCAAAACGACGTTCAGCGACGAGGTCGTGCCCACTGATGATTTCCGCACCTCGTAACAACAGTCCGTATCCTTCCCCTTCATGTCCACAAACGATATTCATGCAGTGATGCATACCATATGTGAAATACACATAGAGATGTCCCGGTGGACCGAACATCGGTGCCGTCCGTTTCGTTGGTTTTCCGGAAAACGAATGCGCTGCTTGATCGTGAGGACCGAGATAGGCTTCGACCTCAACGATCCGCATCGTCACCTCATCGACGGTGATTTGTGTTCCTAAGAAGTCTGGACCGACTTCAACCGGAGACCGCTCAAAAAACTGTCGTTCCATCCGTTTGTCCTCCTTCATGAAACAAGCGAACCTCCCATACCGGAAGATTCGCTTGTCGTGTCTTACGATTGTTTGACTGCTGTTCGAATCGAGAGATCGTTTAATTGTGCATCCGAGACTGGGCTTGGTGCTGCCGTCAACAGATCGCTTGCTGATGCTGTTTTCGGGAAGGCGATCGTATCACGCAAGTTTGAACGTCCTGCGAGTAACATGACGAGACGGTCTAGACCAAGTGCGATCCCCGCATGTGGTGGTGTTCCGTATTCGAATGCTTCCATCAAGAAACCGAACTGCTCGTTTGCTTCTTCTTCTGTGAAGCCAAGCAACTTGAACATCCGCTCTTGGATATCCCGTTCGTAGATCCGTTGTGATCCACCGCCGAGCTCGTATCCGTTCAAGACGAGGTCATACGCGACTGCGAGAACTTTTCCAGGATCCGTCTCGAGCAATTCGAGATCTTCACGACGTGGCATCGTGAATGGGTGGTGGTTCGCATAGAAACGACCCTCTTCTTCTTCGTACGTGACGAGTGGGAAGTCCGTCACCCAAAGGAAGTTGAAGACCGACTCATCAATCAAGTCCAGTTCCTTCGCTAACTTCTGACGGAGCGCACCTAAGCTGTCTGCTACGATTGATGCTTTTGCTGCGATGAACAACAATAAGTCGCCTGCTTCCGCATCTGTCGCCGCTGTCAGGCGAGCAGTTGCTTCTTCGTCGAAGAATTTCGCGATCGGACCATTCAATCCTTCGGCTGTCACTTTGACCCACGCGAGACCTTTTGCACCATAGATCGCCGTGAATTCTTGTAACTTATCGATGTCTTTCCGCGAGAAGCGCTCAGCTGCACCTTTGACGTTCAAGGCTTTGACTTCGCCACCTGCTTCTAGTGCCATATCGAATACTTTGAATCCTGCCCCTTTGACGGCTTCCGCGACATCAATCAATTCGAGACCGAAGCGTGTATCCGGTTTATCCGAACCATACCGGCTCATCGCTTCCGCATACGGCATCCGTGGGAATGGTGTCACGATGTCTTTGCCTAGTGTTTCTTTCATAACACGCGTCATCATCGACTCCATCATCGCATACAAGTCTTCGATGTCCATGAAGCTCGTCTCGATATCGACTTGCGTGAATTCAGGTTGACGGTCTGCCCGTAAGTCTTCGTCACGGAAACAACGCGCAATTTGGAAATAGCGCTCAAAACCAGACACCATCAGCAATTGTTTGAACAATTGCGGTGATTGTGGCAAGGCATAGAACTCACCTGGGTGAACACGACTCGGAACGAGATAGTCACGTGCGCCTTCTGGTGTTGATTTCGTTAAGATTGGTGTCTCGACTTCTAGGAAGTCTTGCTCATCGAGGAAGTTCCGCATGATGTTCGACGCTTTCGAACGGAGACGGAATGTCTCTTGGAGCGACGGACGACGCAAGTCGAGATAACGATATTTGAGACGTAAATCTTCTGACGTCTGTTCTGCTTCTTCACTGATCGGGAATGGTGTCATCTTCGCTGCGTTCAAAATGACGACTTCATCCGCGACGACCTCGACTTGTCCAGTCGGGATGTTCGGATTCGGATTCTCACGGGCGATGACGTGCCCTTTGATGTCGAGGACATACTCTGAACGAATGGATTCCGCAAGGCGGTGCGCCTGCTCGTTTTCCGGTTGGAAGACGATTTGGACGATACCGCTACGGTCGCGCAGATCTAGGAAGATTAATCCTCCTAAGTCACGTCGTTTTTGAACCCATCCTTTAAGTTGAACGTGTTGTCCGATGACTTCTTCCGTCACCTGACCGTTCATATGCGTGCGTCCGATCATTGTTCTTCCTCCTTTAATTTCGCGACGATCGTATCAGCGACTGCTGATAACGGAACGTCCGTCTGTTCCCCTGTAGCCATGTTCTTCAGCGCCGCTGCACCACGCTCGACTTCTTCATCCCCGAGGATGACCGTGTAACGTGCTTTCAAGCGATCCGCCGCTTTAAATTGTCCTTTGAACTTCCGACCGAGATAATCCCGATCCGCGACAAGTCCTTCGAGACGCATCAATTGTAAGAGACGTGTTGCCGTCTTTTCGACTTCGTCACTGCCTTGCGCGACGATGAAGACATCGATTTGATCATCGACTGCCGGTAAGACGTTCTCATTCTCAAGCGCCATTAATAAACGCTCGATACCGATTCCGAATCCGATTCCCGGTGTTGCCGGTCCACCAATCTGTTCGACGAGACCGTTATATCGTCCACCGCCACATAGTGTCGTGATCGCTCCGAAACCTTCTGCTTCTGACATGATCTCGAACGCCGTGTGATTGTAATAATCGATTCCGCGAACGAGCGTTGGATCAACGACATACTCGATGCCAAGTGCATCTAAGTGAAGCAATACTTCGTCGAAGTAAGCTTTTGATGCCGGGTTTAAGTAATCGAGAATCGATGGTGCTGTTGCCATGCTCGGGTGATCGCGGTCGACCTTACAGTCAAGGACACGAAGTGGATTCGTTTCGAGACGATTCTGACAGTCCTGACACAAGTCGTGAACGACCGGTTTGAAGTGATCGACGAGTGCTGCCCGGTGTGCGGCGCGGCTTTCGTTATCGCCAAGTGTATTGATGACGAGCTTGAGGTGCTTCAATCCGAATGAACGGTAGATGCTCATCGCAAGACTGATGACCTCTGCATCGATTGCCGGTTGTTCACTACCGAGTGCTTCGACTCCGTATTGGTGAAGCTGACGGAAACGACCTGCTTGTGGACGTTCATAACGAAACATCGGTCCGATATAGAACAATTTCGTCGGTTGGTTCGGTGAACCGAATAGTTTGTTCGTCACGAATGAACGAACGACGGCAGCCGTTCCTTCTGGGCGTAACGTCAACTGGTCTTTTCCGCGTTTCTCAAGCATGAACATCTCTTTTTGAACGATATCCGTCGTCTCACCGACGCCACGTTTGAAGAGTTCTGTCTCCTCAAAAATCGGTGTCCGGATTTCCTTATAGTTGTAACGCTTACTGATGTCACGTAATTGTTGCTCGATGTACTGCCAGCGTTCGACGGTTCCTGGAAGGACATCAAACGTACCGCGTGGTAATTTCATCTCAAATTCCTCCTTTTTTGAATACAAAAAAGTCCTCGTCCGCAAAGGGACGAGAACTTGAAGATCCCGTGGTACCACCCTGGTTGTCAAATCACATTTGACCACTCGGTGCAGTTAACGCCTGCGTACGACCTTCCCTACTATCAGTTCAGGAAGATACCTCGGAAGGGTCTTTCATCGAGTTCGTCTGTTCGCCCTTCCAGCCAAGGGGCGACTCTCTAAGCAGACGAGGTCTTGATTACTCCTCTTCGTCTTCGGTCGTATGAATCATTTGGTTACGTCTAATATTGCCTCGTCTCTCGGTTCCTGTCAAGCGTTTGCTTCTTTTTCAAGAATCAATGTCACCGGTCCATCATTGACGAGCGCGATATCCATCATCGCACCGAACTGACCTGTCTCGACCGTCAGTCCTTGCGCGCGAAGACGTTCATTGAACGCTTCATACAATTCGTTGGCAACATCCGGTTTCGCTGCTTCTGTAAAAGCAGGACGACGACCTTTTTTGACATCACCATACAGTGTGAACTGCGAGACGGATAGAATCTGACCGTCGACATCTTGCAACGAGCGGTTCATTCGTTCTTCTTCATCTTCAAACACGCGGAGTCCTGCGATTTTATCAGCTAACCAATTCACCTGTTCGATCGTGTCTTCGTGCGTGACACCGACAAGCAAGAGAAAACCTTGCTTGATTTGACCGATGACCTCCTGATCGACTGTGACACTTGCTTCTTTGACTCGTTGTAATACGACTCGCATGACTCATCCGCTCCTTACGTCATCATGACGCGATGTACAGCATACACGTCAGAGATTTGTTTGATCCGATCAACGACTTTTTGTAAATGGTTGACGTTGTTGATCGCGATCGTCATTGTGATTTTGGCTTGTTTACTGTCATCGCCTTTCCCGCTGACGGCGACGATGTTCGTATTCGTCGCAGATACCGACTGCAGGACATCGTTCAGTAATCCTGCCCGGTCGAATCCGGAGATTTCGATTTCAACGTTGTAACTCTTGACGGCTTTGCCTTCATGTTCCCACTCGACTTCGAGCAAGCGCTCTGGATTTTGTTCATGAATGACGTTCAAACAATCCGTCCGGTGAATCGAGACCCCTCGTCCACGCGTGATATATCCGACGATATCGTCTCCTGGAACCGGATTACAACAACGACTCATGCGAACGAGCATGTTGTCGATGCCTTTGACACGAACACCTTCTGGATTTTCCTTCTTCGGACGATCAAACGTCTTCATCTCGCTGATTGCTTCGTTCAGCTCAAGATTTTTGGACTCTTTGTCTTTGCGTAACTTTTCCGTCAATTTGTGCGCGACTTGGGCGGCGGTCAGACCATGATACCCAACGGCAGCATACATATCTTCTTCTTGCGAAAAGTTAAATTTCCGCGTCACATCTGCAAGCGTCTTCTCATTGATGACTTCTTTCGGCTCGAATCCGAGTTTTTTCACTTCCGCTTCGATCAGTTCCCGTCCTTTTGAGACGTTCTCTTCCCGTTGCTGACGTTTGAACCATTGACGGATCTTGTTCTTCGCCTGACTCGACACACAAATCTTGAGCCAGTCCTTACTTGGACCATAACTGTGTTTTGATGTGACGATTTCAATGATGTCACCTGTCTTCAGCTTATAATCAATCGGTACCATCCGTCCGTTGACTTTCGCTCCGATCGTTCGGTGACCGATCTCTGTATGAATCCGGTAGGCATAATCAATCGGAACAGAGCCTTTCGGCAATTCGATGACATCGCCTTTTGGTGTAAAGACGTACAACATGTCACTAAAGAAGTCGACTTTGACCGATTCCATGAATTCTTCAGCATCCGCCGTATCTTTTTGCAACTCAAGAATTTCACGGAAATGGGCAATTTTATCTTCAAAGCCTGATTTCGCTTCCTGTTCCTTACCTTCTTTATACGCCCAGTGAGCGGCAATCCCGTACTCGGCAATAAAGTGCATGTCCCGTGTCCGAATTTGGACCTCGAGCGGCTCGCCTTTCGGTCCGATGACCGTCGTATGCAGCGATTGATACATGTTCGGCTTCGGCATCGCGATATAATCCTTGAAACGTCCCGGCATCGGCTTATACTGCGTATGAATGATTCCTAGAACGGCATAACAATCTTTGATTGAGTCGACGATGATGCGCACAGCCATCAAATCATAAATTTCACTGAACTCTTTTTTCGAGTTTTGCATCTTGTTGTAAATGGAATAGATATGTTTTGGACGTCCATCGACTTCCGCTGCGATCTGTACATCATCGAGTACTTCATTGACCTCTTCGATGACCGAACTGACGAGCGCTTCTCGTTCCGTCCGTTTTTGTTTCATCATCGAAACGATCCGGTAGTACTGTTGCGGATTGATATAACGCAAACTGATGTCTTCGAGTTCCCACTTGATCGTCGAAATCCCGAGACGATGCGCAAGCGGCGCAAAGATTTCAAGCGTCTCTTCTGCCTTTTGCACCTGCTTTTCCTTGACCATATGTTGCAATGTCCGCATGTTATGCAAACGGTCAGCCAGTTTGATCAAGATGACGCGAATGTCTTCCGCCATCGCGATGAACATCTTCCGGTGGTTCTCAGCCAATTCTTCACGCTTCGATTTATATTTGATTTTCCCGAGTTTCGTGACGCCGTCAACGAGCATCGCGACGTCGGGTCCGAATCGTTCCGTTAATTCTTCGAGAGTAATGTCCGTATCTTCGACGACATCATGAAGAAGCGCAGCGACGATCGTCGTTGCATCCAAACCAATATCGACTAAGATACCGGCAACTTGTACCGGATGAATGATGTAGGGTTCCCCTGAACGGCGGAATTGTCCATCATGTTCGTCCTTCGCGAATTGGTAAGCCCGTTCGATGTCTTTGACTTCAGCTTGCGTCATGTATTCCGCACATCGAGCGAGAAGGTCTTCTACATTTACGATTTGTTTGTTTGTCATCCCTTTTCCTCACCCAGTCCCCGGGATCGTCTGCAACGGAATCCCTAATATATAGTTCTTATTATCGTGAAATCTTGAGAAGATGTCAAAATAAAAAGAAATACCCCCTTGGTCATCAAGTACCAAGAGAGTATAGAGGCTTCAGTCTTCGTAGCGAATCAATGAGAGAACGTCGTATCCTTCGAGTTTTTCACGTCCACCAAGACCATCGAGTTCAATCAAGAATCCGATTCCGGCAACCGTTCCGCCTAATTTTTCGATCATTTGGATCGTCGCTTCGATCGTACCACCTGTTGCGAGCAAATCGTCAAGGATGACGACGCGTTGTCCCGGCTTAATCGCATCTTCATGCATCGTCAAGACGTCTTTTCCGTACTCAAGACCATACTCGACACGGACTGTCTCACGCGGTAATTTTCCTTCTTTACGGACAGGTACGAATCCGATTTCCATCGCGTAAGCTGCTGGGCAACCAACGACGAATCCACGTGCTTCCGGACCCGCGATGACATCCGCGCCTTTACTCCGTGCATATTCGACGAGTGCATCGACCGATTGTTTGTACACTGGTCCGTTCTGCATGAGTGATGTGATATCTTTGAAACTGATTCCTTCTTTCGGCCAGTTCTCGACCTCTTTTATATGCTGTTTGAACTCCATGTCTTTTCCTCCTGCTTCGCCGCTTCTACCAAAGTATCAAAACGCTCTTTCAACTGAGCGAGTGACGAATAAATGTATTGTTGCTCGAGCTCTTGACGCGCTTCATGACGCTGGTACGTCGGAGCTTCCGTCAGATCTCGTTTTGCAGCATTTGGGTTCACACCCGGCAGCCCGTCCTCCATTGTAACAAGAAAATCAAGTTCCGAGAATACCGAATGCATAAAGTTAATCGATCGTTTCGTCCATTTTCGCGATTTCGACAAACGTACGAGACCGATCCGGAGCTCGTCTCGTGGACATTTCGCGAAATACTGGAAGTAATGCTTGAAGTCTTCCCGCGACGGAATTGTCTCGAAATAGTATCCTTCATCCTTAAAGGCACAATAAATCCGCTCTGCCTGTCGCACGTATGGATGAAACGCGTCTTCTTCTTCCGGTAGATCAAGGAAAACGATGTTTTGACGGATCGGACCGTTCAACGGACGTTCTGCGTACTTTTCTTTCACCTCATCGGTGAACGCAACGAACGTCGTCGTCTCGTACGGTAAGGCGAACAACTCACTCAAGGGACGTTTACCTCCACGGTAATCGAACACTTGGACGTCTTCGACGGCGACGTCTTGAATCATCAATTGTGGTTTACGGAACCCATTCCATTCATTGATGTTCAGACTGCCCATCAGGTGAATCTCCGATAAGGTCGAGACTTCATCGACAAGATCGCCGAAGCCGAAGCCGATCGCATCGAGTTCCTTTCCGTTGCCTGATAGTAGTGCTTTGACATGCGTCAAATCACGACCGATCCGTTTCATGTCACGGATTTTCGCTTGCTCGATGACGATTCGTGGCGCGGGATTTCCCATTCCAAACGGCGCGAGTCGCTGAATATCTTCAATCAACTGAATCGACACATCACTGACCTGTAGACGTAAATCGACATCAATTGTCGCAATGAAGGCATCATCTGGCAACGTACTTGCTTGTTCATTCAAGCGTTGACGTAACGCCTCGACGTCATCGGAAGAGAGCGTCATACCGGCAGCAGCGGGATGTCCGCCGAAGTGCGGCAAGATATCTTCACATTTCGTCAGTTCAGCGAATAAATCAAAGGCTGGGATTGAACGTCCAGAACCCTTCGCTGTTCCTTTTTCAGCATCATGACACAGTATGATGACAGGGCGATGATATTTTTCAACGAGTCGCGAGGCGACAATCCCGACGACACCTGGATTCCAGTCTGCCGCATCAACGACGAGCACGCGGTCATCTTTAAAACGTTCTTCGACAAGCGCCGTTGCTTCTTCTGCAATCTGCTTGACGATATCTTGACGTTGTTTATTTTGTTGGTCGAGTTGTTTTGCGAGATGAAGTGCCTCATCCTTACTTTCCGCTAGTAACATCTCAAGCGCTGGCATCGCCGAATCAAGCCGACCTGCCGCATTGATCCGCGGACCGAATGCAAATCCGACCGATTCTTCCGTCAGTTCGTCCTCCGTCAAACTACAAACGTCCCGTAATGCAAGGATACCGGGACGTTCACTTGCATTCAGCGCTTCGATGCCACGAATCGCGAGCAAGCGGTTTTCACCGATGAGTGGTACGAGATCGGCAATCGTTCCGAGCACGGCAAGATCAAGTAACTCGACGGGTTCCCGGTCAAGGAGAGCATGAGCGACTTTAAAGGCAACGCCTGCCCCAGCAAGTTTTGAGAACGGATAGTCTGGATCAACACCTGGGTGTATTAAGGCAAAGGCATCAGGTAACGTTTCTTTTGCTTCGTGGTGATCGGTGATGATTAAATCGACCCCGAGTTCTTTCAGGACTTCTGCTTCGTGGATGCCGGAAATCCCACAGTCGACGGTGATGACGAGGCTAAACCCTTCTTCTGCTGCCCAGCGAAAAGCGGCTTCGTTCGGTCCATAGCCTTCCGTGAATCGGTTCGGGATATAGCACTCTGCCATTCCTCCGATTTCAATCAAGGCGTGCCAGAGAATCGCAGCGGAACTCACGCCGTCGACGTCATAGTCACCGTAGATTAAAATCATCTCACCTTCATCAACGGCACGTTGAATCCGTTCGACGACTTTTGGCATATCTTTAAAAGTAAATGGATCATGGAATGTCATTTGATCCGTCTCTAAAAAATCACGGGCGGCTTCACGTGTCGTGAATCCCCGTTGGACAAGTAGTTGTGCGACGTGCGGTGAGATCGTGCCATCCGCCGTCAATTGTTCGATCTGTTCTGAATCGATGACTTTATCAAGCCATGTTTTTTTAGCATGGTACATCTCAACCCCTCCAATCAACTTCCCCATTATAATTGAAAATCCGCACCAGCGATAGCTGATGCGGATACTCTTTTAGGAAGCACGTTTTGTCCGACCAAGTGTCCGACCTTTCATGACGAGCCAGAGCTGCGCGGCGATGAAGATCGAAGAATACATCCCCATGATCAAACCGACAAGCAGGGCGAGACTGAATCCACGGATTGCTTCGCTACCGAAGATGTAGAGTGCCGCTGCTGTCATGATGACCGTGACGACCGTATTGATTGATCGAATGATCGTCTGTTGAATCGATTCATTGACGATGTGTGCCAATTCATCGAACGAGACTTTCCGGCCACCTTTTTCAGCAAGTCCGAGATTTTCTCGTACCCTGTCGAACGTAACGATCGTATCGTTGACCGAGTAACCGATGATCGTCAGAATCGCTGCAATGAAGTACAGATTGACTTCGATCTGGAACAGCGAGAAGAAGGCGATGATCATCAACGCATCGTGCAATAGCGCGAGCACTGTCGCGATTCCGTAGAGCGGTTGGAACCGGAATGAGACGTAGATGACGATCCCGAGTGACGCCAGTAAAACGGCATAAATCGCGTTACGCGCGATTTCTTGACCGACTTGCGCCGAAACTGTCGAGATGCTTGGTTCTTTTTTGTATTTGGCTTCAATCGTTTGTTTCATTTCAGAAATCTGCTGTTGGCTGAATTCCCCAACGAACGTGACGTTCGCTAGTTTTCCACCTTGAGCAAACTGGATGCCGTCGATTTCCTTAGCATCAATACCTGCCTTTTCAATGACAGAGCGGACATCCGCTTCTTTGATTTGATTCGTCGAGGAAATCTCGACGCGTGTTCCTTGCGAAAAGTCAATTCCGAGATTTAGACCACGGAACGACAGCAGGAGCACTGAAATGACGACGAGCGCAATCGTGATCGCAAAGTAGACTTTACGATGTTTGACGTAATCAAATTTCGTAGGATTAAAGCTCACGAATTTCACTCTCCTTTACACCGAACCATGATTTCTTCTTATCGAACCATCGGCTGCTGACGAGGAGCTGCATCAGGTAACGTGAGACGAAGACGTTCGTGACGAACGTGACGGCGATCGAGACCATCAACATGATGGCGAATCCTTTGACCGTACTTGTCCCGAAGTAATACAAGACACCGGCAGAAATCAATGTCGTTAAGTTGGCATCGAGAATCGTACCGAACGAACGACGGTTCCCGGCTTTAAATGCGGATAAGACTGATTTGCCGCTTCGTAATTCATCCTTGATCCGCTCTGCGGTGATGATGTTCGCATCGACCGCCATCCCGACTCCAAGAACGAGTGCCGCGATCCCTGGTAAGGTGAGTACGGCATTGATCCCGTTAAAGAAGATCATGACAAGATAGATATAGAACAACAAGGTGATGATCGAAACAAACCCTGAGAGACGATAGAACAGCAGCATGAACAAGAAGACAGCCGCAACACCGATCGCTGAAGCGAAGAGTGTCTGATCAAGCGCATCCTGTCCAAAAGCAGCAGAGACCGACGTTGAATAGATTTCTTCGAGTTTGACCGGTAACGCACCAGCGTTCAAGATCGAAGATAACTGTTTTCCGTACTCAGCATCGATATCGCCACCGGAAATAATCGCCTTATCCGAGTTGATTGGTTCTCGTACAGATGCATCCGAAACGATTTTCGAATTTTTCTTTTGAATCTCTTTTTCATACGTATCACCCTTCTCATAATCAAGCCAGATGACAAGGCGATTCGCAGGTGCTTGCATTTGTGAAATTTTTTGTGTCACATCATAGAATTTTTGTTTTGATTTGAGCGAAAGTTCTACGAGCGGTTGGTTCGTTTGTGGATCGTAGCCAACCTTTGCCCCTTTGGCTTTTAAATCCGAACCATCTAGAAGCAATTTGTTATTGATGTCACGGAATGACAGTTGGGCTGTTGACGATAAGATTTTCCGAGCATCAGTCTGATCTTTGACGCCAGCAAGTTGAACACGAATCCGGTTATTGCCTTCAATCCGGATATCCGGTTCTGAGACACCGAGAACGTTGACACGGTTCTCGATTGCCGTCAACGTGGCACTCATCGCATTTTGATCGATGACGTCTCCTTCTTTCAGTGGTTGTACTTCATACAAGACTTCGAAGCCACCTTTAAGGTCAAGGCCAAGCTTCGTATCCTTCAACAACCATGACGATGTCGTACCAATCAGTACGAGCAACGCAATGACGACGATGAAGAATGTGGCAAGTTTCCCTTTCTTGATCATGCTACATTGTCCTTTCTCTAGTTCCCAGTATATTTTCAGACAACTTTGTTCTCCTACCCTAGCTTACAAAAGAAATGGTAATCTTAGCAAACGTTTTTCTCATATATAAACAGAAAAGACGCTCCGGAATCCGGAAAGCGTCTATTTGATGCCTTATTCGACCGTTTCGTCGTCCGTGACAGTTGTTGATTTTTTCGTCACTTCTGCCACGGCACTCCGGTTGAAAGTCAATTGTGCATTACCTGACTTCAACGTCACCGTCATGTCGTCAACTTTTTGGACAACCCCGTGAAGACCACCGATCGTTACGATCGAGTCGCCGCGTGAGAGTTCATTTTGCATCTGACGCACTTGCTTCTGGCGTTTGTTCTGTGGACGGATCAACAAGAAATAGAACACCACGAAGATCAAGATCATCGGGAGGAATGCAAAGATACCACTTCCCATTTGTATCAACTCCTTTATCATTCAAATCACGTTCATTATACCGTGAAAGAATTAATTTGTCAGACCATTTATCAGAAATTCTTTGCATTCGGCAAATTATAGCCGTATTCTTCGAAAAATTCTTCTTTGAAATCAAGTAGACGATCCTCACGAATCGCTTGACGAACGCCTTCCATCAATTTGACGAGGAAGTGAAGATTGTGTGTCGAACAAAGATGCAGACCGAACGTTTCTTGCGCACGAATCAAATGATGGATGTACGAACGTGAGTAATTCTTACACGCGTAGCAATCACATTTCTCATCAAGCGGACGGAAATCACGTGCATACTTCGCGTTCCGGACGACAAGACGACCTTGTGATGTCATCAACGTTCCGTTACGTGCGATCCGTGTCGGCAAGACACAGTCGAACATATCGATTCCACGAATCGCGCCTTCAATCAACGCATCCGGCGAACCGACGCCCATGAGGTAACGTGGCTTGTCTTCCGGCATGAGTGGTGTCGTGAATTCGAGTGCACGGTACATGACGTCTTTTGGCTCTCCGACTGATAGACCACCGACCGCATAACCCGGGAAATCAAGCGCAACGAGGTCTTTTGCACTTTGACGACGTAAGTCTTCGTATTCTCCACCTTGGATGATACCGAACAGCGCTTGATCGTGCGGACGTTCGTGCGCTGCAAGACACCGTTCCGCCCAGCGGCTAGTCCGTTCGACGGATGCTTTCATGTACTCGTGAGAAGCGGGGTACGGTGGGCACTCGTCAAACGCCATCATGATATCTGAACCGAGTGCATTTTGAATTTCCATTGCTTTTTCCGGTGATAAGAACAATTTATCCCCGTTCAAGTGGTTACGGAAATGAACCCCTTCTTCTGAGATGTTCCGGAGGTCAGCAAGTGAAAAGACTTGGAAACCACCTGAGTCCGTAAGAATCGCGCCATCCCAGTTCATGAACTTATGCAGACCGCCCGCTTCCTTGATGACATCATGTCCTGGGCGCACCCATAAGTGGTACGTGTTCGCGAGGATGATGTTCGCATTCATGTCCTTGATTTGTTCCGGTGCCATCGTTTTGACTGTCGCTTGTGTTCCAACCGGCATGAAGACCGGTGTCTCGAAACTACCGTGCGGCGTGTGGACGATTCCTAACCGCGCTCCGGATTGTTTACATGTTTTGATATGTTCGTATGTTACCGCGTGTTTTGTCATTAGTTTCGTTCCTCTCTCGTTAAGAACATCGCATCACCGAAGCTAAAGAAACGATAGCCGTTTGCAACTGCTTCTTCATAGGCGTGCAGAATGTGTTCCCGTGTCGATAATGCGGACACGAGCATAATCAATGTTGATTTTGGTAAGTGGAAGTTCGTGATCAATCCATCGATCCCTTTGACTTCCTGACCTGGGAAAATGAAAATGTCCGTCCAGCCCGTTGCTTCGACGAAGTCACCGTGGTCACGAATGACCGTCTCAAGCGTCCGCGTCGACGTCGTTCCGACCGCGATGATCCGTCCGCCTTGTTTCCGTGTTTCGCGTAGCAAAGCAGCTGAACTTTCCGGCAGTTCGTAGTACTCACTGTGCATCTTGTGACTATCGACGTCGTCGACCGAGACAGGACGGAATGTGCCGAGTCCGACGTGTAATGTCAACGGTGCGATCCGGACACCTTTCGCTTTGAGCGCTTCAAGCAACTCGGGTGTAAAGTGCAGTCCAGCCGTTGGTGCTGCCGCACTTCCGCGTTCGCGAGCATAAACCGTCTGGTAACGATCTTGATCCTCGAGTTGTTCATGAATGTACGGCGGTAGTGGCATCGTTCCGAGTTGATCGAGCACTTCATAAAAAATGCCGTCATAGAAAAACTTCAGGATGCGTCCTCCGTCTTCAAGTGCTTCGACACACTCAGCACGAAGTAATCCGTCACCAAACGACAAAATCGTTCCTGGTTTGACGCGTTTTGCCGGTTTCGCCAGTGTTTCCCAAACATCGTCACTCGTTTGCTTCAAGAGTAACAATTCGATCTTCCCACCTGTCTCTTCCTTCACACCAAAGAGACGTGCTGGTAAAACTTTCGTATCGTTGATGACGAGTGTATCACCTTCGCGGAAGTGATCGACGATATCATGGAAGTGTTGATGCTGAATCGCACCCGTCTCCCGATCGAGAACCATCAATTTCGAACTCGTCCGGTCGAGCAATGGCACTTGGGCAATTTGTTCTTCTGGTAAATGAAAATCAAATAAGTTTACATCCATTGGTTCAATTTCCTTCTTTCAGTCCTAAATGTTGGCGGGCGAACGGTGTTAAGACACGTCCGCGCGGAGTACGTTGTAAAAAGCCTTGTTGCAGTAGATATGGTTCATATACATCCTCAATCGTCTGCGCATCTTCCCCGATCGTCGCTGCGATCGTCTCAAGACCAACCGGACCACCGGCAAACCGTTCTGCAAGCGATCGTAGTAAACGATGGTCGACATCGTCGAGCCCAAGCGCATCGACATGCAAACGATCAAGTGCACTTGTCGCGAGCACGGCATCGATCTCGGTTTGATGGGCGACTTGAGCGAAATCACGGACACGCCGTAACAACCGATTCGCGACACGTGGTGTTCCACGTGAACGAAGCGCGATGGCTTCTGCAGCCAGACGATCCGCTTCGAATCCGAACAACCGGGACGTCCGCGTCACGATGGCAGACAACTCTGACATCGTATAATATTCAAGCTTCAGCGTCACGCCAAAACGATCACGAAGCGGTGCTGACAGCATCCCGGCACGCGTCGTCGCACCGACGAGCGTAAACGGTGGCAAGTCGATCCGGACGCTGCGGGCGAGTTCCCCTTGACCGATGACGATATCAAGACAATAATCCTCCATCGCTGGATACAGAATCTCTTCGATCGATCGACTCAATCGATGAATCTCGTCGATGAACAAAACGTCCCCCGGTTCAAGCGATGAGAGGATTGCCGCTAGATCACCCGGGCGTTCAATCGCAGGACCGGCTGTCGTCTTGATGCCGACCCCCATCTCGTTCGCAATGATCGTCGCAAGCGTCGTCTTCCCAAGACCCGGAGGACCGTAGAGAAGCACGTGATCGAGTGTTTCCTGACGAATTTTTGCCGCCTCGATGAAGACACTTAAGTTTCCTTTTGCTTTCTCCTGCCCGATGTATTGCTCGAGCGTCTGAGGACGCAGACTCCACTCTTCTTGATCTTCCGCATGGGCGGATTCTGACAAAATGCGCTCTTCCATGTCCTCACCTCACATTCAATAACAACTGGAGTGCCCGTTTGACATATTGATCCGTCGACAGGACTTCTGCCTGCAACGCTTTTTTGACTTTCTCGACTTCTCGGTCACTGTAACCAAGCGCCGTCAAGGCTTCACAAGCTTCATTCAGCTCAGCATTGCCTTGTGCGAACAAGCCTTCGCTCGGTACGTAATCCGGTGCGAGCTCGGCTAGCTTTCCTTTTAGGTCGAGCATCATTTGCTTCGCTGTTTTCTTGCCGACCCCCGGGAACTTGACGAGATAACTTTCCTTCTCTTGTTCAATTGCTTCAACGAGCGCATCGACATTCCCTGACGCGACGATCGCGAGCGCTCCTTTTGGTCCGATTCCTGTGACACCGAGCAACTTCGTGAACAAGGCACGCTCACGACGGGAACGGAATCCAAATAAGACTTCTTGGTCCTCACGGACATAATGATACGTATATACGATGATCTGTTCGTCTCCGGTCCGATAAAAAAACGGGTTCGGTGCTACGATCTTGTAGCCAATCCCGCCAACTTCTACCGTCACGAATTCCGCACAGACATAAGCGACTTCGCCGCGTACGAATTCTATCAATGTGGAACGCTCCCATCCTTAAACAAACTCTCGTGTTATTGTAGCATACATCTTCGTTTGGCTTCAAAGCGTTCTTCAGCAAAAATCAATACATATGTTCGCTCTCTCAATCCTAAGACAAAAAAGCGTGATCGTTCGCACGACCACGCTCCGATCCTCTATTTTACGAACGCTCAAGCATCCGTTCGAGCGCCAACACGGCATGCCGCGTAGTCTCCGCGTCGACTGTAATGACGTTGACCGGCTCACCGGCTTCGACTTGTTCGAGCGCCCACGCTAAGTGCGGTAAGTCGATCCGGTTCATCGTCAAACACGGACACATGAACGGATTGAGCGATACGATATCGAGTTCCGGATGCGTCGTCGCGAGTCGATTGACGAGATTCATCTCTGTTCCGATCGCCCACTTCGTTCCGGGAGCAGCCTGTTCGATTTGTTGAATGATGTACGCGGTTGATCCGTTGAGATCAGACGCTGCTACGACTTCGTGCGAACATTCCGGGTGAACGAGAATCTTTCGCTCCGGATCCGTCTTGCGGAACTGATCAATCTGACCGACCGTGAATTTTTCATGGACCGAGCAGTGTCCTTTCCATAAGATGACGCGGACGTCCTGGTCTTCTCCATCAAAAACGAGTTCGTCCTTGATCGGATCCCAAATCGCCATCTGTTCTAACGGAATTCCGAGTGCGTGCGCCGTATTGCGACCGAGGTGTTGATCCGGCAGGAAGAATAAGATGTCGCGTTCAGCAAGCGCCCACTCGACCATCTGGACAGCATTTGACGACGTCACCGTCGCCCCACCATGACGACCAACGAACGCTTTGATGGCTGCCGTCGAATTGACATACGTCAACGGTAAGATCGACTCCCCGAACCGTTCCGTCAAGATCGTAAAAGCACGCTCCGTTTGCGTATCGTTCGCCATATCCGCCATCGAACAACCAGCACGCATGTCAGGCAAAACGACCGTATGTGACGCATCGGTCAACATGTCTGCCGTCTCTGCCATGAAGTGGACACCACAAAAGACTGTATATTCGGCTTCTGTCATCTGCTTCGCGACTTGCGCGAGCTGGAGCGAATCTCCCGTCGCATCCGCGAACTGGACGACTTCATCCTTTTGGTAGTGGTGGGCAGGTAAGAACAAGCGACTGCCCATCCGTGCTTTGACCCCTTCAATGATCGCGATCAAGTCTGCTTCTGTTTGCTGTAAGTATGACGCCGGAATTCCCTCGTGACGTAATAGATCAAATGACATCTTTTTTTCCTCCTTCGATTTTCATGCTGATATCAAGTGCTGTTGCTGAATGAGTAAGTGCTCCAAGTGAGATGACGTCTGCTCCGCTATCCGCGAAGTCCGATAATGTGTCTAGCGTAATCCCACCGGATAGTTCGACCGTGATATGCGGTGGAATCAATTGCCGGAGTTGTTTGATTTCTGCTGGCGTCCGATTATCGAGCATGATGATATCGACTTCTGCAGCCACTGCCTCAAGCACTTCCGCTTCCGTCTCGACTTCAACTTCGATTGGTGTCGTATGTCCCGCGACACGTTTTGCTCGCGCCACCGCCTCTGTGATCGATCCCGCGACTGTGATGTGATTGTCCTTGATCATGACCGCGTCATCGAGACGTCCGCGATGACTATAGCCACCCCCGACGCGAACGGCATGTTTTTCGAGCATTCGTAACCCTGGGGTCGTCTTTCGTGTATCCGTGATTCGGATTCGTCCTGCTGCTACCTCGACCGCTTGACGAGTTTTTGTCGCGATCCCGGATAAGCGTTGCACTAGGTTCAAGGCGACCCGTTCTCCGCTTAAGATGTCCTGTAACGAACCAGACCACTCGGCAAGGAATGTTCCTCGCGTGACGATCGTCCCTTCCGCTACATGAATCGTCACGTCGACTTGTAAGAGATGTGCCATCTCCCGAATGATGTCGACACCGCAAAAGACACCGTCTTCCTTTGCTAGAAAACGACCGGTCCCGCGTTCTTGTCCCGTCAGACATCCTTCACTCGTGATATCCCACTGTCCGATATCCTCGATTAAAAATGCCTCCAGTTGTTGCCGTAACTGCCACTTGTTCAACGTTCTCATCCTCTCCTGTCAACCGACTTCGCGCCCCTTCAAGCAACAGACATGCCGTTACGTGACGTAATCGATTCTCTTCCGCTTCCTGTCCGGATTCGTCTAATGTCCAGCTTTTTAACTCTTCTAAACTATCTTCTATTTGCTTAACATCCATTTCAACACCAATGACCTGCGATAGACGGTCTGTTACGGAACGAAGTGTTCCCGGACGTCGTTTCACTTGTTTTACTGAAAGTTCCGGTAACAGCTTAAGCTGTTCTGCTACTGCTTTCCCCATGACAACACATTCAAGGAGCGAGTTCGACGCCAGACGATTTCGACCGTGTAGTCCAATCGATGCTGTCTCGCCGACCGCGTATAGTCCTTCGACATGCGTCTGCCCTGTCAGATCCGTTTCGATCCCACCCATTAAGAAATGGATGCCTGGTGCAATTTCAACGAGATCCGGACTTATGTTCACCTTTTCACATTTTTCAACAAACGTTGGAAACCGCTTTGTCCGGTCGACGACGTTTGACGTATCGAGATAGACCGGTTCACATTTTCGCACCTCATGGATTCGTTTTGCGACTTCATCTCGCGCTGCTAAATCTTGCATCGGATGATCCGCCATGATTCGGTCGCCATTTTTCGTTACAAGCGTTGCTCCCGCACCACGTAATGCTTCCGTGATCAAACCTTCCGAACGTCCTGCATGAACGAGTACCGTCGGATGATGCTGGATATAACCAAGATCACGAATCGTCGCCCCCGCTTCAAAGGCGAGCGCAATACCGTCTCCTTGAATCAAAGGGTCATTCGTCGACGCCGCGAATAATCCGCCCACTCCACCGGTCGCGAGAATCGTCGCGCGCGCCACAATCTCGATCGGCTCTCCCTCGTTATATCCGACTGCACCTACTACCTGCCCGTTGACTTGAATCAACTCCGTGATACACGTCTGCTCAAGAATCGGAAATGGTACTCGCGGCATCAACGTCTCCATGATCCGTTTACCAGTCTCGTCCCCGCCAGAGTGATAAATCCGCGGCAAACGATGTGCTCCTTCACGACCACGCAAAAACTCTCCCTCGGATTGATCGAATGGAACGCCTTGTCGTAACAAGAATTCCATCGCCTCGGTTCCCGATCGGGTGACGTAATCAACGACGGACGGATTGATACGCCCTTTTGCTGCTTGGCATGTATCTTCAAAGTGACCACGATGATCGACTTCTGCATAAGCGGAAGCAATCCCACCTTGTGCTCGAACAGAATTTGTCTCAAACCGCGTACCTTTTGTGACAAGCAACGCTTCCGTTCCGGATGGAAGATGCAGAGCGACCGATATTGCGGCGAGACCTGTTCCAATGATCAACACATCCGTCTCAAGCCTTTTATGTAAAGACATATGTTTTACACCTCTATATCTAAATGTTTACTATTGACTTGACAATAAGTTTGGCATACTTTTAGCTGAGTGACAAGACGAAAGGACAGGATTTTTTCATGATCTATCTCGATTACGCAGCGACGACTCCGCTGCATCCACAAGCACTCGATCATTATCAACAAGCCGCTCAGTCGTTCTACGGCAACAGTTCTTCTCTTCATGACATCGGTGGGAACGCTGAACGTTTACTCGAACGAGCTCGTCAGTATCTGATGCAACAATTGGCTCAACAAGAAGGAACTGTCATCTTTACAGGGAGCGGTTCAGAAGCAAACTACATCGCTTTGACACATCTGATGCGACAGAGTAACAAATCAGTTGTCTTGACACTTCGATGTGAACACGACTCGGTCTTGCTTCCGCTTGCACGCTGGGCACAAGAAACACGACACCTTTCTTTATTACCGGACGGAACGTTCGATTGGGAACAATTCGTTACAGCTTGTACGGATGAAATCGGTGTTGTCTCGATTCAACATGTCAATTCGGATACGGGTTTTCGTTTTCCGGTCGAACGGATTGCAGCATACTGTCAATCGCGCGAGATTCTGTTTCATTGCGATGGTGTCCAAGGATTTTTAAAAGATGCAATCAACATCGACGCTTTTGATGCCTACACGATGAGTAGTCATAAAGTGTATGGACCAAAAGGATTGGGCGCTTTGTATTTACGGCGTCCGCTCTTCAGCCCTTATTACGAGGGACATCACGAATTCGGAATCCGTCCAGGCACAGTCGATGTTCCAGGAATTGCTGCGTTCATCGCTGCCTGTGAAGCGTCTCGCTTCGAAAATCCAGGAATCCAAGCTTCAAGCCATCGATTTCGTGGTATGCTAAAAAAAACATTGTCTTCGTCTCGTTACACGATCATCGAGTCGCCGACGCAACTCGCTTCCATCTGCGCCATCCATACGAAGCAACGTGATGGTCAATACGCATTGCTCGCCTTGAATCGTGCTGGAATCGCGGTTTCCGCTGGTAGTGCTTGTCGTGCTGGAGAAAACGGTCCGAATGCGACATTACGTGCCATCGGCTTTGACGAATCAGCGGCTCATGGGTTGATACGACTCAGTTTTGGAAGACAGACGACGAACGAAGAAATCGAACAGTGCATTGATGTGTTGAACACGATCTCATGACACTGAAGAAAGGTAGGAGACATGATGGGGAAACGCATCTCCGGAGAAGAACGCCGGAAATCATTACTTCGTATGATTGAGGAAAGTGAGCAACCTGTCACAGGAACGGCACTGGCGAAACAAGCAGGTGTCAGTCGCCAAGTGATCGTGCAGGATTTATCATTGTTAAAGGCAAAAGGATATCCTGTCATCGCGACAGCTCGTGGCTATTTGATCAACGATCCGGAAGTCGACGGTTCAAAATTACGTCGCAAGATCGTTTGTCGTCACGGCATCGATCAATTAAAGGATGAGTGTGACGCCATTGTTGACGAAGGGGTCGTCATCCGCGATGTCATTATCGAACATCCCGTCTACGGCTTCATCACTGGAGAATTGATGCTAAAAAGCCGCCGGGATGTCCGCGTACTGCTAGAGCAGTTACATGAGACGCAAGCTACTCCACTCTCGAGCCTGACGGACGGCGTCCATATTCATACGCTTGAGGCTGATCATGAAGACGCACTGGAAGCCGCTATTGCTAAACTCGATCGTCTCGGAATTCTCGTTTCGGAGCTCGATGTCTGAACATACAAAAACCGCCTATTCCTAAGGAATAAGCGGTTTTTTTATCGTTCAATCGGTTCAAGTCGTGTCTCCGGCATCGTAGATGGCGGATCGAACGTTGCTAAGACTTTGCGGACGCGTCGGTTTTCGATATGCAAGACGGTCAACGTGACACGTTCATAACGCATCGCCGTTCCGACGTCCGGCAATTGTCCGCTCTCCTCCATGATCCATCCCCCAAGAGACTGGGCGTCCGTGTCCGGCATCGTCAATTGAAATTGCTGACAGAAGTCTTCAATGTCATACTCTGCTAGACACTCGTATTGCTCTGGACCAATCCGTTTTGTATATTCCAACGATTCATCGTGTTCATCCCAAATCTCCCCGACGATTTCTTCTAAAATATCCTCAAGAGTGATTAAACCTGCCGTCCCTCCGAATTCATCAAGGACGACTGCCATATGGGACTGCTTGACTTTGAGTTCCGGTAATAAATCCATCAATCGTGTCTGTGGGACGACGAACGATACCGGTCGAATCCATTCTCGGATATCAACGGAGCCGTTCTTCACGTATGCACGCAGAAAGTCCCGCTCCGATAATACACCGATGACGTGATCAATCGAATCCTTATAGACCGGTAGACGAGAATAGCCACCCTTCTGGACTTCTGCAAGGATGTCTTCGAGCCGTGCATCGATATCAATCGCTTGAATATCCATCCGTGGCGTCAACGCATCCTCGACTGTCGCATGTTGAAAATCAACTGCTTGATGAACGAGTTCAGCCTCTGCAAGCCCCATGATGCCCTCTTCCTGACTGATATCAACGAGTGCCTTGAGTTCCTGTTCGGTCACGATCGGTCCTTTCGGATCCGCTCCAATCAACCGTAGCGCCAATTGGCGTAAGCGGAGTAACAGGAAAACGAGCGGTCGAAAGCTCAGTAAGAAGAAGCGCAGTGGACGTCCGATCAATAACACGTAACGTTCCGTATGTTCACGGGCATACGACTTCGGTATCAATTCTCCGAACAACAGCAACAGGAAAAATAGCGCAAGAAAGGCAACGGTTTGTGTTGCGATCGTCTCGACGAACTGGATGATCCACCAGCCACCAAATAAGATAAAGGCGACGTTGACAATCGTATTCCCAATCAAAATCGACGTCAGTGTCTCTTCGTAACGTTGAAGTAAGCGGAATACACGGGACGCACGCGCGTCCCCTGCTTCCGATTGATGCAACAACCGCAACCGGTTGACACTCGCGAGTGCCGTCTCGGCTGAGGAAAAGAATGCGGATAAGACGAGAATCGGAATTAACCAAACGACTGAAATCATGGGCAATGGGTCCACGATGCTTTCACACTCCGTTTCCTAATGGAATGAACCGCTTAGAATGATGACTCGACGAATTCGAACTCGAAATCACGGATACGAACGACATCGCCGTCAATCGCACCAAGACGACGCAACTCTTCGTCGACACCCATTTGACGCAGTGTCCGAGCGAAACGTTTAATCGATTCTTCACGCATGAAGTTTGTCATCGTGAAGAGTTTTTCGATGCGTGGTCCTTTGATGACGAAACAATCGTCTTCATCTTTCGTAATCGTAAAGCCGGCTTCAGGTGCTTCGTAACCGTAGACGACACGTGGTGTCGCTGTTTTCTCTTCGAGTTCCTCAAGACCGAATTCTGGTGTTGCATCGACGAGGTCAGCGATTCGGAATAACAGATCGCGTAACCCTTGACGTGTTGCTGCTGAAATTTCGAATACTTCAAGCTCTGGAAAAGCTTCCTTGAAGGCTTCAAGATGTTCTGCTGCATCAGGCATATCCATCTTGTTCGCAACGACGACTTGTGGACGCTCTGTCAAACGCAGGTTATAGTCCGCGAGTTCTTTATTGATGATGTTGTAGTCTTCGATTGGATCGCGACCTTCCATTCCGCTCATGTCGATGACGTGGACGATGACTTTCGTCCGCTCGACGTGACGCAGGAACTGGTGACCGAGTCCGACGCCTTCACTTGCACCTTCGATCAATCCTGGCAAGTCAGCCATGACGAAGCTACGGCTATCTTCCGTTTCGACGACACCGATGTTCGGTGTGATCGTCGTGAAGTGATACGCGCCGATTTTTGGGCGTGCTGCTGAAACGACCGATAACATCGTTGATTTTCCGACACTCGGGAAACCGACGAGACCGACGTCTGCTAGCATCTTCAGCTCAAGTTTCAAGTATTTCTCTTCCCCTGGCTCACCGTTTTCAGCGTGCTCAGGTGCTGGATTAGCTGGTGTCGCAAAACGTGTATTCCCACGTCCGCCACGTCCGCCTTTTGCGACGATTGCTTGTTGTCCGTGATGGACGAGGTCAGCGATGACCGCATTCGTATCGTCATCGTAGACGACCGTGCCCGGTGGAACCTTGACGATTAGATGCTCGGCTTTACGACCGTGCATCCCTTTTGACATGCCGTTTTCACCTTGAACCGCTTTAAAGTGACGTTTGTAACGGAAGTCCATCAATGTCCGAAGCCCTTCGTCAACTTCTAGGACGACGTGAGCCCCGTGACCACCGTCACCGCCGGCAGGACCGCCGTCCGGAACGTATTTCTCACGACGGAACGCTACTTGCCCACGTCCTCCGTCACCTGCTTTTACATAAATATTTACCTGATCGACAAACATGTCGGATCCCTCCTCTTACTTCTCTTCCTCAAACGGAAGACTTTCAATCTCAATCACACACTCATTTTCCGTCTGCGACTCGATTTCCATCGGCGTCACTAGATCCTCAAGGCGCGACATATCTAGTAGATCCCGATAGATCTCGATGGTCACGCCCTCGTGGAAGGTCACGGATACTTCTCCTACTCCTACATCAATCATGGCGATGGCTGCTTCGACGAGTTGCTTCAACCGCTCATCTTCCATGTGGGGTGCTCCGATGACATCATACGTCACAGTTTTGCCTGACCATTCAGCTTGCAGTAACGCCAGTGCGGTTTTCGGCAATCCGATTCGCGCTAGACGTCCTTCCCGAGATGCTTGCTCCCGGTACGCCGAACAGATCGACTCGACTGCTTGTTCGTCTCCGATCGCGCCATACGAACGGACGAGTTGTATCCGGTTCAACCACTCGTGACGAAGAGTCTTCAAAAGATCAAGTACCTGCTGTTCCTCCATCGGTCGTTCCCTCCTAAAAAAAACAGACCCTAACCCTCGAAAGTGGCTAGAGTCTGCTTCGTCGATCCTTATGCTGGGTAAACGCTGACTTGTTTCTTGTCGCGTCCGAGACGTTCGAAACGAACGACACCAGTTGCAGTTGCGAAAAGTGTATCATCGCCACCACGTCCGACGTTCATACCTGGGTGAATCTTCGTACCGCGTTGACGGTAGAGGATTGAACCAGCAGAAACAGTTTGACCGTCTGCACGTTTCGCCCCAAGGCGTTTCGATTGCGAGTCACGACCGTTCTTTGTCGAACCTACCCCTTTTTTCGATGCGAAGAACTGAAGATTAAGTTTCAACATGTGGAATCCACCTCCTATACTTGTT
The DNA here is from genome assembly GCA_913775715.1 of uncultured Exiguobacterium sp. Classification (GTDB taxonomy): domain Bacteria; phylum Bacillota; class Bacilli; order Exiguobacteriales; family Exiguobacteriaceae; genus Exiguobacterium_A. The sequence continues at coordinate 256,824 of CAJYMC010000007.1, read as the reverse complement.
CAAGTTGGATAAACTCACCGTAACTTTCAGCGATGGTACCAAGTTGGACCAAAGTCGCTTCCAGTAACAATTGGGTGCGTTCACTGACATCCGGTGCTAAGTCAGCGTACGGTTCTACATAAAAGTAGCCACCCTCTTGTTGTTCTGCCATTTCAAGGAGCAGGACCTGCCCGAGTAATGCTTCTATGGCATTGTATGCCCCGAAGATCACCGACGAGACGCCGGCACAGACAAGGTCGAGACCTGGTTCTGCAAACTCGGCATGTCCTGTCACTTCGATGGAGCGGACGAGTTCCGCTTCATCTCGTCGAATCTTGACACGTATCATGGCTTACGCTTCGATTTTCTCGATGCGGACCTTCGTGTAAGGTTGACGGTGACCTTGCTTACGACGGTAGTTCTTTTTCGCTTTCATTTTGAAGACAGTGATCTTTTTCGCGCGAGCGTGTTTGATGACCGTTGCTACGACCTTCGCACCTTCTACGAGTGGAGCGCCGACTTTAACATCGTCACCACCAAGGATCAATACTTCACCAAATTCAACTGTGCTGTCGACGTCTGCGTTTAATTTCTCAACGTAGATTTCTTGGCCAGCTTCGACTTTGACTTGTTTACCACCAGTTTTGATAATTGCGTACATTACGTGCACCTCCTCTTAGGAACTCAGACTCGCCATCACGGGCAGCGGATGCTTTAAAACCCGGTCTGTGCGGTTGTAGTCATTTGGGTGCTTCCAAACGAACTAACGTTATTCAGAATACCAAACGTTCTTCCACCTTGTCAATGCTGTTCTGAAGGATTATTCCGATCGCTTGATGAAATCGAGACAGTCCTGTGACGCCCCCGTGAACAGGACCGCTGGATCGCCTTCGAGCACATGGACTTCGAGCGGTTGACGAGAGATGAATTCGTCCTGCAACAGATGCCGTGGTGCGCGAATCACGACCGCTTCCGCATAGGTCGCAATCTCAAGTAACTTCGGTTCAATCAAGCGATAGACACTCAATCGCGTCCACTGCCCGGATTCCTGTGAGCGTTCCTGCAATGATTTCCCGTGACGTTGTCGCGTCAGTTCGCATAAGCCCATCTTCGTAAAGCCGTACACTTCGATCTGCTTCGTCTCGAGCGCTGCTCGCTCTTTCAGGAGTTGAGTCACGCGTGTCTGACCTTTACTAGAGCCACGTAAAAAATCAATCGCAATCATACCACTGATATTGCGCAACCGTAATTGGCGCATGACTTCGACAGCAGCCGCTTCATTGATTTGATCAAATGTCCGCTTTTGTTCCTTTACGGAGATCGTCTTTCCACTGTTGACGTCGATGACAGTCATCGTTTCGACCTCTTCAATTAAAAGATACGCTCCACCGTCAAGCCAGACGACCCGTTGCATCGCCTTCTCAATTGCACTATCAATTGCTTCCATCTCGGGCAAACGTCCTTTTCGTAGCGAGCGTTCGACGGACAGACCAAGTAGTTCGAGGCGTTCCTTTTCCTGACGCGTCATGACGAGCGCATCGGTGACATGTGGAAGTCGTTTCGCTTCTTGGACGATCAGTGCCTCGTCTTGTTCAAGTCGCGGTGCCTGCAAAAGTTCTTTATGTCGTGTCCGTAATGACTGCAGCTCTTGCTTCAATTCGTCGATTGATGCTTTCGCTGCTTCCGTCCGGTAGAGAATCCCCTCTTCTTCCGTTGTCGTCAATTGCTCCGCCAGTTGGCGCTGGACGACGAGATCCAGCTTTCGACTGAAACGAACGCGGCGACCGTACGGGAAATAAACGAGATAACGTCCACCATAGGTAATGTTTTGTGTCACCTTGTGTTGTTTCGGTGCGACCCCTTCCTTGACGACCTGAACGAGCAACGTCTGTCCGACCTGGACCGCTTGTCCGATCGTCGGTACGTCTGGATAGCAGCGAAGTGCTTCCACCGTCTCATTCAGCGGTAAGTAAAGCGGTGTGCCGTCAGTCGCGATCAAAAAGGCTGCTCCGAGCGTCGGATGCAACCGGTCGACCTTGGCATAGACGAAAGTGCCAACCCGAATCTCGTCACGCATCCGCTCATGATATTCAATCAATCGACCGCCTTCGACCAATGCCAATCGTTCGAGTGAAGCGGTCTGTTCACTAATCCATCGCATACTGATCCCTCCAAAAAAATTAGACTAGGCGCGACGATGTCGTCCTAGTCTAATTTCCCATTCTTATTTCATCCCAAGCATCTTCTTCAATTTGACGAAGAAGCCTTTTTGCGGCTGTTCATTTAAATCGAGCAGTGGCACGGACTCTCCAAGAATCCGGCGGGCGATGTTCCGGTAGCCGAGTCCAGCCCGGTTATCCGGATTCATCGTCACAGGTACACCGCGGTGGGAAGCGGCGATAACTTCTTCATCATCAATGATCAGACCAAGCAGATCAATCGAGAGGATACGCATGATCTCATCGATGTCGAGCATATCACCCGATGCCATCATATGTGAACGCACCCGGTTAATGACGAGTTTCGGAACGATGTTACGTTCTGAACGCTCGAGCATCCCGATGATCCGGTCCGCATCCTGAACAGCAGCTTTTTCTGGTGTTGTCACGACGACAGCTTCATCCGCTCCGGCAATTGCATTCATGAATCCTTGTTCGATTCCTGCAGGGCAGTCAATCAACACAAAATCATATTCAAGTTTTAACGTATCGATGATTGCCTTCACCTGTTCGGGTGTGACGGAGGACTTATCCTTTGATTGAGCAGCAGGCAACAGATACATTTCTTCAAAACGTTTATCGCGAACGAGCGCTTGGTGCAACTTACATTGTCCCGTCACGACGTCAACGATGTTATAGATACTCCGGTTATCAAGACCAAGCACGATATCCAGATTACGTAACCCGATATCCGTATCAACGAGACAAACCGAATGTCCCATCAATGCAAGTGCTGTTCCGATGTTCGCAGTCGTCGTCGTCTTACCGACGCCGCCTTTACCGGATGTGACGACGATGGCGCGTCCCATGTTCGTCTTCGCCTCCATATGTACCTGTTCTTTCACTTGTTCCATATCCGTCACCCTCTTTCACTATCAATCGCAAACTGATCCATCCGCGCAAGCGGAACGGTTTGAAGGCGGGAGAATTCAACCCCGTCTTCGCCTAAAAATGCACAACCCATATCGAGAGCTGGAATCGGTGCGTCGTCCGGTTCTTCGTGGACGGTGCCAGCGACCGCGATCCATTTCGGTTGCAGCACACTCGCCGCGATAACGGCTTCCGTATTACCACCTTTACCCGCATGAACGGTCCCCCGTAAAGCTCCGAGACAATAGATACTTCCCGTCGCATGGACGACTGCCCCCGGATTGATATCTCCGATGATGACGATCGAACCTTCGACGTCTAATACGTGCCCACTGCGTGCCGTCCCACCAAAATAGTGGAACGTCCGCTCTCCGTACAAGGCTTTTGCCTCATCCTTTGTGATGCATTCACTATCATAACCTTTGAAAGAAAAGGAATCATGTCGCGCGACGATAGATTCGACGGCCGTCAGCACCCCTTCATCGACATAACGTCGACCGAAGAAGAAGGTGATTGGTACGGCGCGTCCGTTCTCGACGGATTTGTCCGCAAGCGTCAACTCTAAATCGTCAAGAAATTCATCCACACTGCACCTTTCATTCACATAGACGGCGAGGCCACCACGATGGCCTTTCATCGTTACATAACGTTTACGCTCAATCATGACTCATCCTCTTTTCTCGTCAAGGGTCGACTGCACGAGTCGGGTCATCGGATAATACAGGATGATGATCCCGATCAACTGGGCAACCAGACTCCTTGGAATGATCTGTGTCGCAAGTTCCTGGAAGGATACCCCGACACCAACGACCGAAGCCGTGAAGAAATATATATCGAGTTCATACAAAATGGCACTGAACGTGAACGTGACGAGAATCGTCAATACGTTCTCCTTTACATATTTTAGCACGAAGCTACTAAAAAGCGGAATGGCGGATAACGCAAATAAGTAAATGCCGATGATATCCGAATAGACGAAATCATACAGCAATCCAAAGACGAGTCCGAATCCGAGTGCCTGTTCGAGTTTTCCATATCGACCAAGGAACATCAAACCGATCAATGTCGCATGAATGACATATGGCGAGCCATCTCCGAGAGGTCCTGCGAACAGCGTTCCTTCCAAGATAAAAAGAAGGAACACGGCGAAAAACAACTTAACGTTATTCACGAGTGTCCCCTCCCTTATCGGTCTCAGCGAAAGGTTCCTTCGCTTCGCGTTCAATCACGAAGACATGACCGAACTGTTCGAAGTCTGCTGCCGGTTTGACGTATGCGATTTTTGAAGCCCCATACTGATCGGATTTTACTTCCTTGATTTTTCCAATGACGATTCCACTCGGATACTTCCCACCGAGACCGGACGTCGTGACGGTCTGCCCTTTTTTCAGCTTCGCGTCGTTCGGAATTTTCGTGAATTTGAGTAACTTCGTTTCTTCATCAAATCCCTCGATCGTACCGAAAACACCTTTTCCCTTCGTGTCGTCAGCCGTTGCCGAGACGTTATTCGTTCGACTCGTATCCGACATCAACTGCACGAGAGACGTATAGGCGCTCGCTTGGATGACGCGACCAATCAGTCCGTCTGCTGTTACAACGGCCATGTTCGCCTTGACACCCTTCTGTTCGCCAATGTTGATCGTCACGAACCGCTGCCATTCAGATGCCGTCCGACCAATCATCTCTGCCGGTAACAATTTATAGTCGCGAATCGATCCGTTCAGGTCGAGCATATCCTTCAATTCTTTATTCTCACGCTCGAGATCACGGACCTTAACCGCATTACCAGCATAGTCATTCAATCGTGATTTCAAGTGTTCATTCTCTTTGTACACGTCACGCACTTCTTTAATCGAAGTGACCGTATCATCAATCCAGCCAATCGGTGTCGCGAAAAGGCGTTGACCGACGCCCGCGGTATCACGCACGAAGCTTTGATACCAGTGGGATTGGTTACGCCCTTGCAGCGAAATGCCGATCAAAATCACCAAAAGGAGAAAACTAAGGAGTGTGATGAGCAGTTTTCGATTGTTTAAAAATCGCTTCATCGCTCATCCCATCCTTATCTTTTTTGCGAGATGCCTGATTTCGAACGAAGAACATTCATCATCTCGAGTGATTTTCCTGTACCGATTGCGACACAATCCAGCGCGTTTTCCGCAACGAGTGTCAAAATGCGTGTTTCGTCTTCGATGACAGCGTCGAGGTTCTTCAATAGTGCTCCACCGCCAGTCAGAACGATACCGCGGTCCATGACGTCTGCTGATAATTCAGGAGGTGTCTGCTCAAGCGTATGCTTGACACCTGCAAGAATCGCGTCGACCGTATCTGAGAGTGCGTCACAAATTTCAGCACTCGTGACTTCGATTTGTTTCGGAAGACCTGTCACGAGATCGCGTCCACGGATTTCCATCGTTTCATTCTCTGATTCTTCATCGATCCGAGCGTAACCGATCGTCATTTTCAATGTCTCAGCTGTCCGCTCCCCGATCATCAGGTTGTATTTCGACTTGATGTAACGAATGATCGACTCATCCATCTCGTCTCCACCGACACGAATCGATTGACTTGTGACGATACCACCGAGTGAGATGACAGCAACTTCCGTCGTACCACCACCGATGTCAACGACCATCGATCCTGTTGGTTCTGAAACCGGAAGCCCTGCACCGATTGCTGCTGCGAATGGTTCTTCGATCGTGTACGCTTCACGCGCTCCCGCAAGTTTCGCTGCATCTTCAACCGCACGTTTTTCGACCGATGTGATGCCACTTGGCACACAGATCATAACGTTCGTCTTAGAAGAGAACAATCCTTTTTTCTTTGAAGCTTGATCCATGAAATATTTGATCATCGTAGCGGTTGTTTCATAATCCGCGATAACCCCGTCTTTCATCGGGCGTCGTGCTGTCACGTTACCCGGCGTACGACCAATCATGTTTTTCGCTGCGTTACCGACCGCTTCAATTTTTCCTGTATCCGTACGGAAAGCGACGACGGACGGTTCGCGAACGACGATTCCTTGCCCCTTTACATACACGAGCGTGTTAGCCGTACCTAAGTCAATGCCGATTTCACGGCTGAATGATCCAAACATTATTCAAAAAACCCCTCTCTGAGAATACACTTCACTAATTATAACGGAAAAGCCTTCATTGGAAAGCGTTAAAACGTTACAGCTTGTTTACAGTTCGCCTTAGAAAACACACAAAAAAACGTCTGATGGAAAGAAACGAAACTTTCCCTTCAGACGTTATTCTTACATAAATCCGCGCTGTTTCATACTAATAAATTGTCCGTGCCCGATGATGATGTGATCAAGACAACTGATTCCAATGAGTCGTCCTGCCTCAACAAGTCGCTCTGATACCTCGATATCCTCTCGACTCGGTGTCGGATCTCCGGATGGATGATTATGCACAGCGATGAAATTCGCAGCCGAGCAGCGGATCGCTTCCCGGAAGACATCACGAGGGTGGACGATCGACGTGTTCAATCCTCCAATAAATAACGTTTTTTTCGAAATAACCTCATTTTTCGTATTCAAATACAGGCAGATAAAGTGTTCCTGCTGATAGAGCCGCATCTCTTCGAGCAATAATTCTGCAGCATCTTCTGGCGACCGGATCGTTGGTCGCACCCACTTCGGTTCCGTAACGAGACGGCGACCAAGTTCTAGCCCCGCCATGATTTGTAAAGCTTTTGCTTTCCCGACCCCTGGTGCTTTTTCGAGTCCTCCGACTCCAGCCGCCTCAAGTTCAATCAGTGAAGGATAGATATGCAGTAATTCTTCCGCGATTTCAAGCGGTGTCCGGTCCCGTGTCCCATTTCGGACGAGACACGCGAGCAGTTCGACTGTCGTCGCTTGCGCCAAGCCTTTCAACTGAACCATATCCTTCGGCCATTCAATCACAGCATCCGACCTCTCTGTTTCAGAATTACGCAAACATCGGCTTGATTTTAAACGACGCGAGACGTTTCGTAATCTCGTGGATTGGCAATCCGACGACATTATAATAATCGCCTTCGATTGTTTCGACGAATAGCCCTCCCATCGCTTGAATACCATAGCCACCCGCTTTATCGTAAGGCTCGTTCGTCGCGATATATCCTTCGATCCACTCGTTTGGCAATGCACCAAAACGAACATGTGTCGTCACGTCAAACGTCTCCTCCTTTTCACCAAAGCGAATCGTCACGCCTGTCACGACCTCATGAGCGCGTCCCGACAGACGTGCGAGCATCGCCCGTGCCTCAGAACCATCTGCTGGCTTCTCAAGAATCATGTCATCAATTGCGACGACCGTATCCGCAGCCAGAATGACGCCTTCTACCGTAATCGCTCGCGCTTTCTTTTGCGATAAATAACGGACGTACTCATGCGGTGACATTGGATATGGTGCCTCTTCGACGACGTTCGCAGGTACGACGTCATGAGGAATTCCGATTTGCTTTAGAAGTTCTGTCCGGCGTGGTGAAGCCGAGGCAAGGATCAAGGATGGTTGCGTTATCATCAGTATCACGTTCTTTCCCATTGATTTCGAATCGGATAATTCGAGTCATCGTTTAGTCTAACAAAAAATAAGCGGTCCCTAACAGAGTAGGAACCGCCAAAATCATCTTAATTTCCTGTCACATCAACAAAAGGATCTGACTTCGGTGTCTTCTCTTTAAGTGGCGTCTGTTTATCAGGCGTCAACTTCGTTAAATCCGGACGATAATACGATTCGATTTCGACAGTGAAGGACAGCATTTCACCTTCCAGTTGAATGGCACTACTACCAGGTCCTTGTTCTTCAGGACCAGTCAATTGAATCTGACGTAGAACCGTAATCCGGTCCGTCCGCTCAATTTGTTTCAAGAAAGCCATCAGTTCAAGATAAGACGGCGCTTCAATTGTCAAGGAAGCTGGTAACGGTGTCGCATTCGACGATGAAGTCGTCGCATCAGGTGCAGGTGCTTGATCCGATTCAGTCGCCATCGCTCCGTCAACAGCTGGTGTGGATGTCACGGGAGATTGCGTCGTCGCTTCCGCTGCTGTTGCCTGACCGAAAGTGATCGACTGAACCTTGACTCCTGCAATCTGACTTGCTGCGTTGATCGCGTCGATAACATCATCATTCGATGCCGTCACCGGAACTTTTTGTTGTAGGAAGCTCGATTCTGCCACGTCCACTTTTTGTTCATTTGCTTTTGCTTGCTCTAACGCCATTTGCTCTCGTTTGAGTGTTGCCTCTTTTTGTTGCAAGGTTTGATGTGTCATATACGTCGTATATCCGAAATATCCGACACTCCCAAGCACGATCAGTACTGATAAAAAAAGAAGAAGGTAGCTACTATATCGCTTCAATTCTCAGGCACCTCCTCGACCTCTGTAGAGATGACTTCGCCTGAAGGATCATCTGGTGTTTGACCATCCCCTTCCACTTCTGGTTCAGATGGTTTATCTTCTTTCGGTACTGCCGGGTCTGCCTCATTGGTCTCACCCTTTACAACTTCTTCAATATTAACATTCATTGAAAATTGACCGATATATCGCGGTTCTTCGGTCTTCGTATCATCAGTCGGGGAGATCTCCGTCGTTGGAATCTCTTGTCCTGTTGTTGGATCGACTGTCGTCGTTGTCACGACATCCGTCTTCTCATTCATCGTTTTTGTCGTCACACTAGCGAGTGTCGTATCAGAAAACACTTTATCGGTCAGCAACTCTCGATAAAAATCATTCAGCTCATCGAGTGTCTCAAACTGAGCCGTCATAGCAACGGTATCGTCCGCTCCATATGCGTACTGAAGAATGTATCCGCGTTCTGGTAAGTAACGTGTGATTCGTTCAAGTGTTGGAACAGCTGGCTTTGGCGCTTCTTCTAGCGACTCGACCGTCTGTTTCAATTGAACGACTTCTTGTTTAGACGACTGATCGGATTCGGATTGTAATTGCCGGACGATTTGAATCTGATCGTCTACGGATTCCACTCGGTTAGCGAACTGATCCGTTTGCCAATATAAATAACCACCAATCAATCCACCAAATAATAATAAAATCAGCGAAGCAACGAGCGGATATTTGGGTGCCTCGTCACTTTCTGGTAAAAGATTGATACGATCCGGTCGTGCAGTGGCCAGACCAACGATTGGTAAGTAAATGCGTGGAACCGATTGACTATCGATCGTCATCACATCTGGTACTTCGTCCAACGGAAGATCAAAGTTCGTCCGGAAACGCGTCGCTAATTCATCTCGAAACGGGAAGTCTCCCGCAAGGACGACTGTCTTGATTTCACGGCTTTCTCGAGCGAGCGAGAAGCGGTAAAAATCTAACACACGCGAAAATTCCAGCAGCATTTCATCCAAAACGAGTTCAACCGTCTGATCATCCGATCGATAGCGGTAATGCAATTGATCCTCGATCACGTCTACATCCCAAGCATCTGCCGAAAACGTATCCACTGAGCGAATCAGACGTGGTACACGGTCTTCAATAATGATCAGTTGATGATTCGTTGCGTTTGCATTCCAAATCAGTAGCGTATCGGTATCTGCTGCTGGATAATGTGCTTCAAGACCGAAGTAGGTAGAAAGTGGTTGTGGCTCCGCTGCCACTAATCGAAGATGCTTTTGTTTAAACAATTGCGTATATTGTTTCAGTGCTTCATTAGGCGCCGCATACAGCATGATTTCACGTTTTTCACCATCTTCAAGGACAGTGTAGTCGAAGTACGGTTCTTCAAAAGGAAGGACAATGCTATGACCAATCTCCATGAATAAATAACCCCGAATCTGATTCGTCGCAATCGTCTCCGGAATATCGAGTTTCCGCGCAAGGACGAGTGAACCATCTAGCGCAAGAACGGCTTTGGATCCGCGAGGAACTTTCAACTTCGTCAATAGACTATCGAAAATCAGATCGAGCGACGCTTCCGGTTGAAGCCATCCGCCCTGTAACGTACCTGCTGGAAGAGATACGACAGCACGTCGTTTCAAGACCCCTTTTTTGACAACCGCACCAAAAATAGCGACGTCCGTAAAATTAAAATAAACATATGTACCTTTACGCCGTTGCGTCATATGTACGTTCTTCCTTTCCTAAAGCAGTAAATCGAGGTACCATGACACCCAATCATCCGCAAAATAATATGTAAGTAATGTCCCGATCGCAATGGAGGGAACGAATGGTATCGGTTGTTTTCGTTTGACGCGTCCCGTTCCGAGTAGCGTCAGTCCGATCACTGAACCAACAAATGCTGAAACAAACAAAGCAATGACGACGTGAAGCGGTCCAAGGAAAATCCCCAGTAATCCGAAGAGCTTGACATCTCCAGCTCCCATACCGCGTCGTGAAGCAAGAAAAATGACGAATAATAGAACGAATCCGACGATTCCTCCAATAATTGGATTATACCAGTTTTCAAGTGGTGAAAGGTAGCGCACAATCAAGGCAATTGGTAAAAAGAACAGTAAAATTTTATTCGGTATGAGCATATACGCAAGATCTGACATCGTAAGAATGAACAATAGACTAGTTAGAACGAGCGTCAACGCAAGTTCCATCGACCAAGCGAACTGCCAAAACCCATAGGCATAAAGCACACCACCGAGTAGTTCAAGCGCTGGATACTTGATTGAAATCGACTGTCCGCAAGAACGACATTTCCCACCGAGTACTACATATCCGATTACTGGTGTCAGTTCGAGCGGTCCTAACACATGTCCACAGGTCGGACAATGGGAACGTGGATGAACGATCGACTCACCGACCGGAACACGCAAACCAACGACATTCGTAAACGATGTGATCAACAAACCTAACAAGAAAAAATAGACCGTGAAGACGATCGTCATGACACGACCTCCCTTTCAAAAAAGTTCAGAAAAAAACCCCCGAGGAGGGGGGAAGTTATGGTGTCACGGTATTTGATGATACTCCTGCACGCTTTAAGCCACCAGGACCATCACCGTTAAAGTAACTTTTTGAACCAACTAAATATACTTTATATGTATATTTACCCGAGGCTTCTGTTACTTGAACATAAGCATCTTGATAATCAGCATCACCATCCATAGGATCCTTAAGTGAATCAACAAATTTGTCCAAATTCCCTGTTCTTGGTGCAGCTGTTGTACCTTTGTCAGTTGAGTCAGTCATAGTTGCTCCACCTTTTAATAGTCCTAACTGAACTACTTCACCGCTCTCTAGAGTGTTTTGAGAAGTATAAAGTTTTGCAGCACTTAATAACTGTTTTGCATTTGATACCTGTGCATCCTTACGTGAGTTATCAATCAATCCACCAATTGCGACGACAGCGATTGCTGCGATGATACCTAAGATAACGACGACGACGAGTAACTCGATCAATGTCAGTCCGCGCTCATCACGCATTTGTTTTGCATCTAACCAGATTTCTTTTAACCGTTCGATCATTTCATTATGCCTCCCTAGTGCTTTTTGACTGTTCTTGGTTAGTAAGACTTACTATCCAAACGAATACTATTATAGTAGCACCACATTTTTTGTAGTTTATGTCTTTTTTTAACAACAGGTAAATGATTTTACAATTGTCAACCTGCCTGAATGTCAGAGTAAATCTTAAACATCGGTACGACGACGGCGATGACGATAACACCAACGATTGCAGCTAAAACGACGATCAGTAACGGTTCGATGATTGATTTCAATCGGTCCGTCGTCGTCTCCACTTCGGTTTCGTAGAAGTTCGCGACTTCCGTCAACATCGAATCGAGCCGACCCGATTCTTCCCCGATCGCAATCATCTGCGTGACGAGCGGCGGGAAGTACTTGTTTCGCTCTAGTGGTTCGTGCATCGGAATACCGCGCGACATCGCTTCGTTCGCACCTGCGATCCCTTTACGGATGATCCGATTCGTAACGATTCGTTCAGTAATGTCGAGCGAAGCTAAAATCGGTACTGACGCATTCAGTAACACCGACAAGCCACGTGTCATCAGCGCGATTTGTGATTTTTGAATCAGCGGTCCGAAGACTGGAATCATTAACAAGAATCGGTCAAAGAAAAGACGCTGCCGCTCATTCTTGAGATTAAAATACAACAGTCCAATCAAGCCAAACGCAATCAATAGCAGCACCCACCAGTAAGCGACAAAAAAGTCGGAGACTGCGACGACGAGTTTCGTGATCAGCGGCAACTCACTGCCTAACTGATCAAAGATCGAAGCGAACGTCGGTACGACATTCATCATCAGAAAGACAACGACGCCAATCGCGACAAGCGAAACGACCGCCGGATAGATTAAGGCCGAAATGACTTTTCGTTTGATCTCATATTGTTTTTGCAGTTGCGTCACGATGTTATCTAACGCCTCTTCGAGATTCCCACTCGCTTCCCCCGCCATCGCCATACTGACGAAAAACGTATCGAATACGCGAGGATGTTTTTCGATTGCCTGGGAAAACTGAATCCCACTACGCAAATCATCTTCTACCTCGACAAGCGCTCGCTCGAGTGGTTTTGATTCTGTTTGTTTACGTAGAATTTCTGTTGCTCTAACAATCGAAACACCCGATCGAACGAGCGTCGAAAACTGACGCGCATACATGACGAGGTGTTCAATCTTCGGTTTAGCACTTAAAAACGTAATCTCGGTATTTAACCCTTTTGATTCTTGTTTCTCAAGCAATGTGACGGCGATTTGATCCGTCCGAAGACGTTCTGCTGCCTCGCGCTTCGTCAGCGCAGTAATCTTGCCCTTCTTTCGTTTTCCGGCCATCGTTCGACCTTCATAAATGAATACTGCCATCCCTTCACCCCGATATGTATGGTGTTGCAGCAGATGCCGGGATCAAACCGCGACTGACCAAATCCTGTAAGGCCATCTGCATCGTTTGCATGCCATATTGTTTACCCGTCTGTAAGACGGATTGAATCTGATATTCCTTACCTGTCCGAATCAAGTTGGAGACAGCTGGTGTATCAACCATGATTTCTAAGGCAGCGACACGTCCTGTTCCATCCGATCGTGGCATGAGTCGTTGTGAGATGACACCCGCTAGGACGTTCGCTAGCTGTGCCCGAATCTGATCTTGTTGCTCAGAAGGAAATACATCAATGATGCGACTGACCGTTGAAGCTGCTGTTGCCGTATGCACCGTCGCAAAGACAAGATGACCGGTTTCAGCAGCCGTTACCGCTGTAGCAATCGTTTCAAGGTCGCGCATTTCTCCCAGTAAAATAACATCTGGGTCTTGGCGAAGCGCTGAGCGCAATCCTGTCGAAAAACGTGGCGCATCAATTCCAATCTCCCGTTGATCAATTAAGCTTTTTCGATGACTGTGTAAGTATTCAATCGGGTCTTCCAATGTGATGATCCGTTTATACATCGTCTGATTGATTTCGTTGATCATCGCAGCAAGCGTCGTCGACTTCCCGGAACCTGTTGGACCCGTGACAAGGATGAGACCATGTGGCTTCGTCAAAAAGCGTTTGATGACTGGAGGAAGTCCTAACTGTTCAAGCGAAGGCACTTCTGTCGGGATCGTTCGAAAGGCCATCGATAATGCACCTCGCTGGTAAAAACAATTGACCCGATATCGTGCTACACCTGTCACACCAAACGAAAAATCAATATCTCGATCCTGCTTCAGTTGCTGATACATGTCTTCCGTGATCAACGAACGAACGAACCCGTCAATGATGACCGGTTTCATCTTCTCGGATCCATATGGTGTCAGTGTTCCATTGATCCGAAACACAGGAGGAGATCCGGCGGTCAAATGAACATCGGATGCCCCTCGTTCCTTCGAGGATCGAAGAATATCTTCGATTTGGGCACGTTCCATCGTTTGATTCATTCTGAAATCACCGTCCGTAAAATCTCTTCTGTCGTCGTGATACCGTCAGCTACTTTCGATAGACCATCAGCTAGAAGGAAACGTTGTCCTTGCGATTTAACGTACGCTGTGATGTCACTTTCCGTCGACTGGTTCATGATCATGCGCCGTAAGACTTCGTCAATCATGATAACTTCCTGAATCGCGACACGACCTCGATATCCGGTCATGTTACAAGATGAGCAGCCACGACCTCGCATGACAGTCGTCGCCTCGATTCCTTCTTGATCAAATAGTTCCTGCTCCCGCGTTGAGAGTGGATGGACTTCTCCGCAGTCCCGACAAACACGGCGGACGAGTCGTTGTGCGATCAACCCACTAAGTGAAGCTGCGACGAGGAACGATTCAACGCCCATATCGATCAACCGCGTAATCGAACTGACTGCTGAGTTTGTATGGAGCGTGGATAGAACTAAGTGTCCTGTCAAAGAAGCACGAATCGAAATTTCTGCTGTTTCAATATCGCGAATCTCACCGACCATGACGACGTTCGGATCCTGACGTAGAATCGAACGAAGACCACTCGCAAATGTCAAGCCGATTTTCGCATTCACTTGGACCTGATTGATACCATCGACCTGGTACTCAACCGGATCTTCGACGGTGATGATATTGCGTGACTCGTCATTCAATTCATTCAATGCCGCATACAACGTCGACGATTTCCCAGAACCGGTCGGACCAGTAATCAAAATGATACCGTTCGGTCGTTTTAACATCTCCCGAAACTGTGATTCATTCCGTGAGCTGAAGCCAATTTTAGAGATAGAAATATTTGAGTTGGAACTATCCAGGATTCGAATGACGACTTTTTCCCCATACACAGTAGGTAACGTAGAGACACGGAAGTCGTAAGCTAGTCCATTAAAGACATACTTGATTCGCCCATCTTGCGGTAAGCGGGATTCAGTAATATCAAGCTCACTCATGACCTTGATCCGCGTCGTTAAAATGCTTTGAATCTGTTTCGGATAATTGTTTTCCGTTCGAAGTTCTCCATCGATCCGAATTCGAATCGTCATCGATGTTTCCTGTGGATCCATATGAATATCCGACGCTCGTTGCGCGATCGCATTTTCTAAGATTTGATTAACGAGACGAATGATTGGTGCATCTTCGCGTGTCACTACGTCTCGTGATTGATCCATTTCTGTCATATCATCCGACTCTAATAAATCACGTAATGACGAATCAATATCATAATATTTCAGGATGGTTCGTCTGATTTCATCCCGTGTCGCGATACCTACGTCAATCACTAGACCCGTCTGCATCCGTAAGTCATCGATTGCAATCAGGTCCATCGGATCCGCCATGGCAATAAATAAACGATTCCCTTCACGGTAAACCGGAACGAGTGTATGCCGTTGCGCTAACTCTTTTGAAATCAATTTCGTTACCGCGACATCGACCGGATAATTATACAGTTGAATGATCGGGATCTTTAACTGATGATGGAGCGCTTCTAGTAACTGTTGTTCCGTTAAATGACCAAGGCGAAGTAACGCGTCACCCAATTTTTCAGTTGGTCGTTTTACAGAAAGTGCCTCATCGATTTGACTCTCTGTCACTAAACTTTCTTCGATTAACATTTCACCGAGTCGTTTTCGCTTCATCGCCATTTAGTCCGTCATCCTTCCGCGCGCAATGATTCATCTTCTACCACTACAGCTCGTTTTTGTTTCTTTTCGTCCAATACACTAGTGACAGCCCCAGTCACCACACACAACACGAACAGGCTGATGATGACTAGTGGATTGCTAATCCAATCTAGCTGAACACTGAAATAGATCAAAGTGACGATGATGATCGCCGCAATCGATAAGACTGACTTCGCTTGAATCGAGGTCACGAACGGAATCGTCACAGCAAACATCAATCCACAAATGATTGTCGCAAGTCCGATGATGATTCCCAGTTCAATCGCAATCGTCGTCCAATTCATATTTTTTCCTCCTCGTTTAACCGACCGCTTTCCCTGTCGATTCATCGTCTACTGGTGAAGCCGGATCCCCTTGATTTTCCTCGTCTGGTACCGTTGGTGATTCTGGACTATCTGGGGAAGTAGGAGTATCTGGCGTTTCGACCGTACCGTCCGTTTGCGAATCCTCAGGGTTCGATTCATCCGGCGTTTCAGAATCCGTTCCGTCCTCAGATGGTGTTTCCTCCGTTGGCGGAACTACGACAGGAGCCTGTTCTTCTTGACTGCTTTTCGTGATGACAGCTGGAATCGCTGCATAAAAATCCAAGGAAAGAAGTTTTTTCTGTTCTCCTTTAGTGGTTTTCGTCACACGATACACTTCAATCGATTTTCCTTCTTCGCCAGCTTGCGTATCATTCGTCGTACCGGCTGAAAGCGTAGCAGAGTAGCGTGTGATGGTTCTGAATGGAATCGTTTTTTCACCTTCCAACACGACAGTCACTGCCTCTTTTATCGGTGCTCCGCGTAGTTCAATCGTAACGTCGCTTCCCTCTTGTTTGGCGACGAGGCGATAGACCGATGCTTGCGTATTACGAACAGCAAAGTCTGTTTTTTCGTCGATTTTGACATCGTAACCGAGTGTAATATCATCGGGAAGTGTCGCATGTGGCATGCGTTCCACAATTTCAAATGGTGTTTTTGCGAACAATTCATATAATTTACTTCCAACGTAAGAAGCGGCAATCGGATCCATACCATACGTTTTCACATTCATTAATTGATCCGGCTTGATTTCGACATTAGCCATACCCGTAATCATCTGTTCTTCTGCTGCTGAACGTGTTGAGAACGTGATACTTGATACGACCTCACCTTCCGCAGACAATTCTGACGTTTGTGAAGGATCAAAATTCCCTTCGGTTAATGTCTTGCTTGTATTCGTTAGCCATGTTTTAAACGCTTCCGTTTGTTCTTGCGAATAACTGACAGGTTGTGTAGAAAGGAAACTTTTTAGCATTTCCTCATCGATTGAGAGAATTAAGTCTCCTCCCGTTTTCAGAGACGCTTTTTTAACAGATTCCTCAGAATCAAATGTCACCAATTCAGTTGGTACCGGTAACGTTTCTTCTCCTGTACCCGTTGTTAACGGTGTTTTTTTGGACCATTCCGTAATCGCTTTTTGGACTGCGGATTCAGCTTCTTTACGACTCATGCCGCTTACGGGAACAGATCCAACTTTCGCCGTTTCAGAAAAAGTTGTTTGTTCCGTTGCTTTTCCTGTAAAGGAAATGAGTGCGAACGATGGCACATAAATCAACACCACGAGTACGACGAGTAACATTGTATGTATAGCAAAACGCTTTGTATTGAGCATCATCTGTTTCCTTTCTGTATGAATTAATCATTTCAGGTGCCTAGTATTTCCATTATAATGAATATCATGATGAAACATAAGTCTATCCTGACAATTCTTTTCTCTAAATGAGAATGTCTGTCGATTTTACTGTTCATCACATGAATGAAATTGTTACCGATTGAAATGAAGAGGTGAGCATATGCAACATAAACAAGACGGATTTTCATTGATTGAGGTACTTGTCAGTATTACGATCCTATCGATTATCTCGGTCTCATTAATTAGTATTTTTTCACAATCCCTCGCAGCTTCGCGAGATAGTACGGAGTTAACGTTTGCTAATTATTTAGCTAAAAATGCTACTTCCTACATAAAACGAGAAGCCATCGAAGCAACAGCGAATGAACCCTTTTCTTTTGTTTCATTATCTCAAGAAGCATTGAATGCCGTTTACTTAAATGGAAATTATGTGATTCCAGAACCCGCCACTCCTTCTTGTGGTGTATCGGCTATTTGTACGTCAATTTTTACTGATCCAGAAATCAACAATATTTCATTTGATGTGAAGTACAGTGTGACACCTCATAAAATGGAAGGTGAAGTGAATCCGAATCTACTCGATCTGTATGTGTATGTGTATGTAGAAGGAACGACTGAACCGATTACGACTTTGAAAGGATCGATTACGAATGCGACGCTCAACCAAAGCTTTCCAACGACAAAGTGAAGGATTCACACTCGTCGAACTACTTGTCTCGATCGTCGTTGCTTCTATTTTCAGTGCTGTCATCTTGACGGTATTCATTTCTGGAACGAAAAGTTTTCGGGCGACTGGTATCATTAGTGAATTACGTAGTGAAGCGGATAGTCGGATCGGAATCATTTTAAATGAGGTTAGTGGCTTTGATGCGATTCGCATCGATGAATCCAAAACGCTCTCTTTTTATAAAAGAACATTGCCTACGTTGAACAATGAGACCGGATTACTCGAACGAGCTAGCGGATTTCAGCCATTCAATGCAACAGAAGAGGCTTCAGCATCCGCATCTACCGTGAAGCCTGTTACATATACGTTCCTGACCGAGCAGCAACAAGGCGATAAACTCGTCTATACGTCAGAGCCACAATCGATCGATGAGCAATCCGAACTCTTTCAAACCTTCACATTATCTAGTCCTGAATATCAAACGATCACCGGAAGTACGTATCCTGGTCGTTATGTCATCCATGGCATTTTGACCATTACGACTAGAATCCAGTCAACTGATCAAGAAGAAGTACAAACCTTCACGAGTACGATTGGATTTTAATTCAGAAAGGAACTAATCATGCGTAAATCTGAACAAGGCTACACTTTATTATTCGTACTCGTCACGCTAACGGTACTTTCCGTTCTTGCCGTAGCCACGATTGGTATCAGTCTACAGTCCACACGATTAACTGAGATTCGTGAAACGGATATCGATGTCGAGACATCCACTCAAAATGACTTAGATAAAGCCGTTGCTGCATTACAACAAATCGTTGTCAAGACGACTGGGACTTCACCTACGACATCTTCACAAGCACTATTCAGTAATTTAAATAGCGCAATCGTCTTACCTTTAAAATCCATCGTTCCGAGTGTCACGGTCGAAGTAAACGAGACTGCCTCGAACATCCGTGTCAAAGCATTAGATTTAACCGCAACAGTTGAGAAACAAAAGGGTGATCAGCCTATGATTCGTAAGACATACCGCCAACGCGTGTATCTGTCCGCTATTCCAAGCTTTTTGTACTATACGCTTGGTTCGGATAACCAAGTCATTATCAAAGGTGCTCCTTTCATCGAAGGTAATATTTTCTCACGAAACCCTTTGAAAGCAACCGCTACTCCTTATTTTAAATACAATAATGAAAATGGGACGTTCACGAATACACAAGCACTCCCATATGTCGCTGGTCAAATTCGGGTGTTCCAAGAAAAAAATCTACCATTACTGCAATGTGAAGATTATTTATCTTGTGACCGTAGCATCTTTGATCCAAAAGGAGCAACAGACCTCGTCTCAACGAAAGAGGCGCTTGTTCCATTCGACTTTAACTATGCTTTGAATGACTTTTTGAAGCTGCCGGTGAATACACCGATTGCACAAATTACTACCTCCTTAAAGGACTCGGCTATTCCACAATCAATCTTAACAGGTCCTTTTTTGACGGCACTTGATACGAAACGACAGATGATTAGCCCGGCACCGAACACAAACAACACGATCACATTGACGGATGATCTAGTACAAGAAACGCTCGAGCCCTTGATCATTAATGGGAATCTGACGATTTCTTCTTTGAATTCCGTTGATCAGCCGTTAGAAATCAAACGCCCGCTTGTCATATTAGGAAATCTTCTCGTTCGAGGGAATGTGGGTTTTGCGACAACGATTTATACGACAGGTACAAGTCGTCTCGATGATGCGAATATTCAAGGTCTCGCTTCCTCAACGAAACAAAACACGTTAATTCTACTGAGTAAAGGAACACTCGTCATTAACCGAGTGAATAAATTTTCAACACCCCGAACGACTACGCCCGACTTAAATGCTTTCCTTTACAGCGATGACGATCAAATCAATACGATCTACTCTGTTGGGTCGACGATGAACGTACGTGGTGGAATCTTTACGAAAGGGAAACTAGAAGTAAACGCCTATCGTGGAAAACTCGATTTAGCAGAGAATCAGTTCCCTGCCAATGTGAGGGATTTAGAGCGACTCATGATCGCCAATAAATCTTCGGATATTGAAGCTTCTCGATTACGCATGGCCTATGATGCAACCGTTTTGAAAAATCCAACTTCTTTACTACCTTTAAATCGCTCCGTCCAAATGTATGTCGAAACACCAAAACGCATTCAACAGTAATCATAAGAGCCCCTCATCGAGTTGATGAGGGGCTCTTCGTTATTGCTTAAAATGCCGTGGCACGATACATTTTTGCAATCTTCTTTACTTGTTTTGTTTCCACTTTTGCCTCGTGCTGCTTTAATAATTCAAATAAGTCTTTTCGATTTTGTTTGACTGTCTCATAGATCGGACATTCTTTTCCTAAGTTCGGATTGGCACCAGCCCCTAGAAGTAACTCGATGACTGTCTCATTTTGATCAAGTGTGGCATAAAACAAAGGTGTATGACCGTAAGCATCGATTCGATTTAAATCTTTAGACGTTGCGCGCTTGACGAGTAAAGCATACGCATCACTGGAACGATTCACACTCGTTGCCACATGAAGCACAGATTGTTTCTTCTGATTTAATTGATTTACCTTTGCTCCTTTTTGAAGCCAAGTAGCCACTGTATCCCGAGGAGCAAATCGCGCTGCATAAAACCAATTCATTTGATTTTGAGATGTCTTAGAATCTAATAGCAATTCAGCCTTTTCAAATGCAAGCGTCTCTTGAAAACGACCAATATAACGATTTTTTTCCGATGTAGACATGTCTGAACTCTTTAACGCGGATGCTAATTCCGTAGGCTTTTCTGAACGCAACGCCTGTTCTAGTTCAGTTTTTCGATTCGATTGGATGACGTAACTTGTAACTCCGACTCCAGTCAAAATCACGATCAACAGGATGATAACGATGCGTTTTCGTTTCATATCCAACTTCCCCACTTTTTAATATACATCTCCATCCAAGTCGGTTGATCCTGAATCTGAACCAATTGTCACCTTAAATGTTGTACTCAAAGGTGTTTTCTGATCATTTTTCAAGACTTCCAACACATCTTTATTTTCTTTTAGCACAGTTACTTTAATGCGAGCCACCCCAGGGCGTAACGGTTGTAAAGCTTGACCCGTCGGATCGATTTTGACGTACTCTTTCCCTTGCGTCACTTCCATCCGGTAAAATCGTTCAGTCGTCGTTTCCGGGAACCATCCTAAAAGTGGTCGTTTATTTTCATCCTTCATCGTCATGGTTAAATCATCAGCGGTTATATTGATCGGGTTCTCACGGACTCGAACGAGTGTCTTCGCTACCGTATCTGGGAAATCCGTCAACGTGAGTAACGCTTCGACAGCACCATTTGGAGTACCTGTCTTACCTGTAATCGTATAACCGTTCGCTGTCGGTGTCAGTTCAATCGCATTACTCAGCGTAGATGTCGTAAATGGTAACGGGTAATTCGGCTTGAATGTTGCCGTCACATCTTGTTTTGATCCGACCCAAAGTTCGAGATTGCTTGGAGCAACCGATAATTCCGGTAGCTTCACTTGAATCGTATACGTCGTAGATTGCGCAAGATATGTTGAACTTCCGACTTCTGCTGGAACGACAGCTTTAACTGTGATCGTTCCCGGTGTTTTTCCGGTCAAATCTAATGTGTTTTTCGATAAACCGGTCGTTTTGACGTGTGAATCATTCGTGATGATCCACTGAATAGGTGTCTCGTTTCCTGAAATCATCGAGGCGATGCCTGTCATGGATTTGGTTTCACCGACATACAGTGTATCCGGTACGTTTCTTACGATCAGTCCACCAAATACATCATTAATGACAAGATTAGATGTCGCCGTCAGTTCTTTTCCGTTACCTACAGGAACGACTAGTTTGATTTGTGTCGTCCCGACTTTTTTCGGTTTAATGACCCCTGCTTCATCGATTGAAGCGATCGTCGGATCAACAATCGACCATTTTAATGTTCCATACTGACTACCTGTTGGATTGATTTCTGGCAAGACCTTATACGACGGTGTCGTGATATCCATCTTGACGGATGGAATCTTCGCACTTGTCGCAAATGCCGGTGTCAATGCGTAGCCCAGTGTCGGAAATGCTTGTGGATCATTATTTACTGTCGTTAGTTTATCTGAACGATTTGTTTCATTTTTATAGACATTTTTAGTTGATGTTAGCACATTATCTTTTTTATCGAGCGTGTAAATTCCCGCAGATTCTTTAGCTTTTACTTTTACTTTAAATGTTATTTCTGATTGTTTAGCTACCCACTGCCCTTGGTAAATGCCTTCAAGTGCTTCCTCGTATTCAATGTTTGGTGCGTAGCCTTTTATAGACTGTCCAGAAATAATAGCATCCTTTAACCCACTAGTTGAAACCACTTCTAAATTACTCGGTAATTTTTCATTGAACAGTATATTTTCCATCGTCACAGAAAATTTCCCTTTGATATAGCCATTCTCCCCAATAGCTTCTTGTTGCTTCATAGGTGTTGTTTTAATGGTATATGAAATTTCAGCCGTCTCACCATTAGGAATAGTAGCCGGATCAATAGAACGAGATAATACGAAAGGAGCAGAAACAGCAGGTCGAACAACTTGAACGGTCCGTGTCTCGATTGCCTTAGCTCCCCGCTGATCCTCTGCTTCGATTCGAATCGTAACACTTGTTTTACCTTTTAATTTTGATTCGAAGGATTGACTGACGAACGAGTTATTCTTCAACTTATTGTTTTCAAAGACTTTCTCATTATCAAGATAGATCCGTGTCTTTAGCTCACGATCTTGCAGATCGTAATCATTGACTTGATACGAGATCGTCAACGGTTCATTCTCGAGGTAACTTGATTTATCCGTTGGTAAGATGTTCTTGATGAGCGGCTTATGGTTTGCACCAATGAATGCGCGATACATCGTGTTCGAGAACAATTCTTTTTCTTGTTGTTGATTAAAGCTCGAAGTATGTCCTGCTCCGGAATACGTAACATTTCCTTTGGTATACATATAATAGTGGTTGCGCGCATCACCAATTGTTCTTCCGGCAGCCTGATTCGAACTACTGAGGTTGTTTTCACGGATGTTATACCATGGAATCAAGTCCGGTTGTTCAAGATCTAGACCAAAGTATTGATTGTGTGTCGTTGCGATAGCAACCGTATCAGCTAAGGCAAATGGATAGGAAGTCATGACCCCGGCATTTTGTTTGACTGCTTGACCAGATGTGCGAGGTGCTGAATATCCCATATTCGTAAAGTTCTTTTGACCAGCGAGATCGGCAAATTTCGTTTCCCAGAACAGCTCTGGTTTACTAGATTGAGCTGGTCTGAAGATCGTGTCGTGTGTCAACATCAATCCTTGACCCGTATTCGTAAAGTCAAGGATGGCATTCGATGCAGGATCACTGAGTGCAGCAGCACCATAAGAATCTTGAAAACCAAAAATCAGCATGTCGTATGCTGTATTGAGATTTTTCGTCGTGTATGTTTTGTTAAACGTGTCCGCAGAAATGACTTCTACATTGAAATCATATAACCCATCTTGTTTTAGTAAAGTTCCTGAGTTCATAAAACCGTTGATTGAACCGTTCGTTCCGGAACGCGTGACTTGTAGAATCTTCGCTTCTGCCACTTGGTCTTTCATCAAGAAGCTTCCTGTCTTATAATCTGTGAGTCCGTCTTCACTTACGATTTTAATCATCCAGTTCCGTGGTCCTGTATAACTCGGTGCATCAAATTGATAGGACAAGGAGCCAGAAACCGCCGCTGGTTTTTCATCGACCTTTTCAGATTCCTCAAACTGGTCATTACTATTGAAATCAATATACAACTGGACATGTGTATTAGCCGTAGTTTGATCAAGCGTAAAATTAAAATCAATTGGTTTATCTGGTGAAGCCGGTGCTGCTTTATCCACCGATGTTAACGATTGACCAGCCTGCGAAACCGCTACTTTGCTTAAACGAGGTCGTTCAATTTTTTCGGATTGTAATCGGGAGACGACCTGTTTTGAATCCGTATAGGCAATCGCAGCACCAGACGTCATGCTTGGCTTAAAAATCGAAGTGAAATTACTCGTTGCATGTGTTAACACATCAGAGTGTAAAAATACTGGTAAACCTTTTTGAATATAGTTCTTCAGAATCTCATTTGCTTTTAATTTCGTAATATCGTTTTCAATTCTACTCGTATTATGTTGTTTAGAAGTATCAGACACTTTTACAGAATAACGATCTGCTTCCGTAAAAACAGACGGATCAAAAACGATCGCATCAAATGCGCCATCAAGTGGGAAGCGAGACGCATTTAGTTCTTTGACCGTCATCATCTTGATTTCGTATTGACTGGTATTCAGCTCTTTTAACAATGACAACGACGTGATTGTCGTTCCCGGATCTATCCGGTTCGTCGTCGACCAATCATCGCGAATCTCCAAAATTTTAAATTTTTCACCTGTCGCCGCTTTGGAATGCGGTTCATGTATATACGTAAAGCTTGAAAAAATCAGTAAGCTTGCTACTAACAAACGGACCCACTGTCTCATCGCTCATCGTCTCCTCATCATTTCGTTGAAATCCGGGACTATACTTCCCCAATTTCATTATAACGAGCGAAATCGCATTTTCCCTATTTTGTAAAAGAGTTTGTGTACATTTGACGCACTTCACTGATGAAATAAAGTGATCCCGTCACGACATATGTTCGATCTGTGCTTAAGTGACCAAAGAATGCTTCGACCGTCGTTACGTTAGCGCCTTCCTTTTGCAACTCATCCATCGTCCGCGCTCGCGGGAAATCAAATGTCGTTTCGTAAATATCCGGTGTAATGCTACGTAACTGCGTTAGCATCGCTGTCCGGTCTTTGTCACGCAAAATCGAACAAAGTAACGTTACCGGTTTTGATTCCTCTTTTAACCGTTCCACAAGTGCCGTGATGCCTTCCGGGTTATGGGCACCATCGAGAATGATCCGTGGTTTGCGTGAGATGATCTCAAACCGTCCCGGATGTTTTGCTTCCCGGAGCCCTTTTCGGATCGCCGCTTTCGACCACCCGAGTCGCCGCGCACAGATAACAGCATTCGCCGCATTATGGACTTGATGGTGACCTTCTAGACCAAGACGTGTCTCCGGAATCCCATCATATGTCGCCCAGGTACCTGTCTCTTTCAGACGGTAACGGATGATCGCTTCCTGACTCCATTTCAACGTCGCATTTCGATCACCGCAATACGCCATTAATGGTACCGTCAGCTCTTCCTGCAGTTTTCCGGCGATGACCGGTGTCCCTTGTTTAATGATGCCGAACTTCTGTAAGGCGATCTCTTGGAGCGTATCTCCGAGAATCGCTTGATGATCGTGTCCGATCGACGTGATGATCGCTGCGACCGGCTTCTTGAAGACATTCGTCGAATCATACAATCCACCGAGTCCGACTTCATAAATGACGAAATCGGGACGAATCTGATTAAAATAATAGAAAGCAAGTCCCGTTAATGCCTCGAACTCAGTGACCGTACCGAGTGCCGGATCGATATGCTGGATGGCAGCTTGAACAGCGATCGCAGAAGCGACGAGATCATCTTCTGCGATTGGTACCCCGTTCAACATGATCCGTTCCTCGAACTGAATGATATACGGCGACGTGAACGTCCCGATGCGTAATCCTTCCGCAATTCCCATCTCACGTAAGAACGCAACCGTCGATCCTTTCCCGTTCGTGCCAGCGACATGAATCGTCGGAATCGCGTCCGGGTCAATCTGTAATTCCAGTAACATCGCCTGCATCCGTTCAAGACCTGGTTTGACGCCAAATGCTAGTAAGCTCGATAACCAATCCAATACATCTTCTCGCGTCCTCATGTTGTTCGCTCCTTTAAAAAAAGTGGCTCAAGGAAACTTGAGCCACTGCTGTAATTAGTGTGAGAGTTCGTTGATGCGTGCTTCGACAGCTTGACGTTTTTCCGTATAATCAAGTGCCTTCGCTTTTTCTTCATCAATGACGTGTGCCGGTGCTTTGCCGACGAAGCCAGGGTTGTTGAGTTTTTTCTCGACCCGTTCGACTTCTTTCGTATACTTGACGAGTTCTTTATTCAAGCGCGCGATTTCTTCCTCGATGTTGATCAAGTCAGCGAGTGGGATGAACAATTCTGCTCCCGTCACAATCGCACTCATTGCTTTTTCTGGCGCTGGCATCTGCTCTTCAATCCGGAGTTCAGACGCGTTCGTGAACTTCTGCAAGTACGAGCTGTTTGACGACAAGTCGTCTTGAACACGTGCGTCATTCGTCGAGATGAACAGTTGGATCTGTTTCGACATCGGTGCGTTGACTTCCGCACGGATGTTACGAACCGAACGGATGACGTTCTGAACCGCTTCGAATGCTGGAACAGCTTCCGGGAAGTCGAATGACGCTTCGCGTGTTGGCCATGCAGCACGTGTGATTGTCTCGCCTTCATGCGGTAAGTGTTGCCAGATCTCTTCCGTGATGAACGGCATGAACGGGTGCATCAGACGCATGATTCGGTCGAGCGTATAGGCAAGAACTGAACGCGTCGTCTGTTTCGCTGCTTCATCTTCCCCGTTGAGCGGTAATTTCGCCATCTCGATGTACCAGTTACAGAAGTCTTCCCAGATGAAGTGATAGAGAATACGTCCCGCTTCACCAAACTCGTATTTATCCGATAGACGTGTTACGTCGTCAATCGTCGTCTGTAAGCGTGTCAGGATCCACTTATCTGCAAGTGATTTCTCGCCTGTCAAATCGATCTGATCAAACGTTAGACCATCCATGTTCATCAAGGCAAAACGGCTTGCGTTCCACAGTTTGTTCGAGAAGTTCCATGTTGCTTCGATTTTTTCCCAGTAGAAGCGGAGATCGTTCCCTGGCGTTGAACCTGTCGTTAAGAACCAACGGAGCGAGTCAGCACCATACTTCTCGATGACATCCATCGGGTCAATTCCGTTCCCGAGAGATTTCGACATCTTGCGTCCTTCCGAATCACGAATCAATCCGTGGATCAAGACGTCTTGGAATGGACGTTGTCCTGTGAATTCGTACGATTGGAAGATCATCCGTGATACCCAGAAAGCGATGATGTCATAACCCGTAACGAGTGTCGATGTCGGGAAGTATTTTTGATAATCAGCAGCGTCCGTGTTCGGCCATCCCATCGTCGAGAACGGCCAGAGCGCTGAAGAGAACCACGTATCAAGGACATCGTTGTCTTGCTCCCAGTTCTCGATATCGGCTGGTGCTTCCTTGCCAACGTAGACTTCACCTGTTTCTTTATGGTACCAAGCCGGAATCCGATGTCCCCACCAGAGTTGACGGCTGACACACCAGTCACGGATGTTTTCCATCCAGCGTACGTACGTGTTTTCAAAGCGTTGTGGAACAAAGTTAACCTTGTCTGGTCCTTGTTGCTCCTCGAGTGCTTTTTGCGCGAGTGGCTCCATTTTAACGAACCATTGGAGTGAGAGATAAGGCTCGACAATCGCGTCTGAACGTTCTGAGTGACCGACAGAGTGCAAGTGTGGTTCGATTTTGATTAAAACACCTTCAGCTTTTAAATCTTCAACGATTTGTTTACGGCATTCGAAACGATCCATGCCTTCATATTTCCCTGCGTTCTCGTTCATCGTTCCATCTTCATTCATGACGAGGACACGTGGTAGCTCGTGACGGTTACCGACTTCAAAGTCGTTCGGGTCGTGGGCTGGTGTGATCTTAACGACACCTGTACCGAACTCCATGTCGACGTAGTCATCAGCAACGATCGGAATCTCGCGACCAACGATTGGTAACGTGATCGTTTTTCCGACAAGGTGTGCGTAACGCTCATCCTTCGGGTTCACGGCAATCGCTGTATCACCGAGCATCGTCTCAGGACGTGTCGTCGCGAGTTCCACGTGACCTGAACCGTCCGTCAGTGGGTAGCTGAAGTGATAGAACGCACCTTCGATATCCTTATAGATGACTTCGATATCTGAGATCGCTGTTTTTGTCGCTGGGTCCCAGTTAACGATATATTCGCCGCGATAGATCAAGCCTTTTTCGTAAAGTTTCACGAAGACTTCTTGAACCGCTTCTGATAATCCTTCGTCAAGTGTGAAACGCTCCCGTGAATAGTCGAGTCCGAGTCCGAGTTTTGCCCATTGTGCACGGATCGTTGACGCGTACTCTTCTTTCCATGCCCAAGATTGTTCAAGGAATTTCTCGCGACCCATTTCAAGACGTGATTGTCCTTCTGCCCGCAGTTTTTGTTCGACTTTTGCTTGCGTCGCGATACCGGCATGGTCCATTCCTGGTAGGTAAAGAACGTCAAACCCTTGCATCCGCTTCATCCGTGTCAGCATGTCTTGTAACGTCGTGTCCCACGCGTGACCAAGGTGCAATTTACCTGTGACGTTCGGTGGTGGAATGACGATCGTGTACGGCTCTTTCTCTGGATCCTGATCGGCTTTGAAATAGTCACCTTTCACCCAAAAGTCGTACCATTTTTCTTCTGTTGCCTGCGGATCATACTTCGTTGGCATTGATAATTCCTGCATCTTGATCGCTCCCTTTTTGTCCATAATAAAAAACGGCTTCTTTCGTCCTATGCTAAGGACGAAAGAAAGCCGTTGCTTTTTTCCGCGGTACCACCTTAGTTCATCCACAATCGGATGCCCTCGAGCCACGTAACGTGTGGAGGACGGATATCGCTCGTAAGACTCACGATACCAGCTCGTGGGGTGACCTTCCTCCTGTTCGCCCGTCACATCTTTCAGCCAAGGATGTGTTCTCTACACCGGTACGAATACAGGACTACTCTTCCCGTCATCGCTGTTGCCATTTTCTTCTTTATTCATTTTAGCCGAGAGTTCAAGTAATCGTCAAGAACTGCTTAACGACCAAATTCAACTTGGAGTTCCTTGAATGTCAATTCAACGGCTTCGATCGTCCGCTCAATGTCTTCATCCGTATGAGCAATCGACAAGAAGAGACCTTCGAATTGTGAAGGTGGCAAGAAGACGCCACGCGCCGCCATTTTTTGATAATACGAACGGAACATCTCAAGGTTCGATGTTTTCGCTTTTTCGAAGTTTGTGACGCGTTCATCCGTGAAGAAGACACCAAACATCGCGCCTGCACGATTCGTTGTCAACGGAATGTTGTATTTCGCTGCAGCGTTCAGGTAGCCTTCCGACAGACGGCTCGCTTTCCTGTCGAACTCTTCATAGTGTTCCGGTTTCAATTGTGTCAATGTCGCTAGACCCGCTGCCATCGCGAGTGGGTTCCCGGATAACGTACCTGCTTGATAGATTGGACCTTGTGGTGCGATCTGTTCCATGATGTCACGACGTCCACCGTAAGCACCGACTGGCATTCCGCCGCCGATGACTTTACCGAGACACGTGATATCCGGTGTGACACCGAAATGTCCTTGGGCACAGTGGAATCCGACACGGAAACCGGTCATAACTTCGTCAAAGATCAGTAAAGCGCCGTTTTCTGACGTGATGTCCCGTAAGCCTTCGAGGAATCCCGGTTCTGGTGGCACGAAGCCCATGTTCCCAGCAGCCGGTTCGACGATGACACCGGCGATATCGTCGCCGTGTTTTTCGAACGCGATCCGAACAGCTTCCAAATCATTGTACGGAACTGTCAGTGTCATGCTTGCGATTTGCGCTGGAACGCCTGGTGAATCTGGTAGTCCGAGTGTCGCGACACCTGAACCTGCTTTGATCAAGAGCGAGTCGCCATGACCGTGGTAACAGCCTTCGAACTTGAGAATTTTCGTCCGACCTGTATAACCACGTGCGAGACGAAGCGCTGCCATCGTTGCTTCTGTTCCTGAGTTGACCATCCGGACGACTTCGACCGACGGCACCCGACTGATGACGACTTCCGCCATCGCTGATTCGATTTCCGTTGGTGTTCCGTAGCTCCAGCCACGTGTCGCTTGTTCTTGGATCGCTGACGTGACGATTGGATCAGCATGTCCGAGAATCATTGGTCCCCATGACAAGACGTAATCGATATACTCTTTGCCATCGATATCATAGAGCTTTGAACCTTTTGCGTGATCTGCGAAAATCGGTGTCATCCCGACCGATTTATAGGCACGGACCGGGCTGTTGACACCACCCGGCATGAGCGGGAGTGCACGCTCGAATGCTTCTTTTGATTTTGAGTTCTGGTTAATTAAGCTCATTTCGACCCCTCCAGGTAACGACAAATGTCTTTTGCGAAATAGGTGATGATTAAATCAGCGCCTGCTCGTTTAAAGCCAAGCATCGTCTCAAGGACGATTCGTTCTTCGTCGATCCAGCCGTTCAAGGCAGCGGCTTTGACCATGGCATACTCACCCGATACGTTATAGGCGACGATTGGTAGATCGATTCGCTCGCGCACATCACGAATGATATCCATGAACGCAAGCGCAGGTTTGACGATCATGAAGTCAGCTCCTTGATCGACGTCCGCTGTTGCTTCGCGGAATGCTTCGCGACGGTTTGCTGGATCCATTTGATAACCTTTTCGGTCGCCTTCTCCCGGTGCCGAGTTCGCTGCATCACGGAATGGACCGTAATAAGCAGACGCATATTTAACACCATAGCTCATGATCGGAATATGGCTGAAGCCGTTCTCGTCTAATCCTTGACGAATCGCTGCGACGAATCCGTCCATCATCGATGATGGAGCGATGACGTCGGCACCCGCCCGGGCTTGTGAGATCGCTGTTTTGACGTGAAGCGGTAATGACGCATCATTATCGACCGTACCGTCGGCGACAATCCCACAGTGACCTGTCGATGTATATTCACATAAGCATGTGTCGGCGATGACCGTTAGCTGCGGGGCAACCTTCTTGACGAGACGTGTCGCTTCTTGAACGATCCCGTGATCGTGAAACGCACCTGATCCTTGCTCGTCTTTCAAGTGGTCGTGTGGAACACCGAATAAGATGACAGATTCGATTCCGAGTGCGACGACTTCTTCAATCTCAGCCGTCAGATGATCAAGTGATAAGTTGAAGACGCCAGGCATCGAACTGACTTCGCGTTTAATGTCTTCACCTTCAGCGACGAAGATCGGATAGATCAAATCTGATTTATGCAACTGGTTCTCGCGAACGAGTGACCGGAGTGATGCGGTATGGCGTAAACGACGGTGACGTGCGTATTCTAATGTGTTCATGCTGATTCCTCCTCAATGATACGATCAATCATGCCGTCTACCGTGAATTCACGGGCGACATGGATCGGTTGAAGTCCGGCTGCTTTTGCTGCTTGCTCCGTAATCGTCCCAATGACGATGAACGTCGCCTGCGGAGATAGAGGAGCAATCGCTTCGACAGCGGAAGGACTCTGCAGTCCAATATAGGCGGCAGTTCTGACAAGTGCTTCAGGTAGCCGACGGGTGACGGTTTCATACGTGATGATATCTTCGATCGTATATCGTTTCAGGTTTCGTAACTGATCGACCGGCGCTTGCCGCGATCGGTTCCCTCGCGCAAAGACGATATGATCGCCATCAGACAAGTATGGTCCGAGTTCCTCAACGAGTGCGTCTCCTGTAAAGGTCGACGGACAGAAGTCGGCTCTTCGACCGTACTTCGCAAGTGCGTCTGCCGTCTTTCGTCCGACGACCGCGATTCGCGTTTCTACTAATTCAGGCAACACATCAGCAATCCGGTGGACACCATTCGGACTCGTCACGATGAGCCAATCTATTCCCCTTGGCAATGTAAACGAAACGGGTCGCGTTTCAATGACTGGATAGTGCACTGACTCGATCGCGACGGCGTGCAGTCGCGCGATCTGCTCGTTCGTCGGTGGTCGGCTGCCCGTGAAAAGTACCTGCTTACAAATCATCCGGAAGTGTCGCGAGAATCTCGCGACCGCCCGAAGCAAGTAGACGTTCGGCAACATCTTGACCGAGTTGCATCGGATCAAGACCTGATTCGCGCTCGAGTAGAATTTGCTCTCCATCGACGGATCCAATGAATCCGACGAGTGTCGTTGACAGATCTTCGTTGATCGTTGCGAATCCACCGACCGGAACGTGACAGCTACCTTCAATCGCAGCTAAGAAAGCGCGCTCGGCGTAAGCTACTTTTTCCGTCATCTGATCATGGATCAGGTGTAGAAGGTCACGTACTTCTTGGTCATGTTCGCGACATTCGATACCGAGGATTCCTTGACCGACGGCTGGAATCATGTCTTCTGTCGAGAGATATTCCGAGACGACGTCTTCAGACCACCCCATCCGTTGTAGACCAGCTGCTGCGAGCAAAATTCCGTCAAACGGACCATTCTTTAATTTATCGAGTCGTGTGTCGATATTTCCACGAATCGATTCAATCTTTAAATCAGGACGGAGTTTTAGCAATTGCGAGCCACGACGTAAGCTGCTCGTGCCGACAACCGCACCTTCTGGCAAGGAAGCGAGACCTTCGCCTGTTTTCGTGATCAAGGCATCACGCGCATCAACACGCGCCGGCGTTGCACCGATGATGAGACCGTCCGGTAATTCAGAAGGTAGATCCTTCATGCTGTGAACGGCAAAATCGATTTCTTCGTCAATCATCTGTTGCTCGATCTCTTTTACGAATAATCCTTTACCGCCGACTTTCGAGAGCGTCACATCCAAAATGCGGTCCCCTTTTGTGATGATGTTCTTGATTTCGAACTCATACGGCGCGCCGGCTTGTTTCAACTGGTCAATGACCCATTTCGTCTGTGTCATCGCTAGCTTCGAGCTTCGCGATCCAACAATGATTTTTCGCATGCTAAAATCCCCCTGTACAATGATAAAGGGGCGGCACAAGTCCGCCCCATGCATTTTCTATTGTAACACAAATCGTGCTTTGTTCACCGGTTCACAGCTTTTGCTGAAGGTGTCGTCTCTTCTGACGTCACGACTTCCTCTTCGAGCCCTTCGAACAAGTCTTCGTTTAATGCAAACGTATCCATAAACTGCGCAATCCGCTCATCGGCATCTGGTTTTGCTGCCGCATCTTTAATATAAGACAACGGTTCACGCAACAACTGATTGATGATTGATTTCATGTGTTTACCAATGACGGTTTTTTCACGTTTCGACATCTCCGGTAATTTCCGTTCCAAGCTTTGCATCGTTTCTTGTTGAATCCGTAAGGCTTGGTCTCGTAATTCCGTGATGATCGGTACGACACCAAGGGTCGTCATCCAACCCTCGAACTCAGCGATTGCCGCTTCGATTCGTTGTTCGATCTTCGCCGCTTCCTTCATCCGTTCCGCCATGTTTTGTTGGACGATTGATGTCAAATCATCGACATCGTACAAATGAACACCGGGCAAGTCACCAACGGTCGGTTCGATGTCGCGTGGCACAGCAATATCAATCAAGAGGAATGGACGATCGTGGCGGAACAACTGTGCTGCCGCGATGTCTTCCCGTTTGATGATGGCTCGTTTGGCGCCCGTTGAAGAGATGACGATGTCTGCCCGAAGCAAACCGCACTGCATCTCGTTGATGGAATGCGCTGATCCTTCGAACCGATTCGCGACCTCTTCCGCTTTAGCTAACGTCCGGTTAAAGACCGTGATGTCACGCGCTCCTGCTTCATACAAATTGAGCGTCGTCAATTCGCCAGTTTCTCCCGCACCGATGACGACGATTGATTTATCTTCAAGCGATCCGAGTAACTGTTCGGCAAGCGTGACGGCAGCAGCACTGACAGAAACGGCATTTTCACCGATTCCAGTTTCTGCGTGAGCCCGTTTGGCGAGCGTGATCGCTTCTTTGAAGAGTTTATTAAAGACCGTTCCTGTCGTTTCAAGCTTCTGCGCCATGAAGAAGCTCGTCTTCACTTGACCAAGGATCTGCGTTTCGCCGACGATCATAGAATCAAGTCCACTTGTCACGCGGAACAGATGTTTCATCGCATCAAATCCTTCATGGATGAAAAGATAAGGCTCCAGTTCCTCCATCGTCAAACCGAACCAGTTTGCAAGGAAGCGTTTTGTATAATACCGTCCTGTATGTGGCTGATCCGTCACGACGTACAGTTCCGTCCGGTTACATGTCGAGACGATGACACTTTCAAAAATACTTTTTTCATCGCGCAATGCGACGACCGCTCCCTTCATCTCATGCTCCCCAAATGAGACTTGTTCGCGTATTGATACAGGCGCTGTTTTGTTATTCAAGCCGACCACTACGATATGCATGCGCTCTACCCCTTACGTCCAAAGATTTCGTTCCGATCTATCTTTTCGTTCTCTATCCTACATTATAACCATTATAAAAAAGATTCCAATCAATTTATAAACTAAAATGAGTCGAAGTTGTGAAATCTTCTTCATTTTTTCTCTTCTTCTACCTTATCCCTCTCTCATGAAAATCACAAACCCTCTGCTTCTAAAAAGAGCAGAGGGTTACACTTACTTCAAGGATTCAGGTGATACCGTCACGTCCGGTACGTCGAGGCGTTGCTGACGTAAACGATAGATCCGAGCGATGTTCTGAATGACGACCTTTGAGACCGCATAGGTCGGAACCGCTAAGATGACACCGATGATGCCACCGATTTTTCCAGCAACGAGCAAGACGATGATGATCGTCAGTGGATGAACCTTGAGTGTTTTCCCTTGGACGTAGGGGGAAATCAAGTTCGATTCGATTTGCTGCGCGACGACGATCGTAATGATCGCATAGACGGCTTTGATCGGATCATCGATGAATCCGACGATGACCGCCGGAACAGCACCGATGTATGGTCCAAGATACGGAATGATGTTCGTGACCGTACAGAATAAGGCAAGTAATAACGCATATTGAATGTCAGCGATGAAGAAACCGATCAACGACATCACACCGACGCAGATTGAGACGATGACCTGTCCGTTGACGTAATGCTTCACTGTCACATGCATATCGTGCAAAATTTTACGCGTTTCCGTTTCGTAGCTACGCGGTAATAATTTCACGACGGAATCAGGGAATTTATAGCCGTCAAGCAACATGTACACTAAGATGAACGGTACTAAGACGATGATTAAGACCGTCGAAGAGATGACACCGAAAATCGTTCCAACGGACGTCGAGACGGACTTGAATACCGTACCGACATACGATGTCGCCTCATTCGTCCATTTATCAAATAAATCTGTATTCTCATGTACCCAAGTCGAGATGAAACGATTGTCCATCAATTGATCGCGTAAATTTAGTGTCTGATCACGTAATTCGATGACGAGCGTCGGAATGCTCGTCGCAAAATCCGTCACCTGTTCGACTAAGATCGGTCCGATTGAAGCGACGGCGATCGTCAGAATCGTGATGAAACCAAGCAAGACGATCAACACTGCAAGACCACGTTTCTTGACGCGTTTTTGCAATGCATCTACGATACCGAGCGTGAAATAATAGAAAATCCCCGCAATGATTAGCGGTGGGAAGATCAATGCCAGCATGACTTTAATCGGCTGGAATAAAAATGAGATCTTTGTACCGACCCAGATAACGAGAAAAATCACTAATACCCAGATTAATGCCTTAAACCATTTATTTCGAAGCAAATCCAAACCATTCACACTCCCATTTATTACATAGTCATTATAGCTATTCTTACACACTATATTACGAAATAATAGATTTTTCACAAAACACTTTTTATGTATAGAAAGTAAAAAAGCCTACGAAATCCTGCAGATTTCGTAGGCTTTAATCTTTACAATAAGCGATAAATGGCTTCCCACGCTGCATCGACGCCCTCTCCAGTCTCGGACGAGAAAGGAATCAATGTATCTTGACCATCAAATTGCAATTTACGTTTAATTGCCGCGATATGTTTATCACGTTGACTCTTCTTGATTTTATCGAGTTTTGTCGCGACGACGATGACCGGTAGATCGTAATACTTCAAGAAATCGTACATCGTCACATCGTCCGCAGACGGGTCGTGTCGGATGTCGACGAGCTGTACGACACCTTTGAGGATTTCCCGTTGTGTAAAGTACTTCTCCATCATCTTGCCCCACGCTTCACGCTCCGTCTTCGAGACTTTCGCATATCCGTAACCCGGTACATCGACGAACATGACTTCATCATTGATGTTGAAGAAGTTCAAGGTTTGCGTTTTACCTGGTTTCGAAGATGTCCGCGCGAGTGCTTTTCGCTGGACCAGCTTATTGATGAAAGAGGACTTTCCGACGTTCGATCGTCCTGCGAGTGCCACTTCTGGCAACAATGGCTCCGGATAATGTTCCGGATTGACGCCACTCGTAATAAAATCAGCTTTATAAATTTTCATGTTACTCTCCTTTTAATGCATGTTCGAGCACTTGCTCCATCGTCGCGACCGGAATGAATTCCATTCCTGCGCGGACGCTTTCCGGAATATCATCGATATCCCGCGTATTGTCTTGCGGCAGCAGAACGGTCGTCAAGCCCGCACGGTGTGCTGCGAGTGACTTCTCCTTTAGTCCACCGATTGGTAAGACACGTCCACGCAACGTGATTTCTCCCGTCATTCCTACGTCTCGGCGAACCGG
This sequence comes from uncultured Exiguobacterium sp., assembly GCA_913775715.1. Lineage (GTDB taxonomy): Bacteria > Bacillota > Bacilli > Exiguobacteriales > Exiguobacteriaceae > Exiguobacterium_A. Next base: position 220,382 of record CAJYMC010000007.1, on the reverse strand, counting down.
ACGTTTGGTTAAAGCGGAAATCAATGCTGTCGCGAGTGTGATCCCAGCAGATGGTCCGTCTTTTGGTACGGCACCTTCAGGAACGTGGATGTGGATGTCTTGCGTTTCGTAGAAGTTCGGTTCGATGCCAAGGGACGTCGCATTCGCTCGGACGAAGCTATACGCGGTCTGAGCCGACTCTTGCATGACATCACCGAGTTTCCCGGTTAACTGCAATTTCCCTTTACCCGGAGCAAGGCTGACTTCGATCGTCAACGTATCGCCCCCAAAAGCAGTATACGCTAAACCAGTCACCGCGCCAATCATATCTTCGAGCTCGCCTTGACCATAGCGGTAAATCGGTTTGCCTAGGAAATCGTCCAGATTACGTTTCGTCACCGTCACCCGTTTCTTCTCACCCATCGCGATTTGTTTCGCTGCTTTCCGGCAAAGTGAACCGAGGACACGTTCAAGATTCCGGACACCGGCTTCTCGTGTATAACGACGGACGACTTCTTCTAGCGCGTCTGCTTTGACTGTCAATTGACTCTTTTTCAGACCATGTTCAGCTAGCTGCTTCGATAAGAGATGACGAACGGCAATTTCCGTCTTCTCTTGTTCCGTATAGCCACCGATTTGAATCAGTTCCATCCGGTCAAGCAACGGTCCGGGGATGTTTGAGACATCGTTCGCTGTCGCAATGAACAGGACATTCGATAAATCGAACGGCTCTTCGATATAGTGATCAGAAAAGCTGTTGTTTTGTTCTGGATCAAGAACTTCGAGCATCGCGGATGACGGGTCACCACGGAAGTCATTTGACATCTTATCGATCTCATCGAGCAGGAAGACTGGATTGTTCGTTCCTGCTTGTTTTAAACCGCGGATGATCCGTCCTGGCATCGCACCGATATATGTCCGGCGATGTCCACGAATCTCCGCTTCGTCGCGCACGCCACCAAGTGAGACACGAACGAACTTCCGCTCAAGTGCTGTGGCAATCGAACGGGCAAGCGACGTTTTCCCAACTCCTGGAGGACCAGAAAGACAGAGAATCGGTCCACGTAACGAGTCCGTCAATTGACGAACGGCAAGATACTCAAGGATCCGTTCTTTGACCTTCTCTAGACCGTAATGGTCCTTTTCAAGCTGTTCCGAAGCAGCTGAGACGTTCAAGAAATCATCGGTTGCTTCATTCCACGGCAATGAGAAGAACCATTCAAGATAGTTACGAATGACCCCATGTTCGGGACTCGTCGCCGGTACGACCGCTAAACGACTGATTTCCTTCTCGACGTTCGCAACCGTCGTTTCTGGTAAATCAAGCATCGCAAGCTGCTCCCGGTATTTCGTCGCATCGCTTTCAGCAGAAGCTGATTCGCCACCGAGTTCTTGTTGAATCGTCTTCAATTGTTCCCGCAAGTAATATTCGCGTTGCGATTGTTCAATCGTCTTCTTCGTCCGTTCACGCATCTCACGTTCGAGTTCGACGACTTCATATTCGTGTTTCATGACGTCAAGCAACATCAATCCTCGTTCGACCGGATCCTGTTGTTCGAGGAACTCTTGCTTCTTCGAGATATCGATTGGTAGCTTCGACGTGATATAGTCCGTCAAAGAATCGAGGCGTTCGTATGTCTCGAACCGGCGACGTTCATCCGTTCCGATTCCTTTGATCCGAGAGACGAGTTGCCCGAACTGTTCTTTGATGAGACGAACGAGCGCTTCTTGTTTCGCTCCTTTGATGTCCATCTTCTCGATTGGTTCAATGACGGCTTGATAACCCTCGTCCGTCTCCTCGACGTTTTCAATCCGGACGCGTTCCTTCCCGATGACGCGGACACGGACCGTATCATTCCCGAGCTCACTCATCTTCGCGATTTGAACGAGTGTCCCAACCTGATGCAGTCCGTCGACAGACGGCTCTGCTTCTGGATCACGTTGCGTGACGACGACGAGATCGATTTCGTGTTCCTTTGATGCAAGTAAGGCTTTCAAGGATACCGGACGCCCGACATCAATCGTCAATCCGATCAACGGATACGCGACGACACCGCGTAACGGTAAAAGTGGATATTGTTTTTTCTTCATTCGAATTCCTCCTAAACAAAAAGACTCGGAAAGGCGTACAAGTAGCCTCCGAGCCGATTTGTCACGGTGTTACGCCGTTTCTTTTTCTTTCCCATGTTCAATTGTACCATCTTTCAACTCAAGCGTTGGACCGCGTTTACCAGTCAACGTTTCTGCTGTAATGATGACTTTCGCGATGTCTTCACGCGATGGGATTTCGAACATGATATCAAGCATAGTTTCTTCGATGATTGAACGAAGACCACGCGCACCTGTTTTACGTTCGATTGCAAGTTTTGCAATCTCAAGAAGTGCATCTTCCGTGAAGTCGAGTTCGACATCATCAAGTTGAAGCATTTTCTTATATTGTTTCACAAGGGCGTTTTTCGGTTTCGTCAAGATTTGAACGAGTGCCTCTTCATCAAGTGGCTCGAGCGTCGCCATGACCGGCAAACGACCGATGAACTCTGGAATTAAACCGAACTTTTGAAGATCTTCTGGTAATGCAGCTGCTAGAATTTCTTTTTGTGTAAGGTTACGGTTCTCTGAATCGTTTCCGAATCCGATGACTTTTTTACCAAGACGACGTTTGATCGACTGATCGATACCATCGAATGCGCCACCAACGATGAACAAGATGTTCGTCGTATCGATTTGGATGAATTCTTGATGTGGGTGTTTCCGTCCACCTTGTGGCGGTACACTCGCAACTGTTCCTTCCAAAATCTTCAGCAAGGCTTGTTGGACACCCTCACCAGATACGTCACGTGTAATCGACGGGTTTTCTGATTTACGAGCGATCTTATCGATTTCATCAATGTAGATGATGCCTTTTTCAGCCTTCTCAACATCGTAATCCGCCGCTTGGATGAGTTTCAACAGGATGTTCTCGACGTCTTCACCGACATAACCGGCTTCCGTCAAACTTGTTGCATCTGCAATCGCAAACGGTACGTTCAAGATACGTGCCATCGTTTGGGCAAGAAGTGTCTTACCGCTACCTGTTGGTCCAATCATGACGATGTTCGATTTTGAGAGCTCGACATCATCTGCGCGACCACCAGCATTGATTCGTTTGTAGTGATTGTACATCGCTACAGACAGCGATTTCTTCGCTTTCTCTTGACCGATAACATAATCGTCAAGTGTCGTACGAATTTCATGCGGTTTCGGAACATTCTTCAGCTCGACTTCTTCTTCAGTACCGAGTTCTTCCTCTACAATTTCATTGCAGAGTTCGATACACTCGTCGCAAATGTAAACGCCAGGTCCAGCAACAAGTTTGCGTACTTGTTCTTGTGTCTTTCCACAGAAAGAACATTTTAGCTGACCTTTTTCTTCGTTAAATTTAAACATAAAGGTCCACCCCTTTAACGTGGAAATTGTATGGATGCCTGTAGCATCTCGTCTCACGTTTTACTATTTATGATTGTAGCATGAACAAGGAAAGTCTTTCAAATCCTGGACGAACGATTTACAGTTTGATGTTCTGAACCAAGGATCGTTTGTCCTTGTTTGACCTATCGTACAAAAAAATCGACTCCAAGACCAGAAATTGGGCTTGAAGTCGATCGAAAACCATGAAATGGCTTATTTTGCTTTTGCGTTGTCGACGAGAACATCGATAGCTTTACGGAATTGAAGATCGCCTTTAAGCGTTTCAAGACCACCTTGTGGTGCAAGCATCGTTTCAAGTTGATCTGCAGGGATGTTGTAGAGTTCTGACATTGATTGAAGTTCAGCTTGAGTTTCCTCATCTGTTACTTCGATTTTTTCGTCAGCAACGATTTGCTTGAGGACGAGACGTGCTTTAACGCGCTCTTCCGCTTGCTCTTTCATTTCAGAACGCATTGCCTCTTCTGTCGTTCCAGTCAACTGGAAGTACATGTTGAGGTCGATGCCTTGTGATTGAATACGTTGTGTGAACTCTTGAACCATACGCTCGACTTCGTTTTCGACCATGACTTCTGGAAGATCAACTGTCGCGTTTTTTGTAGCCGCTTCGACTAACTCATCGCGCATTGAAGCATCAGCTTCTTGTTTGCGTGTGTTTTCGAGACGCGTACGGATTTTTGTTTTCAACTCGTCGAGTGAAGAAACTTCTTCATCCATTTCTTTTGCGAACTCATCTGTCAATTCAGGGAGCTCTTGTGCTTTAACTTCATGGATCGTTACTTTGAATGTAACTGGTTTTCCAGCGAGTGATGCTTCGTGGTATTCCTCTGGGAATGTCACTTCAAGATCTTTTTGCTCGCCAGTTTTTAAACCGACCATTTGTTCTTCGAATCCAGGAATGAAGTTTCCAGAACCGATGACGAGTGAGTAGTTCTCAGCAGTTCCGCCGTCGAATTGGTTTTCCCCATCGAAACCTGCGAAGTCGAATACGACTGTATCGCCATTCTCGATGACGCCATCCTCTTTAACGACGAGTTCTGCACCGCGTTCTTGTAATGTTTTGAGTTCAGCGTCGACGTCTTCGTCAGTAACGTTCGTTTCAACTGCTGTGTACTCAAGACCTTTGTACTCACCGAGTGTAGCTTCTGGCTCGATGACGAACGTGATTTTGAATTCGACTGGCTTGCCTTTTTCGAGTGTTTCAACGTCGATGTTCTCAAGCGCGATTGGCTCGATTCCTGATTCGACGACTGCACCTTCGATTGTGTCCTTATAAAGGATATCGAGTGCATCTTGGTACAGTGCTTCTTCACCGTACATTTTGTTGAACATTGCGCGTGGCATTTTTCCTTTACGGAAACCAGGCGTGTTCAAAGTCTTAACGACTTTCTTGAACGCTTGGTCTACCGCTTTATCAAATGCTTCAGCAGGCGCTTCATACGTGAGGACGCCGAGGCTACCTGATTGTTTTTCCCATTTTGCAGTCATGCTGAGTCCCTCCAAAATTGTCAATTAGCGTACATGTGTGTACAACAAGTCACATTATAGCACAATCGTTCTGACGATTACCACTGTTGAACGAATCGTTTCCTGATGCCTCAATCGAAGTAAATTTGCTCGAATGCGATGACTTCCGGATAGAGGATATGTACCCCTTGATATAATCGCTTCGCCAGCGGACTTAAGGCACGTTCCGGCTCTTCTTTTTCAAACGACAGCCCCGCTAGTTCGTCACATGCCAAAAGCCACTTTTCCATATCCGATCCGATCGCTTTACGTTCTTCAAGATGAATCAATTGATCCGAACGCAAGACGAGCAATGCTCGGAAAGGATCCATTCGCTCTAATGTATGCATCGATGCAAGTAACGCTTGTTGTTCCTGCTGATGCGTGAACCGCACTTCTTCTAAATCCTGACGTGACGAAATCATCCAGTGTATATCTAGATGTGGCACATGAATGTCCGTCGGATACGACAGATACTCAATCATGCTTCCTATTAACTGATCAATCACGAGTAGGCTTTGATGTTCTGTATCTTGCGCACGAAGATATTTGTGTGTGATGTATTCTGTGAGGGCAGGTGTCCGTTCAAATTCCATACCGGTCAAATGGCGCATTTGTTCGACCCAACTTCCATGTCGTAATACATGCATCAACTCCGTATCGGAAGTTACAGTACCATGAGCAGCATTTCTTTTTTGAACCGGTTTCGTCTTTTGTTCGCGCACCGTCATCCGCTGTTTAATCTCATCTAATCGAAGCGCAAGTCCATACGGCAAGTAAGGTGACGCCGAGCGCAAAGCGAGTTTCATCGGATACCGTTCTCCGAGTTCATAAAGAAAGAGTGCGAGCACTTGCTCCACACCCTCGACTCCAAGAAAACGCTCTGCTACGGTTTCGTATCGTTCACGGTCATGTACTAAAAACGGCTGGATGACATAGAGTCGGTATAACACATCTTCTCCTGTCAATTGGTCAGTCTCCAATTCCTTGACCAGCCGTTCTTGTTCAGCTTCCGGCAAACGGAGGACCCGCGCTCGTTCTGCTTCTAGTTCGTGTTCCATCCAGCGAGATGTCTCCATATTCCTGCACTCCTTCATTCAACTACTTATTTCGTAAACGGATCGAGCAAAGACGTCCAGTTTGTGATCGCATCTTGTAATTTCCCTGCCTGTTCGATGCCGAGACGATTTAATGTATCGAGAGAGACGTCTGTTTCAAGAAGTCGTGTAATATCTTCTGATTGATTCACGAACTGCTCAAGCTTTGCACTTAAATTTTGCAACTCTTGCGGTGGGTTTTCAAGACCCGCCAATCGTTGATCGATTTGATCCAGCTCTTGATTGAATTGATCAATCGTTCCGTTTTCCTTCAACTTTTCGATTTGTTGATCGAGTGCTTGCTCCGGATTCGCGGATTCGCGTGCTTTCGTAGCAGCCTCATTCAAAGAAGAAGACAGATCTGACGTGACTTGTGCTGTATCTTTCGCAATGCCTTGGAGTTCTCCCGCATAATCAACACTATTCTTCACATTGTTGACTTGTTGTTTTGCGTCATCGACTGTACTGGAGATCTCACTACATCCCGCAAGAAACGTACTGAGTAACAGGACTGCACCAATTTTCTTCCACATCGCATTCATCCCTTTCGAGTTCATGATACCTTAATTATAATCGGAAATCGGAATAAAAAAAAGAGACCGCCCTCGTAAGGGCAGTCTCTATTTTAATTATAGCGTCCCAAGAGGGATTCGAACCCCCGACCGACGGCTTAGAAGGCCGTTGCTCTATCCTGCTGAGCTATTGGGACGTGTCAACACGAATAAACTATACTAAAACAATTCTTTCGTGTCAATCACATTACAAAGATTGCATTTATTTTATTACAAAAATGTTCCGTCGAGGTGAAGCGCATTGACTCGGTCACCATTCACATCAAGAAAATCGACAGAATAACGGTTTTGATCCACTTCAAGAATCGCATATGTCTTATCTGGGCGATGACGTGGCATCCGAATCGATCCTGGATTGATGAATAAGACGCCATCCCGGTATTCCGCCTTCGCGACATGAGAATGACCATACAAGACGATGTCCGCTTGCTTTTCGTTCGCATGATGTTGCAAGACATCTAAACTGTATTTAACGTCCTGACGATGCCCGTGGACACAGAGGACGGTATGCCCACTCATCTCGGACGTGACTTCTTCCGGAAAATCGTGTCCGTAATCACAATTCCCCCGTACAACACGATATGGATATAATGATTCGATGTCGCGCGTCAATTGGGAGTCCCCACAATGAAATGCCACATCTACGTCTTGATGACGTTCGAATATTGTAAGCAGTTCTTGTTCTAATCCATGGCTATCACTAACGATCAACGCTCTCATCTTCATCACACTCCTAAGAAAGTAGTTAAGTCCTGTTCGAGCTTGCGCAATGCATTGCCACGATGACTAATCATCGCTTTTTCTTCTTTCGTCAACTCAGCAGCCGTCTGTCCGCTCGCCGTGACGAACAATGGATCGTAACCGAATCCATTCGAACCCGTCGCTTCAAAACCGATTCGCCCTTCCACCGTTCCACGAACCGTCAATGTCTCACCAGTTGGTTTCGCTAGCGCGAGTACACAAACGAATCGTGCCGTTCGCTCTTCCTCCGGAACACCTTCTAACTTTTCAAGTAGTAAAGCATTGTTCGCCACATCCGACTTTTCAAGACCCGCGAATCGTGCTGAGTAGACGCCTGGAGCGCCATCTAAAGCATCGACTTCAAGACCTGAATCATCAGCAAGTACCGCGTGACCAAAGTAGGCTGCTGCCTCTGTTGCTTTTAAAAGTGCATTTTCCTCGAATGTCTCACCTGTTTCGTCTGTTTCCGGAGCATCAGCGTGATCGAGTAACGACTCGACCGTATAACCGAGACGACCCAGCATGCTTTCAAGTTCCTTCACTTTACCTGCATTGTGTGTTGCGACGATGACCTTCATCTATGTTCCCCCACTTCTTCTCCTACATACCACCAAGAGACACCGAGTGCATCTCGACCAGCATTAATTAGTTCCTTAATTCCTTTTTCCCCAAGTTCGAGCATATCGAGCATCTCTTGACGGGAAAATGTCGACTCTTCTCCTGTTGCTTGCATCTCGACGATTTTGCCCGATGAGGTCATGACGAGATTGAAGTCGACTTCCGCCGCAGCGTCCTCTTCGTAGCATAAATCGAGCAAGACATTCGACTCGACAATTCCAACTGAGATAGCTGCGATGCCTTCCTTGATTGGCGTATCCGTCAGTTTTCCCGCTTGAATCAATTGATCGACCGCCCGGACGAGCGCCAAGAAACCACCAGTGATCGATGCCGTTCGTGTGCCACCATCTGCTTGAATAACATCACAATCGATCCAGATTGTTCGTTCCCCAAGCTTCTCTAAATCGACGACGGCCCGAAGCGAACGGCTGATGAGACGTTGGATTTCCATCGTCCGTCCCGTCTGTTTGCCGCGGACGGCTTCTCGTGCGGTCCGCTGAGCCGTCGCACGTGGTAACATCGAATATTCCGCATTGATCCAGCCTTGGCGTTTACCGCGAAGAAACGGTGGCACCTTCTCCTCGACGGTCGCCGTACAGAGGACTTTCGTATCGCCCAGTTCAATCAAGACAGAACCTTCTGCGTGTTTATTGATATCAATCGATAATTGAATAGGACGGAGATGATCCGCCGTTCGTTGGTCTATCCGCATTTAATCTTCCTCCGTTCCAAGCACGATGCGCTCTGCATGGATGGTCTGATCGAGCCAATCCGTCGCAATCTGATCAAATGAGCGGATATCGCCTGTCGCGTAATAACGATGTTCCGGAATTTGTGTCACATCTGCTGAAATCGTATTGTAATCAAGTAGTGCTGCTACCTCGAGCGCTGTCTCGTCTCCTGAAGAGATCAGCTGGACGCCTGGTCCGATGACCCGTCCAATCACATCTGCTAGGAGTGGGTAATGGGTGCACCCGAGGATCAATGTATCCATATCGTAGTTCATCAATGGTCGTAATGTATTCGCAACGACACGTTCGACGTACGCACCATCTGTCTGCATCGACTCGACGAGCGGAACGAATGGCGGGCACGCTAAAGATTCGACGACGACTTGCCCTTCGACGTGGCGTAACGCCTTTTCATAGGAATTACTTGTAATCGTCATCTTCGTTCCAATGACACCGATTCGTTTCGTACGCGTCACTTTGACTGCCGCACGGGCTCCAGGATCAATGACACCGATGACAGGTATATTTAAACGTTCTCGCGCTTCTTTTAAAACGACAGCCGTGGCTGTGTTACAGGCGATCACGATCAACTTCACATCTTGTTGCACGAGATAATCAATCATCTCCCACGTAAACTCACGAATCTCCTCTTCTGGACGAGGACCATACGGACACCGCAATGTATCCCCGACATAGATGATTCGCTCATGGGGCAACTGTCGCATCAATTCACGTGCGACCGTCAACCCACCGACTCCAGAATCCAGTACTCCAATCGCTCGATTCACTCTTCTCCACCTCTTTCTCTCTACCTTATGGTAACAAAAAAGGACGACGGTGCAAGACCGGCGTCCGAGAATGTACGATTACAGGATTACTGAGCAAGACCTTCGCTAGTCAGCATATCTGAAAGAGTCGTGATTGCTTCAGAAGCATCGTCACCGTTTGCAACGATTTTGATATCTGAATCTTTCGCGATTCCGAGTGAAAGAACACCCATGATTGACTTCAAGTTGACAGTCTTCCCGTTGTATTCCAAGTTGATATCTGATTGGAATTTAGAAGCTGTGTTGACGAGCTGAGTAGCCGGACGAGCGTGAATGCCTGAATCCGCGATGACTTTGAATGTTTTTTCCATGATTAAGAAATCTCCCTTCACTAATAACGTACTAGTGAGTCGTTTTCGAATATGTGAACTCATTATCAAATGATAACGGATTCGAAGCGATTCTGCAAGGAATTTTTATATGTCTCACTCCATGGGAATGCTTTGCCGGCACGGTCGATTTGTACCATCGATGTCCGTCCTGTGAACATCAGTTCACCCTGCTCATCAAACGCCGCGTAATGGACATCACACGACGCACTACCTACATGTACTGGATAGGCATAGACAGCGAGACGAGCCCGTGGATAGACTTGGCGAATGTAATTACACTGGGCATCCGCAACGACGATGATGCCGTCTTCTGCAAGTGAGTATCCTGTTTCCTCTAACATCAATGTCCGAACGTCCTCAAAATAGACGAACGGTACCCGGTTATTCATATGACCATAGGCATCCGTCTCCGCGAAACGAACGGCGACGTCGAGTCGTGTGCCATGTTTCATCTGTTCAAGCCATGATTCGAGTTCTGGAATGTAAGCTGGTACGCGCACAATGAGTTCCTCCTGTCTGAATGAAAAAAGAAGGAGCAAGCTCCTTCTTTAATAATTTATGAACTAACCGCTTCACCTGTTCGTCCTTCGTCACTGCCGAAGAACTTCTTGAATGAATGAAGTGTCGTCTGACGGTTCATCGCTGCGATCGAAGTCGTCAGCGGAATCCCTTTCGGACAAACCTCAACACAGTTTTGAGCGTTACCACACTGCATGATTCCGCCGTCTTCCATCAACGCTTCAAGGCGTTCTTCCTTATGGAAGGCACCTGTTGGATGCGAGTTGAATAGACGAACTTGTGAGATCGGTGCCGGCCCGATGAATGTCGAACGATCGTTGACGTTCGGACATGCCTCAAGACACACACCACAAGTCATACATTTCGATAACTCATATGCCCATTGGCGTTTGTTCTCTGGCATACGCGGTCCTGGTCCTAAATCGTACGTTCCATCGATTGGGACCCATGCTTTAACCTTTTTCAACGCATCGAACATACGCTGACGGTCGACTTGAAGGTCACGAACGATCGGGAACGTCTGCATCGGCTGAAGACGGATCGGTTGTTCGAGTTTATCAACGAGTGCCGTACATGACTGACGTGGTGTACCGTTGATGACCATCGAACAAGCGCCACATACTTCTTCTAGACAGCCCATGTCCCAGTTGATCGGTGTCGTTTTTTCACCGGCTGCATTCACAGGATTCCGGCGAATCTCCATTAGAGCAGAGATGACGTTCATGTTCGGACGGTACGGAATTTCAAACGCTTCATCATACGGTTTACCATCAGGTCCATCTTGACGTTGAACGATGAATTGAACCGATTTTTGCGTAGTAGATGATTCGAGTGGTGTCGCCATTATGCTTTCACCTCTTTCTTCGACTTCTTGCTGTAGTCGCGTTTCCGTGGCGGAATCAACGACGTGTCGACGTCTTCATAGAAGATTTCTGGATGACCATTCGTATAGCGTGCCATCGTCGTTTTCAAGAACTGTTCATCATTACGTTCCGGGAATTCCGGCTTGTAGTGCGCCCCGCGACTCTCGTCACGTTTTAACGCACCAAGTGTAATCGCTTCGGCTAAATCAAGCATGTGATCAAGCTGACGAATGAATGATGCTCCTTGGTTACTCCAGCGTGCTGTATCCGTTGCCGAGATACGCGTGAACCGATCGCGGAGTTCCTTGATTTTTGTCAGTGTCTCTTCGAGTTTATCGTTATAACGTACGACCGTAACGTTGTCTGTCATGATTTCTCCGAGCTCACGGTGGATTTGATACGCGTTTTCCGTACCTTCCATCGATAAGATATCATTGAAACGATTGATTTCTTCGATTTTATGCGCTTCGACGACGTCTTCACTCATCTCATGAACCGATGTCTCGAGTTCATTCATATAGGCGATCGCTGACGGTCCAGCGACCATTCCACCGTATACCGCAGAAAGAAGCGAGTTCGCTCCGAGACGGTTTCCACCGTGCATCGAGTAATCACATTCACCAGCTGCGAATAATCCAGGGATGTTCGTCATCTGATCGTAGTCGACCCATAGTCCACCCATTGAATAGTGAACAGCTGGGAAGATTTTCATCGGTACTTTTCGTGGATCATCACCGACGAACTTCTCGTAGATTTCAAGAATCCCACCGAGCTTGACGTCGAGTTCTTTTGCGTCTTTATGCGATAAATCCAGATACACCATGTTTTCTCCGTTGACGCCGAGTTTTTGATTGACACAGACGTCGAAGATCTCGCGTGTCGCGATATCTCGTGGAACAAGGTTTCCGTATGCCGGATATTTTTCTTCGAGGAAGTACCAAGGCTTACCGTCTTTATACGTCCAGACGCGACCACCTTCCCCACGTGCTGATTCACTCATGAGACGTAATTTATCGTCTCCAGGAATCGCAGTCGGGTGAATCTGGATGAATTCACCGTTCGCATAGATCGCACCTTGACGATAGACAGCAGCTGCCGCTTGTCCTGTGTTGATGACCGAGTTCGTCGATTTTCCGAAGATGACCCCAGGACCACCTGTCGCGAGGATGACAGAATCCGCGGCAAAAGCCTCGATTTCCATCGTCCGGAGGTTTTGACAAACCGCTCCACGACAGATGCCATTGTCATCGATGATGGCACGAAGGAATTCCCATCCTTCATATTTTTCTACCAAACCTTGCGCTTCGAACTTACGAACCTGTTCATCTAATGCGTACAACAGTTGTTGTCCTGTCGTCGCTCCAGCGTATGCCGTCCGGTGATGCAACGTCCCTCCGAAACGACGGAAGTCGAGTAAGCCTTCCGGTGTCCGGTTGAACATGACACCCATTCGGTCGAACATATGGATGATTTTCGGCGCTGCTTCCGCCATTTTTTGAACAGGTGGTTGATTTGCGAGGAAGTCTCCACCGTATACTGTGTCATCGAAATGCTGGTATGGTGAATCCCCTTCCCCTTTCGTATTGACCGCTCCGTTGATGCCGCCTTGTGCACAAACAGAGTGTGAGCGTTTGACGGGTACGAGTGAGAATAATTTAACTGGTACGCCTTGCTCTGCTGCTTTTATCGTAGCCATCAGACCGGCAAGCCCTCCGCCGATGATGACAAGATTCTTGTTCGCCATGTTGTCAGTTCCCCTTTCCTTACAACACGCCTGCAAACGTTAAGATCGAGCGTACGCCTACAAACGATAAACCGATGAATACGAGTGCTGCCACGTAAGACATCGCTCGTTGAGATGCTGGTGACTGTGTGATTCCCCATGTGATGCAGAACGTCCAAAGTCCGTTCGCAAGGTGGAATGTCGTCGCCAAGATCCCGACGATATAGAACGCTAACATGAATCCGTTATCGACGATGTTCTGCATCATGCTCGCATCAACTTCTGTTCCCATCGCAGCGGCAATCCGCGTCTCCCAAACGTGCCATGTGATGAACACGACAAGGAATACACCACTGAACCGTTGCAAGACATACATCCAGTTCCGGAAGTATGTATATCGTCCCGTGTTCGCAGAACCCGTGAATGCGATGTACACACCATAGACACCGTGCAAGATGATTGGAATGAAGATGACAAAAATCTCTAAGAACAGTCGATACGGAACGCTCCCCACGAATTCCGCGGCCTTATTGAAGTCTTCCTCACCACGTACGATGAAGTAGTTCGTCGTTAAGTGCGAAAGTAAAAATAACCCGATTGGAATGACGCCGAGCAGTGAGTGTATTTTACGACTCACGAAATCACGATGATTCGCCATCCAAATCCCCCCTTTTGTTTGCCAATCAACCGTTGGCGCATTTTGGTAGAAAAGCGCTTTCATAAGGAAATTCGTCTTTTCATCACTTATTTTACTCCTGTCCTTTTTAGAAGACAACCCGAGCCGTTGCATTTAACTGCAAATTTTTTCAGGAAAACAATGACCTGCTAGAATCATCTCGGTATAATGGTTCACAGATAGGAGTGAATCATGATGGATGTTACACCAAATCAAACACCACTTTTCGGAATCGAATTGATCCGGGATTATGTGCTGACCGATCTTCTTGGATCGGATTATCGGCAAGTCATCTACTGGGCAGGTAAACGTCTAGCGCGTCAATTCCCTGTCGTGGATGAATCTGAATTGACCTCATTCTTTGAACAAGCTGGTTGGGGAATGCTCGAACTCAAGAAACGTAAAGGAACGGTCATCTCGTTCGTGCTGTCTCCTCCTGATACGACGAGAGATGAACGACCGCAAGGCTACTTTCAACTCGAAGCTGGTTTCCTCGCTGAACAGTTCTCCCGTTTTAACGGATGTGTCGCGGAAGGATATGCTGAGACGAATAAAGAGCTTGTTCAAATCACGGTCCAAATCGATCCTAAAGATCCACTTGAACCAATCAGTTGAACTTTACATAGAACGTGACAGGAATCTTAATTTTCAACATCGAAATAGATTCATGAAACCTTTTTCAGTAAGTGCTCGTAAAATCATTCGTACACAAATCGCGAGGAGGAACTTCACATGTTCAAAAAACTAGCAGCAGATTTAACGGGATTCAGTGATATCGGACAAGTCATTCATCCTGATGATTTCGACAAGGCAGCCGCTGACGATTATGTCTTGCATGAAGACGGCGAGAAAATCTACTTCTTGATCAAATCCAAATCTGACGAGTATTGCTTCACGAATCTGGCTTTGATTCACCTTGATGGTGAAAGTGCCGTCAGTTCAAAACGTGTACTCTACCGCTATCCGTATGCACATTATCCAATTCGCCATGTCATGTTCGAAACAGCCGGAACAGTCGATCTCGATGTAGAGATCAAGTTCGAGATTGGCGGCAAACACTATTCGATTGACGTAGATAAAAAACAGCTAGAGCATGTAAAGGATCTGTATAAGACATTGCTTGCCATCGCTGAAAAACAATATGAAGGACAAAAAATGCTCGAGTTCGCGAACAACTCATTGAATCATTCGGTCACGATTCTCGGTGGTCTTCGCCAAGGCGATATGAACGTCCCGCAAACATTCAAGGAGTTGTCTGAACAATCCTTCGAGTGGCTACAAGGTCACTATCATCAGTGGAACCAGCGCGACTTCGGTTCATACTACGAGAAGTACATCAACAACTAATTATTTTAAAATGCCGCCCTCTTCAAGAGGACGGCATTTTTTCATTCTTCATTCGCTTGACTTAGATATTCAGCGACGGTTTCCGCTAACTTGACAGGTAATCCTGCTTCCGCCAACTGTTCGATCGTCGCACGTCGCAGGCTACGCATCGATCCGAAATGACGAATCAACTGCTGGCGTCGTTTCGGTCCGACTCCCGGAATCTCGTCGAGTAATGAACGTGTCATCCCTTTTGAACGAAGCGAGCGGTGGAAGGTGATCGCGAATCGGTGGACCTCATCTTGCATACGCTGAAGTAGATAAAACGCGCTCGAACGTGGGCTGAGTTCGATCAATCGAGCATCTTCTCCAAACAACAACTGACTCGTCCGGTGTTTGTCATCTTTTTTTAATGATCCGACCGGCAGGGATAAGCCGAGTTCATCTTGAATGACTTCTAAAGCAGCATTCAACTGTCCGACTCCTCCGTCAATCAAGACGAGGTCCGGAAGGCGCGCTCCTTCAAGTAACAACCGTCGATAACGCCGACGAACGATTTCCCGCATCGATTCATAGTCATCCGGTCCTTGAACCGTCCGGATCTTGAACTTCCGGTATTCTTTTTTCAGTGGTTTACCGTCTTCAAAGACGACGAGCGCCGATACGGCATCCGCTCCTTGGATGTTCGCATTATCGATGATCTCAATCCGGGACAATGGATGAACGTCGATCGCGTCAGCGAGTTCTTCGACTGCCTGAACGGTCCGTTTCTCATCTTTAGCTAACAACTCGAAGCGTTCCGAGATCGCGTTTTCAGCATTCTTCGTTGCTAGATCAAGTAATTTCCGTTTTGATCCTCGGACCGGAACATGAATTTTAATCGAGAGCGCCTCTTTGAGCAGTAGCTGATTAACGAGTGGCGGTACATAAACTTCACTTGGTTTGATGTTCTTTTCGTAGAACTGGACGATGAAACTCTCAAGCTCTTCTGCCGGCGTACCATAGATCGGGAAAAGCGAGACATCACGTTCGATCATCTTTCCGCCGCGAAGGAAGAAGACTTGGACACACATCCAACCTTTATCGACATGAATTCCGAATACGTCGCGTGACGTCAGATCCGCTGTGATCATGTTTTGTTTATTCATGATCGACTCGATCGCTCGGACTTGATCCCGTAATTCTCCGGCTCGCTCGAATTCCATCGTCTCGGCTGCTTCCGCCATCTTCTGTTTCAAGCTTTCGACGAGTTCCTTCGTGTCCCCGGACAAGAACCTGCGGATTTCCGACACGAGCGTCTTTTGTTCCGACTCGAGATTCGGAATTTCACATGGACCGAGACACTGACCGATGTGGTAGTACAGGCAAAGTTTTTTCGGCATCGGCTGGCATTTACGTAGCGGATATAAACGATCTAACAGACGTTTCGTTTCGTTCGCCGCATACGCATTCGGATAAGGACCAAAATAATGACCGCCATCCTTTTTCAACTTACGCGTTGTGATCAGGCGGGGATAGGTCTCATTCGTAATTTTCAAGTACGGATACGACTTATCATCCTTCAACATGATATTGTACTTCGGATCATGTTTCTTAATTAGCGTCATCTCAAGCAATAACGCTTCTAGTTCACTGGCTGTGATGATGTATTCGAAGTCACGGACTTCCGCGACGAGACGTTCTGTCTTAATATCATGTGCTCCCGTGAAATAGGAGCGGACTCGGTTCTTGAGATTTTTTGCTTTTCCGACATAGATGATTTCGCCGAATTCATTTTTGTGCAGATAACATCCTGGCTCATCCGGCAAAAGGGATAGTTTTGCTTTGATATGTTCTTGATGTCCCAAATAAATGTCTCCTTTCACCGTTTTTAGTTTTATTCGTTCGGGTAAATACCATACATTGATTATGACATACGGAGGATGAAAAATGCGTACATATGATTGCATTGTGATCGGAACAGGTTCCGCTGGGAATCAAGCGGCTTATAAATTCGCTGAAAAAGGGCTACGTGTTGCCATCGTGGAAAATTTCACACCGGGAGGCACATGCGCACAACGTGGATGTGACGCAAAAAAAATCTTACTGACAGGTAGTGAGACGAAAGACGCGGTCGAGCGCTTACTCGGATATGGCGTAAAGGGATTGATTTCGATTGATTGGCGCCAGTTGATGGAACGCAAGAATGAATACACACGCGCCATTCCGGAGCAAACACGAAAGCGGTACGCGGAAACGGACATTGACTATTTCCACGGTGAACCGCATTTCGTATCTTCACATCGTCTTCGAATTGGTGAAGAAGAAATCGAAGGGGAACAGTTTTTAATCGCAACCGGTCTACGACCTCGCGAATTAACTGTACCCGGTAGTGAACGTTTTATAACGAGTAATGAATTTTTAGAGCTAAAGGATCTCCCCCGTCGACTCGTCTGTATCGGTGGCGGGTATATCTCGTTTGAGTTCGCGCATCTCGCTCGTATTGCTGGCGCAGACGTCACGATCGTCTTACGATCTGATCCTTTAAAACAATTCGAAAGTGAACTCGTCGATGTCTTACTCGATGCTACGCGAGCACTTGGCATCTCGATCATCAAAGAGGCAGAAGTCGTCGCTTACGAAGAGGATTCCCTTCGTTTATCGAACGGTGATGTGTTGAAGACGGATGTCGTCTTGAATGCGACTGGACGTGTCGCAAGTATCGATCAACTTGGTCTCGAAGCCATCGGTGTTTCGCATAACGAAAAAGGAATTCATGTCAATGCGTATCTCCAGTCTTCCGTCGAACATATCTATGCCGCAGGAGATGTTGCCGTCAGCGGGAATCCGGCGTTGACACCGTTTGCCGGAACAGAAGGACGACTCGCTGCTGATAACATGCTCGAAGGGAACAATCGGAAACTAGAGCTACTCCCTGTACCTAGCGTCGTATTCACCGCGCCGAACCTCGCCCTCGTCGGTGAGACGGAAACTGCTTTGAAAAAAGCAGGTATCTCGTACCGTGGTCGATTGATTGATACGTCTTCCTGGCAAACGAACGCACGGATCAAAGACAGTTTTGCTCGAGCGAAAGTTCTTGTTGGTGAAGATGACCAAGTGCTCGGCGCACATTTCATCGGCGTCAATGCAGCGGAACTTGCGAATTACTTCTCGTTTGCGATGCAACACCGGATTCCAAGTACTTCGATGCAACAGACTGGATTCGCTTACCCGACACCAGCTTCAGACATCGCTTCGTTATTAGAGGATTGACAGGAGGCTTTTTGATGATTCAATACGGCTATACGATTTTATACGTTGAAGACACTGCACGGACGCTGACATTCTATCGAGACGTTCTTGGCTTATCCGTCAAAGCGGAGCACGGGAGTTACATCGAGTTCGAAACCGGTCAGACGACACTCGCCTTCAATACGCGTGAAGACGTGCAACAGTTGATTCCGGAATACAGGATACCAAGCGGAAAAACACAACAGACGTTAGAGATTGGTTTCATCACGGATGACGTTCCGGCACTTTTTCAAAAAGTGGAAGCCGCAGGATACGAAACCGTGCTCGCTCCCGTTGAAAAACCATGGGGACAAGTCGTCGCCTATGTCCTCGACCCCGATGGACACCTGATCGAACTTTGTACGCCAATGTAATTTAAAAAAACAGACCGTTCTGCCTGTGCAGAACGGTCTGTTTTGATATGCAGGAAAGAATTAGTTAGATGTTTCAACGAATTCTTTAAGTGCGTCTTTTGGCATGAAGCCCATTGTTTTGTTAACAGGTTGTCCATCTTTGAAGAGAACAAGTGTCGGGATACTTTGAACTTGGAATGCTCCAGCTACTTCTGGGTTTGCATCCACGTCAACTTTGACGATTTTTACATCTTGCATGTCAGCATCGAGTTCTTCAAGGACAGGTGCGAGCATGCGACATGGTCCACACCATGTTGCCCAAAAATCAACAAGGACGAGTCCTTCTTGTGTTTCTTCTTTAAATGATTGGCTAGTTGCGTGTACGATTGCCATTGATCATAACCTCCTAATGAGTAGATCGACCCGGTAAAAAAATGGGTGATCTCTTTATTGATTCGAGTATATCATAGCAGTCTCTTCCAACAAACGAAACTGCTCACGTGCAGAATTCGTAAAAAATAACCGGTACCATCAGCATGGCACCGGTGTATACACTCATCCGTGAACGAGCATTTTTTTAAATTCAGCTGTCAATAGTGGCACGACATCGAACAAATCTCCGACAATCCCGTAGTCCGCGACAGAGAAGATATTTGCTTCCGGGTCTTTATTGATCGCAACGATCACTTTTGCATTCGACATCCCTGCTAAGTGTTGAATCGCGCCTGAGATCCCGCATGCGATATAAAGGTCCGGTGTAACGACTTTACCTGTCTGACCGATTTGAAGCGCATAGTCGCAGTAATCCGCATCACAAGCACCACGCGAAGCACCAACTGCTCCTCCAAGGACGTCTGCTAGTTCTTGTAACGGTGCGAATCCGTCCGAACTCTTGACGCCTCGTCCACCTGCGACGATCACTTTTGCCTCTGATAAATCAACGCCGCCTGTTGCTTTACGTACGATGTCTGCGACGATCGTCCGTAAATCCTTCAGTTCAACTGTAACCGACTCAACCGTTCCTTGTGAACTACCTGCTTCGAGTGGATCGATGTTGTTAGGACGGACCGTAAAGAGAGTCTTGCCTTCTGAGACTTTGACTTTCTCAAATGCCTTCCCTGAGTAGATCGGACGGATGAACGTTGCTTCCGCGCCCTCCCCTTCAATCGCTGTCACGTCACTGATTAGACCCGCTTGCAGTTTTGCCGCGATTTTTGGTGATAGATCCTTACCGAGCGACGTATGTCCGAAGACGAGCACGTCGGGTGACGTCCGGTTCATCAACTCGAGGAAGACTTGTCCGTATCCGTCTGGTGTGTAGTGCAATAACCGTTCATCCTCGACGACGAGCACCTGGTCCGCTCCGCGTGATGCTAGTGCATCCGCATCCTTTGCGACATTGTGTCCAATCAGGACTGCGATGACTTCGTCAGCGACACGTCGCGCTGCTGCGATTGCCTCAAACGACACATTCCGTAAACTGCCATCCCGTGATTCTGCGAGTACTAATGCTTTTGTCATTCGTTTCTCCCCCTTAGACCACTTTTGCTTCGTTGCGTAATAATGATGCGAGCTGTGCGACTTGCTCGTTCAGTTCACCTTCAAGAATCTTACCGGCTGCTTTGTTCGGTGGTAAGAAACGTTCGATTGTTTCTAGACGTGGTGCGAGTTCGTCTTCATCAAGTTCGAGATCATCGAGTTCCAGTTCTTCTAGCGGCTTTTTCTTCGCTTTCATGATCCCCGGAAGACTTGGATAACGTGGTTCATTCAACCCCTGCTGCGCAGTGACGAGTAACGGAAGTGTTGTTTTAATCGTTTCCGTGTCCCCTTCAGCATCGCGTGTGACGACAGCCTTCGTACCGTCGAGCTCCAGTTTCGTGATCGTCGTCACGTAAGGAATATCAAGCAGTTCTGCGACGCGTGGTGCCACTTGACCACTTCCGCCGTCAACTGCGACGTTTCCAGCGATGATGAGATCGACTGTCTGTTCCTTCAAATAACCAGCAAGCACTTCAGAAATCGTGAAATGATCTGCCTCTTCGATATCGTCCTCGATTGAGATGCGTACTGCTTGATCCGCTCCCATCGCGAGTGCTGTTCGTAACTCCTTATCCGCATCTTCCGGACCGACCGTCACGACCGTCACCGTTCCCCCTTGTGCATCACGGACACGAATCGCTTCTTCTACCGCATATTCATCGTATGGGTTAATGATGAACTCAGCGCCATCCTCATCGATTTGACCATTCTCGAGTTGGATAGCTTCTTCCGTATCGAATGTGCGTTTCAACAGTACATAGATTTCCATCTCATGCTCCCCCTTATCGTCTATTCACCATCATTCTTTGTATCCGCTTACATGATTGTTTTAATGAAAAGGGCTTAACTCAGCCCTTTGATCAACATCCGATGAATCCCGTCGCGTGTCTCAAGCAACTCATATTTGAATCCACTTGCCATCCAGCTCGTCACGACCTCATCGATTGTTCCGAAAATCATCTGACGTGCTAAACGATAATCGAGTTCGTTTGAAAACTCACCTGTCGTCATCCCGTGCTTGACGACACGGTCAATCAGATGCAAGTAGGGTTTCAAGACGGCGGCGATATTTTGACGCATGTCTTGATTGGATTGACGTAACTCGATTTGCGTGACGACAGCCAAATCATAATCGACGGATAATTGCTCAAGATGTGCCTCGATCAATGCTGCCAATTGTTCCGTTGCTGTCGTATGGCTCGCGATTTGTCCTTCGGAATATTCGATGAAGCTTCCCATTTTCGCTTGGAATAGCGAAATCAAGAGATGTTCTTTATTCTTGAAGTACAGATAAATCGTCCCATCCGCAACCCCGGCTTCCTTTGCGATGGCAGTCACCTTCGCCCCGTGGTAGCCGTTTTTAGCGATGACTTTTACGGCTGCATCAATGATGCGGTCACTCTTTGACATTGTTCGTTTCATTCCACTATCTCCTAACGCATAAAATGAATGATGGTTCATTCATATTTATTCTATCATGCCATTTCATCCTGTCAACTGCTTTCTTCGAGTTGTTTGGCACGTTCTTCTTCAACGAGAACACGGCGGAGAATCTTCCCAACGAACGTCTTCGGTAACTCTTGCCGGAATTCATACTGCTTCGGCACTTTGAACGATGCTAATTGCTTGCGACAGAATTGATCGAGCTCTTCTTCCGTGACCGTCATCTCATCCTTGACGACGATGAACGCTTTGACGGTCTCTCCGCGGTAGACATCTGGAACACCGATGACGACCGCTTCTTTGACGGCTGGGTGTTCATATAGGATTTCTTCGACTTCACGTGGATAAATGTTGAATCCAGAAGCAATGATTAAATCTTTTTTACGATCGACGATTCGGAAGTAATGATCCTCACCGATATATCCAAGGTCTCCCGTATGCAACCAACCGTTTCGAAGTACCGCTTGCGTATCTTCTGGACGTTTCCAGTATCCTTTCATGACTTGTGGGCCTGTGACGATGATCTCACCAATCTCACCTGGAGCAGCTGGTGTCTCTCCGTCTGCTTGGACGATTTTCGCTTGCGTATCGGGTACCGGAATACCGACCGTTCCAGGAATCCGACGATCCCAGATACAGTTCGTATGCGTCACCGGGCTCGTTTCAGACAGACCGTACCCTTCAACAATTCGCCCACCTGTCAGCGCTTCGAATTTTTCCTGCACTTCGACTGGTAGCGGGGCTGAACCAGAAATACAGGCTTCAATCGAAGAGAGATCGTACTTTTTCAGCTTCGGATGATTCAATAGACCGACATACATCGTCGGAGCACCTGGGAACAGGTTCGGTTTTTCCTTATGAATCGTCTTGAGTACCTGTTCGATATCGAATTTTGGAACGATGATTTGTTCATAGGCATTAAATATGCCGAAATTGA
The DNA here is from genome assembly GCA_913775715.1 of uncultured Exiguobacterium sp. Lineage (GTDB taxonomy): Bacteria > Bacillota > Bacilli > Exiguobacteriales > Exiguobacteriaceae > Exiguobacterium_A. The sequence goes on along the minus strand of CAJYMC010000007.1, from coordinate 197,865 downwards.
GGTTACACGTCATGCCATAGACATGGAAATAAGGAACGACTGCTAACAGCTTCCGTCCATCTCCTCGATTATATTTATAGAACCAGTTGTCAATCTGTTCGACGTTTGCACTCAAATTGAAGTGTGTCAACATGACACCTTTGGGTGCGCCTGTCGTTCCGCCCGTATATTGGAGAACCGCGACGTCCTCCTTCGGTTGAATCGCGACTGGTGTAATCGGCTCATAACCCCGCAAAGATAAAAACGGAATCGAACCTGTCGTATCGATGATGATGTTGTTATCTTTCCGTGCTTTAATCGGATACAGTTTATTTTTAGGGAAGGGAAGGTAATCCGCGATACTTGTCGTCACGACCGTCTTGAGCTTCGTCGCCGCCTTGACGCGTGACGCTTTCGGATAAAGTAGATCGAGCGTCACGAGTAGATGTGCTCCTGAATCAACGAGAATCTGCTCCAGTTCACGATCCGTATAGAGTGGGTTCACCTGCACGACGATACCACCTGCATAGAGAACCGCATAATAACTGATCATATATTGCGGGCAGTTCGGTAGCATCAGTCCGACGCGATCCCCTTTTTTTAGTCCGTGCTCTTGTAATAGACTCCCAAGGGCGCGGGCCTCATCACGTACTTCACGAAACGTCATACGTTTTCCTAAGAAACTCAAGGCACGTTGTTCTGGAAAATCGGTCGCCGCCTCATCGAGTGCCTGATAAAGAGGTAATTCTCGATAATCAATCGATGCGGGCACTTGCTCGGGATAATCAGATAACCAAACGGATTCCATACGTTTCCCTCCCAGATAATGAATTGCTATTCATTTTTATTATACGTTGAATCGAATTCGACATGCCAGTAAAATCCAAAAAAAGAAATCAAATCTGCTTGTTTTTTTCGATTCTTTCAATCAGGAATCATGATACTAAAAAAGCAGCACCTCCCTTTATCGTTTCCGAAAAAGAAGAAGCACTGCTTGTTAATAGGCATCACCGGGATGGATACGTAAATCCTTCTCCAATGACTTCGCGTACTTTATGAATAACGACGAAGGCGCGGGGATCCGCTGCTTCGACGATTTGTTTCAATGGTGCCAGTTGTCGCTTATCGACGATCATATACAACATATCATTCTTTTGTTTCGTGAAATGACCGTGGCTATGAATGACGGTTGCGCTACGTCCGAGCGTCTCCGTCAAGATCGTCGCAATCTCCTCTTGGCGATGACTGATGATCGTGACCGCTTCGCGGACATTCAATCCTTCGCTAACGAGATCAATCAAGTATGAGCCGATGATGATCGCAATCAACGTGTATAGCATCGTCTCTTCTCCGAAAAGGAACCCTGATGCACCGACGACCGCGACGTCGATGATGAACATTGAGACCGCGATACTGAGATTAAGATACTTATTCATCAATCGAGCGATGATGACTCCGCCACCTGTCGTTCCTCCCGCTCGAATGACGAGTCCGATTCCGACACCAATCAGAATGCCCGCATAGACCGTACCAATTAAACGGCTATCCGATGATGTCGCAAGATTTGCTGTCGAAGAGAGAACAAACGATGTGACGGCGACTGAAATGACGGAGTAGAGCATCGTCTTCCGGCTAAGGAATCGATATCCGACGATGAACAGTAACGCGTTCGCAAGCAGGGAGACAAGTCCTGTATCCCAGCCATAGAGATAGTAGAAAATAACCGTGATCCCGATTAATCCGCCTTCTGAAAGATCGTTCGGAATCGTAAAGTAGTTGATTCCAAAGGCGAGAATCGCCGATCCGATAATGACCCAGAAGATGTCCTTCCAAGAAATCAATTGCATCGCCTCAAAAGCACGGCGTCTCGTTTCTGTCGTTGTTGATGTTTTTCGTACGTTCATATGCGTTCCTCCTTTTTTGATTAGGCGTGGCTCAATAAAAATTCCGTACTGAAACGATGTCAGTACGGAATGATCACACGGTAAGACCGGTTCTTTTAATTAAATACAATCCAAAGGATACCGACGATCAAAAAGGCGATCGAAACCCCAAACATGATTTTCGCTAAACGTTCTAACACGAATTCACCCCACTAACGCTGATCCGATGACGTAGGACATGCCGATTGATAAAGCGCATGAAATGATACCGACAGCAATGTTGCCGTTCTCGATTTCACGGTCTACCGGCAAATTCGGTGTCAGGAATTCAAAGATCCAGTATGTCGATATCAACAGTAAGAAGCCAAAAGCACTTTCAAGAAATATCGACCCGACCCGTTCTTCTCCTTGCACAGCGAAATGAACGATATTGGCGAGTCCGATGATTTTTCCACCTGTTGCTAACGCAACGGCGATGTTGCCACTCTTGATATGTTCCCAGTTTTTATACCGGGTTGTCAACTCAAAAAGTGCAAGTCCTAAAATGATCAGTAATCCCGCGACCGAATAGAGCGCTGTCGTATAGACATAGACGTTCTCAAAAATGTTCATCTTGCTTTCCTCATTTCAGTTCAATGATCGTCACACCGTGTCCGCCTTCACCTTGACCACCTAAGCGGTGACCTTTGACGTGACGATGACCTTTCAAGAATTCTTGGACACCTTGACGCATCGCTCCCGTACCCAGACCATGGATGACACGAATATGGTCGTAGTTCGATAACAAAGCTTGGTCCATAAAGCGTTCGAGCTTCGATAATCCTTCTTCAACACGGACGCCACGTAAATCCAGTTCAGCTGAAGGCGCCGATTGTTTCGTCACGCTCGTACCACCAGAACGCCCTTTTGTTTGAGGACGTTTTGGAGTACTGCCGATTTTCGCAAGATCTTCCGGTTTGACGTTCACCTTCATGATGCCGACTTGAACGGTGTACTCGCCGTTCGCCTGTTGGTTGATGATGTAGCCTTTTTGATTAAAGGTCGTGACTTTGACTTCTTCTCCTTTATCAAAACGTGGCGTTTGATCGTATTTCGCTTTTACTTTAGCAATCCGTTTCTCTTGCAGACTCGGCTTCGCATCTTCCAGTTTTTTACGTGCCTCGATCAATTCATGCTCTTTGACGGCACCAGCATCACGCAATTCTTTCAAACGTTTAATGACGCCTTCCGCTTCTTTTTGGGCACGTTCGACTGCACGTGCTGCTTTTTCTTCCGCTTTTGCTAGAATCTCATTCTTCTCTTCTTGAATCTCGGCTTGTTCTTGCTCGAATTGCTCACGCTCTGCAACGAGTCGCTTCTTCTCTTCTAGCAACTGAGCCTCTAACGTTTCAGCACGTTGTTTTGCTTCTTCTAGTCGTTCGATCATCGTCTCGACGGATTGTGCGTCGCTACCGATCTGACCACGTGCCGCGTCGATGATCCGGTCTTCGAGTCCGAGACGTTTTGAAATCTCGAACGCGTTTGAGCGTCCGGGTACACCGATGAGTAAGCGATACGTCGGACTGAGTGACTCGACATCAAATTCCATCGATGCATTGACGACTCCTTCTCGATTATAGCCGTACGCTTTTAATTCCGAATAGTGTGTCGTCGCTGCAACGCGCGCTCCGCGGCGTTTCACTTCATCGAGAATCGCGATCGCAAGGGCAGCCCCTTCTGTCGGGTCCGTTCCCGCCCCTAATTCATCAAACAGCACCAAACTCATAAAATCGATTTTCTCCATCATCGAGACGATGTTCGTCATGTGCGAACTGAACGTCGACAAGTTTTGTTCAATCGATTGTTCATCCCCGATATCGGCATAAATCGCATCGAAGACACTGAGTTCCGTCTCATCTGCTGCCGGTACGTATAGTCCTGATTGCACCATCAATTGCAGAAGACCGATCGTCTTTAATGTAACCGTCTTACCACCGGTGTTCGGACCGGTGATGACGAGTGATGTAAAATCGCCACCTAGCGAGACAGTGATCGGCACGACTTCATCTTTCGGGATGAACGGGTGTCGAGCTTCCTTCAAGATGATATGGCGATTTTCATTCAAGCGTGGCTCGACCGCTCCGATCTGATGACCGTACAATGCTTTCGCCATGATGAAATCAAGTTCTGCTAATACATCAAGATTGATGCGCAGCGAGTCACCGACACTCCCGACAAGTGCTGATAATTGGGCAAGGATTCGTTCGATTTCCGCCCGCTCTTTCAAACGCGCTTCTTGAATCTCGTTGTTCGCAGAAACGACAGCTTGCGGTTCGATGAATAACGTCGCACCGGACGCTGACTGATCGTGGACGATCCCACCGAACGCTTGACGGTATTCTTGTTTGACCGGGACACAGTAGCGATCATTTCGCATCGTCACGATGGCGTCAGACAGCATCTTTGCTTTACTGCGTAAGACGTTATCGATTTTTGAACGGACCTGTCCTTCGAGCGAGCGTAGCTGACTGCGTAACGCTCGTAATTTATCACTTGCCGAATCTTGGACAGTTCCTTGATCGTCAATAGCATGTCGAATCCCTTGTTCAATCTCAACGAGCTTTGTGATTTGTTCGATGCGGCTATCGAGGCGCGGTAATCGTAAATCCGCATGGTCTTCATGTAGTCGTTCCTGGAACGCCTTCACTTGACGTCCCGAATAGACGACGTCTGCGACGGATAGAAGTTCACTCGTCGAGAGGACCGAACCGATTTCTGCTCGTTTGACTTCACTCCGAACGTCCGTCAATCCACCGAACGGGTAACGGTCACGTAATCGGTAAACCGTTGTTGCTTCCGTCGTGACAGCTAACAATTCCTTGACCTGTTCGAACTCTTCCGCCGGACGCATCGCTCGGACGAACTGTGCTCCGAGTGAACTGGCCGTGAAGGCTAACATATTTTCTTTTAATTTTTCATATTCTAAGACGCGTAATGCGTTGGCATTCATTTAATCCACTCCTAAACGTTTTCGACCGAAGAATTCAACTGCTGCTTCAGCCGTCCACGTATTGATGACATCAGACGCCTCCAAATAGGCTTTACGTGCATGGAGGACTCCAAGTTTCATATCTTCTAACATTTCTGGTCGGTGTGTATCCGTATTGATTAAAATTTTCACACCAGCAGCCTTCGCTTTTGCTAGGGAACTTGCCGTCAAATCGAATCGTGCCGGGTTGGCATTCATCTCAAGCGCTGTTCCTGTCTCGGCTGCTAGTTCGATCAATTGATCGACGTTGACGGCATAGCCCTCTCGTCTACCGATGATTCGTCCCGTCGGATGGGCAATCAAGGAAACATAAGGATTACGACAAGCATTCTCGAGCCGCTGCATGATTTCTTCTTCCGTCTGATCGAACTTTGAGTGAATCGAGGCGATGACATAATCCATTTCTTTTAAGAACTCATCTTCATAATCGAGTGATCCATCAGGCAAGATATCCATCTCGACACCACATAAGATCGTCATCTCAGGATGTTTCTCGCGTGCCGCTTCAATCTCAATACGTTGCGCACGCAGACGTTCTTCTGTTAATCCATTGACGAATTTCATATATTTACTATGATCCGTGACTGCCATCCACGTATACCCTCGTGCGGCACATGCATCGACCAGTTCTTCGACAGACAACGTACCATCTGACCACGTCGTATGCATGTGCACATCGGCTTGAATATCTTGTTCCGTCAAGAGACGTGATAAATCTTCCTCGAATTCGTGTCGTCCTGCACGTAATTCAGGGGCGATAAATGGTAAGTCATACCGCGCAAACAATTCTTCTTCCGTCTTCGGCTGCACTAAACCGTTCTCTGTCTCAACGCCATATTCAGAAATACTTTCCCCTCGCTCTTTCGCAAGTTGGCGCATTCGCACATTGTGATCCTTCGAACCTGTGAAGTGATGTAATGTAGATGCATACGCCGCATCATCAACGATTCGGAAATCAACCGCGATATAATGAACGTCTCGTTTTAAGACGAGCGATACTTTTGTACTACCGGCAGCGATGACTTCATCGATGAGCGACAGTTCCAAGAGTTGCTCTTTGATCCGTTCTGGTTCGTTCGTCGAGAGAATGAAATCAAGATCCTTACATGTCTCTTCTGCTCTACGGAAACTTCCCCCTACTTCAAATCGAATGATTGCATCAAACGATTCAAGCGTCTGATGCAATTCAGCGACGACCTTTCGCATGACACCATATGGTAATCGTTCCGGTCGTGTTTCAAACGTTTCAAGTGCTTTAACATATTTCTCGACCGTCTTTTTGCCGAATCCAGGCATCGCCTCGACTGTACCATCTGCCAATTTCTCCGCAAAGGAATCTGCATCAATGACGCCGACTTCATGCAGTTTAGCGAGCTTTTTACCACCAAGACCCGGAATTTTTAGTAAAGCAATCAGTCCTTCCGGAACTTCTTGTTCGAGTTCCGTTAGTGCCGTACTCGTTCCCGTTTCCCGGTATTCCTCTAGAACAGCAGCCGTTCCTTTACCAATCCCCTTCATCGCCGTGAAATCCTCGATCGCCATGAAGTCGGCATCAGACGCTTCGAGGATACTTGCTGCTTTTCGGAAAGCATTGATCTTAAACGGGTTTTCCCCTTTAACCTCTAGGTAGACTGAAATTCGTTCCAAGTGACGCATTGCATCTTGAATCGTACGCATGTGCAATTCTCCCCTCAAAAAAAGCTCCCATTTAACGGGAGCATGTTTATTTTATCAATCCAACTTGATCCATCAGCCAATTCGCAAGAAGCGGTGTGTGTTGGATGATGAAGCTTGCTAAACTCGAGTCTGCGATCGCATCCTGTATCGACTGAATCGGAACGAATGCCGCTAAGAACAAGAGCAAGAAGATGAAGATATACATCTCGATGAAACCAAAGACGCCACCTAACAATCCTTTGACTTGTTTTAAGATCGGGACATTTGTCAACGAATCAAACATCGACAATAAGATCGCTAAGATGATTTTTGTACCAAAGAACAGGACGACGAACCAAAAGGCTTTGTAGAACACCTCGTCGAGTCGTGCTGAACTTGGAATTGCAAACATCGTCAAGTCGATTCCCGCATCATCTAGTGTCGACGGATACGGTACCCACAAACGGAATTTCGTCGCCAGTTCCTCATAGAACGACAAGGCGACGATGAAGGAAATGATCAGGCTGAGCAAATGCCCGGCCTGCAATATGACTCCCCGTCGGACCCCTGTCATGACACCTAAGGCGAGAAGTAATAAAATAACGAGAGAAATCATAGTTTATAGTTCACCCAAATTCTTTTTGATTTTTACATAATCACTACCAATATTAAGCGCCGCTAGGACGGCGATTTGACGAACGTCGAGTTGTGGAGCTTGTTCTCGGATTTCTCGAATTTTCGTATCCACGAGGAGACCCACTTCGCGTACGTGTTCTGGCGACTCCGTTCCGACAATCGTATAATCATTACCTGCGATATGAATCGTCGTCCGGTTCAACCCTTCTGAATCAGCCATTTTTCTGTCCTCCTCATACTTTGCTTCTTTCATATAGTACCATCATTTTCGTTTTAGGAAAAGAAGTCCCCCATCGGTCTTAAGGATGGTATGCTTAATCCCGGAAAGGGAGGTTATCTCGTGGGAACTACCGTTTTACGCTTATCTAAAGAAAAGCAAGACCTCGTCATACAAGAGTTTAAACAAGGACAGACGAAGAGTCCACCATATGCCCGCTTCGCCGCCAAAGTACCTGGATGTGTCATCACGATTTATAATTCTGGAAAAGTGATGTTTCAAGGAACAAAAGCAGAAGAGATCGCCGCACGTTTTGGTACGGCTACGCCGACCAAATCGAAAGAACCACTTGTTTCATCGTTACCGAATGGTTTTGCAGAATGGTCCGTCGCTGGCAGTGACGAAGTCGGGAAAGGCGATTTCTTTGGTCCACTCGTCGTCGTCGCTTCCTTCGTCGATCGAAGACAGATCGCACTTCTTCACGAACTTGGTGTTCGGGACTCCAAATATCTGAACGATACCGAAATTCGTCGGATTGCTCACGATCTCCATGCCGTCATTCCGTATACGTACCGCATCCTACACAATCCAGAATACAATCAGATGCAACGCACGATGACACAAGGAAAGATGACCGCTCTGATGCATAATGATGTACTTGAGCGACTTCTTGACCAACTGGAGACAAAACCAGAAGCGATTTTGATTGATCAGTTCGCTGAAAAGACCGTTTACTACAAACACTTGTCTGGTGTCATCAATCCCGTTCGAGAAAATGTCTACTTCTCGACCAAAGCGGAACAACTCCATGTCGCCGTCGCTGCATCATCGATCATCGCTCGTGCCATTTTTCTGAAGGAAATGGACAAGTTAAGTGAAACAACAGGTGTCGTCATTCCGAAAGGTGCTGGCGCGAAAGTCGATCAGGTCGCTGCTTCACTGATTTTACGTCATGGCGCTGACAAACTACGTGACTGGACGAAAGCCCATTTTGCAAATACGAAAAAGGCACAACAACTAGCTACGAAACGAAACCGACCATGACCTTAACGGAATGGTCGGTTTTTCAAATGACGGATTCTCCTTCAGACAACCGTTCTAGTTCCGCAAGCAGTATGTGTTTTTCATTAAAAGGGATCGCTTTTGCACCGATTCGTTCTACCTCATCATGACCCTTCCCGATGATGACGATGCGTTTCCCTTCGTGCGCTAGATGCGCTGCTTGTACGAGTGCTTCATGACGGGACATATAACAACCAATTAACCGATTTTTTGGAATATCAACGATTAACTCATCGACGATTTGATTCGGCGCTTCTGACCTTGGATCATGGACCGTCGCGATGATGTGTTCACAATATCTACCCGCGATTCGTCCCATCTCCGCTCGTTTTGTTCGATCACGTTCTCCAGCTGCACTTAAGACGACCGATAGCGACTCCCCGGAAGAAGTGAGTGCCTGTAAACATTTTTCTAGACCATCCGGTGTATGGGCATAGTCGAGATAAATCTCGCAAGGTGCCCAGTCCAGCCGTTCGAGTCGTCCTTTCGGCAATTCCAGTTCTGGAATATGACGAATCAATGCGTACAGATTGGCATCACCCGCTCGAAGTAATCCCATCGCTGCGGCTAAATTCGCCGCGTTGAATTCACCTAGTAAAGCTGTCGGCACGCGTGTCGTCGTTTCGTCGATCCGCACATTGACGGTGTCCGTCAACCATTCAACCGCGATCTGTGACGTACGGTGTGGCTGCGTCGTATACCAAATGACAGGTTGCAAAGGTGCAGATTTTCGCATGACACGACTCCATCCATCTTCTCGATTCAAGACGATCGCTCGACCATTTGACGCGGCGACTTGTTGAAACAACAAAGCTTTCGTCTTGGCATAATCCTCCATGGAATGATGGTAATCCAAATGATCATGCGTCAGGTTCGTAAACGCTGCCGAGTGGAAAGACACTCCCTCGACTCGACCTTCGGCTAGCGCATGAGAAGACACTTCAATGATGCAATCAGTCACGCCCTTTTCAACCATTTCATACAACAGTCGATGTAAGATGATCGCTTCGGGCGTCGTATTCGGCGTCTCGATGAGTTCCTCATCAATTCGTGCGCCGACCGTGCTAATCATGCCGGCTTTTACTCCTGTCGCCCGAAAAAGATCGTACGCCAATTTCGTCGTCGTCGTTTTTCCGTTCGTTCCCGTTACTCCATAGACACGTATTTTTTGACTCGGGTGATCGTAAAAACGATTAGCGACTTGACCTGCGAGGCGCTTTGTATCTGGTACGGTGATGACTGGAATCGGACAGTCGGAAAACGATCGTTCAGCTAAAATTGCTACAGCACCGTTCTCGATCGCTTGATTGATATAATCGTGACCATCAACGGTGTAGCCGTTGATACAGATAAATAATCCGTCCGATGTGATTTGCCGTGAATCGGTGGCGATATTCGTGATGATTGGATTGATTGCTTCATTGATAGTGATTGGCAATAATTCAGTCAGAAGCTTCGCTAGTCGATTCATGATGTACTCTTCCCTTCTTCTCTCTATGTCCAAATAACCCAGTCTACTTGTCGAAAGAGCAGTCGCTTAATGTTTCAAGTAAATCAAATACTCTTTTACGGAACATACCCCGTTTGAAGGTTGCTTAATCTTTTCATTCGATAACATCATTTATGTTAGAGAAGGAATGACGGTCTTTCACCTTGCACATCTTAATCGGCTTTGATACACTCTTAAAGTTAACTAGTTAACTAAAGGAGAAATAAAATGCTCTATACACAAGAAGATGTTCTCGGACAATTATCAAAAGTCTCACGTCTCGTCAAACGAGAGATTGATGCTACTTTGCTTCCATACTCGTTACACACGGGTCAATGGGCATTAATTAAAGCAGTTGCATTACTACAACCTGTTTCACAAGTCCAATTGGCCAATTATCTAATCATTGAAAAACCAGCTGTGACGAAAACTGTCTCACGTCTTGAGACGCTTGGTTTCATCACTCGGACGAAAGAAGGACGAACGCACTTTGTCTCGTTGACACCTCTAGCCATCGAACGTTTCGATCAAATCGACGCTGCGGTCCAAAAGACCCATCAACGATTACTCGCCTCCTTCTCCCTCACCGATCAGCAACAGCTCGGTGAATGGATGACACACCTACTCACTCTACATCGACAGGAGGAATCTTCATGACCGTTCGATTATTCTCGCGTCATTACGTCATGACGCTCATCATTAATCTATTGCTCTTCATCACGTTTTATTTATTAAATGCCTCACTTCCTTTACTCGCTGCTAAACAGTTTCCAGTTTCCGCTTCAGCACTCGGGTGGATCGTGACGAGTTTTATCCTGGCAACCGTCTGTTCTCGTCCATTGATTGGTCACTGGTTGGATCGTTACGACTTAAAGCGCATCCTGATGATCTCTGCCAGTCTCTTTACAGTCATGAGTATCTGCTACATGCTCGTTCTACCTTTGGAATCATTTTTTTATCTAATCATCATCCGTATCATCCACGGGTTTAGTTTCGGAATGTTATCTTCTTCGATTAGTCTCGCCGTTACGACATTGATTCCAAAAACACGTCAAGGTGAAGGGATGGGCTATTTCGTCCTATCGATGAACTTGGCATCCGTCCTCGGTCCTGTCATTGGTCTTGCCTTTATTCAAGAAAAAGCATTCGTTTTGTACTTCGTGACAGTTGCTGCCCTAGCAGTCATCGCCTTGTTGTTAATGACACGTCTACCGCTGACGAGTCAACATGTTCCAAGCACGTCCGCGTTTCGTTTAAGTCAGTCCCTCTTCTTATCGCGTCCGCTTTTGTTAGTAGCAACTCTGTTGGCAGGCGTTGCGATTTCTAGTACATCAGCGTTTATTTCACTGTATACGGACTCAATCGGACATGTCGCATATGCTTCTTATTTTTATGCGTTAGTCGCTCTCGGGATGGTCGGGATTCGACCGATTGCTGGGAAACTGTTCGACCAGCGAGGTGCCGCATTCGTGTTGTTGCCATCGTACGCCCTATATATGATGGGTTTTGTCATTCTCGGCATGTATCCATCATTTGCCGGTTTATTGACTGCTGCTATCATCATTGGTATCGGTTCTGCGTCCATCTTCCCGGGTCTTCAAACGGTCCTATTGAACTTCGCACCTCCCGCACAGAAAGGGAAAGCCATCTCAACCTTCTTCCTTGCTTACGACACAGGCTTCGGAATAGGTGCCTTGATTCTCGCTTCTGTCGCAAGCGGTATCGGCTATTCCAATATGTTCTTGTCCTGTAGTCTAATCGTTCTCGTAAGTGGTGTACTGTATTTCATCTTTACGAAACGACAAGCTACGACATCCGAAACAGAAGAACTTGCTTCTTAAATCTGTCGTCAAATGAAAACAGCCGCCTTCCTCTGAAAGGAAAGCGGCTGTTTATTTATTCTGATTATGCGCGAAGTTCCGCATTGAACGATTCTTTCACTGCATCAACGACTCGCTGTTGCGCTGTCGTGATTTCTTCATCAACTAATGTCCGTTCTTTGTTTTGATAACGGAGGGAGAAAGCGAATGATTTTTCATTCTCTCCAACATTCTCACCTGTATAGACATCGAACAATTCGATTGTCTGAAGAAGTGGACCGGCTGCTTCCGTCATGACATCGACGATAGATTGTGCCGTCACTGATCGCTCGACGACGATTGCTAAGTCACGTGTCATCGATGGGAAACGTGAGATTTCCGAGTAGACCTGCTCTTCTTTCGTACGTAGTGCCATTGCCTCTACCTCGAAGACGTACACTTCTTTTAGACCATACTGTTCTTTTGACAGACCAGGATGCACTTGACCGACGAATCCGATCGCTTCTCCGTCAAGCAGAATGCGTGCCGTCCGTCCTGGGTGCATCGAAGGAATGCTCGCTGTCTCGAACGTCAACGTGACACCGACTGCAGTTGCGAGCGTCTCGACGATTCCTTTCATGACGAAGAAATCCGTTTTAACAAGTGTTCCGTGAGCACGATGTTGTTCTGAGACACCAACAGCGACGCCACCGATCATTTCTTGTTCGATCGGAAGTGTCTCAAGTGACGCATCTCGTTGCAAATAGACGCTGCCGAGTTCATAAAATGCGACATCGGCATGCTGTCGTGCGACGTTATGCTGCGCGACTTCAAGAAGTCCTGGAATGAGTGACGTCCGTAGTGTCGAACGGGCTTCACTGATTGGCATTGCCAGTTTGACTGGGTGCAAATCTTCTCGTTCATTGAATTGCATCGCGCGTTGTTCGCTTGTCAATGAATACGTAATCGCTTGCGAAAGACCCGCTCCCTGCAATGTCCGGCGTAATTGACGACGGTGGATGTTCCGTTTTGGTAAGAAACCACGGCTCGCTTCAGACGGTAAGCTTGAAGTCAGTGCATCATATCCATAAAGACGAGCGACTTCTTCCGCTAAATCAGCTGGAATTTTCAAGTCTTGGCGGCGCGTCGGTACGCTGACCGTCAAGGCATCACCCGACAACTCAACACCAAGACCAAGACGCTCGAGTAACGTTTGCATGACCGTTCCTTCGATTTCCATACCAAGACGGTGATTGATGTACGAGACACTCGCTTCAATCAAGTGATCATCAAGCTCAAGCGTTCCGGCTTGAGCGACACCCGCTTGAACCGTTCCACCCGAGAGTTCAGCAATCAAAGCTGCTGCCCGATCGAGTGCTAACAAGACACGACGTGGATCAACACCTTTTTCAAAACGAGCACTCGAGTCCGAACGAAGCCCAAGAACACGGCTCGTCTTCCGGACAGAAATCGGTGCGAAGTAAGCTGATTCTAAAATGATCGATGTCGTGTTTTCATCGACTTCAGTATTCGCTCCGCCCATGACACCAGCAAGCGCGACCGGGCGTTCACCGTCTGTAATGACGAGCATCGAAGAATCGAGCGTCCGTTCGACTTCGTCGAGCGTCGTGAACGATTCCCCTGCGCGCGCTTGACGCACGACGATCCGTTTGCCGAGTTTTTCAGCATCGAACGAATGTAGCGGTTGACCTGTCTCAAGTAAGACGAAGTTCGTAACGTCGACGACATTGTTGATCGGACGAATGCCGTTCGCGATCAAGCGGTTTTTTAACCAAGTCGGTGATTCTTGAATCGTCACGCCTTGAATTTCTCGTGCTGCGTAGAACGGGCAGTCCTCTGAATCAAGCGTCACGTCGACTGTCGTCGCAGTTCCTGCTTCTTTGACTTCAACGACCGGAAAAGTCGGTGTCGTATCATAAAGCGCCGCCACTTCGTGTGCGACACCATACATGCTGAGGCAGTCCGACCGGTTCGGGGTCAATCCAAGTTCGAGGATTTCATCGCGTAGACCGAGTAATTCTAGAACATCTTGTCCCGGTGTGACGGGTTCACGGAACGTATGGATTCCGTCTTGCTCATCTTCTCGGATGTATTTCTTTTCGAATCCGAGTTCTTCGAGTGAACAGATCATCCCTTCTGAGACGACACCGCGCAATTTGGCACGTTTGATTTTAATACCTGGCAGGCGAGCTCCGACGCGCGCAACGATGACATCTTGTCCGGCTTCGACGTTCGGTGCACCACACACGATTTGGACCGGTTCGTCTTGTCCGATATCGACCGTCGTGACGTTCAATTTATCTGCTTCTGGATGTTTTTCTTTCGTTAACACACGTCCGACGACGATGTTGTTTAACGCTTCATCCCGGACATCGACACCTTCGACTTCGATTCCGCTCTTTGTAATCAAATCAGCCAAGTCTTGTCCTGATGTGTGACTGACATCCACATATTCGTTTAACCATTGTTTTGAGACTAACATCTGCGTTCCCCCTTAAAACTGTTCGCTGAAGCGAACGTCATTCGTATAGAAGTGACGAATATCATCGACACCGTATTTCAACATGGCAATCCGTTCGATACCCATCCCGAATGCAAAACCTGACATTTTCGTGCTATCATACTCAGCCATTTCGAGAACGTGAGGATGAACCATTCCCGCACCTAGAATTTCAATCCAGCCTGTCTGTTTACAGATGTTGCATCCTTTACCGCCACATTTGAAGCACGAGACGTCGACTTCGACGGACGGCTCTGTGAACGGGAAGAAACTTGGGCGTAAACGGACTTCACGTGCTTCACCGAACATCTGCTTCGCGAAGGCTTCAAGCGTTCCTTTTAAATCTGCCATCGAAATCGATTCTCCGACGACGAGTCCTTCGACTTGCATGAATTGGTGCGAGTGCGTCGCATCGTCTTCGTCTCGACGGTAGACTTTACCTGGGCAAAGAATGCGAATCGGTTCACCTTTAGAAGCAAGCATCGTCCGTGCTTGAACCGGTGACGTATGCGTTCGCATCAAAATTTCTTCCGTGATGTAGAACGAGTCTTGCATATCACGTGCCGGGTGATCCTTCGGTAAATTCAACATCTCGAAGTTGAACAGATCTTGCTCGACTTCTGGACCTTCGGCAATCGTATAACCGAGTCCAACGAAGATGTCTTCGATCTCATCCGTCACCTGTTGCAAGAGGTGCGCATGACCAACCTTTTTCGGACGTCCTGGTAACGTGACGTCAATTGCTTCCGCTTCCAGTTTCGCATCCATTTCTTGTTGTTTGACAGCTGTCAAACGTTGTTCCAATTGCTCTTGAATCGCTTGACGGACCGTATTTGCGATTTCACCGACGACTGGTCGTTCTTCCGCTGATAACTTTCCCATTCCTCGTAATACTTCCGTGATTGGTCCCTTTTTCCCGAGATACTTGACTCGGACGTCATTAAGATCTTTTTGTGTTGTTGCCTGATCGACTAATGTCAACGCTTCATCGCGTAATGCTTCTAATTGTTCGCGCATCTTTCCCACTCCTTTAGTTGAAGATATAAAAAAACGCCCCTCCGGCAAATGCCGAAGGGACGATGTAAACACCGTGGTACCACCCTTGTTTGACTTTTCAATCGAAAAGTCCTCCAATTGCGCGATAACGGGCGCATCCCGTCACGATCTCTCGTGCGACTCCGGAGTGAATTCGGTTAGCAGATTCACGAAGCAGTTTTCAGTCTACGACCGCTTCTCCCTGATTGAATCATTCCCTAACGTACTCTGTTCCATCAACGTCCATGATGTATTCCTGATGTTCACTTTAGCATGAACGCTTGTCGGTTTCAATCCACGCTTGCAAAATGATAGAGCAAAATGCCAGCCGCTACTGCCGCATTCAATGACTCCGCTTTACCACGAATCGGAATGTAGGCACGCTCATCACAGTAAGAGAGCAATTCTGGCGCAACGCCTTGTGCTTCGTTCCCGATGATTAAACCGAGTGCATCCATCGGTGCGATCGTTTGATAAGACGTTGCTCCTTCTAACGCCGTGCCGATTACCGCAATCCCTTGTTCATGCAAGGCATTGACTGCCTCTTCGAGTGGCATGGAGATGACCGGTAGGTGGAACAGCGATCCTTGCGTCGCACGGATGACTTTTCCGTTATAGACGTCAACTGTTCCCGGTCCGACGACGACACCATCGAATCCAGCTGCGTCAGCAGTCCGAATCATCGTCCCGACGTTCCCTGGATCTTGCAGACGATCGAGCAACAAATAGCGTCCTCGCTCTAATTGTGCCGAAGCTTGTTTCATCTCACAGACAGCGAAGATGCCTTGCGACGTTTCCGTTTCAGCCAGTACTTTGATGACGGCTTCATCAATCGTAAAGACATCGGCATTTCGTTTCCAAGAACCGGGTACTTGATACGATTCACGCACGATCAATTCCTTGACGATTCCAGCGCGAACAGCCTCTTCAATCAAGTGTTCTCCCTCAATCAAAAAGCGATTCGTCTGCAGACGTCCTTTTTTCGTTAAGAGTTTTTTCCATTGTTTAACGATTTCGTTCTTTGCTGATGCGATATGCTTCATTATTTTATTACCCCTCGTAGATCGCTTGGACAGTCTCCGCATCAAGACGTTTTGTCACAGCAACGACTAAATCGACGGCTGCTTCAAAATCGGCTTTATGCATGATTGAGACGTTCGTGTGCAGATAACGAATCGGTACAGTCAATGCAAGTGATGGAACACCTGTATTCGATAAGTGGAACTTCGCTGCATCCGTTCCGCCACCTGGAGTTAAGTCCAGTTGATATTTGATATTTTCTTCTGTTGCGACTTTCGTCACGAAATCGATCAATCCACGATGTGCGATCATCGACGCATCGAACATGATGACTTGAACGCCTTCACCGAGTTTCGATAATGCTTCACGATCAGTCATTCCTGGCGTATCACCTGGGATACCTGTATCGACAGCAAAGGCGATCGATGGTTTGAGCAGATGTGCGACGGTTTGAGCCCCACGTAACCCGACTTCTTCCTGAACAGTTGCTCCCGCGAAAATCGTATTCGGATGTCCGTCTGCTTTTAAGCGTTTGATTGCTTCAATCGCAATAGCACAACCAATCCGGTTGTCCCACGCTTTTGCCATCAAGAAGTTCTCATTTTTCATCACAGTAAATTCGCAATGTGGAACGACCGTATCACCTGGACGAATTCCCCAACCGTCGACTTCGTCTTTTGATGAAGCACCGATATCGATGAACATCTCTTTGATGTCGACCGGCTTATTGCGCGCTTCCGGTGGTAAAACATGAGGTGGTTTTGCACCGATTACACCTGGAATGACTTCACCAGATGACGTCACAATATTCATACGCTGTGCCAAGAGAACCTGACCCCACCAACCGCCGAGTGGTTGGAAACGAAGGAATCCTTTTTCATCAATCTTCGTGACCATGAATCCGACTTCATCCATGTGACCAGCAATCAATACACGTGGTGCATCTTCGCCTGCGCCTTTATGTTCAGCAAAGAGACTACCGAGACCATCCTGGTGGAATGCTTCTGCATGAGGTTCTAAATATTCACGCATGAGGCTCCGGACTTCTTTTTCGTTTCCCGGTACACCTGTTGCGTCCGTGAGACGTTTTAGCATATGTAATTGTTCGTTCATCTGATTTCCTCCTTAGTAACCGTTGTCTTGTCGCACATGGTTTGCTTCATTTTTAGAAATGTAAGCCTTGAAAATCATATCCTGTGTAAAGCCTAGTGTAGCACCTAATGCAAGGTATGCACCAATCAGAACATCATAACTTTGTTCCGTCCGCGAAATCGCGAAGACGTTCGTTTTGTTATAGACGTCTAAAAAAGCATCCGTTGCCGTTAAATAGAAGTCACCTTCTGCAAAATGATTCTTCTTATACTCAAGTGCTAGACCTAGTGAGAGTAGAAAATGGACGCCATCGACATATTCCTCAAGAATTGTGACTTGAGCGGATGGTCCCTTCTTCGACCAGAACTTAAAGCAACGTGTCTCGTTCGCAAGTTCACCGAGCTCGACCAATAAGGCGAGCAGACGCTCGTCGAATTGATTGCCTGTCAATTGATGTTCTGACTGAATCCGTTTATCCAACTGTTCTTGCATCTCAAAAAGTGTCAACCAATCCATCTTTAATTCTCCTTCTATCTAAAAAAATCATATGACCGTCTCATCGACGTGCCTTCTTATTTTATCATTAAATCGAAAAAACGTCGGAGAATTAAATTCCCCGACGAATTGTAGAACTTAAGCGTTCAATTTTGCTTTTGCTGTGTCAGCAAGTGAAGCAAATGCAGTTGCATCTGTAACTGCGAGGTCAGCGAGCATCTTACGGTTAACGTCGATACCTGCTAATTTAAGACCATGCATCATGCGGCTGTAAGAAAGACCGTTGATACGTGCTGCCGCATTGATCCGAGTGATCCAGAGGCGACGGAAGTCACGTTTCTTTTGACGACGGTCACGGTAAGCGTACATGAGAGATTTCATGACTTGCTGTTTCGCAACCTTGAAGAGTGTATGTTTCGAGCCGTAGTAGCCCTTAGCTAATTTGAGTTGTTTTTTACGACGTTGACGAGTCGTATATCCGCCTTTTACGCGTGGCATATAAATTCCCTCCTAAATCTGTATACGATTGGATAAATTACTTCGCGATCATGTGACGGATGCGTTTGAAGTCACCCGTAGATACCATGCTAGCTTTACGTAATTTACGTTTCGCTTTTGTTGATTTGTTACCGAACAAGTGGCTTGTGTAAGCACGACCACGTTTCAATTTGCCAGAAGCAGTACGTTTGAAACGTTTAGAAGCACCGCGGTGCGATTTCATTTTAGGCATGAGAGATTCCCTCCTACTTCGATTCGATTAGTCTTCTTTCTTAGGAGCAAGCACGAGGAACATGCTGCGTCCTTCCATCTTCGGTCTCTGTTCCACAACACCGAACTCACTTAAATCCGTTGCGAGGCGTTCGAGAACGCGTTTACCGATTTCCGAGTGAGTGATGGCACGACCGCGGAAACGAATGCTCGCTTTCACTTTGTTACCATTCTCCAAGAATTTCTTCGCATTACGGAATTTCGTTTGGAAGTCGTTCTCCTCGATCGTCGGGCTAAGACGAACTTCTTTCATCTGAATCACTTTCTGATTCTTCCGAGTTTCTTTGTCCTTCTTTTGCATCTCGAAACGGTATTTACCGTAGTCCATGATCTTACAAACTGGCGGCGTCGCTTGTGGAGCGACCATGACGAGGTCAAGTTCCGCTTCCTCTGCGAGACGTAGCGCTTCGTTGCGTGATTGGACACCTAGTTGAGCACCATCCGCTCCGATAAGACGAACTTCCCGGGCACGGATGCTTTCATTGATTAACAGATCTTTGCTAATGGTTAGCACCTCCATCGTGCAATGCACGAAAAATGAATGATAGAAAACGCTATAAAAAAAGCGTCGGCAGTTTTTCCCGCCCACACTCATAAGGAACGTCAAAGCATAGCAGACGCTACACATTGCGTATCTTCATGATGAACCAGTACGAGTCGTCATACATGGTGAGAAGCGGGATGCTTCTGCTTTGTTGTCATTTCACTTTGCTATCATAGCACTTGTTTTCCCGTGATGTCAAGCCGCTTTCTATGTTCTCACAGAACGTTGCTCACATACTTGATTATAATAGCAATCCTTTAACGGATAAGCAAGAAGTTTCTAACCTGTTTTTCACGGGTACATTCATAATGTGCTAAAAAAATTCAGAACATTCGCAAGCAAAATTGTTTATTTAGAATGATTATTGTTTTATAATCAATTTAATCTTACATAAGGGGGAGAATAACAGATGACTGAAAAACGATTAACGACAAACCAAGGTGTACCGATTGGAGACAACCAGAATTCACGTACGGCTGGACGTCGCGGACCGACGCTATTAGAAGACTATCAATTAATTGAAAAGATGGCCCATTTCGACCGGGAACGTGTTCCTGAGCGCGTCGTACATGCTCGTGGATTCGGTGCTCACGGTGTCTTCACTGTGAAAAACTCGATGAAAAAGTACACGAAAGCTGCGTTTTTACAAGAAGAAGGGACAGAAGTTCCTGTCTTCGCCCGTTTCTCGACTGTTATTCACGGCACGCATTCTCCAGAGACACTCCGCGATCCACGTGGATTCTCTGTCAAGTTCTATACAGAAGAAGGAAACTGGGATTTCGTCGGGAACAACTTGCCTGTCTTCTTCATTCGTGACGCCATGAAGTTCCCGGATATGGTGCATTCGCTTAAACCAGATCCACGCACGAACATTCAAGATCCTGACCGTTACTGGGACTTCATGACACTTCGACCGGAATCAACGAATATGCTCATGCACCTCTTTACGGATGAAGGAATTCCTGCAAGCTACCGTAAAATGCGTGGTTCTTCCGTCCATTCATTCAAATGGGTGAACGCTCATGGCAATACGGTTTACGTCAAATTACGCTGGGTACCAAAAGCTGGTATTCATAATCTCTCAGCAGAAGAAGCGACAGAGATTCAAGGAAAAGACTTCAACCATGCTTCAAACGATACGTTCCAAGCGATTGAAGATGGCGATTACCCGGAATGGGATCTGTTCGTACAGGTGCTCGATCCGGCTGACGTCGATCAGTTCGATTTCGATCCGCTCGATGCGACAAAGGATTGGTTTGAAGATGTCATTCCGTTCCAACACGTCGGTACGATGACATTGAACAAAAATGTCGATAACTATTTCGCTGAAACAGAATCAGTCGGGTTCAACCCAGGTGTCTTGATTCCAGGGATGTTGCCATCTGAAGATAAGTTGTTACAAGGTCGCTTGTTCTCTTACTCGGACACACAACGTTACCGTATCGGAACGAACTACCAACAACTTCCGATCAACTGTCCGTTCGCACAAGTGAACAACTATCAACGCGACGGCGCAATGCCAGTCGGTCAGCAAACGAGTCCGGTGAACTACGAACCGAACCGCTATCAAGAAGAACCTAAGGAAACACCAGAGTACACGGAAGAAAATCAACCGTTGCTTGATGATAAACATGGTCGTCTCGAAATCGAGAAGACGAATAACTTCGGTCAAGCCGGCGAAGTATACCGTCGTTTGACAGAAGACGAGCAAGCAGCCCTTCTGAAAAACCTTGTTAATGATCTCGAGCAGGTTCGCCATGAAAACACGGTCTTGCTTGCAATCTGTAACTTCTACCGTGCTGATGCTTCACTCGGTCAGAAACTATCAGAAGCGCTTCAAGTCGATATCGAACCGTTCTTACAACAAATGCGTTCATAACGGAAAACAAGCACCCTCGATGCTAGTCTTGGGTGCTTTTGCTTGGTTTTAGTACGGAACAAAGTCATATCGTTCAGCTGTTACATACGTATATTCGTTTAATTTCGTAAATAAGACGATTCTTCCTAATCCAACATCTTTGACACTATTTTGTTGCATGTATTGTTTTTCTGTTTCCGTAAATGAGTTATAAATTGGTGCATATCCATCGCTTTGAAACGGTTGCATTTGAATCGCACGATCGGCGTTTTCGAATGTATTATAGCGAATCGTTCCGCCGATGATGCCTCGCCCTAAAATCGTCATTGCTTTTCCGTCTGCCCGGTGTACATTGCGAATCGTATTGTTGATAACGGTCGGATTTTTCCAGTTCATCATTGAAATGGCATAGTCCTTCGTCTTATCGATCAAGTTATTTTCAATCCTGATATTCGTGTGTAAACGATTCTCTGTATATTGATGTGTGCCAATGGCGACGTTAATGTTAGAAAAAACATTGTTTCGAATCGTGATATCCGAATTCGGTGTACCATCTTGAGCAGACCACTTCCACGGAAAACCTTTCGTGATTGGATCCGGTGTGTCTAAGTTGATCGATTCGTTTGGTCCTGTATTCGCTATCATCGTCGCATCCACGAACTTCATATTTTCAATCGTCGCGTTTTTCGTCGCGTCTAACTCCATCGCATGTGACCCTTTTTGATTACGCACTGTGATGCCACCGATATATAAATTTTGATTGTGTGCAATCGCAAAGGCAGATCCCCGCGAAAAACCGTTTAAATCGATTTGCGCGTTTCCTTTTCCTATGATGCGTGCGTTTTTCGTACCGTTGTATTTCGACATTTTTTTATTCAGACGTAACACAGACGGTGCTACTAGGTCAAAGACACTCGTCGTCGCACTGATTTTCGACGTCCCCGTTTCAGATGTCTTTTTAATGATGACTCCGTCTTCTAAAATGACCGTCGTGTTCGATGGGATTCCGACACGCAGGGGAGATAGATACGTTCCTTTCGTTAAAACTAGTGTACCTCCACCCTCTTTTTCAAGTCTTTCTAAATAAGAACGCATCGTATAATGATTTCGCGTTTTCGCATTGTAGGTCGTATATTTTCGAATCAAGGGATCGATCGCTTCTGTTTTTGGTGTAATGCGATATGTCTTTTTTGTTGTCGCTGCTTTTGGCTGTTCAGCTGAAGTTCCCATGAACAAGAGAGAGGCAGCAAGCGTTACTGTCAGTGTTCGTTTCAATGTCATACGTCCTTTCTACTCATAAAACAAATTTATCCATTTCCCATTACATTCTAATCCTTTTCCAAATAAAAATAAATATTTCCATCTTCTTTTTTTTAAAAACTAACTCTCTTGTTTATCGGATCTACTGCAGTTGTTTTAAAGGATATACAAAAAACCGATCATCCCGTAAAACGGAACAATCGGTAATACGTCATTATTTTGAACGGTTCGCGATTTCTTGTTCTAAATCAGCGACGAATTGTTCAAGTGATGCATTGCTTGAGTCTTTTGAACCATAACGACGAATGTTGACTTCGCGCGATTCGACTTCTTTATCACCTAGAACGAGCATGACTGGTACTTTATTGACTTGTGCTTCACGAATCCGGTATCCGAGTTTCTCGTCACGGAAATCTGTTTCGACACGAATTCCTTTTTTCAACAAGATCGCTTTGATTTCACGGGCATAGTCTTCATGAACTTTAGAAACCGGAATCAATTTCACCTGAACAGGTGCGAGCCATGTTGGGAAAGCGCCTTTGTATTCTTCGATCAAGTATGCAACGAATCGTTCCATCGTCGAAACGACACCTCGGTGTAAGACGACCGGACGGTGATCTTGTCCGTCATTTCCTTTGTACGTCAATTCGAATCGCTCTGGTAAGAGGAAGTCGAGTTGGACTGTCGAAAGCGTCTCATCTTTACCAAGTGCTGTCCGAACTTGAACGTCAAGCTTTGGTCCGTAGAAGGCAGCTTCGCCTTCTGCTTCGAAATATTCGAGTTCGAGCTCATCCATTGTTTCTTTCAACTCACGTTGCGCCATTTCCCAAATCGCATCGTTATCGAAGTACTTCTCTTTATCCGCTGGGTCACGGTACGAAAGACGGAATTTGTAATCCGTGATTCCGAAGTCAGCATAGACTTCTTGAATGAGGTGAACGATAGCTTTGAACTCATCCTTCATTTGGTCAGGGCGAACGAACGTATGCCCATCGTTAAGGACCATGTAGCGAACGCGCTGAAGACCAGTCAAGGCACCAGACATTTCGTAACGGTGCATGCCACCAAGCTCCGCGACACGAAGCGGTAAATCACGGTACGAACGCGGTTCGTTCTTGTAGACCATCATGTGGTGTGGACAGTTCATCGGACGAAGAACGAGTTCTTCATTGTCCATCTCCATTTTCGGGAACATGTCATCTTGATAGTGATCCCAGTGACCCGATGTCTTGTATAGATCGACTGAACCGAGAACCGGTGTGTAGACGTGCTCATATCCAAGTTCGAGTTCTTTATCGACGATATAACGCTCGACCGTCCGACGGATTGCTGCTCCTTTTGGTAGCCACATCGGGAGTCCTTGACCGACTTCTTGAGAAGTGAAGAACAAGCCAAGTTCCTTCCCGAGCTTACGGTGATCCCGCTCTTTCGCTTCAGCGAGGAAGTGGAGATGTTGTTTCAGCTGATCTTTTGTCGCCCATGCTGTACCGTAAATCCGTTGTAACATCTTGTTTTTGGAATCACCACGCCAGTAAGCACCAGCAATGCTCATCAATTTGAAGACTTGTAACTTCGCTGTCGCTGGAACGTGAGGTCCACGGCAGAGATCGAAGAATTCGCCTTGACGGTAAATCGTCAAATCCTGATCAGCAGGAATCGATTCGATCAATTCGACTTTCAACGGATCATTGAGTTCTTTATAGATCGCGAGTGCTTCGTCGCGCGAGACGACTTCCCGTTCGATTGGCAAGTTCTCACCGGCGATTTTATTCATCATTTTCTCGATTTCTGGTAAGTCTTCTTCTGTCAGACGACGTTCCATATCGATGTCATAGTAGAAACCATTCTCGATTGTCGGTCCGATTCCAAGATGAATCGTTTCATCTGGGTACAGACGTTTGATCGCTTGTGCCATCAAGTGAGCTGAAGAGTGACGAATCAAGTCGAGTCCTTCTTCTGAATCCGGCATGATCAATTCGATTGTGCCGTCCTCTTCGATTGGACGACGGTAATCGATGGCGTGCCCGTTTAGTTTGGCAGCAAATGCTTTTTTACGAAGTCCTGGGCTGATTGATGCAGCGACTTCTTCTGCTGTCGTACCGACTGCGAATTCCTTTACGGCGCCATCTGGAAATGTAAGTGCGATGTTTGACATGACTGTTTCCCCCTTTAACAAAATAAAAAAGACTCATCCCTAAAAAGGGACGAGTCTTAATCTCGTGGTACCACCCTCGTTCCCGGACCATTCACTGGTTCGGCTCGAACACGCGTTAACGGGCGTGAGGCGCAAACGGATTAGCCCCGTTCGTGCTATGAGGGAGTAAAGACATGAATGATTCCATGAGAAGCTTCCACCATTCTTCTCTCGCTAGTTTGGTTCATTTCATACTTCATATCCTCAATCGTTGCATCGTCTATTGACGTGTCATTAGTATAACGAATCGGCCGCTTCCTTGACAAGGAAAATTAGTAGCGACGTCGATTTTCGCCAAGGAACTCGATCGGTTGTGTCGTCGTCCGGATCCGTTCCATCAGTCGTGCGGCTTTTAATTTATCGCCTTGATCGTTCGTAATCCCGAAATGGAGCTCGAGTTCATCATACGATAAGTTCGAGCTGAACAATGTCGGCAGACGATGCATCATACGATATTGCAAAATGATCCCGAACAATTCATCCCGTACCCACGGACTGATCGACTCTGCGCCGATATCGTCAATTAATAAGACTGGAATCGTTTGGAAGCCTTCGAGGAACGTATCGAACGAGTCAGACCGGATCCGTCGTTTCGCTTCAGCGACGAACCCCGGGGCATGGACGAGAATCGTAGCAATCCGTTCTTTCTTCAGTGCATTCCCGATCGCAGCCAAGAGATACGTTTTCCCGACACCAAAGCTACCGTGCAGGTACAGTCCCTTTACATGCTCTTTTGAACGCAGATGATTGAGGAACTGCGAAGCCGCGCGTAAGGCGAGCTTCCGGTCCGTCGTCGACAAGTCGAAATCACTAAAGTTCGCATCGCGCACTTCATCTGGCAGGAACAAGCTCTTGAATTTCTTCTCAAGCGCACGTTCATCCTCGCGGTCTTTGAGTGCTTGCGACTTCTCATACGAGACGACGATCTGTCCTTTTTCGACGTGCAGGATCGGCTGGTAGCCTTCGATGACGGCTTTACTTTCAATCAGTCGATTTCCGTCCATCTGTTCCGCGTATTCATTCAGCTTGAGCATGCCCCGTTCGATCATCCGTTGATCGATTTCCGGATGCGTCCGTAAGAACATGACGACCCCCGGATGAGACAACACCCGTTGTTGAATCGCTCGAACCGATTCTGCGACGTCCGGTCGACTTAATATTTTTTCGATAGATGATTGGATATGTTCCATGTCCCGACTCCTTTAGTTCCCCTTCAGTTCTCGTAAGATCCGTTCCATCTCTTCATCGTCTGGAACATCTGCTTCGAAACTCGCTTTTTTAGAGGCTTCATACTGCTGTTGTTTTGCCTTCTCTTCTTGCAACCACTTCGGATTCGGACCACCGTTCGTATTGCTTGTCCGTCCCCGACGTCCACCAACGGTCTGACGCGCGCGTTCTTGTTTTTGCTCCTGTTTCTTCGCGATCAAGTCATCCTGTTCCTGCGTTTTCGCCAGTGCTTCGGACGCCGTCACGTACCCTTTCTGTTTCCAATCATCGACGATCGATAAAAGGAAGTTCTTACTGAATCGGTTGTCTTTTTTGACGACGAGCGCATAGTAGTAAGCGGCATTGACGATCCCAGACGACATTTCATAATCGATGATCAGTTGCTGGATCAACTCTTCATCGCGTTCAGACAGCGCTTTGACCTTCCGTAACTTCGCGACATAATGCTTCGGATGGGTGCTTTCCATCGTTTCCGTCGCTTCGACGTCTCCGATCTCGATTGTGTCGAGTGAGGCGACCTTCGCTTTTTTCTCGCGGCTGAGTTTTTGTTTCGCTGACAACATCATCTGTTTGCAACGTTCTTGTTTCTCAGCATCGGTCATCG
The DNA here is from genome assembly GCA_913775715.1 of uncultured Exiguobacterium sp. Lineage (GTDB taxonomy): Bacteria > Bacillota > Bacilli > Exiguobacteriales > Exiguobacteriaceae > Exiguobacterium_A. The sequence goes on along the minus strand of CAJYMC010000007.1, from coordinate 171,498 downwards.
GCAAGTATGCTTCGTGACGGAAACGGGCATTCAACAGTTCCGCCATCAATGCTTCATTCGACTGCGTGACGTAAGCAAGCTTCACGAGCAGATGATCGATCGCCTTTGAATAAAATGTTCGTGGCAGGAAACGATCAGTTTGTCGCTTCATCTCTTCTAGATCAAACGAATAATCAAATTCATACACCGCACGTTCCTGTTTCGCATAAGCTTTTGGCTGATGCGCGGAAGCAAGACCAGCCTTCACATCGAATACTTGATCAAACCGGACCGTCCGATCAACGATGTTCTTCGGAAGTGGCTCTGTCCGGAAACGATGCTGTAACGACCGGAACCGGATTTCACCAACGCGGTAGAACAGCAGACTCGATAACACTCCATCATTCAAGAAAGTGTTCGGCGCGAGCGGCACTCTGATTTGATAGATGTAGCGATACGCGGCTTGGCGCGCTTCGAACGTCCGAATCAACCCGATCCCTTCTAGCTTGAATAACTCTTCCTTGAACTCATCGACCGAAAAACCGAGTAGCGTTCCAAGTTCCGCATGGGAGATGTATTGGGATTTTGTTTTCCCCGGAATCATCTCACTCCAAAAGGTTTGATAGAGCCCAAGCGCTTTGACACCGATGATTGGTTGGTACAAATAATATAAAGATTGATAGGCTTCACGGTCGACGACACCATTGCTCATCACTAAGCAAAGATCGGTACCGGAAAGTTCACGTTCTACCATCTGACTCGTCCTTTCCTTAGGGAGAAAAAGAGAGGTACGCTGACCGGACAGACGACCTCTCTCATATCACGTTCAATTTTCACGGTCATTTTCTTGATGTCGCTCCATCAGCTCTGAGAGCTCTTGGAAGAAGACATTGATGTCCTTGAATTGTTTATAAACACTCGCAAAGCGGACGTATGCCACTTCATCGACGGAAGCTAATTCATTTAACACGAGACGTCCGACCTGCTCACTTGGAATCTCATGCTGAGCCGTCGCCCGTAATGCCTTTTCAACCCGACTGACGACCATTTCCAGCTGTTCAATCGAAATCGGACGTTTTTCACAGGCACGCACTAGTCCCCGCAAAATTTTCTCGCGATTGAATTCGTCACGTGTTCCGTCTTTCTTTACAATGATTAAAGGGGTCTGTTCGACCATTTCGAATGTCGTAAAACGATAGCCGCAAGACTCGCATTCACGTCTTCTTCGAATCGAACCGAAATCCTGGACTGGTCTTGAGTCCAGTACTTTTGTTCCGTTAAAATTACAGGCTGGACAGCGCATGCCGTACCTCCGTTCAGGTGATTTCTTTTGTTCCAATCATTTTTAATCGGTATCCTGCGTCAAGCGACGCATAGATGCGCTCAATGTGTTTTTCGAGATCAGGTCCGAGAAGACTTTCACGGTGTAAGAAGAGATCGACAGCCGTACGTCCGCCTGCGACCATGATGACGGTCGCGAGTCCGTCGACTTCTTTTAATGTAAAAGCGAGTTCTCCACGTTCCGCGTCAACACGACGAACCGTTCCGCCATCTTGCTTTAAGATATTTTCTAAACCAGCAAACAACATTTCAACCGTTGCCGCGTAGTAGTGTGTGCGTAAGTTTTCGTTTTTATGTGTATCGGATGTCTCTAGCTGTTTTTGCAAACGTTCCTTCAGTCCCATGGTCATCCTCTTTTCTTTGTTTCTTCTACTATTAAGAATAACAGACGTCAGACATATTAAAAAGCCCTCGTCTGAACGACGAGGACTTGACGAATTCGTGTGTATTGTCAGTTGACGTGCTGGACAGTAGCCGCTGGAACTTGAACAGGTCCCATACCACGTGGAATTTCGACATTTTCACGGATTTTCGCATCGAGCTTTTCAGCAATATAATTCGCTGCGATGGCTGGATCGATCCGATCCCCACAAGTAAAGACATCAACCGATGCATACCCGTGCTCTGGGAAACTGTGAATCGTTAAGTGCGATTCAGAGATAATGACGACGCCACTGACGCCGTGTGGTGCAAACTTGTGGAATGCTACTTCTCGTACTTCTGCACCTGCTTGAAGTGCTGCGTCAACGAAAAGTCGTTCAACGAATTCCATGTCGTTCAATTTTTCAGGATTACAATCCCAAAGTTCTGCAATAATGTGTCTTCCCATAGTATCCATTTGTGGATCCCCCCTACATTCAATGGTCTTCAAAGTAGTTGATCACTTACTTTGCGCCTGAGTCGTTCGCACCCACGGGGGAAAGTTAGTCCAGAGAGGTCCTAACCCTTTAAGCTGCGATTGCCAGACCGATTGAAGTTCACGATTTGAATTATAGCGAGTATCAAAAAGATACACAAGGATAAATTTCAAAAATTAATACATTTCTAGAAAAAAAACGGGACAGATCCCGTCATTACTGGAATCTGCCCGTTATCATTAATTCAATTCAAGTTCTTTTTCAACCGTTCCCATCGCCTCTAAGTGCGCCGAAACAAGGTGTACGAGATCGACGACACGGCAGGAGTAACCCCACTCATTATCGTACCAAGCGAGGACCTTCACCTGACGACCTCCCATGACCATCGTCGAGAGTCCGTCGACGACCGTAGAACGCTCTTCTCCGTTGAAGTCGATCGAGACGAGCGGTTCCATTGTCATTCCTAGAATGCCTTCGAGCGCACCGTCCGCTGCCTTCGTGAACGCTTCGTTCACTTCAGCAACTGTCGTATCGCGACTGACTTCTACGACAAGATCGACAAGTGAGACGTTTGGTGTCGGGACACGAAGCGCGAGTCCATTCAATTTTCCTTCCAAGTGTGGTAAAACGAGAGAAATCGCCTTTGCCGCACCTGTTGATGTCGGAATGATCGATGAGCCGCACGCACGGGCACGACGTAAATCCTTATGTGGATTATCGATATTATTTTGATCGTTTGTAAACGCATGCACCGTCGTCAAGAGACCGGATTCGATGCCGAATGCCCGATCGATGACTTGCACGACAGGTGCGAGACAGTTCGTCGTACATGATGCGTTCGAGACGATAGCATCTGTTTCATGATCATACATGTCGTCATTGACACCCATGACGATCGTCCGGACATCCCCTTTAGCAGGTGCCGTGATGACGACCTTTTTTGCGCCTGCTACTAAATGCTTCGCAGCACCCGTATCTGAGTTGAACTTTCCTGTCGCTTCGACGACGATATCGATGCCGAGTTCCCCCCACGGCAATAGCTCAGGATTGCGTTCACTGACGATTTGAATTTGTCTTCCGTCAACCATCAACGCCCCATCGATGATGTCCACCGGATAATTGAATTTCCCGTGTACTGTATCGTACTTGATTAAATGCGCGAGCGTTTCGACTGGATAACTCGCATTGATTGCTACGACTTCGCTTTTCCCCTCAGCGATCAGACGTCGAAAGACCATTCGACCAATTCGACCAAAACCATTGACTGCCACCTTGACTCCCATGTGCGGATCCCCCTTCAATGTGACGGATGTAGCTCCGTTTACAGATAGAACTATATCATGAAATGTAAGCGATTTCATTATGTTCTCTAAAAAAAGTGAGAGAAGATGGAAACTTCTCTCACTTCACGATTTTTTTCATGTTCTGTCATCATCTGCGGTGATCGTCGTATCGACTTAACCACCGATCGATTTGTTGGTATAACGAATCGAGACTACCTTCGTTAAAGAACACATCATCTGCAAGCTCTTTTTTCTGTTCGATGCTAAGTTGCGCATGAATACGTGCATATGCTTCTGCTTCCGATAGATCATTACGTTGTATCAATCGCCTTAACTGCATGTCCTCTGGACAATAGACGACTACGACACGATCAAATAGACTCCGCCAATCTCCCTCGAGCAGCAATGGAATATCAAAAACAACAAGCGAATGTCCTGAACGTTCATAGGCATCTGCTTCATCGAGCATCTGTTGTCGAATAATCGGATGCATCAACTGATTCAATTGTTGTCGTTTTTCACTATCCTGAAAAATAATTTGTCCAAGTTTTGGACGAACGAGACGTCCTTCCTCGAATGCTTCCGGGAAGACCATCTTGACCGCCTCATAGGCTCGCCCTCCCGGCTCAACGACTTCTCGCGCAACGAGATCCGCATCGATGACTGCTATTCCTTTTTGCTTCAGATAGCTAGAGACCGTACTTTTACCGGTGGCGATACTGCCCGTCAGACCCACCCTCATAAGGCGACCTGTTGGCACGTCGGACAGAAGTGTGTTCCCCGTCCACCGACTTTGATTTTTTCAATGGCAGTGCCGCAACGGGGACACGGTTCGCCCTTTTGACCGTATACCGCGAGTTGAAGCTGGAACTCACCTTTTCCGGAAGGTGAGACATAACTTCGGATCGTACTTCCTCCCGCTTCCACCGCTTGTCGTAAGACGTCGACACCGGCTTGATGGATGCGTGAAATATCGTCAAGTGTCAAGGCACCGGCTTTTGTCAACGGATGAACGCGTGCCGCATGAAGGGTCTCATCGACATAGATGTTACCGAGACCAAGGAAAATCGATTGGTCGAGCAATGCCGTTTTAATTGGACTTCTTTTTTTACGGATTAAATTCTCCGCTAACACTTCTGCTGTAAACTCCGGATCAAACGGTTCACGCTCCAACTGTGCCAGTGGAGCAGTCTGCATCGCTGTTTCCTTATCACGCAATTCCATCGTTCCGAACTTCCGGACGTCATTGTAATGCAGCTCCGAACCATCCGTGAATCGGAAGACGACATGAGTATGTTTATCCCGCTCGACCGGTTGCGGATATGGGAAGTACTTCCCCTCCATCCGCAAATGGCTGACGAGATAAAAACGATCAAAATCAAAGAGCAGAAACTTACCGCGACGTTCAACACGTTCGATCCGTTCTTGATGTAAGGCATCTGCAAATGGTGCCACTTCCATCCCCCGAATCATTTTCGGGTGGTAGACTTTGACGGAAGAGACTGTCTTTCCAGAGACCGAACGTTCTAAACTGCGGCGAACGGTCTCGACTTCAGGTAATTCAGGCACGTCTATTCCTCCTTGCTTACTTCGTTTCGTACCACGTATGTCCTGCGCCCCCATCGACGCGTAGCGGTACGGATAGTTCGACGGTCTGCTCCATCGCTTGCTTGACAAGCGCTTGTAGCGCATCGAGTTCTTCGTCTGGTGCTTCAAAAATCAATTCATCGTGTACTTGTAATAACAAACGTGCTTTCAGATCAGATGCCTGTAAGGCAGCATGGACATCAAGCATCGCTTTTTTAATGATATCCGCAGCCGAACCTTGAATCGGTGTATTAATTGCCGTACGTTCGGCAAAACCGCGTAAGTTGAAATTTTTCGAATTGATATCCGGGATGTTACGGCGCCGGTTCATCAACGTTTCGACGAATCCATTCGCTCGTGCCGTCTCGATCGCCGTATCCATGAACTGTTTGATTTGTGGGAACAGCTCGAAATAACGATCGATGAACGATTGTGCTTCCTTCCGCGTGATGTTCAAGTTTTGTGACAGTCCATAGTCACTGATTCCATAAATGATTCCGAAGTTGACAGCTTTCGCCTGACGCCGCATGTTTCCTGTGACATCCTCCGGTTCGACACCAAAGACACTACTTGCCGTTTGAGTATGGATATCCTCATCATGGAGGAACGCATCGACAAGCGTCTGATCCTGCGACATATCAGCCATGACACGTAATTCGATTTGTGAATAATCGGCAGCGTACAGTGACCAGCCTTCTTCACTCGGAACGAAGGCTTTTCGAATCTTCCGGCCTTCTTCAATCCGAATCGGGATATTCTGAAGGTTCGGATTGACCGAACTTAAACGGCCGGTCTGGGCGATCGTTTGAGCAAAACGAGTATGAATCTTTCCGTCTTCCTTGATGACTTTTTGTAATCCTTCGACATACGTCGACTGCAACTTTTGGAGCTCGCGGTAAAGCATGATGTGATCGATGACCGGATGCAATGGGCGCAGTTTTTCAAGAACGTCTGCGGCAGTCGAATAGCCGGTCTTTGTTTTCTTGAAGGCGGGTAGTTCGAGTTTTTCAAACAGAATCACACCGAGTTGTTTCGGTGAATTGATATTGAACGACTCACCTGCCGCTTCAAAGACCAACGTCTCAAGTTCCGTAAGACGTCCGGCAAGATCTGATTGCATCGATTGGAGCGTCGCGACATCGACACGAATCCCGGTCCACTCCATCTCAGCGAGGACACCTGATAATGGACGCTCTAGTGATTCATACAGCTCATATTGCTGATTCGCCTTCAACTCTTCCCGGACTTTCGGGAACAATAAATCGATCATCCGTGCTTTCTCTGCAAGATAAGGGTGTAATACGTCATCCGCTGGTGCTAGCCGTTTAGCTCCCTTACCGAGGACTGCTTCTTCGTTCGGTGCCATCAATGCATAATGACCAGCAATTGAAGCGAGGGTCGTGCCGCCACTTAAGTTCAATAAGTAACCCGCTAATAATAGATCCTCATAACCGTTTAAGGTTAAGCCATGCTTACGCAATGCGAATGCGACTTGTTTGGCATCGAGACAAATCTTTCGATGTTCCGACTCGATCCATTGGCGGAATGCCGGATCCTCGACAAGCGTTGGGGCAGCAACATAGATCGTGTCAGGCGTCGCAATCGCAAACCCAATGATGTCTTCTTCCATGTAATCCTCTCGCAGCTGTTCAGCGAGCAACACCGCATCGGTGACGTTTTCAGGAAGTGAAGTGATTGTCACGACATTCAACTGCTCTTTATCCTCTTCTTTGACGACAGGAGCGAATCGATTCGTCAACGACTTGAAGCCAAGCGACTGGAACAACGAATACGGCACTTGAGTATCGACATCACGAATTTGCAGATCATCTAGCGTCGTCTCAAGCGGGACATCGACCTTGATCGTCGCGAGTTCTTTCGAGAGTCGCGCTAACTCTTCGTTCGCGATGACTTTTTCCTTCTGCTTCCCTTTTAAGTCCTCGACGTGCTCATACAGTCCCTCAACAGAACCGTATGCCGAAATTAATTTAACCGCCGTCTTTTCACCAATCCCAGGAATCCCCGGAATATTATCCGACTTATCCCCCATTAACCCCTTCAGATCAATCATTTGAATCGGTTTAAGACCACCGTATATCTCAGCGAACAGTTCCTCCGTCATGCACTGGACGTCCGTGATGCCACGCTTCGTGATTAAGACTTCGACCTTATCCGTGACGAGTTGAAGTAAATCCTTATCACCCGTGACGATCCGCGTCCGATCCGTCGGCATCGTCCGTGCGAGCGTTCCGATTAAATCATCTGCCTCATAGCGATGGAGTTCCATCATTTGAATGCCGAGCGCTTCGCAGATGTCCCGAACGATTGGAAATTGCTCACGTAGTTCGGACGGTGTCTTTTCTCGACTTCCTTTATACTCCTGATAGACATCGTGACGGAACGTTTCACTCGAAGCATCAAAGGCAACGAGCATATGGGTTGGTTGTTCTTCCTCGAGCAACTTCAATAACATCATCGTAAAGCCGTAAGCTGCATTCGTATTTCGTCCTTGCGCATCCGTCATTGGTGGTAATGCGAAAAACGCCCGATAGGTCAACGAGTTCCCATCAATCAATAGCAATTTATTTTCCATCATCTACGCCCCTTTAATCGATTTTCTGTTCCTATTGTATCACTCTGCACACATTTGTTCGCTAAAAACGACCAAAAAAAGACGATTGACTCACGAAGAGTCAATCGCCAAGGGCATGACGACATGGGAGCTGATCCAGTCGCCATACAGATGATGAAGAAGGTACTTTCATCATAAGATACGTCTATTAAGGAAATGTGAATCTACTGTGAAATTCAGCCATGTTTTGGTAAACGAATCGTAAACGTCGTTCCTTGCTGCTCTTCTGAAACGACTTCGATTTCACCGTGGTGAAGATCGACGATGTGTTTAACAATGGCTAGTCCAAGACCCGTTCCGCCTGAATTACGGCTTCGTGCCTTATCGACGCGATAAAAGCGCTCGAAGATGCGCTGCGTCTCTTTCGGATGAATACCGATTCCATCATCTTTTATGATGAGTTGGACAGACTCTTCTCCATCCTCGAGTTGGATCCAGACATTGCCACCGTTCGGCGTATAGTTCAGCGCATTCGCAACCAAATTGACGACGACCTGTTTCAACCGATTCAGATCTGCTCGGATGAAGACTTCTTCCTCTGTTTCGATATGAATCGTCATCTCTTTTTCTTCTGCTCGTCGGTGCAGGAGTGCTGCTGTCTCCCGAACGAGACTCGTCACGTCAACGATTGCTGTCTCGAGCTGATAGTTGTCTTGTTCTAAACGAGACAGCTCAAGCAAATCTTCCACCAATGTTTGCATTCGTTCCGATTCGTCATGGATGATCCGTAAAAACTGCTCTCGGATTTCCGGAACATCTTGCGCACCATCGAGTAATGTTTCCGCAAATCCTTTAATGGAGGTTAGTGGTGTCTTCAATTCGTGACTGACGTTCGCGACGAAGTCTTTACGCATCTGTTCCAGCTTCTTGATTTCCGTGATGTCGTTGAATACGACGGTCGTTCCCTGCACCCGACCATTCTTATCGAAAATCGGAGCAGCACTGACCATGAACGTCCGACTATTGATACCGAACCGGACACTCGACTGCTTTCGATTCGGTTTTTCCGTCAGATAGACATCTTCAATCACCTGACTCATCTTTTCATTCGGAAGTACGCGGTAATACAATTTTCCACTAGATGGTTCATGAATATGGAACATGTCCCGGTAGGTGCGGTTGACGAGCAGGACGTAACCCTTCTCATCAATTAGCATGAGACCGGCTCCCATGTATTCGATCAAGGATTCTAAGCGTGCCCGTTGCATCGCTTCACCGGACGATGCATTCTCGAGATTTCGTGCGAGGAGATTGATGGATCGCCCTAAATCACGTGATTCATCCGGTGCCGCTAACTCGTAGACGCGTGACTTATAATTTCCATGTGACAGCTCGTGCAATACATCGGTCGCCTCCGCGATTGGTCGTAGGAACCGTTTCGTTGAACGATAGATTGTCAAGAAGATGATCACGAGTGACGCAAGGAGTGATAAGAAGATGACCGTCCAAATACGCGAATAGATGATATTCAAATCTTTGGCATAACGAATGAAACTGACGTACACTTCTCCACCATCCGCTGTTGGAACAGGCTTCGTGAACTGGACGACACTGTCATCCGTCTTCGATTCAAACGTACCATCTTCGGGAATCGCTGAGAAATTGAGTGTTGCGACTTTCAGTTTCGTGACATCAACCGGGGTACCGGCGATGATTTCCCCACGTCCGTTAAATAAAATCATGTCAAAATTGGATTCGGCATACAATCGATTCACGTATTGTGCCATATCAGAAACTTCGCGCCCTTGTAGGATCGTCTCGACAAGAGAGGTTTCATCCATCAGTTTTTCCTTTTCATTTTGAACATAGAATTCCTTGAATGATTGTCCAAGTAGAAAACCAAGTGCAACAAGCACCAGACTGATGAAAGAAATCATTTTAAAGATGAACCGTTTCCGATACTTACTCATTCTGGCTTCGGCTCCTCCATCTTATACCCGAGACCGCGAATCGTTTTGATATAAATCGGTTTTTTCGTATTCGGTTCGATTTTTTCACGGACATGACTGATATGCACGTCCACGATGCGCGTATCGCCAACAAAATCATAGTTCCAAATCGCAGATAACAGTTGATCTCGTGTCAGGACACGTCCTTTATTTTTAGCGAGATATACAAGCAGTTCAAATTCCTTAGGTGTCAGTTCAAGACGTTCTTCTGCTTTGAACGCTTCATAGTTATCCGGAACGATTTTGACATCACCAATCAGAATCGTCCCGTCCGTGATCTCATCCGGAGATACGGTCTGATGACTCATCCGTCGTAAGATTGCTTTTACACGGGCAACGACTTCGCGAGGACTAAACGGTTTTGTCAGATAATCGTCCGCACCGAGTTCGAGACCGAGCACCTTATCAAACTCATCGTCCTTTGCCGTCAGCATCAAAATCGGTGTATTGATTTTTTGTTGGCGTAGCCGTTTGCACACTTCCAGACCATCGAGTTCCGGCAACATTAGATCTAGTACGATTAGTGCGGCATCTTGCTTTTCCGCAAGTTTCAAGCCTGACATCCCATCATGTGCCGTTTCGACGACGAAACCAGCCTGTTCTAAATTAAACTTTAATAGTGTTGCAATCGACAATTCATCATCTACCACGATAATTTTATCTTTCAAACCTTGCATCCCCCTCAAGTTTCGTTCTTTCGAATGAGGAATTCCGTGGAATCCGCTTCGTCTGTCTTCATCTTACCGACTTTCACAGGAAAATCACAAATCTTTCTGCTGTTTCTTTACATAATCTTTAAAGGAGATACCGAATCAAACTAGATCGTTCGTGTAAAAGCGATAAAAACGGGGAATCAATACATATCGTTTATTGTAGGAGGTAGAATGTATGGAATGGAACCATCCCCTTTTTGCAGCCATCACGGCATGGTTCATCGCTCAAGCAGCAAAGCTTGTCACGAGTTTGGTACGGACCCGAAAGTTCGACCTGGAGATCATGTTTGCTTCCGGTGGTATGCCTAGTTCACATAGCTCGACCGTCGTCGCGTTAGCCGTAGTCATCGGTTTTCAGGAAGGCTTCTCGTCTTCGCTCTTCGCACTCTCTGCCATATTTGCCACGATCATCATGTATGACGCGACGGGAGTTAGACAAGCCGTTGGTGTTCAGGCAAAATTACTCAATGATTATTTCAAAGGAATTCGTCACGAGACTCCTCTCCTGAATGAACTCGTCGGTCACACCGAGTTTCAAGTATTCGTTGGTCTCTTACTCGGTTTGGCTGTCGGTATCTTGTGGCCCGTTTTCTTCTTTTAATGCAACAGCCCATCCAAAAATCGGATGGGCTGTTTGAGTATGAGATAACTTATGGTTTCAAGACGACCTTGATACATCCATCTGTCCGATCATTAAATGTTTGATAGGCAGACGCAGCATCATCGAGTGCCACTCGATGCGTCACGATGTCCGTCGGATCAAATTCCTTATTGATGATTTTCTGGAACAGTTCCGGCATCAAATGGACGACGGGAGCTTGTCCCATTTTCAGTGTGATATTCCGGGTAAAGAAATCGCCAAGTGGGAACTGATTGTATTTTTTAGCGTAAACGCCCGTCAACTGTACGGTACCAAACTTCCGGACAGCGTCCTTCGCAATATCGATCGCACTCAACGTGCCTCCTTGCAGACCAATCTTTTGTTCGATTTTTTCAACAGGTGACATCTTCCCATCAAAACCGACGCAATCAATGACGACGTCTGCCCCACCTTGCGTCAATTCTTTAATGTAAGCACCACTTTCTGCATGATCTGAAAAATTCACCGTTTCGACTTTATTTGTCACTTTGGCGTGATTTAATCGATAGACTTGATCATCCACCGCAATGACACGTTTCGCACCCTGCATCCATGCGAATTTTTGTGTCATCAGTCCGACCGGTCCCGATCCGAGTACGACGACCGTATCCCCTTTTTTCACACCAGCATGTAAGACGCTCCAATATGCTGTAGGTAAAACATCAGACAAGAACAACAATGCTTCATCTTCTAGTTCACACGATTCAGGAATCACGAGTGGCATGAAATTTCCGAACGGCACTTTTAAATATTCCGCTTGACCACCGGGATGTCCACCAAACTCTTCTGTAAAACCGAAGTATCCGCCTGTATCGACATGCGGATTTCCGTTTGAGTTATCGCATTGACTCTCCATATTATGTTCGCAAAAGAAACAGTGACCACAAGCAACGTTGAACGGTAACACGACACGGTCTCCACGCTTGACCTTCGTCACGTCTGGTCCAACTTCCTCAACGATGCCCATTGGTTCATGACCAATGACATAGTCTTTGTGAGCCGGCATATTTCCTTGATAGATGTGTAAATCCGAACCACAAATCGCGGTCGACGTGATTTTCACGATGATATCATCGTTTTTGTCAATCGATGGATCCTTGACTTGTTTGACTTGGACATCTTTAGTTCCTTGGTACGTTACGGCGCGCATGTGGAATCCCCCTTAGTGGAATAAAATGACGTACCTTTGTCCTTACCCTAATACAAGCATTTATTCTGCATGTTTTTTAAAATTGGAACTTTTATCCTACATGGATCGTATGATGTGAAATAAGCAATTTATATTACACGCTCATATATGAAAGGAGCCTATTTTGTGGCACGCTGTACTGTTTGTCGTCAATCTTGGTCTGCTCGAACGATTTATCGTTTGATATGGTCTGCTCACGGACTACCTTGCCCGTATTGTCAGAATCCACAGCACCTCCATATGGAACACCAAGGTTACTTCCTTCGAATCGGTTATTTGGTTCCATGGTTCACATTTCTGCTCATACTGGTCTGTCCTTGGTATGCTAAATTATCACACCATGCCTCGCCTTATCGATTATGAAAAGGCGAAAAAGACGAACCTGTCGAAAGTGACAGATTCGTCTTTTTTAGATTCAGGATTTTAATAAGTCGAGTACTGAACGGACGGTAGACGCAGATCGGTTCAGCGCTTCTTGTTCATCGGCAGTCAGTTCGAGTTCGTAGACATGCTCGACACCATTCCCACCAAGGATGACCGGTACACCAAAGTACATATCGTTGTATCCGTATTCGCCTTCGAGATAAGCGATGGCCGGAAGAATACGTCGTTGGTCCTTCAAGATCGCTTCAACCATCTCAGCGATTGCCGCTGCCGGTGCGTAATAAGCGGAACCGTTTCCGAGTAACTGAACGATTTCACCGCCCCCTTTACGGGTCCGGTCAACGATCGCATCCAATCGTTCTTTCGATACGAGCTTCTCAATCGGGATTCCCCCTACTTGCGAATAGCGCAGTAGCGGTACCATATCATCTCCGTGTCCACCAAGCACGAACCCCGATACGTCCTTCACAGAAACGTTGAGTTCTTCTGCTAAGAATGTCCGGAAACGTGCTGTGTCGAGGACGCCGGATTGACCAATGACACGCTCTTTCGGAAAACCAGATGCTTGATAGACCGTATACGTCATCGCATCGACAGGGTTCGTCAAAACAATGATGATTGATTCCGGCGCATGCGCGACGACTTCCTTCGTCACAGCTGTCATGACGGCAGCATTCGTACTCACGAGGTCTTCACGGCTCATACCCGGCTTTCGCGCGATACCGGCAGTGATGACGACGATATCCGCACCGTTGATGTCCGCATAATCCGATGTCCCTTTTACCGAAGCATCAAATCCGATGATTGGCGCTGCTTCTTGTATATCGAGCGCCTTTCCTTTCGTCGGATTTTCTTGCTCTGGCCGGTCGACGAGGACGATATCTCCTAGCTCTCGTTGAGCAAGATAGAGTGCCGTCGTCGCTCCCGTAAAGCCACTTCCAATGACTGCGATCTTCTTCCGTCTGTTCATCGACTCATTCCTCCTGATCGGATTACATGTTTTTGATGAGTTCGTCCGCGAATTCAGAACACTTCACTTCAGTCGCACCATCCATGAGACGCGCGAAGTCGTATGTGACGACTTTCGATTCAATCGATGTTTCCATTGATTTGATGATGAGATCTGCTGCTTCGTTCCAACCGAGGTGACGGAACATCATTTCGCCTGACAAGATGACAGATGATGGGTTTACTTTATCGAGTCCAGCGTATTTCGGTGCTGTACCGTGAGTTGCTTCAAAGATTGCGTGACCTGTCATGTAGTTGATGTTTGCTCCAGGTGCGATTCCGATACCACCGACTTGTGCAGCAAGTGCATCCGAGATGTAGTCACCGTTCAGGTTCATTGTCGCAACGACATCAAACTCTTTTGGACGAGTCAAGATTTGTTGTAAGAAGATATCAGCGATTGAATCTTTTACGATCAATTTACCAGCAGCTTCTGCGTCTGCTTGTGCTTTGTTCGCAGCATCTGTTCCTTCTTCTTCTTTGATACGATCATACTGGTTCCAAGTGAAGACGTGCTCTGCATATTCACGCTCAGCAAGCTCATAACCCCAATTTTTGAAAGCTCCTTCAGTGAACTTCATGATGTTTCCTTTATGAACGAGTGTCAGTGAAGCACGTTTGTTCTCGAGTGCATATTCGATTGCTGCACGAACGAGGCGTTCTGTTCCCTCTTTTGAAATCGGTTTGATTCCAAGACCAGATGTCTCAGGGAAACGGATTTTATTGACACCCATTTCGTTTTGAAGGAATTGAAGCAGTTTTTCAGCACCTTCGCTGCCTTCTGCATATTCGATTCCTGCGTAGATATCTTCAGTGTTCTCACGGAAGATGACCATATCTGTATCTTCTGGGCGTTTAACCGGTGAAGGTACACCTGTGAAGTAACGAACTGGGCGAAGGCATGTGTATAAGTCAAGCTCTTGACGAAGTGCAACGTTCAATGAACGAATACCGCCGCCGACTGGTGTCGTAAGTGGTCCTTTGATTGCAATGATGTGCTCACGGATGAGATCAAGTGTCTCTTCCGGCAACCAGTTGCCTGTCTTGTTGAATGCTTTTTCGCCAGCGTAGACTTCTTTCCATTCAATCTTCTTCTCACCGTTGTATGCTTTTTCAACTGCTGCATCAAATACACGTACCGCTGCGTTCCAGATGTCAGGTCCTGTTCCGTCACCAATGATGAATGGAATGATTGGAGAGTTTGGAACTTGAAGTGTACCGTTCGTTACTGTAATGTTTTCGCCTTGAAGTGTAGCCATGTCTAAAAATCCCCCTTAAGTAATTGTAATCTACATCAAAAATCAGGAGAGGATTACTCCTCTCCGTCCTTTTAACGTTCTTCGATGGACACGTATGTCCGGTGCGTTTCACCCGTGTAATCTGCACGTGGGCGAATCAGACGATTATCGCTATACTGCTCTAAAATGTGCGCCAACCAACCTGACATCCGACTTACTGCAAAGATTGGAGTGAATAGTTCTGTATCAAGTCCAAGTGCATGGTACGTAGAAGCGGAGTAGAAATCAACGTTTGGTTTCAATCCTTTTTCCGACTGGACGATTTCGTCGATCTTAACTGACATCTCATACCATTTCGGTTCCCCGATTTGAGCGGTCAGCTGACGACTCATTTCCTGAAGGTGCTTCGCACGTGGGTCGCCGTCTTTGTAGACACGGTGACCGAAGCCCATGATTTTTTGCTTGTTCTCAAGTTTATTATGAACATACTCGTCAACCTTTTCAACCGAATCAATTTCAAGCAACATCTTCATGACAGCTTCGTTCGCTCCACCGTGAAGAGGTCCTTTTAATGCGCCCATCGCTGCCGTCACACCTGAGTAGACGTCAGAGAGTGTCGCAACACAAACACGTGCCGTGAACGTCGAAGCGTTTAACTCGTGATCTGCATGAAGAACAAGCGCTTGATTAAACGCTTTTTCAGCAACTTCTGTCGGCTCTTCGCCTGTCAACATGAACAGGAAGTTTCCAGCGTAAGAAAGACCTGTTTTAGGTGCGATTGGTTCTTGTCCTTTTTTGATACGCGCATACGCTGTGACGAGTGTTGCGATTTGCGCTTGTAATTTGATGGCTTTAGCGTAATTCGCCTCTGTCGACATATCTTCCGATGTTTCATCGTAAAGCGCGAGTTGAGAGAGCGCTGTCCGAATCGTCGCCATCGCATTCGCCGACTTTGGTGCTGCCTTCATCGTCTCGAGAACGGCAGTCGCAACTGGCGCTTCGGAAATCAATGCTTCCGAAAGTTGCTTTAATTCCTCTTCTTTTGGTAGACGGTCGTTCCACAATAAGAAGACGACTTCCTCAAATGAGGCGTGCTCCGCCAAATCATCAATCGTATAACCGCCATACGTCAATTGACCATCGATGATCGAACTGATTTTCGATGTAGTCGCGACGATTCCTTCTAAACCTTTAGTTTGCGTCATGACAATAATCCCCCTTTTTTTCCCCAGAAATTTAAAACGCTTTCATTTCCGTATTGAAAAAAAGACGTCCACTCAAGAGTCGTTCCCCATGCTTGTACCGCTGTACTCTTGAATAGACCATCTTGTTTCTGTTCTTAGTATAAACAAAATTACCCAAAAAGTGAATGAACTTGCATACTATTATCAAAAAATTAATTCATATCCCTCGCTCATCCCGTGAACGTTTTTGCGATGACATCCCACATCCCGATGACGAGCGCAGCAATACCAGCACCAATCAGCGGACCAACAGGTACTCCTCGGAAGATACCAACTGCGAGAATCGTTCCGGCAAGCAATGCCGTCGTGACGAGTGGATCTTCTTTCATCAGTCCGACACCGTGTGCTGCGACGATTGCAACGAAAATGCCTGATAAAAAGGAAATGATACCGATGTGTCCTCGAATACTTTGAATAAGTTCCTTAAAGCCGATATCCCCTGCAGCAATCGGTACGAGGATTGCTGCCGTGATCAATGTGACGCCCCACGTGATTCCTTTCGCCTGCAAAGAAGGAAACAGTCGACCATCCAGTCCGATCGCCTTGACAATCAATAGGAAGGCTGCAGCGATAATCAATGATTTATTTTGTGCGATGACCCCGATGAAGACGAGGGCAATCAAAAATAGATAAGCTTCCATACGTCCTCCTCATGAAAAAAGACGGACATGACCTAAGTCACGTCCGTCATGAATGGATTATGCGTTATACAGTTTACCTGTCAATGGATCGATTGAGATCATTTGACCGTCTTTGAAGACTGTCAATGCATCTTCGACACCAACGATGACTGGTTTACCGAGTGATGGTCCAACGATTCCAGCATGGCTTGTCAATCCGCCATCAACTGTGATCATTGCTGCAGCCATCTCGATTGCAGGCATCATGTCACGATCTGTTGAGTTCGTAACGAGGATCATACCAGGTTTTGCTTTCGCGTTTGCTTCTTCAGCATTGTTTGCGATGACGACTTCACCAACGACACCACGTTCGCCGATTCCGCGACCGTTCGCGATCTCTTTACCAACGATGTGGACTTTCAACATGTTCGTTGTACCAGCAGTCAATGCAGGGATACCAGCCGAGATGACGACGAGGTCACCGTCTGTGACGAAACCAGCCTCTTTCGCTGTATCAGCGGCAAGTGTCAACATATCATCCGTGTTGTCTGAGAGATGATCGACGACGATTGGGTATACGCCCCAAACGATGTTCAACTGACGTGCGACACGTGCGCTTGGTGTAACAGCGACGATGTTAGGCTCCGGACGGTATTTCGAGATACGTGCTGCTGTGTAACCCGATTGTGTCGGTGTCAAGATTGCTTTTGCATCCAAGTTGATTGCTGTATGCGTAACGGCTTGAGCGATCGCATCCGTTACTGTGTGCTCACTGCGTGTCTGACGATCTTTCAACAAGAGTTTATAGTCGAGCATTTTTTCTGTACGTTTCGCGATCGAGTGCATCATTTTGACAGATTCAATCGGGTAATCCCCTGCTGCTGTCTCACCTGAAAGCATGATCGCATCCGTACCATCAAGAATCGCGTTCGCGACGTCTGATGCTTCAGCACGTGTTGGACGTGGGAAACGTTGCATCGAATCAAGCATTTGTGTTGCTGTGATGACCGGTTTACCGAAGTCATTACAAAGCTTGATCAAGTCTTTTTGAGTTGGTGTCACGTCTTCTGTTGGGATCTCGATACCGAGGTCACCACGCGCTACCATCAAACCGTCTGAAATCGCGAGGATTTCTTCGATGTTATCGACACCTTCTTGATTCTCGATTTTCGGGAAGATTTTGATGTGAGTCGCGTTGTTTTTCTCAAGCAATTGACGAATCGCAACGACATCAGACGCACGGCGCACGAATGATGGTGCGATCAAGTCGACATCACTCTTAATTCCGAATTCGATGTCAGCTACGTCTTTATCAGTCAAAGCAGGAAGGTTAACCTTCACGTTTGGCAAGTTGACACCTTTTTTCGTTTTAATGACACCTTCGTTTTCGATCGAGCAACGAAGTTCACGGTTTGGAAGTTTTTCAATTACACGAAGACCGATGAGACCATCATCAAGCATGATCATCGAACCAACTTCGACGTCATCATAAAGTCCTTCATACGTAACAGAGAACTTATCTTTTGTTCCGACGATTTCGTTTGCGTCACCACTGACGACGATGACTTCTTGTCCACGAACGAGAAGTGCTTTTCCATCTTCAAACGTATGTGTCCGGATTTCTGGACCTTTCGTATCAAGAAGAATCGTAACGATTTTGTTTGCTTCTTTTGCTGCACGACGGATATCCGTGATTCGTGCACCGTGTTCTTCATAATCGCCGTGTGAGAAGTTCAAACGAGCGACGTTCATACCTGCTTCGATCATTTCTGGAAGACGTTTTTCTGACGCCGGTCCGATCGTACATACAATTTTAGTTCTACGCATATTCCATAAACCTCCTACGGTGTTTGGCCAAGTTCTCTTGCCCATTCCAATCCTATCGACGTTCGTTAAATCGAAAGCTGTTTTGAAAGCTCGAGGATTTCAAGGTCCAGCTCATGTTTATTCTCGTCGAGTGCCTCATCGATATCGAGATCAATCATTTTACCACCACGCACACCTACGACGCGTCCTTGTTTTCCTTCAAGCAGGATTTCGACGGCATGTGCCCCCATCCGACTTGCAAGTACACGGTCTGCTGCCGTTGGTGCTCCACCACGTTGAACGTGACCGAGAACCGTGACACGTGTATCGAGACCTGTTTCTTTTGCGATAGCGTCACCAACATCTTGTGCGCGACCTGCTCCTTCAGCGACGATGACGATCGAGTGTTTCTTCCCTCGATCAACCCCACTTTGAATACGAGAAAGAACTTCTTTTAAATCCTCAGGACGTTCAGGAACAAGAATCGATTCCGCTCCACCAGCAAGTCCTGCATATAATGCGATATCACCTGCATCGCGTCCCATGACCTCGATGACATACGTCCGCTCATGCGACGATGCCGTATCACGGATTTTATCGATCGCTTCAAGCGCTGTGTTAAGCGCCGTATCGAAACCGATCGTATAGTCCGTTCCTGGAATATCATTATCGATCGTACCTGGAAGACCGATCGTCGGGAAGCCGAGTCCCGTCAATTTTTGGGCACCACGATACGACCCGTCTCCGCCTACGACGACGAGTGCATCAATTTCAAATTTCTTAAGATTGACAACCGCTTTTGCTCGTCCTTCTTCGGTACGGAACTCAGGGCAACGTGCCGAACGTAAGAACGTTCCACCTCGTTGAATGATATCCCCGACTGAGCCAAGATTTAATTGAACGAGATCTCCGTTAATTAATCCTTGGTAGCCATTGTAGACACCGAATACTTCTAAGCCATGAAAAATCGCTTTACGCGTGACAGCACGCACCGCAGCGTTCATACCGGGTGCATCGCCGCCACTCGTTAAGACAGCAATCCGTTTTAAACTCACGTTAATCACCTCTCCATTAATCTGAATCTAAAATAGCACGTTGTTTTCTTGTTTTACAACAGGGCAGATTGCATAAACTTTCACTAGCTTTTTCATCACTGATTCCGGAAATGAGGATTATCAATCATGATAGCGATTACATGGTGCTTATGTGCCAATTTGGTGATATTTTTCAGTCCGCTGATCGATGAGCTCTTCCTTGGTCAGATGAACCAATGTTTCGAGCTTCTGTACCAATACAGTTTTTAATTTATCCGCCTGTAATGACACATCAAGATGAGCTCCTCCGACGACTTCAGGGATGATGGCATCCGCGATACCGAGGCGCAATAAATCAGGTGCTGTGATTTTCATTGATTCCGCAGCCTTCTCCGCAAGACTTGCATCTTTCCATAATAATGCTGCAGCTCCTTCAGGAGAGATGACGGAATAGGTCGAGTTCTCAAGCATCAAGAGCTGATCACAAACGCCAATTCCTAACGCACCACCTGAACCGCCTTCACCGATGACGATCGAGATGATTGGCACTGTCATACCAGCCATCTCAAACAAGTTCTTCGCGATGGCTTCACTTTGACCGCGTTCTTCCGCCGCACGCCCTGGGTATGCCCCTTTCGTGTCGATGAACGTAATAATCGGTCGATTGAATTTTTCCGCTTGTTGCATGAGACGCAGTGCTTTTCGGTATCCTTCTGGATGTGGCATCCCGAAATTACGACGAATGTTTTCTTTTGTATCTTTTCCGCGTTGATGACCAATGATCGTCACGGGGCGACCATTCAGTGTTCCGATTCCACCAACGATGGCTGCATCATCATACCCATGACGATCACCGTGGAGTTCGATGAAATCTTCACAAATTGATTCAATGTAATCGAGTGTCGTTGGACGTTCTGGATGGCGCGCCAACTGAACACGATTCCACGCTTTCATATTCCCGTAAATATCGAGTTCTAACCGATGAAGGCGTTCTTCAAGAAGTTGTAGCTCTTCCTTGAAATCAAGTCCTTGTGTTTCCGCCATATCATGAAGTTCAAGAATTTTTTCGCGTAACGCGATGACTGGTTGGTCAAATGGTTGCATGGTTCGTTCCCTCCGCATGTAGCTTTAAGATTCGCGTATAGTACGTCTTCAAATCGTGTCGTGATACGACATCGTCCAGTTGACCTGCTTGTAATAAGAATTCTGCTGTTTGGAAATCTTCCGGTAGTTTTTCACGAATCGTCTGTTCGATGATCCGGCGACCGGCAAATCCAATTAGCGCACCTGGTTCAGCAATATTGAAATCACCGAGCATCGCAAAACTTGCAGATACACCACCGGTCGTCGGATGAGTCATACACGAAATATAAAGTAACCCTGCATCTGAATGTTGCTTTAAGAAGAGACTCGATTTCGCCATCTGCATGAGACTGACCATTCCTTCTTGCATCCGTGCTCCGCCTGAAGCAGAGAAAATCGTGACAGGTAGACGATGTTTCGTCGCGTAACGAACCGCTTCAGAAATCGCAGCACCTACTGCCGCGCCCATCGAGCCCATCCGGAATCGCGCATCCATGACACAAGCGACGAGTGGGTGACCATTCACATTCCCGACGCCACAGACGATCGCTTCCTCAAGACCCGTTCTGACTTGGTCGCCTTTTAATTTTTCCGGGTAGTTCTCAAATCCGAGTGGATCCGCTTGAACAGCCGGCAGGTCAAAATATGTCACCGAACCTTCATCGAATAATTGCGTAAAACGTTCTTGCGCAGTCAATGGGTGATGATACCCACATGAACAGACGCGTAAGTTCGCCTCCAGTTGTTTCGTATATTGGATCAATTTACATTTCGGACATTTTGTCATTAAGCCAACCGGCACATCGACACGTTGCTCCTTTGAAGTCAACGTGACGAACTTTTTAGGTTTTCGAAAAAATGCTTGCACGTTCAGTTCCCCCTTGTCATCCTATGGGCGGTTCAAGAGTTGTTCCCGTTCCGCCTGCGTATAGAGTTCCCCTTGACCGAAGCTTTTATGGAAGGCATTGACTTGTCGCCAGATTCGTTCAAACAAATCGTTATCGACCGTCTGAATCAACGTCTCACGAAACGCCGCATCGGATGCAACGACTGGTGCAAGCACCGAAAGGTCATCCAGCTGCGCGAGCGCTGCTTGCTCAAGCAAGCGAAGCGTTCCTGCCAAATCTTCGAACTTCGAATCGCCAGTCACTAAGAATTGAGCGATGATTTGAATATAGGTGTGATCGTCACGGTTCAACAGAAAGCTTCCGCCTCCATGTCGTGTCTCGACGATGCCTAAATAAGCGAGCGTCCGTAATGCTTCTCGTACGGACGGTCGGCTGATGGATAGTCGTTCTGCCAGTTCCCGTTCTGATGGAATACGGTCTCCTGGAACTAATCCATCTTGTTCGATCATCAATTTAATCGCCGCGATATTGGCTTCAAACGCATTACGTTTCTTCTCCATATCGATACGGCACCACCTTTCTGACCCTTCAGTCGGTTGCTTTCATCGGTGGCATTGGTCAGACCAATTACCCCTTATTATAACAAATCTTATTACCTACTACTAGTTTGAGCGAGGGACATTTTTCAGGACGACATGATCCTCACCAAACTGCATACGTAGACGAGCTAGTAATTCTTCATCATGTCGCACCGCATAAAGCGGCGGTAACGATTTTGTCTCGCGTGAATCAGCGTAGCGAACGACGACTGGAATGTCGCCCGGTGCCGCTTCTAACAACTGTTCGAGTGTGGCTAGCTCATTTTTTGATGTTAACTTGACGAACAACACATCTTGTCCGAGCGGCCGGAGACGTTCCAAAATGAACTGACGCTCCTCGTCCCGATCTTGAACCTTTAGCTCGATCAATAAGACGTTCCCTAAGTAAAGTGATCGACGGAACCGTTCATATTGATTCGGGAAGACAACGACTTCTTCATTCGAATACCCATCGACCGCCTGGATGACCGCCATCGTTTGACCGCGTTTCGTCTTGAATTCTCGGATTTGATCAATATAGCAGACTAAATAATGCGTGTCTGCTCCGACACTAAGATCATGAAAATAAACAGATTCAACAGGAGCTTTCATTGCTGTCGTCAAAGGAGAATACGTCAACCAGAACCCGAGTGCGTCTCGTTCCAGACGCGCCCAGTCGGAATCGCTCCGTTTCGATGACTTCTGCGTCCGGCGTTTCCCGAGGATCGCTAGTTCGTCCGGCAATAAGGTATTCGATGATTCCGTGAAGTACTCGAGCACCTCTTGTTCAGCGAGTCCACGATCACCGTGCGTCGCTCGGTCTAATGCACCACTATAGAGTAGTAATTCGATTTTTGCCCGTTCCTTTTTGCCCCATCCGACGTGAGTCAATAGATCGGCGATCGTCGCCGCGTGCTTCGACGCTTCTTTTAACCGCTCGAACTCTCGCTCGGAAATACCTTTAATCACATGGATTCCAAGTCGAATCCCCTTGCCTTCTAATGAAGAACGATAATCAGAAATCCATACGTCCGGCGATAGGACAGGGAGACGGCGTTCGCGCAACAACCGGACAAGGCGTTCCGGTTGTTCCACCGAAACGAGTAAGAAGATTTGCGGGAAATGCGCTTTGATATACCCGAGAGCATAACTAATCTTTGAGTAGGCGACTGCATGGCTTCGGTTGAATCCATATCCGGCGAATCGTTCAATTTGTTCATAGAGTGATTGAGCGATTGCATCATCGAATCCGTTTGATCGCGCACCTTCTAGAAAACGCATCCGTTCCTGTTCAAGCGAATCCGTACTTTTCTTGGAAATCGCACGTCGTAATATATCGGCTTGCGCAAGTGTGAAACCAGCCACTCGTCGTGTGATTTCCATGACTTGTTCCTGGTAGACGATGATGCCATATGTGGACGACAGTACTTCTTCTAAGACAGGATGCACCATTTGATAAGGTTGACCGGCTTTTCGTTTCGCGTACAGATCAATGAATTTCATCGGTCCCGGACGATAGAGTGACATCGTGGCGACCAAATCCTCGAATCGATTCGGTTTCACTTCACGCAATGTCTGTTTCATACCCGACGATTCGAATTGGAAGATGTCATCTGTATCGGCGCGGGCAAAGACCTGGAACGTCGCCCGATCTTCTTCTGGAATTTGCGCGAGCGTAAAAGAGGGATGTTCTCTTCGAATTAATTCTTCCATTCGACGCAAACGACTGAGATTGCGGAGTCCCAGTAAGTCGATCTTCAGCAAACCTTGACGCTCTAGTGCCTGCATCAGGAACTGGGTCACATATCGCTCGTTTGGTCCCGTCTCGACAGGTGTCGTCTCGACGAGATTCTCAGACCCGATGACGACTCCGGCTGCGTGAACCGAACGCTGTCGCGGGAGACCTTCGACTGCTTGCGCCAGCTGCAAGAGCTGTCGGCGTTTTTCACTTCCAGAGAACCAGCGATACGTCTGTTTATTTTGTTCGATTCCTTGTAACGTCGTCGATTTCCCAAGCTGCTTGACTGCAGCATCCAGTTCGTCTTTTGAAAACTCCAGCGTTCGTCCGACGTCTCGTAGAGCGGCTTTAGCACCAAGCGTCGATACTGTTCCGATTTGAGCGACATGGTCTTTTCCATAACGCGACACAAGATCTTCTAATACCTCTTCGCGTCGTTCATCTTCGATATCGATATCGATATCCGGCATCGAGATCCGCTCTGGATTCAAGAACCGTTCAAAGAGTAATCCATACTTCAACGGATCAACCGTTGTGATCCCAAGCGCATAACTGACGAGTGATCCGGCTGCTGAACCACGACCCGGTCCAACATGGATGCCTTTCGCTTTTGCGCGTCGGATAAGTTCCTCGACGATCAAGAAATAATCAGCAAATTCGGTTTGTTCGATGACGGACAGTTCATAGGCGAGCCGTTCCCGCGCCTCTTTACTTTCATGACCGTGTGCCAATAATCCTTCTTCAGCATGCGTTCGCAGCATCGCATTCGAATCTTCTGCGACACGCGGTAACGGGCGTTGCTGAAATGGTAATTCTAAGCGTTCAGTGGTCGCGGCAAATTGCTCAGCCATCGTGATTTCTCGCTCCGTAAAGTCTTCGAGTAACTCTTCTCGAGTTTTTAAATGCATCAGACGGTCTGTCTTTTGATCTTGGAATGTCGTTGCTTCGCGAATCGCACGTATCGCTTGATAGGCTGACGCTTCATCTCGACGAAGATAACGGACGGGATCGACTGGGATCGTCTCCACACCGAGTGATGCGGCTACTTCCCGATAACGTATACGACTCTCTCGTTCGACCGTCGAGCGACTCGAAGTCACCCCCATATATGTACGCGCCCCTTGGACGTATCCCATCCACTGCACGACGGAACGACGGAGACGTGTCATATCTTCCGATGCCTGACGAAGCGGGACGAGTACCGCGATGAGCGACGAAGCTTCGGTAACCGGTTGTTCGCTAGCTAATCGGTACAATTGACGTAAGCCATCAGAAGAAAAAGCAAACCATAAGATACAACACTCTTCTTCCTCGATTTGCTGTTCTAGGCCAATGACCGGTTGTATCTGTCGACGTTGACACGCATCGATGAATGCCGGAACTCCGGTTAATGTCGTTTCACAGATGATTGCTCGTCCAAGCTGACGACGAACAAGCTCGTCGAGGTACGTCTCGATTCGAATCAAACTTTGTAATGGACTATATTGTGTCCGGACATTTAAGTGCATCTTCTATTCTCCTTTCTCTTCTGATGTAAGCTTTAAAAAAGTTTTCAGAACATTCATATCTAACTAACTCAAGTACTCGCCATCTGATTTATTATTCGCTACAATAAGTATAGAAATATCATGACGGGTACGGAAGGAGCATTTCTCATGATTTTGAATCGTAGTCAAATCGCACGTGAAAAGGTTGAACAACTCAAGTTAGGTGTTACTGCTTTTACTGAAACGGAAGAAATCGCTGAGAAGATTCGCAAATCGGTCGCTGAACTTCAACTGAATGTCATTGAAGACCACACCGATCGTGGCGTTTGGTTCATTCCGCAAGACGAAACAAAAACGAAATAAGCATAAAAAGGCTGTTCGCTCCACTTCCTCACGAGAGGAATGAGACCGAGCAGCCTTTTTTCCATTTAAAACTGGAAGTTCGCAGCGACCTCATTCAGACGATCAACGACCCGTTCGACTTCACTTAACTGTCCGATCGTCGCACCGGACGCCATTGGATGTCCACCGCCATTGAATTCTTTTGCAACTTCATTAATGACCGGACCTTTTGAACGAATTCGGACACGAACTTCCGTATCCGTTTCGAGGAACAGCGCCCAGCACTTCATTCCTTGCAAACCAGCAAAACTATTGACGAGTAAAGAGGCTTGTTCAACCGTTGCTCCAAACTGCTTTAATGTGTCTTGCGATAATACAACATAGCCGACACCTTGATCCGTCAATTGAATATGTTGAAGGACATACCCTTGCAAATGAAGCGCCGCAAGTTCGGTTTGATACATATTCCGATATAACCAGTCTGTATCAATCCCTGCATCAATTAATTGCGCCGCGACTTCAAAGGTCCGTTTTGTCGTGCCACGGAATTGGAAACGTCCCGTGTCACCGACGATTCCTGCGTAGAATTGAATAGCAGCTGACGCCGGAATGTCGTACCCCCATTCGTTTAATACATGAACGAGCAGTTCCGAAGTTGAACTCATCGTTGTGTCGACGAGTTGCACTGGTGCGTATGGGTCCTCATCCGGATGATGATCGATTTTAATAACGTCTTTCCCAGTCATCGCGACCTTCCCGTCAATCCGCGCTTGATTCGCCGTATCCAAAATCACGACTAACGCCTCTTTGTATAATTCATCGTCTATCTGATCGAGTTCCCCCATGAATGACAGTGATGTTGCCATCTCACCTGCCGCCAAAACTGTTTTTTCAGGGAATTGATGTTGTAGTGTCAATTGTAAGCCGAACTGACTACCGAGTGCATCGGGATCTGGTCGTTCATGACGATGAATGATGATCATATCTGCCGCTTCAATTAGTTGTTTGATTTGCTCTTTCACTGTGCACAGCTCCTCTAATCTTGATATGATATGAGATGAAGATAAAAAGGAGGTCCTTTTGACATGCAATTCATCCTCATCGCTCTCATCGTTTTCTCGCTTGGTGGGTATTTGTTAGCAAAACGCCGCGCGTTCCATACGAAAAGCACGAACCGAAAATACTTGTTCAATACACAAGCAAGCATTTGGTTGAGTCTGTTCGTCATCTTATTCGCCGTCAATCAGTTCGTTTCCGGGAACGGATTAACGACACTCGTCGGAAAAGTCGTCTGTTCTATTTTAATCGTCGTCGGCGTTGCCTCATTCATCGCTGGTTTCATCCGGTACAAAAAGATTTATCCATATGTCGTCCGCGAGATGGAGCAATCCTGAGCGCGATTCAGAGGAACCGAAGTCAATTGACTTCGGTTTTTTTTATATACCATTAACGATCAATAAGTTGGGACGTCACGAGCGCTTTCGCTACGATTTGTGTCCCTTGATACATTTCGACATCGACTTTCCCGAATTTCCGACCAACGTCAAAGACATTGGCCCGAATCGTTACGGTGCTCTCGATCTGAACAGGTTTAATGAAATAGATGCTGACGTTTTCGATGACAAGGTCACCTTTCTTCATGTGACGCAACATCCGCGTCGCCCCTTCGACTAGAAGCGTCGTCAACACACCACTCGAAGCAGTCCCCATGAAGTTCGTCATTTGTGGCGAAACCTCAAGCGATAAGTACGGTCCCCGTTCGTCCTCTGCTGCTTTGATTTGCCCTGTGATCAAATCGTCGAACGTCTCTCCGACTTGAGGTTGACGATTCGCCAGTTGCAATGCCTTGAGGACGTCTTGTCGACTAATGATCCCAAGCAATCGTCCATATTGGTCGATAACCGGCAACATCTCAATCCCTTCCCAGACCATCTGATGCGCGGAATTCGTGACACTCGTTCGAATACCAACCGTGATCGGATGACGGGTCATGACTTTTTCAACAGCCCAGTCATGTGGACGGTCAATAATGTCCTTCGCTGTCACGACACCGACGACCTTCATTTGTTCGTCGATGACGGGATAACGGTTGTGTTTCGTCTGCTCATTCAACTCATGCCAGCGTGAAATCGGATCCGTCGTCTGTAAATAGAACGTGTCATGTAACGGGATCAGGATATCCGAGACAAGTAAAATTTCTTTTTTAATCAATCGGTCGTAAATCGCTCGGTTGATCATCGTCGCGACCGTGAACGTATCATATGACGTCGAAATGATCGGTAACTCCATCTCATCCGCCAATCGTTTCGCATCCTCTGTCGTATCAAATCCACCAGTAATCAATACAGCAGCTCCCGCTTCAAGCACGAGTTCATGCGCTTTTTCACGATTTCCAATGATGACGAGACTGTCAACATCAATATAACGCATCATCGCTTCGAGCTTCATTGCGCCAATGACGAATTTTGTCAGTGTCTTGTGTAATCCGTTTCGTCCACCGAGAACCTGACCATCAACGATGTTCACGACTTCCGCAAACGTCAGCTTCTCGATATTTTCTTTTTGTTTCTTTTTGATTCGAATCGTTCCAACTCGTTCGATCGTCGAGACAAAACCAAGATTCTCCGCTTCCTTGATGGCGCGATAGGCCGTTCCTTCGGATACGGTCAAATCCTTCGCGATTTGTCGGACGGAAATCTTCGTTCCAACATCAAGATCTTCGATATGTCGAATGATCTGTTCGTGTTTCGTAGGCATACTGTATCCCTTCTTTTCCTTTTTTCTACTCTCCTGTCATTATACTGTACTACTCGAAAGATGAAAACGTGTACTAGTCTGATTTGCGATAAATGTTTTTCGAATCGGACGATGGTATACTTATGTAGAAAATGAGTAGAGAGGTGGAGTCATATATGAGCGAACGTACGAATCAAATTAGTGATTTCTTAAAGGAACAAGGAATCGATTTAGCTGTCATCACTTCGAAGGCGAATGTCTTTTATTTTTCAGGAGTCTACGCTGAACCCCACGAACGTGTCATGGCGGTCCTCGTCGACGTAACCGGTAAACATGTATTATTCTGCCCGGCACTCGAAGCAAGTATTGTCGCAGCTAGTCCTTGGGAAGGAGACGTCGTCACGTATGAGGATCATGAAAATCCTTTCGATCGCCTAGCAGAATTATTCGCGACATTCGAACACTCGAATAACCGAATCGGTATCGAAGGTGAACATATGACGTTCAGCCGCTATCAGGAACTGAGCTCCCGTCTTGAGAATGCCGCGATCCTTGATATTGGTGAGTCGCTGCAGAAATTACGCTTGAAAAAAACATCAGAAGAAATCGCTATCCTTCAAGAAGCAGCAGCACTTGCGGACGAAGCGATTGAAATCGGTAAGCAAACGATTCGTCCTGGAGTCACAGAAATGGAAGTCATCGCGAAGATTGAATATGAAATGAAGAAAAAAGGCGTTCGCGAGATGTCGTTTGATACGCTCGTCCTATTTGGCGCCAACAGTGCGGATCCGCACGGCGTACCCGGTGACCGCGTCATCCAAGACGGCGACTTCGTCCTCTTCGATCTCGGTGTCGTGTGGAAAGGCTACTGTTCGGACATTACACGGACCTTCATTTATGGTGAAGCAAGCGAAGAACAAACGAAAATTTATGAAACGGTTCGTCGAGCACTCGAAGCCGCGACAGAGGCGAGCCAGATCGGTGCGACGCTCGGTTCGTTAGATAAGGCAGCCCGCGACGTCATCACAGATGCTGGCTACGGAGAGTACTTCACGCACCGCGTCGGTCACGGACTCGGAATCGAGGTTCATGAATTCCCATCCCTCGCGTCAAACAACCTACTGACGGCTGAAGCTGGTATCGTCTACACGCTTGAACCAGGCATTTATGTCCCAGGTGTCGGCGGTGTCCGCATCGAAGATGATATCCACCTGACTGCGGAAGGTCCAGTTGCGTTAACTCGCACACCAAAACATCTTCAATCCATTCCGTCATCTTAAGTTAAGAAAAACACCTAATCCATCGCTTGGATTAGGTGTTTTTGCTTACTTACGCGATTGATGGACGACGTTGACGCCACCGGTCACATCAAGGATCGCTCCTGTGATCATACTAGACTCTTCTGCTAGCAAGAAGGAGATGGCGCGGGCGATATCTTCCCCGACACCTGTTCTTCCGACCGGTGTCGCCTCATCTTGCTCCGCTTCAGAAATCCGTTTCGTCTTATTGTCACCAACGATGTTTCCTGGATTGACCATATTGACCGTGATACCGTGTTCCGCTTCTTCAAGCGCCACACTCTTCGTCAGACTCACCATTCCGCTTTTAGCAGCGGCGAACGCTGCCCGGCATACCCATCCTGGCGCTGTTGCGCTTTCTGGAAAACCATACGTGATGATCCGACCGTAAGCTTGTTTGCGCATGACGGGCAATACTTGACGTAACAACCAAAAACTAGCGGTCAGATTACCTGTGATGACTTCGTTCCATTCTTGATCAGTATAATCCACTAACGCTTTTCGTTCGAATATATAGGGTCCTGCATTAAGTATCAACGCATCAATCCGACCTTGTTCATTAATCGCTTGTTGAGTTGCACGTTCCAATTCTTCTTGGTTCGTCACGTCTGCTTGAATCGTCACAAGATTCGGATGTGTAAACTCGGGTTCAGAACGATGAAACGCTGTCACTTTCCACCCTTCTTCCAGTAACTGGCGTGTTACTCGTTCTCCCAGTCCTTTTGTACCTGCTGTAATTAACGCGTGCCTCATCTTGGCATCGCCCCCTTTCACTGACTCCATCTTACGACGG
This sequence comes from uncultured Exiguobacterium sp., assembly GCA_913775715.1. Taxonomy (GTDB): domain Bacteria; phylum Bacillota; class Bacilli; order Exiguobacteriales; family Exiguobacteriaceae; genus Exiguobacterium_A. Next base: position 141,091 of record CAJYMC010000007.1, on the reverse strand, counting down.
AACGGAAAGGAAGGACAATTTTTAGAACTCATCGAATGTTTCGTCCGCTTCCAGTAAGAGAATGGTATAATTAGGGTGTACTCATCATATCGATTACGAAGGGATGGATTCATCATGGCAATCGTCTATCATAATGTACTTGTAGCAGTAGATGGTTCAAAAGAGGCAGAGCGTGCCTTCGAGACGGCAATCGATGTTTCATTGCGAAATGATGCAAAATTGATCATCGCACACGTCATTGATACACGGACATTCGCAACAGTAGAAGCATATGACCGTACCATCACGGAACGTGCTGAATCTTATGCGCAGGAATTGCTAGACGAGTACGTCAAGACCGCTCAAGATCGTGGTGTACAAGAAGTCGAAGTAGCGATCGAATACGGCTCACCCAAAGTCACGATCGCCAAAAAACTTGCTCCTAATCACGATGCCGATTTAATCATCTGTGGCGCAACTGGTTTAAACGCTGTCGAGCGTTTCTTCATCGGTAGTGTATCTGAAAGCATTACACGGTATGCCAAATGCGACGTCTTGATCGTCCGTTTATGAATCACTCTTCCAGAAAAAGCCTCTCTTCCTTCAGCTCAAAGGAAGAGAGGCTTTTTAGCGACCTACTTAAATAAAAAAACCATCGAACCGATGTCCGATGGTTTGAAATCATTTGTATTTTACTGTGACCGTACGACGACCCCAGTTGAATGCTTCTGAACGAGAGTAGTAAAGGATATCCATCTTCTTCCCTTTGATAGCACCGCCAGTATCGGCAGCTGTATACGTCCCTTTTAATTTCCCTTTGTAATACACTTTCACTGTCGAACGAAGTGGAATGACACGAGGATCAACCGCTACGACTTTCTTTTTCGAGCTTTTAATGTTCCAACCGATCGCTGTCAAGTTACCACTACCTGGATCATACGGTGTGTAAGCTGTTGCGCTTACGTTCGTAACTGTTTTCCAACCACCGGTAGATTGTTTTTTCGATCCGCTCGATTTTACGAGTTTTGAGTATTTTGCGCTTAGATAAGCCGTTTTACCTTTGTAGCTTACTTTGTACCAGTTACCTGTTTTCGCTTTATATGCTAACGTTTGGTTCTTATATAGAAGACCGAGTTTTTTCGACGAAGTAGTAGCTTTTTGACGAATGACTAGGCTATCGACTGTTGACTTGACGCTTTTTTTAGTTGCAGCTTCTGCTTGAAGACCTGCGAACGAACTGAGTGCTAACACGACCGTTAAAACACTTGCGAGCATCCGTTTCATCATGTATTTTCTCCTCCATCATTGTTTCGTGTTTGTTAACTGAGATTAATATACATGACAAAACGAGGGAGTGCCGTTACATATAGACCACAAAAATATGTCTGTACTATTACCGTTATGTTACAAAAGACTCATTTTTTTAAGAAATCACTCCTTTTTAGGTTTATTTTTACGAGGATGACGATTCTTTTTTCGTTATATGACAAACGCCGTAACAATAGATCATATGTTCGTATATCTTTTTTTGAGATTTCATACAAAAAAGGACTGAATCGTTGAAATAACGACTCAGTCCTTTTGAACCGATTATGCGTTTTGAGCAACCAATCCACCAACGCGAACTGTGTCGCGTGCGATCATCAATTCCTCGTTCGTTGGAATGATGATGACTTTAACTGGTGAGTGTGGGTAGTTAATGAAGAGTTCTTCTCCACGAGCTCCGTTGTTGAGTGATGGATCCCAGTAAACGCCCATGAATTCAAGACCACGTAAGACACGCTCACGGATTGAATCTGAGTTTTCACCGACACCGGCTGTGAAGATGATCGCATCGACACCATTCATCTCAGCAGCGTATTGTCCGATGTATCCGTGGATACGGTTTGCGAAGATACGGAGCGCCATCTCTGAACGGTGGTTTCCTTCCTTCGCAGCCGTCTGGACGTCACGCAAATCACTTGAGAGACCAGATAAACCGTAGATTCCAGACTCTTTGTTCATGACGTTCAAGACGTCTTCTGCTGTTTTCCCTGTTTTCTCCATCAAGAATGGAATCAAGGCTGGGTCAAGTGAACCAGAACGTGTTCCCATCGTGATCCCTTCAAGCGGCGTGAATCCCATCGTCGTATCGATTGATTCGCCACCAGAAACTGCTGCGATCGATGCTCCGCTACCTAAGTGACATGAAATCAAACGGAGGTCTTTTAACGGACGACCGAGTAATTCAGATGCACGTTCCGTAACGTATTTGTGGCTCGTACCGTGGAAACCATATTTACGGATACCGTATTCTGTGTAGTAATCATACGGCAAGCTGTAAAGGAAGTTTTCTTCTGGCATCGTTTGATGGAACGCCGTATCGAAGACTGCCACTTGTGGTACTTCCGGAAGCAACGCTTGGAATGCCCGGATTCCGATCAAGTTTGGTGGAATGTGGAGTGGTCCGAGTTCTGTGTACGACTCGATATCATGCATGACTTCATCTGTGATCAATACAGAGTCTGCATATTTTTCTTTACCATGAAGCACACGGTGACCGACACCTTTAATCTCATCGTAAGACGAGATGATTCCGAACTCCATCAATTTTTCGAGCGACAACTCGACTGCTTCTTTATGTGTTGCAAGTGGGAGAACATTTGTATACTTTTGTCCTTCACCATATTTAATCGTAAAGATTGCATCGTCTTTACCGACGCGTTCAACGAGTCCGACTGCGATCATCGTTTCGTTCGGCATTTCGAGCAATTGGAACTTCAAAGACGAACTACCTGCGTTTACCGCCATAATTTTTGCCATGATTTTTCCCCTTTTCCATTTGAATCCAATGAACATTCACATCTGTTTAGTTTTTCTTCTATTTCTGTTCTACAACTAGAATAGTCAAATTAACGACAGATTTCAATCACTTTGCGTAATTCATTTTAATTCTGTGTTAATCCATTCATCAATCTGTTTCACCATACCACCAAACGCGCGGGCATCTGTGAACGACGGCAACTCAGCGAGCAATGCTTGTTTTGGCATCTTCATACCGGCTAAATGATTCCGGACGATCAAATAACTTTTTGCTGCCTGTTCTTGCTTGAACATCGTAAGTGGTAACTGCAAAATACCGATGACATGCGCTTTTGATTCGAAGTACTGTTTCAACTTTCCTTCTGTGTCATGCTGGAACAATCCGTTTGGAATGACGAAGACACCGAACCCACCTGGCTTGACGTATTGCATCGCTTGTTCGATCAATAAGAAATGACTGTAACTCATGCCTTCGTCTCGTTTCAAGATGTATGAAGCGGCTGCTTCTTCATCTGGATAATAGCCAACAGGAAGATCAGCCATCGCAAGATCGACCGGATCTAGCAATAATGGTCGCAATGCATCTTGATGCGTATACGTGACAGGATAGTCGAGTAATTCCGTTACCGCTGCCGATAAACGAATCAATGTCTCGTCTACCTCGACCGCTTCAGCAGATGTACCTGTCGAAAGCTGACTCAAGACAGCATGTAACATGCCACCTGTTCCACTCCCTAAATCAAGTAGTCGGATGTCCTCCTTACCTACCAATTTCCCGATTAGATAACCAGCAAACAAAGCGACACTGTCCGGCGTCGGTAAATGGTTCGGTTGTGCTTGTTTCATCCCCTCTAGGATAGCAAGCGATACTGCCTTCCGAATAACCTCTTTGTCTACATTTTCAGTATGACGGTCGTTCAACCGGTCGATCACAGTCGTCAACGCTTCTAAATAAGGCATATCAAGATCACGTTCAATTTGTTTTGTTTGACGCGTCAATTCCTTATATAACTTTTCTAACGGCTCCATGTACGTCATCCTCTCCAAAACGAAACGGCCCCCCGTAGAGCGGGAGCCGTTTCTATCATTAGTTCCATTGTAACGCTTCAGCGTCGTTTGTAAACCATTCTTACTTCGCTTCACGCGCCGCAGCGAGTGCTGCTTCGAAATTAACCTCATCCGTTGATTCTTCGAGGTATTCGACATACGTGATTTCGTTGTTCGAATTGATGACGAAGACAGAGCGAGCAAGCAGACGTAATTCTTCGATTGCCACACCGTACTGTGTGCCGAATGAAAGATCACGGTGATCAGACAATGTCACGACTTGATCAAGTCCGCTTGATGCACACCAACGACGTTGTGCGAACGGAAGATCGTTTGAGATCGTCATGACTGTGACGCCCTCGATTTTAGCTGCCTCTTCGTTGAATTTACGTGTCTGCGCATCACATACGCCTGTATCGATCGATGGCACGACGCTAATGATCCGAACGCCTTGATATGTATCGCGTGTTACCGGCGATAAGTCATTAGCAAGGACGTGAAAGTCTGGTGCCGTTTGTCCGACTTGAACCGTCGTACCTTGAAGTGTGATTGGATTTCCTTTGAATGTAGCCATGTGAATTCCCCTTTTCCCCTGATTGGATATGCGTTATTTTCTATTTAACTATAGGAATGTTCCGGGAAGATGGCAAGCATTCTGCCATAATTGATGGACTTCAGTACCCGTCTTTCTAAAAAACAGGTATAATGAAAGAGTTCATGAAACGCTTTCAAGGGGGAATTGACCATGGCTCGAAATAATGTCTACCTGTACTACCGAAATACACAAAGACACGAGACGCAGGTACGAAAGTTGATCGATGTCGGTACACGATACGGATTGAATGTCGTTCAAGATCATCGACAAGCAAACATCATCGTCTCGATTGGTGGAGACGGGGCTTTCTTGCAAGCGGCACGCTTCACGGGTTTCCGTGATGATGCCATCTATGTTGGATTCGCTGAGGGACCCAACTCGTTCTACTGTGATTTTGACATCAATGATCTTTCCGCTGTCGAAGCCATCTTTAAAGAGACAGGCAACCGTGTCTCGGATGGTGAAATCGAAGTACGTCGTTATCCACTACTTGAAGCATCCATCAACGGTGGACCACCGATGCTCTGTCTGAACGAATGTTCTGTGAAATCAAGCATCATCAAATCACTCGCAATCGAAGTCTATATCGACGACTTCCTGTTTGAGACATTCCGCGGGGATGGGATGGTCATTTCAACACCAACGGGCTCTACGGCTTATAACAAGTCGCTTTCTGGTGCGATCGTCGATCCATTGATCCACTGCCTCCAAGTCAGCGAGATTGCTTCGGTCAACAACAACCGGTACCGGACACTCGGTTCTGCTTTCTTATTGAATCGTGGACGGAAACTCTCGTTACGCATCATCGAAGACGGGAATGATTATCCAATTATCGGGATGGACAACGAAGCACTCAGTCTGACACGAACGGATTCAGTCGATATCCAGCTTTCTGAAAAAGAACTTAAAACCGTCAAACTGACGAACAATACATTTTGGCATAAGATTCAACGCTCGTTCTTATGACAACAAAAAAATCTGCCTCCTTGGGGCAGATTTTTTTGTTGCGTCTTACGTTACGTCACCCCTTATACTCCAATCAAAGGAGGTACACAGATGATGTATTCCACTCAAGAAATCGCCAAACTGACCGGCGTCACAAAACGAACACTCTATCATTATGAAACGATCGGTCTCTTAGTGCCAAAGCGTAGCGATGCCGGCCACCGAAGTTATAGCAGGGAAGATCTTTTACGTTTACAACAAATCTTGCTTTATCGTTCACTTGATTTTCCACTGTCAGAAATCCGAAGATTACTCACGCAACCTGATTTCAATCATCACACGATACTGAAAAAGCAGATTGCACTTCTTCAAGAAAAAGCTTCGCGTTATCAAATGCTCGCTCAACTCGCCGAACAGACATTACTCACCTTAAAAGGGGGACTCCCGATGAAAGACGAACAATTATTCCGCGGTCTACGGCATGACGAGATTGTTACGCATGAAAAACAACATGCAGATGAAGTCCAGCAACACTACGGTGACACTGACGCCTATCGAATCAGTGCAAAAAGACAACAACAACGAACACCGAAAGAGAAAGAACAACTGAGCAGCATGCATAAGCAACTCGATCAGCGCTTGACGACCCTTTATCGCGACGGGTACGCGACGACGGATCCGGACGTTCAACAAGTCGTCAAAGAACAACATGATTTCATCGATACGTACTATTACCCGTGCGCATTATCTCTCTTTGCCTCACTCGGTCAGATGTATGTGTCTGACGAACGATTTCGTGCCTATTACGATGCGTATGCACCCGGACTTTCGACGTTCTATTCGGAAGCTATTTCACACTATGCGCAAACATCACACTAACGCGGCTTCCGCCTGATAAACGGTTTTTCCAGCTTGGACTGTCTCGACCAAACGGTTATTCAAGATGGCTTCCCCACGCAAGCGATAGAAGTCTTCTTCAAAGATGACGAAGTCGGCATCATAGCCTGGTAAGAGTAACCCTTTTCGACCATGTGTTTCCGTCGCGAGATGCGGATTTTTCGTAAAGAGCAATAAGGCTTCAAACATCGATAATGTCTCGTTTGTCTTATTGACACGCCCTGCCGTTCCTTCGGTTGCTGCATACAGTGACCGTCGGACATCCGGGTCAGAGATCGGTGCATCTGCTCCGCCACACAATAATGCGCCTGTTTCTGCCAGTGAACGTAAACGATAACTCCAGTCTAAGCGGTTCAATCCGAGTCGATCGACGATGAAGTCGGCGTCATCTAATAAAAAGACAGGTTGAACGTCAATCAAGACCGGTAATTTCCGAATCCGGGCAAGCGTCTCCGGACGGACGACCGTCGCATGAATGATACGATCTCGTTTTCCTTTTGGTGCCGGATACTTCTCGAGCACCTGTACGAACCGTTCAATCGCTAAATCACCGATGACATGTGCTGCGACCGTGAACCCGTAACTACGTGCGCGTTTGACGAGTTGTTCGAGTTGTTCTGGCGTATGAACTTCGATGCCGCGTGTCGACGGGTCATCGGAATAACCACGACCGAGAAGAGCGGTTCGCCCTCCGAGCGCGCCGTCGACGAACAGTTTCATCGCACCAATTGACATTGTCTCCGGTAAAGTAGGGTGTTGTTGCACGAACTCATCGATGACAAGATGATGCACGAGTAAATGCGTATGGAAGCCTGTCTCTTGCGTCACTTCCTTATATGCTTGCAAGATTTCCGCGACATCCCCGTGATACGACAAATCTTCCGTATGTGCCGCAATAATACCATATTGGTATAGATTCTTAATCGCTGATCGAAGGGACGATTTATTTCGTTCCAAGTTTCCAGCCTGTAACGTATAGAGAGGTTCAAGTGCCGCATCATACAAGAATCCATCCGCTTCACCGTTGTCGGATAAACCGATCTTTCCACCCTCGATGACGGTTGAGGCTTTATATCCGAGTTGTTGGAATAAGACGTCGTTGACGAGTGCTGTATGCCGGTCTGTCCGTTTCAACAAGGCAGGTGCGTCAGGGAACATTTGGTTCAGCCATGCTTTTGTCGGTGCACGATCAAGTTTCGTTTCATCGTACCCTTCCGCCACATGGATTCCATTGATTGGTTCCGCCTTGAGAAAAGCTTGTCCTAACGCTTCAAGTGTCGTATAACGCGAGGCATCGACACGATTGATTGCTTCCCCGTAACCGATCAGATGAATATGGGCATCTGTAAAGGCGGGATATACAGCTTTTCCGTTCAAGTCGTGAATCTGATCAATACGTCTACCGAAACGGCGGCGCAGCTTTCCTTCTTCCCCCATCGCGATGATCCGCGTCTTCTCGACGAACATCGCTGAATGGACATCCTCTTCGTGTGCCATCGTTCGAATCAATCCGTTTACGTATAGTGTTCCCATTCCACTCACTCCTCTTTTTACAAAAATAGGGTGACCATGACGGTCACCCTGAATTATCGATCCTGATTTAAACGTGCAATGTTTCTTCTGGTGCACACGACCGTTTAATACGTTCGATCGCGGCCGGATCGTATTCATTTAGGACACGTTCCGCTAAGACAATCGTTCGTTCATAGTCTCCTGCTAAGAACTTCGTTTCCGCGATCGTCAGCGACATATGTATCTCGTTGTCGTGACGACGGTATCGGTTCGCATACTGGACGAGCCGTTCGGCATACGTGACTTCGAACACTAATGTATCTAACCGTTCTTGCACATGTTTAAACGTTTCTTGGACGTCTTGACTTTGTGCGACGATCGATCGAACGTTAAACGGCAACTCCTCTAACCGTGTTTCAAGCGTCTGCAGTGAACGATTCGCATTTCGAAGCGCTTCTTCCACCTCAGCCGGTAAGTTCGGTAACCCGAGTCGTTTCAGACGGAGGCGTGTCTGCGACAGCTGATGACGCCATTCGACGATTCGTTCGCGAACTTCCGTCTCTTCTTTTCGAAGTGCCTGGAGTTCGACCGTAAAGCGTTCGTACTGAATCATCAACTGTTCTTCGAGGCGAATCGCATCGCGCATCTGGTCTTCGAGCATACTGAACGGGATGATTTTTCCGGCAATCGACTCATCAAGATCTTTCGCTGCTTCAAACAGTAGCTCTTCATCGCGCTGGATTGTCTCATAGTGAATCCCTAAATCTGCTGAGATTTCATATTTTTCACGTAAGATACTGAATTCTTGTGCCAACTGATGAATCCGTTCACGCATCCGTAGCGCTTTTTGTTTCAAAAATTGGTTTTCTTTTTTCACTTGATGACGCGCATCGACCTCACGACGGAACGTATCATACATTTGATCAACATCGGCTGATAACTGTTGAATCGCCTCTTCTAAACCATCGACTTCTAGCATTTCGATTTTCTCAGAAAGACTCAGGCGTTGTTCCTCGAACCGTTTGATCTCGGATTGGAGACCAAGTGGTTCAAGTGGATACCCATCTAACGACATTTCCTTATAGCCCGCTCCGAGCTGATCAATCCGTTGACGCAATTCATGAGCCAGAATCTTCCATTGTTTCGGTACGAGTTCGACGAGTTGACGTGTCGTTGCTACTTCTTGCTCGAGTAGCAAGCTTGTTTCATACGCCTTCGTCACTTCACCTGAAGCTTCGTACTGACACATCTCATTCCAGTGCGCGTCGATTTGTTCACTTCGTTCTTCCAGACGCGCAAGCGCCGGACCGAATGAGTTCGCTTGAATCAATAACGATTTCCGGACTTGACCTGAATCGGCTTCTCCTTGCGATTTCAGTTCGGCTAGAACCGATTGATTCGTTTTGAATGTCGACATCTCGACGAGCATCTCATCGATCAACCCTTCGAGTTCTGCAATCAGTTGTTCCGTTACTTCGAGGTCATTCTTGACGGCGATGAACCGATATTTATCGAGCGCTTCCTCTGCCCGGTAAAGGGTCTCATCGATTTGGGCGACGTGGACCGTTAATAACTCTTCCCACGCTTGATGCCAGGAGCTGAACTTCGTCTCCGTCTCACCCGCCATCGGTAGTTGCTTTAAGTCCTGCAACTCCTTTGGAATCGATGCACTGACGATGCCTTGTTTGCGCATATCAAGTTCATCGATTTTCGTGTAGTATTTTTTTCGACTGATCATGCTAAACAGCATGACGAGTAATACGATGACGATGACTCCGATCACCCATGCCCACATTTGTCACGACCTCCACTCTGTCCTACGACTTTAGATTTTCTCTAAATCGCAATAATCTTATCCTTATAATAGTATAGCGCAACCGTTTTGCATAGATTTACAAGGGCTTTTCCTGATTTCTTCCGCTGTTTTGAATCCTTTTTCCAAAAATCAATTGTTTGTCAGCTACGCGAAAACTCGTTAAACTAAAAAAAATACGCTTTTCACGGGAGGAATTTTTATTATGTTCGAAACAAAGACATATGAAGGTGACCGGACGAAACAATACGACATGCTCTCAAAACAACTCGATGCGCTATTAATGGGAGAAGACAATCAAGTTGCAAACTTATCGAACGCGAGCGCGTTACTCAATCAGTTCCTCGACCGTATCAATTGGGTCGGCTTCTATTTGACGGATGCGGAGCAAAACCAACTCGTCCTCGGACCGTTCCAAGGACTTCCAGCATGCGTCCGTATTCCATTTGGTCGTGGTGTTTGCGGAACGTCCGCAGCAGAACAAACGACACAACGAATCGAAGATGTACATCAGTTCCCAGGTCACATCGCATGTGACGCGGCTTCGAATTCAGAAATCGTCATTCCACTCGTCAAAGACGGACAAACGATTGGTGTCCTCGATATCGACAGCCCAGAATTCAACCGTTTCGACGAAGTCGATCAAGCTGGTCTAGAAGCATTCTGTACGACACTGCTTCGCCATCTGTAATTCTGATTGACAGTCGATTGTCCACACCGTATACTTGTAAAAGTGCAGAAATGATAACGATAGCGGTCAAATCGCTTACGTATCACATTTCATGACTCGGTGAATAACCGGAGGGGCATCGTGTAACTTTGCTATCAAGCGAGGGTGCCACATCATGAAATGGGCGTAATGTGGGTTTGATGGCGTTATTATTTTTATGCAAATAATAACGAACAATAAGGAGGAGTCTTATTATGGCTCGCTATACAGGTCCAGCTTGGAAACTCTCACGTCGTCTCGGTATCTCACTTACTGAAACAGGAAAAGAAATCGCAAAACGCCCTTACGCACCAGGTCAACACGGTAACAGCCGTCGTAAAGTATCTGAGTACGGTCTTCAACTTCAAGCGAAGCAAACACTTCGTCACATGTACGGAGTAAACGAACGCCAATTCAACCGTATCTTCAACGATGCTGGCAAAATGCCTGGTATCCACGGTGAGAACTTCATGTTCTTACTCGAAGCACGTCTTGATAACGTCGTTTACCGTATGGGTATGGCTCGTACACGTCGTGCTGCTCGTCAGCTCGTTAACCACGGTCACATCCAAGTTGATGGACAACGCGTTGATATTCCATCATTCCGCGTGAAACCAGGTCAAACGATCTCAGTTCGCGAAAAATCGAAGAACTTTGTCGTTATCAAAGAAGCACTCGAAGTTGCTCCAGCAACTAAAGACTTCGTTACTTTCGATGCTGAGAAGCTCGAAGGAACGTTCGTCCGTCTTCCTGAGCGTTCTGAATTGAACGATCAAATCCAAGAACAACTCGTCGTCGAGTACTACTCACGTTAATCGATTGTTCCAGCACTCACTTCGGTGGGTGCTTTTTTTATGTCTATGACTAAAATGTATACCTGGTCTTAAAAAAAGAGTGACGTCATCCATTCGTCTGTGTTAACCTTTAAATATACATAGTTAACACAAATAGAAAAGAGGACTTCATTCATGAAAACAAGAGATTTAACATTCATCGCCCTTGGTGCTGCCATCATCGCTGCCGTCAGCTCTTTGCCACAGATTCAACTTGTCGGTGCCGTTCCAATCACGCTTCAGATGCTCGCGATCATGACGGTCAGCGCTATCCTCGGAGGCAAACGCGGCGGACTCGCTGTCTTGATTTTCTTATTGCTCGCAGCAGCTGGTCTACCGGTACTTGGCGGAAAAGGAGGACTAGCCCCATTTGTCGGACCAACCGTTGGTTATTTGATTGCCTTTCCGATTGCCGGATTCTTCATCGGACTTGTTGCTGAAAAAACGCGTCGCTTCGTTCCCCTCTTCATCGGGATGATCGTCTTTGGTCTTGGTTTAGTCTACCTGCTTGGAACATTTGGTCTAATGGCTGTACTCGATCTATCGTTCAAAGATGCTTTTGCGATTAACTATCCTTTCATCTTATGGGATACAATCAAAGCTGTCATCGCCACGACGATTGCTGTTCGCTTGTTGCCACTCCGCTTATTCCGGACAGCTTAAAAAAACGCTCTCTGCATCTAAGTGCAGGGAGCGTTTCGTATATCATCAAGCATGCTCGACGACGAAGTATTTTTTCTTTCCGCGACGTACGATCGTAAAGCGACCAATCGCATCAGCTTCTGTGATTTCTTTCGTTAAATCTTGCTCGCGTTCTCCGTTCAGGTAGATCGCACCGTTTGTTACGTCTTCACGTGCTTGACGTTTTGACGGACTGATCTTCGCCTCAACGAGAACGTCGACGAGGTTTGTCGCTTCACCGAGTGTGAAGCGCGGCATTCCTTTGAACGCATCTTCGATATCTTCGACTTGCAACGATTTAATATCTCCACTAAAGAGTGCCGTCGTAATACGTTGCGCTTGTGTCAGCCCTTCTTCACCATGGACGAGAACTGTCATCTCTTCTGCGAGACGACGTTGCGCGACACGCTTCTCTGGTGCTGCCTTGACTTCTTCTGCGAGCGCGTCGAGTTCTTCGTGCGTTAAGAACGTGAAGTATTTCAAGAACTTGATGACGTCAAGATCGTCAACGTTGAACCAGAATTGGTAGAACTCGTACGGTGACGTTTTGTCAGCGTCTAACCAAACCGCACCACCTGCTGTCTTACCGAATTTTTGACCGTCTGCTTTTGTAACAAGCGGTACCGTCAATCCGAATGCTTTTTCTTCATGACCCGCACGACGAATCAATTCCATCCCTGCTGTGATGTTCCCCCACTGGTCACTACCTCCGACTTGAAGACGGCATCCTTTGTCTTCGTAGAGTTTCAAGAAGTCAAATGATTGAAGTAACATGTATGAGAACTCAGTGAATGAGATCCCGTTTTGAAGTCGTGAGTCAACAGAGTCTTTCGCAAGCATGTAGCTGACCGGGAAGTGTTTTCCGATATCGCGTAAGAAATCGATGATCGTCAAATCTTTCGTCCAGTCCAGGTTATTGGCGATCGTGACCGGGTTTTCTCCTTCAAGCGGTAAGAAACGTGACAACTGGTCCTTAATCCGATTCGCGAACTCTTCGACGATATCCGATGTGTTCAACGAACGTTCTGTTGCGCGACCACTCGGGTCTCCGATCATTCCCGTTGCTCCACCAACGAGACCTACGACATGGTGTCCTGCTTGTTGGAATCGTTTTAAGACTAAAATCGGTAACAAGTGCCCGATGTGCAATGAATCAGCTGTTGGATCGAAACCCGTGTATAGAGTTGTTGGTGTCTCGAGTAATGTCTTCAATCCTTCTTCATCCGTCATTTGGTTAATTAAACCGCGAAATTCTAAATCCTCTAATAACGTCATTGTGTCTCCTCCTAAAGTTCACTTTTAACAATAAAAAACCGTCCCTTCGTCTAAGACGAAGGGACGGAAGATTCCGTGGTACCACCCTGATTGCCCTTTACATAAAAGGACCACTTGGTTCGTCGATAACGGGACGGACCGCTTGATTTCTCAAGAAACTCCCGGAAGCGTAATTCGTAAGTTCACTGTGTCCTAGTTCGCAGCACCACTAGGTCTCTGTCACAGGGAGTGACTTACTACTGTATTCCGATCACTGTTTAACGTAATATATGAAAATAAGATGGTTTCATGATACGTCGAAGGCGAATCCGCTGTCAAGTCCGATTTCACTGGTGGATTTATGGTATAATACGTCTATCTGTGATTTAATAATAATTTACCCCTAAGTTTAAGATGTAAAGGAGATCATTTATGCGCGAGAACTGGTTCAAGTTTTGGAATCATCCCCGGACGAAAGCCGTTCGGCACTGGTCGAATATCACATACGATGTTTCATGGAACATCATCTTGTTTCTCATCATAGCAGTCCTACTTGTTGGTAGCTTTTCTGTCGGTGCAGCGGGTGGCTACTTCGCATCCCTCGTCAAGGATACCAAAGCACCACCATTGGCTGAGATGAAGCAGGAAGTCAACAGCTATGCCGTCACGAGTCAAATTTATTGGGGCAGTGGTGAAAAGCTGACGAACATCTCAACGGATGAAGAACGTCAGCCTGTCGATATTAAAAATATCTCTCCTTATTTGATTGATGCGCTTCTATCAACAGAAGATGTGGATTTTTATCAGCATGATGGAGTCGTTCCAAAAGCAACGCTACGTGCCGTCTTACAGGAACTGACGAATTCTGCATCACGTACTGGTGGAAGTACACTGACACAGCAATTGATTAAAAACCAAATTTTAACGAACGAAGTTTCATTCGAACGAAAAGCAAAAGAGATTCTCTTGGCATTACGCCTCGAAAACGCGATGTCGAAAGATGAGATTTTACAAGCGTATCTAAACGTCGTCTCATTCGGTCGTAATTCGCTCGGTCGTAATATCGCTGGTATTGAAGCCGCATCACGTGGCGTATTCAATAAATCCGCAAAAAAACTGACTTTGCCACAGGCAGCTTTTCTTGCTGGTATTCCGAAAAACCCTTACTACTACACACCTTACCTGCAAGGTGGCGTTGTCAAAAAAGATTTAACCCCAAGCGTCAACCGAATGAAAACCGTATTGAAGCGAATGTATGTCGCAAAAAATATCACGAAAGAACAGTATGAAAAAGCAATCAAGCATGATATTACAAAAGATTTTGCGAAGCAATCGAAACGCTCGCGTGACACGTATCCGTACGTCTATGATTTGGCGGAACGCGAAGCAACGAAAATTATGACGAAATATCTGATGAAACAAGATGGTGTGAAAGAAGATGAAGTGAAACCATCTGAACTGGCAGAGGTCCGTGCGAACTATCAAGATCAAGCACTTGTCGCACTTCGCCAAGGCGGATATAAAGTCCACTTGACGCTTGATAAAAAGATACACGAAGCGATGCAACAACCTGCAAAGAACAATGCGAATTTCCCGGGCGGTATGCAGTACAAGCAGGTCGTTGATCCAAAAACGAAAAAAACCGTTTCGAAACAGGACCCAGAAGAAACAGCAGCGGTTATGGTTCAAAATGAGACGGGCCGCATTCTTGGATTCGTTGGCGGACGCTATATGGATGGGAAAGCCGATGATTTCAACCGAGCATTCCAAGCCAAACGTCAAATCGGATCAACGGCTAAACCGATTCTCGTTTATTCAAACGCTATTGAGAATGGACTCATCACTCCGGCATCTACCGTCAATGATGAAGAGTATTATTACCAGACCGTACCACGTCAACCAGGTGACCGTCCGATCAAGAACGAAGGTGGTCGTTACCGTGGTAATGTGACCGTTCGTACGGCACTCGAACTATCATTGAACGTACCCGCCGTTAAGATTTATGAGAAAATGAATATGTCGAATTCGATTCAGAAACTCGTCGATATGGGTGTTGAAGTACCGGATACGATCCGTTATGCTCCTTCTGCGGCACTCGGTACGATGGAAATCACACCGGTTGAACTCGCTGGTGCTTACGCAACACTCGCGAACTATGGTGAATTCGTGCAACCATACGTTATCTCGAAAATCACGAAAGATGGAAAAGACATCTATAAAGCGAAACCGAAGAAAAAACGAATTTACGAACCACGAACGGCTTACTTGACGCTTGATATGATGCGTGGTGTCTTTACAAAAGGTACGGCAACATTTGCAAAAGACCGATTAAATGTTCCTGGAGACTGGGCTGGTAAGACAGGTACGACCAATGATGTCAAAGACTCTTACCTCGTTGGTTCGACACCTGGTGTGACCCTTGCCGTCTGGACAGGACATGACCAGAACAACTCACTCATCGGTCCGTCAACGTACTATCAACGTACGCAGACGCTGTGGTCACAGATGGCGAATGCAACGTATGGCGCGAACAGCAGCTACTTCAAGTCCGGTGCCCGCTTTACGCAACCATCTTCTGTCACCTCAGATGACTTCAAAAATAGTGGTCGTTTCAAAGAAGAGGACAAAAAGAAAAAAGAAGAGGAAGCGAAGAAAAAAGCAGAAGCTGAGAAGAAGAAAGAAGAAGCTAGACAAGAAGAACAAAAGCAAGAAGAACAAAAGCAGGAAGAACAAAAGCAAGAGGCTCAACAAAACGAGCAACAACAAGCTGAAGCAGATGCGAAGAAAAAAGCAGAAGAAGACGCAAAACGTGCTGCCGATGCGAAAGCAAAAGCCGAGGCAGACGCTAAGAAGAAAGCAGAAACGGACGCTAAGAAAAAAGAAGCAGATGTGAAGAAACAACAAGAACAACAAAAGAAACAAGATGAAAAGAAAAACGATGCTTCTGAAAACTAACAAAAAGGATGGATCACCTGTTGCGGTGATTCATCCTTTTTTACGGTCAATCCTCCATCGTCGATAGATCACCTGTTTCTAAGTTCAATTCCCACGCTTTCAGAACACGGCGCATGATTTTACCACTTCGTGTCTTCGGCAACTTATCTCGGAAATCGATTTCTCTCGGTGCCGCATGAGCAGCAAGTCCCTCTTTGACGAATGCTTGGATTTCTTGTTTTAGCTCATCCGTCGGCTCGTAACCATCACGCAAGGCAATGAATGCCTTGATGATTTCACCGCGAACTGGATCTGGTTTACCGATGACACCGGCTTCTGCGACAGCTGGGTGCTCGACGAGACGACTTTCAACCTCGAACGGACCAACCCGTTCTCCAGCCGTCATGATGACGTCATCGACACGTCCTTGGAACCAGAAGTAACCTTCGTCATCCATATAGGCAGAATCCCCTGAGACATACCATCCTTTAAAGAAATAGGATTCATATTTCTGCGGATTGTTCCAAATTTGACGCATCATCGATGGCCATGGTGTTTTTAAGGCAAGGTTCCCCATTCGGAATGGCGGTAACTCATTTCCTTGATCATCAATGATCGCAGCCTGAGTTCCTGGAATCGGTTTCCCCATTGATCCCGGTTTGATGTCCATCGACTTGTAGTTACAAATCATCATTGCGCCTGTCTCCGTCATCCACCATGTATCATGAATCCGTTGATCAAAAGCTTCTTTCCCCCAACGAATGACTTCCGGGTTCAACGGTTCTCCGACAGACAATACATGACGAAGACTCGAGAGATCATGATGATTTGCAACATCCGCTCCCGCCCCCATCAACATCCGGAAAGCCGTTGGCGCACTATACCAGACTGTTACCTTATACTTCTCGATGACGCTGTACCAGAAGTCCGGATTGAAACGTCCACCGACGACGACGTTCGTCGCGCCATTCAAGAATGGTGCGAAGATGCCGTAGCTTGTTCCTGTGACCCATCCCGGGTCAGCCGTACACCAGTAGACATCATCTTCTTGGAGATCAAGTACCCAGCGACCTGTCATTAAATGCTGAATCATCGCATTTTGAACATGGAGGACACCTTTTGGTTTCCCTGTCGATCCTGAAGTATAGTGTAGGATCAATCCGTCTTCACGATCCAACCAGACCGGTTCGAATACGTCGGATGCTTGCTCGAACGCTTTGCGGAAATCGAGTAATGTGTCCGATTCTTCGATATTTTCGTCGACAAGCACTACCTTTTCAAGTGATTCCAGTTCCCCGACTGGAACACGTGGGAGTAATGCCTTCGTCGTCACGAGTAACTTCGCTTCAGAATCAAGCAAGCGATCGCGAACTGCTTGTTCCATGAATGCTTCAAATAACGGACCGACGATTGCACCTACCTTCAGTGCGCCAAGCAAGGCAAAATACAGTTCCGGTGAGCGTGGCATGAAGATGAAAATACGGTCACCCGTTTTGACCCCTGCATCGACTAATACGTTTGCCGCTTTATTCGTCAATCGTTTCATATCTGCATAGGTGAAGTGTTGCTCCGTCGTTCCATCGAAATAGATCAGCGCATCCTTGTTCGCCCGCTCGCCTTCTGCGTGGCGGTCGATTGCTTCATGAGCCATGTTGACTTTCCCCGTTGTCGCCCATGAAAAGTACTGCTCAGCATCTTTCCAGTCGTACGTGTTCGTCTCATCATACTCTGCTAACCAATGCTTCCCCGGAAGCGCTTTCAAAACTTTCATGTCTCGTTCCTCCCCTTCTATGTTTTCCTCTTTATTATAAGCTAGTTATCCGTCAGTTCAATCCATTTGCCGTCAATTTGTTAAAAAATGCCTCTCTTTGCTCAAGCGCTTTCGTCTATAATGAATAGGAAGGTGGTGACGCTTACATGTTTGAAAAACAATTCAATCATCGGACGCACGAAACATCACTCGGTCCCGTTGACATCGAAGGTCCCGTACCGAGTCAAACACTAGCAACGTATACACTCGATTCAGGGTTGACGGCTTTTCGTCCACCCGCTGAACAACATCAAGCGCTCGTTGAGATTGCGGACCTTGAGGAAGGACGTATCATCGTCGCTCGTCAAGGAACGGAAATCATCGGTTATGTGACTTACTTATATCCTGATCCCTATGAAACATGGAGCGAAGGAAACAATCCGTACATTTTGGAACTCGGAGCGATTGAAGTCTCCTCTCGGTTCCGCGGACAACAGATCGGAAAAAAATTACTTGAAGTCTCCATGCTGGATCCCGCCATGGAACACTATTTGATTTTAACGACTGAATATTACTGGCATTGGGACTTAAAAGGAAGCGGACTATCAGTCTGGGATTACCGAAAGATCATGGAGAAGATGATGAACCATGGGGGTCTCATCTTCTTCCCGACCGATGATCCGGAAATCGCCTCTCATCCCGCTAATTGTTTGATGGCGCGTATCGGAAAACACGTCTCCCCTGAAGTCGTCGCTCACTTTGATGCGCTACGCTTGAGAAGACGTTTCATGTATGACTGAGCTCGAGGAGGAATCGTCATGTTAATCGAACAAATCATGAATACGACGTGCATCACGATGCAACCGACGAATTCCATCGCACATGCGGTTGAACTCATGAAACGTCATCAGATTCGTCATATTCTTGTCGTCAATGCCCGTCATGAACTTGTCGGTCTCGTCGGACTAAAGGAAATTCAAAGCGCAAGTAGTATCTTTCATCCGGATACAGCAAAACAGGATCTACAGTATCCGGTCTCAAGTATCATGATTGAAAGTCCTGTCACGGCCCATCCGCTTGATTTTCTCGAAGATGCGGCTGTGCTGTTTTATGAATATCGCTTGACTTGTCTGCCAATCGTCCGCGGTCGACGCCTTGCCGGTGTCGTCACGGAAACGGATTTGTTACGGACATTCGTTCAATTGACGGGTGCACTCGAACCAAGTTCTCAAATCGAAATCCGTGTTGAGAACACTGCTGGAACGTTAGCAAAGATTGCCGCACTGCTTGCTAAAACGAATATCAATATCTTAAATGTACTCGTGTATCCAACAGACGATCCGTATGTCAGGATCGTTGCGTTTCGTGTCCAGACGATGAATCCGATTCGGATCATCGAAAAGTTACGTAAAGAAGGATTCGATGTACTTGGACCGGATGTGAGCAGATGAAGGATTTTGCCTATCTATACAGTCCTGAAGAAGCGACTTATCGGTTTTCGGAGACGCATCCATTCAATCCGATTCGCCTCGAATTAACGGTTTCCTTGCTCGAAGCGATGCATCAATTAGATGACATTCCTTGTATCGCGCCACGTCATGCAACCGATGAAGAATTGGCACTCGTTCATGATCAAGATTATATTACTGCCGTCAAAGCAGCAGGAACCGGAGCATTAACACCTCTTAAGGCACAGATGTACGGTCTTGGAACAGAAGATACTCCTTTGTTCCAAGGAATGCATTCCGGCGCTTCTCTCCTTGTCGGCGGCACGATTGAAGCGTGTGACCTCGTCTTATCTGGCCAATATAAACGAACCTTTCATATCGGTGGCGGCTTACATCACGGATTCCGTGGGCGTGCCTCTGGTTTTTGTGTCTATAACGATACCGCTGTCGCCATGGCAGCGATGATTGAAAAATATCACTGTAAAATTCTTTATGTTGATACGGACGCCCATCATGGCGATGGAGTGCAATGGGCATTTTACAATCGAAAGGACGTCATGACGTTGTCTCTTCATGAGACGGGTCGCTATTTGTTTCCAGGAACGGGAATGGTGACGGAACGGGGGTCTGAAGAAGGATATGGATTTAGTTGGAACGTGCCCTTGGACGCCTTTACAGAAGACGATTCGTTTTTACTCGCGTATGAGACGGCACTCTTTGAAGCGTGCGAATTATTCCAGCCGGATCTCATCATCACACAAAATGGTGCCGATGCACATGCACTTGATCCATTGACTCATCTATCCTTAACGATGAAAAGTTATGAGCAGATACCTCAAATCGCTGTCGCTGCCGCAAATAAATATACGAATGGGAAAATCGTAGCTCTAGGAGGCGGTGGCTATGACTGGTATCGTGTCGTCCCACGCGCGTGGAGTCAAGTTTTTGCTGCCATGACCGGACAAGCTCCGTTTCGTGGAGAGATTCCTACTTCATGGCAAAAACGTTGGAGTGGACAAGAAACAACCCCACCAACATACTGGCATGATCCAACACCACTCTACCCCGCCATTCCGCGACGACCTGAAATCGAAGAAAAAAATTGGGAGACCGTCAAACGACTGATTTGGCCGTTCGTTAATGATGAGCGTAAGAAACAATTGACTGCGACTTCCCCCTACTCCGTTGATTAATTGACTTTTTATCTTCACATTTATTTCGTTCGGAGTTCACAACTTGTTGCTATACTAAATATGGAATTTTTACTTAGTAAATGAATAATAGTTGGGGGAATCATCATGAAAAAGGCATGGCTTTATTCCGGTCTTATTCTATCGACGGGAATCGTACTCGCAGGATGTGGCAATGAAAAGCAGGCGATGGATCACGATAACATGCAAGGGTCAGGCAAACCGACGGTCGAGGTCAACGTCAATGTTCCAGCCAAGACAATGGAAGAAGATAAAGTTGTTTTTAAAGCGTCAGCTGTCGAACAAAAGAAACCAGTTAACCTCGAGGACGTGACATTTGAAGTTTGGGAAGCCGGAAAACAAGACGGTGCCCATCAAAAGTTCAAGGCAGCCTTGAAAAAGACGGGTTCTTATCAAGCAGAAGCTAAACTGGCTAAAGGTGAATATGAAGGACTATATCATATCAATGATAAAAAGGGACTCCATCATATGGATAAAATCTCATTCGTTGTCATGGATCATTCACATGAAAAAGAGGAAGCATCGCACGAGCATGGACATGATCATGAAGCCGTCGACGGTCTGTCTGTCCATTACATGGGCGCAACAAAAGCGAAAGCGGGTGCCGAACTTCCTGTCTCCTTTCATGTTTTCCTTGATGGGAAACCGCTAAAGGCGAACGTACAAGTAGAAGTCATTGAAACCGGTATTGAAAAGCATAACTACGTTCCTTTAGAAAAAAAGGGTGATGCCTACAGCGGGAAAGTGACATTGACTGCACCTGGTCAAACGACAGTTCGACTCCATGTCGAAAATGACCAACTCCATCATCATCAAGATGAACTTATTACCGTCGCGAAATAAAAAAACGTCTCTTTTTTCAAGCAGCTTGCTTGAGAGAAGAGACGTTTTTTCGATTAAGGACGTGTCGAATCCCGTTGTTCGATCCGGTGTGGTAACGTGACATCGTTCGTTTCGATTTCTTCTTTATTTAAGATTTTCGTCAATAGACGCATCGAGACTGCTCCGATATCATACATCGGTTGAACGACAGTCGTCAGTTTCGGACGAATCATCGTCGCAAGACGTGTGTTATCGTGTCCGATGACTTCGAAGTCTTCCGGTACACGGTGTCCGGCATCCTGTAAAGCATGGATGACACCAAGAGCCATCTCATCCGTTCCAGCAAAAATCGCGCGTGGGCAATCTTCTCCAAGTTCAAGCAATTGATTCATCGCCTTCATTCCTGAATCATACGTATAGTTTCCAAGGACGACATTTTGCTCGTTAAACGGAAGATTTGCTTCTTCGAGTGCTCGGCGATAACCCGCAAATTTCTTTTCACCATTGATTTGCTGTTCGAGTGGTCCAGTGATGAATCCAATCCGTTCATGTCCACGGTCGATCAAAGACTTAACAGCATCGTGCGCAGCACTCTCATAATCGATGTTGACGGCAGGAAGATCATAATCTTGATTCAACGTCGCAGCAAGAACGATCGGAACCGGTGATGTTTTGAACTCACGAACGAGATCCTCGTGCAGACGTCCACCCATGAAGATGATTCCATCCACCTGTTTTCCGAGTAATGTATTGAGCAAATGAATCTCTTTTTCCCGGTTTTGGTCGGAGTTACATAAAATGATGTTATATTTATACATTGTCGCGACATCCTCAATCCCGCGTGCTAAATCCGCAAAGAAGATGTTCGAGATATCGGGCACGATGACACCGACCGTCGTTGTTTTTTTACTTGCTAGTCCACGGGCAACAGCGTTTGGACGATAACCAAGCTGTTCGATTGCGTCTTGGACCTTCTTTCGTGTAGATGGTTTGACATTCGGGTTTCCGTTGACGACACGCGATACGGTCGCCATCGAAACAGCAGCCTCTCGCGCGACATCGTAAATCGTAATATTACTATTCAAAACAAATTCCTCCTTTAGTATGATCCATCTCAAGTGTTTTCATTTCGTTTTCATTTTTAGGCAACACGAAAGGAAGACAGGAAAAGATACTTTTCTTTTCCCATTCTTCCTTCATTGTAAAACGTTTTCATTCGCTTTAGGTTACCCTTTTTCGGAAATCATTGAACGTTTAGTGCCGGAAAGGTAGTCGTCAAGTTTTCGATGAACGTATCGAATTCTTGGAAATCGAGTTGTTGGTTCGCATCAGACAACGCAAGTGCTGGGAACGGATGGACTTCGACCATGACAGCGTCTGCCCCGATCGCATACGCCGCTTTTGCTGTTGGCAAGAGTAAATCCTTACGTCCTGTCGAGTGCGTGACATCGACCATGACAGGGAGATGCGTCTCTTGCTTCAGAATCGGAACTGCTGAGATATCAAGCGTGTTCCGTGTTGCACGTTCATACGTCCGAATACCACGCTCACATAAGATGACTTGATCGTTACCGCTCGCCATAATGTACTCAGCCGCGTACATGAATTCCTCGAGCGTTGCAGAAAGACCTCGTTTTAAAAGAACCGGTTTATTCGTACGACCGACTTCTTTGAGTAAATCGAAGTTTTGCATGTTGCGTGCGCCGACTTGGATGATGTCGACATATGGTAAAGCAGATTCAACGGCGCTCGGTGTCATGATTTCAGTGATGACATGCAAGCCGTGCGCGTCCGCTGCTTTTTTCAACATCTTTAGACCTTCGAGCCCTAGGCCCTGGAAATCGTAAGGCGATGTACGTGGTTTGTACGCTCCGCCTCGCATGAACTTCACGCCATGTTTCGCGAGCTGTTCCGCGACTTCAAATACTTGTTCTTCGCTCTCGACCGCACACGGTCCAGCGATCAATTGTTGTGAACCGTCTCCGATAACGGCATCTCCGATCCGTATGATCGTATTCGTCGGTTTTTGTTTCCGTGATACGAGTAATTTCCGAGTCCGGTCCTCTCCTTGCAATTCGAGAGAAGCTTTGAAAATTTCTTTAAATACATGCTGAAGGCGTCCTGTTTCAAAAGGTCCATGGTTATTAGCGGCAATTGATTCGAGCATTTGACGTTCTCGAACAGGGTCGTATCGATCAAGCCCTTGTGCTCGTTTGACTTTTCCGATTTCAACGGCAATTTGACCTCGTCTGTTCATCAATTCCAATAATTCTGCATTCACTAAATCGAGTTCATCACGTAATCTTTTTAATTCTGCATGTTGATCCATGTCCTACCACTCCCTAATCAGCATATAGCTCGTAATAGCAACTAATTATAGCGAACTCTTTCCGTGTTGTACATAAAGAAGCTGCATGATTTCTTAAAATATGAAAATAAATTACGTTTTTTCATATAATTTTTTTTATGATTTCTCTATCAAGGAAACATAGAAAAAGAGCCCTCGTGATGAGAGCTCCTCATGTATTGATTATTTCTTATGATTTACATCAGACTGCGGATCATTGTCTTCCTCTTGTTCGTCTGCTAACTGTTCACGTAACTCCGAAAGTTCAACGACCGTTTCCGTGTCGATTTCTTCTGCCACTGACGCCCCATCTACTTCGTCGCCGATTTCACGTTCGATGTCCCGTACGAGCTGTTCCGCTTCTGCGAGAGCAGCATCGATGCTTGCCTGATCCTTCTCAAAGCCCGCATATTGTGCCGCTTCTTGAACCGTTGAATTATTCTTTGCTTTTTCAATGACAGGTGCTGCCTTATCTTTCGCTAGTTGAATCCACTCACCTACAAGTGGCTCCGCTTTTTCGCGGACAACTTGTGTCTGTTCCGTTAAACGTTGACGCGCAGGAGCTGTACGCTCGTCAATCAGATTGCGTACTTCACGACCTGATTTTGGGCTAGAAAGGAGAGCTGCCGCAGCACCAATCAATCCACCAACGATGACTCCGGCCAAGAAGCCTCCTCCTTTAGAAGAATCTTGTGCTTGATATGGGTGTTGTTTCGTCATGATTTACGATCTCCCTTCAACTCATCTGGAATGCTTTCGACGTCCGGTACTGACACGACTTCCGGTGTGACCGGCGCCTCTGCCTTTTTCCGGAATCGACGACGTGGCTTTTTCTCAACCGTCGTTGTTGCCGTCGAATGATTTTGAACCGTAGTCTCTGCTGGTTTATTTTTCTTAAATAACTCTACAGCGACTGAGCCCCAACGGACTGCTTGCGCAATCTGTTCTTTATTCGTATCCGCCGCACCAGCAACCGTATCGGATACTGTCCGGACAGAATCTGTCACTTTGTTTAATGACGTACCGAGTTCTTCGATCGAGTTTGCGACAGGTGCAAGTAATTCTGTTTTTTCTTCAATCGTATCGACCAGACGATTCGTCTTATGTAACAACGCTGTCGTCTCCATCATGATACCGTCTAATTGACGTTCAAGTCCTGCTGTCGTGTTGGCTACATTGTTGAGCGTCTTACTCGCAGCACCTAATACACGGGCAAGGAAAATGACGAGCACTACGAATGCGATCGCAGCGACTAATCCGGCGATTCCGCCTAATGTGATTTCCATGGTTCTTGCCTCCAATTTTTTTGCATAGTCTTTTGTTGATAGTTCGACATGTAGCAAGTCGTTCCTGCTACTCCAAATGGTTTATTTCCGTTACAATGATAAATGAAACCTACATCATCCATTTCGAGGGGGAAATTACATGCGTGACCCACGTCTTACTCAATTGGCAACGAATCTCATTAATTATTCGGTTGCCCTTGAACCTGGTGAAAAAGTATTGATTGAAAACTTCGGCATCGAACGCGAACTGGTCGAGGCGCTCGTCGAAGCTGCCTACGCAGCTGGCGGTCATCCGTTCGTCTTACTTAAGGATAATCGTATCCTACGAAAATTATACCGAAATGCTTCAGAAGAGCAACTCCAATTGATGGCAGACATCGAACGCAAGCAAATGCAAGCGATGGATGCATACATCGGACTGCGTGCTGGTGATAACATCAACGAACTATCGGATGTACCGGCTGAACAAATGAAACTGTACGGTCAAACGATTGGTAAGATGCACACACAAGATCGTGTCAAAGGAACGAAATGGGTCGTCCTTCGTTTCCCAACTGCATCGATGGCGCAACTTGCCAACCAATCGACAGAAGCATTCGAAGATTTCTACTTCGATGTCTGTACGCTTGATTATGAAAAGATGGGACAAGCGATGGAACCACTCGTCGACTTAATGAACCAGACAGATCGTGTTCGTCTCGTCGGACCAGGAACGGATCTAACGTTTTCAATCAAAGACATCCCAGCCATCAAATGCGCCGGAAATGCTAACATCCCAGACGGTGAAGTCTTTACGGCACCCGTCAAGGATTCGGTCAACGGTGTCATCTCATATAACACACCATCTCCGTATCAAGGGTTTACGTTTGAAAACGTCAAACTGACGTTTAAAGACGGTAAAATCGTCGAAGCGACGGCAAACGATACAGATCGGATCAACCAAGTCTTCGATACTGATGCTGGTTCTCGTTTCGTCGGCGAATTCGCGATCGGCGTCAATCCCTTCATTCAGCATCCGATGAAGGATATTCTATTCGATGAAAAAATCGATGGTAGCTTCCACTTCACACCAGGTCAAGCTTACGAAGAAGCCTATAACGGTAATGATTCATCCGTTCACTGGGATCTCGTCAACATCCAACGCCCTGATTACGGTGGTGGAGAAATCTGGTTCGACGACGTCTTGATCCGTAAAGACGGTCGTTTCGTCCTTCCAGAACTCGAAGTCCTCAATCCTGAAAACCTGAAATAAGAAAAAGCGGATGGTCGGTCCTTCATAGGACCGGATCATCCGTTTTTATTATCTTACTTTTTCAATGTCGCACGGAGCATCCAAATTTGTTTTTCGATTTCCTTCGCTTGACCCAGCAGATCATCTTCCACTGTCACGTCTTGTGCCTCAAGGTGTTCAATCGCATCAAGCATCTCTTTTCGGACTTGTTGGAAGTCTTTGATGACTGAATCGATCATCTCATCTGCAGACAAACCTGATTTTGCTTCTTCAAGTGTCGTTTGCTCTAGATACTCTTTTAGCGTCGCTGAAGGTGTCCCGTTATTCATCAAGAGACGTTCCGCAACGACATCGTATTGCTCAGACACCCATGTATACAGTTCTTCAAGCTTCACATGGAGTGTCAAGAAGTCTGGTCCTTTGATGTACCAGTGGTAATTGTGGAGTTTGACGAATAGGACCCCATAGTTTGCCACCTGCTGATTCAAAGCTGCTTTTGCATGATTACTGATCATCTGATATTCCCCTTTCCTGATTTCAAATGACGTTCTATTTCATCTTTATCCTTAAATAACAAAGGATAAACATCATTTTCAGGAAGAGTGTTTCATCGCGGACGTTTTAATCCCTTTAGCATGTATCCACCTTTGAAATCGACGGAATCGAATGCGACGAGGAATGCTTTCGGTTCGTATTCTTCAACGAGATTACGAAGCACTTTCATACGTGTTCGAGCCGCGAGCACATCTAACCGATAACGGACACCGTCTCGTCCTTGACCTTGGTAATGTGTCACACCGAAACCATTATCGCGAATGACTTGAATCAATTCCGCTGGAAATTCTTGCGTATGCACTTGAATCATATTGTAACCGATAGCTAGTTTTCGTTCGACATATCCACCGACGAGTATTCCTAGGCCAAATCCGAGCGCATAAACAACCATACCAAGCGTCGTCAAATCTTGAAAAACAATTCCTAGTGCAAAAATGTAAATCAATGTTTCCACCGTACCAAATAATCCGGCAATGACAGTCCGCCCTTTGACGAGCATGATCGTCCGTAATGTCAAAACTGGAACGTAAATCAACTGGAGCAATAAGATGAGTAAAATCTGTCCCATGGTGTCTTTCCTTTCTGTAATAACTTCAACACATACACACTATTTCAAACTTTATTTCAAGATGCAATCCTATTTTAGATTTTCCTCATCGGTTTTTTGAAATTACTATCATAATTCAAATTTACGACAAAAAAAGCGCCACTCGGGTCGAGTGACACTTTGGGTTTTCGATTATTTTACGCTTTGATACTGATGCTGATACGTTTGGATGTCGCCCGCTCCCATGAATAGAAGCACAGCATTTTCATGCTGACGTAGAACAGAAACGTTATCGCGCGTCAGAATAGAAGCTTGCGGGATTTTCTCCTGCAAATCTTCGACGCGAACTTGCCCTTCCTGCTCACGTGCCGATCCAAAGATTTCGCATAGATATGTCGCATCTGCTTCACGTAAAGAAGTCGCGAAATCATCCATGAATGATTTCAAGCGTGTGTACGTATGCGGTTGGAAAATCGCAATGACTTCACGGTCCGGATATTTCTTCCGTGCCGACTCAATCGTCGCGCTGATTTCCTTCGGATGGTGCGCATAATCATCTACTAAGATTTGTGTGCCGAATTCCGACTCACTGAAGCGACGTTTTACACCACCAAATGTGGCTAAACGTTCAGCAACGTCGTCTTTGCTCAACCCTTCGTACTGACAGATCGCAATGACAGAGAGTGCATTCAAGACATGATGACGACCGAATCCTGGAATAAGGAACGTGCCGTAGAAATCATCACGTAAATAGACATCAAACGATGTTCCATCTGGCGTTGACGTCGCGTTTTCCGCACGGAAGTCATTGTTTTCTCCAAATCCATAATAGAGAACAGGTACATTCGCTTGAATGTTTTGAAGATGTTCGTCATCTCCACAAGCAACGATCGCTTGCTTAACCTGCATCGCCATTTCTTGGAATGCCGAAACGACGTCATCGATTCCTGTGAAATAATCCGAATGATCGAAGTCGATATTCGTCATGATAGCGTAGTCCGGCTTGTAATATAAGAAGTGACGTTTGTATTCACATGCCTCGAAGACGAATGCTTTCGCATCCTCTACTCCTGCCCCTGTCCCGTCTCCGATCAAGAAAGCTGTCGGTGTAATACCGCTCAAGACGTGTGAAAGCAAACCTGTCGTCGACGTTTTTCCGTGTGAGCCTGTAATGGCAACCGAACGATATTCATTTGCTAGGTGTCCTAAGAAATCATAATAATGATGGATGGTTAAACCAAGTTCATTTGCCCGTGCGATTTCTGGGTGATCATCTCCAAAAGCATTCCCTTGGATGATGACATAATCTTCTTTGATGTTATCCGCATTGAACGGGAAAAATGGAATTCCCTTAGCCCGTAACGCGTCTTCAGTAAAAATGTGCTTTTCGATGTCTGAACCTTGCACCTCATGATTCATCTCATGTAGTACTTGGGCGAGCGCACTCATCCCTGTTCCTTTGATTCCAACAAAATGATACTTTGTCATATAAAAGCCCTCCAATTCACGTTCCGGTCCGTACCATCGGGCTCGGGTACAAAACCTGTACCATTATAGCAAACCGATTTATTTTTTACCATGTAAATTATTTTGTTCTCGACGTGCGCGATACATCGCCATTAAATCTTTCGTCGTCATGACGACGTTGACAGGCGGCCCGACCGGTTTTTTCACTTCCGACTGAATAGGTGCTACCACTTCCGCTTCAGCGACAGATGGATTCAAAATCGAAGTGACTTCTTCCGATCGTTGTTCCTCTGCTTTTTGTTCATCAAGAAGCACCTCGCTCGATGTATCCGCCGGAACAGTTTGTTCTTCCACGGTCTCACGAATAGAAGGCACTTCGCTTATCGATTCTTCTACAACCGTTTCTTCAGGTTCTAGCACGGTCGGTAATTCCACTTCGTTCACATGATCTTGATTAGCTTCAGGTTCCGGTACGAGTAATTCGACGTCCGTCACCGGTACAAGGCCAGCATCTGCTTCCGCTTCGTCTAATAGGACTTCCTGCGCGATTAGTTCTTGATTCGTCAAAGCAACCTCATCAGTAATTCCCTCTTCGACTGTTTCCGAAACCTGCTCACTCGTTTCCGTTTCTTCCGTAGCTTTTATGGTTTCCGATGCAGATTGCTTCGGACGTTGGAATCCATAAATCGGTGAAGGCACATCCGTTAAGACGAAGCGATCTTCACGCTCCTCTTTTTTCGGACGTTCTACCGGCTTTGTCTCACGTTCCCCCGCAAGCTCTCGACGAATCCGGGCAGCCTGCTCCTTCAGTGACTGTTCATAACGATTACTCATACGTTCACCCCTCCATCTTGTTAAAAAATCGGTCGAATCATCGACCGATTGAGAATGCTTCCCCTACTGCTTTTGTATCATCGAGTACAAGAATCCCTTTTTCTTGTGGTGCATCGGCAAGCCCGAGCTCACGCGCTGAACAAAGCATACCGCTCGATGGTACACCGCGTAACGCCGAAGGACGAATGATTAAACCAGACGGCATGACTGCACCTGGTTTAGCGACGACAACTTTTTGACCCGCCGCTACATTCGGTGCTCCACAAACGATTTGTAAAGTTCCGTTGTCTACTTCTACCTGACAGACCGACAATTTATCAGCATCCGGATGTTTCTCGCAAGAAGCAACGAACCCAACAACGAATTTCGGAGAATAATCCACTTGTTCGAGTGACAATTCGATATCTCGATTCGCTAGTTCCTGTTGGATGCGTGTTGCCAATTCTTCCGTCAATTCAACCGGTCCTTGTGTCTCGATCGTAAATGTAGTCGAAGCATCAAACAGATTGTAGCCGATGACACGATCACCATGCTTGATGATTGCTACGTCTCCTTCACGAATCGCTGTCACTTCCGCACGTGGTGCATCTTCCAAAATGATCATTAAGACGTCGCCGACGCCCTCTTTATTATAAAACACATTCATTCAATCCATGACTCCCTTCCGTCTTTCTCACAATGCCTATTGTATCAGATTCTTCACTCTTTCGGCTGCTTGTTTTTCGCAAGGACGAAGACTGGCTCCAGATTGCCATCTTCATATAAGAATGGTAAAGCTGTGACCGGTACACGACCGTTCGAGAAGAAGTCAAACATCAGTTGCTGTAAGACATCATATCCGGCGTCATTACGAATATCTGCGAAAATCAGGACATCCTGATGCGGAATACCGACAGCGAACTCCCCTTCGATTCGCGCCGCATAATCAGCTAATAACGTCTTATTCAAGACACGACTCGCCTCATATCCGTCTCCAAGACTCAAGAAATAAAAGAGGTTCCCCGCGACTTCATCTTGTTTAAATGGCGCATCAAGCGATTTCAGGTTAAAACGCGCAGCTTCTGATAGCTGTTCAGCCGTCCATTCTGCTGATGCCAATAACTCCTCGTCGATCAAACGATACGTCGCGCCTAAATCAAGTGCGTACATGATTTTCGTCTCACCTGTATGCGGTGTACTGACAAGCGTCTTCCCTTCTTTTGTCGTATCGGCAAACGATTTAGCACGAATGACAGGAAAGATTTTTTGCTCTTGTCCAACGAGTGAGATTTGATCCGTTTGTCCGAGTACAGCACGGATATATTCAATCGTCTCTTCGACTGCGATGACACCTCTTCGTTTTGCTTTTGCGACAAGCGGATTCAATCCGACATCAACGCCTGATTTATCGTGCTTTCGCTCAATTCGTAATACAGACTTTTCACGATCGAAATATGTCGTGTACCCTTCTTCTTCAAATGTTTGTGTCATCATTCTTCGGATTTGTTGTAGTTCCATTCGAATTCATCCTTTCTATCATGAAAAAAAGCGAGTCAGCGCTCGCTTTTTTCTTAAACCGTCTCTAAAAATGCTGTCACCTGTTCTGGTGTCTTGCGCTCTTTCCCGACATAACGCCCTGTCTCTTCACCATCGCGGAACGCAACAAAACTTGGAATTCCGAAGATGTCCATTTCCTGGGCAATTTCAATATGATCGTCACGATCGACATAGTAAAATTCAAACGTATCAAACGTCTGCTCGATTTCCGGCATGAACGGATCTAAGAAGCGGCAATCCGGGCACCAGTTTGCTGAGAATAAAAAGACGGCATTTCCTTGTTTTGCTGTATCGAATTCTTGTTTGGATTGTAATGTTTTCATGATGATTTCCTCCTTTGATTTCCCTAGAAGTCATTGCCCTCATCATAGCATATTCAAATGTGACTGTGCGTTTTCGTGCTTGGTTTGCTATACTGCAACTAGAAAACACCTGGAAAGGACTTCACTATGGCAGATCAACCAATCAAACATCCGTTCGAACGCTTCGTTGGCTTCATCGGCATGACGAGTTGTTTACGTTACGGCTATTCCTTCATTGATTCTGAACGGAGCTTACCCGAAATTCTATTATATCTAGTCGTCGGTTTTGCGGTCATCATTCTACTCGAAGCACTCGGAAAACGACTCGCCCGGAAATTACCTGTCGTGCGCATGCGTTATTTGACTCCTCTCTATCTCATTTATCTCTATGTCTTCTTCACGAGTTTTTATTCGAGTTCATTCGGATTCTCTTTATGAAATGAAAAAAGCTGATTCAAAAAGGTATATCCTTGTTTATCCATCCTTCGGTTAAACAGGTACATCCTTTAAAATCAGCTTTTTGTATTTAATATTCGATTTTTAAGTCACCATCTTGAATCCGACCGAGTCGTCGCAATAGCCGATAGATAAGATAACTGATGATGCCGGGTGCTAAGAAACAGAGAACAGCGACTGCTATGTAATATTCCATTTCGAACCCCATCGTTTTTAATAACATCAACGGACCAACGAATCCGCTCGTTCCCATACCAGAACCTTCCGGGTTGCTTTCAAGCGTTAACAGAACAGTCGCGAATGGCGCTAAGATGGCACCTGCAATCGTAGGCGGAATAAGAATCCAAGGATTGCGGATAATGTTTCCGACTTGGAGCATCGATGTGCCGATACTTTGTGCGATGACGCCTCCGATCCCGTTATCACGATAACTGATGACACCAAAACCAATCATCTGTGCGGCACAGCCGATCGTCGCCGCACCCGCAGCAAGTCCATCCAAGCCAAGCATGATTCCAAGAGCAGCACTCGATATAGGCGCCGTCAAAGCAAGTCCCATGATGGTAGCAATGAAAATACCCATGAACAAAGGTTCACGTTCCGTTCCCCAGCGAATCAACTCACCGAGATCCGTCATCCCTTTTCCAATCCATTTCCCGGCGTAACGTCCAGCAACAAATCCAGCTAACAACGTGACGAATGGTGTCAATAAAATATCGAGTCGCGTCGTCTTCGACACGAGTTTTCCAATTTCCGTCGCAAGTAGTGTCGCGATGTAACTGCCAGCCGGTCCGCCCGCTTCATATCCAAATGCTCCAACGGCAACTGCTGCGAACAAGATAAGCGGTGGTGCCTCAAGCGCAAACGCTACAGCTACACCGATTGCTGGTCCGGTCAACGCGATTGCCTGCTCGCCTAATTGAATGAGAAACTTCGCTTCGATACCGCGATCTACCAATCCTTCTCCGATCGTACGAATAATCAAACCCATGATCAAAGAACTGAACAGACCAAGTGCCATATAACTTAATACGGTGATGAAATATACTTTAGGGCTAAGTGAGATCCCCTTTTGCTTGAACATTTTGTCACGTCCTTTACTCAACATCGCGTATCATTATATCAAATCCACTTCCGATCCGACTAGACTGTTTTTTCAACTGACAAGACAGCCCATACTTACATCGTTCTTATTAAACAAAAACAGACAGTGGATTCAAATCCACTGTCTGTCATTTCATTTACTTGACTTGCAATGTCGCAAGCGTCGTCGTATCGAGGTTCGTGACGAGTTTCCGAAGCAATTCCTTCGCCGCATCATAGTCATCCGTATGCATGATCGATGCATGCGTATGGATGTAGCGTGCTGGTAAACCAACGACTGTCGTTGGAATCCCATAATTCGAACGATGGATAACACCACCATCGGTTCCACCTGCACCGACATAATATTGGTACGGGATCTTGTTCGATTCTGCCGTATCGAGGACGTAATCCGTCATCTCTTTTGAGAGGATCATGACGCTGTCTTTGATACGGAGTAATGGTCCTTGTCCGAGTTGACCGAATTCCGTTTTGTCTCCTGATGCATCATTGGCAGGAGAAGCGTCGACGACGAACGCCACATCAGGATCTATGAGTGCTGTCGCTGTTTGCGCTCCGCGCAATCCAACTTCTTCTTGAACCGTTGCGCCAGAATAAAGGATATTCGGATGATCCGCCGCTGTTGTCTCTTCTAACAATTCAATCGCCATTCCGACACCATAGCGGTTATCCCATGCTTTCGCCATGATCTTTTTCGGATTCGCCATCGGTGTGAACGGGAAAAATGGTACGGCAGGAATACCTGGACGTACTCCAAACGATTCCGCCTCTTCTTTTGAGTCCGCACCGATATCGATGAACATGTCTTTGATCGCCATCGGCTTATTGCGTACTTCTTCTGTCAATAAGTGTGGTGGAATCGATGCGATGACACCAGGGATGACACCGTTGTCCGTACAGATCGAGAAGCGTTGCGCAAGCAACACTTGGCTCCACCAGCCACCGAGCGGTTGAATCCGCAACATTCCGTTCTTCGTGATTTGCGTCACCATGAATGCCACTTCGTCCATGTGCCCGGCAACCATAACTTTTGGTCCAGCTGCATCCCCAGTTCGTTTTCCAAAAATCGACCCGAGTCCATCCGTAACGATCTCATCCGTGACAGGCGTGATGCGTTCGCGAACGAACTGACGAACGTCGTGCTCAAACCCCGGCGCCCCATTCAATTCCGTCAGTGTTCGAAATAACTCTCTCGTTTTTTCATTCATATGTATCGCCTCCTGCTTCTCATTATACAAAAAATTGCTTCTATCACTTAACCTTTTGTTTCTCTCTGAACGAATTATTTGGTACAGTAGGAATAGAACCTGTAAGGAGGGGAATTTTAATGAAAAAACGCTATTGGATTATCGGATTGGCAGCAGCTGTCGTCGCCGCTTTCGCAGTGAAGAAAGCCGTTGATAACAAACAACTTTCTGCCGAGGAAGCGCTCGAAATCACGAAACGCACATTTTCAGCAAAAGGACGTGTCCAAGGTGCATGGATCTCTGCAACACCAGAGGCTTACGCATATGAGTCACGTGACTACCAAAGCTACAAAGGTGGCATCTCGGTCCTTGAAGGTGATGACGAAAAAACGTATCAATTCACAGTTGATGCCGAAACTGGCGCACTACTCGAATACGCTTAATCAAAAGACCGTGCTTCGATCGACGAAGTACGGTCTTTTTTCAACTTTCCTATAAAGGTGGTATGACTCATGTCGATTCTGGCTACAATCTTCGTTTTACTCGTTTCCTTAGAACACTTTTATATTATGGCTCTTGAAATGTTCTTTTTATCCTCTAAGGCGGCACGACGTACATTCGGACTGACGGATGAAGCGATCGCATCCAAGCAAATCCAGACGCTTTTTGCCAATCAAGGTCTCTACAACGGCTTTTTAGCAGCCGGTCTTCTGTTTGGTCTGATCCGTGAGGATGTTGCTGTCCAACTGTTCTTTTTAGCTTGCGTGATCATCGCCGCACTCTATGGCGCTTTGACAGCTAACCGTTCCATTCTACTCAAACAAGGCTTACCTGCCATACTCGCTTTCATCTTCGTGTTGTTAGCATAAAAAACCTCTATCCGAACGGATAGAGGCTTTTTTGATTAACGTGGGTTATCGTTGCGTTCGTAGATTGGGTTCATGTATTCCGTCGTCGAATATAGACGTGGAACAACAATGTACAAGACGATCGCTGGTACAGCGATGATCAACAACATCAAGAGTACCGGTAACCAGTAAACGACTTTTTGATGAAGATTGTCCGAGTTGCTGTCGATGTACTCTTTTACGCCATCAACTTTTGCAGCGTCGGCACTCGTCAACAATTTACCGCTATCGGCATTGAAGAAGTGGATTTCACGTTTGATTGTGATGAAGATGCCGTCACGGACTGTCTTGATGACAGCGATTCCGCCAATGACTTCTTCTCCTTTTCCGTTCGTGAACGTCTTCGGATCCTCGATTTCGACCGAACCTTTTTTATAATCGTAATGCGTCGTTGGTAATTCCTCATCTAATGCTTTTGTCATTTCTGAGGTATCAACCGCAGCAAGTACCGATTGACCGATACTTAACGCGAGAAAGAGCGCCGTTACGAAGGCTAAGCTTTTCTGCCACATCCCCAAATTCCCCCTTTACCTATAAGTACAAGTTCTTCAGTCAACAACATTGTACCAATTAATAAGAAAAAAGTGTGAAAGAAATACCAGGAAAATAAGAAAACTTTTTGTCTAAATTAATTTTGGTACGTTGCTTCCATTCGATAAATTGGTTGTCCCATTGAAGAAAAACGCTCTTCGTACTCTGTTCGAACGTTATCTTCCGGTTCACTCGCATGTAAATCAAGCGACATCCAGTCAAAACGCATACCGTATGCCGACATCGTCATCAGACTCGATTCGAACAACTTGCGATTATCGGTCTTGAAGTGAATTTGCCCTTTCGCTGGTAAGATATCTTCATACGTCGAGAGGAACGTTTTATACGTCAAACGACGTTTCGCATGACGTGTCTTCGGCCAAGGATCAGAGAAGTTAAGATAAACGCGTGCCACTTCTCCTTTTTCGAAGTAATCGCGTAAATCTTTTGCATCGACTGTCAAGACGCGAACATTTGCTTGTGGAGCCTCTACTAATTTTTGAACAATTGTCACTGCCACACTTTCAAAAAGTTCAATCGCGATGAAATTGATCTCCGGATGTTGGTTCGCCATCCCTGTGATGAAGGCCCCTTTTCCTGATCCCACTTCGATGTAGATCGGATTATCATTCTTGAACTCTGTCGCCCAGTCTCCTTTCAGGGATGCTGGTTCTGCTATATAGATCGAGGATTGTTCCTTCATATAATCCTGCGCCCATGGTTTATGTCGTAAACGCACTATCGTTCATCCTTTCCAAACTTAAATTATCCGCAGATAAGTTTATCATGATTCGGGTAATTATATAAGAACTTCTTCAATTCCGCTTGAAGAATGTTCAGCAGTTCGTCACTTGAGAAACAGTGAGCAATCTACTACACTAAAGGTACGTAAGAACTATAAAGGAGGGCTGTACCATGGAAGACTTCTTGATTGCTTGGGGCTCCCCCATCGTTCTCGTCATGGGCATCTGTGCCTTATTCGTCTGGGCGACTTTTGGAAAAGTCGACGTTGAATAAGCGCAATCTCTGTACCTTGTGTAACTATACACAAGGTACTTTTTTTATTCCCTAAATGAATTTAGGTTGGTTTTACCATGAAACAGATGTATACTTTTTTTGAAACAGATTATTTATTACAGCTATCGAACACCAAAAAACGTTGGTAAAAAGGAGAATTGTAATGAAAGAAAATAAAAACAGTGATTCAAAAGAACTAGTACAGAAGAAAACAGGTGCAGACTTAGTCGTCGACTCACTCATCGAACAGGGTGTGGATTACATTTTTGGTATTCCTGGCGCCAAAATCGATTCCGTCTTCAATGTGTTACAGGACCGGGGACCTGAACTCATCGTTGCACGCCATGAGCAAAACGCTGCATTTATGGCTCAGGCCATCGGTCGCTTGACAGACAAACCAGGCGTTGTTCTTGTGACATCTGGTCCAGGGGCATCAAACTTAGCGACAGGTCTTGTGACGGCGAACTCTGAAGGTGACCCCGTTGTCGCAATTGCTGGAGCTGTCACGCGGGCCGATCGTTTAAAACGAACACATCAGTCAATGGACAATCAGGCACTCTTTACACCAATTACGAACTTTAGTGCGGAAGTACAAGATGCCGATAACATCCCAGAAGTATTATCCAATGCTTTCCGTACAGCTGAAACGACTTCCGGGGCTGCTTTCGTTAGTATCCCTCAAGACGTCGGATTGAGCGAAGCGAACGTCACGGCATTCCGTGCAGTTGAAGCACCGAAGCTCGGTGTTGCACCAGAAGCTTGGGTAGAAGAGACGGCTCGTTTGATTCAAGATGCGAAGCTGCCTGTTTTGTTACTCGGTATGCGCGCGAGTCAGCCGGACGTCGTACATGCGATTCGGTCCCTGCTCAAACATGTCTCGATTCCTGTCGTCCAGACGTTCCAAGCGGCCGGCACATTATCACGTGAGCTTGAATCGAATTTCTATGGACGTGTCGGACTGTTCCGCAATCAGCCGGGAGATGCGTTACTTGCAGAGGCGGACCTCGTTCTCTCGATTGGCTATGACCCTATCGGCTATGATCCGAAATTCTGGAACCAACCGACGCACGACCGGACGCTTGTCCACATCGATCAAATGCGCGCTGAAATTGATCACTTCTATCGTCCAGACCGTGAACTTGTCGGTGATATGGCGAAAACGGTCGATGCGATCGCTGAGCGCCTGCAACCACTCACTTTACCTGAGAGTTCCGCGCAATTCCTCGAAGGCTTACATCAACGTCTTGTTGATCGCGATGTTCCTCCAGTCGCGGATTCTCCATTGACACACCCGCTTTATTTCATGAAGACGTTACGCGAAAAAATTGCGGATGATGTCACGGTCACAGTCGATGTCGGCTCTCACTATATCTGGATGGCACGTCACTTCCGTTCGTACGAACCGCGCCATCTTCTCTTTAGTAACGGTATGCAAACACTTGGTGTCGCGCTTCCTTGGGCAATCGCGGCAACACTCGTCCGTCCAGGTAAGAAGGCCGTCTCGATTTCAGGTGACGGCGGATTCCTCTTCTCTGCGATGGAACTTGAAACAGCTGTCCGCTTGAACTCACCACTCGTTCACTTCGTATGGCGTGATAGCGGATTCGATATGGTCGCGTTCCAACAGGAGATGAAATACAAACGGAAATCCGGTACATCATTTGGTGACGTCGATCTCGTCAAATATGCTGAGAGTTTCGGAGCAAAAGGACTACGCGTCAATCATCCATCTGAACTAGCCGCGATCATGGATGAAGCACTCGCGACAGAAGGCCCAGTCATCGTAGACGTCCCGATTGATTACCGCGACAATATCGCACTCGGTGAACAAGTTCATCTCGATCAATTGAACTAAGGAGGATTCACATGGCACACGATAAAACACTCGTTCAGATTTCAACCATGATGGCATTGCTTGATGGGGTATTCGAGAGTGAAGTCACGTACGCGTCCGTTCTTAATCAACGGAATTTCGGTATCGGAACATTCGACCACTTAGACGGGGAGATGATTGGTTTCGATGGTCAGTTCTATCAACTTCGTTCGGACGGTAGCGCTCGACCACTTCAACCTGAAACGACGACACCGTTCGCGACATTGACCCATTTTGAGCCGGAGCAAACACTTTCCGTGACGGAAGAGATGTCGAAATCGGCATTCGAACACTGGCTGAATGAACAACTACCGACGATCAATAGTTTTTATGCCGTTCGGATTGACGGAACGTTCACTGAGGTTCAGACGCGTACCGTCGCTCGTCAGGAGAAACCGTTCGTTCCAATCACGGAAGCTGTCGCTTCTCAAAGCGCGCGTACTTTCGAGCAAACGAAAGGAACACTCGCCGGTTACTACACACCACGGTTCGGTCACGGTATCGCCGTCGCTGGCTATCATCTCCATTTCATCGATGCTGAACGTGCGGGCGGCGGTCATGTCTTTGACTACACGGTCAAGAACGTCACCGTCACATTCGAAGAAAAACCGCAGCTTGATTTACGTTTACCAACGACTGAAGCGTATCGATCGGCAGACCTCGAAAGCCACGATATTGAAAAAGAGATTAAAATCGCAGAAGGTTAAACAAAAAAGCTTGTCGTTCCTTTTTCGGAATGACACGCTTTTTAGTCGTTAGAGTATTCAAGTAGCTGTTCTAGAAAATGATAGCTGTCCTCGACATCCGGATGACGCATATCTTCATACCAATACAAGGATAATACGGCTTGCGCTACAACATACCAGTGCATCCGTTGTTTCAGATCACTCGTCAATGGATGACCATAATGTTCGAACCATTCGGGCCAAGCCGCTTCATCAACATAACTGTATAACATCATCCCGAGGTCATACGCACGGTCGGCAATAATCGCATCATCCCAGTCGTTCAGGTAGAGTTGACCGTCCGCTCCCGTCAACCAGTTATTATGATTTAGATCTGAATGACAGACGACTTGTTCGTCCGTTCTTACTTGCTCGAGATTTCGTTCGAGATAAATCATCGCATGTTCTACCAATTCCGGGTTCTCTAAATCTTCTGGTTGAAAATATAAGCGACATTGACGCAATAACTCATCAGGTTCGATCGGACGTTGGTCCAGCTGTTGTAGCATGAACAGCAATTCTTTCGAATCATGGATTTTTCCAAGCAAATGTGCTACTTCAGGACGCTCCATCATTTCCGGCTCCAACTCATCGCCTTCAATGAATTGTTGCGCACTGATGACGTCCCCGCTATAGATCCGTTTCGTCCATAATAATTTCGGGACGATTCCGTCCGCGGATAAAATCGCCAAGAACGGCGATGAATTTCGTTTTAAGAACAATTTTGATTGTCCTGTTGAAGCAATGTACGCTTCTCCTGTGATTCCACCTGCTGGCGTAAGGGTCCAGCCTTCGCCAAGCGCATCTAAAATATCTAATTCCATTATAATCCGCTCAACTTTTTTAGTAGATTTGCCTAAGGCACAATGCTTATCTTAACACGTCGCAATCGTCGTTGACAACGGAAGGACTTGAATCCTATCGACACCTTTCAGAAGCGGTTCGACCGAGGCGTTATCTCCCTGCACATGCACATTCCAGCGCGAGTGATCGAGTGAGACTTCCACGATTTCGTGCGTCGTATTGTAGACAACGAGCGTTCGTTGCCACGCATCATATGAGTGGATCGCTTCGACTTCGTAGGCGATGACACCCGGTCGTAAGTTGATGAAATGAAGCAGTTCCCGAATCTGATTCGCCCGGTGCAACCGGAATCCGCCGTGCATTCTACGAATTTGTAATATTGTCTTAATATACGCGACGAGGGAGAGGTGATCATCCCTACGTTCCCAGTCCATTCGATTGATCTCGTCTGGTGCGTTATAGCTGTTTTCAACACCTTGTTTCGTACGCAAAAATTCTTGACCTGCGTGAAGAAATGGAATGCCTTGTGCAAGCAAAGCGATCGTTTGTGCTAATCGACTCATTCTTAGCAACTGTTGTTCGTCCGCTTCCGGACAGGAAATCTTAAATTTGTCATACAGTGTATGATTATCGTGCGCCTCGACGTAATTTATGGAATAGGTCGGTTCTGGAAAGCGTCCGTACGTTTGGTTATCGATATGAACACTCCCCGCAATCCCGTTTCGGACTTCCCCTTCCTTCCAACCATCTCCGGCAACGAATCCTCGATCGTATTCACTAAACGTCGATCCTTTCAAGGCATCGCGGAACACGTCATTAAAATGAGCGATTCGCGGCATTTGCGCAGCGGAGGCACTCATCGCTTTGAGTCGTTCCGGTAACGCTGTCGCAAGATCCCAGCCTTCTCCATACACTAGAATCGTTGGATCAATCGCATCGAGCGCTGCGCGAACATCGTTCATCGTCTCAATGTCATGAATCCCCATTAAATCAAATCGAAAGGCATCAATGCGGTAGACACGAGCAAAGTACGTCAAACAGTCAACGATGAGGCGGCGCATCATGAATCGTTCGGATGCGGTATCGTTTCCAACACCCGTTCCGTTCGATAGTGTGCCGTCAACTTCGTAACGGAAATAATAGCCCGGAACGAGCAATTCCAGAGAGGAACGTTCCCGAACGAATACGTGGTTCATGACGACATCGAATGTGACACGAATGCCTACTTCATGGAGCTGCTCTATCATTTCTGCGTACTCTTTGACGCGAACGAGCGGTGAGACCGAACTCGCGTAACTCCCGGCTAATCCGAACCAAAGCATCGGATCATATCCCCAGTTATATGGCGTTCGTGTCCGCTCATCGGTCGTCTCGAAAAAGTGGACCGGTAACAGTTGCAGATGGGTGATCCCGAGGTCAAGAAGATAATCGAGTCCTGTCGCATGTCCGCGAGGAGAAATTGTTCCTCGTTCTGTCATCCCTACGTATTGTCCCGGATGACTTGAACCGGCGGAGCTGTCAATCGTAAAATCGCGAATATTCGCTTCATAAATGACAGCGTCCGACGGTTTGACGAAAAGAGGACGCGCGACTCGCTTTGGAAACCACTCGGCAATCGTCTGTTCGACGTCGACGATGACACCGTATCGACCATTCTCCGATATCGCACCAGCATACGGATCAACGACTTCTTGTGTTCCAAGATACGTCGTCACTTCATACCGGTACCAATGCTCAGCTATACCCCGTTCGATTTGAAGCTGATAGACACCTTGCTCTTGTCGTTCCATTTCACGCCTTCCAATTACCTGCTCCTCTTGATTGTACACGATGCATACGATTCGTTCCGCGACCGGTGACCAGACAGCAAAATGATACGCTTCCTCTTCTTCCCAGACACCAAGCTTCCCTTCGTAACGGTACTTCCGCTCGAACGCTTCCGTCCGAACTAAACGATCGGGAACGACACGGATTGACCTGCCTGCTCCAAATACCTCGTATCGGCATTCTAGCTCGACTGGTTCAAGAACCGTTAACTCATAAACCACGAACTGTTCTTCTCGATGCGTTTCGGTCTGTTGAATTTCAAGCGATTGTCCATCACATTCAAGTGACCAGTGGATTGACGGATTGCCTTCGACCTCGACCCGGATGCTTTGAAACGATAAAAACTCTGCCCGGATCACTGGTATTGCCACCTCTTGGTTCGTCATGTCTTTCGCAACGACAATGCCGTCGCTCCCTCCCTTATTCTTGAATGCGTGACTGTTCCTCACTCTGGATTGCCATTTGAAACGGAATCGATACGGTTTCTTTTAGGATTTTTTCACACACACGCATTTGAGCGGCTTTTGTATGAGTCGCATTCCCATTCATACGATTCAACCACTTAGGAAAATCCACTTTATTGACATACGTTGTCGTCGTTTCTTTTGGAATCTTATCAAAATAACCGCTTGGCGCTAAAACAACGCGTTCGACAGGTAAATCGAAGTCACGACCAAGAATCGTATGCAAAATATCTTCCGTTCGTTTTAAACTGATGTTCGGGTTTAAAATCTGTTTCACAGAGGCTTTGAACGGTTGTTCCCGCCACAACTTATCTCGTCGAATGTGATAAATACTCTCTTCGCCATCGAGCCACTCCATGATGTAAATCGCAGAAGGTCCTACAATAAAAGGACTCAACTCAACTTCACCGACTTGATAGTGAATGACAGCACGATAAAACATCGCATACTGTTCGTTCAACAAATGCAGCATCTGATAGAAATCCAAATGACGCTTCAATGGAATTCGCCAAATGTCTTCTTCATCTGCTCCCCCTGCGACATTCAGAAGTTTTTGTAATTCAAGACGTTTTTTGTACCATTTAT
The DNA here is from genome assembly GCA_913775715.1 of uncultured Exiguobacterium sp. Lineage (GTDB taxonomy): Bacteria > Bacillota > Bacilli > Exiguobacteriales > Exiguobacteriaceae > Exiguobacterium_A. Next base: position 98,273 of record CAJYMC010000007.1, on the reverse strand, counting down.
CAAACGCTCTTTTGGATAATTGTTTACCCGGAAGTTGAACGACTTCCTTTTTCTTCATTACCTGCCACCACTTTTTAGGACGAATCAGCGTTTCGCCCGGAAACAGTTCTCCTGCTTCCCATTTACGATAGACGTTCGCGTAATCAAGCGCTTGATGCTCACCAAAACGTTTTGTCATCTCAAGTGGATTTTTTTCAAATCGACTATCTAAATCGTATAGTTTCATCAAGATTGCGATGGGAATCACCTCACTCTTCTTTACCTAGTTGAACCCGGTAGATTGGTTCATATCTTGGTGAAGCTTCTGGTCTTATCTCAAACAAAACAAGTTCACGAACAGTCCATTCTACCGGTTGTATCGGACTCGTCGTCCATTCTTCCGCCTCCGCGCGCCACTTCTTCGCGATCGTGACATGTGGAACGAATGGTTTAGTTGCATTTGGATCGACCTGACTCGCTAATTGAAACAGTTCATCCGCTTCCGTCCCGAATCCGACGACACGTGGTCGTTCGTCTCGTCCGAACGCAATCAGACGATCTAATCGAAGCACGAACGGTTCGATCGTGTGCGCAATCTCCTGCAACTGCTGTTTCCATGACTGCTGTTCTTCTATCTCCAATGGTCCAAAAAAACGAAGCGTCAAATGGTATTCTTCTAACGTATAGACATTTCGAAAGTAATCAGGTAGAGATAAATGTTTAGCAGTATTGGCTAAATCTTCAGAAGGAATCGGTAAGGCAACAAAAAAGTGTCGTTCCTGTCTCATCGTATCTTCACTCCTTCATTCGACCACTGATACCGTACAGAACGGCACCAAGAATACTGCTACTTGTATATACCCAAAAGACAGTATAGATTGTACTTTGCTCCAGCACAAAACCACTCATCAAATTAAACAGCGCTGTTGCTAGTCCCGTCGTCGTCGCCATATATGTACTGACAGCTGTTGCGACCATCGTCTCTGGAACGAGCGATCGAACATAGTCTAAAGCGACAGGAATCAACAATCCAACGATCATTCCTTGCATCGCCGACAATACCCAAAGCATGACAATTGGAAGCTCTAATGCGATCATTGCCGTTCGAGCAGCTGACAGCAAGGAAATGAAGACGAGAACCGGAATCGCTCCGAATCGTAACAATAGACGCGAGGCGATGCGCATGAACGGGATTTCGCACAGAACGGCGACGAAGAATAATGTCCCGACGAGCGCCGTCGTCTCACCACGAATCGTGACGTAGCTGCCAAAGTAATAATTATTAGCGAAGATCGGTCCGAAGATCAAACTCCCTCCCGCTAGGAATAATAGGAAGCGTCGATTCGAAAAGAGTTGTTTCAACGGTACTTGTTGTCGATGTGAAACGTTCACACTCCCCGTCTCTTCAATACCAATCAACACCAGAAAACCAAGAATCCATGCTGCACCAGTCGCATAAAAAATCAGACCAAGTCCACCCTCCTCGGTGATTTGTCCAAGGATGAAGACTGCTAACGCAAACCCGGCTGATCCGAAAAGACGCAAAGCGCCATAATCCACCTTACGTTTTCGTGTATATTCGATCGCCAACGTATCAACAAGTGGAATATGCGCGCATTGAAATAACGCCCATATACACGAAATCAATAATAAAAGCAGATAAGCAGAGGTCAACAGATAGCTCAACGTAAAGATACCTGCAGCGAGCATAGCAACGAGTAAGAGACGTTTCGGCTTCCCGAGTCGATCTGCCGCGATGCCCCAAACGGGCTGTAAGAAAATAGAAAGAATCGGTCCAATCGCAACGATCGTACCAATCTCTGAAGCCGATAATCCAAACGCATCGTTTGAGAAATAAAGCGCAAGATACGGAATGAGTGCTCCTTGCCCAAAGAAAATAAAGAAATACAATACTTGGAAATGATAGGTTTGACGATTTTTCACACGAAACTTCCTTTCAAGAAGCAATCCCCCCATCTTTACGATGCGGGGATCATCAGTCATTATTTTGCGAGTTCATAAATCGCTTCTGCGTAGATCGCGACAGCAAGCAAGAGTTCATCAAAATCAACATATTCATCGACTTGGTGGGCAACTTCAGGACCACCCGGGAAGACTGGTCCAAATGCTACACCTGCTGTCAACGAACGAGCATATGTGCCCCCACCAATTGCTATCAGATCAGCTGATTGGTTCGTGTGGCGCTCATACACGGCACTTAGCGTCTTGATCAATTCATGATTCGGATCAACATGGTGCGGTGTCATATGCGTTCGTGTCTCTAACTCGAAGCCATATCCTGCCGCGGCTTCCTTGATGATTTGCAGACGTTCCGTGAAGTCTGCTGTGTACGGATAACGGATGTTGATCGATGCCGTTCCTTGCTCTTCGGCATAACGGAATACACCGCCATTGATCGTTAAGTCACCTGTCTCATCTGAAGCAGCGACACCAATCGCTACACCGCGAGAATCCCGGAACATGTGCGTCACGAGTTGAATGTAACGACGACCGTTATAATCCAAATGAAGCGTGTTGAGGAAACGTGCCAAATGTAAGGCAGCATTTTTACCGTTGTCCGGCTCCATCGCATGGGCTGCGACACCATTGACATCAAGTACGAGACCTTCCGCTTCTTGCTTAACTGTTCCCGTCAAACCTTGTTCTTTAAGATAAGCATGAAAATCCGTTTCAAGCGTTCCTACTTCGACGACACGAAGAAGCGCTTGGGCATGTCCAGGTACCATATTCGGACGTTCGCCACCTTCAAAACGAACAAGATGGTAGCCTGTATCAGAAGATTGCGCTGGTTTCCCTTGAATCAATAACCCGTCATAGAGTCCTTTTTCCGCATTGATGATCGGGAAGTCGGCATCTGGTGCGAACCCGAGAGTCGGCATCTCTTCATGTTTGAAGTAATGATTCACACAACGCCATTCGCTTTCTTCATCTCCCCCAGCAATCAAACGAATGCGCTTCGAGAGCGGTAATCCGAGTTCTTTGACGATTTTCAAAGCATAATACGCTGCCATCGTTGGTCCTTTATCATCGATTGCTCCACGCGCATACAGTTTTCCATCTACAAGCGTCGGGTTGAATGGACCGTATGTCCAGTGGTCGCCACCAGCTGGTACGACGTCTAAGTGACAAAGAATACCGAGTAACTCTTCCCCTTGACCATACTCCAAATGTCCGGCGTATCCATCGACATTTTTTGAAGTGAACCCATCGCGTTCCCCTGTCGCGAGCATCCAATCGAGGGCACGTTTGACTTCATGACCAAACGGTGCGCCCTCTTCGATCGTGGATTCGTCGAGTACACTCGGAATCCGTAATAGTTCTTTTAAATCTTCTAATAAGTCCTCGCGACGTGCGAGTACTTCCTCTTTCCAATTCACCATCTGATTTCGCTCCTTCATTACGGGTTTTGGATTCGTTTCCTATACACCTTCCTAGTATAGCGAATATTCGTTCAGATACGAACATCCAAATTCTGTTTTCTTTTTTATTTATTGAAATGACGAACATTCATCTAAAATAAAACCTAAATTATCGACTTTACAAATCATTTGAATGTGTTTTTTATGAAAACGTTCGGTTAAATTACTTGCATTTTAATATCAAAACGTTATACTAAAGGCGAAACAACTGGATATTGCATTGTCTTTTGTCACCCGAAGCTTTAGAACACTATTCTATCCATTGGGGGAGTGGTTATACCAATGAAAGATTCTACAGACCGTATGTTGACCCGGATTAAATCGATCTATCTCTACATCCAAGAGAACGGAGCTACTACGACAGCAGAGTTGGTTGAAGAGTTTGGCATCACTTCAAGGACCGTCCAGCGGGATTTGAATGTGCTTGAATACAACAATCTCATTGTGAGCCCTCGACGCGGTACATGGACGTCGAGTAAGAAACAAAAGCAAGCGGGTTGATCCACTGTTTCACTATGTATATCTTTCGATGACGCGATTCTTCGCGTCTTTTTTTGTTATCTTTTTTAAAACGTGGGGTATAGCTATTGGGAGAAGGAGATGATGAGAATGAATATTTTAATCATTGGAGCAAACGGAACGACGGGACGTAAGATGGTTGAATTGATCGCTAAACAAGGAGAACACCAAGCGATCGCGGTCGTACGGGAAGAAAATCAAATTAACGATTTGATTGCACTCGGTGCATCTGAAGTCAGACTTGGGGATTTGACGAAGGATGTCAGTGGCGTCGTTAGTAACGCGGATGTCGTCATCTTTGCGGCGGGTGCTGGTGGCGCCTCAGACGAATTGACACGCGCTGTCGACAAAGAAGGTGCGATTAAAGTCATCGATGCAGCAAAAGCGAACGGTATCGATCGTTTCCTGATGCTCAGTTCAGTCGGAACGGAAGAACCAAAAGGCGAATTGAAAGTGTATCTCGAATCAAAAGCAGCAGCAGATGAACACCTACAGGAAAGCGGACTTGACTATACGATCGTCCGTCCTGGTCCGCTCAGCTACGACGATCCGGCAGGTACTGTTGAAACGAAAGAACATTTTGATTCATACGAAGATCGTAAGGTGTCTCGTGACGATGTTGCAGCGCTGTTCGTTCACTTGATTGATCATCCGACACAATCTCGTGTATTCGAAGTACTCAGCGGTCCTTATCCGATCGCAGAAGCGCTACGTAATCAATAATTAAATCCCACAATAAAAGGCGATGGAATGTACGTTCATTCCATCGCCTTTTCGTTTTGCTTATTCAGGTTGCCAATCAAATAACGACAATTCATCCGGTGTCAGTTCACGATAATCTCCGAGTGCAAGTGCCGAATCGAGTTCCAAGCGGCCAATCGAGCGCCGTTTCAAGAACGTGACCTCTTTACCGAGGGCAAGCATCATCCGTTTGACTTGATGGAACTTCCCTTCCGTGATCGTCAATTCAAGCGTTGAATCTGTTTCTGTCGTCGATAAGATGACGAGTTTTCCTGGCTTTGCCTGATAACCGTCTTCTAAGGTGACGCCTGCAGCAATTGCCTCGACGTCTTCTTTCGTCAATACACCTGTCACTTCCGCGTAATACGTTTTTTCAACGTGTTTCTTCGGAGACATCAAGGCATGATTGAAGGCTCCATCGTTTGTCAGTAACAATAAGCCTTCTGTATCCTTATCAAGTCGTCCGACCGGAAACGGTTTGAAATACGTCACGTCTTCAAACAACAGATCAATGACGGTCTCGTCTCGTTTATCCTCCGTCGCACTAATGACACCCGGTGGTTTATTCATCATCAAGTAAATGTATTTTTGATACGTGACCGGTTCGTTGTACATCAGAACCTGTTGTGACTCGACATCAACATGTTGTTTCGGATCACGAACGATCACACCATCGACTTGAATTGCCCCTGCCTTGAGCAAAAGTTTTACTTCTTTTCGAGAGCCTGCTCCCATGTTGGATAACAATTTATCTAGACGCATGATTTCGTCCTCGTTTCAATGAAAATTTACGCCCTAATATGACCTCTGCTAAACCACTCCAAATTGAAAGCCCCGCAAAAATGGCAATTCCGACTACTGCACCGATGATTAGGATCAACAGAGATGCCCATGTCGTTTCTGGTAAGAAGGACACCATTCCCCACTTCACGAGCGCGACAACCGCCCCCATCAAGGCACTAATGATTAGAATTAGCGATGTCCGGCGCAAGACGGTACTGAATGGAAACTTCACCGTTTGTGTAATTCGGAAGAACATCAAACCAGTCGCGACTAAATATCCGATGATCGTTGCATAACCGGCACCTGTCCCGTCACCTGTCAAATGAATCAACGGTGCATTCAAGAGATACTTCGCAAGTAGTCCGGCAATCGTAGCAACAATCGTGAAGTATTGTCGGTTGATTCCTTGTAGAACTGCCGCTGTGACCGAATACAAGGCGAGGAACAATGCACTTGGCGCATAACTTAAGAGATAGACCCATGCTGCCTGATCTTTCGGGAAGAGCACATGAAACGTTTCTTCACTGAGGAGAATCATACCGACGACTGCCGGAATCGTAATAAAGAAGACGAGTTGATAAATCTGCGAGATTTGAGCCCGTACTTTCCGCATATCCCCCTGTGTGAAGGACGCTGTCAATAGTGGCGTCGCAGACAGCGATAATCCAGTCGCGACAGATACTGGAATCAGAACGATTTTATGACTATCCGCAATCAGATAGGCCGTTGCATTCCCAGCAGCTTCAAGTGTATAACCGATACTTTGTAATGCTGCATTCATCGTATTTTGATCGATGACTTGATAAAGCGGCGTCGAAACGCCTACCATGACGATTGGAATCGCGTAGGCTAACAACTCTTTGTACAAATCCGTTAACGGGCGATCCGGCGAACGGACGGTTTGAGTTGCACGGAGTTCTCGTAATCCACTCGCACGTTTCCGGAAGTAGTAAATCAGAACGGCTATACTTCCGATTGCCCCAATAAATGCGCTGAATGTCGCAATCGTCGCTGCCCATGCAATCCCAGAATCAAAGAGATAGATGGCGATGCTGACTCCTGCGAGCAAGAAAATGATTCGGACGATTTGTTCCAAGATTTGCGAAATCGCAGTCGGTCCCATCGATTGATACCCTTGGAAGTATCCACGTGTCATACTCATCGGCGGAATCAAGAGTAAAGCAAAACTGACTCCTCGAATCGTCATCGTGACGGCATCGACGTATGCCGCTGAATCGACGTCCCCACCAGGAATCGCTCGGTGAGCTAAATACGGCGCGAGGAAGAATAAGGCGAGAAAAGAAACAACGCCGGTCAAGGACATGATTTTCAGACCAGATCGATACAATCGCTCACTCGTATCGTATTCCCCAAGAGCATTATACTTGGCGACGAATTTTGAGACGGCAACGGGAATTCCCGCTGTCGCAACACCAATCATGATCGTGTAATAGTTATAGGCATATGTATAAAACATAATACCTGTAGCACCGACCATGAACTGGAATGGAAAGAGGTAGATCAAACCTAGTGCGCGGGAAATCAGTGACGCACCGGAGAGGAGCATCGTCCCACGAACGAATCCCGCATTACCAGGAGAAGTGGACTGTTTATTGTTGACTGTGGACATGGTAACATCCCTCACGCTTTCTAATTTTTAAACTCGACATTCTAATCTTGACTGTCTCATTATACAAGTTCTTTCGTACACAATTGCAAATCATTATACCGCTGTCTTTCTGGAATTGAAAGAGACGGTTTGTTTACAGTCGCAACTTCTGCTAAAGTGAAACAAGCAGAATTCTATGAATGAGGTGACCATATGTACGATGTAATCGTAATCGGAGGCGGACCGAGCGGCTTGATGGCAACGCTCGCCTCTTTACAAGCTGGAGCTCGAACGCTCTTGCTCGATAAAGGGAATAAATTAGGACGGAAGCTCGCAATCTCTGGCGGTGGACGCTGTAACGTCACGAATCGGAAACCACTAGACGAGCTCGTCCAGTCAATCCCGGGAAACGGACGTTTCTTATATAGCGCCTTCTCTCAATTTAATAATGAGTCAATCATCGAACTCTTCGAAGGATTTGGTGTCGCACTTAAAGAAGAGGACAATGGACGGATGTTTCCTGTCTCGGATAAAGCAGCAGATGTCGTCCGTGTGTTGATCGATCAAATCCGCGCGCATGGTGCCGAGATTCAAACGGATGCGCAAGTTGCCACGCTCGATTTCCATCCGGATGGTTCTTTTGCAGCTGTCATATTAGAGAATGGCATGCGTCTTGAAGCGAAAAGTTGTATCGTCGCGGTTGGTGGTCAATCTGTTCCGCATACCGGTTCAACGGGTGACGGCTATCCGTGGGCTGAAAAAGCGGGTCACACGATCACGGAACTCTTCCCAACGGAAGTGCCGATTCTGTTAGGTGATACGTTCATTCACGAAAAAACATTACAAGGGCTGTCTCTGCGTGACGTCGCTCTAACGGTCCACGGTAAAAAAGATAAGGCGATCAAGACACATACAGGTGATCTACTATTCACACACTTCGGTTTAAGTGGTCCGATTGCTTTACGGTGTAGCCAATATACGATCAAAGAACGCAAACGTTCGAAAGAAACGATCGTTCATCTATCGATTGATCTCTTCCCGGACGAATCCCTCGGTGCCTTAACGGAACGTTTCCAGGCAGCCCTTGCCGCAAATCCGAAGAAAACAGTCCGCAATGCCCTTCGTGGTTTTGTACCAGAACGGCTGCTTGAACTCCTGTTCGCTCGAATCGGCTTTGGCGATGAAGTCTGTACACAAGTGAAGAAACAAGACTGGACGGACTTCCTCCAACAATTGAAACGATTCCCACTCAGAGCAACGGGAACGCTCGATTTCGATAAAGCCTTCGTCACGGGTGGTGGCGTCTCGATCAAAGAGATTGATCCAAAAACAATGATGTCGAAAAAGGCCGAACGGTTATTCTTCGCTGGTGAAATTCTTGATATTCACGGCTATACGGGTGGATACAACATTACAGCCGCGTTCGTGACGGGTCATTGCGCCGGTAGCCACGCCGCAGAAATAGCACGTGACACTGTCTCTTAATATGAACAAGACCCGATTCGTCTGTGTTAATCAGAAGAATCGGGTCTTTTCTTTTTATGCATCAGTCAATCGGTGTGAACGATCGGCTCGAGAACTTATCTGTCTCGACTAAGGCAAACAACTCATTATCTTGTACGAAAATCCCTTTTGAACCATAGACCTTCGGACTTGCCGTTTCTCCCGTGATCGTCTGATCTTTCTGATCAATCGAATAGAGATAGAGTGCTTCTGAATCAAGTGTGTAGATGCGCCCTTGTCGTTCCGCAAGACCAATTGGTCGGAAGTCGGATTCAAATACTTTCTTCGCATCACTTCGCATCCCATTCGCCGGTTCAATTTTACTTCGTTCCACGATCGATAAATACGGCGGCTTTTGCTTTTTCTTTAAAGCGCGTTTTTTCTTTTCTGACGCATCTGGATCAATCTTAATTTTATCCTCTTTCATGGCGAAACGAGTCAATTCCACACGTCCGATCGCACGGATATGATTGATCGTATAGAATTCCTTTTTCTTCGCATCATATCCAAGTCCATGGAAACTGTCTCGAATCGTCGTCCCCTGTACTTTTTCACGTTTTTCTTCGCTCCAGACCCCATCTTTTCGCGTGATTGTCACCAGAATCTGATTCGAGGTCAATAAAGCGACGGTCTCTCCGTCAACGAGTGTCATGCCATCAAGTCCCGAAAGAAGTAGTTTTCCTTCTTCTAATTGAAAAGATGCATTGATTCTCTCACCTGTTCCACTAATTTCAAAGAAACGATAATCGTCTGTGACGACGAGGTACGACCCGATGGAATCATCATATAACATCTGCTGGACATTCTTAATTAATGGTTCTTCCGGATTCGGAATGGCTGAAGGCGTTTTCGTCGGCACCTGTTTGACAGCTGCCTGATGCTTCGATTGCGTCTCGATTTTCGCGAACGTTTCCTGAATACGCGACATCGTCTCTGGTTTTGAGAAGACGAGCAGTACACAAAGAATCAAACCCGAAACGACGGCAAAAATCGTTGTATAGACTATATAAGATCGTTTCATTGATGGTAATCGCCTTTCTTTCTCGGTTTCTGATTCAGTGTATCAGAAGGACGTTCAAAAAAAAAGCGGACTTGCGACGGAAATGAAGAAACCCCTTCCATTCATATCAAGTGAACGGAAGGGGTCATGACTTAGTTCGCCACGATATTGATGAGTTTTTTCGGTACGACGATGACTTTTCGAACCGTCTTGTCGCCGATCCATTCTTGTGTCTTTTCATCGGCAAAGGCAAGTGCCTCGATTTCTTCTTTTGTCGCGTCGATATTGATTTCGATTTTCGAGCGAACTTTTCCGTTCACTTGAATGACGAATTCCATCGTATCGCTGACGAGTTTCGATTCATCGAATGTTGGCCATGCCGCATACGTCAATGTCTCTTCAAATCCAAGTTGTTCCCAGAGTTCTTCACCAAGGTGCGGTGCAACTGGTGTTAACAATTGGATGAATCCACGAAGGAAGTGACGCGGAAGAACTGGCTGTTTGTTTGCTTCGTTGACGAAGACCATGAGTTGCGAAATTCCAGTGTTGAACTGGATGTTCGCGAAGTCTTCCGTAACCTTCTTGACCGTCTGATGGTACGTCCGCTCGAAGTCAGCATTGACTTCTGTGACGTCTTGAATGTCTGCTGTCCGTTCGAACAAGCGCCAGACACGATCGAGGAAACGACGCGCCCCGTCAAGACCGTTCTCAGACCAGGCAACCGATGCATCGAGTGGTCCCATGAACATTTCATACAAGCGTAACGTATCTGCACCATGCGATTTGACGATTTCATCCGGATTGATGACGTTACCGCGTGATTTCGACATCTTCTCGTTGTTCTCTCCAAGAATCATCCCTTGGTTGTATAACTTCTGGAATGGTTCTTTTGTTGGTACGACGCCTGCATCATACAAGACTTTATGCCAGAAGCGTGCATACAACAAGTGGAGAACGGCGTGTTCCGCACCACCGATGTAAATATCGACCGGGAGCCAGTATTTTAATTTTTCTGGATCCGCAATCGCCTCTTCATTGTGCGGATCGATGAAACGAAGATAATACCAGCAGCTTCCGCCCCATTGTGGCATCGTATTCGTCTCACGACGCCCTTTCATTCCTGTTTCAGGATCCGTATAATCCAACCAGTCTTCCGCAAGCGCAAGTGGTGATTCGCCTGTACCAGACGGTTTGATTTCCGGAATGATTGGAAGTTCAAGTGGTAATTCCTCTTGGCTGAGCGTCTTCATCGAACCATCTTCCATATGAACGACTGGAATCGGCTCGCCCCAATACCGTTGACGACTGAACAACCAGTCGCGGAGACGATACGTGATTTTCTTACGTCCGACTTGATTCGTTTCGAGTTCAGCAATCATCGTCTCGATTGCTTCTTGTTTTCCAAGCCCATCAAGCATATGCGAGTTGACGTGTTCGCCCTCTCCCGTATAGGCTGCTTCATCAACGTTTCCACCCGCGACGACTTCAACGATTGGCAAGTCGAATTGTTTCGCGAATTCATGGTCGCGCTCATCGTGTCCTGGAACTGCCATGATTGCACCCGTTCCGTACGAAGCAAGGACATAATCAGCGATCCAGATTGGAAGACGATCACCTGAGATTGGATTGACGGCGAAAGCACCCGTGAAGACACCTGTTTTTTCCTTCGCTAAATCCGTCCGCTCAAGGTCCGACTTCGTTTGGACTTGCGAAATGTACGCATCAACGGCTTCCTTGTGATCTGCTGTCGTGATGTCAGCTACGAATGGATGCTCCGGCGCAAGCACGAGGTACGTCGCACCAAAGATTGTGTCCGGACGTGTCGTAAAGACCGTGACTTGTTTTTTGTGTCCATCAATCGTGAAATCGATCTCAGCACCTTCTGATTTTCCGATCCAGTTCCGTTGCATCTCTTTGACAGAATCCGGCCAATCGAGGTCATCGAGATCTTCAAGAAGACGATCCGCATATTCCGTGATTTTCAAGACCCATTGACGCATCGGGACACGCACGACCGGATGATTTCCGCGTTCAGATAATCCGTCGATGACTTCTTCATTCGCAAGAACGGTTCCGAGTGCCGGGCACCAGTTGACCGCAACTTCGTCCACGAACGCAAGTCCTTTTTCATACAACTTCGTAAAGATCCACTGTGTCCATTTGTAGTACTTCGGATCCGTCGTGTTGATTTCACGATCCCAGTCATAGGAGAATCCAAGTTCTTTCAACTGACGCTTGAACGTCTCGATGTTTTTCGCTGTGAATTCACGTGGGTCATTCCCCGTATCGAGGGCGTATTGTTCTGCTGGTAACCCAAACGCATCCCAACCCATTGGGTGCAAGACGTTGTATCCTTGCATCCGTTTCATCCGTGCGAGGATATCAGTTGCTGTGTAGCCTTCAGGGTGTCCAACGTGGAGTCCGGCACCTGACGGATACGGGAACATATCAAGGGCATAAAACCCCTCTTTTTCTGGATCTTCTGTCGTGATGAAGGCGTTGTCTTGATCCCAACGCGCCTGCCATTTTGGTTCGATTTCGCGATGATTGTACGGCATGTCTTTTCCTCCTCTAATCTAAAAAAACCGGTCTTCCGCCCCTAGGAATAGGGACGAAAGACCGGTTTGGCTTCCGCGGTACCACCCACGTTGTCTGTCTATGACAGACCGCTTGATTCACAGATAACGGTGTGAAAGACCGGATTCGCTACTACGATTTCACGAATCGTGCTCCCTGACGAGTTCACGGTTGTTACCGACTGGTTCGCACCTTCCACCAGCTCTCTTGACGGCACCTTTCCCCTACTACTTCAGTTCCATGCATTTGACTATCTTTTCCTAGTGTAATCTGTTTCTTCCTCAAGCGTCAACGCTTCCGTAAAATTTCCTCGATTTCTGCATGCGATCGCGCAATATGATCTGCTTGTTCCAAGCGTTGCGCTGGCATCCGGTCATCAAGAAGCGCAATTACTTCCATGCCTGCTGCCTTCGCACCGATCATCCCGTTCGCTGCGTCTTCAATGACGAGACAGTTCTCAGGTGTATGTCCGATACGCGATGCTGCTAATTTAAAAATCGCAGGATCCGGCTTCGAACGGACGACTTCTTCCCCACTGACGTAGTGTGTGATCGGAAGCTCATAATGACGGATGACGCGTTCGATTTTTTGAAGCGAACTCGAAGAAGCGATCCCGATATCGTAACCAAGAGACGTCGCTTGTTCGATGACTTGTTTGACTCCATCTTTTAAACCACATTCCTCCGGTTTTGCATGGATTTGAAACAAGCGATGTTCTTCCTCAAGTAACGCACTTGCTGTTTCGGAAAGCTCGTGTTGCACAACAAGTTCTTCCCACATCTCATCTCCTGTTTTTCCCATGAACGTCGCATACTGAACCGGATCGAGCGGAATCGATAACGTTTTGAACATCTGCTGATGGACCTCAAAGTAGCGGATTTCACTATCTAAGATGACCCCATCCATATCAAAAATAAGACCTCGTTTTTTCAAGATACATCCCCCTCAATTGATCTATCATGGTTTCAGCATATCAAAAAAACGACTACACGATGTAGTCGTTTCACCTTCTCCATTTAGTTACTGTTTAACTTGTCGCCATTTTGACACTGGTTTGTCGGTAAGCTGGAAAATAATCCGAATCAGCATCTGACCCGTATCGTATACATAACTGATCGTATATAGCTGGCTGAAAAATCGATTTTCCTTGATGATACTCAAATAAACGATACCCGGTGTAACGGCATTTACTCTCAAAGAGACTATCCCGTTCTTGATATCCACCCCCGAGATGTTGTTCGACAAGACCGCGTGCTTTCGCCTGAAGAATCGCTTCGTACTCGAGTCGCTGATTCGGGAACATCTTCGCTTCGTCCCGCTTACAACCAATCAAATGACCGTGAGCATATTCTTTTCCGAGCAATACGAAGTATCCACCAACAGGTTCTCCGTCGATTTCCGCAATCAGTAACAATGGCTCACAGAGTGGATTTGCTTCAAATAACTGCTCAAAATAACTCACCGTAAAATAGTAATGAGCCGAAGCATTCTTTCGGTCCATCGTTTCATGATATAACGATACAAAAACAGGTAGGTCGTCTCGTGTTCCTATTCTGACGGTTAAAGGAGAGGCAAGCGATTTGCGAATCATACTTCTCGTCTTCTTATGAAATGTCTGCATGATGTCCTCTATTGAAGGGCGTAAATCGATACTCGTCGTATGACGGATGAAGGAGACTTTCGTCCAATCCCGCATGAAACGTTCATTCCCCGTCAATGGATTAAAGCGAATCATTTCCGAGACGATCGCTTCTCGCTCTGCCCACCTTTCAAACAATAAGCGTGCATGCTGCATTTCAGACGCAGTCAGTTGACCGATGATTTCCGGTCCACCATAGCCATACGGCGTGATGAGATCTGAATAAGGCGTATCAAAAATCCGGCGCTTCAAAAAGGGATAGAACAGTGTTCCTGCATCACCTTCATAACGGAATAGCACCGCTTGCTCAGACGGTCTAGCGTTGAGCGTGACGTATTGGTGACTGTAGAAGATATCAAGAGGTTGTTGCTGTACGTGTGTCGTCCAAGTTGCGGCATCTGTGATGAATTGACACCTTTCCATTCGTGCACCTCCAGTCAAAAAGAAGCAACGTTCATATGACCTTTTTTTCAAGTTCTTGATTAGAAAGTACCCGTTTCTTTGCCGAAATATTCCATATTATTAAATGTTTATTTTATGGTTTTGGAACGAATGACGTAACAAAAGACAGCGGTCATAATGTCCGCTGTCTTACAGATGATGCTCATGATGTGATTTTTGGAATAGCACGAAGGAAGACGACGCCTGCTAACAGAATCAATCCAATCAATGTCAAGAAGACCGCTGACATACCGGATAAATCATAGATCAACCCTCCAACGGTCGGACTGATCATCCGCCCCGCTGAAGCAGCAATATTAACGTACCCTTGGAATTCTCCTTCTTTTCCGATCGGTGCGAGTCTCGCCGCCATAGCAGGAACCGCTGGCCAGATGAACATCTCACCGATCGTCAAAATGATCATCGCGACGAGGAACATCTTAAAGCCGCCTGCGAACGGAACGATCAGATAAGACAAGAGGAAGATTCCTGTACCGGTCATCAATTGTCGCTTTAAGTCATCTCCAAACCAACGAAGAATAGGTGTTAGTAAAGGTTGTGCGAACACGATGAGTGCTCCGTTGATCGTCCAAAGAATCGAGTACTCGGAAATCGTGACACCGAGCGATTTCGTGTGTACAGCAAATGTTCCTTGCCATTGCACATAAACGAACCAAAGCAAGGCATAACCGATCGAGACAAGCAACATCGTCCGTGCCGCACCGCGTGCAAGGGGTGTGCGTGTCGTTTCGATCTCGTCATGTGCCGCATGCATCCGTGCAGGTGCCTGAATCCAGGATAAACCGACGAACAAAATGATGGCAAAGGCGATGTAGAGGACGAGATTAGCGATGAAGATGTACTGAATCGAAAAGGCAGCGATTTGACCACTGACAGCTGTCCCGAGCGCTACACCGACGTTTTGTGCGACATAGATCGCGTTAAAGGCACGGCGCCCGCCTTCTGGCCAGATGACACCCGTCATCGCGTAGATCGTCGGAAAAACCATCCCACCGACGAATCCAATCAATCCAAGCATCGCGACGTATCCGAGGTACGTCTGATGAAACAGCAACAAGCCAACGGAAGACAGGACAAGTCCGATGACACTGATGACAAGCGTCTTCTTGCCGCCGAGACGGTCAAACGCTTTTCCACCTAAGTAGTTTCCGACGATTGCTAAGGCCGAGTTGACGAACAATGCCATCCCTGCTTTTGTCATCGACTCTCCTAAATATTCATGAATATATAATGTATTAAACGGCCATAAAAAAGAGGATCCCGTCGTATTGATGGCCATCGCAAGGACGAGGATCCAGACCGCTTTTGGTAATTTTGGCATACCTGTGGTCCTCCTATTTCATTCTCAACCTTGCCACTTTACGCAATCCGTCCCCTAACTGTCAAGCTACTTCGCTTTTCGTCAACGAATCAAAAAATGATATAATGCAGAAAGAATCTTGCACATACTGAACCATTACTAGAAAAACAGACTATAGGAACAGGAGTCTATGCCATGTCACTTGCCCGTGTACTACCTTATACGAAACAATTACTCGAGTCCGTTATCGAACCTGGAGACTGCGTCGTCGATATGACTGCCGGAAATGGACATGATACACAGTTTTTAGCAGAACGCGTCGGTCCAGATGGAAGGGTCCTTGCGTTCGACGTCCAGGCACAAGCCATCGAGGAGTCGACGCGACGTCTCGACGAAGCCGGAATGTTAGCACGCGTCGACCTTTACCATGAAAGCCACATCCATGTCGGTGCCCGTCTTTCGGACGAACAACGTCCTGTCCGCGCTGGTGTCTTCAATCTCGGATACCTACCTGGAAGCGACAAATCAATCACGACGACCGGAGAAGAGACGCTCGAAGCACTCGATGCCCTCCTCCCGGTCCTCGCTCCCGGCGGTCTTGTCGTCCTCGTCGTCTATCACGGGCACCTAGAAGGAAAACGAGAACGCGACGCTGTCCTCGATTACGTCACCGCCCTTGATCAGCAAGATTATGCCGTTCTCCAGTACCGTTTCTTGAATCAACAAAATCATCCCCCGTTCATCATCGCGATCGAGAAAAAAGTACGCGGATGACGGGACACAAAAAAGTGATGCCCTTTTTTAGAGGCATCACTTTTATTACTTCATTCCTCAACAAGCTTAAAGAACAACATTAATTTTTCTGCAAACCGTGTGTTCAACCGTTCGAAACTAAAATGCGGAAAACCGTGTAGACGTTGTAAGTAAATCTGATCGCCACCCATTTTCCGGCATACTTCAAGCGTCAACTTGACGTCTGCGAACTGATCGTCCGGTGCATAAAAACAAGCCAAGTTCACACGTGGTAGTTTTTTTCGTTCCTCGTCATGTACGACGATCTCTTCTTCGATTTCCCGGTACTGTGCATAGGTCAGTTCACCGATACGAACGGTATCTTCCGTACTTTGACCAAACGGCAACGTACCGAGTGGCGCATCGGGCCGGAAACGATCGAACGCACTTGCGAAGACTTGTTTGACGCCTCCGAGTTGTTTTGAAGGGTGCCAATCAAACAACGGTGAAATAAACGCAAGGCTTGCGACCGGTAATTCATACTCTTGCAACAGACGATTGACGACGAGTGCGCCCATGCTACATGCGACGATATGAATCGGTAGCTTGCGTTTCCCGGCTTCACGTAATGCTTCTTTTAACAGTTGACCATGTTCTTCAAACGAGATACGACGTGGTGCGTCAACGAGCAGTACTTCATACTCTCGTTCGAGTACCCGAATCAAAGCTTCACTCGGACGGGCACGCAGTTGTAACGGATAGACTAATACGATGATTCCTGTTGGTTGTTCAACCACAAACTCACCTCTTCACTTCATACTTCCTTTTTATGATACCTTATTTCAAACGCACACGAAACCGTCCCAAGACGGATTTCACGAGGCGACATGGCGAAGACGAATGACAGATTCTACTTGCCCAAAGACTTCTTCTGTCATCTCACTGAGTTCTTCAAAACCGAATGAGGTCAAAAACTGACGCGCTTTATAGTTACGTGCTTCTACGTATACTTCGAGTGGGACGGCTCCTTGTCGTTCGAGTTCCCGGATCAGCCGTCGCCCGATTCCGTTTTGCTGATATTTCGGTAAAACATATAGACGAACGATTTCCCACGTTCCCTCAACATCAACAGCATGAATGAAACCGACGATCTCCTCGTCGATGATTCCGACATAAAAATACTCTCCCCGTGCTTCTTCCGCCGTCCGGATCGCACGAACGACTTCTTCTTGCGGATACGCCTCCTGCACGAAATGCGCTTTCGAACGCTCGGAATAGATTTCTGCATACGTATCCAACCAAGATGTGACGGCAATGTCATGAATACGTCCTGCATCAGCTGGAATAGCTTCGCGTATTTCCATAATCGGAACCCCCCTTTGTATTCATACGAATCGACTCATGTACTTTTACCCTCTTCTAGAAAAAACATTCGTTTCCTGCAAAGTTCCCCTGAAACAAAAAAGTCCGAAAACCCGCGTAGGATTTTCGGACTTTTTGATTATGCGAAACGTTTTGCTTGTTCTTCAAGAACTGCTGCTTTATCTGTTTGCTCCCATGGAAGCTCAACATCTGTACGACCGAAGTGACCGTATGCAGCTGTTTGACGATAGATCGGACGACGGAGATCAAGCATGTTGATGATTCCAGCCGGACGAAGATCGAAGTTTTCAGCAACCAATTCGACGAGTTGCGCTTCAGGAAGTTTTCCTGTACCGAATGTGTCAACCGCGATTGATACCGGATGCGCAACACCGATTGCGTACGCGAGTTGAACTTCTGCTTTATCTGCAAGACCTGCAGCAACGAGGTTCTTCGCGACGTAACGTGCTGCGTATGCAGCTGAACGGTCGACTTTTGTTGGATCTTTACCTGAGAATGCTCCACCGCCGTGGCGTGCGTATCCACCGTACGTATCAACGATGATCTTACGACCAGTCAATCCAGCATCTCCTTGTGGTCCACCGATGACGAAACGACCTGTTGGGTTGATGAAGAATTTCGTTGCTGCGTCGATATATTCAGCCGGGATGACCGGTGTGATGACGTGTTCTTTCAAGTCAGCTTGGATTTGCTCAAGCGTGACTTCTTCTGCGTGTTGTGTCGAGATGACGATCGTATCAACACGAACCGGCTCGTTGTTCTCGTTGTATTCGACCGTGACTTGTGTTTTTCCGTCCGGACGAAGGTAGTCGAGTTGACCGTTTTTACGCACTTCTGCCAAACGGCGTGCGAGACGGTGTGAAAGCGAGATTGGAAGTGGCATGAGTTCTGGTGTTTCTTTCGTTGCGTAACCGAACATGAGACCTTGGTCTCCTGCACCGATTGCATCGATTTCTGCATCAGACATGCTACCTTCACGTGCTTCAAGCGCTTGGTCGACACCAAGAGCGATGTCTGCTGATTGCTCATCGATTGATGTCAATACAGCACATGTGTCCGCGTCAAAACCGTATTTCGCGCGTGTATAACCGATTTCACGAATCGTTTCACGGACGACTTTTGGAATGTCGACGTAAGTCGATGTCGTGATCTCACCTGCAACGAGAACGAGACCTGTTGTAACAGAAGTTTCTGCCGCAACACGCGCGTTTGGATCCGCTGCGAGGATTGCATCAAGAATTGAATCCGAAATTTGGTCACAGATTTTATCTGGATGACCTTCAGTGACTGACTCCGACGTGAATAGTCGGCGATTAAGGTTTGTCATGTATGACCCTCCCAAAAAAGAATTTGACGGTGTACTCATTTCCCCTAGTTGAGTGGGACGGTAAAATGAAAAAAACCTTTCCAAGTCCAAAAAATGGTCAGGGAAAGGTTGTGCGTTCTTCCTTTACCCTCTTATCGTTCGAAGTGTTTACTTCGCTTCAGGAGAGCACCTTTTCCCTCATTAATATGTGAATTAATGTAGGACGGTTGCCGGGTTTCTTCGGGCCTTGTTCCCTCCACCTGCTCAGAATAAGAGTATCCGTTACGAATTACATGATATAAAGTTGTACCTACTCTGTCAAGCAAGGTTTCAAATTCTAGTCGAAACTTTTTGAAAGAGATGTTAAACTGTTAATGCTGAAAGCGTTTCCAGATAATTAGAAATCAGCACGAGAAAATGATTGCTCTCTCTTTAGTATGTCATATATAATAAATGTGTCATACTAAATACAGTGAGCCAAAACCAACGTAGGGGAAAGGTGGGGTCAGGATGCCGATGACGGTCCTGAATATCGAAGAACTACTCAAGAAAGAGCATGTGTTCAAACAACTATCTGTTGCTGAACTTGTCGAACATGCGATTCGAAACGAAGAAGGTGTCCTTGCTGAGAACGGCGCATTATCTGTAGAAACGGGGAAATTTACAGGTCGTTCACCAAAAGATAAGTTCATCGTCCGTGATTCTTCCTGCGAGTCTCACATTGATTGGGGTCATGTCAACCAACCGATGGATGGAGACAGATTTGAACAATTGTTGCAAAAGGTTCTTCGTTACATGAACGAAGCCGATCAGCTCTACTACACAGAAGCTGCTGCTGGAGCAGATACGCACTTCACCCTTCCGGTCCGTGTGCTCACACAATACGCTTGGCATAACCTGTTTGCCAAACAACTCTTTTTACGCGAGTATCCTGAAGTGGCTGCCTTCGAACCGTTCACGGTCGTCTATGCGCCACATTTTAAAGCAGATCCTGCCGTTGACGGAACGAACTCCGAGACGTTCATCGCGATGTCGTTTGAACACCGGATCGTCTTGATCGGTGGAACGGAATACGCTGGCGAAATTAAAAAATCGATCTTTTCCGTCATGAACTACCTCTTGCCACAAGAAAACGTCCTTTCGATGCACTGCTCGGCAAACGTCGGACACGAAGGCGACGTTGCCTTGTTCTTCGGTCTATCTGGTACTGGTAAGACCACCCTTTCAGCAGACGATAGTCGTCAATTGATTGGGGACGACGAACATGGTTGGTCGCACGACGGTGTCTTCAACATCGAAGGGGGATGTTATGCGAAGACGGTCAACCTATCGCGTGAAAAAGAACCACAAATCTTTGACGCGATCCGTTTTGGAACCGTCCTTGAGAACGTCGTGCTCGATGAAGCCCGTCATCCTGATTACGATGATACATCGTTGACGGAAAATACGCGTGCCGCTTATCCGATCACAGCGATCGATAACATCGCTGTTCCATCACGCGCTGGTCACCCGAAGACAATCGTTTTCTTGACAGCTGATGCGTACGGTGTCTTGCCTCCGATCAGTAAATTGACGAAAGAACAAGCGATGTACCACTTCCTATCAGGGTATACATCAAAACTCGCTGGTACAGAACGGGGTGTCACGGAACCGGAAGCAACGTTCTCGACATGCTTCGGTTCACCGTTCCTTCCACTGATGCCTGAAAAATATGCGACGATGCTCGGCGAATTGATTGATCGTCACGGTGTCACCGTTTATCTCGTCAACACAGGTTGGACAGGTGGTGCTTACGGAACGGGTAGCCGTATGAAGCTATCGTATACACGGACGATGGTCAACGCTGCCGTCAACGGTACACTTGCAACAATTCCAACAGAAGAACACCCGATCTTTGGACTTCATATGCCGCTTGAAGTTCCTGGTGTTCCAAGCGAGTTACTCAACCCGGTACGCGTCTGGTCGAATCCGGACGAATACGACACACAAGCGCGTTCGCTTGCTGAGAAATTCCAGAACAATTTCCTCCGTTTCGAGAGTGCGACGGATGCGATCAAGTCAGCTGGTCCACGCCTATAAAGTAGAATTTTCTGACTTGCATCAAAAAGATAGACACTGAATTTACATCATTTCACTAAAAAATCTGAGTCCGATCTTCACGGACTCAGATTTTTTAGTTACTCCTTAATCCTTAGAAATTCTTCCTATCAGGCGATTCGAGACGAATAAAAACGTGTAATCCTACTCAGTTAAGAGAATGATTACACGTCGTCTTATGTCTAGAAAAAAAGTCTTCAAACTCTTTTTTAGTTATATGATCGAGTCTGACTCTTCTTGAATATGTTTTTCTCGCTGCATGAGCCACTCTTGACTTTCCGTCAGTAAGGCATAGGCTCGCGGAAGTGATACATTTAAACGCTGACTCAGCAGTTCAAACTGATCAAAATCACCACGATCCGCACTAATCGCAAGCACTAAGCAATCCCGAAACGGATGATCCTTTCCTTGTAGAACAATTTTCAGAGAATCTTCGAGTGGCAATTGATCGATGATATCGTCAATATCAACGGATAATAACGCATCGATGTGCGATAACAAGCCAATCATGTAAGCACTCTCCGGTTGTAGTGTTCGTGTTTCGGTAGCAAAGAGTTCACAGAGCTTTGCACAGTGTAAAGAGGACCGTAATAACTCATTTGACCACTCATAAGGACTAGCAAGCTTCATCTCACGTAAAACAATCAACGAAATCCAACTTTTGAGTTGCGAAAAGCCAAGTAGTGAAATCGCTTGACGAACGGAACTGACGGTATTGCGTAAACCCATTCCTGGAGAATTGATTAGCTGTAACACTTGAATACTAATATAGGGATTCGCTTCAATCTCATCAACGACCTCATCGTACTTTTCATCCGTATCAAGCCATTTCAGCATTTTTAATAAAACCGGTAGTTGCGGTGGGACCGCCTTTCCTTTCATCAACATCGGTTTAGCATAAAAATATCCCTGAAACCAGTCATATCCCATGTCAAGACACCGTGTATGATCCTCGTGCGTTTCGACACGCTCGGCCAGCATTCGGATATGAGGATAATTGCGGCGAATGATATGTAGAATAGCACTTTGCTCGCGAGGGGAAATCGCCTCGATGTCGATTTTAATTAAATCGATCAACTCAAACAATTCCGCTCCATGCTGTCGGAGTAAATCCGTCACAAAATCATCGAGTGCTAACGTAAAGCCCGCTTCTTTCCAACTGCGTAGAACAGACAGCATCTCTGTATCGATCTCGACTGTTTCTAGAATTTCAATGACGAATTGGCTTGAATCCAAATAATGAATCAAGTCACTTTTCAACAGGTCTGACGTGAAATTAACAAATAGCTTCTTACCTTCTGCTACATGATCCACACCCATATGAACCAGTGTATTTGTCAAAACATCCATCGTCGCTAAATCACCATCAAACACGCTGATTTGTTCAATCGAACGATACAATAGTTCAAATGCATCAATCGAACCTACTCGATTAACGATGGGCTGACGTGCTAATAAGATATCCATCGTTCTCATGCCTCCTCTATTCTTCTCAGATGTCATCTATTATATCAAAGTTTACTTTTTAGGAGATTATTGTTTTTTACAACATATCAATGTTCTTTTTTTTTAATTCTATATTATTTTCCTTAGCACAAAAAAACAGCACGACACCTGTCGTACTGCTTGAACTATCATCTTTTATCCGGATTCCATATACCATTCTCGAACCAATTTAGTACATTATGCGTCACACGCAACTTTTCATGAATCGGAAACTGATGCGCATAGGCATAGGTTTGAAGCGTCGTCTTTTCGGGATGACGTGCAACATAAGCCGTCGCGTGTCGTAAACGAACGTTCTCATCATACGCACCATGAATCAATAATACGTCACCTTGAGGAGCGACATAAAGTGGTGAACGCACGGTATACGCCTCAGGTACGGTGTCTGGTGTCCCTCCCGTATAGCGACGCAACATCTTTTGCATCGTCTTCTGCTCCTCATAGGTCCATGCCAACTCGGTCACACCTGCCCACGACACCGTCCGGGCGACTGGACGGTGGTGCGCCAGGAGCAATGCCATCTGTCCACCACGAGAAAATCCGAATGCGTGGACATGCGAGACACGTTGCTGCAACCAATCAAAAGCACTGCATGCGTCTTCGATATCTCGATGTCCGAAGTCTTCTTTTCCTGTCCCTCCTAAATTTCCCCGATAGAAGGGAGCCATAACGAGAAATCCAGCCTGCGCAAACGCGAGCAGTCGTGTCGGTCGAACCATTCCAATGGATCGTGTTCCCCCTCGTAAGTAGAGAATTCCCTGACCGTTTGTGACTTGCGGAAGTACGATATAGGCGCCGACGCGCTCCCCATCTGCCGTTGTATAGAACATCCGAAACGTCCGAAACGGACCTTGTCGCGGAAGTTCAAACCAATCGGCGTTCGCTAAGTACACGGAGTGTCTCCGGAAGGACGCGGTCCTTCATCATGAAACTGTATTGTCGGTTCGTGTCGAGTCGATCAGGGAGTTTCTCGAACAGAAAAGCACCATCTGTTTCATCCACGGCAAGATGAGAGGACAACGATCCGATTTGTGCGAAATAGATGTTTTTGATGATTGTATCCCCTTTTCCGGCAACACGGTATTGCCCGACATACTTCAAGGAATCGATTTTCCCACCTGTCTCTTCCATCACTTCACGACGTGCGGCTTCTTCTGCTGTTTCACCCGGTTCAACCTTCCCACCCGGAAATTCGTATCCACGTTGCTTATGATGGGTCAGCAACCATTTTCCTTCGTACACGGCAATGACCCACACATGTAGAGGACGATCCGAGAACGGATGGTCCTCAAAACTTAACTCCACTTGATTTTGATAATAATCCAAGAATGTAATCACGTACGTGCACCTCATTTCTTCTTCTAACTTCACTTTACCTGTTTCACGGGTATTCTAAAAGTGAAAACGCTAGGATTGCCTATAAATCTGGAAAATGAGCATCGCCCTCATCTCGTGAACGTAAAAAAAAGTCGATGTTCCACTAGGGAACGATCGACTGTCTTTTCGCATTATTTCAAACGTGCTTCGAGCTCTGCTTTTTCTGCTTCGAATCCTGGTTTCCCAAGAAGAGCGAACATGTTTTTCTTGTACGCTTCGACGCCTGGCTGATCGAATGGGTTCACTCCAAGGAGGTAACCACTCATCGCACATGCTTTTTCGAAGAAGTAGAACAGGAATCCGAGGTGATACGGCGTCATCTCTGGAAGTTCGACTGTCAGGTTCGGAACTTGTCCGTCCGTATGAGCGAGCAATGTTCCTTCTGCTGCCTTATCGTTGACGAACTGAATCGACTTCCCTGCAAGGAAGTTCAATCCATCGAGATCCTGAGCGTCTTCTTCAACAGTCAACGCATGACGCGCTTGACCGACTTTGATGACTGTCTCGAATAGGTCACGACGACCTTCTTGAACGTATTGTCCCATCGAGTGAAGATCCGTCGAGAAGTCGACCGCTGCTGGGAAGATCCCTTTGAAGTCTTTTCCTTCTGACTCGCCGTATAATTGTTTCCACCATTCTGATACATAATGAAGTGCTGGTTCGTAGTTGACGAGAAGCTCGATCGTCTTCCCTTTCGCATAGAGCGCATTTCGAACGACCGCGTATTGATACGCTTCGTTTTCAGCTAGGTTTTCACTCGCATAGCGCTCTTGCGCGTCACGTGCCCCTTGCATCAACTCTTCGATCGAAATACCAGCTGCTGCGATTGGTAATAGACCAACCGGTGTCAACACAGAGAAACGGCCGCCGACATCATCCGGAATGACGAATGTTTCGTATCCTTCAGAGTCTGCGAGTGTTTTTAATGCACCACGCGCTTTATCCGTCGTTGCATAAATCCGGTGTTTCGCTTCTGCTTTACCGTATTTCTCTTCCATGAACGCTTTCAAGAGACGGAACGAGATTGCTGGTTCTGTCGTCGTACCCGATTTCGAGATGATGTTGACCGATACATCTTTTCCTTCGAGGACTTCGAACAAATCATGCAGATACGTTGATGAGATATTGTGACCTGCATAGATGATTTGTGGTGCTTTACGATCTTCTTTTGATAACAAGTTGTGGAATGAGTGTCCGAGCATCTCGATTGCCGCACGTGCACCGAGATACGAACCGCCGATTCCAACGACTAACAACACATCAGAATCCGACTTGATTTTTTCTGCAGACGCTTGGATGCGTGCAAACTCCGCTTGATCGTAGTTCGTCGGAAGATCCACCCATCCTAAGAAATCACTTCCTGCGCCTGTTCCTGCATGAATCGCATGGTGGAGCGTCTTTACCGTCTCCGCCATGTGATCTACTTCATGTTGACCTACGAATTGTAGGGCTTTCGAATAATCAAAACGTACTGTTGACATGCCATCGTCCTCCTTATTCATTCGCAACGAAATGCGACCTTCCTTTTCATTAAAACGCAAGAAGGAAGGTCGTTCAAGTCTTTTGTGAAAAGATTAGCAAATGTTACGGGTTGTTATAGGGCAGCTGTCACGATTTGACGAACATCCTCGTTTCCGAGCGATTTGAAGTTTCCGAAGTCACCACGTGTCATTGCTGACTTGACGATTGAATCAACTGTATCTTCTTTGATGTCGTAATCAGCGAGACGGTTTGGTGCACCGAGTGATGTCCAGAAAGCACTAATTGCGTCGATTGTCGCATGTGCCGCTTCCATCTCTGATTTACCTTCCGTATCGACGTTAAAGACATTCTCACCGAGTGTCACGAAACGATGTGCGTTTGATTCGTCAAGTACGTGGCGCATCCAGTTCGGGAAGAGGATCGCGAGTCCACCTGCGTGTGGGATATCGTGAACAGCTGAGACCGCGTGTTCGATGTTGTGTGATGCCCAGTCACCGCGTGCTCCCATTTGGAGAACACCGTTGAGTGCCATCGTACCTGCGAAGAGGATCGTTCCACGAAGTTCAACGTTCTCGAGATCGTTGACGAGTTTCGGTGCTGCTTCGACGACTGCTTTCATGACACCTTCTGTCATGCGTTCTTGAACCGGTGCATGTGCAGGGTGGAAGTACTGCTCGAGACAGTGGCTCATCATATCAACGATACCGTAGATAGTTTGATCTTTTGGCACACTGACTGTATATTTCGGATCAAGGATTGAGAACGTTGGGAATGTAAGCGGGCTACCCCAACCGTATTTCTCTTGTGTCTTCCAGTTCGTGATGACAGATCCTGAGTTCATCTCAGAACCTGTCGCTGCAAGCGTTAAGACTGTTCCGAATGGGACGACTGTTTCTGGTGTTGCTTTACCGATGACGAGATCCCATGCTTCGCCTTCATACGGGATACCTGCTGCGATCAATTTCGTGCAGTCGATAACTGAACCGCCACCGAGTGCAAGCAATGCGTCAACGCCTGCTTCACGTGCGATTTTGATACCGCGTTCCGCAGTTTCGATACGTGGGTTTGGTTCGACACCGTCGCATTCGACGTACTCGATTCCTGCCGCGTTGAGTTCACGTGTGACATCATCATAGACGCCGTTCCGTTTAATACTGCCTCCACCGAAGACGAGCATGACTTTCTTCGCACCGAGTGCTTCGAGTTGTGGTTTCAGTTGGCTGACTTGACCGTCACCAAAAATAAGTCTTGTTGGATTGCGATATTCAAAGTTTTCCATCTGTGTTGCCTCCTCAATAAGTAATGAACACCTTACATTATCCACACATTCCCCTTTCGCATCTAATTTAATGCTTATTCTATGTAAAAATCGCATAAAAAAAGAGAACCGACCAATGTCGATTCTCTCATGTGGCTTATTTTTGGAAGTTTGATTTTTCAATCCATTCTTCCAATTTACCTTTAAGAACGTTGAATCCAGGTGCTTCTTCTTGTTTGAAAGCAGGACCTGCATCGCGACGTCCAGCGTTTTTACGTGGACCTTTCGCGCGTGCTTCACGTTTTGGAGCTTCCTGAGTTGCTTTGATCGAAAGCTTCATTTTTTTGTTAGCTTCGTCGATGTCGAGAACTTTAACAGTTACTTCATCGCCAACTTTTACGTAATCGTTGATGTCTTTTACGTAATCGTGTGAGATTTCTGAGATGTGGACGAGACCTTGTGTTTGCTCGTCAAGTGCTACGAAAGCACCGAAGTTTTGAATACCAGTTACTTTACCAGTAACGACTTGGTCTTTTTCAAAGTTTGCCATAATGTATACACTCCCTAACTAAATTCATCAACTTATAATAACACACTTTTCTTGTATCGTAAAAAATATTTTTGGAATTTGTTTATTTTTTATTTCGCGAGGGAACATTTTAGTAGCAAGACTTCAAGTATTCCCCCTGATTCTGCCGAACTTTCCGAGTTCGGCCCTTTTTTTGTTCTTTTGCTCAATTGACCTAAGTGACAAAGAAAAGTGATGCTTGAAACGAGAAAGACGACAGATAGATTAGACTATCAAAAAACAGACAGTCTCGGTCTGCTCACTTTCCGCGGACAAGCCCTCATGCCGCTTCAGATGCGTCGCATCTTCCAAGGTCGATGACTTGTTTTTCCGCAGAAGTCGAGCAGAACCTCACCTGTCCTAGCGTAAAGGAAATATAGAGTAGAAGCAATCATCAATTGATCTATTGATTACTTACAGATCGTCAAATCCATTCGCATCCGTTACTTTCGCATACGAACGTGATTTTTGTTCGAAGAAATCCGATTTCGTCGCGTTCATCGAATCATCTGAATACGCACGAATCCATGGCATGACGTCTTCATCGTGCCCTTCATAAAGATCTGACAAACCGATGACGCGAAGGCGTTTGTTCGCGAGATATTTGACGTAGTCACGCATTTCACTGACGTCAAGACCATCTAGATCACGTAAGACATATTCGCTCCATTCGATTTCAAGATCAACGGCACGCTTGAACGTATCGTAGACGAATTGTGTGAATGAGCCATCAGCATCAATTTCTTGATGCTCCGACAAGACAGCACGTAACAATTGGCTGATGAAGTACGAGTGTTGCAATTCATCACGTTGAATATAGCTGATCATCGTCGATGTTCCAACCATCTTCTGATGGCGCGCTAAGTTATAGAAGAAGGCAAAGCCTGAATAGAAGTTGATTCCTTCAAGAACGATCGAAGCAACAAGCGATTTCGCGAAGTTTTCTGGAGTCCGGTCATTTTGGAAATCCTCGTATAAATCAAGAATGAATGCATTACGCTTCATGACCATGTCATCGTCTTTCGCGATATCAAAAATCCGGTTTTGTTCAGCCAATGGAACTAAGCTGGATAAGACGTAGCTGTACGATTGATTATGAACGACTTCCTGTTGCGCAACGATGGCAAGAATCGCATGAACCGATGAATCCGATGTGAACATTGCCGATTCCAAGATATAACGTGTCTGAACTGAATCAAGGATCGAGAGTAGCCCGATGATTCGTTTGAAGGCATCCTGTTCCCGTTCGCTCAATTGGTTCCACTGTTGCATGTCCTTCGACATTGAGATCTCATCTGGAATCCAGAAGTTTGATAACAGTTGTTTGTAGATCGAATAAAACTGTGGATAGGCAATGTCGTTCCAGTTGACGATGGCACTCGTTTCACCACCAATGATTGCTGTCGCGCGATTCGGATGACGTGCATCAAGCAGTTTGATTTTTTGTAGCTGTTCCATGTGCTTCGACTCCTTCTTGCTGTAATTGAAGAATGGTCCGTTTCGTCCATTCCTTGACGAGATGTGGGCGATTGCGTGGTGACTGCTCGATTTTCAATAGTTCGCCGGCAAGCGGCACCCCGAATTTCGAGAGATGATACGCCATTTCATCAACGGCGCGACAATATTTGACGAACATCTTGTCCCCTGTTCCAAAAACAGCTGCCTGCGGAATCGCATGCGAACTCTCCTTCAGAACGGTTCTAAGACAGTCGCGCATATCGTCGGGCAGTTGCCCATCCCCCCACGTATACGAACCAAAATAGACGATATCATAAGGCATTAACTGATACGTCGTCACTTCGTCCGCAAACAACATCGTCGGCTCGATTCCCATCTCAGAACACGTCTTCGCGACGAGTTCTGCTACCTCCTCCGTGTTTCCACTCAATGACGCATATACGATTGCTGCCTTCATGATATCGTCCTCCTTATCTTATGATGAACACGATTCACATTCGTCGATCTCAACCGTTGTCGAACGCGTGTAGTAGATCGTCTTCATCCCGAGTTGCCATGCTTCCATGTGCATCTCGAGTAATTCTTTCGCCTTGACGTTATTTTTCACGTACAGATTGAAACTGATCGCTTGGTCGATGTGACGCTGACGCGAAGCATTTTGACGAATGCTCCATAGTTGGTCAATCTCAAACGCTGATTTATAGAACCAGTTCGTTTCCGGTGTTAAATCCGGAACAGTGACTGGAATCTTATAGTTTTTCTTCTCTTCCGAGTAAACTTTTTTGTAGATTGGATCAATCGATGCCGTACTACCCGCAATGATCGCCGTCGATGAGTTCGGTGCGACTGCCATCAAGTAAGCATTACGCATTCCGTACGCCGTGATGTCGGCTTGGAGACGATCCCAATCAAGTTCATCTGTCGTTTTATAATGGCGACGTTTGATGTACTCTCCTGTTTGCCATTCCGAACCTTCAAAAAGACGGTACGCTCCTTTTTCTTTCGCAAGCTGCATCGACGCATCAATCGTCAAATAAGCGATTTTTTCGTAAAGACGGTCTGCGTACTGTACCGCTTCGACCGATTCCCAACGGATGCCTTCGAGTGCAAGCAGATGGTGCCAACCGAATGTGCCAAGACCAACGGCACGGTATTTTTGATTCGTCAATTGCGCTTGCGGAACATCGATCGTATTCAAGTCGATGACGTTATCAAGCATCCGCATTTGAATCGGAATTAATCGCTCTAAGACGTCAGAACGAACTGCACGTGCAAGTGCGATCGATGATAAATTACAGACGACGAAGTCCCCAGGTGTTTTCGTGACGATGATTTTACCATCTTCTGTGTATTCTTCTGTCACGGTCGTCGGGCTCATGTTCTGCATGATTTCCGAGCAAAGGTTTGACGAGTAAATCATCCCTGCATGTTTATTCGGGTTCGCACGGTTAACGGCGTCACGGAAGAACATGTATGGCGTTCCTGTCTCAAGTTGCGAACGCATGTAGCGTTTGACGAGATCGATTGCCGGAACTGTTTTTTTGCTGAGACGCGGTTCGTTGACACACGCTTCGTATCGTTCCGTGAAGCTGCCCCCTTGTTCCGTCTCATCAAAGTAATCTTCAAGGCTGAAGCCCATAACAGTACGAATTTCATGTGGGTCAAACAAATGCCAGTCTTCTCGTGCTTCGACGGCACGCATGAAACGGTCCGGTAAGTTAACACCTGTGAACAAGTCGTGTGTCCGAAGTCGCTCATCCCCATTGTTGAGCTTCGCGTCCAGGAACTCGAGGATATCTTTGTGCCAGATGTCGAGGTACACCGCGATCGATCCTTGGCGCATACCGAGCTGATCGACGCTGACTGCCGTGTTATTCAATTGTTTCATCCACGGGATGACACCGCTTGAGACACCTTTGAATCCTTTGATGTCTGATCCGCGTGAGCGAATCTTACCCATGTAGACACCGATGCCGCCGCCACCTTTCGAAAGTGTCGCTACGTCCGTGTTTGAGTCGTAGATACCACGTAGCGAATCATCGACTGTATCGATGAAACATGAAGAAAGTTGACCGTAAGACTTACCAGCGTTCGAAAGCGTCGGAGTCGCAACTGTCATGTAAAGATTCGACAATGCCCAGTAAGACTCTTTGACGAGTTCTAAACGACGTTCCTTCGGTTCGTTCTGCATCAGTGTCATCGCGATGACCATGAACCGTTCTTGTGGTAGCTCGTACAAGTTTTTGACGTGATCACGTGCGAGATACCGGTCTGCCAATGTTCGAAGACCAATGTATGTGAACAAGTGGTCGCGGGATGGATCGATCGTTGCCGACAGTTCGTTGATGTCTTCCTTCGAATACGCATCCAGTAAATGTTTCGTGAAGATGCCGATCTCTGTCAGTTTTTCAATCAGCGTATACAGCGAACCATACCGTTCTTCTGCTGCATATCCGCGATTTTCACCTGCTTCAAGGTATAACCGATTTAAGTAAGTCGCTGTCGCTACGAATGTCCAGTTCGGCTCTTCTGCCTTCAACATATCGAGTGCGTGCATCGTTAACAGTTCATAGACTTGATCCGCTTGCAGAGATTTTCCTTCAAGCGCTCGGATGGCACGTTCTGTATAGCGATCGATATCAAGTTCCGGATATGTTTCCGTCGCTTGTCGAATCACGACATATACGTCTTCTATTGTCATTGCACCCTTAAAGATGCGTGCTGTATTCAGTGGAGATGCCACTATGAACCACTCCCATTCTCTATCGTTAAACAGGTTCGCATTACACTATGAAATACGCTAAACTAAAAAAAGACGTCCTACATATAGAAAGAACTCTACAAGTATCACTCTATATATAGACGTTTTAGACGTTTTTAAACCTGTTAATGTACAAGATATAGGTTATCACTGAAATCCAAAAAAATAACCCCTTGCTTTGAAATTCAGGTCAAACAATTTGAAAAAGGCATCATGACGCCTTTTGAGATATATTGAGATAGCGAGTAAAACGCGTTATAAGTTCGAATGAACTCTTAAAATAAAGATGGTCCATTTCTCCTACCAGAAGAAAAATATTCTCTTCGAATTTTCTGATATACTGAACGTATCGATCTTCCGTTTGAAGGAAGAAGGATTGAATCCATCTATCACGAAAAGATGACATATGGTATATACGTATGTACGTTGAAAGGAGCTTATCTATGCAAGTCGATTACACACCAAATCCGAATTCTGTCAAAATCACGCTCGAAGAACAGCGCTTCGGTGCAAAAAGCACGAGCGTCAAAAAAGAAGATACACCGGAAGATGAGTTGCTCGCATCACTGATCGCCATCGAAGGCATCGACAATTTATTCGCCTACGGCGACTTCGTGACGGTCACGAAGGAACCTGAAGCCGAATGGAACGAACTACTTCCACGTATCGAAGCACACATGTAAAAAAACAAGAAGACACCTGTTCCTGGACAGGTGTCTTTGTTCAAGGAGCGATCGCTGATGCCAACCGTATCCATCATCATCCCGACATACAATCGTCCTCGTGAATTAGCAGAAGCGCTAGAAGCGTTGACGCGTCAACACTATCAAGACTTCGAAGTCATCGTCTTAAACAATAATGGCGACGATGTCTCAGCAGTGACGGCTGCCTATCAGGACCGTCTGCAACTGACCTATGTCGCGTTACCTGAAAACCATCATGTCCGTGCTCGAAATCACGGTGTCACGCTCGCTTCCGGTCGATATATCTTACTTCATGACGACGATGATCTGTTATTACCGAGTCACCTCGAAGAAGCGGTCGGCGATCTCGAAGCTGGTGCTGATCTCACGTATACGGACGCGGAGCTCTTTACGTATCGCTGGGAAGGCGATCATCGGATCGCACTTGATTCTGAGCCGTTCGCGTATCCATACGATCCGGAGACAATTCGAGAAGACTCAACATATATTCCGTCCGGCTCGCTCTACCGTAAATCGCTCCACGATCAACTTGGTCTGTTTGACGAAGACGTCTTCAATTACTGGGACTGGGACTGGATTTTACGCGTCGGCAAGGATCATTTAATACTGCACCCGGCGCGCGCGACCGTCTTATATGCTTTCAATCCATCAGGTAATCATGAGTCGGCACGACAAGACGCGACGAGACGCGTCTATTTTGAACGCCTCGTTGAAAAACACCAACTCCCGACAAATGAAATGAAGAACTTCCATATCGTCCAGGCTGAGCGACGCGAACGATTGCGCCAGACCCGCCGTACCTTCAATGGTCAATTGACAGAAAGTGAGTGATCCCATGTACACCGAAAAACAACTCGAATTATTAGCATTATTAACACAAAATGGTCCGATGGACGTGAACTTGCTCGCGCAAATGCTCGACTGGGAAGCGTCAGAAGTAGCGACTTCGATCGAGACATTCAAACGCGACGGTGTCCTACTCGGTTACACTGCTGTCATCGACTGGCAAAAGATTCATGCCCATCACGGCGTGACGGCTTTCATCGATGTCAAAGTCACACCGAAACGGGGACGCGGTTTTGATGAGGTAGCAGAGCGGATCCATCGTTTCCCGGAAGTGACGTCCCTCTATTTGATGTCAGGCGCATATGACTTACAAGTCGTCCTTGATGGCAAATCGCTACAAGAAGTCTCTCAATTCGTCTCGGAAAAATTATCGACGCTCGACTCCGTCATCTCGACG
This sequence comes from uncultured Exiguobacterium sp., assembly GCA_913775715.1. Taxonomy (GTDB): domain Bacteria; phylum Bacillota; class Bacilli; order Exiguobacteriales; family Exiguobacteriaceae; genus Exiguobacterium_A. The sequence goes on along the minus strand of CAJYMC010000007.1, from coordinate 64,846 downwards.
ACGACCCATTTCCGCTTGAAGACTTACAAGCACGATGGTGTCCTCTTCAGTCAGGATGATGACGACAAACGATTGAAGGTGTCTCCATGAAGTCTCTATCTGAACGTGTCGAACAGCTAGCCCCATCCGGCATCCGTCGTTTCTTTGATTTAGCAGGATCGATGGAAGACGTCATCTCCCTTGGTGTCGGCGAACCTGATTTCGTCACGCCATGGAATGTTCGCGAAGCAAGCTTCGCAGCACTCGAGCAAGGCTATACAGCGTATAGTGCCAACGCCGGTTTACTTGAGTTACGTCAGGAAATCGCACTTTACATGCAAGAAAAGTTCGCCATCTCCTATTCGACGACGGAAGAGATCATCGTCACGACTGGAGCCTCTGAAGGACTTGATCTCGCGTTTCGAAGTTTAATTAATCCAGGGGATGAAATCATCGTCGTTGAACCGGCGTTCGTTTCCTACGCCCCTCTGATCGAACTCGCTGGAGGCATTCCTATCGCCGCTGCGTGTCATGCAGAAGACGGTTTTGCGATTCAACCGGAAACGATCGAACAGTTGTTGACGGACAAAACAAAAGCGATCATTTTCTGTTTCCCATCGAATCCGACAGGCTCGACGATGTCGCGCGATCAATTAGCTGACCTAGCGTTACTCGTCCAAAAGCATGATCTATATGTCATCAGTGACGAAATCTATGCAGAGCTATCCTACGAAACAGAAGCAATCTGCTTTGCGACCCTTCCCGGAATGCGGGAGCGGACGATCATCATCAACGGCTTTTCGAAAGCCTTCGCGATGACAGGCTGGCGGCTCGGCTTCACTTGCGCACCACCTGCGATCACGCAATCGATGCTGAAGGTGCATCAATACGGGATGATGTGTGCCCCGACACTCGTTCAATTTGCGGGAATCGAAGCACTCCGTTCACGTCATAAGACAGTCCCTGATATGGTGACGAGTTATCGGCAACGCCGGAACTACTTCGTCAAGGCGTTAAACGATGCGGGTCTCCCGACGCATTTACCGGGTGGCGCTTTCTATGCTTTTCCGTACATCGGTCATACCGGGCTAACAAGTGAGCAGTTCGCCGAACAATTGTTACTCGCTGAGCGCGTCGCTGTCGTTCCAGGATCCGTCTTCGGAACAAGCGGTGAAGGTTACGTCCGGGCAAGTTATGCGAGTTCGATTGAACAACTCCAAGAAGCGATCGCTCGGATTCAACGATTCATGAAAAAATGGCAGACTCAAGATGAGGCAGCATCGTCTCATTCACATTAAAAAATGATCCGCCTTACTCAAAGGAGCAGGCGGATCATTTTTTAATCTACATAGAGAACGAGAAACATTCGATGGTCGTCTTCCGCGTGATACGGTGAGATTGGACCGAGTTGTGGCGCAAAGACTTCCAACCGATACGGTGAGTCCTTGAAGTCAAGCGGTGTCCGTTCCTTAATTAAACGTCCCATTTCGTCCGCAAGTTCTTTCACCTCAACCAAACTACGCGAGCGTTCCATCGGTGCTTCAAAGACGAATGCCTCGATCTCCTCAATCGACGCACATCGGAGAAAACGTCGGAGTGACGGTAATGCTGCTTCCATGTTGTCCTCTATCGTTTGGTTCTCCTCGTATACAGGGGCTCCCCAGAGGCGCACATCGCTCCCTGTCGCACTCCGGAAATGATCAATCGTCTCTTCCGTGATGGGATCCCGCGTCAATGCGAAGCGTGTTTTATCCCGCTTGAGATTCTTCTCATTCGTCCGGTCGATTTCTGTCAGTAAATCAAGTTGAAGCGGTCGTGCTAAACGAAACAGTTCACGTTGCAGGCGTGCGATGGAATGACCGATTGGAATGACTGAATCCTTCGCTTTAGGCGGTTTATCCCCTTCGTATCCATTCATGACACGTGCGACTTGACCAGCTTCATGCGCAAGTCGATAAAACGAACCGACCTGATCATCGTTTGCTGTCCCAAGCGTCTCGTGCTGTGCTGCAAGATCCGCCACGTATTGATTCGCAAGACAGGTCGAGATCATCAAGACATCGACAAGCTCCAAGCGAAGGGCTTCTACATCATTTTGTTCCAGTGCTTCGCCGACCTCACCGATTTCTTCAGTCAAGCGTGCGAGACCAGATAACGGTCGAAAATACCCTCCGAGCGAACGAATCGTCGCATCAACCTTTTGTTGCAGTGTCTTCATCTGTTCCATCTGTCTGACCCTCCACGATTGCTTGACGTACGTGCGCCTCCGTCTCATGTTTGACACGTTGCGCGAACTCCTGATTTTTCTTCCATTCCCGGATTCCGACAGATGTCGCAGCAATCAACGCAGCAAATAATCCGATTTCTCTTTTACGCATCGCTTTCTCCTCCTTTTGAATGACTCGTTCCCTACCTAAACATGATATGATGATATCAATTCTACATAATCCATTAAGAGGTGTTGCTTGTGTCGACTGAACGTCTTTGGCAAATGGCCCGGTTCTTGACGGTGATCTTCGCCTTCGTAGCTGTTGGATGGTTACTCATCCGCCTCTCGTCCATTTTGTACCCGTTTGTCTTTGCGTTTCTGCTTGCTCTTTTCAGCCGTCCGCTCGTCGATTTCTTTCAAAAGCGATTGCGGATTAATCGTGGGTGGGGTGCGTTATTATCAATCATTTTGATCAGTGGTCTATTGATTGGTTCCCTTGCGTTGATCATCATGCAGTTGATTCGTGGTCTCGTATTTGTCGCCAATCAATTACCGGCACAAATCCAGGAGTTGAGCCTTTATTTTCAAAAGCTATACAACGAAAAACTGGCACCGATTTGGAACGATGCGTCTGAAGCTTTACGTTCACTAGAACCATCCCAACAAAATACGGTCCAAAACAGTATTCAATCGCTTGGGAGTTCGCTTGCGAGTGCGATTGGGGAAGGCTCAAAAAGTGTTGCGATGATGCTTCAATCCGTTCTTGCGACCTTACCATCGATTGCGTTGATTTTCGTCATCGTCTTGCTCGCTTGGTTCTTCATCGCAAAGGATTGGCACCAGTATGAGATGCGGTTGAAACGCTACGAGATGCTTCCTTGGTTCGCTCGTTTCGAATCCGTCTTCTTGAGTTTACGCTCCGCCCTGTTTGGCTATATCAAAGCACAATTCACCTTGATCACGATCACGTTCTTCATCGTCCTGATCGGTTTATTCATCATTGGTGTCGATCATCCATTTGCAGTGGCTTTCATCGCTGCCTTCTTCGACATCTTACCGTATCTCGGTACTGGTTCCGTCTTCCTGCCTTGGATCGCCTATTCGGTGATCACAGGAGATACGACGCTTGCAATCGGACTTGGCATTTTGTATGCCGTTGTCATTCTCCAGCGCAACATCATGGAACCGAAGATCGTTGGCGACAACATTGGCATTCAACCGATCACGGCATTGATCGCGTTGTTCGTCGGGATCAAATTCTTCGGCGTCTTCGGATTAATCCTCGGACCATTGATTGCCGTCATCTTAAAAGCACTCTACAATGCACAGATTTTCCATTACATCTGGGACTTCGTGAAAGGATCACCCACACCATTTCGGTGAGGGTGATTTTTTAGGTACAGCTGCATATAACGGATACCCTTCCGGATCCACCGGTCGACTCGCCGGCAAGTAATCACACGGAAAACGGGCGCCCGTCGCAAGCAGACAAGCGTCAAGCCAATCATCGACCGCAACATGCGACTGACGCTGTTCCCATAACGGCGGACAATCAAAGCGCTCGAGCAATTCGATTCGTTCCGCAATTCCTTCGGTCGTCTTCTTTGAAAAACGTGCCGGATGACCGGCGAGTCGCGCGAAACAGACTTCCGGATGGGCTTCAATCATCTCCGTTCGATATACGCTGCGAACTTCTCGGATTTTCGGTAATAGATACCACGCTTGTTTTGAAAGCCCGATCCCCGCATGTTGTTTGGCTAAATCATTTGCTTCCATATAGGTAGAAGCTGTCAGCGCACTGAGGAACGGGGCATTAAAGACACTGCTCGTTCGCCCAGGACGTAATTCCTGTCGCAACAGTTGATCCGTTTCGCGTCGTCCTTCCGTTAAACCAATCGGCATATCGACCCAAATCCGGTCAGCTCTAGGAATATTTGCAAGTGTCCGTTCGACCGATCCCGTATAACGACCGTTTTCGTACATAACGACGACCCAGCCCGCCTTTGCCGCATCAATTCCGATGACGATCATTCGTCTTCTCCCGGAAAGAACGCAGTAGTGATAAGACGGTGAAGATACCGATGAACGTTACGAGACCGAGCGATAGACGATCTCGCGCATCCAAATACCAGACGACGGCAAGAATCGTCAACAAAACACCGAGTAGATTCCAACGTCTCATTTTTCTTGCTCGACGAATCGATACAGACTACGAACCATGACGCCTGTCGCTCCTTTTGGACCAATCTCAGACGCTTGATTCTGTTCCGATGTTCCCGCGATATCGAGGTGTAGCCATGGTGTGTCACCGACGAATTCCCCGACGAACGCACCACCGAAGATCATATGTCCCATGCGTCCCGGTGAGTTGTTCAAGTCTGCGACTTCCGAACGACGGACTTGTTTAATGAACGCATCGACATACGGCATTTGCCAGACCATCTCATTCGTCTCTTTCGTCACCTGTTCAAAGCGTTCGTAAAGTGACGCATCGTTCGTCAACGCACCTGTGATTTCTGTTCCAAGCGCGACAAGGACACCACCTGTCAACGTTGCGAGATCGATGATCGCTTTGGGTTGATACTCTTTGACGTACGTGACTGCGTCAGCAAGGACAAGCCGTCCTTCCGCATCCGTGTTCAAGACTTCAATCGTTTTTCCTGCCATCGACGTAATGACGTCATCCGGCTTAAAGGCGTCCCCGGAAATCATGTTGTCGGTTGCTGGAATGACACCGATGACGTGAACATCTGGCTTCAGTTGACCGAGTGCTTCGAACAGACCAAGAACGGCTGCCGCTCCCCCCATGTCGCCTTTCATTCCGACGATCCCGTCTTTCGGTTTGATGGAATAACCACCTGTATCGAACGTGACGCCCTTCCCGACGACCGCGATCGGTGCTTCTGCTGATCCTTTATATTCAAGGACAATTAATTTTGGCGGAATGACGGATCCTTGGTTGACGGCAAGCAAGGCACCCATCCCGAGTGCTTCCATCTCTTCCTTATCGATGATTCGGAGATCATGCCCATGACGCTCCGCGATGAAACGTGCTTCGTCCGCAAGCGCTGGCGCCGTCAAAAGATTCCCGGGCATCGTTACGAGACGACGCGCTAAGTTCGTCGCTTCGCCTAAGGCTGTTCCACGAAGGACGGCTTCGTCTTCAGAAGGTAAGACCGTCAGATGTAACGTGTACGCTTTCGAAGGCGACGTCTTATAATGTTTGACCTCATATGTAGCGAGGGTGAATGTCTCAGCAATCAGCTCGACTGGTTGCCCTGGGAATGTCGTCGCATCAACTGTGACATGTTCTAAGCGACGTGCTTTAACGTGTTGTGCTGCTTTTCCGAGCAAGCGACGTAAATCGTCTTGCGAGAGTTGGTCGACTTTCCCGAGTCCAACGAACAGTACACGTGCCACGTCTCCCGCTAACGTTGGCAATAGACGCAATTCTCCGCGTTTCGTTGAAATATCACCTTGACGGACCCACTCTTCTAATTTGTCACCATATAATGCTTGTAACCGTTCATCGAGCGGTTGATTTCCAGAAATCCCGACAACAAGTACGTCTACGGATTGATTCGTTTGCATATAAAACTCCCCCTTTGACTAGTATCTATTAGTATGAAGTGTTTGCAGCCATTTTCCAACTGATAGCCTCTCGATCGACCGCAAGCGCTTTCATAAAATCCGTTCGACAATTTGTCGAAATGCTTGGTTTCAAACAATTGTTGCCCGTTTCACAATATGATAGGATTATACAGGTGAAATGTTGAGACACTTCAAGAAACGATGCGTTTGCTGTTCCGGGAAATGTCTACGTTTTCATTCGAGGGAGAGTGCGCAGAAGGCTCGTTAAGAGAGAGGCGTTTATGGGTATCTATAGATAGCTAAGAAACGAAGTCGTCGCGTTAAAAAAACTTACTGAAAAGAGGGTAATGCACATGGCACAACATATCAAAGGAATTGGCGCTTCTGCAGGGATCGCGATTGCAAAAGCATTCGTGATGGAAACACCGGTCTTTGAGATTCCATCGCACAAAATCGAGGATGCAGCTGCTGAAAAAGAACGTTTCCAAGCAGCGATCGCAAAATCGAAGACGGAACTCGAAGTCATTCGTGAAAATACCTTACAAGAATTAGGTCCAGATAAAGCGGAGATCTTCTCGGCTCACCTTCTTATCTTAGAAGATCCGGAAATCGTCAGTCAGGTGAACGCAAAAATCGAGGACGAGCAAGCAAATGCTGCAAAAGCACTCGATGAAGTCGCGAACATGATGGTCATGATTTTCGAATCAATGGATAACGAATACATGCGCGAACGTGCAGCTGACGTCCGCGACGTTACGAAACGGACGATGGCTCACCTTCTCGGTATCACGTTCGTCACTCCAGCTCAAATCAATGAGGAAGTTATCATCATCGCAGAAGACTTGACTCCTTCAGATACAGCTCAATTGAACCGTAAATATGCTAAAGGTTTCGCAACGAACATTGGTGGCCGGACATCGCACTCTGCCATCATGTCACGTTCACTCGAAATCCCAGCAGTCGTCGGTACAAAAGTCGTCTTGACGGATGTTAAACACGGCGATCTCCTCATCCTTGATGGTGCTGAAGGTGACGTCATCGTCAACCCAAGCGAAGAGCAAGTGGCTGAATATGAAGCAAAACGCGCAGCATACATCGCACAAAAAGAAGAGTGGAAAAAACTCAAGAACGAAAAAACAATGACGGCAGATGGTCATCACGTCGAGCTCGCTGCAAACATCGGTACACCAAACGATGTCAAAGGCGTTTTAGATAACGGTGCAGAAGCAGTCGGTCTCTACCGTACGGAATTCCTCTACATGGATGCAGAGACGTTCCCAACGGAAGATGAGCAGTTCACAGCTTACAAAACGGTTCTCGAATCGATGGGCGATAAAAAAGTCGTCATCCGGACACTTGATATCGGTGGCGATAAAGAATTGTCGTACCTTGATCTCCCACACGAGATGAACCCGTTCCTCGGTTACCGCGCGATCCGTCTCTGTCTCGATCAAACAGATTTGTTCCGTACGCAATTACGCGCACTTCTTCGTGCGAGTGCATACGGTAAACTGGCTGTCATGTTCCCGATGATCGCAACGATCGAAGAGTTCCGTGCTGCAAAAGCACTTCTCCTTGAAGAGAAAGCTAACCTCCAAGCTGAAGGCGTAACAGTATCAGAAGACATCGAAGTCGGTATGATGGTCGAGATTCCAGCAACAGCGGTCATGGCTCGTCAGTTCGCAAAAGAAGTCGACTTCTTCTCTGTCGGAACGAACGATTTGATTCAATACACGATGGCGGCAGACCGGATGAACGAAAAAGTATCATACCTGTATCAACCGTTCAACCCAGCGATCTTGAACCTCTTGAACAACGTCATCACTGAAGCACACAAAGCAGGCAAATGGGTCGGCATGTGTGGTGAGATGGCAGGAGAAGAATTGGCTCTTCCAATCCTTCTTGGTCTTGGTCTCGATGAGTTCTCGATGTCAGCATCATCTGTCCTTCGCGCACGTAGCTTGATGACACGCCTCAACAAGTCAGAGTGTGAAGCAATCGTTGAGCAAGTACTCGATATGGATACGGCAGAAGAAGTCGTTGACTTCCTCAGCACGACTTTCGACATCAAAAAATAAATTCCGTCAGACGAATCTGGAGCAATCCAGGTTCGTCTTTTTTTGTCTTGTTAAACAAAAAAAACAACGCCTCTTTCTAATAAGAAAGAAGACGTTGTTGAAACGGTGATTATTGAGCTTGTTTCTTCTTTTCTGGAGTAGCTTGTTCCGACAGAATCGGACGCTCGTTCCCCATCAAGAAGATAAAGATGACACCGAGTACTGCTGGAATCAACGCCCAGAAATAGACGGTTGAGATCGATTCTGCAAGCGACGTCTTGATTGCTGTCGCAACTTCTGGTGGCATCTTCGCAAACGCATCAGCCGTTGGGAACTGTCCACCGGACGGCGCTCCACCTTGCGGCAACCGATCCGCTACAGCTGACGTGAACGTCCGTGATTGAATAATTCCGAGGACCGTGACACCCAGCGTCATCCCGATTGTCCGGAATGTCGAGCCCATCGAGGTCGCTGCGCCACGTCGTTGCATCTCGATCCCATTGATACTCGCTAGATTCAATAGAGAGAAACTGAAGCCAACACCAAAGCCAAGAATGATCATATAGATCGTTACCGCTGTCCGCGACGTCTCAAGCGTCATCGTACTGAGGAGATAAACACCGAGTAAGAAGAAGACTGCTGAGACGATCATGACATTGCGGAAACCAAACTTATTCGGCAACTGTCCACCGAGCTGCGCCGAGATGACCGAGGCAATCAACATCGGCATCAGGATCAGACCGGAATTCGTCGCACTGCCTCCAAAGACACCTTGAACGAAGATTGGAATAAACACACTCGCCGAGATGAAGACGAATCCATAAAAGAACGCAACGCCTTGTGTTGCCGCAAACAAACGACGCCGGAACAGGCTAAACGTAATGACAGGGTCCGCTGCGCGTCGTTCAGCAAATGCAAAGGCAACGAACGCGACGAGCGCTGCTCCGAACAGACCAAGAATTTGTGGCGAAGACCATGCATACTCTTTCCCACCCATTTCAAGTGCGAGTAAGAATAACACTAATCCAGCGACAAGCGTAAAGGCACCGACATAGTCGATCTTTTGCGTCCGATGAACCGGCGATTCTTGATAGAAGACCGTCACGAGACCAAGGGCAATCAAACCAAGGGGAATATTGATGTAGAACACCCAGCGCCAGTCGAGGGAATCCGTCAATACGGCACCAAGCAATGGTCCGAAGATACTCGAGATACCGAAGACTGCCCCGAACAACCCACTGACTTTCCCCCGTTTTTCCGGTGGGAAGATATCAAAGATGATCGTAAAGGCAATCGGCATCAACGCCCCACCACCGAGCCCTTGCAAGGCACGATACGCAGACAATTCAATGATTGAGTCTGCCATTCCACATAAGATACTCCCCACCATGAAGAGAAGCATCCCAAAGAGGAAGAAACGTTTTCTTCCATACATGTCACTCAGTTTACCGAAGATCGGCATCCCAGCAACGGTTGCGATCATATAAGCCGACGTGACCCATGCATACTGATCAAATCCATTCAGCTCACTGACGATCGTCGGCATCGCTGTCGCAACGATCGTATTATCCATCGCCGCGACTAAAATCCCAATCAATAATCCGATGACGACAGGTGTCGTATTCGTTTTTGTTGTAGTCGAAGACATCGACGCACCTCATTTCTCAAAAAATTAGCTAACTCTTATAATAGCTAACTCATTGTATCATCATATGTGCAAAATCTCATTATCAAATGTGCTCTACGATCGTTTCACACAAAAAAAGACGGATCGCTCAGGGCGATCCGTCGCTTTTCTTCTTTACTCTACACGATACGAAATCGCTTCACCGGCTTCGACCGTCCGTCCGACATCAACGTCGACTTTTCGATCGCCGCTGTTTGTGACGATGATTGGTGTCAGTAATGATGGTACGAGTGGTCGTACTTGTTCAAGATCGACATTGAGAAGTGGTGTCCCCGGTTCGACACGATCGCCGGCTTTCGCCAATGCCTCGAATCCTTTTCCTTCGAGTGACACCGTATCAATACCGATGTGAATCAAGATCTCATCTCCATTATCCGCAAGAATACCGATCGCGTGTTTCGTCGGGAAGAAGGTCGTGATCTCACCAGAGACTGGAGAGACAACATATCCTTCCGTTGGTTCGATCGCATATCCGTCACCCATCATTCGACCGGAGAAGACTTGATCCGGTACATCATCGAGAGAACGAATGATACCGCTCAGTGGTGCGACATATCCATCTTCAGGCACGTAAGCCCCACCACGATCCCCAGCGAGTGGACCGGTATCTGCTGTAGTTCCAGAAGTGCGCGCTTCGTCTCCCGTTGGTACTTGTGGAATTGGATCGGCTTCCGGTGTTTCTTTTGGTTTATAGTTTGGATCTTTCATGATGTCTGCCATCTCTGTCTTGATTCCGTCAGATTTCGGTCCAAAGATCGCTTGGACGTTATCTCCGACTTCAAGAACACCGGCAGCACCAAGTTCTTTCAAGCGGTCCTTGTTGACGCCTGATTTATCATTAACCGTAATCCGAAGTCGTGTGATACAAGCATCGAGGTGCTTGATGTTCGATGGACCACCGAATGCTTGTAGAATTTCATACGGTAGATCGCCGGCTTGTGCCGTTGAGGTAGCGACACCTTCTTTTATCGCTTCGCGTCCCGGAATCTTCAGATCAAACTTCGTAATGACGAAACGGAATCCGAAGTAATAGATGACGGCGAAGACAAGTCCGACTGGAATGACGAGCCACCACGAGGTTCGGTTCGGTAGAATCCCGAATAACGTGTAGTCAATCAATCCACCGGAGAACGTCATCCCGATCTTGACGTTCAGTAAATCCATGATCATGAATGAAAGACCAGCAAAGACAGCGTGAACGGCAAACAAGAGAGGTGCAACGAAGACGAAGGAGAACTCGACTGGCTCCGTGATACCAGTCAGGAAAGAAGTCAACGCAGCTGAGAAGTAAAGACCTTCGACAGCTTTACGACGATCCTTCGCAACGGTATGGTACATCGCAAGACAGGCTGCCGGCAGACCGAACATCATGAATGGATATTTCCCGGTCATATATGTCCCTGCTGTAAATGGTACACCGTCCTTCAATTGTGCGAAGAAGATTCGCTGATCCCCATTTATGATCGTTCCGGCTTTATCCGTATATTCCCCGAACTGGAACCAAAAGCTTGAGTACCAGATATGGTGAAGACCAAACGGAATCAACGAACGTTCGACGAGTCCAAAGATGAACGCAGACAACGGTTCGTTCGCTTCGATGATTGTTTTTGAGAACGTATTGATACCTGTTCCAATCGGTGGCCAAATGTACGATAAGGCAAACCCGGCGACAAGACTAAATAAGGCAGTTGCAATCGGAACAAAACGTTTCCCTGCGAAGAATCCGAGGAAATCAGGCAGTTTGATTTTAAAGAATTTATTATAACTGTACGCTGCTATCAAACCGGCAATGATCCCTCCGAATACCCCCATTTGCAAGGTCGGTATCCCGAGGACCGTCGCATACGACAAGTCACTCGCTTTTTGTGCTTCCGTGATTTTTTCTGGTGTGATCTGTAAGAATGAACTGATGACCTTGTTCATGATCAGGAAACCGACGATGGCTGCTAGACCGGCAACCCCTTCCCCATTCGCAAGACCAATCGCGACCCCGACGGCAAACAATAATCCGAGGTTCGCAAAGATGATGTCACCTGCATCCTGCATGACTCGCCAGATGACGACTAGCGAATCGTTCTCGAGGAACGGTAAATATTGCGTCAAGTTCGGGTTTTGAAACGCTGTCCCGAACGCGAGCAATAGCCCCGCTGCCGGCAAAATCGCTACCGGTAACATCAAGGCCTTACCGATCCGCTGTAAGACACCAAACACGTTTTTCCACATGCGTATATTCCCTCCTTTTTTTAAACAAACTACTTAGTTCATACCCTAAAATATTCTAGCGCAAAACGATTCTAAAAGATTTTTCCAAAAAAAATAAGCCCTTCCGCAGAAGGACTCATTTCTTAAAACATTAGACTGTTTTTTCTTGTTTACGTGATGCGATGACGGCTTGGATTTCAGACTTGATGTTGTCTGATTTCGGTCCGTAGATTGCTTGAACGTTGTTACCAACTTCAAGGACACCAGCAGCACCTAATTTTTTCAACTCATCTTTGTTGACTTTCGATTTGTCGAGAACTTCGACACGAAGACGTGTGATACATGCATCCAAGTGTTTGATGTTCGACTCTGAACCGAGTGCGTCAAGGATACCTTCAGCGAGTTCAGAACCTTGAACAGATGATGTTTCTTGAACTTCATCTTCACGACCTGGTGTTTTCAAGTTGAACTGACGGATCGCGAAACGGAATCCGAAGTAGTAGATGACAGAAAGTGCAAGACCGACGACGATGACGAGCCACCACTGCGTGCGTCCTGGAAGAACACCGAAGAGAAGGAAGTCAATCAAACCACCAGAGAATGTCATACCGATCTTAACGTTCAACAATTGCATTGTCATGAACGAGAGACCTGCGAAGACAGCGTGAACTGCGAACAAGATTGGAGCTACGAACAAGAATGCGAATTCGATTGGCTCTGTGATACCTGTCAAGAATGCTGTAAGTGCTGCTGATCCAAGAAGACCACCAACGACTGCACGACGCTCAGGGCGAGCTTCGTGGTACATTGCGAGTGCTGCTGCTGGAAGACCGAACATCATGAACGGGAATTTACCAGTCATGAACGTACCAGCTGTTAATGTTGCGTTGTCTTTCAATTGTGCGAAGAAGATCGCTTGGTCACCATGAACGACTGTTCCTGCTGCATTCTTGTACGAACCGAATTCGAACCAGAATGGCGCATAGAAGATATGGTGAAGACCGAATGGAATCAACGAACGCTCGATGAGACCGAAGACGAATGCTGCGAGTGTTGGGTTTTTCTCCATCATGAAGTGCGAGAACGAGTTCAAGCCATCTTGCGCAAACGGCCAGACGAATACGAGAACAAGACCTGCAACCAATGAAACAACTGCTGTGACGATTGGAACGAAACGTTTACCAGCAAAGAATCCAAGGAACTGTGGCAATTCGAGATTATGGTACTTCCCGTACGCCCAAGCTGCGATCAAACCGATGATGATACCACCGAATACCCCAGTTTGAAGTGTTGGGATACCGAGTACGTTTGCATATCCTTGACCGTTAGCCACCATTTCTGGTGTAACGCCGAGCCATACGCTCATTGTTTTGTTCATGATCAAGAATCCGACGATTGCCGCAAGTCCGGCTGCGCCGTCCCCTGCAAGACCAATCGCGACACCGACCGCGAATAAGAGTGCTAAGTTACCGAAGATGATATCCCCAGCTGCTTCCATCAATTTTGCAACCTTGATGATTGCATCATTTTTTAAGAACTCGAGTTTTGACGTCAAGTTCGGATTTTGCATCGCGTTACCGAATCCGAGTAGGATACCGGCAGCTGGCAAAATCGCTACAGGAAGCATCAACGCTTTACCGACACGTTGAAGAACAGCAAAAATCTGTTTGAACATGTGTGTTTCCTCCTTTTCCTGTTAAGAGCGAAGTATGATGAATAATGCCAATGATTGAGACGAAAAAAGTCAGACATCTGACCGTTTTTTTACAGAAAAAAATCAGGCACGAGCGGATTGTAGACAATAGACTTATCCCGTTGCATAACGGAAATAAAGCTTCTTGCCCGACATCCCACTCATGCCTGATCGTATCAGTAACACGTAGTCCGTGCGGTCATTTACCTGAATCGTACTGCACTAAGCGTTGCAGATGCATCGTAAGATACGTCGCCTCACCGCGCGGTACCGCTTTCTTCAACTGACGTTCCATGATGGACATCAGCTCCCAAGCAGTATCATAGCATAGCGGATATTCTTCACGCAATAGCTTTTCTACTTTTTCTGGAGCCTCTAGATACTCCCCATTGGAAACCCTTTCAATCGCTGAACGAAGGTGCCGAATCAGACGCTTGTAATCAAGCGATTTTCGGTCGATTTTAATCTCCAGTCGCTGTTCGATATGACTAGCAATTAAACCGACGAGCTGATGATGGCGGTTGACTTCAAGTACGTCTTTGAAGTTCGTCGCAGAATGAATATGAAGTGCGATGAATCCTGTCTCGGCTGGGGGCAGGTAAAAATTCATTTCGGCACTGATGAACTCGACGATTTCTTCTGCAAGAGCATACTCTTCCGGATACAAGGCTTCCGTTTCGGCAAGAAACGGATTGGTGACTTCCATTCCTTGTTCTAGTCGCTTGAACGTAAACGTCAAGTGATCCGTCAATCCGATATGGATATGTTCGTCGACCTTTTTTCCGAAGCGTGTCTCGATCATCGAAACGATTTCATTCATCAACGCAATGAAGTTTTCATCAAGGTGACCGACGAGCGCCTTATATTGATCCTGTTCTTCTTTATCCTTCAACGTGTAGACTTTTTCCAACTTATCGAGATCTGTCAGTTGATCGCCTGGCTTCCGACCGAAGCCAATCCCTTTCGCGAGGATAATGACTTCCTGATTCGCACCAGTCGAACAAATGACGACATTATTATTCAATACCTTGATAACGTGGTACATTTGTTTATCCATTCGCTCTCAACCCAATCTGCTCTTACACATTTATTTAAAGACATTGTTTTTATTATAACGGTTTTTCAGGCACGAAAAAAGCCTACTTACTCAAGTAGACTTTAAAACATTTGGTAACCGCTCTTACGCAAGAATCGAATCGATAGACCGGCGATGATGATTCCAGCAAAACCAGCTGCGAACATCGTGATATCCGCTGCCTGTAGACCAGCAATCCGGTCCCCGAGATTCGGAATCGCTTCACGAGCGTTCGTGAAGTATTCGAGTGTCGATTGATTGTCGATCATCATGATGATGATGATCGGATAGAGTACGAGCATCACCCATGTACTCCGCAACAACATGTTTAAAATGAATCCGATACTAAAGAACATGACGAGATAAAGCACACTCCCGATCACAGCTTGAATGATATGCATACTGTTCCCCCTTTGAATCTCTTCTAGTATAACCGACAAAAAAGGCAAATGCACGAGTGTACATTTGCCTAAAACGTGAACTTAGAACTTCCCTTTTTTGATCGCAAGACCAAGTTTTTTCAGTTCGAAGAAGTGTTTGTTGTCGATGACTTTTTTCATGAATGATGCGTTACGACCGTAGATCTTCTTACCGAAGACCATACCGATGCCGTCTTTGTGACCAAGTGAAGCGACCGTTCCTTTGTTCTCGTACGTGAACGTCGATGTTTGACGACCCGCGATGAGTGCTGCGATGTTTTCAGCAACTTTGTGTGCTTGTTGTGTCGCGATTTGTGCAGTTGGTGGGTACGGACGGTTCGAACTTGGATCCATGACTGCTGAACAGTCACCGATCATGAAGACGTTGTCGTGTCCTGGAACACGGAGATCTTCTTCGACGACGACACGGTTACGCATCGCTTCGAAGCCAGATGCTGCAACGACAGGGTTACCGCTGACGCCACCTGTCCAAATGATCGTGCTTGCTTCGATCGTCTCAGTCGTATCGCCTTGAAGCGGACCGAACGTGACGCTTCCTGGTCCACATTCCTTGATGCCGTTACCGAGTTTGAACTCGACGCCTTGGCGCTCAAGCCATTTGTGTGCGTAGTTGACGAGATCAGCATCGAATCCTGGAAGGACTGTTGGCGCTGCCTCGATGTTGACGACACGAACGAGTTCGCGTGGGATGTCATATTGTTTGCACAGTTCTGGAATACGGTTGACGAGCTCACCCATGAACTCGATTCCTGTGAATCCAGCACCACCAACAACGATCGTCAAGAGTGAACGATCTTGTGATCCTGTTGTTTTGTACTGTGCGAATGAGTAATCGATATGTTCCTTGATTTTACGGACGCTGTTCAACGAGCTGATTGTCAGCGCGTGTTCCTTCAATCCTTTGATACCGAATGTTTCAGGAACGCCACCGAGAGCAACGACGACGTAATCGTAAGGAACTGTTCCGCCATCTTGTAAAAGAACTGTTTTAGCAGCCGTGTCGACTTTCTCAACGATCCCTTTGACAAGTTTGACGCGTGACGGGTTGATGACATCATTGATGTAGATGCGCGCTTGCTCCGCAGACATCGTACCCGCAGCTGGTTCATGCAACCAAGTTGTTTGGTAATGATAGTCGTGTTTGTTAATCAACGTGATGTTCGCTTGATCGACGCCGAGTTTCTTTTGAAGGTTGACTGCTGTGATCAATCCACCGTAGCCCGCTCCAAGAATAACAATGTTAGGTGTGTTCATGTTCTGATACTCCTTACGAATCGTAGTTTTGTTGTGATTTTCTTCACATTCAATTACAGACGAATGCTCAAAAATTTTGTTCAAATAATGTTCACATGTCTATAAGCTTATTGAAACACTTTTTAGGAATGATTGCAAAAGAAAAATGTAATTTCCCTTAAAAAAATGTGAGATGTCCCGTACTTGCACCTTCACCCCCTACTTCCTATATAATAGACCTATCCAACGCTAGGAGGGAATCAGATGCACCAACCATATGATGTCACGATCATCGGCGGCGGTCCGGTCGGACTGTTCACCGCGTTTTATTCAGGGATGCGCCAGATGAAGACGAAGGTCATCGAGAGTCTACCTCAATTAGGTGGTCAACTCGCTACGCTTTATCCTGAAAAATATATATACGATATTGCCGGTTTTCCGAAAGTAAAAGCCCAGGAACTGGTCGACCGGTTGCTTGAACAAGCAAATGAATTCGATCCGACATACGTGCTCGGTGAGACCGTCATCGCTTACGAACGGATGGATGACGGAATCATCCGTCTCGTCACGAACAAAGGCGAGCATTATACGAAGACCGTCATCTTGACGGCAGGAAACGGTTCGTTCGCCGCGCGTCCACTCGGTGTCGCGGATGCGGAACGTTTCGAAGAGACGAACTTACACTATTTCGTCAACGACATGGAACGTTTCAAGGATCGCCAAGTCGTCTTGCTTGGTGGCGGTGATTCAGCAGTCGACTGGTCATTGATGCTTGAACCGATCGCAAAATCCGTCACGCTCGTCCACCGTCGCGATAAGTTCCGTGCCCATGAACATTCGGTCGAACTGTTACACGATTCGTCCGTCAACGTCATGACGCCGTATACACTTGAATCGGTCACAGGTGAGACACACATCGAGACGTTAACGTTCAAACATGCTGAAAGTGGCGAAGTCGTCGTCGTCGCTGCTGACGATGTCGTCTGTAACTTCGGCTTCGTCTCGTCACTCGGACCGCTCAAAGAATGGGAAGTCGAATTTGAACGCAATTCGATTCGTGTCAATTCGAAGATGGAGACTGCGATTCCAGGCGTCTTCGCTTGTGGTGATATCGCGACTTACGAAGGACGCGTCAAACTGATCGCAACGGGCTTCGGTGAAGCACCGATCGCCGTTAACCAAGCTAAACTTCTCGTTGATCCATCTGCTCGTCACCCGCAACACTCGACGAGTCTGTTCGAAAAAGTAACGAATCATTCTTGAGATAACTGAATGGCTTAAAACAAATAAGAGGTCGAATTCCGGATGACATATCGGAGTCCGACCTCTTATTTTGATGGAATTACATCTAGGACGTGAACAAACATCTTCGACTCCTACAGGAAAAGGAAGCACGATGTGTGCTTCCGTCAGGGATAGGTAAGACCCGACAGATCACATGGAATGGGAATTGGCGCGGCTTACATCCCGCCTGAGGAAAGCGAAGATGTTGAAAACGTCTGATTTCATACAGATGATCTTTTAACCGGTATCCGGTAAACCCGTTGCACGAGTTCGACCCCACCTCGCTCAATCATCGATTCTTCGAAGACCTGACCACCGAATCGCTCGTAAAACTGGCACGCTGGATTATCCTGCAAAACAGAAACCTGCATCGTCTCATATTCCGCTAAGTCCTCAGCGATGCGTTGAAACAACGCTTTTCCGAGTCCTTGTCCTTGAGACGCTTGTAAGACATAAATCGCATAAAGCTCCCCTTCACGCGCATCACTTCGACTGGGTCCACCTTGCGCGAAGCCAACGATTTCTTCTCCTGACAGGGCAACATACACGCGTTGATCAATTAACGTCTGTCCCCATTGTTTCGTCCGTTTCGCATGCGACAACTGTGCTAAATACGGATCTGGAATGATCCCTTGATACGTCTCTCTCCAGGTATCAATATGAACGCGGGCGATCGCGGGCGCATCTTCTAGACGTGCTTCACGGATTCTCATAACAGGATGATGAAGCGACGTGTCTCGCGTCCATTATGAACAGTCGGCTCAATTTCTCGTCCGCCGTTCGTCAAGATGACACGGCGAGATGCTAGATTATCAACGCCACACGTCAACAGCACTTGATCGAGTCCACGTTGCCGCGCTTCTTCAAGCGCCAATCGAAGACCGGTCGTCGCATATCCTTTCTGACGCTCGGATGGTCGGATGCCGTATCCGATATGTCCGCCGTACAATTTTAAGTTCTCCGTCAAGTCATGCCGGAAGTTTAACGCGCCGACGATTCGTTGTCCGTCGACCATCCAGTACGTCGAATGGGTGACAAGACCCGGTCTGACCGTTGTCTCCATTTCCTTCAGTTCCGCAAAATAAGCGCCGAGCGGCTCATATGTGTCTCCGACTGCTTCCGGCACGATCGTTTCGCCCGACTCTCGCCAGTCTTCTAAAAAGGCGCGGTATTCTGTCTCCCATGCAAGAGTTGGTTTCATCAACTGCATCATTGGTGATTGCGCACCTCCTCTTCAATCAAACGATCAAGCCAGTCATCGACATGTTGGAACAGATAGCCCGCTTGTTTGGCGGCTGTCGTATCCATATAAAAATCGCGTTCTGGCGCAAGAGGCGATTCATCCTCTCCTTTTGCGACGAGTTGACTTGTCGTCCCCGCAACGCGGTCGATTTTATCCACTAGGTCTTGAATCGATAAGACACCGTCACTCGCAGCGTTGATCGGTCCCGTCAGTTCGGAGCGACCACACCACTCAAGAAAGGCAGCGGCTTCGTAACTTGAGATATAACCCATCTTCGCGTATGTGTTCTCGGCAACGATCGGCCGTCCGTCAAGCGCCCGTTTAATATGGAAAACGAGCCGTTCCGTATAATCATCTGGTCCGAGAACGACTGGGAAGCGGACCGCAACGACCGGGAACGTCGCCCGTTGGAAGAAATAACTCTCCGCTTGGCGTTTCCCTTCACCATATCCATGTTCCTTCTCGAGATCATATTTCCCGGGAAACGGGTTATAGGCACGCTCGGTGATATTCGCACCACCGCCTTCATAGACAGACATCGTCGACGTCAACACGTAACGCCCGACTTTTCCTTCAAACGCGTCGATCGCGAGCTTTGCTTGATACGGCGTGAAACAGATATTGTCATAGATGACATCCCAGTGTTGCTGGCTTAAGTCCTTCATCGTACTACTTGACGTCCGGTCCCCTTTGAAAAATGTCAATCCCTTCGCGACCGGTGGTGTATGCTCGCCGCGTGTGACAATCGTCACGTCATCCCCCGAATCAGCTAAGCGAATTGCAAGCCGGCGTCCGAAATAGCGTGTTCCCCCGAAGATCAATACTTTTCTCATCCTGAAGCCCTCCCTGTTCGTAGTAGCATTCACTCTCTTAAATATTTCGAGTCAACGGAACAGGTCTCCTGTATGAAGGCAATAAAAAAATCGTGGACGATGTCCACGATTGGATTCATTAACAGCCACCCGGTGTCCCAGCATTCGTTGCCGTCCGGAACGATGTCCCGCAACCGCATGTTGCGATAGCATTCGGATTCGTGATTGTGAATCCGCCGCCGAGCATCGACTGTTTATAATCGATTTCCAGTCCTTTGACGACCGGATAATCTTTTTCGTCCACGATGACGGTCACGCCGTGCTGTTCGAAAACGAGATCGGTTTCTTTCTGTTGATCGAATCCCATTCCGTACGACAGACCACTACATCCACCACCTTGGACGAGCATCCGAAGATTCCGTTCATCTGCTGGTGCCTGCGCCATCATGTCCTGGACTTGTAACGCTGCTGCCTCCGTTAAATGGATCATGTCATCACCTTCCTTTTCTTTAGTATACGCAACTTCTGAGTGAATCGAAACCTAGTTGCTTGAAACTATCTTGAATTCGTTGTATAAATGGTATGTACAATAAAATAATCGTTCCATCTTCAGGGCAGGGTGAAATTCCCGACCGGCGGTAAACAACTCTTATTGAGTTGAAGCCCGCGAGCGAATAGGGCGCTATTTGCTGATTCTGTGTAATTCAGGAGCCGACAGTACAGTCTGGATGGGAGAAGATGGCGGCATGAGTTTAAATTTGATCGATTTTTGCAACAATCGATTAGGTTTATTTAATGCGGACTTCTCCCCTGTTGATCTCATCAATAGGGGTTTCTTTATGGACGCAGTCATGCCAATACTTCATCGAGAGGAACGAGCAAAAGGAGACAATACTCGTATGAAACGCACACAAAAAATGGTCACTCTGTCAATGTTAGGTTCAATCTCATTTGTTCTTATGCTTATCAATTTTCCACTACCGTTCTTACCGAACTATCTGAAGATCGACTTCAGTGATGTTCCTGCTCTCGTCGCAGCGATCATGTTCTCACCGGTCGCAGGTGTCATCGTCGAAGCATTGAAGAACGTGTTGTACTATATCTTCCGCGGAAGTGGTGTTCCGGTCGGAGAATTCGCAAACTTTGCTGCTGGTATCGCATTCGTGCTTCCTGTCAGCTGGTTCTACCACAAAAAGAAATCAACACAAGGTCTCGCAACTGGTCTCATCGCTGGTACGATTACGATGGCACTCGGTCTTGCAATCCTCAACTATATCTTGATCCTTCCAGCGTATGCATGGTTCCTCGGTATGGACTACATGGCGGATCCAGCTGTCAAATGGACAGCGATCACAGCCGGTATCTTACCGTTTAACGTCATTAAAGCATTGTTTATCTCGGCACTCTTCATTCCACTGTTCTTGAAACTACGACCATGGATGATGCGCCGTCAACAATCCGCTTAATCCGAAAAGCTGCGCCCGCTGACGGACACGAATCCCCTCGTTCAGATGAACGAGGGGATTTTTTGGCTGTCTTTGTTCACAGCTCGTTCTCTTCGATTTTCAGGTAAATCTTCTCGAGCAACTCTTCCGGTGTTTCGCCTACGACGGTCTCACCATCGACGAGACAAAAATGATCGAGCGAACAAATCCCGCAATAGCCGAGGCAACCGTATTCGACGACGTCGACATTCGGGTCACGTTCGAGTTGCTCCATGACGACCTGTGTACCCGCCGCTAAGTTACTAATACAAAATTCAATAATCGGATTCACTTTTTTTCCTCCTTCAAGCAGGAAACGACCTGCCTCATGTCGTATTATACAAGGTCAGACTGATTTAGGGGAACTAAGGGGGATTTTACGTTATGAAGCAATTGGTCGTACTCGGCGGAGGATATGGTGGAATGCGGATTTGTGAGCGATTCAAGGACGAGGAAGTTGCCGTCACGCTCGTCGACCGTCTACCATACCACGCACTCAAAACGGAATACTACGCACTCGCAGCAGGTACATTATCAGATCGGGATGTCCGGATTGAATTTCCGGAGGGGAAACATCTTACCTATAAATATGGACATGTCATCAAAATCTCACCAGAGACGAATACGGTCCACCTGCAGGATGGATCAGAACTATTCTATGATGACTTGATCATCGCTCTCGGTTGCGAGGATAAATACCATAACATTCCGGGTGCTCAAGAATTTACATATAGCATCCAGACACTGGAAGAGTCGCGCAAAACACAACAAGCGATTTGCGGTCTATCACCAGGATCCGTCGTTTCGATCGTCGGTGCTGGTCTATCCGGTGTCGAACTTGCCAGTGAACTGCACGAGAGCCGAAAAGATTTAACGATCCGTCTGTTCGACCGCGGTCCATCCGTCTTGTCGTTCTTATCCGACAAAGTCTCGTCTTACGTCCAGGAATGGTTCGAGGAGCATGACGTGGACGTCATCAACAATTCGAACGTCACGCTCGTCACAGCGGACGACGTCCGAAACGGCGACGATACGTATCCATCTGACTTGACGATTTGGACGGCAGGTACACAACCGGTCAAAGTCGTTCGTGATCTCGGCTTTGCTGCAGACAGTGGCGGTCGGATCAAATTGACGGCACATCATCACGTACCAGAATACGATAACGTCTTCGTCATCGGCGATTGTGCCAGCTTGCCGTATGCGCCAAGTGGTCAACTCGCAGAACATCAGGCAGAACAAGTCGTCGACGTCTTGCAAGCGAAGTGGCAAGGGAAAAAATTGCCGAAACTGCCAGAAATCAAACTGCGCGGAATGCTCGGATCGCTCGGGAAATCAGATGGTTTCGGGATCGTGATGGGCAAGCAAGCGCTGACGGGGAAAGTCCCACGTCTCTTGAAGTCCGGTGTCTTATGGAAACACAAAAAGATTAAATGAGCAAAAGAGGTGTCCCGATCTTTGGGATACCTCTTTGTCGTTCACCCCGTCTGACTTAACTTCGCATCAATCGCTGCCGTAATCGTCTTCAGTTTGACGTACCCCTCGTCAATCATCTCATCATCGAGCACGATCAATGGATAAAAATAGACATCCTCTTTTAGCGCTTCCGTCCATTGATCTGATGTGGCTGTCTCGAAATCGACATAACGTAGCGTCATCGTTTGCTCATATTTCCGCCCGAGGACGGCTTGTAGCCAACTGAACGTCTCTTCCGAGCTGGGTGCCCCGACACAACTCGGACAAGTGACCGCTGTTCCGTAGACCGTGATTTCCATCTTGAAGTCCCCCTTTTCAATTCTCTCCTCTTTAGTATACAAGTTTTCCAGATTGAGAACATTTTTCAACCCTGTTACAATGAAACTATACGAAAGGATGTGTTTACGCATGGAAATGTTTGATCAAGTGAATGAAGTTCTTGAAAAATTGCGTCCGTTCCTTCTTCGTGATGGAGGAGACGTTGAACTCGTAGATGTAGAAGACGGAATCGTAAAACTCCGTTTGATGGGAGCTTGTGGTAGCTGCCCAAGTTCAACGATCACATTGAAGGCCGGTATCGAACGTGCCCTTCTTGAAGAAGTCGCTGGCGTCGTTGAAGTCGAACAAGTCTTCTAATACATGAAATCCCGAACGAATTCTCGTTCGGGATTTTTTGATTCATAGAATCCATTCGGCTAACGTATCGACCATATATGTCGGTTGACGATCCTGACCTTGAATGAAGACAGGTGTGTGGACACCGGAATTGACGTGCATCGTCCGGATGCCTCCATTGATTCCGAATAGGATATCTGTATGGTAGTTATCCCCGACCATGATGACGTCTTCTTTTGACAGACCGATCATCTCCGTTGCGATATCGACCATGACCGGTTCCGGTTTACCGATGAAGAACGGTTCCTTCTCCGTCGTCACGCGCAGGACGGACGTCAAGGCACCGTTTCCTGGCAAGAATCCACGTTCTGTCGGAATCGCGATGTCTCCGTTCGTCGAGATGAAGCGCGCACCGGCACGAATCGCGAGGGCACCGACAGCGAGTTTTTCATACGTGATCTGACGGTCAAGACCGATGACGACGTAATCTGCCGCTTCCGTTGCGACGACGTCTAACCCTTCCCGTTCAAGCGCATCGATCAGTCCTGTCTCACCGATCGCATAGACGCGCGCTTTCGGTGATAGATCAGCGATATAACGACCAGTCGCCATCGCACTCGTCAAGACGTGTTTCGCATCGGAATGAACACCCATCCCGCGTAGCTTCTCCGCCACGGCTTCTGCCGTCATCGACGCATTATTCGTCACGAACAAATACGGAATGCCTTCTGCTTGCAGACGATTGACGAAATCGACCGCTTCTTTTACCGGTTCCGTTCCGTTATACATCGTTCCATCTAAATCAAATAAATAGCCTTTTGCCTTCATCCTGACTCACTCCTCGTTTGGTAAAAATGCAGACACCGGTCCGAGTTCTGTCTCAATATACCGGCGAATCGCTTCCGGGAAACGACGTAGTTCTGCTTCCTCTGTCTCAAGTACCGCCCGAATCTCCGCCATACTCGACTGTGTGAATGACCGGACGATCAACGTACGTAACGCAACGAGCTTCTTCAGACTCGTCGCGAGCGGTCCATCGATCACCTTCTCATCTTCTAAAATGAGGATGATATCTTCATAACTTCCCGGATCCCGCATGATGAATCCATCAATCATACTGTTTCCGATGTCGATGACACTCTCGATGACTAAAAAACCAATCCGCTCCATAGCCAGTGCCGTCGTCACCGGATCCCCCGTAACTTCCTTACTTTGTCGAAGTGCCGTCTCATAACAGACGACCGTCTCTTCGATTTTTTGACGATTGACGAAATACATCTTCATTCCCCCTCACATCCTCCATTTTATCGTTATCCGGCAATCCTGAAAAGCAGAAAGGTCATTTGCATCACATTCCTCAATGTGTTATCCTCAATTTAGATTTTTGCTGAAAATAGTATGTCACATTGGTGACGTGGAGGTTATATACATGGAACGGGAACTCGCACTGGAAATCGTACGCGCTACGGAAGCAGCAGCATTAGCTTCTGCTCAATGGATTGGTCGCGGTAAGAAAAATGAAGCGGATGATGCAGCAACGACTGCGATGCGCGAAGTCTTGAACACGGTCAACATGAACGGAACGGTCGTCATCGGTGAAGGTGAGCTCGACGAAGCACCGATGCTCTTCATCGGCGAACGTGTCGGAACAGCGAACGGTCCAATCGTTGACATCGCCGTCGACCCGCTTGAAGGTACGAACATCGTTGCCAAAGGGCTCGGTAATGCGATGGTCGTCATCGCCGTTGCCGATCAAGGCGCCCTGCTCCACGCACCGGATATGTATATGGATAAATTAACAGTTGGACCGAACTTGAAGGGGCACGTCTCGCTCGACGATCCACTTGAAGTCATCATTGAAAAAGCAGCTCAATACAACAACAAACGGATTGAGGACGTCACGGTCATCATGCAGGATCGCCCGCGTCACGATCACTTCCGCGAAGCTGCGATGCGGATGGGCGCACGCGTTCGTCTATTTGAAGACGGTGACGTCTCGGCTGGAATCGCACCACTCTCTCCTGCGACAGGAATCGATATCTTCATCGGTACAGGCGGTGCTCCTGAAGGTGTCATCACGGCTGCTGCCGTTAAAGCGATGGGCGGCGACATGCAGGCACGCTTACATCCGATGAACGAAGAAGAAACCGCTCGTGTCATCCGGATGGGGCTTGAAGATCCGCTTCAACTTTTAACGCTTGATGACCTCATCAAAAGCGACGACTGTATCTTTGCCGCGACCGGCGTCACGACGGGCGAAATGCTCGACGGCGTTAAGTTCTTGACGGATGATATCGTTGAGACGACATCCCTTGTCATGCGTTCAAAGACACGGACGATTCGAAAAGTCATCGCCGAGCATAGCCTATCGCGTAAACCATACTTGCAAAAAGTCCCCCAAACCCTTTAATCTGAAACAGATGTTAGGGAAATGAGGGAAGCTGAATGATGGAAGAACGTGATTTTTTATATGATGATGTCGAACAAACGAAGACACGCTTTGTCAGTTGGATCGGAGAAGCTAGTCGGTTTGATCTCGCCATCACGCACTCGGAACATTTTTACGGTAAGATTCTTGTCTTGAATCTTTTATCGAACCGGTATGCAATCATCGGTGCGGACGATTTTGATGAACCTGGCTACATCGCGACGGCGTTTGACGTCGAAGACGATGCGGCCATGGAACTCGAGATGTATCTTCGCGCTTACATCGGTCTATGAAAAAAGCCTTCGTCCGTGGACGAAGGCTTTTTGTCTTATAAGAGACGATCGTTTCGTTCATTCAATGTATTCGGTCCACTGAAGACGTTCGTATTATCTGACTCATCATGAGCACGACGCTCTGAATGCTGATCCGCTTCATCGCCGACGAGTAATACAAATTGACCGCTTTCGACCGCATGATTCGCACGATCGACGTCTTCCTTCGTCAAGCCACTTCCTCGAATAACATCCCCATGAGAGACCGTATCATCCTTTTTAAAGATGCTTTTGATTTCCTGCCAGAGATTACGATGATCTTCCTGCGACAGACGCGTGGATGTCTGTTGGTTGTTCAGATCCGCCAATTCCTCGATTTGTTCGAGATCGTATTTGTCGTGCGCTAAGACTTTTAAATCAGTCGAGACGACACCGGCAACACGGAGATCGTGCACGGCACTGACGACTTCTGGTACGGATGAGTAAATTCCAACGATTCGCATGGATAGTTCCCCCTATAGGTACATGATACTTATAGTAATAGCCGAATTCCGTCCACTAGAAACGCTTTTCTGTATGACAGTTTGATTACTCGCCTTCCGCCTTCTCTGGTGCAGGTGCGAACTTCCGTTTCAACTTCAACGTATTGGATGAAGAACCGTCGAAGCGAGGTGGTGCTTCTTCTCCTTCTACCAATCCGATCTTCTTGACGATGAAGTAGGCACATCCGAAGTTACAGTATTCGTAGAGATAATCCGCCACATGCGAAATCTTCGTATCGAATGTTGCTTTCTCGTGTTGATCCTCATAGAAGCCACGTAGCCGTAATTGACCGTGCCCCCAGTCCCCCACGATATAATCATATTTCTCAAGGACATCGCTAAAACGACCGATGAAGGCTTCCTCATTAAAACCTTCGCGCTTCTCTTCGACGACCTCATAACGTTCCCGATTGACTTGTATCATTATTCCCACCTCCTGCTGTTCTTATCATAGCATATTCCATTTCGCCTGGCAGACGAAAAACCGTCCGAGCAACTGCTCGAACGGTTTTTGATCATTAGTCGATCGGAAGTGCTGTTTTATTCTTTTTCGCTGCGTTGACTTGCTCATCCGCGTGATACGACGAACGAACGAGTGGACCTGCCTCACAGTGCGAGAAGCCTTTGCTGAGCGCAATCTGCTTCAGTTCAGCGAACTCTTGTGGTGTATAGTATTTGATGACGTCGAGGTGTTTTTTCGTCGGTTGGAGATACTGACCGATTGTCATGATGTCGACGTTATGTGCGCGAAGATCATCCATCGTTTCAAGAATCTCTTCCCATGTCTCACCAAGACCAAGCATCAAGCTCGACTTCGTTGGAATTTCAGGTGCGAGTTCCTTCGAACGACGAAGGAATTCAAGCGTCCGGTCGTAAGTTGCTTTCGCACGAACGGTCGGCGTCAGACGGCGGACCGTCTCGATGTTGTGGTTCATGATGTCTGGCTGTGCATCGATCAGCGTTTTCAATGCCTCAAAGTTCCCACCCATATCTGAAGGCAAGACTTCGATTGACGTCTCTGGATTCATCCGACGCACTTCACGGACGGTTTCAGCGTAAACGCCTGCTCCGAAATCATTCAGATCGTCACGGGCAACCGCTGTGATGACTGCGTGCTTCAGGTTCATCAAACGGACGGATTCCGCAACACGTTTTGGTTCTTCGAGATCGAGTTCGTTTGGACGTCCTGTCGTCACGGCGCAAAAACGGCACGCACGTGTGCAGATACTTCCGAGAATCATGAACGTCGCCGTCCGGCGTACCGCCCAACACTCGTGGATATTCGGACACTTTGCTTCCTCACAGACAGTATGTAGCTTTTTCTCGCGCATCATACTTTTTAATTCTGTGTAGGTTTCATTCGTATTCAGCTTGATTTTCAACCATTCCGGTTTACGTTGGATTTCTCCGCGTCCCATGGTTTCGCTTCCCCCTTCATCCCCAAAAAGTCAATTCATGTCTGCTTTAGTATAACAAACAATCAGGGTTTGCGAACATGCAATTCATTATATTCCGACTTCTCCGATAAGCGTTCGAACAACAAATCCCGTAACAATTCCGGCATGAAATATTCTTTGGGCATTTCTTTGATCGCTGGAAAGAGTGGACCGAACGTGAACATATCCGGTAAGACGACCGTATAGTTTTGTGTTGGCTCAAGCGGTTGATGTGCCGCCAAACCAGCATAATGCATCCGCCCCATCAACTTACCACGGAAACCGAGACCTCGAACCTTTAATTGTTCGAACTGATCTGTTTTGACTTCGTCGAGGAAAGTTTGTAATTCCTCTCCAGTCATCGTCACTTTACAAGGATTGATCGGGTGCGGACAGAGTCGATGTAAGTCAAACGCAGAAACAGGACCTGGTGGAAGTGACCCAAGCAGAATACCTGCTGTGACACAAGCGATATCCGCATCACACCAGTCGCGCATCGTCTCGACGAGTAACTGCGAAAACGGCGACTCACTGAACCAGTCATTGGCTAGACCCGATGTCTCGCCAATCGGCTCCTTCATCTGTTGTTCCGCCAGATACTGCTCCCGGTCAAGTAATTTTGCCGTCGCTTCATCCTCGGCGTAATCATGCAAGGAGTGAAGGACCGCTTCCTTCTCGCCAGTATCCGTATTCATGTAGATCTCACCTGCATATTGCCCATGTTTTCCCGCTTGCGTGATCAAGACACCGTTCTTAACGACACCGTCATCAAGGACATGATGCGTATGCGCACCGATGATCAAATCGAGCTCCGGAAAACGCATCGCGAGTTCTTCGTCTTGATAGAAACCGAGGTGACTTAAACAAATCAAGACGTCGACTTCTTGACGCAACCGCTCGATTTCACGCGCCGCGACATCAAACGGTTCTTCGATCGTCCAACCAAGTAAACCGTATAGTTCGATATACGGTGCCGTCAGACCAAAGACGCCGACTTTTCCGGTCGGTAATTCGTGAATGACTCCTTGCTTGGCAAACGGTGCTTCTAAATTCGAGACGAGGACCGGAAAGTCCGCTTCCGTATAGAGATTCGCTAACCAGTCATGCGGAAACGTGATGCCTTCATTGTTCCCGATCGTCACGGCAGTCGGCATCAACGCATTCAGTAGATGCGTATTGATTTTTCCTTTTGTTGCTTCCGTCGCTGGATCGACACGGTCCGCATGATCGCCGAGATCAAAAACGAGCGAATCATACGTCCGGTGTTCCTTGACGAAGGACATGTAGCGAGGCCACATGTCGAAGTGTGAATGCAGATCATTATAGTGAATGATGTGTAACTTCATGCAGAAGCCCCCCTTGATGATTTAAAACAATGAGATTTGTCGCGGCGCGAGTTCATAGTCGAGATCGAGAATCTCGATTAATCGTTTCGCATTCGGGGCAGCATCTCCTGCTGAGTTGTTATTGAAGAAGACATAGACATCCTTTGCTTCCGCTGCCACGTTTCGGACGTGACTTGCGAGTTCCTGTAACTCGTCTTCTGAGTAGCGGTAGAGACAGCGGACTTTTCGCCAATCGTCGCTGCTTTGACCCGGTTTCTTTAACCAACCGGCTTTATTTCGTCCATGAAGGCGGATGAATGCCGTCTCCTGCGTCACGACCGGTACGAATGGTACGGAACCATCTTCGGTCTGCGGTTCATCGCAAATCGTATGAATGAACTGATGTTCCTTCAAAAATCGGAGCGTCCGCTCACGATAAGCTTCCGAATACCACGATGGATTTCGGAACTCAATCGCGACCGGCAGTCCAGCAAGTGATTTTCGGATCGTCTGCAAATACTCCAAGTGCATTTTGCTGACATCGAACCAAGGTGGCAGCTGCACGAGGATCGCTGCAATCTTTCCACTCTTTCGCATCGGTTCGATCGATGCGATATATTGTTCAAAAATCGGACCGAGCGGATCTTTATTCTCCCGGTCATGTCCACTCATCGCCCGGTGGACCTTGACGATGAAGCGAAACCCGTCCGGTGTCTCAGATGTCCATTTTTCGTAGTTTCGTTCCGGTTGAATCGCATAGAATGTCGAGTCGACCTCGACCGCTGGAAAATGACCGGCATAGGCAGCCAGTTTCTCTTTACGATCTTGCGGGGTCAAGTAGAGACTATCATGATCTCCCCAGCCCGTAACACCGATATATATCATGCGCTCCTCCCCCTTACGTGTTCTATTCTACCTGTTTATCATAGCATAGCAGAATCCGGGATTTCTTCTTCAATGCTTCAATTTAAACGTTCATATTCGAGGATGATACATCCTGATTCGAAGCATTGTGTTTTAATCAATTTTAAGTGTTGCGGTTGATCAAGCACCGGAAACATTCGTTTTCCACCGCCGAGCAGAACAGGGTAAATCACGATATGATAGCGATCGACGAGTCCAAGCTCAATTGCTTCAGCAGCAAGCGTCGCCCCACCGATCGCAATCTGTTTTCCAGGCAAGGCTTTTAGTGCTTGAAGTTCCTCGGCAAGCGACTGATTCGCTAGACGCGCCTTTCCTTCGACAGCGTCGAGCGTCCGCGAGAAGACGACCTTCTCAAGCGATTGCCAGGTTTTCGCATACTCAACGACAATCGGCTCGTCTTCCTGATCCGCTGTCTCCCAGTATTGCATCATCTCGTACAAACGACGTCCATAGACATGGGTATCGAACGCTTTCTCGTAGTCATTGAAATACTGATGTAATTCTGCGTCTGGTGAAGCGAAATCGATCCTACCTGACGCATCTTCGATATAACCGTCGAGCGAGACTTGAAAGGAATAGACGATGTCACGCATAGTAATCCCTCCTTTTTCACTCTTTACCCCAATAACCATTTCATGAAAAAAACTCCCTCATCCG
The DNA here is from genome assembly GCA_913775715.1 of uncultured Exiguobacterium sp. GTDB lineage: Bacteria > Bacillota > Bacilli > Exiguobacteriales > Exiguobacteriaceae > Exiguobacterium_A. The sequence goes on along the minus strand of CAJYMC010000007.1, from coordinate 34,182 downwards.
TAGATGAGAGAGTAAGACGAATTATCCGATTGAACCTTCCATCTCGAACTTGATGAGACGGTTCATTTCGACCGCATATTCCATTGGAAGCTCTTTCGTGAACGGCTCGATGAAGCCCATGACGATCATTTCCGTTGCTTCCTCTTGTGAGATCCCGCGGCTCATGAGGTAGAACAATTGCTCTTCCGAGACCTTCGAGACTTTCGCTTCGTGCTCAAGCGAAATGTTGTCGTTGAGGATTTCGTTGTACGGAATCGTATCCGACGTCGATTGGTTATCCATGATGAGCGTATCACATTCGATGTTCGAACGTGCACCTGTCGCTTTACGTCCGAAGTGAACGATACCGCGGTACGTGACTTTACCACCGTGTTTTGAGATCGACTTCGAGACGATCGTCGACGATGTGTTCGGTGCTAAGTGAATCATCTTCGCACCCGCATCTTGGTGTTGACCTTTACCAGCGATTGCGATTGACAATGTCATACCACGTGAACCTTCACCTTTGAGGATGACGGCTGGGTATTTCATCGTCAATTTCGAACCGATGTTACCATCGACCCATTCCATCGTTGCGCCAGCTTCACAGATCGCACGCTTCGTAACGAGGTTGTAGACGTTGTTCGCCCAGTTTTGGATCGTCGTGTAACGGCAGTAAGCGTTTTTGTTGATGAAGATCTCAACGACCGCTGAGTGAAGCGAGTTCGTCGTGTAGACCGGTGCTGTACATCCTTCGACGTAGTGAACCGATGCTTCGTCATCAACGATGATCAACGTCCGCTCGAATTGACCCATGTTTTCCGAGTTGATGCGGAAGTAGGCTTGAAGCGGCGTGTCGACTTTAACACCTTTTGGTACGTAGATGAACGATCCACCTGACCAGACCGCTGTGTTCAAAGCTGCGAACTTGTTGTCTGTTGGCGGGATTAATTTTCCGAAGTACTCACGGAAGATATCTTCGTTCTCTTTTAACGCTGTATCTGTATCTTTGAAGACGACACCGATTTCTTCGAGGTCTTCTTTCATGTTGTGGTAGACGACCTCTGACTCGTACTGAGCCGAGACACCTGCCAAGTATTTTTGCTCTGCTTCAGGGATACCGAGCTTATCAAACGTACGTTTGATTTCTTCCGGTACTTCATCCCACGATTTCTCTGCACGTTCAGACGGCTTGACGTAGTACGTGATGTCGTCGAAGTTCAATTCTGAGAGATCGCCACCCCACGCTGGCATTGCTTGTTCGTTGAAGATCTTGAGTGATTTCAAACGGAAATCAAGCATCCATTGTGGTTCTTCCTTCATTTTCGAGATCGTTTCGACGACTTCAGTCGTCAAGCCGCGTCCAGAACGGAAGATCGAGATATCGCGATCGTGGAAACCATATTTATAATCGCCAATTTCCGGCATGTTCTTTGCCATGTTCATTTCCTCCTCTTACTTGCTTGTGACCGAAGTTTACTTCCCTTCTTCTACGCCGCGTTCGAGCGCCTTCCAGGCAAGTGTCGCACATTTGATCCGTGCCGGGAATTTCGTGACACCCGAGAGTGCCTCGACGTCCCCGAGGTCGAACGATTCGTCGTCATAGTCTTTTCCTTGGACCATGTCCGAAAAGATATCCGCGAGTCGTAAGGCTTCTTCGATAGTCTTACCTTTGACGAGTTGCGTCATCATTGAAGCAGACGCCATGCTGATCGAGCAGCCCTCCCCGTCAAATTTCGCATCACGGACGACATCGTCTTCAATCGCGAGCTGGAGACGAATCGTATCGCCGCACGTCGGATTGTTCATGTCGATCGTGACGCCCCCCTCGATCGCACCGCGATTTCGGGGAGTTTTATAGTGATCCATGATCACTTGACGATACAAGTGATCGAGATTGTTAAAATCCATGACTGAAATACTCCTTCGTTTGGCGAAGTCCTGTCACGAGTGCGTCAACCTCTTCTTTCGTGTTGTAGAGATAGAAGCTAGCGCGAGCCGTCGAGCTCGCTCCGAGCCAACGCATCAGGGGCTGTGCACAGTGGTGACCGGCGCGAACCGCGATTCCCTGCATATCAAGGACGGTTGCGACGTCATGTGCATGGACATCACCGAGATTGAACGTGACGAGTCCAACGCGTTCTTCCGGACCGTAAATCGTTAGTCCGTCGATGTCACGCATTTGTGCCATCGCGTACTGCGCGAGTTCACGTTCGTGTGCTTCGACGTTCTCTAAACCAATCTCTTCTAAGAAATCAATCGCTGCCGATAAACCAACGGCACCTGCGATAATCGGTGTACCCGCTTCGAAACGATATGGAGACGGTTTGAACGTCGACTCTTCAAGACCAACGTAATCAATCATCTCACCACCGAATTCAACCGGTTCCATCGCATTGAGTAATGCCTTTTTCCCGTAAAGAACACCAACGCCTGTCGGACCACACATCTTGTGTGCGGAGAAAGCGAGGAAGTCACAATCGAGATCCGTGACATTAATCCGTTGGTGCGGCGCACTTTGCGCAGCATCGACGACCATGACGGCACCACGAGCGTGCGCAAGACGCGCGACTTCTTTGATCGGATTGATTGTACCGAGAACATTCGAGACGTGTGCCATCGCGACGATCTTCGTCCGGTCAGACAGTTGTGCTTCGACCGCTTCGACCGTCACGCGACCATCCGCTGTCAAATCAACGTATTTCAACTTCGCTTTTTTGCGTTTAGCGACTTGTTGCCACGGAATGAGATTCGCATGGTGTTCGAGGTACGTGACGACGATCTCGTCGCCTTCTTCGACATGCTCCATACCGTAGCTTGACGCGACGATGTTGATCGCCGTCGTCGTGCCGCGGGTAAAGATAATTTCTTCATGGTGTTGCGCCTGGATGAAACGACGAACGTTCTCACGCGCACCTTCGTACGCATCCGTCGCTCGTGTTCCGAGCGTATGGACGCCACGGTGCACATTCGAATGAATCGTCTTATAGTAGTCGTCAATCGCATTGATGACGACGAGCGGCTTCTGCGAAGAGGCCGCACTATCGAGATAGACGAGTTTCCGGTCGTTGACCTGTTGGTCGAGGATCGGAAACTGATTGCGGATGGATGCATCGATTCCCATATTAGTTTACTTTCCCTTCGATGACTTGAACGAGACGTTCTTTCACCGAGTCAATCGCAAGTTCCGAGACGACTGGCTGGAGGAATCCGTGAACGACGAGGCGTTCTGCTTCCTTCCGTGAAAGGCCACGGCTCATCAAGTAGTAGAGTTGTAGTTCATCGACACGACCGACAGATGCCGCGTGTCCTGCCATGACGTCATCCTCATCGATCAAGAGGATTGGGTTCGCATCACCACGTGCCTTTTCAGACAACATGAGGACACGTTCCGTTTGAACGCCGTTTGATTTTGAAGCGCCGTGATGGATCATCGACGTTCCGTTGAAGATCGATGTTGCTGCGTCTTTTTGGACACCGTGGATCAAGATGAAACCTTCTGATCCTTTACCGAAGTGGTCCGTCCGGACGTTGAAGTTTTGTTTTTGCTCTCCACGACCGACCGTAACGGCTTTCGTATCTGAGAACGAATCGTTTCCGACGAGGTGTGTTTTTGTTTCTGTAACCGTGTGACCGTCATTCATGTGACCGAGTGCCCATTCGAGCTTCGCGCCTTGTTTGACGACACCACGACGGTTCATATACGTGATGGCACCTTTCGATAGCGTGTCGACACCACCGAAGAGGACTTTTGCGTTGTCTTCAACGAAGACTTCTGTGACGACGTTGACGTTATGCGCTTCATCACCATAAGAGACGAAGTTTTCGATATACGTCAGTTCGCTGTCCGCATCTGCGACGATGATCGCGTGATGGTAAAGCGCTGCGCCTGATTGCTCAAGCGTGTAGATCGCTTGCATCGGTACAGAAAGCTTGACGCCTTTTGGTACATAAAGGAACGTACCACCGTTACGAAGTGCCGCGTTCAATGCCGCAAGACGATCTTCGTTGACTTGAACACCTTCCGTCATGAAGTACTTCTCGACGAGTTCAGGGTGTTGTTTTAATGCGTCTTCGAGCGTCGTGAAGATGACGCCGTTCGCCGCTTCACTGTTTTGCGCGTGAACAAGTTGTCCGTTACGCGTGACGAGCATGTGATCACGGTTTTCGCCGATCAATGCTTCGATATCTGAAGAAAGACCAGTGACGGTTTCGAGTTCCGTCGTACCTTCTGTGAAGTTCCAGCCTTCGATCTTGATTTTTTCTACTTTTGGCAATGCGAGCGTTGGGGCAAGATCAAGTGCGTCTTGACGCTTTGCGACCATCCAAGATGGTTCCCCTAAGCGAGTCGCACGTTCTGCCACTGCCTCGCGATTTACTGCAAGATTCAGTTCTACAGTCATCATGCTTCCTCCCTCGTCTTACGCTTTTGTTTCGATTTCGACGTCTTCGATGCCGAGTTCTTTTTTAACCCAGTCATAACCTTCTGCTTCGAGACGGTGTGCGAGTTCTTTACCACCAGACATGACGATTTTTCCGCCCATCATGATGTGGATGAAATCTGGCTCGATATAGTTCAAGAGACGTTGGTAGTGCGTGATGATCAAGCAGCCGAATTCAGGTGAACGCATTTCGTTGACACCTTTTGCGACGACTTTCAATGCATCGATATCAAGACCTGAATCGATTTCATCAAGAATCGCGATCGCTGGTTTAAGCATCATCATCTGAAGAATTTCGTTACGTTTCTTTTCTCCACCAGAGAAACCTTCGTTGAGGTAACGGTGTGCCATTTCTGAAGGCATCTCGAGAAGACCCATTTGTGAATCAAGCTCACGGATGAACTTCATGAGTGAGATTTCATCGCCTTCTTCACGACGCGAGTTGATCGCTGAACGAAGGAAGTCAGAGTTCGTGACACCACTGATTTCGCTTGGGTACTGCATTGCGAGGAACATTCCCGCTTGTGCGCGCTCATCGACTTCCATGTCGAGGACGTCTTCGCCGTCAAGTGTGACTGAACCAGATGTCACTTCGTACGATGGGTGACCCATCAATGCTGATGCGAGTGTTGATTTACCTGTCCCGTTTGGTCCCATGACCGCGTGGATTTCCCCGCCTTTGATTTCCAAGTTGACGCCTTTCAAGATTTCCTTGCCGTCGATCGCGACGTGTAGATCTTCAATCTTCAAGTGTGAAGCCTTCATGTTAGAATCCCTCCATCTATTCATTTCGTGACTGACGATTCAGAACACGAGCGTTACTAATTTAGTATCATTCTAATCTTAAAGAAACATCGCGTATTATTCAAGCGTCATCGCTCGTTGTTTTTTCTCAAAATCACGCGTTTTGTTGAGAATCATTCGAAAGTTTCCCCGGTTCCTCGAGTTCCTCGATCGTCGAAGCCCGATGAATCCGTTGTGACAGTAAGAGCAGTGGTATTCCGAATAATGTCAAGCCCGCTAATATCCCGAAAATCGGTAACGGACGGTCCGCTCCATATAAACTTAACAAATGTCCTCCGGCGATCGGACCGATGGATTGTCCGATCGACGTCAAGCCCATCGCCCCGAAATAACTGCCCCGTAATTCTGGTTTGGCGAACCGATCAGTCAAGATATCAGTCATCGTGAACATCATGACTTCGCCGCACGTGAAGATGAACATCGCGACGATCATCAACCAGATCGCGTTCGCATTTCCCATGATGAACAATCCGATCGCAACTGTCGCAATCCCGGTCGTGATCGAGACGAGCGGTGACGTCTTGACACCAAACTTCATGATCGGATATTGCACAACCAAGACGGTGATCGCATTGATCGTGATTAAGATCGCATAGAGTGTCTTCCCGCCTTCAAGGAGTGACGTTTCCGTCAAGAACTGTGGCAAGGTCGAGTTGAACTGGCTGTAGCCGAAGACGCCGAAGATGATACCGGCGAGTGCCAGCGTAAAGGCGATATCCGTCCGCAACAGACGAACCGTTGCTCCAAACGACACCTTCTTGCCACCATGCGTCTCAGTGATTGGATGACGTTTGAATAAGATACCGATCATTACCCCGTACACGATATAGACGAACGCCGTGATGTAAAACGTCGCGGACGTGTTCCCCGCACTCAGCAGTAAAGCGATTCCCGGTCCGATTGCTGCCGCGATGTTGATCATCGCGTAACGGATATTGAAGACGAACAACCGGTTCGCTTCGTCCGTCGTATCACTGATCAAGGCACGGGCGGATGGCTCAAAAATCGAGCGACAGACCCCGTTCAAGGCACTAAGGATGAAGAATGCCCAGAATGTCTCGACTTGTGCCAGCGCAATGAAAACGATCGCGAATCCGATCGTTCCAGCGAGCATCATCGTCCGCCGACCGTACCGGTCTGACAGTGTACCGCCGATGAAACTCATGACGAGACTGGCGATTGCCGAAATACTCAGGACCCAGCCGACATCGACCGGATCAAACTTCAGAACAGTCGTCATATAAATGGCGAAGAACGGCATCGTGATGAACGTTCCGAGACGTGAGAAAAATGTCCCGAACAAGACCCCGAGTGTCAACGGATGCAGTTGACGAATGCGTTGCATATGATTCCCCCTAACCCCTGTTTCAGACAAATGAAAAGCATCCTTCCATTATATAGGAAGGATGCCGGTTTCGGTGAACTTATTTGCTGACTGGAACGACCGCACCTTTGTACTTGTCGAGGATCCAATCTTGGTTTTTCTTTTCGTGCAAGACATCGAGAAGTGTCGTGACACGCTTGTCTTTCTCATCGCCGTCACGTGTAACGATGATGTTGACGTATGGTGACGACTCATCTTCTGAAGCGATCGCGTCTTTCAACGGGTTCAGACCGTTATCAATCGCGTAGTTCGTGTTGATGAGGACAGCGTCACCTTCATTGTTTTTATAAGCTTGCGGAAGAAGTGATGCTTCGATGTTCGTCTTGAACTTGAGTTTCTTCGGGTTCTCCGCGATATCACCGAGTTGTGCATCTGTCGTTTTACCGTCTTTGAGTTTGATCAATCCTTCATTTTGAAGGAACGTCAAGACACGACCGCGTTCCGCGACGTTTGAGCTCGTTAAGATCGTTGCACCGTTTGGTAACTTATCGAGTGACTTGTATTTCTTCGAATAAATACCGAGTGGTTCAACGTGGACGCCACCTGCGTTCGCGAACTTATATGATTTGTTTTCTTTCTCTTGTTGCTCAAGATACGGTACGTGCTGGAAGTAGTTCGCATCGATTTCTTTTGAAGCGAGCGCTTTGTTCGGAAGTACGTAATCTTGGAACTTCTTGATTTCAAGCTTGTAGCCTTTTGCTTCGTATTCTTTTTTGACGTGCTGAAGAATCTCAGCGTGTGGTACGTTGGAAGCACCGATGACGAGTGTTTTGTCGTCGCTACCTGATCCTGATGATTTTTCGCCACATGCAGCAAGGCTAATTGCTAAGACGGATACAGCGGCAGTACCTACGAATTTTTTCCAAACTTTCATGAATGATTCCTCCAATATGATTAAGATTTGAATTAACGTTTATCGATCGCACGGATCAGCAAATCACCAATGATTTGGATGACGAAGACGATCGCTAAGATTAAGAGTGTCGCAATGACGATGACATCGTTTTGAGAACGCTGGAATCCTTCGATGAAGGCCATGTCCCCAAGTCCACCTCCGCCGACTACTCCGGCCATTGCCGTATAACCGACAAGTGAGACGAGTGTGACCGTGATACCAGAAACGATGGCAGGCAACGCTTCCGGGATTAAGACTTTATAGATGATTTGGAACTTCGTCGCCCCCATCGATTCAGCTGCCTCGATGACACCTTTATTGACTTCGCGAAGTGCGAGTTCAACCATCCGACCGTAAAATGGTGCAGCACCGAAAATCAGTGCCGGTAATGCTGCCGTTGGTCCGAGGAACGAACCGACGATCGCTGTCGTAAATGGAATCAATAAGATCAGTAAGATGATGAACGGAATCGAACGGAAGACGTTGACGATCAAGCTCAACACTGAATAGAACGCCCGATTCTTGAACAATAACTCTTCGTTTGTCGCATACAATAGTAAACCAATGATCAAACCGAGAACGAATGTCGAAACCCCAGCGATTGCCGTCATATAGACGGTACTGCCTGTCGCTTCCCACACCATGTCCCAATCTAGGTTGTCAAAGAATGAAATCATCGGTGATCCACCTCCACTTCAACATCACTGGCTTGAAGCTTCGTGATGACCGCTTGTGTTGCTGCTGTTTCCCCGATCAACTGAATGAACAGTGTACCGAGTGCCCCTTCCTGTGATTGACCGACGTTTCCGCCGATGATATTAAACAGGACCGGTGAATCCTTCATGACTTCCGCGAGGATCGGGCTTTCCGCTGTCGATCCGACGAACGTCAACTGAACGATTTTTCCGGTTGGGTACCGTTCGCGTAGTTTCGCGAACGTCAACTCGTTTTCCGACGGCGACGTCAATTGTTTGACAAACTCCTTCGTCATCGCTTGCTTCGGATGACGGAAGACTTCTGCGACCGGTCCTTGCTCGACGATTTTACCGGCTTCCATGACAGCGACCCGGTGACAGATTTTTTGAATGACGTGCATCTCGTGTGTGATCAAGACGATCGTCAGTTTCAGTTTTTCGTTGATATCGACAAGTAACTCAAGAATCGAGTCCGTCGTCTTCGGGTCGAGTGCACTTGTTGCCTCGTCACATAAGAGAACGTCCGGATTCGATGCCAGTGCCCGAGCGATACCGACACGTTGCTTTTGACCACCGGATAATTGCGACGGATAGGCTTTTTCACGTCCGTCTAAACCAACGAGTTGGATCAGTTCCGCGACCCGTTCCTTGCGACGTGCCTTCGGGAAGCCACCGAGTTCGAGTGGGAACATGATGTTTTCTTCAACTGTTCGTGACCATAGTAAGTTGAAATGTTGGAAGACCATCGAGACATTCTTGCGGACGCCTCGTAATTCCTTAGGTTTGAGTGATGTCATTTCAACACCATCGATTTGGATCGAACCACTCGTTGGTGCTTCAAGCATATTCAGCAATCGGATCAAGGTCGATTTCCCTGCTCCGGAATAACCGATTATTCCAAAAATTTCACCGCGCTCGATTGTCAGATCGACATTCGCGACGGCTTCGACCGCTCCGCGCTTTGAGCGATAAATCTTTCCTACGTCTTGTAAACGAATCACAACTGTCCCTCCTAAAATAAAAAAAGTGCGCGCGTTTTAGAGCAAACGCGCGCACTTTTCAGTACACAAAACCATTTGCTCTCATCTCCCAGACTTTTGTCTGCTGGAATTAGCACCACTTCGGATTAGATCCGCGGTTGCCGGGTTTCATCGGGCCAGTCCCTCCACCACTCTCGATAAGAGTTTCGGTATTAAGTTTGTAGAATATATTCTGAATATTAGCAGGGGTTATTTTTGTTGTCAAACAGTTTTTTCAGAAACTTTTTCGAGGAACGTGAAAGCACGTGTTAAGTCTTCTTTCAAATCTTCCGCGTCTTCAAGTCCAACTGAAATCCGAACGAGACCGTCCGTGATGCCAAGTTCTGCCCGACGTTCTGCTGGGATCGACGCGTGCGTCATCCGTGCCGGCACCGAAATCAGACTCTCGACGGCACCAAGACTCTCAGCAAGTGTGAAGAAGTGTGTCGCCTCGACGAGTTTTTCTGCGTTTGCTGCTGAACCGACATCAAAGCTGATCATCCCACCAAATCCAGTCGCTTGTTTCGCTTGGATGTCGTGACCAGGATGCGATGCAAGTCCCGGGTAGAAGATATTTGAGACAATATCTTGCGCTTGTAGGAACGCAACGAGATCATGGGCTGTCTCTTCGATCGCATCCATCCGGATACCGAGTGTACGAAGACCACGGACGAGCAAGAAGCTGTCTTGCGGTCCAAGTACGCCGCCTGTCGAGTTTTGGATGAAGTGAAGCTCTTCGCCGAGCGCATCATCTTTGACGACGACAAGTCCAGCGACGACGTCCGAGTGTCCGCCGATGTATTTTGTTGCACTGTGCAAGACGATGTCTGCACCGAGCGCGAGTGGTTGTTGATGATATGGCGTCGCGAACGTGTTGTCGACGACGAGTTTAAGATCGTGACGTTTGGCGATCGTTGCGATCGCTGCGATGTCCGTTACTTTCAATAACGGGTTCGTCGGTGTTTCGACGTAGACGATCTTCGTGTTGTCTTGGATCGCTGCTTCCGTTGCTGCAAGGTCCGTCGTATCGACGAATGTCACTTGAATGTTGAACTTCGGTAAGACGCGTTGCATCAAGCGGAACGTACCACCGTAGACATCATCCGTCATGACGATGTGGTCGCCAGACTCAAGCAAGTGGAAGACGGCGTGAATCGCTGCCATCCCAGAACCGAAGGCAAAACCACGTGCGCCGCCCTCGAGATCCGCAATCAATCGTTCGATGCTCGTCCGTGTCGGGTTCGCTGTCCGTGAGTATTCGTATCCGTCCTTAAGTTGACCGATTTTATCCTGCTTGTATGTGCTTGTTTGATAGATCGGAGGTGTGACGGCTCCTGTTGCCCGGTCGACACCTGTTCCTCCATGAATCAATGCTGTCTTCTTACGCATGAGTTTCGTCCACCTTTTCAAAGATTTGTTGGCTTAAGTAGCGTTCGGCACTGTCTGCGAAGACGGTGACGATCGTACTGCCGGGGTGACGCTTCGCGATATCAAGCGCAGCAACGAGCGCTGCACCTGCTGAACTACCGACGAGTAATCCTTCGCGAGCGGCGAGTGTATGAACCGCGTCAAATGCATCGCGGTCAGAAATCGTATGAATCTCGTCAACGAGCTCACGTGGCACGAGACTTGGCCATTTCGCTGTCCCGATACCTTCCGTCTTATGCGGACCGGCTGGACCACCATTTAAGACGGAGCCTTCCGGTTCAACGATCGCTGCTTTTGTACCGAGACGTTGTTTTAAGAAGTCCGCTGTTCCGGCGAACGTACCACCTGAACCACAACCGGCAACAAACCAGTCGATGTGCGGCAAGTCCGCAATCAGCTCAGGACCGAGTGTCCGCTGATACGTGACTGGGTTCTCTTCGTTTTCGAATTGTAACGGAACGTAACTGTTCGGAATTTCCTGACCGAGTTCTTTTGCCCGGTCGATAGCCCCTTGCATATCGAGTTCAGTCGGCGTGTTGACGACGGTTGCGCCGAGTGCCCGCATCAACGTCTGTTTTTCCTGACTGAATTTTTCCGGAACGACACAGATGACTTGAAGATCATATTTTTTAGCGGCGAGCGCCAAGCCGATGCCGGTATTCCCGGCTGTCGGCTCGATGATCGTACCGCCTGGTGTCACATGTCCGTTTTCGATTGCTGCATCAACGAGTTGAATGCCAAGGCGGTCTTTGACGCTGCCCCCAGGGTTCATCCATTCGAGCTTCGCCAAAATGCGCGTACCAGCAGGCAAATCGAATGAAGTGATCTCGTAGAGTGGTGTGTTTCCGACGAGGTCGCGGACGTTGTTCGCGATCATCCGAAGACGATGTCCCATTCATCACGACCGGCAAGCATTTTCTCGGCATAGTGCTTCGCTCCTTTGAGGTCATGTGCGCTCGCAAATCCACATTGGACTTCGTTTTGCGCTGGAATCTCTTCTGCTGCAAGGACGTCTTTCAACGTCTTCTCAACGAGTTCGCTCATTTTTTCGACCGAGTCGAAGTTCATCATCGCCATGTAGAAACCTGTTTGGCATCCCATCGGCGAGACATCGATGACATCATCCGAGTAGTTACGGATGTTTTCAGCAAGTAAGTGCTCGAGTGTGTGCATCGCACGCATCGGCATTTGCTCAACGTTTGGCTGCGTGAAACGGATATCATATTTGACGACTTGGTCGACTTTACCTTCTTTATAACCCGCGACGCGGATATAAGGTGCTTTGACTTTCGTGTGATCCAGGTTAAAGCTTTCGACGTTCATTTTTTGAAGTGCCATGATTTATTCCCCCATTTTCTCGGCTTCTACGAGCCAGACGAAGTGATTGTATTGTGTGAAGTTGACAGTGAATCCCCGTGCTGTAAACAATTCTTCCATAACTGGAATCAACGGGTAAAACTCGCGTTCGAGATCATCCGCTAACGCATCGAATCCTTGAGCGCGTGCTTCGCGGATCGTTTGCAGGCGTGCCTCTTCTGAGACGAACATCGTATCCGCATAGACAATTTTTCCGTCTGCCGGTAAATGTGACGCCATCAGTTCGATTGCTTCTCCCTTTTCCTCATCTGTTAGATGATGAAACGCATATGTCGAAACGAAACTGCGTGCTTCGTTCGCTTCGAACGAGAGGAAGTGACCATCCTGTACATCAAGCGACGGAATCTTTTCCGTCAAGATCGCCCGCATCTCCGGACTTGGTTCGACGGCGAGTACGGCGTCGTGACGTGCCAGAAGACGTTGTGTCAGGTTCCCTGTGCCTGCTCCGAATTCAATGACCGGCGACTGCGCTTTATCCGCTACTGTATCCAAAATCTCATCGTATCGACGAAAGACCTCTTTATACTCCGGATCGTGTCCGGTTACTGTCTCGTCATACGTCGATGCCCATTCTGTGAAAACATCCATAAAACGTACTGTCATGCCTTGTCGTCCTCCATCTCACCAGTTAATTCCGAGTAATCGGATATGAATTAAAGTAATTTTCCTTATTCGCATTGTAGCAAGGAGATTCTATCCTGGCAAGCGACCGGCTCGAAAAACTTCCAGAAAACAAAAAAAAGGCGTTGCCGGCGAACCGACAACACGAATAATGTGGTTAGAAATGCTACGAAGGAAAACCCAGCTCCATTCGGAATTGTTCGCTCTTCCACGTGGAGGACGGCGCCTGTTCGACATGATCGCCAGCTTACGTTCACTTCCTGATCGGTCCTTTCGATCCACCACCTGTTCATTGCACCGCTTCGTCTTTGGGGGACGACTTAAGGGGAAACAATACACCGGCTTAGGATGGGAGAAAGGGTTCAGGACTTGAATCGTATTGAACGATCATCTCTGCTAGACTTCCTATAATGCATTTCTAGAAGTTGTTATGAATATACCATTCATATTTCTGCGTTGTCAACGGATTATTGTAAATATTCCGACAATTTAACAAAAAGAAAAATCCAGTTGGACTTTTCTTACCGTTCTTGACAGAAAGCAAAGACGTTTTGAACGGACTGGAAGGCATAAATCCGCTCTACGACTTGATTTTCTTCAATTCGTAACAATGCAGGAACACTCATGACACGGGCTTCTTCTAAGAAATCCGGAATGAAGTTTCCGTTCGCTTTCTGAATCGATTGACCTGATTCCGTCGCTTCGACGATATCAAGCATTCGTTCCGCGATGGCGCATGTCCCGCACATCGGTGCATAGACATACAATAGCCCGTTTGCTGGGACGGTCGTGACCTCTTGCATGACGGTCGCTCCTTTCTTCGTGGTATCTGTCGTCAGTATACAAAAAAAAGAGAGCGGACGAAACGCAAGCGCCTCGTTCACTCTCTTTTCGTTAAGTATTACTCGTTGATCATCGATTTGTACGCTGCAGCGTCCATCAATGCCTCGACTTGGGAAGCATCTTCGATTTCGATATCAACCATCCATGCGCCTTCGAATGGTGACTCGTTGACGAGTTCTGGGGAATCCGAAAGGTTTTCGTTGATGGCAACGACTTTACCAGAGATCGGTGCGTATAATTCCGAGACTGTCTTAACCGACTCGACTGAACCGAATGGCTCGTTTGCTGAGATCGTATCCCCGACTTCAGGCAATTCGACGAAGACGATATCCCCGAGTTCGTGTTGCGCGAAATCCGTGATTCCGATGCGCGCCTTGTTTCCTGATACTTCGACCCATTCATGTTCTTCCGAATAGCGTAAGTTATCTTTTACTTGACTCATTTCCGATTCCCCCTGTGGACTAATTTGGACTAACGTGTTCAGTATACCAAAATCGACTCTGAACTTAATACCATTTTCCTTGATACATTTCTTCCTTGAAGCCAATCGTGACGTCTTTCCCGTCTGTGACGATCGGACGCTTCAACAACATACCGTCACTTGCGAGCAACTTGTATTGCTCGTCTTCCGATAACTCTGGAAGTTTGTCCTTAATCCCTTGCGAACGGTATGATTGACCGCTCGTATTGAAGAATTTCTTCAGTGGCTCTCCACTCTTTTGATGAAGTTCCTCGATCGTCGTTGCAGATGGTGTTTCCTCGACGATATGTTTGTAATCCACTTCGACACCGTGCTGTTCGAGTGCTTTTTTCGCTTTGACGCACGTACTACATTTCGGATAGCCGTACATCGTGACTGTTTTTGTCATATTCCTCACCTCACCTTCAAGAGTAGCAGATGGATCACTTCTGCTTCAAGCGTGCGAGCGCCCCGTCAATCTGATCTTGGTGATGGGCGTCATGAGCAACGAACGACTCAACGAAGGCTTGCGGTCGAAAATCCTCATAGGTCGTTTCAAATTGCTCGTCAGACAGACGATTGAGGTGATTGACGATGTCACGCCGGACGCTGATTGCTTTCTTCAATAAGGCGAGCGGATCGATATGATGCGCATATTCGACCGCCAATTGATTGAACTGATCAAAATCCGTCTCGACGAGCGTCAACGGTTCGTCCGGTAACTTCGAGATGGCATGATCGTAATAAAACCGGTCCCATAAATACAGATGACTGACGCACTCAAGGACGGTCCACTTGTTAAGGGCGAGCGGCAGATCCCATTCTTCCGGCGTCAAACGTTCAAGGGATTGATAGTAGGCAATCGCAAATTGCAGTTCAACCAATTCTTGGCGCATCTCGTTTTCCTCCTCCAACCAAAAACTTCGCCTTTACAGAGATTTTCCCTGCAAAGGCGAAGCGGTAAACCTGACTTAGACCGTATATTTGTTTGACTCGATGAGGCGTTTTGCGATGTCGCGTTTCGTACCGATGACGTTGATCGGCTGGTAACGGCTGAATTTTTTCAGCGCTGAGAGCAACATCCGGAGTTCGTCGCCGCTTGCTGCCGCGTAGAGTGTCTCTTTCGCGTCACGCTCGACAGCTTCGAACGCTTGTTGTGCGAAGACTTCCGTGTAACGGACTTTCAGTTCGCTCTTCTCGATTCCTTTGTCGGCAATCGCTTTGTCCGTCCGGACGATCGCTGACTCCAGCGCATAGATCGCACTCATGATGTCAGCTGTGTTCGCTAAAATTTCTTGTTCGCCTTGGAGTTTGTCCTGGTATTTTTGAACCGCTGTTCCGGCAGTCAGCAAGAAGATTTTCTTCATCATCGCGAGTAAGTGGCGTTCGCGATCAAGTGGTGCTGTTCCGATTTCTGTCGGCATGAAGCTCATCACTTCTTGTTGCAGACGCTGTGCTTCCGCAAGCAACGGCAACTCGCCTTTCATCGCTTTCTTCAGCAATGTTCCTGGGACGAGGAGACGGTTGATCTCGTTTGTTCCTTCGAAAATCCGGTTGATCCGCGAATCGCGGTACATGTTCTCGACTTCATATTCTGCCATGAAGCCGTAACCACCGTGAATCTGAACCGCTTCATCGATGACGTAATCAAATGTTTCCGAAGCAAAGACTTTGTTCATTGAGCACTCGATTGCGTACTCCGCGATCGCATCAGCGATTTTCTTACCGTCCTTGCTCTCTTCTTCAGACAACTGATCGAGGCTGTCTTGGAACAGACCACCTGTCCGGTAGACTGAACTTTCCATCGCATACGTCTGTGCTGCCATCGTCGCGAGTTTTTCTTGAATCAATGGGAACGAGCTGATTGGTGTTTTAAACTGCTTGCGTTCGTTTGAGTACTGGACTGCGAGATCAATCGCCCGTTTTGACGAACCGACAGCACCAACAGCCAATTTATAACGACCGACGTTCAAGATGTTAAAGGCGATGACGTGACCGCGTCCGATTTCACCGAGGACGTTATCGACCGGTACTTCTGCATCTTGTAAGATTAATGTCCGTGTCGATGACCCTTTGATCCCCATCTTTTGCTCTTCGACGCCTGTCGAGACGCCTGGATACGATCCTTCGACGAGGAAGGCTGTGAACTTGTCACCGTCGATTTTTGCGTAGACGACGAATAAGCTTGCGAAACCAGCGTTCGTGATCCATTGTTTTTCACCGTTCAAGATGTAGTGCGTACCGGCTTCGTTCAAGACAGCCGTTGTTTTAGCACCAAGAGCATCCGAACCAGAGCCTGGCTCTGTCAACGCGTACGAAGCGATCCACTCCCCTGAAGCGAGTTTCGGCAAGTATTTATGCTTTTGCTCTTCGTTTCCGAAGAAGACGATCGGCAACGAACCGATTCCGACGTGTGCGCCATAGCTGAGGGCGAATGAACGACCCCGTGCGAACTTCTCCGTGATGATTGAAGACGAGATCTTATCCATCTGATAGCCGCCGTATGCTTCCGGAACGTCTGCGCCGAGTAGACCAAGCTCGCCTGCTTCGCGGAGGAGACCGACTGACAGTTCGAACTCGTGTTTTTCGATCCGGTCAAGGACAGGAACGACACGATCTTCGACGAACTTCGCTGTCATGTCACCGACCATTTTGTGTTCTTCCGAGAAATCCTCTGGTGTGAAGAGACGTTCTGGTGCTAACTCATCTAATACGAAACTGCCACCTTTGATTAGTTCGTTTGTCGTTTGGCTCATTGTCCTGTTCCTCCTTCAACTAGTTCGAATACGCCTGCTGCGCCCATTCCGCCACCAATACACATCGAGACGACACCATACTGGACATTTCGGCGTTTCATTTCATGCAAGAGCGTCAATGTGAGTTTTGTTCCTGTACAACCAAGTGGGTGACCGAGGGCGATCGCTCCACCGTTGACGTTGACGATGTCTTCGTTTAATCCAAGCTCGCGGATGACACCGAGTGACTGCGAAGCGAACGCTTCGTTCAACTCGATCAATCCGACGTCCTCAAGCGTGATGCCTGCGAGGTCCAGTGCCTTCGGAATCGCAACAACTGGTCCGATCCCCATCACTTCCGGACGGACACCACCGACCGCGAACGATTTGAATTTACCGAGAATCGGTAACCCTTGGCGTTCTGCTTCTTCTCGTTCCATGACGAGAACAGCTGCCGCACCGTCTGACGTCTGCGAAGAGTTCCCTGCTGTGACGCTGCCGCCGAGGCGGAACGCTGGGCGAAGTTTCGCGAGACCTTCCGGTGACGAATCCGGGCGAACGCCTTCATCGTGCTCGACGACGAAT
Organism: uncultured Exiguobacterium sp.; assembly: GCA_913775715.1. Lineage (GTDB taxonomy): Bacteria > Bacillota > Bacilli > Exiguobacteriales > Exiguobacteriaceae > Exiguobacterium_A. Next base: position 16,915 of record CAJYMC010000007.1, on the reverse strand, counting down.
GTCTTCTCTTCGATTTTCAGTTCATCGTTGACGAATTGTTCCGTCACCGTTACCGGGACGATCTCGTCAGCGAACTTACCGGCTGCGATTGCTGCTGCCGCTTTTTGATGACTCTTCAAGGCAAACGCATCTTGATCTTCCCGTGAGACATTGTAGGTCGCAGCGACTTGCTCCGCTGTGTGCCCCATGCTCATGTAGTATTCCGGTGCCGTGTCGACGATCGACGGATTAGGTCGGACGACGTGACCTGGCATCGGGACTTGGCTCATCGATTCAAGTCCACCAGCGACGACAGCGGTTGCTTGCCCCGTCATGATCTTCATCGCCGCGTCAGCGATCGATTGTAGTCCACTTGAGCAATACCGGTTGATCGTGATCGCCGGTACCTCATGTGATAAACCACCGAGGACTGAAGCGTAACGGGCGATGTTCATCCCTTGCTCTGCTTCCGGTAAGGCACATCCGAGGATGACGTCATCAACCGCTCCCGTGTAACCGGACCGTTTCAACGTTTCCTGGATCGCGATGCCTGCTAATTCATCCGAGCGCATCGACTTGAATGCGCCCTTTTTTGCTTTTCCGACCGGTGTCCGTGCACCGGCGACGATTACTGCTTCCTTCATCCGAATCCCCCCAGTCCTCAGTTACGAAGCGGCTTGCCTTTGACGAGCATGTGCTGCATCCGTTGTTGTGTCTTCATCTCACCGATCAGGCTCAAGAATGCTTCCCGTTCGATGTCGAGCATATATTGTTCATCGACGTGGCTACCGAAGGCGACGTTTCCACCGGCGATGACGTGTGCGAGTTTACTAGCGATTTTCAAATCGTGTTCCGAGATATAGCCGCCGTAGAACATTTCGCGTGTCGCGAGTTCAAGCGTCGCTTTCCCAGCACGACCGACGACTGGAATCTTCGCTTTCGCTGGTGCCGTGTAGCCGGTCCGGTCGAGTTCAAGGACGAGTTGTTTCGCATCATACGTCAAGTGATCCCGGTTCATCGAGATCTGATCAACGGAGCGGACATATCCGAGTTCGCGTGCTTCAAAGGCTGATTTTGAGACTTTTGCCATCGCGACGTTTTCGAACGTTTTTTGTGCTGCTTTCTCGATATTAACGAGTCCGTCTGGTGTGTTTTCTAACAGTCGACGATACGTGTTGACGTTTCCGCCGCCTCCTGGAATCAGACCGACACCGACTTCGACGAGACCCATGTACGTTTCAAGCCCGGCTTGCAGACGAGCTGTCGGAAGCGAGATCTCCGTACCGCCACCAAGCGTCATCCCTTGTGGAGCAGCGACGATTGGACGCGATGCGTAACGAATTTTTTGAATCGATTGTTGGAACTTGTTGATGATCCAGTCGAGTTCGAACCAGTTCTCATCTTCCGCTTCCATCAGCATCATCGCTAGGTTCGCACCGACACAGAAGTTCTTACCATCGTTCGCGATGACGAGACCACGGTGGTTTTTCTCAACGAGATCGACCGACTGTTCGATCATCTGCATGATGTCGACACCGATTGCATTGCTCTTCGAAGTGAACTCGAGGACTGCGACATCGTCACCGATATCAAGCAAGCGTGCCCCATTGTTCTCTAGTAAAACACCGTTTGACTTCCGGACGTCGCGGAGGCGGATTTCCTTCGGATTGACCGTTGCTCCGACGTAGTCTTGTGTCGTTGCGTCATAATGACGACCGGACGCATCATAGAAACTCTTTTTCCCTTCTGCGAGCATCTCATCGACCCATGCCGGTACTGCGTAACCGTCTTGTTTCATCTTCGCGACCGTTTTCTCGACGCCAAGTGCGTCCCATGTCTCGAACGGTCCCATCTTCCAGCCGAAGCCCCATTTCATTGCTTCGTCGATCGCTTTGATGTCGTCTGCGATTTCTCCAGTCAGCTGAGCCGAGTAGAGCAATGTTTTCGCATGGATCGGCCAGAGTAAGGCACCGACACGATCTTGCGCGAAGACGACAGCTTTCAGCTTGTTTTTTGCGCCCGGAAGTGCTTTAGCTTGTCCGATTGATGGCTCGGTAAGCGCTTTCTTTTCAACGTACTCAAATGTCTCTAAATCGAGTTCAAGGATCTGTTTTCCGACTTTCTTATAGAAGCCTTGACCCGTCTTCGCACCGAGTGCCCCTTGTTCGACAAGGCGACGCATTTCAGCCGGAACCGCGAACGTCTCCTTCTCCTCGCCTTCTGGCAACAAGTCATAGACGTTGTTCGCGACGTGAACGAACGTGTCGATGCCGACGACGTCGAGTGTCCGGAACGTCGCTGACCCTGGGCGACCAAGCAGTGGACCTGTGACCGAATCGACCTCCCCGATCGAATAGCCACCTTTTTTCATCTCATCCATCGTCACGAGGAGACCGTATGTCCCGATTCGGTTGCCGATGAAGTTCGGTGTATCCTTCGCAATGACAACACCTTTCCCGAGTCGTTCCTCTGCGAATTGCTTCATAAAGTCGACGACACTCGGATCCGTGTCTGACGTTGGAATCAACTCGAGTAACTTCAGATAACGTGGTGGGTTAAAGAAGTGTGTCCCGAGGAAACGACGGTTAAATGATTCCGAGCGCCCTTCGCGCATCGCTTCAATTGAAATGCCTGATGTGTTCGAGCTGACGATCGCGTCTTCCCGAATGAACGGTTCGATCGATTTAAACAATTGCTGTTTGACATCGAGTCGTTCGACGACGACTTCGACGATCCAGTCCGCTTCTTTCAGACGCTCTAAGTCGTCTTCTAAGTTTCCAACCTCGATGAAGTCGATCAATTTCTTCGACGCGAGTGGTGCTGGGTTTTGTTTCAAGAGTTTTTCGCGGTTATCGCGCGCGATACGGGAACGGACGCGCGGATCACTCAGCGTCAAGCCCTGCTTCTCTTCTTGTGCCGTAAGTTCTTTTGGTACGATATCAAGCATCAATGTCCGTATGCCAGCATTCGCAAGATGTGCCGCGATGCCTGCACCCATCACCCCTGAACCGATGATGACGGCGAATTGGATGTGTTTCGTCAACTGGATTGTGGTCGGCTGACCGATTTGACTCGCCATGATATACCCCCTGATTTTAAATTGAATGAACAACCATTCATTATACTGACAAAAAAAGAAGCCGAACGACTTTGGTGTGCTTCTTCTACATCTTCATCATAAATGAATAATGATTCAGTAGCAATAAAAAATCAGTCAATGGACAAATTTTCCTGTTAGACTGATAAAAAGGAGTGGATGCAAATGAGTCAAACCGAGCATGTATGGAATCAAAAAGCCGCTGACTGGGCGGATCGCGCTGACGATATGTGGACGAACGGCAGTCGGAAAACCGTTTTGCCGTTCTTACGAAAAACGATCACCGGTGGTCGTTTGCTTGATCTCGGTTGCGGTGATGGTGCAGCCTGTCGCTTACTGACACCGGACTTTCAGACAGTCGGACTTGATGTCTCAGACGAGATGATCCGAATTGCCCGTGAGAAGTCACCCGAGCAGACGTTCATCGTCGGGACGGGTGAAGCGTTACCGTTCGCCGATCATGCGTTTGATGTCGTACTCGCCGTCAACTCACTTGAATGGTCGACACGTCCTGTTCAAGTGCTGCAAGAAATCGAACGCGTCGCCCCGCTTGTCGTCATCAGTTTACTTGGTCCGACAGCCGCACCACGGCAACTTGCTTACCGTCGTCTCTACGGTGAAGAAGTCGCGATGGGGAATACGATGATGCCGTGGGAACTGCTGCAGCTAGCGAAAGAACGGGGCTGGACGTTACTCGATGAAGCGATCATTCAAAAAGAAGGAGCTGTCATGACGGGGCATCGGTTACTGGATCAAGCCCATGCCTTCTCATGTTTGTTTGCTTTTCAAACGACAGCTGTGAGGGAGAGATAGGATGTCATATACAACTTTTTATACATTTATTTTGTTTGCGTTAGGTATCAATCTGTTGTTTTATATCGATTCACTTGATGTTTTAGAACGATGGCAATATTTCTTATTGTACATGGTCTTTCTAATGGGTATACCTGAACTCGGAAGACGCCTTTTTCGGCGCTATCAAGAAAAACGATTCCACCCGCAGACCTCTATCTTCCTTGTCATTCTTGTATTTGCAGGCATGCTGTTTTTAGGAAATATCATTTTGCCGTAATAATCAATGAAACTCCATCATCAAAAACCTCACTGTCTTCTCACCCGCTTTCCTCAGGCGAGACACAAGCCAGTCTTCCTCATCCTTCGGATGACGAATCCGGGTCTTGTTTGTCTCTGACAGCGCGAGATGAAACGTCGCGCTTTTTCCTGTAGGAGTCGGATGAAGACATGCGAGGAGGACGCACTCATTTATTATCCAAAGAACTCAAAAGCGATCGATTCCATTGACGGAAATCGATCGCTTTTGAGTTTAGTTCATTCAGGACGAACCGGGCATCTTCGACTCCTACAGGAAAAGGAAGCATGAACCATGCTTCCGTCAGGGAATAGGAAGCCCCGACAAATCACATGGAATGTGAGATGCCGCGGCTTACTTCCCGCCTGAGGAAAGCGAAGATGCTGGGAACGTCCGGTATACTATGCTTCATCCTCCGTGCGTTCGCTGATGTACCTGTCGCAACCACTCTTCAATCAAAATGTGATCTGATCGATTTTCCCATTTCAGTCGGAAATAGAGTGTCTGTAGCATCTGTTTGACGTTACGATACGTCGTCCACTCCGCATCTCCCCACGTCACGTCACTCTCAAGCCACTCCTTAATATTATGTTCGATTCGTTGTAATAGGACATCTTCCGACAGTCCATGGCGACAAGCTTGCAACCATGCCGTCACCATCCGGTCCGCTTCTTCATCGACATAGAGATAATCGGACCGTGTCAACTGACGAATCATCGCATCAATCGCTCCGAGCTCCTCCTCTGGACGACTCGCTGGGTGCGTAAACCAAACCGCATAGACATCGGCGATATGTGCCATGCTGTGTGCCCACCCCATTCCGTCAATGAATCCACGGACATCCTTTTCTTGCTCCAGATAAGTTTGTAAGTAAGTGGACAGCCGATCCAACTGACTTTGCGTCAATAAGTGTCGGGTTTTGTCCATCACTAACAATTCAGCGAGTGCTAATGCTGAAAATGATCGCGTCAGAACAGCTGTTGTGTCCGTTGTTCCCATTCTATACATCAATCCATGCCCGCTTAAAATGAAATCGAAAATTTGATTGGTGTCTTCTATCGTAAATGACTCTGATGCGATGTAGATCGCTAACTGCGGATAGATCAATCCATCTCGTAACTCAGAATCCGTCGAACCGATATGTAGAAGTAACTCATCGAGTAATGCAGGCGTTACAGGCGCGTCTTGTTGCAGCAGTTCCTTGAATTCTTGTTCTGTGCGTGCCATTCTGTCCTCTCCTTCCTGAATCAAAAAAGACGATGCAACGTTGCATCGCCTTCTCTTCTTATCCTTTGACCATTCCTTTGAGAACGAAGGCAACGTTTGCCGGTCGCTCTGCTAAGCGGCGCATGAAGTAACCGTACCAGTCACGTCCATAAGGAACGTAGACACGGACTTTATAGCCTTGTTTGACGAGTTCGAGTTGACGCTCGACCCGGATGCCAAATAACATCTGGAATTCGAACTGGTCTTTTTCGATCCCGTTTTCTTTAGCGTGACGGATGACTTGCTCGATCATCGCATCGTCATGCGTTGCGACGGCAGCATAGTTTCCGAGTGATAATTGTAACTTCACGAGCTTGATGTAGTTATGATCGACATCTTCCTTCTCTGGGAACGCAACCGTTGCCGGCTCTTTATATGCCCCTTTTACGATCCGGAGATTCGTCTCGAAACGTCCGACACGTTTGATGTCATCTTCAGACCGGTAGAGGTATGACTGGATGACTGTTCCGATGTTATCGAAAGATTGGCGCAATTCTTCAAACAATTGAATTGTCTTTTCACAACGTGGCTCATCTTCCATATCAATCGTGACGAAGACACCGAGTTCTTTCGCCCGTGTTAAGATCCGTTCCATGTTCGAGCGAATCAAGTCGTCCGAGATATCGAGTCCGAGTGATGTCAGTTTCAACGAGAGTTGCGAGTCTAATTTTTCTTCCGCAATCATCTCAACCGCACGAATACATTCTTGTGTCATCATCTCTGCTTCCGCCACCGTCGAGATGAACTCTCCTAAATGGTCCATCGTGACGCATAACCCTTTTGCGTTCAATTCCTGAATCGCCCGTTTCGATGCTTCCAATGAATCCCCTGCCACGAAGCGACTTGCTCCAAATTTAAGCCCGTATCGCTTGGCGAGACCGTTCAATGTCTTGTTTTGCGATAAGAAGATAAAACCATCCCGTAGTACTTTTTCCATCACTCATGATTCCCCCTAAATAAATGCTAGGCTGTTTTACCGTATCGGTTCACATCTCTGCACTCATATTATGCCATAAAGCGCTTACATACGCTCTTTATTTCGTTTATTTTTGAGAATCCGTTGAGCAACAAGTCCTACGGCAAAGAATAGGACGTACAGTCCGATGGCAACGAAAAATTGCCAGGAGAACGGATCACGCAGGCTTGAGCCGATATTATTGTAAACGAACGCACCGGGAATGATCCCGATGTAGTTGGCGATGGCGAACTGTTTAAAGCGGATTTTTGACAATCCGGACGCATAGCTGATCGCGTCAAATGGAAACAATGGAATCAATCGGACGACGAGCACGACGAGGAAACCGTTCGTCGCAATCCGCTCGTCGAGCACGTTCAGCTTCCCTTTCCCGATCAATTTCTCGACCCCACGGCGACCGAGCAACCGGGCGATCCAAAAGCTGAGTAAACCGCCAGTGCCGGCACCAATGACGTCGAGTAGCGTTCCGATCCATGGACCGTACGTGTAACCGCCAAAGACTGTCAACAGACTTGCTGGGAAAAAGACGAGTGGTCGAATGGTGTACGCGAGTACGTAAAGCAACATACCGGTCAGACCTTGATCCCGTACCCAATCCGATAATGCCTGAATATCAAATTGCTCCAGCATTCCAGACATCCGGAAGTACAGGAGCAACCCAAGACCAAACATAAAATACAGCGTAAGCGGGAGCCAGTCCCGGAGCCGTAATTTCTTCATGACATCGTCGCTGGAGCAACGTAGTAGAAAATCGAGAGGAAGATCAGAACACTGCCGGCAAGAACGAACAGATGCCAAATCGCGTGGTTATACGGCAAGCGTGCCCAGACGTAGAAGATTACGCCGAGCGAGTACGCAAGGCCACCACCGAGGAGCAGTAAGAATCCTTGGAATCCGAGCGCTTCATAGATCGGTTTGATCGCAAACAGACAACACCAGCCGAGGATCAGATAAGACGCATTCGAGATCCAGACGTATTTACCGGTCGAATAGAGTTTCCAGATGATGCCGAGCGTCCCGACACCCCAGACGATTCCAAGCAATGTCCAGCCGAGCGGACCACGGAGTGTGATCAAAGCGAACGGTGTATAACTACCAGCAATCAACAGATAGATACCGGCGTGATCTAAAATTTGCAAGACCTTGTTCGCTTTCGTGTGCATCAGCGAGTGCATCAAGGTCGAGAACAGATAAAGGAGAATCATCGTTGCCCCGAAGATACTGACAGCCGTGACGTTCCAAGCGCTGCCGGATTTCGTCGCCTGCAGGATCAACAGCACGAGCGCGACGATACTGAAAATGACACCCAATCCGTGTGTAATGGCACTGGCGATCTCCTCTTTCAAGGAATCCCCTTTTGCGAGTAGCTCTTCGATCGTTTCTTTCGATTGTTGCTTGATCGTTTGCTTGATTTCTTTTTTCGTAACCAATCGAACACCTACTTTCTAAAAACAAAGGACTATGCTTTTGATTATACGCCCTCATGCAACAGCGTGCCTATCGAAAGATTCTGTCGATTTGATGACAACTGTCATCTGTTTGTCTTTTCCCGCCCATACAAAAATCCACACCGCCTAAGCGATGTGGATATGCCTTACCATTGTTCAATATCCGGGCGATCCTTGAACGTCGATTTTGTTCCGTGACGTTCGTTAAGAACCGCTTCGACTTCTTTGAAGGAGACACCGCGTTCAGCAAGCAAGACCGTTAAGTGATACAACAAGTCTGCTGTCTCTTCAGCTAACGTATCGTTCCCGGCGAGGACAACTTCAAATGCCTCTTCACCGAACTTCTTCGCGATCTTCTCGTATCCGGAAGCAATCAAATAGTTCGTATAGGATTCTGCTTCCTTTGCCTCAATCTTCGCTTTGACGGTCTGTTCCAGTTCGTATAACATTTGGCACCTCCACTTCCGTATAGAAACAACTGCGATTTCCGGTATGGCATGTCGGACCATTCGCTTTGACTGCGATCAAAAGACTATCCTGATCACAATCGATCCACATCCGTTTGAGTTCAAGCGTGTTCCCGCTCGTCTCGCCTTTCGTCCAGAGACGATTCTTCGTCCGCGAGAAGAAGGTGACAAGACCGGTCGCAAGCGTGTTATCATAAGCTGCTTGGTCCATGAAGCCAACCATTAAAACATCGTTCGTCTGCTCGTCGACGACGACGGCAGCGACGAGTCCTTTTGAAAAATTCAATGTCGTCATCGGACTTCGACTCCTCGTTCCTTGAGGTAGGCTTTCGTTTCCGGCATCGTGTACGTTGCTTCATGGAAGATCGAAGCAGCAAGAGCCGCGTCAGCGCCTGCCTCTAGTCCTTCCGCTAAGTGATCGAGTGTTCCGACCCCACCGGAAGCAATGATTGGCACGTTGACGACTTCACGCAGACGACGGATCAAGGCGAGATCATAGCCGTCTTTTGTTCCGTCAGCGTCCATTGAAGTGACGAGTAATTCACCAGCACCCAGGGCAACGGCTTCCTGTGCCCATTCAATTGCGTCACGTCCGACGGGTTGTGTGCCACCGTGTGAGAAGACACCCCACGAGTCGCCGGTCTGTTTCGCATCGATCGCGACGACTGTCGCTTGGACACCGAACAGGCGGCTGACTTCTTGAATCAGTTGTGGATTTTGAAGCGCCGACGAGTTGAGTGAGACTTTGTCAGCACCGGCACGAATCAAGCGTTTCGCGTCTTCGATCGTCTTGATTCCGCCACCGACCGTAAATGGCATGTAGATGACTTCTGCGACGCGTTCGACGATATCAAGCATCGTCTCGCGTCCTTCTTGCGTTGCTGAGATATCAAGCAGGACGAGTTCGTCCGCTCCTTGCTCGTAATAGTATTTCGCGACGGCGACCGGGTCACCGAGATCACGTAAGTTTTGGAATTTAACGCCTTTGACGACACGTCCTTCCTTGACGTCAAGACAGGGAATGATTCGTTTCATCAACATACGCGTAACACCTCTTTTAAGGCGAGGGATCCGTCGAGCAATGCCCGACCGACGACGGCTCCGTCCATCCCGATTTCTTTGAGACGTGCGACGTCATCGACCGTCGTCACACCACCAGAAGCGATCAATTCGACCCCTTCCCGCTTCAAGCGATCAAGTCCATCGACATCCGGTCCCATCATCATTCCGTCACGCGAAATATCTGTATACAGGAACGTCTTGATTCCTTTGCCGATCAAGTGCGTCATCGCTTCTTCGAGCGTCCAACCGCTCGCTTCGAGCCAGCCGCGTGTCTGAACGATGCCCTCTTTTGCATCTAACGCAACAGCCAGTTTATCACCAGCAAGAGCAATCATCTGCTCAAGTAACGCTTCGTCTTCAAGAGCGACCGTGCCGACGAGAATCCGGTCGATCCCGGCACCGACGTATGCTTCGACCGTCTCGATATTACGGACACCACCACCAGCTTCGACGAACAAACCTGTCTCCTTTTTGATGTCGGCGATCAAGTTCAAGTGTAACGGTTCGCCGGCTTTTGCACCGTCAAGATCGATCAGGTGGATCGCCGTCGCCCCGTCTTCCTTGAAGCGCTTCGCAATCGTCAACGCATCACCGAAGAATGTCTGTTGGTCAAAATCTCCTTGCTTCAGGCGTACGGCCTGTCCGCTCATTAAATCGATTGCTGGGTAGAGTTGCATGTCGTCTCTCTCCATTCCTTCAGTAGTTTCAATCCGACTTCGCCACTCTTTTCCGGGTGGAACTGCATCCCGGTGACTTGTCCTTTTTGGACGATTGCCGGAACGAGGCGTCCATATTCGACCGAGTCGACGATCCATTCTGGGTCACAGACTGCACCGTACGAGTGGACGAAATAGACGGCTTCGCCGTGGTTCGTCAGCTGGTGCCATCCCATATGTGGCAAGCGGACGTCGCTCGGTAGTTTTTCGATTGTGCCAGGCAAAATCCCGAGTCCTTCTGTCAGTCCATCTTCGTCACTTGATTCAAAGAGCAGTTGCATCCCGAGGCAAATCCCAAGGAACGGCTTCTTTTCGGCTTGTTCTTTTAAAAATTCGACCAGTCCAGTCTCCTTCAAGCGCTCCATTGCCGGTGCATAGGCACCGACACCGGGTAAGACGAGTGCTTCAGCTTGCTCCAGTAGTTCAGCATCATTCGTGACGATGACTGCCTCACCCAACTGTTTTAATACCCGCTCAATGTTTGCGATATTCCCGACGCCATAATCGACGATTGCTATCATTGATCAATCAACCCTTTCGTAGACGGTACGCCTTCGCTCGTCACAGCAACGGCCTGACGGACGGCCCGACCGAGTGCTTTGAACAACCCTTCGATCATGTGGTGTGTGTTCGAACCATACAAGACTTCGGCATGAATCGTCATCCGGGCACTGCGTGATAAACCTTGGAAGAACTCCTCTGCGAGTTCCGTATCAAAGTCACCGAGCTTCGGATTCTTGAAACTAGCACGGAAGACGGTGAACGGACGACCGCTGAAATCAAGGACGACGGACGCAAGGGTCTCGTCCATCGGCACACGCGATTCGCCGTAGCGTTCAATCCCGGCTTTATCGCCGAGCGCTTCCGTCAACGCTGCCCCGAGGACGATAGCTGTATCTTCGACCGTGTGGTGGGCATCGATCCACGTATCACCTTTTGCGGTTACCTTCAGACCGATCCGTGCCTGGAAGGCAAATAACGTCAACATATGATCAAAGAAGCCGACACCGGTTTTGATCTCAACCGGACCTCCTGCGAGATCGACCTCAACCTTGATGTCTGATTCTGCACTTACTCGTTCGCTTGCGCCACGCCGCATCGTAATTCCTCCTCTACACACGTTTCTAATACTTGCATTGCTTCCGGTGATCCACAACTGACACGGAATGCTTGGTTAAACAAGCGGATCCGTAATCCGGCGTCAGCACAACGCTGCGTAAAGCGTTCGGCTTCCGGATATTCGACATAGACGAAGTTCGCTGCACTCGGATACGTCTTGCCGATTGGTGCGAGAATCCGTTCGATCGCTTCACGGCTCGCGTAGGTTTCTTCTAAGACGCGATCGAGTTCCGGTTCTGCCATGATGGCGATACCGACTGCCGCTGATAAACCAGAGACGTTATACGGTGATTTGATCTGTTCGATTTCTTCGATGATTTGTTCGCTCGCGATGACGAATCCGAGTCGGAGTGATGCGAGCCCGAACGCTTTCGAGAGCGTCCGTAAGATGATCGCTTTCGGATACTCTTCCAGTAAGTGAAGCATCGACTGTTCGAGCGCGAAGTCGATGTACGCCTCATCAATGACGACGTATTTACCACTATCAAGCAAACGACGGATGTCTGCTTCCTTGCGAAGGATTCCAGACGGATTGTGCGGGTGACTCAAGAAGATGATCTCACCAGGAGCTGCGATCAATCCGTCGACGTCAAGCGCCATCTCGTCAAGTAGCGGTACCCGTTCAAACGGTGCCCGTGCTCGGTCAGCGTAGAACTGGTACATGACGAAGTCCGGTTCCGAGGCGATGACTGGCATCCCGGGTCCGCCGTAGCGGGCACATAAGTAGCCGATCAACTCATCCGAGCCGTTTCCGGCGACGAGTTGCGTCGGACGGACACCGGCGTACGTCGCGTATGATGCCTTGACTTGATCGATGATTTCGACAGGATATTCATTTAAAGGGAACGTTGCGATCAATTCCTGGATCGCTTCGATCCCGACTGGACTATGGGTCGTGAATCGTTCGTTTTGGTGTAATCGCATTAGTCTTCCCTCACTTCGATGGCTTGTGCGTGTGCTTCGAGTCCTTCGACCCGGGCAACGGTCTTCGCTGCGTTCGCGAGACGTTGTACGCCTGCGCGTGTGGCTTCGAGCATCGTCTGGTGACGCAGGAATGTCCGCGCTGATAATCCAGACGCAAAACGAGCTGTGCCGGATGTCGGTAAGACGTGGTTCGTTCCGGCGACGTAATCACCGAGCGTTTCTGGTGTCTCGTGACCGAGGAAAATCATCCCGGCGTGACGGATCGACTTGACGACCTCTTGCGGATTGGCAACGGCAAGTTCCAAGTGTTCCGCTGCGAGGCGATTCGCTTCTTCGATCGCTGTCTCGAGTGGAGCAACGAAGACGCCACCGTTTTCCATCGCACGACGGGCAATCTCTTGACGCGGCAATTGTTGTAAGCGCCGCTCGATTTCCGTATCCACCGCTTGTTTCATCTCTTCTGTCGGCACGAAGGCGATCGCGACAGCATCACGGTCGTGTTCGGCTTGCGCAAGAAGATCAGCTGCGATCCGGTCCGGGTGCGCTGTTTCGTCAGCGATGACGACGACTTCCGATGGACCAGCGACCGAGTCAATCCCGACGATCCCGTAGACTTGGCGTTTCGCTTCGGCGACGAAGCGGTTCCCAGGTCCGACGATCAAATCGACAGCTTGGATACTTTCTGTTCCAAATGTCAGCGCGGCGACGGCTTGCGCTCCACCAATCGTATAGATTTCTGTTACACCAGCGATCCGTGCCGCAACGAGCACCTCGTCACTTAAATTCGTCATCGGTGTCACCATGACGACGCGTTCAACTCCGGCGACTTTCGCTGGAATCGCGTTCATCAAGACGGTCGACGGATAACTTGCTGCACCACCCGGTACGTAGATCCCGACTGAATCAACGGGAACGAACCGTTGACGTCGTGTCACGTCTGCTTCGACGAGTTCGATGTCCGACGGCAGTTCCTGTTCGTGCCATTCGACGAGTCGTGTCGCCATCAACTTCAACGAGTCGATCAAGTTGGCGTCTGCCTGTTCGAACGCTTGTGTGATCCGTGTCTCACTGAGGCGGAAATCCTCGAGATCGACCTGATCGAATTGGTTCGTATAATCGCGGACAGCAGCGTCACCGTCTGTTGCGACGCGTTCGAGAATCGCGCGGACCGCGAGTTCTGTGTCGCGATCGATGCTGAAAGGTTTTGTCGGTGTCATGATCGTGTCACTCCTTCTGTCAATTGCTCGAGCAAGCGGATGACTTCCACCCGCTTCCGTTTTAACGTCCATTCGCTCGTAAAGAACCGAGCACTGATATCGATGATTTTCTCATATTCGTTCAGTCCGTTCGCCCGTAACGTTTCACCTGTCTCGACGATATCGACGATTGCGTCAGCAAGTCCGAGTAACGGTGCCAACTCGACCGAACCGTTCAGCGGTACGATGTCGACGTCGACACCGAGTTCGCTGAAGTAGCGTTTTGCGATGACTGGATACTTCGTCGCAATCCGGACGCGGCGCCCACCTTCAAATTGCAAAGGTTCCTTCGCGCAGACCGACATTCGGCAGACGCCGAACGGCAATTCCGCCAGTTCCGATAGTTCTTGATCCGATTCAAGTAAGATGTCACTCCCCGTGATCGCGACGTCAAGAACACCTTGAGCGACGTACGGAATCAAATCCGATCCTTTCATGAAGACGAATTCGTGCTCGCCCCGTTTGACGATCAGTTCGCGTTCAATGGCTCCCCATGTCTCGACGCCAGCTTCTTTTAGATAACGTTCTGTCGCTTTCGACAGCCGTCCTTTCGTAATTCCGATTCGCATTTAGAGCACCTCCGCCAACCGTTCGACCGAGAATCCGATGCCGAACGCCTGTTGTTCTTGTCCGAATTGTTCATAAAGCCGATCATAGCGTCCACCGACGAGGACGGGTTCCGTCACACCTTCGATGAAACCGTGAATCGTGATCCCGTCATAGTACGTCTGTAAGCCCATTTGACCGAAGTCGAGATCGGCATTGACGGCTTCCGCGAGATCAAGCACGGCATTGAGTCGTGTTTCGTCAACGTACGGTAAGATCGTCTCTGCTCCTTCGCGTCCGAATAATAAAGGTAGTTTCGCGAGTAAAGCATCATCCAGTTGACCCGCGATCCGCTTCAGTTCGATGACGTTACGTAAACGGAGCATCTGCGTCACTTGGTCGCGTAAGTGGTGATCACCGACGCGCGTCTCGATCAAATGCTCGATTAGACCAGCATCACCAATTGAGAGTGTGACTTCTTTTCCTGTCAGTTCTTCGACGAGTCGGACCGCGAGTTGGATTGCTTCGACTTCTGCGATTTGTCCCCGTTCCTCGAATCCGACCTGGAACTTCTCTTCTGGTTGAAAGACCGAGCCACTGTAGAAGACACGTTTATATTGTTCGCGCCCCCGTTCGCTGAGGGCACGCGCGACACTAGTCGTAAAATCCATTCGAATCTGTTCCCGTCCACCGATTTCCTCAATTAAGGGGGTGATTAATCGGGTATAGTTAGATTGTTCGAGTCCATCTTCGAGCTGACGGATGACCTGCTGGAGCCGCGTTGCCGAGGCACCGACGTAGTCCGTCGCTCCATCCTTGAGTCGAATCGTAGAAAATGATTGCATTCTCCCACTCCTTTATCTTATTATCACTGTACCACGCTAAATTATTTAACGATAAGATACCGCGTTTCGGGCACATTGTCAATCGCTTTGCTTGCCAATTCTAAAAAATCGGAGGGTTACTCATGCAATTATTGAAATGGGACGGTCACGTCCACAGTCCATATTGTCCACACGGTACGAAGGATCCACTCGAAGCCTACATCGAGCGTGCCTTAGAGCAAGGCTTAGAACGGATCAGCTTCACGGAACATGCCCCTTTACCTGAAGGTCTGACGGATCCTGCGCCAGATAACGATTCCGGAATGTCGTTCGCGACAGCCGATGCCTACCTGAAAGAATTGACCCAACTCCGCGAGACATACAAGAATCAGATTGATATCCGGATCGGGATGGAGTTCGACTACTGGGAAGGGCATGTCGACGGTACGCGTGACATCATCGCCCGCTACGCTGACGTCTTAACCGACGGCATTCTCTCATTGCATTACTTATACATCGATGAGCAATATTACGGCGTCGACTTCAGCAAGGAAAGCTTCGGTGAGATCGTCACGAAACTCGGAAGCGTCACGGCGGTCCACGAACGCTATTATGAAGGCATCCAAGCCCTCGTCATGACGGACCTCGGTGCACACCAGCCGAAGCGCCTCGGTCACTTAACGTTACCGACGAAATTCATCCAAGCCTATCCGCTTGAGTCGAACCCAACGAACCTCGACGACACGTTACGGAAAATCCGTCAGGCGAACTTCACACTCGACGTCAACACGGCAGGACTCCGGAAACCATTATGTGGTCTTTCCTATCCTTACCCGGAACTCCTGCAAGTCACGCAGTCGTTATCGATTCCGCTCGTCTATGGATCAGATGCCCATCTCGCAAAAGATGTCGGTGCTGATTTTGATTTTAAATGGTAAGAACGTAAATAGATAAAAGATCGCGCGCTTCACTTACTCTGACGGGAGTTGTGTGAAGCGCGCGATTTTTTTTATTCTGTTCCTCCATACGGAAATGAATCTGACGTGACGGATGGCAGTGATGCCGCAAGTATTTTAAGACGATCAACTGATACGTTACCGGTTAACAGAACCGTCTGTTCACCGTCTTGATAAGACAAGCTAGCTTCCCGTTTCGTCTCATGGACGTAAGCTTCTATTCCATTCGCCAATGTCATGACCTCCGTCGGTTTGCTGTCCATCGGTTGCTGCGGGAGCTTCGAAACCGTAAGGATTGATTCTTTTCCAGCAAACGTCCATGTGATTGGCGCGTCTTCCGCATCACTCCAACTCATTTCATTCGCTGTAAATGTCGAAAATGGGAGCTTCAAGCCACGTGATTCCGAGCGTTCCGTTGTAACAGGTCCTGTCGCAGGAAGAACGCCAGTTAATATCCAGCGATCAGACTGTTCATAAAACAAAACGATGTAATGATGTGGTCCTTCCGGAGACTGCAGCGTGACAATCGCTTTTTGACCAAGAATCGCTTCCGACAAGATATCATCTTTGGTCGGTACGGCGGTTTGTCCGTTTTTGTAGGTCAGCTGAATTTGCTCGACGCTCGCTTTGCCTGGTGTATCTGCATCGACGGAGGGCTCTTTAATTAAAATTTCTTCGACTTCCTTTTGTCCTTTAGTTGGTTTCACGGATGCAACTTCTGCAGATGGTTTTACAGCATGTTCTTTTGTCTCCGTTACACACCCCGATAAGACGCAACTACTGATCAATACAATAGTTATCATCGACTTCGTAAAACGCATTTTTCCTCCCCCTTACCATACCTTTACTTCTTTTAGTATGGCAGGTCGATACCTGCTAGTATCCGAATAAATTCGCACAAACAGGAAATGCTTTATTAAAAATCAAGTCAAAAAAGACCGGTAAACGTATCGCATATGTCTGAACTGAGCCCTACAGTTTGGACAGTTTAATAAAAGTACCCTTAACGTTTTAAGCTGCTATGAGATGGCTTCGGTATCGTACCGGAGTCATCTTTTGTAATTTCCATTGTCTTCGTTCGCTATTGTAATAATCAATGTAAGCATCGACCATGGCACAGACCTCATCGAGGTCAGATGCTAATTTATAATCGACATAATCTTTCAAGTGCCCAAAGAACGATTCCATC
>CAJYMC010000006.1 GCA_913775715.1 uncultured Exiguobacterium sp. | reverse complement strand
GCCAAGTGGTCACACCCGTTCCCATGCCGAACACGGAAGTTAAGCACTTGAACGCCGAAAGTAGTTGGGGGCTTCCCCCTGTGAGGATAGGACGTTGCCAGGCACTTGACCGATCTGCAGATTGCAGGTCGGTCTTTTTGTGTAATCATTTTAGAGGAAAAGGAGTTTTTTCATGAAACACGAACTTCCTATTGTACATGCACTTCAACGTCACTTAGATCGAACGCCCATCTCATGGCATGTTCCCGGTCATAAGAATGGAACATTGACGCCTCTTCCTGACTTCTTTAAATGGGACGTCACAGAATTACCTGGTCTAGATGATTTTCATCATCCGGAAGAGGCTATTGCTGACGCGATAGCTTTGCTGCAAAAAGTCTATGGTGCAAAAGCGAGTCATTTCCTTGTGAATGGTTCGACCGTTGGGAACTGGGCGATGCTTGCAGCTACAGCAGCAAGAGGAGAGCGTGTTTATGTACAGCGTAATTCGCATAAATCGGTGTTCAATGCATTAGAATGGCTGGGGATCGAACCGATCTTTCTTGAACCAGACATCCATAAGGAAACGGGAATCAGTGGACATGTTTCACGTGAAACATTAAAGGAAGCGTTTACGAAATATCCAGGAGGAGTCGGCGTGTTTATCACTTCACCGACCTATTACGGGGAAGCAGCTGATATCGCGTCACTCGTTCAGATCACAACGTCGCACGGGCTCCCTTTGTTAGTGGATGAAGCACATGGTGCACATTTCGGTGAAGCATTTGGTGTACGTTCTGCATTTGAGTTGGGAGCAACTGCTGTTGTCCAGTCTGCTCATAAAACACTTCCAGCACTGACGATGGGAGCATGGATGCATGAGCGATTTTCAGAAAAGATGAGAAGGAAGTTACAGCGAGCGCTTCAAGCGTTTCAGACTTCGAGTCCTTCATATTTACTCCTGGCTTCATTAGATTATGCCCGTTCCTATCGTGAACAATGGACAGTTAAAGGGATGTCAGATGTTCAAGCTAGTCATGATGCATTCATCAAAGCACTTCAACGGTTCGATCATATGGCGGTTCTGCGATTCGACGATTGGTCACGGATGACATTAACATATGAGGGATATTCAGGAGATGCGCTGCTACATGCGTTACGAGCTGTTCAACTCGATGCGGAATTTGCTCTAGGAGATCACGTCGTCTGTATTTTGCCACTTCGTCCGCTAGCTAAGTCTGAGCAGGCTGACTGGGTCCACCGTGTCGAACGAGCCATTCAAATGATGAAATCAGAAGGAATTCCTTTGAAAAGGTATATCGAGCAACCAATTATGGGTAAAATACAAGTATCTGCTTTAGCTTGTTCTTATGAACAGTTAGAACAAGCAACAGGTACGTTCCGTCAGCTGGATGAGTGTATCGGTCATGTTTCACTCGAAACGATTATTCCGTACCCGCCAGGCATTCCGTTGATCGTCAGAGGCGAACGCATTACGGCGGAACACGTACTACGTTTACGACATTATCAAACCGTAGCCGTTCATTTGCAAGGGGGCGAACAATTGCAACGAGGAGCGTTACGCGTCATAGAGGAAGGGTTTGAAGGATGAAAGGTACGTTCATTACTGTCGAAGGACCAGATGGTGCCGGTAAAACGACACAATTACAATTGCTTAGTGATGTGTTAAAAGAAAAAGGCTATAACGTCATGACGACCCGTGAGCCAGGTGGGACACGCGTTGGGAACGAAATTCGTTCGTTGATTTTGAATCCTGATTTTGAAGAGATGAAAGAGATGACAGAAATTCTGTTGTATGCAGCGTCTCGTGCCCAGCATGTCGAGGAATTGATTCGACCGGCGTTAGAGGCAGGCACAATCGTCTTATGTGACCGATTCGTTGATGCGTCACTTGCGTATCAAGGGTATGGTCTTGGACATCCGATTGATCTCGTGCGTCAAATCAATGATTCTGCAACAGGTGGGTTAGCGCCAAACCGAACGTATTTATTTGATTTAACGGTAACGGATTCTAAAAAACGAATGATGGACCGGGGAGCACTTGATCGAATCGAGCAGCGAGATGATGCGTTTCGTGCCCGCGTCTATGAAGGTTTCCAACAGATTGCAGCATCGGATCCGGAACGGGTGCAGATCGTACAAGCTAATCGATCGATTGAAGCGATTCATCAGGACTTAGTGGAAGATGTCATTACGTATTTAGAAGAAAAGGAGAGATTCTCATGAAAATGGTCATTACGATCGTTCAAGATAAAGATAGCTTACGTTTGGCGGAAGCACTTGTCGAGCATGATTTCCGAGCAACGAAACTGGCAACGACAGGTGGTTTTCTTAAAGAAGGGAACACGACGTTCATGATTGGTGTACAGAGTGAGCGTCTCGATGATTTGTTGCGATTGATCAAAAAGAACTGCTCAAGCCGCGAACAGATGGTTTCTCCAATCTCACCAATGGGTGGTCATGCCGATTCTTATATCCCATACCCTGTTGAAGTCCAGGTAGGCGGGGCAACGGTCTTCGTCTTACCAATCGAAGGGTTTCATCAATTCTGATGCAGACGTTTCATGAACTGGAACAGACACAATCGGTCATTTCGACGATTCTTCAAAATTCGTTACGAAACGATCGAATCAATCACGCTTATATCTTCACCGGAGACTATGAGCCGCTTCTACTTGAAGCGGCTCACTTGTTCGCGAAAAGCCTTTTTTGTGAGGACCCGGTTGATGTAGAGCCGTGTGGTGTCTGTCGTAGCTGTCGGCGGATGGAAAGTGGCAACTTGGTCGATTATTATGAAATCGAACCAGATGGCGCGACCATCAAAAAAGAACAGATTCAACAATTGATGCATGATCTCTCACTCCGAGGACTTGAAGGCGATCGTCAGATTTATGTCATTACCCAGTCCCATAAGATGACTCCCCAGGCAGCAAACAGTTTGCTGAAGTTCTTTGAGGAACCAGGAGAAGGAAAAGTGGCTTTATTGTTGACGAATCAACCCCAGCTCCTTTTACCGACGATTCGATCGCGGGGACAGTTATTAAGTTTTCGTCCGGCGGATCGTCAAATGATTGGCGAGGTTTTATCTGAAAAAACGGGACGGGACCACGAGTTGACGCAATTGGCAGCGCGTGTCTATCCAAAAGTTGAGGATGCAGAAGAAGCATTACTCGAAGACTGGTTTGTAAATGCGCGAGCGTCAGTGTTACAATTGATGGAGGAATTAGCGAATCGTCCGGCTGATTTACCACTGTTCGTACAAGAGAAATGGATGGGACAATTCAAGAACCGTCAGGATGTCCGAATCGGTCTTGAACTCGTCACCTGTTTCTTCGAGGATGTCTTACGTCTGAAACTGAATCCGGCGTGGGAAGGTATGACCTATACGAATAGTAAACCCCAACTTGAACAGATGGGGTCCAAGAGCCAGACGACGATCACCCGCTGGTTGCAAGCTGTGCTTGCCGCAGTAAGACGGGTCGAAGCGAATGTTAATCCCCAATTAACAGTTGAGCGTCTCATGTTTGACTTACAGAAAGGGTAGAGCGACATGCTAGAAGTAGTAGGCGTTCGCTTTAAAGAAGCGGGCAAAATTTATTATTTTGCACCTGGACAAGAGTCATTATCACGAGGACAAGCAGTCATCGTTGAGACGGTACGGGGCATTGAATATGGCGAAGTGGTCATCGCCGATAAACAAATGGACGAAGAAGATGTGGTGTTGCCACTGAAATCCATTCTTCGTATTGCTGACGATAAGGATGCAATGATCGTCCGCGAAAATAAAGTCGCAGCGCTTGATGCACATGCGGTATGTGTCGAAAAAATCCGTGAACATAAACTCGATATGAAATTGGTCGATGTCGAGTACACGTTTGATCGCAATAAGGTCATCTTCTACTTCACGGCAGAAGGACGTGTTGACTTCCGTGAGCTCGTCAAAGATTTAGCGGCGGTCTTCCGGACGCGTATTGAACTCCGTCAAATCGGTGTTCGGGATGAAGCGAAGTTACTGGGAGGCATCGGTCCGTGTGGTCGTGTCTTATGTTGTTCATCTTTCCTCGGTGAGTTCGAACCGGTTTCGATCAAGATGGCAAAAGATCAAAACCTGTCGTTGAATCCGACGAAGATTTCAGGAGTATGTGGTCGTTTGATGTGCTGTCTGAAATATGAGAACGATACGTATGAAGAAATGCGCCGTGATTTGCCGGACTACGGAAAACGTTTGACAGTACCTGAAGGCGAAGGACGCGTCGTTGGTTTGAACATCCTCGATCAAGTCGTTCAAATCGAACTGAAGGATCGTTCCCGCGTCTTGACGTACTCAATGGAAGAACTATTATCCGTTGGTGCCGTAAAACCAAAACGACCAAAAGAATAACGGGGTGCATACGCGTGGAGAGAGTCGATAAAAAAGAAATCATTACGCGTGTCGATGCGATTGAGCAACAGATTCATTTGCTGACTGAGCATCTGAGCGTGTTAAAGGATCAGCTGGCTTACATGATGGAAGAGAACCAACATCTGTACCTGGAGAATCATCATCTTCGAGAAAAAGTCGAACGCGATGAACAACAGCCGGTCACGGAAGCGGAAGAAGCGGAAGCAGGCGTCGGTGCGGGCTACGATAATCTCGGACGATTGTACCAGGAAGGGTTCCATATCTGTAACTTGCATTATGGACAAGTACGAAAAGACGGCGATTGTCTCTTCTGCTTATCCATGTTAACGAAACATTGAGAGGCTGACTTCTACATGAGTCAGTCTTTTTTTCGGAAAGGAAGGCACGACATGTTTGAACTATTACCAGACGAACGACTTGATTATCTCTTAGGACAGGAAGGGAAGATCATTCAAAGTCCATCCGTCTTCTCGTATTCACTCGATGCGGCACTGCTCGCACGATTTGCGTGGGTCCCGATTCAACAGGGACGGATTGCCGATCTTTGCTCGGGAAACGGTGCGATTCCACTCTTTTTATCCTACCGGACGAAAGGGCAGATCACGGGTCTTGAAATCCAGCCACGACTAGCGGAGATGGCACGACGTAGCATCACCTTGAATGAACTGAACGACCAGATCGAGATGATTGAAGGAGACGTCAAAGAGGCAGGAACACGTCTTGGATACGGCATCTATGATGCTGTCACCTGTAATCCGCCTTATTTTTTAGCAAACGAGACATCGAACCAAAACCAAAGTGAACATTATACGATTGCAAGGCACGAAGTCCTCTGTACCCTTGAAGACTGTATTCGTGGTGCATCAGATTTGTTGAAACAAGGCGGAAAAGCAGCGTTCGTCCATCGACCGGAACGACTGCTCGATATCGTCACCTTGATGCGGACATATCGCTTGGAACCGAAACGGATGCAGCTGATTTATCCGAAAGCAGGAAAGGAAGCAAACATGCTCTTGGTCGAGGGGATCAAGGATGCAAAACCTGGACTAAAGGTGCTTCCCCCATTCATTGTCTATGAAGCGGACAACTCGTATGCGGATCAGATGAAGGAACTGTTCGATGTCTGAGCATGCAGTCTATATCGTTCGGTGCCAAGATGATACGTATTATACGGGTTACGCGGTAGATGTCACGCAACGCATCGCGACACATAATGCAGGTAAGGGAGCGAAGTATACACGTGCTCGTCTGCCAGTCGTTCTCGTTCATCAGGAAGTTTTTACGACGAAGTCAGAAGCAATGAAGCGGGAATATGCGATTAAACAATTAACCCGTTCACAAAAAGAACGGTTGATTCAAGGAGGAACCTCATGAAAGCGACGAGTAGCTATCAACAGCAAGGGGCTGGGCTCTATATCGTCCCGACACCAATCGGCAATTTAGAAGACATGACGTATCGGGCCGTTCGAATCTTACAGGAATCCGATATCGTCGCAGCAGAAGATACCCGACAGACGATGAAACTGTTTCGACATTTTTCAATTGAGACGAAGCTTGTCAGTTACCATGAACACAATAAACAAACAAGCGGCGAACGACTCCTCACTGATTTAGAGGCAGGAAAGCAAATCGCCCTCGTCTCCGACGCCGGTATGCCTGGTATCTCGGACCCGGGAAGCGATCTGATTCGCCAAGCAATCGTTGCAGACATTCCTGTCATCGTTCTTCCGGGTGCGAACGCTGCGTTGACCGCTCTTGTCGCGTCCGGTCTGTCGACGGAACGCTTTTTGTATTATGGCTTTTTGCCACGGAAGAAAAAAGAGCGCCGCGAAGCGTTGGAGCAATTGAAATACGAAACCGGAACGCTCATCTTTTATGAAGCACCGCATCGTTTGAAAGAGATGTTGCAAGGGATTGAAGAAGTGCTTGGTGATCGCCAGGTAACGTTAGCCCGGGAACTAACGAAACGGTATGAAGAATACATTCGGGGGAGCGTGAGTGAATTACGCGCTTGGGCAGCAGAAGAAGTGAGAGGTGAATTCGTCGTTCTTGTCGAAGGATCAAACGAAGAACGACCGGAAGCGGTCATCCAAGACAGTGATCCGCTCGAGCAAATCCGTCGGTATATCGAAGAAGGCGAAAAGCCGAATGCAGCGCTGAAACGTGTCGCAAAGGAACGTGGACTGGATCGTCAAGAGCTGTATCTTGCATTTCACGAAGCAGATTAAAAAAGGAAGCCCTGTTAAGGAGCTTCCTTTCTTAATTATTCGTTGCTTGCGTAGTGACGATCGAGGAAATCTTTTAATTCAACGAGAACGCGCTGCGCGCCGTCTGGTGAAAGAATCAATTTACCATCAGCCAATTTGAAGTTATCTTCTGATACTTCGCCTGTGACTTGGCAAGTCATGTTTGGTTTATATTTTTTAAGGATGATCTGTTCGTTGTCGACATAGATCTCGAGGGCATCCTTTTCTGCGATTTGAAGTGTACGGCGCAATTCGATTGGAATTACGACACGACCGAGCTCGTCTACTTTACGTACAATACCTGTTGATTTCATTTTGTTGTTCCTCCTTTGATGTCATGGATCTCTTTTTCTTTTGAAAAATCGTCAAAATTCGACATCGTTTCTATAGAATGTAGAATACTAGACTTTCCAAAAGTAGTCAACCAATCTGAATAGCTTGAAATCAAAATGTCATTTATTTCTCAAAAACCCCATATTTGAAACGATTTATTAATACATTTTCCCTTTTTTAAGGAAATGAAACTATAGAGTGTGTTTTTTTGTAATTTGATGTCTGATGTCAAAAAATGTTTTGATTCGACAAAAAGCGAGTTTCGACATCAGCCCCGTAACAGCGTATAATAGCCTATAATGAAGATGGAAATCAGAGAACGGAGGAATAACATGGCAAAGACATTTTACATCACGACCCCGATTTACTATCCAAGTGCAAAACTACATATCGGTCACGCATACACGACGGTGGCTGGAGATGCGATGGCACGGTACAAACGACTTCAAGGATTCGACGTCCGGTATTTGACAGGTAGCGATGAACACGGTCAAAAAATTCAGGAAAAAGCAGCAGAAGCAGGGATCTCGGAACAGGCATTCGTCGACGGTGTCGTCGAACAGATTAAAGTCTTATGGGATCGTCTCGACATCTCGTACGATGACTATATCCGGACGACAGAACCACGTCACAAGAAAGTCGTCGAAAAAGTGTTCGAGACACTTCTTGAATCGGGCGATATCTATTTAGGTGAATACGAAGGTTGGTATTCAATTCCGGATGAGACGTACTATACGGAATCACAACTCGTCGATGGGAAGAGCCCTGACAGTGGACACCCGGTCGAACTCGTTCGTGAAGAATGTTACTTCTTCCGGATCAGCAAGTACGCGGACCGTCTGCTTGAGTACTTTGAAGCGAATCCGTCATTCATCTTGCCAGAATCACGTAAACACGAAATGATCAATAACTTCATTAAACCAGGTCTTCAAGACTTAGCGGTCTCACGGACGACATTCAACTGGGGTGTACAAGTCCCGTCGAATCCGAAGCACGTCGTCTATGTCTGGATCGATGCGTTGACGAACTATATCTCGTCACTCGGTTATGGTACGGACGATCATGGTAACTTCGATAAGTACTGGCCAGCAGATGTCCATCTCGTCGGAAAAGAAATCGTTCGTTTCCACACGATCATCTGGCCGGCACTCTTGATGGCGCTTGATCTCCCATTACCGAAGAAAGTCTTCGCACATGGTTGGTTGTTGATGAAAGACGGAAAAATGTCGAAATCAAAAGGAAATGTCGTCGATCCGATTCCATTGACGGATCGCTACGGTCTCGACGCTCTTCGTTACTACCTCTTACGGGAAGTGCCATTCGGTTCGGACGGTATGTTCACACCTGAAGCATTCGTTGAGCGGATGAACTATGATTTAGCGAACGATCTCGGGAACTTACTCAACCGGACGATCGCGATGGTCACGAAATACTTTGATGGTGAGATCCCAGCCTATACAGGTAACGTGACACCGTTTGATGCGACACTGTCGGATCTTGCAAAAGAAACGGTCACGAAAGTCGAAGCATCGATGGAACACATGGAATTCTCTGTCGTACTGTCGCACATTTGGCAATTGATCAGCCGTGCCAATAAATATATTGATGAGACACAACCATGGGTGCTTGCAAAAGACGAATCCCAAACGGCGGAACTCGGTTCTGTCATGGTGCACCTCGTCGGTGTCTTGCGTCACGTGGCAATCATGTTGCAACCGTTCATGACACGTTCACCAAAAGAGATCTTCGCGCAACTGGGTCTCTCTGGGCAAGCGATGGACTGGGCAGCGCTCGAGAAATTCGCAGATATCACGCCAGGAACGAAAGTCGGTACAGCGACACCGATCTTCCCACGTCTCGACGTCAAAGAAGAAGTCGAAGCAATCGTCGACATGATGCGTCAAGCTTCTGCAGCACGTGTTGAGGAAGAGGAAGTCGAAGAAGAAGACGAAGATATTCGTCCAGAAACGACAATTGATGTCTTTGACCAAATCGAACTCCGTGTCGGTGAAGTCGTGACGGCTGAAAAAATCAAAAAGGCGAAAAAACTATTGAAGTTACAAGTTGATATGGGCAAAGAAACACGCCAAATCGTCTCAGGTATCGCTCAGTGGTATGAGCCGGAAGATTTAGTCGGACGAAAAGTCATCGTCGTGGCGAACTTAAAACCAGTCACGTTACGTGGCGAACTCTCACAAGGAATGGTCCTTGCTGCTGAAAAAGCAGGAAAACTTGAACTGGCGACGGTCCCATCAACGATGGCGAACGGCGCAAGCGTAAAATAAAACCGATGCCTGTGGACTTCATGTCACAGGCATTTTTTTAAAGAAGGAGTCGAACAGCTATGTTAATCGATACACACACTCACTTGAATGCAGACCAATTTGCAGATGACGTCCACGAGACGATCGAGCGGGCACGTGCGAATGGCGTTTCGCCGATGATCGTCGTCGGATTTGATCATAAGACGATTGATCGCGCGATGGAGCTCGTTGAAGCGTATGACGATCTTTATGCGGTCATCGGCTGGCATCCCGTCGACTCGATCGACTTTGATGAGGAAGCCTACCAAAAGGTCGAACGGTTGATGGATCATGAAAAAGTCGTTGCGCTTGGAGAAATCGGACTCGACTATCACTGGGATACATCACCGAAGGACGTGCAGCAAGAAGCCTTCCGCAAACAGATCCGGCTTGCGAAGCAGAAAAAGAAACCGATCGTCATTCATAACCGAGAAGCGACAGAAGATACGTTAAGGATCCTTGAAGAAGAGGATGCAAAAGAAGTTGGAGGGATTCTGCACAGTTACAGTATGAGTGCTGAATTGTTACCACGATGCCTCGCGATGAACTTCTATATTTCACTCGGAGGTCCCGTCACGTTCAAGAATGCGAAGATGCCGAAGCGTGTGGCGCAGGAAGTCCCGCTCGATCGTCTACTCGTTGAGACGGATTGTCCGTATCTGACACCGACGCCACACCGCGGGAAACGCAACGAACCCGCTTATGTCCGGTTCGTCGCTGAAGAGATTGCGCAGCTCCGTGGCATGATGTATGCCGACGTCGAAGCAGCAACGACCGAAAATGCCAAACGGGTCTTCCGCTTGCCATGATGCGTTCGTTGACGTTTACTACGATTGGATTCAGCCTATTACTTGTTGCTGCACTCATCTATGGAATGATGGATCATCCACAAACCGTGACCGTCTTGATTGATGGACAAGAGCAGCAAATTGAAACGACAGCCGATTCCGTTTATGGCGTACTCAAAGAAGCAGGCATCACGACGCGAACGAATGACATCATCGAACCGGCGCTCAGTGCTGATTTACCAGAAAAACGGTTGATCGTCATTCAGCGTGCGAAAGAGATCACACTGATCATGGGCTATGGTGAATCCCGTCGCGTTCGGACGCAAGCGCGCCAAGTAAAGGATTTGCTCGCAGAACGTGGGA
Source organism: uncultured Exiguobacterium sp. (assembly GCA_913775715.1). Lineage (GTDB taxonomy): Bacteria > Bacillota > Bacilli > Exiguobacteriales > Exiguobacteriaceae > Exiguobacterium_A. The sequence continues at coordinate 31,227 of CAJYMC010000006.1, read as the reverse complement.
TCAAGAAAGCGGAGACGGATGATATCTATCCGTCCTCTGACGCTATTCTGACGAGTGGTATGACGGTGCGATACCGGGAAGCTTTTCCTGTTGATCTCGTCGTCGGTGGAAAAGCACGACAGATCTATACGTATGAGACAACGGTCCGGGAATTGCTAGCACGAGAAGGAGTCCGTCTTCAAAAGGAAGATCGGGTCGCTCCAGATCCCGACACCCGTGTGACGGAAGGGACGTTGATTACGGTCAACACGACACGTCGTGCAACGTTGACACAGGAACAGCTCGTTCCGTTTGAAATCGAAGAAGTCAAGGACCCGACTTTACCGGAAGGCGAACAACTCGTGACGGCATCTGGTCGTCCAGGTGTCCGAACGAAAAAGTATCAATTGACGTTAGCTGACGGTCTGAGCAAAGAGAAAAAACTGATTGATGACCAAGTGACACGAACACCAATCAAACAAGTCGTCAAAGTCGGAACCAAACCGGTTGAGACACCCGTCGAAGCACCTGTCTTCAACGAAGAACAGGCGACGAATCCTCTAGCTGAAACACCGAAGGCTGATGCAGACCTTGATTTTGCGAGTGCGAAGAGCTTGATGGTTGAAGCGACAGCGTATACGAACGACCCAGCTTCAAACGGCAGTCGTTTGTATAACGGTCGCGCCTTGACCGCGACCGGGTATGACGTGACCGATACGATTACCTATCAAGGGTTGCCAATCATCGCAGTTGATCCGAAAGTTATTCCGCTTGGTACGAAGGTCTACGTCGAAGGGATTGGTCTCGCAATCGCCCTCGATACCGGCGGCGCCATCAAAGGCAATAAGATCGATGTCTTGGTCGATGGGGAACAAAAAGCGAAGACGTTCGGTCGAAAACAACTGCAAGTCTGGGTCATTCCTAGTGCAACGGAAGCGGACACGTGACGCTTCCTTGTTTTTTTCGTGGAAACAGGTACAATTACGAGAGTGTTTGAAGAAGGTGGAGAGATCATGCGGAAACGCTTAAAAGAAGTCATCGTCGTCGAAGGACGCGATGATACGACACGATTACAAGAAGTCTTTGATGTCGATACAATTGAAACGAACGGCTCAGCCGTTAATGAACAGACGATGCAACGCATCGAGAAGGCGCTGGAACGACGCGGTGTCATCATTTTCACGGATCCTGATTTTCCAGGAGATCGTATCCGTGCCCGGATCAACGAACGCGTACCAGGCTGTAAACATGCCTATCTTCCGCGTGCTCAAGCAAAAGATAAACGAGGTAAAATCGGTGTGGAACATGCCTCACCTGCCGCAATCGAAGAGGCGCTCGCTGCTGTCTATGAAACGGAAGAAGCACCGGTTGCCGAAGTGACACGTGAAATGATTCTAGCAGCCGATTTGATCGGTGGACCAGCAGCCTCGATCCGCCGTCGTCGTCTCGGTCAGATTCTTGCGATTGGTGAACCAAATGCCAAACAACTCGTCAAACGTGTCGCATCAATCCGGATCACGCGGGCAGAATGGGAAGCGGCTCTGAAACAATTAGAGGAGGAAGAAGTTTGAAAGACATTGCTACATTGCACCGGACGAAAGAAATTTTAGCGAAACATGGCTTTTCGTTTAAAAAATCGTTAGGACAAAACTTTTTAATCGATTTAAACGTATTAGGAAACATCGTCGGAGCAGCTGGGTTAACGCCTGAGAGCGGCGTACTCGAGATCGGACCAGGCATTGGCTCATTAACGGAGCAATCGGCGAAACAGGCGAAAAAAGTCGTAGCTCTTGAGATTGATCAGCGTCTACTACCGATTCTTGACGATACACTTTCACCGTATCCTCATACGAAGGTCATTCACGGGGATGCCCTTGAACTTGATCTTTCGACGATCGTCGCAGAAGAGTTCACGCAAGAAGGAATCACTGACATTGCCGTCGTCGCGAACCTGCCGTATTACGTCACGACACCAATCATCATGCGGATCCTCGAGGCGAAAGCGCCGTTTCGAACGCTCGTCATGATGATTCAAAAGGAAGTCGCTGAACGAATCGGGGCAAAACCGGGCACAAAAGCGTACGGTTCTTTGTCGATTGCGATTCAGTATTATGCGGAAGCTGAAGTCTGCTTCACGGTTCCAAAACAAGTCTTCATTCCGGCACCAAACGTCGATTCAGCAGTCATTCGTTTGAACATTCGAAAAGAGCCAGCGGTACAGACACAGGATGAGGCCCTCTTCTTCGAAATCGTCCGAGCAAGTTTTGCACAACGTCGAAAAACGATTTTGAATAACTTGACGACACACTTTGGGAAGACAGAAAAGGCGGCGGTCGAAGCGGCATTGTTAGAAGCTGGAATCGAACCACGTCGTCGTGGAGAAACGCTCAGCCTGCAGGAATTCGCACAGTTAGCGGATGCACTTTTGCCAATTAAAAAACGTTGACGGATACGATTAGAACAGATATAATATTTCCCCTTTCTAATATTTATTTAATATGCTATAATAAATATTAGTGAGGTGAAGCGTATGCCAAAGACGTTGAACGAAATCAGACATGTTTTCGAAACACATGTTGGTGAAAGACTGACGCTAAAAGCAAGCGGCGGTCGTAAAAAGGTCGTAACCCGAATCGGAACGCTCGTTGAGACGTATCCTTCGGTGTTTGTAGTCAAGCTAGACGCAGAGCGCCACAATGTCGAGCGAGTTTCTTATAGCTACGCCGACGTGCTAACAGACTCCGTACAAATCGAATTTGCGAATTCGTAAACTTACCTTCCGAAGCGGACAAAATGTTCGCTTCTTTTTTTGTGGAAAGGTTGATACAATTCCTACAGGAAACGAACTAGAGGAGGAACGGCACGATGACGATTATTGTAAAGGCTCCGGCCAAGATCAACCTAGTCCTGGATGCGACGGCAAAGCGCCCGGACGGCTATCACGATGTACATATGGTGATGACGACAGTCGATTTGGCAGACCGTCTAGAATTGACGGAGCTGCCGTCAGGAGAAATTCGCATGAATGCCCAGCATGCTTACGTTCCGAACGACGAACGTAATCTTGCGTATAAAGCAGCAGCGATCTTAAAAGAAAAATACGAGGTCAAGACGGGGGTCGAAATCTTTTTAGAGAAACACATCCCGGTCGCAGCGGGACTTGCTGGTGGTTCCAGTGACGCGGCAGCGACGTTACGCGGTTTGAATGAGTTATGGCAACTCGGCTTGACACTGGAAGAGTTGGCAGAAGTCGGCGCAGCGGTTGGATCTGATGTTCCGTTTTGTGTCATGGGTGGAACAGCGATTGCAACAGGTCGCGGAGAGAAGCTAGAAAAACTTGTCTCACCACCCCCATGCTGGGTCGTTCTTGCTAAACCGACGATCGGTGTCTCGACGGCTGACGTCTATGGTGCCCTCGACTTGAACACGGCAAAACGTCCAAACGTCGAAGCGATGATCGATGCGGTGAAGGCGCAAGATTTCCAAGGTATCTGCCAATCACTCGGAAATGTTCTCGAATCGGTCACGTTGCCGATGCACCCGGAAGTCGAGCAGATCAAGGAATTCATGGCAAGCTGTGGCGCAGAAGGCGTCTTGATGAGCGGAAGTGGTCCGACAGTCTTTGCATTGACGGAACACGAGAATCGGGCACAACGTCTCTATAATGGATTACGTGGCTTTTGTAACGAAGTCTACGTCGTTCGTCTTTTAGGCGAAAACCATTGATAATATCCGTATGAAAATGATATATTCACTATTGAATATTCGGAATTACGGAGAGGTGGAACAAAACAAATGAAAATTCGGAGAAGTGGTCGATTGGTCGACATGACGCGGTACTTGCTTGACCATCCCCATCATCTCGTCTCATTGACGATTTTTGCAGAACGCTATAAATCGGCGAAATCGTCGATCAGTGAAGATTTAGATATCGTCAGCGAGATGTTAGAACATGAGGGAACAGGTCGTCTCGTCACCGTACCAGGTGCTGCGGGTGGCGTTATGTTCATCCCGACGTGGAGCAATAAGAAGGCGTTACCGTTCATCGATGATCTATGTGAACGTGTCGCACGTCCAGATCGACTGTTACCGGGGGGATACCTCTATTTAACGGACTTACTCGGGGATCCGAAGATGGTCAAACAAATGGGGCAAGTGTTTGCGTCTGTCTTTAGCCAAAAGAAAGTTGATGTCGTCATGACGATCGCGACGAAAGGGATTCCGCTTGCTTATGCGGTCGCTGAGCAACTGGGTGTGCCGTTCGTCATCGTGCGTTCGGATAGTCGCGTCACGGAAGGATCAACGGTCAGCATCAACTATGTCTCAGGGTCTTCAAAAGCGATCCGGACGATGGCACTTGCGCGCCGGAGCTTACCACGCGGAGCGAACGTCTTATTGATCGATGACTTCATGAAAGCCGGCGGAACGATTCGTGGAATGATGAGTCTCTTGAGCGAGTTCGAAGCAAAGGTCGCAGGTGTGGGTGTCTTGATCGAGGCAGAGGGTGCTGAGAAGAAGATGGTCAACGAATACGTCAGCTTAATGAAATTAGCGGACGTCGACGTCGATCTCGGTCAAATCCAAGTCAAGCGTGGAAACGTCGATCACTATTTCTCGGAAGCTGAGACTACCTGAAATTGACAGCCGTATAGATTGTAACTATACTGTAATTATCAAACTTTTGGAAATTATGCGTAAAAAGATTGGGAAAGACTAAACCTTTATTTGTTTTAAGCCGTAAGTAGAAGTAGACAACGAAGAGTTGTGACAACGGTTAAAGGGGTGCGGACAAAATGAACGTTACGGACGTTAAAATTCGTCGCGTCGTGGCAGAGGGTCGAATGAAAGCACTTGCCTCTATTACGCTCGACCACGAATTCGTGGTACATGATTTGCGTGTCATCGAAGGGAATAGTGGTCTCTTCGTCGCCATGCCAAGCAAACGAACGCAAGAAGGTATCTTCCGGGATGTCGCTCATCCAATCAATGCATTAATGCGAAAAAAGGTCGAAGATTCAGTACTCGAAGCCTATGCGGCACGTGAGGATCAAGAAGAAGGCATCGGTTACGAAGTCTCTTCTGTTCAAACGACAGATCAAGTATAAGGAAAAAGACAGCTTTTCTCTTCTTGGGAAAAGCTGTCTTTTTTCTCGTTTTTTCCTCGATTCCGCTTCGTCCCATCATTGAATAACGGTGCCGTTTTCGTTATAGTTGGAACGAGTGTACTATTTCTGAACGAAATCAACACTAATTTACGTGGAGGAGCGACAAGGATGAATCATTTCGCGGTAATTCTAGCAGCGGGTAAAGGGACTCGGATGAAATCGAAGCTTTACAAAGTACTTCACCCAGTCGCTGGGAAACCTATGGTACAGCACGTCGTCGATCAATTAGCGACGCTCGGCGTCAAGCGACAGGTCGTCATCGTCGGTCATGGTGCGGAATCCGTCAAAGAAGTGCTTGGCACATCGGTGGAATACGCACTTCAAAGTGAGCAGCTTGGCACAGGACATGCTGTTCAAATGGCAGAACCCGTACTCGGGAACGAACAGGGAGCAACGCTCGTCGTTTGTGGCGATACACCACTCTTGACAAGTGATACACTAGCTTCATTGTTACAACATCATACGGAGACGAACGCAAAAGTGACCGTCTTGACGGCACTCGCTGATGATCCGACCGGTTACGGACGAATCGTGCGTGGCGAGGACGGAAACGTCTCGAAAATCGTCGAGCATAAGGATGCGAATGCAGAAGAACTCGCGATTCGTGAAATTAATACTGGTACGTATGTATTTGATAACGAGATGTTGTTCGCGACGCTGAAGCAGGTCAAGAACGATAACGCACAAGGTGAGTATTACTTACCAGACGTTATTGAGATTGCAAAGGCAGCAGGCGAAACGATCGCAGCGTACGCGGCACCTACGTTCGAAGAGACGATTGGCGTCAATGACCGCGTCGCACTTGCACAAGCGGAAACGTCGATGCGTAAGCGGACGAACGAGTACTGGATGCGTCAAGGTGTCACGTTCGTTGATCCGTCTTCGACATACATCGGACCGGACGTCACGATTGGTTCAGATACTGTTCTTTATCCGGGAACGCAGTTACTCGGTCAGACGGTCATCGGTTCAGAATGTACGATTGGTCCGAACTCGGATATCCGTAACAGTGAAGTGGCAGATGGTGCTGTTGTTCGTCAATCCGTCGTCACGGACAGCAAGATTGGTCCAGCGGCACAAGTCGGTCCATTCGCGCATTTACGTCAACAAGCGGTTCTCGGAGCGAACACACGCGTCGGAAACTTCGTTGAAATCAAAAAATCAACATTTGGTGAAGGTAGTAAATCAGCCCACCTGAGCTATGTCGGAGATGCGACAATCGGAGAGAACGTCAATCTCGGTTGTGGATCGATCACGGTCAACTACGATGGAAAAAATAAATTCCAGACGATCATTGAGGACGATGCTTTCATCGGCTGTAACGTCAACTTGATCGCACCGGTCACGGTCGGCAAGAACGCCCTTGTTGCTGCCGGATCAACCGTCACGGATGATGTGCCGGAAAACGGTCTCGCGATCGCACGGGAACGTCAAACGACGAAACCCGATTATCGTTAATTCATTACTTGTCGCTCTACTCGTCTAAACCCAAACAAATGGAGGCCACCTACACATGTCTACTGTCTTAGAACATGAAATTCGTATTTTCGCACTCAACTCGAACAAACCACTGGCAGAGGAAATCGCTAAAGTCATCGGAATCCCGGTCAGCGAAAGTTCAGTCAAACACTTCAGTGATGGCGAAATTTCGATGAACATCGAAGAAAGTGTCCGAGGAGATGATATTTACATCATTCAATCGACAAGCCAACCAGTCAACGAAAACCTGATGGAACTTCTCATCATGATCGATGCACTGAAACGGGCGTCTGCACGGACGATCAACGTCGTCATTCCGTATTACGGTTACGCGCGTCAAGACCGCAAAGCACGTTCACGTGAGCCAATCACGGCGAAACTCGTTGCGAACTTGCTTGAAGTAGCAGGGGCGACACGCGTTGTGACGATGGATCTCCATGCAGCGCAAATCCAAGGGTTCTTCGATATTCCAGTAGATCAGTTGATGGGTGTACCGCTTCTCGCTTCATACTTCGAGAAAAAGAACATCGATCCAAACGAACTCGTCATCGTTTCTCCAGACCATGGCGGTGTCACACGGGCACGTAAATTAGCAGAACAATTAAAAGCACCTATCGCGATCATCGACAAACGCCGTCCGAAACCGAACGTCGCAGAAGTCATGAACATCGTCGGTCAAGTCGATGGCAAGATTGCCATCATCATCGATGACATCATCGATACAGCGGGTACGATCACACTTGCAGCGAACGCTTTGATCGAAAACGGAGCGAAGCAAGTCTATGCATGTTGTACACACCCTGTTCTTTCAGGTCCAGCAATGGAGCGAATCGAGAATTCAGCGATCGAAGAACTCGTCGTCTTGAACACGATCGACTTGACACAACGCGAATGTGCAAGCAAAATCAAACAAATCTCTGTGGCACGCTTGCTTGCAGAAGCAATCATCCGTGTACACGAACAGAAATCAATCAGCCCGCTCTTCAGCTGATTGCTTGATGCATACGAACGACGTGGTCCGGTTTATTGAAATCGGACCCTTGTTCGTTTACTTTTTTAAATAGAAATGAGGAATCGATATGAAATGTATCGTCGGATTAGGGAATCCTGGAGCGAAGTATGCGAATACGCGCCACAACATCGGTTTTCTTGCGATTGATGCCTTAGCGGAGAAGCACGGGATCACGCTTTCAGAATCGAAGTTTAAAGCCCTCTTCGGAACGGGAATGATAAACGGAGAACGTGTCGTGCTCGTCAAGCCATTGACGTATATGAACTTATCAGGGGAAGCGGTGCGACCGTTACTTGATTTCTATAAAATCGCGGTCGAAGATGTGCTCGTCATCTATGATGATCTAGACTTGCCGCTTGAGAAACTACGGTTGCGTTCAAAAGGTAGTGCAGGCGGTCATAACGGCGTCAAGTCGTTGATCCAGCACCTCGGTACGCAGGAGATCAAGCGCCTTAAGCTCGGCGTCGGTCGACCACCGGCACCCATCCAAGTCATCGACTGGGTGTTAATGAATTTTTCGAAGGCGGAACAAGGAAGTTTGCAACACGTACTCAATGCGTCTGTCGATGTAGCGACGGACTTCATAGACACACCGTTTCTCGCTTTGATGAATCGGTATAACTGAACGCAACGCTTTGGGGTTCCAAAGCGTTTTTGCTGTCGTGTTTTAGGAGGAAGAAGATGAAACAATTACAAGAACTCTTACTAGCGATTCCTGAAATCAAGACGGTTCGGGAACGTTTCCGGGACGGTGTTAACGCCCAGTTGATCACCGGTCTGATGAACAGCGGGAAAGCATTGTTCGTCGCCGGGATTTATCAAGAAACGAAACGTCGGTTCGTACTCGTGACACATAACATGTTCCAAGCACAAAAACTGTACGATGATTTGATTGAACTCGTACCGGAAGAAGACGTCATGCTCTATCCAGTCGATGAGACATTAGCAGCGGAACTTTCTTATGGCGCTAGTCCAGAGCTGCGGGCGACGCGGATCGAGACCCGGCATCGTTTACTGACGACAGACGACGGGATTCTGATCATTCCGCTCGTTGGCTTGCGTCGATATGTTCCAGATGCACAGACGTTCCTGTCACACGTCAAACAGGTGAAGCCGGGCGACATCATATCGATTCCGGACTTCGTCCAGGATTTAGTCGATGCGGGGTACGAACGGACAGCGACCGTGACGACACCAGGTGAGTTTGCTGTTCGCGGAAGTATCATCGATATTTATCCGCTGACGGTCGAACGCCCATACCGGCTCGATCTATTCGACGAGGAAGTCGACTCGATCTATACATTTGATGCGGAGACTCAACGTTCGCTCGGCGTCGTCGCAGAAGCATGTTTAATGCCAGCGGCGGAACACTTCGCGACGAAGGATCAGTTGAAGGACGCAGGTGAAAAAGTCCGTCGTCTTTATGAGGCGACGAAAGAGCGCGTCCAAAGTACGGAGGTCCTCGCGGCACTTGAAGAGGGAATTGCTTATGACGTCGAGTTGTTAGAAAACGGCGATCGTCCGAAACAGTTCGCGAAGTATGCACCGATCCTCTACACGTCGACGTTACGCCAAGACGTGACGGGAAGCGTCTTGATCGTCGATGAAGTCGCACGGGTCGAAGAAGCGGCGGAAGTCCAGGATGCAGAGGAAGCAGAATGGATGGCGTCTCTCATTGAACGCGGACAAAGCGTCAGTGATTACGTCCTGTCCGTTCCGATGGCACATGTCTTTGAAGGACAACCATTGTTGTATCTCTCGCTCCTACCGACCCGTCGGAGTGGGGTACCGGAAAGTGCGGCAATCCATTTCAGCATCAAACCGATTGCACCGTTCCATGGTCAGATGGAACGCCTGAAGCAAGAAGTCGAGCGATATCGTCGCGCTGACATGTGGATGGTCTTCTTAGCGAGTAACCGAGAACGTGCCGAGCGGATGCGTCAGACGTTATCCGACTATGGGGTCGAAGCCTCGATCGTAACAAAAGAAGGCATCACTCGTGGTCAACCCGCGATTCTGATCGGTGGAATCCATGGTGGATTCGAGATGACGAATGCGCGTCTCGTCGTCATCACGGAAGAAGAAGTCTTCAAGCAACCAGCGCGTCGCCGGAAGCAGACGACGAAGCTGACGAACGCTGAACGGATCAAGAGTTACCAAGAATTGAAGACAGGCGATTACGTCGTCCATATTCATCACGGGATTGGGCGGTACCATGGCATCAAGACGATTGATGTAGCCGGTAATCATCAGGATTATCTCCATCTCGTCTACGCGGGAGAGGACTCGTTGTATGTTCCTGTTGATCAGATCGACTTGATTCAAAAGTATGTCGGGGCTGAAGGAAAAGAGCCGAAGATCTATAAACTCGGTGGAACGGAATGGAAAAAGGTCAAAGCGAAGGTCCAGAAATCGGTCGAGGATATCGCTGACGAGTTAATCAAGCTCTATGCGGCTCGCGAGGCTGCCGTCGGTTTTGCGTTCCCAGAGGACGACGACAACATGCAAGCATTCGAGGCTTCGTTCCCATATGAGGAAACGGTCGATCAATTACGATCGATTGCCGAGATCAAGAAGGATATGGAACGTCCGCGTCCGATGGATCGTCTATTATGTGGCGACGTTGGATATGGAAAAACGGAAGTTGCGATTCGAGCAGCGTTCAAAGCGGTCATGTCTGGAAAACAAGTCGCGTTACTCGTACCAACGACCGTCCTTGCACAACAACACTACGAAACGATGCTTGAGCGATTCAGTGAATGGCCGATTCGTGTGTCGGTCATGAGCCGGTTCCGTTCGCCAGCAGAATTAAAGGCGACGAAACAAGGACTAAAAGAGGGAACAATCGATGTCGTCGTTGGGACACACCGTGTGCTGTCGAAAGATGTCCAGTTCGCTGATATCGGATTGTTGATCATTGATGAAGAGCAACGATTCGGCGTGAAACACAAAGAGCGTTTGAAACAGTTGAAGACGAACGTTGATGTCTTGACGTTGACAGCGACACCGATTCCGCGGACATTGCACATGTCGATGATCGGGATCCGCGATCTCTCAGTCCTTGAGACCCCACCTGAAAACCGTTATCCGGTCCAGACGTATGTCATGGAATACGACGGAATCGTTATGCGAGAAGCACTCGAGCGGGAACTCGGTCGAGGTGGACAAGCGTTCTTCCTTTATAACCGGGTCGAAGGCATCGAGCGAAAGGCAGAAGAGATTCGCGCGCTCGTACCGGAAGCGCGGATTGTCACGGCGCACGGTCGGATGACGGAAACCGAACTCGAAAGTCAGTTGATCGCATTCTTTGAAGGGGATGCAGATGTTCTTGTCAGTACGACGATCATCGAGACAGGAATCGACATTCCGAATGTCAACACGTTGATCGTTCACGACGCGGATCAAATGGGACTATCCCAACTGTACCAATTACGCGGTCGTGTCGGTCGTTCAAGTCGTGTCGCCTATTCGTACTTTACGTACCGTCCGCAAAAACGATTGACGGAAGTCGCAGAAAGTCGACTACAAGCGATAAAGGAATTCACGGAGCTCGGTAGTGGCTTTAAGATCGCGATGCGTGACTTATCGATTCGTGGTGCCGGGAACTTACTCGGTTCCCAACAATCGGGCTTCATTGATTCGGTCGGTTTCGATCTCTACTCACAGATGCTCGCAGAAGCGGTTGAAGAACGAAAAGAACGGATGAAGGGAAAAAAACGCGTCCAGAAATTCGTACCTGAGTTCACGTTCAGTCTCGATGCGTATATTCCATCGCACTACATGACGGACTCCGAGCTGAAAATCGAATTTTATAAACGCTTGAAATATGTCGATACCGTCGATAGTCTCGAACAACTTGAAACAGAGATGCTCGAACGATTCGGTGAGTTCCCAGATGAGGTTGCTCGTTTGATCCAATTGACACGGATGCGCATTTTTGCTGAACGAGCGCGTGTCGAGCGCGTCAAACAAACCGATTCGAAAATCGAGATCGTCTTGTCGCTCCAATCCACACAGCAGCTTGATGTGGCGGATTTCGTTAAATGGACTGTTCCACTGGGTCGTGGTCTAGGGATGGGACAACAAGAACAAAAGCTTGTCTTGACGCTCAACCGGAACAAGCAGTCGACGCAACAGATGACGATGCAAGCAGAACAGTTGCTAGCAGAGCTTGATCGTCGGCTCGTCGCACGATGAATAGACGAACGATTGCGCAAGGCGCAGCACTGCTTGCGATCTCTAGCTATATCTCGAAATTGCTCAGCTTCTTTTACCGGATTCCGTATCAGAATCTTGCAGGCGACTTCGGACTGTACGTCTATCAGACGGTCTATCCCTTATTCGCGATAGCGGCAGCGCTAGGTATTTATGCGCTGCCTGTCATTGTGGCGAAGTTGACGCTCCATCATCCAGATGAAAAACGAGAAGTCTTGTGGTCGATTTTGTACGTCTTACTTGCGATGACGGTCTTCTTTGGTTTGCTCGGATGGTGGATTGCCCCGACACTTGCGGGGTGGTTTGGAGACGACAAACTCGTTGTTCCGTTGCGAGCCGTCACGTGTACGTTTTATTTACTACCGGTGATTGCCGTTCTTAGAGGTATGTTCCAAGCGGATCTTGAAATGCGACCAACAGCTGTATCCCAAGTCTCTGAAAATGCCGTCCGTGTCGGACTCTTGTTGCTCGTGACCTATATCGGCGTCTCGATGCAGGCGGACCCTTACTGGATTGGTGCCAGTGCCCATCTGACAGCGATCGGTGGCAGCATCGTCTCGTTATTCGTCCTGTTGCGTTTTGCGAAAGGGAAGATCGGTCGTCCTGTGTTTTCAGGTATTCACGTACGTCGGGTCGGGAAAGTGCTCGTGACAAGCGGGGTGGCGGTCAGTATCGCCTCACTTGCCTTGTTACTGATGCAATTGATCGATGGATTGACGTTCGTCAATCTACTTGGCAATACGACGGAGACGAAAATTGAAAAAGGGGTGCTCGACCGTGGGTATCCGTTACTGCAATTCGCGATTCTCTTTGCGACATCGATGAGTCTTGCGAGTGTTCCATCCTTATCAACCGCATATCGAAAGCATGATCCGCAGATGATGCGTCAACAACTCGAGACATTACTCCGTTCCGGTCTATTGATTGCCGCTGCAGCGACAATCGGACTAATGGGTGTGATGCGTCCGCTCAATATTGCGTTGTATCAAGATGACCAGGGAACAGCAGGGTTGATTTGGCTCGCGGCGACGGCATTTGCCGCTTCGATTGCGATGATGATCATCTCTTGTCTCCAGTCGGTCGATGCTGAAAAATATGCGCTCGTTGGTGTTCTTGTCGGATTAGGGGCGAAGCTCGTTCTGAATCTCTATTTCATTCCCCGATATGGTATGATCGGGGCGGGTATGGCGACATTTGGCGGTTTTGCCGTCATGGCGGCAGCACAATGGATTTTATTGAATCGGAAGTTCGGTCGCGTATCGGCAGGAAACACGTTCTACCGCCGACTGGTCTTACCTATGCTCGCCATGGGTGTGTTTCTGTACCTGATCGAAACGATCTTCCAGCTATTTGAGCTTGAGACACGAATCGGTGCGGCACTCGAAGTCGGCGTCCTTGTCGTCGGTGGTGCCATCATTTATGGCAGTATGGCATTACGCGTCCGTGCATTAACAGCACAAGAGTGGGCGCTATTGCCTTTAGGAGATAAGTTATATCAGATGTACCAACGTAGGAGGAGTATATGACACACCGAATCACGATCGTCGGCCTTGGCGTCGGCGAACTCGAACAATTGCCGTTTGGCATCTATCGATTATTAAAAAACACAACACAACCCGTCTATTTACGGACAATGGATCATCCGGTCGTTTCAGAACTCGCAGCAGAGGGAATGAACTTTACATCATTTGACTCGGTTTACGAACGACATAGTCGGTTTGAAGACGTATACACAGAAATCGTTGAGGAATTGCTTCGCCTCTCAAAGACGACGGACATCATCTATGCCGTCCCAGGTCATCCACTGGTCGCTGAAAGTACCGTCCAACAGTTATTAGAGCGGACGGACGCGGTCGATGTTGTAGGCGGACAAAGTTTTCTTGATCCGATGTTCGCGGCGCTTGGTGTGGATCCGATTGAAGGATTCCAGTTGCTTGATGCAACGGCGTTTGCCGTCGATGAAGCACAGATCCGTCAACATCTGCTGATCGGACAAGTTTACGATGCGCTCGTCGCCGGTGATTTAAAGATCCAGTTGATGGAACGTTATCCGGACGAACATCTTGTCACTCTTGTCACGGCAGCAGGTACAAGCAAACAAACCGTCCAAAGCGTGCCGTTGTATGAACTCGATCATGTGACGACGCTCAGTAACTTGACGACAGTCTACGTGCCACCCGTCACGGATGAGCAGACGTTGAATCGTGACTTCGCGACATTAAAAGAGATCATCGCGCGATTACGTGGTGAAGGTGGTTGTCCATGGGATCAAGAGCAGACACATGAGTCCTTAAAACGTCATTTAATCGAAGAATCTTACGAATTACTGGAAGCAATCGATCTTCAGGACGATAACTTAATGATAGAAGAATTAGGAGACGTCCTGTTACAGGTCATGCTCCACGCACAAATTGGTCTGGATGAAGGATATTTCGATATTCGAGATGTCATTGGAAGCGTCAGTGGCAAGATGATTCGTCGCCATCCGCATGTCTTCGGGGAAGCGACTGTTGATTCTTCAGCCGACGTCGTTTCGAACTGGCAAGACATCAAAGCACAAGAGAAACCAGAGCGAACATCCTTGCTCGATGGTGTGACGAAAGGAGCACCCGCCTTGATGCGCGCAGAAGACATTCAAAAGAAAGTGGCGAAAATCGGTTTTGAATGGGCAGACGTCGAGGGTGCACTTGAAAAAGTGATCGAAGAGTTACGAGAATTGAAGGAAGCGACACCAGAAGAACAACTTGGTGAATTTGGGGACGTCCTGTTTTCGATGACGCTCGTCGGGAAGTATCTCGGTCTCTCGGCAGAAGAGGGACTGCAACGGACGAATGATAAATTCATCCGGCGATTTACACGAATGGAACAACTAGCGGATCGACCGCTCGTTGAGATGACGCTTGAAGAGCAAGATTCACTTTGGCATCAAGCGAAGCAGGAGGAACAGTCATGAGACTTGATAAATTTTTAAAAGTATCGCGTTTGATTAAACGACGGACGCTTGCGAAAGAAGTCGCCGATCAAGGTCGGATTACGATCAATGGTAATGTGGCGAAAGCAAGTAGCACGGTAGCAGCAGGTGATGAGATGACGATTCGGTTCGGAAACAAGATTGTCACGGTTGCGATTTCGAGTATTAAAGAACATGCGAAAAAAGAAGAAGCATCTGACATGTATGAGATCATTCGTGAAGAAAAAGTGAATTCCGAAGAATCAATGTAATTTACCTGAAAAAGGAAGTATACTAGAGGGAATCAGGGATGACCATTCAGAAAGAGGAGGGATGATATGCCAACACCGCTCGAATCGGGGCGCCCTACGCCAAAGATCAAGCCGCTCAATGACCGTAAGAAGCAGTTGAGTCAGAATGCCATCGAAAACCGTCGACGTCTCAAGAATCGCTTTTTCCTGTGTCTGACCGTCTTTTTGCTCATCTTTTCCCTCATGGGGTGGTCATACATGGAAAAGCGGCAATTGATCGCCGAACAAAAGCAGTCGTTTCAAGTCGCTGAACAAGAACAGACGAAAGCGAAAAAAGAAACCGCCCGTCTGAAAGAAGAAATTAATCGTCTTAATGATAAAGAGTATGTAGCGAACTTAGCCCGGAGCGAGTTGCTCTATTCGAAAAAAGGGGAAACGATCTTCTACTTTTCACCAGAAGACTAACTGAAGGTTGCCGATTGATTGAAAAAAGAATAAATCACTCGTATAATAAGAAACGAATCAACTAAAAAGGAGCAATACAATTTATGTCGATTGAAGTAGGCAGCAAAGTACAAGGGAAAGTAACAGGCATCACGAATTTCGGAGCGTTTGTTGAGTTACCAACAGGGAAAACTGGTCTTGTTCACATCAGTGAAGTGGCAGATTCTTACGTTAAAGACATCAATGATGTGTTGACGGTTGGTCAAGAAATCACTGTCAAAGTCTTAAGTGTTGAAAACGATGGTAAGATTGGTCTTTCCATCAAAAAAGCCGTTGATCGTCCAGAAGGCGAGCGTCCTCGTCCTGCACGTCAGTTCGACCGTGGACCACGTCCAGCAGGACAAGATCGCGGACCACGTTCGTTCGATAACAAGGGACCACGTGGAGGCGGTAACCGTGGAGGCTTCAACAAAGGTGGTCGCAATACACCACCACCGCGCAAAGAACAATCGTTCGATACGTTGATGTCTAGTTTCCTGAAAGATAGTGAAGATCGTCTTGCTACATTGAAACGTCAAACGGATTCAAAACGTGGCGGACGCGGCGCAAAACGTCAATAACTTGCTGACCTGTTCTTTATAAGAATAGAGATGGAATGACGCCGTTCATTCCATCTTTTATTTTTTTGAAATTATTTTTATAAAAAGCGTTGACTTTCATTTGACCTGCCCGTATTATAGAAAATGTGCTTAAGACGCACGAGTTAAAAATATGGCGGTGTAGCTCAGCTGGCTAGAGCGTACGGTTCATACCCGTGAGGTCGTGGGTTCGACTCCCTCCGCCGCTACCATATTTTTTTTGGCCCGTTGGTCAAGCGGTTAAGACACCGCCCTTTCACGGCGGTAACACGGGTTCGAATCCCGTACGGGTCATTCTTAAAAGCTATCTCTATTATATAGAGATAGCTTTTTTTAGGTTTTGATGGAAAGGGGTGAATTCGTTATGAAAGGTGTGCCGTTCGAACCACTTTTAGTAGGTGTGTCGGGAGGATGTGACTCGATGGTACTCATTGATCGATTGTACAAAGAAGGGTATGATGTCGCAATTGCACATGTGCATCATGGATTACGAGAAGCATCAGACGAGGAAGCGTGCTTTATTAAGGAGTGGGCGACGTCCCGAAAGATCTCCTTTTTCATGACACGTTTAGAATGGACCGGACGTACGAGCTCTCAAGCAGCTTGTCGTGAGGAACGGTATGCGTTTTTTGAACGAATCATGGAAGAGACCGGGCGTTCGCATCTCGTTCTCGCTCATCATCAAGACGATCAAATTGAGACGCTACTCATTCAGCTCGTTCGTGGAGAAGCGCAAATTGATGGGATTCCGACGGTTCGTCCGTTTGGTAACGGTTGGTTACATCGTCCGTTACTACACGAATCGAAGCAAACATTACTCGAGTATGCGTTGCAACATGAAGTTCCATGGCGAGAAGATGCATCAAATGCAGAAACCACATATTTGCGCAATCAAATTCGACATACGATTGTTCCGTCACTTCGCGACATTCGTCCCGGGTTTGAACAGGCAACAGCAGCGGCAGCACATGCGCGACAGCAAATTATGCGTGAGCAGACGACATTCGTCGCGACCTATCTCGACCAGTGTAAGGAAGAAAACGGAATTCCGCTCGTACGTATTTTAGAATTACCGACGGATTTACAGCGGCTCGTCTTGCCGACATTAACGGGCGAAACGTTTTCTTCCGATGTGATTCGTCACTTTGTTATGTGGCTTCGGGTGGATAAGGGCTCGGACGAAGTGTATTATGGAAACTGGAGGATGCGACGTGCATATGGCTTTTTGATGCAGGATCGTGTGATACGGTCAATGAATGACGATTTACCGTTTCAAGTAGGGGAGAATTTGGGAACGTATCATTATGGTGAACAAATGGTTCGCTTCTCAATCGGAAATCAAGGTATCCCGCTGGACGCGATTATGTTCCCGTTGACGGTACGCCCGCCGCGTCCGGGAGATCGGATTCAGCTTGCGGTGGGATCGAAAAAAGTCAGTCGAATTCTGATTGACGCTAAGGTTCCGCGTTATCTACGAGAACAGGTTCCGGTCGTCGTCGATGCAAATGGAGTGATTTTAGCCGTCATTGGACATCGAATTGCAATATTCGGGTCATTTGAACTCCTCGCAAAATCTTATTTAATGATAGAATGGTAATGTAGTGTTTATTATGGAGGAGGAATACCTAGCATGACCTTGATGAACGATATGGAAAAAGTACTGATTTCAGAAGAAGAGATCCAAAATAAAGTGGGCGAACTCGCCGGCGAATTGACAGCGGATTATCACGATCGTTTTCCGTTGCTTGTGTGTGTCTTAAAAGGCGCAATGCCGTTCATGTCTGATCTTGTCAAAAAGATGGATATGCACCTTGAAATGGACTTCATGGACGTTTCAACGTATCACGGTGGGACAACATCAACAGGTGAAGTCAAGATTGAAAAAGATTTGAACACATCGGTAGAAGGACGCGACATCTTGATTGTCGAAGATATCATCGACAGCGGATTGACGCTTGGTTACCTCGTCGACCTCTTCAAGTACCGGAAAGCGAAGTCCGTTAAAATCGTGACATTGCTCGACAAACCGACAGGACGGAAAAACGATTTGCATGCGGATTACAGCGGCTTCGTCATTCCGCACGAATTTGTCGTCGGTTATGGTTTGGATTACGAAGAGAAGTACCGTAACCTTCCGTACGTAGGTGTCTTGAAACCTGCAGTCTACGGTGGCTAATTATTTTTAATCTCGTCTGTCCCATGATAAGATGAAACCAATTACAAAGCGCGCCCCGTCGCGCCAGGATTCGTATTCATCCACTAGAAAAACGAGATGGATGCGGAGAGGAGGCATAAGATGAACCGAGCAGTGAAGAATACCCTCGTGTTTGGGGTCATTTTTCTAGCTTTGATCTTGTTTCTGCAATACTTGCAGAGTCCAGTGAACAAAAGCAAAGAAATCAATTACACACAGTTTGTCGAGTCTGTTGAAAAAGGTGAAATCAAGACGGCTACCTTCCAATATGAAGGCCAGACGTATAATGTGACAGGAGATTTGCGTGAAAAAGATTCGACGTATGAAACAGTCGTACCGGCTGTTGATACGGAACTAACGGATCTCTACACGCAATTGAAAAGCCAAGGAGTCAAGATGGACTTCAAGGCAGCAGAAACGAATGGTGGTTGGATCGCGTTACTAACGACGATTGTTCCATTCATCATCATCTTCATCCTCTTCTTCTTCTTGATTAATCAAGCACAAGGTGGCGGTGGTGGCGGTCGCGTCATGAACTTCGGGAAATCGAAGGCACGCCTCTATGATACAGAGAAGAAAAAGATCACGTTTGATGATGTAGCCGGCGCAGACGAAGAAAAACAAGAACTCGTCGAAGTCGTCGAATTCTTAAAAGATCCGCGTAAATTCGCGAAGCTCGGTGCCCGTATTCCGAAAGGGGTCCTCCTCGTAGGTCCTCCAGGTACAGGTAAGACGTTGCTCGCACGTGCCGCAGCTGGTGAAGCTGGCGTACCATTCTTCTCGATTTCAGGTTCTGACTTCGTTGAGATGTTCGTTGGTGTCGGGGCATCACGTGTCCGTGACTTGTTCGAAAACGCGAAGAAAAACGCTCCATGTATCATCTTCATCGATGAAATCGATGCTGTCGGTCGTCAACGGGGCGCAGGTCTCGGTGGTGGACACGATGAGCGTGAGCAGACATTGAACCAACTTCTCGTTGAGATGGATGGATTCAGTGAAAATGAAGGCATCATCATGATCGCAGCAACGAACCGTGCTGACATTCTTGACCCAGCGTTACTCCGTCCAGGTCGTTTTGACCGTCAAATCACGGTTGACCGTCCAGATGTCATCGGTCGTGAAGCAGTCTTGAAAGTTCACGCGCGGAATAAACCGCTCGATTCAACGGTTGATTTGAAAGCCATCGCACAACGGACACCTGGATTCTCAGGTGCGGATCTTGAGAACCTTCTCAACGAAGCAGCACTTGTTGCGGCTCGGGCAGATCGTGATAAAGTCTCGATCGTTGACCTCGAAGAAGCGATTGACCGCGTCATCGCTGGACCAGCGAAGAAGAGCCGGATCATCTCGCCGAAAGAGAAAAAGATCGTCGCATGGCACGAAGCTGGACATACGATCATTGGTGTCACGCTTGACGATGCGGATGAAGTACACAAGGTAACGATCGTTCCTCGTGGTAACGCGGGCGGATATGTCGTCATGTTGCCAAAAGAAGATCGTTACTTCATGACGAAGCCGGAACTCGAAGATAAGATTACTGGATTGCTCGGTGGTCGCGTTGCAGAGGACATCGTCTTCGGAGAAGTTTCGACTGGGGCAAGCAATGACTTCCAGCGTGCGACAGGTCTTGCACGGAAAATGGTCATGGAATTCGGGATGAGTGAAAAACTCGGACCGCTTCAATTCGGATCGGGTCAAAGCGGTAACGTCTTCCTCGGCCGTGATTTCCAAAACGAACAGAATTACTCGGATGCAATCGCACACGAAATCGATACGGAAATCCAAGCGATCATCAACCGCTGTTACCAAAAGGCGAAAGATATCCTGACTGAGAAGCGCGATCAGCTCGACTTGATTGCAACGACGTTGCTTGAAGTTGAAACACTTGATCAAAAACAAATTCACCATCTCCTAGAGACGGGCGAATACAAAAAACATGAACCAGAAGCAACAACTCCAAAAGCAGAAGAGAAAGCACCGGAATCGACAGATGCAATCGTCGATCAACCGACAGAGTCTCCAACGCAAATGGGTTCAGTCGTTGACGAAGGGAAAAATGTAGATACGGATACACCAGATACGCCGCGACGCGACGATCAAGTGTAAACGGATGGAACGGATTCGATTGATATCGAATCCGTTCTTTTTTGTGGCAGACCGAGCGAATACACATCGGTAGGTGTGACTATACGAGCATGGTATAATCACAACGTATATAGTTCCGATCGTGTAATAACGGAATATAAAAAGAAGTATGAAAATCGAGAAGAAGCGGGGAAATAAGCAAATGATCTTAGTCATCGATGTCGGAAATACGAATATCGTCTTAGGTGTCTATCAAGGACAAGAGTTGATCGAGCATTGGCGGATTGCGACAGACCGGACACGGACGACGGACGAATACGGTATGCTCGTCAAAGCGTTATTCCGTGACGCAGAGCTAAACGTGGAAGAAATCGAGGGAATCGTGTTATCATCTGTCGTACCCCCCGTCGTGTTTCCACTAGAAAATATGTGTGTACGTTACTTTAAGCGCCGTCCGTTCTTGATTGGACCAGGAATCAAGACAGGACTCGATTTAAAAGTCGATAATCCACGTGAAGTGGGAGCCGATCGAATCGTCAACGCAGTAGCGGCGACAGCGAAATACGAGGGGCCGATGATCATCGTCGATTTCGGAACAGCGACGACGTATTGTTACATCGATGCACAAAAACGGTATTACGGTGGCATCATCTCACCCGGTGTGATGGTTGCAACCGAGGCACTCTATAATAAGGCAGCAAAATTGCCGCGAATCGAAATCGCGAAACCGCAGTCAGCGATTGGACGGAATACAATCCATGCGATGCAGTCGGGAACGTATTTCGGATACGTGGCACAGGTGGATGGACTCGTTCACCGGATGAAAGAAGAAATGGGAGAAGCAAAGGTCATCGCGACCGGCGGCTTAGCCCGATTAATCAGCGAGGAATCCACGATGATTGAGGTCGTCGATCCATTCTTGACGTTAGATGGATTACGGATTATCTACGAACGAAATAAGTGAGGGAATCAAGATGAAACGTGAAGAATTATTAGCACAATTAAAAGATGACTATTTAGTACGGGCGTTAGGCTTCAATGGAGAAGTCCGTGCGTTTGCAATCCGTTCGACGAAAACGGTCTATGAAGCACAACTGCGCCACCAGACGACACCGGTCGTCACAGCAGCGCTCGGTCGAACTCTGACAATCGGTGCGATGATGGGTACGATGCAAAAAGGCGATACACGTGTCACATTAAAAGTCGAAGGCGATGGACCAATTGGGAAAATCATCGTCGATGCCGACGCAAAAGGTGTCGTTCGTGGATATGTCAGCCGTCCTCGCGTCGAAATGGATACGTATGTTAATGCAGACGGTCTGACGAAACTAAAAGTCGGTGAAGCCGTCGGTCGCGGAAACATTTCTGTCATCAAAGATCTTGGGTTACGTGACTTCGTCGGTGGTCAGTCACCGATTCAAACAGGTGAGATCAGTGAAGACTTCACGTATTACTTCGCTGTATCGGAACAAAGCCCATCGGTCGTTGGAGCAGGTGTGCTTGTTTATCCAGAAGACGAATCGGTCATCGCAGCAGGAGGCTTGATCGTCCAATTGATGCCAGGTGCATCGGAAGAAACGATTGCAGCACTTGAAAAACGTGTTGCTGCCCTTAAACCGATCTCGATTCTTGTCGGTGAGGAAAAAACACCAGAAGAAATGTTAGAACTCGTTCTTGGTGACTATGAACATCTGGATACGATTCCAGTGTCATTTGAATGTACGTGTGACCGTGACAAATTAGCGACAGCGATCATTGCCCTTGGACCAGATGAGATTCAAGCGATGATTGATGAAGATGGTGGTGCGGAAGCTGTTTGTCACTTCTGTTCAGAACATTATCACTATGACGTTCCGGAATTAGAGGAACTTCGCGAAAAATCACTCGAAAGAGCATAAGAGGGATCCGATATGGGGAATGTACAACCTAAGTACTTGTGGATGTTGATCTTCATCTTATTGTTGACGAATTTCATGACCGGTGCTTATGCCTTCATGGGTGAGCTCCCAAAGGTCGATTCTCCTAAAATCGTTCAGGACAGCATTGGTGGTCCACTCGAGGATGTCATTGCCGAAGTCGGTAATGAAAAAATCACACGAGCGATGGTCTATCAGACGATGCGAACGGAGCAAGAGAAGCAGACAATCGATCGTTTGATTCAAGAAGCGGTCGAACGCCAGACGAAGGATGGAAAAAAGCCGGAAGTCAAACGCTTTGATTGACAGATTTCATCCAATCCGCTGATAATTAATCTATCGGATTACTTGGAATTCAAGCGGTTCACTAATGAGGAGGAATGGTCATGCGTATTGCGAATTCAGTATTAGATTTAGTCGGTCGTACCCCGATCGTCAAGTTACATCATCTAACGGGTCCTGAGGATGCAGATGTATATCTGAAACTGGAGTACATGAACCCTGGATCAAGCGTAAAAGACCGGATCGCGTTATCCATGATTGAAGCGGCGGAAGAAGCGGGTCAACTTAAAGAAGGAGACACGATTATCGAGCCGACGAGTGGAAACACAGGGATCGGGCTGGCGATGGTCGCTTCGGCGAAAGGATATCGCGCCATCCTCGTCATGCCAGAAACGATGAGCATGGAACGTCGGACGTTGCTCCGCGCATATGGTGCGGAATTAATTCTGACACCGGGTCCTGAAGGAATGAAGGGTGCGATCGCTCGCGCGACAGCGGAAGCGGAAGAGAACGGTTACTTCATGCCACAACAATTCAATAACGGTGCCAATCCGGTCGTCCATGAAAAAACGACAGGTCCTGAAATCGTCGAAGCGTTCGAAGGCATGCAACTCGATGCGTTCATCGCGGGAATCGGAACGGGTGGAACGATCACAGGTGCTGGTAAAGTGTTACGCAAGGCCTTCCAAGGCATTGAAATTATCGCTGTCGAACCAACGGATTCCCCAGTCTTATCAGGTGGTAAACCGGGACCGCATAAACTGCAAGGGATCGGTGCAGGATTCGTGCCGTCGATTCTCGATACAGACATCTATGATGGGGTCGAGCAAATCACGACGGAAGAGGCATTCGATCACGCGCGTCGAGCAGCGAAGACGAATGGTGTCTTAGGCGGTATCTCATCAGGTGCTGCGATTGCAGCGGCGCTCAAGACGGCGAAACGTCTCGGTAAAGGGAAAAATGTTCTTGCGATCATTCCTTCGAACGGAGAGCGGTACTTAAGTACACCGCTGTATCAAGTCGAGGAAGAAGCAGACTAATCGAAGTAATCCATCATACGTACACGGAAGTCATTCGGCTTCCGTGTACTTTTTTGCGTATAATGAGAGCAGAATAGTGTGAAGTGGGGGACGCGTATGCGACAGACGAAATATAAAGCAGTACCATGGACGAAAGAACAATTCTACAACCGATATGTCGAACAGACGATTGGAACGACAGGACACGTCTGGCTCGAAAGCGGTCGAATCGGACGGTATACGATGGCAGCGACTCGTCCTGTCGGATACCTCCGGACGAAGGACGGAACGACGACGATTGAGACAGATGGAAAAGTCGAGAGATCGCTGGCGAATCCGTTTAATATACTCGAACGACTTCGCATCGAACGTGAATCGATCCGACCGGACGGAATGCCACCATTCTTTGGTGGATTTGCCGGATATGTCAGTTATGATGCCGTCCGTTATTTAGAAAAACTACCGGAACAAGCGATGGATGATCTGCAAACACCCGATCTGTCATTTTACTGGTACGATGAAGTCGCCGTGTTTGATGAGGAAACGAAGCAGTTGTTCATTGCCGTGACACGAGACACGGCAGAGGAAGCAGAGCGAGTCCTTGAAACGGAAATCGCGCGTTGGTGTATCGAGACGGTCGCACCTCGATTTACAGCGACCGGTTCGTCCGGCGAGCGAGAACGAGCTTTCGGGCAAGAAGCGTTCATGACAGCGGCACACCGGATTAAATCCTATATTGAGGACGGTGACGTTTTCCAAGTTAATTTGTCCGTCCGTCAACAAGAACCGCTTGGGACGACAGCGGAACATTTGTATGATGTATTACGACAAGTCAATCCTTCTCCATACATGGGTTACTTTGCGGATGAGGATTTAACACTCGTGTCCGCCTCACCCGAGTTGCTCGTCGAAAAAATCGGCGATTCGTTAGCGACACGCCCGATTGCAGGAACACGACCACGCGGGAAGGATGAAGCAGAGGATTTACGACTTGCGAAAACTTTACTCGATAATGAAAAAGAACGGGCGGAGCATGTGATGCTCGTTGATTTAGAGCGGAATGATTTAGGACGCGTCAGTCGTTATGGCACGGTTCATGTCGATGAATTGATGGTGATCGAGAAATACTCGCACGTACAACACATCGTCTCGAATGTTAGAGGGGAAGTAGCTCCGGAACACTCTGGAAGTCAGGTGCTTGCTGCGATGTTCCCAGGTGGTACGATCACTGGAGCACCAAAGATTCGGACGATGGAAATCATTGAAGAACTCGAACCGGTCCGGCGTGGTATCTATACCGGATCGCTTGGCTTCATCAGTTGGGCGGATGATGTCATCTTCAACATCTTGATTCGGACACTTGTCGCAAAAGACGGTATGGCATATGTCCAAGCAGGTGCTGGAGTCGTCACGGACTCGGACGCAGCACGTGAATACGAAGAGTCGCTCAGTAAAGCAAAAGCGTTATGGGTGACAAAAGAAACAGCGGAGGGAACGCAATGATTGTATTGATTGATAACTATGATTCCTTTACGTATAACTTAGTCCAGTATTTCGGTGAACTCGGGCAAGACATCCGGGTATTTCGTAACGACGCGATCACGCTTGCGGAAATCGAAGCGTTGCAACCGGATCATCTGGTCATCTCACCGGGTCCCTGTACACCGAATGAAGCGGGGATCAGTCTAGAGGCGATTGCTTACTTCGCTGGGAAGGTGCCGATACTAGGAGTTTGCTTAGGCCATCAAGCGATTGGACAAGTATTCGGTGGTAAAGTTGTCCGCGCGAAGGAGCTGATGCACGGAAAAGTCTCACCACTGATGCATGACGAACAGGGCATCTTTGAACGGATCCCACAAGCGACGCCGGTGACACGTTACCACTCGCTCGTTGTTGAACGCGAGACATTCCCGGAAGTGCTTGAAGTGACTGCGGAAGCTGGCGGAGAAATCATGGCACTCCGTCACCGGACGTTGCCGATTCTCGGTGTCCAGTTCCATCCGGAAGCGATTTTGACGCGAGATGGGAAACAGATGTTAAAAAATTTCTTGGAGTTGACGCATTATGTATCTCTGGCATGACGGAACCATTAAACGAGAAGAAGAAGTACGTATTTCCCCACTCGATCACGGATTCGTCTACGGGATGGGTGTATTCGAGACGTTTCGGACATATAACGGACATCCGTTTTTGTTCGATGATCATATCGAACGCTTACGGATGAGTTGTGTCGCACTCGGAATCCAGCTAGCATATGACCGTGAAGCCTTACGGCAAGCGATCCAAGATTTATATGAAGCATATGAGGCGAACGATTTATACATTCGGTTGAACGTCTCGGCTGGTCCGCGCGAGATTGGGTTATCGATCGATCCTTACGACACGCCGACCGTGCTGATCTATGCGAAACCAATCGCTCCGCGGAAACGGGCGGAACGTGCACTCGAGACGATTCGTTTACCGCGCAGTACACCGGAGACGACTTACCGCTTGAAGTCACATCATTACATGAACAATCTAGTGGCGAAACGCCAATTGTTCAATCCGGAAGCAGAAGGGTTGTTTTTGACGAAGGAAGGTCATGTCTGTGAGGGCATTACGTCAAACATCTTTTGGCGTTACGGAAGTACATGGTATACATCACCACTTGAGACCGGAGCACTGAACGGAATTACCCGTCAGTTCCTCATGCAACATGTACCGGTCGAGGAACGCCTAGCGTATTTATCACAGCTCGAAGAAGCAGATGAGATCATCTATACGAATTCTGTTCAGGAAGCAGTCGCGATCTCGTCACTTGACGGACGCCCTTTCCCTGGAATTAACGGAACAGGATATACACAACTCATGAAGCTGTTCGATCAATCCGTCGAACAGGTGACGACAAGGAGGGAACAACGATGACTTACATCATGGGTATCTTGAACGTGACACCGGACTCCTTTTCGGACGGTGGACAATATGTCGATGTCGAACAAGCGATGCGGCAAGCGCGTCAGCTCGTTGCGGCCGGAGCAGATGCGATCGATGTCGGTGGAGAATCGACACGACCAGGTGCAGCATTCGTATCAGTCGAAGAAGAACTCGCCCGTGTCTTACCGATCATTAAGCGCATCAAACGAGAGCTAAACGTCCTCGTGTCAATCGATACGTACAAACCGGTCGTCGCAGAAGCTGCTATTGAAGCAGGGGCGGACATCATCAACGATGTTTGGGGCTCGAAGTGGGGCGATCGTTCGATGGTCAACGTTGCTGCGCAGCATAAAGTACCCATCATTTTGATGCACAACCGGGAGACGGCGCATGGGACAGATATGCTGGCAGAAGTTCGAGCTGACCTTGAGGAATCGATTCGGTTAGCAAAACAGGCAGGCGTGGCGGAAGAGCACATTTGGCTCGATCCGGGAATTGGATTCATGAAGACGCATGAAGAGAACTTGTACCTGATGCGTCATCTATCGATCGTAACGGACTTCGGATATCCAGTTTTACTCGGAACGTCCCGTAAATCGATGATTGGACTTGCGCTCGGACTACCGACGGAAGAACGACTTGAAGGGACGATTGCGACGGTTTGCTATGGAATTCAGCAAGGATGTGATTGGATGCGTGTGCATGATGTCAAAGAAGTCAAACGGGCAGCGCAGATGATGGACATCATGTTGGCTGCGACGAAGGGGGAATAACGGTGGATCGAATTCATGTAACAGGGATGCGTTTTTATGGGTATCATGGTGTATTCGCAGAAGAAACGAAACTCGGTCAACGCTTTAATGTCGACTTATCGATCGGACTTGCATTGGCAGAAGCCGGTCGGACGGATGATTTGACGAAAAGTGTCAATTACGCCGAATTGTATGAAGCGACGAAACGTGTCGTCGAAGGAGAACCGCTCCAACTCGTCGAAGCCTTGGCGGATCGTATTGCAAAAGCAGTCTTTGCGTTAGACGGACGAATTCAAGAAGCGTCAATCAAGGTCATCAAACCGGATCCGCCGATTGCTGGTCATTATGAACATGTGGCGGTCGAGATCAATCGTCTTCGGGAGGACTATGCATGAAGGAAGCTTACATTGCACTTGGCTCGAACATCGGCGATAAAGCGGCTCACTTAAGAGCAGCGATTGCTCGCCTGAGAACGTTACCGTCTGTGCATGACGTAAAGGTCTCTTCTATTTATGAGACCGTACCTGTCGGATATCTCGATCAGGATTTATTTTATAATATGGTCGTCGCGATTCAAACGACGGATGAGGCAGAGGTCTTACTTAGACGACTGCAGGAAATCGAACAGCTAGAAGGGCGCGAGCGTCTATTCAAAAATGGACCACGGACGCTTGATTTAGATATTTTGCTGTATGCGGAAGAACGCATTGATCTCGAAGGATTAACCGTTCCGCATCCACGGATGCAAGAGCGGGCATTCGTCCTCGCGCCATTACGTGAACTCGCAGCAACATGCGTCATACCAGGTCTCGGGCAAAGCGTCGAGCAGTTGTATCAGCAGTTACCAGAGACAGAACGAAACGGTGTACGACGGTTAGGTGGGCTTTTAGAAGCGGAGGAACAATAATGGAATTTAACATTGGCGATGTCAAACTGAAGAATCAAGTCATCTTGGCACCGATGGCAGGCGTCTGTAATCCGGCGTTTCGGTTAATCGCAAAGGAATTCGGTGCAGGACTCGTCTGTGCAGAGATGGTCAGCGATAAAGGGATTTTGTACGAGAACGAACGGACGCTACAGATGCTGTACGTGGATGAACGGGAAAAACCGCTCAGTCTTCAAATCTATGGCGGTTCAAAAGAGACACTCGTTCAAGCGGCGCGATATGTCGAAGCGAACACGAATGCCGATATCATTGACATCAACATGGGCTGTCCCGTCCCGAAAGTCACGAAAAGCGATGCTGGAGCGAAATGGTTGCTTGACCCGGATAAGGTGTACGAGATGGTTCATGCGGTGACGCAAGCGATCGATAAACCGGTGACGGTCAAGATGCGAACCGGCTGGGACAGCCATCATATCTATTGTGTCGATAATGTCAAAGCAGCAGAAGCAGGTGGGGCGAAAGCTGTAGCCATCCACGGGCGGACACGTTCGCAAAAGTATGAAGGAGTCGCAGACTGGGACATCATTGGCGAAGCGAAAAAAGCGGTCAACATTCCAATCATCGGAAATGGAGATGTTCAGACTCCGCAAGATGCAAAACGGATGATCGATGAGATCGGCGTCGATGGTGTCATGATCGGGCGGGCCGCTCTCGGGAACCCGTGGATGTTGTATCAGACGATCCAGTACCTCGAGTCAGGAACGCTTCCAGCAGAACCGACGGCGCGTGAGAAGATTGATATCTGCCTCTTGCACGCCACACGACTAGTCGCGCTAAAGGGAGAAGAACTCGCCGTACGCGAAATGCGAACACACGTCGCCTGGTATTTGAAAGGAATGAAGGGGAACGGTCGCGTTCGCAATGTGTTATTCAATATCGACACACACGCAGGACTCGTTGAATTGTTACAGCAGTACTTACAGACACTCGAAGAAGACGTAGCATATGCCTAACAGGTAAAGTATAGTCGGACAGCGTCGTTTTGTGGTACGCTAGTTGCATTGAAGATGAGCGTATCGGTTTTCTAAAAGGGCTGTCGGTCATTCCGACAGCTTTTTATTCGAGAGAATCGTCGTGAACCATTATTAAAAGGAGTGAAGACAGTGAGTCAGGATATGGAAATGAACGATCAAATGCAGGTGCGTCTCGGTAAGATGAACGCCATGCGTGAACAAGGTCTCGATCCATTCGGCGCACGTTTTGAACGTTCGACGGATACTGCGAGCATTCGTGCATCATTTGGTGAACATACAAAAGACGAATTAGCTGAACTAAAACCGGAAGTTGCTATCGCGGGTCGTGTCATGACGACGCGTCGTAAAGGGAAGGTTGGCTTTACGAATGTTCAGGATGTACAAGGTCAAATTCAGTTGTATGTCCGTAAAGATGACATCGGTGAAGAGGCGTACGAGATCTATAAGACATGTGACTTAGGTGATATCGTCGGAATTCAAGGATATGTGTTCAAAACGAATGTTGGTGAACTCTCTGTTCACGTCACAGCATTTACGTTATTAACAAAATCGTTACGTCCGCTTCCAGATAAATATCACGGATTAAAAGATATCGAACAACGCTACCGTCAGCGTTACCTCGACCTCATTACGAACCAAGAGTCACGTGAGACATTCATCACGCGGAGTAAAGTCATTCGCGGAATCCGTCAATATCTCGATAACCTCGGATACTTGGAAGTCGAAACACCAATGTTGCATACGATTGCGGGTGGAGCATCGGCTCGTCCGTTCATCACGCATCATAACGCACTCGACATGACGCTTTACATGCGGATTGCGATTGAGCTCCATTTGAAACGTTTGATCGTCGGTGGACTTGAGAAAGTCTATGAAATCGGTCGCGTGTTCCGTAATGAAGGAATCTCAACACGCCATAACCCAGAATTTACGATGATCGAACTCTATGAAGCATACGCGGATTATAAAGACATCATGAACTTAACAGAGAATCTGATCGCTCACGTCGCACAGGAAGTACTCGGTACGACACAAGTCACTTACGGCGAAGACGTCATCGATCTATCTGTCGGTTGGAAACGAGCACACATGGTAGATCTCGTTAAAGAAGCGACAGGTGTCGACTTCTTTGAACAGATTTCAAACGAACGTGCCCTCGAACTAGCACATGAACACGGTGTTGAAGTCCAGTCACACATGACGACGGGACATATCTTGAATGAGTTCTTTGAACAAAAAGTAGAAGAAACACTCGTTCAACCAACATTCGTCTATGGTCATCCTGTTGAAGTATCACCACTTGCGAAGAAAAATCCAGAGGATCCACGCTTTACGGATCGTTTTGAATTATTCATTGTCCGTCGTGAACATGCGAATGCCTTCACGGAATTGAACGATCCAATCGATCAACGTGAACGCTTTGAAGCACAACTCGTCGAAAAAGAAGCAGGAAATGACGAAGCGCATGAAATGGATACAGACTTCATTGAAGCACTCGAGTACGGTATGCCGCCAACTGGTGGTCTTGGAATCGGGATCGATCGTCTCGTCATGTTGTTGACGAATGCGCCATCGATTCGTGATGTATTACTTTTCCCAACGATGCGTCACCAACAAAATTAATGAGTGGAGCTCCGTTCTTTCTATACTGTATAGAAGGAACGGAGCGTTCTTTTTGAAGTTAATTTAAGGATAAACGAGTCGGAAAACGGGTAAATAAAAGTTTTTAAATGTTTTTCTAATAAAATGCTTGTACGATTCGAAAAGCCATGGTATATTACTTCTTGTGCCGCGAATGGTTGTGACACACAAAAATAAATATCAAAAAAGTTGTTGACAATCGAGTTGATAACTTGTTAAGATATTAAAGTCGCTGAAAACGACACGACGAACTTTGAAAACTGAACGATGAGGCAAAAATCGTATTCTACGGAATACAAAAACGAATGAAGCGCAAGCTTCGTCAATCGTGACTTCGGTCACACAACGAGCAAGTCAAACACTTTATGGAGA
>CAJYMC010000005.1 GCA_913775715.1 uncultured Exiguobacterium sp. | reverse complement strand
CTCGTCAGACCGAGTGGATTTTATTTCATTTGGCTCAGCCTTCTCGCTTATACGTCGCTTCGTCGACTTCCACCTCACGACAGTACCCACACCTAGAGCACCTACACGAAAGGGGTATGACATCATGAAGAAATGGACAGAACAACAAGTCATCGATAGCCTGATCGAAGCTAGTATCGAATATCCCGCTCTCGACGCAAAGACGTATGCGCGCTGGTCGATTGGAAAAGATATTCCGTCGATCACGACGATCATTAATGTATTCGGCTCTTGGCGTGAAGCACTCCAAGCGGCTGGTCTCTCATCGATCCGTCCTTACTTTTCAGATGAAGAGATCCTTGCTTTCATCAAGGAAGCATCGACACGCTTGCACCCTTTCCATAGCAACAGCTACCGGGAATGGGCAAAAGCAAAACACGGACCCTCCTTGACGTTGATCAATTTACGTTTCGGTTCTTGGTCACGTGCGCTCGAAGAAGCACAAATCGAGATGACACGCTCCATCTCGATGACGGAAGAACGGATCATCACCGCCTTACTCGAAGCCTCCGATGTCCTCCCGCGTCTAACGACACAGACATATGCCATTTGGGCACAGGAAAATGGACATCCGACAGTCGCGACGATTGCCCGTAAATACGGTTCATGGGCAGATGCCCTCGCTTGCCTCGACATCGCACCACCTCGCCGGAAATGGGTCGAAGAAGATGTCCTTGAAGCACTGCGGCAGGCACAAGAAGAATTACCTTCTCTCAGCATCATTCATTATCGGAAATGGGCAGAAGGTCGCTCGGTTCCGAGTACCTCGACGATCAACGCGCTCTTCGGTAGCTGGACCTCCGCCGTGCAATGCCTCAAGCGTGCACGCGTCTCTCTTTCCTGACTTACTCCTCTACCTAAAAGGAGTGACCCGGTATGCTACCGGATCACTCCTTTTTCGTACGCTTATGGTTTTTTGATTTGCTCAAGCAGAGACGCAGGCAACAGCGTCACCGTGTCGTGCTTCAACAAATAGATATCTTCCGCATATGCCCCGATACGTCGGGGATTGCGTTTTCCATGGAGATTGTTTTGGATCGCTTTCGGAAAATTGACGCCGCATTCATAGGCATGAGGATACCCTCCACCGAATCGCGGATTGATTTCCGATAGGTAGAGCGTTCCGTCGACATCGAACAGATCGAAATCAAGCGGTCCGACGAGACCAGTTCCTGCTAAGACATGCTCAATCAATTCAAAGACATCGTCGCGTTTGACGGAGCGACTCTTATCAGTTTCTCCAGCACG
This sequence comes from uncultured Exiguobacterium sp., assembly GCA_913775715.1. Classification (GTDB taxonomy): domain Bacteria; phylum Bacillota; class Bacilli; order Exiguobacteriales; family Exiguobacteriaceae; genus Exiguobacterium_A. The sequence continues at coordinate 194,128 of CAJYMC010000005.1, read as the reverse complement.
CATAACAAGTTTCTCCTTGATGAAGATATCCGTCACTTCATGCGTCAACCAGTCGACATAGACATCAACACCAAGTTCTTGCCCTTTTAAGTATTCCTGAATCAATAAATCCGGATGAACGGCAAACAGTCCTTCGACGACCTCAAAGGAGGCGACAGCTTGGACATGGAGACTGGCACTCCCATTGCGTGGTTTGACGAAGACTGGAAACTCGACTTCTCCTTGCGCAAGTGCGTTTTTAAACGCATCGAGCGTCACGTATGTCCGCGCATGCGCAATCCCTTCCGCAACACAAAACGTATACATCGCGTACTTGTCGAAACAGAGACGACAGGCATCCATCGGTGAGACGAGGACCGTGACACCAATTGCTTCAAATCGTTCCGTCGCTGCTGCTAGCAATTCCAGTTCAGGATCAATCAATGACAATAGCGCCGTCACCTGTTCGCGCTGACACAATTCTAATAAGTGATCGATATAATCCGGTGCATCGATGCGGGGGACAAGATGATGACGTTCTGTCATATAGAGGCCCGGTGCGAGTGGACTACAATCCGCGGTACTGACATGACCGTCCGGCATCTCACGGACGAAATACTCGACCAGCTTCGTCCGGCGACCAACGCTCGTCATCAACAAGTGAGAAGTCTTCATAGGGCAGTCTCCTTCGTTAAAAGTGATGCCTGTTCTTTTCGTGCCGGAAGGAAAGACTTCCTGCTTGGCGTCGGGCTTTTTTCCCATAGATGAGTAAATAACAGCCGATTCCAATCAAGGCACCCGTTCCATCGAGTAAGACATCTTGGATGAGTCCTGTCCGGTCCCCCGTCAAGATTTGATGGAATTCATCAAAAACAGCGACCATGATCGCTAACGAATAGGCGAACAAGACGGCAAGTCCTGGTGTCAGGCGACGACGTGTCAAATCGATCAATCCGATCCCTAATACGAGAAATGTCGAGACATGGGCTGCTTTTCGGATGAAAAACTCAATGAATCCACTGCGTCCGAGTGCGGCGACACTGACTTCTCCATGATAGGAAAAGGAGATGAAACGCAGATGATCGACGAATCCTAACGGAATGAATCGTGATAACCCTGGTTTGATGGATTGCGCTTGATACGGCATTGAACTCGAGATGAAGAGGATCAATAGGACGGCAAGGACGACATAACCGGACCATGTGATTTTTTTCATGAAGACACTCCTTTGTTTTGGTTCATTTTTTACAACCGTAAGATATTCTAACCTATTGATTACTAGCATAAAAAACCACTTTTTTGGAGTTTATGATATTTTGTTTCCTGATAAAAACGTTTTTTTACATTTCAAAGGTTTCTTCTATATCTCAAATGGTTAATTAGTACTATACACGATGACCTGAAGAATAGGAGTGAAGCGCTATGAACCGCGCACTTGGTAAAAAAATCATGCAACTACGAAAACAGCACAAGTATACGCAAAAGCACTTAGCTGAAAAATGTGGTGAAACTGCAACGACGATTTCGGCGTACGAACGTGGTCAGCGTATGCCGACACCGCAGTCCCTCGAACGTTTGGCCCTTGCTTTAAATACGACAATCATCGATTTGATTGATCCAAAGCATGTACAGCATCCATCTTTGAATGAGTTCATGCAACAAGCGATAGAACCGACGAAGCCGCTTGACCTAAAATTCATTTTAGAAGATCTACTCGTTCACCTGAGTTTATCGAAAGACATTTATTTCGATGGTATTCTCATCTCGACGAGCGTACGGGAAGAGATGGCGACCTCGATTGATCATGCGTTAAAGCGTGGTTCCGCATCCATAGAGGCGTAAACACAAAAAGGGCATGGGGAGTGGACGCTTCCCATGCCTTTCTCTATGCATTAGTCTGTTTTAACGACATGATCGATGTACAATTGATTTTCTTCGTATGTCGCCTCCAGCAGCCTCCGAAAAAATGTATTTTGCACGGTTTTTTCAGAAACGAATACTCGATCATATCGTTGATGTGACTGTTGGAGAATGCTGAATTTTAACGTTCGGTGTTCTGAAGAAAAAAACAATTGGACACCGTGATGTCCGAAAGCATCCGTCGCTTTCGATTCTTCTAGGAAATGAAAGGATTCGTCTGGAAACAAAGTCTCAATGAACGATAGACAGCTTTCTTGAAAGATAGTTTCGCCCTGATTTCCCATGATGATCCGACTCCTCTTTCTCATGATGTACTTTGAATCATAATACAAAACTTCTGTATCACAATACCCTGTCTTTAGACCTATTAAAACTAATTTAATACTTATATTTTAAAATTAGGTCGTACATCTACTACCGAACCGTTCCTATTTTCTGAATTCAAGAATGACGATCGTATTTCCTTCATAAAGGAAATGCCCTTCATAACGTGATAATTTTGCAAATTCAAATAAGGTTTCAGGCTTATATAAATAATCAATTGCATAGCTGACTTTTTCTTCGTTCCCTGATTTCAAATAGGCATTGAATAACAATCGTTCACCGTCCACATAATGACCAAAAAACAATAACGTTTTATTCATTCGTCGTGTCGAGATCGATTGTTCCATCTGCCGGAGATAAGGAAGATGATACAACGATACGAGTAGCCGTCCATTCGTACTAAGGAGCTGTCGGATATTACGAAAGAACAACAGAAGTTCTCCGCGGTTGTAATGCATGATGGTCGTTCCCGGAAGGACGATACGATCAAAAAATTCTGGACCTACGACATCCGTCACATCATGACTCCAGCCATACACTTTATGACGGTAGTTGGAATCAATTTGTTGGGTGCGAATCATTTCCGACTCAATCAAGTATAAATCGTACCCCTCGTCAGATAAGAGATTAAAGAGCCTTGGATCAAACGTACCGTAAAAGAGGATTGTCTCTTCCTTTTGTAGATAACGCCGATAAAATGTCAATTCATCGATTTCCGTGATTTGTTTTGCTTCTTGATAGAGATGACCAAAACGTTCATCCGCATACATATGATCCAATACTTCAACGCGAGAATAGCTACCTTTTCTTAAAAATGGACCAAATAACACATTACTCATGGTAGACCAGCTCCTTATAGTGCTGAATCGCTTCTTCATAATCAGCCCCGAGACGTTCCGGCAGTAGGTCAAATCGCTCCTTCTGATCGGCTTCAAGAATCCAAAGAAAGGCTTCATTCGTCTCGAATAAGCGCATCGATGTCATCTCAAAAGCAAAATATCCTTCTTCATTCTGAATACCGATCAGTGTCAACGGACCAATGCGTCCAAGCGTTCGCGGTAGTTCTAAATCGGAATACGGGGTGATGAATCGACTTTCTCCAGAAAATGATCCGGCCAGTTGATATAACAGAGGAAACAAGTTCAATTCCCTTTGTGTAGCGAACGCATCCCTTCTTCCTGACTGCCCAGCATTGCTTGTTACAGGCGATGTGAGGTCTGAGCTGAATCGCTCCGCTTTCTGACGATCCGCATAGATGCCGTCTTTAAAGAAAAACAGTCGATGCGAACTGTCCGCCCCAGATTGTGTCGCATAGTCCAATATACCGGCGAATCGTTCATTTTGAATCCAGCCGGTCGTTTTCCATCGCTCGAATCGTCGGATGATCTCTTCGCGAGATAGAATGTCGAGTCGCATGTCGATCGTCGGGGAGAACTGATCCGCAAAAGTAATCAGGACTGGTGTGCGACTCATCAACTCAATGATCGGCAAATCATGACGCATCGGATGATCCAAATAAACGATACTGTTTACGGTCATCGAGTTAAACAATGCTGCCGGAATTTGTTTTAGTAATGAGCTGTCTTCGATATACACATGCCGTAACGGTTGTCGTTGAACAGGCGAAGAATGGGGATGAACACCTGTCATCAGCGACAACACTTCGTTCTGAACGATCGGTATGACGGGTTTTTCGTCGTCTGATACGCGAGGGAGTTCCAGTCCATTGAAAAAGTCAGGCTGTCCAAATACGATTTCCCCTTCCGGGCGAATGAGATGAAACTGAACGTGTAGCATCTGTTGTTGTAAATAAGCCACAAGTCGCAACGTCCGCTCCCCTTCCCCTTGAAGGATGAAGAGAAAATGTTCGTATTCTTGAAAATTCATATAGTCCAGTACATCTTGGAAAGTATGACTATCGTAATCAAAGGCATCCAGAGAAAAACGATGCGCTTCACAAAAGTTTCTCATCGCTGAAGATGGTCGTAACCGCTGTAACCAACCATCTTGTTCCGATACGATTGTGATTCCAATCATATGTTCACTCCTCTCCTACTTCAATCATATAAAAAGAACCTCATTCCAACTACGAATGAAGTCCTTAGAATGATTTAAGCTGTCTTGTTTCTTGGTTTTTTAGCTTTAGCGATAGTTCGATCCATTTCCCGATGAGCCAAGGGGGCGACAGAGACAGTAGCAGCATTGAGACACCAAGCGCAAGAAGTCATGTTACGTCGCGTTTCTTTTAAGATGAGTGTCATGGATGTACCCCTTTCTGAATCAAATACGACGGGTGATGAAACATTGATAGAAAATCAAGTAAATCTATGGTATCCCTATTCGTTCACTCCTATAATAGGAGTACTGAGTAACAGTTCATTCTTCATGAAAGGACGAGGATCTGATGGAGCAGTTCACGTCGCCGCAAATCGGTTTAGCGTTACGCCGTCTGCGCAAAAAACATAATTTGACGCAAAAGGACTTAGCTAGCGGAATTTGCAGTCAAGCAGAGATCAGTAAAATCGAGAGTGGTACGCATTCACCGACGATTGAGTTATTGTATGCTTTATCAAAGCGATTACACGTTTCAATCTCCGCATTTTTAGATCCTAATCGCCAACAAGATTCGCTTAAAACAATCGATGAAGATTTACTATATCGTTTTAGAAATTTAGATTTTGAATCTATTTACAAAGAAAGTCAAACAATTTTAGAAAAACATGATTCATCTTTTGAATATGTCTTACTGTACAAATACTATTATTACCTTTGCTCATATCGGCTTCAAAAAATCGATTATCGAACGTGTATCGTCGAGCTCCAAAATCTATCCGCAGATTATCTAACTTCTCATTATTCACCTAATATGCTAATTCGTATTAAGTCAGCTATCGCAAACCTGTATTCTGAAAACAAGAGCTACCAGCACAGCATTAACGTGTATGAGGAAATCTTAAAGTTAAATTTCGATAGCGATGATTTAGCCACTGAGAAAATTAGAATCATGTATAATTTCTCGAAAATTTTATTAGAGTTTTCAAAACATGACCAAGCTTTACAATTAATTGATGAAGCGATCGACGAAAGTCTCAAATTTAAAGATATGTCTCTTTTAGGTCAATTGTATTCTCAAAAAGGAGATTGTTTAGAGAGACTTGGTGCCTCAAAAGAAGGTATTCTCGATGCATATGATAAAGCATATTTCTTATGTGACTTACTCAACATGAACCATTATAAAAAAATTATTTTATCAGTACGAAATAACTATTTGAAAAATACTATCGATTCGAGTGAATAATTAAGCTCGTTTTGTAGAATACTCTAGTGGAAGACGCTCAATCGCTACGTCACGCTTGACAGCGTACTCAAGTGGTAAGCGCTCGATCGCTACGTCACGTTTGATAGAGTACTCAAGTGGTAAACGCTCAATTGCTACGTCACGTTTGACAGCGTACTCAAGTGGTAAGCGCTCGATTGCTACGTCACGTTTGATAGAGTACTCAAGTGGTAAGCGCTCGATCGCTACGTCACGCTTAACAGAATATTCGAGTGGTAAGCGTTCAATCGCTACGTCTTTATGCCCTAACTGATTCATAGCGCTTACACCAACAGTCGTCGTCAATGATAATGCGGCGATTGCTAAACCTAATTTCTTTTTCAAGTTCATATAAGTTACCTCCTATTTTTTTCGTTTGGCTTTGTAACAACATCATATATCCTTAGACCCCCTCTAAATATTCGAATACGAATATTTATGTTATTTTACACATTATTCACGCTAACTAATACTTTTGACTTGCATCATACGTCCTGAATACTGTTCTTTTTTTACAAACTATCCATCAAATTATTGAATTCATGTATGAAAATAGATTCATTTGAATATTCCATCGATTGATATCTTGAATTCTAAATAAAAATGCTAGTTCAACCCATTAGAGTCGAACTAGCATTTTTATTTAGAAGATTGTCTCAACGCAATGACATAAAATACTCCTAGTATTAGAATCACACCTAGTAATATCGAACTAATCGTCGTACGGGTCGACGTATCCGGCATCCAAATCCCAAGTCCTAAATTGATTGCTGCAATCATTAGGACGAGCCAAACGATCGTACGTGGTCGCATGTCTCTCTCCTTTCTGGTCTACTCTGCCGCCTTGTCATTGAATATGCTATGGTGGAAGCAACGAAGGAGGTTTTGTTCATGAATAGACTTGCTGTATTTTGTGGTTCCAAAGATGGTGCCACCCCCATCTTTCGAGAGGCGGCCAGCCGACTCGGTCAAGCACTCGCTACCCACGGCATCGGACTCGTGTACGGTGGATCTCGCGTTGGAACGATGGGGGCTGTCGCAGACGCCGCGCTAGCTGCTAAAGGTCAGGCAATCGGTGTCTTACCTCATTTTCTGCAAGAAAAAGAACTCGCTCATCCTGGTCTGACTGAGCTGCATCTCGTTCAATCGATGCACGAACGAAAAGCGAAGATGTCAGAGCTTGCGGATGGATTCATCATCCTTCCTGGCGGTCCTGGAACGATGGAAGAGTTTTTTGAAGTCTTTACGTGGGCACAGCTCGGTCTGCACGACAAACCGTGTGGTGTACTCAATATCGACGGGTATTATGACGCCTTGATTACATTATTTGATACGATGGAACATCAAGGGTTCTTGATTCCCGAACATCGTGCGATGCTCATCGTCGAATCTGATCCCGATCGTCTGTTGGAACGTTTCGCGACGTATGAAGCACCACAAGTCAAAACGTATATGGATCGTTCACAAACCTGATAAAAACGGAGTCCTTGACTCCGTTTTTATCACAGTTTTTTGGAGTTTCAATTATTCCTTCTTTTCCGCTCACCTTAAGCCTTCTTCACTTCCCTTACGAATTCCTACTTACATGATACAAAAAGCCAGATACCAATCGGCACCTGGCGAGAAATCAAAAGAAATTCAAGATGGCATCGCTTAGATTCGTCAAGGATGGCGTTTCATCCACGACCATTAAACTCCCTGCTGCGAGAACAAGAATTCCTAACGCAGATAAGATCAATGCCGGATGTTTGATGTTTTCATCAGCATCCGTGTTTTGTTTTCCGGATCGTGCATTCGCGGCCTGTGCCTTTAAACGATCACGACGGAATTGATGTTGCTCTTCTTTCGACCATTTTTTATATTCCGCAAGAAACTTTTTATATTCTGGTAAAACGTCCTTCGTCTTACCATCCAAACGGACTTGACCGTATTCGAGCCAGACGACACGCTCACAGAAACTTTTGATCTGCGAGAGCGAGTGACTGACGAAGATAATCGTCTTTCCTTCGTCCTTGAACTCGTTCATCTTATCGATACAACGGTTGTAGAAGGTTTGGTCACCGACTGATAACGCTTCATCGACGATGAGGATATCCGCATCGACGTTGACCGCGATCGCGAATCCGAGTCGAGATTTCATCCCGCTCGAATATTTTTTGATTGGTTGATCGATGAAATCACCGATATCTGCAAAATCAATGATTCCAGGCATCCGGCGCTCGATTTCTGCATCATCCATTCCTAACATGAGACATTTTAGACGAATGTTCTCTCGTCCTGTCAGAACGTTCTTCAATCCTTGAGAAACCGCGATGATCGCGACCTCTCCGTTAATTGCGACGTCTCCTTCATTCGCATAGATGATGCCTGAAATCAAGTTCGATAATGTCGACTTACCGGATCCATTGATTCCGACGAGCCCGACAACTTCACCAGATCCGATTTCAAGCGAGATATCCCGCAGCGCCGTAAATGTTTTGACACTTTTACTTTGACTCTTGAACAAGAGTTTGAATTTTTCTTTCGTAGTCGTGACCATGTCAAAACGTTTCGTGACATGGTCGAGTTTAATCATAGACATGGCGATTTCCTTCCCTTAGACGAGCTCAGTGAATGATTTACGGAACTTGATATGCAGGAATGTTCCCGCTGTGAACAAGAGGAGCGTCACACTCCAGAAGTACAGTCCGGTCGGCCATTCCTGCCAGACCCAATGTCCTCCGAGCAAGCTTGCACGGTAGCCCTCAACGAGATAGTAGACCGGATTCAGGCGAAGGACACCATGCAGGGCGTCCGGGAATCGCTCGATATTCCAAAGAATCGGTGTCATATAAAAAAGCATCCGCATCATGGATTGTAAGAAGAGCTGAATATCCTTAACGAGTGTGATGAGCGTTGAAAAACAGAGCGAGAACGCGTAGACGAAAATGTATGTCGCTACCATGTAATAAGGCAACTGTAGCAATTTCCACGTCAGTGGGATCCCGTTTGCAACGATGACGACGAATACGATCAATAGCATCGCAAAATGTTGATACATGCGTGACAAGATGACGTACGACGGAATCGCACTCATCGGAAAACGCATCTTCGTTACCATCGCAAGTCGACTGTTAATCGAATTAGATCCACGTAGCAACGCATCATTAATGAAGAACCAGACGACGATCCCACAGAGCAGCCAGACGATGAACGGAATATTTCCGTCAACATCCTTATTTCCGCGAAGACCGACACCGAAGACGAACCAGTAGATGAAAATCTGGAGTCCTGGATTGAGGAGCTCCCATAAAAGACCAAGACGTTGTTCTGCATGCGCGGATTTAATTTCATATCGCGCGAGCCGGCGAATTAAAGGAAAATTTTCAACCTGTTCCCGGATGATACTTTTCATTTCTTTCAACATAAGTGTAAGTTCCTTCCGATTTCATGGAGCATGTATTTGTAATTCAATGAATTCTGTATCAAATTCAAATAAAAAAACGGATCCTGTCCGCGATTCCTCAAACGAACATTCCACCGGTCGACATGATGAATCATGTCTAGTCACCCATCCCCTCCTTACTCTTCCTTCGGTCGTGTATACATGAAGTACACTTAATCAATTCTAGCCATCCGTAAAAAGCGTGTCAATGTATAGCATGAACCGACACCAAACTGTAGCTTTCCCATTGAAACAAAAAAATCGACAAGGACTCCTTGTCGATTCATTCACAGGATTAGGTATGTGTAAAGTTAGGAAATTCAATCGTTGTCGGTGGAGAGGCGAGCCCCCATATAATCAAAATTCCCATTATACAAAGTATGCCTACGAGTAGACTCCTACGTATCTTTTCATCCATTCGTACTCCCGCCTCCTCATCACATGTCTTTCATATAATAAATTATACATTTTTTTGAAAATGTTTACTATGCGATTCTCTCAAAATGAGGACAATTTCCTATGATCCGTTATAATTTACGTTTCTTTTGGAGGATGAACAAGATATAATGTAAGCGCAATCATTTAACTAGTCTTCTTTTAGGAGAAGAAAAACAAACGACTTGCAGGAGTTGTATTGTCGTCGGACCTAAGAATTTACGCATTTTACAAAAGGTTCATGACACGATCGTCCGTTAAGCATTTATAGTAGAAGAAGAGGTTACCGATCGCTGGTTGACCTCATATCATCTCGAGGGAGGATTTTTATTTATGTACAAATCAAAACCGCTTTACGCGGCAGCAGTAGCTGTCGCATTGACGACATCGGCAATCGTGCCGGCTGCACAAACGACCGTATCTGCTGCAACACATGTCAAAGTCAAGACGGTCAAATTGAAGTCTCTCACTTTCACGAAGGGTGAGCCTGTTAAACTTCCGGCTACATACAAGAGAGAAAAAATCTCATGGGGTGCATACAATAAGCACATCTTCAATCGTTATCAAACGGTTCATGGCACATACGGTAAGAAAAAGCTCCCAATCGAAGTAAAGATTCACGTCGAGAACTATGTGATTAAAATCATCGAGTCCGTCAAGGAACAAGTGATTTCAGTCGATCAAAAACCAGTCCTTCCTAAAAAACTAGCTGTTCTTTACGCGAACGGCAAAGTCTACGATAAAGAAATCAAATGGAGCAAAGTTGATACGAGTGAATCGGGTACCTTCTATGCGACAGGTAGCTTGACGCATAAGGGGAAAACAGTCACGACAAAAGCAAAAATCATCGTCCGTGACATCAATACGGATGATTTCAGCCTTGCCTTGCTCCATACGAACGATACACATGCTTCACTCGATAACGCTCCAAAACGTGCGACCGTCATTAAAGAGCGCCGTGCCGCTTACCGCGCGGAAGGTACACCATCTCTTCTTCTTGATGCTGGTGATGTCTTCTCAGGATCACTCTACTTCAACGAGTTCAAAGGACAAGCTGATCTCGAACTCATGAACTACATGAAGTATGACATGATGACGTTCGGTAACCATGAGTTTGATCTCGGTGACCAAGATCAAGGTGCTGCTTTACAAGCCTTCGTTGCCGGTGCGGACTTCCCGTTCATCACAGCTAACGTGGATTTCAGTAAAAATCCACTCTTCAATGGCATGCAAAAGAAAACAATCACGTCTGGTCCTGAAGATGGACACATTTATCAAGGTGTTATCAAAAAAATTAACGGTGAAGAAGTCGGATTCTTCGGCTTGACGACAGAAGAGACGGTTGGAATTTCGAGTCCTGGAACGATTGCGTTCTCAAACTACATCAAGAGCGCTCAAGCGACGGTTGATAAATTCAAGGCACGTGGTATCAATAAAATCGTTGCATTGACACATATTGGCTATGATGATAATCCAGAAATCGATAATGACCCATTGCTCGCTCAAAATGTTGACGGCATCGATGTCATCATTGGTGGTCACACACATACGAATCTCACTAAACCTGTATTGATTCCTGCAAGTGAGGAAACAAAGAAAAAAGAACCAACAGTCATCGCTCAAGCTTATCAGTACAGTGAATTTCTTGGTGATGTCAACGTAACATTTGATTACAAAGGAAAAATTAAATCGTTCAATGGTTCGACGATTGACGTAAAACCGTATGCCGCAGATTCTGGAGCAGCAGCGATTTTAAAACCGTACGCAGATAAAATTACTGCAATCAAGAATCAAGAGGTCGGTGTTGATGTCGTATCTGCACTTCCAAACCCACGTACAAGCAGTACAAATACTGTAAGCGTGCGAAACAGTGAAACTGCCCTCGGTAACTTGATTACTGACGGTATGCTTGCAAAAGCAAAATCGATTAATCCAGAAACTGTTATTGCTGTTCAAAACAGTGGCGGTATTCGTGCTGCTATCGATGCAGGTCCATTAACGACTGGTGAAATTTTAACTACTTTACCATTCGGTAACACCCTTGCACTCGTAACAATGAACGGTTCACAACTTAAAGATCTCTTTGAAATCAGTGTTGGACTTGCACCACTTGAAAATGGTGGATTCTTACAAGTATCCGGCATGAAACTTGAGTACGATGGTTCAAAAGCGAAAGGTCAACGTGTCACGAAAATGACGCTTACGAAAGATGGCGGTGTAGAAGAAGCCATTGACCCAGCAAAAACGTACACGATTGCCACAAATGCTTTCACAGCTAAAGGAAGCGACTTCTTGACACCGTTTGAAGATGCGTATAAATCAGGACGTGTGAAAGACCTCGGTCTCTCTGACTGGGAAACATTCCGTGACTATGCCATCTCGAAGAAAACACTCGACTATAAGATTGAAGGACGTATCCTTAACGTGGATCCAGCTCTTCAAGGTAAATAAGTTCGTAAAAAGTGCTCCTTCCCGATTTCGGGAGGAGCACTTTTCTTATAGCGTTTGAGAGGTATGTTGTTTTAACAATCGAATGATGTCGTCCAATTCATATTGCTGTGCCAGCATGAGAGGGGTCAATCCATCCTTGTTCTTGATCGAGACGTCTGCGCCTTGATCAAGTAACACTTTTACGGTCTGAGTACCTTCCCCTTCAACTGCATGGTGCAATGGCGTATATTTCTGTTCATCCAACTGATTGATTTTTTCCCCTTTTTCGAGGTATAGCTCTACCAATTCCTTGTTGTTGCTATATACCGCCGTGATGAATGGACGTTCTCCGAAGTCATTGATCGCGTCCACATCACTTCCTTGTTTGATTAACGCATCAAAGATTTCCTTCAATCCTTTACTTGACTTCCGGTATCCTAAATAGTGCAATGCCGTATCGCCATCCGCGTCCACTGCTTTCATATCACCATCCGGAAGCTCTGCCCGCACTTCTTCTAACGTTCCCTTTTGAATCGCAGCCATCAACTTCGTTTCCTGCAATCCATCTGCCTTTGATTCATTCGATGATGTGACGACCGCTTTCGCAGAGTCAGTTGGAAACGATACGTTCTGGACGCTCCAACCAATGAATCCGAATACTATCAGACTGGACGCCACGAGTGAAAAGCGAACGATCTGTTGTCCAGTCGGTGTCTCGCGCGCCAACCATCCTAACTCGACCAACCGGCGATCTGTCGTCGGTTGCGCATGGACCATCTCACTGACGACTTCTGCTAGCGTGATCTGTTTTTTTTCCGCTAGGTAGTCAGCGATATCGATCTCATCCATCAATCGATGACGCCCATTTTCTTTTAAGATACTTTGCATGACACTATCCTGATCTTCCACAAGATCAAACGCTTGTCGATCCCGGTATAAGGATACGGTTCTTAAATACGCCGATTGTAAAAAGGGAATCCAGCTGCCTAACAACAGTGCAAATCGTTTCTCTTCATCGTTATGCTTCAAACGAAGCAACTCCCGCACCCGTTCGAACTCATTTCGTTCCCACATGGCTTTCTCTGGTATGAACAATACATTCGTCCGAAACAGACTGACGCCTCTAACGGGCGACGCATCGTTCCCAACGAGATAGATACGAGGAGTCTTCAGATTCAAGCGTGCCGATAGCATCGCGATATCCTGATAGAGTTCCGGAAAGCGATGTTCGTTCACTTCGATTCCCTCTTGTTGCAAGCGAATCACCGACGAAAATATACGTAACACTTTCCAAGCGAGCCATCCGATCGCAAGCCCCATCAATACGAGCCCGATCTCATGCAGTTCAAAGGACAGATAGACGAGTATTCCGACTGTCGCAATGGCATTGATGAATAGGAGCCAAAAGTATATTTTTCCTTTCATTTCAGTCCTCCTGCCGACTTTTTCTCAATATTCTTTAGTCTAGAATAACATTTCCGTTTTTATCGTGCCTATATTTTTCCATTCCTTACTCTTTATCGGTCAAGTTTTTGTTATTTCAAAGGAAAAAGCACCTTATCTAAAAAAAGATAAAGTGCTGCTGTTTCAAAGTGATGACGGTTTCGGTTCACGCAAGAGATGTTTAATATCTTGGAACGTGACGAATGTCTTGTTTTTCGCATCATACAGTTTATAACGTAAAGATTTTAAGCTAGAGAACAAGCCGATCGTCGTCGCCTTTTGAAGCGGTGGCGTCGAGACGTGTGCCTTCTCTAGATGATAATTCGGTACACGCGGACTCAAGTGATGGACGTGATGGAAACCGATGTTTCCTGTCACCCACTGCAATACTTTCGGAAGTTCGTAATACGAACTGCCTTCGATCGCAGCTTTAACGTAATCCCATTCACTCTCATCTTCAAAATAGGAATCTTCGAATGTATGCTGGACATAAAATAACCAGATACCGAGTACGCCTGCCGTGAACATCGTTGTCCCTTGGATGATCAAGAATGCTTGCCAGCCAATCCAATAAATCAAGACACCGTATAAAACGACGAGTGATCCGTTAATTAAATAGGTGTTGAGACGCTCTTTCTTCCGTGCATCCTTCCGGTTGAAACGACTCGTCACTAAAATCAAGAGCAACGGACCTAGTCCAAACATGACGAGTGGATTCCGGTAGAGGCGATATTTCAACCGCGTCCATTTCGATGACGCGATGTATTCTTCAATCGTCATCACCCAGATATCACCGACACCACGCTTGTCCAAGTTACCACTTGACGCATGGTGAATCGCATGTTCACGCTTCCACTTTTCGTAAGGAAACAGTGTCAGGACGCCTGTGACGGTTCCTACGATCGCATTCGCTTTTTTGTTTTTGAAAAACGAACCATGTGTACAGTCGTGGAAGATGATGAACATCCGCACGACGAATCCTGCGGCGATCATCGCAAGCGGAACTGCAAGCCAGACTGAAACATGAAGTGCTTGATACGCCAAAAACCAAATGACGAGAAACGGCAGGATCGTATTGATCATCTGTCGGATGCTGGCCTTGATGTCTGCCTTTTCAAAAGGTGAGACATGTTTACGCAGCTGTGCGATTTTTTCTTTACTCATGTATTACTTCCTCCTCGAGTTGTTCCAGCGTTCACGACGCTAATGATGATGATGCCTAAAAATGAAAGAATGGAGCGGCGCACGTGACGATGTACTCGGAGATCCGAACGTAATCATGTCCGTATTGATTAATCGCTTGAATATTTTTAGTACCAAGTAATGATATCATATCACATATTATCCTGAATTTTGATTTATTAAAAAAGTTTTAAAAAAAATAGCTTTTCCGATTGGAAAAGCTACCGTCGAGTATTAGACAATTGGCGGTGACACCAAAATCTGTTCAGCGTTCCATTTTAATCGATCGACGACGTTCGCTCCAGACCACTTTTCAATCTGATGATACGCCGGTGCAAGATGAAGACCGTCTGTTGCTTTTTTAGCATTGGATGCGATGAAGTGTACCCACCCTTTTTGAATGGCACGTTGACAAAACAGCTGTTTCTCTTCTCCGTGATGGCCGAGAATACTATATGTCGCCAGTTGACAGCGCACACCTTTTTCAATCAGCTGCATCAGACGTTCAGGATGTTCGAGAAGTTCTGCGTTATCTTCCGGTTGCGCAAGGATTGGCAGGTATCCGTCCTCGATTAACCCGGTCATGATTTCTTCCGTGTAGACCGGTAACGAATCGTCAGGGCAATCGATTAACAGATAGGCGGTATCCGCTAGTGTCAAGACGTGCCCCTGGTTGACCGCATCACGCAATCCGAGTGTCAAACGGGTCTGTTGTCCCGGATAGACGAGGACAGGAATCTGTCGCTGGGCCAGTAAAACATTCAGCTCTGCTACGATCAATTGGACTTCTTCTGCTGTCGCATGCGTGGCATAAGGTGTCGCGATGATTCGGCGAACCTCTTCCGCAGCAGCACGTCGTGCCATGCGAATCGTCTCTTCGACATGAGTCGCTCCCTCATCAATCAACGGCAAAAGATGGTTATGGATATCAATCAACGTCCTTCCCCCTTTTCTCATTCGTCGTCCCATAAAAAATGATATCATAAAAGGAAACGGAAAATTCATACATATCCTGACGTTAGAAGGAAGGAGGATGCTCTATGCATCGCGCCTTATCCGCTTTACAATTTTATACTTCGCACACGGAAACCGATGTCAAACGCCTTCACGAACGCATTCAGTTGTCCTTATCTTCTTCCTCCTCTCTTCATGCGACCTGCCTTCATCTGACAGGTATGGCTCCTTCGCGACCGTTTCAGCAAGATACGGTTCGTCCAGAAGAGTGGCAACGATTTTTGGACGGTCATCCAAACGAGAGCATCGCTGACTTTTATGGTTTCCTCACATCCGTTCCTTTACTGGACGAAGGAGACGAGATGCCGCTTGAGCAGACGACACCCACTTCAATACCAAAAAAGCGAGTCTTGTCCTGGCGACTCGTCCTTCTCGCTCTCGTTTGTTTTTGTGTTGGTGCGCTTGCTACATGGGGGTACCAGACATGGGCGAAGAAAGACGTGATCTATCACTTTGTCTCTACGAAATCGAGTCCGATTTATCGTCATTCGGATTCCTCGACTGTTCTTCAATCCGCTGACTTTGGTGATGCGTTCCCTGTCCTCGACATCGTCAAGGGTCGCGCGCGTATTCAACTTCCTGACAAGACGCAGGCTTATATGAAAGCGAGCGATCTGTCCAAAAAAACGATTGGCTCCATGATGACAGATCAGGCGCTGCTAGAATGGATAAAAGACTACATGGTACTCCCGAAACAGACACAGGCGACAGATCTACTAGACGATCCTGCTACGACCTGGACAGGTCTCGGACCACCGACACAAAAAGTCAAAACGGCTGTAGACGAAACATGGATGTATGAGTCCTTCACCGTACACCTCATCGATGATCGGGCATACGCCATCGATTGGAAGAGCCCAAACCTTTCTCAAAAAGAGTTAGCGCGCCTTGGAACGTTTCAGCGAGCGAACACAGCAGGGCGACTGCGGTTAAGTACCCATTACCATCTACAGATCATCGAGTCCGAGTCACGGATTCAATTGATTCGATTAACAAAACGAATGTAAAGCAAAATCAAGAAAAAAACCCTCTTATCATGCTATTATTAGATAAATAATGGAATAAAACGGAGGTCATATTATGAATATCTTAGTAACGGGAGGCGCTGGTTATATCGGAAGCCATACCTGTCTCGAATTGCTACGAGAGGGTCATGAGGTTATCGTCGTCGATAATTTAAGCAACAGTCATCGGAGTGCTCTTGAACGTGTCGAACGGATCGCAGACCGGACGGTCACATTCCATGAGTCAGACGTGCGGGATGAATCGGCACTCGAACGGATCTTCCAAAACCATGCGATTGATGCTGTCATTCATTTTGCGGGTTTAAAAGCAGTCGGCGAATCCGTTTCACGCCCGTTGTTCTATTATCAAAACAACCTGATCAGTTCACTCGTCCTACTCGAAGTGATGGATCGGCACGACGTCAAGAAGCTTGTCTTCAGCTCATCTGCGACCGTCTACGGTGTGCCGGAGACGACGCCGATCACCGAATCGGCACCGCGCTCTGCGACGAATCCTTATGGTGCGACGAAACTGATGATCGAGCAAATGCTTGAAGACATCGCTTTCGCTGATCCGACGTGGGATATCACATTACTCCGTTACTTCAATCCGATCGGTGCAGACATGAGTGGTCTGATCGGTGAGGATCCAAATGGTATTCCGAACAACCTGATGCCTTACGTGACACAAGTCGCTGCCGGAAAACTCGATACTCTTCAAATCTTCGGAAATGATTACGATACGGAAGATGGTACGGGTGTCCGCGATTACATCCATGTCGTCGACTTGGCGAAAGGACACATCAAGGCACTCTACCATGACCATTCTGGAATCGAAGCCTTCAATCTCGGAACAGGACAAGGGACAAGTGTACTCGAACTCGTAGCAACGTTCGAAGATGCGACGTCCGTATCGATCGATCGAAAGATCACAACACGACGTCCGGGTGATGTCGGATCGTGTTATGCGGATGCTTCCAAAGCGGAACGCCTACTCGGTTGGAAGGCGGAGAAAGACTTGTATGACATGTGCAAGGATGCTTGGCGCTGGCAGTCTAAAAATCCGGACGGTTACCAAAAGTGATTAGTCACCTCGTCAGGCAAACATAAAGAGCGACCCGTTTTCCGAATATTGATCGGAAAACGGGTCGCTCTTTTTTAAGAGAAGATCCTACGACACTTCTTTACAGAATCCCCTTCATAACCACGAACGGTTCAGTCGTTCACTCCAGCGGGTAAAACGTAGCGAGCGTGGCGGTAACACCATCCGACAAAACGTATGGTAATCAATATCTGAGACATACTGGATGAGTCGCATGAGCGCAAACGCAAACGTCAAGGTCGATCCGATCGCGAAACTGAGACCGTATCCGGAAAAACCAAACGGTGCGATCAACAAGGCGAGGATTCCGTTAGCGAAAAAGAAGATAAATGAAATCCACGCTGCCCCTTTTTGATCTTCAAAATACAGTAATAAGAGTGTCAAGACGAGAACCATTGCGTTTGAGAAAGCACCAATCGTCGTCATCTGGAAAATGCTGATCGTCTCTTCCGGCAATGCCAGGTAACCAAGTAACGTCGAAGCGAACAACAAGGTGAACAACGTGAACAACCCTTGATTTCGAAACAGTCGTTGTAACTCTTGGCGTAAGACGAGCAACATCGCATCTCGTGCCTTTTCGACTTGCTCCAGCGTTCCTCCTTCATTCGCGTATCCATAAAAGATGCGGTATCGTTCATAGAAACGCGTCTCGACGGAAACGACGAAGATCGTCATCGTTGGGATGACCGTCAAATAGGATAAGAAGATTGCCGTATCGTATAACGGATGATAACGGAAAGTTCCGAGATGAACGGCACCACCGTCAGAGAACCAGATGACCCAGTTCCCGACCCAAACACCGATGTTGTAGAGAAAACTCGTCCAAAAGAGAGCTGGGTAACGATCAAAGTAACTCAAATAGGTGAACTGATTTTTTGTTCCGCGTTGCGGAAACGTCAGCAACATCGAGGTGAAGAGACCGAACAATATGATGATCATCCCGAATGTGAAACCTGCCGTCAACGCAACGCTCGGTGTGAAGAGACCGTTTAGATAGCCCATCAGATACTGGTCAATCAGTAAAACAGATCCAACGGCTACCGTACCACCGATCAAAAAGCTGTACGCGACGGACTGATAGAACTTCGCGGCACTTAAGAATAGGAAATGCACCCAGATTAAATTGATCGTCATGAACAAAATGAAAATCAGACCGTTCAATAAGAACGGAAGTTTTGAAAAACTGAGGAAGATAAGAAAGACGATACTACCTAGCGCCATCGTCATCTTCGTCATGCCTAGAAATGCGGGAAACAAGTCCTCATATCGTTTCTCGTAGAAACAGTCCGCCAAATACCGCGTAACGACGAGTTGCTGAATGCCAAGTAACACTTGTGAAAAAATGAAGCTGTACGAGACGACCAGATTGAACGTCGTCCGTTCTTCAAAAGAAGCAATCGACAGGAACGTCGTCAGCCACTGAGTCACGGCGATCGTCAAGATGACGATCAACCAAGGGCCGGACGTGACGAGCCCGGCAAAGGCGTATGCTTTTAGTCGTGATGAGAAATAGTCTTCTTGAAACAATTTTTGAAGCTTAAACCCGATGCCCGCCATATGTCACCCCCCTCTCTTGATACAATGTTTGATACTCCGAGATAAAACGGCGCGTCTGATAATACGCAAGCGCGCGTTCTTTCCCATTTTGTCCGAAACGAACCGCTTCTTCCGGGTGTGACTGGAACCAGGCACACCGCTCCGCGATCCGTCGTGGATTGACCGGTGGCACGACGAATCCGGCCGGACCGTAAGGATCATCTTCCCGTCCGTTGATCAGCTCGGAGCAAGCGCCGACGTCGGTGACGATCCATGGAATACCTGCAGCCATCCCTTCTAGGACAGCCAGCGGTTGACCTTCGGAGATACTCGTCAATAAACAAACATCAAACGACGGCAGATAACTCCGGATATCGACCTTTCCGACGAGCGTCACACTCTCCGATAACTCAAACAGATCGATTTGTTCCTGACATTCACGGGCATATTCCGGATCTTCTTCGAGCGGACCCATGATCGTCATTTCGAACGGGACGTGCATTTCCTGCAAGACCTTCGCAGCATGGATCATCGTCTTGATATCCTTGATCGGAACGATACGGACGATTGCGCCGATCCGGAGCACGTCCTGCTTCGGAGTATGTCCTAGCGCCGCAAGTCCCGTCGCATCGATTCCATTCGGGATGACGCGAATTTTTTCGGCAGGTGCTCCAAGTTCACGCTGCAATTCACCGTTTCGGTCAAAAAGCGTGATGATATTGTCCGCCCCAGCGTAGGCTTCGCGTGATAAGTGATGAAAGAACTGCACCCAGTGCATGCGGTATTCTTGCGGAATCCACATCGCTTGGACGAGCTCCTCTTCTCGTTCACGGGAGTAGATCCCGTGTTCCGTTAGGACGAACGGGACGTGTTGGCGTTGTTTGATCGCCGCCGCGACGAGTCCCGCATATCCCGTCGACGCGGAATGGATCAAATCGACGGTCGGTAAGTCGGCTTGGAGCAGTTCCAGAACAGGTGCATACATGCTGCGCCACATCCATAGGTAATCAATGAAGGAGCCAGCCTGTTGTTCTTCCCGGTAGCTCGTCTTGACGAGATCAAAAAAGAGACGGCTCGAGAAAAATTGCGTCGATGTTCCGATCGCCTGACCGAAGAGTGGAAAAATCGACGTGTTCGTCGCTTGGAATCGCATCCACCGTTTGATATCCTCTTCCTGTTCCGGCGTCAACGTCTGTTTCAACGGACGCGTCTCATGGGTTTGATCGAGTGGAAGATTCGTCACACCGACGACGTTCGCCGGAAGGGTGTACCTAAAGTCTGCTTCCGTCATACGTGTAGGTGTGATCGTGATCAGCTCGAACTCATGCTCGGTCATTTGTTGGATCAACATATGTGCCCAACTGGCGACGCCACCACTAACATAGGGATAACTCCCCTCTAGCACTAGACCGATTTTCATTGAGACACCCCCAGTACCGGTATGTGCGCGAAGTTCTTCTTGAGTTCCACTTCGTATAAACCGTTCGCTTCTCCTAATTTCCGCACCTTTCCGTATGCGAAGGATCCGGTCTTCAATTTCCCTTCGTTGACCCGGACGATCATCTTAGAAGGAAGAAGCATCTGACTTCCTGAAATCTCGATTGCTGTCTTGGAATAGCGGATATCGATCTTCGATTCTTGATACAACTTTAATTTTTGATATGCATTATACTGTGTCATGCTCTCGAGGTACGGATAATCCGTATGGATCGTCTGGAACATCTTTTCGATTGAACGTTCCATCTTCGGCCATCCTTGTCCTTTTGAGCGTCGTTCATCGAGGACGTCATCCGGGTGGATGAAGTGCGAGACGAGTCCGAAGTTCGCGACAGCATCGGCTAAGACGAACATGTCTTCAGGCGATTCATTATATCCGCTTGTGATCCGTGGAAAGTTATACAGATTCTTATATGTAGAATCTGGTTCGAACTCCTGAATGTAACTTCCTTTTGAAGCATCCCCGATATAAAGAGACGCAATGATCAATCCATCCGGAAACGCTTCATTCAAGACCGATAAGCCAGTTGGACCGATGATGTTTGATGGTGGGACATAACTACGGATTTTCTCTTTCGGGAAGAAATACTGATGTGCCGCCTTGACTTCCTTGATTCCCTTCATCATCTGCGCCCGATTCTTCCATGTGATATAACCGAGACTCGGATCCATCGTCTCTCCGTTGATGACGAGCGGTTGGTGATTGTATCCGTGTAGTCCGAGTTCCCCACCCATCTTCAATAAGCCGCGTCCGAAATTCAACATCGGAAAACGAATATTTTCGATCAATTGTTTTTCCGTATCATAAATCGCATTCTTGTAGCTTCCGATGATGAATCCGGAATAGATGACATCCTGTTCCTTCGCGATCCGTTGCATGTCCTTCCACCAGACTTCCGCAAAGAAATCCTTGACGGTCAAATCATAGTTTTTTTGAATCGCTGGATTGGAGGCATCTGGTACGGGTGCTGGAAAGTCATCGAAGTGCGCCAGCTTGATGCCGACTTGTTGACTAACGAACGTCGGAAACAGCAACGATAGCGACTGGACGAGTAAGCCGCGTGAGTTTTTTTCAAGCAGCGAAGAGGTGTTCCAGAACAGGACTTCCCCTTTTCCATATGCATGCGTCCACAAGATTGGGTTTCCCTCCGCTTCGATTTTGACGTCGGCATTTTGCAATGTCACATCCGCGATACTATGAACGAATAATGTAGAGGTTTTTGGCAAATCGATATACCCGGGAAATAGATCTTTTTTGAACGTCATCCCTTGTATGTTTTCCTTGAAGTCACCAAAACGTTTCACACCGACCAAGTCCCCCCACTTCGGATCGATGAATCGACCCGCGACGTAGAGCTTTCCTCCTTGCTGGACGAACTTTCGAATGGTCTCGTACGGCCATTCCTTCGTATGTTCCCCCGATACGACAAGGACTGTGCGATCGCTTGGATCGAGTGTCTTGATGTCAGATGTACGAATCCGTTGATAATCGATTTTCGCATATTTCAATGCATACGAAAAGTTTTGAATGACGCCTTTTGATAGATCACTATCGTTTTGAAGCAAGTAGACACGCAATGCCTCTCCTTTTGCTTCGGTTGTTTTCGTATTCGTCGTCTCGAATGAACGAACCTTCGATTTTTCAGAAGGAATCAGTCGATGCGGATAATCGAGACGAAACAATTGTACGATGCCCATCGTCACGAATAACACGGCAAACAATCCAATGAGGTAGCCATAAGGTTTCTTCTTCATTGGTCTCCTCCTTCCAAACGTTCCAATATAAATCGATGTTCTTCTGGTATGTCTTCCTCCGCCACCGTTGCTCTTAACTGGCGGAGCACCGGTCCGAGCGCAACCCAATCCTGTCGGTGAAAGTAATAACGAATCAACGCCAAGTATCCGTCCGGTAAGGTCGGATGGATCTGAATCATTTCGTTGTAAGAGGAAATCGCTTTTTCCTCTTCCCCTTGACGTATCGCCATTTCCGCTTCCGCTTCGATTCGGACGAGATCCGTCGGATAAAGAATACGCATTTGTTCTAGCACTAGATGAAGGCGATCATCGAGTCGACCGATACCGCCTTCATCTAATAGACCACTATCGAGGAAAGTTTTACATTCTTGAATGAACACATGATACGTCGTCACGTCGACGGGATTGAGTTGTTGTTCCCGCAGACGAAGGTTGGCTTCATATCGATCAAACAAGGAGTTTCGGACCGTCGCTGCATAGTGGACGGTTTCCGAGTCATCATGGTCGAGTCCGTATTGCAGATATTTTCCACTGTCCTTCAGAGAGGATGTCGTTAAATGGATCATCGACTGTTTCCGGCGTTTCGCATCCATGTTCAACGCCTCTTTGATTGGAACCATTTCCATGTTATCGGCTGCCTGTTGTTGCAATCCTTCAAGATTCATGACATCAAATTGCACATATTCATCGTAATCCAATAACGTATCCGATGACGCAAAACGTCTCGAAATCAAGTAAGCGATCCCTCCAAGTACTTCACCAAAGAGTGGCAGGACGGCACTGAACAGGCAGATGAACGTCAGGATTCCCCGCTCATGCTCTGGTAATCGAAAGACGAGTAAACGATAGACCAACACGACGAGCAAAAGGTGGAGTACATATAGAACGGACAGGAGTGTCATCATTGGACACGTCCTCCCTTTTGCGCATACACAGCTTTGATTCGTTCGAGGAATCGGTTGGCATGTTCTTGAGGTGTTCCGGGTAGTAGGAATTGGAGTTTTTCCGTGTCCTCATCAAAACCGATCAAGTCAATTTCGCGCATCGATTGTCGTAAAATCAGCTCTAGTTCGATCAGTGAGAACGGTGTATTGCGAATATCAAGCTGAACGAGACTGTACGGTTGACCGTAATGCTCACGTCTGTATTCTTGATATTTCACTTTCTCTTCGAAGTGCTCCCGTTTGAAGATGCGCGTCCCTTCGATCAATTCATGACGCGTCTCGATCCATTCCATCAGCATTGCTTTCTCGATGCGTGAGCCTGTCCAATCGACGATCAATTGCATGACGTGCATCTCATAGTTCGTCAAGCGCTCAAAGGCGATCGATTGAATGACGACGACTTCCTGAATGCGTCCGTCGTAACGAATCGGCGCGAGGAGTAGCGGTACATCCGTCTCATCAATCGTCCGGATCGCGATTGCTTGTTTTTGGAACACCCGTTGATAGATGCCTTGTTCTGGATCAATGAACATCGTTTGCGGCAACTGTTCCTTATCTCCGAAACGGATGTGTAATCGTAAGGTACGCCGCGACGCATCGACGTGATAGATTGCAATTTCCTTCGCATCAAAGGAGTCTTGTAAGATTTGTACGAGTTTATCGCGAACGATATCCGCGACGGACTGATCGAGTTCTGTTCCGATCCGGTAGATGTTCGTCAACGTATGATTGGATTCTAGTACCTTATTTCGCATTGCTTCTTGAGCGACACGCAGCTTTTCGAGCGTATCACGTAGCTGTTCGTTTTCCGCCAAAACTTCTTCCTGACGGAGACGCAAAGACAGATAGCGCTCCTGAAACGACGTACTGAACGTACCGCAAGAGATCGCGACGAGGAAATGCAGGATGATCCATGACATCTCACCGCGGTCATAAACGAAGAGTAAAACGTCTTCTCCCGCCCAGGCGAGCGCACTCAGGTGATAGATCATCGTAAACAGGAAACTCGCGAATGCCCCAAGGAGTCCGTAACGAAGCGAAAAAAGTAAAATATAAAAAATAAGTGGATCAATCGTCCATTTTAAGATTGAAAGATTAAACATATAGTCTAAAGTGCCGATAATAAGAATACTAACGATCATCTCAATCCACTTAATGCCTTGACGGTGCTGAGTATATATCATTTTCATTCACTCCTTTTGTTTTTTATCGGTATGAAGATGGAAGAAATGTATCGTTGGAACACTACAATTTCATATCGAGAAGGGCAAACTTACTGAAAAGTAAGGGCGCAAAGACATGGGTCGTCGATCTTCGGATACCGATCGCCAGTCTGCAATGCCGCGGCCGCTCTCTGATAATTAATCAGGAGGCTATCAACATGGGTATTATCTCACTCAAGCGCATGACGTCTATTTTGTGCATTCTTTTATTAGGAGTGTTCTTCATGTCGTCACTAGACGCAAAAGCAGCGAAATCCAATCCACTAGACAATGCGAAGTCGTATAAGGTTTACTACGACGCACCGTCAGCAGCAAAAATCAAGAAGATGCAACAATACGATGTCATGATCATCGAACCCGTCTTTTATACCGCTGCACAAATCAAACAGATTCAACAAAACGGAACAAAAGTATATGGCTACATCAATACGATGGAAGCAGACAACTGGAACACGGATTTGATGGGGCAACTCGTCGAATCAGACTTCTTCCACCGGGATGGTCAGCGGATCCATTACGCTGAATGGGATTCGTACTTAACGGATATCACATCGAAGCATTATCAAGCGGTTCTAATGAAGGAAGTCGAAAAACAAATCGTCCAAAAAGGACTAGATGGCGTTTTTCTCGACACAGTCGGTAACATCGATAACGAACATGCCGACCAACCTGTCGTTCTCGAACAACAACGGGTAGGAATGACGAACTTCCTCAAATCACTGAAAACAAAACACGCGTCTCTATCACTGATCCAAAACTGGGGATTCGGAACGTTGAAGTATCATACGTATCCTTATGTCGATGGCATCATGTGGGAGAACTTCAATTATTCAACGGTTGCCAACGATCAGTGGTCAAAGGATCGGATGACAGACCTCCAAAAATTGAGTCAATCTCAGGACATCAAAACATTGACGATTTCTTCGGTACAAGGAACGAAGAGTGCGTCACTCGCTCAAAAGAACGGATTCCTTCACATGAAATCAAACGTCGATTTAAATTACAATAAATTCTAAACGCATCGTATACCACCTTATAAAGTGACAGTGAATTCCATCACTTGTCAAGTAACTGGCATATTCCCTACTTCGAAGATGAAGGACCATTTCCCTCTGCAATCCGAGGAAAATGGTCCTTTTTGTCTCCATAAAAAACCATCATGTCAAATACTGATATACAGTATTTGACACTAATCGTTTTTAATTATATATTTTAGAAAACTATTTGTATAGATTGGATGTCTTATATATGATTCAAAATTGGGTGATTCAAGGGTCGATGATGTTTGCCCTGACGTATCTCCTTTTAGCCACATACCAACTGATTCGTAATAGAAATAGTGAATTCATTGGTACCTTAATGCTCATAATCTGGTTTGGCAGTTACCTACTGATTATTGATATTCTATTTGCATCACAATCTTTGATTTGGCAGGTCATCCCTTTTGTTATACTGGCCTATCATCGAGAAAAAAGAGCGTTCGGTAGTATAGCGCTCATTGCTTTAATCCATACAGGAATAACGACAGATATCGAGCAAGTGCTCCTGTCGGGGGTAGGCATCGTCATTCTCTCGTCAATTTTACAAAAAAAGACATATCTTGCTCTACGCTTTAGCTTGCTGCATCTTCTGATCGGAAGTACCATTTTGTTCTTCCTACCGGAGCGAACGCTGTCCACGATTGCCTTTCACGGAAGTCTCACGTTATTGATGTACGGTATATTCCTTTATCTGTTACCGCTGCAGCAACGCTACCGGAAGCAACTCGAGGTCTATCAACAACTAGCAGAATATGATGCCTTGACGGGTCTTGCCAACCGACGGGCGTGGGAATTACGCGCCAAGACACTAGCCGGTCAATCTTCGACCTATCATTTGATCATCCTGGATTTGGATCAGTTCAAACAAGTAAACGACCAGTACGGTCATTCTAATGGTGATGCGGTATTGGAACAGTTCGCGAAGATACTGGAGCGTAATACCCGTCCGGAAGATTTAGTCGCCCGCATGGGTGGTGAAGAATTCATCGTGCTCCTGACCGATCTGACAGCAGAACACGCGACTACCATCGCTGAACGGATCCGTCAGGAAGTTGAACGGCATACGTTCCGTTTGCTCGACGGCTCTTCGATTCACGTCACGACATCGATCGGACTCTCTTCCGGAAAGCGCGACATCCCTGTCCAGCAATCGATGGAACTATCGGATCAAGCGCTTTATCAAGCGAAACGATCGGGACGAAACATCGTCCGGATCGCGAGTCATCTATTGTGAAGACTTCGATATACGAACTCCACTTCATACAGGACAAATCGTCCAACGTATAGGGTGGAGTTTTTAGCGTTTACGATTAATCAAAAAAACGTGTACACCCCCTTCGGGCGGACACGTCTGATTTACTGGAATCGTTTAAGGAACGCTTTTAATTCTTCATGCATTTCAGGATCCTTCATCGCATATTCAATCGTCGTCTTGACGAAACCGAGTTTCTCACCGACATCATGACGGTTCCCCTCAAAATCAAACGCATAGACTGCTTGGTCCGCATTCAACCGTTCGATCGCATCGGTCAATTGAATCTCGCCACCAGCGCCTTCCGACTGATTTTCCAAGTAATCAAAGATATCCGCCGTCAAGACGTACCGACCCATGATCGCAAGATTCGAAGGCGCCGTCCCAGGCTCCGGTTTCTCGACGAACCGTCGGACCGGATAAAGTCGTCCCTCTTTATCGAGCGGATCGATGATTCCGTAGCGATGTGTTTCTTTCGGTTCGACTTCTTGGACACCAATGACGGACTGACCGGTCTCTTCGTAGGCGTCCATCAATTGCCGGATTGCCGGCGTCTCCGATTCGACGATATCATCTCCGAGCAAGACAGCGAATGGCTCGTCTCCGATGAATTGACGAGCTGTCCAAATCGCGTGACCAAGTCCTTTCTGTTCCTTTTGACGGACATAAAAAATATTCGCGAGATTCGTCGAAGCACACACCTTCTCCAGTAGCTCTGTTTTTCCCGACGCTTGAAGCGCAGCTTCTAGTTCATATTGATGATCAAAATGATCCTCGATCGCACGTTTATGTTTTCCGGTCACGATGATGATATCTTCGATTCCTGCGGCAGCGGCTTCTTCCACGATGTATTGAATCGTCGGTTTATCGAGAATCGGTAACATCTCTTTTGGCATCGCTTTTGTTGCCGGTAAAAAACGCGTGCCGAGCCCCGCAGCTGGAATAATGGCTTTTTTAATTGGTTTTTTCATGACATTCGCTCCTTCGATCATTCAGTATGCAGCCAGTTCATCAGGTTGCGGTAATTTTCGATACCTTGTGTTTCAAATAACTCAGGTTTCGTCCGCACATGCGGAAGTGGTCGTTCGACGATTTTGGCCATCTTTTCTGCGAATCCCGTGACGTCTCCTTCAGGGACGAGATAACCATTTTGACCATCTTCGATGATTTCACGCGGTCCGTACCGAACGTCGTAGGCAATGACAGGACAGCCGACATTAATGCTTTCCATGACGGTTAGTCCGAATCCTTCAAAGCGACTCGTCAATAACGACGCACGGGACGCCGCGAAGACTTGGTCCGGTGTCGATGTGAAGTCGTGGATGAGAACATCTTCCTCGATATTCAGTAAATACATCATCTGCTTCATCAACGCCAGTTGTCCATCCTCATCCGCGCCATACAGCGCAAGCTTCGTCGGATGTCCTGATCGTTTGAAGATTGCGTAACTACGGAGCAAGTGCTCGAGTTGCTTTTGTTTTCCAAAGCGCCCGATGAAACAGAATTGATCCTCTACATGCGTCCGGTCGATCTTGACCGGCTCGATCGAGTGCGGAATGACTGCGAACTGATCATCCGGTATCGGAAAACGCGCTTGAATCTCGTCTTTTTGATGCGTCGTCAAAACGAGGTATTTTGCTACACGATCCGCCCCTTCGAGCGCGGTTTGGTAAGATTTTTTGATTTGTTGCTGATCCAAATCCAAATGGGAGTTGTGGAACACGAGGACGTTTTTCGTCTGCGCCTGACAGTTGAGTAACGACCAGTCGAGTAGTCGCGCATCGTTGAAGACAATGTCCCCATCCGTCAAACGATGATTGAAGTAGTAGAGAAATAATTCCTTTTCAGTCTGAAAGGTCTGGACGGGACGTCCGTGTTCATAGGTTTGAACCGAAATCAATTTATTGCGTTTTTGTTCCTCATAATGTTTTTCGCAGTAGATATGACCTTCTTGATCATAGAATTGTTCATGAATTTTTTTATGCGTTTTTGGTGAGTATCGAATCTTGCGATGCAGTCGACCGTTATCATTATATTGCCAACGTTCGACTTTTTTCTTCGATGCAGGACTCATGAAGTCTTCAAATGATAGCTGATCACTCGCTTCATGATACTTCCGGTATAAGACATATGTGTCCCCGTCATAGTACCGAACTGTGTCTGTGTCTACCTGCACAGCTCGTAATCCTTCGATTTCCCGGGAAGTCACAAGCGGTGTCGTAGCTTCATATAATCGATTTCCGGAGAGCCATTCGTAGATATTCTCGATTTGTGTCGTCTCGCTCAGAATCTTCTTGTCCCGAAACGACTGGACAACGCGATCATATGCCGCATCATAATTGGTCGTAAGAATCGTTGTCGCATAGCCAAGGTGTTTTTCGATCATTGCGATTCGACTGAGGAGCGACTTTGTGCGCCCCCCATGTTGCGCCGGCAATGTCGAAGTGATCGTATATAGCATGGTTCACACGTCCTTTTTTTCGTTTACACGACTTCGTCTTCTCTTTATTGCCGCTCTTTGTCCTGAAAAAACCTAAAACGGAGCACTGTGCGATTGATAATTCACTGATCTCTTATTTCTTTCAAGAAATGGACACGTTCACGTCGTCATTCTACTTCTTTTTTTCATTCCCTAATCGAATCCAAAACATACCTTTCGTATATTGATTTTCTCGTCGGGACCATACAAAAACAGCCCCTCTTGTTAGAAAGGGACTGCCTGATTCATGAACTTAATTTGTCCGCTTGACGTTCCAGCAGTCCAAGACGACGAATCTTTTTCTCCTCGACGACGGCAACGATCGCGAGGGCGATCAAACCGAACAGTAACGCCGCATTAAAGATGATAAATGTATCACTCCAGCCGTGTAATGTGACGGAACCGATTGTTAGACCGTTCGTTTCCGGGTCAGCGATTTTTGCTAGACCGACTTTTGCGATTGAATCACCGAACAAGTAACCGAACGTCCCGACCATCCCGTTCGTGACCGTTGTCGCTTGTTTTGGTGCGAAGCTGATGACCGAGACACCGATCAAGAGCTGTGGTCCGTAGATGAGCGCACCGAGTGCAAATAGTGACGCGTAAATCATAAGTTCACTCGTACCGTAACGATAACCGAGGACCGCGACAGCCGTCAGCAAAAGACAGATCGCTGCAACGAGCGCCCGTCGTCCTTTGAGTAAATCGGATACGTAGCCCCAAATCATACTGCCGCATAACGCACCGATTTCAAAGAAGAAGATCGTATTGACCGCACTCTCCGTGCTGAAGTGTAGGTGTTCCGTGACATAGAGCGGCGCCCAGTTATCAATCCCGATTCGGACGATGTAGACGAAAACGTTCGCGATACAGAGCGTCCAGATCCACGGGTTCGAGATGACGTACGTCTTGAAGATTTGCCATTTCGTCATACTTTCAGCAGCGATATTTTCCGGTTCGATCGGTTCTTCGAAAATCTCCTCACTCCGATTCCACCCGAGTTCCTCCGGATCATCCTTCCCGATGAACAGACCGACGATCCCGATGACGAGCGCGATCGCAGCTGGGAAGATGAACATCCCGACGACACTGCCGTTAAAGAAGACGTTCGCTCCCCAAAGGGCGAGACCCCCGGCAATCGCTCCACCGATGTTATGCGAAACGTTCCAGAAGCCGAGGTAGCGTCCGCGTTTTTCAAACGGTGTCCAGCGAGCAATCGTCGAATACGACGACGGTCCCCCAACCGATTGGAAAAAGCCACTAAGCCCCCATAAAACCATCAATAAACCGACCGGACTTCCACCGGCACTCATCAACAGTCCCATCGCGGTGACAATTAAAGAAGATAAGATCAATAAGAACGAGATGACACGTTTCGTGTTTTTCCCGTCAACGAAATAACCGAGTAACGTTTTCCCGATTCCGTATGTAATCGAGAAGGCGAAACCGATATATCCGAGTTCAGTCGTCGTAAAGCCGAGTTCCTCTTTCAAGAGCGGTTGCGCTGCCTTGAAGTTGTTCCGGATGAGATACATCGCCATATATGAGAAGAAGACGACTAAGAAGGCCTTTAAGAATTGTTGTAACCATTGTTTGCGTTGTACTTCGATTGGTATGCCGGCATTCGGCAATTTTTTGATGCTGAAGAAGCCCATCTTCCATTTCCCCTATCTGAATCAGAGTCTTCGCATCATTTGTCCTGGAGCTGATTGAATCGACGGAGATAATCTCGGTAATCGGCGACGATGTCCTGTCCAACGTTTTGCTGGATCGGTTGTGTCTTCGCGATCGCATAGGTCGGCGTACCGAACGAGACTTTCCGCAGGATCGCTTGACCGTCTGCTGAGAGCACGAAACGCATGAAGGCGTTCGCCTGCTTTTGTTGCGTCCGTCCTTTCAGCTTTGAAATCGCGTTGATCGAGTACGTATCGAGCGGAATGCTTTTGACCGGATAATACTTTTCGCGCAGCGATTGTTGATCCCCGATGAAGTTGACCCCAAGCATCGCTTCCCCACTAGCGACGTACGACGTCGGTGCAAAGCCGTTCGCCGTGAATAGTCGTGTTCGCTCGATTAGCTGGCGTAAGACCTCTTCCGCCTTCGTTCCGTATCCGTCAAAGACCGCTTGCAGGATCGTCGCACCGGTACCAGAATGGTTCGGATCCGGCAAAATCAACTCGTTCTGATATCGCTTCGCCGTCAAGTCAGCGAGCGTTTTCGGATAAGCTACTGCCCCGAACCGCTCGTTCCAAACGTCTGTATTGATGACGATCGCTAAGCGTTCGACTTCATAGCCGATCCAGTAGCGATCCGGATCCTGCAGTTCTGCTTGATCCATGTCGCTTGGGAACGGTGTCGACAAGCCGCGTTGTTTGAGCGTCTGGTGGGCATCCCACGTTCCGCCGATGATGACGTCAGCGCGTGGATGATCCGCTTCCTTCGTTACACGCCGGACGAGTTCTTCTGTCGAGAGACGCACGAACTCATACGTACAACCCGCCTGCTCACAATATGACGACAGCAAGGCGCGACCGATATCCTCTTTCGCGGAGACATACGCCGTCAAATGCGGAACGGTTTCCCGCGCGGCTGTCCCCTGCTTCGTCTGTTCATTATTGCGGACGATCCAAATGCTCATGAGACAAATGATACTCAGCAAGAAGAGCATTCCTTTTCTCATCGTTTCGCCTCCTTCCCGGTCGGCAGGAGTTGTCCTTTTAAATAGAAAGTGTTCCCATTGTCATCATCCATGTACTGGACGCTAAACAACGTCTCGTATACGGTGATGTTCAGCAGATTGGCACGCGTATTCTGCTCATTCTTGAACCGCTGGAGCTTGAGAATGCGCGGCTGCCGCTGACTCGCATCAAGTGCCTGACCGACTTCTTCGTAGTCCGTCATCGGCTCTGCTTGCACCAGGCGACGCTTGACGTCTTCACGCTCGCGTGCGGTTAGAGTACGCGACCGTCCCGCTGCATACCATGTCACGACTTCCGCCTCAGCAAACTGACGCGCGAGCTGTTCCGGTTCGTGGTAAGCGTTTAAGAACCGTGCTTTTAATGTCGTCGTCTGGGTGCTGGGACGTTTTGCAACACATTGTCCATTCAGTGTCATTCTTTCCCCGAGCGAGAACGTCCACATCGTTCCGTTTAAGAAACGAAGCGTCCCGTTAAATGTCGCAGTATCTGCTGGACAGGTCCCGTTTGTCACCGTCTTCATTTGCTTCAATAGCGTCGTGATGCGCTGGACTTCCGTTCCGTCTTCTACCGTCTGCTCCCCCCATGCCCGGTGACGTAACGTCAACTCCGTCGGCAGCGAGTCATCGGAAGCATTCAGTCGTTTTGGTCCATCGAGGACATGTAAGCGTCCGAAGACTGTCTGCTGAAGCAAAAGAAGACCGAGGGCAAACAAGACCCCCATCAGGAAGAGATAGGCGATGGTCGATACTTTCATGATTCCTCTCCTTGCTTGATTCTTAGATTACGGGGCAATTGTTTCGTAAATCCGGTCGAAATGTTTCGTAAATGTATCATTTGTAAGCGATTACATCATGTTTGGTCGGCTAATCGGAAGGTGAGTGTGATACGTGTGCCACTCGCATCACTTTCCAGTGCAAAATCACCGCCTTGTTCCTGCATCAAACGCCGACAAAGCGGTAGACCAAGTCCATTCCCGCTCGCCGTCGTCAGACTATGTTGCTCCTCCTTCCATTCGGTCAAGACGGCTGGATCCATACCAATTCCGTCATCTGTCATGAGAAGTTGTAAGCTCGTGTCCGTACTGACTACTGAGAACGTCACCGTCATCGCGTCACTGTATTTGACGGCATTCTCGAGAAGATTTAACAAGACTTGTTTCGTCTGATCCGGTTGTCCGAGCACGTAAATAGAAGGAACATCTTGTTCGACTTGAATCCCTTGTCCGTCAAGTCGCAGTTGCATGATGAATAAGGCGTCTGCGAGCAAGGCATCGAGTGCGAACATCGTCGACGTCGCGTGGCGTTCGTTGCGTTGTTGTTTCGCCTGTTCAAGATTGTGTGAGACGAGTCGCAATAAGCGCTGGCTCTCGACTTCGATGTAGTGATAACAGTGTGCCGCTTCGTCCGGCGGTAGTTTCGGGATCAACTCGACATAGCCCATGATCGCCGTCATCGGCGTCCGGAGTTCATGGGTAATGTGATCAATGAACGTCTGTTGGTCGTTTCGTTGTTGCTCCAGTTGCCCGATGTTGTACTGTATTGCGTCAGCAAGCGTCGAGAAGTCCGCTGCCAGTCGATTTAGTTCTTCGTATGGATAGGCTGGAAGGGCGTTTGCATAATGTCCTTTCGTCAAGGCATGCGAGACGCTACGTAAATCGTCGATTGGTCCAATTAACGTCTTCGCCATCCGCCGCGCTGTCCAAACGGCAATCACGATCAACATTAGAAACACACCGGTAAAGACATAGGTAAATTGTCGAAGCAGTTCCGCTTCCGTCCGGAGATCGACGAGAAAGCGGACTGACCCGATGACGTCTGTCTCACCATACAGCGGGCTTGAGAAGAACAGTACGGGAACATCGGTCTCTTTGAGGAACAGATAACTCGATTTTCCTTTTAAGGCTTGATCAATGTCCCCTGCGAGAAGCGGCAATTGATCGCGCTCCGAATCGGCAAGTAGTTCCGCGTTCGGTCCGAACAACTGGACGCGCGCGTCGAACCGGTCTGCTAAGTATGAAGCAATCGGGACTGCCGTATCAGCGAGCGAATCCGTCTCTTCACTTGCGAGGTAGTTTGTTGTATAGAGTTCCGCTTCCCGACTCAGTTTTTGGACAGACTCGACGGCGTTCTCATACAGGTTCGATTGGATGAAGGCATAAAGAATCAAGAAGAGGACAAGTAATGCCGGAACGAGGAGCAAAACGAAGTTTTCCGTGATCACTTGACGTAGCTTCATGCGTCGACCCACTTGTAACCGACACCGTAAATCGTCTTGATCCGCTCCCCTTGCGCTCCGAGTTTCTTCCGTAAGCGCTGGACCATGATATCAACAGCACGGGTCTGACCGGAGAAGTCAAAGCCCCAGACCTGTTCAAGCAGTTCGTCACGCTCAAAGACCCGTTTCGGATGCGCTAAGAAGAGCGCGAGCAACGCATACTCTCGGTATGTCAGTGGCAATGGTTGACCGTCGAGCCGGATAACGCGTTCTTCCGGATCAACCGATAAGAAAGGATCCGTCACGACAGGCATGGGTGGTACGACCGTCTTTACGCGTTTCAATAGATTTTTCACACGTAAGACGAGCTCTGTTCCATTAAACGGTTTCGTCATATAATCATCCGCTCCGAGCTGCAGACCGATGATTTTATCGTTCATTTGATCACGTGCTGTCAGCATCAAGATTGGTAAATCAGGTGTCGTCTTCCGCAGCTTGGGAATCAAATCGAAGCCGGTCGTATCCGGGAGCATCAAATCGAGAACGATTAAATCAAACGTCTTTGTCTCTTGCAATGCGAGTGCCGTTGCCCCGTCCGCTGCCGTCTCGACCGTTTGACCATCGAGCTCAAGTTGAAGTTTGACGAGATGCCGGATGCTCGCCTCATCGTCAATGACAAGAATATGCATAGGAATTCCTTCTTTCTGAACAGGTTTTTCTGTTCCCTAGCGTATCATGGAATCGTTTACACGGTCAGCTCACTTTCATCATAACTATAAATATACTTCGGATAATCAACGTCTCATCACCTGTATGAATGCTTGATAAAACACTCAAAATTTTGATGCTTATTTATACATTTTTAGAACATGTATACGCTCCATCAAAAAAGGGTATCTAGATTACATCTTTATTATTCGATTAATCATTCCACTCTGTCGAGGTGACTTCGTCCATCATGCCAACCCACACGATGCATTCTCATACCGACTTTTTACTCATCACGTTGTCTTATCTCATTGCAGCGACATCCGCTTACATCGCGATCGAGCTCGCTGGTCGCGTCAAAACGGCAACTAATCGTTCAAAACATGTTTGGCTGATTGCCGGTGGATCGATTTTAGGTCTTGGCATCTGGTCGATGCACTTCGTCGCGATGCTTGGACACGGCACCTTGAAGGATGCGACCTATTCATTCCCGCTCGTCTTTCTGTCCGTCATCATCGCGGTGATTGGATGTATTTTAGGATTTTATCTTGTCTCACGCCAGATGTCCCGTGAGTCATTCGTTCTCGGTGGCTTTTTAATGGGAAGTGCGATCGCGGGGATGCATTATGTCGGGATTGCGGCTTTGCAAGGAATGACGCTTCAATATCACCTAGGATATGTTTTGCTATCGATTTTGATTGCGATTATCGCTTCTTGGACTGCGCTCTGGATTGGCTTTTTCTCTCGATATGCGAAGCAACAGATGATGATTCAGACAAAAGTTTTCTTTGCCTTCATCATGGGAATTGCAATTTTCGGAATGCATCACGTCGGTATGCTTGGTTTAAAATTCCGTATGATTCCATCGTTCACGAGTGATCGAGTGATCGAACCGACAATGCTTTTGACTCTTGTTTCGGTTGTCACTCTGTTTTTGTTCATCGTCTTCTTCGCTTCTGTTTTATTTGATCTCCAGCTACGCAAGCGGGATCTCGTCCAAGCGACGATTCTTGAATCAACCGAAGACGGTGTCGTAACGACGAATCCCGACGGAACAATCCAATATGCAAATTCACTATTCTATCAGTTCTTTCCTGAGCGTCATTTGTACTTAACGGAACATAGTGCTGCTCTATGTCTTGATGTTCCGGATCATACGCGTCAGATACTACACGTCGACGAATGTATTCTTGAAGTCGTCAATCATCCGCTCAAGGGAGAGAACTTGAATCAGACGCTTTGGTTCTTCCGAAACATTACAGATCAAGTATCATCTCAGCGTCAGCTCGAGTATCTCGCCTTTCACGATCGGTTGACGGATTTACCGAATCGAAACAAAGTCTCCCTGTTCATTGAAGAACAAATCAAACAAGCGATTCCGATTTCATGTCTGGCACTCAGTGTAGATCGCTGGCGTTTCCTCAGTGACATGCTCGGACATCAAGGTGTAGAGAGCCTATTACTTCAGATTGCAGAACGATTGCAATCGGTGATTCATGAAAAAGACGTCCTAGCGCGACTCGATTCGTCCGAATTTCTCGTCATCCTCAGCGACGAACGGAGTCAACTCGCGACACAGAAAGCCGAGAAATGTTACGCCGCCTTATCGCAACCGTTTGATATTGATGGAACGGTCATCACGCTTACGATGCGAGCTGGCATTAGCCATTACCCGGAAGATACGACAATCGCACAAGAGTTGATCGAATATGCAAAACTAGCACTGCACGCTTCGTTCAATGAAGCACAACATACGATTAAGGAGTTCAAGATTGAGAATCGAAATGATATTTTACGAACCGTACAGATTGAAAAATTCATGACTGAAGCACTTGAAACAGAAGCGTTCGAGCTCGTCTATCAACCGAAAATTGCTGTGGCTACAGATCGAATGACTGGTGTTGAAGTTTTAGCACGTTGGACGCACGATGAACTTGGCTTCGTCTCCCCAGCAGAATTCATTCCGGTCGCTGAAAATACTGGAGCGATTCACGCCCTTGGTGACTGGGTGTTACGGACTGCCTGCCTGCGCTGGGTGGCATGGCAAGATGTCACGCCTGAGTCGTTCTCGATTGCCGTCAACGTCTCACCGCTTCAGTTTGCAAGCCAAAAGTTCCTGAAACGTGTTGAGGTAATCCTTGCTGAGACAGGGATGAACCCAGCCTACCTCGAGCTCGAAATTACGGAGTCTGCCGCCTTATCGTATGAGACAGCAATTTACGAAAAATTAGCTCGACTGCAACAACTTGGGATTCGCGTCTCATTAGACGACTTCGGTACCGGTTATTCCTCTTTTAAACAGCTTCGCTCATTGCCAATTCAGTTGTTAAAGATTGATCGTTCTTTCATCAGTTCCTTGTTTGAAGAGACGAACCAGCAAGCAATCGTCCAATCGATGATTCAACTGGGACATAATCTTGATATCGAGGTCTTGATTGAAGGAGTGGAAACAGCTGAACAAGCTGACTGGCTTGCTCGAGAGGGATGTGACTATTTCCAAGGCTATTATTTTAGTCGCCCATTAAAAGAAGAAGATTTATTTCAATATGTAAGAATGCTTCAATCGGACGGAAGTGCATGACTATGTTTTATTATCGGCGTCACGCAAAAGCGATAATCTAGTGGGTACACATTCGCGCCAACAAGCAAAGCACCTGCCTCCATCATCAAAATGGATGCAGGTGCTTTGACGTAAAAACGATTCAACTAAGCCGTAGCAAGGCTTCGATATCTTGATTCATTCCTTTATATAACTCATGGATCGAAGTGACGATCTCATCGTTGCTTGAAAAGGAGTCTTCAATAATTTGATTCGTATTATAGGAGTTCGCTTGAAGATGATTTTTGAATGCAATCAGATACGATCGCTGCTTTTCATTAAAATACTCCGGTTGATATCTAACGTGATGTCCTATGCTTTTCACTAAACCGTTCATGTCATTCAATAATTGTAGTACATCCGCTTTACGTACATCTTTCTCTTGTAGTGTGGAAGAAGCGAGGACGTTCTCCACCTGCGCCTTTATTTTTTCATTGTATTCTTCATCTTCCGACAGAGTCGGAACGTGTGAAGACAACTTTTGAAGGTTGTTGTGATAACGACTCGTTGTTTGATCCGGATCCACTTCAACATTTTTGTTGATGCTGAGAGCACTGTACGGATACACGTAACGAATGGCTATGGCAGCGACAAACAGTACGATGATTGCGATCACCGTATACCTCATCGTATTCTTTTTCAAAATTTGCACCGTCCTTATTGATATAAATGATAGATTATTCAAAAATATACCATTCTTTCATCACTTAATAAAGCTAACCATGTTAATTTGTTTAAGAAATCATTCCTTCAAGAAATAAACCTATTTTCACCTCGTTCACTACAAAAAAAGCTACCAGACACCATCGATAGATGGCGTCCAGTAGACTGATGACGTGTTCTATATTGTGTATTTTCCTTCATCGATCCGTCGCTGAAACACCAAATGCGCGGACATAGCCTTTAGTATCGTAGTCAAACCAAAGTAAGGCTTTTTTACTTACGTTGTAATAGTACGTACCCTTTTGTTCGAATCGGAGATATTCTTCTTTTTTAATTTGAAAGCTCATCTTTGCTGGGACTTCATCCTTTTGTAACGTTTCGTGTTGACTCGGTTTCCCGAGTGCCTGTTTGACCTCACTCAGCTTGATTTTACGGTCGTTGAGCTGCGGTAACGTCATCAAGACTCCGACATGCTTCGGGTACTTCGCACTAAACCGAAAATCGGAATACAGATACGTCCCTTTCAACTTCCCGAAGACACAGCAATCGGTCTGATCGACCCCATAGCTGGCGTCCTTCCCTTTAATCGTGAAACGATCATACAGCTTCTCTTTCGCCTCAAGCAAGGTTCCTTTTTCTGCTGCTGCGAATTGTTTCTTCAAGTACGCGGCATTCGACATCGTTTTCGCATCAACCGTCATTGGAACAAGTAATACAAGCACTAGTAGTAGTGCCATACATCCTTTCATCCATTTCATTCGATGTTCCTCCTTTGTCGTGGATTACTGTTACCCTAACACAACTCCTTTATTTTTCCAAATCCATCCATCTGTTCAATTCATATGAATCAACCGCGCCATTCCTTTCGCGTCAAAGGCAAACTGGCACGTCACTTGCCCGATCCGATATTCGTAGACGCTGCGGATTGCGTACGTCGCGCGTGTCGTTTTGCCTTCGACGACGCGTTGCGAGTAGGACGTTGCATACGTTTCCTTGAACGTTGGTTTCCCGAATACAGCGCTGACTTCTGCTTTCGTCAGCGTCCGTTTCTCAAGCGATGGTGCGAGCGTGACGAGATCAATTCGGTCGATTTGACTGCCGAAGCGCGGATAACGGGCTACAAAATGACGACCTTTCCACTTTCCGTTGAGGACCTTTTCTCCTGTTTGAACGAGGCTACCTGACGTACCTGTCCACGAGACATAACTAGCTCCGACGCGTGGTGATCCTTCAAACCCTTGCTTCTCTTGCATCGCCTGCTTTTGACGTTTCAACCAACTGCTGTCGGAGACAGTTGACAGCTTCGGTAACGGGATGACTTTTCCTGTGAGTGTCGCAGTGTAGCCTCCGTAAGATGCTCGTAACGTGTAGGTTCCCGCTTTTTTCCCGTATAGTTTTCCGGACGAGATACTCGCGATCGTTGGTTGATCCGAGACCCACTTCACTTTTGCCGTGACTTGTTTTTTCTTGCCGTCTGCTTGCGTGACATTGAGAAGAAGCGGCTCAGGTGATCCGACCTTCACTTCTTTGAAGGAAGACGGGATCGAGAGCGCGACCGGTCGCTCGACTAACAGGCGACCATCGTACATGTTCGTCCGCTCACCGCCATCGGCATTCGCGATAAGGTAGCGGGCTCCTTTCGTGATGCCGAGCACAGACGAGTAACTGACGGAATCATCCCGATCCAGTGATGTCTCGATCCGGTGACCGTTTTTCTCAAACAAGGAGAAGTAACCGTCCCGTCCCGTATACAAGGCACCGATGAACTTCCCACTCTCATCGACCGCGATGTCTTTATACGTTCCGGTCATCCCCGTGATGAACTGCGAGGAGGTGCTTTCCTTGAATTGATGCGCTCCATCATAGACATACAGACGGCGGTCATTCGCCTTCGCGAGTACGAGTGTGCCCTCGCGTCCCATCTCATATGCGGCGTAGCCCGCTGGATGCGTGAGACGTTTTGCGAGCGTTCCGTCTTTCTCGTAGACGTCAACGCTTGTCGCGCGGATAATCGCTAAATAAGCAGTCGACGTCCGAATCGTTTTTGCTCCTGTCGTCTCCTGGACAGAACGAACGGTTGCTAAATCTAAATCGTAGACGGCTGTCTGCTCGACCCCCTCTTGTTTCGCACTCACAGCAAGGAGATGTGAGTCTGGGAAGAATCGAGCACGAGTGAACGATTGGAGCGTTCCTGCAGGTGTCTTGATCTGGTCGATGACGCGCAGTACGTTCCCTGTCGCATCGCGTACCTCAAGCACTTGATCCTTCACAAAGACGAATCGTTGTTGATCGTCCGAGACCGTGAAGTCTTGTACCGGTGCCCCCTCTTCAGTCGATAGCACCCGCACGTCGCGCGCTTGCTCGAAATCGAAGAGTCGTGGTGCTTCATAAGTCCCCCAGCGCCAGACACGCGACTCATCCGGAACGACTTGAAAAGCGGATGACGGAGTGAGTGACGTGACGAACGGAATTTTGACTTCTGCCGACGAATGGATCGACGTTGCAGAATACAATACGGTCGCAGCAAGACCGACGATCAATTTTTTCATATGTGGTTTCTCCTTTTTAGTAGCGTCTTATTCATAAGTATAATGAAATTCTCAACATTCCCCTTCTTTTCCCAAAAATAAATCTTTTTTCGAACACGCTCGAGGATAAGTAGAGTTATCCGATACAGGAGTCTGATTTCATGGGGTTTTTCTCGATTAAAGAAGAGGATTTTTTCTGTATTGAAGGATATACGCATCGTAAAAGATGAGAAAACCGTTGGCACGATTCAAAAAAGTGACGTTGAAAGCCGAGGATAACTCTACTTATACTGAAACTACCGCGGAATACATAGCAGATATGCATATCTCGTCAAAGGACTCCCTCCGATGAATGAACTTCTTCGCAACTGGCTCCCCCTCATCAACTCTCTTCTCTCTCGCCTGTCGATCCACCCGAATGAACAGGATGAATGCCGGCAAGCTGCCTTGTTGCGTCTATGGAAATCGATCGAGGACGGCAAAACATTGACCGTCACCTTCGTTCGGATTCGCGCAAAAGGAGCAATGCTCGATTACCTGGCGACCCGTAACCGGACGCTTGCGACCGAAGTCGTCTCCGACGCGTTACCGGAACGCCCGCGTACCCCGCACCTATCGTTCACTTATCTTATGAATGAACTCAAGCGAGACTTATCAGCGACGGAGTTCACGTTTCTCGAGTCGTTGATAAACGGGACGGAAGAGACGCTCGGGTACTCGCACGCCCGGCTCCGATCCTTGAAATCCGAACTCCGCAAGAAAGTCGAGTATTTGCTCGGATGATGGTGTTCTATGAAGAACGATTATTAACGTTGATCGAACAAGGACCCTACAGTCCATTGACAAAAAAAGCTTACCGAAGCGACGTCCGTCACCTGTGTCGCAACGTGACCCGAATCGATGTTCCTTCGATGCAACGGTACGGTACCTTACTGCGAACGTCGTATGCTTCGACGACTGTCGCCCGTCGTCTCCATGCCCTGTCGACACTGTTCGACCAACTCGTCACCGAACGCGCATTAGCACACAATCCCCTCGCGCAAACGAAACGTCCTCACCCGATTGCCCGTCGACGCCTACACTTTTCGTACGATGAGATCCGGTCCGTCCTCGAACGGATTACGGACGAGACCATTTACGTATTCTGTTTCTTACTGCTCCATACGGGACTTCGTTTCGCCGAGGCACATGCCTTACGCCTGACGGATATCGATTGGGACACCAAGCAACTATTCGTTCGTCACGGAAAAGGAGGACGCATGCGTCACCTTCCGTTACATGATGAATTACATCGTGTCTTATTACGTTATCTTGAGACGACATCTGTTCCTTCTCAGGAATTGTTTTCAACGGAAACAGGTCGTCGTTTCCCGGCAAAACGGATTCGGTCGACGTTACGCGAAGCGAGTCTAACGCAGCTCGGCCGGATTCTTCATCCGCATGATCTTCGGGTGACCTTTGCGACTACGCTCTACCATGAACACGAGACGGACGTATTGACGATCATGCGTCTGCTCGGTCATCGCGACGTCCGGACGACCCAACA
This sequence comes from uncultured Exiguobacterium sp., assembly GCA_913775715.1. GTDB lineage: Bacteria > Bacillota > Bacilli > Exiguobacteriales > Exiguobacteriaceae > Exiguobacterium_A. The sequence continues at coordinate 151,872 of CAJYMC010000005.1, read as the reverse complement.
CTATATCTTGCCTTCCAGCGACATTGATCGTGCCTCAGTCAACCGGCTCAAGCCGACAACGTATTGAGGACCTCCCGAATCCGGTTCGTACGACTCCGGATATAGCCGACGGTCGTCGTCGGATGCGCATGACCGAGTAGGCGCTGGATTTCAACGATTGTACAGCCCCCTTCGTGATGCAGATAGGTCGCATATGCAATCCGGAGCGCATGTGGTCGGAGCGGTGCGCCGCTCAAGCGCAGGGCGGTGTCTCGAAGAATCACACGTGCCGTCTGTTCATGCAGATGGCGTCCAGTCACAGACTGAAACAGGATACCCTCTTTACGCTCGCCAATGAAATGCAGGAGACGATGCGACAGCATCATTCCGATCGGAATCGTACGCAGGCGGCGTCCCTTGCCGTAGCGGACGAATAGCGTATGCGTCTTGAAATCAATATCTGTAACGGATAAGAGGCGTGCTTCGGTGAAGCGAAGACCGGTCTGGCAAATCACTTCGAAAAACAAACGGTACACCGGGTCCTCGATGCTGCGGACAATTGACAGCCCTTCCTGTAAGTCATGATAGGTCTCATCCGGAAAACATTGATGCGTGATCGGTGACACGTCATGCAGTGGATTCTCTTGCAACTTCCCGGCTCGGACAAGTACATTTCCGAGTGAACGCAAGGCATGGAACCGCCGTAGGATCGTCGACGGCTGATAGGTCATACGCATCTGATCGAAGTAGTGCTGGAGCGACGCGATCGACCACGAGACACCGGCACGTTCCATATGTCGAACGTCACTGCGGTAGGCTTTAATCGTCGGTTTTGCAAACGTCGGGTGTGAGATGAGATAGTCGTGCAAGTACTCGCCATGTTGCATCGAAATTCCCCCTTCAGCCAAGTAGTTTCATCTGCTCAATTGCATCAGTTTCTGACCTGCTTAGACAACAGGAGTCCATCTAGCAAAAGATGGACTCCTGTATGTATTCATAGTGACGTATGATCTGCGACTTTGAAGGTTTTTTTCTTATAGTCGTAACTCATGATGACCATCTTCCGTCCACCTGTCGAAGTCGGGAAGACATAAGTCTTATAAGATGACTTCTCTGCACCGATCGAAGCAAGTTCCGCTTTCGATTGAATCGACGACCAATCTGTTGCATCGATTCCTGTCCATTCTCCAAGCCCCGTTCCAGAAAGAATCGCATCGAGTTGTTTTGATGTCATACCGACTTTGACTTTCGCACCCTTTGCGAGCTTACGTGTGCTTTCACGCGCACCGGATTTCGTATTTTCACGATAAATATCGAACGTTTTCCCGATCAATCGATACACAGAGCTGTTCTTTTTCGTCATGAAAATGAGTGACGTATCGCTGTTTCCGTTCTTACCGTTCGTGAAGAAGTAGAACTTCGTTTTTTGACCATACGAGATTTCCGTCGATTCAGCTTTTTTCTTCAAGACCGTACTGCCACTCTTTTTCACCAATTGATTTTTGTAATCTTTACCGTATAAGACTTTTGCCGCTTCCGTCATCGTCATACCGGTCTTCAAGTTCGTGTACTGCGTCGTGTACTGCGTTTCCTCTTTCGTAGCAGCCGATGCACTTCCAGCACATACTGTCGCGCCTGCGATCATTGCTGCAAGTACCGTTGTTGTCATACGTTTCATTCGATCATCCTCTTTCTTCTGTTCATTTCATGAATGCATCATTCATACCTCATCTCATTATAATGGATTTATTGGTTTTTTCTATCTATTTTTCCTTTTTAGTTTTTATTTTTACATTTTTATTCAATTTTTATCGTTTTTTCATGACCTTTATTTCGAAATAACACTCAATTCATACGCTGGATGACCGAATTTAGTACTTTTTGAAAATAAAAGAAACAAGTATGTCATATATTTGAAATTTAGACCAAAATTACTATTCATTGAAACTTTATGAGTATATAGACCTTCAAAAGATGAATATTTATTACATATCTAAAATCCTCTTATACCAACGATTCAGAACTATAGACCCACATAAGATACCTAATAAATACCATTTAATATAATTATGTTAAAAATATTACATATTTTCCATAATAAAAGGGTAATTTTATTTTATACACCTGAGATGCACGTTCATCCATGCACACTTTAGTCTATTGATTTAGAGGAGGTTGTATTGATGAAAAAAGGGTTGGCGATTGTTCTGAGTCTTCTTCTCATTCTGTCCTATGGGTTGACCCCATTGGGTGCTTCTGCCGCTTCTTCGAGTAGCGTCAAGACCGTCTACTCACCAAAGTATCTTGTTCACTACGGTGGCGTGAAGTATGCCAAGAAGAAATTGACGTATCCAAAATCCGTCAAGGTCAAGCTCTCGAATGGGAAGTATGCGTATCGATCCGTCAAATGGAGTAAGGTCAGCTTTGATAAGAAGTACATCGGAAAGAAACAGAAGATCAAGGGGGATGTCTACGGTACATCAAAAAATGCGTACTGGTATGTCAAAGTCAAAAACTATCCAGCGAAGGTGCTTGCTCCGAATGTCATGACCGTCGGAAAGAATCAACCAGCGAACTTGCCGACACGTCTTTCAACGATTTTCGAGGGTGGACAACGCTACTCGTATCCGCTCAAATGGAGTAAGGTCTCAACAGCTTCATTCGGTACGAAAAATCTGACGTATTCGACAGTCGGACGCAACCTCGAAATCTACGGGGCTGCTAAGCTAAAAGTATCTGATGTCGTCCAGTCGATGCAGAAGTATTATCTCGTCTCGTACGGGAAAAAGATTCGGGCAACCGGCAAAATTCTCTATGAAGCAAAAGGCGTAAAAAGCTACCTCGTCATCACGGATAAAAAGACGGGTGAGAGCACGAAGATGTACCTCAAACTCGATAAAAAAGGACATTACTACGTGACAAGTCAGGAACTCGCTCCAGGAGACTACACGGTCTACATCCTGTCGGGTTCGAAAAAGACGAAATCCGTCTCGATTACGATCAAAAAACCGGTTACGGAACCAACGGATGAACAAAAACGAGAACTGCTCCAAAAATTACTTCTCGTCATCAATGTCTCGAATCCCCTGTTAAGTGACATCGAGTTCCCAGAAGTCGATGGTGTCTCGTTCTCGGTCGATTCAGACAATCCAGTCGTCTCAAGCAGCGGGAAAGTCATGCGTGGCGCGACCGATCAAACGGTCAATTTCAAAATCAAGGCGACGTTTGATGGTGTAACGGAAAGTAAATCGTTCTCGAACATCCTCGTTCCACGAAAAGACTTATCGGACGAAGAGTTGATTGACTTCACGCTTCAGAACTTCACAATCGCCAATCCACTCAAAACGAATATCACATTGCCAACAGCTGAAGGAATCTCGTTCTCGCTGATTTCTTCGAATGAAGCCGTCGTCTCAAGCAACGGAATCGTTAAACGTGGCCTCGAAGACAAACAAGTCGACTTGACGTTACGCGCGACGAAAGGTAGCTTGACAAAAACGAAGAACTTCCCGAACATCCTCGTCCCGAAAGTCGACAATGCGACAGATAGCCTGTTGCAAGACTATCTTGATAAACTCGATATCAAGAGTCCGGTGACGAAAAATATCGTCCTTCCAGCACTTCCAGGTGCTACAGTCTCGATCACATCGACTAAACCTAGCGTCATCTCAGACACAGGAGTCGTCACACGCGGTATGACGGATCAAACGGTCTCGATCGTCGTCTCGGTCACAAAAGATGGTATCACAAAATCACGCGACTTCTGGAACTTGAACGTTCCAAAACGTGATGACGCAACAGCGATCTCATTGCAAGACTATCTCGACAAATTAACGATCGACAATCCATTAACAAAAGATCTCATGTTGACGCCACCAGAAGGTGCGACAATCGCCATCAGTTCTTCGAACACGAATGTCGTCTCGAATGCCGGTAAAGTCACGCGTGGTCTTACGGATCAAACCGTTTCATTGACGATTTCCGTCTCTAAAGACGATGTCGTTAAAACACGGACGTTCTCGAACATCAAAGTACCGCAACGTGATGGTGTCACGGAAGGAGCGTTACAAGCGTACTTGGACGCACTCGTCATCGCCAACCCACTGACAACGAATCTCTCTCTTCCATCACTTGACGGTGGAACGGTCACGATCAGTTCTTCTGACACGAAAGTCGTCTCAAATGCAGGTGTCGTCACGCGTGGTGACGCGAACCAAACGGTTTCACTGACGATCATCGTCGCAAAAGACGGCAAATCAAAATCAAAAGTCTTCTCGAACATCCTTGTTCCAAAACGTGATGTCACGACTGGCGAATTACTTGATCTATATCTAGCAGGTCTATCGATCAACAGTCCGTTGACAGCAGATCTTTCACTGACACCACCTGCTGGTGCGAACTTGTCAATCAGCGCGTCGGATCCAAGCATCTTATCTAACACAGGTATCCTGACACGACCTGATGCTGATAAAACGATTTCCGTGACGGTCAACGTTTCTAAAGACGGTGTCACGAAATCACGGACATTCTCGAACATTCTTGTCCCAATCAGTCTCTCGGCAGAACTCGATGCTGCACTAGATGCGATCAATCTCAATCTCATCAACTTAACAGGTAACGTCAATCTGCCAAGTAGTTCTAAAGGAATTGCTGTTCAATGGACTTCGAACAACCCGGACGTCATCTCAAACGACGGTGTCGTAAAAAGTGCATTGAATCTACAAAACTTCTCACTCAAGGCAAGTGTCACAAAAGGTGGCATTACGAAAACGAAAACGTTCGCGGGATCAGTTGCGGCTGATCTTGGTCTATCCCTTAAAACGGATATCGCAAAAATCAAGTCAAGCGTTGGTACGTTGAATGTTGCCTATAACCTCAACCTTCCGACTTCATTGAATGGTTCAGCGATCGATTGGACATCTAGTGCACCATCGCTTCTAAACAATAGCGGGGTGATCCTAAGCGACTCGAGTGCGACACCATTCACACTTACTGCGAAATCTGGAGGAACAACGGAAACGTTAAATCTTGCTATCCAACGTCCTTCTGGTGGTTTGCTAAGCGGCGTCGTTGATTTACTTGGGAATGTATTAAATCCTGTCGTCAACACACTAGCTAGCGGTCAAGGAACAGCAACACTTCCGAAAAGTTACGGTGGTCTTCTTGGTATTGGAGCACGTGATATTACCGGCTGGAGTAGTTCACACCCGGACCTTGTGACAATCCAGGGGTATAACTTAACTGTAAAACGTGATGATGTTGATCACCTCGTCGTGCTCTATGCAGACTATGAGGGTCTCGAGAAACCTGTTCCGGTTCTTGTCAAAATCCCTAAACGTTAATTTTTCAAATCTGCGTTTCTGAATTTCATATGCGATGAATCTGACTTTCCTAATCAGGTTCATCGCATATTTTTCTAACTGATTTTTCTGCTACATACATCATGGGAACTTCAACACCTGAGAGCCAATCATTTGCCTGGACATTACACTTTCTAGGGAGGTTTGGTCATGCGAAAGAGTCTTATCGTTCTTCTCTGTCTGTTGCTTTCCTTCCCCGCCTCATTCCAATCCGTTGCTGCCGCTAAATCAAGCAGCGTCAAAAAAGTATACCGTCCTGCATCAACCGTCCATTATGGCGGCGATGTGTTTGCGGTCAAACCCCTTTCTCCACCAAAGACCGTTCGTGTTAAACTTGCGAACGGTAAAAAAGTGAAACGATCCGTGAAATGGAGTAGTGTTCGTTTCGATAAAAAAATCATTGATCGAAAACAAAAAATTAAAGGGAATGTTGCTGGAACTTCTAAAAGTGCCTACTGGTACGTCACGATCAAAAACTATCCGAAATCGATTCTTCCACCTGTCGTTAAAACGGTTGGAAAAAACCAACCGACTAAACTTCCAGAACGGCTATCGACGATTTTCGCTGGTGGGCAGCGCTATTCGTATCCACTGAAGTGGACACGGACGACAACAGCGTCCTTTGGGAACAAAAGCGTGAAGTACACAGCCGTTGGACGCAACGTCTTGATTGCTGGAAAAAATACATTACGCGTTTCAGACGTCAAACATGAAAACGTGAGGTATACGCCGTTTGAAAGTGGTCGCCGACTACTCGTCACCGGTCGCATCCTCTATCCGGCAAAAGGTATGACACATCACCTGTATCTGATCGACGATAAAGACCGTGTATCGATGTATCCACTGAAACGTGATCGACAAGGATACTTCCGAATCGAAACGAATGTATTGCCGGTCGGACGCTATGACGTTTCGATTTTAAGCGGATCGCAAAATGCAGCTCCTTCCACTGTTACGATTCGTAACGTCGTCACGCCTCCAGCACCGGACGACTCACGAAAAATCTTGAAGGCATTGCTTGCAGGAATTACGATTGCAAGTCCGCTCCTACAAGACATTCAGCTTCCGCAAGTGGATGGGGCCACATTCAGCATCCGTTCCACGGACGGCAATCTATCGCCTACCGGACAAGTCATTCGCACGGATCAAGAACGGGACGTCGCGTTCACGATCGTCGGGAAATTGAATGGTCTTGAAGAAACGCGCTCCTTCTCGGGCGTTACGATTCCGAAACGTGACCTGACGGACGAGGAGCTGATCGACTTTACTCTCGACAAGTTCAAACTCGGGAGTCCGTTGACGAAGGACATTCAGTTACCGCAAGCAGAAGGTATAACATTCCAATTGATATCTTCAAATGAAAAAATCGTCACACCGGACGGTAAAGTACGCCGTGACCTGACAGATCAACTCGTCACGCTCACGTTGAAGGCTTCAAAAGGTAGTCTTGAAAAAACATGTCTTTACTCGAATATCACTGTCCCGAAAGTCGACAATGCAACGGAGTTGTTCTTAGATGACTACCTGAGTCGTCTGACATTCCCGAATCCCTTACTAAAAGACCTGGTATTGCCTGCCGCATCGGGAACAACGCTCTCTCTGACTTCTTCGCTTCCGGACGTTCTCTCGTCGACGGGGAAAGTGACACGCGGCCTGACCGATCAATCCCTATCCTTCCTTGTCTCGGCGACAAAAAATGGCGTGACACGCACACGTAGCTTTTGGAATTATCAAGTCCCGAAACGAGATACAGCGATTGACGAACTGTTAGCAGATTACTTGAACAAGCTTGATATCCCAAGTACGTTGACGCGTGACGTGACGCTTCCGACTGTCGACGGCATTCGGACGACACTGTCTTCGACCAATACCTCGATTTTATCGAATGCCGGTCAAGTCACTCGTGGTCTGACGGATAAAGTCGTCTCCTTGACAGTCATTGCGACAAAAGATGGCGTCACTAAATTACGCACCTTCTCAAACTTAACGATTCCGAAAAAAGATGGGGCTACGAGTGATTTGCTACAAAACTATCTGGATGGGATCGCTCTTTCGAGTCCGCTTTTGTCGGATATCGTCTTACCGGAGGAGGATGGCATTGTTGCAACACTTTCTTCGGATGACACGTCTGTACTAGCAACAAGCGGGAAAATCAAGCGGGGCTTAACAGATAAGACGGTTTCCGTGACGATCATCGCAACGAAAGACGGCGTCTCGCGGACACGGACGTTCTCCGGACTCGTCGTTCCAAAAAAAGAGGGTGCAACGGAAGAACTCCTCGACACCTACCTGAATACTTTATCGATTTCAAATCCATTGACATCGAGTCTGTCGCTTCCCATCGCTTCGGGAATCACGACCTCGATTGTTTCAGACAACAATGCGATCTTATCTAGTGCCGGAATAGTGACTCGCTCATCTGTTGATCAAACAGTGACGTTCACGATTACAGCAACGAAAGACGGCATTTCGCGGACACGGACGTTCTCGAAATACGTTGTCCCGAAAAAAGAGAATGCGACAGTTGATTTGCTCGATGATTATCTGAAAACGGTCGAAATCCCATCACCTTTGACAGCTGATTATTACTTGCCAACCCCGATGACACCGGGAATCGAGACTTCTTTCTTCTCAACGAACACAGCTGTCCTTTCGAATACCGGCAGCGTGACACGCGGTCTGACTGATCAGATCGTCTCTGTGACGGTGACGGCGTCAAAAGACGGAATTATTCGTAAGAAGGAGTTTCCATTGATCACGATTCCAAAACAAGAGGTGTTACCGGATGCCTTGATCGACACTTATTTGAATCAAGTCGAGATTGCTAGTCCGTTGAATCAAAACATTCAGTTACCTCCCGCACCTGAGGGACTGACCGTATACCTGACCTCTTCCCAGCCGGATGTCGTGGGAACGTCAGGCGTGGTTAAACTAGCAGATACTGCTCAATCTGTGACAGTCAGTGTGACAGCTGTGCTCAACGGTGTTTCAAAGACGAAGATGTTTTCAAATCTTTCTGTACCCGCACGTCCTCTGACAGTGACAGAAGAATTGACGAACTATTTAAAAGGTCTTTCAATCACAGGTCCACTCAAAACTAATCTTTCATTGGATCCACCTGCAGGGATAGACGTTCGGATTGAACCCTCGGTTACTTCACTATTGTCTAGTACCGGCATTCTCACACGCGATATCGTAGATCGAACGACTGATATTACAATAATCGCCTCGAAAAATGGGATATCACTATCGAAACAATTTGAAAGTATTTCAGTACCGAAACGTGCATTGACAGATGCCGAAGAATTACAAAAATATCTCGATCAACTAACGCTTCCTTCTTTACTCACCGAAAAGCTTAATTTAATCGACGAAGCGAGTGCGAAAGGCATTACAGTTACCTTATCTTCCAGCAATACTGCGGTTCTTTTAAATGACGGATCCATCATTCCAGCTGCAACCAACACTAAGTTGTCATTAACAGTGACCGCTAAAAAAGGAGAGGCTACGGAAACCAAAACCTTTGATCAGCTAACGGTTCCGATGAAAGATCCATCTGCTGCTGATATTGTCCAGTCTTATCTTGATAGCCTGAGCATTCCAAACATTTTGACGACTAATCTGGTTCTTCAAGCGCCCACTGGAATCACTGTTTCGATTAAATCCGACAAGCCTTCTGTTGTAGCAAGTGGCGGAGTCGTCACCCAAGGTCTCACTGACGAACTCGTCGATATCACAATAACCGCGACGAAAGATAGTGTTACTAAAAATCGAACGATTACAGGTATCAAAGTTCCCTTGAGTCCAACAAAACTATTAGATAAGGCGTTACAAGACCTCTCCCTCAGTTCACTAACAGATTTGACGTCTTCCCTCAACTTGCCGACTCAAATCAACGGATTACCGATCACGTGGAAATCAAGCAATACGAACATCATTAGTAATACCGGTACCATCATTCCAGCCGTTTCTTCACAGGCGTTCTCTTTGACGGCATGGATCACGAAAGACGGCGTCTTAAAAAGCAAGACATTCGATGGAACGATTGCTGGGAATCTCAGTCTGATCCTTAAAGAAGATCTCGCGCGCATCGCAGCCGTCAGTCCGACGCTGAACGTCTACCTCGATTTAAAGTTACCGACTACGTTAAACGGATCTCCACTTACCTGGAAATCAAGTAATGAAAGTCTTTTAACGAGTCTCGGTATCGTTAAGAATCGATCACAAATTACGCCTTTCACGCTTTCTGCGACAACTGGTAATACTTCAAGTATATTGTCACTCGCTACGCAAGATACTCAGACATCCTTACTCTCAAGTTTATTGAATGTCCTCGGAGGCATCGTCAATCCGATCGTCGATTCACTCACGTTAGGTAAGTCAGCTTCGCTTCCTCAAAGTTATGGTGGTGTTCTTGGTATTGGATCAAAATCTATAAGTGAATGGAAATCTTCTCATCCAGACATCGTAACGATTCAAGGAAGTCAAGCCGTCGTGACACCAGACAAATACGAACACCTCGTCGTCTTGTTCGCAAAGTTCGGAGATGTTCCTAAACCGGTACCATTCCTCATCAAGGTTCCAGCAAAAAAATAAGATTTCTTTTCCCTTTGTATGTGTTTCGGTACAGAGGGATTTTTAATTTTCTCTATCCTAACGTTTTTTTAAAATCTCATTTCTTTATCATTTAAAACTGAAAATATATCCAGTAATTTCCTTGCTATACTACAGAAAAAGGAGGCGTTTTACGATGAAAAAAAGTATGACATGGACAGCACTCGTGACGCTTGGTCTCAGTAGCGCAGTCTACCTCTCGCCTGTTGAAGCAGCGACGGACGAATTCACAGTAGAAACGAAAAACATCAATACACGGACAGAAGTCTTAAAAGGAAAGGCACCTGCCGGAGCAATCGTCGTTTTACAGTCGGACGACACAGAGGAAGAAGACTTACAAGAAGTCGCTCATGCAAAAGCGGATGCGAATGGGAACTATTCGATCGAGTTACCCGAAGAAGGATTGATCGGCGAGGATTTCTACGACTACCATCAATCTGATTCCGATGAGTATGACTATGATGAAGAGGACGAAGACAGCTCTTCCGACGTCACACCGAACTATTTCCTTGAAGTCGTAAGCGTTGATGATTACACAGGCGATGATGATGGAATGGATGATGGCTGGGACGAGTATTATGTAACGCGTGCCGCTTCTTACGGCGATGACGACGGAGGAGATGACGGCGACGAACCCGGTGATGGTGATGATGACGGGTATGATGATGGATATGACGACGGCGATGAAGGGGACGAGCCCGGAGAGGATGATGGCGATACAACAGAAGAGCCACAAGATCCGATTTCGTACGACTTCGATCCAATCGATCTCACGGTGCGCACATTCATTCCAAAAGCAGCAACCGTCGATACAAAAACACTGACACGCACGACTCGGACCGTAACGGGTTCTGTGTCGGACAAAGATGTACGCGTCGAAGCTTATGTCTATCATAAATCGAGCAAATCATGGAAACTACTCGGTAAGGCGAAGCCACGCAGTAATGGTTCGTATAAGATGTCGATCAACAAGAAATTGTACAAGAAAGATGCGAGCGTTGACTTCTATGTCGTTGGGAATCGTGATGCGGACGGTTTCAGTAAAGCACTTCGTAAAAAATACAAGTAATCAAACTATAAAAAGGAAGTGCGACATCGTTACGTCGCACTTCCTTTTTATGACTTAATATATTTTTTCTACTAACTTCCCTCACTTATAAAATATGTTTCTTTTCTTAAATTAAGATACATTATATTACTATTATTAACAATATAATGATTAAATTTCTTTATATTCAAATAATTTATAGAGATTCATGTTTACACATTTTTTCTTCAAACGTTTGAATTATCCGTACTTTTTCCTTTCCTCCACAATTAAAAATTATCTTGAAAAGGAATAAATCGAAAAACACATTTCCATAAAAAGTTAATCAAAGCCTATAATTAAAGATTTTTTCCTTTAAACTAAAGAAGGTTACATTATTTGGTTTTAAACCAATATTAATCCCTCAATTTTCTAATTAAAAGGAGCTACTATTCATGAACCGTTTAACGCGTTACCTACCTTCTTTGGCTGTGATTATTTTTAGTATCCTTGTCTTCTTATTACCCTTCCGTTAATTTATCTTCCCAATGTCCGGTACAATGAAAAAGCTATCTCGACATACGTCGGGACAGCTTTTAATTAGTTTACTTTATTTTAGATATTAATCGCCTTGTGTGAAAGATTCCATTTATTGAATTTTGTTCAGTGACTCTATTATACACAAGACCTTTATAGTTTTTGCATTTTCAGCTAGAGATTACACTTAACAATTAAAACTCAATCATAAGTAAAAAATTAATTTATTAATTAGTTATGTTAACTTTGCATTATCCTTTTTCTTAAATAATATTGAAAAGTTAATTAAAATACGTTTTAGAAAACTATACTTAAGTAGTCTTTTAATTATCATTCTTTTAAAAATAAAATTGTATGGTACTTTTGATGTATGTGCTATAAAATTTATTTTTTAGAAATAGGTTAATAGAAGTTTTAATGATTATAATCTGTGTATTAAGTTACATTTGTTTTTTTTCCATTTTTATAAGGAGGTTAATTGTATGAACTTATTTATTTTACCAGCTAGTAACTCGGATTCTCAAAAGCATCTCAATCAGACTATAAGGCAAACATTTGACTACAAAAAGTATCTTGTCAACCTCCCAAAGAATCTCCAAGAAAAATTACAAGAAGTTGAGAGCAGCGGAGGAAAAATAAATTTATGGGGTACAAATGTCGAGAGAATTAGTGCTTGGCGATCTATGCAAGCTGATGATACAGTGATTTTCTTTAGCTCTAATGAATTTATTTATTATGGGACAATTATCGCTATTCATCAAGACTCTGAAATATCTAAAAATGTATGGAAGATTCATCATGACAATAAAAAAACTTATGAGTACTTAATTCTTCTTAAAGATTTAAAAAAAATTGTAATAAGTCGCAAAGATTTTAATAGGAAATTTGGTCTTTCAATAAATTATACACATCAACGTCTCATAAGAGTTTTCGAAGGAAAAGACATATTAAAGAAAGAAAAATTTAAAGACTTTACTGAATTAATTGACTTTTTAGATACTTCCTTCGTAATAGAGGATGATAATGTTAAATATAGTCAATATCAAGATGAAGTTAATTCAAATGATTATTTTGTTGAAGTCAGCAAAGAAATCCAAGGAGGAAGAAGTAGGAAGAATAAATTGGATAAAAAAGGAACTACTTGGGCACGAGACTCAAAAATAGCTACAAATGCCTTACATCAAGCGGAATACAAATGTGAATTGGATCCATCACATAAAAGTTTTCCTTATACTGAAAGTAATCGACAATACATGGAGGCACATCATCTTATTCCAATGAAAGCACAATCAGAGCACGATTGTGATTTAGATACTCAAAGTAATATTGTAAGTCTATGTCCAAACTGTCACAGAGCGATTCATCATGCAAATAAAGAATTTAGACATGATTTGGTAAAAAAACTTTATAATAGACGAAAAGAAAAATTAAAGCATGTCGGAATTAATTGTCAAATTGATCAACTCTTAACTTATTATTAATCTAAAATAGTTGAACTATTTATTAAATCAAGCGCAACAATTCTTTCGAAAAAATCTCGCATTTTGTTTTCCAATAGAGACACTTTCGCCGTCGGTATTGATTCAGAAAAATGTGTGTTCCAGTTTTATCAGGTAACTTCTTCGAAGATCGTTCTATTTGGAAATAATTCATCGAGGAGACTATTTGTTTTCTCGTTGTTTCCACATTGCCATGAAGAATAAATAGAAACTCGCTAAGTGTATTCAGATACCAAGAAAACCCTATATCCGTTCACGATAGCTAAATTCCTTATCATGATCATGCTCCTTCGTCATGAATTGGAACGTTACAAATAGGAACAAGAAACGTTAAGTGCACGGATGGCGTGTTCCATCGAGTGAGAAGCACGATCCGAATATCGACAATATTATACAAAATCGAAATTTACCGCCAAACCTTCTCCAACGGAACTTCATGACACCGGCCTGAACTAGAAATAGAGTGACTGACTTCACTGAGTGTTACCTGTTCGGGGAGAAGTTCTTTTTCTCACCGATGATGGACTTGGGAAACCTTGAGATCATTGCCTATACCACATCGTACCGTCCTACATATCGATTCGTTAGTGAAATTCTGGTCCAGGCACTCGGAAAGCTCGACAACGCAGCCATCGAAAGCTTCTTTGCCTTGCTCAAGTCAGAGCTCCTTTAACTCAAGGAGCTCGCTGACACAGGACACTTCAAATGTGAGCTTAAGCGTTATATAGAATATTATGACTATCGTCTTATCAAAAGACGATTAAAAAATTATTTGATATCTAACTTTTTTGGTTCAATTCATTCTGCGTTCGCTTCTCTAAACTTATCAAGAATTACAGAAAGTATTATAACAATTAAAACAGCTATAATACTTGTACCCTTTGGTAAATCAAGAACAACGATGACAATTACTGCAATCACAACAATCAAGGTAGAAAGAGTATAGTCTTTTATTTTTGAAGACATATGATCATCACTCCTTGAGGAAAATGAGATTTTTCAGTATTATTTTATCAATTATATCACACTTGTTTTTAATGCTTATTGTTGATAGTTCATACTGAATTGAATATGATAGTAAGAAATGATTATATAATATTATAAGGCATTTTTTATGATGAATTGAAATATCAACTACAACCCCTGACTAAAAATACAAAAAAATTATACTAACCAAGTGAAGAATAAAGCTATCTCACCACATTCAATAGAGAATTCGTTAAGACCTTTGTTCACCTTACTACCTCAGAAAAAGTCAAAATAAAAACTTATTTATATAGAAGTTGAGTTTTCAATGTGAAAGATCTCTTAGCATCTAGGATGATAGCTTTTAATGAACCCACAGTTACTAACTAAAAAAGAATCCTTTATACAATACGATCTATGGCTATATTTACAAAAAAAGATTCATTTAAACCGTAGTGGTCTTGCAATAAAACAGAAAACATCAATATCCTTATGAGACAAGAGGTTGAACTGAATATTAGAGTTTGGACAGTTTAATAAAGTACTCTTAACGTTTTAAGCTACTATGAGATGGCTTTGGTATTGTACGAGGGCACTGAAAAACCTGCGCGCTCTTCGAGCGTAATCAAGAGGAAAGGCGATTGGTTCGACTGAGTCGATTCAATCGCCTTTTTTCCTTTGCTATTAGTCTGTTTTTTTCTTTTTGGAGACTGATAATTCGCTTCAAATTGACCGCGATGATTGCCATCACGCTCTGCAACGTCATGCCTTTTAGGTCTGACGTTTTGTTTCGCGCCAAACCGTACGTATTCTTCAGTTGACTGTTCTTGGATTCAATCGCATATCGTTTGCGACGATACGCTTTGAATTCGTCAGTCTGTTCGTACTCAATCTAGTCGCTGTGCTCCCTTGACTTTAACGATACGCTATACGTTTTAGATTTTTCCCCATCTTTATAACATCCCTCGCGCAACGGACAACATTTACATAGTACGATATCGAAAAAGTTTCTCTCTTGTTGACTTGCACCTACATTTTTTTGCCTGTTCGAGACTTTCGGACGGCCATATGCCCGGTAGGGCAGACGTAGCGGTTTGCATCTTTACTATAGGTGAACCCCTCAGCTCGATTCGTAGAGATAGAAAAGACCCGTGGATTCAATGGAGCGACGAGCTTACATCCTTGCGAAGCGATAGAAACTAGGTTCTCACGACTAGAATAGGCAGAGTCACCCACGATGTAGTCGAACTCGGCACCAGCTATATGGCTCTTCTCAACGAGGCTGGTCAGTTGCTTCGCCGGACGTCACGATAACAGCTGTGATTACGCCCTCCTCGGTCATTGCGAGATACTGTTTAATCAGATTGAAAGTTAAATTAAAAACGCAAAAAGGCGATTCTGAGGATATGCATGAAAACCTAAGAATTTCATCTGAAAATGCAGACTATGATAAGGTTTGAGACACCTCGATGATATTTCTTTCATGCGCATCATTATAATTACTACATCGTTACGAATAAAAACGACTGAGGATTCTATGGAAAGAAAGAATCATCAGTCGTTTTATTGAAATTGAAAGGACCTATAAATAAGTCACTTTTAAATTATACATCTTTTTGTAAAAAACCTTATGCTTTTAATTTATCGACAGATGCTTGAGCTTCCTCAGTAGTTTTAACAGCATCATCATAAGCTTTTTTTGCTGCCGCTTCTTCAATTACCGCAGTATCATAAGCAGTTTTTGCTGCTTCTTTTTTAGCTGTTGCATTGTCGTAAGCAGTTTTTGCTGCTTCTTTTTTAGCTACATCAGCATCATCAACATTTTCATAAGCAGTTTTTGCTGACGCTTCTTCAGTTAC
Source organism: uncultured Exiguobacterium sp. (assembly GCA_913775715.1). Lineage (GTDB taxonomy): Bacteria > Bacillota > Bacilli > Exiguobacteriales > Exiguobacteriaceae > Exiguobacterium_A. The sequence goes on along the minus strand of CAJYMC010000005.1, from coordinate 136,031 downwards.
CGCAGTATCATAAGCAGTTTTTGCTGCCACTTCTTCAGTTACCGCAGTATCATAAGCAGTTTTTGTTGTTTTTGTTTTAGCTGTTGCAGTATCATAAGCAGTTTTCGCTGTAGATTCTGCAGTTTTAGCATCAGAAAGATTTTTTTCAGCGATTAATAAAGCTGAAATATTAGAATAAGCTTGTTTAGCAGTAACTTTCGCAATTGTGCCTGCTACACCTGAAACATTTACACGGACGTTAAATACTGAACCAGCACCAATTTCTTTAACAGCAGCTGTTGTAGTTCCGTTAGATGCAAACGTTACATCTCCAGATACTTTTGTAAATGTTACAGTAGCTGGTTGAGTAACATCAGCTTTAGTAAATTTAGCAACTTCAGTATCCTCATCCAATGCAACGGATACTCCATATTGATCAGTAACAACAACATCAGCCAATTTCTCTAATTCATCAAGGTTGAATGCACTAGATTTGTCGTATGCTGAAACAGTTACTGTATCAACGTCTCCACCTGCAATAAATTCATCTGCTTTATTGTTCTCAACAAGCTCTACTTTAGTTACTTTAGGAGCTTCTTTAGAGAATTTAACTTCTTTAACGAACTCTTCACCAGTACTATTAATTGTAACAGTCACTTTAGCAGTTGCAGTAGAAGCGTCACCGTAATCAACATTTGTTGCGTCTGTTGAGTCAATTTTATTGTTGTTGTCAACATCAACTAAAGTAGTTGACTTCACAGTGTAGTCTTTTCCAGCGTCCAATTTCACTTTTTGACCGTCTTTAGTAACCGCTTTAACAACGATTTCTTTTGCATATTTGCTATCGATAGTTTTGTTTGCTGGAAGATAAATAGTTCCTAGATCAGCTACCTCATAAGAAGAAAACTCAGCATCTGGTACCAAGTTAAACTTAGTATCAAAAGCACTTGTTTTTAATTCATCCTTCTTAGTATCAACAAGTGTAAACGTGATGTTTTCACTTACTTTTGTAGTGACACCAGCTTTTGCGAGAACTTGAATTACACTGTCAGTAGTTGTAATCGTTTTGTTTCCAAGAGTGATATTAGCATTTTCACCAGCTGTAGCTTTAATTGAATAACCAGCATTTAATGCGCCTGCTAATGCTTCTTTAGACATAACACGACCATATTGGTCTTCGATTTTTAATTTATCATACGTAACATCAAGTGATTTACCCGGACGCAATGATTGAGTTGACAATGTAGTGCCTGTAATTACTTTAGGCGCAGCTACCGCTTTAGGGATTACAGTTTGAGTAGCAACTTTGTTAGTCGATGACTGAACTACTACTGTGATTGGAGCATTTTCTTTAACGCTTTCTTTTACAACTTTAACATACAAAGCACCGTCGATTGCGACGATCGTACCATTCCCACTTGTAACTTTAGCGCCTTTTACTACATCTGTAGCAACTTTAACGTCAGTGATAGCTTTTCCTTCTTTATCAGTAATACTGATTGGGAAAAGAATTTCTTCGTTAGCTACTACTAAAGCAGAAGGAGCTTGTAAGTTAACAACATCAGAACGCACTGATTCAGAGACTTTAACTGAAGATTGCGCTGATTTACCGTTAGATTTAGCAATCAAAGTGACAAACGACTCTCCAACAGTTGCTTTGTTGTCTTTAACACCTTTAACAGGCAAGACTAGAGTATCTACATTGTTGATTTTGATTACTTCAAATGCTCCAAACTCAACTACTGTAGGGTTTGCATTATTGAGGAGTACTTCAGAAGTTAATCCATTAAGGCGTTTAGCTTCTGTTACAGCATTGCCATATTGATCTTTAACAGCTACAGGAAGATAGAAGAGATCTTTTGAAAGATCAGTATCTTCGTTAATTGTTTTACCATCTTTATTGTAAAGCGCTCCAATTGTTAAATCAGCGATTTTAGATGAAGCAGAAATAGTAATAGTCTTAGTCACTGATTTTGCAGTAGACGGATGAATTAAAGTAATTACTACTTTATCTCCTTCTTTAAAGTCAACATTTCCTGATGGAGTTAATGTGATTTTACCAAGTCCATCAATATCTGCTTTTGCTCCACCAGCACTCTTTTCAAGATTCGTTAATTTTGTAATATCTTCTCCATATTGGTTCACTACTTTGTAACCAACAGTAGCAGTTTTACCAAGAGAATCTAAAGGTGCAGTTTCTGAGAGAATCTCAATATTTGAAACTGTTTCATCTTGAGTTACTACTGATCCAGTTAAAGCTGATTGTGTTAATCCTGATACTGATACTGCGTACTCACCTTTTGTAATTTTGCTTGTAAGTTCGACAGTAGCAGTTTTCTTATCAGCGCTGAAACTGATAGTAGATGAGTTAACTTTAAAGCCATCTTTTTTAACTTCAAACATAGCTTTTGTATCGTCAACAGCTTTGTTGAATGTAACTTTTAAAGATTTAGAAGTTACTGCACTTACGCTTTCAACTTTAGCAGCGTTATCTACTTTGAATTCTTTCGCAGGAGTAACAATATCACCGATTTTGATTGAGTAAGAATGCGTTCCGTCTGGAATCATTTTACCTTCAGCAGTGAACTTACCGCCTTCGAGTTTACCGTCGATTGCTGGAAGTGCCTTGCTTTCGTCTTTACCTGGGAAGATGAGAAGCTGCGCTTTAGCATCTTTCGCTGGGAATTTCACGTCAGCAGATACTGAAAGTGTATCTTCTTTAACTGAGTCCATCACGTTTGTGATTTCAGCAGCTTTGACTTCATAAGCGATTGAACCCTTGATTGAAGAGTTTTTGCCCATGTAGTTGTAAGACAATTTCATCATGCCAGCTTTGTCTGTTTTTTCAGCCGTGAGGTTGAACGATTTAGCAGAACGAGCGATGACTTTACCATCTTTGTATTTCACGTCGATTGTTGAAGGAAGGTTGAGTTTCTCACCAACTGCGACAGGAGCGAGCTTTGGCTCAACAACGTCAACTGGGTAGTTGTTCAACTTCACTTTGATCGAAGCTTTTTTCGTAGTACCTGAAACAGTACCAGAGATCGTTTGGTATTTACCGATGTATTTTTTGTCGTAAGAGACTTTGCCCCATTTGACTGAACGGTTTTCGTATTTCTTGTTTGAGAGCAATACTTTGACCGTTTTTGGAAGTGACAATTTTTTCACTGCGAATGTGTAACCACCGTAGTGTGAGATTGAAGCTGGGTTTGTAACAGATTTAACTGTGACTTTCGATGCAGCATCCGCCGTAAGGCCTGGTGCTACTGCTGAAGCTGTCACTGCAAGAGCAGCTGCTGCAGCGTAAAGTTTGTTCGATTTCTTCGTGCCCATGTGTAAAAATCCTCCCTTAATTAAACTACTAGTTGACTTGACGACTTGCCTCCAATAAAAGACAAAAGACAAACTTCAGGATCTCCTTCACCCAGCCTTTTCTCGTCCATACAATGGTAATTGAGTTGCTATTTCTACCAACAAAATTTCAATTGTATTTCAAATCCAAGTCAGATAAAGGAAGAAGTCTTACGTCCTGACGAAAATTGATAATTAGATAAAATAGGTAATATTAGAAACCTAATTTTTCCTTTTATATCGAATTAGTATGTAATCGTCATTCCATAATTCTTATCGACACCTGATACTCCAATGTTTAACGATTTATCAAAGAAAAATCGTTTTTCATGAATTTGCAGGTTAATCCCACTGTTTACCAGTTGTCTCGACCTACAAGAATAAATATACCGAAAGTGTTTCATTTCAACAACCCTAAATTTGTAACTAAAATGCAATCTAATGGTCTTATTAAAAATTTTTTACATGGTGTCTTATGGAAAATGATTTTCCGGTTACCCTACTGTTAAAAAACACCTTTTTTTCGACAAAAAGTGACACGTTTTCGCGACTGGGTGTCGAATGATTTTTTTATCAAAAAAGTCAGACTAACTTCTCTGCTTTTAGTCTGATTTTAAAAAACGCGGAAATGATTCGAAAGTCACGCTCTGATTTTCGATCCAAAAGAGATCAAAAAAAATTTTTTTAGATGTTTTTTGATCCTTTCATCGCTTTTCCCCTAATTGTCCCTACTCACAAATTGTGTCGAAATCATGAAAACGTATTCCTTGTCTGTCAGGAATGCGTTCTTTCTATAAGATGACTAGCGCGTTACGAACGTCTGCTTCGTCGTTTTCCCGTACCGGTTCTCAGAAGAGATCGTGATCTTTGTGCCACGCTTTGCTTTAGGGATTGAAAATGTATAGCGACCCGTTTGATTCGCTATTTGAGTATACGTCCGCTGGTTGATCGTTACTCGCACTGTAGCATTCTTCTCCGTCGTCCCGCTGACCTGTCGCGCTCTCACTTTCACCGGAGTGATTTGTAAGACTGGGAACAGGTGACTCGCTGTCATCCGGAAGTGATAGTACCCGCTGTAATACGCACTCCCAATCCGGAAGTAGTAGGTGCCTTTCGGAAGTTCAAGACTGTCCTTCAACCTCCCTGGTGTCTTTTCACTTCCGCTCAGACTTCGGTAATAGAGCGACTTGTTCATCGGGTCCGTCCATTCAATCGTCATGGACGGATCAATCAACGTCGTAACGTCAAACGTTACCTGACTCTTTTTCGGCAGCGTCAAGCGATAGTAATCGTGATGATCCTGCCACGTCAGCAGACCACTGTAGTCTTGCGCAAACAAAAGGCGTGTTGCCTCAAGGACTCCGTCATTCGGTTCCTGTTCATTCGTCGTTACCGGTTTCAGCGCTGCCTGGACCTGATAACGACCGGTTTGTGTACTCGTTCGTGACAAGGTCAGAAAGTAAGTCCCCGCTTCTACATAAACCGCTCGACGGATTTTTCCCGGCGACTTCTCTTCACTGACAAGATAGCTCGAGAAGACGTTCTCGTTTAAACTGTCCGTTAGACTAATCGTTGCGTTGCCGCGCAGGTATGTATCGATGGCTAGTGATAGCTTGCCGTTTTTTGGAACATTCAGTTGATAGATGTCTTTTTCATCTTGAGCGGACAGCATTCCACGGACCGCTTGCTGAAACGGTAAGACTTGCGCTTCTAACGTACCGTTATTCGGTTCCTGGTCATCCGTCGTGATGGTATCCGCTGTCGCACGAAGCGTATAGGCTGCCAGTCGTTTACTTAAGATGTATTCCGATACAATCAGACGGTAGTTGCCCGGCTCAACGTATTCAGACAGGACAGCTTGTGCCGGTCTGACGCCGTCACTCGTTAAACTCTGATAGAGAACTTGCTTGCTGCGTTCATCCTGTAAGGTCACGCGTGTATTTTCACCGAACCCACTGACGTCGACAATCAGCTTACTTGGACGTGTCACGGTGAGATCATACTTCTCCGCCTCATTAGGTTTAAGTACACCGGATACCGGTTGATCCCATACGAGTGGACCGTCCGCTTCGACAGCGCCACTCAACCAGATCATCAGTAGTAAGCTCAGCACACTCGCTCGCCCGATCATACGTATTCCGTTCATCGCTTTCACTCCTCGTTTTTAGATCATGCCTTTCTCAGTATACGAAACCACCTGATGGAAGAGATTTGTTCTTTTCAGGAGGATGGGAACCGGTTCTTAAAAATCAGCAATATGAAAAAAGAAAGCCACGCGGGCTTTCTTTTTAAAGTCGACTTGCTAGTATTCGCCTGAGCACAGCGTTCTGCTCCGACGCGTTGACTACCTCCCACTAGCTTCTTTCTTATAAAAGTCACGTTAGAGCATACATCGACTTTTCCAGTGCTTCAAGAAACGGACGCTCCGCAAAGGCATGGCTCCGTTCTGCTGTGACGATGATCGTTTCTTTGTCACGTTTAAAATGGACCGGTAGTCCTTCCGCGATCCAGTCGAGCTGGGCTTGCATCTTTTGGCGGATACTTCCGCCCTTGTGTTCTGCTTCCATGAACTGACGTATGTACTGCAGGACATAGCCGAATCCGAACTCAATTGGAATTCGGAGCTCCGTTCCCCGTTGACGGATCCGGATCAGTCCTGCCCCGTAATGGACGGCCCGTTCCCACTCTTCGTTTTGTCGTTGATTCCATCCGGGATATAACACATGTGCCTCGAGCGCTCCTTTAGGACCACTCGGTTGAACCGCGAAATAATCGATCTGCATGTCGCTTCGTCCTTTCGTCTAGCAAAATAGGGATGACACCATGACTGGTCTCATCCCTAATGACAGGTCGCACTTAGCGTTTGTTCGAAAATTCTTTTCCCGGACGTCCGATTGCTTCATAGGCGACGCCCGCTGGGGCATCAACGTACTGCCAACAGTTCCGTCCGTCGATCAAGCGTGGCGTCTGCATGACGCGCGTCAACAGTTCCGGTGCCATCGTCTTCATCTCCGGCCACTCCGTCATGATGACGGCGACGTCCGCTCCGCGTAACGCTTCTTCAAGCGTCGGCTTCTGGTCAAGCAATGTCCGCGCCGCCGGGTCATAGCCGACGACGACGACACCAAGTTGCTCGAGCCGTTCCGCGAGGCGTAAGGCTGGTGCGTCCCGTAAATCGTCCGTGCCTGGCTTAAAGGCAAGACCGAGTAGCGCGACACGCATCCCCCGCTCCGGTCGGATCTTCGCGAGTACGTAGTCGAGCTGGGCCTCGTTCGTCCGGTCAGCTGCTTCGATGACGTGCAGCGTCGTCTCGTGCGTTCGCGCAAGCGTCGTCAATGCGGCGATGTCTTTCGGGAAACAAGATCCGCCGTAACCAGCACCCGCTCGCAAAAAAGCAGAACCGATCCGCGGATCGAGTCCGATCCCGTGGGCGACTTCCGTCACGTCGGCACCGACTGCGTCCGCGAGGCGAGCGATCTCATTAATGAAACTGATTTTGACGGCGAGGAAACTGTTCGCCGCATACTTCGTCAATTCCGCTGTCGTTGGATCAACGACGACAACCGGGGCTGTCGTTTGAAATAACTGTTCGACCGTTTTCGCAAAGGCGGCATCCGTCGTCCCGATGATTAGACGGCTCGGCTGACGGTTGTCCGCGAGTGCCGTTCCTTCACGCAGAAACTCTGGCACCATCGCAAAGCGTAACATCGGGTGCTCGTCTTGCAGGCGTGCTGTCGTTCCCGGTGGCACTGTCGACTTGACGATGACACTGGCACCGGGGCGTGTTTCTTCAATCAAGCGTGCGACGGCTTCGACAGCCGATAGATCACAGCTACCGTCTGCCCGTTCCGGAGTCCCGACGGCGATCAAGTACAAATCGGACGCCGGATAGTCCGTCGTGAACGTCAAGCGTTCGCGATTGAGGCGGAGCGCGTCTTCGATTCCTTCTTCGGTGATCGGTGCGATCCCTTGCGCTAACCGTTCCATCCGTTCTGCATTCAAGTCGACACACGTCACCTCATGCCCGTTTTCTGCGAGTCCGATCGCGGTGACGAGTCCGACATATCCTGTCCCAATCACTGTTGCTTGCATCTCCATCACGTCCTTGTCCATTTTTCTCTGTCTTCACTATACGGGAGGAAAGCCGATTTGTGCATCGAAAAAGCTTTCCGAATACGCTATACTGAGTACGGAATGGAGGAATGCATGTGGCGATCATCATTTTTAGCCTCATTTGTCTCTTCGCGTATCGGATCCGTAAGCTTCCAGAAGTCCTGCGGTCGATTTTACTCGTCCTTGGTTTAATCAGTGGATGGTTCGCGTTATTTGAGATCATTGGATATATCGAAGCCAATCCGTACTTGGCGGCCATCCCGATCGCACTCGGGCTCGGCTATTGGTACTGGAAACGTAAACAACGTTCCGTCAAAAAGACGCCTTCGGATCAGTGAAGGCGTCTTTTCCTGTGACATACGAAAGCGCACGAGGGAGTTGTCCCTGCGTGCGCTTTGGTTTAGGATTGTTGTTTACGTTCCATCGATGCGATCTGTTCCTCAATATCGAGTAACTTCAATTCGTGTTCGAGCTCAAGGCGACGTTTCTTCCGTTTTAAGCGGGCGAGTTCTGCTTCCATCGACGCTTTCGAGGCTTCCGGTGTTGCCGTCGTCTCACTTGATTGCATCGTCGCTTGGAGCGGATCAAAGACGTTCGACTTCGCGAACTGGGCTGCTTCCGGTCCGAACATGTCTTGGATGATCGGGAGAATCTTGTTCAATGCGGTTCCCGGAATCTGTGATTTCTCATCGACTAACCGTTTCAACGCCAATTCATCGACACGATAGCCTTTGCCGTCTTGCTCCGCGTGCAATTCCCCTGTCCGAATCCAGCGCCGGACCGTCTCTTCCGATACGCGTAACAATTCACTGATCTGTTTTGTCGTCAACATCGAATCCCTCTTTCCTGTGATTTGATACCACTATTATGCGCATATGTGTGCGTGTGTGTCAATCAACACACATTGATCCATAAAAAAAGAACGCCTCACTCAGGAGACGTTCTATTTAAACCTTATCGTTTTCGGACAAGCAACCATACTCCGACGACGGCACTCATGCCACCGACGACCGCGAACGGAAACGGCTTGTCTTCCCCTGCTTGCGGTAGACGTTCCGCTGTAACGGCTGGAGTCGACTTAGCAGTATCTGCTTTTGCTGCGACCGGTGCTGTCGATTTGACCGGACTGACGACTTTTGTCGGTGTTTCCTTGACCGGTTTCGCCGGTGGCGCCAGTTCGACGGCAACCATCGTTCCGCCACCATCGCGTGTTAGATCAAGGACGGCGTCGACCGATTGACGCTTCAAGTGTTTTAAGAGGTGCGCCTGAGCATCCTTTGCCTCACTCATGTCCTCTTCAAACGCAATGTAATCGAGATGATGCATCGCCTTAACTGTATAACCGGCAGGCGCTTTGACTTTTAAAATGTATGTGCCGACCGGGAAGCTGTCTCCGCCCGCAAAAGCGTGATCATCTCCTTCGTCTTCAATCGTCCATGCCGTTTCACCCGTGACGGTATCCAGTAACGTGTACGTCATCGGGACGGTCTCTTCTTTTTCCTGCGGCTGTTGGTCCCCATTCGCATCGACGAAGTTTGTCAGTGTCAGGAAGTGCGACGGCTCCGTCATCTCGTCCCCTTCTGTCATACCGGCATCGATGACCCGGACGTCCCCTGCCTGGATCGTCACGTTCGTTGTTCCGAATCCGTTGACATCCGAATCCTGATGCGGCTTCGTGAACGTATACAAGCCGATGTCATAGCCATCAATCTTAACTTGATACGTTCCCGGTGTCACCTGTTCGAATATGTAGTTCCCTTGTTCCGTGATCGCCATGTCCGTGACGTCGCCACGTGGCGTGATCAAGAAGACACTGACGTCATCAAGAAGGGCTTCCGTCTCTTGGCGAATTCCGTCTTCGTTCGCGTCATACCAGACCGTTCCCGTAATTTGCCCCTTCGTCGCTTTGACGTTCGTCGCCGGAGCTGGTTTTGTTTCTGTGACCAGCTTTTCCTTTGTCGGCGTCGTCGGTTTTGGTTTACTCGGTGTAACCGGTTCTGTATCCGGTTTGACGTCTGGTTTAACTTCCGGTTCCGTGACGGGTTCTTCCGGTGTCGCAGGATCGTCCGTTGCCGGCTCCTCGGCGTCGACTTTCGGAAACTCAAGGAGGATCGATTGCTGTGTCGTTGGTTCCGTAACGACAATCCGTGGTGCCGTCTCCGCTGTGAACGTCACCGTCGGATGCGCAGCGATATCGATGCCGCTTCCCGTCAGCCCGTCTGAGAACGCAAGCGCCGTCTCACTCGTCACATCGACGATGCCTTCTCCTGTGAAGGTCAACGTATACGGTCCTGTCCCGCTTGCTGTCACGTCCCATTTCGATTCGGCTTGGACCGGAGCGATACCCGTTCCACTCCACATCAGGAGTAACAAAAAGATGATGATTTTTTTCATGATGTCTCATTCAGCTCCGTTTCTGTAAGAAAAACATATCTAAATTTTAAACAACAACGTAAAATTAAACCAGATAATTTTGTTTGAACTGTCCTTTTTTTCAACTTTCCACCATTTTCCGTAAAGGTCGTGATTTTTCATGAAACGTATCCTTCCACTCCTACTCGGCGTCAGTCTCCTGACTCCGTCCGTCGTTTCGGCTGCTACGACACCCCTTCCGGTGACGAGTCAGACGTTACGCGGTACATACGATGCATCCGGACGTGCCGTCTTCACACTACCGTCAGCCCTCTATATCGAACGAGCGACGCATCTCGAGTTCGACTTGGATCGCTCGAAAGGTTCCGTTTATACCTCAAAGACGAATTACAGCAAAGGCGTAACCTACAGCCGGTATCGTCAACTGCAGGATGAAGCGTTGATCTTCCCACTCAGCTGGTCCGGGACACAGTACGTCGTCTTCGAAGGAAAACCGGGGACCCGCTACAAGATTCCCTTCATTCTCCGTAAACTCCAGCCGCTCCTGCCGATGAAGCCAAGTGCGACAACGTCGAAGACCGCGAGTCTCCTCGTCAAGATGAAGCACGGCAGTCTGAAACAATCCGTCTCGACGTCGCTCCATGCGACACGGTCGTCGCTTCCGGCCCTGTCCCTCGAAGAATGGACGTTCAAGACGGAGACCGCCGCAACGCAAGCAAAACGTTACTTGGAACGATCAACTGCTGTCGACTACGTCGAACATACACAGACCGTCCGGACGGCAAAGGATATGTATCGCCCGTACCAATGGTCGCTCCAGAACACAGGGCAACGAAAAGGAAAAGTCGGGGCTGACATCCAGTACGCCGCTGCCTTAAAACGCCTTGCCGGGAAAACGTTACAGCCAACACTGGTCGCTGTCGTTGATACCGGGATCAACTCGACCTATGCCGATTTCGCAGGACGCGTCCGGACCGATCTCGGGTACGACTTCATTCGCGGGAAGACTTCCGTCACCGATCCAGACGGTCACGGTTCTCATGTCGCCGGGATCATCGCCGCGAATGCCGATAATCTGTATGGCATTCAAGGGATCAATCCAGCGGCTTCCTTGATCCCGATTCGCGTCCTTGATGCACACGGACAAGGCTCCACGTCGGACGTCGCACGCGGCATACTCCATGCCGTCAAAAAAGGTGCCCGCGTCATCAACCTCAGTCTAGAAATGGATGAAAAATCGCGCGCCATCGAAGAGGCGATCGCGTATGCCGATCAGAAGAAAGTCCTCGTCGTCGCTGCTTCCGGTAATGACGGTGCGAAGACGATCAGTTATCCTGCACGCTACGCCCACGTCCTATCTGTCGGTGCGACGGACCGAAAAGATGTCCGCGCCTCGTTCTCGAACCGCGGAAAAGGACTCGATCTCGTCGCACCAGGGGTTGAGATTCCGAGTTATATCGGTGACGGTGAACTCGCCTATTCGAGTGGGACCTCGATGGCAGCCCCTCACGTCACGGCTGTCGCGAGTCTCTTGATGAGCTTAAAACCGAGCTTGTCACCGAGTGCGACAGAGAAACTCTTGAAGTCGTCCGCCCGTGATCTTGGAACAAAAGGCTACGACACGTCATACGGCTACGGTCGTCTCGATGCGAACCGTGCCGTCTCGCTCGTCAAATAAACGATAAAGCGCCGATTCCTGTGACAGGAGTCGGCGCTTTATCGTTCATCGGATGATTTCAAGTGGAATCTCGATCCCACGTCCTGCACCGGCGTCAATGACGAGGACAGGCAGGCGGTTTTCGTTGAAGACTTCCTCTTCAACGGTCGTATCTGAAGTATAGGTGCGAATCTCACCCATTTTTTTAGCGGAAAACGACACGAATGGGAACGGAATCGATTGATTCGAGACCTCTAACCGGATGTCGACTTGTTGATCGTCGAGACGAATGTCATTCGTCGTCTTGATCGTCAACCGCATCCGGTCCTTATTCGTCAAGGAAATCTGAGCAGAAATATTCTCTGTCTGACCGGCCCGTTTGATCGGGTCGACGATGACCGATGGGGAAGCGGTCTCGACCTTTTCAGCACGCTGGCAGCCAGGAATGATCAATAAGGAAATCGCGAGAGGAAGCAACCAGCGTTTCATCTGGTCGTCACTTAATTGCGAATGTCAATTCGGCAGTGCAGGCGACTTCCCCGTCTACCGTCGCTGTGGCACGACCTTTCCCGATAGGTCCACGTAACTTCGTCAATTCGACTTCGAGGCGCAATTGGTCGCCCGGTACGACTTGACGTTTGAAGCGGCAGTTCTCGATACCGGCAAAGAAAGCGAGCTTTCCTTGATTCGCTTCCATCTTGAGGACAGCGAAGGCACCGACTTGTGCGAGTGCCTCGACGATGAGAACGCCGGGCATGACGTTATAGTCAGGAAAATGTCCGTTGAAGAATTCTTCGTTCGCAGACACGTTCTTCACTCCGACCGCGCGTTTGCCTTCTTCAACCTCTAAAATCCGGTCGACGAGCAAAAAGGGATAACGATGCGGAATGACTTCCTTGATTTGTTCGATTGTATACATATGAAACAGCTCCCATCACTGACAAATTAAGATTTCATCCAAAAATCGGTGATGCGGGTCCATGTGTCGAGCTTTAACACATCCATTGCCTCGCCACCACCAAACGTTGCATACCCTACCATCGCACCGACGACCAATGCGACGATGACGAGAACGAGAACGACCAACAACCGGACGATAATCGGGACACGTCGCGTCGTGTACTTCCGAAGACGTGGTGTTTTCTTGTCAGATGCTCCGGCGTCCTTGCCTTGTTGATGTCGCTTTGAGCGTTCACGCGTTGGCTGTTCCGTACCTGCTTGGTCTTGTACCATTTTGATCACCTTTCATTGATTCAGTCTAAGCGTAGTATAGCACATTAGTACCAGGTAACAATATCAGGAATGACTTTGTTTTCTCCTGGTTCCTAGCTAGTGTAACACGAGCGATCGGTAAACATTTAAAAAAAGTTTTCTTTTGTTATATAAGGAAGTAAAAAATTCGCAACACATTATTTCCGTAAATCTCACATTTTTTTAAATCCAAATGTCATCCGTCCGCGTAAGCCTTACAGATTCACAAGCAACACTTACAAGCACAGGATGACACGGGCCCGGTTTCATCCCTCTATTCAAGTTTAGATTAACGCTTCCAAACGTTTTTCATATCAAAAACCAAAGCAAGCGCTCCACTACCTTACAATCGAGAGGATGGATTTAACATGAAACACACTAAAAAATTCGCAGCATCAGCAATGGCAGCAGCACTCGTACTTCCAGGAACAGCAGCATTCGCTTCTGGTGGCGCAGATGACATGAAACAAGAGGCACCAAAGAACGTCACGGTCAAAACAAAAGCCGCTGACCTTCGTGCTACACTCGATCAGTTACTTTCAGAGCACTTCGTCCTCGCTGTCATGGACATGAAAAAACAATATGACGGTTCAAAAGACGCAGAATATTACGAAGCAGCACTTAAACAAAATGCACTCGATATGACACCAGCTATCGCTTCCGTCTACGGTGACGAAGGCGCGAAACAATTCGAGAAAATCTTCGTAGCGCATAATAAATACACAACAGACCTCGTCAAAGCGGTGAAAGCGGACGACCAAGACGGCATCAACGCTTCGAAGAAAGAAACAGAAGAGTTCGTACAAGATCTCTCAAGCTTCCTCGATACAGCAACGGAAGGAAAACTTCCGAAAGCAGCAGCTGAAGAAGTCCTCCGTGCACACGAAGCAGACGTCTACAAGACATTCCAACAATATGCAGCTGGTGACTACGAAGGATCGTACAACACGTTCCGTGAAGGATATAGCCGCATGTACGATATCTCAAAAGCACTCTCAGTCGCGATTACAACACAAATGCCTGAGAAATTCGATAACACGAAAGCGGACTCGAAAGCAGCAGATCTTCGTTCAACGCTTAACAGCCTTGCAGCAGAGCACGTCGCACTTGCGAACATCAGCATGACAGCTGGCGTTGATAAAGCGAAAGATTACGATGCAGCAAACTGGGCTGAAGACATGCACACAGCTGACTTTAAAGCAGCAATCAAATCAATCTACGGTCAAGCCGGTGCAGATCAGTTTGAACAAGTTTGGACGAAAAACCACATCGAAGCTCAAGCGAACCTCGTCACAGCAGCCATCAATGACGACAAGAAATTAATGGGTGACGCACAAGACATGCTCAAAATGTTCTCGAACGATTTCGGTGCATTCCTCGGTGCGGCAACAGAAGAAAACCTTCCAACAAAAGCAGCACAAGAAGCCGTATCAGGTCACGAGACTTACGTCCAAGATACGTTCATGCAGTATGTTGAAGGCGACTACAAAGGTTCAGTCGACACATTCCGTGAGTCTTACGCTTACATGTACGGCGTAGGGGAAAACCTCGGTGAAGCGATCGTCAAACAATCGCCAGAGAAATTCATGGATGGTACACCAGGCTCAATGCCGAACACAGGTAACGGTGGTATGAGCGACAACAACACAGCTGCAACAACAGGTGCGATCGCAGTATTCGGTCTCGCACTCGGAGCAGTCGGTCTTGTCCTCGCACGCAAACGTCAAAACGCCTAAGAAATTGGGTATAATCAAAAACAGGATAGCAATCTGCTATCCTGTTTTTACATAGAGAGACCCTTCTCTCGGAAAGGAGTTACACGTCATGCGAAAATGGTTACTGCCGACAAGCATCGTTTTGATGGTTGCTTCCGTCGGAACGCTCTTGTTTCTGCTCTTTAGCACACCGGAACAAGCAGCATCCAACATCACCCAAGGATCGGCGTCACCCAAGACGGTGACTTCTTCCGAGAATAAGAAAGAGGCGCCAGCAGAGGATCCGTTAAAACCATCGGATATCTTCAAAAAAGAGTTCAAGGATCTTTCGACGAATGAAGTCGAATTACCAAAAACTCTCTCGATTCCAGCACTTGACCTTAAAACAAAGGTCGAGCAAGTCGGTCTTGATAAGAATGGTGCCATGGCGACACCAAAGAATGAACAACAAGTCGGCTGGTATCGGTTCGGTCCACGTCCAGGCGATGTCGGAAATGCCGTCATCGATGGACACACCGATACGAAGACGGGACCTGCCGTCTTCTATCAACTACGAGACTTGAAGAAGAAGGATCAAATCAAGATCAAGGATGCTTCCGGACGGACGCTCGTCTTCCGCGTCAAGAAGCTCGTGCAATACGATCACTTGGATGCGCCGCTTCAAAAAATCTTTGGGGCTTCTGAAAAACGGAATCTCAACTTGATCACGTGTATCGGAACGTTTGATCAAAATGCCGGAACGTACGACAATCGCCTCGTCGTCTTCACAGAACTCGATGAAAAAGCATCTGACCCTATCAAAACACCACCGAAACCAGCTACGAACGTCCGTGTCAGCGGTGGATTCGTGAACTGGTATGCTTCTACGGATAAAGACGTAGCGTCGTATAACGTCTATCAAGAAAAAGACGGTAAACGTAAAAAACTCGGTACAACAGACGTCATCGAACGGAAAGCCTTCCCGCTTCCAGAAGATGCGACGGGTCGTTTCATCATCACCGCCGTCAACAAAGCAGGCATTGAATCGGAAGAAGCTTTCAGTGCCGTACGTCGTTAAAATCCACATAAAAGCCAGAGTCTAGCGACTCTGGCTTTTGACGTTCCTCAATAGCGAATATGCTGTTTGCTCCAGCGGATCGATTCCTTGAACTGACGGACGAGGTCTTCTGCCGGTGCCGTTAAATAATAGGCAAGCCCGTGCACTTTCTCCGACATCTGCTGGACGACGAGCCCATCTTCGATCAGCTCCTGCAGCTGTTCGAGGATTTGACCGTGTGACTGATCGATTCGTTGTTCGAGTTCCCCGATCGTCAACGCACCGTCCCGTAAAAGATAGATGATACTCGACTTCAAACTGTTCTCGAAATTATGCTGAAACTTCTGCAATGCGAGTAAATCGGCTTGTTCTTCGGTATGACGTGAATCCATCTGATCCCTGCCCCCTTTTTCTTAACTACTTCTTCAGTATGACGCACTTTTACGTGAATTTCAAAACTCAATCACGCTCCGTGACGATCGTATCGAACGTCTTCTCTTCCTCCGTGATGACCATCTTCTTCTGCGAGCGAAGATGATACAGGCGACGGATGTTCAAGATGACGACCTTCATGACAGCATAGAACGGGACACCGAGTAAGACACCGAAGAATCCGGCGATGTTCCCTGCGACGAGCAAGACGATGATGATCGTTAGCGGATGGACGTCAAGTGTCTTCCCTTGAACGAGCGGTGACATGATGTGCGAATCGATCTGTTGCGCGACCGTCATGACGATGATCGCATAGATCGCAAGGATCGGGTCCTGGATGAATCCGACGATTAATGCCGGAATGACACCAAGCACAGGTCCAAGAAACGGAATGATGTTCGTCAATGTCGCGAATAAGGCGAGCAGCAACGCATAATCAATCCCGATGATCAGGTAGCCGATGTAAGCGATGATCCCGACCCCGATACTGACGATAACCTGACCCCGGATATAACTCATGATCGTCAAGTGAACGTCGCCGAGGATTTTCTTCGTTTCCTTATGATACTCGTATGGCATCAGCTTAACGAGATTGCCTTTGAGCTTATCACCGTCAAGCAACATGTAGATCAACATGATCGGAATGATGACGATCGTCACGACCGTCGTCGTCACGACACTGACGAAGCCACCGACACCGGTGCCGATGTTCTTCAGGAATGTCGAAGCGTACTCCGAGATGTTACCGGAAAACTTATTGAATAGATTATCCGGTCCTGATAGGAAGCGTGAGAAGACCGAACTATTTTCAAGTTGATCCCGGACGTCGATCAATTGACGCTGAAACTGCGTCGCAAGCGTCGGAATCGAATTGACGAACTGAGTGATCTGTTCTGACAGCATCGGACCGAAGATGAAGCCGAGTGTCGTCAAGATTCCGATCAATCCGACAAGGACAATCAAGACGGCAGGTCGCCGCTTCATCTTTTTCTCGAGTAACTCGACGATTGGTAGCAGGACATAATAGAGAATCCCGGCAATCGCAAGTGGCGGTACGACCATCTGCAGTAGAATCGCGACCGGTCGGAACAGGAACGTGACGTGATCACCGATCCAGACGATGATGAGTAACGTCATGATCCACCACGCGAATCGGTACCATTTGTTTTCAAACATTTTTTGCATCTAACCACTTCCCTATTTATAGTATGAAGTTCCATATCCCCTATTGTTTCCCTTAAAACACTGCTTCTTAATCCTTATTCTCAGAAAATGTATCGTTTCCTTCTCCTTAACCAATATATGATATATTTGTTTTAATCAACTTTGCAGATTCAGATTTGCCGTACCCGTTGAATGTGCGTAAGATGAGTATATTCGGACTTAAGCAATCTTTCTCATACATGTAAAAATAGAATACGGAGGATACCCCAGTGAAATGGATTAACCATACGATCGGTCGCCAATTGATGTTCGCCTTCTATATGGTGTTCGTCGCACTCAGCATCACGTCTGCGATCGTCTACTTCTATACGGAACAAAAGATCGATCAAGCGAATGCGACGTTCGACGACTTACGCGAACGACGGACGAATGCCAATGCTCTCGCTAGTGAATGGACCGTCGCGCAAAGTAACGTCAAATCCTACTTATTGACAGGTTCAAATGAAACACTCGATCAGGTGAAAACAAATCAGCAAGAAATCAATCGTCTGACGACATGGTTCGAGAAATACGCCGTGTACGAGCAAGGAAAAGAATATGCAATCGCGACGCGCCGTATGTATGACGATTATTTCGGAACAGCGCTTCCGCTCCTCAACGAATACGTCGAAGGAAAAAAAGACGGAAAGATTAACGAAGACTTTGTAAATCCTGACACCCTTGCCGCACTTTCAAACGGGAAGGATCTGTTCACTACGAACGGCACATTACGTGGTTCCGTCAGCCTGTCAGACGCCGATGTCGATATGACACGGATTGATTCGCTACTTGCGGACTATCTGACGTTGATCCAAGGCAAAGAGATCGATGCGAAAAACGCTCTGCTCAGCGAGATGCGTGTCGCACAGTTCATCTGGCTCTCGAATCTCGCTGTTTTGATTCTCGTCCTCTTCTCGCTCGTCCGTCCGTTCATCAGCCGCATTACGAAGCAGGTCAACACACTGTCTCGCGATAGTGCGTTGCTTGCGACAGGGGAAGACATTCAAGCGATTCCGTTACCGAAACGCAAGGACGAGCTGCATACGCTGACGTCGTCATTCAATCAGATGGCGGCTTCGATCGCGGACAATAAAGTTCATATGCTCGCAAAGAACGAAGAGCTCCAAGCGCAACAGGAAGAACTCGTCGCGCAGCAAGAGGAACTTCAGGCCCAGCAGGAAGAACTTGAAGAAGCACTCGATATCACGCTTCGCAGCGAACAGCATCTCAAGTACCGCAATGAACTGACAGAGACGCTTGCTTCTCGCGAGACGTTAACCGCCTATCCGGAAATCATCGAAAAGCTCGTCTCGATCACGCATTCCGAGATCGGTGCCCTGTTGTTCCTCGATCAACAGGAAGTCCGCTCGACGATCGATTACGGGATGACGGAAGAGATGGTCAGTCGTCTCGTCTCTGACGATCAGTCGCTCCTGCACCGGGCACGTCTCTTGAAGCGTCCCGTGCATTCCGCAAAACAGGTCGCGCACGAAAGTCCGCTTCCGTACCCATACTATATGTATGAGGTCGCAGTACCAGTCCTTGATCCGTCGAAAGAGCGGATGATTGCCTGTATCTACCTTGTACGTTATCGTGATGCCTTCACAGCGGAGCAGATGGGTGACATCCTATCGTTCTCGCATCAATTATCGCTCTCACTTCTTCGGATGGGGATCTATGAGGAAATGATTCGTGAGAAGAATAAGACGACCCAGCTGTTGAACTCCATTCGGGAAGCCGTCGTCTATATCGAACACGAGACGGATGAATTGCTCGTCAACGAACCGTTGATGACATTGTTCCCAGAAGTACCGACACAGTTTGAAGACGAAGAACGCTCTGCCTTCGAGCAAGCGATGCAGGCACTCGCTGACATCATTGATGAACCAGCACCATTCGAGCGCTACATTGAACAGATCGTCGAGCTGAATTTACCGAAAGACAGCTTGATTGTCTCGATCCGCAAGCATAGCACTTACATCCAGATTTACGCCGAGAAGATCGAGGTCGACGGCATGTGGGTCGGTACGATGCTCGTCCTCCGTGACGTCACGAAAGAGACGGAAGCCGAGCGGATGAAGGAAGAGTTCGTCTCGACCGTTTCGCATGAGTTACGGACCCCACTCTCTTCGATCTATGGCTTCACGGAGCTGATGCTCAACAAACGATTCGAGGAGAAACGGCAACGGAAGTACCTCCAGACGATCCACTCCGAGACCGGTCGCCTGACGACGCTCGTCAACGACTTCCTCGATGTCCAGCGGATGGAATCGAGTGAACATCGCTATGACATGACGACGTTCGATGTCGTTGAACTTGCCCAAGACTTGATCGAGTTCTATGATGTCTCGCATGAGACGCACAGGATTGATTTCGAGGCCCGTGGACCGATCATGATCGACGGGGACGCGGAAAAGATGAAGCAGTTGCTCAACAACCTGCTCAGCAATGCCGTCAAGTACTCACCGAGCGGCGGGACAGTCTTGATACGAATCTCAAACGAACTCGGTTTCGCCCAAATCCGAATCCAGGATGAAGGCATCGGAATTCCACAAGATGCGCTTCCGAAATTGTTCGATAAGTTCTACCGTGTCGATAACTCCGAGACACGAAAGATCGGTGGAACCGGTCTTGGTCTGTCGATCTGTAAGGAGATCGTCAAACACCACAACGGAACGATCGATGTCGAATCCGTCGTCGGTGTCGGATCGACCTTTACGATCCGTTTCCCGATCGCTGTCATCTCGACCATCCTCACGTATGAAGATTAATCAGAAGATCGTCCCCTTGTGGACGGTCTTTTTTTCGTTAGATTCGATCAGGCGTAGGGTATAGTCATAAGCGTATTATTTTAAGGAGGAATCGACATGCAACTTGGATGGATTGGATTAGGACATATGGGGGTACCGATGGCAAAACGTCTGCTTGACGGCGGTCATGACGTGATCGTCTACAACCGGACATATGAGAAGACAGCACCATTGACTGAACGAGGGGCGACAGCGGTCAAAGAAGCTAAGGACGCAGTATGTCAGAGTGAGATTATCTTCGTCATGCTCGCGGATGGTCCCGCTGTCGCGTCTGTTCTCGAAAGTATAACAGACGACCTCACAGGTAAGACGATCGTCAACTTAAGTACGATTTCACCCGAAGAGACGAAGAAGATGGCACGTCTCGTCGAAGAAAGTGGCGGCATGTATCTCGAATCGCCTGTCTCAGGATCCGTCCCCGTCGCAGAAAACGGTCAGCTCGTTTTGCTTGCTGGCGGTGACGCGGTCGTCGTCGCGGCTTGTCAGCCGTATCTTGATCTACTCGGAAAGGAAACGATTCATTTCGGTCCACATGGCTCAGGGAGTGCGGCGAAACTTGCCATCAATCTCTTACTCGCCGTCGTCGGACAAGGTGTCGCGGAGACATTATTGCTCGGAGAAGGTGCGGGACTCGAGAAAGAGAAGCTGATCCAGATGATCAGTGCTTCCGGGATGAACACGCCGCTCTTCACCGGTAAACGGGACATGTATCGCAACAACGATTTCCCGTCTGCATTCCCGCTCCGCTTGATGGCGAAGGATCTCGGTCTCATCACGGCAGAAGCCACACGCCAACAGCGCCATCTACCGCTCGCTCAAGCAGCGGATCGTAGTTATGCGAAGGCAAAGCCTGATCATGGGGATGCCGATATGGCCGCTATCTATCAAGCGCTACAAGACTGAACGCAAAAAGCAGATCACCTCACATGTGAGGCGATCTGCTTTTTCATGTTATTTCAGTGACGTGACGATTCCCATCATCTGATCGGTCGTCATCAGTGCTTTCGAATTGAATTGATACGCCCGTTGAATCTGCGTCAAGTTCGTCATTTCGGTCGCCATATCGACGTTCGAAGACTCGAGTGTACCGACCGTCAATGGATTGCCACCGACCGCCTGATATTGTTCAGCTGTCGTAAATAAGCCAGAACCATCTTCCGTCAACTGGTTCGGATTGTCGATATATCCGACACCGATCCGCGCGAGGACACGGCGCTCACCATTGACGATGCCTGTGACGTTCCCGTCCTTGTTCAATTCGACGCCCGTCGTGTTCGCCGGCAAGAGGATGGGATCATTTTGATTGTTGATGATCGAGCGACCCGTATCATCCGTCAATCGAATACGTCCATCCGCTTGCGGAGAGAGCTGGAAGTTTCCGTCCCGCGTGAATTTCGTCACGCCATCGCGGTCGATGACACCAAAGAAATGATGCGGATCCGATAAAGCAGCATCCAGTGCCCGGTCCGTCCGTTTGAACGTTCCCATCGAAAAACGCGTCGCTTCGTTCGCGACATATCCGCCGACGCCGATCCGCAGACCGGCTGGTGTCGATAAGGGTCCCGTCTGCAGAGCAGCCGGTTGATTCTGGATGTTACGCGTCAACAGTTCCTTGAACTGGGCATCGCGACGTTTATATCCGTTCGTATCGACGTTCGCTAAGTTATGTCCGGTCGTATCGAGCTGTTTTTGTAATTGCGCCATCGTACTAGCTGACGTATAGAGTGATTGCATGGTGTTCCCCTTTCATTATCGGACGCGACCGATTTCAGAGACTGCCTTTTCCGCTGTCCGGTCATACGCTTGAATGACTTTTTGATTCGCTTCGAATTGACGTAGACCGGCGTTCATCTCTGCCATCGTCTGTTCAATCGCGACGTTCCCGAGTTCAAGCACCCCTTGATCGACCTTGACGTTTCCTTGCGCTAGTGCTTGCGGTGCCCGGTAGAGTCCGTTCTCGACACGCTCGAGCTGTTCTGTATTATTCGTCGTCACGAGTCCGAGCCGCCCGACTTGTTCTCCGTTCCCCCGCGTCACGACACCTTCAGGTGAGACTTTGAAGTCGTCATTACCGACGTTCATCGCATTGCCATCCTCATCGAGTACCTGATCACCGTCCGTCGTCCGTAAGATGCCATCCCGATCGACCGCGAACTGTCCGTTCGTTGTATACAATACTTCTCCTTCAGGTGCTGTTCCGCCTCCATTACCATGTAGGATCGTAAACATCGGCACGCCTTCCGCCGAGCTGATCTGTAAATCTGTCGCATTCCCGGTCTCCGTGATGGATCCCGGTGCGAAGTTCGGTGTCGCCGCCTGCATGAATACACCGGTCGCGAGTGTACCGACGTTCCCCGCTGGTCGGATTCCCGTCCGTTCATTCGTCGCTGCTTGATGGATCATCATTTCCGGAAACGTGCGCAGGGATGCTTGATCGGCACGGAAGCCGGGCGTCCGTGCATTCGCTAAGTTATTACTCAGCATCTCTTGTTGACGTTGCAGTGCCTGCATCGCACCGGATGCCGTATACATTCCGCGTAACATCTATATTTCATCTCCTCATTGACTTCATGTTCAATTCTATCTTTTAGTATATCGGTCCGTTTGCTTCAGATTATGAGTTTTTTTCAAAAAAAGGGAATAAAATTTTGAGTTGCATCTAAAGTACTACCATTCCTGTCAAAAAATCATTCTCCTTCTTTTGAATTCGTTTCATATTCATAATTATTCCAATTGGGTATAATTAGAAGTAGTTCATATCGACCAGTTGAAACGAGGTGATGACGGTGTCTTTCTTTAAAAGACGTACGAACCAATCGACCACTCCTTCTTTAGATTTCACACTGCTGACAGACATGACTCACTTTCTTGAAAATCATCCGGATGCAGTTTATACGATGGATTTGAAAGGACATTTCATTGCTTTTAATAATAAACTGCCTCTTCTGCTTGGCTACGATGCGGACGCCATACGGCATATGCATTTCAGCGAATTGCTCTCCGATTCCGAAGCGGAGCGGATCGCCCCGTTGAAAAATCGTGTTCACGAAGGCGAGACCCTTCACTTCACGACCGACCTAAAACGAAAAGACGGTCAGATTCTGACTGTCAACGTCACGAACATCCCCCTCTATAATCAGCACGTCATCATCGGACTTTACGGGATTGCGCGTGATGTCTCCCAGCAAAAAGAATTGCGTACCGCCTATAATCGTCTACTCGCCAAGGAACAGTTGACGACGACGCTCGAAGGCGTCACCTTTCTCGAATATGTTCCCTCGACGAAACAATTGACCGCGGACGCTTCACTCAGCCGACTACTCGAATGGTCACAACGTCATGTCGCGCAAATGGATGCCTACGAACTGCTCGACGAAATCCATCCGGACGATCGCGACCTGTTCTTACAACAGAGTACTGCCTTATGTGACGAGCACATCAAGGAATTCTCGATGTCCCTTCGCATGAGTAAACGACTTCACTATACGAAAGTTGTCCGCTGTGATGCCTTGCTTCAGCAAGACTCCTCTCCCCGCTGCGTGAACTTCATCTTGCATGATGCGACGGAGTTGACGAGTCTTGAGCGAGAGCGGGATCATGCCATTCAGTCCTTGAAGGACGTCTTCGGCTCACTGGATACATCCATCTATGAGCACATCTATCATCCACAAACCGTCACATTCCAGTCTGTGGGGTTCTTGGCTCCGTACCAGCACATCCTGAACCGGATCACGAAAGAACCTCAGTTATGGCGGACACTCATTCATCCAGAGGATTTACCGCATTTAGAGCGTTCTTATCCGGAGATCCGTGATGGAAAGGTCGTACGGCATGTCTATCGGCTTCAACTCCTCGACAAGGTCTTCTGGGTCGAGGAAGTCTGTATCCCAATTCTTAAGAATGACGGAGAGGTCATCGGCCATTACGGCGTTTCTTCCGATATTTCGATCCTGAAGGAACAACAACACACGATTTGGCATCTGTCCATGCATGACTCCCTGACCCATTTGCCGAATCGCGCCTTCTTACTCGAAGAAATCACGAACTTGTTAAAGAGCCGCACCTCGTTTACGTTACTCGCTGTCACCTTTAAACAGTACAATGTCATTCATGAACGATTCGGACACGACGTCGGAGACGAGTGGATTCGTCAGACGAGCGCTGAAATCCGCCGTTTTGCGGATCAAGATCACTTCATCGGTCATCTGTTCGGCGATAAGTATCTCTTCATCATCAAGAAACCGATTGATGAAACCGCCATCGTGAAGCTGAGTCATCAGTTATTGAAGCTGGGTGATAAACGATTCGATGTTCTGTCCTATGAACTATTCACGAATGTCTACATCGGAATCACGTACGTCGTCAATGACAAACTATCCGCCGATGAACTGTTGAAGCAGACATATACGGCACTTCGACGCGCGAAGTCCCGCGCGAAGAGCAACTACCAATTCTACTCGTCGCGCCTCGATATCGATATGTACCGACGTTATGAGCTGGAGCGTGACTTACGCTACGCCATTCAAAACGAACAGCTCATCCTCGAGTACCAACCGAAAGTCGACGGCTGGAACGGCACCATCCATGGAGCTGAAGCTTTGATCCGCTGGGATCATCCGGAATGGGGACGCTTGACGCCAAAGGATTTCCTCTCCTTATCGGAAGAGAGTGAGATGTATTTGCATATCGGTGACTGGGTACTGAATCAGACCTGTCGTTTTCTTAGTGAACTGCGGGAACGACGCCGTCCGAACATCGTTCCGATTTCCATCAATGTTTCTCCGAAACGATTGTTCTACGGTGACTTCGCACAAGTCATCGAACAGTATCTACAGCGCTACCGGGTTCCCGGGCATCTTCTTGAAATCGAATTACTTGAGTCCGATATCTTACTCGAGAGCGATAAGATCCACGAAATCCTGGAGCGGATTTCTGCTTTAGGTGTCCATATCTCTTTGGACGACTTCGGAACTGCCTATTCATCGATTTCTCATGTCCAACGCTATCCGATTAACTGTCTGAAGATCGATCGTTCCCTCGCACAACTGATTGAGCACGATCCGAAAAGTCGTTCCGTCGTCAAAAGCATCCTCTTCATGGCAAAAGAGTTTCAATTGACCGTCGTCGCGGAAGGCATCGAGACGATTCCCCAACTCGATTTTTACCGTGAGTTGCAATGCGACCTGATTCAAGGCTATTTATTCAGTAAGCCGGTTTCAGAAGCGATGTTCGAACAGATGTTGATAGAAGGCATGCTGTACCCACAGCATACGGGAACAGCAGCTCCTGTCGATGCGATCTTATCGTTATTCGCTCAAATCACGATCACCCGACTGAACGGTCGCACGATCCAAGTCGGCTCTTCAGATATCCTGATCAACCGATGTACGAATAAGACACTGTTCTTCTACTCTTCGATTCGTCTGCCGATTCATCAAAACATCGAACTGAGCGTGACGCTCACTTCATTGATTCATCCTGAGATTCTTCTCGTTCCCGTATCGATCACAGAACTCGATAACGGTCTGTTCCATTATGCAGCGGACTTCAAGGTACGCGCGCTCTCTTCTCTCGTCCAAGAGCAACTGAAACATTCTCAGCCTTCCTTTTTGGAGGATGTCCTCGAACCGCCTTCTTGATGCAAAAAAACACGTCGACTCCTTCATTCGGGTCGACGTGTTTTGAACTTATCCGTTATTTTTACTGAGGACTGCTGTTTGTGTCCGCTCTAACACCGCATTCGTGATGACGATCAATCCGGTGAAGAGGAATAACGCTTCAAAGCCGAAGTGACCGGCAATCTGTCCACCTGCGAGCGGTCCGAGGAAGTTCCCCATGAATTGCGCGGACTGGTTGTATCCGAAGATCCGTCCAGATGCGTTCGCTGGCGTATTCTTCCGAAGCAACGTTTGGACGGACGGCATCAAGGCAGCTGTCGCAAAACCGATTCCCATCCGTAAGACGATCAGCTGGCTCGTATCTGTGACGAACGCTTGCGGAATCAAGAACGCCGCAAAGATAAGTAACGCAAAGAACAAGACACGTTCCGCCCCGATCTTATCCGAAAGACGACCGAGTCGCTGTGCCGCGATCAACGCCGCAATCCCAGGTGCAGAGGCAACGATTCCGGACAGTAACGCAAGACGTTCAGTACCCGGACTGAGTTCCCGGACATACAGTGACAGGATCGGACTGATCGATTGGGCCGCGAACTGAATCAGGAACGTCGTCAGGAACAAACTCAAGATCAGTTCCGGATGACGTAAGGACTGAATGATTTCCTTTCCGGACGCCATCTTTTTGACCTCCAGTGGAACGAATTCTTCTTTAACGAAGAAGTAGGTCACGAGGAAGGTAAGGAAGAGCGGAACGCTCGTAAAGAGAAAAACGGGTCGAAGCCCAACAACGTCGGCGAGGAATCCTCCAATGAGAGGTCCTAGCAATCCACCGGCAATCCCACCGGTCGACAGGGTGCCGAGCGCCCAGCCACTTTTCTCTTTTGGGGTTTGGGAAGCAACCATCGTGATGCCGGCTGAAATGAATCCGGACACGGCTCCCATGACAAGACGTAGGAATACAAGTTGATAGACGTCTTGGACAAAACTAATCAAGAACATGACAATCGACATACCGAGGCTTGCGCGAAGCAACATGAGCTTACGCCCTTTTCGATCGGCGAGACGTCCCCAAATCGGTGAGACGATCGCAGCGACGAGGAAGGTCGCACCAAAGGCGATTCCGGACCAAGTCGTAATGTCTTGTCGGCGGTCGACACCGAGTTCTTCAATGAATAAGGGCAAAAACGGTAAGACAAGACTGAGGGCGGCAGCGGTCAAAAAACTACCGAACCAGATGACTACTAAATTTCTTTTCCACAATGGCATTGTGGCATCACTTCCTTTTATTTGACAATTCGTTTCAATGCAACAACTTTTAATATACACTTCATATTATGAAATGTCTAGCGTTTGAATCGTTTAAGTGTACCTCTCACCGAACGCATCACTTCGATGGTCGAATCATAAAAAAGAAGCATCCTCTTTTGAGAATACTTCTGCTGTCATATTACTTCCCTAAGTTGTCGAGCATGATGCCCGTTCCACGCGCGACACATAACATCGGATCTTCAGCAATCAACACCGGTAATCCGAGTTCTTTTGCAAGTAGTTGATCGATTCCGTCAAGAAGCGCGCCCCCACCTGTCAGGATGATGCCACGGTCAATGATATCCGCTGCAAGCTCAGGTGGCGTTTTCTCAAGCACCCGCTTCGTCGCTTCGACGATTTCCATCGCCGCTTCCGCGAGCGCTTCGTGCATCTCTTCAGATGTCACCGTGATGTTGTGCGGTAATCCTGTCACGAGATTGCGTCCCCGAATGTCCATCTGTTCGCTCCGTCCGTCTTCTGAAACAGTAGCAACCGTCGTCTTGACCGCTTGTGCCGTCCGTTCCCCGATGA
The DNA here is from genome assembly GCA_913775715.1 of uncultured Exiguobacterium sp. GTDB lineage: Bacteria > Bacillota > Bacilli > Exiguobacteriales > Exiguobacteriaceae > Exiguobacterium_A. Next base: position 108,654 of record CAJYMC010000005.1, on the reverse strand, counting down.
TGAGCTTATGTGTATCCTTGATTGAACGGATGATGTCGTGATCGAAACGATCCCCTGCGACCTTGATCGTCTCACCACAAACGATATCACCCATTGAGAGAACCGCGACGTCCGTCGTCCCGCCCCCGATATCAATGACCATGTGCCCGGCTGGCATCCAGATGTCCATTCCGGCACCGACTGCTGCGACCTTCGGCTCGACTTCGAGGAAGACCGTCTTCGCGCCTGACTTCTCACCGGCTTGGCGAATCGCCTTCGCCTCGACCGTCGTAATGCTTGCTGGTGTACAAATCAGCATACGTACTCCACCGAACATCTTACGGACTTCAATCTTATCGATGAAGTGTCGTAACATCGCCTCTGTCATCTCGAAGTCCGCGATGACCCCATCCTGGAGGGGACGAATCGCGACGATATTCCCCGGTGTTCGTCCTACCATCAAGTGTGCTTCCGTTCCTACTGCATGAATCTTACCTGTTGCCTTATCGATCGCGACGACCGATGGCTCATCGAGGACGATGCCTCTCCCTTTGACATGAATGACGACATTCGCCGTCCCTAAGTCGATTCCGATATCTTTTGAAAACATCTCGTGTGCTCTCCTTTACCCGATGGCTATTCTTCCAAAATATAGAACGTCGTTTGGACGTCTAACCCATTTATGTATACATACCTTTCAATTCTAGCACACGGCTCATAGCGAAACGACTTTCTTTTGTGCTTTTCTCATTTCATTGTCATCTTTTTGAAAATACAAAAAAAGCACCATCCCGAAAAACTAGGATGGTGCTGGATGAATGATTGATTAAAGCTTCGTTGCTGCTGTTTCTTCGACGACTGCGACTTCTTCCGTCACACGTTCGACGTCCGCACCGAGTGCTTGAAGTTTGAGGTGGAAGTCGACGTATCCACGATCGATGTGATGAAGGGCACCGACGCGCGTTTCGCCTTCAGCAATCAATCCTGCCGTGACGAGTGCAGCACCTGAGCGAAGGTCTGTTGAAAGAACTTCTGCTCCTTGCAACTGTACGCCACCGTTAATGATTGATGAACGTCCTTCAATCTTGATGTCCGCATTCATACGACGGAATTCTTCGACGTGCATGAAGCGGTTTTCGAAGACTGTTTCCGTGATGACGGATGTGCCGCCTGCTTTGAGGACGAGAGCCATCATTTGGGCTTGAATGTCTGTCGGGAATCCAGGGTGTGGCATCGTCTTGACATCAACTGCTTCGAGTTTCGCTGGACCGATGACACGGAGTCCTTCTTCTGTATCCGTGATCTTAACGCCCATCTCTTCCATCTTCGAGATGAGTGGACGAAGGTGTTCGCGCTCTGCTCCGATGACTTCGACGTCACCTTCAGTGATTGCTGCTGCGATCATGAACGTACCCGCTTCGATCCGGTCCGGAATGACGTAATGTGTTGCACCGTGTAACTTCTCGACGCCTTCGATGCGGATCGTTTCTGTACCTGCACCACGGACTTTAGCGCCCATTGCGTTTAAGAAGTTCGCCAGGTCAACGATTTCTGGTTCTTTTGCGACGTTCTCGATGACTGTCGTTCCTTCTGCGAGCGTCGCAGCCATCATGATGTTTTCCGTTGCACCGACTGACGGGAAGTCAAGGTAGATTTTTGCACCTTTGAGACGACCATCTACATGTGCTTCGACGAAACCGTTTCCGATGATCGTCTTCGCGCCCATCGCTTCGAAGCCTTTCAAGTGAAGATCAATCGGACGTGAACCGATTGCACAGCCACCTGGCATCGCAACGCGTGCACGACCGAGACGCGCGAGCAATGGTCCCATGACGAGAATCGATGCCCGCATCTTCCGGACATACTCAAGTGGTGCTTCGTCTTTGAGATTCGGCTCTGCATTGACCGTCACCGTGTTAGCTTCCGCGTCGAATTCGACTTCTGCGTTCAAGTTGCGCAAGACGTTATTGATCGTATAGACGTCTGCTAGACGTGGTACGTTTTGAAGGACGGATTGTCCTTCTGATGCAAGCAATGTTGCAACGAGTGTTTTTAATACGGCATTTTTTGCACCTTCTACTTTGACTGTGCCAGCTAATTTACGTCCGCCTCGGACAACGATTTTTTCCATTCCCCATACTCCTCTGCTTCGTTTCTGTTCTATTTATGATGGCGTGATAAGTGCGTATACGATTCGAGATGAACCGATAGAAGAGAAACTCCCAATAGTTAAAACTACTACGCGACTGTTTCGATGATTGATAAATTGACTGTGTTCTTTCATTAAAGAACAGTGTCCTTTTCCATGGTAATCCAGTTTCACGATACAAGGTTTACAATGAAGTTACAAGTTCAGCTGAATAAGAATTTCAGACGCTGCGCAAAACCGGCATATTCAAGTAAAAAGCGAGCCAGACTGGAACCAAGAGCGACAGCAAGCAGGACACGTAGTAAAACCGCCTGTGGACCTCTAGGATGTTGCAGGAATTTATCCCATTTGATTGGTAACATCACCCACCAAGCAAATAAGATGGCGATCACGTACATGAGCATGCTGATCAGAGCACTAATACCAATTGACGTCACTATCCTCGCACCTCTTCTTCATAATTTCTTCAACTTTACCATGATTTCATAAAATGAATGATTGCGCAAACAAAATGACACAAGCTGCATTTATTTTATCGCATAAAATATATTTATTGAAGAGCAAATAAGGAAAATCATGAGCTTTCTGTTGAAGAAACCGTGAAAACAAGGCATATAATGTACTTTTACATATTTTTCGCTTCCTAAACCTGATTCAAGACGCCTGCTCAGGAAAACGCGGTGTCGTACTCATTCATTGACGCATCGTACAAAAAAAGACCCGATTCCGTAAAGGAATTCGGGTCTTTGGTCGAATCAATCGCGACCGTAGTCTTTCAAGCTGAGACGGTTGATTGCCCGTTTCAGCGAAAGCTCTGCACGTTTGAATTCGAGTTCTGATAGTTTCGTGTCCTGGAGACGACGTTCTGCACGAACCTTCGCAGCTGCAGCACGGTCGTAATCGACCTTATCTGCTTGCTCCGCAGTTTCCGCAAGAACCGTTACAGTATCCTGGCGCACTTCCATAAAGCCACCGCTGATAGCGATCAACGTGCGTCCGCCATCTTCGTGGCGCAACTTCAAGATGCTGATATCGAGTGGAGTCACGAGTGGGACGTGGTGCGGGAGAACCCCGATCTCACCAGAAATCGTCTTCGCAACGACCATACGGATATCGCCATCATACACTTCGCCATCCGGGGTGACGATATTGACATGAAGTGTGTTCATCTCAAGTCCCCCTTATGCTTTGTCACTTAGACAAGCGCCTTCGCTTTTTCAATCGCATCTTCGATCGGACCGACGAGACGGAATGCTTCTTCCGTTAAGTCATCGTGTTTACCTTCGAGGATTTCTTTGAAGCCGCGGATCGTGTCCTTAACTGGGACGTATGATCCTTTTTGTCCTGTGAACTGCTCAGCTACGTGGAAGTTCTGCGACAAGAAGAACTGGATACGACGCGCACGGTGTACAGTCAATTTGTCGTCTTCTGACAACTCGTCCATACCGAGGATCGCGATGATATCTTGAAGTTCTTTATAACGCTGAAGTGTTTCCTGAACTTGACGAGCAACACCGTAGTGCTCTTCGCCGACGATTTCCGGTGAAAGGGCACGTGATGTCGAAGCAAGTGGATCCACGGCAGGATAGATCCCCATCTCAGAGAGACGGCGCTCAAGGTTCGTCGTTGCATCTAAGTGAGCAAACGTCGTCGCAGGAGCCGGGTCAGTATAGTCATCGGCTGGTACATAAACCGCTTGGATCGATGTAACCGAACCTTTGTTTGTTGATGTGATCCGCTCTTGGAGCATACCCATCTCTGTTGCGAGTGTTGGCTGGTAACCAACGGCAGATGGCATACGACCGAGAAGGGCTGATACCTCAGAACCCGCTTGAGTGTAACGGAAGATGTTATCAACGAAGAGAAGAACGTCTTGTCCTTGCTCATCACGGAAGTACTCTGCCATTGTCAAACCAGTCAAGGCAACACGGAGACGTGCACCCGGTGGTTCGTTCATCTGACCGAAGACCATCGCTGTTTGTTTGATAACGCCTGAATCCGTCATCTCATGGAACAAGTCATTTCCTTCACGTGTCCGCTCACCAACACCTGCGAATACCGAGATACCGCTGTGCTCTTGCGCGATGTTGTTGATCAATTCCTGGATGAGGACGGTCTTACCTACACCGGCACCACCGAAGAGACCGATCTTACCACCCTTGATGTAAGGAGCGAGCAAGTCGACGACTTTAATTCCAGTCTCGAGGATTTCAACTTTCGTTGAAAGGTTATCGAAAGTCGGTGCTTTTTTGTGGATCGGAAGACGTTCCACGTCAGCAGCGATTTCTTTTTCATCAATTGGGTTACCGAGTACGTTGAAGACGCGACCAAGTGTCGCTTCTCCGACGGGTACCGAGATTGGAGCATTCGTATCGAGTACTTCCATTCCACGGCGTACTCCATCCGTAGAGTCCATCGCAATGGTACGGACGACGTCGTCACCAAGGTGCAGGGCGACCTCAAGCGTCAAGTCGATAGCCACTTCTTCTACAGTTTGCGGCGTATATTGAATACGAAGCGCGTTGTAGATGTTCGGTAAGTGTCCTTCGAACTTAACGTCGATGACAGGTCCCATGACCGCGACGACGCGGCCTTTTAAACCGAGTTCGTTCATCGTGTTTCCTCCTACCTATCGTTACGCCAGTCGGGATTACTGCTGTGCAGCAGCCCCACTGACGATCTCTGTGATTTCTTGCGTGATCGCAGCTTGTCGAGCTCGGTTGTAGACGAGAGTCAATCGACCGATCAAATCATCTGCGTTATCTGTCGCACTTTGCATTGCTGTCATACGTGACGCATGTTCTGCTACTTTCGCGTCAAGAAGCGCACCGAAGATCAAGCTCTCCGCATAACGCGGGAGGAGTTCCGCAAGGATTTGTTCCTCGCTTGGCTCGTACTCATAAGTCGTCGAAGACGAAGCTTCGATTTCTCCGAGTGGGAGAAGGGTTTCGACTTTCACTTCCTGGCTGATGACAGACAAGAAGTGGTTGTAGCACAGCTTGAGCTCGTCGATTTCGCCGACCGTGAACGCACTCACTGTGCGCTTCACAATCTCAGCGACGTCGACATACGAAGGAGAATCGTTCAAGCCTGTGATCGCATCCGTGACCGTGATTCCGCGTGAACGGAAGAACTGGACACCGACTTTACCGACCACGAAGAGAACGTAACTGTCCGTAGTATGCTTTTCTTTGATTTCCCGGTAGACTTCACGCAGCACGTTGGCGTTATATGCACCAGCTAAGCCGCGATCCGATGTGATGACGATGTAGCCCGTCTTTTTGACGGGACGTTTCTCGAGCATCGGATGGCTCGCACCTGTCGTGCCATTCGCAATGGTTCCGAGTACCTCTTGCATTTTCAGCATGTAAGGTTGGAACTTCGCGCTATGTGCTTGAGCGCGGTTCAGTTTCGACGCCGAAACCATGTTCATCGCTTTCGTGATCTGTTTCGTACTTTTCGTCGAGTTGATCCGCGTTTGTATCTCGCGCAACGATGCCATTTCGATTCACCACCTTGTTAGTTTCAAGAGCGTTCCGCCGGATTAGACCGTCGCTTGGAACGTTTTCTTAAATTCTGAGATTGCTGCTACGAGCTCTTCGTCTGCTGGAAGGTTACCTGTCTTACGGATCTCATCGCAAAGTTGTTTGCGGTTTTGATCGAGCCAGAGGTTGAGTTCCTTTTCAAAACGACGAATATCCGTTACAGCAACATCATCAAGGTGACCACGAGTCAAGGCATAGATGATGATGACTTGCTTATCGACAGTAAGTGGTTGGTTCAAGTCTTGTTTCAAGACTTCAACTGTCCGCTCACCACGGTTAAGCTTCGATTGAGTCGCTTTATCAAGGTCAGATCCGAACTGTGCGAATGCTTCAAGCTCACGGTAAGAGGCGAGGTCAAGACGGAGCGTACCCGCTACCTTCTTCATCGCTTTTACTTGAGCCGAACCACCTACACGCGATACCGAGAGACCCGGGTTGATCGCGGGACGGACACCTGAGAAGAAGAGATCCGATTGAAGGAAGATTTGACCATCCGTGATCGAGATAACGTTCGTCGGGATGTAAGCCGAGATATCCGACGCTTGTGTTTCGATGAACGGAAGGGCAGTCAAGCTACCTGCGCCAAGCTCGTCGTTCAACTTCGCCGCACGCTCAAGAAGGCGTGAGTGGAGGTAGAAGACATCCCCTGGGTAAGCTTCGCGGCCTGGTGGGCGTTTCAAGAGAAGTGAAAGCTCACGGTAAGCAGCTGCTTGTTTTGAAAGATCATCATAGATGACAAGAACGTGTTTGCCTTGGTCCATGAAGTGTTCACCCATCGCGACACCTGCGAATGGTGCGAGGTAAAGGAGTGGAGCTGGCTGTGAAGCAGCTGCCGAAACGACGATCGTGTAATCGAGTGCACCGTTTTTACGGAGCGTCTCGACGACGCCACGGACTGTTGATTCTTTTTGTCCGATTGCGACGTAGATACAGATCATGTTTTCTTCTTTTTGGTTGATGATCGTATCGATCGCGATCGACGTTTTACCCGTCTGACGGTCACCGATGATCAACTCACGCTGTCCACGACCGATTGGAACGAGGGCATCGATCGCCTTGATTCCAGTCTGAAGTGGTTCGTGTACCGATTTACGCGCCATGACGCCAGACGCCTTACGCTCGATCGGGTTGTAGTGTTCTGTTTCGATTGGACCAAGACCATCGATTGGCATACCGAGTGGGTTGACGACACGTCCGAGGAGTGCGTCTCCTGTTGGTACTTCCATGATGCGGCCCGTACGGCGAACAGAGTCGCCTTCTTTGATTTCAAGGTAGTCACCAAGAATGATGATACCGACGTTGCCTTCTTCTAAGTTTTGCGCCAAGCCCATTGTGCCGTTAGCGAATTCTACGAGCTCTCCCGACATGACGTTGTCGAGTCCGTGTGCACGAGCGATACCATCACCGATTTGGATGACCGTACCTGTCTCGTTCACTTCCATCGTAGAACCGTACTGCGCGATACGCGCTTTAAGCAGGGCGCTGATTTCTTCAGCTCTAATGCTCATGCGTTTCACCCCTATTTTCTTACGCTTTTAACAGCTCACGCTCAAGGCGCGTTAGTTTAGTTTCGATCGTACCGTCATATGTCGTGTAACCGATTTGAACGCGAAGTCCTCCGATGACACTCGTGTCGACGACGTTCTCGACTTCAAGCGTTTTACCTGATTTTTGGCCAAACGTCTCTTTCACTTTCGTGAGTTCCTCGTCTGACAATTTGTATGCACTCGTGACGATTGCCGTCGCGACATTGCGGTGTTCATTCAACAATGCAATGAAGTGTTCCGGTAATGTAACGATCTCTGCCGCCCGGTCGTTTTCGACCATGACGAGCAACGTGTTCAAGACGATCGAGTTGAAGCCAGTGAAGCTTGTTTGAAGAACTTGCTTGAGCTCTTCAGCAGAAATCGATGGGTTATCTAAAACCGAAGCGAGCTCTGGTGTTGCGTGGAGCACTTCGCCGAGCGTCCGCACATCAGCTTCTGCTTGCTCGAGCACATGGTGCTCAAGCGCAAGATCGAAGAGCGCTTTTGCGTAGCGTCCCGCTACGTGATCACGCATTAGTTCGTGCCCTTAGTATCAGCAAGGAATTGATCGACGAGTGCTTTTTGAGCGACTTCGTCCGTCGCAAGCTGTGTTTTCATGACGTGGCGTGCTGCAGCGATTGCTTGAAGAGCGACATCGTTCTTCAAAGCAGCTTGTGCTTCAGCGCGTTCACGTTCGATCGCACGGCGAGCTTCTTCCTTACTCATTTCGGATTCAAGACGTGCCTGCTCCATCGCACGTGCTTGTTCTGCTTCTGCCTGACGGCGTGATGCTTCTAAAAGGTCGCGTGCTTCCGTACGCGCCTTGTTTAATTCTTCGCGTTGTTGTTCTACGTAGACTTCAGCGTCTTTACGGCTCTTTTCAGCCGAGTTGATCTCGCTAGCCACATGCTCTTCCCGCGCTTTCATCATGTTGACGAGCGGGCCCCATGCGAATTTCTTCAAGAGGATGAGGAGCAAGAGGAAAACGACGATCGTGACGATCATGTTGGCGATAAGAGGATGGTTTGATTCCGCTACTCCTTCAGCCGCAAGATACGTTAGATTCATTCGATTACACTCCCCTCGTGGTTGGTTCAACTTCAATATCTACATAAGGGAGCCTAAGCTCCCGTGACGGTTCACTCAAACGTTGAACGAATAGCGCCCTATGTAGTCCGTTCTCGTTAATCGTGGATTAAGAGTTGAGAAGAAGGAAACCGACCGCTACACCGATGATTGGAAGTGCCTCAACAAGACCGATACCGATGAACATTGTTTGACGAAGTTCGTTTTTGAGTTCTGGCTGACGTGCTTGACCTAATACTGTACCGTTTACGATAAGACCGTTACCGATACCTGCGCCGAGTGCGCCGAGTCCGATGATGATCGCTGTTGCAATAAGATTCATGATAAATTGCCTCCCTAGAGTGTGTTCATTGATTTGGTCGTGCTGTTATCGGAAAAGCGAATGCTTTACCTTCGAATTAATGGTCGTGCGCTGCCTTATGTCCGATGTAAACCATCGTCAGGATAAGGAAGATGTACGCTTGGATACCACCGATGAAGAGTGAGAATCCTTGCCAGATCAACATCGGGATACCCGAGATGATTGCGCCGATTGGTCCGAGGAATTGGAAATCGTTCGTACCAGAGACGATACCGATCGAAAGGATGATTCCGATCATGATTTCACCAGCGAAGATGTTTCCGTAAAGACGAAGACCGAGCGTCAACGTGTTTGCAAACTCCTCGATGATGGTAATGATAAACATCGGCGTCATGAATGTTTTCGCATAAGCGCCGAAGCCTCGCATCTTCACACCGTAGTAATGGCTCATGACCACTACCATAGATGAAAGTGCCAGTGTCACGTAAGGATCTGCAGTTGGTGAGTTGAACCAAATGTAGTGTCCCGTCACGACGTTGAATGGGAGACCCATGATGTTGGATACAAGGATGAACAGGAATAATGTCATTCCGAACGTAAGGAAGCGACCCCCTGTTTTCCAGTCCATCGTGCTGCTGATGATACCGCGAACGAATTCGAGGAACATCTCCATCACGTTTTGAGCACCGGTTGGCTTCATCACAAGACGTCGCGTACCGGCCACGGCAATCAAGAAGACGAGAGCAGCAGCAATCAATACTGTGATCAAGTTCGTCCAGCTACCGTACAGAACGAAGTCACCCCAGAGTGGGATTTCGTAAAGTGGCATTTCGTGGTTCATTTGACTATTCACCTCTTTTCCCGCTTGAGTTCGTGAGTCAAGAACTCACAAAATTGTATGACGTGGCCGGCGAGAAGGCCTATTACCACCGCAGTTAATGACAATTCAGTTTGATACTTCAAACCGATCATCACACAGAGTACCGCGACCGCCATGCGTGAAACGGTCCCTCGAGACACCGGCTTTCGCCCCGTCTCGATTACACGATACATCCGATCGACGCTTAATCGTTGAAGCGTCAAGATCAGAAAGCTGCCAGTTCCACCAAGTGCCAGTCCATAAATGACCGGTTCACCGGGGCGTCCGATGAGCAGCAGGACAGCAAGGATCCCGTAAAAGAGTCCAAACCATCGTAAGTACGCACGATACAACGCATCTTGAAGGATGATGTTCATGTCTTCTCCCCTAACAAGTGCCTGATCATGGCGATCATGCAAAGAATGCCGATGAAAATCCCGATGAACACGGCGAACGTCGCACCCATTTTTTCCCACCATTGTTGTTGTTCCCCATAGTTCCCAACCAAAAAGCCAATGACGATCGGTGCAGCCAGTGCCGTCGAAATTTGCGAGGCCATGACCATACTCTTTGCGAGCCCACTTTGGCGCACTAGAGACGACCCCCTTTTTCCCAATTGCGAGTTCTTTTTCTTTCCCACAATTTGCGGATTTTCATACTAGTCAAGAATACAATGAAGCAGCTTTCATAGTCAAATGAATTCACAATAAAAACAGAGCCGAAAAACCTATACATATCAACGAATGATAAGGTTTTCACAGATGTCATCCGTGCAAGTCATTTCACGAAGATGTGAAGAAAATATGTAGTGCTATCAACGGTTAAAGAGATTGTTCATATGGTGAACAAAACCGTTGAATAGTAACGTTATATCGTGCTCGTTAAACCGAAACAAGACCGCTAAAATTGATTTGTGTCGATTTTGTGAAAAAACATTTTTCGTTCACAATTGTAAACGCTTCCGAATCGGGACACAAAAACCACTCTGACATCTGTTTGTAACAATAGATTTCAACGATTTCCATTTATTCAATCGTGAGGTGCGTCACAGCTTGAATCTTCAAGGTTTGCTTTCCAATTTCAAGGTCATCTGGTTTTACATTTTCTAAACAAATGGGCTGATTTTAGTGGAAATGGTAAGATTTAAAGATATTCCCCTTATAAATCAACCACCTTAATGTCACGAACTTTAAGGCACGACAAAAAATCGCTCACGTCTCACCTGAAGAAAGCAAGTGAATGTAAGCGATTCGAGAGTGATCATTGTTTTTTATTGTGTGAGTAACGGCGTAGGAGCCTCCCCTTGACCGAAGTGATGCAGGATTGCTTGGACGATGCGTTCGGATGCATGACCGTCGCCATACGGGTTCGAAGCATGCGCCATCTCGTGATAGAGCGTTTCATTCGTTAAGAGTTCTGTCGCCATCTGGTAGATCGTTTCTTCTTCCGTTCCGGCAAGCTTCAATGTCCCGGCAGTGATTCCTTCCGGACGTTCCGTGGTATCCCGTAAAACGAGAACGGGTACACCGAGTGATGGTGCTTCTTCTTGTACGCCACCCGAGTCCGTCAAGATTAAATGCGCACGGCTCGCGAAGTTATGAAAATCAAACACGTCGAGTGGAGCAATCAACGAAATTCGATCATGTCCTTCGAACACGGCTTTCGCCGCTTCCTGGACGACCGGATTGAGGTGGACCGGATAAACGACGTGTGTGTCTGGGAACGCATCGACGAGGCGACGAATCGCCCGGAACATTTGATGCATTTTCTCGCCTTGGTTCTCACGACGGTGTGCCGTCATCAGAATCAGCTTCCGGTCCCCGACTGTCTCAAGCATCGGATGCACGTAATCGGATTGGACGGTCGTCTGCAAGGCATCGATTGCTGTGTTCCCTGTGATGTAGACACCAGCATGACGATTCTCGGATGCGAGATTCGCTGCCGCTTGTGCCGTCGGAGCAAAATGTAAGTCTGCGAGCGTCGACGTCAACTGACGATTGACCTCTTCTGGGAACGGTGAATATTTATTATATGTCCGCAGTCCTGCCTCGACGTGACCGACTGCGATTTGATTGTAATAGGCAGCCAGGCTTCCGACGAACGTCGTCGTCGTGTCGCCATGGACGAGGACGAGGTCCGGCTTGATCTCTTTCATGATCGCATCGAGTCCTTCAAGACCACGCGTCGTAATGTCGACGAGGGTTTGACGTTGCTTCATGATATTCAAATCGTGATCCGGTTCGATTTCGAACAGGGTAAGTACTTGATCGAGCATCTCGCGGTGCTGGGCTGTGATTGTGACATGAACATCAAAAGCAGGGTGTTGCTTCAGGGCGTTGACGAGCGGTGCCATTTTGATGGCTTCCGGTCGAGTCCCGAAAATCGGCATGACTGTAATCGGCATGGTGACTTCCTCCTTTTTTCCTTTTTTCATTAAAGCATATTTGAGCAGTCTTGCGCAGTTTACGAAATAGCAACGAAAAGACCGCAGATCATCGTCTGCGGTCTTTTTGTGTATCTTGCTGTTTTTTTACTTCGTTCCGAAAAGACGGTCTCCTGCATCACCGAGTCCTGGGACGATGTAGCCGTGGTCGTTTAACTTCTCGTCGAGTGCCGCGAGATAGATGTCGACGTCCGGGTGTTCTTCTTGAACGCGTTTGACGCCTTCAGGTGCTGCACAGAGGCATGCGAGCTTGATGCTCTTCGCCCCTTGTTTCTTTAAGGAGGAGATGGCGTCTGCCGCCGAACCACCTGTCGCAAGCATCGGGTCAACGACGACGAAATCACGTTCTGCGACGTCTGTTGGGAGCTTGAGGTAGTATTCCGTTGGCTCGAGTGTCTCCGGATCACGGTACAAACCGATATGACCGACCTTGACATTCGGCATCATGCGAAGCATGCCGTCGACCATCCCGAGACCGGCGCGGAGAATCGGGACGATCCCGAGTTTCTTGCCTTCGATCATCTTCTGCGTCGTCTTCGTGACCGGTGTCTCGATCGCGACATCTGTGAGTGGAAGGTCACGTGTGATTTCATATGCCATCAATGAAGCCACCTCGTCGACAAGTTCCCGGAATTGTTTCGTTCCTGTTTCGACCTTACGCATGATCGTCATCTTGTGCTGAATCAATGGGTGATCAAATACATGTACTTTACTCATTGTTTGCATCTCCTCTCCATTCTCTTTTCGCATTGTACTCTAAAAGCGTACTGCTTGGGAACTGTTTTTTCGTCAGTCCCCAAGCGTGCTCTTTCCGGAAAGAATCGCTTTCGCTGCGTAAGACCATTCATTGTCCGGCTGTTGTGCGAGTTCTTGCAAGGTCGCGCGATAATCACCTTTTTTATATTTTTGTTCATAGACCGCCTGCATCCAGAGGACATCACTCATGTAACCTGACTTCGGAAAATCCTCACGGTAAGCGATATAGTCCGCCTGTGTCGTCTTCTTTAACTTACCGGCCGCAATCAACTTATAAAAACGTGCCATGCCTGCCGTCTCTTTATTTTTCAAGACGTCTGGATTCAAGAGATCATTCGCTTTTTGATAATCTTTCGCCTGTACGGCCGCAACCGCTTCCTTCAATGCGGCTTCCGGTTTCAGCCCATTCGTTTTCGTCGTTTTCTTTTCGTTAACCGGTGTTGCTTCTTGTTTTACTTCCGCTTCCGTCTTTTGCTTCTGATCCGTATTTAATTTCTCATTTTCTTTTTTTAATTGCTCGACTTCCGTTTGTAAGGCAGCCAACTGTTGCGCAATTTTTTGATCAGTCTCTTCTTTCGGTGCAGCATTCTCTGAAGTAGGAGACCATGCTTGAATGCCTACGAATAAGAGTCCAGCCGCCACCACTCCGGTTACACCAAGCCACCATTGATTCTGATTCACCGCTTGGCGCCACGGCTTTAATTTAGCATGTTTCTGAATCGCTTCCGGCAACACCTTGAACCGCTTCTTCACAAGACGTCGACCACCTGCCTTTGAGGCGATCGCAAGACGATATGTATAATATTCAACCGGCATCGGTAAATGTTTCCATTGCAAAAGCCGCGCATCCGCTTGTTCATAAAAACCCGCTTGTTGCATGATGATGATCGTCTTGAAGTCTTCGTATAATCGTTTGTACTCCGATTTCGTCATACTTTTCTTCTCCAACCATTTCAGCATCTGGCTTCCTGTCGTCGACGCGAGCTCGGCTTGGGTCAACTTCATAATATTCATAACGCGTAAACTCCTTCATTTCCTTTTTTAAAAAGTATAGCAAATTTTTGGAATGACATCGCCTCCTCTGACAAGATTACATATAAAAAAGAATCGCTTTCCATTCTCTCGAAAGCGATCCATTCGTTGTCTTATGCTGTCTGGATTTTTCCGTCCTCGATCCGCCAAATACGATCACAGACGTCGAGCATCCGTTCATCATGAGTGATGACGATGATTGTCTTGTTTGACTCATGCGCTTGCTGTTGCAATAGCTCCATCACCCGGCGCCCATTTGTATAATCGAGACTTGCGGTCGGCTCGTCCGCTAAGACGAGTTGTGGATCATTGACGAAGGCGCGAGCAATCGCGATGCGTTGACGCTCGCCGCCCGATAACGCATGCGGCAAATGGTCTTTCCGATGCTCGAGTCCGAACATGGCGAGTGCTGCGACCGCATCGACTGTCCGGCCGGCTTCTTTTGCGACGAGTTCCAGTTGCTCCCGTGCGGTCAAAAATGGAACGAGATGCGATTCTTGGAAGATGAACCCGACTTCTTCGAGGCGTAAGCGACGACGTTCTGCGTCCGACGCTTCACTGACACAGGTACCATTGAAATAGACGGCACCGTTCGTCGGGGTCTGCAATAAACCAAGCAACTGAAGGAGTGTACTTTTCCCACTCCCGCTCGGTCCGACGAGGGCAATCAGCTCACCTGCTTCCGCCTGAAGATTGATGTCGTGCAGGACGGTCATCTCACCATAACTCTGTTCAATCCGTTCTAACTGAATCATCCGTTCATCCCTCCCATCGCGTCTGCCGCTTCAAGTTTTTTCACCATTCGTAACGGAACAAGCGCTCCGAGCATCGCCGTTGCAATCAGAATGCCGCCGTACATCAGACTCGTCGACCATTCAAATCGGAAGGGAAGATCCGTCGGCAGAAAACGACTCGTCAAATAGGTGATGGCGACGCTGACACCAAAGGCAAGGCTCGTCAAGAGCATGACTTGTACGAGTAGACTTGTTCCCATCGTTCGTGTCCGAATGCCAATCGCCTTTAAGACACCAAGCTGTTTCATCTTCTGCATCGTCAAGATATAGAAGAACGCTGTCAGAATCAATGCCCCGATGACGACGAGCGCGACTCGCATCATCTGGAAGGAGTTTTGCTCCGCTGCATAGCCTGGCACATTCTCAATGACTGCTTGTTTTGAGAAGACGGCTTGATCCGTTTGTAACGACTGACCGATGTACGCTGAGACGTATGATGCCCCCATCTTGGATTGCCACGCTTGCCACGATTCATCCGTCATCCAGAGGACCGGTGCGTGACTATAACGTCCGTCCGTTACTGTACCGGCAATTCGGAACGTCTTTTTCGTCCGAAAATCGGTGATCGTATCGCCGACACGGGTTCCGCGTTGTTCCGCATACGCGGCATCAACGAGCACTTCTCCTTTTTGCAATGATTGCAACTGTTTTGGACCATAATTCGTCGTCTCTGGTAACGCAAAGACCGTCACGTCATCCTTCGTTCCATTCTTCTTCTCAAGCACCATGTTCTGGACACCGAGCGCTTCTGCTCCCTTTGGTGTCTCGTCCGCCTGTAAGAATGAACGGGTCAGCTGTCCTTCCGCATCTTTACTCAGTGCAAACTGCTCGACCGGTAGATTCCGGACGGCAGCCCCATTGTCATAGGCCAGCCCGTCCGCAAGTCCGGTGATCATCAAGATCAATAAGACAATCAACATTGTCACGATCGTCATCCAACTGAATCGCCCTTTCATCCGGACGAGTTCTTTCCATCCTAATTTCATTGCGTGATCCCTCCTGTATGTTCGCTACAGGATTGATGATACAACCGCAATATGAACGGAACATGAACACACGCATCATACGCGCAAAAAAGTTAATGTCACAGTCAAACCCGAGGAATCGGATGACAAGTTCGCATCCCCACCGAGTTGACGCATCGTCTCTTTGACGATCGCAAGTCCAAGTCCCGTTCCGCGCGATGTCCGAGACGCATCGCCTTGATAAAAGCGTTCGAAGGCATGTTCCATCTGTTCATCCGCCATACCTGGTCCTTCATCCTTGATCCGGACGATGACCTGATTCGCTTGTTCTTCTGCTTGAATATAAATCGTCGCCCCGTCTGCTGAGACCGATACGGCGTTTCGGATGACGTTCTGGAAGACATGTTCCAGCGCACTAGCATCTGCTTGAATCTGTAGCGCTGGCGATACATCGAGTGCGACGGCGATGCCTTGCTCATCGAGCTGAAAGGCAAGTGTTGCGAGTGTCGTCTCTAGACTCGCGCGCAGATTGAGTGCTTGCCGCTTGAAGCGCCGTCCTTCATCGAGCTTCGCTAAGATCAACAATTGACGTGTCAGCTCCGACATCCGTTCTGCCTCTTGTTGAATGATCGTCCGTTTCCTGACGTCTTCTCCCGTCACGTCGAGTTGCCCCGCGTACCCTGAGATCGTCGTCAGCGGCGACTGGAATTCATGCGAGACGTTTGCGACGAACCGGCGTCGTTCCGTATCAGACGCTTCGACTGCCGCTGCCATCTCGTCAAACCGCCGGGACAGCTCTCCAATCTCATCGCGTGCTTTCGTTCCAACACGGATTCCGTAGTCACCGTCTGCCATCTGTTCCGTTGCTTTTGTCAGGCGCCGGATTGGGCGCACGAGATAACGGATGGAAAAGACAAGCATGAGGAAGCTGATCACGACCAACAATCCGAGAAACAGACCGACGAACAGGTGCAACTCCCGGATTTGCCGACTCAAGTCCGGACGGACGAAGATCGCATCCGTTCCTTGCGCCGTCTTGACTGACGTGCCGTACGTATTAATGACTTCGTTATCGAATAGTCCAAGCAAGAAGAGGTGGAACGGATACTCACGCATCCCGTAGTACGGTTGACCATTTTTCACTTGCTCGACGATTTGACTTGAGAGCGTTTCATCACGAAATGTATTTCCGTAACGCTCCGTTCCGTCTTCAGTCTGCACATATAGTTGAAAGCCAGTCGCTTGTAACATCCGGTAAAACGATTCTGTCTTTCCATCACCATGTGTCTCGTAGTAATCGATCGCCGTCTCGACCGCTTCCTCAACTTTTTGGCTATAGCTGTCCTGCCAAAACGAATAGTAGGCAATGTTACTGATTAAAAGAGCGAGTAGTGCGGACACGAGTAGGACGACACAGACGAGTCCGACGATTTTTGTATAGAGGGATCTCATGATTCGACCTCCAACCGGTACCCGAGTCCGCGGACCGTTTCGATCTTCACCTGATTCGTCTCCTTTAAGCGTCCACGGAGTCGTTTGATGTGGACGTCAATCGTCCGGTCATCACCCATGAAATCAAGTCCCCAAACGTGTTCGATCAACTCCTCGCGGCTGAAGACCCGTCCCGGGAAACTCGCTAACTGATGTAATAACTCGAACTCGCGCCGCGGGAGTGTCCACTCGGTCGACTGGATCGTCACGAGCTGACTGCGTTTATCAATCGTGACATCCCCGAGATGCAGAACGGGTTGTGCCGCTTTTTGATAACGCCGCGCCACGGCGTGAAGACGAAACACTAATTCTTCCGGATCAAACGGTTTTGTGATGTAATCATCGGCCCCTGCTGCAAAACCGTCCCGTTTATCCGTCAGCTCTCCGAGCGCCGTTAGCATCAAGATCGGGATGTCCCCGTTTTGCCGTAACCGCTCACACAAGACGAGACCGGTCTGTCCGGGAAGCAGGACGTCGAGTACGGCTGCTTCGAACGTCATCGTTTCAATCCAGGCGAGTGCTTCGTTTCCGTCTGCTGTCGCTCGTACGGCGTGTCCGTCGGCTTGTAACGTCGATACGACAAGTGATTGGATATGCGGGTCATCTTCAACGACTAGAATATACATCGTACGCCTCCTTTTTTAGACAAACAAAAATCCCCTCCCCCTTCTCATAATGAAAAGGACGAAGGGGATGACAGTCATCCGCGCTCTGGGTAGAGTGGGAAACGACCTGTCAACGCAACGACACGCTCACGTGCTTGTGCGAGAACATCTGCTTCTTCTGGGTGGTTCAAGACGAGTTCGATCAACTCAGCGATTTCTTTCATCTCCGCTTCCTTGAAGCCGCGTGAAGTCATGGCAGCTGTTCCGATCCGGATACCACTCGTAACGAACGGGCTTGCTGGGTCGAACGGAATCGTGTTCTTGTTGACCGTGATGCCGGCTTCGTCAAGCGCGTGCTCTGCGAGTTTTCCTGTGATCCCGAGCGGTTGCAAGTCGACGAGGAGCAAGTGATTATCCGTTCCGCCTGAGACGATCCGGAGTCCACGATTCGTCAATTCCTCACCGAGGACTTTTGCGTTCGTAACGACTTGACCGATGTAGTCCTTGAACTCTGGTGCAAGGGCTTCGCCGAACGCAACAGCTTTTGCAGCGATGACGTGCATGAGTGGCCCTCCTTGGATTCCTGGGAAAATGGCTTTATCGATTGCTTTCGCATGCTCTTCTTTGCAGAGGATCATCCCACCACGTGGACCACGCAACGTCTTATGCGTCGTCGTCGTGACGAAATGCGCATGCTCGACTGGGTTCGGATGCTGACCTGCTGCGACGAGTCCGGCGATGTGTGCCATGTCGACCATCAAGTAAGCGCCGACGCTGTCTGCGATTTCACGGAAACGTTTGAAGTCGATGACGCGCGGATACGCCGATGCGCCCGCGACGATTAATTTGGGTTTGTGCTCTTCTGCTAATTGTGCGACGACGTCGTAATCAATCATCTCTGTCTCTTGATCGACACCGTATTCCACGAAGTTGTACTGGACACCGGAGAAATTGACGGGGCTACCGTGCGTCAGATGGCCACCGTGCGAGAGGTTCATCCCGAGGACCGTATCGCCTTGCTCGAGAATCGTGAAGTAAACCGCCATGTTCGCTTGTGCACCCGAGTGTGGTTGCACGTTCGCGTGCTCCGCTCCGAAGATTTCCTTCGCGCGGTCGCGTGCTAAATTCTCAGCGAGATCGACATACTCACAGCCACCATAATAACGACGACCTGGGTAACCTTCTGCGTACTTGTTCGTCAAGACGCTGCCTTGTGCTTCCATGACAGCTTGCGAGACGAAGTTCTCGGATGCGATCAATTCGATGTTATCCCGTTGACGACCTAGTTCCTGGCGCATTGCCGAAAAGAGTGCCTCATCTTGTTGTTTCAGATACGTAAGCGGTGTTTGTTCCATCTGAATTCCCCCATTTCATTTCGATAGACCTATCTTAACACGAATGTTTCGTTCCCGGCATCCCTAAAAACAACATTAAAAAAGCAAGGGGTGCGCAACCCCTTGCATCAATCATTCGTATTTAGCACGTGCTCCACCGATTAATTTCGGTCGTGTCACGGCTGCCGTCACGTGTGCCTCACCGATTTCCTTATGCGGCAAGCGCACAGGAATCGCAACAGCCTTCAAGTGCATCCCGATGAACGTGTCACCGATATCAATCCCGGCGTCTGCCTGAATCGCTTCGACGACGACCGGTGCCGAGAAGCGCTGATAGGCAGCACTCGCCATCGATCCACCGGCTTCCGGAACAGGAACGACCGTCACTGGATCAAGCCCGAGTCGTTCTGCCGTTTGCCGCTCAAGCGTCAGCGCTCGATTGATATGCTCGCAGCCTTGGAAGGCAAGATCGACTTGGTGCGAACGACGAAAGGCATCGAAGACGTCAAACAACGCGTCCGCAACTTCCGGTGAACCCGCCTTGCCGATTTGTTTGCCGATGACTTCACTCGTCGAACAGCCAATTACGAGCAATTTTCCTTTTAAGGAAAATCGTTCATCCAGAGCGTTCAGTGCTTCTTCTAAATCGTGCTGGATGCGTGTCAAGTCCATTACTTCACCTCATAATCTGAGATTTTGCAAACGCGGTTCTCATGACGTCCGCCTTCGAATTCCGTTTCAAGCCAAAGTTGTGCGATCTCACGTGCCAGTCCTGGACCGATGACGCGTTCGCCCATCGTCAAGATGTTCGAATCGTTGTGCTGACGCGTCGCTTTCGCGCTGAACGTATCATGGACGAGTGCTGCTCGGATGCCCTTGACCTTGTTCGCTGCGATTCCGATCCCGATTCCGGTTCCACAAATCAAGATACCACGATCAAACTCTCCATTCGCGACTGCCTCAGCGACCGGAATCGCGACATCCGGATAATCGATTGAGTCGGACGAATACGTACCGAAGTCCGTATAGTCGATGCCGAGCTCTTGTAAGAGATCGTTGATTTCTGCCTTTAACTTAAAACCGCCATGATCCGCGCCGATTGCTACTTTCATCTTTACTATTCCCCCGTTTGTTTAGGTTGTTTTTTCGGAAGTTTCCGTGTATCCGGAGCTTTTCTTCCGTTTCCGTTCTGCGTCAATTTTAACACAAGACGGTTGACGAGGGGTTCGAGTTCATTGCGTACTTGCCGGTAGACATTCATCGATCCGCCGTACGGATCATTAATATCCCGTTCAAGCCCTGTCACATATTCATATAAGGTAAACGTCCGTTCCTTCAGTTCCGGATAGCGTTCACCGACTTCTTGCTTGTGCTGACGCGTCATCGTCAAGATGATGTCGGACCAGCGTCCAAGTACATCATCGAAGACTTGCGTATAGTGCTCGAGTTCGATGCCGCGTTCGCGTAACACTTGTAGTGCGTTCTCAGACGCATCGAATCCTTGCATCGAACGTAGGCCTGCTGAACGGACATCGAATTCCTGATCAGCGACTTTCGAGCGTAGTAACGCCATCGCCATCGGGCTACGGCATGTATTTCCTGTACAGATGAATAAAACGCGACGTGTGCTCATCTCCGTATCCTCCTTCTTCAAGGGCGAATGACCCGACCACCTGCTGCTTTATGGAGGCGGTTGCGGACCGCAAGCCCCACCCCTTCTTCTGATAGGTCTCGTACAAAAATCTGATCCACCGTCGTCTGATCAAATCGCCGTAAACAATCGTAAAGACGTTGTGCCGCCGTCTCCATCGAATTACCAAGGGAGCAACGAACATCTGCGTCGACATCCTCCCCATCGAACAGGAGAACGCCCGTCTTGTGTCCGGTTTGTCGTGCATCATCGATGAGTTGCTGTAAGAATGAAAGATCCCCTTCGACGACGGACAGTGTCGCTTCCGGCGCATAGTGGGTATATTTCATCCCGGGTGCCTTCGGTGTAGCATCTTTCATCGATAAAGCAGGATCGAGTGTGACAGGACCGATGACCGACTCGATTTGTTCACGTGTCACGCCGCCCGGTCGTAAAATCGCCGGTGGCGTCATCGTACAATCGATGACAGTCGATTCGACCCCGATGCCCGTTTCCCCTCCATCGACGATCGCAGCGATGCGTCCCGAGAGGTCATATGCGACGTGCGCAGATGACGTCGGTGAAGGTTTTCCGGAACGGTTGGCACTCGGTGCTGCGAGACCCAGCCCTGTCGCTTCAATTAATTGAAGCGCGAGCGGATGGTCTGGCATCCGTAATCCGATCGTATCTAGTCCTGCTGTGACGAGTGTGGATGCGGTGCCGTTCGATTCGAGGATGATCGTCAAGGCTCCTGGCCAGAACGCCTCCATCAAACGTGCCGCGACATCTGGAATGTGCGTGACGAACTGATGTGCCTGTTCTACGGATGCGACATGGACAATCAGTGGATTGTCGGAAGGTCGACCCTTCGCGGCGAAGATTCGCCGAACAGCCGCTTCGTTCGTTGCGTCCCCTGCGAGACCATAAACGGTCTCGGTCGGCATCGCCACGACCTCTCCTTCCTGCAATAACCGAACTGCTTCATCCATCGTCTGTAAGTCAATCATTTCCGTCTTCACGCTGTACAATCCTTTCGTTCCGCATACACGATACGGTCTTTACCGTTTATATCTTTTAAAATACCCGTTTCCGCATTTGGATAACGTTCTTTTAACATCATTTGCACTTCTGGTCCTTGATTGTGTCCAATTTCAAACGCAATCAGTCGGTAATCGTCGCGTAGGACCCGTCCACTCTCCTCGACGAGACGTCGGTAAAAGACGAGACCGTCTTTTCCGCCAAACAGGGCGAGATGCGGTTCATGATCGAACACGACTTCACTGAGTAATTCTTCTTCCTCGATATAAGGAGGGTTCGAAACAAGCACCCGGACGGAATCGTCCGCGAGCGGTGCGAGTAAATCTCCTTCAAGGAACGTCACGTCTCCACCAAGCGCTGCTTGATTTTGCTTCGCGACCGCGATTGCAGCTGGTGAAATATCGACGGTCGTGACCGGTTGCTCGAGTTCGAGGGCGAGCGTGATTCCAATCGCCCCACTACCGGTCCCGATGTCGACGATCTGTCCCGCCGTGAACGTCTCGTGTTTGAGACGTTCCGTTACGAAGACGATCAACTCTTCTGTTTCCGGTCGTGGAATCAAAACATCCGGTGTGACGCTAAAGTCTCGTCCGTAAAACGGCTGATAGCCGATTAAATGTTGAACGGGCACGCCGTGGACATGGGCAAGTAAGTATTCACTGAACCGTAAATTCTGCTCCGGCGTCAATTCATCGGACAAGCGGACAAGGAGCCCTGTCCGGTCGACTTCTAAGACGTGCATGAGTAACCATTCGGCACTCGAACCCTCGCGTCCTGCTTGTTCCATCATCGTTTTTGCCTCATTTAGACGTTTTGCGATCCGCATCAGTTTGCCGCCTCCGATGCCCGTGCTTGGTACTCCATGACGAGCGTATCGATGACTTCATCCATCTCACCTTGCAAGATTCGGTCAAGCTTCTGAATCGTCAAGCCGATCCGGTGATCCGTCACCCGGTTTTGGGCGAAATTATACGTCCGAATCCGTTCTGAACGGTCACCTGTACCGACAGCCGACTTCCGTTTTTCATCATATTCCGCTTGCTGTTCGCGTTGAATCTTATCGTAAACACGCGCGCGCAAGACCTTCATCGCTTTTTCCTTATTCTTGATTTGCGACTTCTCGTCCTGACAGCTGGCGACGATCCCCGTTGGCACGTGCGTGACGCGGACAGCGGACTGTGTCGTATTGACGGACTGTCCACCTGGTCCACTCGACGTGAACGTGTCGACTCGGACATCCTTATCGTGTATTTCAACTTCAACGTCTTCTGCTTCCGGTAACACGGCAACCGTTGCAGTCGATGTATGAATCCGTCCACCGGACTCCGTTGACGGAACGCGTTGGACGCGGTGTGCCCCGTTCTCGTATTTCAACTTCGAATACGCACCCGTTCCCTTGACGATGAAGATGATTTCCTTATAACCGCCCAGTTCCGTGTAGCTCGCATCGATGATCTCAATCTTCCAGTTCTGTTTCTCAGCAAACTTTGAGTACATCTTGAACAGGTCACCTGCAAATAAAGCTGCCTCGTCTCCCCCTGCCGCACCACGAATCTCGACGATAACGTTCTTGTCATCGTTTGGATCCTTCGGTAACAGTAACGCTTTCAGCTTCGCTTCGAGCTCTTTGATCTCCGGTTCAAGCATCGCGACTTCTTCCTTCGCAAGGTCACGCATCTCAGGATCCGTCAACATCTGGCGCGCCTCTTGATAGGCTTCCATCTTCTCGCGGTAGATGCGGTACGTCTCGACGGTCGGGGCAAGTTGCGACTGCTCCTTTGAGACCTCGCGTAATTGATTCGTATCATTAATGATGGCTGGATCAGCCAACATATCATTCAGTTTTTCATAACGGTCCTCTAAGGCACTCAATCGATCCAACATCTCGGTCATCCTTCCTGGCGATTCTTCTGTCGTCAGTATAGCAAATATTTTAAGAGAAGGCGTAGCGCTCTTCCTGAAAAGAAACATTGACAGAGCGTTTCTAAATTCCTATAATTGGTGTATTAATTGAATTAGTACACTTAAGGAGGTGAAGAAATGTTCACCGTCGATCCGAAAAATCCCTTGCCGATTTATGAACAGTTAGTCATGCAAATCATCCGCTCGATTGCCCGTGGTCTACTCCGCTCTGGCGAACAGATGCCATCCGTCCGTGAACTTGCCGGTACACTCCTTGTCAATCCGAACACTGTCTCCCGCGCCTATCAGGAACTCGAGAGCCGCAACTTCATCGTCACGATGCGCGGCAAAGGCTCCTTCATCTCAGACATTCCACTTCATGAAGTCAAACAAGCCGCTATTCAAGATCCACTCATCCGCCTTTGTTCCGTCGCTGACGAACTCTCAATCTCAAACGAAGAACTTTATCAACTCATCTTACACATAAGGGAGGATTCCTCATGTTGACCGTTTCTCATCTAACGAAACAAATTGACCGTACCATGATTTATGAAAATGCATCCTTCACCCTACCGGCAGGAACGATCACTGCCTTGATCGGTCGTAATGGTGCTGGAAAAACGACGTTACTCAAAACACTCGTCGGTGCTCTTGAGCCGACACGCGGAAAGGTCGAATGGAACAATGAATCCATTCACCATGTCCCGCAAACGCGGAAGCACCTCTTCCTCGTTCCGGACTCCGTCTCTGTCTATCGCCAAATGACACTTGGTGAATTGATCAACTTCTATAATGCGTTCTATCCGAATTTCGAAAAGACGTATATCGAAAACTACTGTCGGTCATCGAATCTCGATCGTGGTCGTCGCGTCACTTCTCTATCAAAGGGACAAGCCCAATTGTTCCTTCTTCAACTCGCGTTTGCAACGAATGCTCCCGTCCTCTTGCTCGATGAACCGACTGATGGACTTGACCGGATCAACAAACGCGATTATCTGAAACAACTCGTCTCGTTACTGGCGGAGCGCCAGACTGCCGTTCTGATTGCTTCGCATCAACTCGAAGAACTCGATTCCCTTGCCGACCGCGTCATGACGATTGAAAAACATCTCGTCCGCGAACCGAAGGCGCTCGACGATGCTAAAGCCAGTATGCAAAAATGGCAAGTCGTCTATGAGGACGTTCCGGAACTGGCACACGCCGATCTTCACATCTTATCCCAAACCGGTCGAGTCGTGACATTGCTTGTCTTATCCGATGCAGGTGCACAGTATCTCGAAACGACAAACCCCTTGTTAAAGGATGCTTTGCCGGTGCAGATGGAAGATTACTTCTTAGGGACATTTGGAGGGAAACGACATGGTTAAGCAATTGATCCGTTATCATATCAAACAAGGCATCTGGCCGCTCGCCTGTTTCATTCTACTCGCGATCTTCAGTTATGGATTCGGTAGTTATACCGTCATCAATGAGTTCGAGAAATACGATGCGTCTCAGCAACCTGATTTAATTAACACTGTACTCGTCAGTCCCTTTTTCGCCGGATTTGCAGCGATCCTGATTGCCGTCTTTGCGATTCTGATGCTCGGTTCTGAGCGTGGAAG
This sequence comes from uncultured Exiguobacterium sp., assembly GCA_913775715.1. Taxonomy (GTDB): domain Bacteria; phylum Bacillota; class Bacilli; order Exiguobacteriales; family Exiguobacteriaceae; genus Exiguobacterium_A. The sequence continues at coordinate 83,615 of CAJYMC010000005.1, read as the reverse complement.
TGGTCGTAGTCTGATCTTGCATGCACTCCCATTCCCGAAGGTCTGGTTATTCTGGATTAAATGGGCAATTGGTGTCGTGACATTGATCGTGTTCCCGATCATCGGCTTTTTTGCTAGTTGGTTATTACTGCAATCATTTGGCATCAATCCGTTTGATTACGTCACGTGGTCGTCACTCTTCCAAGATTTTGGTCTTTTCCTTCTATTTGATGTGACAATCCTGACGATCTTCCTATTCGCCGGAACGATTGCTGGTGACATCATCGGTCAGCTATTGCTCGGGACGTTCTTCTTATTCTTGAACTACTTCACGTATTTCAGCATCTATGCCATCGGTCAACTCGGCTTCGGTGTGACCTATGAGGAGTTAGATAAGCCAACCAGTTTTCTCATGACGATCACGACACCCTTCGCACTCTTTTTCGAAAACAATGTCGATCTGAATCTGACGTATCCTATCTTGTTCTGCTTAGCTTTGACGATCGCCTTACTCTTTTTCGGTAGTCGCTTATATGTCCGAGCAGCTAACGAACGACTCGGTCGTTTCACGATTTTCCCGAAACTACATCCGGCATTGATCATCACCTTCTCGATTTATACGACGATCCTGCTTGCCGGTATCATTGGATTGATTTCGTCTGAGAACCAGTTCCTGTACTGGCTCGCGATTGCGATTCTTGCTTGGCCAACCTTCAGCTCTTATCGCCGCATGATCGGATGGCGTCGCTGACGTATACGATACGGTCCCTTCTGAGATGTGCTTCAGAAGGGATTTTTTGAATTCACCCATTCTTCATAAAGCTTTACAAATGGTCCATATGAATTTCACATTTCCTCCGTAAGGTTGATTTTGTAGGTCGTATCGCCATAACCCATCATCTTTCGAGGAGGAATTTTTATGAAACTGAAACGTCTGATCCCGATTTTCGCCTTATCAACGCTTTCCCTCAGTACGATGTTTTCGCTGCCTGACGCCGAAGCAAAAACCAAACATACGAAGTCACCAGAGATCCGAAACGTCATCTTCCTGATCGGTGACGGAATGGGTGTCTCGTACACGTCCGCACACCGTTACTTAAAGAACGATCCCTCTACGATGACGGCTGAAAAAACAGCCTTTGATCCCTATCTCGTCGGTCAACAGATGACGTATCCGGAAGATGCGAAGGAGAACATCACCGATTCCGCCTCTGCCGCGACAGCGATGTCGTCCGGTGTGAAGACGTACAATGCAGCGATTGCTGTCGATAACGATAAATCGGAAGTCAAGACCGTGCTCGAAGCGGCGAAAGAACGCGGCAAGTCAACAGGACTCGTCGCAACATCAGAAATCACGCATGCGACACCTGCCTCATTCGGTGCTCATGACGAAAGTCGTAAAAACATGAACGCGATCGCAGACGACTATTTCAAAGAACGTGTAAACGGCAAACATAAGATCGATGTTATGCTCGGGGGCGGGAAATCGAACTTCGTCCGTCCGGATGTCGACTTGACGAAAGCGTTCGAGAAAGATGGCTATAGCTACGTCACCGACCTCGATCAGTTACAAAAGGATAAAAATAAACAAGTCCTCGGATTGTTCGCGGACGGTGGATTGCCAAAACGAATCGATCGTGAGAATTCTGTTCCGTCACTTGCTCAAATGACGAATGCCGCGATCAAACGACTCGACTCGAATAAAAAAGGCTTCTTCCTAATGGTCGAAGGCAGTCAAATCGACTGGGCGGGTCACGACAACGACATCGTTGGTGCGATGAGTGAGATGGAAGACTTCGAACGGGCTTTCAAAGCTGCGATTGCTTTCGCGAAGAAGGATAAACATACGCTCGTCGTCGCAACAGCCGACCACTCGACTGGCGGTTACTCAATCGGTGCGGATGGCATCTACAACTGGTTCGCTGAACCGATCAAAGCAGCGAAGAAGACACCTGACTTCATGGCGCAGCAAATCGTCGATGGTGCGGATGTACGAAAAACATTAACGACATACATCGACCAAGACAAGCTCGCTTTGACGGATCAAGAAATCGACAGTGTTTCCCGTGCAGCTGAATCGAAGACATTACTCGACATCGATAATGCCATCGAAGAAATTTTCAACGAACGCTCGCATACGGGCTGGACGACAGGTGGTCATACGGGTGAAGACGTACCCGTCTATGCGTTTGGACCTGCGAAAGAACGATTCGCTGGTCAAGTTGATAACACGGATCATGCCAAAATCATCTTTGATCTCTTGAAGTCGAAGAAATAAGGAGACGTCTCATGAAACAGATACTTGCTACTTTGATGCTCGGGACGGTGCTTGCTGGTTGTGGCACTTCGACATCGCAAGATACACTAACCGAATCTCCGTCTGCGAAACAGGAGCAGCCGGTATCGCTTGAGAAAACGAGCGCCTATGTTCCGAACCCACAACTTCCAGACGACCGTCGGCTGACGAAAATCAATCAGACCGTGACGGATGACAAGGGCGACCTGACGCTAAAACAATTCAAACCCGTAAACGAAACGCGGAAGATTGGTCCGATCGAAATGACGATCGAAGAGATCAAAGTCTTTCATGCGCGTCCAAGCTATGGCATGATTGACTTCTTCCATGGTTTTACGCATGAGGAGTTCTTTGATCTGATCAAGACACGCGTCACGATTACGAACACCAGTGACACACCGGTCACGTTCAATCCCGTCGCCCACTTCAAACTGAATGGCGAAGCGGAAAAGACACTCGAAGACGATGTTTACCTCGAGTCACTGGCGAAGACCTATGCTCCGTCTGAAACTCGCAGTGGTAACTTTGGCTTCATCTTGGAACGTCCAGTCAAGTCAATCGAACTCTTGACGAGTGACGTACTCGATGAAAAACAGGATGTCCTTAAAAAGGGAACGACGTATTCGACATTTCTTCGTTAACGATCATTCACGATTCTACGCTCCACCTGTTTTTCGGGTCGTTCCCCGATCATAGGTGGAGCTATTTTGATGCCTGTATTCGTTCCGTGCTACACTAAATGTACTATTTGAATGCAAAGGACGGATTTCATGCCGAAATATGTACAGATTTATCATCAACTCGCGCAACGCATTCAGGAAGGGACATTACCTGCCGAGACGAAGTTACCGTCGGAAACGGAGCTGATGCAGGAGTTCGAAGCAAGCCGCGGAACGGTCCGAAAAGCAATCGATGCCCTGCAAGAGAAAGGCTTCGTTCGTAAACATCAAGGCAAAGGTGTCTTCGTCCTGTCACAGGAAGCGATTGAGTTTCAATTCAACGGTATCGTCAGCTTTTCTGAGGCACACCGTCGAATGGGACGACATATCGTCGAGACCGATGTGATATCGTGCGAAGTGCTCCCCGCCTCTTCTGAGCTCGCTTCATTATTGCATGTGGCACAAGGAACGGACGTGACCCGTATCGAGCGCATTCGCCAGATTGATGGTGAGCGCGTCATTCGTGACGTCAATCACTTCGTGACCGCACTCGTGCCCGGACTGACTATTGATATTGCTCAAGGGTCGATCTATCAGTACATCGAAGAGACACTCGGACGGCAGATCAGCTATGCGAAACGAAAAATCGAAGCCCGTCCTGCGACACGCGAAGACCAAGAACGACTCGACCTTCACGATATGACACACGTCATCGTCGTTACGAACGATACGTATTTCTATGAAGGACAACACTTCGAGCGGACGGAATCACGTCACCGTCTCGATAAATTTCAATTCACTGATATCGCGCGTCGTTGAATATAGGCTACAAGATGAGGGAATCCGTAGATGACGGATTCTCTCTTTTTCATTCTTTTCCAACTTATCTATATAAGTTATTGACCAACTTATATAGATAAGTTAAGATAAGTGTGCGCAGATAAGAAAACGTTTTCATTTCAAAAGTGGTCGAGTATGTCACTTCCAAAAAGGAGCATCGAGATGAAACCAAACTATCGTCAGATTGCAGAGCAAATCATTGAGAACATCGGAGGCAAGGAGAACGTCGAGCAAGCAGCTCACTGTGTCACCCGTCTTCGTTTAACGCTTAAAAACCAAGAGCTTGTCGATCAAGAAGCCTTACTTGAAGTCCCTCTTGTCAAAGGCGCGTTCTTGAACGCGGGTGTCTATCAAATCGTCATTGGTGCCGGTGATGTCGACCGGGTCTATGCAGAATTCATTCAACTGACCGGCTTACAGGCAACAACGATCGCAGATGTCAAATCGTCTGGTGCTGCTAAGATGAATCCGTTCCAAAAGTTGATCAAAGTCTTTTCTGATGTCTTCATGCCTATCATTCCGGCAATCATCGTTGCTGGTCTCTTAATGGGAATCAATAATCTATTCGGAATCGAGTTCGGTGGCAAGACGATGATCGATCGTTATCCGAACTTACAAGGACTTTGGGATCTTATCAATATGATGGCCAATACGGCCTTCGTCTTCCTGCCAGCACTCGTCGGTTGGTCAGCGACGAAACGCTTCGGTGGAAGTGAGATTCTTGGGATCGTCATGGGTCTGATGCTTGTTCACCCAGATCTCTTAAACGCTTGGAACTACGGACAAAGTGCTCTAAAAGGTGAAATCCCGACGTTCAACATTCTCGGTCTCTTTGAAATTGAAAAAGTCGGTTATCAGGGACAAATCCTTCCGGTGCTCGCTGCCGCTTACGTCCTCAGTACGATCGAACGTTGGCTTAAAAAACAGGTACCGAATGCGATCCAATTACTCGTCGTACCGATTACGACGATCACATTGACGGGCTTTCTCGCCCTTGCCGTCATCGGACCGGTCACGCGCCAAGTCGGTGACTGGATCACGATCGGAGTCGTCAATACGTTCGAAGCTGTTCCGTTACTTGGTGCCTTACTCTTTGGCGCACTCTATGCGCCGCTCGTCATTACCGGCATGCACCACATGTTCATCGCCGTCGACTTACAGTTGATCGGACAAAGCGGAACGACGTTCATCTGGCCGATGATCGCAATTTCGAACATCGCCCAAGGTTCAGCAACACTCGCGATGCTTTTCCTCGCAAAAAACGTCAATGATAAAAACATGGCATCGACGTCCGCTTTATCCGCCTACTTCGGGATCACAGAACCAGCCATGTTCGGGGTCAACCTCCGGTTCAAATATCCGTTTTACGCGGCACTCGTCGGTTCAGCAATCGCGTCAGCTTTCATCGCCGTCAGTGGCGTTCTTGCTCCTGCGATCGGTGTCGGCGGATTACCTGCTTTCATTTCGATCGTACCAGGCTCGATTCTGTCGTTCATCGTCGGCATGGTGATCGCGATCATCGTCCCTGTCGCCTGTACGTTCCTGTTCCACTATGTCTCAACGAAACGCGCAAAAAAAGCTGCCCTGAAAAAAGCAGCGTAATTCTAGAAAGGTGTGTATCTGATGATCACGACAACCGATTGGCGCAAATCCGCCGTTTATCAAATCTATCCGAAGAGTTTCTATAGTCCGGAGGGCCAAGCGACCGGTACGTTACGTGGCGTGACGGCCAAACTCGATTATCTGGCGGATCTTGGTGTCGATTATCTCTGGTTGACGCCGGTCTATGCCTCACCGCAAAACGACAATGGTTATGATGTCAGTGATTATTACGCGATTGATCCATCCTACGGAACAATGAACGATTTCGAGACGTTACTTGCAGAAGCAAAACAACGCGGTCTGTCTGTCATGATGGACATCGTCGTCAATCACTGTTCAACGTCGCATGCCTGGTTCGAAGAAGGACGTCATCCGGATAGTCCCTATCACGACTACTTCATTTGGCGCGAGACACCGAACGACTGGATATCAAAATTCGGCGGTCCCGCTTGGTCATTTGATGAGGTAGCTGGCAAGTATTACTTGCACCTGTTCGACAAGACGCAAGCGGATCTGAACTGGGAAAATTCACGTTTACGGGAAGATGTTTACAACATGATGCGCTTTTGGCGGGATAAAGGGGTCAGCGGCTTCCGACTCGATGTCATCAATTTGATTTCAAAGACACCAGGTCTTCCGAACGACCCAGCAGGAGACGGACGTGCGTATTATACGGATGGACCGAACATCCACGACTACTTGCAGGAAATGAATGAACAAGTCTTTGCTGGACATGATCTCATGACGGTCGGCGAGATGTCGTCGACGTCACTTGAGCATTGTCTTCGTTATTCTTCGCTCAAAAATCAGGAACTGAAGATGACGTTCAACTTTCATCATTTGAAGGTCGATTATCCGAACGGTGAAAAATGGACGGCAGCACCATTTGATTTCAAGCAACTGAAACAGATTTTCTCCGACTGGCAATCCGGTATGAACGGACAAGCCTGGAACGCGATCTTTTGGTGTAACCATGACCAGCCCCGCGTCGTCAGTCGGTTCGGTGACGACATCACGTATCGTGTCGAGAGTGCAAAGATGCTTGCGACGACGCTTCACGGATTACAAGGGACACCGTATATCTATCAAGGAGAAGAGATCGGGATGCCGAATCCGAACTTTACGGATTTGTCCGACTACCGCGACGTCGAGACGTTGAACGCCTATCAGGAAGCACGGGATAACGGCATATCGGAAGAAACGATTCTCGCTGCGATCCGTCAAAAATCACGCGATAACGCGCGAACACCGATGCCATGGTCGGACGCTGTCAACGGGGGCTTTAGTACAAGCGAGCCGTGGATCCCGGTCTCGCCGACGTATGAGCAAATCAATGTCGAGTCGGCTGTCGCAGATCCAAACTCGGTCTATCATCATTACAAACGATTGATTCAACTCCGTAAACAGTATGACGTGCTGACAGACGGTTCATACCGTCTGTTGACACCAGACGATTCGTCACTCTGGGCGTACGAACGCGCAACGAACGAGGAAGAGTTGCTTGTCGTTTCGAACTTCTACGGAACAGAGACGACGTTCACGTTACCTCGTGACGGATCGGATTATACGGTGTTGCTTCACAACTACCAGGAGATGCAGACAGAGGGGCACACTTTGATGTTACGCCCTTATGAATCCTTGATGCTTTATCGTAAAAAGTGACTGGTTGAAACGGACATATGCAAAAAAGAGAAGATTGATTTCTAGGATAATCCTTGGAAACCAATCTTCTTTTTTGTTGATGTTGAATAAATATAGAATGTGAATGCCTATTCCTCGACTCCTACAGAAAGAGAAGGCATGGTGCATGCTTTCGTCAGGGAAAGGAAAGACCTGACGAACCTTCCGCCTGTAGAAAGCAAGGATGGCAGAATCATTCGTTTTCAAAAATGATTCTTAGACACTAGTTCCTTCCGAGTCTTTCATTTTCGCATTTTCTACGAAACTTTCCGATTCGCTTCTTCTCGTCTCAACTGTTCGCGGAACAGTCGTGTCTCAGCAATGACAACGCCGGATAATCCAATCAAACCGATTAAGTTCGGAATCGCCATCAATCCGTTGAAGACGTCGGAAATCGCCCAGACCATGTTCAAGTTCGTCGTCATCGCTCCCGCTCCGGCGACTAAGACGAACAGGATGCGGTACGGTAGGATCGATTTTTGACCAAATAGATAATAGATCGATTTTTCACCGTAGTACGACCATCCAAGGACCGTCGAGTAAGCAAACATGACGAGTCCGATCGTGACGATGTATTTCCCAGCAGGTCCGAGGAAAACCTCGAAGCTCGCTGTCGTCAACTCGACACCCTCTAGTTTTGTATCGAGCTGACCTCCCATAACGAGCGTCAGACCCGTAATCGAACAGACGACCAACGTATCGAGGAAGACCTGCGTCATCGAGACGAGCGCTTGACGTCCCGGGAAGTCCGTCTTCGCAGCGGCAGCTGCGATCGGTGCTGAACCAAGACCGGCTTCGTTCGAGAAGACACCACGCGCGACACCATAACGAATTGCTGCCCCGATTGCGCCACCTGTAATCGCTTCGCTTGAGAACGTGCTGCTGAAGATCGTCGAAATCGCACCTGGAATCAAGTCATAGTTCATGACGAGAATCAGCAATCCACTTCCGACATAAAAGAAAATCATGAACGGAACGAATAGACTAACGACCTTTCCGATAGATTTGACCCCACCGAGAATGACGACACCTGTCAGTACCATCAGTACGATTCCCGTCACGTAAAGTGGTACATCGAACGTTGATTTCATAGCGAGGGCAACTGAGTTCGTCTGAACTCCGTTCCCGATCCCGAACGCCGCGATCGAAGCGAATGCGGCAAACAAGACACCTAGCCATTTCTGCTTCAGTCCACGCTCGAGGTAATACATCGGTCCCCCTGCCATCTGTCCTTTTTCATCAACGACACGATATTTGACGGCAAGGATTGCTTCCGCGTATTTCGTCGCCATCCCGAATAGACCGGACAACCACATCCAAACAATTGCGCCCGGTCCCCCGAGGACGACAGCGGTTGCGACACCAACGATATTCCCCGTACCGACGGTCGCAGCCAGTGCCGTCATTAATGCTTGAAAGTGACTGATGTCCCCTTCCGACTTATCGTCCTGATGCTTTGAAAACGCAAGCTTCAGCGCATAAGGTAATTTGGTAATCTGAATGAAGCCTAGGCGAATCGTCAAGTAAATCCCCGTACCGACCAACAGGATGAGTAACGGTGGTCCCCACACGATATTGGACACCTCACTGATCCAGTCACTAAATGCCTTTCCCACTCATATTACCTCCCCTTAGTAGAGTATGTAGTTCTTTACCATTTTTTCAGAATTTACTGATAATTGTCAAACTATTTTTTCATGATTCGTTTTTGATACTTATTTTTTTCAATAATAAGTAAATTTTTTACTCGCAACAGTATAATCAATAAAACGAATAGTTCATCTCGCAAAACAAAGGAGCGAATTACATGAAGATTAAAACAAAGCTTATCTTATTGTCCTCCATGCTTTTGCTTAGCTTGATTGGCGTCGGGTTATACGGTGGGTTCTCTTTGAGTCGTGTCGACCAAGAGAGTCATACGATCACCTCCTCTTGGATTCCCGGTCTGAACTTGTCCCACGAGACGAATACCGCACTGTCTGATTTACGACGTGTCGAATTGTTACACATTCAGGAAAATGATTCGACGGTTAAGGCCGGATACGACAAGCGTGTCAAAGATGGAATCGCGACCATTGATGCGAACCTCGCTAATTACGAGAAAACGATCTATTTGAAATCGGACCGTCAATTATTCGATGATCTTTCGAAGAAGTGGCAGACGTTTAAAGAAACGACTGATCGCCTGCTTACACTCAGTACACCAGAAACACAAAAAGAAGCCGTCACGTATTACGAAGGCGATAGCCGGGATTCATATTTTGCTGTCTCGGATCAACTGACAAAAATCGTGAAATTCAATAATCAACAGGCGAAGAAAAACGGAGCAACGATTACTCAAGCTGCTAATACTGCTCATCTCATGCTGTTTACGATCATTGGAGTCGTTGGATTACTCGGTGTGATCTTCACTTTCTTGATTTTACGGTCAATCTTCGGCCCCCTTCGTCAACTGGAGGCGAAAACGCATGAACTCGCCACTCAAGGCGGTGACTTGACTGCTCAACTCGACGTCACACGTAATGACGAGATCGGGCAAATCGCCCAGTCGATGAATCAATTCATCGCTCACTTACGAACAATCATCGTTCAAGTCGATGATACAGCAACACACGTTGTGTCGACCTCTCGTCATGTCTCCGGTCGAATCGGTGAACTCGATCAAGACATGGCCTCCACTTCGCATACGATTGAAAACTTATCTGCTGGTATGCAGGAGACTGCCGCTTCTGCTGAAGAAATGAACTCGTCTGCCGTCGATATGGAAGCGACGATTCATGATATCGTCTCCGGCGCACAAGAGAACGGAAGACGGGCGCAAGAAGTCGGCGGACGGGCTGAATCGCTACAAGTCGTCGCTACGGAAGCAAAACAGACCGCGAATCATATTCTCGCCGAAACGAAAAGTAAACTCGAGGACGCAATGGCACGGGCGAAAGCCGTCAAGGAGATTTCCGTCTTGTCTGACGCGATCCTTGCCATCGCGGCGCAAACGAATTTATTGTCTCTGAACGCTTCGATTGAAGCAGCACGGGCCGGTGAAGTCGGTCGAGGCTTTGCCGTCGTCGCAGATGAGATCCGTAAGCTCGCTGAAAGTAGTCGCGATACCGTCGAACAAATCCAAGATGTTTCACTCTCGGTTATCGAGTCGGTCGAGCATTTGAATACGGCATCTGGTGAGATGCTGTCCTTCATTGATGCGAAAGTCGTCAAGGACTACGACTTGTTTGAAGACGCCTCGATTCAATACCGGAATGACGCACAATTATTTGGTGATGCGGCGGAACATTTTGCTGCTCAAGCTGGTCAGCTCCAGGAACTGACATCAAATATGCTTGGTGTCATCCATGATGTGGCCGTCACCGTCAACGATGGGGCACAGGGCACCCAATCGATGTCGGAACAGATCAACCATTCCGTTCAAGCGTTTCGGGATGTGCATGAGCAGACTTCCGTCAGCCAACAACAAGCGGAAGCACTAAAAGACGTCTTACGTCAGTTCCAAGTCTAAAAAAAGTCCCCTCGTCTTCCTAGAAGAGAGGGGACTTTATCGTTTATTGCGCTGCACCTGTCAGCGGTTTCGCATCTTTTGCTTCCGCTGGTAATTTGATTTCGTTAATCTCATTGAATTTCGAGAACGTCGACGCGTTCTTCATATTGAACTCGGTATCTTTTTCAATCGCGAATACCATATCCATATCGAGTGATTTTGGATAGAATGTTTTTGCGTCATACGTCATCGTGTAATTCATTTTCTTATAATCGATGCTGTCCATAGCGTCTTTCATTTGCGCCATTTGTCCTGTTTGCTCCAGCGAATCCTTCATGAAGGCTTTGAGGTCGTCACCCTTTAGTTTGACGTCGATTTGATAGACGTCACCCTCTTTTTTCGCTGTCCAGTTGTCTTTGTACTTTTTCAATAGCTTGAGATTTTGATCCGTTGATGCCGATGACTCCATCGCTTCGACCATATCGCCTAGTTCCGAGACATCTTGAACGAGCCATTGTCCGTTTTGCGATAAATACATTTTGTTGTCGACGATATAGCTCTCGATCGACATGTCTTTACCGTCCTGTGGATTTTTCATCGTCATCGTCTGGTGCATCGTAAGCGGCTTTTGAATGATATCGGCTGATACCTTCTGATCCACTGCCATCTCACCTGCTTTTGAGTTGACTGTCCCTTCCATATGGAACGATTTAATATCTTTTTGAGCGGCTGTTGCTTTATTCAGTAATTCCGTATTCGAGAGTTCCCCCGACTTCGTCGAACCAGACCCACTGCCACTGCCCGAATCTGTCTGTCCATCTTGACATCCAGCCAGTCCAATCGATGCTGCGACAATCCCAGCTGCTACCCACCTTGTTTTCTTCATATTCATTTCCTCCTTTATACGCGTTACCCTGATTTACGAAAAACATTGGAAAATGTTTCAAAGTTTCTTTATTACATCATTACCTTTCTTCTTGAGAACGAATCCTCAAATTTTAAATCTACGATTCTTTTTTTGAAATTTGATTCAATCTTCAAGGGATTTTCGTAAAAAACAGGCTGACGAAAGCTTCCGTCAGCCTGTTTTTGTTTCATTAGATCGTCCGTAAGAGATTCGCCATTTCGATTGCAGAAACGGCTGCTTCGTAGCCTTTGTTTCCGGCTTTCGTACCAGCACGTTCGACCGCTTGCTCGATCGAATCCGTCGTCAGAACACCGAAGATGATCGGTACGCCTGTGTCGCGTGACGCACTCGCGACACCTTTCGCGACCTCGTTACACACATAGTCATAATGTGACGTCGCTCCACGGATGACGGCGCCAAGCGTGATGACTGCGTCATACTTCCCGCTTTTCGCTAACTTTTCCGCGACGAGTGGAATTTCGAACGCTCCCGGAACCCACGCCGTATCGACAGCATCCGCCGCGACACCGTGACGACGGAAAGCGTCGTTCGCTCCTCCGACGAGTTTTGATGTAATCAGTTCGTTAAAACGTGCTGCGACGATTGCGACGTGTAGTCCTTCTCCTTTTAAGAAACCTTCGTAGATCATGATGTGTGTCCTCCTTGGATATCGAGCCAATGCCCGAGTTTCGTTTGTTTGGTTTTCAGGTAACGCTGATTTTCCGGCTCAGCCGGTACTTGATGGGGAACACGCTCGATGATTTCAATTCCCTCTTGCTCAAGCACTCGTTGTTTATCTGGATTATTCGTCATCAAGCGAATCTTCGTTATGCCAAGATCCCGCAACATGTTGGCTGCGACCGTGTAGTCACGCATGTCCGTCGGATAACCGAGTGCATGGTTCGCTTCGACTGTATCGAGTCCTTGTTCCTGTAACTCGTACGCTTTTAACTTCGCCATTAGACCGATGCCGCGTCCTTCCTGACGTAAATACAAGACGGCTCCACCTTCTCGTTCGATCCGCTCAAGTGCCGCATCGAGTTGTGGACCACAATCGCAACGTTTCGAACCGAAGACATCCCCCGTCAGGCATTCCGAATGTAGACGGACAAGCATCCCGTCGTGCGCTTCACCGGATAAGACGGCGACATGTTCTTTTTTATCTTGTGTCGTATAGCCGATCATTCGGAAGGCTCCGAACGTCGTCGGAAGCAACACTTCCGCTTCCCGCGTCAATGGACGCTCGAGATAGGCGACGAGTGCCTCAATCGTGATCAGTTTTAAATCATGCTCTTCCTTATAAAGAAGCAAATCATCCACCCGAGCCATCGTACCGTCTTCCTTGATGATTTCACAGATAACGGCGATTTCTTCACTTCCGGCAAGACGAGCAAGGTCAACGCCCGCTTCCGTATGTCCGCGTCGTTCCCGGACACCGCCTTCTTTTGCGATCAACGGGAAGATATGCCCTGGTCGTTTGAAACGCTCTGGTCCATCCGTCAACATCCGCTGGATCGTCAGCGAACGTTCTTCAGCACTAATACCGGTTTTCGCGTCTTCATGATCGATGCTGAGCGTGAATGCCGTCCCATGCGGATCGGTATTATTCGCTGTCATCGGAGCAAGTTCGAGTCGCTGTGCGATCCGCGGACTGACTGGGACACAGACGAGTCCTTTTCCATGCGTGATCATGAAGTTGATATTTTCCGATGTCGCATGTTCTGCGAGCATGATGAGGTCGCCCTCATTCTCACGGTCCTCGTCATCACAGACGATGATCGGCCGTCCGCTTTTTAAATCTTCTATTGCGTCTTCAATCAAGTCGAATCCGTTCATTACATGTCGCCTCCTAAGAATGCTGCCCAGTCCGTCTGCTTCTCATGCTGCGTGAAATGATAAAGATGTTTCGCCATCATGTCACACTCGATGTTAACGACTGCGCCGCTTGCCAATCGATCAAACGTCGTCACTTGACGTGAGTGCGGAATCAATGAAATCGAGATCGTTTCCGGCGTGACGCGTTGCAACGTCAGGCTCGTGCCGTTGATTGCAATCGAGCCTTTCGGAATACAATACTTTTGCCACGATCCGACATCAAACGTGTAGACCATCGCTTCTCCATCCGGTCGCCGACTAATCAGCCGTGCCGTTCCGTCGATGTGCCCACTGACGAAATGTCCACCGAAGCGACCGTCTGCCGGCATCGCTCGTTCGAGTTGTAACGGGCTTCCGACCCGGTATGTGCCGAGTGCTGTTGAACGGATCGTGTCATGGACGGCATCTGCCGTGAAACCGGTCGGGCTCATCGACGTGACCGTCAAACAAATCCCGTCAACGGCAATACTATCACCAATCTTCGTTCCTTCAAGCACCCGGTGCGCTTCAATTTCAAGTGCTAATCCGTTGGGTCGCGGTATCTTTCGTTTTAAGGTTCCGACTTCTTCAATCAATCCGGTGAACATGTCGTCTCCTCCTTTCGGATATACGTTAGATGGAGATCCGGTCCGACCGTTTCAATCTGGTCGATTTGAAAACGATCTTCGATATCGTGTTGACCATTCCACGCAACGCCTTCAAAAATCGACGGTGCTTGGTAGACTTCGATTCGGTCAACGAGATCTGCCTCAAGGAATGCACCTTGAATCGTTGGTCCGCCTTCAATCAAAACACTACGGATGTCTTGTTCGTATAACCGTTGTAAAATCGCTTCCGGTGTCTCATACTCACCGACAAGGATCGTCACTTGATCGTGACTAACACGCGGTACACTTGTTAGCCAGTAGGTTGGATTTTTACCATCGCGGAAGACTTGTGCCGTCTCCGGAACCCGACCTCGACGGTCGACGATCACCCGAATCGGCTCGATGCCTGATGCCTCGCGTAACGTCAGTGCTGGATCATCGACGAGCACCGTCTCACTTCCGACGAGAATCGCATCATGACGACCACGCAAGGCGCGACCATTCACTCGTGCCTCTTCTGATGTGATCCAGCGCTGTTCACCCGTCGCAGCAATGCCGTTCATCGTCTGTGCGATTTTGACGGTCACGGTCGGGCGTTTTCGTTCGATCGTCTTCCAGAATTCCGTGTAGAGGGCTTCCGCCTCATGTCGTAACAAACCGACCTCGACTTCAATTCCCGCGTCCTGTAGCCGTTTGATACCAGAACCAGCGACGATCGCATGTTTGTCTTCCGTTGCGACGAAGACTCGTTTGATCCCTGCTTGTAAAATTGCTTCTGTACATGGCGGTGTCTTGCCGTGGTGATTACACGGCTCGAGTGTCACGTAAAGATCGGCACCACGGGCAGCCTCTCCTGCCATTTTCAAGGCTTCGACTTCCGCATGCGGACCACCGGCAAACCGGTGTGCACCAAAGCCGATGATGCGTCCTTGTTTGACGATGACACAGCCGACACTTGGATTCGGACTTGTTTGTCCGTGTAACATATGTGCTAATTGCATGGCATAACTCATCATCTGTGACATCGCGTTCACTCCTTTCAAATGAAAAAAGACGCCCCTTAAAAAAGGGGCGTCTGTATAGAAGGGTTCACGAAATACACGGTTCGCTCCCTGCATTTTTGCATGCAGAAAGAGACCATCTCCTGAAAGCATTTTTTCAGAAAACGGCTTGAATCGTGTCGTTTCGTTCTTCTCCCATCCGGACTTTACCGTCGGCCTTGGAATCTCACCAAGTCAGCCATGATGCGTACATCACAGGTCGCGGGCTCGTCGATCGATTGATCGCATCACCGCCGGTTGGGATTTTCACCCTACCCCGAAGAACTGGATTATTGAGTTATACAAGTTTAGCCTAGCATATCTTTTTCAAGAAAACAAAGCGCAAATGCTTCGGTCTTGTCTTCTTTTAAAATCGGATACCACTTCTGGATAAAGTCTCCTGACTGAATTCTCGTCATATAAAAAACGACCGAGCTGCTTGATTCAGGCAGCTCCGGCCGTTCGTTTCGACTTATACGTATCCGTTTTTCCGGTCGTGGAATTCTTGGGCGATCGCCCCGCGCGTCCGTTCATCCGCGAGGACGCGAAGTGCTGTCCGCGCAAGGATTTTTGCCCCTGTGATCAATGCTTCATCTCCTGCTGTTGAACGGGCCGCCTCTTTGAAGGCTTCCGTATGGGCGACGAGATCGTCCGGACCAATCTTGATATACGGATGAATCGTCGGAATGACTTGACTGATGTTACCGGCATCCGTTGAACCAAGACCCGGTCGTTCGTCTAAGTGGACTTTTTCACCGAGCGCCTCCGCTTCTTCTTGGAACAGTCGGTCGAACGTCCGGTTGAAGACGAGATTGTCGACTTCATTTTGGAAAGCGATGACGTCAAGCGTCGCCCCGGTCGCAAGTGCCGCGCCTTGGGCAACGGCTTTGACTTTTTCCGTGACGGCATTCAGCCGTTCCCGTGTCGTCGCCCGGATGAAGAAACGTGCTTTTGCGTATTCCGGAATGATATTCGGCGCATCGCCTCCATGCGTGATGATGCCGTGGATTCGGACATCGTCTGGTAATTGCTGACGTAAGGCATTGATGCCGTTGAAGAGTTGGATGACAGCATCAAGGGCATTGATGCCTTCTTCCGGTGACGCTGCGGCGTGCGCCGGACGACCGGTAAAGGCAAAGTCGAGTGGATCGACCGCAAGGGAAGAACCCGTGATCCGTGTTTGTCCCGATGGATGGACCATCAAGGCTGCATCAATTCCTTCGAGCAACTGATGTTTGACGAAACTACCTTTCGCACTGCCGTTCGGTCCACCTTCTTCGGCTGGAGTTCCAAGGACAACGACACTCCCGCCAACTTCATCGAGCACTTTACTGAGCGCGATCGCTGCCGCGACACTCGTCGTGCCGATGATATTATGACCGCATGCGTGACCGATGCCTGGCAACGCATCATACTCAGCAAGAAAGGCAATCGTCGCGCCTGGTCGGTCGCTCGATTTTTTCGCAAAGAATGCGGTCTCGTGCCCCGCGACGCCAAGTTCTACCGTAAATCCTTCAGCCGTCAGACGCTCCGCATGGAGCCGCGAAGCAAAGAATTCCTCGTTCCCGATTTCTGGCGTCGCATGAATCCGATGACTCGTCTCAAGATACGATTCCCGTTTTTGTTCGATATCTTGTTCAATCGTCTCTACCCATGTCGTGCGTACTGGTGTCGTCATGCTATCCACTCTCCTTTTGAAATTATTCGCCGATGTCGCTTAGTGGAACGAACGTCGGGATCGTACTGCCTTTGTATTCTTTTTTGATGAAGGCCGCGACATCTTTTTGTTGATACAGCGACGCGATCTTTTTCAGTTCTTTTTTATTCTTGTCTTCTGTCCGTGTTGCGATGATGTTGATGTATGGTTTTGCTGTCTCGTTCTCATGAACGATCGAGTCTTTGATTGGGTTGAAGCCAGCGTCAACGGCAATGCCATTGTTGATGATTGATGCCGCGACATCCGGTAAGACGCGTGGTGTCTGTCCAGCGACGATCGGAACGATTTTCAGCTTCTTCGGATTCTCGACGATCTTATCGACTGAACCATTGCCGTCAAAGTCGTCCGGTAATTTGATTAGACCGGCTTCTTGCAGTAACAGGAGAGCGCGTCCCATGTTCGTTGCTTCGTTCGGAACAGCGATTTTTCCGCCAGTTGGAATGTCTTTGACGTCCTTGTATTTATCGGAGTAAATGCCCATCGGTGCAATGACCGTCGTTGCGATCGGTGACAGCTTCAACTTATGTTCTTTCTTGAAGGCGTTGAAGTAAGAAATCGTCTGGAAAGCATTGGCGTCGATCTCGCCCTCAGCCAGTGCCATGTTTGGCTGGACATAATCAGAGAACTTGACGAGCTCGATTTTGATGCCCTCCTTTTCCGCTTTTTTCGCGACGTAGTCCCAGACTTGAGTATCCGAACCGCTGACCCCGAGTTTGATCGTCTTTTCGTCTTCTCCTGATGCTGAGCACCCGGCAAATAAAATCGTCGTTAGTGTTGCTCCAATCGCTACTGCTTTTTTCATGGCTGAATCGCTCCCTTGGTTAATGTCTTCTGATTTTTCGTGCGACGATGTTACCTGTCGTCTGTAAGCCTTGAACTAAGATGACGAGAATCCCGACCGTGATGATCATGACTTTCGTGTCGAACCGTTGATAACCATACGTAATTGCTAAATCACCCAGTCCACCACCACCGATCGCGCCTGCCATCGCTGACGCCCCGATCAAGCCGACTGTTGCGATCGTTAAGTTAAGAACAAGTGAACCAAGTGCTTCCGGTAGAAGAAAGCGGAAAATCGTTTGGAATGGCGTCGCGCCCATCGCTTCTGCTGCCTCAAGGACACCTTTATCGACTTCAAGCAAAGAACTCTCGATCAACCGTGCCATGTACGGGGCGGCGTAAAAGACGAGTGGCACGATGGCAGCTTCGGTTCCGATCGACGTCTGAACGATCAACCGTGTCAACGGGATGATCGCAACGAGTAAGATGATGAACGGAATTGAGCGGAAGATATTGACGATACTGTTGAAGAACGTGAATAGCGGGACGTTTTCGAGCAATGCGCCTTTTCGTGTGACGACAAGCAGGATGCCGAGCGGTAAGCCGATCAAGGTTGAGAATAAGAGTGAGACGGATACCATCGTCATCGTCTGCAGGAATGCCGTCCAGATATCACTGTAGTTAACTAGCATGAGCAAGCACCTCCTCGACCGTCACCTGTGCCTGATCAATATACTGTAAGGCTCGTTTCACTTCAGCCGTCTCACCGATCAACTCGACGAGTAGTGTGCCGAACGGTGTCTCCTGCAACTCCGTGATGCTCCCGTGCAGGATATTAACATCGACATCAAAGCGTTTTGCGACTTGCGATAAGAGTGGTTGTCCGGTGTGATGACCGAGGAAATGAATCTTATAGATTGGATTCGCATTTCGAGACTCGATCAACTGACGAATCGATGCTGGAATCTCGTCATGCATGACGGACCGGACAAAGTTTTTCGCCGTCTCAGTCTGCGGATTCGAGAAAACATCAAAGACCGTTCCTGACTCAATCAGCTTCCCGGCTTCGATGACGGCGACCCGGTCACAAATCTCACGGATGACGCCCATCTCATGGGTGATCAAGAGAATCGTAATCCCGTATTCGGCATTGATTCGTTTCAATAGTTGCAGAATATGATGTGTCGTCTGAGGATCGAGCGCTGACGTCGCTTCGTCACATAAGAGGACGGAAGGTTGCGTCGCGAGTGCCCGGGCGATACCAACACGCTGTTTCTGCCCACCCGACAATTGATCTGGATAATGATCCGCCTTGTCCGCGAGATCGACGAATTCGAGCAACTCCATCACCCGGCGTCGAATCTCATCTTTCTTGACGCCTGCAAGAACGAGTGGTTTTGCAACGTTCGTAAAGACCGTGTTCGCATTCAATAGATTGAAGTGCTGAAAGATCATCCCGATCCGTTGTTTTGCTTGACGCAATTTTTTCGGAGACAGTTGCGTTAAATCTTCCCCATCAACCGTCACCGTCCCTGACGTCGGTCGTTCTAACAGATTGACACAGCGGAGCAGTGAACTTTTCCCGGCACCGCTAAAGCCAATGACACCAAAGATTTCGCCTTTTTCGATCGTCAGGTCGACACCATCGAGCGCTGCAATCGTCTGATTTTTCGTGATGTACGTTTTTTTGACTTGATGAAATGCAATCATTCCGTTTTCCCCCTTCATTCAACAAAAAAGGTCCCTTCTTGAGAAACAAGAAGAGACCTGGATCCGCACAGTGGCAGAATCCACTCCACTCATCTCTCAGACATCTGTCTGATGGAATTGGCACAGTGCTCATAATGAGTCTGTTGCCGAGGTTTCGTAGGGCCAGTCCCTCCACCTCTCTGGATAAGTATTGCGGTATGAAATTCGTATGTGTGTTGTTGCGTTGTTGCTTATGTCGTAAAACTAATTTTTACATTACGGGTCGGAACTTTAAAAGTCAACCAACTTTGCAAAAATAATCCATTTGGCGCATATCGATGGATCAACAAGTTATGAGTTAGCTTACTGAACGGATCATGATTCGTCAATAACGATTTGACAAGTCATTTTCGAACGTGCTACCATCGTTTCAATGATTAATCCGACAATTCCAATATGATATTTATCAAGAGTGAACGAGAGACCTGGCTCTATGACTTCACGGCAACCTGCAATCTGTAAGGTGCTCCGACCAGCAAAGCGCGGCTTTGGATGATACGGTGAAAAACTCGTGGGCGTCCAAGCAGTGACGTCGACGAGTTTTTTTCATGAATGGAGGAAAAAGAGTAATGATGAACTATCCTGTATTGACTGGTGCCGAAGCATTTTATCTTCAAGGTGGACCGATCGGTATTCTAATCTGTCATGGTTTTAATGCCACACCGCAAAGTGTTCGAGACGTCGGTGAGGCATTTGCTGCTGAAGGTTTTACCGTCTATGCCCCGCGCTTACGTGGCCACGGAACGAACGTCCGCGAGTTCGAACAATCGACTGCTCGATGTTGGAAACAAAGCCTGCAAGACGGCTATGCACGTCTACAAGAAACATGCGATCAAGTTTTCGTTATCGGCCAATCAATGGGTGCGACGCTTGCGCTGTCACTCGCTGCTGACGGGATTCCGTTCGCCGGCATCATTACAATCAATGCTGCACTCTCCGTTCCGTCCTATGAATCACTCTCGTTCGAGGACGGGCCACAGTATTTACCGGAAGGGGCACCGGATATCAAACGGTCTGCCTTCGAAATCATCTATGACCTCGTTCCGAGCCGTTGTGCATTCGAACTCGTCCGCTTGATGGATGAAACGAAAGGACGCTTGGGATCGATCCTTCTACCGACCTTGATTCTTTACTCAGCGACCGATCACGTCGTTCCGCCGTCGAGCTCGGATTATCTGCATCAGCACATCGGAACAAATGATAAACGAAGCTACTGTTTACTCAACTCGTATCACGTCGCGACACTCGATCATGACCAGGATGTGATCGTCCGTGAATCGATCCGCTTCATCGAACGCTCGAGCCGGTTCTCACAGGAAACAGGATAATAAAAAAGCAGCTATTCGTCTTCACTTAGAATCGAATAGCTGTTACATCAAAGGACGACCATCATCGGTACGTCTTTTTTTAATTTTCTTGGTGTTGCACCGATTGGAGCGGCTTCGGTTTTCCAGGCACTTCATGGCAATGGCGGCACCGTGGCTCATACGATTCCGACGCTCCGACTAGGATGATCGGATCATCGTAGTTCGCTGGTTTCCCATCAATCAACCGTTGTGTCCGAGAAGCCGGATCACCACACGAAAGACAGATTGCCTGTAGTTTCGTCACAAATTCTGCCCGTGCCAGTAATTCCGGCATCTTACCGAATGGCTCTGCTCGGAAGTCCTGATCGAGCCCTGCACAAATGACGCGTTTTCCGTCTTGTGCGAGTGCTTCGATGACTTGTACGATCTCATCATCAAAGAATTGAACTTCATCAATGCCAACGATTTGTGTCTCTTCTGCTACTGCCGCATAAAGGTCTCGACTCGTCGCCATCGGGATGGCTACGACGGAGTTGCCTACATGAGAAACGACATGTTCTTCATGGTACCGGTCGTCGATTGCCGGCTTGAATACTTGAACAGGCAGTTTGCCGTACTGCGCCCGTCTGACACGACGAATCAACTCTTCCGATTTCCCGGAAAACATACTGCCACAAATTACTTCGATCCAGCCGTACTGATTTATTACATGCATCATCGTCCGACACCGTCCTCTAAAAATAGTCACTTTAACGAGTATAGCCCGAAACGGTATCGAGAAAAAGGGTTGACTTCCGGAAATCAAAATTCATTTTTTCTTTCCCTAGAATTTTTGTCCTTTCATTCCAAGTGTCCCCTATTTCCTGTACACTGAAGAAGAAGATTCTCACGAAAGAAGGTGTCCCCGATTCATCATCTCTTACACGACATCCTGCACCAATATGGTGCGCTTGGTCTCTCCGTTCTTCTCGCAGGTGGTATCGTGGGATTACCGGTTCCTGATGAGACCCTACTCGTTTTGTCCGGATTTTGGATGCATCAAGGCAATCTACCGCTCCTCGGTACGATTCTTGCCGCTTATGCCGGAAGTTGCATCGGAATGACAATCAGTTATGTACTTGGTTTAAAACTCGGGATGCCTCTACTGCATCGCGTCGGACCGAAAATGCGCATCTCAGAAAAACATATTCTCTCCGCTGAAGCCGGATTTCGTCGTTACGGAAAGTCGGTCTTGATCATCGGTTACTACATACCGGGTCTTCGTCAGCTCTCTGCTTTTTTTGCGGGTGTCTCAAAAATGCCGTTTCGCGTTTTTGCGAGCTATGCGTATACAGGTGCCTTGATTTGGATCAGCGTATTTTTAGGCGCCGGTTACTTCGTCGGTCGTCATATCTCGTTCCATAAAATCGTCGACTACATCTTGGCGCATCCGGATATCCTGCCGTACTTGATTGGGATTGTTGGTGGAATTGCTTTCTCATTCGTCTTGAAGACGTATCTTGCGTATCGTTCGCAATTCAGCCTATACAAAAACAGCCTGCTTCCGTAAAGGAGGCAGGCTGTTTTTTAAGAACCGGCAAGTGATTACTTGCGGCCGTATTTTTTGTTGAAGCGATCGACACGACCATCTGCCGCGTTGAACTTTTGACGACCTGTGTAGAATGGGTGCGAGTCTGAAGACACATCCACACGGATGAGTGGGTACTCGTTACCATCTTCCCAAGTGATCGTTTCGTTCGAAGAACGAGTAGAACCGCTTAAGAATTTGTACTCAGTCGTTGAATCCATAAATACTACTTTGTTGTAGTTAGGGTGAATTCCTTGTTTCATGGTTGATTTCTCTCCTTCCGCCCTGGTCCATTTGCTGAGCCAGAGTAAGTTACCTTCCTATACTAAACGATTTTTTTACGCGTCGCAATAGTTATTTTTCCGTCGTCGTTTCCTTCTTGACGGTACGCGGTTTAGCCGGCGCGCGTCGAACCGTCTTCTTCTGTTCTTTCTCGAGTTCAACGAAAAATTCTTCATTATTTTTCGTATCGCGAATCTTACGCAGGAACGTATCGACGAACTCATTCGACTCGGTCATCGTCCGGCGAATCGCCCAAAGCGCATCAAGCTGCTCTTTCGGAAGCAAGAGTTCTTCCTTTCTTGTACCCGATTTGCGAATGTCGATCGCCGGGAAGATCCGGCGTTCTGACAGCTTACGATCGAGATGTAGCTCCATGTTTCCTGTTCCTTTGAACTCCTCATAGATAACGTCATCCATGCGCGATCCCGTCTCGACGAGTGCCGTCGCAAGAATCGTCAAACTGCCACCATGTTCAATGTTTCGCGCCGCACCAAAGAACCGTTTTGGTTTGTGGAACGCAGCTGGATCGATCCCCCCCGAAAGCGTCCGCCCACTTTGAGGCACCGTTAAGTTATAAGCCCGTGTTAGACGCGTGATCGAATCCATCAAAATGACGACATCCTTCTTGTGTTCGACGAGTCGCATCGCCCGCTCAAGGACAAGCTCAGAAATCCGGACGTGGTTATCCGGTGTTTCGTCGAACGTCGAACTGACGACGTCTGCTCCCGGGACCGAACGCTCGATGTCCGTTACTTCCTCTGGTCGCTCATCGATCAAGAGAATGATCAGCTCAACGTCTGGGTGGTTCTCCTGGATTGAATTCGCGATCTCTTTAAGTAGTGACGTCTTCCCTGCTTTGGGTGGTGCGACGATCAAACCGCGTTGTCCAAATCCGACCGGTGCGATCATATCCATGACACGAACCGATAAATGACGTGGTTCTGTCTCAAGTCGCATTAGACGATCCGGATAGATCGGTGTCAGTGCCGGGAAGAATAAACGGTTACGGGCAGTATCCGGTGCTTCACCGTTGACGGCTTCCACACTCAGCAATCCTTGGAACCGTTCATTTTCCTTTGGAGGACGGACTTTTCCTGTGACGACATCACCATTGCGTAAGTTAAAGCGTCGGATTTGAGAAGCGGCGATATAGATATCTTCAGAGGATTGGGAATAATTGATAGGACGAAGGAAGCCGAAGCCACCATCGTTTTGCATTTGTGGATTACCAGGGATGACTTCGAGTACCCCTTCGAGGAAATACAGACCAGTCGATTCAGCCTGTGCTTTTAAAATCTTGAACATCAACTCACGCTTACGAGCCTCCCGGTACTGCGGAACATTCTTCGTCTTTGCGATTTCGTAGAGTTCTTTTAATGTCAGTTGACTCAATTGAGCCAGTGTATAGGAACGTTCTGGTTTATCTTTTTTATCAGTTGTTGGCATGTTCTTCACCTATTCTTTATAAATTCAACTGCATTCAGTATACTTCCATACATACATCAGGAGGTATGTAATTTCTTTCGTGAACTAAAGGTATCATATTTTTTTGAATTCGTCGTCAACAATCCTCTGCGTTTCTTACTTTGTAATATTCAAGGATATTATTTCAGTTATGTTACAAAAACATCTGTTTTGTCTTCTAACTGAAAAAACGTTTTCAAGTGCGCGCATGCTAAGATATTCCTGCAGACAAAATTCTTACACAGTTGTAAGGTTTACTGCTTAATCACACACTTAATGATTTCATCATATAACTTACGGACGCAACACACTACATTAAACGGAGGAATTCTTAACATGAAACGTTTTCTAGCATCGATCGCGACAGCAGCTTTAGTGGTTTCAGGTTTCACATCAGTGGGTACAGGTAAAGTTGAAGCAGCGACAGTCACAAAGGTCAAGATCACGGACAACGGTCTTCGTGTTCGGACAGCACCTTCTACGAAAGCAAGCATCGTCGGGAAAGTCAATGCTGGTCAAGTCTTTACATACAAAGGCAAGTCAGGCAGCTGGACAAAAATCTCATACGGCGGAAAAACACGTTATGTCTTCTCACAGTACACAAAGACATACAAATCATCTTCAAGCGCTAAAAAAACAACGAGCACATCTTCTAAACGGACAAAAATCTTAAGCGAAGCAGCAAAACACAAAGGTACACCATACGTATGGGGCGGAACGACGACTCGTGGATTCGACTGCTCTGGTTTCACAAGCTACGTTTACAAGAAAGCGGCTGGTAAAACATTGCCACGTACGTCTTCTTCACAATATTCTTCTTCTAAGAAAGTCAGCGTTTCAAAAGTACAACCAGGAGATCTTGTCTTCTTCTCACACGGTAGCGGCATTCAACACGTCGGAATCGCAACAAGCAAGTCAAGTATGGTCAACTCAGAAACAGGCGGCGTTAAATACTCGAGCTTCAAATCAGGGTACTGGGGTTCACGCCTTGTCGGCGCAGGATCTTACCTATAATTCATCATCTCAAAGCGGTTGAGCATTGGCTCGATCGCTTTTTTCATCTATTTCATTATATGAGGAGGAAATAGGATGCATGTTTTAATCACAGGGGCTTCAAGAGGCCTTGGTCGTGAATTCGCTTATCTCCATGCAAAGAAAGGGGATCACGTCCTGCTCGTCGGACGTGATGCGACGGCGCTTTTCGAAACGAAGTTCCATGTCGAACGACTCGGGGGAACGGCAACCGTCTTCCCTTACGATTTAACGCAGCGAACGCATCGCCTGGCACTATTTCGCGCAACGGAACAGATCCCAGTCGACTGTGTCATCAACAATGCTGGAATCGGTGTCTTCGGTTCCTTCCTTGAGACTTCCTTTGAAGATGAGTCTCGAATGATTGCCTTGAACATCGAAGCGTTGACGCACGTAACGAAGGTCTATGCCTCGCGCATGAAAGCACACGGAACAAAAGGACGCATCGTCCATCTTGCGTCAACGGCTGCATTTGAAGGCGGTCCATGGCTAAGTGTCTACTACGCAACAAAAGCCTATGTCCTTCATTTCTCGGAAGGCTTGACGGAAGAACTCGCACAAGACGGAATCCAAGTCAGCGTTGTCTGTCCGGGCGCGACACATACCGGTTTCGAATCGGCAGCAAACCTTGAACAGTCGCGGCTATTCCTGCGACCTGGTGTCATGGATGCTCCGACGGTTGCGCGCATCGCCTACCGTGGCTACATGAATGGAAAAACGTTCATCGTTCCTGGCTTCGGGAATGCCTGGTACATCTTTTCGACGCGTTTTCTACCGCGTCGGTACGTCACCCGACAAGCAGGAGAAGTCCAGCGTCCGCGGTAATCGCCAAATAACGATTCATTTACCACTCAAGGTTCATCTCCTCACTTTCCTCAGGGGGTAGATAAGCCGCGACATCTCGCAGCTTATACGAAATACCGGGTCTTGCTTTACTTAGCACGTTTCCTTTTCCTGTAGAAGTTGAGGATGAACGTCTTGATTCCTAGACACATATCAAAAAAGAGTTGGCATTCCGGAGATCATCCGCAACGCCAACTCTTTTTGTGTGGATCCAGACGTCCTTTTTGAGGAGTCAGTCTGTTTTACTTAATGACAAGCTTCGGTTTCTTTTTGAACGAGTGGATACCCTCGACAAAACGAACCGTTCCTGATTTCGCACGCATGACGACAGAATGTGTCTGACCGCCTTGCGCCGTGAACTGGACACCTTTCATCAACTCACTGTCCGTGACGCCTGTCGCAGCGAAGATACAATCGTCTCCGGCAACAAGATCGTCCATCATGAGGATCTTCGATGGATCTTCGATGCCCATCTTCTTGCAACGTGCGATTTCGGCATCGTCTGCTGGTAACAAGCGTCCTTGGAGCTCACCACCGAGACATTTCAAGGCAACGGCAGCAAGAACGCCTTCCGGTGCGCCACCTGAACCGAGCAAGATATCGATCCCTGTATGCGGGAACGCCGTATTGATCGCAGCAGCGACGTCACCGTCACCAATCAAGCGAATCCGCGCCCCTGTCGCCCGAATCCGTTGAATGATTTCTTCGTGACGTTCACGATCCAGGATCGAGACGACGACGTCTTCGATTTCCTTATTCTTCGCCTTCGCGACGGCCGCGATGTTTTCTTCGATCGTCGCATCTAGACTGATGTGTCCTGCTGCTTCCGGACCAACCGCGATCTTATCCATGTACATGTCCGGTGCGTGAAGCAAATCGCCCGCATCCGCAACTGCTAGAACAGCGAGTGCGCCCCATGTTCCTTTCGCGACGATGTTCGTTCCTTCAAGCGGATCGACAGCGACGTCGAGTCGTGGTCCATACCCATTTCCTAGCTTTTCTCCAATGTAAAGCATCGGTGCTTCATCCATCTCGCCTTCCCCGATGACGACGGTTCCTTTCATCGGAATCGTATCGAAGACATCACGCATCGCGCTTGTTGCCGCATCATCCGCTTCGTTCTTCAATCCTTTTCCCATCCAACGCGCAGAGGCAAGCGCTGCTGCCTCCGTGACGCGTACAAGTTCCATTGATAGACTTCTCTCCATGTGTATGTCCCCTCTCCCTTGTTACAAATCGGTCAAATCGTTTCACGCCATACGAGGGCGCCTAGTTCCTTCAACTTCTGATCAAATCGTTCGTAACTCTGGTCAAGCACTTCTGCGTGGTGCAACGTCGTCTCCCCTGAAGCGAGAAGTCCCGCCAAGACAAGTGCTGCGCCACCGCGTGGGTCCGGTGCCTCGATTTCCGTACCAAGTAAGTTTTCTCCACCACGAATGATGATTGAGGCGTCTTCATGCGTGATTCGAGCATTCAAGCGTCGTAACTCCTGCACATGCCGGAAACGTTGCGGGTACAACTTATCGACGACGATACTCGCTCCCTTCGCTTGCAACAACGCTGCCGAGATGACAGGTTGTAAGTCGCTCGGGAATCCACCGTAGTGGAAGACACGAATATCGACCGGCTTCGCCTCCTGAAACGTCGCCGTGACGGAATCATCCGTTGCTTCAATCAATGCACCGTACCGTTCGAGTTTTTGGATGACGCTCTCGAGATGAAGCGGAATGACGTTATCGACGGTGACGCGTCCAAGTGCCGCCCCCATCGTCAAGAACGTTCCTGCCTCCATGCGGTCTGGAATCAAGGTATGCCGGCAACCACTTAGTTGCGATACGCCCTTGATTCGAATCTCGTCCGTTCCTGCCCCTTTGACGCTTGCCCCCATGTTCGTCAACATCGTACTGACGTCGATGACTTCCGGGTCATAGGCAGCGTTTTCGATGACAGTCGTTCCTTCAGCGAAGACAGCGACGAGTAACGCACTGATCGTCGCTCCGAAAGACGGGAGATCGAGGTAAATCCGGTTGCCGACGAGACGATCGACGCGCATGTAATGGACGCCTTGCTCGTTACGTACAGAGACACCGAGACGCTCTAGTGCTTTGATGTGTAAATCGATCGGTCGTGGTCCGATGGCATAACCTCCAGGCAGACCGACGACTCCTTGTTTGAATCTGGCTGCCAGAACGCTCATAAGGTAGATCGATCCGCGTAACTTGCGCGTCTCCGCACCAGTCAACGGCATCGATTCGACCCGACTTGGATCAATCGTCACCATATCGCCTTGACGTGTCACGACCGCGCCGAGCGTCTCCAAAATCTCGATCATCGTCGCGACGTCGCCAATCTCCGGCACGCCTTCCAGAACGACCGTCTGATCCGTCAGGAGGGCTGCAGCAAGACACGGGATGGCGCTTTGCTTCGAACCACTGATTGATACGGTTCCTTCCAGGCGTTGTTGCCCTACGATATGCAAAATGTCCACGTTCCATCAACCTTTCTCTTCGCTACGATTATTGCTGCGTTTTTTCCCAGTCCGCGAGGAATTTTTCGATTCCTTGCGTCGTGAGTGGGTGGTGTGTGAGTGACTCGATGACCGAGAATGGAATCGTCGCGATGTCTGCGCCCGCGAGAGCGGCGTTCGTCACATGAACCGGGTTCCGGACCGATGCCGCGATGATTTGTGTCGGAATATCATGGACGACGAAAATTTGAGCAATCGTCTCGACGAGCCCCATTCCATCTTGTCCGATATCATCTAGACGACCGAGGAATGGTGATACGTATGTCGCACCAGCACGGGCTGCGAGTAATGCTTGGTTCGGGTTGAAGATCAATGTGACGTTCGTCGTGATCTTCTCTTTTGAAAGTGCTGCGACCGCCTCGAGTCCGGCCGGAGTCATTGGAACCTTAACCGTAATGTTCGGTGCGATCTGGGCAAGTTCCTTCCCTTCACGAATCATTCCTTCTGCATCAAGCGCGATGACTTCAGCGCTGACAGAGACGTCCCCGACGATTTCACAGATTTCACGAAGTCGTGTATGGAAATCGACGCCTTCCTTAGCGACGAGCGACGGATTCGTCGTGACACCATCTAAAATCCCCATTTTATGTGCTTTCTTGATGTCCTCTACGTTTGCTGTGTCAATGAAAAATCTCATCTTTCTCGTTCCCCTTTCATCCCTTGAAATCGCTTACGCCTCTATTATAGGTTTTTTTTCACGAGAAGTCCTACTGTTTTCCATTGAATCCACGTTCACATGATATGAAAAAAGCACGGTAGACTGAAGTCTACCGCACTTTAAAGAGGAGTCGATTAAGCTTTGTTGCTTGAACCGAACTCACGCATCTTACCGATGACAGTTTGTTTGATTGCTTCACGACCTGGTGCGATGAATACGCGTGGGTCATATGCTTCTGGTTTCTCAGCTAACACTTCACGAACGACTTTCGCGAATGAGATTTGGTTCTCTGTGTTAACGTTGATTTTTGAAGTTCCGAGTGAGATCGCTTTTTCGATATCGTGTGTCGGAATTCCAGTTCCACCGTGAAGAACGAGTGGGAGGTTTGTTGCGTCACGGATTTCTTCCATTTCTTTGAATCCGAGGTTTGGTTCACCTTTGTATGGTCCGTGAACAGAACCGAGTGCAGGCGCAAGCGTGTCGATTCCAGTTTCTTTGACGATGCGTACACACTCGTCAAGTTTCGCGTACATGACATCACCGATGACGTCGTCTTCTTGTCCGCCAACTGTACCAACTTCAGCTTCTACTGAAACGCCTTTCGCGTGAGCGTATTCAACGACTGCTTTAGTTGTTTCGATGTTTGTGTCGATCGGGCTGTGTGAATCATCGATCATGACAGATGTAAATCCAGCGTCGATCGCTTCTTTACATTTCTCAACGCTCGAACCGTGGTCGAGGTGGATTGCAACTGGAACTGTGATTTTCATGTCGTGTACGAGACCTTCAACCATTTTCACGACAGTGTAGAATCCGCCCATGTGGCGTGCTGCACCTTCAGATACTCCAAGGATGACTGGTGACTGCTCTTCTTGAGCCGCACCGAGAATCGCTTGTGTCCACTCGAGGTTGTTGATGTTGAATTGACCTACTGCATACTTACCTTCGAGAGCTTTGTTTAACATGTCTGTCATAGATACTAATGGCATAATGACATCCTCCTCTGTTTTGATCGCTGCTTACACGAACTCGTGCAATTTCAGACTGATTATAACATACTGATTCATCGGAACGTACAGCATTTCGCTCGGTTTTTTGGTTTGTGACGGCGACGTGAAAGATTAACCGCTTACATCGTGAGAAATTTGCACAGTCACTTCTTTTTTCAATTCAAAGATGTCAAATGGCTTCCCGAAGAAGGCGACGACTCCTAATCGTTTCGCTTCTTCCATCGCTTCTTTTTCACCGAGTGCCGTCATTAAAATCGTCCGGACGCGTCGTCCGATTCGGTCCTGATGACGCAACACTTCGATCCCAGTCCGCCCCGGCATGTTGACATCCATCAACAATAGATCGTATGCCGCTTGTTGTAAGTAGACGATCGCTTCCTCTCCATCGACGGCGACGTCCGTTTCATACCCTTCTGCCCGGAATAATTGTGCAAGCAAATTCCGGATTCCCGGCTCATCCTCGACGATCAACAATCTGCCTTTCATCTCTGCCACTCCCCCTCTAGTTATTTCCATTCTACACTAAAGCAAAACTTGCTTTATACTGTCCTTGAGAGAAACATAGAAAGGATGAAGAAAAATGATGAAAATCTTAGCTACACAATTCAACGGAAAATTGCAAACGCTCGCAAAACAAGAAGACGAACTATTCGATGTCGTCCGTCTGCTCGCACAAGCACTCGTCGGAGAAGGTACGGTCTACGTCGACGCCTACGGCGAATGTGAAGGACTCTATCCGATGCTTTCAGAAGGACCGGACCAGATGAAACGCGTTACGAAGATCAAGGATCGAAAGACCTTACACGCTGTCGATCGTGTCTTAATCTTCACGCCAGATACGGAACGCTCGGATCTCCTCGCTTCTCTTGCCCGTTACGACGCATGGCATACGCCTTATGCGATCGTCACACTCAGTGACGTGACGGAGACGCTCGAGCGTTCAATTGCTCCACTCGCATTGAAGTTCAACAAAGGACTACTTCCGGCAGAGGACGGTTCGCGACACGGGCTGCCGAGTCTTGCCCTTTGTGCGTTCCTCTTGACGCATATTTTGACGCAACTACAAGAGATGACGGAAGAGTGGGATTGACGTTTTTCTTCTATAATATGTAGTTCTTAATCTAATCAATCAAAAAAGACGCGGTGACCTTCAATGATGCTGAAGGTTACCGCGTCTTTGATTACCTTTCTTTTCATTCACCAAGTGAAGCTTGGATGAAGTCATGGAAGAGCGCTTGTGGGCGTTCTGGACGTGAGATCAATTCTGGGTGGAATTGACACGCGACGAACCATTTGTGTTCTGGAATTTCGATGATTTCAACGAGACGACCGTCTGGGCTCGTACCTGAGAAGACCATGCCATTTGCTTCGAACTGCTCACGGAATTCGTTACCGAACTCATAACGGTGACGGTGACGTTCGTAGACGAGCTCGCTTGAATACGCGGCACGTGCTTTCGTTCCGTCTTCGAGTTTACATGGGTAAAGTCCGAGACGGAGCGTACCGCCGAGATCCTCGATGTCTTTTTGTTCCGGCAACAAGTCGATGATTGGATATGGTGTCGCTGGGTCGATTTCCGCTGAGTGTGCGCCTTCGAGATTGAGGACGTTACGAGCGAATTCAACTGTCGCGAGTTGCATACCGAGACAGATACCGAAGAACGGTACGTTGTTTTCACGTGCGAAACGTGTCGCTTCGATTTTCCCTTCGATGCCGCGTTCTCCGAATCCACCAGGAACGAGGATTCCGTCTGCTGAACCAAGCAATTCGTTGACGTTTTCATGCGTCACGTCTTCTGCATTGATCCAGTCGATTTCGATGTCACTATTGAAGGCGAATCCAGCATGTTTCAATGCTTCTGCGACCGAGATGTACGCATCACGCAATTCGACGTATTTCCCGACGAGTGCGATCTTCGTCGTCTTCTCGAGGTGCGTCACTGTGTGGACGAGTTGTTTCCAAGCCGTCATGTCAGCAGCTGGTGTATCGAACTTGAAGTAGTCACAGACGAGTTGGTCCATGCCTTGACGTTGCAAGTTGAGTGGTACTTCGTAGAGAGTCGATGCATCTTGTGCTTCGATGACTGCTTCTGGACGTGTGTCACAGAAGAGTGCGATTTTATCTTTCATCTCTTGTGGAACTGGGTGCTCCGCACGTAAGACGATGATGTCTGGCTGAATACCGTAGCTACGGAGTTCTTTGACACTGTGTTGTGTCGGTTTCGTCTTGAGCTCACCTGCAGCCGCAAGATACGGAACGAGCGTACAGTGGACGTACATGACGTTTTCTTTCCCGATATCGTTTTTCACCTGACGAATGGCTTCGATGAACGGAAGCGATTCGATATCCCCTACTGTTCCACCAATCTCCGTGATGACGACGTCAGCGCCCGTTTCTTTTCCGGCACGGAAAACGCGATCCTTGATTTCGTTCGTGATGTGCGGAATGACTTGGACCGTTCCACCGTTGTAGTCACCACGGCGTTCCTTCTTGAGGATCGTCGAGTAGATACGTCCAGACGTGACGTTTGCGTTCTGGCTCAAGTTGATGTCGATGAAGCGCTCGTAGTGACCAAGGTCAAGGTCTGTCTCCGCGCCGTCATCCGTGACGAACACTTCCCCGTGTTGGTACGGGCTCATCGTACCCGGGTCGATGTTGATGTACGGGTCGAATTTTTGAATCGTGACGTTGAGGCCACGGTTTTTCAAGAGACGAGCGAGCGATGCAGCGGTGATCCCTTTACCGAGTGACGATACGACGCCACCTGTTACGAAAATATACTTTGTCATGTTAAATCTTGCTCCCTTCTCTAATTCACATCTCAACAATACAGAGGTGGTAAAAACAAAAAAGCAAAAGTGCCCCCATTGGAATAGGAGACACTTTTGCTGAAATAAGCACGTTGCTTAAAGAAGCCCATGACTAACTTACGTCATTCGGAAAACTTCGTCAAGCCTAATTTTTCAAAGAAAAATTTTCGTACTCGTTCGTCAGCCGTCAACGAAAAAACTGCCATTTCTATAGGGAAATAGCAGCTGTACAGTTGTGGTTGATCGTACTTAGACTTCCTCTTCTTCTTCGAAGTCTTCTAAATCTTCTTCGTCGAGATCGTCATCGAGATCATCGATGGCTGCGACTTTTTTGAACGTATCGTCGTCTTCGCTATCGTCAGCTGAATCATAGTCCGCTGTCTTCGCGAATGTATCGAGATCGTCTTCGATCGTCTCGAACTCATCTTCTTCTGCATCATAGTTGAACTCTTCTTCAAACTCATCGAGTTCTCCACGTTGACGCGCTTCGATGACGAGATCCTCATCCGACTTATCGAACGGATACCAAGCGCGGAGTGACCAACGGTTCGCTCCGACGTTGACGAAGTTTCCGTCGATGTTCATGTCTGTATAGAGTTGAGCAAGTTTCTCGAACTTGTCTTCTTCATCTGTAAACGTATGGTACTTTTCGATTTCTGACGTGATGTCATCGAACGTGATTGGCTGTTCGCCAGCTTCTTGCAACATTTCGTTGACGAATTCGATCAGCGAAAGATCAGTAATCTCTTCTTTACTTAAACGGCTGAGGCTCATTGTGACGGCCACTTCCTTTCATTTGCGTTCAATCCATTACTTCTCATTATACGCAAAACGTCTTTTAAAAATCCAGTCTCTATTTAAAAAAAGCTCGAATTGATTCTCGATTCGTGTTTTTCTAGCTCCTGAAAAAGGAATATCCAAGGGAGAAGAAGGAGGAATGACAGATGGAGATGACAATCGAACGGGTCAACGATTTTGATGACTTCAACTGGTTACCAATCTTATCAAAGAGTACACAGGAAGGCTATCCCTTTATTGAACGGATGCTACGTGAACGACGAAATGAAACGTTTCAAGAGGACGGTGAGGCATTGTTCGTTGCCTTATCTCTTTCCGGACACGTCATTGCGTGCGGGGGTTATATGAAACAAACCGACACGAACGACGTCGGTCGGATTCGTCATGTCTATGTCTTACCGGAAATACGACATCACGGTGTCGGTACGCAACTGCTTGAGAAAATCATCCCAGAAGCGCTGTTGACGTATTCCGAGCTCTGGCTCTATACGGACGATGCCAGTACATTTTATGAACGATTTGGTTTTGAGCCGTATACGGCAACCAAGGTAACACATCGACTTTTAAAGCATGCATTCGTCCAACCTTAAGTGTCTTGGATTGACATATCGAGAATCATCGATTAGTTTAAGCGTATGACAAATCAAGTGGATCTATTCAAGGCATTATCGAACGAGGTACGTCTTGATATCTTACGCTGGCTCAAGGATCCCGAGACTCATTTCAATAAGCCGACGGCCCATCTCGCGACGAATCTGTCGGACAAGGGAGGCATTTGCGTCGGAGATATCCAAGAGAAGGCGAACTTATCTCAATCGACCGTCTCCCAATATCTTGCGATGTTGCAAAAAGTCGGATTGCTCGAATCCGAACGTCACGGCAAATGGACGTATTACCGGCGAAATGAAGAAAAAATCCAGGAGCTCGCAACGTACCTCAAAGGAGAACTTTGATCCGTTCTCCTCGCCTTACATATCGACATTTCTCGATATTTAGATTCGTGAAAGGGTGAATTCTATTGAAAATCGTGTATTACGTACTCGCGTTACTTGCGGGTATCGCTTTAAGTGTCGAAGGAGCCATCTATGGTGAACTCGGGAACTTCGTCGGAAAACTCGAAAGTAGCTTTTATAACTTCTTCGCCGGTACGATCATCATCGGACTGATCGTTCTCTTCTTCGGAAAAGGCTCGCTCGGCTATACATTCCGCGCACCGAAATGGACCTTGCTCGGTGGTCTACTCGGTAGTATCTACTTGACGATTCTGATCATTAGTATCCCGCTCGTCGGTGTCGGTCTCGCGATGATCAGTGTCATCATCGGACAGATGATCGCCAGCATGGTCATCGAACATAATGGCTGGCTTGGTAGCCCGAAACGTCCAATTAATCGCGATAAGCTAATGGCTTCTGCTTTGATGCTCGTCGCTTTATTTCTTATCTTTTAAGGAGGTTCGCTCATGAATATTCTATTACTCGGTTTTACATTACTCGGCGGCGTGATGCTGAGCGCTCAGTCCTCGATCAATGGTGCCTTCAGTCAAAAGGCAGGGGCGCTAGAGAGTACGTTCCTGACGTTCTTTACCGGAATGCTGATTCTCGCACTCGCCATCTTGTTCTTTGGTCAAGGAAACGTCTTGCTCTTACTTGAAGCACCACGTTGGCAACTGAGCGCCGTCCTGTTCGGCGTCAGTTATCTCTTCCTGACGATTCTTGCTGTCCCGCAAATCGGTGTCACGGCAGCTAGTATCGCGACCGTCATCGGTCAACTCGCAGCAGGTATGGTCATTGACCACATCGGTGCGTTCGGTGGCGTCGTCGTCCCGCTCGACGGAAAACGTCTGCTTGGTCTAGTTGCGATGCTGGCTGCGCTTTACTTCGTCTATCGTGGGAACACACGAAAAGACGTGTCGGCTTCATCTGATTCGATGGCATCGTGACCGAAGTTTCAGCGTTGATTTCCGTGCAAGACTTCGCTTTCCTCGGGCGGAAGGCGAGCCGCCTCGCCGCTTATGCGTCTGCGGGGTCTCACCTATTCCGCTTTCCCGTAGGAGTCTTCGTCTTGCACGTCTATCAACAGAAATCCATCAATCCTCGTATACAAAAAGTCCGAACGATTTCTTTCTCATCTGTTCGGACTTTTTCGATTCCATTATTTTATTCGGAGTCCTCACATTTCCACACGACTTCTACAGGAAAAAAGCACGATGCGTCGTGCTGTCAGAGACTGGCTTATGTCTCGCCTGAAGAAAGCGGGTAGAGCATCGTAAGAACATCTCATATATCTATATCACTGCTCCAACTGTTGTCTCTTCAATAAGCGCAGCGCTTCCGTCGCGAGGCGATGATCCGCTTCCTGCGATAGACCGGAAACGGTGATCGTACCGACGACACCGACTCCTTCGATTCGGATCGGGAACGATCCACCGGCATCGGCATAATCAGCCGGAGAAACGGCATACATCGAGTGGTACGAGCGATGTTTACTCTCATTATACCGGCGCATGTAGAGCGAACTATAGCCATGCCGCAAGACGACGTTCGATTTCCGGCGGATCCATTCTTCCTGATCCGGCGCGGTACCGTCGAGCGCCGCGTAATATAGACGCTGTCCGTTCCGTTTGATTTCAACGGCGATCGATAAGTTCTCCTTCATTGCCCGTCCAATCAACTCATGCCCCATCCCGATCGCTTCCGTGTTCGTCAGTGATGTCAGGACGAGTTCGTCCTCTTCCGCTAGCAACACCTTCAATTCTTCCATGCATCCCATTCCTTTCGTAAGAGGCGTCGTCCTTCATCACTGCTGATACGCACCGCTTCAATCAAACGCATCGTTTTTTCAGCGTCGCGCAAATCAACAGGTACTCGTCCTCCGCGAAGTCCTTCCGCCAACTGTTCATAAAACGTCGCATAACTGCCTGGAAGTGTTGCGAGACGCTCGACGGGCTGATCGGCAATTTGGAGGTAGCCGTAGGAATCCACTTCATCTTCACCGAGATGTCCATCGACAGGATGACCTTTCGCAAGTCGTCCTTCTTGCGGATCCATTCCGTACTTGATGTAACTGCCGCGCGTCGCATGAAACTCGAAACGCGGGGTTGGTCCTTGGATGAAAGACGTCGAACGAAGAATAACACGACGCGTACCGTAATGTAGCGTGACATGAAAACCGTCATCGACGACAGCGCCGTCACGTTGCAGATAGACGTCGCCTGTCAGTGCATCCGGTTCTCCGAACAAGACAAGTGCTTGATCGAGTAAGTGTGAGCCGAGATCAAACAGGATGCCAGAGCCACTTCCCGCTTGTTCCCGCCAGCGTTCCCGAACGACCGGACGATAGCGATCAAAGCGTGATTCGATGACTTGCCAGTCGCCGATCTCGTTCATTTCCATCAATTGTTCAAGTGTCAGGAAGTCACCGTCAAAGCGACGGTTTTGATAGACTGCGACTTGAACGCCGTGTTGTTTCGCTAACGTTTGCAGCGCCAGTGCTTCTTCGATCGTTACGACGGCCGGCTTTTCGAGTAAGACGTGCTTTTTTGCTTCAATCGCTTGTTTTGCCATTTCGAAATGGAGTGCCGTTGGTGTCGTGATGATGACGAGCTCCGTGTTCTCATCCTGTAAGGCTTCAGAAAGTGTCGCGATGACCGTCGCCTCACTAAAATAGCGCGCTACCTGTTCCGGTCGACTGGAGACGACTTGCGTCACTTCAAATGCCGGTAATGCCTGTAAGAACGGAACGTGGAACGTCACCGCTGAAAAGCCGAATCCGACGAGCGTTGTTTGAATCGGGTTCATGTTGTTTCCTCCTCTGTCACGTCAAGTTCGACGTTGTAATGGTGTAGTCGTTCTTGCCACGATGTGTCCGGTACTTGGTCGGTGACGAGGACATCTATTTGTTCCCAATCACAGACCTTATGCAAAAAACGCTTATTGAATTTCGTATGGTCCGCGAGGACGATGACACGGGTCGCGCTTCGAATCATTGCTTTCTTTACGACCGCCTCTTCGAGTTGTTCCGCAAAAAGTCCTTCTTCCGTCAATCCACATGCTCCAAGAAAAACACAATCGACTTGATAATTCAGAATATCGTCTGCCGTCTTGATCCCACTCAAGCTGCGCGCATGCCGGTCGAAACGTCCTCCCGTGACGTACAGCTCAATATCACTCCGCGCTCCGACGTGATCGGCGATATCGAGTGAGTTCGTGATGACTTGAAGCGGATACGGCGGAAGTGCGCGTGCCATCTCAGATACGGTCGTTGCAGCATCGAGCAACAAACGGTCGTTCGCTTGGACGTGATGCGCCGCGCGCTGTCCAATCCGTCGTTTTTCCGGTTTCTCCGTTCGTTGCTCATACGCAAGCGTTCCACCAGCACGGACTAATCCGTTCTTGACGCGGATGATCTCCCCTTCTTGTTCGAGGACGATGACATCACGACGTGCGGTATCCCGTGAAATCTGATACTCCTGCATTAATTGATCGAGCGAAATTTCAGGACTCGTCTTGATCCATTCGCGCATCTGTTGCAATCTGTCGATTTGCCCCATCGCTCCGTCCCTCCTTTTTTTCTTCATTTTAAGTTTTTTCATTAATTTATGCAATTTTAATGCAAATAGTTCTATCGGAATTCGGGTAAATAATGAAGGACAATTACTTTTAGAACGGAGGAATCTGTATGCAAACGATGTTGATCACAGGTGCTTCTTCCGGCATTGGTCTCGCGACGGCGCGACGATTCGCAGAATCCGGCTGGTCCGTCTACGCTGGTGTCCGGAGTCCCGATGAAATGACCATATCGTTACCGACACTCACCTTCTTACCGCTCGACGTGACCGATGAAACAAGCGTCAAAGCAGCCGTCCGGCAAATCGAACAAGAGGTCGATCACCTCGACGTCGTGTTCTGTAACGCTGGTCATGGTTTGTTGCGCGCACTTGGACAAGCAACGAGTTATGAGATCAATCGCCTGTTCGAAACGAATGTCTTCGGTGTCATTCGGACAATCGAAGCCTGCCTCCCTTTACTCAAACAAGCACCGGACGGTAGTCACTTGGTCGCGACATCAAGCGTCAGCGGTCTCGTCGGTCAACCCATGAATGAGCTGTATTGTGCCAGTAAGTTCGCAATTGAAGGATTGTTCGAAAGTCTTGCGACCTACTATAAACCGTACTTCAACATTGACGTCACCTTGATCGAACCGGCTGCCGTCGAGACAAACTTCACCGCAACCGTCCTCGATCAACTGGAACAGACCGGTGGCTTACACGAAGACGATTTCAAACCGATCATCACCGCTTACCTGCAGACCTACCGAGCGCGTCATGCCAATCGTCAATCAGCGGAAGCACTGGCTGAACTGATCTTCGAAGTCGTTCACGGCAACAAACGCCCCTTACGGATACGAACGACGGAAGCCGACGAACAATTCGTTGCCCATAAGACACAGCATGACCCATCAGGACTTGAAGGAGTCGCCAAAATACGACGTCTGACATTAAATCTTGATTGATTCCCCTTTTTTTGAAATTTCATTCCGTCTGTATGATCTTCGCCCACTATACTGAGACTATCTACCTAAAAATCATCCAGAAGGGCGGAGCACCATGTCATCCTTGTTTCTCTTTGCTATCGTCTATCTGATTCCGACCTTCATCATGTTCTATATGGCGGTCGATATTTTCTTACGCAATCCATCACGTTCACAACACCGGTTGCTCAGTTTATTCACGTTCGCTTACGGGATGTTGTTCCTCGGTGAATTTTTCCGAAACGCCTCCCCAATCGAGTCGAGTCCGGCGTTCGTGACCTACTGGTTCGGGAATGCCGGTCTAATCGTCTTCAGTACATCGCTCCATTTCATCTTTCGCGTCTCGAATTTATGGAAACGGATGCCACGACTGCTCTATCCGTGGATTTTCTATCTGCCGATGGGCATCGTGCTGACGACATACGTATTCCAGACGAACGTCATCAACAGTCAACAATTCATGCAGGCCGGGCAGTTCATCTACCCGGAATTCAATACGCAATATTTAGTGACGATGACGGTCGGAAACGTCTTTCACCTTCTTGTCATCGGTCTGCTTGTATATGCGCGAACACAGTTGAAGGATGCGCGTCGCGGCATCATTAACGTTTTGTTGAGTGTCGCCGTTCTCGTTCTTGCTTGGGATGTCGCCTTCGGCTACTGGTCGTTTTATGGCATCATGCCACCGTATGCCTATATGTATGGCGGTTTGTTCTGGGCAGGAGCTCTTGCGATTGCGATGCGCCGGTTCGATTATCTCGCGTCATACCAAAAGCGCTTCGCGACGCTTTACAATTTGAATCCTTCGGCAATCCTGCTGCTTGACCGGGACGGGCGGATCGAAAGTGCCAATCCGGCCGCTCATCGCCTGTTTGAGACAGACGACTTAACGGCATGTACATTTTCGAGTTACTTACCGGACAAAAAACAAGCCGATTGGTCGTTGCATTACATGACGCACTTTTTGTCGCAACGGAAATTCAACGAATTCGAGACGAAGATTTTAACAGCACAACGACAAGAACGCTACGTCGTCATGGATGCCGACTTCGTCTTCATCGAACAAGAGCTGCACGGAATGCTGTTGATCCGCGATATTCAGTCCTTCAAGGAAGCGGAGCAAACGATTCGTTTCTTCGCCTACCACGATCCGTTGACGAAGATTGCGAATCGTCGGAGCTTTTACGAACGCGCGGCGCAAGAGTTACTCGAACTTAATCGAGTTGCGATCATCGTCGTCGACCTCGACGGTTTCAAAGCAATTAATGATACGTATGGCCATCAAATCGGTGACGCTTTCTTGATTCACATCGCTCGTTTGCTTGAGGAACGGGCTCGCGCACACGGGTTCGCAGCTCGTGTCGGCGGAGATGAGTTCTTCTTACTCTATCGTCATCCGACCGTCGCCGCGCTCCATGCCTATGCCGCAGACCTGTTGACGTATTTGCAAGACAACCCTTACATGTTCGCTGAAGTAACGATTGAAATCCGGACGAGCATCGGACTCAGCTACTCGCCGGACCATGGTGTCGATCTCGATACGCTGATTCAGCATGCTGACCAAGCGATGTACCGCGTCAAACATGCCGGAAAGAACGATTATCTCATTCATGATACGATGGACTCGACGCAACGATCCTAAAGGAGAGATTCGATGATTTCTGTAGTGACGATTTTTTCACGCTTATTCAAAGGATTGCGCCGCGCCTTTCACTTATCCTATTTTCGTGGTCTATTGATTCTCTGCCTGTTGACGCTCGTCTCCGGAACGATCTTCTATAGCACGGAAGAAAACCTCTCGGTCGTCGATGCGCTATACTTTTGTATCACGACACTCAGTACAGTTGGGCATCCAACGTTCGTTCCGACGACGACGCTCGGTAAGGTCTTCACGATGGCGTACATCACGATTGGATGTGGATTGTTCTTGACGTTAATCGCTACGTTGTCGTACGTTTTGATCAAACAACCGGAAGAGGATTAAGGAGGAAGGAA
Organism: uncultured Exiguobacterium sp.; assembly: GCA_913775715.1. Taxonomy (GTDB): domain Bacteria; phylum Bacillota; class Bacilli; order Exiguobacteriales; family Exiguobacteriaceae; genus Exiguobacterium_A. Next base: position 42,592 of record CAJYMC010000005.1, on the reverse strand, counting down.
CTATGCGTCAAGCTGCCATCCAAAACAATTTCGATTGGTGTCGCCTCGTTTGTGAACAAGCCGGATGCCAAGTGACGGAAACTGAGTCGACCTGGCTTGCTCAAGGGAGCGTTCCGAGTTATTATCCGGAACTGATGGTCCGCCTTCCTCATCAACGAATTGGTGCGACTGGTGTTTACAGCATCAAAGACTGCACGGCGAGCTATGATTTCTCAAGCATCGGTCTCAGTCACCTGTTCACAGCAGAATGGATGACAAGGCCTGCTATACTCGATCGCCGCGCCCTCCCTGTCGATTGGTCTGTCGTAACGGATGCCGCGCATTTCACTCGCTTCCAAGCAATCCAGGCGACACCGGAATTACCGGAGTCGTTATGGCACCATCCGGACGTCCGCTTCTTCTATTCCGAAGCACAACAGGCCAGTTGCATCGCTTACTCGAATCAGATGACGACCGGATTGATGTACGTTAGTTCCGACTATCTGGATGAACGCTTATGGGACGATATCGCCCGCTTGTGTTCGGCACACTTCCCTGGTCAACCACTCGTCGGATATGAGTACGGCGACCACCTGATCACGGCGCTCGAAGCCGGCTTTGACGACGTCGGTCCACTGGCGGTCTGGATTCGGACGACGTCTGAAGACGCATAAAAAACCGAACCAATTCCCTTTCTCCTTAGGAGAAGGCGAATCGGCTCGGTTTTTTACATCAAGCGGCTGATGAATGCGGTCGCGATCCCGAAGTAGACGAGGAGCGACAGGATATCGTTCAACGTCGTGATCAGTGGTCCGGACGCAATCGCTGGGTCAATCTTTAAGCGATGCAAGATCAGCGGAATGATCGTTCCAGCTAGTGTTCCGAAAATCAACGTAATGACAAGCGAGCTACCGACGACAAGACCTAAGACAGCACTCCCTTGCCAGACGTAGGCGATGATGGCGATCAAAACGCCACAAATGACACCGATGATCAAACCGACCCAAAGTTCCCGTAGAATCAAACGGGTCGCGACCCGCTTATCGACTTCACGCGTGATCAATCCCCGGACAACGACCGCGAGCGATTGGGTACCGGTATTTCCGGTCATCCCCGCAATCATCGGCATGAAGAAGGCGAGCGCGACGACTTTCGAGAGCGTCTCTTCAAACTGACTGATGATTGATCCGGAGACGAGCCCGATGAATAGTAATAAGACGAGCCACGGCAAACGCCGAGTCGCAGCAATCCACGGCTTCGTCTCGAAATCAATCGATTTACCGGACGCCGAGAGTTTCTCGATGTCTTCGTTCGCTTCTTCCCGTAAGACATCAAGCGCATCATCGACCGTGATCAGTCCGACGAGAATGTCGCCCTCGACGACGGGTAACGAGACGAGATCATAGCGTTCGAACAATTGCGCGACTTCTTCTTGATCGGTCTCTGCTGCGACCCGGATCACCTTCGTCTCCATGACGTCACTGATCCGTTCCGTATTTTCAGCTAAGATGACATCCCGGTATGAGATGACCCCAACGAGTTCACTGAGTTGATTGACGACGTAGACGTAGTTGATCGTTTCCGAGTATTCGATATAGTCGCGCATCTTCTCGACCGTCTCACCGACCGTGAAATCCTCACCGACCCAGATGAACCGGTTCGTCATCAAGCGCCCTGCCGTTTCCGGTGGATACGTCAAGAGATTGCGGACGATCAGTGCTTCGTCTGTCCGCATGCTGCCAAGCAAACGGTCGGTCTCTTCCGGTCCCAGTTCCTCAAGTAAATCCGCGACATCATCGTTCTCCATTAAATCGAGGACGTGCCCAGCACGCTCGACGTCTAAACGACGCAAGACAGCGAGACGCTGCCCTCCTTCAAGCTCCTCGAGCACATCCGCCAACCGTTCGTGATCGAGATAATCGAGGAGTCGTGCCTGATCGTCTTCCCCTAATTCTTCATACACTTGTGCGATGTCATACGGATAGACTTCTTCGATGACTTGCTGTGCTTGCTCCCGCTTTTCCTTCGAAAGCGCATCGAGCAATAGCCACTTCCATTCTTGTTCTGCTGTCTGACGCAATCTCCTCACCCCCTGCATTCTGCCTTTTTATCTTAGCACGAGTTGATTCGCGATCGATATCGAAAAACAGTTGACATCTGTTTCCCGCGGCTTTAAAGTTTGCCTTAAGGAAACATTATTTGCAGATCGAATCTTTTCCCAGTGATTGGAACCAAAAATTTTTATTCCACTTTTTGCCCTAAGGAAACTTTCCTTCTCTATACCACAAACTAAAGGAGTGATCATTCATGTACGCCCTTGACGTTGATCGTCTCACCGTCTCCTATTTTGATACCCATGCACTCGACGATGTATCCGTCCGTCTTCCGGTTGCTTCATTGATTGGCATCATCGGACCGAACGGCGCTGGTAAATCAACTTTCTTAAAAGCCGTCCTCGGTTTGATCCCGGCTCGCATCGAGCAGTTACGCGTGCTTGACCAATCACTCGAAGCCGTCCGGTCGCGCGTCGCTTACGTCCCGCAACGAAGTGCAATTGATTGGGACTTCCCGGTTCGTGTGCAGGACGTCGTGCTGATGGGCTGTTATCCGAAGCTCGGCTTATTCAAACGACCATCGAAAGCACAAAAAGTGTTCGCCATGGAGTGCCTCGAGCGCGTCGGTATGTCTGATCACGCCGAACGCCAAATCGGTGAGCTGTCAGGTGGACAGCAACAACGGGTCTTTCTAGCGCGTGCCCTTGCCCAAGAAGCAGAACTACTATTGCTGGACGAACCGTTCGTCGGGATCGATGTCGCAAGTGAGCAGATGATCATTGAACTCTTGCGGACACTTCGGGCCGAGGGACGGACGATTGTCGTCGTTCACCATGATTTGCATAAAGCAGAGGACTACTTCGACACATTGATGCTGTTGAACAAACAATTGATTGCTGTCGGTCCGCCGTCTGATATTTTGACGCCGGAATGGCTCGAACCAGCATATGGCTTACCCCTATTCGAACGACGCAAGGAGGGTCAAGGATGACGTTCATCGAGGCATTACTTCAGTATGAGTTCTTACAAAAAGCGATGATCACCGCTGTCATGGTCGGCATCATCTGCGGTGTGATCGGTTGCTTCATCATCCTCCGCGGGATGTCGTTGATGGGTGATGCGATTTCACACGCTGTCTTACCAGGCGTAGCCATCTCGTATTTGCTTGGTATCAACTTTCTGATCGGTGCTGTCGTCACAGGTCTCGTAACGGCGCTCGGAATCGGCTTCGTTAGCCAGAACAGTCGCATCAAGAACGATACGGCAATCGGAATCATGTTCACATCCGCCTTCGCCCTCGGGATCATCCTGATTTCGTTCTTACGCAGCAGTAGTGATCTCTATCACATTCTGTTCGGTAACGTCCTCGCGGTCCGGCCGAGCGACATGTGGATGACCGTCATCATCGGACTGATCGTCCTTGGCGGGATCTTCTTTTTCTATAAAGAGTTACTGATCAGTTCGTTCGATCCGACGATGGCGCAAGCCTATGGGCTGTCGACACGCTGGATTCATTACGGACTGATGACGTTACTGACACTCGTCACCGTCGCTTCACTCCAGACCGTCGGCATCATTCTCGTCGTCGCGATGCTGATCACACCGGCAGCGACCGCGTATTTACTGACGAACCGTCTCTCGCGGATGCTGTTCTTAGCGGCAGGATTCGGTACGTTTTCCGCCATCGTCGGACTATATTTCAGCTTCACCTATAATCTATCTTCCGGTGCGTCGATCGTCCTCGTCGCGACGACGCTGTTTGCGCTCGTCTTCGTCTTCTCACCACGTCACGGTCTGATGCGCCACCGGAAACGAAAGGAATCTACGGTATGAAAGTAAAACTTTTTCTGTTCGTCCTCCTCAGCACAGTCTTACTTGCTGCTTGTTCGACACCATCAGAAGATAACGGGAAGTTAAAGGTTGTCGCGACCTATTCGATTCTCGCTGACCTCGCACGTGAGGTCGGTGGTGAACATGTCGATGTCCACAGTATGGTCAAGATCGGGGCAAACCCGCACGAGTATGACCCACTTCCGGCAGACGTACAAGCGATGGCAGATGCTGACGTCGTCTTCTACAACGGGTTGAACCTAGAAGCCGGCGGTGCGTGGTTCGATAAACTCCGGTCAACGACTGGCAAAGACATGTCTGATGCGCCTGTCTATCGTTTAAGCAAAAGCGTCGAACCGAAATACCTGACGACGAAAGGTAAGGAATCGGAGACCGATCCGCACGCGTGGCTCGATCTAAGCAATGGCATCCGCTACGTCGAAAACGTCAAGCAGGCATTGATCAAGGAAGATCCGAAGCACAAAGCCGACTACGAAAAAAATGCCGATGCCTATATCGAAAAACTGCAGACGCTTGATCAGGAAGCGAAACAGCAGTTTGCCGCTATTCCGAAAGCAGAACGTCATCTCGTCACGAGCGAAGGAGCCTTCAAATACTTCGGAACGGCCTATGACGTCAAAGCGAATTATATTTGGGAGATTAACTCGGATAATCAAGGGACTCCGGCACAAGTCCGCCGGATCGTCGATACGATCAAGGAGCAAGATATCCCTGTCTTATTCGTCGAAACGAGCGTCGATCGACGGAGTATGGAAACCGTCTCAAGGGAGACTGGCGTTCCGATCGGTGGTACGCTCTTCACCGACTCTCTCGGTGCACCAGGTAAGAATGGCGACACCTACTACAGCATGATGCAAGCAAACATCGAGACGATCACGGAAGCACTCGCCAAGTAAGCGTCAACAAATCGTCACGCCTTCTGGATACGTCTTTCCTTATAATGAAGGCAAGACGATGAAAGAGAGGCACATTATGCAAACACGACTATATCGTTACGCCTTTCCCCTCAGTATCAGCCTGTTGCTCGCTGCATGCGGGACGGCTGATCAAACGGGTGCTCCGAAAACAGAACAGACGAATCACGGAGATCATGCGGACCATGCCAGCAACGGTGCTGATGATCAACTCGAGAAGACCGCGGGATCAGACACGTTACCCGCTTTTCTGAACGAACAAGATGAGTCGATCCAGACAATTTACCGCTCCGTCGCTAAACATCCTGATCTCTTGAAAAAGATGCCTTGTTATTGCGGTTGTGGTGAATCTGCCGGTCATACGAGCAACTATGACTGCTTCATCGAAGAGCAGACTGCTAGTTCCACGACCTGGACGACGCACGGCATCACGTGCGGCACCTGTCTCGATATCGCGGCACAGTCGATCGTCGCTTATCAAAAAGGTAGCTCCGTTAAAGAAATCCGGACTGCCATCGATCAAGCGTACGCGAAGACTGGTGTCACATCGACGCCAACGCCAGCGATTTAAAAATAGCCTGCTTCTTGTCACGAACCATGTGATCTGAAGCAGGCTATTTCGTTTAGACCGTCACAGCAACTTGCGCCGTCAACGCCATCGTATTTTGTTCCGAATCCTTAAAGAACGCCATCCACGTCTCTTCTGTCTCGGAACGCGTGATCATGTGTGGTTCTCCGAGAAAAACGACACCTTGTTCTTGCATCCGCTTATATTCTACTTGCAACGAATCAACCTCAAAATATATAACGGAACTCGGATGATCGAATGCCTCTGTCTCTGGCAAAGTTAACATCAATCGAATATTTCCACACTGAAGGAAAACCATCGTCTCGAGTTCAAATAGGACGGATAATTGCAACACATCCCGATAAAATGCTGTACTACGCTTAATATCCTTCACTGGAATTCCAATCTGTTGAATGCGTTTCATTTCATTTCCTCCCTCTGTTTGGCTCGTAAGACAAGCGGTCGACCCGACAACAGCTCATCCAGTTGATAGTACGTATGCGAACGGATTGGTCGATCCGTTCGCGGCAGGTGACGGAGCTCGTACGCCACCTCAAGTAAGTAAAACTTGTATTCCTCCCCTTCATCAAAACCGAAGCTCGCGCGCCGTTCTTCGATATACGCAAGGACACGCTCCTGTTGTGAGAACGAGAGCCGCTGGACTTGGGGCGCAAGTGCTTCATGCGGAGAGAGCACGATTTCCCGCTCCGTGCGATACAGTCGATGCATGACGCCACCACTTTGACGCAGGGCAATCAAACGCGCAGGTCGATATGGACGGGGGTGTGGATGCGCATGGACGAGGAAACGTTCAATCGTGACTTGAGTCGGTCCTGCCGGTAGAGAGATGACGTCATACATACAAAATCGCTCCTTCTCAAAAAATGATAGCTTCTCTTATATGCTACCATATCTATCCAGCATTCTTCCGTTGACGACAGAAGGGGAATCCGTTTTCAAAGTTTCGCAACTGGTTTTAAGACGAAGCGAGCGTGGAACAGATGGAGAGAAGCGATTCCTATCTGGAAAGGATGATTGTAGATGTCGAACATGTCCGCTGTCGGTTTCCACCGACACTTACCACTAACGGATCACGAAAGTCTGATTGACCTGGAACTACCACGCCCGGAAGCAACCGGACACGATCTCTTAGTTGAGATCAAAGCTGTCTCCGTCAACCCGGTCGATACGAAAGTCCGTGCTCACGGGAAAGACGAAGACGCCCCGAAGATTATCGGTTACGATGCAGCCGGAGTCGTCGTTGAAGTCGGCGATGATGCCTCCCTCTTCCAAGTCGGTGATGAAGTGTATTACGCCGGTGCAATCCAGCGCCCCGGTTCAAACAGTGACTTCCAACTCGTTGATGAACGAATCGTCTCCAAAAAGCCGGAACGGTTGACGTTCAGCGAAGCCGCTGCTCTCCCGTTGACGACGCTGACAGCTTACGAAGCATTGACCGATCGTCTCGGATTGACGTTTGATGCTAAATCGAATCTCGAGAAGACGATCCTCATCATCGGAGCTGCTGGTGGTGTCGGTTCAATCGCGACACAACTCGCGAATCACGCTGGGCTGACCGTCATCGGAACGGCGTCGCGTGACGAGACGATTGATTGGGCGAAGGAACACGGTGCACATCATACGATCAATCACCACGAGGCATTCCGTCCTCAGCTGGAAGCCCTCGGTTACAAATACGTCGACTATATCTTCTGTCTCAATGCGACGGACCAACATTTTGAGACGATGGTCGATGTAATTGCACCACAAGGGAAAATCTGTAGCATCGTCGAGACGGATCAAAAACTCGATTTAAGTGCGCTCCAACAAAAGAGTGCGACGTTCGTCTGGGAGTTCATGTTCACGCGTCCGCTGTTTGCGACAGAGGACATGATTCGCCAACATGAGATTCTGACGCAAGTCGCAGCATGGATCGAAGAGCATACACTTGAGACGACGGTGACACAGACGTTAATCGGCATGAACGCTGACAATCTGAAAGAAGCACACCGTCTCGTCGAGAGCGGAAAAACGATTGGGAAGATTGTCGTCGAACATCATTAATGGGCATCGGAGCAGGTTGGGAGTAAAATCCCGTCCTGCTTTTTTGTCGTTCTAAGTTTTCTTTGTGAACCTGTATCTCTTACTTTGAAGATATTTTAAGCATTATGACTATATTTATTCGTCTAAAAAATGTACGATTACGGTAACAAATATTCCAACGTAATACATCTAATTGACGCTTGACTCACATAGACAAAGGAGCATCCATAATCCATATGCGAAAATGGTTCAATCAAAAGATCAGCCGACAGATCATGTCGTCGTTTTATCTCATTCTTATTACACTATCGATCTCTTCCCTGGCTGCTTATTTTTATACGAACCACCAAGTCACGGATGCGAAACAAGAGCTCGATGCGATCAGCATGCGCGAAGATCGAGCGACGAAACTCTGGGACGATTGGCAGTCCCTTCAATACGAGATGCGGGGCTATATCGTCTTCGGTGACGATGCCGTGCTCGACGTGATTGATGAAAAAAAAGCCTCACTCGAACAACAGACGGCTTGGTTTGAGAAAAATCGTCTCTACAAGGCGGATCAAATCTATGCGTCTGATATTCGTTCGCTCTATAATTCTTATACGAACTTCGTCATGCCAAGCTTAATTAAATATGTCCAAGCAAAACAAGAAGGAAAGATTGACGAACGTTTCTTGCAGATGCCAAGTCTGAAGGCGATGATGCCACAAGTACCACGAGATCCGAATCGGAAATTCAAGATGAATGCCTCGAACAGTGAGACGATGCGTAAAAGCGTCAACACGATGGAGAGTACGTTCACGAACTACCGGAGTAGTCTCCGCGCGAAAGAACTCGGTGCAAAAGAACAACTTGTCACTCAGACGAAGTATGCCGAGTGGATCTGGCTCGTCAATCTGCTCGTCCTATTCCTCGTCATCTTGCTGATTGTCCGTCCGTTTATCGAACGGACGACGCGACAAATCCATCTCCTCAGCAAGGAGAGCAAGCTTCTCGCAAGTGGTGAGCATACATTACCACTGATTCCACTTAACCGTGCTGACGAGATCGGTGAATTGAGTCAATCGTTCCATCAGATGGCGACAGCCTTGATTGAAAACAAACATCAATTGATGTCGACGAACGTCAATCTCGAAGATGCGTTGAAACTGACGCAACGGAACGAGTCCCACTTGCGTCTACGGAATCAATTGACAGAGACACTTGCATCGCGCGATAGCATCAGTGCTTATCCTGTTGTCATCCAAAAGATGGTCGAAATCACGAACGCGACGCAAGGTGCTCTGATTTTCAAGGATGGAACGAAAGTGATCGACATCGTCTTTTATCCGCAGACACCGCTCACAGTCGAGGACTGGATGCCAACGATCGAGCCGTTATTGCGTGAGTCGCGACAAGACAAACGACCGCACACACAGTTCGAAGACGAAATCGCACGTGCCGTCACACCAGTTCTTGATCCGAGTCAAAATGAGATCATCGCCTATATCTTCTTGTCCCGCGATCAGGATCCGTTCGATCGTTATGAGCAGGAAGAATTAGCCGCCTTCGCGCGTCAGCTGGCATTATCGCTCTTGCGGATGCGGACGTTCGACGAGATTGAACGCGAACGGGAAAAAACAGCGCGACTGTTGAACTCGATTCGTGAATCGATTGTTTATATTGAACCTGAAGGTGATATTCAATTGATTAATCGACCGTTACTTGACCTGTTTGATCATCCGATTGATGACAGTATCGATGAGAACGGACTAATGAATATCACTCCGTCTGTCGTCAAACTCAAACACCGTGTGGATCAATTATCAGAATTCGAACGTTACTTGAAAAAGACGTTCGTGAAACGAGAAATCGGTGAAGGGATCACTTTCTCGATCGATCACGAGCGACGCTTCATCAAGACGTACTCCGAGAGCATCCACTATGGTGGACAGTTCCGCGGGATACTACTCGTCTTACGTGACGTGACGAATGAAGTCGAGATTGACCGGATCAAAAACGAACTCGTCTCGACGATCTCACACGAACTGCGGACACCACTCTCGTCGATTTATGGCTTTACTGAGCTGATGATCCAGCGAGACCTACCACCGAAGCGACAGAAGAAGTATCTCGAAGCGGTCCACTCGGAAACGGAACGCCTCTCGCTGTTGATCAATGACTTCCTCGACCTGCAACGGATGGAAGCAAACCGTCAGGAATATGAGATGGCACCGTTCGATATCGTCGCGATGATTCGGGATTTGAAACAGTTGCATAGCCTGTCGTCTTCTTCCCACGCGATTAAAATATTCCGAAACGTTGAACCATTGATCGTCGAAGGGGATGCGAAGAAGATTCGCCAATTGTTCAGTAACCTGATCAACAATGCAATCAAATACTCACCAGCTGGTGGAACGATCGATATTCAACTGACGCGACACGCGTCACGTGTCACGGTCGCGATTCAAGATGAGGGTATCGGGATTCCAGCTTCTGCGATGAGTAACCTGTTCCAAAAATTCTATCGTGTTGACAATTCGGACACCCGTCAAATCGGCGGTACTGGTCTTGGGCTCTCGATCTGTCGCGAAATTGCGCGTGGACATGATGGAGAAATCCATGTCGAGTCAATCGAAGGACAAGGCTCGACGTTCACAGTCGAACTTCCGTTGACACAACATACATGATGCATACGAAAAAGCGCCAGAATGCGAATCAGCATTCCGGCGCTTTTTAAATTAGGTAATGTTATGAGTTGAGACGGCTTGCCACTTCAACCGTCCGTTTCGCTTGATGACGCACGGCTGGTTCAACGGATTCGACCATGTTACCGTCTTGGTCGACAGTCACTGATGTACCATATGGATTTCCGCCCGCTGCGAACAAGACAGGATCCGAATAACCTGGTGCCGCAACGATTGCACCCCAGTGGAACATCGTCGTATAGACCGCGAGAACAGTCGCTTCCTGACCGCCATGCGGATTCTGTGCCGACGACATCGCACTGACGACTTTATTGACGAGTTTGCCTTGTGCCCACAGTCCGCCTGTCGTGTCGAGGAACTGTTGGAATTGTCCTGGGACATGACCGTAACGTGTCGGGACGCTAAAGATAATCGCATCTGCCCAGTCGAGTAGATCCGGTGTCGCTTCTTCGATATCACGTGTGGCATCCGCATGTTTTTGCCACAATGGGTTCGAAGCAATCGCTTCTGCTGGGGCTGTCTCCTTGATTTTCGCAAGACGGACTTCCGCTCCTGCTGCTTCTCCCGCTTCTTTTGCCCATGAGGCAAGTTGATGGTTCGTTCCGGTTGCGCTGTAATAAATGACCGCTAGTTTCACGTTTGACATGACTTCGCTCCTTTTTTAAAAGACAGTGACGGACGATGGACGTACACGCTTTCTATTCCCGCTTTCTGCACAAATTAACGTCAATCATTTGAATTCAAGAGGAAATATAGACCAATTTTCCGACTACATCATGGAACGCGCACACATGGCTGTCCACATCTGAGCGTTCCACCATCAAACGTTTAGGGTAAAGACCGTGTGATAACACACGTAAGGAGTACTGACCATGGCGATTCGCTACACCCTTTATCTATTACTCGGCATGCTGAAGTTCATGCTGTTTAGTTACTTTACAAAGACAGATCTTTCGCTCCATTTAACACTCATGAACCTAGCCGGGATGCTGATCCTGTCGAGCTGGACGTTACTGATTCCGTGGAATAAACGCCGCTGGGTCTGGCTCGGTCTATTGCTCGCGCACAGTTTTCTACTGGCTTCCGACATGTGGTACTACCGTTACTTCGAGGACTTCCTCTCTGTCTCGCTCCTCTCACAGATGACGCAGATGAGTGACGTCAGTAGTGGCTTCACTGCCTTGATCGTACGGCAAGACTTCCTCTTGTTCGCTGATAGTTTGATTTTTATACTTCTGCTTTTCGTTTTCCGCAAACGACCGGAAGTGACGACGACACAAACACGCCGCCGGACAGCTGGGTTACTCGCAATCAGTGGCATCGTCTTGTCTGCCTCGCTGCTGACGTACCGGACGCTAACGGAAGATCGTCAACCGACGGCAACAATTTCCGATATGCGTGACTACTACCTGTTCGGTTTCTGGGGCTATCACGGATGGGATGTGTTCAAAGGTGTGACCGGACGACCAAGTGATGGACTGACGGTACAGGAACAACAGCGCATCCATCAAAAGGAACAGACGAATCCGACCGGTCCGAAGCAGACGCCAAATATCATTCTGGTGCAGCTCGAGTCATTCCAGGCTTCAGTCATCGACCAAACCATCAATGGTGAGGAAGTGACACCGAACCTGAATCAATTGAAGAAGGAATCGCTCTACTTCTCGTCGCTCTATCATCAGACGCATGAAGGACGAACTTCAGACGCCGAGTTCATCACGAACACGTCACTTTATCCATTGAAATCAGGCTCTGTCTATACGCAATATCCGACGAATGAATTCGAGCCGCTCCCTGCATTACTTGAGAAAAACGGGTACGATACGGCAGCGATGCATGCCTACGAAAAAGGCTTCTGGAATCGTGACGATGTCTACAAGAACATCGGTTTTAAGCACTTCTTCAGCCAAAAGGATTATTCAAAAGAGAAGAAAATCGGCATGGCACTGAACGATCAACAGTTCTTCCTCGAATCGATTGATCACATGGAGACACTGCAAGAACCGTTCTTCTCGTTTTTAGTCGCGTTGACGAGTCATACGCCGTATGAGATCGACAAGGAAGATCAGACGCTTGATTTGTCCGGATATAAGGATCCGATGTTGAAACGGTATTATCAGACTGTCCATTACGTCGATACCGGTGTCGGAAAGATGATCGATGAGTTGAAACAACGGGATCTCTGGGATCAGTCGCTCGTCATCTTTTATGGCGATCATGATAGTGGACTCGTCAATGAAGGCAGTGAGATGCGCAAAAAAGCAGATGTCTCGTCTCCAGTAGCAGCTTTCGAACTCGAACAACGCATTCCACTCTTCATCAAAAAAAACGACCAGCAAACCGGTCGGGTCATGAGAGAGAATGGCGGACAGATTGATATCGCACCAACGATCATTGATCTATTGAACCTTAAGACGTCCTATATGATGGGGCAATCTCTCGTCGATGATCAACCGAATCTGACGGGCTTCCGTGATGGTTCGTTCCGCTATCAGGACTATTACTATGAAGCGGATTTAACGAAAGCATCCGGTGAAGGTACCTGTTACAACGTCTCAACGGAAAAGAAAGTTGAGCTGAAGTTCTGTCGAAATCAAGTGAAGGATGTGAGTAAGCAGTTAAAGCTGTCGGATAAGATTATTGAGGAGAATGAACTGGAGTAATCAAAGTGCATCTGATTTTCTTAAAATAAACAAGCCTGACTTCTCACTAGACGTGAAGAAGGTCAGGCTTGTTTATTGATTGTTATCTCCACCTATCCTCGAGCCCATCAATAGCAAGTAAAATGGTCTTCGATCCATTGCCATTCTTCGTCAAACAAGACTTTTCTTTTTGTTTGAATGATCCAATGAAATAGTTTAGGAACCGCTTGATAGGAATGCTGGTATCGATGTAAAAATCGAAGAGCGATTAGGACTTCATCTGTTTGTATTTGTCGCGTTCGCTTCAATAATGTTTGTACACGTTTGATCACCGGTTCAATCGCTACTTCATAACCATGTCGCTCAATTGCGACTAACGCATACTCTCTCACATTGCTAGATCGATCTTTTAGGCCATGCAAAAGTATTGAAGGATCTAATCCATTTCCAAGTTCACTCAGTGCAGCTAAAGCCGAACGTCTCACGTCTCCTCGAGAATGATCCAACAAAGGAGTCAAATAAGGAACGGCTCGCTCTGTTCCAATCGTGGCTAAAACAAAATTAGCACTCATGATATCAAAAGAGTTATTTGATGTCGTAATCAAACGAATTAGCACATCCTCTGCTATCTCATCTCGACAGGCTCGCAATGCTTGAATCGCAGCCTCTCGAACAGACGACCGAGAATCGTCTATGTATTTTACGATTCGTTCTGTATCATGAATGCATTGTTGTTTTGCTAGTTCTTCCAAAATGGTTTCGAGAAGACTCGGCTTTGTCTCTTGCTCCAGTCTCTCAAGCAATAACATCCCTGCACGAACATCTCCCGAATTCACACCAATCGTTCCAATCATAAAATAAAGATGTTGTTTTTGTTCTGCTTGTTTCACTTTGTCGAGTAACGTGTTCAATATCGGAAGTATATTCACATCCCTAAATTGACGGACTCTTGCATAAGCTAAGTCGGATGGTGAGCCTTCGTTCGTATAGCACTTTAATTCTTCATGATAGAGGTATTCTTCATCAGACATCTGTTCAACTAAATATAAAATCTCATCGTCCTTCATATTTTGCAGTTGCTCCTTAGTCCTTTAAATATCTTTTTTAACTTTTTTCTAAAGCAAATTGAATCAATTGATACGATAGCCAAAACATTAAGCATCCTATTCCAAAATCTAATACTTTCCACGCTTTTGGTTGTTTAAATACAGGAATGAGCCATCTCGATCCATATCCTAATCCAAAAAACCAGACAAAAGAGGCAACTAAGGCTCCAATTAAGAAATTGACTTTTTGATCAAATGTCAAAGTCCCAGCTATACCACCGATGACGACGACCGTATCTAAATACACATGTGGATTTAAAAGTGTAATTGCTAATGTAACTAAAATTGTTTTATGAATGGGAATGATTTTAACATCGGTTGAAATATCGATTGCACCTGACGATGAAAACGCGCTTCGAAAAGATTTGAATCCATATAATAGCAGAAATAGTCCTCCGACAATCGCAAGACCAACATTCGCAAACGTATTGTTTTTAATAACAGTACCGACCCCTAATACACCCGTGCACATCAGTATCACATCACATAAAAAACACACCAAGGCTACCCAGAAAATATTATTTTTTAATAAACCTTGTTTTAAAACGAATGCATTTTGTGCTCCAATAGCGATAATGAGCGTCCCAGACGTTACTATACCTTTTAAAATTTCATTCATTCGATGACCCCTATCTCTCTTTTGATCTCTAACGTAAGGCGACGATTAAATGTTAAATCTCTCCTCATTCACTTCTAGTGAATTCTATATATGTATATCGTTTAAACATTAAGTATAATATTACAAATAAAAGAATAATTATTCAACTCATTCTGAAAGTATGAATTATAAAAAAGTACCGAACCCTATTTACTAGGATTCGGTACTTTAGAGATGAAATGCCTTACATCATTCCGCCCATTCCACCCATGCCGCCCATATCAGGCATTGCAGGAGCAGATCCAGCTGGCTCTGGTTTGTCCGCGATGACGGCTTCTGTCGTCAAGAACATCGCTGAAACGGATGCTGCGTTTTGAAGTGCTGAACGCGTTACTTTCGCTGGGTCGACGATTCCTGTTTCAATCATGTCGACATACTCGTCTGTTGCCGCATTGTAGCCCATTCCTGGCGCTTCATGCTTGAGACGCTCGACGATGACGGAGCCTTCTTGACCTGCGTTTTCCGCGATTTGACGAAGTGGTGCTTCGAGTGCACGAAGAACGATGTTGACACCTGTTGCTTCGTCGCCTGTTGAGACCGACAGAATCGATTCGACGGCTTTCGTGACGTGGATGAGGGCTGTTCCCCCTCCTGCTACGATACCTTCTTCGACCGCTGCGCGTGTTGCGTTGAGTGCATCTTCGATCCGGAGTTTGCGTTCTTTCAGTTCTGTCTCGGTTGCTGCCCCGACTTTAACGACGGCTACGCCGCCTGCGAGTTTCGCCAAACGCTCTTGTAATTTCTCGCGATCGAAGTCGCTTGTTGTCTCTTCGATTTGCGCACGGATTGTCCCGACACGTGCTTCGATTGAATCGCCGTGTCCGTGGCCTTCGACGATTGTCGTGTTGTCTTTTGAGACGACGACTTTCGACGCGCGACCGAGTTGCGTGATTTGTGTTTCTTTCAGATCAAGACCGAGGTCTTCTGTGATCAATTCTGCGCCTGTGACGATCGAGATATCCTCAAGCATCGCTTTCCGGCGGTCACCGAAGCCTGGTGCTTTAACTGCCACCGCATTGAACGTACCACGGAGTTTGTTGACGACGAGTGTCGCGAGTGCTTCACCTTCGACATCTTCTGCAATAATGAGAAGTGGTTTGTTTTGTTGGACGACTTGCTCGAGGACAGGAAGAATCTCTTGGATGTTTGAGATTTTTTTATCCGTCACAAGGATGTACGGGTTATCAAGGACCGCTTCCATCTTGTCTGAATCCGTGATCATGTATGGTGATGCGTAACCACGGTCGAATTGCATCCCTTCGACGACGTCGAGTTCTGTCGTGAAGCCGCGTGATTCTTCGATCGTGATGACACCATCTTGACCGACACGTTCCATTGCTTCTGCGATCAATTGACCGACTTCTTCGTCCGCTGCTGAGATCGCTGCGACTTGTGCGATTGCTTCTTTACCTTCGATTGGTTTAGCGATCGTGTGCAACTCTTCGACGGCACGGCGAACCGCTTTTTCGATTCCTTTACGGATGACCATCGGGTTCGCGCCCGCTGTGACGTTTTTAAGACCTTCGCGAATCATCGCTTGTGCGAGGACTGTCGCTGTTGTCGTACCATCCCCTGCGATCTCATTCGTTTTTGAGGCAACTTCTGCGACGAGTTTTGCACCCATGTTTTCGAAGTGATCTTCGAGTTCGATCTCTTTTGCGATCGTCACACCATCATTCGTGATGAGTGGTGAACCGAACTTCCGCTCGAGGACGACGTTGCGTCCTTTTGGTCCGATCGTGACTTTGACTGCATCCGCTAATGCGTCGACCCCGCGGAGCATTGCCCGACGTGCTTCTTCACTGAATAAAATCTCTTTTGCCATGACTGAAATCCCCCTTATAGATGATTGACTGAATTACTCGGCTACTGCCAAAATATCGCTTTCGCGTAAAATTAAGTATTCATTGCCGTCGACTTTGACCTCTGAACCGGCATATTGTGCATAGATGACGTGATCTCCGACACTCACTTCAAGTGGTACACGTACGCCCTGCTCTGTCACACGGCCTGTACCGACAGCGACGACTTTACCCTCTTGTGGTTTTTCTTTCGCTGACCCAGGAAGAACGATTCCTCCGAGTGTTGTTTCTTCTTTTTTAACGACTTCGATCACGATGCGATCACCAAGTGGTTTTAACATGCGAAACATCCTCCTTGAAAATGACTGTTTTTTAGCACTCACTTTCGTTGAGTGCTAACATATTTTTATCTTATACGCTTTCTCTTCTGAATTCAAGCCTGAACCTTTATCCGTTTTCCCGAAATCGACACCTTTGAATCATCGTCAATCGTGCGCCAAGACCGTTTGTTTGTTACAATCGGGACAGTACCTTCATTACAAAGGAGTTGTGTCCTGTACGATGAAAAATCCAATCAGTCTGCCTTTTCTGATGGCGGAGAAGTGGCAAAAGCGTCACGTCATCCCGATCATCATCT
The DNA here is from genome assembly GCA_913775715.1 of uncultured Exiguobacterium sp. Classification (GTDB taxonomy): domain Bacteria; phylum Bacillota; class Bacilli; order Exiguobacteriales; family Exiguobacteriaceae; genus Exiguobacterium_A. The sequence continues at coordinate 25,651 of CAJYMC010000005.1, read as the reverse complement.
ATCTGATCGTCCAATTGGTTCCGGGTTCGTTCCAGTATTTCCTTCCGAAGAACGTCATTGCTGACGTCGCCGGTTGGTGGCTCGCGATCGGCTTCACCGTCGCCGTCATCGTCTCCTACTACTGCCTGCGTCCCGATTGGCAGAAGTGGAAGGCAGAAGGACGTCAAACCGATCCGATGGATACACTAAAATGGATCGGGATTGGGATTGCGCTCCTGTATGCGCTCTTGATCAGCGTCAATTTGATTGATGCCTGGATGGCAGGCGGAATCGAAAATGTCGCGAAATCGCAAAATACGGATCAGATCATGAAAGCGATCCAAGTCATCCCACTCTTACAAGTCATGGTCGTCTTACTTGGACCGATCATGGAAGAGTTCTTGTTCCGGCACATCATGTTCGGCAATCTCTCATCGAAGCTCGGTTTCTTCTTTAGCTTCATCCTGACGGGTGGCTTGTTCGCCCTCATCCACCAAGACAACAAATTTTTAATCTATGTCGCGATGAGTTTCGTCTTCTCGCTCGTCTTCGTCAAGACGCGCCGGATCCTTGCTCCAATCGCCATTCATGTCTTTAACAACGGAATCGTCGTACTCGCCATCTACGCGATGTCTTAATTTACGAAAGGTCGTGTTTTCATGCGTCAAAGCTCGAACTTCATGGCAGTATTCTATGCCATATTCGGTATTCTCTTCATGTTCCTCGCCTACAACAACTCGGTCGAAGCAGGAACGGTCTTTAACTTCTGGACGATCCTGCTGACGTTGTTCGCTGCGATCGACTTCTACCGTCTCTACTTGATCTTCCGCTTCCGTGCAGCAGCAAAGAAGATGATCAAGAAGGAACAGGACAAAAAGAATGACAAACAATAAAAAAACGAGATTTCCGTCAGACGGGAATCTCGTTTTTTGGTTTATTCTTTCGCTTGACCCTTGCGGTAGGAATCGATGATCGTCTTCGCCACATCGAGACTCAACCGTTCATCTAAGACCAAGTTCTTGATCATGTTGACGAATTCGACATCTTCCTGCTGCACCGAATCAATCCGCTCGATCAACTGGTTCAACTTCGCCCGGACGGTCGGGTAGGATACTTGATAGGCAGCTGCCATGTCCTTCAACGAACCAGAGCTCAAGACGAACTTTCGGATGAACTCGAGATGTTCCTGTTCGAGTGCCAGTACCCAAGCGGGTACGTCTTGTCGTTCCATCGTATTACCTCACTTCTCTTACAGATCTTGAATCTCCATTCGTTCTTTTTCACGCTTCAGTTGCTTACGACGTGAGTTAACTCCCATCTCGGCCATTGAGATCATGAGTGATAAACAGGCAAACGTTCCCATCCGAATCACTGACTCCCGATCCGACGTGTGTGGTCCTGTTCCGTAATACCAGTAAATTCCGAGGCCGATAATGATCGCTGGAATGATGAGACTCCAGACTCTCCCGCGCCGTGCTAAGTAAAATTGTACGATACAGACTGTGACAATACCAATGACGATTCCTACCGTTTCCATCCTATCGCCTCTCTCTTATGATTACATCAACAATATTAACTTTAAAATTAATAATATTCAATTAAATTTTAACTATAATCAAAAATAAGAGGTTTTCTTTAAAAATAATCGACTTTAATCTATTTTCAAGGACGAAAAAAAGAAGGACTGACGATTCAGTCCTTCCTTGTATTTACGACAATCACGCACTGCGAACGTCGTCTTTTTTACCTTCTGTCGACATGAACGTCTCGAGTTGGTCTTCATCCAGGACACCTTCCCACTTCGCGATGACGAGTGAAGCGAGCGTGTTTCCTGTCACGTTGACGACCGAGCGCATCATATCCATGATGCGGTCAATCCCTGCGATGAAGGCAAGTCCTTCTGCCGGGATACCGACCGTACCGAGTGTTGCGAGTAACACGACGAAGGAGACGCCAGGAACGGCAGCCATCCCTTTTGATGTCAGCATCAAGACGAAGACGAGTGTGATTTGCGTCCCAATCGATAGAGGAATATCGTACATCTGCGCGATGAACAAGGCAGCGAGTGCTTGATAAAGTGCTGATCCATCAAGGTTAAACGAATAACCCGTCGGTACGACGAAGCTGACGATTGATTTCGGCACGCCCATCTTCTCGAGTTTTTCCATGATCCGTGGAAGAACTGTTTCTGAAGAAGCTGTCGAATACGTCAAGAGCAATTCATCCTTGAAGACGCGGACGAAGTCCGAAACACGAACACCAACCCACTTCATGATGCCGCCGAAGACGATGATCATGAAGAGAAGCGCTGTGACATACAATGTCGCGATGAGCTTGAATAACGAACCAAGCGAGTCAATCCCGAACGTCGAAACCGTCACACCAATCAGGGCGAAGACACCGATTGGCGCGAACTTCATAACGATGTTGACGAGATTGAACATCGCCGCTGCGACACCTTCGAAGAAACGAATGACCGGTTGACCCTTCTCTCCTGCAAAACCGACACCGAGTCCGAATAAGACTGAGAAGAAAATAATAGCGAGCATATCACCGCGGACCATCGCATCGAGAATGTTCGTCGGTACGATATTGACGATTTTTTCGACGAGTCCTTCGTCTTTTGTCGTCTCTTCCGTCGCGACATAGGATGAGATATCCGTTTTATCAAGTGTCGACATATTAATGCCAGCACCCGGTTCAATCAGATTGGCTGCAAATAGCCCCGTGAAGATGGCGATCATCGTCACGATCGTGAAGTAACCTAGTGTTTTGACGCCGAGACGTCCGAGACTCTTCGGACTACCGACCGATGAGACACCGAGGACAATCGTCGTGAAGACGATCGGGACGACGATCATTTTCATCATCCGGATAAAGATATCACCGATTGGCTTAAGCCACTCCGCGACATGGGGATTCCCATAAAATACACCACCGACTGTGATCCCGAGAATCAAGCCGATTAAAATCTGCCAGGCAAGGCCAATGGGCTTACGTTTCGTAGTTGTCATACGCTTCCTCCTTATACATCCGTCTTACTTGTATCCTACATGTAGTGGAACATAAGTAGAATTTTGTCCTAAATACAGTACATTGTCAAATCCACCTGTTATAGTACAAAACTGAATTCTGTACGAAAAAACGTCCAAAATCCGCTTGTTTCCAAGCATTTTGGACGTTTTCATATTATTCAAGATTGTTGATTGACGCGTTCCTCAATCAACGCACGATTGCGTTTTTTGAAGACTTCATTGTGTGACGAGACCATCGCCACTTTTGGTGCTTCCGGCTCGATGAAGCGTTTCGCCCGGTTAACGGCATTTGCCGCATCTTGGAACGCACCCGAGATCAAATGGACCTTCCCGTCATGCGACAAGATATCTCCAGCTGCATATAATCCCGGGACACTCGATTCACTCGCGGCATTCCCCGCGATGTAGAAATCGTCGACCCGTGCGATATCGAGATCACACGCATCAAGCAGTGCCGCATCCTGTTCATACCCATGATTGATGATGACTTCATCAATTGGAATCTCGACGATCTCGTCTGTTTGACAGTCAATCAACTCGACCGACGCGATCCGTTGATGATCGGGACTGGCGATCAATTTATGAATCGTCGTATTGAGTAGGCAGATCGCCGAGCTTTTGACGAGCTGGTCGACTTGCGCCTCATGTCCCGAGAAACAATCCCGGCGATACGTGACGTAGACCTGTTTCGCGACCGGTTCAAGTTCGTTCGCCCAGTCAATCGCCGAGTTCCCACCACCTGAGACGATGACGGTCTTTCCTTTAAAGCGCTCGATTGATTTGACCGTATAGTTCAAGTTCGACACTTCGAAACGTTCCGCGCCTTCGACCTTTAATTTTTGTGGATTGAGGATACCGCCGCCGACCGCGACGATGACCGTCTTCGAATAATGGATCCGACCTGATTCCGCTTCTAAGACGAAGTTTCCGAAGACGTCTTTTGCGATCGAGATGATCTTTTCATTCAATTGAACGGTCGGTTGGAACGTCAGTCCCTGTTCGACGAGTTGAGCCATGAGTTTTTCACCAGTGATCGGCGGTTGTCCACCGACGTCCCAGATCATCTTTTCCGGATAGACGTGCAGTTTTCCTCCGAGTTCTGCTTGATACTCGATCAATTTCGTCTTCATGCCCCGAAGACCACTATAGAACGTCGAATATAACCCTGCTGGTCCTCCACCGATGATCGTTACGTCGAACAACTCCTGTTCCCTCATCTCACTCACTCCTCATCCTTGATTGTTATTGATTATCATTCTCACTACCTCATGATAACGTGAACATCTCTTGAATACAAGAAAAAATGTTGACAGCGTTTTTACAGGACTGGTATGGTTAGTGAGACGATAGTGATAATCATTATCAGTGAAAACGGAGAGAACAACGAAGGAGTCGGCGCGTATGGTACGTCTAGCAACAGAAGAAATCAATATCGGCTACGGTGATCGCCCCATCGTCAAAGACTTGTCCGTCCAAATTCCCGATCGTCAGATTACGACGATCATCGGCGCGAACGGATGTGGTAAATCGACTTTGCTGAAAGCGATGACACGAATCATTCCTCATCAATCAGGGCGTGCGTTGCTCGATGGTCTTGATATCGCAAAGGAAAGCACGAAGCTGCTTGCTCGGAAGATGGCTATTCTGCCACAAACTCCGGAGAGCGCAAGTGGTTTGACGGTCGCAGAGCTCGTCTCATACGGTCGTTTCCCGTACCAAAAAGGATTCGGACGCTTGACGAAACACGATTACGAGATCATCGATTGGGCACTCGAAGCAACGGATACGATGGCATTCAAACATCGTCCGGTCGATGCGCTGTCGGGTGGTCAACGTCAACGGGTCTGGATCGCGATGGCACTCGCCCAAGAGACAGACATCATCTTCCTCGATGAACCGACGACTTATCTTGATCTCGCCCACCAACTCGAGGTGCTCGAACTGCTCGAGCATCTCAACCGGACCGAAGGACGAACGATCGTCATGGTCCTGCATGACTTGAATCAAGCAGCCCGCTTCGCTGACTACATCATCGCCATGAAAAATGGTGAAGTCGTCAAAGCCGGAACATGTGAGGAAGTCATCGCAAAAGATGTTTTACAAGAAGTATTCCATATCGATGCTGAAATCGGACGCGATCCGCGGACGAACAAGCCGATGTGTATCACTTACAACTTAATCAAGGGAGATTGAATCATGAAGAAACTACTTGTACCGGTTCTACTCATTCTCACGCTCGTCATCGCAGCGTGTGGCAATACGGAGAAAAAAGACGACGCAGCATCTGGTTCGAAAAACGAGACGATCACGTACAAATCGGAGAACGGTGACATTAAAGTTCCAGCTCATCCAAAACGTGTCGTTGTCCTCGCTGGTTTTGCTGGCAACGTCATGGCACTCGACGTTCCTGTCGTTGGTGTCGATTCATGGTCAAAAGCAAATCCGAAGTTCGACAAGCTTAAAGATGTCACGGAAGTTTCGGAAGAGAACGTTGAAAAAATCATCGAACTCGATCCCGACTTGATCATCGGCTACTCGACAACGAAAAACCTCGATAAAATTAAAAAAATCGCTCCAACAGTCACGTACACATACGGAAAAGTCGACTACTTGACGCAACATATCGAAATCGGTAAATTGCTCAACAAAGAGCAAGAAGCACGCGACTGGGTCAAAGACTTCAAAACACGCGCTGCTGCTGCCGGTAAAGACATCAAAGCAAAAATCGGTGAAGACACTACCGTGTCTGTCATCGAAAGCTTCGATAAACAACTCTACGTCTTCGGTAACAACTGGGGTCGTGGAACAGAGATTCTTTATCAAGAAATGAAATTAAAAATGCCGGATAAAGTCACGAAGATGGCATTAAAAGACGGATACTACGCGTTGTCACCGGAAGTTCTTCCTGAATATGCGGGCGACTACCTCATCTTCAGTAAGAGTGCGGAAGCGGACAACTCGTTCACAAAAACGGATACGTTCAAAAACATTCCAGCCGTCAAAAACGATCATGTCTTCGAAGTCGATTCGAAGGAGTTCTACTTCAACGATCCGCTCACACTCGAACGTCAACTCGAGTTCTTCAAGAAAAGTTTCCTTGGTGCATAATGAATAAGGGAGGGAACCTGCGGGATCCCTTCCTTTTTTTGCGGCTCATCCCCTGAATCAGAAATGGAGGCGACATTCATGTCAGCTGGTCGAATTCCGTTCGGCATAAAAATCACACTCGGTCTTGTCCTCTTTTTCGGGATGTTCTGGATCGCGATGACGTTCGGCGCTGCCGATACGACGATCCGCGAAGTCTGGAACGCCTTGACGTTCGGACCGTTGAATGAAAAAGCAAAAATCGTTCAGGAAATCCGCTTGCCACGGGAACTGGCAGCGATCCTCGTCGGTGCGGCACTTGGTGTCTCAGGTGCCATCATGCAGGCCATGACACGCAATCCCCTCGCCGATCCTGGTCTGCTTGGTCTGACGGCAGGTGCGAATGCGGCACTTGCGCTCGTCATCGTCTTGTTCCCGAAGATTGATTACTTTGGGATCATGATCGCGTGTTTTATTGGCGCAGCACTTGGGGCAGCACTTGTCTTCGGAATCGGTGCTTCGAAAAAGGGCGGCTTCTCACCGCTCCGGATCGTCCTTGCTGGTTCCGCGATCTCTGCTTTTCTGTACGCGATTGCGGAAGGCATCGGGATCTACTTCAAGATCGCCCAAGATGTCTCTCAATGGACGTCTGGTGGACTCGTCGGCTCGACCTGGGGGCAACTGCAAGTCATCGCACCAGTCATCGCAATTGGAATCGTGATCGCATTCATCTTCTCACGACAGTTGACGATTCTTAGTCTATCAGAAGAAGTCGCACTTGGACTCGGGCAGAACATCCAGCGGATCAAGGCGGTGCTTTATATCGTCGTCATCCTGCTTGCCGGTGCTGCCGTTGCCCTCGTCGGTAACATGGCGTTCATCGGGCTGATGATTCCACATATCGTCCGCGCAATCGTCGGGACGGACTATCGGTTCATCCTGCCGATGACTGCGATCTTTGGTGCAACATTCATGTTGCTTGCCGATACGATCGGACGGACACTATATGCACCCTATGAAACGCCAGTCATCGCGATCGTCTCGATGCTCGGGCTACCGTTCTTCCTCTTGATCGTTCGGAAAGGAGGGCGTGCTTTCTCATGATGGAATCTCGTTTACGCCGTCGCCAGCAACTGACATTTTGGACGTTACTGGCACTATTGATCGCAACACTCGTCGTCAGCATCGGTCTCGGACCTGCTTCTCTCTCGTATGATCGTTTACTGCCGACATTACTTGGAAATGGATCGTTCAAAGAGGAATTCGTCCTCTATTCGCTCCGCTTGCCGCGACTGCTCATCACTGTCATGGCAGGAATGGCGCTCGCCTTATCGGGAGCGATTTTACAAGGCATCACTCGCAATGAACTCGCCGATCCTGGTATTATCGGCATCAATACCGGAGCTGGCGTCGCCGTCGCTTTGTTCTTCCTGTACTTCCCGACCGATGTCGGGTCGTTCATCTATCTGCTACCGATTGCCGCTTTCCTCGGTGCACTCGTAACCGCGACAGCGATCTACCTGTTCTCGTACGACCGCGTCCAAGGACTCCAACCGATCCGCTTGATCTTAACCGGTGTTGGCTTCTCAATGGCACTGTCTGGAATCATGGTCATCCTGATTTCATCGACGCGTCGTGAAAAGGTCGACTTCATCGCCAAATGGCTCGCCGGTAACATTTGGGGGACGGACTGGATCTTCGTCTACTCGCTGTTACCGTGGTTACTCGTCTTGATTCCGCTCACGTTCTATAAAGCGAATAAGCTCAATCTGCTTGCCTTGAATGAACCGGTCGCGATCGGTGTTGGCGTCGCGATTGAAAAGGAACGGATCCAACTCTTGCTGACAGCCGTCGCGCTCGCTGCTGCTGCCGTCTCAGTCACCGGTGGGATTTCCTTCATCGGTCTGATGGCGCCGCATATCTCCCGCGCGCTCGTTGGACCACGACATCAGTTCTTCCTACCGATTGCCCTTTTACTCGGCGGCTGGTTGCTCGCGTTCGCTGATACGATTGGACGCAACATCGCGGGACCGGACGGTGTACCGGCTGGGATCGTCGTCGCCTTGATTGGAGCGCCATACTTCATCTATCTGCTGTTAAAAAAATAATCAAAAATCCTCATCCATCAGTGAAAGACACTGATGGATGAGGATTTTTTGATTTTATCGTTTCCACCACGCACGTTCGATTTCCCCCATCGAGACGTACGCTGGATCGATTTGTTTGGCTAATCGGTTCAGCCGAGTGACCCCAAGACTGACTCCAACAATCCAAAAGAGGAAGACAACGAATAAATACCCAGGGGCACTTGGAATTGACAGCATGACGACGGCGATCAGCCATGCCACGACATAACCGATGATTGTCAGGCGGGCTACCTTTTGAACAGTCTGTTGATAGATAGCTGGTGTTAAATACGACTTCATGAGTCGTAGCCGTACGATTTCCCGTGCGACTGCCGTCGCACAGAGAAAAAAGAACATGACTGGGAGAAAGACGGATGAACTTGCCGGCATAAACCAGGCAGGCACCGCACAAATCAATACAGGGATTAAAAAGTAATAGGCGACGACACGCACCGGACGTTTCATTAAATTCAGACGTGCTTGTCGCTCGAATAGGTGTTCCATTTCGATGTTCCTTTCTGTCTGACGAAGCGGGCTACCTCAACGTCACTGATATAATCTGGATCGCGCGCTCCGTCACGTCGGATGATCCATTCGATGATGAAATAAAGCGGCGTCAAGATGGCAAAAATCGCTACTAACATCATCCAGAACGGCTCCTCGATCGTCTGGATGATGACGATCGTCAAGACGGCGTACAGCAGAACATGACTACCGATACGGAGTAGAAATTGCCGGCGAATTTGTGCGTTTGAGAGATAGTCTTCTAAAATTTTTCGTTTTTTTAGTTGATAACGAAAATCGGAGGCGAGAAAAACGGCTGGAATTGCCAAAATCAGCATCGGGAGATCCTTCCATTCAATCAAGATACCGACTGTTATGAATAGAAACATGTTCCAATACCAACGTGTACCGAGCCATTCGACGTCCCGGTACGCGAGGGCAAGTTTTTGTAGACGTTCTTCTCGAGCCGTTTGCATAGCCTCTTCTCCTTTAGCGCGCTTTGTGAATTTCTTTTTCCGTGATATACGTTGGATCAATCTTTCGTGAGATGAACTCTAACGTTTTTCGACAGAGCCAGTAGAACGGAATGACGACGATAACGAGACCGATCAAGAAAGACGTGTTTGGTCGATCAGCCGCCCAGACGATTAGACCGGCGAGTGCTCCGTACTGTAAGATGCCGATCAGCACATGTACCTGATAGAGACGTCTTGCTGAAGCCTCTGATGTATATTTCGCGACAAGCGCGAACCGTTTCCGTTGTAGCAACATGTCATAGCCAAAATACAATAACGGGACGATCATCGCGTAGACCGGCTTCTCGAGTGTGTTACTCAGTGCTAAGAATACCGCAAGCATGACCCACATACCGGTCTTCGTCTTTTGATGCATCTCTTCGTACAGCGTTGCTAAAGCTTCCGTTTGTGTATGTACGTGTTGCATGATCTCCCACCTCTCTATACTGTCATATACTTACATTTTACTGCATCGGTTTCATCTGTAGTACGATTTTTGAAAAAAAAGACGTCCCACCGCTTAGGGTAAGACATCTTTCATGAAGACTAGACTACGCACTGACTTGAATGATGAGGTAAATGACGCTATAGGCGACAATCGCGAGCGGTATCATCGCGACACCGATCAGCCAGCCGTTTCGATCACGGATACCAAGATATAAGACGAGACACCCTACGATGAAGGCGATTAAGGTCGTAAATGGATTCATGGTTGTTCCCCCTCTAATTGTTTCTGCTCTTAAAATTCCCCCTCCATCTAGACGATAAACCACTCCAAGCGCCTGAATACGCAACGAAAGCCAGACGGATGCCCGTCTGGCTTATTCATCGTTGACTTATTTTTTCGTGATGACGACTTTTTTCGTGACAACGTGTCCACCAAGGTCCTTCAGTTTCAAGTTGTACGTATTTTTCCCCTTCTTGAGTGTCACTGTTTTCGTGATCGTCTTCTTGAAGGCTCTCATTTGATATGGTTCCTTGAATGTATGGCGGTACACCGCATTATCATTCATATCAAATCGAATCTCATCATAGTTATCTTGGAGAACGATTTTAAGAGACGCTGTCTTTGTTTTTGCTGATACTGTTTTTGGTGCTGTCACTTTTAAAGTTGGCAATGTCGAATCTAGAATGACTTGACGACTAAATACTAAGCGATTTCCTTTTCCATCATAGGCTTCGACCTTAAACGATTTGACGCCATCTTTCGTATAGGTTACATCATGGCTGAACACATACTGCTGTTTGGCTGCATCAAAACGCAGTTGGACCGCCTTTCCGTTAATCTTGAATGATTTGATCCCTGACTCATCTGATACGTGACCTGCGATAGTAATCACTTTAGATGTCGAAAGACCGAGTGCGACCGGTGTATCGATTTGGACGGTCGGTACCGCTTTATCGATTCCTGTCGTGTTCACCGATTTCGTCACTGTATTTCCTGCATAGTCCTTCACGACGAAATCAATCTTCGCAGACTTCGAGAGACCTTTTAGTTCATATGCTTTTTCTGTCGGTGCTAGCGGCTGTTTGAGGACACTTGTTCCATCGACGAGAATGTCATACGACGCTACACCTGTTCCTTGATCGCCTGCTGTCCATGAAAGTGTTTCTTTTGCAGTATCCCATTGAACCGTTGCTGCTGGTTTTTTCGTATCAATATAGACGGGGAAGAGATTCGACTGCCACTTCGCATTCGGATAATCGATGACTGATTTGACTTGGTAATAGTAAAGACCGTCTTTGACTGGTTTTCCATTGACTGTTCCATCCCAAGCCGCACTTGTAACGGGTGTGAATTTATCTCCCTCACCACTATCATAATAGTTCTTCACAACGTCTGTTTGTAGATCTAATTTACGGAGTGTTGCTTTATTCCGGTCAAGAATCGAATACTCGACTTTTCGTGCATTACGAAGGAACGAGAGGACTGGGAACGCCTCGTCAATGCTACCATCATTGTTAGGTGAGAACGCAACCTTGTTTTCAACGACTTTTCCCGCCGTGTTCGTTCCGAGGAACTCGAAATCATCTTTTACTTCTGTCGCTAACCCAGTTAATCCGTAGAACGTCTTCTCTTCGTCATAACGCGGTGCATCGACGATCGGTGCCTGATCCCACTTTCCTTTGAATCCGACGTATGGTACTGTCAATTCCGGGTTTTTGCTCTTCGTATCGATTAAACGAACGAAACCTTCAACGAAGTAGCCATTTTCAAAGACTTGCTCAAGCGGAAGACCATTTGCCCAATCAACGGTATCTTTTAAGTCGACCGATACACTTACTTTCGTTGAGCTCTTCGGATTAATGGAGACAGTGCTTGCTTTCTTTGAACCGACTGCGAATGCAATCGGGAACGTTCCTTTATTCGGATCGACCGCATCCACTGAGTTTTTCTTATAAATATTGTTGGCTTCCAGGAAGTTCGTCCCTTCTGCACCGAGATCCGATTGAACCGTACCAGCTAATTGATACGTCACTTTTTCGCTACTGTAGTTTTTCAAATCGAGTGTGAACGTGAATTTCTCGCCGACCTCTTTGAGTGCAGCTTTTCCTTCACCTGATTTCGTTTCCGTAACGACGACTGGTGTTTTCATCGCAGCACGTAGATCCATCAGACCAGCACCTTCACGACGTGGTGAATAGAAGCTACCAGTTTTCGCTTCAGCATTATACTGCCCTTTATCAAGCTGTGGACGTGACGTGTTCATGAGGATGTTCTTCGCGAGTTTAACGCGTGTCGCACCGTCGACTTTGAAGTCCTTAGCAATCCGTTGCATGACGAGTGCTGTTCCTCCAGCGACGTGTGGTGCTGCCATCGATGTTCCACTCATGACGCCATATTCGTTATCATTGAGCGTCGAGTAGATTTTTCCACCCGGTGCTGTGATTTCTGGTTTGAAGTCAAGGTTTGGTGTAACACCCCATGATGTGAAATCAGACATCTCGCCCGCTACTGGGTTATCTGCTGAGACCGCTTTTCCATCGAACGTCACAGCAATTGCTTTTCCTGCTTTCGCTTTTTCTTCGAGGTCATTCCCGTCAGCGATGCTGAGCGTCACCATCGGAATCGTCGGATTGTTGAGTGCCATGCTGACATAATCCCCATGATCGACTCGTCCACGAACGATGACACCGGCTGCTCCTTGTTTCTCAGCTTCTGCTTGAATCATGCCGTAATTGAAACTACCGTTACGCACAACAAAGACAACTTTTCCTTTGACATCCTTTCCTTGATAGTTCGATGCTTGACCATCGCCGACATAAATGACGTCTTGCTTTTCCTTATTGAATACCTTAATCGGATTCGGCGAGTCCTGTTTTTGGTATGCCAAATACCCAGCATCCTGTCCGTCAATCGTTAGCGCCATACCTTCAAGCGTCAATTTCGTATTCTCTAAAGAAGCAACTTGTAGCGCTTGGCTGATCAACCCTGGAGATCCTACGACTCCAATGTCAGGATTCGCTGTATACGGATTGCCTGCACCATGTCCTGTGAATGCCGAGTTTCCAGCAGAGATCGCACATAAGATGCCGTTGTTCATCGCGTTGACGATCGCCCTTTGCTCTGGGTCATCCGCGTTGACGAACGATGCTGTTGAACCGAGACTCATGTTGATGACATCGGCTCCGAGGGCGATCGCATCATCGATCGCTTTGATATAGATATCACTGAATGTTGATGGCATGCCTGGATCATTTCCGAATACTTTCATCGCGAGGAGTTGTGTTTCTGGTGCGACCCCTTTGATACCGCCGTTCGCTTCATCCCCGTTTGCTCCGACCGTACCCGCAACGTGCATTCCGTGCATCGATGCGCCTGCGCCTAAATCACGGATTTCACTATCGTGATCGGCATAGTTATAGCCGTATGGGACTTTTTCTGTGAAATACTTTCCTTTTAAGCCTTTTGTTTCTTTGGCACTCTCAACTTTAGAAGCTGTTAAATCCACCTTCGTTTCCGGGCTCAAGACCATGTCTTTATGCGACGGGTCAATTCCCGTGTCAATGACCGCTACGATCGTTCCTTCCCCTTTGAAACCGTAATCCTGCCATGTCTCTTTCGCATTGACCATGTCCTTGCTATATAACATATCCGGCTTAGCGCCTTTATCAGCTTCTGGTCGTGCGTATTCGTGCGCGATATGTACATCCTTGACCCCATCTAACTTCTTAATATCTTGAATATCCCCGAACTTTACTTCTCCACTAAAACCGTTCAAAACTGTCGTAAAGCTTTCTTTATATGTCACCGGAATCGCTTGTTTCGCGATAGCAGACTTGACTGATTTCTGAACAGTGACGAGACGTTCCTTAATGGATTCTTTTTCGGCATTGCTCAATGTGCTATACCGCTTATTTTGCGCCTGTGCGATTTGAATCGCTGGCTTTTGCTCCATCTCGATGACGACGCGGACCTTGTCAGACTGCTTATACACCTTCTCCTGCCCTGTTTTCTTAAGTGAGAGGGCGTGCGGCTTTTGACCACTTGACTTGTCTTGCGAGGACAGTGCTCCTTGAGCGCTGACCAAGTTGGAAGATGTCATCAAGACAGCTGCCAAGAGTGCGATTTCCTTCTTCATGCTTCTTTTCCCCTTTTCTAAAAAACTATAATGATGTTACCAACAAAACATTTAAACGAAAATTCTGTATATTTAGTTTAATGAAATAGATGGAAATAAACAATTCAGTTCTGTCTGTTTTATATAATTATTTGTTTTTATTGCCACATTATATTACATCTCCATTTTTTGAGAACAACAAAAAAACTCTTGAATTCTCAAGAGTTTGAAATGTACGAATTTGGTGGAGACTATCGGGATCGAACCGACGACCTTTTGGCTGCCAGCCAAACGCTCTCCCAGCTGAGCTAAGCCCCCATGAATTATCTTAAGTATACGCATCGCTAACTGCTTTATCAATATAAACGTAACGCTTTCATAAAAAAGAATTCCTCCCGAAATTGCTGGAAGGAATTCACGATTCATTTATTCAATTCACGCATCAAATCCGCCTGTCGTTCAAGCTCTGCCTGTTGCTCGAGGATCAAGACCTTTTTGTACGTTCGCGCAGAAATCAAGATACTGATTTCGTAGAGAACGAACAATGGCACCGAGATCATCAAGTGTGACGTCACGTCCGGAGGTGCAATCAATGCCGCAACGACGAACAACGCGAAATACGCATATTTCCGATTCTTTCGCATGAAATATGGCGTCACAAGACCAAGACGTGTCAGGAACATCGTCACGACCGGCAATTGGAAGAGAAGACCGAACGGCATCGTCAACCGGATGAGGAAACTGAAATAGTTTTCGACTCCGATGACTTGCTCAATCCCCAATTCTTTCCCGAGATCCGTTGAGACTTCGAGTAAGAAGGGAAGCAACCAGAAATACGAGAAGGCTACACCAGCCAAAAATAGAAAGAAGATGACTGGAATATACGTCAGTGTTGCTTTTTGTTCCTTTTCATAAAGCCCTGGTCGGACGAATGCCCACAGCTGATACATCCAGAACGGTGACGCTAAAATCAGCGCGATGATGAACGCAAGATTCAAATACAACATTAAAGGATCGGCGACGTTGAAGGCATTTAATCCGATACCGAGCTCTTTTAAGTCCGCTTGCAAAAAACGGACGAGCGGTCGGACGAGCGGAAATGCGACAGCGAACAGGACGACGACGATGAGGAGCGACCAGACGATCCGCTTACGCAGTTCGTCCAGGTGCGACGTCATGCTTTGTTCTTGATCAACCGTCATGATTCAATCACTTCTCTTTCGGTTCGTCCTTTTTATCGTCGTCCATGATACCGTTCGTAGCATTTTTGAACTCTTTTAATGTCTGACCGGCAGCACGACCGAATTCCGGTAACTTCTTCGGTCCGAAGATGATCAACGCGACGACAGCGATTAATCCGATACTCCCAGGTCCGATACCTAGCGTGAGCGGGATAAGGTTTTCCATTATGATTTCACTCCTTCAGCTGATTGCGAATAATGCTTCATGAAATAAACTAACGACTGCAACTCGATCGATAAATCGATGTGATGGACCCGGACGCTCGCTGGCACGTTCAACCGTGCAGGCGTAAAGTTCAGGATGCCTGTCACACCATACTCGACTAACTCATCCGCTACTGACTGTGCGAACTGGGATGGAACCGTCAAGATGGCGACATCGACCTGATTCGCTTCGATTTGTTCTTTCATGTCCGAAACATGATAGATTGGAACGTCATGCGTCGTTGTTCCGACCTTCTCTTCGTCCGCATCAAACGCAACGACTATCCGAGTACTATTATTCTTTAAAAAGTTATAATTTGCAAACGCTGTTCCGAGATGACCGACCCCAATTAAGGCAACATTCGTCACCTCATCTTGATTCAAGGTTTTGCGGAAAAACGTTAACAGATGTTGAACGTTATATCCATATCCCTTCTTCCCTAATGCCCCAAAGTAGGAAAAATCGCGACGAATCGTTGCTGAATCAACCTTCACCGCCTCGCTTAACTCAGCAGAAGAGACGCGGAGCTTGCCTGAATTGTATAAACTTTGGATGAAGCGATAATATAGCGGCAACCGTTTTGCTGTCGCTTGTGGAATTTTTGTGTCTGGTCCATTCATCCTGCAGTTCCCCCTTCGGCCACATCCATCGTGGCACCCAAATCTTTGCAAAAAGCTTTCTACTCTCCTTGATTGTAAACCACTTCACATAGAGTCACAAATAATATATTCCGCAGGACCTCGCGCTTTTGTTCGTGATAGACTAAAGGTTGGAAGGATGGATGGAAATGATACTCTTACAAGTCAACCAACTCTCGAAATCATTCGGCGTCGAGCCGATTTTAGAAAATATCAAATTGGAAGTACAAGAGCGGGACCGGATTGCGCTCGTCGGACGAAATGGTGCCGGTAAATCGACTTTGCTCAAAATCATTGCTGGCGAACTCAGTCATGACTCGGGTGACATCATGAAAGGCAAGGATGTCAAAATCGGTTATCTCGCACAAGACAGTGGTCTCGAATCGAATGAGACGATCTGGAACGAGATGCTGACTGTCTTCGAACATTTACAGGAACAAGAACGGACACTGCGCCGGATGGAAATCGAGATGGGCATGGATCATATCTTGAACGACCCGGTCGCTTACGATCGTCTCTTGAAGACATATGACCAAGCACAACACGACTTCTCAGAAGCCGGTGGTTATCAGTTTGAAGCGAATATCCGCTCTGTCCTGCATGGCATGCGCTTTTATCCGGACGATTACTCGCGCCGGATCCAGACGTTATCCGGTGGTCAACGGACACGTCTCGCCTTATCGAAGATGCTCCTGCAAGCACCAGAGCTTCTTATTCTTGATGAGCCAACGAACCACCTCGATATCGATACACTCGCTTGGCTCGAAAGTTACCTCGGTGGTTATCGTGGTGCCGTCCTGATCGTCTCGCACGACCGGTACTTCCTCGACCAAGTCGTCAATGTCGTCTATGAGCTCTCTCGCAATGTCTGTCGTAAGTTCACTGGGAACTATACAAAGTACTTGGAGCAAAAAGCGGCCTTGTACGATCAGGAAATGAAGCAGTTCGAACAGCAGCAAGAAGAGATCGCGAAGATGCAGGACTTCATTCAACGCAACATCGCCCGGGCGACGACGACGAAACGTGCACAAAGTGTCCGAAAACGGCTCGAGAAGGTCGACCGGCTCGATCGGCCAGATGGAGATGAACGCAGTACGGTCCTGTCCTTCCCGATCGAAAAACAGAGTGGGAATGACGTTCTTCAAGTCAATCAATTGGCGATCGGTTACGAAGAAGCTGTCTCAAAAGACATCACATTCCGCTTGCAACGCGGCGAATCACTGGCACTCGTCGGACCGAATGGAATCGGAAAGTCGACGCTCTTAAAAGTCCTCGTCGGCCGCTTACGTCCCCTCTTCGGTGATTTCCGTTTCGGAACCGGCGTCTCGATCGGGTATTACGATCAAGAGCAGGCGGAACTCAATGACCGGAATCGTGTCATCGATGAGATTTGGAACGAATGGCCACTGATGCGCGAACAAGAAGTCCGTTCCGTCCTCGGGCAATTCCTATTTAGTGGCGATGATGTCTTTAAGATCGTCCATGAGCTATCCGGTGGCGAACGCGGACGTCTCGCACTTGCGAAACTGAAACTCCGGAAAACGAACGTCCTCGTCCTCGATGAGCCGACGAACCACTTGGATCTGGATTCGAAGATGGTCCTTGAGAACGCGCTCGTTGACTATGAAGGGACGTTGTTATTCGTTTCTCACGACCGTTACTTCATCGACCGAATCGCGACTCGTGTCATCGAGATGAGTGAAACGGGTGTGGCAGAATATCTCGGCGATTATTCATATTACATGGAGAAGAAAGCCGAGCAAGAAGAGATCGCTCGTCTTGAAGCCGAGGAAGCAAAAGCGGCAAAAGTCACGGCTTCGAAGACAATCGACAAGGAAGCACAGAAAGAAGAGCGCAAGCGCCGCCAGCAAATCGAACAACTCGAACAAGATATCGAGCGGCTTGAACAACGTTCAGCGGAAATCGAACAATTACTCTGTGAACCAGAAGTCTTTAATGACATTCCGAAAGCGACAGCTCTTTCAGCAGAACGTGATCAAATCGACGTTGATCTACTGGAATTGATGGAACGATGGGAGAATCAACACTGATGCGGACGAAAAGTTTTTTCATTAACCTCATCTTAGGATTACTATCCGGTGTTCTCTATTTCGTGCCGTTGTATGCCGATTATGTATCCGTCTTTATCCGACCGGATGCCTTTAATGCCGTTTACTTATTGTTCATCCTCATCTCATGTATGATCGGTCTCGTCATCCAGACATGGAGTGGTCTTCTCGTCAGTCTACTCTCGGGACTCTGTTGTAC
Organism: uncultured Exiguobacterium sp.; assembly: GCA_913775715.1. Classification (GTDB taxonomy): domain Bacteria; phylum Bacillota; class Bacilli; order Exiguobacteriales; family Exiguobacteriaceae; genus Exiguobacterium_A. The sequence goes on along the minus strand of CAJYMC010000005.1, from coordinate 7,494 downwards.
GCTTCTGACGACACAGCTATTCGTCGAGCTCAATGATCCGTTGATCCTATCGTATTATGGTAGGGTCTCACCGCTCATCGCTTTCTTGATCAGCTGCGTCGGAATCTGGGCGCTGGCCATCGTGTTCTATTTACTTGATGGCTATCAGTACAGTAAACGTCATGGTCTTGAAGCCTCTTCAAACGAAATTGATCCGCAACCTTGAAGTTTAATTAACTCATTAGAGGTGCGATATAAGAAAAAGGAGTGTAGAGACCGGTCTAGCTACCGGAATCTCCACTCCTTTTGTTTGAATCGAAACGTTCGTCGTCAGAATGGATCAGACGATGAATCAGGCATTCACACTTCCATCATTTTGTCGGTCGAGCAATCGTAAACGTCTTCCCGATCGTCGCATAATCATTTCCTGCTAAACGAGCGACAGCCTTCAGACCTGCCGCGTCAATCCGGAACGACTCGACGAGTTCATCCGCGACGTGATAGCGCAGTACTTCCCCAATCAACAGATCGGCACCTTCTAGCTCGACGTGTTGCGTCAAGCGCATCTCGAAGCGAATTTTCGCTTCCGCGATTCCCGGTACTTCGATTGCGTCACTATCGACGAGTGTTAAATCCGTCCGCTTAAGCTCACTTTCACCGTAAGCAAGTGGCGCTGCTGTCTCATTGACTGCGTCGACGATCTCTTCGCTGACGATATGGATGACATAACTTTGTTTCGCTAAGATGTTACGTGCCGTATCCTTCTGCCCCTGATCCGTCCGTTGTACGGCGATCACCAGTTGCGGCGGACTGCTTGAAGCGACCGTAAAGAAGGAAAACGGTGCGGCGTTGACCGTCCCGTCTTCTCCTTGCGTTGTCACGAAGGCGATTGGACGCGGAATGATGCTTCCGATCAGTAATTTATAATTGTCTTTTGCGCTAAGCGTTGATGCCTCAAACTTCATGAATGACCCACCTTTTTCTTCACCCGATGAGTGCAGCGAGTGAGTAGTCTCCAGCACCGATCATCGCTACACCAAGCGCGATGACGATCAATGCCATGTTGTATTCGTACCCGTTCTGAGTCACCCAGTAACCATTCGCACCATGTACTTTAACGATTGCGACAAGCATCGATCCGACGATGAGGAGTGCTGCGATCCAGAGGAACACACCTCCTGCAAACAACAAGCCGCCGATCAATTCAGCAAGACCTGCTGTAATCGCGAGTGCCTTCCCTGGCTTCATGCCGATTGATTCGAACCAACCGCCTGTTCCAGCGATTCCGTGTCCGCCGAACCAACCAAATAATTTTTGTGTCCCGTGTGCAGCAAACGTTAAGCCAATGATTAAACGAATGATTAAAAGTCCTGTATCCATCATTTCTCTCTTCTCCTTTTACCTAATGTATTTTAGTTACTTTAAGTAACTCGATAAACAGACTATATCCTATCACTTACTAAAAGTAAATAGATTTGTTTTAGTTCTTTTTGTTACATTAAGTAAAATGATTCGATTTTTTTAGCAGAAGCGGGTATACTACAACTATAGAAAGGATGAGTGCTGATGGAAGAAGTCGCAATCCAACCGGCTCTTTGTCCCAAAGTCGAACATGCCTTTGAAATCTTAGGTAAGAAATGGACAGGTCTGATCTTACGCCACTTGTTGACGAAGACATGTCGTTTCAATGAGATTCAAGATGCCATTCCCGAATTATCAGGTCGTATGCTCACGGAACGTATGAAGGAGCTCGAAGCGGAAGGCATCGTCATCCGGACTGTCATTCCCGATCGTCCGATTAAGATTCAATACAGTTTGACCGACAAAGGGCGCCAACTCGAACCGGTCATTCGTTCCATTGAGGAATGGGCCGAACTACAAGACTAATGTATAGAAAAGCATCTTCTTCGGAAGGTGCTTTTTTATATGTCCTTTGACATTGATAATCATTATCAATTAAAGTAGAGAAGTACAGTGAAAGGAGGAAGATGCATGCATATCGCGATTGGATTCGTCAGCATGTCCGGTAATACGGAAGATATCGTCTCGCTCATTCAACATGAACTCGAGCAACACGATGTCAAGGTGACGATCACGGAACTGGATCAATTCGTCGGGGAGGACTTATCACGTTTTGATGGTCTTTTACTCGGCTCATATACGTGGGGAGACGGTGATTTACCGTATGAAGCAGAAGACTTCGTTGAGGAACTCCGCGAACAATCCTTAGACGGGATACCGGCGGCTGCTTTTGGTTCGGGGGATCTTGATTATCCGAAGTACTGCGCAGCCGTTGATTTGATCGAAGGAGCGTTAAAAGAAGCCGGTGCGACAATCGTCACCGATGGCTTGAAAATTGAGTTTGATCCGAATACCCCGGAGAAACAAGCCGCTTGTCGTGCGTTCGCGCAAACGTTTCATCGCTTTTTGCAACAGGTTCATGCTTGAGTGTCGTTTGAATCCGTACTGTAAGGGAATCGTTAAAGCAGACTCTATGAAAGTGAGATGAATGTTTTATGACGATTCAAGCACTCGTCTTTGACGTCTACGGTACATTATTCGATGTCCATTCCGTCAAAGAACAAGCCGAAGCGCTGTATCCGGATCACGGAGAAGCGATCAGCAAACGCTGGCGGGAGAAACAACTGGAGTACTCTTTCCTCCGGCAATTGAACGGGCAATACGTGCCGTTCAGCCAAGTGACACAAGATGCCCTCCGTTACACGTTACTCGAACTGAAGCTCCATGTGACCGAGGAACAAATCACGACCTTAATGGAGACGTACCTGACGCTTGATGTGTATCCTGAAGTCAGCTCCGTTCTCGAGACGATGGCGGATAAGCGTCTGGTCGTCTTCTCGAATGGTTCCCATGATATGCTCGATCCGCTGATCGAACAGTCAGGCTTAGCCGATCGGTTCGAACATCTCGTCAGTGTCGATGACATTAAACAATATAAACCAGCACCTGCTTCTTATATGCATGCGTTAAATACACTCGGTCTAAAACGCGAGGAGATCCTTTTCATGTCCTCGAACGGTTGGGACATCACCGGGGCAAAGAGTTTCGGCTTCAAAACGGCATGGATCAATCGAAATGGACTTCCGGTTGAGGAATTGAATCTCGATCCCGATCGTATCTATGATGACTTGACGGGTATCACTGAATGGCAATGAACGAACAACAGCGGACTCCTGTTTAGGAATCCGCTGTTTTCATGGATTTAGTAATTCGAAAGACGTGAGTAGCCCTTCTTGAATAAATCGAGTTTCAGCCCGCCCTCTTTTTCAATAAAGAAGAGGTATTCGTTTTGATCCGTATCTTTATAGAAGACCTTAAATAACGTCACAGTCCGTTTTTTATTGTTCTCAACAGCCGTCACCTCATGCTTCGAGATTACTTCTGCTTGGACCTGTTCCGCATCCATCTTTTGAATCATCGGTTCAAATGACTTCTTCTCTTGATCTGTCACCGGTGTTCCGGGAGCAATCGTGAAATAATCATCACTCGCCTTGTTCGTTAAACCATACTTCCGATCGACGATGACGACGTTAGTGAGCTTACCATTGACTGTCTGATCAAAAGCATATAACTTTTGAATCCGGGTCTTTTCCCCTTCTGCTCGTCCGATTTCATAAAGTGGACGTTGTTTCGTATTCGTCTCGACCGCTTTCTTATCGGGTACGAGTTCTTCCTTATAGGCGACTTGGTATGCGTTGACGATTTCTCGGATCTGAAGTCCGATCGCGACGATGACCAGTACCGCTAACAATGCGATGATGACTTTTTTCATTCCATTTCCCCCAAGTTGTTCGGATTCCTTACTTTAAATCTAGCCCAGGTTCTGCGTTCATGGCAAGTGTCGAATGGCGTAACGCGCGATATGGATGAATCGCAGCTGCTCCAATCATCGCCGCATTGTCTCCACACAGGTGCATCGGCGGAATGACGAGATCGATTCCTTCCTTCGCACACGCTGCTTCGAGACCTTGACGTAATCCTTTGTTGGCAGCGACGCCACCAGCAAGCAACAGTTGACGTCCCCCTTTATCCTTCACAGCACGGACCGCCTTCGTCACGAGTACCTCGACGACGCTCGCTTGGAAACTCGCGGCTAAATCTTCCGGAATAATCGTTTCTCCCCGTTGTTCGGCGTTATGCACGGCATTGATTACTGCTGACTTTAAACCGCTGAAGCTAAAGTCATACGAATCCTTCTCGAGCCAGACACGCGGAAAATGAAACGTATCCTGACCGGTCTGTGCCAATTGATCGATTCGTGGACCACCTGGATACGGTAACTTCAACGTTCGAGCAACTTTATCATATGCTTCCCCAGCGGCATCATCCCGTGTTTCACCAATGACTTCATATACGCCGTCTTCCGGCATGTAAATCAGTTCCGTATGTCCACCTGATGCAATCAAACAGACTAGCGGGAACTCAAGCTCTTGCACGAGACGATTTGCATAGATATGACCTGCGATATGATGAACACCAATCAATGGTTTATCATGCGCAAAGGCGAGTGCCTTCGCTGCGCTGACGCCAACGAGTAGTGCTCCGACAAGTCCAGGTCCTTCCGTAACAGCGATCGCATCGATATCGTCGATCGTGACGTTCGCTTCCGTCAAGGCGTCATCGATGACGTATGTGATCCGTTCAACGTGATGCCGTGATGCCACTTCAGGCACGACGCCACCGAATCGTTTATGACTTTCGATTTGAGACGAGACGACGTTCGATAAGATGTCGATTCCTCCGCGGACGACGGCAGCCGCCGTTTCGTCACAACTCGATTCGATTGCTAGAATCAATGGTTGTGTCATAGGTCTTCTCCCTCCAGTTCCAGCCAGTAGATGGCAGCATCTTCATTGTTATCTTGATAATATCGCTTTCGGACACCGACATACTGGAATCCGAGCTTTTCATATAAAGTCCGCGCTGGTGTGTTCGAGACACGTACTTCGAGTGTCATTGCCCGCAAACCAAGCGCACGACCGACGGCGATCAATGCCGTTAGCAAGTCTTCCCCGAGCCCTTTTCCGCGATGAGACTGCTTGACGGCAATATTCGTAATATGTCCTTCATCCGCGATGTGCCACAGACCAGCAAATCCGACAATTCCGTCTTGATCGGCAACGACATAATAAGCGTTCGGATTTTGCGTCATTTCCGCTTCGAAGGCATCTAGCGTCCACGGTGTCGCAAACGATTCGAGTTCGACCGCATGAACACCTGCAGCATCGTGTACGGTCATGCGACGAATGCCCTTACTCATGACGTTGTGCCTCGATCCATTTCGCTTCTGCTTCAGCCAGACGCAGGTATCGTGGCTCAAACGCATGCGCTTCGACCGTCTGACGTGTTGCACCGAGTAAAGCGAGTACGCCGGCACGCGGCGTCCGGAAAGCAGGAGCCGCCTTTTCGAAAGGCTGAAGAATCTCTTCGAACGCCTCGACGTCTCCTGTGACGAGCGTATCTGACGGTAACGTCTTTACAAAAGACGCAATCTCAACATGCTGCTCTTCACTGATTCGTTTCCCGGCGTCGTATACTCCAACAAACCCTGCTCCACGCCGCGCATCTTGAATTGCTGCGACGCGTCCCGTATGACCGGTCGAAGCTGCCATCAGTTCAAGTGTAGAGATAGCAACGAGCTCGATGCCGAGTGTATAGGCAAGGGTCTTCGCTGTCGTCGCCCCAATCCGTAATCCCGTATAAGAACCAGGACCGTCAGCAACGACGATTCGTGTCAGTTGAGCCGGTGTCCATTTTGCTTCCGCCATCAAGCGCTCAAGTAACGGCATGAGTTTCGTCGCATGATTCAAAGACGTGACATAAGAAGCTTCTGCTACAATCTGTTTCCCGTCTGAAAGAGCGACCGATAATTGTTTCGTCGATGTATCAATAGCTACGATTTTCATGATTTCAATCCCTCACATAATGTAATGTATCGTTCTCCGATCGGCGTCAGCTCAAAACGTCGGCTATCGTCACCCGTTCGTGTGATCGTGATTGCCAACCGTTCAGGTGGAAGACTGTCCGCAATCAATTCAGACCACTCAACGACAGCGACGCCTTCCCCATTCAAATATTCTTCAAGTCCGATATCATCACCGGAACCTTCCAGGCGATAGACATCCATATGATAAAGAGGAAGACGTCCCGTATAGACTTTCATGATTGTAAAGGTTGGACTGTTGACGTGACGCGTCACACCTAGCCCTTTCGCAAAGCTTTGCGTAAAGGTCGTTTTCCCAGCACCTAAATCTCCATCGAGCGTAATGACCATTCCTGCTTCAGCACGTCGTCCGAGTTCAAGGGCCAAGGCAGTCGTTTCCTCCAAGCTGTTCATTTCCAGTTCTATCATACGATGTCTCCTCCTTTAATACGTACTGTTCGTCCTTCTCTATTGTACCGGACGAAAAAGGCAAAAAAAAATACGAAACGCTGAACGTTTCGTAGTAAAGTTGAAGTTAAGTTTAAAATTGGTTGCGGGGGCCGGATTTGAACCGACGACCTTTGGGTTATGAGCCCAACGAGCTACCAGACTGCTCCACCCCGCGACGATAAACGTTTCGGATTTGATTATTTAAAAATTGGTTGCGGGGGCCGGATTTGAACCGACGACCTTTGGGTTATGAGCCCAACGAGCTACCAGACTGCTCCACCCCGCGATGATATAACGTTTCGACAGATATTAATATAACATGTGTCTTTTAAATTGGCAAGTCTTTTTGCCTTATTTCTTTTTACTAACTATCATAATGAATATTCTTCTATACTGATACGAAAGGAGTGAGCAGATGGGATATTTATTAGATTTACGAAAAATCGTAGGAAATCGACCGTTGATCAGCGTGGGCGCGACTGTACTCGTCCTAAACCCACAAGCTGAACTGCTATTTCAATATCGTTCAGATACACACAGTTGGGGACTTCCCGGTGGTTCGATGGAACCAGGTGAGACACTGGAAGAAGTCGCGATGCGTGAGTTACAGGAAGAAACCGGACTTCAAGCGCGCAGCGTTCAGCTGCTAGACGTTTTTTCCGGTCCTGATTACTTCTTTCGTTATCCAAACGGCGATCAAACCTACAGTGTGATCCATCTCTTTCAAGCAAAAGGCGTATCGGGTACATTACAAATGACGGACGGAGAGAGTCTCGACTTACGGTATTTCTCCCTGAATCAATTACCAACACCGCTTGAAGCGCGTGCTGCAGCGCTCTTACAGCAAGTTACACCTCGTCTTCTTAGCACAACCCATTCTTTTTAATCTAGATGCTTCGCTTAAAACTGACGCTTAACGTCCATTTGTCAGTTTTTTATTTCTTTCCTAATCTAAAAGGAGTACACAAAAAGACCGATCTGCAATCTACAGATCGGTCAAGTGCCTGGCAACGTCCTATCCTCACAGGGGGAAGCCCCCAACTACTTTCGGCGTTCAAGTGCTTAACTTCCGTGTTCGGCATGGGAACGGGTGTGACCACTTGGCTATCGTCACCAGACGA
>CAJYMC010000004.1 GCA_913775715.1 uncultured Exiguobacterium sp. | reverse complement strand
TTCATTCGTTTTTGTATTCCGTAGAATACGATTTTTGCCTCATCGTTCAGTTTTCAAAGTTCGTCCGCGCCTGTTTTGGCGACTCAATTAGAATACCAAGTCTGAAACAAGAAGTCAACAACTTTTTCGAAATTGTTTTTCTCGTTTGTTTCGAGCGCTCGTCGTTGTTAAGGACATGTAATAATATATCATGCGTTTTACTATTGTGCAACACTTATTTTAAAATTGTTTTTAAATTCATGAATAAACCTCTTGAGCCCTACGATTTCGGCTCAAGAGGCTACATATTTCATATCAATCCATCAACTGAATAATGCTATGTTGCCGTTCTTCCATTAAATCAATGATTACCATCCGTCCTTGTTCTTCATAAGAAATGACAGGTCGATCAAAAATTGCATTCTTTCGAACGATCGTTGCAATCTTTCCATTACTCATCAGAACACGATCACCGACTTCGATTGGTAAAAGTAACTGTCCGAGCAACAGGACATACTTCGAACAATATTGCATTGGTCGTGCTTTTAAATGACGGTATGCATCAAACGGTGTATATGCTTCTCGATATGGACGCCAACTTGTCATCGCAGCAAAGACATCTGCCACAATAAAAAGTCGACTATGATCTGTAATCTTATCTCCCTTTACCTTTAAAGGATAACCCGTTCCATCTAGTCGTTCATGATGTTGAACAATCAAGCGATTGACCGTATCAGAGATGATCGTCTCCTTTTGCAAGGCTTGATATGCCATTGCGGGGTGACGATGGAAGATTTCTTGTTGCATTGCTTCATATCGTTTCGTATGACGCCATTCCATGATTCGCGCGAGACCGTAATCAGCAAAATAAGATGCTGTCCATAACTCATGAATTAATTTCCGATCTTTTCCGACTGCTTCTGCAAGCATCTGGGCAACTGCTCCTCGATAGATAGCATGTCGAACTGTATAAGCTTCCGTTCCTCGTTCGAGAAAGAATGGTAAGACATCTTGTCTCGTAATTCGATCCGGAACAGATTGCTTGACCCAACTCAATGCTTCATACACATTCGGCTTTATTCCCTGTTCCCATGACATGAAGACTTTGTTGTAAGAACGAATGAATGCTTCAAACGGATTTTCTGTATGAGCCTCTATGGTTTTAGTTTGCGCCTCCTCACCCTCGATTATATCCGGCCGATCTTCGATGACGACTTCTTTAATCAAAAATCGTTGAATCCGCCGTAACTCATCCGTTCCTATCTTTTTACCTGCTTCTACGATGGGATGATCTGTATGTAAATAGATAGGTTCAGTTAAACGATCCCCGATGCGTAATTGATTACTTGCCACTCGCATATCGTTTCGTCTCCTTTTTTATTTTATGTTCTTTCTATATATGTAGATAAAAGCAGCAGAGTAGTACTACTCTGCTGCTTCCTTGCTAACGTCTTGCTTATTCTTCCGCTTCTTCTGAAGCATCTGATTCGACTACATTCTCTTCAGACACGATGTCCGTGTCTTCTTCCGTTTTATCAGTCTCTTCTCGTTTCAGTTTCGCAACCGTTGCAACACGGTCACCTTCTTCAATTCGAATGACCTTCACCCCTTGGGTGTTCCGGCCGACACGTGAAATGTACTGCGAATCTGTCCGAATGACGATACCACTCTCTGTCATGATCATGATGTCATCATCGATATCAACGATTCGCATGGCAACGATTTGACCGACACGATCCGTTACCTTACTCGCGATCAATCCTTTACCACCACGAGACTGGCTACGGAACTCGGTCATCGGTGTTCGTTTACCGAATCCTTTTTCCGTAATGACAAGAACATCTTGTGCATCACGTGCAAGTTCCATCCCAACGACGAAATCGTCTGGGCGTAATGTCATCGCTTTAACCCCACGAGCGCCACGTCCCATCGAGCGGACATTCGTGATCGGGAAACGAATCGCTTTCCCGCTTGTCGAAACAGCAAAGACTTCATCGTCCGTCGATGCGAGACGAACCGATGTCAACTCATCGTCTTCAAACAATCGAATCGCAATCAAACCGTTTTTGTTGATTCGCGCATATGCGGACAACGGTGAACGTTTGACGCGTCCTTTACGTGTCATGAAGATCAATGATTTTTGCTCATCTTGAACGACTTCTTCGGTTTCGAGCGTTTCTTCCGTCTCTTCAATCTCTCCTTCAATTACCTCTACAGGTGCTTCAGTTGCTTGTTGCTCCTCGAGATAACGTTTGAAGTTGACTGGAATCATCGTCTCGACCTTTTCATCGCGCTCGATTTGGATGAGGTTGATGATCGGTACACCTTTTGATGTCCGGCTCATCTCTGGTACTTCGTATCCACGAATCCGGTAGACTTTTCCGCGGTTCGTAAAGAATAGGATCGTATCATGCGTCGAACAAGACAAGAGACGCGTGACGTAATCCTCGTCGTTCGTTCCGATTCCTTGAACCCCACGTCCGCCTCGGCGTTGTGTCCGGTATGAATCCGTCGTCATCCGTTTGATGTAACCACTGCTTGTCAACGTGATGATGATATCCTGTTCCGGAATCAAGTCTTCATCTTCGAATTCGATATGATCCATGCGGATTTCCGTCCGACGTTCGTCGTTGAAACGTTCTTTCAACTCCTCGAGTTCTGTCCGGATCAAATCAAGCAAGACTTCTTCACTCGCAAGGATGCGGTTCAATTCCGCGATCAATTGCATGATTTCGTCATATTCTGCTTCAATTTTCTCCCGCTCAAGACCTGTCAGGCGTTGCAAACGCATATCGAGAATCGCTTGTGATTGTTTCTCGGATAACGCAAAACGCTCCATCAATTGTTCACGTGCCGCATCCGCTGTCCGGTTCCCACGGATAATTTGAATGACTTCATCCAAATGATCAAGTGCAATCCGTAGACCAGCGAGCAAGTGTTCACGTGCTTCTGCTTTTTCGAGATCGAACTGTGTCCGACGACGCACGATTTCTTTTTGATGCTCGAGGTAATGATAAAGCATTTCCTTGAGCGTCAATGTTTTCGGACGTCCGCCGACGATCGCTAGCATATTGACACCAAACGTCGTTTGCATCGACGTCTGTTTATACAAGTTGTTTAAGATGACGCTCGCATTGGCATCACGACGGACTTCCATAACGATGCGCATACCGCGACGATCTGACTCATCCCGTAAATCGGTGATGCCTTCGATCTTTTTCTCGCGGACGAGATCGGCAATCTTTTCAACGAGACGGGCTTTGTTGACCTGATAAGGCAACTCCGTCACGATGATCCGTTCCCGGTCTTTTTTCGTCTGTTCGATCTCAGCTTTCGCACGGACGATGATTGAGCCACGTCCTGTCTCATAAGCGCGACGAATCCCACTCCGTCCGAGAATCTCACCAGCTGTCGGGAAATCTGGTCCCGGAATGTGCTGCATCAGTTCTTGAATCGTAATTTCGGGGTCGTGCGACAAGGCTAAGACACCATCGATCACTTCACCTAACTGGTGCGGCGGAATGTTCGTTGCCATCCCGACCGCGATCCCGCTCGAACCGTTGACGAGTAAGTTCGGGAAGCGTGACGGTAAGACTTCCGGCTCGCGTTCTGAACCATCATAGTTATCTTTGAAATCGACTGTGTTTTTGTTGATATCGCGGACGATCTCCATCGCGATTTTTGACATACGGGCTTCCGTATATCGCATTGCAGCCGCCGAGTCTCCATCGACAGAACCGAAGTTTCCGTGTCCATCGACGAGTTCGTAACGGTAGCTGAAGTCTTGCGCCATGCGGACCATCGTGTCATAGACGGCAGAATCCCCGTGCGGGTGATACTTACCGATGACTTCCCCGACGATACGGGCAGACTTTTTATGTGGTTTATCGGCACGAATACCGAGATCGTTCATCGCATAGAGAATCCGGCGGTGTCCGGGTTTTAAGCCGTCCCGTACGTCCGGAAGAGCACGTGCGACGATGACGCTCATCGCGTAGTCCATGAAGGACGTACGCATCTCTTGACTGATATTAATATCCTTGATGATTCCGTGATTTTGTTCGGACATGCTTCTGGCCACCCTCTCTGTTCAGCGTTAAATATCCAGGTTCTTGACGTAATGTGCGTGTGATTGAATGAAGTCGCGTCGTGGTTCGACCTGGTCTCCCATCAAGATATCGAAGACTTCATCCGCTTCGATTGCATCTTGAAGCTCGACACGCAACATTTGACGACCACTTGGATCCATCGTCGTTTCCCAAAGTTGCTCTGGATCCATCTCCCCAAGACCTTTATAACGCTGAATGTCGTACCGTGCGTTTTCAGGAAGCGCTGTGAGCGCCTCTGTCAATTCACGTTCGTTATGCACATACGTGATGTTCTTCCCTTGCTTGATTCCGTATAGCGGTGGCTGAGCGATATAGACATATCCATGCTCGACAAGCGGACGCATGTAACGGTAGAAGAACGTCAACAAGAGTGTCCGGATGTGGGCACCATCGACATCGGCATCGGTCATGATGATGACTTTGTGATAGCGTGCTTTTTCGATATTGAACTCAGAACCGATACTTGTTCCGAGTGCCGTGATGATCGTTCGGATCTCATTGCTACCAAGAATCTTATCGAGACGTGCTTTCTCAACGTTCAAGATTTTACCGCGAATCGGTAAGATCGCTTGGAAATGACGATCGCGTCCGGATTTCGCAGAACCGCCCGCTGAGTCACCCTCAACGATGTACAATTCAGAAATCGACGCATCGCGTGATGAACAGTCAGCCAGTTTACCTGGAAGCGAGCTCACTTCGAGAACACCTTTACGGCGTGTCAGTTCACGTGCTCGTTTCGCTGCCATACGGGCGCGCGACGCCATCATCCCTTTTTCGACGATTGCGCGTGCGTTCGTCGGGTTTTCAAGCATGAACTGCTCAAACGCACCAGAGAAGAGTGAATCCGTGACCGTACGTGCGTCGGAGTTACCAAGTTTCGTCTTCGTCTGTCCTTCGAACTGCGGGTTCGGGTGTTTGACAGAAACAATCGCTGTCATTCCCTCACGCACGTCCTCACCGGATAACGTACCGTCTGCATCCTTCATCAAACCGAACTTCTTCGCGTAGTCATTGATGACCCGTGTCAAAGCAGTCTTGAAGCCGGTCTCGTGCGTACCACCTTCATGTGTCGGGATGTTGTTCGTGAACGAGTAGATGTTTGAAGCAAATCCATCGTTGTACTGAAGCGCGACTTCGACTTCAATGCCGTCTTTTGTTCCGTGTACATAGACGGGTTCTGCATGAACGACTTCTTTTGAACGGTTCAAGTGTTCGACGTAGGACTTGATCCCACCTTCATAGTGGAAGCTACGTGTCATTGGCTCATCCGCACGATCGTCCGTGATGATGATCTTCAAACCTTTATTCAAGAAAGCAAGCTCCCGCAGGCGTGTTGCTAGCAAATCATAGTCATACTCGAGCGTTTCTTGGAAAATCTCACCGTCTGGGAAGAAACGAATCGTCGTTCCTGTCTCTTCCGACGTTCCGATGACTTCAAGATCTTGCGCTGGTACACCACGATGGTACGCTTGGTAATACAACTTTTCATTCCGTTTGACGAATACTTCAAGTTTCGTCGACAGGGCGTTAACGACCGAAGCCCCAACACCGTGTAGTCCACCCGATACTTTATATCCGCCGCCGCCGAACTTACCACCAGCGTGGAGGACCGTCAGGATGACTTCAACGGCAGGACGACCCATCTTCTCTTGAATGTCGACTGGAATACCACGTCCGTTATCCTCGACTAAGATCGAGTTCCCTGGTTCGATCGTCACCTTGATCGTGTCACAGTACCCTGCGAGCGCCTCATCGATCGAGTTATCGACGATCTCCCATACGAGGTGATGGAGACCCTTTGATGCCGTCGAGCCGATATACATACCTGGACGTTTACGTACTGCTTCTAATCCTTCAAGTACTTGAATCTGATCGGCACCGTACCCTTGTTCCAATTCCATATCTTCATGATTACTCATCGGTTTTCTCACCTACTGTTTCTTTATATGATGTCTCTTCCAAATCGACCGTCCCTTGTTTCACGTGGAACAACTTCGCTTGGTTGATCGTTTCATGCGCAATCCCATCGACGCTTGTCGTCGTCAGGATCGTCTGGACCTTTTGTTGCATCGTATCGAGCAAATGTGTTTGACGATGATCATCAAGCTCGGATAAGACATCGTCGAGTAGAAGAAGCGGATATTCCCCTACTTCCTCGTGAATCAATTCGATCTCCGCAAGTTTTAACGAGAGAGCTGCAGTTCGTTGTTGTCCTTGTGAACCATACGTTTGAACGTTTCGTCCATTGACTTCCATCTCAAAGTCATCCCGATGTGGTCCAAACAACGTAACTCCTCTTCGGATTTCATTTTCTTTTATTTTACCAAACTTCCGCGTGTAGGACGCAGTCATTCCTTCGACATCGAGTAATTCGTCGCCGAATGTGTCCGAACGATAGATGAGCGCGAGTTCTTCCTGTCCACGACTGATTCCATCATGAATCGGTCGTGCCCACTTTTCGAGCTGGGCCATGAAATGATGGCGGCGCTGAACGATTTTAACGGCTAGCGTAATCATCTGCTCCGTCAAGATATCAAGGAAGGTCTCGTCTCCTCCCTTCATGGACAGTTGTTTCAGCAATGCATTCCGTTGCTTCAACACTTTCAGATACTGACTCAATTCATGCAGATAGACCGGGCTGACTTGACCGATCTCCATATCGAGAAATCGTCGGCGGACTTGTGGACTTCCTTTGACGATATGCAAATCTTCCGGGGCGAATAAAACAATGTTCAGTGCCCCGACGTAATCACTTAAGCGTCGTTGCTCTAGATGATTCAGTTTTGCTTTTTTCCCGCGACCCGAGATGACGATCTCTTGGACATGAGAACCTGTTCGTTTGACGACACGTCCTTCGACACGCGCCGTCTCTTGGTCCCAACCGATCAGTTCCTTGTCATGCGTCGTCCGGTGCGACTTCGCAAGAGCAAGAACATAAATCGCTTCCAATAAGTTCGTCTTCCCTTGTGCATTTTCACCAATCAGAACATTCGTTTTTTCGGAGAATGACAGTTCGAGTGCGTCATAGTTGCGATAATGACTGAGTCGGACTGAATCCAGCCGCACGTTAGTTGCCCTCGTTCTTGATGATGAACTGACCGTAGTCTTCTACATCAATGATGTCTCCATCCCGTAATTTACGACCACGTCGCTGATCGACCTCGCCGTTGACTAGAATCGGTACCTCTGCTAAAAACGGTTTGGCTTGTCCTCCGCTTGAGATGATATCTGATAGCTTCAGGAACTGCCCTAATGTGACGTATTCCGTTGTAATTCTGATTTCTTGCATGGATTGACTCCTCCTACCTACATATTATAAATGACGTACTCTTTATTGTACTAAACATTGAGCGATTTAGCAAAATTCCCGAACGTATATACGGTATACGAAAAAGACGGATCCGATGTCGAAACAATCGAACCCGTCTTGTCATATATTTCGTGTTTATGCTTACGCCGTCCGGACTGGAAGAATCAGTTGCAGGACGTTATCTTGATCGACCGGATGCAAGATGAATGGACGAATCGAACCTGTGAACTGGATTTCGATATCTGTCGCGTCAAGCGCCTTCAAGGCATCCATCATGTACTTCGAGTTGAACGAGATCTTTAGTTCTTCTCCTTCAAGTGAAAGGATGCTGACTTGCTCCGAGACTTTTCCGACTTCTGGTGAATGTGAAGAGATCTCAACCGCTGTCGTTCCTTCAGCTGCGAACTTGATGACGTTATTACGGTCCTCACGTGCAAGCAGTGACGCGCGATCGATCGCTTGAAGCAATTCTTTCGCGTTCATACGGACGGCTGTCCGGTATTCTTCTGGAATCAAACGTGATGTATCCGGATAGTTTCCGTCAAGCAGACGCGAGAAGAAGAGGACATGTTTCATCTTGAACAGGATTTGTTGGTTCGTGATCGTGATATCCACATGACCATCGCCAAGCAACTTCGATAATTCATTTAAGCTCTTACCAGGAACGATGACGTTCTGGAACGAGATCTCCGTATCTGTCTCAAACTGCGCACGACGAAGGGCCAAACGGTGGCTATCCGTCGAGACGCACGTCAAGATGCCTTTATCGGCCGAGAAGTTCACACCTGTGAGTACAGGACGTGTTTCTTGAACAGCAACGGCAAAGCTTGTTTGACGAATCATTGAACGTAAGAGATCAGCCGGTAAACGGAAACGTTGTCCCCCATCGACTTGTGGAAGGCGCGGGAACTCATCCGGATCA
Source organism: uncultured Exiguobacterium sp. (assembly GCA_913775715.1). GTDB lineage: Bacteria > Bacillota > Bacilli > Exiguobacteriales > Exiguobacteriaceae > Exiguobacterium_A. Next base: position 246,474 of record CAJYMC010000004.1, on the reverse strand, counting down.
AGACCGTTCAAATGGAATTCTGCTGTTCCTGATTGGATCCGTGTCATGAAGTTCGGTGAAACTTCAAGTGTGACTTCATCTTTCGGCATCTTTTTGACGATATCGCCGAAGAAGCGAGCATTCAAGACGACACTACCAGCACGATGAACCGTGACGTATGATGTTCCATTCTCTTCTGCATAGATCGTCCGTTCAATCGAGATTTCTGTATCGCTTCCTGTCAGCGTCATACCATCTCCATGAGCTTCGAGTTTGATTCCTGTCAGAATCGGAATCGTCGTGCGGGATGAGACCGCCTTGGCTACATCTTGTACTGCTTGAATTAAAGCTTCGCGTTGAATGGTGATATGCATATCGTCGTTAGACTCCTCTCGAAAATAATGGGCATGCGCCCATCATAACATAATAATATATTTTTTTAATAATAGTCTTAGGGGCTGTGGATAGTGTGGATAAGTCGGTGGATAACTTGATATAAAGCCAAAAACGGTGTGGATAAGTTGTGGATAACTACCCTACTTTATCCACATGTTTATCCACAGTTTTACGAATGCTTCAACTCATGCTTGATTTGTTCGATGACTTTTCCGGTTTCCCCGTCTGATTTGATCAACATACTGATCTTTTCATGAGCATGGATGACGGTCGTATGGTCGCGTCCCCCGAATTCTTCTCCGATTTTCGGTAAAGAGCTCTCTGTCATCTCACGCGAGAGATACATCGCGATTTGACGTGGGAAGGCAATCGATTTCGTCCGTTTCTTCGCCTTAAGATCATCAAATGGTAAGTTGAAATGCTTACTGACCGACTCTTGGATATCACGAATCGTGACTTTACGCGGTTCAGCGACCGGCATGATGTTATGAAGAGCTTCTGCAGCGACATTTGGATCAATCGGTCGTCCGACGAGATTTGCATAAGCGATGACGCGCGTCAACGCCCCTTCGAGTTCCCGAATGTTCGTATCAATCTGACTTGCGATGTAGAGCATGACTTCGTTTGAGACATCAAGCTGCTCGGCATTCGCCTTTTTCCGTAAGATCGCAATCCGTGTCTCGAGATCCGGCGGCGTGATATCGGTGATCAGTCCCCATTCAAAGCGGGAACGAAGCCGGTCTTCAAGCGTTGGAATCTCTTTTGGCGGTCGGTCACTCGAAATGATGATTTGTTTTTGGTCGTTATGCAAGGCATTGAATGTGTGGAAAAACTCTTCTTGCGTCTGTTCTTTGCCCGCAAGGAACTGGATGTCATCAATCAAGAGGACATCGATGTTACGGTATTTATTTCGAAACTCAACCGTCTTATTATCACGGATGGAGTTAATAAAGTCATTTGTAAAGCGTTCAGAAGAGACATAGGCAATCCGTGTCCCGAGATTTTGATCTTGAACGTACTGTCCGATGGCATGCATCAGATGGGTTTTGCCAAGACCAACGCCACCATAAATGAAAAGCGGATTATATGCTTTAGCAGGTGCTTCAGCAACAGCAAGTGAAGCGGCATGTGCAAAACGATTCCCCGATCCGATGACGAATGTATCGAACGTGTACTTCTCATTTAATTGTCCAAGTTCACTCATCGTCAGTTCATCTGTCGGTTTTCGTGTGTTCGATGGACGTAATTTTGGAGCCGGTGTTGCTTCGATCCGTTCCTCTTCTTGTCGATCGAGCATTTTCTTCGCTTGTCCCTCTTCAATGAACTGAATATCGAGTCGGCTTCCGGTTACTTCTTCAACTGTGTCTTCGAGTAAAGATAAGTACTGGCGCTCGAGCCACGTCACCGTAAATGCAGCTGGTGCTGAAACGAGTAAAGTCGTTCCATTTAGCGTGACGCCTTCTGTGGACTTCAACCACATATCATAACTGGCTTTCGGTGTTCGTTCCTCTTCCTCAATCACAGATAAGACATTATGCCAAAGTTCGGCAGCGTTTTTCATAAATACCCCCCTTTTTTTATCAAGATAGAAAAAATTTGTACACAGGCTTATACACAGATAAAGTTAATGAAGAAACTCGACTTATCCCCATAACGTAAAAACTGTGGATAACGTTATCCACAGGCAGTTGAATCTGTGTATAAAGTTATCCACAGGGTGTGTATAACTTGTTTTGTCCTGAACAATCAGGATCGTGTTATGCACAATTAGTGTATCAAAAGAAATGAGTCCTGGCAATGGTTGGAATGATTTATCCACAAGTAAATTCAACCATCCACAGGTAGTTACCCACAAGCTGTGGATAGTGTGGATAAATTGTGGATAAGAGGTGGATAACTTTTCAAAAGAGGAAGCGTTAAAAAAGAGTTATTCACAAAATACAAAAGAAGTGTAAAAAGGGAATCCAAAATCGAGGATTGACGTCGATTTTAAAAAATACTATCGTAGACAAAGTGAAGAGTTATCCACGGAAAGTGTGGATAATGTGGATAAGTCTGTGGATAGGTGGATAAGTCTATCAATCTGTTCTTTATGATCCAGTCGCATCCTATCGTGTAATAGAGTTTGCATGCTGAAATCCTATCGCCTGTTCTTAAGAAACACTTCTTTAAGCAAGGCGAGAAATCTTCCGAACTTTCATTGACAATGCCACAATCAGTTTATATAATGTACAAGACTGCCTTAAAGTAGAAAATAACAATTGGTTATAAAGATCTTTTAAAGGAGGTGCAGACGAATGAAACCAACTTTCAACCCAAACAACCGTAAGCGTAAAAAAGTTCACGGATTCCGTGCGCGTATGGCTACGAAGAGTGGCCGCCGTATCTTGGCTGCTCGCCGTCTTAAGGGCCGCAAAGCCTTGACTGTCTAATGCATTGATGCATCCATCACTTCGGGCATGTTCCGAGGTGATTTTTTTTATGTTTTTTCGTGTGTTCGTGCTTTTGTCACATGCGCCCTATCGCACCGCATGTTTATTCTATGATATGATGAGAGACGACGAATTTTCGTAGTGTCAGGATGGAGTGTGAATAAGGTGAAGAAGGAATACCGCGTCAAGAAAGACAAGGAGTTCCAAGCGGTGTTTACTAAAGGAGCCTCTGTCGCAAATCGACAATTTGTCGTGTATGCCTTGAAAAAGGAGCAACAGACTCACTTTCGGGTTGGTTTATCCGTCAGCAAGAAAATCGGGAATGCCGTCGTCCGGAATCAGGTGAAACGGTATCTTCGGGAAGCATGCCAGCAGCATGAGGCCTCGATTGCCCCGAATTATGATTTGGTGATCATCGCGCGCAATCCGGCCGCTAAGATGACCGCGCAAGAAGTGGCTGACAGTCTCCGTCACGTTCTCAAACGTTCCGGTGTCTGGATGCGATCAAAAAAATGAATCGTAGCAATGCATCCTGTTGATTTGTACGGCGCTCCCTTTCCTTGCCTTACTATAGAAGAAGATGGCGTTCGACAAAGCGTAAACAATTTCTAGGAGGAATTATGAACAAGAGAACTAAGATTTGGTTAACTCTCGGGCTCATGTCTGTGCTCGCGATCGTGTTATCGGGTTGTGCACCGACGAACTATGGCGCACACGAAGAGATCACAGCAAATACTGATGGTTTTTGGAAACATTACTTTGTTTGGCCGATGGCGTGGTTGATTCGCGAGATTTCGCATCTCGTCGGAAATGATTTCGGGATCGGAATCATCATCACGACACTTCTCGTTCGTCTTGTCATCCTTCCGTTGATGATCAAACAAACGAAGAGTATGGGCGGAATGCAAGTCATTCAGCCTGAAATGGTGAAACTTCGTGAGAAATACAGCTCAAAAGATCAAGAGACGCAACAGAAATTGCAACAGGAAATGATGAAGCTCTACCAAGAGCATAACGTCAACCCGCTTGCTGGCTGTTTACCAATCTTGATCCAAATGCCGATCTTGATTGCGTTCTATAACGCCATCATTTATACACCGGCTATTTTCCAACACACATTCCTTTGGTTCAACCTCGGAAAACCGGATCCATTCTTCATCTTGCCGATCATGTCTGCGGTACTAACGTATCTGCAGCAAAAGATCTCGATGGCAGGTCAAGAAGACAATCCGCAAATGAAAATCATGCTCTATGTCTTCCCGATCATGATCTTCATCATGGGGGTCACACTTCCATCTGCCCTTTCTCTTTACTGGGTCGTCGGTTACATTTTCTCGATCATCGTCACGGTCGTCATCATGAAACCAATGCGTGAAAAGATTAAGTTGCAGACCGAAGCAACACTTGCGGCAAAACGCGATAAGGAAGCGGTGCAAGCAGCACCGGCTCCTAAAAAATCGAAAAAGAAACGCTAATATGCGAAGAGCGACGCTTTGTTTTGACAGAGTGTCGCTCTTTTTCTTTTGCGTCATTTCGTGTATAGTTGTTTCGTTATACCTATTGCAACGATTAAGGATTAAATACTCATAAAAAGACAGAAGAAAAACGAGGTGGAAGAACGGATGATGGAATTTGATACGATTGCCGCGATTTCGACGCCGATGGGAGAAGGGGCGATTGCGATTGTGCGCTTATCGGGTCCTGACGCAGTCGCTGTAGCTGATCGCGTCTATAAAGGAACCAACCGCTTGACGGAAGTACCAACCCATACGATTCATTACGGGAAATTGGTCGATCACGAGGCGGACCGTGTCGTCGATGAAGTAATGGTGAGTGTCATGCGCGCACCAAAGACGTTCACACGTGAAGATGTCATCGAATTGAATTGTCATGGAGGAATCGTCGCGGTCAATCGTGTCCTCGAACTCATCCTCGCCCAACCGGAAGTCCGGTTAGCGGAACCTGGTGAATTTACAAAACGCGCGTTCTTGAACGGACGGATCGATTTGTCACAAGCGGAAGCCGTCATGGATTTGATCCGCGCGAAGACGGATCGAGCGATGCATGTCGCCGTCAGTCAAATTGAAGGACGTCTCTCAAAACTCGTCCAAGACTTACGTCAACAACTGTTGCAGACAATTGCTGCGATCGAAGTCAATATCGATTACCCGGAATATGATGCAGAAGAGATGACGCAACAAATCGTCGAACGTGACGCGGGTGCTGTCCGCGCGATTCTAGCAGAGTTATTAACAACGGCACGCCAAGGAAAAATTCTCCGTGAAGGGTTATCCACAGCGATCATCGGTCGTCCGAACGTCGGTAAATCGTCTTTGCTCAACACATTGGTGCAAGAAGCGAAGGCTATCGTCACGGATATCGCGGGAACGACACGCGATACAATCGAGGAATACGTCAATGTTCGTGGTGTACCGCTAAAGTTGATTGATACGGCAGGGATTCGGGAGACGGAAGATATCGTCGAACGGATGGGTGTCGAAAAATCACGCCAGGCTTTAAAGACGGCCGATTTGATCTTACTCGTCTTAAACGGAAACGATGTTTTGACGGATGAGGATGTCTTGTTGTTTGAAGCGATTAAAGGGATGAACGCGATCATCATCGTCAATAAGAGTGACTTGGCGCAACAGATTGATTTAGCACGTGTTACGGAACTTGCTGATGGTCGACCAATCGTCACGACATCCTTGCTTGAAGAAGCAGGCGTCAACGATCTTGAAGCAGCGATTGCCAGTCTGTTCTTTGAACAGGGTGTCGAAAGTCAAGATATGACATACGTCTCGAATGCACGTCACATCCAGCTTATCAAACGAGCGAGTCAAATGATTGAAGATGCTCTCGGTGCAGCAGAAGCAGCGATGCCGATCGACATGGTACAGATCGATTTACGGCGAGCGTGGGATACGCTTGGCGAAATCAATGGAGATACAGCACAAGATAGTTTATTGGATCAGTTGTTTTCGCAGTTCTGTCTTGGGAAATAATCCAAGACGACTGCGTGTGAAATAAGAAGGAGGAACCAGTACTATGGCTTATCAAGCAGGTGAATTCGACGTCATCGTCGTCGGAGCCGGACATGCCGGCATCGAAGCCTCTCTTGCTGCGGCACGAATGGGTTCGAAAACGGTTATGTTGACAATGAATCCCGATATGGTCGGATTCATGTATTGCAACCCGTCGATCGGTGGTCCTGCAAAAGGGATCGTCGTCCGGGAAATTGATGCGCTCGGTGGTGAAATGGCACGCGCGATCGATGCAACGTATATTCAAATGAAAATGTTAAATACGTCAAAAGGTCCTGCTGTGCGAGCATTACGGGCACAGGCAGATAAATTCGAATACCAAAACCGGATGAAAAAAGCGCTCGAGGATGAGCCGAATTTACTCTTGCGTCAAGCACTCGTCGAACGATTGTTGATCGATGAAGACGGACGCTGCGTCGGTGTCGTCACGAATACAGGGGCGGAGTACCGGGCGAAAGCGGTCATCATCACGACAGGAACGTTCATGCGCGGAAAAATCATCATCGGTGAATTGTCGTACGAGAGTGGTCCGAACAATCAGATGCCATCGATTAATCTATCGAAACATCTTGAAGAACTCGGATTTGAGCTCGCACGTTTCAAGACAGGTACACCACCGCGAATCGACGGGAAAACGATTGATTACTCGAAGACGGAGATTCAACCAGGTGACGAAGTAGCACTTCCATTTAGTCATGAAACGACTCAGATGATCACGGAACAGATCCCATGCTGGTTGACGTATACGACGGAGTATACGCATCAGTTGATCGATGCGAACCTGCACCGTTCCCCGATGTTCTCTGGGATGATCAAAGGGACGGGTCCACGTTATTGCCCATCGATCGAAGATAAGGTCGTCCGGTTCAACGATAAACCGCGTCACCAAATCTTCCTTGAGCCAGAAGGTCGCGATACGGAAGAAGTCTACGTTCAAGGATTATCGACAAGTTTACCAGAAGACGTTCAACACGATATTCTCCGCTCGATTCCTGGGCTTGAAAATTCAGAAATGATGCGTCCTGGTTATGCGATTGAGTACGATGCCGTTGTTCCAACACAACTATGGCCAACGCTCGAAACAAAACGTGTTCCTGGTTTATTCACAGCGGGTCAAATCAACGGAACAAGTGGTTATGAGGAAGCGGCGGGACAAGGAATCATGGCAGGGATCAATGCCGGATTACAAGTCCAAGGCAAAGATCCACTTATCTTGTCACGTTCACAAGGCTACATCGGTGTCATGATCGATGATCTCGTCACGAAAGGTACGAACGAACCGTACCGCCTCTTGACGTCACGTGCCGAGTACCGGTTGTTGCTCCGTCATGATAATGCGGATCTTCGTCTATCAGAAATCGGACATAAACTCGGATTGATTTCGGAAGAACGCCAAGCGAAGCTACTCGACAAACAAGAGCAAATCCGTCTTGAGATGAAACGTCTTGAGAAGGTCGTCATCAAAGCGACACCAGACGTGAATGCACAGCTAGAAGCAATTGGTGCGTCACCACTCAAGGAAGCTCTGCATGCGATCACGTTGCTGAAACGTCCAGAAATCACGTATGCAATGATCGCGCAAATGACACCACCGGAAACACCACTGTCTGCAGAAGCAGCAGAACAAGTCGAAATCCAAGTTAAATATGCCGGCTACATCGATAAGCAACTCGATCAAGTCGAAAAAATGATGCGGATGGAGCAAAAACGGATTCCGGATCGTCTCGATTACGATGCGATCAGTGGATTAGCGATTGAAGCGAAACAAAAACTAAACCAAGTGCGTCCGCTCTCGATCGGACAAGCATCCCGGATCTCAGGGGTTAACCCGTCTGATATCTCAATCCTGCTTGTCTACATCGAACAAGGCCAATACGCATTGACTGCGGAGTGAACGAGATGAACCAACAGCAATTCGTAACAGCATTGGCAGCACAGGGACTTGAGGTCTCAGAACATCAGTTGCATCAATTCAAACGGTATTATGAACTGCTCGTCGAGTGGAATGAAAAGATGAACCTGACAGCGATCACGGACGAAGAAGATGTTTATCTCAAGCACTTCTATGATTCGATCACAGCAGCGTTTTATTTCGATTTCACGACGGTCACGACGGTTTGTGATGTCGGAGCGGGCGCTGGTTTCCCAAGTTTGCCGATCAAAATCATGTTCCCGCATCTCCAAGTGACGATCGTCGATTCACTCAATAAACGAATCGGCTTCCTCAATCATTTGGCGACGGAACTCGGCCTCGAAGGTGTCGCGTTCCATCACGGACGCGCCGAAGAGTTCGGTAAAAATAAACAGTTCCGCGAACGGTTCGACGTCGTGACAGCACGCGCTGTCGCCCGGATGTCCGTTCTCGCGGAATATTGCCTACCGCTTGCGAAAGTCGGGGGACAATTCGTTGCCTTGAAGGCAGCGAAAGTCAGTGAAGAGCTCGAGGATGGTGCGATTGCCTTAAAAGTACTCGGTGGGAATTTACGGGAAAGTTTCCAGTTCCAATTGCCAGGCGAGGAAAGTGAGCGTAATATCGTTATTGTAGATAAAAAACGAACAACACCCGGGAAATATCCGCGTAAAGCGGGTACGCCTGCGAAAGATCCATTAAGCTAAACACCGTTTCACGTGAAACGATGACTGATAAAGGTGAGGTGCGCCAACGTGAGAAATGCATTTGCCAAGCTGCTCGGTAAGGGAGGACAACCTGCTACGATCGAGCTTGATCCACAAGAGACGGTTCAGGAATTACCATTGACAGAACTTGTCGCGAACCAGTTCCAACCACGGACTGTGTTTGACGGGGACCGAATTGAAGAACTAGCAGTTACGATCAAAGAGCATGGGTTACTCCAGCCGATCGTCGTTCGAAAACAAGGAACAGGATACGAGATCATTGCCGGAGAACGACGATACCGAGCAGTGCGCTCACTTGGCTGGAAAACGATTCCTGCCATCGTCAAAGAGATGACGGACGAGACAACTGCGTCCCTGGCATTGATTGAAAATCTGCAACGTGAAGATTTGACGCCAATCGAAGAAGCAGAAGCCTATGAGCGCTTGCTTGCGTTGCAAGATATCACGCAAGAAGTGTTGGCTCGTAAGCTCGGACGTAGTCAATCAACGATTGCCAACAAATTACGTTTACTTCGATTGCCAATCGATGTCCGGGAAGCATTGAAGCAACGGACGATCACGGAGCGTCATGCCCGTGCGTTATTACCGCTTAAGGATGAAGCGCTACAAGTGACGGTACTCGCTGAAATTCTGGAACGGGAATGGAACGTCAAAGAGACGGAGCGCCGGGTGGAGCGATTGATGACACCACAGCCACCGAAGAAAAAACGTCATAAAAGCTTTGCACGAGATACACGGATCGCGTTGAATACCTTGCGAGATTCCGTCGATATGATCGAGCAGACTGGATTGACAATCGAAAAAGAAGAAGTCGATTGTGAAGAATATGTAGAGGTGCGAATTCGCATCGTGAAGGCACGTCCGGAATAAGCGGTCGTGCCTTCCGCTACGTTTAGGAGAGAAGGCACGTGAACGAATTACCTGTTCGGGCGATTCGCCCGAATCCGACTCAACCTCGGAAACGATTCAATGAAAAAGCATTAGAAGAGTTAGCCCAATCGCTCGTTCGTCACGGCATGATTCAACCGATCGTCGTTCGACCACGAGATGGCTATTATGAAATCATCGCCGGCGAACGGCGCTATCAAGCGGCGAGTCGCGCAGGATTCGAACGTGTGCCGGTCCTTGTGATTGAAGCAGACGAGACACGCGTCATGGAACTCGCCTTGATTGAAAACATCCAACGAGCAGACTTATCCGCTATTGAAGAAGCAATGGCGTATGCGGAGATGATCGAGGAATTCGGCATCACGCAAGCAGAGCTTGCGCAGCGTGTTGGAAAAAGTCGTTCGCACATCACGAACAGCCTTCGACTGTTACAGTTGCCATTGCTCGTTCAACAGGCCGTCATGGACGAACGGTTATCGATGGGGCACGCCCGCGCGCTCCTATCACTGAAGCATCCAAAGAAGATCGAGCAGATGGCAGAGCGAGTCATGGCGGAGAACTGGAACGTCCGTCGGCTAGAGCAGGCGCTTCGGGAGCGAAAGGAATCCGTTCGTCCGCAGCAGGCGACCGCTGTTCAATTCGTCGAAGAGTCGCTTCGCGAAAAATACGGGGCGACAGTACGGATCAAACAAGGCAAACAGGCAGGAAAACTCGAGATTGATTTTACAGACGAAGACGACCTCAACCGGTTGCTCGATTTGTTATTACCTGAATCAGATCAATAAAAAGAAGCGATCCGGGTAACGGTTCGCTTCTTTTTGCTTACATCGAACGTGGCGTGAAGGAAATCGTCGTCCGTGTGGATTCAGCAGAGAGTTTCGCATCAAGTAAGTGGAAGCTGTTTGCGACGAGTTCCGCTAGTTCATAAACGAGGTGTAATCGTGTGTTCTGGAGAATCATCATCTCCATGAAGCCACTGACGTTAACGACAGCCTTAATGTTGAAGTCACCGACCGCAGGCAATTCCTTTTGGACGCCAGCACCGGGTGCGAGTGGTCCTTCCGAAAAGAAGACATGCCCAACACTTGAAAGCCGACCAAGACATGCATCGATTGCGATGACGAGTGGACGGTAATGTGTCGTTTGGATTGAGTGAATCGTTTCCGCGAGATTCAGTGCATGGACGGGTTTAGCGAGTGTACCGTAGACGTGGAGATGAGCAGGTGCTTGTTTTTCAAGGAATGTTCCGACAAGTGGACCGAGTGAGTCGCCTGTCGAACGATCAGAACCAATGCAGACGAGTACGATCGGACGTTTTTCTTGGACGGCGGAGATTTGTTCGAATAATTGTTCGGCTAAGCGTTCTTTCGCGAACGGTTCCGTATATTCTAAAAAGAAAGAATAGGGCTTGGGCTCGTGCGAATGAAAGCGGAAGTTCATCGAAATCATCCTTTCTTCTCTTGGTGTCGGTGTCGTGGTGGGTTGGCAAGAGTGAAGGGTTCTTAGATGATTTTCCTTTCCCGGTTTTTCCAGAAATCTAACGTCAAAATCGGCTCTTTGGTTGAAACTCGATTAAAATCACGTATACTGTCGTAATAGAGAGAACAAGAAAGGATGAGAGAATGGCTACCAATCAAGATGTACAAGAATCCGTCGCCCAAGTCGATAAACTGATCAATCAAGTAATGGATGCGGATATGTGGATTCGTTTTGGGATGAAACTACTGATTGCGCTCATCATCATCGCGGCGTTCTATGTGTTAACGCGCGTTTTGACTGGGGCAGTCTCACGTCTCTTTACGATCAGGAAAATCAATGAACAGGACTATCTAGCACAACGTCAGAACGAGACACTGTTGAAGCTACTGCAAAATGCGATTCGCTACGTACTCGGAATCGTCATGTTGTTGACGGTGCTCAGTCAGTTCGGTATCAACATCACCGGTCTCGTCGCCAGTGCCGGAATCGCCGGTCTTGCGATTTCGTTCGGTGCGAAGAACTTGGTGCAAGATATCATTACCGGAGCGTTCATCATCTTCGAACGCCAGTTTAAAGTCGGAGATTATGTACGCGTCGGTGTAATCGAAGGCGTCGTAACGGAACTTGGGATCCGGACGACGAAACTCAAAGGACTCAACGGGGAGATTCACATCATCCCGAACGGTCAAATTTTGCAAGTCACGAACTATTCGGTCGACAACAGCTTTGCACTCGTCGACGTCCAAGTCTCTTATGACGAAGATCTTGAGCGGGTCGAACAAGTCTTGTATGAGATTGCGGACCGGACGACGAAGAAGTATGTCGATATGTTCGTCGAACCGATTCAGATGCTCGGCGTCCAGTCGCTTGGTCCTTCAGAAGTCGTCTATCGTTTGATGGCGGAAGTGCCACCAATGCAACATTTCCAAGCTGGTCGTCTGATTCGCAAAGAATTGAAGCAAGGACTCGAAGAAGAAAACATCAAGATCCCGTATCCACGGATGGTCATGATGAATCCAGAACAAAAGAATGGTGGACAGACGGATGATTCCAAAAACGTATCAACTCCATGATTATGTTGAGATGAAGAAGCAGCATCCATGCGGAACGAACCGATGGCAAATCATCCGGGTCGGCATGGATATCCGAATCAAATGCCAAGGTTGCGGGGCGAGCATCTTGATGCCACGTCGTGATTTTGATAAACGATTGAAAAAAGTCTTACCAGAGTGACGAAAAGCGGATCTGATCCTCGTGATCGGACCCGCTTTTTCGTTGTCTTTCATAAGCGAAGTGATTGTGTTCGATTAGAGCATGATTAAAAAAGACGGTCGAGCTCCTTGCTTAAAAAAATTGAACTATCTATAATTGTGAAAGATGTGCTGACGTGGTGTAATCATTCTACCCACTGCGGCCGCTAGCACGGATTTCCTAGGAAATACCGAAAAGGAGGAATTCCAAGTGGGATTAACAGCAGGAATCGTTGGCTTACCAAACGTAGGAAAATCAACACTTTTTAACGCCATCACACAAGCAGGTGTCGAGGCAGCGAACTACCCGTTCGCAACGATCGATCCGAACGTCGGTGTCGTTGAAGTACCAGATGCACGTCTTCGGAAATTGACAGAACTCGTCAACCCGAAAAAGACGATCCCGACAGCATTCGAATTCACAGACATCGCCGGTATCGTAAAAGGTGCGTCTAAAGGGGAAGGACTCGGAAATAAATTCCTCGCGAACATTCGTGAAGTAGATGCGATCTGTCAGGTCGTTCGTTGTTTCATTGACGAAAACATCACACACGTTTCAGGAAAAGTCTCACCGATCGATGATATCGAGACGATCAACCTCGAATTGATCCTCGCTGACCTCGAGCAGGTCGAAAAACGGATCCAGCGTGTCCAAAAACAAGTGAAGTCACGCGATAAAAACGCAGCGGCTGAACTCGAAGCACTTGAAATCGTGTTGGCATTGCTCGAAGACGAGAAACCGGCACGTCTCGCTGAATTGAACGAAGATCAAGCAGCCATCGTCAAACACTTCCAATTGTTGACGATGAAACCGATGCTTTACGTCGCGAACGTCGGTGAAGATGAAGTCGCAGATGCGGACAGCAACGAAAACGTGCGTCTCGTCCGTGAATTCGCAGCAAAAGAAGGCGCAGAAGTCATCGTCATCTGTGCACGCATCGAAGAAGAGATTGCAGAGCTTGAGCCGGAAGAGCGTCAAGAGTTCCTCGTTGATCTCGGAATCGAAGAATCAGGTCTTGATCAATTGATCCATGCGGCATACAGCACGCTTGGTCTTGCGACATACTTCACTGCAGGTGAAAAAGAAGTACGCGCTTGGACGTTCAAAAAAGGCATGAAAGCCCCACAATGTGCGGGTGTCATCCACTCGGACTTCGAACGTGGATTCATCCGTGCGGAAGTCGTTTCGTACGAAGATTTAGCAGCGGCAGGCAACATGGCGACAGTCAAGGAACAAGGACGTTACCGTTCAGAAGGTAAGGAATATGTATTCCAAGACGGCGATGTCGTCACATTCCGCTTCAACGTCTAATCGAAAACGAATCGTTATTGCATAAAGCAAAATACTTTGGTAGTATTAACGAATGTGAGTAATGAATTATTGCTCCTTGCTCGAACATTCGAGCCGCCAGTCCAAGAGGAGGTGACAGATATGCGTAAATACGAAGTACTTTACATCATCCGTCCGGAACTTGATGAGGAAGCACGCAAAGCAACAGTGGAGCGTTTCAACAAAGTCCTCACTGATAACGGTGGTACAGTTGATAAAACAACTGAAATGGGTAAACGTCGTTTCGCTTACGAAATCAATGATATGCGTGAAGGGTTCTACGTTCTTCTTAACGTGACTGCTGAACCAGCAGCTACAAAAGAACTTGACCGTCTCATGAAGATCAGTGACGATATCGTTCGCTTAATGATCACAAAAGACGAGAAATAAGCTGAAACAGGAGAGTGATTCTGATGATTAACCGCGTCGTTTTAGTCGGTCGGTTAACTCGTGACCCGGAAATGCGTTATACGCAGAGCGGGATTGCGGTAACGCGATTCACACTCGCATGTGACCGTCCTTTCACAGGGCAAGATGGGAAGCGAGAAGCTGATTTCATCGATTGCGTCGTTTGGCGCAAGCAAGCAGAGAACGTTGCTCAGTATTTGAAGAAAGGTAGTCTTGCTGGTGTAGAGGGTCGCCTCCAGATTAGCAGCTACGACGATAAAGAAGGGCAACGCCGTTACCGTGCGGAAGTCGTCGCTGATAGCGTCCGCTTCCTTGAGTCACGTAACGCGAGCCGTTCTTCGGATGGTAGCGAAGGCTACGCTTCATCTACTGGTGGAAACGGGAATGCTGCAGGATGGGGTTCACAGCAACAGCAGAACAACTCTTCCTCGCCAGCACCCGCTTCATCGAATTCGGGCTTCGGCGCTGATCCGTTCAGCGGCGGTAGTTCGATCGACCTTTCAGACGACGATCTCCCGTTCTAAGGAAATCGTCCTGAAAAATCCAAGTTAAAAAGGAGGTTAATCACATGGCACGTCGTCCAGGTGGAAAACGTCGTCGTAAAGTATGTTACTTCACGTCGAACCACATCACTCATATCGATTATAAAGACGTAGAACTTCTCAAACGTTTCATTTCGGAACGCGGTAAGATTCTTCCACGTCGTGTGACTGGTACTTCAGCGAAATACCAACGTCCACTTACAATCGCAATCAAACGCGCACGTCAAATGGCTTTAATCCCATACGTGGCTGACTGATTTCGTAGCACCATCCTCATGCGTGAGGATGGTGCTTTTTTTCGCTTCTCTTTCATCCCCTCCTGCTTTTCGGTTATAATAAACAAGTTACTAAAAATTTTAATGAACCCTATAGAGCATATAAGGAGGACACGATGGAGTCAGGTCAACAAGTATCACCGGAACGTGAACGACGCATCGTTCGCTTCATTCCGTATCTATTAATCGTCGGTCTGCTTCTCGTCGTCGCTGTACGCGAACCGATCATCTCTGCCATCGGAGCCGTCGTGACTGCCCTCCTCTTCGGATTGCACCTATTCGAAGAACGTCGTGCGCGCAGGGCATGGGAGACGTACGTCGCTGGAATCTCGATGCAAGTCGAGGAGACGGGACAAGATGCGTTGACGAACATGCCAATCGGGATTTTGTTATACGATGAGGAAACACTCGTCACCTGGTTCAATGATCCGATGCGGGACATCTTTGATGATGTAGCAATGGGACAGACGCTCAATGAGCTCGATCCATTATTCATTGAGATGGTCGCGACGAACGAGGACCAAGCGACGCTTGAAATCGGCGACGCCGTGTACCGTGTCTTTTCGAACCATGAGAACCGGACCTTTTACCTGTTCGATATGACGGAAGAGGCACAAGTCGAACAACAACTTGTCGACAATCAGACGGTCATCGGTGTCATCTATCTCGACAACTACGATGAGATGACACAAGGCATCGAGGATCAGTTACGCAGTGAACTAAACAGTCGTGTCACCCAACTGTTGAATCACTGGGCAGCCGAACACGGGACGTATATCAAACGAACTGCGTCCGATCGCTATTTCATCGTCACGACAGAAGAGAATCTACGGATCCTTGAACGATCGAAGTTCACGATTCTCGATACCGTTCGCGAAGAGACGAGTCAACGCGGCGTCCAGTTGACGTTATCGATTGGAATTGGTTGTGGGAGTGATCCGATTCCGACGCTTGGTCTTATGGCGCAGTCGAGTCTTGACCTTGCGCTGGGACGAGGAGGCGACCAAGTCGTTATCAAACGGGACGGAAAGGTCCGCTTTTATGGTGGGAAGACGAATCCAACGGAAAAACGGACGCGCGTCCGGGCCCGGGTCATTGCCAACTCGCTTCGTGATTTGATGCAGGAATCAAGTCGCGTCCTGATCATGGGTCATCGTAATCCAGACATGGACTCGCTCGGATCATCGATCGGTATTTTGAAACTTGCAGAAATGAACGATAAGGAAGCGCATATCGTCTTACCGCCGGAAGAAATCGGACGCGGGATTCGCCGAATGATGGATGAGATCGCTGAAGTGCCACAACTCGAGACGCGATTCGTCAATGCGTTTCAAGCCGATCAATTGATTGACGATCAGACGTTACTCGTCGTCGTCGATACACACAAACCGTCACTTGTCGTCGTACCGGCATTACTCGACCGATTCGAGCATATGGTCGTGATTGATCATCACCGCCGGGGGGAGGATTTCATCGAAGATGCGGTTCTCGTGTATCTTGAGCCGTATGCTTCTTCGACGTCAGAGCTCGTCACCGAGTTGATCGAGTATCAACCGACGAATCAGAAACTGGCGATGCTTGAAGCGACGGCGTTACTCGCTGGAATCATCGTCGATACGAAAGGCTTTGCCCTGCGGACCGGTTCTCGGACGTTTGATGCTGCCTCCTATTTACGCTCACAAGGAGCTGACACGGTGCTCGTACAAGAGTTCCTTAGTCAGGATCTTGAGACGTACGTCGAGCAGTCGCATATCCTTGAGCGATCTGAGGTCTACACGGAAGGCATGGCGATTGCGACAGCGGAACCTGGCGTCATTCACGATCAAGTCTTAATCGCGCAAGCAGCCGATCAATTGTTGTCGCTCCAGGGTATCCGTGCCGCCTTCGTCATCGCGGAACTCCAAGACGGACGGACGGCGATCAGTGCTCGTTCGCTTGGGGAGGTCAACGTCCAGTTGATCATGGAGACGCTTGGCGGTGGTGGTCACTTGACCAATGCGGCGACACAGATGTCAGAATCGGTCATCACGGTCGCCGATGCGTTGCGTAAAGCGATCGATCAATATCTAGAAGATGAGACAAAAGGAGAGGAATCAGAATGAAGGTTATTTTCTTACAAGATGTAAAAGGACAAGGTAAAGCAGGAGACGTCAAAGACGTGGCCGATGCTTATGCGAATAACGTACTCTTCAAGAAAAAGTTGGCGCGTCCTGCGACGACTGGCAACTTGAAGCAACATGAAGCACACGAACGTAAAGCAGCGGAAGAAGCGAAACAGAACTTGCTTGACGCGCAAGCGTTGAAAGAAAAAATCGAAAAAGAGACGATCGTCGTTTCGACAAAAGCTGGTGAAGGCGGTCGTGTCTTCGGTTCGGTCACAAGCAAACAGATCGCGGAAGCACTCAAGAGCATGGGTTACAAGATCGATAAACGCAAAATCGAGCTCGAGCACCCGATCAAGGCACTCGGCTTTACGAAAGTTCCATTGAAGTTACACAACGAAGTGACAGCGACGCTGAACGTTCAGGTCAAAGAGGCGTGAGTAGAAAAGGGGACCGGTGATGAGTGAAGTCATGCAAAATATGCCTCCCCAAAGTATCGAGGCAGAACAAGCCGTCCTAGGGGCGATCATGATTGATGCGGATCGTTTGATCAGTGCATCGGAACGTCTGTTACCACAGGACTTTTATCGTGCCTCTCACCAACGGATTTTCGAAGCGATGCTCGTGTTGTCCGACCGAGGCGAAGCAATTGACCTCGTCACGGTGACAGCAGAGCTGAGTACGCTCGGAATCTTAGATGAGATCGGTGGTCTACCGTATCTAGCGGAACTAGCGGAAGGGGTACCGACCGCAGCCAACATCAATTACTACGTTAACGTCGTTGATCAGAAGTCGACGCTCCGTCGTCTCATTCGGACAGCAGGTGAAATCGTCACCGACGGATACGAACGGCAAAATGAGGTCGATGTCCTGCTGAACGAGGCAGAACGGAAGATTCTCGAAGTATCACAAGGAAAAGGGAGCGCGAGCTTCATTCCGATCTCGGACGTCTTGACGAGTGCCTATGCAACGATTGATAAATTGCATAAGCAAAGCGGCGAAACGACGGGGATTCCAACGGGTTTCCAGGATCTCGATAAGATGACGGCGGGCTTCCAGCGTAACGATTTAATCATCGTCGCAGCACGTCCGTCGGTCGGGAAGACGGCGTTTGCCTTGAACATCTCGCAAAACGTCGCAACACGCGCTGACGAGAACGTCGCTATCTTCAGTCTTGAGATGGGTGCCGAACAGCTCGTCATGCGGATGCTCTGTGCCGAAGGAAACGTCGACGCCCAGCGCCTCCGGACCGGTCAACTCGAAGAAGAGGACTGGGGCAAGTTGTCGCTTGCGATGAGTAACCTGTCTCAAGCTGGTATCTACATCGACGATACACCGGGTATTCGAGTCAACGATATCCGGGCGAAGTGCCGTCGTTTGAAGCAGGAGCACGGTCTTGGGATGATCATGATCGATTACTTGCAGTTGATTCAAGGGAACGGTCGCTCAAGCGACAACCGTCAACAAGAGGTTTCGGAAATTTCCCGTTCCTTGAAATCACTCGCGCGGGAACTCGAAGTTCCGGTCATCGCCTTATCGCAGCTCTCCCGTGGAGTTGAGAGTCGTCAAGATAAGCGACCGATGATGTCGGATATCCGGGAATCAGGAGCGATCGAGCAAGATGCCGATATCGTCGCCTTCTTGTATCGTGACGATTACTACAATAAAGAAACGGAAGATGCGAATACGATTGAGATCATCATCGCGAAACAGCGGAATGGTCCAACCGGAACGGTCAAACTCGCTTTCCGAAAAGAATTCAACAAGTTCGTGGATCTCGAGCCAAGTAACTCGTACGCGCCACCAGCTTAATCCAAGCTACGCTTTGTCTTCGATTGATCGGAGACAAAACGTAGCTTTTTTTATTTTTACCTAAAGATTCTCAGTTTATTCATCAAAAACGATAATTAAACGAACGAAAGAGAATTGTAACAATTAATTGTTCGGTATTTGGTTGACTTCTTTTTTTTATCGCGTTACACTTAGTCGTGGTTTTGAATCGTACGTGGAGGTGGATGATAAGATGTCATCAGTAGTAGTAGTCGGAACACAGTGGGGCGACGAAGGAAAAGGGAAAATCACCGATTTTCTTTCGAAACAAGCCGACGTCGTAGCACGTTATCAAGGTGGAGACAATGCAGGACATACGATCGTATTCAATAACGAGACGTACAAATTGCACTTGATCCCATCAGGTATTTTTTACTCGGATAAGAAATGTGTCATCGGGAACGGTCTCGTCGTCAACCCGAAATCACTCGTCAAGGAATTGAAGTATCTGCACGATCGTGGTGTTTCAACGGATAACTTGTTAATTTCGAATCGGGCGCATGTCATCTTGCCGTATCATCAGTTGCAGGATCAGTTAGAAGAAGAAGCGAAAGGCGACGCTAAAGTCGGAACGACGCTAAAAGGAATCGGACCGTGCTACATGGATAAAGCCGCACGAATCGGTATCCGGATGGCAGACTTACTCGACAAAGAAACGTTCGCTGAGAAGTTGAAGATCGTTCTCGACCAAAAGAACCGAATGTTCACGAAGATGTATGACGCTGAACCAATCGCGTTCGATGACATCTTCGAAGAGTACTACGCGTATGGACAAGAATTCGCGAAATACGTCTGCGATACATCCGTCGTCGTCAACGATAGCCTCGACCATGGCGAAAAAGTGTTGTTCGAAGGCGCACAAGGTGTCTTACTCGACCTTGACCATGGAACGTACCCGTTCGTTACATCGTCGAATGCATCAGCTGGCGGTGTCGCATCAGGTGTCGGTGTTGGTCCAGCCCGGATCGATCACGTCGTCGGTGTTTGTAAAGCGTACACGTCACGTGTTGGTGACGGTCCGTTCCCAACGGAATTGTTCGATGATATCGGTCATCAGATCCGTGAAGTCGGTCGTGAATACGGAACGACAACAGGACGTCCTCGTCGTGTTGGTTGGTTCGACTCTGTCGTTGTTCGCCACTCGCGTCGTACAAGTGGGTTGACGGATCTTTCGCTCAACTCAATCGACGTTCTGACAGGACTCGACACGTTGAAGATCTGTACATCATACGAATTCAACGGAAAACAGATCGATGAGTACCCAGCAAGCTTCCGTGATCTCGAAGCATGTGTTCCAGTTTACGAAGAACTGCCAGGCTGGAAAGAGGACATCACAGGTGTCCGTCGCTTTGAAGATCTACCGTTGAACGCACAGAACTACGTTAAGCGGATTGCGGATCTCACAGGTATCTCACTCGTCACGTTCTCGGTCGGACCGGGTCGTGAACAGACAGTCGTCTTGCGTGATCTCTACGAAGAAGCATAAGTCTCAACAGGACTGACTTAAATAAGAATGACGTGTCTTTTCACGCCCTTTCCTCAGGCGAGACACAAGCCAGTTTTCCTGCTTCATTTAAGCAGGAAAGCGGGTCTTGTTTATCTCTGACAGCGCATAAATGCGCTTTTCCTGTAGGAGTGGCGTGTGACGCGTCATTCTTTTTGTTACGGAATAGGGGTGGCAGATTATCATTCTGACATCCCTATCTTTGTCGAGACTGACTTTTGAGTCAGCACCGTTTTTTGTGCGAAATGGTTCACAAACGGAAGCAAAAACAGGTATACTGAATACAGTGTTTCACGTGGAACCTCTCCCGTGAGACGACGAACAGCAGAGCGAGTGGCGCCGGGAGTTTCCGTCGCCACCTTTCTATATGCCGAAAAAACAGGTAAAATAGATTGAATAGAAATTTTTAAGGGGGCACACCCAGTGACGGAACGTAAAATTCTAGTCGTCGATGACGAGTTACCGATTGCAGATATACTCAAGTTTAAATTAGAAAAAGAAGGCTACCAGGTCGCGATCGCAAACGACGGCGTGGAGGCATTAGAAAAATTCGAAGAGTTCAAACCGGATTTGATGTTACTCGACATCATGCTTCCGTTAATGGACGGGATGGAAGTCTGCCGGGAAGTCCGGAAGACGTCGAAGATTCCAATCATCATGTTGACAGCGAAGGATTCCGAGATCGATACGGTACTTGGTCTTGAGCTTGGCGCGAACGATTACGTGACGAAGCCATTTAGCTCGCGCGAGTTACTTGCCCGCGTGAAAGTCCACTTACGCAACACGAGTCCGGAAGCTACACCACAACCGGTTGGACCAGGTCCACTCAAAGTCGGAGAACTGTATATCGATACGAATTCGCATACGGTGACACGTAAGGATCAAAAGATCGAGCTGACGCAGCGTGAGTTCGAATTGTTGCACTACCTCGCGAAAAACATCGGTCAAGTTATGACACGTGAGCATTTGTTGCAGACGGTCTGGGGCTATGACTACTTCGGTGACGTCCGGACAGTCGACGTGACAGTGCGCCGTCTCCGCGAAAAAGTCGAAGATAACCCAAGTACACCGGTCTATATCATGACGCGTCGTGGGGTCGGTTACTATCTCCAAGACGGGGAGAATGAATAACGATGTTAAAAGGAACGAACTTCTTTAAATCCATCCAATGGAAACTCGTCGTCATCTATGCGTTATTGATTTTAGTGGCGATGCAGGTCATTGGCGTCTATTTCGTTCGTTCCCTTGAAAAGCAGTACATTACGAACTTCTCGAAGTCGGTCGAGGACCGGGCTGGTCTTGTCGCCTATAACGTCGGGAAGGAATTCGATAAAACAGGCGATGATGAAGCCTCCAAACGGCAGTTGTCCCAATCACTAGGGCAACTGCTGTCTGAGTTTAGTAATGGCTCCACCTCAAGGAACGACATCCTCGAAGTTCAGATCATCGACCAGGACTCAATCATCCAGGCGACGTCGGATAACGAGAACCAGTCGGCGGTCGGACAACGAGCGACGAATTCATTGATTAAAAAAGCACAGGCAACGAGCTCGACCCGGACGGACACCGTGCTTGATCCGGAATCAGAGGATAAGATCCGAATCTTTGCCGTACCGGTCACCTCGGAACGAGACGGCGTCACGACCGGGATGATTTATGTCCGCGCCTCGATGGAGTCGATCTATTCGCAGATGCAACAGGTCACGCGGATTCTTGCGACCGGAACGGTCATCGCTCTCGTCATCACGTCGATTCTTGGTGTCTTGCTGTCGCGGACGATCACGCGCCCGATTTCCGATATGCGGCGTCAAGCGATCGAGATGCGACGCGGGAACTTCTCGCGGAAGGTTAAGGTCTATTCGGATGATGAGATCGGGCAACTCGCTCGTTCGTTCAACGAATTGACGGATGAGTTGCTCGAAGCGAACGCGACGACGGAAGCTGAACGGCGGAAGTTGACGAGTGTCCTTGAGAACATGACCGATGGCGTCATCGCGACGGACCGGACGCTGCGCGTTATCTTGATGAACGATCAAGCGAAGGATATCGTCGGTGCGGACGATGCGAGCGTCGTTGGCACGAACTTGAAGGACTTACTGGCACTCGGTGACGATTTCATGATTCCGGAAGACGGAACGATGCCACCGCGTCTGCTTGACTTCAGCAGTGAGGATGAACTGTTCCTCGTCCGGGCATTCTTCTCGCCCGTCAAGAAACACAGTGGTCCAATAACCGGGATGATCGTCGTCCTGCATGACGTCACGGAACAGGAGCAGGTCGAACAGGATCGACGCGAATTCGTCGCGAACGTCAGTCACGAGCTCCGGACACCGCTGACGACGATGCGCAGCTACCTCGAAGCCTTGGCAGAAGGCGCCTATCAGGACGAGGAACTCGCACCGCGTTTCCTTGAGACGACACAAAACGAGACGGAGCGGATGATCCGCCTCGTCACCGATCTCTTACAGCTGTCGAAGATGGACAGTAAGGAATATAAGATGAACAAAGTCCGCTTCGATTACATTCAGTTCTTGAATGAGATTCTCGATCGCCATGACATGACGAAGCCGGAACGGATCCGTTTCCGTCGTAAGATCATGAAGCGGAAAGTCTATATCCGTGGGGATCAGGATAAATTGATCCAGGTCGCAGATAACATCCTGACGAACGCGATCAAATACTCGCCGGAAGGCGGAACGATCACCGTCCGGACGATGCTCCGGGCAAAACGGATCGTCATCAGCATCAAGGATGAAGGTGTCGGAATCCCGAAAGCGAATCTCCAAAAAATCTTCGAACGCTTCTATCGTGTCGATAAAGCCCGTGCCCGTAAAATCGGTGGGACTGGTCTTGGTCTGTCGATCGCGAAAGACGTCGTTTCCGCACACGGTGGCGACATCTGGGCAGAAAGCGAATGGGGACGCGGTACGACGATTTACTTCACGCTCCCGTATGAGGTGATCGAAGAGGTGGATGCCGGATGAAGAAACAACACTGGAGTTCGCTGTTACTCGTCCTGCTCGTCGCCGGTTCGATCGCTCAGACAGCGATGCTCTGGACCTATCATCCAAGTAGTGAATCGATTGAGCGGGAACAAGTCTCGTTCAACGAGATCGATGCCTCAAAGACGATTGAAAGCAACCAGCTGATTAATCCGGAACTACTCGTCTATTCGGATCAGGAAGGGACGTACCAGACGCAAATCATCGGGCGAACCTTCCTCAACCGGATCGGCGCATCGTTCAACATCGGTGTCCTTGTCCTGACGGATAAAGCAAAGAACATCCCGGTCGGTGACCGAAGCGTCGAGATGATTTTTCCGACACCGATCAGCACGACGATGCTTGAGGAGTTACTCGGCGAAAAACAAATCGCCTTCTCGGAACCGATCAAACGACTCTATCTCCTCGACTATGATGGTCCGATTCTTCGTCTTGAGTCGGCGACTGGTCGCCTGAAGGACTTTAAGCTCGTCGGCGATGAGACGGTTCTGAAACGACTGTTTGCGCACGATAAGAAAAAACTGATGACACGCGTCGAACTTAAAGGTGGCGATTATACGTATGTTGCGAGCGGTACGACGCGACTAGAACAAGTCTTCGTCTATGACGAGGTCGGTCAATCACCGCAACCGCTCGATCGCATCCGGAGCGCCTTTTTCGCCGAGAATTCGAATGTCCAGCAGATTAAGAGTCGGGATGACCTCGACGTCTTGACGGATGGCGTCAGCGTCTCGACGTATGACCGAAACTACAATGTCTATCGCTTCAACACGTTATCACCGAATACCCAAAGCTCGACCGTTGATTACAGCACGCTCGTCAGCTACGTCAACATTCATGGAGGCTGGCTGGATCAAGAGACGCAACGAAGCGGTTTCCGCTATTACTTCGATCAGATGAGTAAGAAGGGCGAGGAACAGACGGCGACGTTCCGGTTGTACTTGAACCGGTATCCAGTGTTCGGGGAGAGCGGTCCGCTGCTCGAACAGACGAAGTTCGATCTCGCGACACTGAAGATCATGTATGAAGAAAATCAAGTTCGGTCGCTCAGTCGCAGCATGCTTCGGGCGAAGCGGAAACTGATCCTTCGGGAAGAGACGGTGCCGGCTGTCGAAACAGTTCTTGAACGTTTGAGACGTGCTGATCTCTTAAAAGAAATCAGTGGGATTCGGGTTGGATATGAGATGACATATAAGATTTCAACGAGCCGCTACGCTGTCTTTGAGCCGACGTGGTTCGTCAAGGTCGATGGAGTCTGGCAATCGATCAATCAAGCTGTCGGGAATGAGGGGTGAGGACGAATGGACTGGAGTAAAGCGAAGACCTTATTGATGCTGACCTTTTTAATCCTCAACGTCTATCTCGCCATTCAATTGATGGACCGGATGATCGAGCCGCGGATCGTCGCGACGAGTGCGACCGGAAAATCGATCTTGAAGGATCGTCACATCGACGAGAAGAAGCTGCAACCGGTCACGCGAGACATCGGCTATTTAACAGCCGAAGTCGACGCACGAACGCTAGCGCCACTGGCGAGTTCACCGATACGTGACGCGGTCGCCTCCGTCAAAAACGATGTCGAGTGGTCGGTCCGCTTAACGAAACCGTACCGACTTGAAGCGAAGACGATGCGGGATTCCGCTTCATCGTTCGTTCAATCATCCGTTCGCTATGGTGCCGAATATACATTTTGGAAGTATGATAGTAAGTATCAGGAGATGACATTCGTTCAGACGTATAAGGGACAGCCGCTCTATTCGACACCACAGCAGTCACGTGAGGACGATGCGATGATCGGACCGTCCCTGCTCGTCTTGCAACTCAATGATGCGAAGGAAATCGTCAGTTATAAGCAACGCCACTTGAACAAGGTCGTTCGGCAAGCACAGGACGTGACGTTGTTATCGGCAAGTGAAGCAATCGTCCAGTTGTCGGAGCAAGGCTTGTTCCCGGCATCGAAGCGGTTGACGAGTCATAAGCTCGGTTATTTCTGTCTCGTCACGGAAGGCACGGAATCCGTTCAAATCCTGCCGCCGACGTGGCAAATCGAGCTTGACAATGAAGAAGTCTACTTCGTCAATGCGATTGACGGCGGTGTCCAGACCGTCGAACGATTGGATACAGTCTCAGAGAAATGAGGAATGCACGATGAGCCTACACTACAGCGTCATGGCCAGTGGCTCGACGGGGAACGCCCTCTATATCGAAAGTGAACAGACCCGCTTGCTCGTCGACGCGGGACTGACCGGCAAGGCGATGCTCGCCTTGTTCGACCAGATCGACCGATCGCCGCATGGCATCGATGGTCTGTTCGTCACCCATGAACACTCCGACCATATCAAAGGCGTCGGCATCATGGCACGGAAGTATAATATCCCGCTTTATGCGAATGAAAAGACATGGGCAGCGATGGAAGCGAAGATCGGTAAGATTGATCCGGCGCTGAAGTTCCTCTGGGAAGTCGGAGAGGTCAAGCAGTTCGGTGACATCGAAGTCGAATCGTTCAATGTCAGTCACGATGCAGCGGATCCGATGTTCTTCCAGTTCGCGCATGAAGGAAAACGGTTGGCACACATCACGGATACCGGATACGTCTCGGACCGGATGAAAGGTGTCATTCGGGGCGCTGACGCCTATATCTTCGAAGCGAACCACGACATCGGTATGCTCCAGATGGGACATTATCCGTGGAGCGTCAAACGACGGATCCTTGGTGACTACGGACACGTCTCGAACGAGGATGCCGCAATCGCGATGAGCGAGGTCCTAGATGACCGGACGAAACGGATCCACATGGCCCACTTGAGCAAGGACAACAACATGAAGGAACTCGCTCGGATGAGTGTCTCCCAGACACTCGCGAGCCGTGACGTCGATCTGAGTAAGATTCAGCTTCTCGACACGGATCCGGTCATTCCGACACCGCTTCTGAAGCTTTGATTATGGGAAATTACTGAATATGCTCAAAAGACCCCCACATTTGGCTCACTTGCCACGTGATGGGGGTATACTTGTGTAAAGAGAGTCATAAAGGAGGCGTATGTCGATGGATCGACCCGAAGAACCACGGAACGAATCCGAACGATACGAACAGTCATCCGATGAGAGCGGCTTCCCGCCCCGTCAGCCGGCAACGAGCGAACCGGTTAGCCCTTATCGTGAACCATATGAAGAACAACCGGAACCCCCACGTCGTCGCGGTGCCGGAAAAGCCTTTTTCGTCGGTCTGATCGGCGGAATCGTCGGAGCCTTGTTGATCGCGCTCGTCGCGTGGCCGTTCGTCCGTGACGAGATGACAAGTCCGACACCGGTTTCGTCAACGGCAACGGAACAGACCGCGACACAGACGACAGAGGATGAAGCCGACATCGTCGGTGCGGTCGGTAAGACGAAGGAAGCCGTCGTGAGCGTTACGAACCTTCAGAGCTCGTTTCAAGGAACGGATCAGGAAACGGGTGCAGGGTCCGGCGTCATCTATAAAAAAGACGGCAATAAAGCCTACGTCGTTACGAACTACCACGTCGTTGAAGGCGCGAGCCGCTTGTCTGTCACGTTATCCGACGGAACAGCACTCGAGGCAAAAGTCCTCGGAGAAGATCCGACGTACGATTTAGCCGTCCTCTCGATTGATTCATCGAAAGTGACACAAGTCGCAAAACTGGGGGATTCGGATACGTTACGTGCTGGTGAAACGGTGCTTGCGATCGGGAACCCACTCGGAATCTTCGCGAACTCCGTCACGCGCGGTGTCATCAGTGCGCAGGAACGGACAGTTCCAGTCGATACGAACAAGGATGGACAGCAAGACTTCAACACGGAAGTCATTCAAACCGATGCAGCGATCAACCCGGGGAACTCCGGTGGAGCGCTCATCAACACTGCTGGTCAATTAATCGGGATCAACTCGATGAAGATCGCAGAAGCAAGTGTTGAAGGAGTCGGATTTGCGATTCCAATCAACGAGGCGTTACCAATCATGCGTGATCTTGAGCAAAACGGTGAAGTCGTTCGTCCACAGCTCGGGATTCAGATTCGCGACGTGCAGGAGTTCCCAAGCGGATATCGCGAAGATCGTCTGAAATTACCGAATGATGTTACGAAAGGAATTGTCGTCGTTGGTCTGACACGTAATAGTGGAGCCGAAAAAGCGGGAATGAAGGCAAACGATGTCATCGTCGAGATCAACGGAAAAGCGATCGCATCGTTCGCGGATTTAAAAAGTGTCCTCTACCGGGATGCAAAAGTCGGTGATACGGTCAAAGTCACGTTCTACCGGGGCGGTGAAAAACAGACAGCAGATGTGAAGTTGTCGGCCCAGTCACAAACCGTTCAGTAAGGTATAACCTGAAAAACCATCCACAGGTCCGACCTGTGGATGGTTTTTTTGAGTGAGGAAACCTGAGCCTTTTCCGGTCAGGAAGGTTGATATTTGTTATACTGAAAGCGGATAAATGTGGATAAGTGAAAGGAGGAGGACCACCTGTGGATAAATACGTTTGTTTAGAACATGTCGAGCTCGCGCTTGACGAAATCGTGGATGAAACAGAACAATACCCGATTCTCGATCAGCTAAATCCAGAAAAAAACATCACCTGTGAATACTGTGACGCACCGGCAACATATCTTGTGTCAAGCAAAAAATAAATATCAACATGTGGATTTGTGGATAACTCTGTGGATAACTCCTGAATTTTCTGTCAGAAAGCGAGAAAAAAGATGCAAATTACCATCATTACGGTCGGAAAGCTAAAAGAGAAGTATTTGAAGCAAGGCATCGCCGAGTATACGAAGCGTCTCGGCGCCTACTGTTCAATCCAAGAAATCGAGGTCGCGGATGAAAAGGCACCGGAGCAGTTGAGTGAAGCGGAGATGGCGCAAGTGAAGAAAAAAGAGGGCGAACGGATTTTAGCGAAGATCGGACCGGACGTTCATGTCCTCGCACTTGCTATTGAAGGAAAACAACGAACGAGCGAACAGTTCGCAAAAGAACTCGATCAACTCGCGACATACGGCAAGAGCAAAATTGCCTTTGTCATCGGTGGATCACTTGGTCTTGCACCAGAAGTGATGCAGCGGGCGAATGATACAATCTCGTTTTCAAAGATGACATTTCCGCATCAATTGATGAAGATGATTCTCTGTGAACAGATTTATCGGGCGTACCGGATTAATCGGAATGAGCCTTATCACAAATAAGCAGTATTTAGATGACCGCCTTAAGTGTATTAACTGATACTTTAGGTGGTCTTTTTTGGATAGTAAGATTAACTCTTATATCACAATTAACAAAGACGATGAAATGTATATAAATGAAAGGAGGATATAATGATTATTAAGATTATTGAAGAGAAAACACGTAGTCAGGTTAAAGCCTTTTTTACCAAGCACTGGGGTAGTTCACAAATGGTAACGTCGACAGGTGTTCATGATTGTAGTCTGTTAGACGGGTTTTATGCCATAAACGATGATTATGAAATTATTGGACTGATCACCTATCATATGACTTCGCAGACGTGCGAAATCATTTCACTGGACAGTCTTGAAGAAGGCAAAGGAATCGGTTCGCAATTGATGCAAGTGGTAGAAGAAGGGGCAGCACAGCAACAATGCAACTTGCTGACACTCGTTACAACGAATGATAATGAGCATGCGATACGTTTCTATCAACATCGGGGATATACAGTATCGCAAGTGATTCCGAATGCGGTGGACCTTGCACGCAAAATAAAACCGGAAATCCCGTTATACAATGAAAAGGGAGTTCCGATTAAAGACGAAATCGTCTTGATAAAACATTTATGAGTTACTTATTCGTTGTTGATGTTAGAACTTCTAAATAATCTTTCTCACTCTTGAATTGATCATTCACAATCAAGTCCGGTGAAATCAAGTAGGTTCCGGCATATTCAACGTGCTTAATTTTAAAATAGCATGTCTTAGGTGCGAGTAGACTTTTCGATTGATGAATCTGCTCTCGTGATAGTGGCGTCCAATCTGATTGATCTTGTGAATTAGCGAAAGAGACAACAATCGATTGATCAGCTTGAATCAATAGTACAAGATCGTTGTCTTGTAAACGCGATGGATTGACATGGGCGAGGATTAGGTCGGCAAATTTAGCGATAAACCCGCCAATAGTAGCGTATGACTGTTATTCATTCGTGAATTGTTGAATCATAGTTATCCTCCTGACTGAAAAAAAATTACTCCGACTTTTCTTTCGTGATGATACCAATACCGCAACCAAATAGCATGATGATACCGGTAACGAGTAACGCAGGCACGTGACTTTCTAGTGCCATGTAGAGACCTGCACCACTTAAGATGACACCGGTTGGGATCAAAACGTTTCGCATGAGCTATACCCCCTAAACAGATGATGACGTTGTTCTCACTATACCGGATAGAACATCAGATAAAGTGCATGATTTAGTAAATAATGACAATCTGATTTTGAATATACAGAACGAAAATAGACGCCGCCCATTAACTTGGACAGCGTCTGTTTTTCATTATGTTCGCTCTAGTACATTGACGAGCATCTGATGGATGACGTCATGATCCTGGACGTCATGGACACGATAACTTCCGGGTAACGTATAGACGTCTATTGCTCCGACATAAGCAATCTTTAGTTCCAACGTCCCGTCCTCCTGACAGGTCGTCCGGAGTTCGAGTTCACCGCTGATGACACCGACTTCTTGCGTCATCACACCATGTGTGGCGGTAAAGGTAGAGGTTTTCGTTTCCATCGAATCGACTCCTTTTTAGTATGTACATGTGTTCAACATCGTTTGTAAGGCGGTTTTTTCACTCGACTGTAAGCTGAGGTTCCAGCGGCTCTTCGTATTGATCCACATCTTCGAGTAAGCGCAGCTCGCACCTGCCCGTGTCGGCTTCCATGTCGACGGATCCTGGTCCCCTTTTGAACGGTTCGAGCTTGCGGAGACAGCGATCAATTGCGGACCTGTCAAATCGTTTGCGAATGCTTGACGTGTCGTCGTCGTCCAGCTGCTTGCTCCTGAGCGCCATGCTTCGGCAAGCGGTACGACGTGATCGATGTCGAGGTCAGACGGATTCGTGAATGTCAGTCCGTCATAGTAACTATACCAAGAACCGGATGTAACGGGGCACGATCCGACATATGAATCAGCGTCACGTTTTAAGACGACTTGTCGTGTGTCACAGCCGCCTCCTTGACTGCTCCAGTGCGGGAACAAATCACGCGAATAACCGGTCATGCTGCCTTCTGTTTTAACCGTTAAGGCATTGAGTTGAGACTGGGCCGTCGCTTTCGACGAGATGCCCGAAGGTAGTGCGGAAACGGATGTCGTATCGAACTGGAAAGCGGTCAGGCAGACGAGCGTAGTGATGATGATGGACTTGATGGCTTTGAACACGTGTCATTCCTCCTATGTATGAGACGAGATGATGTGAAGACACCCTTCACAATTTTTAGTATGGCATCACTTATTTAGGAAAAAATGAATATCGTGTAAATGTTATTAAAATTAAACTTTTGTCATTATATAGAAGGGTCTGATGTTAGGATTTAGGTGGAGAAGAAAGGAGACTACATCATGAACGAACGAATTAGAGGATGGTTGATCGTGTTCGGCGTATTTTTAGTCGTAAGTGGCACGTTGACGGAAGCGCAACGTTATTTCAACACAAAAGAACTAGATAATTGCATCGCGCAAGCTCGCGCTGCCCACCAGGAATATGAATATGAGATCGTTAATCCTGTCACACGCGCGTATTCGTTCCGTGCGCATTGATTTTCTAAAAGATGTCGGGTCATCTCGCATATGGTACGCTTTTCAGGAAGCAGGATTTTAATGATTTGAGGAGCTGGTATGCATGAATAAAAAAGACATCGCCGACATCCGTCGTCACTTCAAGATGGATGCCGATTTACTAAAAATCCATGAAATCTACAACGTCTATATCCGAAAAGAGACGAGCGAAATCTATCATGAGGAAGCCCGACCGTTTCCATTGCTTGATCCGGAGCAACAGGAACTGTTCCTCGCGAACTTCAAAAAAGTATTAGGTGGAAAACTCGACGTCAAGCTGTTCGAGGTCAAGTTCACGCATCCGGAAGAAGGGGAGACGGGTCATACACAACAGCTCCTTTACGAAGGACTGTATGCGGAAGAGCCGGAGGACTGGGTCGAACAGATGCAGACGATGGCGTTGAAGATGGTCCAGGACGTCCAGTACGAGAATGATCTCGTCGTCACGTTCATTCGCGGACAATACTATAAAACGACGAAGCGCCAAGCGGATGAGACAGAGATTGATCCGAATGACGACGTCTATACGACACCGTTCATCCTCGGTAGCCTTAACTTAACGGAGTTACCGAAACAATCGCTCGTCTTTGATTTCGTTGAACGGGAATTCAAGTCGAACTTATTCATCAATCCGGTCATCAAACTGGCGTCGCCGATCGGTGGATTCCTCTTCCCGACCTTCACCGACAATGCAGCAGACGTCAATCATGTCTTGTATGCGGCGGGCAAACCGAATAAACCGGATTTCGGCTTCCTTGAAAACGTCTTGAACGGTCAACCGATCGTCACGGCAGATGAAGATAAAGCGATCTTCGAGGAAATCGTCAAATCGGTCGTCGGTGAATCGATGGATACGAAGACGTTAGCCGGTGTCTATGAAAACATCAATCAGTTGATCGTCGTCGAAGAGGATCAGGATGAGGAAGAAGTGCCGATGCTCGACGTTCAGGAAGTCGAGCGTGTCCTCAAGGCAAGTGGTGTTGAAGATGTCAGCACGGAACAGGTCGAACGGGCGTTCAAGACGGTCGTTGACGATCCGACATACGAGATGAAGGCAAGTAACATCGTCCCGAACTATGAAGCGAAATCGATTAAAATCAATACGAAGGTCGCAAATATCGCGATCAGTCCGCAAGACTTGAAGTACGTCAAACAAGTCAACTACCAAGGAAAACGCTGCTTGTTGATCGAGGTCGAGGAAGACACGGTCATCGATGGCTTTACGATCGTTTCACAAGAACAATTACGATGAGGATCAGCGCAGGCGACTGCGCTGATTTTTTTAGGTGAAACATTTGCTTCTCCTGTCAAAGACAGGTATATTGTGATGTAAGCGGTCTCTTTTTTGAAAAAAGAGACATTCGAAATTTTTTTAACCGTTATCGAAAGCGCTTTCGATAACCATTTGATAAGAAAGGAAGCGATCCATTTGTCTACCGCATCGATGCAAGATTTACTGCGAACGTTACGAAATCGTTCATCCATCCATCAAGATGGACTCGAAATCGTCGATAAGCCAATTCCCGACGTCTCGACTCCAGGAACACTCGATCCGCGTGTCCGTGAGGTCGTCCTCACGCAGCGTCCATCGGTCTCGATGCCAGAAGGAGCGTCGCCA
This sequence comes from uncultured Exiguobacterium sp., assembly GCA_913775715.1. GTDB lineage: Bacteria > Bacillota > Bacilli > Exiguobacteriales > Exiguobacteriaceae > Exiguobacterium_A. The sequence continues at coordinate 213,962 of CAJYMC010000004.1, read as the reverse complement.
GTTGAATTGGCGCGTGCCGGCATGGGTTGGGACAACGAAGACGTGACGACTCGGAAAATCTCAACGGACGTCCTCGCGATCCCAAGACCCGGCACCACGATCGAAGCACGGCTGTATCGTCCGGAAGCGGCGCGTCCGCTCCCGCTTGTCGTCTATTTCCATGGCGGTGGTTTTTTCGGGGGCACACTCGAGACGGTCGAGAACCCATGTAAGGCATTAGCCGATAAGGGGAACGTCGCCGTCTTGTCGGTCGGCTACCGATTGGCACCCGAGCATCCGTTTCCGACAGGGCTTGAGGATTGTCATGCGGCAATCGATTGGGCAGTCGAACACGCTGATCGACTTGGGATTGATCCAGGTGCGATCGCTGTCGCCGGTGATAGTGCCGGTGGGAACTTAGCGACGGTCTGTTGTTTGCTCGATCGCGAGCGTCCGACACCGTATATCCGCTATCAAGTCTTGTATTATCCGGTCGTCAATGTCGGGGAACATCCGAATTCGGAATATGACTGGATGCTTGAAGCGTATGACCGACAAACGGAACCGGAGCTACTCGAACGGATCATTTTGTCGCTTCAAGATGAAGAGGGTGTGCTCGAGCAGTGGTACGTTCAAGCAAGTGATTCGAAGGATCGACGGATCTCACCGTTGTTCGCGACGCTCGATGATCTACCAGAGGCACTCGTCATTACAGGAGAGTTTGATTACTTACGTCTTGAAGGGGAAGCGTATGCGAAAAAACTGGCGCGCGCCGGCGTCAAGACTCGTTATCTCCAGTACCGCGGGATGGAACATGCCTTTCTTGATAAACTCGGTCTGTATCCGCAAGCCGAAGACAGCTTAGACGAAATCGCGAAAGACTTAAAACGACTTTTTTCTCAAACTAACTAACAAAGGTGGATGACGCATGACATACACGCTCGATTGGCAAGCCTATACAAAACTCGCACGACAAACCGTCGCGGAAGGGGCGGTCCTCTTACAAAATGATGGTGTGCTCCCGTTGCAACCCGCATCGACGGTCGCTGTCTTCGGACGTAATCAGTTCAACTACTATAAAAGTGGAACAGGATCAGGCGGGATGGTCAACGTCACGAACGTCGTCAGTCCGCTCGACATGCTGCGCGAAGACGTAACGCTGAACGCAGACGTCCTCAAGGCATACGAGAACTGGCTTGAAGACCATCCGTTTGACCAAGGCGAAGGTTGGGCAGCCGAGCCGTGGTCGCAAGAAGAGATGCCGCTTGACGCGACACTCGTTCAGCAAGCAGCGCTTGACTCCGATGTTGCCTTGATCATGATTGGTCGTACGGCTGGGGAAGACCGCGACAATACAGCGGATCCAGGGAGTTATTTTTTAACGGAGACGGAACAGGAGATGCTCCGTCTCGTGACGACACACTTCAAACAAACTGTCGTCGTCTTGAACGTCGGGAACATCATCGATATGCGCTGGGTCGAAGAGACGACACCAAGTGCTGTCCTTTACGCGTGGCAAGGAGGGATGGAAGGCGGAACTGGACTGAGTGATCTTTTGCTCGGCCGCGTCTCGCCGTCCGGAAAATTACCAGATACGATCGTCCGTTCACTCGATGATTATCCGTCAACACCACACTTCGGTCATGCTGATCGCGCGTTGTATCAAGAAGACATCTATGTCGGGTACCGTTACTTCGAGACGTTCGCACCGGAAGCGGTCTTGTATCCGTTCGGTTATGGATTATCGTATACGTCGTTTGACCTTACGACAGACGTGACGACGTCAGCTGATGCTTGGACTGTTACAGCGACGGTGACGAATACCGGGCAGACGAGTGGGAAGGAAGTCGTACAAGGATACCTCGAGAAACCACAGGGACAACTCGGGAACCCGACGCGTCAACTTGTTACGTTCGGAAAGACAGAAGAACTCGCACCAGGTGAGCAAGAATCTCTCACACTCGTCGTACCGTTCGCCTCATTTGCGAGTTATGACGATAGTGGCGTCACCGGGCATAAATCGTCTTATGTCATAGAACCTGGCACGTATCAGCTCTATCTCGGAACGGACGTCCGGTCGGCGGTTCCAGTCGCAAGCCATTCCGTCGAGACGCTTGATGTCAAGGACGTCTTAACGGAGAACATGGCACCGGTGACGGCGTTTGAACGCATCAAACCGCAAGCGACCGAAACGGGATATACGGTAACGTATGAAGCGACACCACTGCGGACGATCGATCCAGAACAACCTCGTCAACAGGAGCGTCCCGTTGAACGGACGCAGACGGAAGATGCCGGTTGGAAGTTACGCGACGTCAAAGAAGAGCGTGTCACGCTTGAGACGTTCCTCGATCAATTGACGGATGCGGATCTCGCGGCGATCGTCCGGGGCGAAGGGATGAACTCACCGCGAGTCACACCGGGAACGGCGGGCGCCTTCGGTGGCGTGACGACAGAACTCGAAGCACTCGGTATTCCAGCAGGCTGTTGCGCAGATGGTCCGTCCGGAATCCGGATGGACATCGGGACGAAAGCATTCTCGTTACCGAACGGAACGTTGCTTGCCTCGACGTTCAACACAACATTGATTGCCGATCTATTTGAGATGACCGGTCTTGAGTTACGGAAGAACGAGATTGATACGTTGCTTGGACCCGGGATGAACCTTCACCGCCATCCACTCAATGGACGGAACTTCGAGTATTTCTCGGAGGATTCGTATCTGACTGGAAAAATGGCTGTGGCACAGCTCGACGGGATGCACCGGGTTGGTGTGACGGGAACGTTGAAACACTTCAGTGCCAACAACCAAGAATTCCACCGGCACGATCTGGATTCGATCGTATCAGAACGGGCGTTACGTGAGTTATACCTGAAAGGGTTCGAGATGGCAGTCAAGGACGGGAAAGCCTACTCGATCATGACGACGTATGGTGCCGTCAATGGGATCTGGACTGCTGGCTTGTACGATCAGAACACACGCATCTTGCGCGATGAGTGGGGCTTTGACGGAATCGTTATGACCGACTGGTGGGCGAAAATCAACGCCGAAGGTTTGGAAGCAAACCGTCAGCAAACGGCGACGATGGTCCGTTCGCAAAACGATCTCTACATGGTCGTTGGCGAACCAGGAACGAATCCGTTCGAGGATGATACGTTGACGGCTCTCGCTGACGGAACACTTCGACGTTCCGAGTTACTGCGCAGTGCCGCGAACATCTGTCAGTTCTTACTCCGATCACCGGTCATGGATCGCGTGATGGGAACAGCGACATCGATTGATGTCCTCGGGGCACCGGTCGAAGAAGAGACGCTCGAAGATCAAGCGGTCTCGCACCAACGCCTCATCAGTGGGGATGCCTTCCCATTAACGGACGTCGTGACGACGACAGGCAGCAGTCACGTCTTCGCTGTCACAGCAGAAGAGACAGGGATGTATCAGGTCACGTTGACGGCACGTTCGAACGCCGGTGAACTGGCGCAGATGCCAGTGACGTTGTTTGCGAACAACATGCCGGTCGCGACCTTCACCTTCAACGGAACGAACGGTGAGTGGGTCAGTCAGACGAAGGACGTCTTCGTCTTCAACCCACACAACTATCTGAAACTCTACTTTGCACTCGGTGGTCTGGAGTTAAAAGAGTTGACGTTTACGCTTGCGGAATCGTTTCATATGAAGAACGGCTAATCATATTAGCCGGACGGAAAGGACGGATTGCGTGCAGTTTTCCATCATCAAAAAACGGGTCGAGCAACTTCTCGCCCCGTCGTTACAGGGACGGATTGCATTTCATGCAGCTGTCTACCGGATTCAAGATAACCCCAGCCGAGTCTGGATGACGTTTGACGGAGAAGAGATTCTCGGAGCAGACGACTTTCACTTCGAACGGGAAGTCGATCGGCGCTACGCATTACAAGCTGCACAGTTACCGGAAAAACCAGCCGGATTGCTATGGCAGTCTGACTGGTTAAAGCAGTCGCATGCGTTATCGGCTGAGATCGAACGACAGGTCAAACAGGACGGGTACATGGAGAACTACGAGATGCAACAGGACTTGTTGCAGTACCCTAACCTTGCGTTTGAACAAGCGCTCGTTCATTCACATCCTTTCATCCGCGGCATCGCACGTCTCGATCGGCGACTCGGGAAACGACGTTTCTTGTCGCTGACGCATCAGTCTGAATTTGAACAATGGTGTGCGGATACGCGGCAAACCGTCGAACGCTGGTGACACGAAAAAGCACGCTTCCTCAAGACGAGGAGGCGTGCTTTGCGGTTAGATTGAAAACGAGTTGACCTCGTGAATCCCTTCTTCTTCAACGAAGGCGTCGAGTAAGGCACGCACTTCGTCCGTTGAGTTCGTCTCCATCAATTTGACCCGCAGTTCACTCGCACCGCGGAATCCGCGGACGTAAATCTTGAAGAACCGGCGTAATGGCTTGAAGAGACGTGGCTCGAATTGAGTTGAGTAATGATCGTGCAGATCAAGCTGCAGACGTAATAAATCGAGGAGTTCTTGGCTCGAATGTTCTTTTTTCTCGACTTCGAACGCAAACGGATTGTGGAAGATCCCGCGACCGATCATAACACCGTCGACACCGTATTTCTCGACGAGTTCAAGACCGTGTTGGCGATCGTTGATATCCCCATTGATCGTCAGTAACGTCTGTGGTGCGATTTCATCGCGTAACTTCTTGATTTCCGGAATCAATTCGAAGTGCGCTGGAACGGCGCTCATCTCTTTACGTGTCCGGAGGTGAATCGAGAGGTTCGCGATATCTTGCTCGAGGATGTGGCGCAACCAATCGTGCCACTCTTCGACCTTCGTATAGCCGAGACGCGTTTTGACGCTGACTGGGAGACCGCCTGCTTTTGCAGCTTGGATCAGTTCAGCTGCGACTTCCGGACGATTGATCAAACCGGAGCCTTTTCCGTTCACGGCGACGTTATGGACGGGACAGCCCATGTTGATGTCGATCCCGCTAAAGCCCATCTCTGCCATGCCGATACTCATTTCGCGGAAATATTCCGGTTTGTCGCCCCAAATGTGAGCAACCATTGGTTGTTCATCCTCCGTGAACTCGAGACGTCCGCGGACGCTCTGTTTGCCTTTCGGATGACAATAGCTTTCTGTATTCGTGAATTCCGTGAAGAAGACGTCCGGACGCGCCGCTTTTGCGACGACGTGGCGGAAGACGACGTCGGTGACGTCTTCCATCGGTGCTAAGACGAAAAATGGTCGTGGTAAGTCCTGCCAAAAGTTCTTTTTCATAGTATATTAAACCCTTTCCTTAAGGTAATGCACATGTGTGGTTAAAGAATTTCATCAACTATACACTTTAAGCGCTCTAGCTAAAAAGTGCAAGTGAGTGCTATTCGTTACCGTGAGGAAAGAGAGCGATCCATCATATGCCGTGCCATCCAGTCCGGTCCCGGAATCAGGTGTCCGGCTTCGTCCTTATAGATAACGTGTTCGGGTCGAAGTTCCGTTGGTGAGACAAGTCCTGCTGCCGCCGTCAGGTTATAAAGACCTTCGCGTAACGAAATGATGTAGTTCGTCACGCGGAAACTTTTTTCGTCGACAATCAGCGCTTTTTGCAGCTTCGGGTCGGTCGTCGCGACACCGACCGGACAGTGATTCGTGTGACAGACTTGCGCTTGGATACAGCCGACATTAAACATCAGACCACGTGCGATATTGACGAAGTCGGCACCGAGGGCGAGAGCGATCGCAATCTTATCGGCACTGATCAGCTTACCAGACGCAAACACTTTGACCTTGTCGCGTAAACCGGCTTCCGTCAGGAGTTGATGGACGAACGGTAAGGCGGAAAAGAGTGGTAGACCGGCAGCATCCGCGAGTTCTTGGAACGTCGCACCGGTCCCTCCTTCACCTCCGTCGACCGTCATAAAGTCCGGATGACGTCCGGATTCTTTCATATAATCAATCAACTGACGCATGTCTTCAAGATTACCGACGACGACTTTGATTCCGACCGGTTTTCCGCCAATCTCACGTAGACGTTCGACCCAGTCGAGCATCGTCTCTGGTGTCGTGAATTCGTTGAACCGGTTCGGACTATCGATGCCGACACCGACTTTGACCTTCCGGACAGCGGCAATCTCTTCTGTGACCTTTGATCCTTCGAGATGACCACCGCGTGTCTTAGCTCCTTGTGCGAGCTTGAGTTCGAAAGCTTTGACTTGCGGTAACTCACTTTTTTTCTGGAACTCATCGAACGAAAAGTCACCGTCTTCCGTTCGGACACCGAACAGACCGGGACCAATCTGACAGATGATGTCGACGTCACCTTTTAGATGAAAATCGGATAGCCCGCCTTCCCCGGTATTCATCCAGCTCCCTTTAGCGCGACCTAGTCCGATCGAGAGCGCAGTGATCGCCCGGTCACCGAGTGCGCCAAAACTCATCGCCGATTGCCCGATCAATCCTTGGATTTGATAAGGGTGTCGACACGTCGTCGCGCCAATGACCGGTGCATCCTCCATTTTCAAGAGATACGGTGAAATTTGCTTCTCAACGAGATGTTCTTTACGTGTAAATAGTTCATCGCGGTCAATCTGATAGATATGCGTATCCACACGTTCGGATTGATCGATTCGTAATTCCTGACGATTCGTCGGAAAGAGGGCGTTTTGTACATAAAAACCAGCTTCTTCAAAATCACGTTCCGATCCAAAACCGAGAATCCGACTTTGGTATTTGCCGGAAAGGACAGCTGTCTTGTATTCATTACGGGAGAAGGGTTTCCCTTCGTTATTGTTGAGAAATAAGTATTGGCGGAGTTCCGGTCCCATGTTTTCGAGGATGTAACGCATCTTTCCGAGGACAGGGAAGTTACGCAGGACCGCGTGTTCTTGCTGGCGACGATCGGCGCGCCAGACGTGCCAAAAGAGAAGCGGTGGGACAAGGATGATCAACAGGGCGATGGCGAGTAAAATGAAGAGAACAATCGTATCGATAGACATCAAAATTCCTTCTTTCCCGTAGAGTCGTGGTATGTAAATTGATACCACTGAAAGTCAAGAAACAAACGAGAATTTCCAGATATTGAATCTTTTCCATCGATGTTAGCGTAAATGAGACTATACACTAAAGGAGGAGACCGGTATGCATACACTCTATATGAAAGAAAAAGCGTTCAGTTTACGTGGACGATTCTCGATTCAAGACGAGGCGGGGCACGACGCCTATCACATCGAGGGCAGTTTTATGAAACTTCCGAAGTCATTCAGCGTGACGAACCGAGATGGAGAGGAAGTCGCGGAAATCACGAAGAAGACGTTCAGTTTCCGACCGGTCTTTTATGTCGAAGCAGCAGGGCAATCGTTTGAAATCATTAAAGAGTTCACGTTCTTCAAGGACCGCTATACGATCAACTCGGATCAATTCGAAGTGACGGGCGACTGGTGGGATGTTGATTTTGAGGTCTTACAACAAGGGCAACGGATAGGTCGCGTGCAGAAGAAATGGATCTCTTGGACTGATCAGTACATTATTGAAGTCGAAGATGAAGCGATGGAAGAATTGTTGATCGCCCTCGTCGTCGCAATTGATTGCGTCAAGGCGGAGGAAAGTTCGAACTCTACATCTTTCATTGATTAAAAAGGGGAATGATTTAGGATGGAACAGTGGGACGTATATACAGCAGATCGCAAGAAAACAGGACGACTCTGGACACGGGGAACGCCACATACAGCTGGCGATTATCACATGACGATTCACGTCTGTGTCTTTAACGCCAAAGGAGAGATGCTCGTCCAACAACGGCAACCGTTTAAATCTGGTTGGCCGAACATGTGGGATCTGACGGTCGGAGGCAGTGCAATCAGCGGGGATACGAGTCAGATGGCAGCACAACGGGAACTGTCGGAAGAGCTTGGACTCGATATCGATTTCACAGGCATCCGTCCCCATCTGACGATTCCGTTTGAAATCGGTTTTGATGATTATTATCTCGTCGAGCAGGAAGTGGATTTGACGACGCTGACGCTGCAGGAAGAAGAAGTCCAACGCGTCGCTTGGATGACAGAAGAAGCCATCGTCAACGGGATCGAAGAAGGATGGTTCATCGGCTACCATGAATCGTTGATTCGACTGTTGTTTGCCCTTCGCCATAGTTACGGCGCGCATAACGAAGCATAAAAATAAGCCCTTCCGATGATCCGGAAGGGCTTATTGGTGGATTAGGCAGATTTTCGAAGTGCATTCATCCGTTTTGGTTTTGTTTCTGGTAAGAAGAACGTGAAGAACAGATACACGGAACAGCAGAGGAAGAAGACGATCATCGAGACCGTATATCCCGCATGTCCGAGTGCGTAACTCCAAATGATCGTAAAGATCGTCTGCGTCGCATAAGCGATCGCCCAGAATAGACCAAACAAGACAGTGATCTTTTGCGGTGTCATCCCTTTTCGTTCGTGTGCTAAGTTCATGAAAATCGGATACTGGATGTACATCGCAAATCCGGAAATGAACGCAAAGACATACGAAACGAGCGGCGAGATGTTTCCGAACAAGACGGTGACAAGGAAACTCGCGATCATGACCGTTCCGCTGATCAACAGAGTCGGTTTACGAGGTGTTCCTTTGTTACCGATCCGTAGACCGACGAACGTACCGACGATACCAGCACCTGAGACCAACAGGTTGACGAGCGAACCGTTCAACTGCGTGTACGTATCGAATACAGGTTTCAAGCCAACGAGCGATAAGATATAGAGCGTTAAGAAACCGCCGAAAGCAACCGCATATTTCCAGAGGAATGGGTCGCGGACAGCATCTCCGTAACCGTAAGGCGTTTCGTCCGCGTCCGTAGCATCGTTCAACTCGAACGATTCACTACCGATCCACCATGCGAAGAAGAGGATCGCTGTCAGACTCGCGAAGATCGTCAACGTCAGTTTCCAGTCACTGACGAATTGATCGGCGAACAAGGTGAACAAGAGTGACACAACGAATGCACCGACGTTATAGGAAACAGTGTTGAAGGCGTTGATCCGTAATTTTTCAGCCGGGTCTTGGACGTAACGTGTTACGACCGGGTTCATGTAGACGATGACCATCGAACCACCGAGTCCCATGACCATGCGAGCGACCGTATACGCCCAGTAGTTCGGCAGGTAGATGGCGACGATCGACATCATCAGGAACAACAGTGCGAGTAACGGTGCTTTTTTCGGACCGAGCTTCATCAAGATGAGCGCGGCAAGAATGTTGGCGAAGACACGCGCCGTCGTGATCGAATAGTTGACGAGTTGTGAGATGAGGGGGTCAACGGTTTGATTGCCGAAGAAATGCGCCGTGATTTGTGGCGTCAACGACGAACCCGCAACCCAGTTCATGGCGAAGGTCGCATAGGCGAACCAGAGGACGATCATCATGAAATAGCCTTTTTTAGTGGTAGACATAAAAATCCCTTCTTTTCTGAAGTTCCGCTTCATACCTGAATCGAAAACTACTTAACTTTGTTATCAATTCGTTTAATATAAAGCCGTTTCGAAGGGAAGTAAAATAGATAGTTCTTATGAAATCTATAAGCAAATTGAATGAGTAGAGTTCGTTATTATTCTTCAAATGAATAATAAAAGGAAATTAAATGGTTATAATTGTAATAAAAGGAGGTGTTCATTTGAAACCTAATATTTTTGATTATGCCACAAGTGAGCTATCACAAGATGCTTTTCTATGTTGGTTATTGAAGTGGGCGGAAGAAGGAGCACGGAATCACGATCCGCAACTCCATACGATTGCGAAAGGGTTCGTACGCGAAATGTTCCACCTTCATGATTGCCCATTGCAGGAACCCATTCACAGTGTCCGTATTAGAAGACAGTTCAATAGTCTAGATATATTAGCCGTCATTAATGAGACATATGCCATTCTAATCGAGGATAAAGTCTTTACGAAGCATCATTCGAACCAATTAAAGCGATATCTTGATATGGTCAAAACGCATCCCGAAACATGGTATTTGAAGCCGATACCGATTTATTACAAAATCGTAGAACAAGGCGACTACTCCGGCGTGATAGGAGCAGGCTATCAAGTATTTACGCGAACGAAGATGATTGAAGTACTGAGCGGCTTTCATGCTTCAACGACCAATGATATTTTGCATGACTATCTTCAGTATCTCAAGCAGATCGACACCTCGATCGAATCCTATAAAACACTCCCTCTCACGGAATGGAGCAATTTCTCTTGGCAAGGATTCTATAGAGATCTGCAAAAAGAATTGAAGAACGGAAAATGGGGGCGCGTGGAAAATGCACGCGGTGGATTTTGGGCATTCTGGTGGAAAGGAGACGATAGTCAACCGCACTATTGGCAGTTAGAAGAATCAACGTTAAAAGCTAAGATAGAAGCTTCTGACAGTCAAAATATGAGAGCGTATCGGGATGAGTGCATGGAAGCATTATTGGAGTATTCTCAAAAAAATGAGTTGAATTTAAGTCGACCAAAAAGTGTTCGTAGCGGAAAAACGATGACGATTGCACAACGCCCCGATTACATACAAGTTTTTGACGATCAAACAATTAATTTTGAACAAACTGTATTCGAATTGAAGCGTTATGCATATTTGAGTCAGGCTCCGTCAGTATAGATCGATTGGTTGAAAGGATATTACATCATCTACTTGCGTCACCTTAAAAAGATCCGGATTCTTCAGCTGTAAACTTTCTTCGAATCCAAACGTTGGATCGATCGAATGTAGGTATAAAGATAATAGATTCCCATGTGTCACGAGAATAGCTCCATCATGCTGTTGCAACGCTTCTTCAACGACGCGTGTGATACGCTCTGTCGCTATCCGGCTAGATTCACCACCAGGACACGTATAGTCGGGATCGATGAACGTTCGACGAAGATGGTCCTGCCAATCGTCAAGTGGAACAGCACTTAACCGTCGTTCTTTTAAGTCCTCTTCTTGTACAACGGGTAGTTTCAAAGCAGTCGCAAGTGGTTGAATCGAGTCGAGCGCACGGCGATACGGACTCGAAAGAAGATGCGTGATCGTAAGCTTAAGTAACTGCGTACACAGTCGTTGCGCCTGTTCTTCTCCACGAGGAGTTAACGGGGCTTCCGGTGCTTGACCGGTCGTTTCACAGTGGCGAACCAAGTAAATCGTCGACATGAATGTTCCATCCTTTCGTGATCAAGTCGTGCTGTATGATTTCTGGAAAAGATGGTAAAGTCCTTTTCACAGATTGAAAAATCATTTTGAAAAAGGCGTTGACAAACGATTTAGAGATTACTAGAATTAGAAACAATTCATCGGTGCAGCGACGCATCGGATAATCAAATAAAGAGAAAGCTATGATTGTCATGGGTCACACTATGGCAGGAGCAGCTTCTGGAGAGACCGTGTCGACACGGCGCCGAAGGGTTCACAATCTCAGGCAAACGGACAGAAGAGTAATCACATGCAGCAACGGGCATTCATGGAATGTCATAGTGGCGTGTATGGGTTATTCCTTTGATTTTGTTGAGATTGGACATTCGTCCAGTCTCTTTTTTTCTTTTTCAGGACCGACAGAACGGTCTGAAGCGTAGAGAAACCATCACAAGGAGGAGTTCAGGTTTGGAACAGCAAGGATTAAAACGGGATTTATCGAATCGTCATGTACAGTTGATTGCCATTGGTGGAACGATCGGAACGGGGTTGTTTTTAGGATCAGGTAAAGCGATCCAACTCGCTGGCCCATCGATCATTTTTGCCTACTTACTCGTCGGGATCGCGATCTTCTTCGTCATGCGGGCACTTGGGGAATTGTTATTGTCAAAAGCAGGTTATCAGTCACTCACGGACATCGCAGAAGATTATCTCGGACCACGTGCCGCGTTCGTGACCGGGTGGACGTACTGGTTCTGTTGGATCATGACAGCGATGGCGGACATCATCGCCGTCGGTGTATACGTTAAGTATTGGTTTGATATCCCGCAATGGATTCCAGCCGTACTCGCTCTTTTGATTTTACTTGGTTTTAACTTATTGACGGTTAAATTATTCGGAGAACTTGAGTTTTGGTTCGCCTTGATCAAGGTCGTGACGATCCTCGCCTTGATTGGTGTCGGAATCGTCTTACTCGCGATCGGTTTTAAAACGGACGCCGGTCCCGTGACAGTCTCGAACCTCTGGTCACATGACGGATGGATGCCAAATGGGATTTCTGGATTCTTGCTATCGTTCCAAATGGTCGTCTTCGCCTATGTCGGCGTCGAGCTCGTTGGGGTGTCGGCAGCAGAAACAGCGGATCCGAAAAAGAACATTCCGTCCGCGATCAATAAGATTCCGCTTCGGATCTTATTCTTCTATGTCGGTGCCTTACTGATTCTTTTGATGATCAACCCATGGACAGGATTAAGTGCGACAGAAAGTCCGTTCGTCAAGACGTTCAGTCTGATTGGGATTCCACTCGCAGCAGGAATCATCAACTTCGTCGTACTGACGTCTGCCGCTTCTGCATGTAACAGCGGAATGTTCTCGACGAGTCGGATTCTGTATAACCTGGGAAATCAACAGCAAGCGTCGAACAAGTTCTCGAAGTTGAACAAAAACCATGTCCCAGCAAACGCCTTGTTCGTCTCGACGATCGTCGTATCAGTCGGTGCTTTGCTCAGTAAACTGTTACCAGGACAAGCGTTCAGTATCGTCACGACGATCAGTGCGATCTGCTTCATCTGGGTCTGGGGTGTCATCCTCGTCTGTCATCTCCGGTACAAGAAACAAAATCCGGAATTGCATGCAACGTCGACATTCAAAGCACCATTGACACCATTCGTCAATTACCTCGTGCTCGGATTGTTTGCCGTCATTCTCGTCGTCATGCTGTTTGCTGATGATACACGTCCAGCCTTGTTACTGACACCGGTCTGGTTCCTCGGATTATTCGGACTGTATCACCTCCGGAAAAAGAAACAACAAGCAGCTAATCAAAAAAGTGCGTAATTCAAAACAAGCCGGTCGGATCTAATCCGACCGGCTTGTTTTATGGTGTATCGAAAGCACCATCCTGTAATTGTTTGCGAAGTGCTTTCGCTTTGTTTCGAATGTCACGTTTGCTGTCCGCATTGCGTTTTCCCCATTGCCGATACATCATCGACATCCGTGGATTATCAGCGAACCGTTTTTCGTGCCGGTCAATGAAGTCCCAGTACAGAGCGTTAAACGGACAGGCATCCTCTCCGAGCATGTCCTTTTGATAGAACGGACATCCCTTACAATAATCACTCATCTTATGGATGTAATTCGCCGAAGCGATGTACGGTTTAGTCGATAGCGTCCCCCCATCGGCATGAAGCGCCATTCCGAGGACGTTCGGTAAGACGACCCAGTCATAGGCATCAATGTACATCTCATTGAACCAGTCAGCTGTCTGTTGCGGCGAGATTGCAAACAGATTAGCGAAGTTCCCGAGCACCATCAAGCGCTGGATATGGTGATTATGGGCATGCTCGACGACAGGACGTAATGATTCAGCGACACAATTCATGTTCGTCTTCCCGGTCCAGAAAAAGTCTGGTAGGTCCGCTTCATGACGCAGCGCATTGACGGAAGCATAGTCCGGCATCTCGGCTAGATAGACGGCACGCATGTATTCACGCCAGCCGAGGATTTGTCGAATAAAACCTTCGACCGCATTGAGCGGAGCATCTTGATCTTCGAGGGCGGCTTCGACTTGACGAATGACCTCTTCCGGTGTCAGTAGACCGAGATTGATTGCTGCTGACAAGAGTGAGTGCGATAGCGTATCTTCACCGGTCAGCATAGCGTCTTGATATGTCCCGAACGTCTCGAGTCGTTCTTCGATGAAACGATGGAGAGCCCGCGTCGCTTCCTTTCGTGTAACCGGCCAATGGAAGGAATCAAGTGCTCCCGGATGATCAGAGAAATCACGCTCGACCTTGTCGATGACGTCCTTTGTGATGCGATCAGGGCGAAACTGAACGGGATCCGGAAATGTCGTCCCGGACTTCGCTGGTTTTCGATTCTCGGCGTCAAACGACCACTTTCCACCAATCGGTTTAGAGCCGTTCATGAGAACGTTTCGTTCCTTACGCAGTTTGCGATAAAACCGGTCCATCTTGTATGGCTTGTTGCCGATTGCTTTGACCGCTTCTTCCTGTGTCAGTAAAAACAACGGCACGTCGGAACAGACCTCGACCGTGATTTTCTTCGGTAAAGCGTCTTGCCACTTGTGCATCGCCTTGCGCATCGGTTCGTCCGTGATCGCCGTATAGAATACATGATCCGGATCATGATCTTTCCGGTGCGCCTTGAACGCCTGATCGAACGAATCAGCTTCTCGATAATCGACGGTAAAGCCTTTTTCGCGCAGTTCTTCCGCGAAATGACGCATCGCAGAGAAGACGAGGACAAGTTTTTGTTTATGGTACGTCTTCCACTTGGAGCGTGAGGTCGCTTCGACCATCAGGATGACATCGTCTTGTTTATTTGCTTCCTGCAATAAGGGGAGATCGTGATTCAATTGATTACCAAATATCCAACGTGTCGCCATGAAAGTTCCTCCTTTATCTTTGTTATATGATTACCGTTTTTGAATGAATTCATACGTATGTATGTGTTGAGACCATACTTGCAGGATGATTGGAATTTATATATAATATGTATATTTTACATTTAAAACCAAAATAGTTTGTAAAGTGAATGACTTTTTTCGGACAAGGAGTGAATCAAGTGGGACTGAATATTGCATCACTACCGAAAGACTATGAGGTGCTTAATGAAAAGCGGCTTAGGCGTCATGTCGCCGTTACAGTCATCATTCCAGTGTATAACGCAATCACTTACCTTGATCGAACGATCAATTCCGTTTTGGTACAGACGATCGGTATTCGAAATGTGACAATCATTGCGGTAGATGATAAATCAACAGATGGTTCACGTCGACTTTTACGGCGTTTATCAGCCTTATATCCTCAACTCGTCAGTATACTGCTGAAATACAATACGGGCACGCCTGCAATGCCACGTAATCTAGGTTTGACTCGCGCGCGATCGAAGTATGTCACATTTTTGGATGCCGACGATTGGTTAGCTCATGACGGGTTACGGATTTTGAGTGAGACGATGGATCGAACCGGAGTAGACTATGCTTGCGGACGTACAATTCAAGTGTC
The DNA here is from genome assembly GCA_913775715.1 of uncultured Exiguobacterium sp. Taxonomy (GTDB): domain Bacteria; phylum Bacillota; class Bacilli; order Exiguobacteriales; family Exiguobacteriaceae; genus Exiguobacterium_A. Next base: position 198,819 of record CAJYMC010000004.1, on the reverse strand, counting down.
TACGCATCAACCGAATCGAATCATCGGTGTTCACGAATCGAATCGCAATCGTGATCACGTCTCTCCTTATACTTTAAAGCATGCGTTTTATCATCTCGGTCCACGTGCCCGTATGATGCGTCGAGACTTTCTGTTACGTCATGCTATTCAATTTCCTTCGATGAAATTCGCCGAAGATAAACAATTTTTTATCGATGTTTTGATACGAACGGATGCGATATCGACTGTTACTGCCCCCATCTATTATTTAAATCGTCTTGAGGAGAATGACTCATTAACGAAACAGACAGATATCATGGAAAAGATGGAAACGAATCTCATCGTCTTACGTCATGTTTTGGCATATAACTTATCTATTGAAAAGGAGCGTCTCATCCTCAATCGACTGATCGAGTTTGACTGCATCACACGTTTGTATGACCGTAAGCACTTTCTTAAAAGTCATGATCCGTCAGCCTATCATCAAATGTTTGCGCGCGTCGTTGCCTTATTTACGCAACACCGTTCCTATCCCATTGATTCATTGATTGAAAAGCCGTTCAATCGTCTGTTGTATCATTACTGGAACACCGGACGTTTTGATGATTTCATGGATGCTATCAAGTGGTCGAAATCGAAAGAAACAAAGGAAATCGAATGGTCGGATGATCAACCCTACTGGAGTATTCCATTAGGCAGTGATCAGAAACACATGCTAGCTCTCCCTCTCTATGTGAAGGTGCACGAATTAGAACTGACAGAAGAAGGACTCGAGCTAACGATTCAAACACTTGGAGATCGACAAATTCATGTAGAAGGAATTACACTACAACATCGTAATTGGATGGAAGAAACGCATCTTTTAAAGACAGGTGTCACAGATCTTAAAAATCATCGTTATCGCTTGCAGGTAGAACTGCCAAAACAAATGGAGCAGGGTAGCTATCTTGTTTATTTACGCTTCGATGACTATGGACAGCAGGTCATGGCTATTTCGATGGAGAAGCCAATGATTCAAAAAAGCCATCACACTTATCGTTGGTATGAAACCATTAAAGGAAACTTAGGATTACGAATCAAATGAGCGGAATCGTCTGCTTCGAAAAGAGGCAGACGATTTTGTAAAATCAGCTGCCGCGGCACATTTCTGAATGTAAAAGAAGTTCCTTTCTGTGCAAGCTATGATAGGGTTATAATGGAAAGGTAAGTTGTCGTCATGAGGGGGAAGTTTTTCATGACAGGTAGTCCATAATATCAACGGGGATAGGAAGGATATCATGAGCAGTATGCCTAAAAAAACAGACGTTATTTTAATTGGTGCCGGAGTCATGAGCGCGACGTTAGGGGTCTTATTAAAAGAACTCGCGCCTGAGATGAACATCAAGGTATTCGAGAAACTCGCGAGTGCCGGGGAAGAGAGCTCGAACGAGTGGAACAATGCAGGAACAGGTCACGCCGCATTATGCGAACTGAACTATACGACGGAAAACGCTGATGGTTCAATCGATATCAGTAAAGCGGTCAAAGTAAACGAACAGTTCCAACTGTCACGTCAATTCTGGTCGCATCTCGTTAAGGAAGGTGTCTTGCCGAATCCGAAAGAATTCATCATGCCGATTCCACATATGAGCATGGTTGAAGGGGCAGAAAACGTCGAATTCCTGAAAAAACGATTGGAAGCGCTATCAGCGAATCCGTTGTTTGCGGGAATGGAATATTCAGAGGATCCAGCGAAATTAGCCGAGTGGATTCCACTCATCATGAACGGTCGGACGTCACCAGAGCCGATCGCTGCGACAAAAATCGATTCAGGAACGGACGTCAACTTTGGTGCGTTGACACGAATCCTGTTTGAATATCTCGCACAGCACAATGTAGAGATCAACTATCAGCACGGTGTCGAGGATTTGAAACGTGTTGACGTGGGATGGGAAGTCAAAGTGAAGAATGAGCGCGATCACCGGATCGAGCATCATACGGCGCAGTTCGTCTTCATCGGGGGTGGCGGCGGTAGTTTACCATTGCTCCAAAAAACAGGCATCGAGGAATCGAAGCAAATTGGTGGTTTCCCGGTCAGTGGCTTGTTCCTCGTTTGTAAAAATCCTGAAATCATCGAACAGCATCATGCGAAAGTCTACGGAAAAGCGAAAGTCGGAGCACCGCCGATGTCAGTACCGCACTTGGATACACGGTACATCGATGGAAAGAAATCGCTCCTCTTCGGACCGTTTGCTGGCTTTTCACCGAAGTTCCTCAAGACAGGATCAAATCTTGATTTGATTGCGTCCGTCAAACCGAACAACGTCTTGACGATGCTTGCTGCGGGAGCCAAAGAGATGGGATTGACGAAGTATCTGATCGAACAAGTCCTCTTGTCGACGGAACAACGGATGAACGAATTACGAGAGTTCATCCCGAATGCGAAGACAGAAGACTGGGATGTCGTCGTCGCTGGTCAACGTGTCCAAGTCATCAAGGATACACCACAAGGAAAAGGGACACTCCAGTTCGGAACAGAGGTCGTTAGTGCAGCCGACGGATCTGTCGCTGCCTTACTCGGGGCGTCACCAGGTGCCTCAACAGCGGTTCCAGTCATGCTCGAAGTGCTCGCGAAATGTTTCCCGTCTGAATTACCGGCGTGGGAAGCAAAAATCAAGGAGATGATTCCGTCTTACGGGATCTCACTCGTTGAAAATCCGGAGCTGTTCGAACAGATCCATGCCGAAACAGCTAAAACGCTCGAGCTTGAACAAGGTCAACCGATTCGCTAAACGAAAACCGTCCGACTCCACAAGGAGCCGGACGGTGTTTTGATTTAGCGGAAGTTACGGAAGAAACGCGTTTTCTTCAGTGCAATCCCGACTGGAATCGCAACGAGGATTCCGATGACGTTTTGTGTGATGTTTCCTGGAATTGAAGTGGCTGGTGCAACCCAGTTGCTGAACATAATCCCTTCATGTACGAAGTAGACGAGTAGCATGACAGGAACGGAAGCGATCATCCCGATCAAGTTGAACGTGACATTCGTTCCGTTACGACCACCTGACCACGCGATGTAACCGACGATCAATCCTTGAAGTCCACGTGCGATGATCGTACCAGGTGCCCAAATCGCATAGCCCGTTAGAAGATCGAATAACCCCATTCCAACAGCACCGGCAATCAATGCTGTCCGTGGACCGAATAAAATCGCGATGAGAAAGAGCATCGCTGTTCCCATATGAATGAGACCACCGTTTAGTGCGATTGGTAATTGAATCTTGATCAACATCGTTGCGACAAGAACAAGTGCGATTGACATCGCAGTGATGACGAGCTGGCGGGTACGAGTGCTAGAATACGGTGCTGCTTTTTGCATGTGGCTAACCTTCTTTATGATAGATTTTAAGATATCTTCAATCTATCAGATGCCTGGACTAGTCAAAAGTGTCAACTTTGAATTATTTATAGGGGTCAGTTTTGAATACAAATCTTTATCTGTTCTTAATTCCAGAAACGTACGATCTATTGATACAGTCCTGAATGAAAAAATCCATAAAACGGTTGTCGTTTTCGAATCTATTCCTCGTTATTTTCGTACAATGAACAGCGAAAGGGAGGGGAAGTCAGTGAAATATCAGATCGCGACAGCCGTTGTCATACTTGCTTCGTTGTCACCAGTCACATCGGAGGCAAAGGATCAGACGACACAACATCAACGTTATTACGCAGCATATGAAAAAATCGTGGAAAACATAAATCGGACACATGAAAATGCGGACGTCACGTTGTTTGAAGCAAATCAATTCGAAGACGAGGACTGGGTTTCGCCGGAACGTTTTCAAGAACGGGCACTCGAACGGTTGAAGCCGCTACGTGTCCAAACGAGCTTAGAGTGGGATAGTGAACGAACGCTTGAACGTACAGAACGTGGAAAAGATGTCCGGATCATCGGAAATTTCGAGACGGAACTCTTGGAACAGAGTAAACGCCAACGATTATCCGATGTCTTTTCGATGACGTCTCTTGCGATCGATGGTGGAAAGTGGACGCAAACCGGATTCTCCGGTACTCCAATCGATGCTTTGCAAACGATGGTCGTAACGGTCAGTGGTACATACGCGAAGCAAGGCATCTTAACAAGACATCATATCACGAAAGAATATCATTGTTCATGGTACGGTGAAATCTACTATTGAGGCAGAAAAAGAGCGAAACTCGTTTGAGTTCCGCTCTTTTTCATTAATTCCGAATCAAGTGATCGAAAGCACCGAGTGCAGCTGTTGCACCAGATCCCATCGAGATGATGATCTGTTTATACGCGCTATCTGTGCAGTCTCCTGCTGCGAAAACGCCTGGTACGTTCGTTGCGCCGTGGCGATCGACTTGGACTTCACCGAACTTGTTACGGTTCACCGTTTCACCGAGCCAGTCCGTGTTCGGTACGAGACCGATCTGGACGAAGACACCTTCGAGCTCGACGTGACGTTCAACGTTCGTTTCGCGCTCGATGTACGTGATACCGTTCACTTTGTCCGTTCCTGTGATTTCCTTCGTCTGTGCGTTGACGACGACCGTGACGTTCGGAAGTGAAGCGAGGCGTTCTTGAAGAACAGCGTCTGCTTTTAGTTCCGGTGCGAACTCAAGGACCGTGACATGCTTGACGATTCCCGCGAGATCGATGGCTGCTTCGATTCCTGAGTTTCCGCCACCGATGACTGCGACACGTTTTCCTTCGAACAATGGACCATCACAGTGTGGGCAGTAGGCGACACCTTTGTTCTTGAATTCGAGTTCGCCTGGGACACCAACGTTACGCCAGCGTGCACCTGTTGAAAGGATCAAACTCTTCGTCTTCAAGACAGCACCATTCTCAAGTTCAAGCTCAAGGAGGTCCTTCTTCTCAAGGCGAGTTGCCCGTTGCAGGTTCATGACATCGATGCCATATTCCTTGACGTGCTCCTCAAGACTTGCGACGAGTTTTGGTCCTTCTGTGTACTTCATGCTGATGAAGTTTTCGATGCTCATCGTATCCATGACTTGTCCACCGAAGCGTTCTGCGACGATTCCTGTCCGGATGCCTTTACGGGCTGCATAAATCGCAGCACTCGATCCAGCTGGACCACCACCGACGACGAGGACATCGTATGGATCTCTATCAGCGAAATCAGAAGCATCGGCACCTGTGCCAAGCTTCGCCAAGATTTCTTCGAGTGACATCCGTCCATTACCGAATGCTTCACCGTTGACGAAGACCGTCGGAACAGCCATGATCTCTTTTTGTTCGACTTCTGCTTTAAATGCCGCCCCATCAATCATCGTGTGACTGATGTTCGGGTTGAGAACGCTCATGACGTTCAACGCTTGTACGACATCCGGGCAGTTGTGGCAGCTCAAGCTGATGTATGACTCGAAGTGGTACGTTTCTTGAATGCCTTGAATCTGCTTGATGACGTCCGCATCGACCTTCGGTGCTCGACCGCTGACTTGTAGCAGAGCAAGAACGAGAGACGTGAACTCATGACCGAGTGGAATTCCCGCGAACGTGATGCCACTTGTCTCACCGACACGGTTGACTGTGAAACTTGGTGTCCGGGGAAGGCTTGCCTGCTCGACGGAGATGCGTGGTGTCATGCTTGCGATCTCTTCGACGAGTGCGCTCATCTCAAGCGAGACGGCGTCCGTCCCAGCGCTAACCGCTAGGACGAGATCGCCTTCGAGAAGCTCGAGGTATTGCGCGAGTTGTGCTTTAATGTCTGGTGCTAAAGCCATCGCGAATCCGCTCCTTAAATTTTTCCGACGAGGTCAAGGCTTGGTGTGAGTGTTGCAGAGCCTTCTTCCCATTTCGCTGGGCAGACTTCGCCTGGATTGTTACGTACGTATTGTGCTGCTTTGATTTTGTTGACGAGCGTGCTTGCATCACGACCGATGCCGCCTGCGTTGATCTCAACCGTTTGGATGACACCGTCTGGGTCGATGATGAACGTACCGCGGTCAGCAAGACCATCTTGTTCGTTCAAGACTTCGAAGTTACGTGAGATGACGTGTGATGGGTCGCCGATCATGACGTACTCGATTTTACCGATTGTTTCTGATGTTTCGTGCCATGCTTTATGTGTGAAATGCGTATCTGTTGAAACAGAGTAAACTTCAACGTCAAGCGCTTTGAGTGTTGCGTATTGGTTTTGGAGATCTTCGAGTTCTGTCGGGCAAACGAATGTAAAGTCTGCAGGGTAGAAACATACGACACTCCATTTACCGCGAAGGTTAGCATCCGTTAGGTCAACGAATTCTCCGTTGTGGAATGCTGATGCACTGAATGGTTTTACTTCACTTCCGATTAAAGACATGATAAAAATCCTCCTCAAGGTTTCTATATTTAGAATCTGTTCTAGTGCATACAGGTAATCTGTATTTATCACACTAGAATAATTCTAATCTAATACTAATTTCATATAGACCAACACTTTTGTCAAGGTATAATCGGTAATTTCTTATTTCAGGAAAGATTGTGTGAACAAAAAAAGAAATCCCGACTCCTAAATGAAACAGGAGTCGGGAGCTGTATTCCTTATTGCCAGTCCGTATGGAAAATACCTTTGCGGTCTGTTCGGGCATACGTGTGAGCGCCGAAATAATCACGTTGTGCTTGCAACATGTTGGCATTCGAATTCGCTGTCCGGTAGCTATCGTAATACGTCAGTGACGTCGATAGAGATGGGAGTGCAAAACCAGATAACGCTCCCTCGGCAACGACGTGACGTAACGATTTTTGGTACGCCTGTACTTTCTCAGCGAAGAACGGGGCGAGCATCAAGTTCGAGAGGTTCGCGTCGTTTTTAAACGCTTCACTGATGACGTTCAAGAAGTCGGCCCGGATGATACATCCGCCACGGAAGATCAAGGCAATCTCCTCAAGGCGTAAGTTCCAGTCATACAACTCAGACGACGTCCGGTACTGGGTGAAGCCTTGCGCGTATGCGGCGACTTTCCCCATATAAAGCGCTTGACGGATCCGTTCGATCCACGTATCTCGCTCAAGCGTTGACAAGTCTTCTGGACCCTTTAGAACAGCAGACGCTGCGACGCGTTCTTCTTTAATAGCTGAAAGGTAACGCGCGAACAGGGCTTCTGTAATGATCGAAGAGGCGATCCCATTATCAATGGCTTGCAGGCTCGTCCATTTTCCAGTTCCTTTTTGACCGGCTTGATCGAGAATGACATCAATCAATGGTTGGCCAGTCTCATCATCCGTTTTCCGGAGAATGTCCGCTGTGATCTCAATCAGATAACTTTTCAGTTCACCTTCGTTCCACTCGGCGAAGATGTCCGCGACTTCCGTGACATCGAGTCCGAGGCGGAAACGGAGGAAGCTATACGCTTCAGCGATCAGTTGCATGTCCGCATACTCGATTCCGTTATGGACCATCTTGACGAAGTGACCAGCGCCTTTTGGACCAATATAGACACAACATGGATCTCCTTCGACGTGAGCGGCGATCTTCGTCAAGATCGGTGCGACATGTTCGTAAGCTTCTTTCGATCCACCCGGCATGATCGCAGGACCAGTCCGCGCACCGACTTCACCACCCGATACACCGACGCCGATGTATTCGATCCCGTGGCGTTGTAACTCGTCGAAACGACGCTCTGTATCGAGGAAGTGAGAGTTCCCACCATCCATGATGATATCGCCTGTTTCGAGATGCGGAAGTAACGATTCGATGACTGAATCAATCGCGCTACCAGCCGTGACCATCATGAAGATTTTACGTGGGCGAGCGAGTGATTGAACGAATGCTTCAATGTCATAGTACGGATGAAGAGGTAGTCCCTCATCATGTGCGACGAGATCGTCCGTTAAATCACGTGTGTAGTTATAGATGGCGACCTCTTCTTGCTGACTCGCCATATTCAGTGCCAGGTTGCGTCCCATGACACCAAGCCCGATGACTCCAATAGAATGTTGCATAAGTAGAACGACTCCTTTTCTTAGACGACGAGGCTGAGAAGAAGAACGAACCCAAGTCCACAAACGGAAATGATCGTCTCAAGCACAGTCCATGTCGCAAACGTTTCTTTTAATGATAATCCGAAATACTCTTTAAACATCCAGAAGCCTGCATCATTGACGTGTGAAGCAATCAGACTACCCGCACCAGTCGCGAGAACGACGAGCGCTAAGTTGACGTCGGATTGCTCTAGTAAGGGAATGACGAGACCTGCTGTTGAGAGGGCAGCGACTGTCGCGGAACCAAGTGAGATTCGGAGAATCGCAGCGATCAACCAAGCGAGTAGAATCGGAGATAACGCTGACCCTTCAAATAATTGCGCGACGAACGTCCCAACACCACCGTCAATCAAGACTTGTTTGAAGGCACCGCCACCGCCGATGATCAATAGCATCATCCCGATTTGAGCAATTGCCGTCGTACAAGATTCCATGACCGTTTGCATCGGAATCTTACGCGCGATCCCCATCGTGTAGACCGCGACGAGCAAAGAAATCAACATTGCCGTCGAGGCGTTCCCGATGAACTCGATTGCCGAGATGACGCTATTTTCACCCCAGCCGAGAGTTTCTTGTAAAAGCGTGAAGATTGTTGCGACCGACATCAAAAGAACCGGTAGCATCGCCGTGAAAACACTGATGCCAAAACCTGGTGTCTCGTCTAAATCAAATTCTTTTTGTTCCCCGAGTGACGCGATGTTACCTGTCCGTGTAAACGATTCAGGGACGAGTCGTTTCGCGATTTTCGTAAAGATAGGACCGGCAATGATGACCGTCGGAACAGCAACGATGAAACCATACAATAGGACTTCCCCGATATTGGCCTTATATTCCCCAGCGATGACGGTCGGACCCGGATGAGGTGGTAAGAAGCCGTGCGTGACAGACAGGGCTGCGACCATCGGGATCCCGAGATACAGGATCGAGACGCGGAGCTGACGTGAAATCGCAAAGACGATTGGAATCAACAGGACGAGTCCGACTTCGAAGAAGAGGGCGATCCCGATGATGAATGAAGCGACGACGACTGCCCATTGGATGTTCTTTTCCCCGAATCGAGCGACAAGCGTCATGGCGATTCGCTGCGCCCCCCCGGCGTCAGCGATCAGCTTTCCAAGCATGGCACCAAGACCAAAGATCAATGCGAGGTGACCAAGCGTTCCGCCGATACCAGCTTCGATCGTCTTGACGATCTGATCGAGCGGCATGCCGAGCAGTAGTGCAACGCCAAAGGAAACGATGATGAGTGAGACAAACGTATTTAATTTCAACCCCATGATGAGAACGAGCAACGCGACGATCCCAATTCCTACGATGACTAATGGCATGATGACTTCCCCCAAAAGATTAAGTTAGTTTTCTTTTTGAATCAAGCTCCGTTGATACGCAGCGATTCGTTTGTGATCCTCAGACAATGTCCGCGCCAGACTAATGAAAATCGGTAAGAGCTGACGATATTCATGCATCGCTTCTTCATTTGGTACATGGCGATGTGTTTCCCCGATCATCTCGGACACGACTTCGAACGAATCGATTTCCCCTGTCGCATACAGTCCGAGAATACAAGCACCGAGACATGAACTTTCAAAGCTTTCCGGAATGACGACTTCCGACTCAAAGATATCCGCCATCATTTGGCGCCAGACTTCAGAACGGGCAAAGCCACCCGTCGCCTGAATTCGCGTCACAGGACCGTCCATACACTCGACGAGTGCGAGGAAGACGGTATAGAGATTGTAGATGACCCCTTCTAGTGCTGCCCGGATCATATGCTCTTTTTTATGCGAAAGCGTTAAACCAAAGAACGAACCGCTGACATCCGGATTCCAGAGTGGCGCTCGTTCACCGGACAGGTAAGGGTGGAACAATAATCCGTCGGATCCTGGGCGGACGCGTTCGGCAATCTTCGTCAGGACGGCGTACGGATCGATGCCGAGGCGTTTTGCTGTCTCGACTTCTGCTGACGCGAGTTCGTCTCGGATCCACCGTAAGACCATTCCGCCATTATTGACTGGCCCACCGATGACCCAGTGGTCCTCGGTCAGCGCGTAACAGAACGTCCGTCCCTTTTCATCGGTCTGCGGACGATCAATGATCGTTCGGATGGCACCGCTCGTTCCAATCGTGATCGCAATTTCCCCTTTGCGAATCGCGTTGACACCTAAGTTAGAAAGGACACCATCACTGGCACCGACTAAGAACGGCGTATCGACGGATAGTCCCATTTGTCGTGCGTAATCGACATTCAGTCCAGTACATGACGTCGTCGTCGGTACGGGTTCTGATAAATAGCTTGCATCGATCCCTGCGACATGTAACGCGCCCGTATCCCAGCCTAATTCATGAATGTTGAAGAGACCGGTCGCTGAAGCGAGAGAGTGGTCGATGACGTATCTGCCGAACAGTCTTTGGAACACGAATTCCTTGATCCCGATATATTTTTTCGTTTGAGCATGGAGCTCCGGACGATCTTCGACGAGCCAACTGATTTTGCTAAGCGGTGACATCGGATGGATCGGTGTCCCGGTCCGGTGATAGATCGAGAAACCGTATTGTTCTTTAATCTTGTTCGACCATGCTTCACTCCGGCTGTCCGCCCACGTGATGCAGGCAGTCAGTGGTTGATGCTGTGCGTCCATTGCGATCAAGCTGTGCATGGCACTACTGAACGCGACGAACTTCGGTGGCATGCTTGGATGACGTTTTGTGATCAAACGGATCGATTCGAGTACAGCATCAAAAATTTCTTCCGGATCCTGCTCCGCCGTCGAACGGTTTGGTGTGTGGAGTGGGTAACCGACATTCGTTTGTCCGACAACCTCTCCTTTTGTCGTAAATAAGACTGCTTTCGTACTCGTCGTACCGATATCGACGCCTAACATGTATTCAGTCATGTGAATCGACTCCTTTCGACATCATTTGTTGCGTTTTCCAGAGATCTTCGACTTCCTGGACGTCATCAAAGTTCTGATGTAAGGAAGCAACCATCCGTTCACGATCCCCTGTCTCGATCGCTTCGATATACAAGGCGTGGTTCGCGAGAATGCGTTCGAAGTCTTCGATGTCTTCCTCGAATCGTACCCGCATCGATAGGAGGATGAAACTTTCCATGACCGGTTTAAGATTTTGCCAAATCATGCTGACATACCCATGATCGATCGAGCGGATGATTGTTTCATGAAACAGTACGTCCTGGAAGGAAAATTCATCGGCATCCTTGTATTTGATGGCAACTTTCATCATTTCGAGAATTTTACTGAGCTCACGGACGAGTTCAGACCGTTCGATTTTGACGAGTCGCTCGAAGACGAATGTTTCGATGAGCAACCGGACATCATAGATTTCCTGAATGTCGCGCTCGGACAAACCGACGACGACCGCTCCCATTCGTTCGAGACGAATCAATTGTTCGGATGCAAGGACCTTTAACGCATCCCGGACAGGAGAGCGACTGACTGAAAAATCAGAGGCTAATTTATTCTCAGATAAGATGGTACCGCTTTCAATCTTTCCTGAAATAATCCGCATCCGTAACTCGTGTGCAACACGATCTCCGGCGGAAGCTTTCGCTAACCACTTCAAGGGGTATAACAGTTCTGACATGGAATCACCTGATTTCTAGAGTGAGTATACTTGTATACAAGTTAGTATAAACGTTTTTTTCTAAAATGCAAACGCTTAACTTACATTTTAGTGATTCAAGTAGAAATCAGGAAATCGGTTCCAAATATGTTAGGGTGAAGGAGTAAGCAACGCACAGAACGGGTAAGGAGGAGATAGTACATATGAACATGTTAGTTGTAGGTGCAGGGGCAGTTGGAGGCTATTTCGGAGGTCGTCTTGCTGAGCAAGGGGAGCAGGTGACATTCCTCGTCCGTTCGAATCGATATGAACAACTACAAAAAACAGGACTACACATCACTAGTCCTCATGGCGATATGACGATTACGCCTCAGTTAGTGACACGAGACATGCGACCAAATCACACATTTGATGTCGTCTTACTTTCTACGAAAGCCTATCACTTGGATGACGTCTTACAGGATCTTGCGCCATTCATTTCGGAAGATACATATATCATTCCCTTATTGAACGGGATGCGTCATATTCGCCGGTTAACAGAAGTCTTCGGAGAAGATCGAGTACTGGGAGGGCTTTGCTTCATCGAATCGACGCTTGATGCAGAAGGGCGTATTGTACAGACAAGCCCGTCTCATCGGCTATTGTTTGGTTCACGAACCGGTAAACCAACAGCGCGTTTAGAGGAGATTGCAACACGTTTTGCGAAAGCGAAGGCACCGATGGCGTACTCGATGCATATCATGGATGACATGTGGCAAAAGTACCTCTTCATTTCGACATTTGCGGGCGTGACGACACTATTTCGCTCTGCCATCGGTCCAGTTCGCAAGGACCCAATTGGTTATCAGATGATTCAAGACGTCATGAAGGAAGCGAAACAAGCGATGGAAGAACAAGGTGCAATTTTCAATGATGATGTAGAAGCGGTCTTGCTGAAGCAGATGCATGCAATGGAAGACACGATGAAATCGTCGATGTTACGGGACATGGAAAAGGGTCAGCCTGTCGAAGTGGAACATTTCTTTAGCACGTTGCTCGAAACACGCTCTCCACGTCACCTTCAACTGATTGAATCTAATTTATGGATTTATCAAAAAAATCGAGAACTGCTTGTTGACTGAATTATCTGCATTCTGATATGGTTAGGAACAATTACATACTTATCCAGAGAGGTGGAGGGACTGGCCCTATGAAACCTCAGCAACAGGTCGAAAGATACTGTGCTAATTCCTGCGGGTGCTGCACCCGATCGATAAGATTTCCGAATTGTCGACCGGCGCATCCGTGAGGATGCGTTTTTTGTTTGAAATAGGTGGAACGAGGAGGAAATGGATTCATGAAAACGAGCGGAGCGTTTCGACGCAAGATGGAATCACGTCATCTGATCATGCTGTCGTTAGGTGGTGTTATCGGAACAGGGTTATTTTTAAGTACAGGTTATACGTTGGAACAAGCAGGACGCGTCGGAACGATTTTATCGTATTTGATCGGGGCCGTCGTCGTTTACTTAGTCATGTTAAGTCTCGGTGAACTCGCCGTTCACATGCCGGAAACCGGATCATTCCATAAGTACGCAACGAAGTACATCGGACCCGGCACAGGTTATACAGTCGCCTGGCTCTACTGGCTGACATGGACGGTCGCCCTTGGTTCAGAATTCACGGCGGCAGGCATTTTGATGCAACGTTGGTTCCCGTCGATTCCGGTCTGGGTGTTCAGCGCATTGTTCGCTGCGATGATCCTTGGTATCAATGTCTTAAAGGTCCGTGTGTTCGCTGAAGTCGAGTTTTGGTTTTCCGCCATTAAGGTCGTGACGATCATTGCTTTCATTTTACTTGGTGCGGGAGCGATCGTCGGCTTCATTCCACTGCAAGATGGTAGCCCAGCCCCATTCTTTTCTTCCTTAACGGAAGGTGGATTATTCCCAAATGGCGCTTTCGCCATCTTCATGACGATGCTTGCCGTGAACTTTGCTTACTCGGGAACGGAATTGATTGGTGTCGCAGCGGGTGAAGCAGTTGATCCGAAGCGGACGATTCCGCTTGCGATCCGGACGACGATTTTGCGACTCGTTCTCTTCTTCGTCGGTACGATCATCGTGTTAGCCGTCTTATTGCCAACGGAAGGGAAAGGTGTGCTCGAAAGTCCGTTCGTCGCCGTATTTGAACGGATCGGAATTCCCTACGCAGCAGACGTGATGAACTTTGTCATTTTGACAGCAATCTTGTCAGCAGCGAACTCTGGACTTTACGCCGCCTCTCGGATGCTCTGGTCGCTTGCGAACGAACGCATGATTCCACGCTTCTTCGCCCAGGTGACACCAAGTGGGGTACCGCTTCGAGCTGTATTGTTCAGCATGCTTGGCGGAGGACTTGCCTTGCTGTCTAGTATTTATGCGGCAGGAAGTGTTTATATCGCGCTCGTCTCGATTTCTGGTCTCGCTGTCGTCGTCGTTTGGATGAGTATCAGCGTTGCCCAGTATCGTTTCCGGAAACAATTCCTCCGTGAAGGGCATACGGTCGACGAATTGGTCTATCGCACACCACTTTTTCCATTCGTACCGATTGCCGCTTTCGTCGTTTGTTTGATTTCCTTGATTGGTATCGGATTTGATCCGACACAACGAATTGCCTTGTACTGTGGTATTCCATTCATCGTGATCTGTTATGTCGTTCATGCGTTCACGAATTCTTCTCAGAAACGGAGTGTTGAAGATGTCCCGAATCAAAAATCCAGTTGATCAACGATTACAAGAAGTTCCCTTTCTTATTTTAGATGGTGCCCTTGCAACCGAACTTGAACAGAAGGGATTCGACCTGAACGACCCGCTTTGGTCAGCACGTCTCTTGATTGAAGCGCCGGAACAGATTGAGCGTGTCCATCGTGATTACTTTGAAGTAGGTGCCGATGTTGCGATCACTTCAAGTTATCAAGCAAGTATCGAAGGATTCAAGCAACGTCACATTTCAACCGAGGAAGCAGAGAAACTGATCCGACAAACGGTCACCTTGGCGCAAAACGCACGCACGCGTATCGGAAAGAGTGACGCATTGATCGCGGGATCAGTAGGTCCTTATGGTGCTTACTTAGCAGATGGTTCTGAGTATCGCGGTCATTATGGGGTATCAGTAGATGTGCTAGAAGCCTTCCACAGACCACGGATTGAAGCGTTGATTGAAGCGGGGGCAGATCTGCTGGCATTCGAGACGATTCCGTCGCTCGAGGAAGCTGTCGTGTTGTTCCGGATTCTTGAAACGTATCCGGAAGTGTCCGCTTGGCTGACGTTCTCGCTTCAAGATGCGACGCACATTAGTGAAGGAACGGCACTTGCGACGTGTATTGAAACGGTCGGACAACATCCACAGCTCGCAGCAATCGGTGCAAATTGTTTTCCAGCATCTTACGCGACCGATTTTATCCGTCACGTCAAGGCGTTGACGGATGTGCCAATCATCGTCTATCCGAACTCTGGTGAGGTCTATGATCCGGTCGCAAAAACATGGTCAGGTACGAATCAGTGTACGTCGTTCCAAACCGTCTCGAAAACATGGTATGAGGCGGGGGCACGATTGATCGGCGGTTGTTGCCGAACGTCACCCGAACATATCGCGCAAATTCGTTCAGTCTATCAAGTTTCTCAAACATGATGAATGATGGACGAAAAAAGAACGGACACGAAATCGATTGATTTCGTGTCCGTTCTTTAAATGATATGATTCCGTTATCGTTCACGCAAGGCACGATTAAATTGTTGCAACAGGCGTCCGAAATCTTCCGCATCATCTGCTGGCCAGTCTGTCAGTAGACGTTCGATGCTTGCGAGACGTGCTGTTCGATAGATGGTAAGTTCTTGTTGTCCTTTATCTGTGATGTGATAAAAGAAGGCACGACCATCCGTCGGATCTTTTACTTTTTCAACGAGTTGCTTCTGATCGAGTGCCGCTGCTTGGCGACTGACGGTTGAGACATCCAACTGAAGTTCGCGGGCAAGTGTTTTGACACCGACGTTGCCGGAATCTGCTAATTGTCGCAGTAAGAGATAAGAAGCACGATCCAAATTACGATTGTCTGCCGTCGCTGTCGTTAAGCGCCGGATCAGAATCGCTAACTCCAATTCAATGGTTTCAAGTGATTGTTGAGACATCGGGTATCTCCCCTTTCGAAAAAGTCTCTCTGTCCCTCATGATTACCCAATGTGGATAAGCTGTCAATGCGAAAAGCAGGAGGCTTGACAGAGTTGTAGTTGTATTATACAATCATTTTTGTTCTTTTAATTGTATCATACAACTTTCGTAGATGAGAAACGAACGACAAAGGAGAATTCAGATGAAAGCTTATGAGTCGATGAAACAAGAGGTCATCACGGTAAACGATACAGATCTGATTCGTACGGTCATCGAACGATTCATTCAATCTGGTATTAGCGGCGTACCTGTCATCAACGCCGAGCAGGAGGTCGTCGGGTATATCAGTGATGGAGATATCATGCGCGCAATTGGAAAACACAAGGACATCATCGTCGATACATTCTTATACGTAGATGTCATCAAAGGAGACGAAGAAGATTATGAAGATCGGATTCGTCACATCTTGAATCGACCTGTCATGGAACTGGCACGCCGGAAAGTCGTAACAGCGGACGCTGATACAGAAATGGAAGAGATTGCAGCGACACTTGGTGCAAAACGGATCAAAAAGCTTCCAATCCTCAAGGCAGGACGTCTTGTTGGGATCATTAGTCGAGGCGATGTCATCCGCCATTCGTTTAAACAGTTCATGTAACACATTCAATAGAAAGAAGGGACACTATGGCACTTGCTGAAAAAACAACGACGCTTGAGCCGGAAACGGTATTAGCAGAAAGCAAACATGGATTATTCCATCAACCGGTTGCTGTCTGGGCGGTCTTTTTCGCCAGTATCACAGCATTCATGGGAATGGGGCTCGTCAATCCAGTCTTACCGACGATTGCCGAGAATTTAGAAGCATCAAAAAGTGAAGTAACGCTCTTATTTACAAGTTATAACGCCGTTATGGCATTCGCGATGTTAATTACAGGCGCGATCTCGTCACGGATTGGTCAAAAAGGAACATTGATGCTCGGGATTGCCGTCATCGCAACCGTTGCTGGTTTTGCTTCACAAGCAGACAGCATTTGGACGCTCGTCGCGTTACGCGGTGGATGGGGTCTTGGGAATGCTTTGTTCGTCGCAACAGCGCTCGCTGCAATCGTTTCGCTGTCGTCAGGCGGAACAGCCAAAGCGATCATTTTGTATGAAGCAGCCGTTGGTCTTGGGATTTCGATTGGACCACTGTTAGGCGGAACACTCGGTTCGATCACATGGCGCGCCCCATTCATGGGTGTTGCGACAATCATGATCATCGCGTTTCTCGTCTTGCTCTTCTTGATGCCAAAACCAGCAGCATCTGCTGCACCGAAACAGAAGTTATCATTAAAAGCACCGTTCCAAGCGATGAAACATCGTTCGCTCTTGACGCTCGGGATCGTTGCGGCGCTTTATAACGTGGGGTTCTTTACGATCATGGCTTATGCACCATTCGTCATGAAACTACCAGCTAAAGGACTCGGATTCGTCTTCCTCGGCTGGGGAATGTTACTTGCGATCACATCGGTCTTAACGGCTCCGAAACTGAAACAATGGTTCGGAACGATCAAAGCGATGATCATGATGTTAATTACATTCGCGATCTTGCTTCTGTTAATGGGGATCTTCACGGAAACTCCAGCCGTCGTCATCGTCTGTGTCATCTTGGCGGGAGCTGTGCTTGGGAATAACAACACGCTCATCACGACCGCTGTCATGGACGCAGCACCTGTCGAACGTTCGACAGCATCTGCGGCATACAGTTTCCTACGTTTTCTCGGGGCAGCCATTGCGCCATTTATGGCCGGTAAATTGGCTGAAATCTTCAACGCAAACCTGCCATTTTATGTCGGAAGTGGCTTCGTCCTCTTATCCGTCATCATCATCGGGGTCAATCTCAAACACATCCGCCATATCGATCGGACAGAAGGCGGACATTAATTTCAAAAAAACAGCCGAAGCGAATCTGCTTCGGCTGTTTTTGATTGAAATCAAGAAGGGTACATGTCTCGTAACGTGCGGATCGAGTGCTCAATCATTTCCCGAAGTACGTTTAAATCGATGTCAGTCAGTCGTTTTACGTAGAGGCAGGACTTACCGCGTCGATACGTACCGAGACTAGCAAGCAGTCGTTCCGATACATCGTCTTCACCAAGCGAGAGGTAAAGGACGAGGTTCGTCTTGCGCGGAGAAAAACCCACATAAAAGCTGTCGCCCTCGCGACCGGAGGCATAGCGATAATGATAGGCACCAAAACCAATCAAGGAGGATCCCCAAATGACGGCTTCGTATCCCGTGACATCTTCGAAGAACTGACGTAACGTGATACCATCTGCTTGACGTAGTGGCGGTTCGACTTGTGCCAAAAAGGCATCAACGGACTGTTCGGTAGGACCTGTCTTTGGCGTATCAGACATAAGTTGACTCCTTTCGGATGAAGAAGATATCGGTTACTTTCGAGAAAGGCTAGTAAATATCCTGTAACTCAGAGGTGGAAATCGAATGAAGCATCGCATCGTGTTTCGAGGAGAAGAAGACAGTATATCGTGGGACATCTTACACGTATATCCAAAGCAAGAGGAACTAACGATTCAGATGACGGGACAAGATAGTGCACACGAGTTTTCAGTTACATTTAATCAATATGATGCGTTCATCCGTAACTTTGCTCGCGTCCATGAGTCGTTATACGGTGAAGTCGTATTCGAACAGGGCGTGATATGTCTCCGTTTACGATATGACCGCCTTGGTCGTGTCTTCATCAGTTGGTCTAATGGACAAGCGAGTCATCAGTTTCGCAGTGATCAAAGTTATTTAAGTGAGGCATTGGCACAGCTTGGTGTGTACTAAACTAGACACAGTAAAAGTAGAAGGGACGACTTTGGGTATTGCACCCGAATGTCGTCCCTTTTTTGTTTAGTATGATGAAAGAGGTTGATGTAATGGTGTGTTGATCAAGTTAAAGCAAAACGCAATCGTTTGTTCATATTCGGATAACGGAATCGATTCATCGACTTGATGTGCGAGACGGAAATCATGGAAAGAAGCAATCGCGATTGGGAATGCTTTTTTTGCTTGGCTGAACATCGCACCATCCGTTCCACCTGGAATCGCGATTTTTCGTGGTGTCACGCCGCTGACCTGCTCCATCGTATCTGCGACCTGTTGCAAGAAAGGTGCCTGTTCATCGGTTTCACAAGAGGGAATATCCTTGATGACGGCCACGTTCATGTCAAACTCGGAATCTTCTGCGACAAGACGACGCTCGATATCTGTAAAGGCAGCAAGAACATCCGCTCGACCGAATCCAGGAATCGTCCGAATATCCATATAGAACGAGGCTTGACTCGGGACGACGTTCGGTCCTTCACCTCCTGAAATCGAGGTGATCGACGCCACGACCGGACCGAGTGCCGAGTGATGATTCGCCGTGATCGAGAAACGTTCCGACTTCACTTCTTGAATGATGCGATATACGTCATCAATCGCATTACGTCCAAGTTGCGGGGCAGAGCTGTGCGCACTTTTCCCACGGCATGTTACTTCTATCCCGACAACCCCTTTTTGTGCATAACCAATCATCCCACTCGTCGGTTCTGTGATCAGTAGAGCAGCTAAATCATCCGCATGCCCTTGTTCGGTCAAATGACGAGCTCCTGTCATGCCATTCTCTTCATCGGATGTAATCAGAAGTTTGATGGTGTTAGGTCGATCGTGACGTTCCTTGTATTGAATGAGCGCTTGCACCATCGCCATGACACCTGATTTCATATCTGAAGCCCCACGACCATAAATGCGACCGTCTTCAATTTCACCACCGTATGGATCTTTCGTCCAGCCGTCTCCTTGAACCGGAACCGTATCGAGATGACCAGATAATCCGAGGACAGCAGGACGTGAAACCTCCTCGCTCGCAGGAACGGTCGCGACGAGACAGATTCGTTTTGGTGAGACCTCAATCCATTCTGTCGAGATCTGATGATCGACCAGTACATCGTACACGTAACGTGCGACGGCTTCCTCTCCATCCGTCGGGTTGACGCTTGGAATTTGAAGACACCGTTGTAAGTAAGTAATCGCTGTTTGCATAAGTATTTCCCCCTTTACCTGTAGTGTACCCTGTTAAAAATACTTCAGGGAGGTAAACTAATTCGGAAAATAATTTATGGTGCTGAACGTCTTGAGGTAAAAGAAAAGCGGCGCAACCAAAGGGTTACACCGCACGTTGTTCATTCACTTTTTTCTGCTTCATCTTTCCACTTCGAATCAATCAACATCTCTCCCGGCCATGTATAAGCCATGATGCCACCGTCTGCTGTGATATCTTCACCAGTGACATATGAGCTGTCGTCAGAAGCAAGGAAGAGAGCGACCGTTGCCATCTCGCGTGGTTTACCGAGTCGTCCGAGTGGTGTGATCCAAGCATTCGCATCGCGGAACTGTTTGCCTTGCTCTTTTTCTTTTTCACCGACGAGTGTATCGATGAGTGGTGTTTCGATCGTTCCTGGTGATAATGAGTTGACACGAATGCCATGACGCGCATAATCGATTGCCATCGCGCGCGTGAAGTTCGCGATCCCGCCTTTCGCTGCGTTATAACCGGACCGGTTCAAGTCAGCTGCGCGACCAGACATCGATGACGTATTGATGATTGAACCACCATTATCAAGCATGAGTGGAATCAAGAATTTACTGACGAGGAATGTGCCGCGCAAGTCGACCGCGATGATCCGGTCGAAGAGATCGATGGGATACTCGTGGACTTTCCCGCCTTGTTCATCGATTCCGGCATTGTTGAAGAGGACGTCGACCGTACCGTATGTCTCTTTGACATGCTTCGCAAGTTGCTCGACACTCTCGACGTCTGAGACGTCGACATGGACAGCTTCCGCTTTCCCACCTTGTTGTGTAATCTGTTCTACTGTTTGTTGTGCTTTTTCAAGTGAGACATCGGCACAGACGACCGTTGCTCCCTGTTCTGCGAAGACAAGCGCGGTCGCTTGTCCAATCCCTGTTGCCGAGCCAGTAATGACAGCTACTTTTTGATCGAGTCTACCCATTGTTAAATCCCTCCTAAGTCGTATCGTTCACCTTATGAAACATTCCCGGAGAAATGGAGATTAAACCCATCGATGCGTCTAGTGTTAGAGGATAGGGGGTACATCTACAACAGCACAATCGCTATATAAAGGGAGATGAGAACGCTGACATCCGATCAATGGCAACTTGCTAAAAACTTATTATACGAAGCCGTCCAGTACCAAATGACACTCGAGAAGAGTGCATTCGCAAGTGAATTGATCGACCAAACGACACCGGTCCTCTGGTTTGGTGATGCGACACGTAGCAGTTGGGTGACGATCGCGACGAACCCATCCCGATCGCAGTTTTTAGACCGAACAGGTGCATTACGATTTGACGAGCATGGTCCGCTTTTCATACGTCCGAAGTCGATGGCATGGGAGGATTATCTGCAGGAGGAAACGCTGACAGATTCGATCCGGCGATTTAACGATTATTTCAAACAACCGAACGTTTACCGGACTTGGTTTGGTCGACCAGGTGGCGGTAAGCTCGAAGGATTCTTGAACGGGCTCGGTGCGTCATTTTACGAGAAGACGCTTGATCCGGTCATTCACCTGGATTTTTTCCCGTTTCCGACACACCATTACATGGGAGCGATCAAAGAACGCAGCGTGTTGGAAGATAGTCCATTCGGTCAGACATTTTTGTTACGCCTGCTTGAACTGTTTTCGATAAAAGGAATCATCCTGCTCGGGAAGGAACACACGGAACGATTTGCGAAGCTTGAACCAGATATCGATTGGACGATCTATCAACCGACGGATTATCCGGACGCGATTTTTCAAGTCGGCGTCTCGTCACGATTTCAGGTACCCGTCGTCGGGCTCCACTTCAAACCAAGTGAGCAGTTCATCGGTCTCGGTAATCGAAAGGATGAAAACGGCGTCAGTCATGGCACCTATGGATCAGCAGAACACTTACGTCAAATTGGAATGATTGTCCTTGAAAAAGTTACGACATACAGTGTAAAAGGAGATTGACAGATATTTCGAACTCCCTAATAATAGGAGATGAATTAGCACTCTATATGATTGAGTGCTAAAAAAGGGGAGGCAGAATGAGCATGGAAACGAAACAATTTAAGGCGGAATCAAAACGATTGCTGGAGATGATGATTCATTCCATCTATACGCATAAGGAGATTTTCCTGCGCGAATTGATCTCGAATGCAAGTGACGCCATGGATAAGATGTACTATAAAGCATTGACGGACGAGACGATTTCGTTCGAAAAGGAACACTACAAAATTACAATCGAACCAAATAAAGAAGCGCGTCAACTCATCATTCGTGATACGGGAATCGGAATGACGAAGGAAGAACTAGAAGAAAATCTCGGTACGATCGCGAAGAGTGGATCGCTTGCCTTCAAAGCAGAAAATGAAGCACAAGATGGTCATGATATCATCGGTCAATTCGGTGTCGGATTCTATTCCGCCTTCATGGTCGCAGACGTCGTCACTGTTGTTACAAAACCGTTCGGCAGTGCAGTCGCTTATAAATGGGAATCGCGTGGTGTCGAAGGTTATACGATCGAGGAAGTCGACAAGGAAACCGTCGGAACGGAGATTACGCTCCACATCAAGGCGAACGAGGAAGAAGAATCGTATGACGAATACCTCGAGACGTATCGTCTGCGCAGCATCATCAAAAAATACTCAGATTTCATCCGTTATCCGATCGAGATGAAGGAACTCGAACGTCAGTCGATCGAAGGCAGTGACGAGACGGAAGAGGTCGAAGTCGTCAAGACGATCAACAGCATGGTGCCGATCTGGCGGAAGAACAAACGGGAACTGACAGAAGAAGACTATACGAACTTCTACCAAGAGAAGCGGTATGGTTTCGACACACCAGCGAAACACATTCATATCAGTGTCGACGGCGCTGTTCGTTATCAATCGATCTTATTCATTCCAGAGCAGGCACCGTACGATTATTATTCGAAGGAATTTGAAAAGGGTCTTGAACTCTATGCCAACGGTGTCTTAATCATGGAAAAATGCAGCGACTTGTTGCCAGATCACTTCAGTTTCGTCAAAGGGATGGTTGACTCGGAAGACTTATCGCTCAACATCTCGCGTGAGTTACTGCAGCACGATCGTCAATTGAAATTGATCGCGAAAAATATCCAAAGTAAGATCAAGACACAACTCGAAGCCCTCCTGCGCGAGGATCGCACGAAGTACGAAACATTCTATCAAGCGTTCGGACGTCAGCTGAAGTTCGGTATGTACAATGATTACGGTATGCATAAAGAACAGGTACAGGATCTGGTCCTCTTCTATTCAGCCAAGGAGAAGAAGTTGATCACACTCGCAGAATACGTCGCAGCGATGCCGGAAGATCAAGCACATATTTACTACGCCGCTGGTGAGAGTACGAATCGTCTGGATAAATTACCACAATCCGAGCTCGTTCGTGATAAAGGGTATGATATCTTGTACTTCACGGAAGAGATCGATGAGTTCGCGATCCAGATGCTCGTGACATACAACGAGAAGACGTTCAAGTCGGTCACGAGCAGCGATTTAGGGATTGAAGCAGAAGAAGCGGAGACGACGGACGCACAAGCAGAGATGTTCCAAGCCATGCAGGAAGTGCTAAGTGGGCAAGTCAAGGAAGTCAAAGCCTCAACACGTCTAAAATCGCATCCTGTCTGCTTTGCGACGGACGGCGCTGTCTCAATCGAGATGGAGAAAATTCTGAAGGCGATGCCGAATAATGAAGGGGTAGAAGCGGTCAAGATTCTTGAATTGAACCCGTCACACGCAGTGTTCGAGTCTCTTGAAACAGCATATCAAAACGATCGTTCGAAATTCGAACGCTATACGAAACTAATGTATCAACAAGCATTGCTTGTCGAAGGACTTCCACTCGAGGATCCAGTAGCGTTCGCGAATGATGTGTGTTTACTAATGGTTTAAATTGAAATGACGCTATCCAGATCAGGATAGCGTCATTTTTTACAAAAAAAGAATGAGTTACTCCGCAAAATACTGAATGAGCTGTTTCATTAAGTACGGTTGATTCTCTTCAAACTGTTTCTTTCGATGACCATTCGCACCAGATGGATGAGGAAAGCCTGAAAGAAGCTGATGCTGTTCGATTCGTCCATCCTGAATCAAACTACGGACTTGTGCTTCGACGACACGACCCAGTGGAATCAACAGCGTCGGTTTTCGCAGCTGATTGATTTCAGCGACGAAGTGTTCCTCCGCATAATGTCTCAACAAAGGACTACGACTGATCTTCGGTTGATGGCCCGAATAGTTTTTTTCTCGATAAAAGACGGGTTGCTTTAACAGGGACGTCGGATGTAACAATTCTTGATGTTGATGGAATAAACTAGCCGTCGTCTCGATTCCGAGCAATGCTGGAAGCTCGAGTGCATCGAGCATCTGGACGAGGTTACGTCGCATCGTTCCGGCAAAACTGGCTACATATTTGACGAGCTGTGCTGTCTCTTCTAGTGAAGCTCCATGATGGAGTGCATCCGTCGCTTCCTCAAAGGCGATTCGCATCTGTTCAAAGCCGGGTGTGATCCCAACGATGACGATTTTTGCCTCTGTATTGACGTATTCACCGATCGGAGAATAATAGACGGTTAGATTATTCTCCTGTTGCAATAAAAAATCGTCCGTCCATAGTTCATCCCGTCGTAACGTGCGATCATCGGGTAAGGCACGAATGGCTTGTTCAAATATAGTTAACGAATTCATGAAAGGTCCTCTCTCTCTGTATTGGCATTATGATAACAAAAAATACCATTTAAGACAATTGGACCCTTTCGCTATTTTGATAGTGGTATGTAAAAAGGACTCGAGACAAGTCCTTTTTGGTTTACTGCGCGCGTTCTTTGACCGAAGCGACTTCATATGTCAGAATCTCACTACCGAGCATCGGTGATTCTCCTGCTTCACTGTTGGCCGGTCGACTATGTGACGCTTTGAAATCGTCACTTTCTCGCCATGCTTGAAAACTCTTCATGTCTTCCCAGTACATGTTGACATTCATCTCATCATGCTCTTCGATGTTTTGCGTCAATAAGACCTCGACACGGATGAATCCGTCCATTGTATCAAGTCCACTTGGACGCGTAAAACGAGGAGCGAGAGCTGCAGCCATCCCTTTTTTGACTTTAATCCGGTTCGTAACGACGATCATCATAAAATCCCCTTTCAAAAAACGAGTAACGTACTTCTTCAGTATAGTACGATGAGGGAAAGAATGCCGGAAAGAAGGAACAAAAGACGATGAATGAACAGGAATATGATCAACAATTGCGAATCGAGACCATTGAGATGCAACACCTTTATGGTGTGTTTAGTCACTATAATCGCTATGAACCAACGCCTTATGCGGCACTCGGCGAATTATGCGAAACGTATTTGTTTCAAAAACAGGATACTGTCATCGATTTCGGGTGTGGGAAAGGGCGTTTGAACTTTTACTTACACGACCGGTTCGACTGTTCCGTCATCGGAATCGAGATGAACGGACAATTTTATGAGGACGCACTTCGGAATATGGCGAACTACCAAAGTCGACGGAAGCGGCGTTCTGGAAGTTTGCGATTTGAACAGACGTATGCCGAGCAGTATACCATTCCGGATGAGGCGAATAAGTTTTATTTCTTCAATCCATTCTCTTCACAAATTTTCATGAAAGTGATCGATCACATTTTAAGTTCGGTCGAACGTTCCTCGCGTTCAGTGGATCTTATCTTGTATTACCCGACCGATGAATACCGGGAGTATTTAGAGCGACATACCGTATTCGAGCAAGTCGATGAGATTCGATTACGAGACCTCTATGAAAAAAATCATGATGAACGATTCGTCATCTATCGTTTTGATCCGAACAAACTACTTCAAAACGGGTATCAATATAGTGATGAGAAAAATAGGGGATGAGGAGGGCGGACGATGATCCGTTTGGAGCATGTGACGAAGGAATTTGCGCCGGGGCGTGGGATATTCGATGTCAGTTTTACGGTCGATCCGGGTACGATATTCGGTTTCATCGGACCAAACGGATCCGGAAAATCAACGACACTCCGACATTTGATGGGACTAATGGCTGCGGACGAAGGAAGGGCGACGATCGGTGGCTTTGATTGCTGGAAGCAAAGTAAAGAAGTGAAGCAGTTGGTCGGTTATTTGCCGGGGGAGATTAGTTTACCTGGAGACATGACAGGAGCAGACATGCTCGATTTGATGCAACGACTACATGGTAGCGATCCGGCACGGCGGCAACTGTTATTGAAACGATTTCCGTTTGAGACGAAGACGAAAATCCGCAAGATGTCAAAAGGGATGAAACAAAAACTGGCACTAGTCGGTTGCTTCATGAAGGATGCACCGGTCTATCTACTCGATGAGCCGACCAGTGGACTTGATCCTTTGATGCAAGAGCGTTTTTTAGAGTGGATCGAACAGGAGAAGCATGCTGGAAAAGCGATTCTAATGAGTTCACACCACTTTCCGGAGATGGAAAAATCATGCGATCGAGCGGCTTTAATCAAAGCAGGGCGCATCATCGTCGAATCGGATATTCATGAGTTGGTTCGATCGAGTCGAAAGACGTACACGATCGTCTTCCAAACAGAGGTGGAGGCGGCACAGTTCGCGATGCAAGTCGGTGTTGAACCGAAGCGGCTAGAAGTCAGTTTTCAAACGGACGAGACGCTGAGCTTGAATCAGGCGATTGCTTATTTAACCCAGTACGATGTGCGCTTGATTCGTCCGTCAGCAGATGATTTAGAACAGGTCTTCTTGCATTATTATGGGGAGGAGGAATCGTCGTGATATTGCTGATCCGCTCTTTATTCAAGCAGGTTAGAAAGCCCGTGCTTGCTTATGC
The DNA here is from genome assembly GCA_913775715.1 of uncultured Exiguobacterium sp. Classification (GTDB taxonomy): domain Bacteria; phylum Bacillota; class Bacilli; order Exiguobacteriales; family Exiguobacteriaceae; genus Exiguobacterium_A. The sequence goes on along the minus strand of CAJYMC010000004.1, from coordinate 172,213 downwards.
GATTGGAACGAGTCTCTACTTATTGATGCTTGCGTTGCTATATCCATCAATGATGAAGACCGGTTTACTAGAAGCAAAACTTCAAGCATTACCTCCGGAAGTCTTGAAAGCATTTCAATACGATAAGGTGACAGGATTCAATAATGTACTGGATTTGCTCGGCGGGAACTATTATGGACTGATCTTTCAAGTCATTGCGAGTCTATTCTTGCTTTCATTAGCAGCGCGACTCATTGCGCGACCAATCGACAACGGAGAACTAATCGTCTATCTCGCAGCCCCGATCACACGGAATGCGTATACGCTTGCTGTCGCGATTGTCATGGGTATCGCCAGTATAGTTCTCGTAGGACTGAACGGACTCGTCTTGATGATGTCGGACTGGTGGATGACAGATATTTCGATCAATGATGTCATCTTATGGCGGATTCAATTCAATGCTCTATTGTTACTCTTTGCGGTTGGTGCCTTTACGTTATTCGTTGCAACGTTATTTGACGAAGAACGTCGTGCTTTTTCGCTTGCCGGTAGTGTGCTTGTCCTATCGATCGTCCTGACGATTCTGTCGGAACTAAGTGACAAGACGGAGTGGCTCCGTTATCTATCCGTCTTCTCCTTATTCAATACGACACAATTACTAGAAGGAACGAATCATTTTCTTCTTCATTCCATTCTTTTACTCGTCCTCTGTCTCGTTTTCTTGACCGGAGCGTTTGTTCAATTCGGACGTCGGAGTCTGTCGATTTGATCGAAAGTGGCGCAAAAACTTTACAGAAAGTGAACATTTAGGATTTGAACGTTGCGTCACGCGCTGATTTTTACTAAGATAAAGGAATGTTGTAGTTCTGGAAAAAGAAATGAGGTCTTTCGAAATGAATAAACCATCCATTTATGGATTAACGCTTGAGCAGATGACAGAATGGTTATCGAATCAAGGGCACAAACCGTTCCGTGCCAAACAAGTATGGGATTGGCTCTACCGTAAACGTGTCACGACTTTCGCGGAAATGACGAATGTCAACAAGGATTGCCTTGAGTTGTTAGATCAGAGTTTTACGATTGACTCGATGACAGAAGCGGTCAAGCAAGAATCAGCAGACGGAACAATTAAGTTCCTTTTCAAATTATATGATGGCAACTTGATTGAAACGGTTCTGATGCGTCATAAGTACGGTCTTTCTGTCTGTGTTACGACACAGGTCGGCTGTAACATCGGCTGTAGCTTCTGTGCAAGTGGTCTCATCAAGAAGAGCCGCGACTTGTCAGCAGGCGAAATCGTTGAGCAAATCATGAACGTTCAACATCACCTCGATGCAGTCGGTAACGAAGAACGTGTCAGCCACGTCGTCGTCATGGGTATCGGTGAACCGTTCGATAACTTCGACAACATGGTCGATTTCTTGAACGTCATCAAGGACCACAATGGTCTTGCGATCGGTGCGCGTCACATCACGGTTTCAACAAGTGGTTTGGCAGATAAGATCTACAAGTTTGCTGACTTGAAACTCCAAGTCAACTTGGCGATCTCGCTTCACGCACCAAACAATGAATTGCGTACGCAAATCATGAAAATCAACCGGGCGATCCCGCTTGAGAAATTGATGCCAGCGATCGATTATTACGTTCAAACGACGAACCGTAAGATCACGATCGAGTACATCTTGCTTCGTGGCGTCAACGACCAAAAGGAACACGCAGTCGAACTCGCAAAACTGTTCGAAGACAAACGTCACTTGACGTATGTCAACTTGATTCCGTACAACCCAGTTGATGAGCACGGTCAATATCAGCGCAGTACGTCTGAAGACATCACGACGTTCTACGATACGTTGAAAAAGAACGGCTTGAACTGTGGTGTTCGTCTTGAACACGGTACAGACATCGATGCAGCGTGTGGTCAATTACGTAGTAAGCAAATCAAAAAAGATAAAGTAGCATCCAAATAATTCGTTGGGCTTCTCATCGTTTCGGTGGGAAGCTTTTTTTACGATAAGAAATGAGGACATTGTATGACACGTACACGATTCAATGATTTTAACTTAAGCACACCCATTCTCGATTCGATCGAGCAACTCGGATACACGACACCAACCGAAGTCCAACAATCCGTCATTCCGGTCGTATTATCTGGAAAAGACGTCATTGTCAAATCACGGACAGGGAGTGGAAAGACGGCATCTTTTGCGATCCCACTGTGTGAACTCGTCGAGTGGGAAGAAAATAAACCACAAGTCTTAGTCTTGACGCCAACACGTGAGCTTGCCTTGCAGGTCAAAGAAGACATCATGAACATTGGCCGTTATAAGCGGATCAAAGCGACTGCCGTCTTCGGGAAACAGCCGTTCCGCGGGCAAGTCACGGAGCTCAAACAAAAGACGCACGTCGTCGTCGGCACACCGGGACGCGTACGCGATCATATCGAGCGGGGCACGTTATCGCTTGAGAAAGTCCGTTACGTCGTCTTGGATGAAGCGGATGAAATGCTGAACATGGGCTTCCTTGATCAAGTCGATGCCATCTTGTCCGAGTTACCAAAAGAGCGGATGACACTCTTGTTCTCTGCGACTTTCCCGGAAGATATCGAACAGTTAAGTAATCGCTACATGGAGGCACCAAAACGAATCGAAGCGGGTGAGACCGTCGTTTCGACAATCACGCATAGTTATATTCCGGTAACGGATAAGACGAAATTCGCGATTTTGAAGGATGTTCTCGTTGCTGAAAACCCGGATCGCTGCATGATCTTCTGTCGGACGAAAGAACACGTCGATTTCGTCGCAAATGGTCTCCGCGCACATGACTATCCGGTTGAAGCAATTCACGGTGGAATGGAACAAGACGATCGACTCGATGCGATGAAAGCCTTCCGTGCTGGGAAGTTCCGGATTCTCGTCGCAACAGATGTCGCGGCACGCGGTATCGATATCGAAAACATCACGCACGTCATCCAGTACGATCTCCCTGTCGAACGAGAAAGCTACGTTCACCGGACAGGTCGGACGGGACGGGCAGGAGCGGCAGGACAAGCAATCAGCCTCGTCACACCGGCAGACGAACGTCGCCTAAAGGAAATCGAGCAGTATCAAGGGAAGCTGACTCGTCGCCAAGCACCGACGGAAAAGGACTTGATGCGGACAGCGGATGCATTCGAAGAGAAGATGGCGACGGAAGATACGCGTTCATCGAAAACGGAACAGCTTGATGCGGACATCATGAAATTGTTCTTTAACGGTGGGAAGAAAAAGAAACTCCGTGCCGTCGACTTCGTTGGAACGATTGCAAAGATTGAAGGCGTCACAGTAGACGACATCGGGATCATCTCGATTCAGGATACGTTGACGTATGTCGATATCCTGAACGGGAAAGGTCCGCTTGTCCTCCGGGCGATGAAGACGACGAAGGTCAAAGGGAAACAATTGAAAGTGTACGAAGCATTCAAGAAATAAGACAAGCCGGTCGTTCTCCGCTTAAGCGAAGAGCGACCGGCTGTTTTGTGTCAAGGCATGTCCAAGATGAAGTCCACTTGCAGCTGCTTGGGCAAGCGAGTGTGTCGCACCGGAACAATCCCCGATCGCGTAGACACCGGGACATGTCGTCTCAAACGTCTCTGACGTCTCAAGCATCGGTGCGTAAAACTTCCCATCTAATCCGTAAAGCAACGTATCTTCTGGAAGTTTCGTCTCAAGGAGTCGCTCAAGGCGTTCTAAAAACCCTTCTAAGACGAGCAGGTCTTCTGCAGGCACCTCCGCATGCAAATTACCGGAAGACGCGGTTAGGGAAGGGACGATGGTGTTACGACTCAATTGATCGTGTGTCGTCGCTCGCGATGCTCGGAAATCACTGAGTCGCTGAACGAGGATGCGATCACCACCTTGATTGATTCCACCAATGATGCGCGCGGCATACGCATTCGCTTGCGCTAGCGTCGAAAAATAACGCGGAAGAAACAGCGTAAAGTTTAGATTCGTTGAGCCGTCTGCCGTCTCATAGACATTTTGACCGTCCGGCATGACGAGCCCTTCTTGATCTTTGCGGATGATTCGTCCGCGTGGATTCATACAATAGGTGACGGCTTGACCGTAAGGCGAATTGTAACCGAGCTTCGTCTCGAACGTCTCCTGTAACAATATCCGAAATAGTGCCTCATCCGTCTCAATTCGCACCCCGAGATCAAGTCGAGTCCGCTGTGGGGTGACACCCAGCGTCGCTAACTGGTGCAAGGTAAAGTCTGCACCAGAACGACCCGTCGCGAACACAATTCGTTGACTGACGAAGATCTCGTCCGCTGTTTTGATCGTAAACGGCTCCGATTTCGTGATCTGCTCGATTGTCGTTTCGAACCGGGCATCGAGACGTGGTAATAAGGCGTCCTCAAACGCCGTGAAGACGGCAGAGGTCCGTGCCGTACCTAAATGACGGACGGTCGTCTCGACCGTATGCAGACCGGCTCGACGGGCACGAGACGCTACAGTAGGGGAATGCGTGGAATAGGTCTCAACTGTGCCTCCACCATATGTACATAAGAGATCATCGACTTCTTGGAACAGTTGTCGTGTCGTCTCTTCACCGATTTTTGAGACGAGTTCGCCGCCGAATCCCGTCGCATAATTGAACTTTCCTTCTGATTTGCCAAGCCCTGCGAATCCAAGATACGCATCTTTTACTGTTCGTTTACGGATTGGTTTTCCGGCATCGAGCAGTAAGACGCGTTGCCCGTGTTCAACAAGCTGATGGGCGAGGAAAATTCCTGCTACACCAGCTCCGATAATCGTCACATCATACATCGCTGACATCTCCTTTTCTTTGAGTATACAAAAAAGCCGGATTCCTATGAAAGGAATCCGGACTAGGTGATATCGCTTATTTCCACTCTGCGATGTCAGCGATTGGTAGACGAACCGATGGGTATCCTGCGTCAACTGCTTTACCGATTGAAAGCAACATGACTGGGAGGTAACGCTCTTTTTCAAGACCGAATGCTTCTGCGATTTGGTCTTTTTCATAACCACCGATTGGGTTTGTATCGTAACCGTGTGCACGAGCAACGAGCATCAATTGCATCGAAACGAGACCTGAGTCGATCAAGATGCTATCACGTAATGTTTCAACGTCTTCTGGGCGATAGAATCCTTTGATAGCTGGTACTTGGCGATCACGTACTTCTTGCGGCATAAGCCCTTTTTCAACAGCCATGTCGTAGATTGTCTCGATGCTATCGACCGCGTTCATATCACCGAAGACGGCGATGACAGCAGAAGATGTCTCGACTTGAACTTGGTTGAATTTTGCGAGTGGTGCGAGTGTCGCTTTACCTTCTTCGCTATCGATGACGAGGAAACGCCATGGTTGCATGTTAACTGAAGATGGAGCAAGTGTTGCTTCTTCAAGGATTTGTGTCATTTCTTCTTTTGAAATTTTTACGTTTGTGTCGTAGTTGCGAATCGAGCGGCGTCCTTTGACAATTTCCATGAAGTCCGTTGTTGTTTGAGTAGTCATAATTATTCAATCTCCCTTGTGTGTGTTTTCTTTTTTATAGTGTGAAAAACTTATTTCCAGTCTGCGATGTCGTTGATTGGTAGGCGAACCGATGGATATCCTGCGTCAACTGCTTTACCGATTGATAACAACATGACTGGTACATAACGCTCTTTTTCAAGACCGAACGCTTCCGCGATTTGATCTTTCTCGTAACCACCGATTGGGTTTGTATCATAACCATGCGCACGAGCGACGAGCATCAATTGCATCGAGACGAGACCCGAGTCGATCAAGATGCTGTCTTTTAAATCGTTTGCTGAGATACTGCTGTACATGCCTTGGATCGCTGGTACTTGGCGATCACGTACTTCTTGTGGCATGAGCCCTTTTGCGACAGCTGTATCGTAGATGTTCTCGAGTTGATCAACAGCGTTCATGTCACCGAAGACGGCGATGACGGCAGAAGATGTCTCGACTTGAACTTGGTTGAATTTCGCGAGTGGTGCGAGTGTCGCTTTACCTTCTTCGCTATCGATGACGAGGAAACGCCATGGTTGCATGTTAACTGAAGATGGAGCAAGTGTTGCTTCTTCAAGAATTTGTGTCATTTCTTCTTTTGAGATCTTCACGTCTGTATCGTAATTACGGATCGAACGGCGTCCTTTGACGATTTCCATGAAGTCTGTTTGAGTTTGCGTTGCCATATTAAATCGACTCCTCTTTTAATTTAGGTAATGTGTCGGCGTTCGCTTCGATACGTTGAATCATCTCAGCTAACGTCCGTTGTTCTTCAGCAGAGAATCCTTCGAGTAAGTTCTCGAGGAACTCATCTTTTTGTTCGCGTAATCGTGCAATGCGCGTCGCCCCTTGTTCCGTTAAGGAAACAAGAATCACTCGATTGTCAGCGGCTGAACGCTCACGAGCAATCATCCCGGTCGATTCCAAGTGTTTGAGGTGACGGGTCACCGCCGCGTGATCGACATTGACGCGTTTTTGCAATTCTTTTTGACTGATCGTTTGATCGACTTGTAGTTGAGCAAGCAAATCCATTCGCGTCTGACTGAAACCATCCGTACAGAGATCGAATTTTTGAGCAATCGTCTTATTGACGGAGACGAGTGCATAGATCAAACGTCCTTTTTCGGTACAGGAAATACTCAATCCATCACATCCTTCCCTTCGTTCGAAGAAACCTTTGACGTATCAAAGATTGATATGTAAACGAATATAACGTGTTTAATTTGATGGCGCAACTTATTTGCTTCCGACATAAAAAAAGATATCATTCACGCAGAATGATATCGAGTCAGGCGACTTAGCTAATTTGGCGTTCCGACGCTGGGAGTCCTTTTGCATCAATCGCTGCAATGATCCGGCGGAAATAGAACAACCAGAATTGCAGGAACGGTCCGATTAAGAAAATCGAGAGGATCGTGCCGAAGAAAACAGGTCCTCCAAGCAACCAGCCAATGCCGCATGCCGTAACTTCCATGATCGTCCGCATCAGACGAATCGACGTTCCAAAGCGCTCTGCAAGTGTCAATGTCAACCCATCGCGTGGACCGGCCCCGTATCCGACAGCGACATAAAGACCAGCTCCCATCCCGATGATGAAAATCCCAAAAATCAGCCAGAGTGTATTCAACCAGATCGACTCAAATGAAGGTAAGAGATGAGAACCAAGAACAAGATTCATGAAGACACCGACGAAAATCGCGTTGACGAGCGTTCCGATTTGCGGTGTGACGCGGTCTAACGCGTACTTCACGAACACGAGTAATAGACCGACAAGCAAGATGATCGTTCCGACGGATAATGGTGTCTTCTTTTGAAGACCAAGATGCAACACGTCCCACGTCGAGACACCAAGTTCAGCTGTGATCATCATCGATGAGCCAAGGGCGAGTAAAAATAAACCGAGTAGGAATAATCCCCACTTTAACGTAGCGCGTAATAACCAGGAAGCGCGATGACGCGTCATGTCTGGCACCTCATTTCTTAAAATAATTGATTCGTTAACTGTATCATGAGGAAAGTGGAAGAAGAAAGACGAAATTTTCCGTTTTTTCCATCTTAAGAAGGAGGGGAAGGATAAAAGAGAAACGTATACTGAAGAAAAAGGAGGGGACAGGATGAAAATGATCCGGCACCTGATTCGTTTTACATACATAGAAGCCGTCTGCTGCGTCTTTCCCGTGATGATTTTCGCTGCGCTTGCTCTTTCACGTTATCTTCCTACTGAACCGATCGCTCGATACGATCTCCTGTTGCTCTGGTGTATTCTAGTCCAAATCGTCTTACTCGTCACACGGTATGAAACGATGGAAGAATTCAAGCTGATTTTACTCTTTCACGTCATCGGTCTAGCACTTGAACTGTTCAAGGTGAACGTCGGGTCTTGGAGTTATCCGGAAGACGCTTTGACGAAAGTGGCTGGTGTTCCCTTGTATGCAGGATTTATGTACGCAAGCGTCGCGAGTTATGTCTGCCAGGCGTTTCGGCGATTTCATTTACGATTCATAGCATTTCCTTCACCGTGGCTTGCGATTAGCGTCGGCAGTCTCGTCTATCTCAACTTCTTCACCCACCACTGGATCTTTGATGCACGCTGGCTGTTGATGGTCCTCGTCGTCCTCGTTTTCTATAAGTCATGGGTTCATTTTACGATCGAGCAGACGATTTACCGGATGCCGCTCGTTCTATCCTTTTTACTGATTGCCTTTTTCATTTGGATCGCGGAGAACATCGTAACGTTCTTTAAAGGCTGGGTCTATCCGCATCAGGAAGGAGGCTGGGCAGTCGTTGATCTCGGAAAATTGTCTTCTTGGTTCCTGCTTGTGATCATCACGGTTTTGATCGTCATCGTCGCGAAATATAAGCGTCAGGATCCGGCTGTGGAAATTCAGCAACGTACCTAAATAAAAAAATAACCAGGCTATTTTTTTGAACTACTTCCGCGTTTTTTCGTTGCTATAGTGAAAAAAACGCAAAGGAAGTGGTTACGGATGATGCAACAGGTGTTGGAACGAGCAACTGAATTGGTACAGATGAAATTAGCGGTCGTGGAGCGGTATGAAGATTGGCAACTCTGGCTCGACGAAGTGAACGGAATCGACGAATGGGTCAAGATGTCAGCGTATTATGCACCACGCGACGTTCAAGAAACACCGGTCGTCGACGAAGTAGTAGAGCTAGAGCAGACCATTGTAATGCCACCACAAGTACCGATCGAGCCAGTAGGCAAGCAACGTTATGCCTATACGTTTCAGCGGGGATTAAAAGGCGGTACTTTACTAGAGTGGTCCGGCAGTCATATTTCAGAACGAGACGTCCGCGATTGGAATCTCGAGCACGGAATGGAAGTCCGGGTCCGTGTTGAGCGTCAAGATGATCAAAAAACGATGTGTCGCGTCGAAGCCGTCGTTTCGACCGACCGGATGAAAGAAAATCCAGAACGTGTCGTGTTTGAACAAGCAATCGTCAAAACACACGGAATCATTGAAGAGACGATCGACGGTCCACTACAGGATGAGTCGGGAAAACCATTCTATTATGTTGTACCCGTAGAGGATATGCGCTATTTCCGACTAGAAGCAGGACAACTCGTCGATCTCGTTATGTGGCGGGGACGGAAGGATACACTGACGATTGCTTGGAAGCATCCGTTCACGTATGAAGAGCCGGTCGTCAATACATCATCCAACCGCCCATCAGCGATAGAACAACCGGTAGTGAAGACACCTGTGACAGCGAAAAAATTGGACCGGTATGCACGGAAAATGAAACGGCAAACGGTGCCGAAAGCTAAAAAAGCGCAGCGTCGCGTCCGTATGCCAAAAGAGCGAACGATTGAACCGATCGTGACGACAGCTGTACCCGGACAATTGATGGATTTCGTTGATAAGACACCGCTTGATTTCACGCGCTTCACAGGCATGCGTCTCGTCATCGTTGGAAACGAACAACAGACCGCTGTCTATCGTGAGTTCTTTGCGCCGACGGGGATCGAATTGATTCATCTGGCAGGAGACGCACAGTCCGCGAAAAAGATTGCCTGCCTCGCCAAAAAGACGGACGCGATCGTCGTCGTAACGAGTCGCGTTTCTCATGCAGCGAGTGCACATGTCATCGCGCAGGCGAAAAAGCATGGTATTCCATTCGCGATGGAACGGCTCGACGGTCGACGCTCGTTATACACGGCGTGTGAACGACAGCTTGAGCGTGCTTGGCTCAACCAGCAACGAGACGGGAAATTATTGAAAAAAGAGTGAAACATTAGAAGTTATAAGCCGTAGAGTAAGGTGAGAACTTATTTTTTCAAGGAGGACTTTACTCATGTCATCTCAATTAAAAAAAGCGGCAAAGGCGTCGCTCAGCGGTCGTTGGGGATTCGCAGTCCTAACAGTTATTCTGTTTAGTATTATTCAAGGTGTACCTGGATTATTTGGATCAGATGTGGACGAACCAGCTAATACTATGGATCTCGTCGTATCATTAGTATCGATTTTATTGATTCCGGTCGGAGTCGGTTGGACTTGGATTGCGATGTCGATTGCTCGTGGAGAAGAAACGAAAGTAACGGATTTATTTGAACCATATGGTATGTTTTTCAAAGTGATTGGTCTAGCCATCGTACAATTCTTTTTTATCTTCCTATGGTTTCTGCTATTAGTCGTACCGGGGATCATTAAATCATTTTCCTACATGCTAACGTTCTATATTTTGCGAGATGAACCATCAATTGGTATCTTAGAAGCCATTACACGCTCCCGGAAAATGATGGACGGGCATAAAATGGAAGCATTCATGCTCTTACTATCGTTTATTGGTTGGGCTCTTTTAGGAATCGTTACCCTAGGTCTAGCATTCTTGTGGATTACACCGTATTTCAGTGTTACCTTTGCAAAATTCTATGATCGTGTTCGTGGTGAACAAACGCCAGAACCAACAGCAGATTTCGTCGCACCATATTAATACCGGATCCCGACACGACGTCGGGATTTTTCTTTTGGAATAAATCCGATGGGAAAAGACGGTTTAATAGTTGCTTTAGTTCATTGAATTCTGTACGATGAATGCAACACATCTTATCTAGAGAAGTCGAGGGACTGGCCCGAAGACACTTCAGCAACCCCGCTACGGCGGAAGGTGCTACTTCCAGGAAGGGATATACCTTCCGAAGATAAGAGCGGACAGGACAAGATACCGTCGCTCTTTTCGAACTTCGAAAAGAGCGTTTTTTTATGATAAGGGGGACGATGGAGTGGAGTATGGTTTTTGGTTACCGATTTTTGGGGGCTGGTTACGTAACGTCGAGGATGAACAGATGCCACCGACCTTCGATTATGCGAAACAAGTCGCACAAACAGCAGAACGGATCGGCTTCTCGACGACGTTAATCGCGGAATTGAACTTGAATGATATCAAAGGCATTAAGGAACCGAGTCTTGAGGCATGGACGACGGCAGCGGCGATTGCTGCAACGACGGAACGCTTAGAGATCATGACTGCTGTACGTCCCGGGTTCCATAATCCAGCGACGACGGCGAAGATGGCGGCAAACATCGATCAGTTGAGTGGTGGACGCTTTACGCTCAACGTCGTGTCAGCGTGGTGGGCAGAGGAAGCCAAACAATACAACGGTATCTTCACAGCACACGATGAACGCTATGCTCGGACGGAAGAGTTCGTCACGGTCATGAAAGGACTATGGGCAGATGCGTCACCGTATAGCTTCTCCGGTAATCACTACACGATCGAGCAGGCGGAACTTCATCCGAAGCCCGTCCAGCGTCCAGGCATCAAGCTCTACGCTGGTGGAGAGAGTGAAGCTGGAAAGCGGACGATCGTCGAACACTGTGACGCTTATGTCATGCATGGGGGCACGGTCGAAGAGGTAGCTCATAAAATCAACGATATGAAAGTACGTCGGGAAGCGACAGGACACGCACCGCTTGAGAGCTTTGGTCTTGCGGCCTACATCATTTGTCGGGATACGGAAGAAGAAGCGCTTCTTGAGTGGCAACGGATCACAGACGTCAAGGAAGACAGCGCCGGTTATGCGGGTTATCAGGATTTCATCAGTAAATCACAACTGGAGCAACAGGTCGAGCGAAACGATTATTCCGTCTCGAACCGTGGTCTACGTCCGAATTTAATCGGGACACCAGAACAAATCGCTGAACGGATTCTAGCGTTCGAAGCCGTCGGTGTCACGTTACTTTTGTTACAATTCTCACCACAACTTGAAGAAATGGAACGCTTTGCTCGTGACGTAATGCCGCTGGTCGAAGCGAAACGAAAGGTAGGTCAACAATCATGACAAAAATTCATATTCTCCACGAAAACCAAGAATGGACGGACCATCTCATCAAACGTCTCGAAGAACTCGAATTGCCGTATGAACAGTGGCACTTGAATGAAGGAATCGTTCCGCTGGATGAACTGCCGCCAGAAGGCGTCTTTTACAGCCGGATGAGTGCCTCTTCGCATACGCGGGGGCATCGTTACGCGCCGGAGTTGACGGAAGGAGTCCTCGCTTGGTTAGAAGAGCATGACCGGACTGTCTTTAACGGAACGCGTGCGCTTCGTCTAGAAGTCAGCAAAGTCAATCAATATACGGCGTTGCGTAAGGCTGGGATTCGTGTACCGAAGACGACGGCTGCCGTCGGACGCGATCAAATCGTACAAGCAGCAAAAGAAATCGGTGTTTCGTCATTCATCACAAAACACAACCGTGCCGGGAAAGGTCTTGGTGTCCAGTTATTCCATTCGATTGAAGCACTTGAATCTTATCTCGATGGTCCGACATTCGACGAACCAGTCGATGGGATCACGTTGATTCAAGAATATATCCAAGCACCGGAACCATATATCACGCGTTGTGAGTTCGTGGGTGGAAAGTTTGTCTACGCGGTTCGAGTTGATACGTCAGAAGGATTCGAACTCTGCCCGGCAGATGCATGTGTGATTGACGACTTGTTCTGCCCAGTCGGAGAAGAAGCGCCACAAACACCGATGAAGTTCCAAATCGTTGAAGATTTCAATGATCCAATTATTGAAAAGTATGAAGCGTTCCTTCAAGCGAACCAAATCGCTGTCGCTGGCATCGAGTTCATCAAGGATGCGTCAGGTACGATCTATACGTATGACGTCAATACGAATACGAATTACAATTCGGATGCTGAGGCAGCTGCAGGACGCTACGGCATGCTCGAACTGGCGAAGTTCCTCGGTGCAGCCCTTGAAACAAGCACAGTAAAATAAGAATCTGCTCCCGCCCTGTCACCGGACGTTACAAGACCGGATGACAGGGTATTTCTATTAAAAAAGGGGGCAGGTGTATGATCACGTGGAGAGAAGAACGACAGCTCGATATTCCGATCGAAGAAGCATGGCATCTGTTTGATCACACCCGGCTGCAACGCTTGATTCCGGGCGTCGTCCAGCATGAGGTGATTGAACGAAAACCCGGTGTCGTTGGTTCAACGTATCGTCAGACGTACATGCAAGGCAATCGACTTGAAACCTACATCGTGACCGATTTAGCGTATACGAATGAATCAGATTTCAAACAAAACACGATTGGATTCACGTTGGCTAAAATATTCAAGATCGAGATGACGTTTACGCTCAAACCACTTGGACACGACCGTTGTCTGTTGATTTATACGGGAAAAAATGAGGGAGCGAACTTTGTTGGAAAAAGTCTCTTGTCACTCGGTGGCGAGCGGGAGAACGAGAAAATCGTTCATGGACTGCTGCAACGTGTGGAAGAAGAGGCAGCAAAACAAAAGAAGAACAACGCATGAAAAAACGGATTCCCGCGCTTGGGAATCCGTTTTAGTATCTTATCGATGCGTATACGATTTGTGACCGCTTGGTAAACCAGATAGGTAACCGACACCACCTGTTTTTTGAATCCCGATACCGTCTTTCATCGCTTGTTCGAGCGCTTTTGGATCGACGGCCGTGATTTGTTTTCCTGTCAGTGCCTCACCCGGGTGCTGGTAGTTGCTCAAGAGATAGCTATACCCACCAATATGATCGAGTGAACGGAGACCAGTTGCTTCCGCTCCGACTGGAACGGACAGAATCCGTGAAAGCTTCTTCGTCTTCAGATTATAGGCCCAAACGAAGTTGTTCGTATGAAGGGCACTATCTTCACCGATGAAGAGTGTATCGGACGTTGCGGAGTAGGCAAGGTTATCTGGATTCGCAACGAGATTCGGATTCGCTGTGTTGCCGTAAGCATCGGGCTTCGCTAAATCTTCACCGATGACAAGTGCTTGCATATTCGTTGGCACGTAACGGCTGTCGATGCCTTTTGCGCGTCCGAGATCGATTTCGAATGTCGCACCCGATTCACGTTTTTCGAGCTGGATGTCGTCTTGAACAGCACCTTCTTGTTTTTCGGTACTACCTGACACATACGACAAGGCGATGTAGGCTTTTTTGTCTTGTTCGTTGACCGTGATGCCTTCCATTTTGTTGAACTCTGACGTCGCACCGAGCAACGCACCGTAACGACGTGATTCAAGGAACGCTGCTTCTTTTTCCTTGCCAGGCTTCAGTTTCAAGTACTCAACTTTTTTACTAGCAGCTGTTTTGACCGCTTTAAAGCCGGGTGTCGGCGCATCTGCTGTCTCGAAGATATCGCTGAATTTCGTTCCTTTATCAATCAAGCGTTTGACTTCTTTATCGGAAGCATGACCAAGTTTGATCCATTCAAGATCACCAGCTCCGCCTTCTGTTGCGCGTGTCTGTTTGAACTTAGCAGCGTAAAGTGTTCCTTTTGAGAAATCACGCTTTTTGTCTGCGACGTACATGAACATCATCGTGTTGTTCCCGTCGTCACCGAAGATTGCTGTCTTTTGATCCGGCAGAATCTGCATCATCTCGTGCGAGAAGCGACCTGTGCTGTAGTGCTTAACTGCTGTCGCTTTTCCTTTTCGGTCGACCGAGATTTCCGGTGTGAAACCGTAGAAGTACGGATTGGCTTTTTCGGTCGTTCCGAAATAACGCTCAGCGAAAGCATTTACTTCTTTATAAGCAGCTGACGTTTTGTCTGATTCGAACGCACGTGCATCCGGTTCATATTCTTCTGACCCAAGGTGCGTTCCCCATGGTGTCGTTGAACCGTTACATGGTGTCCAGAGCCCGTTGACGTTTTTAAAGTCAATCTTACTTGCTTTTTTGACAGCCAATTTTCCGGTTTTCTTATCCTGTGTTACTTCCGTCAATGTCATCGACGCCGGAAGACCTTTGACTTCGTTCCCAGCATTGTCGATTGAATCATACTCGAAGTGAGATACCATGTATTTTTTTCCATGGACTTCAAGCAGACTGTTCGAATCGGGTGCGTCCGAGACGAAGGCTTCTGGTTTGTCCGGTACACTGCGATCGATGATCGGATTACCTTTAGCATCGATTGGCGTACCTGCTGCAATCATTTCGCCTTTGTTTTCGACGATTTTATCTTGCGAGAGGAACAGTTGATTGTAGTTCAACGGTTTCACTTCTGTTTTACCGTTTGTATATGTGACTTTGACTTTTGCTTCTGTATAGGTTTTTACCATTTGATCGATTTTTGTCGGTGCATCCATCGACAAGAATTCGACCTTCTTGATGTTGCGTGTACTATGAGAAGAGCTGTGGGCATCCGCGAACATTGGGACCATACTTGATGACAAGACCGCTGCTGATAGACCAACCATGAGTGTTCGTTTCATTTTCGTTTCCCCCAAATGAGTTTGTATTGTTGCTACATTTCCATTTAATCAGTCGATTATGTAGAAGGTGTAAAGAAACCTGGTCAGTTTTATCTCAGTTAGTTCATATTACCTTTACAGTAGTGAAAGTAAACGAACGATCTGTGGATCATCGTGAAGTTCCTTTAATGGTCGTAAACGGACGGTACGTAATTCTTGTTGGTCAAATGGGAGTTCGGGATCAATACCGAGTCGAGGTTCAGGACTATGCTCGGCACGCCGGACAAGAAAGCATGTCTCGGTTCCTTGATCAATTGAAATCTCATAGAGTTGGCGTTCGATCGTTACGTGAAGATGCGTCTCTTCTAATACTTCCCGCATGACGGCTTCTTCTTTTGTTTCACCACGCTCGATACCTCCGCCTGGTAACGTCCAGAATGTCCGGGAAGGCGTGTGTAACTCGACCATTAGGATCTGTTGCTCTTCGATCAACGCAGCGCATACGCGGTGCCGCATATCGCATTCCTCCTTCAACGTGTTCAAAAAAGAGACCGAAACGACAGTTCCGGTCTCTTTCAAAATCATTGTGCATATAACGCTGTTAATTGCTGTTGGATCGTATCATTGTTCAAGTACTCATCGTATGTCGTTTCTTTATCGACGATACCGTTCGGCGTCAACTCGATGATCCGGTTCGCGATCGTTTCGACGAACTGATGGTCATGCGAGCTGAAGAGCATTGCGCCTTTATAAGCGATCAAGCCGTCGTTGAGTGCTGTGATTGATTCGAGATCCAAGTGGTTCGTTGGATCGTCGAGTACAAGGACGTTAGCACCACTGAGCATTGCTTTTGAAAGCATACAACGGACTTTTTCGCCCCCAGATAAGACAGATGCTTTTTTCATGACCTCTTCACCTGAGAAGAGCATCCGACCGAGGAATCCACGGAGGAACGTATCACTCTCATCTGCCGGTGAATACTGACGGAGCCAATCGAGGATCGTCTTGTCCGAGCCTTCGAAGAATTCCGAGTTATCTTTTGGCAAGTACGACTGCGAAGTCGTGACGCCCCATTTGAACGTACCGCTATCCGGTTCCATCTCACCCATAAGGATTTTGAATAGAGTCGTGATCGCGATATCGCTCTGGCTGATGAACGCGACTTTATCCGTTTTGTTCAACGAGAAGCGGACGTTATCAAGGACTTTGACGCCATCGATCGTCTTCGAGATGCCGTCGACCATCAAGAGATCATTTCCGATTTCACGTTCCGGTGTGAAACCGACGAACGGATAACGGCGTGACGATGGACGAATGTCATCGAGTGTGATTTTATCAAGCAATTTCTTCCGCGACGTCGCTTGTTTCGCTTTCGAAGCGTTTGAGCTGAAACGCGCGATGAAGGCTTGCAGTTCTTTGATTTTCTCTTCTTTTTTCTTGTTTTGGTCACTTGCCATACGCGAAGCAAGTTGACTTGACTCGTACCAGAAATCGTAGTTTCCGATATACAGTTGAATCTTACCGTAATCGAGATCCGCCATGTGCGTACAAACATTATTCAAGAAGTGACGGTCGTGGGAAATGACGATGACCGTGTTCTCGAATCCGATCAAGAATTCCTCGAGCCATTTGACGGCTTTCAAGTCGAGACCGTTCGTCGGCTCATCGAGTAAGAGAATGTCCGGTTTACCGAACAATGCTTGTGCAAGCAAGACTTTGACCTTTTCCGATCCTGTCAGCTCAGCCATCGTTTTCGAGTGAAGGTCTTCCTTGATGCCGAGTCCTTGGAGAAGCATTGCGGCTTCCGACTCCGCCTCCCAACCGTTCATCTCAGCGAATTCACCTTCGAGTTCAGCAGCGCGCATGCCGTCCTCGTCTGAGAAATCTTCTTTCATATAGATTGCATCTTTTTCTTTCATGACTTCGTAGAGACGTTTGTGTCCCATCATGACCGTTTCGATGACTTGGAATTCTTCGTATTCGTAATGGTTCTGACGGAGGACGCCTAAACGTTCGCCCGGTGTGATGATGACATCGCCTTGTTGTGCTTCGATGTCACCCGCGAGAATTTTCAAGAATGTCGATTTACCAGCGCCGTTTGCACCGATCAGACCGTAACAGTTGCCTGGCGTGAACTTGATGTTGACGTCTTCGAATAATTTTCGGTCTGCAAAGCGAAGACCGACGTTTTGTACTGTAATCATATAGAGATGAACCCTCGTTTCTAGTAAGTGATGTGCTCATTCGAGTGTACCACAAATCGTGATCTGTCGTAGAGCAGGCAAAGTTCCCTCCATATTAGGATAGAAATTAAAAATAAGCAACCGGACATTTAAAAAAATGAAACATTTTCCAGATGAATACGTAGAATAAAATAAGGAATTCGTTAGAGGAGGGGTTAGATGGCCATCTTTTTTACGTTATTGTTTTTCGCCCTCATCGTTTTGCTTGGCATGGAACTCTACCGCTATATCCAAGAAAAGATCGATAAAGGAGATTCAGAATGAGAGAAATCAAACCGAAGAAAAAAATCCGCCCATCGATGATCATCGCCGGTGTGCTCGTATTAGCATTGCTTGCAACGACACCGTTCATCGTCGAACAAATCGAACCGGGACAAGTCGGTGTCGTGTACACACCGTCAAGCGGTGTCAAAGACGAGACGTTATCGCAAGGCTGGCATGTCGTTTCACCGATTACGCGAGTGACAGAGTATCCGATTCGAACACAGACGAAGTCGCTTGAGAACATGACACTTGCGACCAAAGACGGAAAGAACATCGTCGTCGACTTTACATACAGCTTTTCTGTCTCGCCGGATAAGGTGACGAAAGTCTTCAATAAGTTCGGACCGATCGAAATCGATGAGATTGCAAAAGGTTATCTAAAACAACGACTCTATGATGCATCGCGTGAGCAAATCTCAAAAGTCACCGTCCTCGAACTGTTCGGTGAAAAATCAGGGAATGTCTCGACTAGCATTCAGACGCAGTTTGCAGAAGATGTCAAGAATATAGGTTTCATCATCGAGGATGTCGCACTCGGTGCGCCAAAACCAGATGAAAAGACACAGGAAGCGATCGATGCGCGTGTCAAAGCGTCGCAGGAACTCGATAAAAAGAAAACGGATCTTGAAATCGCTAAAGCAGAAGCAGAGCGTCTTCGTGTAGAAGCAAAAGGGGCAGCCGATGCCCGTTTGATTGAAGCCCAAGGGTTGGCAAAAGCTCAAAAAGAATTACAGAAGACGTTGACGAAAGAGATGATTCAATACGAAGCCGTCAAGAAATGGGACGGGAAGTCACCACTCGTTAGCGGATCGGGGAGTATGGTTCAATTACCGATTCCAGATAATACAACAGAAGAAAAGAAATAAAATAGACCTAATTTTTAGGTCTATTTTTTTATGCTGTAATAGTAAATTAATTAGGTTAAAGATGGATATGTTATTTAATTTTAGTATATAGATAAAAAAACATTTATTTTATATCTTTTAAATGTAAAATTTATGGTTTAATTCCCTTATTTAGAAGGGAATCGAACGTAAAAGAGAATTGGTCAGTTGAAATTAGTGTTAAGAAATAGGGGGGATAATTTTTGTATAAAAATCGATCACCAAATACATTTATTATCTTAATGATCCTATTTGCGACAAGTTTTTCGATTCCGCACAGTCATGCGACGACCGAGGAGCTAGAAATACCAGACCCTTTGACGTCATCGTTTTGTGAAGAGACGTTGAATGATTCAACGAAAGAAGACTTGCTGAAAAAAGAAGAACGGATAAAATGCGAAGAACTCTTGGAACTAAAGCAGACATCCCCACCTGAGAGCGAAAATCCACCAACATCCGAGACATCCCCACCTGAGAGCGAAAATCCACCAACATCCGAGACATCCCCACCTGAGAGCGAAAATCCACCAACATCCGAGACACCCCCACCTCAGAGCGAAAATCCACCAACATCCGAGACACCCCCACCTAAGAGCGAAAATCCACCAACATCCGAGACACCTCCACCTGAGAGCGAAAATCCACCAACATCCGAGACACCTCCACCTGAGAGCGAAAATCTACCAACATCCGAGACATCCTCATCTGAGAGTGAAGCCCCACCAACATCCGAGACTTCGCCCACTAAAGAAGATGAAACAACAGTAATTGAGCAACCTCAGTCAGGTGATAACGAAGAAAGTACACCTAATTCTGAAACATCGAAGTCAGACAAAGGAAAAAATACAGCAGTTCCTAACTTACTTTCCATAAGCTTATTAGGTACTTCAAGCTTAAGCGCAAGCTACCAAGAGGTTCAAATTGAAAATGACGGTATTAGAAAAACGATTGAATTAACGAATCGATTTTCTGTAACTCTTAGTTTAGGATTAGGGCTTTCTGATAAACAATATGTTGTTTTTATTATTCCACCAAGTATCATGGATAAGATTAAAACAGAGAGTGTGTATTTAGAATATTCCAAGTCAGGAAATATTGTTAAAAAGGAAGATATTATTCTTGATAAAACAAATAATTTAATTTATTGGAATACGTCTTCGATTATTTCATTAGGGCTATTAAACAAAATCGACTATAAACTGGTTTTCGAAATAAATAATTTACCTATCAATCCTACAAACAAATATACATTTAAAAGTGCTGTCATCGATGGAGCGATTGATTTAAATATTTTAAGTAATAGTACAGCATCAGCAGATTTAATGATTGGCTCAACACTGCGTTTGACGACTCCGAACACTCTTGATTTCGGTAGTCATGAGTTGACGGGGCGAGAGAAGATTATTCCTCGTTTATCTCCAATGACGATTGCGATTTCTCACGAAAATGCCACAGGATACAATTGGAAGTTACAAGCAAGTCTCAATCGACCTTTAACAAGTACGACAGGTGATGTCTTAACTGATGTTCTTTATTTTAAGACCGCTTCGAAAACCCAATTACTGCAAGCAACTGCTATTGAAGTGGCTACAGGAACGATGTCGGCGAGTTCGAATCAGACGCCGTTGACATACGCTGAAAATGAAGGCATCATTCTCGATTTAACAGGAAAATATCCGAAACCTTTATCGTATAGCGCAGACATTCAATGGAGTTTAATCAATGCACCGTGAAAAGGGGAGAACAAAGATGAAAAAACGCTTTGCTTTTTCAACGATCTTGATAAGTACTGCTTTAATGTTAGGAACGACCTCTGCGTGGGCTGCGAATACCTCCACGGGAACATCAAAGGCTGAAATTACATTTACGACGAATGCAGCACCTATCATCGTCAATCCAGACTCACCCAATCCGAATACTCCATATAGACCTCAGGATAACGGAGGAAATACGCCAACCGGAAACACAGGACCACTCACACTCGATTATGCGCCTAACTTTAATTTTGGGTCGAACGAATTACTTGTTAATAAAGCAGTCTTCAAAGCAAAAGATCAAAAGCCCTTTTTACAAGTAACGGATCGACGTATTCTCCCTACGAAATGGGATGTTAAAGTAAAACTCAGTACTTTTAAAGATAGCGGTGGGAAAGATTCCTTGGCTGGATCCACGTTGACAATCGATGCGGGTGAGGTACAAACCTTGATTGGATTACCAATTAATGCAGCACCTACGACAGGAAATGTTACCTTAACACCTGGAAATCCGGGAGATGCAAAAGTCATTTTAGCATCAGCTGCTGGAACGTTTTCAACGTGGCAAATTTATTGGAAGGGAAACGGGACGGATAACGATCGCATTACGCTGAACGTCCCTGTCGGTGTTCAGGTCGAAGGAAAACATACCGCCACGCTCGATTGGACGCTCTCTGACGTCGTGAATTGATGAGAAAATGGGGGGAGAGAGATGAAACGATGGGGAGTCGGTTGTCTAATTGTTTTGCTTTATGGATTACTTGTCTGGATGACACCTTCAGACAGCTTCGCAGAAGATCGTGTTAATTTTTCGGTCGAAGCGGTTCCGAATGCGTATCAGGTCGATTCCGGTGTAACCTATTTCGATTTAAGGATGACAGCGCAACAAAAGACGAATCTTCAAGTTCGAATCTATAATCACGGACCCGCTGATCATACGTTTTTAACTTCAATCCGAAATGCCACAACGAATAACAACGGTCTGATCGTCTATGATCAGAAAAAATCTGTCCCATTAGCGTCGACTTCGTTAACGGATCTCATTAAACCGAATACGCAATCAACATTCATTAAAGGCGGAGAATCGAAAATCGTTTCTTTACCACTTGAAGTGTCAAATGAGTTGGATGGTACATTGCTTGCCGGTATTCGGATTGAGAGCAAGCCGGAAGGGGAAACGACCAAGGACAATACCATCGGCATTCAAAATCGCCATGCTTATGTCATTGGATTAAAAGTCCGTTCTTCAATCAAAGAGACTGCACCCATCATCACATATGAGGGAGTGCAGGCAAAATCCTCTTTTTCTAGACCTACTGTTTTCGTTAAATTAGCAAATCAAGCACCGACCATCAGTAAAACGATGAAATTCGAAGCGATCGTCACGAAAGGAAAAAAAGTAGTGGTTCGAAAACAAATGGACGTTCGATTCGCACCATCGATTTACATGAAAACACCGATTGAAACGACAGCAATCTTAGAACCTGGCACGTATCACATTAAGATCCGCGTTGAGGGAGAAGAAAAGACGTGGAAGTGGAAAGACAGCTTTAAGATTACGAAGCGTCAAGCAAATCAGATGAAAGAGCAGATACCCGATCAGGATATCGAAAAAAATTCGAACTCCTTTGTCGGAGAATGGTCGAAAGAACTCATGATTGCATCGACCTTGATCATCTTCTTATTAATCGGTTATATCTATCGTTTGAAAAAACAGCAACGTCAAGCATGAAAAAAGCAGATTCTCAGCGCTGAGAATCTGCTTTTTGATTAGTGTGCGGCTTGTTCAAAACCTTGAGCAATGGCAATGATGACTTGTGTCGCTTTCACCATGTTATCAACGGAGATGAATTCGAACTTGCCGTGATAGTTCTCGCCACCGGTAAAGATATTCGGTGTCGGAAGACCCATGTACGAAAGTTGTGAGCCATCTGTTCCACCACGGATCGGCTTAATGATTGGCTGGATATCAAGAGAGTCCATTGCGGTATGAGCGATATCGACGATATGCATATGAGGTTCGATTTTTTCACGCATGTTGTAGTACTGGTCATGCAAGTCGATTTCAACACTGCCTGCTCCATACTTTTTATTCCACTCCTCAACGAGAGCAGATAAGAAGTGCTTTCGTTCTTCAAATGCCTCACGATCGAAATCACGAATGATGTAATTAAGGGTCGTTTTTTCGACAGAACCGTCAAACGAAATCAGATGGAAGAATCCTTCAAAACCATCCGTGAACTCAGGAGACTCTTCTCCAGGAAGACGATCGTGGAATGCCATCGCATGTTTCTGCGAATTGACCATTTTGTCTTTTGCTGTTCCCGGGTGAACGTTCGTTCCGTGGAAGACGATTTTAGCAGCTGCCGCATTGAAGCTCTCGTATTCAAGTTCGCCAAGCGGTCCACCATCGACTGTATAGGCATAAGTGGCATCAAACGCCTTCACGTTGAAATGATGGGGTCCACGACCAATTTCTTCATCTGGTGTGAAGGCAACACGAATGCGACCATGTTTGATTTCTGGATGTGAAATCAAATGGTGCATCGCTGTCATGATTTCTGCAATCCCGGCTTTATTGTCGGCACCGAGTAATGTCGTACCATCCGTCGTCATCAATGTGTGACCGACATAGTTGTGGAGTGCAGGAAAATCAGTGGGCGACAGGATGACGGACGGTACTTCACTCAATGTAATCGAATTTCCGTCATATGATTCCACAAGTTGCGGACGGACATTCGTGCCCGTGAAATCCGTTGCCGTATCCAGGTGAGCAAGGAAACCAATTGTTGGAATGTCTACATCTGTATTGGCGGGTAACGTCGCCATGACATACCCATTGTCATCGACCGTGACCTCTTCCATACCAATTGTCTTTAATTCTTCTACGAGCAAACGAGCCAGTGTCCATTGCCCTTCAGTCGTTGGAACAGTCGTACTCTCATAGTTCGATTGTGTATCGACTTTCACGTATGTAGTTAGACGATCAATCAATTCTTGTTTCAAATCAAAAACGTCCCTTCTCGTCATAAGATACCTTCATCATAGCATGAAGACCTAATGTGAGAGAATTCTGAATCATGATAGACTAATAATGAAAAAGGAGGAATTCTTCATGAGAGCATTCGTAGTCGATCAGTACGGAAAAGACGCATCACTTATAGAAAAAGACGTCACACCTGAAAAAGCGGGGAAGTACGAATTACGCATTCAAATCGAGGGGTCGAGTATCAATCCACTTGATACGAAGATGTTCTTCGGACACGTGGCAGCAGCATCGACGACTGGAATTCTCCAGGGCGATGTAACGGGGAGAGTCATTGAAATCGGCGAGGGTGTGACGTCTTTTTCTATCGGCGATCGCATCGTCGCATTCGGCGGTGGGCTTGGAACACGTGCTGGTGCGCTAGCGGAGGAAATGCTTGTGCCTGAACAGATGGCAGTCTTACGACCAAAAGAGGTCTCGGCTGAGATTGCAGGTTGTTTACCGGTGATCGGGTTGACGGCGATGGAGATTTTGAAAGAACGGATCGTGATTACACCAGGAATCCGTGTGTATGTAGCAGGTGGCACGGGCGGAGTGGGACACCTGACTGTTCAACTCGCGCGTCATTATGGGTGCGACGTCACAGCGAGCGCCTCTTCGGACGAGAAGGCAGCTTGGTTAGAAGCAAGAGGGATTCGCGTTCATCGGTATAAGGAAGAATCAGCTGAAGCATTGCTCAAACGACTGGATTTTGACGGATTCGATGTCATCATTGATACGGTGGGTGGCGATCATTTACAAGAATCGTTCATACTCGCTAAAGAACGCGGACGCATCATTTCGATCGCTACACGGACGACACAAGATTTAACGATGATGCATAGTAAAGCCTTATCACTTGAAGCTGTGTTCGTTGCGCTTCCGTTACTTAAAGAAAAAGTAGATGAGATGAAGAGACAGCAACATCACTTAGCAGAACTTATTCATTTAGTGAAAGAAGGCGCAATCGAGATTCGGATCGAAGAGCAGATTCCTTATGAACGCGATGTGTTAAATGATCTCTACCAACGATTTGATCAAACATCACATTTTGGTAAAGTGAGTGTGCGTCCAAGTCTTAAAAAATGATTCTTCATTTATTTTACATTTCCTGTTAAAAACATAAAAAATCCGCTACTGAAATTTTCGGTAGCGGATTTTTTAGATAATACGTTATTTGCGACGAATGAGAATACTTTTTTGAGCGAGTTGTGGCATAGAAGAAGGAGTCGGGAAATCTTTCTGCTCCGGTTGTTCCCATACGACTTCAAATTTTTGACGCAATTTGTTGAATGCCTGCTCAACAGCTTTTTTCAATTGTAACGCATCAAGTGCAGGACTATCTGTCGTGATCGCAAGGAGTCCTCCACGATTCGTTAAATGAATGACTTTTTGGATCCAAGGAGAAAGATCCTGTTCCGTCCGAAATTGACGCGTTCGTGTATTGACGTGTACCGGCGGATGGAACAAGACGACATCAAAACGAGTCTTCTTATCCGCTTGTTCGATATAGTCGAACGCATCTTGAACCAAAATTATCTGTTTTTCAGGAGTAAAATGGTTCAACGTAAGATTATCTGTCGTCTTATTTCGACTACGTGTCGAGAAATCAACACTCGTCGTGTGAGTAGCATGACCATGAAGTGCAGCTACTGTCAAAGTTCCTGTATCAGAAAAGAGATTCAGTACGTTTTTTTCTTTAACTGAATCCATCAGAACTTTACGAAGTTCGCGTTGCGCGATATCGAAGCCAGTCCGCATGCCGGCGTCAAGGTCGTATGCATACCGTGCATCATGCTCCTGTAACATTTCTGGAAAATCACCGCGTTCACCCATTAAAAAATCGTCGCCTTTGACGGGTTGAAGATCGACAAGAAAATCTCGTTTTTCATAAATGCTCTTATAGTGAACGAGCGATTCAAGCGCCTCGAGAATCATCGGACGAAAGGTATAAATTCCCTCATTTTCGAAGAGAATGAGATAGTGATGGTCGTAACAATCAATCGTCAGTCCACCGATACCATCACCTGCACCATTAAATATACGAAAAGCTTCGGATTCTTCTTCAAAAAAGTCGTTTCTTTTGTCTAGAGCTTGTTCGAAAAGCCGTTTGAAGAAAGCAACATCGATTGTGTCTTGTTCATCCATCGAGAGCGTCCAACCGACACCCTTTTCTTGCTTGCCAAAATAGCCAGTCGCAAGGTATTCTTTATGTTCTGTCATCAAATGAAGCAGTCCACCTGCTTCTTTGACATGTTGCAAGGATTCAAACATTTCCTTACGTAACGCGGGATAACCGCTTCGAATCAATTCAATCCATTCGGATTTGACGACAATTGGATAGAGTTCACGGGGCATCTAATTTCCTCATTTCTACTTGTGGATAAGTGTAATTAGTATATCATAAACAGAGTTATCCACATGTGGATAACTGGGTATAAATAAAACCGTTAATCCTTATGTAAGTAAAAGGACTAACGGTTTTTGTTATGATAAGCAAACAACTGAAAAATCTACAGTGATTTGGAGTGAAACATAAAAAATGAAAAAACATGTTCAAGTCGTAGGGGCTGTCATTCGTAATGATCATAATGAAATACTATGTGCACTTCGTAGTAGCCAAATGTCATTGCCTAACTTATGGGAGTTTCCTGGGGGGAAAATCGAGATACATGAAACGCCTTCACAGTCTTTAGTTCGCGAAATCAATGAAGAATTAAAATGTAAAATTAAGGTCAAACAACCAATCGAAAAAACGACTTACGAGTACGACGCTATTACTGTCACATTACATACTTTTGAAGCTGAAATTGTAACAGGAGAACCGATTGCTATAGAACATACAGAACTGCGCTGGGTAGATGTTTCAGACCTTGATCAGCTTGAATGGGCTCCTGCTGATATTCCTACAGTTGAGTATATTAAGAAAGAATTTGCCACTCCTTAAACAGTTTGATTGATAGTGAAGAATGAAGTGAACAAGTCACACTAATCGGTTTAGAGCCTGTACTTTGAAGATGCTTTAACTGGCCAAAGTATGTGAACGGTAGCGTTCTTCCTTATTCTTTATCTGCTTTACGCCAAGGACCTTTCTGATGGTGTTAAATAGTATTTTTAATGAATAAACTATTAATAATATATCGATAAATAGATAAATAAAGTAAAAAATCATCGTTTAACTAAAAAGTTAAACGATGATTTTTGTTTGTTAATTGGAGACTCGCTCCACAACAGCCTCAAGCGATACTTTAACATTACCAGCTAGTGCTCGCGTAATCATACACGAACCTTCCGCTTTTTCAGCGAGATTTTGCGCCTTCTTCAGATCACGATCCGACAAATCGGCTGGTAATAAGAGAGTAGGACGATGAATGATCGCGTCGTACGTAAAGACGCCGTTCGTGACATCCACAATGCCTTCCGATTCCATCGTTAACGAGACTTTTGGAATGTGACTACGTTCAAGCATCGCGGCAAGCGTGATGATATAGCACGTAGCCGCTGCCCCAAGTAACATCTCATCTGGATTTGTACCAACCCCTGGACCATCCATGGCGTCCGGAATTGAGATTTTTGTTTTTAGTTCACCCGTCTCGATCTGACCAACATCATTGCGATTGCCCGGCCAGTCTGCGGTTAAATGAAAATGGTGCTTCATGATCAATCGCCTCCGTGCCTCCATCATACGAAGTTCAGCATGATTTTTCGCCTATTCTGCTCATGTTCAATTAGAAGAGAACGATCAGCCAAAAATTTGGTCGATTTTTTCGATATCCTCTTGTGACAACTGAACTTCTAACGTACGCAACGTATCCGTCACCTGATCCGGTCGTTTCGCACCAGGGATGATGGCATCGATACCGTCCTGTGCCAAATACCACGCGAGTACGACGTGTGCGACTTCCGCATTATGTGCTTCTGCGATCGGACGCAGTTGATCGACTTTTGCGAGGTTTTCTTCGAAGACATCTTTTTGGAACAAAGGATCGTTTTTCCGTAAATCATCAAATGTCGTCTCTTTCGTATATTTCCCTGCCAATAATCCAGCAGCGAGTGGGAAATACGGGACGAAAGATATACCGTTCTCAACAATATATGGGAGTAACTCTTTTTCCGCATCCCGTTTGAATAGGTTGTATTCCCCTTGATAGACGTCGACATGTCCGTCTTTGTTCGCTTCCTTCAATTGTTCGAGTGAGAAATTCGAGACACCGATTGCGCGAATCTTTCCTTCTTTTTTTAGTTCAGCGAGTGCAGCGACGGCTTCATCCTTTGGTGTCGATTCATCCGGAAAATGAATGTAATACAAATCGATATAGTCTGTCTGAAGACGTTTTAAACTCTCTTCGACCGATTGACGGAGAAAGTCTGGTGAATTGTTCATGACGACGTTTCCGTCAACGAACTGATGCGCACCTTTCGTCGCGAGAACGACATCTTCTCGAGCGACTGTGTCTTTCCAGACCTCACCGACGAGTTCCTCCGAACGTTCTGGTCCGTAGATGAAAGCTGTGTCGAGGAAATTGATTCCTTGCTTCAAAGCGACACGAACGAGATCGCGTCCGGCTTGCTCATCGAGATTTGGATACAAGTTGTGTCCACCGACAGCATTCGTACCGAGACCGATGGGGTGAACGAATAGATTAGATTGACCGAGTTGAACATGTTTTGTCATGAAAATGACCTCCTTAAACGATATCGAGTGGTTCTTTTTTGGTTGGTGCTGGGAATGCTTGATCAAGTGCAGCGAGCTCTTCCTTTGTTAAATTCAGGAGTGCGGCACGACCGTTAGCTTCTACATGATGTGCTTGTCCGGCTTTAGGAATCGCGATGACGTCGCCTTCACGAATCGCCCATGCGAGTAGAATCTGTGCTGGTTCAACGCCATGTGTCTCAGCGAGTTCCTCGACGGTCGGATGATTCAGGAGTTGATCACGTAATGAACCACCTTCTGCTAGTGGGCAATACGCCATCACTGGTATACCATGCTCACGTAGTAACGGTAATAGTTCATACTCGATTCCCCGTGATCCAAGGTGATAGAGTACCTGATTGACAGCGCATTGATCACCACTTGGCAGTGCCAATAGTTCCTTCATATCTGATACGTCAAAGTTGGACACACCCCAACGGCGAATCTTGCCTTCTTGTTTTAAAGCTTCCAGTCCTTCGACGGTTTCTTTGAGTGGAATGTCACCACGCCAGTGCAGGAGATATAAATCGAGATAATCGGTACCAAGACGGTTGAGCGTCTCAGAACAAGCGCGCTTCAATGCTTCCCCGCCAGCATGATGCGGATAGACTTTCGAGACGAGAAAGATTTCCTCGCGTCGATCTGCAATCGCGTCGCGAATCAATTCTTCAGAAGCACCTTCCCCATACATCTCTGCCGTATCGATGAGTTCCATTCCGCTATCAAGACCGACACGGAGTGCTTCGATTTCTGCTTCACGCTTCTCCGACTCTTCTCCCATTCGCCATGTGCCTTGTCCGAGTGCCCGAACATGCGTGTTATCGGGAAACGTCACCGTTTTTTGCTTTAATGCAGCAAGTATCAATGTCTTTTCCGTTGCGTTCATCGTTCTTCCTCCTTTGTTAGAGAGACAATAGTAGGGTTTACCACGCGAACTCCGAACAAAAACGTCTTCTTCAAGAGAAGGAGACGTCACCAATGCTCAAACAATGGACCGTGATCGCCGAATACAGGATCTTGAGAGGGACGCCTCACCTGACGAATACGTTGAAAATTTTCCGGGCGTTCACTTGTTTGACCGGTCAGCGTATCGTAATCTTGACCATCCGGATAAGCACCGATCACTCGAAAGTGTTGACTCGTATCAAGTGCTTTATGTCCCGTACCGGCAGGAAGTATGAGAACATCTCCACTCGTCAAAGTGAAGGTCTTACCGAGCGGACCACCCAGCTGAACGGTTGCATGCCCTTCAAGGATACCGAGCACTTCATGGGCGATACTATGATAATGATGAAAGTCAAAAATGCCATCCACCCAGCTATTACGCCAGTCATGTGCATGGAAGGTCTGCTCGATGTGTGATGGATCTGTAAATGCGTGTCGATAAATCAACACAGGGAATGTCGGGTTGTTCGGAATATACCCGTCATCTTCAAAATAAAATACCTCAACGCGCATCTTCGTTGCTCCTTTCTCTAGTGTGGAACAAAGTAATTATTACATCTGTAATTACCCGTAATTAAATATCATCAATCGTCCGAGCATCTTTATGGCGTAACGAATTCGGAGGTGCTAAGATGCTTAAGTTAACGAAATTACAAAGGAGGCTTTCCGATGATCGCCATCGAAGCAAAATTAGAAGTACAACCCGCAAAACGAGAAGAATTTTTAGAAGCAACAAAAACACTAGTGGCAGGATCACGTGCTGAAGCAGGAAACATCAGCTATGACTTGTTCCAAAGCACAGAAGACGAAAATGTCTTTATGATGATTGAAAAATGGGAAGACCAAGCTGCAATCGAAGCACACAACACAAGTGCTCATTTCGGACAATTCGTTGCGTTTGCACAAACGGCTCTTGCTAAACCATTAGACGTTCAATCGTTCCAAGCATAATCATAAGAGATTAACGTAATATATAAGGAAGGTATTCTAGGTTTGTGACCTAGCATATCTTCCTTTTTTTGTTTCATGCGACATGATCGATCAAAACCTCTATGTGAGTTTAGAAGTATTCCATTTTTCTTTTACAATCATATGACATTTCATTGAAACTGTTAGTTTTTCCCTGATTAGGGCATTATTCTTATAATGACACAAAAAAGGAGGCTGTTATCATGAATGAACGAACGAATGCACCAGAGTCGAAGCGATCATTCTTCAAGATGCCTCATACATATGCCATCATCATGGCGATTCTCGTCATTTCAGTCATCTTGACGTATACGCTCCCAGCAGGACAATTCGACCGTGAAAAACAAGACGGACAGACCGTCGTCATCGACGGAACGTACCGAGCAGTCGAATCTGCACCTGTTAATTTCTTCGGTTTGTTCGAAGCAATCCCGAAAGGCATGGAGGCGGGTGCCTCCATCATCTTTTATATTTTCCTAGTCGGTGGTGTCTTTGGTATCATTCGTCAAACGGGCGCCATTGAAGCGGGAATCAATCAATTGATTCGCCGGTTCGGTCAAAAGGGGCACATCATGATTCCGGCGACGATGTTCGTCTTTTCGATTGCCGGGGCGACGATCGGGATGGCAGAGGAAACAATCATCTTCGTACCAATTGGGATCATGCTCGCGCGTGCACTGGGTTATGACGCGATGACGGGAGCCGCAATCGTTAGCTTAGGGGCGGCAGTTGGTTTTGCTGGCGGGATGTTGAATCCGTTTACGGTAGGTGTCGCTCAATCAATTGCGGAAGTACCTCTCTTTAGTGGTCTCGGGTATCGAACGGCTGTGTATATCGTATTTTTAGCGGTGACGATTCTTTATGTCATGAACTACGCACGGAAAGTCAAACATGATCCGGCGCGCAGTCTTGTTTATGATCTCGAACAACGTCGTTCGGAAGAAGCAGCGACGACGATTTCACGCTTTTCGAAACGTCATGCCTTCGTCTTACTCATTTTAATCGGTGGCATTACGCTCAATGTGATCGGAATCTTTGAGTGGGGCTGGTATTTGACGGAATTAACCGCATCCTTCTTGATCATCGGGATGATTGGGGGGATCGTTACGCTTGGTGTAAACGGAACGTTCGAGAGTCTGATTGACGGTGCGAAAGCCGTGACGTTTGGCGCATTGATTGTTGGATTTGCTCGAGCGATCGTCGTCATTCTTGAAGAAGGACGTGTGATCGATACGGTCATTTACGGCTTATCGAATGCCGTAGGACATTTGCCGACTTTCTTTGCTGTCATCGGGATGTACGCCGTGCAATTGATTACGAATTTCTTCATACCATCCGGGAGTGGACAAGCGGCGACGACGATGCCCATCATGGCACCGTTGTCGGATTTACTCGGGATCGAGCGTCAAGTAGCTGTCTTAGCGTTCCAGTACGGGGACGGATTGACGAATATGATTTTCCCGACAAGTGCACATTTGATGGCGTTTCTTGCGATCGCGGGTATTCCATATGAGCAATGGTTACGCTTCGTCTGGAAACTCTTCGCAATCTGGATTGCCTTGGCATGTGCTGCCTTATTACTTGCCGTGACGCTTGGTATTCAATGAAGTCGACCTTTCGGACATCTGTCCGGAAGGTTTTTCTATTGCAGGAATCGGGAAGCGTTATCACGAACGGGTAGGGAGATGACTAAAGGGGGAACTAAAGTGACATATTCAATCGTCGGTTATTGTGAAAAAGAACAAGCGTGGGGTGTTGCTGTCCAATCGAAATTTTTAGCGGTCGGGAGTGCTGTTCCGTTTGCGAAGGCAGGAGTGGGAGCGGTAGCGACACAGTCGTTTGCAAATACGACGTATGGTCCTGAAGGGTTACGGATGATCGAACAAGGTGCTTCTGCGGACGAAGTGCTACGTCGATTGACGGAAGCAGATGAAGGACGAGCGGATCGCCAGGTCGGGATCATCGATGCGAATGGCAAGAGTGCGACATTCACGGGTGAGGGATGTAACGACTGGGCAGGTGGTATTGCCGGGAAACATTTTGCAGCGCAAGGGAATATTCTTGTAGACGGTAATACGGTCAAAGAGATGGCGCGTGTCTTTGAATCGACGCAAGGTCCGCTCGCGGAACGATTATTGCGTGCGTTAGCGGCAGGACAAGCAGCAGGCGGGGACTCACGCGGAATGCAGTCAGCGGCACTTCTCGTCGTCAAGGAAGGTGGCGGATACGGTGGATTCAACGACCGCTATATTGATTTACGCGTTGACGATCATTCAAGTCCGATTGAAGAACTCGAACGCATTTATCAACTGCATACCCTTTATCTACAACCGAGTAAGCCGGAAGAAATCAAGCCGATCGATGATGCCCTAGAGTCGGAGTTGATGGATAAATTATTAGCGCTTGGTTACCGTGGTGATTTCGAAGATGCGTTCCGAACATATCTGCACACGGAAAACTTCGAGATGCGCGAACAAGCGGATCGTGCGATTGATACACGTGTCCTCGCGTATATTCGATCCCAATGAAAACGACAGGATGGACCGCGGTCCATCCTGTCGTTTTATTCATACTTGTGTTGACTGAGCGCGAATCGGTACTTTGAATCCGGTCGCGATGAATCGTTCCATTTCTGGTTCCGATTTAGCGTTCAAGCCAACTGTTCCGTCTCCTTTTAGTGCCACGTTCGTCAGCTTGACACGCGTGATGTCTGGACCGATCGTAATCCCATGTTTGGCGGAATCCTCAATGCGGATGTCACGAAGACGCACGTCTTCAGCCCCATTTTCTCCACCAAAGATTTGAATATCCGTTTTTGCATGGCGGAACCCGCTCATTTTCAACTGACTGATCGTGACGTTCCGTGCTTTATATTGAATCCCGATCATCGGTTGTTCTTGATAGTCATAATACGGATCACCAAGCACCGTAAAATCATGTATGACGACGTTACGGTAAGCGGAAACGACGAGTGCACGCGGTTTTGAATTCGCATAGAGTTCCGTATATTGAGGAGTTTGAGCGATCAAACGTGTTGCGATGATATTATAAGCCGTTTGAGACATCGGATCGCTTGCTTGATGGTGTCCGATATGTCGGAAGTTAAAGGCACGATGATCATCAATCGATAGGTGTCCGACGATTTTGACGGTTGAGGCAGCAGAAGAGGTCGCATGTGCCTTAATTTCGAGTCCACCGAAGCACCGACTGGTTGCATTGTTGAACAACCAGACGTCGCGTGATCCATCATCGACTTCGATTCCATTTGAATTAGAGAATCCTTCTGCATGGGCACGTCCACTTGGGTCATGCATGAAGCAGTTCGAGATGAAGAGATGGTCACTATGGTGCGTCGTGATCCCGTCATCGCCGAATCCGTAACCGGTCAATCCGTCGAACCAGATGAATGAACTACTTAAGTTTGCGCGGGCACCGTCCCCGTTGTAATTGTAATACGGTGTCGAGATATCAAAACAGTGAAGCCCCGGGTTGATCGCTTCGACGTCAAAGACCCAGCCATAGGTGACATGCGCATATGTGAGACAGCTAGAGTGATTCCCCCATGTGCTACTTTTCTTCGCGTCACCGATACGTTTGATGTTCCAATCGAGCGTCATTTTTTCGACGAGCAGATGATGATTACCGAGAAGATAATTTTGATTCGTCACGAGACGCCGTCCTTTTGGTGCCTCATCGTGCATCTTTATAATCGTTTTTCCTTTGCCGGCTCCCGTTAAAATTGTGTAACTTGGCAAACGAATCCCCCGAACGACGTACGTACCGGCCGGGACATGGACTTGTCGATGTCCATCACCGAGCGCGTCGATGAACGCTTGTGTATCATCCGTCTGTCCATCGCCGACTGCGCCAAAAGCAGTGATATCGACAATTTCGACATCGCTGATCAAACGTTCGAATTCATGATTGAGCCGACCGAACCAACTCGGTCGTATCTCATCGCGTGGCGTCACGAAAGCGGGTGTCAGCGGTAGAATATGTTTATCACGATTCGTTAAAAATAATGGTGAGATCATCGAGCGAAGCGTTCGACTGAGGTTAGGACTTCGTCGTGGTGCGACGAATGCACTATCGTGTAGCAGTTGTTCCGCTTGTCGAACTGCTTGTTCGTTGGTTGACGTTTCAACGTATTCCTGAATCAACGCCGCATTTTGATACGGATCATGCGTGTGATCGAGTTTTAACATGAAATGGTTCTCCTCTCTGAATAGGTCTGTCTATCTTTTCCCCTCTAATTGAACAATCATTCCTTGTTTCATAACATCCATAAAAATACATAAAAACGTTTATAATGGATTTTAAAAGAGAGGGGTCTTCTGATGTCACTTCGCAAACGACTCGTAATTGGTATCGGACTGATTTTGCTAATTTTAGGGGTTGGTAAGCCACTGACGGAAGCGGCTGTTCAAGCATTGAAACCCAAAACGGTTCAGACGTCTGGCATCGAAACAAATGGATCGTGTAAACCGAATTGCAAGAAAAAAGGCGAATTGTTAAAAATCCGATTTCTTTCGTGGTTACCTAAAAAGAAAATGAAGAATGATGAAGATTTACGTGCTTGGGATACGAAGAAAAAGCCGAAAAAGCAGAAAGACCTTAAACCGAAAAAGAAAAAGAATAAGATCTTCACTATAGGAATTGAAAATGCTAAGCGAGGTACGAATGAAAAAGGAATATCGTCCTCATCGATGTTACTGATGAGTCTCCTTGTTCTCCCTTTAGTCATAATAGGCTATATCGTTTGGCGGAAGCGTCGAAAGACTAACAGACACGATGAAGAATTTATAAAAACTGATCTCCCATTACAGCCCCTACACGATGACTTTATTTTGACGGAGGAACAAATCAATCTTCCAGATGCCTGGATTCGCAAACAACTTATCCAGTTCAATCAGATCCTCCCGGTCCGTTTACAGCGGTATGACACAGAAACGTTTCAGGAATGGTGTCTACGGATCGGGTTTCGGCCCTCCCATCTCTTAATAAAAGCCTACCTCCTAGAACGCTATACAGAACGAGCTTTTGCGATATCGGAGATGGATAAACAAACGATTCAGAGAGAATTTGGAGTCTTCGCTCACCAGTTCGATTGAAACCTTTTGAAATAGGTGACGTAGATGAAACAGGAAAGGGGAGATGATGATGTACCTAGCAGATGCCGTGAAATTAAAGAGTATTCTGAGGAAACAGCTTGATCAGTTGATTGAAGAGATGGAGCGCGTAGCGTTCATTGATTTAGAAAAGGGAGAAGCACTCCCCGCGCAACAAGGTCGGACCTTAACCGACGTCGAAGCTACCATGGACATTGTACGTCACGATATGCGAGTCTTGGATCGTCTCGTCTACGCAGCGAATCTAGAAACCGTCATCGTGACAGATGAAGGAGAAATGCCACTCGTCGAAGCAATCGAGTGGGCTACCCAATTACGGGCGAGGGCACAAAACTATCAGATGCTCGCAAGTCGACCAAAACGCGAGTTTCAATACGGATTTGAAGGGACGACGATCATTCGTCATGCCTTGTTCGATCCCGATGCCTATCGCTTAAAAGCAGAGGAAGTGGAACGGCAAGCACACAAAGTATCGAATGCGATCAATGCTGCGAACTATCAAACGACAATTGCTTTTGATGGTGGACGTTATATGTAACTCCTTGACGCGGTGAGACTCCATGTCAAGGAGAGGGGACGGACCTCAATTTTCCTCTGTGGAGAAGAGATGGCGACGGCAAACCGATGACCACGAACCATTGACAGATTAACCTGTTACCTTTGACCACCTATGGAACGCTGATATTTTTTCCGTCCCCGCTCCCTGTCGTTTCTTTGAGAAACGACAGGGATTTTTAGTGTGTCAATGGAAACAACAGGGTATAGAGAAGCACAAGAGAAAGGAGAGATATCATGGAACACACTTTTTCAGCATTCGTCGTACGAGAGGTGGACGGAAACTATGAAGGGAAGGTTGAGGCGAAACACATCGATGATTTACCAGAAGGAGACGTCTTAATTCGTGTCACGCATTCCTGTGTCAATTACAAGGATGCTTTATCGATGTCGGGTAATCGAGGGGTGACGAAATCCTATCCGCACACACCAGGTGTTGACGCAGCAGGATATATCGAACAAACGACAGATGCACGATTTCAAACCGGTCAATCGGTCGTCGTCAACGGCTTTGATTTTGGAATGAACACCTCGGGCGGATTTCAAGAATACATACGCGTACCAGCGGATTGGGTAACGCCACTTCCAGATGCCATTCTTCCATTAGAAGCGATGCAATATGGAACGGCAGGATTGACAGCAGCGCAATCGGTCGATGAACTATCGCGAATCGTCTCGAAGGAGACAGGCCCCATCCTCGTGACGGGAGCGACAGGTGGTGTTGGTACGATTGCGATTGCCTTATTGATTCGATTAGGCTATACGGTACACGCCGTGACCGGAAAACAACTAGAACAAGAACGATTACTGGAAAAGGGAGTGGTGGAGGTCTTAGACCGCAAGATATTGCTAGAAGAAACTGACCGTCCTCTAAAAAAAGGGCTCTATGCCGGTGTCATTGATACGGTAGGAGGTCCATTACTCGCATCCGTCATTCGCTTCGTACAATATGGTGGTGTCGTGACGACGTGTGGAAACGTCGGTGGAGCAGAGATGACGTTGACAGTCTATCCGTTCATCCTACGCGGTGTCCGCTTGATCGGAATCGATGCGGTACAAACACCGATTGTCTATCGTCAAGAACTATGGCAACGCTTAGCGAAGGAGTGGCACGTCGATCTCGCATCAGAAGTTGACGTCAAAACACTGAACGACCTACCTGACATCGCAGAAGCCCTGCTGACTTCTCGTCATCGTGGTCGAACTGTCATCGAAATTTAAATATTTCAAGTAAACATTGGTGGTATAGTGGGGAAAAACTGTGTCGACTTTTTCAGGAGGAACCATACATGAGTGAACACCAACAAGATCAAGAACGACAGTCTCGACAAGAACGACGAAAACAGAAACGTAATCGTCGCGGTATCGCATTTGGCGGTATCTTAGCGACGCTATTCATCGTCGGTGGCTGGTTATATATGTTGACGAATAACGATGCCTCTCAAGCAACATCGACGCTCGAGAAGCCAAAAACGACGGATCAAGTAACGAAAAAAGAAGACTCGAAGAAAGAGACAGCATCGAAAGATAAAAATGAAACAAAAAAAGAGAAGAAAAAAGCAAAGAAAAAGGCATCAGAGTATGAACAAGCAGCTTGGGTGACGCGTCCGTTTGCGAACGTATACGGCGATGCAAGTCGTAGCAGTGTCATCTACAAAGCAGATTTAGGTGATGTCTATGAGGTACTAGATGCGGAGGACGGCATGGTCCATCTCAAACTCAATGACAGCATCGAAGGATACTTACCGGAAAGTGATGTTCGTTTGGAAGCACCAAAAAGCATGTCAGACAAAGCAGTCCTTGCAGCACTCTCGCAAGCCGTCGCGAATCAACCGATCGAAAAACCGGAGCAGTATCTTGGGAAACCGGTTGCTGAATTCGAAGCGAAATACGGCGCGATCGGCAATACACAAAAAGATGCTGTCAATACGTACTACTTCTCGAATTCTGGGTACTTACTCGTCGTCTCGGACGGAATCATTGAAGCAATCGACTGGACGAATGCTTCAACGGATGGATTATCAACACTTGGTGAACCTATTGTCGATACGAGCTACGGAACATGGTACGAGGGAGAATCCTTACAACTAAAAGTGTTCCCAGATAACGGAAAGATGCGTCTCCGTCTTGCGCGTGATCCTGGACAAGAATGAATGAACGACGAATTCGCTTCAAGCGAGTTCGTCTTTTTTTACGCAAAAAACCTCCCGAGTCCGACACTCGGGAGGAAATATGAAAATCCTTTGGGAGGAGATTTTCTTAGTAGACGCCTACTGCATCAAATGATTTCGCTGCAGCTGTTGCTTCTGCACTTGTTGAACCGTAAAGATCTTTCGCCGATTGAACGACTGCTGCACGGAGTGAGCTGAAGTTCGAGTTCGGAGTCAAGTAAACAGTGAGAGCACGGTAGTAGATTGCACCGAGTTTTGGTACACCGACACCTGTGACAGTTACGCCTGTGTGTGTTCCACCGTTACCGAGGAGGTAAGCGGCTTTGTTGACGATACCAGAGTTCGTGTGGACACCACCGTTATCCTGTGTACCTGTGTAGCGTTTTGAGTAGTGATCTGGATCGCCGTAAGCAGCTGGATTTGACATCGAACGGAGTGCGTCACCGCTGACTCCTGGTGTATAGATGTCTTCCCCTACGAGCCAGTCGAAGTTCGATCCAACAGAGTACTCAGCTACTGTACCCATGATATCAGAGATCGCTTCGTTGATCGCACCTGACTCGTTTTGGTAAACGAGACCAGCCGAGTATTCTGTGACAGCGTGTGTCAATTCGTGAGCGACGACATCAAGTGCGCCTGAGAGGTACGTGAACGTTGAACCGTCTCCGTCACCGTAGACCATCTTCGTTCCATCCCAGAATGCGTTGTTATAGCTCGTTGAATAGTGAACAGATGAGTTCAAGCGTGCACCGGCATTGTCATAACTGTTGCGACCATATGTGTTTTTGTAGAAGTCATATGTTTTTGCAGCATTGACGTGTGCACTGACAGCAGCGCGGTCGTACGTTGCGTTGAAGACGTTATCTGCGTCAGCCCAGAGTGTTCCTGGAAGTGACGTACGGTTTTTCGCATCGTATGTGTAGATCCCTTTACCACGTGTCGTATCTTGGAGGTAGTACGTTGAACCGCTGAGTGTCGTATTGAATGTAACACTGCGTCCGAGAACGTCTGTACCTGTTGCATGTGCGAGTTGATCGAACTTGTTAAGTACTTTACCAGAGTTCGCATCGATGAAGTATGTCCAGCGTGATGGCTCTTTGCCAGCGAGGACCGTCGATGTGATTTTGTATGCATAAACTGCATCATCTTTCACTGGATAGATGACGAGCTCTGCTTTTGGTGCCACTTCGAATTTAGAAGCCTTGATTGCTTTTTGATAGAGCTTGATGGCTTTCTTTTCAGAAAGAGTTGCTTTTTTCGCGAGACCTGGTTTTCCTTTGACATTGATCGCATCGTTTACGACTGCTTTCAAAGTACCGTCTTTCGCGACGTTCCCGACGACGACACTACCAAAGACAGGGACGCCATCCACTTCTTGTTGGAGACGTACGATCTGTGAAGATCCATCTTTTTCGACATTCTGAACAGCAAAGTCACCTTTTTTGTTCACGAAATCTTTGACGATCGTTGCAGCTGGTTCTGACGAAGCTTTCGTGAGTTTACCAGCTTGAAGACCTTCTGCACCTACGACTGTAGGAACAACAAGTACACTTGCGACAAGCGATGTAGCGAGAAACTTTTTCAAAATAAATCGCCTCCTTGTTTGGGTTGAGTCTAACTATGCCAAAGAAATCAGAAAGCGAGAATAAGTCATTCGGATTAAATCGAATTTTCTGAATATAGTCCGTAGTACCTGTACTGAATTATTAACTGTAAAAGATATTTCAGCACAAAAAAAGAACCATTCAAGAGAATGGTTCAACGAATCCGTTGGTAGAGATGATGGACGTCATCTCGCGTCTCATCAATCTTAAAATCATGTGGATCAAGCTCGATTCCTTGCTTTGAAGCAAAGCGTTGGATTTTTTCGAATGATTTCCAAATTTCGATATCCGGTCCTTCATGCTTCCAAAAGACATAACGCGCAGCTGGAATCCGGTGACCTTTCATTCCTTTCGGGATGCCATCGAGTGATGAGACGGGATACCCGACACATTGTGAGTATTTAGTTCCGTTTCGTTCGAGTGAGATATCGAGTGGATAGCTATCTGGTTTTGCAGGAATCTCATGTGAACGTCTTGAAAATTCACGCCAGAGTTCCGGCATCAACGTATGCAGTTCGTTTTCTTCACATGTCAGTCCAAGACCGACAAAATAAAATTCATGACGTTCCACGATTTTAGGATGCATGAGAAACTCCTTTCTGTACTTATGACACGTCTTCGATCGGCGAACGTTTCAAGTCTAGAAAAAGACGCGTAAAGGTGGCGTCCCATTGTGTACCCATGCCCTCTTCTAAGATGGATAAAGCTTTTTCCACTGGCATTCCTTTTCGATAAGGACGATCAGATGTCATCGCATCATAGGCATCAGCGATCGCCATGATCCGACCGAAGAGTGGAATGTCCTCTCCTGCGAGACCTTCTGGATACCCCTTTCCGTCATAGCGTTCGTGATGGTACTTTACCCCAGGAAGAATCGGTTGTAACGTCTTTGGAAGCTGAACTTGCGATAGAATGTGCACACCGATGACGGGGTGTTGCTGAATGATTTGGAATTCTTCGTCAGTCAAGCGACCTTCTTTTAATAACACATCGTCACGAATGCCGATTTTTCCGATATCGTGCAGCAAAGCTGATTTGCGCAATAACTCGATCTGTTCGTGCGGCAGGTTTGCGGCAGTAGCGATTTCGACGGAATAGGCAGCAACACGAAGCGAGTGTCCGGCCGTGTAAGGATCCCGGGCATCGAGTGTTGCCGCAAATAAAGTAAACAGACTATCGAGCAATTGTTCATTTTGTTCATCACGTTTTCTAATTCCTTCCATCATCAGGTTAAAGCCGGAGACGAGATGAGAAAATTCATCAGAATAGGGGTTCGGTAACGAGATGAGGCGATTGTTTTCGACATCTTGAATCCCTTGTTGGAGAATCGCAATCGGCTTTCGGATGTTTTCATAAAGAAGAAGACTACAAAACGTCGCGACGGATAAGATGACGACTAAGATGAGTGTCGCCCAACTCCAGTAGGAGCGAAGGCTCTCATTTTCCGTTAGTTGTACAGCTGAGGCGAGAACGAACAGCATGACCGGAAAAACGCCGATGATCAAGGTGCTGATGAGCATCTTGTGTCTTAACGTGACAACTGTCGTTTTTTTCGGGACATCGAATCTACGATTAAGAGCATGTTTTTCTAAAGTAAGTAGCATCTGCTCCGTGACACGATAAGTCAGAAAAAACTCGATCAAGGCGTGGAGGATTGCGACGAGGACAGCACCAAAACAGGCGAGACCGATCAAATAATACGGCATCCGTAACCATCCTTGAGAGATCGCGAGTGCTGTTAAAAGTGACGAAGGAACCGAGAGACCTAAGAAGTGTGGTCCCATGATTCGCTGAACCGTCAGAACGGGAAACCGATGCGCCGTCCGATAAGCATCTTGAAAAGAAGACAGCGAAGGAAAGTCAGTTTGAAAGAAGTATCGCAAAGAGCGAACATGCCTTGAGTAGATGAGATATTCTAATAAAAACATTAAACTGACTGAAAAAGACATGATACCAATTAGAATGAGTTGTTCTGTCCCAGTAAAAGTCAGTGTCTCAAAAATAAATAGACATCCGACGCCGAACACAGCGACAAATGAACCAATTAAATAGTTTCTAAGCAAATGACGTTCAAAACGTTTTATAGCGCTCATTGTATCCTCCTTATGTAATCATCAGAGTGTTTTCAGCGTACCGTGAAACAAAAGAAGAAATCCGGTCATTTTTACAAAAAAGGAGAGTGATTTTTAAAATAACTGATTAATTTAAATTCCAAAAAATAGGTATGGTCGAAAAGAACTAATTATCTTAAAAGCGATTGATTAACGAAATAAAATAACCTATGATTTGAATATTCAGAAAAGTGTAATGATCTTATACTTTTCATCACTACATAGGGGGTCAATTCACGTGGGAAAAAAGAAACAGCTTAGCGTAGCCGTGTTGTCTGGAATTACGGCAGCAGCCTTTGCTGTTGGCCCGGTCTTACCTGGTGGGCAGGTAACATCGGTACAAGCAGCAGAAAAGGCGGCAGTTGGTGCACCAATGGATTTGAACACGGTCGATCAGGATCGACTAGCAAAGGTGCTTGAAAAACGTGGGGTCATTTCAAAAGCGGCATCAGCAGAAGCGAAGCAACAAGCCGTCCAAAAATATCTCGATAAAAAAGCAAATGGTAAACCAGCAGATGATCATGAACATGAATCAAGCAAGGAAGCAGCTTTCGATAAAAAAACGAAAGACTTTCTAACAAAACAAAAAGATAAGCTTGCGAAGCAATTGAAGAAAAAGCATGGTAACTATAAAAAAGGGAACCCAAACGGCTTTGTCAAGGTAGATAAGGCAAAACAAGCAGACTATAATGGTGCGAAGCGGACGGATAAAGTACTCGTACTTCTCGTCGAATATAGCGATTTCAAGCATAACAATGTCGTTCAAGAGCCAGGATATATGTATTCGAATGACTTCAATCAGAAGCATTATCAGGATCTTATGTTCGGAGACAAGGAATTTGAACTCTTTAACGGAGAGAAAGTAAAGACATTTAAACAGTTCTATGAAGAGCAATCCGGTGGTAGTTATTCGGTAGACGGTAAGGTTTCAAACTGGTTGACGGTTCCTGGTACAGCGAAGGATTACGGTTCAGATAACCCTGCTGGTGGAAACGATAACTTACCGGGATCAAAAGGACCACGTGGTCTCGTCAAGGATTCGTTAGCGGCAGCTGTCAAAGCCGGTATCAATTTAGCGGACTACGATAAATTCGATCAGTATGACATGGATGGAGACGGTGACTTGAACGAACCAGATGGTCTCGTTGATCACTTGATGATCATTCATGCGGGTACAGGACAAGAAGCAGGTGGTGGTACCCTTGGTGACGATGCAATCTGGTCACACCGCTGGACGTTAGATGGTGTTCATCCGGTAGCGAATACGACAGCAAGTGTTGATTACTGGGGTGGAAAGATGGCTGCTTATGATTACACGGTGCAGCCTGAAGATGGTGCGGTTGGTGTCTTCGCGCACGAATTTGGTCATGATCTTGGACTTCCTGATGAGTACGATACGAAGTACACGGGTCAAGGTGAGCCAGTCGCTTCATGGTCCATCATGAGTGGTGGTAGCTGGAACGGGAATATCGCTGGAACAGAACCAACAAGTTTCTCACCACAAAACAAAGAGTTC
Source organism: uncultured Exiguobacterium sp. (assembly GCA_913775715.1). GTDB lineage: Bacteria > Bacillota > Bacilli > Exiguobacteriales > Exiguobacteriaceae > Exiguobacterium_A. Next base: position 129,162 of record CAJYMC010000004.1, on the reverse strand, counting down.
TTCCAAAATGTGATGGGCGGAAACTGGGCGAATATTCAACAAATCGATTTTGATTCCTTAGATAAGCTAGGAACAGCTTCGTACCTCGATCAGAGTGTCACGAAATCGAAAAATCCAGGAATCATCAAAGTCAACTTGCCGAAAAAACCGGTAAAAGGCATCGCGCCGGCATTCGGTAAAAAGTATTACTACAGCACAAAAGGGAACGACTTGCATACATCCATGACATCTCCGGAGTTTGATTTGACGAATGCGAAAGAAGCGAAGTTCGACTTCAAAACATTGTATGATGTTGAGTATAACTACGATTTCTTGACTGTCACAGCGACTGCGGATGGACAATCAAAAGTCATCGATACAATCGGTGATGAAGATACAGATGGAGATCAGCGCGCTGATTCTACTAAAGGAGCATGGGTAGATAAATCGTATGATCTCAGCGAATTCGCGGGTAAAAAAGTGACATTGAAATTTGATTACGTCGGGGACGCTGGTCTTGCGTTAGATGGATTCGCACTTGATAACGCGAAGCTGACGGTTGACGGTAAAGTCGTCTTCGAAGATGATGCAGAAGGTACACCGAAATTCGCGCTTGACGGTTTCGTCGCATCAGACGGTTTCTCTTACGCAGATAACGCTTATTACCTCGAATGGCGTAACTATGCGGGCTCTGATAAAGCACTTGAGCATGCACGCGGCGTGAAGTATAACACAGGTCTTGTCGTTTGGTATGGTGACTCAAGCTTTGACGATAACTGGGTTGGCGTTCACCCAGGTGAAGGATTCCTCGGAGTCGTTGACGCACATCCTGAAGCAATCGTTGGAACACTCAATGGTAAACCAGTCACGACAGGAAGCACGCGTTACCAAATCGCAGATGCTGCATTTAGCTTTGATAAAGCACCTGCATGGTTGATCGACTCCCCATCACGTGGAACATATGATTATAAAGGTCTTCCAGGTGTAACGAAATTCGATGATTCGAAATCGTATATCAACCAGTTGATTCCGGATGCAGGGAAACTACTTCCGAACAATGGTTTGAAGATTGAAGTCATCGGTGAAGCAAAAGATAACTCTGCTGGAGCTGTCTGGATTCATCGTTAAAACAGAAGAACAGGTTCAGTTTCGGCTGAACCTGTTTTTTATTTTAGTTATGTAGAATAAGTGGAATCAATTGGAAAAAACATTGGTCTGACAACTTGACTTTTAAAGCGCATCCATTCTATACTTACGTTAGCTTAATATTGTTATTGTCATTACGGATTCACATCGTGTCACGAACAATCTTTTCGTTGCTCCATGTATTTCGGGACAATAATGAATTCCTTTCATATGCCCAGCATATGTATTAAGTAATTTATTTTTGGAGGTTGTTCCCATGAACACAGGTAAAGTAAAATGGTTTAACGCAGAAAAAGGTTTCGGTTTCATCGAAGTTGAAGGCGGAGAAGACGTATTCGTACATTTCTCAGCAATCACTGGTGAAGGCTTCAAAACGCTTGACGAAGGTCAAGAAGTTGAGTTCGAAATCACTGAAGGCGCACGTGGAGCACAAGCTGCTAACGTCGTAAAACTTTAATTTCAACTATTCAATCGTCCCTTTTCGGAGGGACGGTTTTTTATTAGGTTAATATCTTGAATTCAAGATAAATATAGAGTATACTTCAATTACCAAATCATTTACAGGGAGTGAGGAAGATGGAACTACTCGGAATTCATCATGTGTCGATTTTGACAGGCATGGCGGAACGCAATTATCAATTCTATACACAAATACTTGGAATGCGTCTAATTAAAAAGACAGTCAATCAGGATGACACGACATCGTATCATTTGTTTTATGGAGATGCGGAAGGGAATCCAGGAACGGATTTGACATTCTTTGATATTCCGCATCTTGGAACGGGTGTACCGGGAGCATCGAGCATCTCTTCGACATCCCTTCGCGTGAAAACAACAGCGGCTCTTCAATTTTGGAAAGAACGGTTTGAGGAAAAGGAAGTGGATCACGACGAAATCATTGAACGCGCTGGGCGACAAACACTGGCGTTTCGTGATCAGGAAGGAACACGGTTGATTCTCGTCGCGGAAGATGGCGAGGTGGGTGTCGCAGGTGGTGTACCATGGCCGCAAAAAGAGATCCCGTCGGAGCATGCCATTGTTGGACTAGGAGCCGTCACACTGACGGTCAACGATCCAACGCTGACCGTCCGTGTACTGACAGAAGTCATGGGTTTCCGGAACGTCGGTCATTACCCATCACTAGCAGGTGACTTTGCTCCGATCGAAGTCTATGCGACAGGAGAAGGCGGCATCGGAGCAGAGGTTCATATCGAGGCACGTCCAGATCTCGACCGGGAACGTCTCGGTCGTGGTGGTGTGCATCATGTCGCGTTCCGAATACCGAACAGTGAGGAGTACGAGAAGTGGGTCGATCGCTTGAATGCCTATCACTTACCGAACTCTGGTAAAGTCGATCGTCACTATTTCCAAGCTCTCTACTTCCGGGAACCGAACCATATCTTGTTTGAGCTCTCGACAGATACACCGGGATTCGCGACAGATGAGTCGGTTGAAACGTTAGGGGAGACGCTTGCGTTACCGCCGTTTCTTGAACCAAAGAGATCTGCGATCGAAGCACGGTTACGTCCACTCGAAATCTGACAATCCTGTGACACAGGTCACAGATGGATCGTCCATCCCGTATACTAAGAGCAGGAATCAGGAAAAAGGAGTGACGGGATGTTAAGAACTACGCTTGGGCAATTCCGAATGATTGCGATATTAGAGGGAATTTCGTTTTTAGTCTTGCTGTTGATTGCGATGCCGCTGAAATACATGGCGGACATTCCACAAGCAGTCTCCGTAGTCGGAGCATTACATGGTGTCTTGTTTGTCATGTATGCAGTTTGGCTCGCTGTCGTGAAATTCAAATACGATTGGTCGATCATCAAGGCGGGTATTGCGTTCATCGCATCATTCATTCCGTTCGGCACGTTCGTACTCGATCGGAAGTTAAAACAGGAAGCAACAAACGCGTAAATTGTGTATACTGAATAGAGCACGGCTGTGGATAACTGTTTTTGTCTATGCGAAGCAGGTTATCCACAGCTTTTTTCTGTGGATAATTTTTAGGAGGATATATCATGTCAACATTTGAAACATTACACATCAGTGACCTGTGGATAAAAAAATTACAAAAGCAAGGTATCAAGGAGCCGACACCCATTCAAGAACAGGCGATTCCGTCATTACTTGACGGACGTGATTTGATTGGACAGGCACAAACCGGAACAGGGAAAACGTTAGCGTTTCTCTTACCGATTCTTGAGCAAATCGATGTCGAATCGCAAACGGTCCAAGCATTGATCGTCGCACCAACACGCGAACTCGCGCGTCAAATTGCCGATGAGACACATAAGCTGATTCGCAATACGGAACAGTACCGTGCGCTTGCTGTATATGGCGGACAAGACGTCTTTAAACAGATTCAACGACTCGGTCGGATGCCACAAATCATCATCGGTACACCGGGACGGATTCTTGATCATGTCGGTCGCGGCACACTGGACTTAGGTGAATTACGCACACTCGTCTTAGATGAGGCGGACCAAATGCTGCAAATCGGTTTCTTGCCAGAAATTGAGGATATCATCGAGGCAGCACCTGTTGATCGTCAATTCGTCATGTTATCCGCAACGATGCCACCGAAAGTAGAAGAACTCGCGAAAACGTATTTGCGTAACCCAGTCGAAGTACAGGTGGAAGCGGAAAGTATCACCGTAGAAGCAATCGAGCAATTCGTCGTCGAGACGACGGATCGTCGCAAGCAGGCGACACTACGGACGATGCTTGACGAGATGCGTCCATACGCAGCCATCATTTTCTGCCGTACGCAACGTCGCGTCAGTAAATTAAACGAAGAGATGCAGATGCAAGGATATCCGACGGATGAATTGCATGGTGGTTTGACGCAAGGAAAACGAGAAAAAGCGATGGCGAAGTTCTATCAAGGAAAAACGCAATTCCTGATCGCAACAGACGTCGCTTCCCGTGGACTCGATGTGACAGGTGTGACACACGTCTTCAACTATGATTTACCGGATGATGCCGAAAGTTATGTTCACCGGATTGGTCGGACAGGACGTGCCGGGAACGACGGAATTGCAGTCTCGATCGTGACACCTAAAGACGGTCGGACGTTCCGTGATATGGAGCGGGAATTGAACATCTCGGTCACGCCGATCGTCGTCGAATTATCTGAAGAGGCGATTCGCGCACAGCACGACCAAAGTAAAGGATCACGGAAGACGACAGAAGGACGTGGAAACACACGTCGTTCGAATAACCGCCGTCCGGGACGTGCACACCGTAAGTAATAAGAAACAAGATAAAAGAGCCGGTCTATTTCTCTCGTAAAAAGAGAAAATGGACCGGCTCTTGTTTTATTTAGCATAGACCATCTGACCACCAAGATGACCGGTATAAGCAAGTAGTCCGCTACCGACGATCGCAACGACGAAACTGAGTAATAAAAACATTTTTTTGTTCGAGCGGTAACCGACTAAGAGGAATAATAGCGAGACACCGAAGGCGACAAGGCTGAATAAAGCAAAGTGTTCATGGTTTTCAATTGCTGAATGCGTAGCAGCACTCAAGTTACCTCGTGCATATTCTTCTGCTCCGTCTCCAGATAAATAGGCCGCGACTCCAGAAATCAGACCTACGACTAGCGTGAAGAGGGCGAACAATTTAAATTGCGTCCATTTCAGACTGACGAGTAACAATACCGTTGCGAATAATAAAAGTGCGATTGGTGCGTGGACGAGTAGCGGATGAAGCGGTACATTCCCTAACATGATGAAGACCTCCTTAGATAAGTATGGTAAAGCATAGCTTCACTTTACCCTGCTTATCTGACAGATAACTGACACCGTTTTAAAGAGTTGGGAAATGAATGATGAACCGTGTACCTTCACCGAGCGTCGAATCAATAGAAATCGTTCCGCCATGCTGCTCGACGATAGAGTGAGCGATCGATAACCCGAGACCCGTCCCTGTTCCGTGACGTGAATGGTCCCCTCGATAAAAGCGCTCGAATATTTTGGCTTGTTGGTCGGAAGCGATTCCGATTCCGCGATCCTGTATCGTCAACTGGCGTTCTGTTGCGGTTTCGTGTAATGAGACATCGATGACATCATCGCTGTAAACAAGAGCATTTTCAAGAAATACCGTCAATAAGCGATTCAGTTGGTGGGCATCGCCTTTCATTTTTAAGTTTGGCGTGATTGAGGCGTGGATGACACGATCCGTATAGGCATGCTGAAAGCGTTCGATAGTCTTTTGAACGAGTGAACTGAGATCCAGTTCTTGTTTCGATGAGGATTGTCCTTCCCGTGCCAGCAACAGTAAATCAGAGACTAAATACTGCATCCCTGCCGTCTCCGCCTTGATGTCCTCTAAAATCGTTCGCCCTTCGTTTGAAAGAGGCTCAACTTCCAGTAATTCAATCCCGCTATAGACGATCGTTAGAGGAGTTCGGAGTTCGTGTGAAGCATCGGACGTAAAACGACGTTGGCGATCGAATGCTTGTTGTACCGGAATGACGGCTCGACCCGCAAGGACATATCCGATCAGTGTCAGGACGATCGTTGCAAGAACGGCGATTCCTGCAAGGACGGCAATCAATCGTTGTAAGGTATCTGCCGTCGACGAGATATCCTTTAATAAAAGGAGTCGTCCTTCTTCCGTGTTACGTTGATATAGTAAGAAATGTCGATCGCCCCATTTGACTTGTTTCGTCGTATCATTCGAGCTTAGGAATCGTCGTAGTGTTTTTTGCTCGACATCTGACGGCAGACTTGCATACCGCTGCTTTCCTGAAGCATCAAGGAGCTGAAAGTAAATCGGATTTCGCGCGAACTGATCTTCTCCGTGTTCGATACGTTCGAAGATGTCGCGATCAGAAATACTCTTCAATTGATTGAATTCCATTTGATTGAGTAATTGAGCGTTCGTAACATATACACCGATTAGGATAAGAACTAGTACTAAAAAAAACGAGCCGCTGAATAGTAAAGTCAGTCGTTTTCGAATCGATTCAAGCATGCGGATCACCTAATCGATAACCGAATCCACGAACTGTTCGAATCAAATTAGGAGCACCGACCGCGTCTAATTTTTTACGAACGAGTCGAACGAGCGCATCGAGTGCGTTATCCGTAATATCAGCTCCAATCCCCCACACGACCTCGATGATTAATTCACGGCTCATCACTTGTTCAGGTCGTCTGAGTAGTAAGGAAAGGAATTCAAATTCACGTCGTGTTAAATCGATTGGATGTCGCTCATAGGAAATCGTTTGTGATGACAGATCGAGAACAAGTCCATGAAAGGTGACCGTCGATATAAACGCCTTTTGCTGGCGGCGACTGAGTGCGCGAAGTCGTGCCAGTAATTCATTCGATTGAAATGGTTTGACGAGATAGTCGTCCGCTCCGCTGTCTAGACCATGAACGAGATCGATTTCCGTATCACGAGCAGTCAACATTAAAATGCCACCTTCAAACTGTTCTTGCCTTAAGGTGGCAGCGACTTCGATTCCGCTCTTACGAGGCATCATCCAGTCGAGGATGAGTAAGTCATAACGATACGTCTGACATTGAAGGAGCGCCTCCACCCCATCCTGCGCGACATCCACTTGATATCCTGCCCGCTCCAAATGGAGCCGTAACATCTTAGCTAGGCGCTGATCATCTTCTGCCACCAAAATCCGCATGAACATCGCTCCTCTTTTTTCTCATTATCCCATAGTTGCCGTCAGTTAGTTGTCAGTTTTTTTCGATACAGTAAACATAACAAGAAGGGAGAGGAAACAGATGAAACCAAAACCATTTGCGAAATGGCTTGTCGGGCTCAGCAGTTCCGTCTTCATCGGACTCGCGATTGGTCAATTAAGTGTCAGCTCGAGCGATACCTCGACGACACCTGTCTCAACAGGAGATACGTACTCAAATGATACGACATTACCATCTCAAGGAAATCAATATAGCGATGATGAAGGCGAATACGAAGGGGATGACGGATATTACGAAGGTGACGATGAGGGTCAATGGCAAGGCGATGAATCGTCTGGATTCAGTCAACCGGGTGGGTCGAGCGATGGTCAATCCAGCCATTCGAGGTAAGGAGGAGGAAGATGGAGCGACAATTGTATGCGATGCATAATCAGGTGCGATTCGTGACGGATCAGCCGATTGATGAAGCAGAGTGGGAGGAGCTCGTTCGCTTTTTTCATTATGTGGATCGACAGTGGTCACGCTTTGATGAGCAAAGTGAAGTCAGTCGATTGAATCGTTTACGGATCGGAGATACGTTATCGGTGTCCTTGCCGTTAGCCCGTTTATTGGCTCGTGCCACACGATACTTCGAACAGACGGAACGTTATTTTTCTCCGTTCCTATTAGCGCAACAACAAGCCAATGGTTACCGGCAATCGTTTCCTTTCACGCAAGCCATCGCTTATGAAGAAGCGGCTCCACCAGAAATCGCACCATTCATCATTGAAGGGTGTGACGTGACCCGAGTGGGGGGCGGTTTTATCGATTTAGGTGGTATCGGAAAAGGTGCCGCAGCGATGATCGCAGCGCAACGCCTCCGAAAAAACTGGAATCGTGGATTGATTGAAGCGGGAGGCGATGTCATCGTCTGGTCCGAGGAGAAACCATGGAATATTACGATCACGCACCCAGAGACCGAACAGCGTGTCGCTGATGTGCAGTTGCGACAAGGTGCGGTCGCGACATCAAACCGCGTCTATCGATCGTGGAAGACGAGGGACCAGACCCAGCATCATTTGTTAGATGGACGAACAGGACGTCCGACAAGAAGTCCGATTCTTCAAGTGACGGCGTCTGCTCCACAACTCTATGAAGCGGAAGTCATGACGAAGCTTGCTTTTCAGATGACAGAAGCAGAACGTCAAGAAAAGCTGTTTCGTTGGTTTCCGAAAGGACGATTGCTGATGTTAGATACTACAGGAGAATGGCGAAGCGAACGGAAAGGAGTGAGTGAGATATGGACTGGATGAAATGGTTATTCTCGACATGGACGATGATCCGCTTGAGCGGGTTAAGTGGCCACTTCTTCATGACGATTTCTGTCTTAGCTGGATTGCTCGGTTCCTACCCAGCTCTCAAAAAACAAAAAGCACGATTACATCACGTGCACTTATATAGTGGTTGGGCAGGGTTACTCGCGATCGTCCTTCATGCGACACTCATCATTGTGGATACCTACGCACCACTGACAATCTTCGAGGTCCTGATTCCGGGACAGGCTTCTTATGAACCGCTTTGGAATGCGTTCGGAACAATCAGTCTCTACTTATTCGGGTTCGTTCTTGTAACTTCGGATTTTTTGAAGGAGACGTTAGGCAAGACGCTTTGGAAATTGACGCACTGGCTCGTCTTACCTGCCTGGCTATTGATGACAGCGCATGGTTTATTTATCGGCACGGATACCGGAACGTTGTTCACGACGATTTGGTACGTTGTCTCGACACTTACGATGTTCACACTCGTGCTGTACCGGATGCGGATCCGTCCTGTACGACGGACACCAGTAAAAGAGCGCTCAGTCGTACGCTGAGCGCTCTTTTCATTGTCGTGCGAGCCAAGCCGTCCATTCGTTAAAAGCAGCATCCCGGTTCTCGATATAGTTGTGATCACTGTCGACGATTGATTCCTCAAACGGACTGTCTGATAGCAATAAGTCATGGTGAAGTGCTTTGATCGATGTTTCGTCCCGCTCTGACGTCATGAGCAACATCGAGCGATTGGCTAAACGTTCTTTTAGCGTCAGTAAGTTCCAGGTCGCATGATGCTGTTTTAACTCATCGAGTAATGCATCGGCGACGGCACCGTTTAAGAAAGCAGCCCCTCGATCGAGCACACCGTGAAGCGCTGACTCGTATTCCGGATGTTCGAGGACAAGTTGACCGACGAGTCCGAAATTAAATGGAGAGATTCCGACATAATGTGCAGCTTCCGGTGTCTCAGCAAAAGCATGCAGACCGGCGAAGCCACCCATGCTATGACCAACGACGGTGATTTGATCTGCCTTGATGCCGTATTCGGTAGCGAAAGACTCGGAGCAGACATACTGTAGTGTCGCGGTCGCGTCTTCCAAAACATGTTGGAAGCGGAAGGTTCCAGGACTTCCGATCGTTCCACGATATGACGTGACAAGCACATGGTATCCTGCGCTTTGAAGTTGAACTGCCCAGTCCATGTTCAACTGTTTCCCGGGAAATCCGTGAAAGAGGATAATCAGTGGAGCATCCTCTGTATGTTCAGGAGAATAGAGGCGAGCAATTAACTGTTCCGAACCACCGCTTGGAACATGTAAATAGGATAATGTTGCTTTTTTCGTGATCGTTTCCAAAAAAACACGCTCCTTCATAACCATTTTCTAAGTCCTAGTGTGCGTGAAGATGCACAATCATGCAATGATTAAGTGTGTGAACTAAAAAGATGAGATACCCTTCTGGGCATCCCATCTTTTTTTAGCGTGACTTAGAATACTTTTGTCGTCCATGATTCGCAGTTCCATAAATCTGTCGCGACAGCTTCATAGAATTCTGGTTCGTGTGAGATCAAAAGGACGGTTCCTTTATACTCTTGTAACGCACGTTTTAATTCTTCCTTTGCTTCGACGTCCAAGTGGTTCGTCGGCTCATCGAGTACGAGGATGTTCGATTCCGTATTCATCAATTTACAAAGACGGACTTTTGCTTTTTCCCCACCGCTGAGCACTTCGATTTTCGATTCGATGTGTTTCGTCATCAACCCACATTTTGCGAGCATAGCACGCACTTGTTGTTGTGTCAGAGACGGGAACGTATTCCAAATCTCTTCGATACACGTATTCGAGTTCTTCTCTTTGACTTCTTGTTCGAAGTACCCGATGTGCAGATTTTCTCCCCGCTCAACGACACCTGAGACAGCTGGAATTTCACCGAGCAAACTCTTAAGCAACGTCGATTTCCCGATACCGTTCGCACCATACAAGGCAATCTTCTGTCCGCGTTCAATCGTCAGATCGAGAGGACGAGAGAGTGGCTCATCGTATCCGATGACGAGACCTTTTGCTTCGAACATCAATTTACTTGGTGTTCGTGCTTGGAGGAAGTGGAACTCTGGTTTTGGACGTTCTTGTGCAAGTTCGATGACATCCATCTTATCGAGCTTCTTCTGACGTGACATCGCCATGTTGCGTGTCGAGACACGTGCTTTGTTCCGAGCTACGAAGTCCTTTAACTCAGAGATTTCCTGCTGTTGACGTTTGAACGCAGATTCGAGTTGCTTTTTCTTCGCTTCATGGATCGTGACGAAGTTATCATAGTCGCCGACATAACGGTTCAATTCTTGATTTTCCATGTGATAAATCAAGTTGATGACACTGTTGAGGAATGGGATATCGTGCGAAATCAAGATGAACGCATTCTCATATTCATTCAAGTAACGTTTCAACCATTCGATATGCTGGACATCGAGATAGTTGGTCGGCTCATCGAGTAATAGAATATCCGGTTTTTCAAGGAGAAGTTTAGCAAGCAGGATTTTCGTCCGCTGCCCACCACTGAGCTCCTGTACATCCCGGTCGAGTCCGATTTCATCGAGACCAAGACCACGCGCGATTTCTTCAACTTTTGCATCAATCGTATAGAAGTCGTTATTCGTCAAAATATCTTGTAAAACCCCGACTTCTTCGAGCATCTTTTCAAGTTCTTCTGGCTCGACTTCGCCCATTTTACCGTACAAATCATTGATTTCCTGTTCGATGTCGAACATGTACTGGAATGCGCCTTTAAGCGCATCCCGGATCGTTAATCCTTTTTCAAGGACAGCGTGCTGATCCAAATAACCGACGCGTACATGCTTCGCCCATTCGACTTTTCCTTCATCCGGCTCAAGTTGCGACGTGATGATATTCATGAACGTCGATTTTCCTTCACCGTTCGCACCGACGAGACCGATGTGCTCGCCTTTTAACAGGCGGAAGGAGACATTTTCGAAAATGGCGCGGTCACCGAATCCGTGACTTAAGTTAGATACCGTTAAAATACTCATAATTGCTCCTTATTTCATGAATTCCTGTGACTTAGACGCCTGTCCGTTTTTTCTGGTTGTTCGCTTTTTTCGTCTGTTGGCTCGTCAATTGTTTCGTTTGTGTCCCTTGTAAGCCAGTCGGACGTTTTGTTTGCGCTTGTTTTTTTGCTTTCAAGCGCTCGATCATTGCCTCTTGCAATGATAGTTTTTTTGGTTGTTCACTCATGTTCGTTCACCTCGATTGATTCGTTCTTACTTTCTAGTATGCCAAAAAAAACGTCTCTTGGAAATGAAGAGACCTGATTTTACGTCTCAAAGTGTATCGGCGAGATAGACGACGTAACAATTCCGGTCGATATCGATTTCGCAGCTGTCACGCTCAAACACACCGTGTCCTTCGACTTCAATCTTATCCTTGATTAAAAAACGCATCGCTTGGACGTGATTCGGAACCGTTGATGTCTTTAAGAGCGGTTGAGCGCTGTCGGACAAATACTGTCTGAACTCGATATGAATTTGGTGAGGTGGATAAACACGTTCTTCTGTTGCACGTGGCGATGCTTTGATGTGATCAACAATCAATTGATCGTAATCGCCTGCCATCTCATTGGAACGCAGCTCATATTGATGTCCTTCGATGATATGGAATTCGCAGAGTTGATGGGCGATGATTTCTTCCGGTTCGATCGCATAGCGATCATACTGATAGATCGGATGGAATTCACTATTTTCTTCAACATAGTAGGCAAGTGACATGCGTAAATCCTCCTTTTCATTCTATAGATACTATTACCACCTTCAAGGAAAAAAAGTTCCGGCAGAACAAAGAAACTTTTCTCTCCGAAAAAGCGTATACTATCCATAACGAGAGTAACAGGAAAGGGGACTGAGACGGTGAATTGGATGAAACAAGCAACACTAGCTGCGACACTGTTGATCGGAACGACACTGAGTGGGTGTGGATCAGATGATGCACGAGCGGAACGACCAGATGATCCGGATTGTGATGACTATGAGTATGATAATGATGAAGGCGTTTGGTACTGTGATGATAGTTCGTCGACCCATTCAGGCTACTATTACTGGGGTGGTAGTTATTTCGCCTCACGTGCCTTGATGCACAGTGCGATGCGAACGAAAGGGTATACACCGAAATCAAAAGCAGTAAAGAGTTATAACACGAAGACAAAAGGATTCGGAACAGGCTCGTCTTCCGGCTTTTTCGGCGGATGAATAGACGACAGACCTTTTATGGAGACATCGATCGTTTTTGGGATGTGCTAGACGGGGAACCGTATGCTGTGACGGAAATCATGCCCATCTCGGATGAACGAATCGATCAACTGCATATCGCGGCGCAAGAAGTGTATCGGATATTTGAAAAAGTGCTTCCGATTCTTCGCTCAATGGATGATCAGGCACTACTCGAGCTTGGATTCCCAGTCGAAAGTCTCCCCTTCTTACGGCTCGAGACGATGCGACCGCTGACTATCATTGGTCGCTTTGATTTCATTGCGACGGCAGATCGTATTTCACTCATGGAATGGAACGCGGATACGCCGACCTTCATTAAGGAAGTGTTTGAAGTCAATGATGTCGTAGCGGAAAAACAAGGTTTTGGACGTGTCAACGACGGGGAAAACAAATGGCTGAAAGCGACAGTCCGTCGTGCGATCGAAGCAGCGATACATCGGACGAAACAGGTTCCGCATGTCGTCTTCACTTCACATGGCGACCATATCGAGGATCGGCTGACGACCGAGTATTTGCAGTCGTTTTGGGATGAGGCAACGTATTGTCCACTTCATGCATTAGAGATTCGTCCGGAAGAGGGATTGTACGATGAAACAGGTAAAAGGATTGATATCTTATATCGACAAACCTTTCCAATCGAGATGGCTTTGCTGGACCGGGATGAAGACGGAAGAAATTTAGGACAATTACTCCTGCAACTCGTTGAGACGGGGCGACTCGAAATCATCAATCCGCCGTCCGCTTTTTTAATGCAAGCCAAATCGGTTCTTGCATTGATCTGGATGTTACACGAAACCAAGCATCCATACTTGAGTGAAACGGATCATACGATGATTGCGCGTTATTTTTTACCGACATACTTATCAGAAGATACATTCATCTCAAGCCGACAACCATTCGTTAAGAAACCGATCTTCGGACGCGAAGGGGATACCGTAACAGTCCATGACGGACAGGGAGACGTGCTGCTAAAGAATGAACAGCATACGTTTCGCGATCAACCGGCTATCTATCAAGCGTATCGAGAATTACCGACGTATCCACTTCAGGAAGAGGGAGATGTCGCGTACATGTACGGTGTTTTTATATTAGGGGGAAGACCGAGTGCGATTGGTGTACGTGCCGGAGAACGGATTACCGGAAACCGTTCCTACTTCGTACCGATCGGTCGACAGCATGAAGGAGGGAGAAACGTATGAGAGCAGCAATTTTAGGAGCATCCGGTCTAGTCGGACAAGAACTCGTGGATCGTTTGTTGGCAGAAGAGGCCTATAGCGAGGTACATGTTCTTGTTCGCCGCCCGATGCGTCGTTTTCATCCAAAACTAGAAGAATGGGTGATTGATTTTGATCGTGTGACAGAAATCGAATTACCTGTCGTCGATCACGTCTACTGTGCACTGGGTACGACGATCAAACAAGCAGGATCGCAAGAGGCATTTCGTCTGGTTGATTATACGTATCCAGTTGAACTGGGTCGTGAACTGTTAGACCTCGGAGCGACGCGATTTGCTTTGATTTCAGCGCTTGGTGCTCATCCGAATGCTAAAACCTTCTACAATCGTGTAAAAGGGGACACTGAAAACGGATTACGTGTACTAGGATACGAGACGTTACTGATTTTCAGACCTTCGCTCTTGTTGGGAGAACGAGACGAGTTTCGTTTAGGCGAACAGGCAGCTGCGAAAATTTCGACGGTGTTGCGACCGTTGTTGAAACGGAGTGCCATCGCTCCGATTGAAGCTGGTCAAGTCGCTGCGGCGATGATTCGCGAAACACTACATGCACCGCCTGGAATTACAATTATCGAATCAAAACAGATGCAATCCTGAGCAGTCGAGTAATCGGCTGCTCTTTTTGTTATTCTTGTAATATAAATAATATTTGACTCATCAAATGATTTGCGGTTGAATGGTAAAGTGCTGTCTCATATACAAAAAAAGAAGTGAGACAATTCAGGCAAAACAGTGTATTCGTATCCTATCTGTTTCGTCACGCTTATCGTTTGGGGAAAGCGGGAAAAGATGATGGATTATGCACTTATTCAGGGCAGATGAAAGGAGCCGATCATATGGCAGAGTTTGATCGCGATCAGGTCTATAAGACCGTTCCGCAAAAAGGATTCTTTGGGAATCCGAAAGGGTTATTCACCCTCTTCTTCACCGAGTTTTGGGAGCGTTTCTCCTACTATGGCATGCGTGCCATCCTCATTTATTATATGTACTACTCTGTAAAAGATGGTGGTCTTGGAATTGATGAAAAGTTAGCTTCTTCAATCATGGCTATTTACGGATCACTTGTCTACATGTCCGGTGTAATCGGAGGATGGATCGCAGACCGATTACTCGGTACATCACGCACTGTCTTTTATGGTGGTGTCCTCATCATGACGGGTCACATCGTGTTGTCTCTACCAGCAGGTGCTACAGCATTATTCTTTTCAATGGGACTCATCGTCATTGGAACGGGTTTATTGAAACCAAACGTTTCAAATATCGTGGGAGATCTATATAGTAAGACAGACAGTCGAAGAGATGCTGGGTTTAGTATCTTCTATACAGGAATCAATGCAGGAGCATTTTTATCTCCGATCGTTGTAGATGGTGTACGTCTGCAAGCTGGTTTTCATGCCGGATTTGCCGTAGCTGCTGTAGGGATGTTTTTAGGATTAGTTGTATTTGTGCTTACTAAGAAAAAAAATCTTGGTCAAGCTGGTCAGTATGTTTTAAATCCGATGTCTAAAGAAGAACGAACACGTTTTTACAAAACAGCTTCGGTTTCTATAGTCGGTATCATTATTATCGGATGGATTGCTGCGACAATCGGATGGTTAACCATTAACTCCTTCTCATTTGTAGTGACGATTCTCGGGATTGTTATTCCGATTTTTTACTTCTATTTCATGATACGAAGTCCAAAAATTACGTCTGATGAACGATCGAGAGTCTATGCCTATATTCCGTTGTTCTTAGCAGCTGTTATTTTTTGGGCTATCCAAGAGCAAGGAACGTATGTCTTATCAAAATTTGCTGATCAGCGCACCGAGCTAAGTTTTTTAGGATTTGAATTCAGTCCTGCACTTTTCCAATCGGTGAATCCGTTGTTCATCATTGCCTTAGCTCCTGTCTTTGCGAGTATCTGGATTAAGTTAGGCGATCGGCAACCTACGACACTTCAAAAATTTTCATTAGGCTTAATGTTCGCTGGGTTATCCTTTATCGTCATGATGATTCCCGGGCTATTATTCGGTACAGAAGGTTTAGTTAGCCCGCTTTGGTTAGTATTCAGCTTCCTTTTAGTCGTCATTGGTGAACTTCTTCTTTCTCCGGTTGGATTATCAGCTACGACTAAACTGGCACCAGCAGCTTTTTCGGCACAAACGATGAGTTTATGGTTCATGACGAATGCTACAGGACAAGCCGTTAACGCACAAATTGTTAAGTTTTACGATCGAAATACAGAAGTGATGTATTTTGGTATTACTGGTCTAGTCGCTGTCTTTTTCGGATTATTATTACTTGCATTCTCGAAAAAATTGCAAGTTCTAATGAAAGGTATACGTTAAAAAAAAGTCCTAAGATATTAGAGGATCGATTTCAAAGAGAACTTCATAGTCCCTTTAACACGATGCAGTGTGAACTACACAATTGCTTGCTGTTAAGGGGATTTTTTAATAAAAAATAACCCTAGACATATGACTAGAGTTATCTCGAAGAAAAAATAACAGGATCGTTTGATTATTTAGTGACGCTAATTTTACTTTCTATATCTGATTTTCTTTTGATTTTAATCGTCTTTGTTTTACCTGTTTTACTACGATGACCGTCTGTAGTAAACCATTGATCATATTTTTGCGTGTAATGCTTGTAAACAGAACGCTTCTTAAAGGTTCCTTTTTTTCCTTTTGGAATTGAACGCGAAGCAGTAGTCGTTACTGTTTTTTCTTTTCCGAAGAATAACTCTAGATTGCCATCGATGGTTCCGCGAGAAATTCCCCCTGTACCTGTGACGCTCCAGTTCGTTTTGGTTTTAGTACTTACTTCCATTTTTATTGGACCGCGCATTGCGCCAGGTTGCGCTATCCAAGAACCATAACTAGTAGATTTATAGACAGGCTTTCCTGCAGGAGTATAGTAAAAATAAGATGGTTCATTACCATTTAATGCTTCTGTTTGATGAGGGCTCACGAATGAGAAGGAAATAGATAAAACGAGTGGAACCCCGATGATTTTCGCTACTTTTTTCATCATTTACCTCCTTTTTAAATTACCATTTCAATATAACAGATAATGTTAAAAATGACAAATTAGTCATTTGTTCGGATATGACGTAACCCTTCTGCGAGCAAAGCGACTAACGTTCCAAGAACGAGTCCGTTCGACATTAGTGTCGTCACGAGTGGTGGTAAATCGGCCGTTGCTCCTTTTGGTAGTAACAATGCACCGATACCGACGAGAACCGGAAGACCGACTGTGATCATCGCCGTTTGACGATTCAAATCGCGAGCTGCTTCTGTGACGCCGATGATTGCCATCCCGGCAACGATTGGAGCGACCATCGCATAACCGACGGCGACGGGAATTTTAGCGATCAATCCGACGAACGGTGTCACGATACTGAGGAAGAGACAAGTGATGTTTGCATAGACGAACGCTTTTCGATCCGTATTATCCGTTGAGGCGATGAATCCAGCCGTTCCGGAAATCGCGACAGGACCCACCGTACCGAATAGACCGGCGAAGAGCTGTCCGATACCAGCTGTGATACCAGCCGTCCCGACTTGTCCTTTGACGGGTTCTCCGCGCTTCGCACTGATGATCCGTTCGATGACTTTAATGTTCGCTAAGACGTTCGTCATCAAGAGTAACGAGATGATGAGAGCTGTCGGTAATAGACTCCAATCGACATGAATACCGCCGAACGGTAACAGACTCGGTAAAGTAAACAGCGGGCCATCAAAGTTTGGCATCTCTGCACGACCGATCAGCGCAAACATGCTCCAACCGACGAGTAGCGTGATCAATAAAGCATACTGACGTAAGCGATCGCTCCGCTCTAAATAAAGCGAGATCAAGACGGTCAAAATCGAGATGACGGCAGGTAATACTTGAATCCGTCCATCTTCGATATTGAGTAATCCTTTCATGACGGATCCCGACAGCTGTGCCGACAGCAACAGCATGTAGACTCCGATGACTTGCGGTGTGAAGAGCGGGACTAAGCGCCGTAAGACACCCGTCATCGTCAAGACGATGCAGATGATGCCGCTGAGGAGAAGTAAGAAGCCAAGTGACTGTAACGTGTTCGAATAGCTACCGTATAACGTGACACCAATCGATGAATAGAGAGCGAATACACCCCACCAAATTCCAGCAGGACCTTCCATGATCGGCAATCGATGTCCGAGCAGGACTTGGAATAGACTTAAGATGGCGAATACGAATAAACAACGAGATAAGAAGGAAAGTGTCTCGGCACCCGAGAGTTCAAACGATGCTGCGATGGCGAGGGGCGGGGCAATGTTGGTACAGATGATGAATAAAAACCATTGAATCGTAGACACAAGGGTACGCGGCAAAACGTTAATCTCCTTTCAAAAAAGCAATATTGGTTTCATCTTAAACCAATTCATGAAAAAGAGATAGGGAAGCTTACAATGACTGAGAATTCTAATATTTGTTTTCATATGTGATTTAACACATAATAAAAGGTATACCGATAATTAGGAGGAAATGAGATGAAAAAATGGAGTAAACGAATCATTGGAACAATTGTTGCGTTGCTAGCACTGCTCGTATTTACCTTCATGATTTGGGCACAGTTCGACTATGATGCTTCTACGCAAGCGACGTCTTACGTGGAGACAGACACACCACGTGAACTGACATTTGGAAAGAAGACGAGCGATATCGGGTTCATCTTCTATCAGGGGGCAAAAGTCGATGCTGCTGCCTACAGTTATTACGGCAATCAACTAGCGAAAGATGGGCACTTCGTCGTTATCCCAAAGCTACCGTTTCGGATTGCGTTGCTTGACTCAAACGAAGGACTCGATATCATCGAGGAATATCCGCAGGTCAAAAAATGGTATCTGATCGGGCATTCGCTCGGTGGAAGCGCAGCTTCGACGATCGTCGATCAACATCCGAAAATCAAAGGAATCGTTTTCCTGGCGTCCTATCCGATTGATTCGATTGATGTGCCATCACTAACGATCTACGGTGGACGAGATGGTGTCTTACCAGTCGCTAATATCGAAAAAAGTAAGCAGGACGTTCGAAAAGATGCGGTATTCCATGAAATCAAACAAGGAAATCATGCGAACTTCGGTATGTACGGTCGACAAAAAGGAGATCATACGAGTCCACTAACGCCGAAAGAACAACAGAACGAGTCGTTAGACGAAATCAAACAATTCATTGCGAATCCGTAAATCGTATCAGGTCATGGGTGGAGTCGTTCATCTAACACAAAGGAGAGGAGATGTCTGCACACCTCCTCTCCTTTATTCATAGAAACGATCTTAATTCAAGCGATGTGTGACTTCATCAAGTGTTGGTAAAGCAGCCATCGCACCTTTGACGGAAGCAGCAAGCCCACCCGAGATTGCTGCGAATCGTCCAATGTCGCGAAGTTCATCTTCCGACCAATCAAACGCAAAATCACGTAAGGCACACTGATAGAGTAACCCGGACATGAAGGCATCCCCGGCTCCAGTCGTATCAATCGCGTCAACCGTAATCGCATCGATGATAGCCATCGCGCGATCCGTATAAAGAATCGAACCTTCATTTCCACGCGTGATCGCGAGAAGGCGGATTGGATATTCAGCTAACAATTCGGCAGCCCCGTCATCAAGATCCGTTTGTCCTGTTAAAAACGTCAATTCTTCCTCGGCCAGCTTGACGATTTGTGCATCCGGTAGGACGGATCGGATTGTCGTCCGTGCTTCGTCGAGATTCGGCCATAATGATTCACGTAAGTTCGGATCATAGGAGATAGGCACTTGGTGTGCTTTCGCATGAGCGATGGCTTTTCGTGTCGCATTTACGGCTTCGCCGGTAATCAAAGAGATCGAACCGACGTGTAATAAATCGACGGACGTGAAATCTTCGGGTACATGTGTTTCGTGAAAATTCATATCCGCTCGTTCCGCGTTGATGAACTCAAACGACCGCTCGCCATCCTTCCCATTCGTGACGAGGACGAGACCCGTCTTTTGTGTCGAATCATGGACGAGGTAATCCGTACGGACGCCATAGTGATGTAATGTATCCTTCAGGAAATGCCCCATCGAATCATCACCGACGGATCCAAGAAAATAACTGTCTGCACCTAATCGAGCGAGTCCGACGGAGACGTTGGCAGGAGCACCTCCTGGATTTTTTTGAAATGTCATGTTCTCAGCATCAAGAGGAATTAAATCGATCAGTGCTTCCCCTAAACTAAAGATTTTCATACATAGAACTCCTTTCAAGGTCGGGACGAATCCGTTCAATGTGTAAAGCCATATAGCCGATTTCTGATTCGGGCACACGCGTATCGAGTTCGACCGTCAACCAGTCTCCCATCTGATTCGCACAAGCATAAGCATCAGCATAACGAGTTTTGACAGCCGATAGAATCACGTCATCCATGTCGTGTAACGTCTCTCCTTGTTCAATCCGGGCAAGGACCAACTTCATATGTGTGAAGAAACGGTAATACGTCATCGATGATGTTTCGATCGTTTGTCCAAAAAAGACTTCAATCTGTTCCCGCAGTTCATTGAGTAACGTGACCGTTTGCAGAGCGGTTGCCATGTTTGGATGAGTCTGTCGTGCATTGTATAAATGAAGCGCGATGTTCGCCGCTTCTTCTTTCGGTAGCGTGACCTGTAACGCGCGTTCGATTTCAAGAACCGCCCATTCTCCGATTGCATACTCTGGTCCATATAAAAGGCGAATTTCTTCTGCTAGTCGATTATGCACGACGAGTTGTTCGCGCGCTAGCCGTACGGCATGAGCGAGGTGGTCCGTCAGACTGACATGAATATAGTCATGAAAAGGCGTCTGAAGCTCACCTTCCGCATGCGAGATGATACGTTCGGATAAGTCGATGATTTCAAGCGGTGTTGTCGTCAGAATCTCTTTAAACTGTTCCGCGTTTTCAAACGAAGGAATGAACATTTTTTCAATCTTCGTCGCTTGGATCGGATCTTTCTTCTTTTTTCCAAAGGCGATGCCGGGACCCATGACGATCCGTTCTTGACCGTTTTCTTTAACGACAACGGCATTGTTGTTGAGGATCTTATGAATAATCAGCCTGACGTCCTCCTTTCCGGTCTTTTCTTCATTATAAAGCGAACGTAGATGCTTTGCGAACCGACAAATGCGACCACCGAGTCAGTGGACCCGGTTTGGTCGCATGAAGGATTAAGCAGCAACGTCCGTTTCTTTTTGTTTGCGTGCATCAAGACGCATCAGGACGACGGTCGAGACGAAAGCAGTGACGACCGCGATCGCGAATCCAACGAGGTAGTTGATCAAGTTCGTTGCACCAAGTGGCGCGACGATTGCGATCATCGGGATTCCAGTCAGTCCGTAAGCGTTCGCTGCGACTTGTGTCAAGACGACATAACCTCCACCGATTGCACTACCAATGGCACCGCCGATGAATGGTTTTCCAAGACGTAAGTTGACGCCGTAGATGACGGGTTCTGTGATACCGAGAAAGGCTGAAAACGCGGACGGTAAGGCAAGTGCTTTGAGTTTGACGTTTTTCGTCAAGAAGTAGACGGCAAGTCCGGCACCACCTTGAGCGACGTTCGCCATCGACCAGATTGGTAAAAGGAAGTTCTTTCCGATACTTTTATCGGCAAGTAATCCTGCTTCGATCGCATGAAAACTGTGATGCATCCCTGTGATGACAATCGTCGAGTACAGTCCACCAAAGAGGAGACCAGCGACGACCGAGAATTGTTCGTAGAAGAAGACGAGTACGAATGAGATGCCTTTCCCGAGCAACGTTCCGATCGGACCGATGACGATCAACGCAAGGAAACCAGTGACAAGGACCGTGACAAACGGTGTGACAAGTAAGTCGAGCGTTTCAGGTGTCCGTTTCCGGACTTGTTGTTCAATCTTTGCCATGACCCAGACAGTTAAGAGAACCGGGAAG
Source organism: uncultured Exiguobacterium sp. (assembly GCA_913775715.1). Classification (GTDB taxonomy): domain Bacteria; phylum Bacillota; class Bacilli; order Exiguobacteriales; family Exiguobacteriaceae; genus Exiguobacterium_A. The sequence continues at coordinate 107,636 of CAJYMC010000004.1, read as the reverse complement.
ACCGTTCCTTGGTAACCAATCAATTCGATGTTCATTCCGAGGAATTTCATGACTTCCGGATCACTGTTACCAAGCGTCCAAGGATTCAAGAGGGATGGGTGTGTCATGATCCCCCCGATGACGGCACCGAGATACGGATTCGCACCGAATTCACGAGCTGCCGAGAAGCCGATCAAAATCGGTAAGATGATGAAGGCTGAAGATGAGAACATATCGAGTAGCTGAACGATCGGCGAATCACCTTGAACCCAACCGAATGCTTTGATCATGCCGAGTAGCCCCATCAAGAGACCAGCAGCGACGATGGCTGGAATGAGTGGCACGAAGACGTTCGAAAGGGAACGAGCAAGACGGGCGAACGGATTTAATTTTTGAGAGGCGGCCTTTTTAACGTCGAGTGGCTCTTCTCCATCGACCTTTACACCAGCGAGTGGTGCAAACGCGGCGAATACTTTATTGACGGTACCCGTTCCGAAGATGATCTGATATTGACCAGAGCTTGAGAAGGCACCGCTGACACCATCCAAATCTTCAAGTGCCGTTTGATCGACCTTGGATTCGTCATGCAAGACAAGGCGTAAGCGCGTCGCACAATGAGCCGCAGTGATGATGTTTTCACGTCCACCGACCAGTTCAAGTACACGTTTAGCAGTTTGTTGATAGTCCATCGGGAAGGTCCTCCTTATTTCATGAAACGTGCGAGATGAGACAAAAAAAGGCAAGACCGAACGACACCTCTCCTAACGAGGCGTCATTTCGGTCTTGCCAGCCGTACTGTCACAATCCGCACTATTGATTTGATTTCATCATAAAGGAGAAAAGAAAGCGTTGTCAACAATCAATTTTCATTTTTTTGAATTTGAATATCGACCTCAACCCCATAGTGATCAGAAACGATTGGTCCGTGAATCCCGTCGAAGACGACACCGACGCGTTCGACATCAATCTTTCGATTCGATAAGACGAGATCGATCCGTAGTCCTTGTTGATTGTCTTCCCATCCATCGATGTTGCCATCGATCGTCTCGATTCCGACCGTTTCCTTAGCGAGCAGAAAGACATCGTGTAATCCCCGCTGCATCATATAGTCGTATCCTGTATTTCGTTCTAAGGCATCGTTGTTGAAGTCACCGAGGAAAAACGTCCATTCGAGTGGGTCCATCCGAGCCATCAAGTGGTTGAACTGTTCCTGGAACGGTTCTACTTCGTCTGCCCACCAACCGAGGTGACAGGTATTGAACGTGATCGGTGTTCCGTCGACTTGAATCGTGGCACGAACGATTTTCCGTGATTTCCAATCGAATGTATCCTGGCTACGACTGACATAATAACTGTCCGACTTCAAAATCGGGTGTTTCGTCAACAAGGCGAGTCCTTCTTCGTACTTATCATATCCGATATGGGCGAAATCCCAGACGAGAGAGTAGGTGTGACCTTGTTCCTTTAAAGCTTGCTGGATCAAATAGGCAAAATTATCATTGCGCACATCATCATGGACGACTGGTGTATCCATCAATTGACTAACTTCCTGCAACGCGATGACATCATAATCTTGAGCGAGGATCTGTTGGACGATCTGGTTTAATTTTTCGAGTGGCTGTTCTTCTTGCCACGAATGACAGTTCAATGTGAGTAGACGCATGAGTGGTCCTCCTGATTTTTCAAATAAGAAAGGTGAAACTCTTATCAAAGAGCTTCACCTTTAGGTAGTTCCCTAATCTCGCAGGTTTATGCGCCGATCCGGTCTTGGATATCTGATTTTAAGATATCGGCTTTTGGACCGTAGATGGCTTGCACGCCATTGTTCTTAAGGATCAGACCGAGTGCACCGTTTGCTTTCCAGTCTGCTTCTTTTGCGACAAGCGCTGGATCTTTGACGGTAACACGTAGACGTGTCATGCAGGCATCGACGTCCTCGATGTTCTGCTGTCCACCAAGTAAATCAATGATTTGTGAAGCTTGTGAACCATCAGCAGGAGCGGATGTCGCAGCAGCCTCACCTGAAGCTTCAGTAGTCGATACGTTGATATCGTCCAGATAGTTCCCGTTACGACCTGGTGTCGCATAGTTGAACTTCTTGATGACGAAACGGAACGTAAAGAAGTTCAAGAAGAAGAAGAAGACACACACACCGATGAAACGAATTAAGTCACCAATCAATCCGGCTTTTGCAATCAATGGGATCCGTGTCAGAAGTTCAATCGCACCGAACGCATGAATCCGAAGATGCATGATATCAGCAAGTGCGAAAGCCACACCTGTCAATACAGCGTAGATGATATAAAGAACAGGAGCGATGAACATGAACATGAATTCGATCGGCTCTGTGACACCTGTTAAGAAGACAGCGAGTCCAGCAGATAAGAAGACCGGTTTGTATGCTTTTTTCTTATCTTCATCAACTGACATATACATCGCGACAGCGACACCGATCAATGAAGCAAGCGACGTGACGACTTGTCCTTCTTTGAAGCGGGCAGGAACGACACTGTTGATTAAGTCATTGTATCCTTGTGTGTTACCGGCTTGTTTCAAGTTGACAAGGTCAGTGATCCAAGCAAGCCAAAGTGGATCTTGTCCTGCAACTGTTGACCCTTGGGCAGCACCTGTCAGGATTTTGTACGTTCCACCGAGTTCCGTGTAGTTCATTGGTACAGTCAGCATATGATGCAGACCGAACGGAAGCAATAGACGCTCAAGTGTCCCGTAAACGAATGGTGCGACGATTGGTGCGGAATCACGTGAAGAAGCGATCCAGCGTCCAAAGTCATTCAACAATCCTTGGACGAACGGCCAAACGAGTGACAATACGAATGCTGCAACGACCGATCCGCCGATGACGACGAATGGGACGAAACGCTTTCCGTTGAAGAAGGCAAGCGCATCCGGTAATTTGCTAAAGTTATAAAATTTATTAAAAAGAACAGCACCTAGGAAACCGGAGATGATTCCGACGAAGACCCCCATGTTCAGTGCGGGTGCACCGAGTACCGAAGTGAAATAATCTTTTACGATGAGCTCAGAACCAAGCAATGAATTGACAGTTGCTTTCGGATCCGTGACCATTGCGGCGTTAACACCGAAGATAGCTCCGGTGACACGGTTGATCAGAATGAAAGCAAGTAAAGCAGCGAAGGCACCGCCAGCACGCTCTTTTGCCCACGATCCACCAATCGCGACAGCGAATAGGACGTGGAGATTCGTAATGATGGCCCAACCTAAATCTTCAACGATCCGGGCAATCGTTTGCATCAACACGATGTCGCCACCATACATGCCGATCAATTTACCGACTGAAATCATGATACCTGCGGCAGGCATGACGGCGATGACGACCATCAAGGCTTTACCGAGTTTTTGCCAAAAATCGAACGAAATAGCATTTTTCAAGATCATTCACTCCTTTTTGTATCTTTTTTTCTCTAATATGTGTGTAAGAACAGTGCAATAATGTAAGCGATTAATGCAACCGTTTGCATATAGAATTGTAAGCGATAACTTTTTAAAAAGCTAGTGTTTTACAAGAAAAATATTTGAAATTAAATTTCGATAGAAAAATGGTGGTTCGGAAAGGTATTCAAATTTAAAAAAAGTGGGAATAAGACTACAGTGAACGTTGTCTGGTTTCAAAAAAGAAAGGATGTTTGGCGGATGAAAGAAGTGATTCAACCGATCGGACAGTATGGTCAGCGGATTCGTACATTACGAGAACGTCACCAATTCGATCAGTATACACTGGCTGAATTGACCGAAACGACACCCGAGATGATTCAACGTATCGAAAACAGCATTGCGCATCCGTCTTTTTCGATGATTGAGCGACTGGCGCGTGCCTTACATGTTCCTTCGGATCATTTATTACGGCATATTTGGCCATCTGAAGTCATCCGTCAGCACGATCGTACGACTTTGGTCGACATCCCATCCAGTTGAATGAAAATGAGAAAAGAGGAACGGTGGAAAAGTCCACTGTTCCTCTTTGAGCGTTTAACGATTATCGACAGTCTCAGGATAGAGATCGTGATTGAATAGACGGTGTTCTGCCATCCGTTCATATTTTGTACCAGGCTTCCCATAATTGTAGTACGGATCAATTGAGATTCCACCGCGTGGCGTGAATTTCCCCCAGACTTCGAGGTAACGAGGTTCCATCAATTTCACGAGATCCTTCCCGATGACGTTGATGCAGTTCTCGTGGAAATCACCGTGATTGCGGAAACTGAACAGATATAATTTAAGTGACTTCGATTCGACGAGTTTTTCGTCCGGGATGTACGAGATATAGATCGTCGCGAAATCCGGTTGATTCGTGATCGGACAAAGACTTGTGAACTCTGGTGCATTGAATTTCACGAAGTAGTCATTTTCCGGGTGACGGTTCGGGAACGCTTCAAGTACTTCTGGTTGATATTCAAAAATATAAGGTACGGCTTTTTGGCCGAGTAACGATAAGTCGTTTAAGTCTTCAGGTCGCATGAATCAATTCTCCTTAGACGCCACGGTCGTTTGCGAAAACGAGGGCATGTAATTGTGGTAGGACACGCGCGTGATTAAAGCGTTCATCACCGGCAACGCGTTCCCACAGTGTTTTTAAATCGTGTAGCATACGTGGAGCAATCGTTCCTTCTTCGTGCGGATCGGGATTTCCAAGTGAGAGATAGAGTGTTTTTAAAGCATATCGCTCAGAAATCATTGCCGCGAAGTCGAGGTCTTCCTCATTAAAGATGACGATTTTGACGGCACGTTGTTGTTCCGGCAATCGTTTGAAAAAGACATCCAAACGATCAAAATCAATCTTCATCCCACTTGAAGGTGGTTTAGGACTGAGTGTGACGTCATCGATATCGAGTAACCAATTTTGCCAGTAAGAACCTTGTGTCTCAACCGACATCGTGATGTTTCGTTCTTTTAATGCCTCAACCAGTGTACCGATCGAAGCGTGAAGTAATGGGTTCCCACCGGAAATCGTGACATGTCCGTAAGAGCCGAGCGCATCAAGACGTTCCATGATCGTCTCTGCCGTCAAGAGTTCGGGTTTTTCAGAACCATCCCATGTGAAGGCGGAGTCACACCACGAACAGGAGTAGTCGCAGCCACCGGTCCGGACGAACATCGTCTTTTGACCGATTGATCGTCCTTCTCCTTGAAACGTTGGTCCGAAAATCTCGAGAACCGGAATTTTTGGTGTTTTCGTTAAGGCACTCATGCTTCGTTCATCCACTCACGACGGACTTCAGCAAAAGCAGTAGGTGTCTCGTAGAGCTTGACGAATTCGACACGAAGTCCCCGTTCGTCCGGAAGATGTTGTCCGAGTGTCTCAAAAATCCAAGCCGCCATGTTTTCAGCTGTCGTATTCATGTATGGTAATGATTCATTCAGGTAGCGGTGATCCAATAGTGGTTCGAGGTGTGTCTTGAAGATTTTCTTAAGGTCACCAAAATCGAGTGTCATACCGCGGTGATCTAGAAAACCACTGATTCCCATATCGACATGGTACGTATGACCGTGAAGGGCACGGCATTTTCCATCGTAATCATACAGATGGTGTGCTGCGTCGAACGTCAGTTTTTTTACGATCATGACGCGGGATTTCGTATAGATAAGCGAGTCGCCAGTCGGGCGCTCGACTGTTTCAGGTGCTTCGTAATTGAATGTCATGTGTGTTGAACCTCCTTGATGTATGCATCTAATCCATTTTTCCGTAATTCACAGGCAGGGCATTCGCCGCAACCATCTCCAATGACGCCGTTGTAACACGTCAACGTGCGATTTCGAACGAAATCAAACGCACCGAGCGAGTCGGCAAGCGCCCACGTTTCTTTTTTGTCGAGCCACATGAGTGGCGTGTGAAGTACGAATGGATAGTCCATCGCAAGGTTCAATGTCACGTTAAGTGACTTGATGAAGGCATCACGGCAGTCCGGGTAACCGGAAAAGTCCGTTTCACATACGCCAGTGACGATATGACGGATTCCGCGTCCTTTCGCAAGGACGGCTGCGAACGAAAGAAACAAGTGGTTGCGTCCATCTACGAAAGTAGAAGGAAGACCATCTTCGTTCGTCGTGATGGTTTGGCTGTGGTCAGTCAAGGCATTACTCGTCAGTTGACTGAGAAGAGAGAGATCAAGCTCATGGTGTTTGACACCGAGCTCAGAGGCGATGTCGCGTGCGACTTCGAGTTCTTGCGCATGACGTTGTCCATAATTAAACGTCACGACTTCGACTTCTTCGTATTGTTTCAGTGCCTGAAACAAACAAGTCGTTGAGTCTTGGCCGCCACTGAAGACGACAAGAGCACGTTCGTTTTTCATAATGTACACTTCCATTCCTAGTTTTTGTAACGGAGGAGGTTACGAACTCCGGAGACATAGTCTCAACTATTCACACTAGCAGAAGCCGTCAGAAAAGTCGACGTTTTCTAATGAAGACCAAAAAAAGAGATGCTGATCGTCGTTCGGACGATCGGCATCTCTTAATAGAAGATTACAGCGGATAGTGATAATAGCGTTCTTTGACGAGCAGGTCACGAATGTTCGAGTCTTCCGAGATGACCTTCATCAAACCACCAGTTTGCGAAGCATGCGCTTCGAGTGCTTTGATCTTTTGATCCGTATAGGCACTGACATCATGAATGAACGTTCCTTCCCCAAGTTCTGCTTTCGTATTGTTCGCGAAAGCGACCGCGAGGAACTCAGGACGATCGGCGGGATCCATCATCCGAAGGGCACGAACGACGGCGCGAGCTGTCGCTTCATGATCGGGATGCACTGCGTAACCCGGGTAGAACGAAATCAAGCGAGTCGGACGTGTCTGTTGAATCAAAGCAAGAATACGGTCAGCGAGTGCTGCCTCATCCTCGAATTCAACGGTCTTATCGCGAAGTCCCCACATTTGGAGATCTGAAATCTTCATTTTTGCAGCAGCATCGATCAACTCGCGTTTACGAATCGTTGCGAGCTGTTCCCGGTTTGTAAAAACAGGACGTCCCATGTTACGTCCCATCTCACCAAGTGTCAGACAAGCGTACGTGACAGGACCGCGGTTTTCAGCGTGTTCGATGATCGTTCCAGCAGAACTGAAAGCTTCGTCATCCGGGTGAGGGAAGACGACGAGTAAATGATCTTCGTGTGTCATGCGTCTACCTCCTCTGCACCTTGAGCGAATGGTGTCGGGCTAAGTTCAAAAGCAATCGCAAGACGTCCTTCGATATCGTGACCGGCAATCAACAATTGATCGCCAGCAAATTCGAAGTCAGTCAATCCTTCACCGTATAACCAGCCGTGTGCGAGTTTCAGACCAATCCGGTAAGGACCGTTCCCTGTGATTAGACCGCGTTCGTAAGTGATTTCCGCATTGCGGAAAAACATTCCTGCGCTATGGAAAGTTGGATCTTGGTGCGTCGCGTAGGCACCGTTCGTCGTCTCGACGTGTACATATAACGGTGTATTCGCATGTGCGTCGATATAACGCTGTATTTCTTGTAAATCAATGGCTTGCATAAACTTTTCTCCTCTCCTATACAGAAAGAAGTCCGCGGATATCGCGGACTTCTTAAGCGGATCAAGACTGGACTGTACGATGTGCAGCGTGATCAGTTGGTCCGACGTATTCATTCAAACGGAATGAATGACGAATCGCGGAAGTGATGAAAGATTTTGCTGTACGGACAGCAGCTTCTACCGATGCACCTTTTGCGAGTTCGGCCGTGATTGCTGCAGAATACGTGCAGCCGGCACCGTGCGTGTACGGTGTCTCGATTCGTTCGTCCTCAATCAGGATAAACTCTTTTCCGTCATAAAGCACGTCAACTGCTTGTGGATGGTCAATCTTGCTGCCACCTTTGACAAGAACGTATTGCGCACCTTTTTCGTGAATCCGCGCTGCTGCAAGTTTCATTTCGTCGATCGTTGCTGGCGTTTTACCAAGACCCGATAATTGACCTGCCTCAAAGACGTTCGGTGTGACGACCGTCGCAAGTGGTGTCAAGACATCACGGAGTGCGTTCGCTGTATCAGGGTTCAGCACCTCGTCCTCGCCTTTACAGACCATGACAGGATCGATGACGACGTTTTGGACGCCGGATGATTTGATTTTTTCGGCAACGGCTTCAATGATTTCGACAGTCGGGAGCATTCCCGTCTTCATCGCGTCAACACCAATACCTCCAAGGACCGTGTGGATTTGTGTCCGGACGAGTTCTGTGTCGATTGGGTAAACCGCATGGTGCCAAGAGTGATCAGGATCTTGTGCGACGATGACCGTCAAGGCATTCATTCCGTAGACGCCAAGTTCTTGGAACGTCTTTAAATCAGCTTGAATGCCAGCTCCACCACTCGTGTCGGAACCAGCAATCGTTAAGGCTTTACGTTTTGTCATGGGGCATTCCTCCTAAAGAAATAGACAATCCTTCTTGTTCTTCATCATAGCGAATTATGGGAAAAACAACAACTGTCGACGCTTCTAGTGTAGACAAAACCCCACCTATCTTGAATAGGCGGGGTACGTAATTATTTGTACTTATTTGTACTTATTTGTATTTATTTAATGAATAAGAAGTCGAGAATGTAGTAGATCATAGCAGCTAAAGCCATTGAAATCGGCAATGTGATGACCCATGTGATAAGCATGCGTTGCGCTGTGCCCCATTTGACACCTTTCTTACGGTGTGATGTACCTACACCTAAGATGGCAGATGAGATGACGTGTGTCGTCGAAACAGGAAGATGAATCGCCGTTGCTCCGAAGATGATTGCTGCTGATGTTAAGTCAGCTGCTACACCATTAACTGGACGGATTTTCATGATTTGACCACCGACAGTTTTAATGATGCGCCATCCACCGACAGATGTTCCGAGACCCATCGCGATCGCACAAGAAAGTTTAACCCAAGTGGCAACTTCGTGATCCGTTTGGAAACCAGACGAAATCAAAGCGAGTGTGATGATCCCCATCGCTTTTTGCGCATCATTCGTACCGTGTGTGTACGATTGTAGTGCAGCAGTTGCGATTTGGACGTGGCGGAAGCGACGATTCGTTTTCGCCAAATTTCCTTTTTTGAAGATGATTTTAAAGATTGCATATACGATAAAACCGAGTGTGAAGGCGAGTACTGGTGAAATCAGCAAAGCTTCAACGATTTTCAAGAACCCTTTTGCTTCGATGCCACCGAACCCAACTGAGGCAACAGCTGCACCGGCAATCGAACCAATCAGTGTATGCGACGAACTTGACGGAATACCGAAGTACCACGTCAAAAGATTCCAAGCAATGGCTGAAATCAAGGCAGCGATGACGACATAGCTCCCGTGTTCAAGTGTTGACGGGTCAACGATGTCACCAGAGATCGTTTTTGCGACTCCAGTGAATGTGATTGCACCTAGGAAGTTCATCGATGCAGCCAAAATGATGGCATGGCGTGGTTTCAAAGCACGAGTCGATACAGCAGTCGCGATTGAGTTCGCTGTATCGTGGAAACCGTTGATGAAGTCGAAGCTAAGTGCGAGAATCACGATTATGGCGGTGATGATAAACAGGCTATCCATCTCGTTAGCTCCTCACTTAAGCGTTTTTCATGATGATCGTTTCAATGACGTTAGCTGCGTCTTGGCAGTAGTCCGCGATTGATTCGAGCGATTCATAGATTTCTTTGTATTGGATGATTTTAATTGGATCTGTTTCTGTTGCGAACAATGCTTTGATCGATTTACGGCGTAGGTTGTCACAAATCGTCTCTTGTTCTTTGATTTTGATGACGTGTTCACGCATCGGTTGCAATTTACGTGCAACAAGAAGATCCATTGCCGTCGCGAGTTCTGAGACAGCGATGTTGATTTCATCAACGAACTTGATCATGTGCTCGTCTGCTTGAACGATGTTGTAGATTTCGAAAATAGCGGAGCATTCTTCAAAGCCGTCTAAGACGTCATCGAGTGCGTTAGCGAGTGCGAGTAAATCTTCGCGATCGATTGGCGTGATGAACGCGTTGTTCAAGTCGATGATCAACTGATGCATCAAATCGTCCCCAGCTGTCTCGAAGTCTTTTACTTTATGTGCAAATTCTTTTACATCCGCGATGCCGTTGATTTTAAAGTCAACGAAGAATTGCGAAGTCGTTTTTAAGTGTCCTGCGATTTCGGATAATTTCACTGCGAATGGATCTTGTTTTTTACTAAACATTTCTTCTGCCTCCATATTAAGAACAAGAATAGAATAGTGAAGTAACTTCACGAGTTCGATTGTAGCAGACGGTATTGTAAAAGAATACATTTATGAAGCGTCTTTACGAAATCTTAATAAATCTTAATATGAAGGTGATTGTTGATTTAATAAATTGTCTGACAATGGAAGAATAAGCGTGTACTTGATTGAATTAGATTGGATTAGGTTGTGATTGCAAGCGAATGTCTTGCGATTGTAAGAATAAAAGCGCATCAGAAGTGGGAAAAGAGGATATGGCGCATGAAAATCGAATGATTATGATTAAGTCTGCGTAATTAGGTAAAAGAGGAGGATTTTATTATGCTCGTTCAAAGTTTATGTATCCCGAAGCACCAATGTGTCACGATTTCCGAAACTGCGACAATCCGTGAAGCGCTCGACACACTTGAAAAAACCGGATACCGTTGTGTCCCGGTTCTTGATCAGACAGGACAGGACTTCAAAGGGAATATCTATAAAATGCACATTTATCGTCATGGAATGAATGGTGGCAGTTTAGACGATAACGTCATGTCGCTGATTAAGAATACATCCAAATACATCTATACAGGAAGTAATTTCTTTGAAGTCTTCTTCTCGATTAAGGAATTACCGTATATCGCGGTCTTAAATGACGACGGTCATTTCTTCGGTATCCTACCGCACGGAAAGATGCTTGGAATGCTTGAGGAAGCGTGGAATCGTGATTCGGGAAGTTACGTTCTGACGGTAGCCTTAAGCGAACAAAAAGGGGCACTCGAGAAGATTTCGAAGATCGTCAACAAATATTCAACGGTCGCGAGTCTGATGACCCTCGATGCGAAAAGTAGTGTCATGCGTCGCGTGTTAATTACGTTACCGACGGATTGTGATGAAAAGACGAAGAAAAAGATCGTGAAGAAACTTGACGAAAAGGGTCTTCGTGTCGTCGCTGTCGAAGATTTAGCTGTTCGTGTATAATGGACCCGCATAAGACCAGTCATGACTGGTCTTTTTTTTGAGGGAAAGGAAGGATAGACGATGAAACTATTAGTAGTAGGAGCGGGTGCGATGAGTGAGGCACTCGTTCAGGGATGGGTTGCTTCTGGATTTGGACGAGAGGACATCACGATGACAAATCGGAGTGGAGGAGCACGCCTGACGGAAGTCGCGGCACGACACGGCGTTCAGACGGTCGAACAAGAAGATGTCTCCTTATATGATGTCGTCATGCTTGGTATGCAACCCGATGGTGTACTTGACTACGTAGCAAACCAACAATGGACGCACCAAACGATCGTTTCGATTGCGGCTCACATTACACCGAACGAAATTGAACAGTTAACAGAACGTCCGACTGTGGCTGCTATGCCGAATACACCGGTCGCGCATCAATTAGGAATGACTGGACTATGGTTCGGCTCATATGTGAATGAAGAGATCCGAAGTGTAGTCGAGGCATTATTTGAACGTGTCGGAGAAATCGCGGAGGCAAATGAAACAACGATGCCGGCGTTCATGGCGGCAGCTGGATGTAGTCCTGCATTCTTTTATGAAATCGTAGCTGGCATGTTACCCGTCTTGACGGACGCCGGTTTTGAAGAAGAAAATGCACGACGGATCGTCGCACAAGCGATGAAAGGTTCAGCAGAGATTCTCATGCGATCTAGTGAAAGCACGGAGCGTCTTATTGCTGATGTCGCGGCTCCTGGTGGACCGACAGATCGTGGGATACAAGTACTACGGGAGCATCATCTTTTTGAAACGATGCAAGCAGCGCTGCGAGAGAGTGCGCGTGGAGCAGAAGAATAATTTCTGAAATACCGTTTGCGTACAACGAGGTACGCAAGCGGTGTTTTATGTTCACGAAAGTTTCACGTGAAACATAAGCAAAGCGATTGCATCTCGAAATCAAAATTCGTACACTGTAAAAAGAAACCGTCCAGACGGTACAGTAAAAAGAAAAGGGGGAGACTTTTGGCCAGTGTAAAAGCTCAAGAAACACGTCGCCGGATTCTTGAAGCAACGACGACGATCATTTTGCAACAAGGATTTACCCAATTGACGCTCGAGGAAGTGGCGAAACAAGCAAATGTCTCAAAAGGTGGACTATTGTATCATTTCGCTTCGAAGGAAGCGTTGCTAATGGGCGTCATCGTGGCGCAAGAAGCACGTCAATTTGAATTATATGAACAACTTCAGTTGACGATGGGGCCGATGGAAGCGTTCGTGACGTTGCAAATCCAACAGCAAGAGGAGTTTCATCTCGATATGGATGCGCTTCTTTACTTATTATCCTTGTTGAAGGACCACACGACGTTCGTCGAGGAGCGAAAACGACAAGCCGAACAGTTCTTCCGCCAACTGACAGAACAGATGGATCCGGTTGAAGTCTTGTCAATCCGCTTTACGTTAGACGGTTTGAAGTTGTCCGAGCATTTTCAGTTTGGTGCACCGTCTCAAGATGTGCGACAGCGATTGATTCAACAATTAATGGAACGTGCCCGACGATTAGACAAACAAATTGAAGAGTGAGGGAGAACCACACGATGAAAAAGATCATCCAGTTTTCGGTGAACAATAAGTTCGCCCTTTGGCTTATGACGATCATCATCACAGTTGCCGGTATCTATGCGGGAACATCGATGAAACTTGAGACGTTGCCAGACATCACGACACCAACCGTGTCCGTGACGACGATTTATCCAGGCGCTACACCAGAGCAGGTGCTAGACGAAGTCAGTCGAGAACTTGAAAGTAAGGTCGAAAATTTACCAGGTGTTGATACCGTGCGTTCGACATCTTTCCAAAATGCATCGAACTTACAAATTGACTACAACTTCAGTACGGACATGGAAGAAGCAGAGCAAAAGGTAAAAGAAGCTCTTTCAAACGTAGAGTTACCAGAAGGTGTTCAGGATCCACAAGTCTCACGGATTTCCTTTGATGCTTTCCCGGTCATTGGATTCGCCGTCTCTGACAAGGAACGCTCTCTGTCTGAGTTAACGAAACTTGTTGAAAATGAACTCCAACCGAAACTTGAAGGAATCGAAGGTGCTCAGACGGTTCAAGTCGCAGGGCAAGAGATTCGCCGGATCGAGATTCGCTTCGATGAGAAAAAACTCGAACGTTACGGTCTAACGGAAGAAAAGGCGAAACAGCTGATTCAAGCCAACGATTCACGTTTAGCACTTGGTTTGTACGAGTTAGGGGATAAGGAACAAGCCATCGTACTAGATGGAAAAGCAACGACGGTCAAGGAATTAAAAGATCTCCGCCTTCCTTATACGCCACCAGCAGCGAATAATTCGGAAGCAGGACAAGCAGGACAAGCAGGACAAGCAGGACAAGCACCAGCAACTGCAACATCCCAAACTACACCATCGACAGGTGCTGTGTCAGGTCAAACAACACAAGCGGCACCAACACAAATACCGACCGTCACGTTATCACAAGTCGCGACGATTGAAGATAAAGGAATTGAAGAATCAATCTCTCGCTCGAATGGAGAACGATCGATTGGTGTACAAGTGACGAAGTCGCAAGATGCAAACACCGTCGATGTCGTCAATGCCGTCAAGCAGACGATTAAAGACTTTGAAAAAGAAAATGGAACAGTCAAGGCGTCCGTGACGCTCGACCAAGGGAAACCAATCGAGGACTCGGTCTCGACGATGATCAGTAAGGCATTGATCGGGGCACTCTTCGCGATTGTCATCATTCTGTTGTTCCTACGTAACATCAAGTCGACGATCATCGCCGTCATTTCGATTCCACTATCGTTGTTAATGGCGATTCTAGTCCTAAAACAAATGGATATTTCATTAAATATCATGACACTTGGAGCAATGACGGTCGCAATCGGTCGTGTCGTTGATGATTCAATCGTCGTCATCGAAAATATTTATCGCCGTCTGACTGATCCAACGGAGAAGTTAAAAGGGAAAGATCTGATCATTAGTGCGACACGTGAAGTATTCATTCCGATTGCTTCGTCGACAGTTGTTACGATTGCTGTGTTCTTACCACTCGGATTCGTTACAGGATTTGTCGGTGAACTCTTCTTACCGTTCGCTTTGACCGTCGTTTTCGCACTGTTTGCGTCATTGATTGTTGCGGTAACGGTCGTACCGATGTTTGCAGACTCACTCTTTAAACGTGGTAAGGCACCAAAGCCAGAAAAAGAAGAGGGCGGTAAGCTTGCGCACGGTTATCGTCGTGTGCTGAATTGGTCTCTCAACCATAAACTCGTTGTCTTTGGACTCGCCGTCTTACTGTTGATTGGTAGTTTTGCGCTCGTACCAACAATCGGTGTCAACTTCTTAAATCAAGAAGGAGAAAAAACACTGTATGTCACGTACAATCCAAAACCAGGTCAAACGCTTGATGATTCATTAAAAGCAGCTGATCAAGCGGAGAATTATTTCAACACACAAAAGAACATCGATAATCTCCAATTTACAGTGGGTGGAGAAAACCCATTGAATCCGGGTAACACCAAACAAGGTGTCTTCATCGTCCAGTATGATCCGGACACAGAAGATTTTGCTGACGTCAAACAAGCGGCAATCAAACAATTGAATGCCGATATTCCGACAGGTGAATGGAAAGAACAAGACTTTAGCGGTGGTGCAGCTTCGTCAGGCGTCTCATATTCGATCTTCGCGAATAACATCGAGGATTTAGAAAAAGTCACGCCGACATTCGTCAAAGCGATCGAAGGCGAATCGAAATACGTTCGTAAAGTAACGACGGATTTAAAAGAAGCCTATACGCAATATACGTTCGAAGTGGATCAGAAAAAAGCCGCTGAATTCGGTGTTTCGACAGCACAGCTCGCGCAAGGTATCGCGAATGTGCAAGGAGAGGAAAAACCACTTTCTACTATAAAAGTAGAAGGGAAAGAACTTGATGTCATCGTACCGAACGAACAGACGACATATGATTCGATCCGAGATTTGGAACGGACCGATGTCGTGACGCCGCTCGGTGTTCGTAAACTGTCTGACTTCGTGACCGTGAAAAAGGGAACGACTCCGGACTCGCTCAACGAACGAGATGGCAAGCTCGTCGCTACCGTGACAGCAGAACTGAAAACGGATAAAGCGACGGAAGCTTCACAAGCAATTGAAAAATCAGTGAAGAAAATCGACCGTCCAACGGGTGTCTCGTATGAGCAAGGGGGAGTCACCGAGCAGATTCAAGAGTCCTTCACACAACTCGGATTAGCGATGGCAGCAGCTGTAGCGATCGTTTACTTGGTTCTTGTCATCACGTTCGGTGGAGCCTTAACGCCACTCGTCATTCTCTTCTCGTTACCGTTTGCGATCATCGGTGGACTCGTCGCCCTGTTGATTACAGGAGAGACGATTTCTGTATCGTCCTTGATTGGCGCCTTGATGTTGATCGGGATCGTCGTAACGAATGCGATCGTCTTGATTGACCGCGTCATTCATAAGGAAACAGAAGGATTATCGACGCGTGAAGCATTACTCGATGCTGCTGGAACACGACTTCGTCCAATCTTGATGACGGCGCTCGCAACGATTGGTGCCTTGGCACCACTTGCGCTCGGACTCGAAGGAGGCGCGTTGATTTCGAAGGGATTAGGTGTGACAGTCATCGGAGGACTTACGAGTTCGACGTTGTTGACACTCCTCATCGTGCCAATCGTCTATGAATTCCTAGCACGCTTCCGTAAAAAGAAGTCAATGGATTCTTGAAAAAATAGATAAACAGTAAAAGCGACAGAGAAGTGGAAATGGCGGTATTACGTCATTCCACAGCCTGTCGTTTTGTTTTGTTACAAAAGTATTACGATAAAGGTTTCGTGTCAAATAACTGTAACACGATGCAAATTAGGAAAGTGATAGGATAAAAACAGAAATTATCTGACAATTTAAAGACTTCCTATTCATACATAAAAGGAGAATGAATCCATGAAAGCTGTCACTCGTGTTTTGTTAACCCTAACGTTACTTATCAGTAGTTGGACACTCGTTCCAGCATCAACGCAAGCTGCAACAAGTAAAAAAGTAGTGGTATCGGTGGATGTGCTGAATATTCGCGCCAAAGCTGCTGTATCGAGTCAACGAGTCGGACAATTGAAACTCGGTCAAGCCGTGACGGTCGTGGGTCAGGTCAAAGAATGGTATCAAATCCGTCATCAAGGGAAATCAGCCTACATCGCCTCTACATACACAAAAGCGTATAACGCTAAAGCGACAAAGGGACTTAGTAAAACCGGATCAACGATCGTTTCTGTAGCAGAAAGTTTAAAAGGACGTCCTTATGTTTTTGGTGCGACAGGACCAGTTGGCTTTGATTGCTCCGGATTTACGCGTTATGTCTATCAAGCACTAGGGAAATCACTGCCACGTACGGCATCAGCTCAATATGCGGCAACAAAACGAACAGCGCCTGGCGCTGGTGATCTTGTCTTCTTTACTCATGGAAGTGGGATTCAACACGTTGGAATTGCTGTTGATGGTGGTACGATGATCAATGCGAACTCGTATTATGGAAGAGTCGTCAAAGAATCGTTCCGTGGCGGCTACTGGGGATCACGGTATGTAGCAGCAGGAGCACTTTAAACAAAATGAAGCGGCGAATTCAAATCGATGAAATCGCCGCTTTTTTATATGGATTCATGCATGGGGCAGGACGGTCGTTCCAGAAATGAACGCTGAAGGCACTTCGATTTGTGGACGAGCTATTGGATCTTCGCGGATAGTCAATTGAAAAGCATGTCGCCCGATCGTGGCATACGGAATCGCGATCGTCGTCATCGCTAAGACTTCAGCGAGCTCACTTCCATCAAAACCAATGACAGAGAGATCTCCCGGGACCTGATAGCCTTGTTTTCGGAGTTCCAAGATCAGACCCGCTGCGACGTGATCGCTGGCGGTCAAGATAGCGGTCGGTCGTTGTTTTTGTTGCATCCAACGTCTCGCAACAGTCGCACCATCTTCGATCGTCAATGTTTGTTCATAGACGAATTCGTCACATACGACCTCTTGATACGCATGTTTGCGTGCTAAGCTATTCGTGCTGTCCGGTCTTCCGAGACAAATACCGATACTTGTGTGTCCTTGTTGTCGCAGATGCGCGAGTCCTTGTTGAAAGGCAGTATAGTGATCGATATAAACAGCGACCACGTCTTCATGGTGTTCACAAAAGACAATTGGTCCATGGCGTTCATACGGTAAAATCACTGATAATGGAAGGCTGTGTGACACGACGATGAGTGCGTCGATTTCCTGTTGCGCCAGCGCATCCAGTGCCAGTTGCTCATGCGTTTCCACATAATTCGTTTGCCACGTCAAGAACCGATAACTGGCGTCAAAGGCTGCTTGAGCGATGCCTTGGAGAATGGCGGCGTGATATGGATGATCAACAAACGGAAGCATAACTCCGACCGTTTTTGTCATGCCCGTCGAAAGATGGACAGCGGTTTGATTACGGATATAGCCGAGTTTTTCTATCGCTTCTCGGACAGCTTGTCGCTTCTCGTTTGCCACATACGGATGATCATTTAGTACACGTGAGACTGTCGTAACGGATACGTTTGCTTCACGTGCCAAGTCTCGGATATTCGTCATCGCGCATCCCTCCTGAATTAGGTCTGGCGAGATAATCGTTGTTCAAGTCGGCGCCAATCCTGTCGGGAGACGGGAGCCGAGAATGGAGTTGTCTGTTCAGCCAGTTCATTGATTTTTGAGAGCAGTCGTGTTTTTTCTTGAGGAGACAAATCAGGGTATTGATCAACTAACGTGTGTTGACATAAATAATAGCCTGCTGGTGTATGCAACTGTTCAATCGCCCATTCAAAAGCGACATTCCGCTTGAATAGCTGGGTTAACCGAGTATGGATCGACATGATGATTACCTCCTTCTTAGTGTATATCAAGACGATAGGCTATGAAACGCGTTTCACGGCAAGAACTTTTTTTGAGATATAAATCGATTGGAAAATTTCAACAAGAATTGACCGGATAGACAAAGAAGTCTATGATTGTGACGATACAACACAAAGAGGGGCGAACGTAAAATGGAATCGACAGACTCGAAGCTGGCATTGAAAATGCTCGTTGTTCTATCTCGGACGATGCATGCGGTGACGGAGCAAGTGAAGGCAGACATCAAAACACATCAATTGAATTTATCGGAGTTCGGCGTTCTTGAATTGCTGTACCACAAAGGGGACACGCCTCTACAACAAATTGGCGATAAGATTCTATTAACGAGCGGAAGTGTGACGTATGTTGTCGATAAACTTGAAAAGCGCGGATTGATTGCGCGAAAATCATGTGCGACGGATCGTCGTGTCACATTTGGGACATTAACGGAAGCTGGACGCGAACTAATGGAAGAGACATTCCCGAAACATGAAGCCTTTTTAGCGGACTTATTTAAGGATTTGTCGGTTTCTGAAAAGGAACAGTTGATTGATCAGTTGAAACGAATCGGTTTACGAGCCGAACATTATACGCCGCTCGAAAATGTATAAGAATTAGCACTCATAAGATTAAAAAAGCTCAGGTCACGGACTTGAGCTTTTTTTCTTCGTTTGGAAGTCAAACTAATTGACAAACGAAAAAGTGGTTGGTATGTTTAGTTACAGAATTTACTTTAAATAAAAGGGAGAAATAATAATGACTAAATTACTTTATGTAACTGTTAACCCGAAAGCTACAGAACACTCTTTCAGCCTTCAAGTCGGTGAAGCATTCCTCGAAAGCTACAAAGCAGCGAATCCTTCAGCTGAAGTAGAAGTTCTTGACCTATATAACGAAACAGTCCAAGAAATCGATACAGATGTTCTTAGCGCATGGGGCAAGTTCGCAACTGGCGAAGAATTAACAGAAGTGGAGATTGCAAAAGTCGGTACGATGACAAAACACCTCGAGCAATACATGGAAGCAGATGAGTATGTCTTCGTTACACCAATGTGGAACTTCTCTTTCCCAGCACGTCTCAAAATGTACATCGACAGCGTTCTTCTTGCAGGTAAAACATTCGCTTACACTGCAGAAGGTCCAAAAGGCTTGATGGAAGGTAAAAAAGCACTCCACATCCAAGCAACAGGTGGCGTCTACACAGGATCTGGTCTTAACTTCGGTGACGACTACCTCCGTCAAGCACTTGCTTTCACTGGCGTAACAGACTACGATGCACTCTTCATCGAAGGTATGGCGATGAACCCAGAAAAAGCAGAAGAGATCAAAGAAGCAGCAATCGCTAAAGCAAAAGAACTCGGTCGTTCATTCTCGACTGTCAACGCGTAAGATAAGCGTAAAAAAGGCTCTCGCCGTGTCGGGAGCCTTTTTGTGTACGCTCAAGAGAGCGTTGATTTTTTACGAAGTACGAGCGTCAGGAAGAGTAACAAGTCCTTAAATTTCTCGAATCCACGAGGATGCGTTGAGATGCGATAAAGCCATTCTAACTTGAGGCGACGAAATAATTTAGGCGCACGTTTACTGTGTCCGGACCAGACGTCAAACGCACCACCGACACCGATGAAGATACCGTGATTGACTTGATCATAGACGGAAGCGATCCATTCTTCCTGTTTCGGGGCACCGAGCGCAACGAGAACAAGATCAGCGTCTGCTTCTGCGATCGCTCGTGTTGCTTCCTCTGTTTTTCCAAAACCATGAAACGTTCCCACGAAGTGAATGTTCGGGAAACGAATCGATAACTGACGGATGAGCGATTTCATGACTTCCGGGCGTCCACCGAGTAAAAAGACGCGCTTCTCGAGTGCGTCTGCCGTCCGTAATAGTTCACGTGCCGTCTCGATTCCCGGCAATGTCGCAGTGAGCGGTGCTCCCATCCGTTTGCTGGCAGCCGTCACACCGATCCCGTCTGGTGTGATGAACGTCGCCCGTCGTAAGATGGCATCGTAAGAAGGTTCGCGCAATGCACGCAACACGAGCTCGGGATTCGCCGTGACAAGAAAGGCTTTTCCTCGGTCGTGTAAGATTGTTTTAATATGGGTATACCATTGCGAAGGTGTCGCATCCACGAATGGTAGTCCGAATACTTGTTTTGTCTGAATCATAGTTTTCCACCTCATCATCCATCATAGCAGAATCAAGACGGACGAACAGCGACTTGAGACTGAAAAAGGAGCGGATTCACGTGCATCCATCTTGGCAAACCGTGTTAAAAGAAGAAAAGGAAAAACCCTATTTTCAAGAACTGTGGACCTTTTTGAAGGAAGCCTATCAAACGACGACCGTCTATCCTCCGAAAGAGCGGATCTTTCATGCGTTCGATGCGGTCGCTCCAGAAGATGTCCGGTGCGTCATCTTAGGGCAAGATCCCTATCATGGTCCGCGTCAGGCGAATGGACTCAGTTTTTCTGTTCATGATGGTGTACCGATTCCACCATCTCTGCGAAACATGTTTAAGGAGCTCGTCGCGGACATCGGTTGTCCGGCTCCGACATCTGGAAACTTAGAAGCTTGGTCACGACAAGGTGTATTCTTACTCAATACATCTCTTACGGTCGAAGAAGGGAGAGCGGGATCCCATGCTAAAAAAGGATGGGCACCGTTCACGGATCGGGTCATCGAAGTATTAGGAACACAGACACAACCAATCGTGTTCATCCTCTGGGGAAATCATGCGAAGAGTAAGAAGGAGCTGATCGATACGAATCGTCATCTTGTTCTTGAAGCTGTTCATCCGAGTCCCTTATCCGCGAGTCGTGGGTTTTTCGGTAGTAAACCGTATTCTCAAACGAATGCTTGGTTAAAAGAGCAGGGAAGAGAACCGATCGACTGGTGTTTGTCGTAA
Source organism: uncultured Exiguobacterium sp. (assembly GCA_913775715.1). Lineage (GTDB taxonomy): Bacteria > Bacillota > Bacilli > Exiguobacteriales > Exiguobacteriaceae > Exiguobacterium_A. The sequence goes on along the minus strand of CAJYMC010000004.1, from coordinate 86,657 downwards.
ATTAAAAGCGTGTGTCCCGTTGAATGCGGAACACACGCTTTTTTGAGTTACTTAGCGGCTTGAGATTGCTGGTTCTTCATCCATCATGAACTTTTCGACGACGAGAGCAACACCATCTTCATCGTTCGAAGCGGTCATATACTGTGCTTTTTCTTTGACGGTATCGGCTGCATTCGCCATCGCAACGCCAAGACCTGCCCATTCGATCATTGAAAGATCGTTGTTGCCGTCTCCGCAAGCAATGACTTCTTCTTGAGCGATTCCCAGTTTTTCAGACAGTAAGGCAAGGCTTGTTCCTTTGGTGACACCGTCTTCCGTGAATTCAAGGAAAAACGGCTTCGAGCGGGCGACGGCGAGTTTACCTGCGAGTTCCTGTTGAAGCGTCTGCTCGACACGCGCGAGGTGTGTCTCTTCTGCCATCATCAAACACTTGACGACAGGTGTTTGAATCGCGGCTTTAAAATCAGTGACGGGAACGACATCCATACCAGTCAATTTTCCTTCGAGCGTCGTATACTCGTTCGATTGTTCTGTCAGGATTTCATCTCCGACATATGTGTGGATGTAGACATCCTCCCGTTTACTTAAATCGTAAAGGCAATGTACCGTCTCAGGAGAGAGGGTACTGAGGAAAAGCGATTCGTTCGTTTTACAGTCGATGATCGATGCGCCGTTGAAGCTCAGGATGTAGCTTCCATATCGTGCGAGTTCTAGTTCTTCTGCAAGGTCGAGCATCGCATATGTCGGACGACCGCTTGCGAGCACGACTTTCTTCCCGCGACGTTGCGCAGCAAGTAAGGCATCTTTCGTACGTGGTGAAATCGTATGGTCACTTGTCAACAAGGTATCATCTAAATCGAGAACAATCATTTTGTACGTCATACATTCAAACCCCTTTCAATTATCTGTATATCGTAACAACTTGTGTCCCATTCGACAATATACTCTCCGTTGAGAGAGTATGATAAAGTGGAAACAGAGCCCGTACGGAAAGGATTCCAACTTTATGAAATATCTCTTCATGATCATATCAAGCCTATTATTAGCAGGATGCAGTACAATGTTTCCGCATCCCGCTTCTCTACTCGAACATCCGTCCCTTCCGGCATGGGAGCAGTCGTTGAAAGAGCGGATTGACCGCGATTTGCCGAAACAGGCAGAAATCGTGGCGCCACGCAATCAAGTAGTATCCCGTCTATACGAACTTGTCGATTTAGACCGAAACGGTAAGGATGAAGCGATCACTTTCTACCGCAGTGAGCAGGATGGACGTTTCACGATTCACCTTCTCGTTCATGAACGACAAGGTGAAAAATGGCGACTTGTGACACGGCAGACGGTAGCTGACGGTCGAGCCATCGATCGACTCGAAGTCGTATCTGACGCGCAGCATAAGCAAAACCATTTAGTCATCGGGATTACCAGTTATGGTGAAAATACGTTATACATCATTGAGCAGTTACTATCGAAGCAACGAGATGTCACGAAGGTGGATCGGTATGACCGCCTGTCGGTGGATGATTTGAATCAAGATCGCGAGAGGGATATGGTGCTTCTACAAAAGGGAAGTCCGTCTCGTTTGATCTATTATAAGGACATCTTGTCGAAAAAGCGTCAAGAGACGACACTAGCGACAAAAGATGGCGATTTATTCGCAGAACATGACTTACTTGAAGTCGATACGATCAATGCCGCACGCAACAAAGGCTTGATCGTCTCTTATACACGAGATGCCAAGATGCACATCGCATTATTTCGCTTAGCGAACGATACGCTGGAACAAGTGCGTTTCGGTCAGGTCGATGAGATCGTTGAACCGATGTATACGTTCCCAAAGGATGTCGATCAAGACGGAATCGTCGAGTTCGGTCATCAATATACGCCAGGTGGTAGTGAAGGGCGTGAAGGTGAGCCGAAACCACGTATCACAGCGTACTACACATGGAACGGATCGAACAATCCGCCGTTTCTTGAGAGTGGATTCGAACTGCGGGAAGAGCAGTACATTGATCAAGAATATAATTTCGTCATGCGTTTCCCCGCTAATTGGGCGACACGGGAAACGATTGAAAAGCGTGAAAATCGCGTTCGTTTCATCAATCGCGATACGAAGCAGGTTGATTTTGAATTAGAGATCATTCCAAAGAATCAATACATTGCTAGTGACCAAAAACGAAAAATTAAAGAGGGCATTGATTATGTCTATGTGATCGACGCGACGAAGGATTATGAAGGGTTCGTCAATCGTGTCACACTCGTGGAATAAAGAGTCAGGGGGAGAAAAGAATGACCAAAATACTAGTAGCCGAGGATGAACATGCGATTCGCAGTTTCATCGTCATCAATTTGAAACGGGCAGGCTATGACGTCATTGAAGCGGAAAATGGAAAAGAGGCACTGGCGCAATTTGATCAACAGACCTTTGATATTTTGTTACTGGATATCATGATGCCGGAAGTAGACGGTTTCGCTGTCTGTGAACAGGCGCGGGCGAAGGACGAGGTCGTCGGGATCATCATGCTGACGGCACGGACGCGAGAAGAAGATAAAGTCATGGGACTAAGCGTAGGAGCGGACGATTACATCGCGAAGCCGTTCAGTCCAGCAGAATTACTCGCACGTATCCAGTCGCTCTTGCGACGCGTAGAGACGTTACGCCGTAGAAAACAGCCACGCGAACTTGTTTCAGGACCGTTCCGGATTGATTTAGGAGCGAAGCGTGTCCAAAAAGAAGGTGTCGACGTCGAAGTAACGCCGACTGAATATGATTTACTTTGTCATTTCATTAAAAATGAGGATCAAGTCATGTCGCGAGATGAGTTACTCGATGCGGTATGGGGTGAGAACTATTTCGGCGACCGAAAGACAGTCGATGTCAACATTCGCCGCCTTCGTCAAAAAATCGAAGAAAATCCAGCGGAACCGAAGTTCATCGAGACATTGTGGGGACATGGATACAAGTGGCGTAACGAAGAATGAAGCGCCAGATATTAATGCGGTTCATGACGATCATCACGGTGACGGTCTTACTCGTCATCGGGATTCTCTCGTTCGTGACCTATAACTATTACTACGTGACGGCGACAGATGTCTTAAAACGTCATGCGAATGCGAGTGCGGTTTTGTTCGCAAATAGCGGACTCGCTTATGATTACACGGATTCAGAAGCGACGATTCATGATGTACTCGATTCTTACGCCTATCCAGATGCAGAAATCGAAGTGTTGGATGCGACAGGCATTCCGCGCTATTCTTCGACTGGTTTCATCTCGCAACGTAAATTAACGCGAGCGGCGGTCAATCAAGTGAGGGCGGGGCAGACGGTCACGAAACGATATGACGATGAGGCGACAGGAGAACATTTGCTTGAAGTGACTGAACCTGTCGTATCGTTTGGTCAGACGACGGGAGCACTTCGTTATACGACATCGCTTGAGCGAATCGATCGACGTGTGATTGAAATTTGTTTAGCGATCGTCCTCCTGGGTACAGTAATTTGGGGACTTGCCTTCATCTATTCCTCACGTCTGGTGTCATCGATCGTTCGGCCGATCCAAGAAGTCATTGGTGCGTCGGACCAAATCGCGAAACAACATTACGACGTCAAGGTGAACGAGGAGTATTCGTTCGAACTTGGAGAACTAGCACGGACAATCAACTATATGGGGCAACAGATCAAGCAACAGGAAACATTGAAAGATGAATTCATTTCGGGTATTTCCCATGAGTTACGGACACCTTTGACATCGATCAAAGGCTGGAGCGAGACGTTACTCGTCGAACAGGATCAGTTGCCAGAAGAGGCGTCGCTTGGGATGGGCATCATTCATTCAGAGACGGAACGTTTGATCTCGCTCGTTGAACAGTTACTCGATTTCTCAAAACTTGAGACGAGCCGCCTCGTTCTATACCGTCAGGAAGTCAACTTGACGGAAATCATCGAGACCGTCACAGCACAACTGCGTCAAAAGCTAGAAGAAAAAAATGTTCAGATCGTACAAAAATTACCGGCGCAAGTCGTCGGTCTATACGACGAAAATCGATTAAAACAAGTCTTCTTGAACCTGCTCGATAACGCGATTCGCTTTTCTCCAATCGGTGGCACGATTACCATTCGCCTCGTTCGTTCAGAACGTGTGTTGTTCCTCTCCTTCAGTGATGAAGGACCAGGTATTCCGAAAGAGCACTTGCGTCACGTCACAGAAAAGTTCTATCAAGTGCAAAAAGGAAAGGGCGGAACAGGACTCGGACTATCGATTTGCCGAGAACTCGTCGAAGCACATGAAGGCAAGCTATTCATCGATAATCAGCCGGAAGGCGGTGTCATCGCAACGATTCTGCTACCTGTCACGAAAGCGTAAACACTCAGACAGGCAGAGTGAAACAGAAACTGGTAAAGTTAAGTGGATTATAGTACGAAATGGATCAGATGATAGGAAACGGAGGAATCAGTCATGGCACTTGGTGTTTCAAATGGTACGCTTCAACCGCTCTCCGGAAAACCGAATGCGGTATCTACTCAAACCGATCTACAGGATATGAAAATGCGTCCGCTCCCGTTCAAAGGAACGCTTGCGGATTCGAAATTCCAACTCTTACGGATTCTACAAAGCCTCGATCGCGTGAAAGTCGTCAAGGAGGAAGGGACATACATCCATGCCATCTTCACGAGTAAAGTCTTTCGCTTCAAGGATGACGTCGAATTTTACTTCGATGAAGCCGCACAAGTGATTCATTTCCGTTCGGCATCTCGTGTAGGATATTCTGACTGGGGCGTCAACCGTAAACGGATGGAAGACATCACACGTCGTTACGAGGAGGGCTCGCGATGAAGACTTATCAATTAGTTGTCATCGGTGGCGGTGCTGCCGGAATGACGATTGCTGCTGGTGCAGCGAGTCTTGGTGCACATGTTGCCCTGATTGAACGGCATGCACACCTAGGCGGAGATTGCCTCCATTATGGTTGTGTTCCTTCGAAGGCGTTGATTGAAGCCGCACACGACGTGCATGTCATGAAGCGGACGGCTGAAAAATACAATGTGACGCTGAACGGAGACGCTGTCTATTCTAAAACGAAAGCAAGCGTCGACCGTGCGCGTAACATCATTCAATCACACGATGGAACGAAACGATTTGAAGATCTTGGTGTCGACGTCTATATCGGAGAAGCGACATTCCTCAGTGCCCATGAAGTCGAAGTAGCGGGACAGCTTGTCGTGGGTGAGAAGTTTGCGATCTCAACAGGTTCTCAACCGATCATTCCGCCGATTGATGGACTTGATACGATTGATTATTTAACGAACGAGACGATCTTTGAATTAACGGAGCGTCCCGAGCGTCTGCTCGTCATCGGTGGTGGGGCAATCGGTCTTGAGCTGTCGCAAGCGTATGCGCACCTCGGAACGGAAGTCACTATCATCGAGGGGATGAAGACATTGCTCGGAAAAGAGGACCGTGACATGGTCGAAGTCATTCAACGTCAGCTCGAGCAAGAATTGACATTACATCTCGATACGAAAGTCACACACGTCCGCAAATCGGCGGGAGGCATCGAAGTGACAGTCGAAGCAAACGGCGAATCACGTGTCATTGAAACGGATGCCGTACTTGTCGCAGTAGGCCGTAAGCCACGTATCGAAGCGTTACGTCTCGACCGTGCTGGTGTTCACGTCGAGAAAGGATTCGTCCAAGTCGATAGTTCGCTCCGGACAAATCAGCGGCACATCTTTGCCGTCGGAGATACGATTAATTCTTTACCGTTTACGCATGTTGCAGGACTTGAAGGAAAAACCGTCGTCACGAATGCTTTATTCGGTCTACGGACGAAACCTGATTATCGGGCAGTCCCGTGGGTCACATTCACGACGCCTGAATTGTTCCATCTCGGATTGACGGAAGAAGAAGCACGTAAAAAACATGGTGAGATCAAGATCTACCAGACGGGTCTCGATGAAGTCGATCGTTTCGTCATCAATGGTCAGACGGAAGGTCGCGTCAAGCTCATCGCTGATAAACGGGGAAAACTGATCGGAGCACATGCGATCGGAGAACAAGCGGGTGAGTGGATGCAAGAAGTCGTCTATGCGATGGCACGTAAGGATAAGGTCGGTCAATTGTCACGTGTCGTGCATCCGTACCCGATTCGTGGTGCTGCCGTTCAACGTGCTGCTGATGTCTACTGGCGTGAACGTTTATTCGCTGGTCCGATCCCAAAATGGTTGAAACGTTATTTCGACTGGAAACAAGGAGAATGATTCATGCAACAACCTGCTACTAAACGGAATTTCGTCCCACTCGTCATCCTATTGACACTCGTCATCAACTTGCTCGTGGCGCTCTTATTTTTTGCGCCACCCGTACAAGTCGATTCAGGATTTGATTGGACGTTACTTCCTTTTTTGAACGCCATCTTTAATAGTTTTACCTTCATGTTATTGCTCGGCGCATGGATTTCCATTCGTCGTGGTAATCGCGTAAATCATCGTCGCTTTATTGGTGGTGCGATGACGACGACGACGCTCTTCTTGATTTCATACGTCACGTACCATGCGGTCAGTGAATCGACGAAGTTCGGGGGAGAAGGATTTGTTCGTCCCATCTATTTCTTCATCTTGATTACGCACATCATTTTAGCTGCAGTCATCGTCCCGCTCGTCTTGATGTCACTCGCGCATGCTGTGAATCAAAATTTCGAGAAGCATAAAAAATGGACACGCTTTACGATGCCGCTTTGGTTATACGTCAGCTTAACGGGCGTCATCGTCTACATCATGATTCGTCCGTATTATTAAAAAAGACTCCTTCGTGTCTACCACGAAGGAGTCTTTTTGATGGTCAGGACTTAACTTTTGTTTCGTCGAGTACGTTCGCTTTCAAATCGATCAATGGTCGAATCAATACTTCGACACGGCGATTTTTGCTACGACCGGCTTCCGTTTGATTGGACGCAATCGGTTGGAATTCTCCGTAACCGCTGACGGTGAACCGTTTTGGTTCGAGCTTCGGATTGCGTTGCAAGGCACGCATGAAACTAATCGCCCGGTCCGCACTCAGTTCCCAGTTTGACGGATACTGTGCTGTATTAATTGGGATATTATCCGTATGACCAGAGACTTGGATTTGACGTTGCCCTGCCTTGACGAGAAGTGCACTCATGCCTTCTGCGATTTGAAGCGAGCGTCCCTTTACTTCTGCTTGAGCTGGTGAGAACAACGCTCGATCACGAATCGTAAAGACAAGTCCTTCGTTCGTGATTTCGACCTTGATGTCTTTCTCAAGTTGTTCATTTTTGATGTATTTATTTGCTTCTTCTTTAATCTTCTCGAGTTCTGCGATTTCATAACTTTGTGCTTTCGTCCGTGCGTCGAGCTTTTTCGAATCCTCTTTTTCTTGAGTAGAGAGTGAGCTATTCGTAATCATCCCTGAACCACCGTTGAAGACAGAGCTAAACGACTGGGACATTGCTTTTAACTTGACGGCATCGACATTACTCGAAGCAAACAAAACGATGAAGAGTGCCAGTAGCAAGGTCAATAAGTCGGCATAGGGAATTAACCAGCCTTCGGAGATATGTTCATCATGCGGCTTCTTTTTCCGCTTCATAGTTCGCACGCTCCTTCGGTGTCAGGTACACGAGTAGCTTATCTTCTAAGTTTTTCGGTGATTCACCGTTTTGGATTGACAGAATACCTTCGATCATCATTTCATACAACTGAATTTCGTTTGCTGATTTTTGCTTTAGTTTTGTTGCGAATGGGAACCAGAGCACGTATCCGGTGAAAATCCCGAATAGCGTCGCGATGAAGGCACCGGAGATCGCATGACCTAATTTTTCGATATCCGACAGGTCGGATAAGGCGGCGACTAGACCGACGACGGCACCAAGAACCCCGAGGGTCGGAGCATAGGTTCCAGCTTGCGTGAAGATGTTCGCATTGGCATGATGCCGTTCTGTCATGTTTTCGAGGTCGCGTGTCATGACGTCCTCGACGTATTCAGACGGCTGTCCATCGATGACCATCATGACACCACGTTTCATGAACGCATTGTCGACTTCTTCTAAGGCAGCTTCTAATGATAACAGCCCCTCTTTTCGGGCTTGTGTCGAGAGTGTCAGAAATTGTCCCAGTAGGACTTGTTTCGTCATTAATTTTTGTTCGAAAAAGATGATTTTAAAAAGAGCTGGTAAAGCCTTCAGTCTTTCCTTCGGGAAGGAAATCATGATGGCAGCTGCTGTCCCGACAAAGATGATGACGAGGGCTGCAGGGTTAAGTAGGGCGACTGGAGGCGCACCCTTTAAGATCATTCCTCCGATCAGTGTGATAAGACCTAGTATGATCCCGATTATCGACACGATATCCATGATTGATGTGTGCCACCTTTCTGTATGTAATGCGTATAAGAACGAAAAATAAAAGAGCAGAAGACACTTCTTCTGCTCGGAAATCCAAAAACCGAGAATCAAGCGCCGTTTTCATCGATTAGCATTTGAATGCTTTCGTTTCGTTCGTCACGCTCTATATCGGTCAGTACGTCGTATTTTTTTAACACTTGATACAATTCATTTAGAATCGGTTGCTCCAAATGTAGTGACAAGAGTTCCTCAAATTGATAATACAATTGCGCAGGCATCCATTGTGATTGCCGTTCCAGCCTTCGCCAGACATCCTCAATCGAATGATCAGCCGTCTTAGGGTCCACTGTTTCCCTCAACCTCCTTTAATGATTACACGTCCACTTTTATCTAGTTTACCAAAAAAATAAGAAAACGTTTAGTCGATTGCATATTTCGATAGAACTTCTTAATTCGAGGGAGTATGATAAAGACAATTCTGTCTGAAAAAAATCTAGGGGGAGTAAGATGTTCTCGCATAAAAGACGTTCACCACTGGCGCGTTTTGGTCGTGTGGGTGAATTGATGTACCATCAGTTGTTCGATAAACCGGCACGCTTCATCGCGACGGGGTTCACATTAACCATTTTATTTGGTGGTTTTTTGTTATGGTTGCCCATTTCACAACAGGAGGGGCAAGATGTCTCCTTCATTGATTGCTTATTTGTCGCGACTTCTGCCGGAACCGTTACGGGTCTATCGACGATTAATATCGCTGAAGCCTTTAATCTGCTCGGTCAACTTATCATGATGCTCTTGATTCAGGTCGGGGGGCTCGGGTTCATGACGATTGCCCTCGTCCTGCTGAGCGTCACGGGACGAAAAATCGGGATTCGTCAGCGCATCATCATCCAAGAGATGTTCAACCTCGATAGCCCAGGGGGGACGATTCGTCTTGTTCGAAATATCATTGTCACGACAGTCCTTGTCGAAGTCGTCGGTATGTTCTTGATTGCGCTTGATTTGTTCATCCAATACAAATACAGCTTGGGGAAAGCACTTTACTTCGGTTTGTTCCACGCCGTATCTGCCTTCAACAATGCGGGATTCGCACTTTGGGGCGATAACTTGATCGGTTTCCAACAAGATACGACGTTTATCCTGACAATCGCGGCCCTCTTGATGATTGGTGGATTAGGTTTTACCGTCATCGCGGATATTGCGGGAAAACGAAGCTTTAAAAAAATCTCTCTGCACTCGAAATTGATGGTGCTGTCTTTACTTGTCATCAACGGACTAGGCGTCTTAGCGATGATGCTTTATGAATGGGTGTCTCACTTAGGTTCATTGCGAGACGAGTCGTTCTTTCATGCGCTCCATATCGTATTCTTCCAAGTCGTCACGACACGGACGGCTGGATTCCAAACGATCGACTTAACGACGATGGTGCCGCTTTCGATCGGATTGATGATGGTCCTGATGTATATTGGAGCAGGTTCCGCATCGACGGGCTCTGGGATCAAGGTCACGACGGCAGCGGTCATCTTAAAGAATGTCTGGACGTATCTACGCGGACAGCGTGAGACCGTTCTGATGCGACGGACGGTTCAAGCACAGGCGATCCAAAAAGCGTATGCGATTGCTGTCTTCAGTTTGTTATTCATCGCTTTGATCACGACGCTCCTTGCGTTGAGTCAACCGAACCTCTCGTTCATCGGTCTGTTCTTTGAGACCGTCTCCGCATTCGGGACGGTCGGTCTATCATTGAATGTGACACCAGAGTTGAACAGCTTTGGGAAGTTCTTGATCATGTTCATGATGCTGCTCGGACGTGTTGGATCCTTGACGATTCTGTTCACGTTTGCGGCACAACGAGATCGGACGATTCGTTATCCAAAAGAAAATATGTTGATCGGGTAACCGAGAAAAAAAGTCCAATCGACTTCCGTTGCGGAAGAGCGATTGGACTTTTTTAGAGTGTCGCGTGCGTTTGGTAATACTGGACGAGCCGAGGCATCGTTTCTGTTAGGTCCGGACAAATGATTCCGGTATCTCGTAAATCACGTAAGGCCTGTGTCGTATCGTATTGAACGGGATGGATGAAATAATCGAGTGTCTGACGTTGCATCTGGAGCCGTTTTGCGACGGCGGGAGTCACCGCCGTACTGACGAGCCGAAATGGTACGATACCACGCGGGTAACGTCCATAATAGGCGACGTGTAACATCTCGAAAATCGCGCGCGCACCATGTGGAAAGGGATCCGTCAGGTGATAGGTCTTGTTTTTTCCGACGGGTGCATGACTGAGATAAGCAGTCGCTTCAATGACATAATCATACGGCACGAGATTGACGAGCGCGTTCGCTCGACCGGGATACGGAAGAGGAGCAAAGGATTGCAGGAGGCGCATCGCGTTCAAAACGAAATAAACGCCATCCCATTTCGGAGTTTCACCTGTTTCAGAATGTCCGACGACGATGCCAGGGCGGATGATTGTATAGGGAATCGTTCCGAGTTCTTTACGTAAGCGCACTTCGGCGAGGTATTTCGTTTCTTCGTAAGCATTTTTAAAATGACTTGCCTGTAACTCCTCTTCAAAAATCGTTCCGGAGCGCAGACCGGAGACATACGCTGTACTGAAGTAGATGTAGCGTTCTAAAGCACGGCACGTATGGGCGAACTGTGTCACGTTCGCGGTACCGATGACATTGATCCGAAAGGCAGGTTCATAGGCCGTAGCCAAATCATATAGCGCCGCAAGATGGAAGATATGTGTGACATCCTGTTGCAAGGTCATCCGTGTATCGGATGACAAAGCAAGTTGTTCGACCGTGATATCACCTTCGTGTAGCACGAGTTGTTCCGGTCGTAAAGATGTACGTTCTAAAAGGTCATTGCGCCGCTTAATAGCTGCATTTCGCTCTGACGATAAATGAAGCAAATGAAAACAAGCGATTTGATCCGGTACACGTGCCAGTTGTTCAATTAGTTTCGTCGCTAAAAAGCCGGGAAAACCTGTCATGAAATAGGTCCGCATCAATTCCATTCCTTTCTTGGGTCGCGTTCGAGGACGACGGTGAACGTCGAACCATCATTGATTTCTGATTCAACTGAAATCGCTCCGCCGTGCGATTCGATGATTTCCTTACAGATGGCAAGACCGAGACCGGTACCGCCGATTTTCCGGATGTCGGAGTTATCGACCCGGTAAAATTTCGTAAATAGCTTTTCAAATGCGTTTTGTGGAATACCCAGTCCGTGATCAGTCACGGAGAATGTCGCTTGCTCTTCGCTTGCCGAGAGACGGACCTGGATCTGATTCGCCTGCGGAGAGTATTTGATGGCATTCGAAAGTAAGTTCAACATGACTTGTTTGATTTTGTGCTCGTCCGCGAAAATCACAACAGGATCTTCTGGCAGTTCTAGATCAATCCGGTGCGTCTCGACGGTTTCCCCATAGGCATCGACGGTCGATGCGAGAAGGGCGCGTAACGAGAACGAGGTAAAGGTATACTCCTGTTTGCCACCCTCTAGACGCTGAATGTCTAAAAACTCATTCAACAGCGTCGTCAGTCGTTTTGTCTCTTCGTGTACGATTTCCACATAACGTTTGATTTTATCCGCCGGTTGCTCCCGGTAGCGAAGTAATTCCATATACCCGAGAATCGATGAGAGTGGCGTCCGTAACTCGTGTGACACGGTACTGACGAGTTCATCCTTGACTTGATCCATCTTTGCTTCCTCTGTCCGGTCACGGAAAACAAATAAGAAACCATGACGAGAAATCCGACTCTTCTCCTTCTTGATCGCCGTCGCATAAAATTCAAAATAAAGCGGACTCGATTCGTTTGGTCGCTGTAACGTGAAACGAAACGATAGTTCAGAATGTTTTCCTGCTAATAATTCTTCGACTTGTCGCAGCATATCGAATCGGGTATTCAAATCAAGGTTCGGAATCAAGCTGATCCGTTCTTGAATTTTACTTGGCGCAATCCCGGGTACATCAAGTAACTTGCGCGCTTTGACGTTCATGAAGATGAAACTTCCATCCTCTTCCGTCAGCAGAAATCCTTCGTTAGAGGCTTGAAGAATCGATTGCGTGATGTCACGTTGGCGCATGATGGCATTTTTTTCGCGTTCGAGCATTTTCTCGATTTTCTTCCGTTCGGTGATATCCCGAACGACAGCAACGCGCATCCGGATATTGTTGTAGATGATTTCGCGCGGAAAGACTTCGATTTCGACAGAAGTTCCGTCGGCACGTTGACCGAGGACTTCGTAAGGTTCTTCTCGATGCTCCTCGATCCGTTGCAAGACACGCGCATGATGATCCGGATGGATCAACTCAAGCGTCATTTTCCCTTTCATCTTCTCAAGCTTTGTCCGGAAGATGACCTCTGCTGCTCGGTTGGCATCGATGATGATGCCATGGTCATGAAAAATAACGGCCTCAACGACGGATTCCGAGAAGAGCCGGAAGCGGCGTTCACTTTTCGTCAGGTGCCATTCGATTTGTTTTTGCGTCGTGATGTCCTGAATGAGCAGGAAGTACGTATCGTTTGGCAAACGTGTCATATAAAGACGTCCATGAAACGTTGAGCCATCCAAACGATGGTATGTCCATTCGTTTTCCGCTTCCCGTCCATGAAGTAAAAAGAGCTGCGCATCCGATAAGTCTTTTAAATTGAGTTGGTCCAGATGTTGACGGCGGGTAGCGACTTCCTTTGCGTCGTGTAGAATCGTCGGCTGGAGACCGATGATGTCTTCAGCATGATCAAATCGGAATAAGGTACTGGCTATTTCGTTACATGCTTGAATCCGAAACTCCGCATCCGTGATGAATAAGGCGGCATCAAGCGTCGAATCGAATAAGTCTTCTATTTTCAGAGAAGCGACATGGACAAGAAAGTAGTCCGTCTCTTCAATCGCTGTGACTGTTAACTGATGTGTCGTCGAAATGACGGTTTCCTTTTGGAGCGGAAACAAATCATCCGTGATCGAAAAAAGTTCTTGAATCGTTTGGATGTTTGGAGCGGTCATGAACTGGTGTTGAAACGCGTCATTATGAAATTGAATCTTTCCATTTGCATCGACAAGAAGTGCGGGGTCTTTCATAGCACGCAACGTCGAATGGATGACTCGGAGCGATGAAGGGGATGAATGTTCTGCCATGAGCTACCTCCTGACTGGTCTTCGACCATGGATTTTAAGACAGTCTTTCCTCGTTAGCTTACTTCTGCAAGACGAGTCGTGTTTCCTGTCGAAGGAAGCAACCAACGAAGAATTTTAGTATAGTGAAAAAAAGGTCATGACAAAGTAGAGGGGAAAAGCAGGATGAAACGATTGAAACGAAAACGATTGTTACTAGCAGCTTTGTTTGCAATGATAGGAATTTTCGGAACTTATTTTTTTTCGAGTTCTTGGGAACCTTTAATCTTAGTCATCAGTATAGTAGGGTGTATCCTTTTTCTTCTTTTGTCCATTTTAACGCCGTCGCTTGAAAAACGACTCGATCGAATGGAAGGACGAGAATTTGAAGAATGGCTTGCCGATTTGTTTGAAACAGCAGGATATCGTGTCGAGTTGACACCCGCTTCACGCGACTTCGGAGCAGATTTATTGATAGAGGATGAACGAGGGTATAAGATTGCCATCCAGGCAAAGCGATATAGTGCGGCTGTAGGGCTCGAAGCGGTTCAACAAGTCGCTGCCTCGGTTCCATTCTATGGAATGGACGAGGGATGGGTCGTTACGAATTCGACCTTTACGGAAGCCGCATATCAACTGGCAGAACCAAATCAGATTCGCCTCATCGATCGGGAAGAATTGCTTGCATTCGCAAAGGAGATGAACCTGCATTGAACATGTCGAATGATTGTCGACAAAAGGGGGTTGTCAATTTGGAGAAACGGTGCAATAATCATTTTCGTTAACGAAATATCATACAGATAAAGAAAGTTAAACTATACAGGATGTCTAAATAAACTGGGGACGAAAAACCAGCACGTTTTAGCAGTGAGAGGAGAATTTCTGTTGCGCAAAGTTGTCTATGTGCAGGGTTGCGTTTTTTCGCAAGGTCATGCCGCGATTTATGATGAAGCGCACCAAATGATTGGTGCGGTTCAACACGACGAAAACGGTCGTGTTCAAGTAATGAATGGTGAAGGTAGAGGGGTAGCGTTTGGTAAGTTCATTCCGACATGTAAGAAATGGGTCGTGATGAACCATGATGGACAAGAGGTAGGTCAAATGCGTGAGAAGTTTTCGCTCTTCTCGAAGAAATGTGAGTACAACGTATATGAGCGTGGTACGTTCACGATTTCCTTCGACCTGACAAAAGGAAAATTCTCCGTACGGAGTGCAGCTGGAGAAGTCGTTGCGGAATTGTTGCAAGACGGTGATGAGTACCGTCTCGTCAAGGATGCGGACAAACTCTCGATGTACGAACTACTCTCTGTCTTGAAAAGTCTGACGAACAATGTCCACTATAAATCACTGACAGCCGTCTAAATAAAAAAAGATGCCTTCCATGACATGGATGGCATCTTTTTTTCATCATGTCGTTTGGAGGACATGATGGAGGCGTTGTTTCGCTTCGTGCGTCAAATGAGACACACGACGGGCATAGAGACACAGTTGTAGGACATGGACGGTTTCAGGGCGGTAGGCGTTAATGCGCTCGAGCGAGCGTCTCAGGCGCTTCTCCGTCAATTCAATCGGTCCACTTGTTTCCGCATGTTGCGTATAGACGAGATAAAAATTAAGCGGGCTGATTAAGTCATCCTCATCGATATTCGGGTTCTGGAAGACGATCGTCAGCAGTTCCCGTGTTTCTTCTAACGAGAAAAGATGTTTTAAATCGTCCAGCAGGTAGATGATAGCGGCTTGATTGATCGAGTATTTCTTTCCACGATGCGGTACGCCGATGATGTCCCGAACTTCACGTTTCGTCCAGTTCTGGATCGTCGTCGCCGACATGTGTTCTCCGATTAGAGCATTTGCCAAATGAACGATTTCGTTGATCGATAGACCATTTTTCAATGGATCGAATTGTTTCAAGCGATTGATGACCTTTGGCAATTCCGTTCCTTCTGTTGCGACGAGGGGTTCAATCCCTTTCCCTTCGTTCAGGCGTTGCAGACAACTTGATAATGTTTGGACTGCTTGAGCATCATACATTTCCAAAACTTCCTCTCTAGGACGTCATTTGACCTTATGTTATCAAATGAAGGTTCAATAGGGCAAATGGCAACTAAAACAACGTACAATAATAGGAAAGGGGGAATCGCGATGGAATGGTTTGCTGCCATTGGTACGATTGGCATCGTCGGCGTCATTCTCGTCATTCTTGAATTCATTGGACGCCGTTTCGGCTTTTCTCCCGAGACGGTTCGGAAATGGATTCATATTGCTGTCGGTCACTGGGTCTTTCTTGCGCTACTATGGCTTGATCACTGGTACGTTGCGATCGTACCGTTGTTATTCTTTGCTGTCGTGAATCTAGTGACACTACGAAAAGGAATCGGTCAGATGCACGATGTCGATCGTCCTTCTTACGGAACCGTCTATTATCCGCTCGCATTAGCCGGACTCGTCCTGTTCTTCTTCGAGCGACAGCCGATGGCGCTTGTTGCGGGAAGCATGGTGCTTGCTTGGGGCGACGGTCTCGCGGCTCTCGTCGGAAAACGCTATGGAAAGACGTTTTACGTCCGTGGTGAGACGAAACGATCCTTTGAAGGAAGTATCGCCCTGTTTTTGGCGTCATTCCTCGTGTTGACCGTGACGTTCTTGTTTTATGGACAACCGGTTTGGCTCGCTGTCAGTTATGGCTTCTTGCTTGCGAACATCGCAGCCTTGATCGAAGCCATCTCATATCGCGATCTCGACAACTTGATCTTGCCATGGACGATCGCGGCACTCGTCGCGTTTGCTTTTTAACGTTTAGTCGCGTAACAACAATTGTTTGAAATAGAGAAAGCGTAATCGAATATAGTCCGGGTACGCACGCCAACCTGCATGACGGATGGTCATATCCCGACACATCTCCTGAAAGACATGGCGATAGATCTTTTCTTCGGAATCGTCATAAACAGCTGCGAATAAGCCATGCTCGAGCATGTTGGAAAGGCATTCGTCGAGCTTAGCGTAGAGGGTCTCGTCGCTGTCTTCGCGCAATGTAGCATGCAGCTTCTCATATTGAATGCTTTGATTGACAGAAGCTGTCGCATGAAAGACGGTGGTTTTGTCGAGATGGGATACGCCAAGAATTAATGCATAGAGTGCTTCCAACATGTCGATTGAATGACCGTCTAATTGTTGGATGGAATCAATGGCCATCAGCGTATCGATTCCAGATGCGCCAACCTTCTTTAAATATGTAAACGCATGAACAGCGGACTCCCCATAAAATTGACGATGATTGTAATGGACGGCAAGGAAACGATGTCCTGCTGGCTCTTCAGGGAACCGTGTGATGGCTGAAAGGAAAAACTGTTCTGCTTCGTGCATATACCCTTCCTCTTCACTGATGATACCGAGGAGTATGTATCCTTGCACATGTTCGCCGAGTTGCTGATGTGTCTCTTCGATCAGCCGGCGCGCTTGAGTGTATTCTTTCTTGAAGTAAAGGGAATGAGCTGTAGCAATGTTGAGCAATGGATGAGATGGGACGAAAACACGTAAGCGCTCGGTTGCGGCAATACGTACGCTCTCTTCTGTATCGGATGTCAGTGCTTCGAGTAACGCGACTTCAGCGACGTGGCTCTGGAGTTCGTGAGAATAGGCGGTTATGGTTTGTGTCATGTAATGAGATCCCCTCTACTAGTTCAAAATCATAAGTCTTCGTTTCTCATCATATGACAAGCCAAGTGTTGCCTCAAGAAGTAATAAAAAATAGTCGATGGTTCCTCAAAAGGAATCATCGACTATTTCTACTTTCAAGATTATGCGTGTAGATGAAGCACATCTTCAACGGATTTGTACGTGTATCCGAGGTCGCGTGCGACCGCTTCGTACGTGACGAATCCTTGCGCGACATTTAGTCCTTTTTCAAGAGCATCGTTTTCAGCAAGCGCACGGTGTGTGCCTTTGTTCGCGAGCTCAAGGACATACGGAAGCGTTGCGTTCGTCAATGCTAGTGTAGACGTACGTGGAACAGCACCTGGCATGTTCGCAACTGCGTAATGAACGACACCGAATTTTTCGTACGTTGGATCATCATGCGTCGAGATGCGGTCGACCGTCTCAAAGATTCCGCCTTGGTCGATGGCAACGTCAACGATGACAGCACCCGGCTTCATGCGTTTGACCATGTCGGCAGTGACGAGCTTCGGTGCTTTTGCACCTGGAATCAAGACAGCACCGATGACGAGATCACTTTCAGCGACAGCTTCAGCAATCGTGTACGGGTTTGAGATCAATGTGTTGATCGAGTTACCGAAGATATCATCCAACTGGCGAAGGCGTTCTGGGCTGACATCAATGATCGTGACATCTGCACCGAGACCAACCGCAAGTTTCGCAGCATTCGTTCCGACGACACCGCCACCGATGACTGTGACTTTTCCACGACGAACTCCAGGAACACCTGCAAGCAGGATTCCCATACCACCGTGTGGTTTTTCCAAGAACTGTGCACCGATTTGTGATGCCATACGTCCTGCGACTTCACTCATTGGTGTTAACAATGGAAGAGTGCGGTTCTTTTCAACTGTCTCATAAGCGATTGCTGTGATGTTCGAATCAACGAGTGCACGTGTCAGTTCTGGCTCAGCAGCTAGGTGAAGATACGTGAACAATGTCAGATCCGGACGGAAGTATTGGTACTCTGAAGCAATCGGCTCTTTGACTTTTAAAGCAAGTTCGGCTGTTGCCCAGACTTCAGCAGCAGTCGCGATGATTTCAGCACCGGCTTTGACGTACTCTTCGTTCGTGAAGCCACTCCCCATACCTGCCATCGATTCAATGATGACACGATGTCCTTGTGCATGTAACGCTGCTACCCCGGCAGGTGTTAATGCAACACGGTTTTCGTTGTTTTTGATTTCCTTTAATACTCCAATGATCATGTGAACGCGATCCCCTTTCGCAAATAAACAAATCAATTTCTCTTCTTCTTCAGTATACGAGAAATGAAAGCGTTCTACTTTATCGGCGTTTTCAAAAATAACCGATATCCTTTGTGTAAAATCACAAAGGATATCGGTCTGCTTTTAGGTACAAATAAAGTAAGGAGCGTTCAGGTAAAGATTCCATTCGAATGCCCGCTTCCTCCTCGATCCGTCGCATCCGATAAAGGATCGTATTCGGATGAACATGGAGATGGGAAGCGACTTGTTTGACGTTCCCATCATAATGAAGAAACCACTCTAGCGTCTCACATAAGGAGGAGGCATGTTTCAAATCGTAAGCACGCAGACGTTCGATTTCTTCCAAGCGAACCGTCCGCCGTCGCAGACGCTCCGAGAAAATCGGTAAGAGCTGGAATAAGCCGAGGCGTTCGTAACGAGTGACGTTCTTCAGCTCAAATGGAAAGGCGTCCTTTAAACGTAAGACGATGCCAGCTTCTTCATAGCGCTCCGGAATCGCTTGGACGCCCGTGAAGACTTCACTACTTGCTGCGACGAAGTCCGTATAATCGAACCGCTCCGCGAGCAATTGTCGAAATGATTGGATGAAGGCGTCGAACTGCAGACGCTCTTGTTCTGCGTCGCGGTCGTTTGTGCTGATCCACAAGATGAAATCTGTTTCATCATACGCGTAAAGTAACGGACGAACTGTCTGCTGAATCGTCAATAAATAGCGCAGGCGATCCGCAAGTCGTGGTGTGATTGCTTCCGAAAAACGAATGACCGTCAAACGGCTAATACCGGGTGGTGCGACATGGAGCTTAGAGAACATCTTCAGAATCTCCGACTCGGATAATTCTTCATGTAATAACTCGAAGAAAAACTGTTCCGTTTGCTCTTCCTTCCGTTTTTTCTGCATGTCGATCGCTAGTAACTGACGTTGGGCAAGCAATGCTCCTTTCTTTAAATCCGCTAGTTCCGATGGAGTAAAAGGAGTGCTTCGAGCAATCGACCAAATATAGCCGAGAATTTCTGAATCTTGCTTGATTGCAATGGCGACACGATCGTTCAATCCGACATCCGTGCGTGCGGAAATAATGAGTGGATCATCTTGTGTAGCAAGGCTCTGGATGACTTCGTCTTTCCAGAGTTGGTCGATGACCGATTCCGGTACCCGGCGACCAATGATCGTTGCGACACGGGCAGGGTCTGTATCAGCCGTATGCGTACTATACGCAAGAAGGCGGTGATTGCGATCTTCAATCGTAATCGGGGCATTCAAGGCAATACCGATCGCTTCCGCTAAGTCGTCTAAAGAATGATATGAAGCTTCTAACATGGGATTTCCCTTCTTTCTCTTTCGCTCGATAGTTTTAGTATATCTTCTATTGTGTAAAATCACAAAAAGTATTCTTTTGTATTGTAAGAAAACACAACTACATGCTACGGTAAGCCTCGGAAAAGACAGAGAGGATGAAATGGCATGGAAGTATTACGTCTGATATCGGCTTGGGTCTGGGGGATTCCGAGTATGATGTTGTTGGTAGGAACAGGAGTATACTTTACGATCCGCTTACGTGGTCTTCAGTTTCGACGTTTAAAACAAGCGTTTCAATTATCTGTTCAAAAATCAGGGCAAGGTGAAGGTGAAATCAGTAGCTTTCAGATGTTGATGACGTCCCTCGCAGCGACGATCGGAAACGGAAACATCGCAGGGATCGCAGTCGCCTTGACGATGGGCGGACCGGGCGCAGTTTTTTGGATGTGGGTCATCGGTTTAATTGGAATGGCGACGAAATATGCAGAAAGCCTCCTTGCCATTCTCTTTAGAAGTCGAAACGAACGCGGCGAAGCCGTCAGTGGACCGATGTATTATATCGAGAAGGGACTAGGACCTAAATTTAAACTACTCGCCATCCTGTTTGCGGTATTTGGTTTGATCGCATCGTTTGGTGTCGGGAACACGGTGCAAGCGAATGCGATGGCAACGGTGCTTGAGCAATCGTTCCGTGTGCCGCTGCTATTGTTCGGCATTCTGCTCGCGATTGCAGTCTATGTATCGATTCGTGGTGGACTTGAACGCGTCAGTGCGATCTCGACGATCTTTGTTCCGATCATGAGCTTACTTTATATCGGTGCCGCTTGTGTCCTTTTAATATTGAAGGCGGATCAGATTCTACCAGCCTTTGGTTTAATCTTTGAGTACGCCTTCCAGCCGCTTGCGCCTGCAGGAGCCTTCACCGGTGTATCGATCATGATGGCGATGCAAGTCGGTGTAGCACGTGGTATTTTCACGAACGAAGCAGGACTTGGGACAGCAGCCTTGATTGCCGGATCTGCGAAAAGTGAGCGTCCGGTCGAACAGGGATTGATTTCGATGACGAGTACCTTCATCGTGACCTTGATCGTTTGTACGATGACGGCACTCGTCCTTCTGACGACAGGCTTTTGGGATCCGTCAGGCGGGCTACATTCAGGTATGACGCATGATGCGAATCTTTCCGGGGCAGCACTGACAGCAACCGCCTTTGCGAGTGTTCTTGGATCATTTGGAGAATGGACTGTCGCCTTCTCCGTCTTCTTCTTCGGTTATTCAACGATCATCGGTTGGTATGTCTATGGAGAGAAGTGCTTGGAGTACTTGAGCGGCACGACACGTTTCAACGAAGGATATCGTGTTTTCTTTGCGCTCGCAGCCTGTTATGGTGCGGTCGCGCAATTAGAACCGTTGTGGCTTGTCGCAGATATCGCGAACGGGCTGATGATGATTCCGAACTTGGTTGGAATGTTGTTCTTGTCGCACTTAGTCATTGAACAAACGAGAGACTATGAACGAGCCGGTCACAAACGAGTGGCTTAACGGAAAAAAGCGGTGATGCCTGATAGGGGCATCACCGCTTTTCTGATGAGACGATTCATCCATTCGTTCGACGACGGCTGTAGATGAGGAGTGTCAGTAAGAAAATCAAACTAAGCGCAACGAGAACGGAGAGTGAAGCGACGTTCCAGCCGATGATCTCGAGTAACACACTGACCGCAACCGTCAAATAGAAGATACCGAGGTACTTTTTGACGAACGGACTTTCGAAATGCGTCAACTGCTTCGCGCCAATCGGTGCTCCGAGCAAGGCGCCGACAATCAGCATGATCCCGACGAGGATATCGATATTCGTACTCGCGACCGTATAGTTGACGAGTCCCGATAGAACGATCAGTAACGCGGAAGCAATACTCGTTCCGACCGCACGTTTCAACTCATAGCCAACGATCCCGACGAGTAACGGTGTGATGATGAATCCACCGCTGACACCGAGGAGCGAAGAGATGAATCCAGCGAACAGACCAGTGAAGGCAAGGGCAAGATATCGATTTTTCCAACCAGTCTGTTCACTGATCGTTGCTTTCGGACGTAAGAACTTATTTGCGAAGTAGAGTAAGAGTCCGACATAAACGATTGAGATGACGAGATGGGCACCGTTGACTTCCTCTAAACGAAGGACGAGTGGTGTCGCGATCGTTGAACCGATGATTCCAACGCCCCCGACGACAAGACTATCGCGCCAGACGACATTTTTAAGGCGTAAGTGAGAGATCGTACCTGAAACCGTTGATCCGAGAGTCAGCATGAGACTGGTCGCGATCGCAACGCTTGGAGCATATCCTAAAATAAGTAGTAGGGGCGTCAAGATGATACCGCCACCGATTCCAAAAAAGCCGGAGATGATTCCAATGAAAAATCCGAGGATTAAGAAATAATAAAAAGCGAGATCCATGTACAGTCTTCCTTTCCTTTTCTTCTCTATTCTTCACTTAGTATGGCAATGAATGAGAAGAATGTAAAAGGGGACGGCTCCTTCAAGGGGGTTGAAGGAGCCGTTAAGGGGAACTTATTCTTTTGACGCGGCGACTTCCGTCGCTGCATCGATACCGGTATTGGCCTTGACTATGATACGTTCGAAGTTACCGGCAACTTCGTTCGATTTCGTCAACAATGTTCCGACGATGGCTCCGAGGAAGCCAAGCGGGATGGAGACGATTCCTGGATTCGTCAGCGGGAAGAGGGCTTCCCCGACGAACAAGGCTGAACCGTCGACTGCCCAAAGGTTTGGACTGAGTGCGACGAGAATCAGTGAAGAGAATAACCCGACGACCATACCTGTGACAGCTCCGCCAGTATTGAAACGGCGCCAGAAGATCGTCAAGAGAATGACTGGCAAGTTGGCACTTGCCGCGACAGCAAAAGCGAGCGAAACGAGGAACGCGACGTTCATCGATTGTGCGAACAATGCTAGTACCATCGAAATCAAGGCGACGGCGATGGAAGCAAGGCGTGCTGCCGTCATCTGTTCTTTTTCCGTTGCTAGCCCTTTGCGTAGAATATGACTATAGAAGTCATGGGCAAAGGCAGACGCAGCGGATAAGACAAGTCCTGCAACAACAGCGAGAATCGTCGCAAAAGCGACCGCAGCGACGAACGCAAAAAGTAAATCGCCACCAAGTGCTTTAGCGAGAAGTGGCGCAGCCATGTTACCAGCGGCATTGGCGGCAATGATATCTTCAGAGCCAACGAAAGCAGCGGCACCAAAGCCGAGGAAGATCGTCAAGATATAAAAGACACCGATGATCCATGTTGCGTACACGACGGATTTACGAGCTGTTGGAGCATCTTTGACGGTAAAGAAACGAATCAAGATATGTGGCAATCCGGCTGTTCCGAGAACGAGCGCAAGATTTAGTGAAATCGTATCGAGTGGTAACTTGAACTTGTTCCCAGGGTTCAAGAATGAATCTCCGAGCGGTGTCGCTTGTTTAACTTCTGAAAACATCTTGAAGATTGAGAAGTCGAACTTTGCGAAGACCATGAACGAGATGACAGCTGTTCCTGCCATCAAGAGAATTGCTTTAATGATTTGGACCCACGATGTCGCAGTCATACCTCCGAAAACAACGTATATCGTCATCAAAATGCCGACGATGATGACACTCGTCGTATAAGGAATACCTAATAATAGTTCAATCAAGGCACCTGCACCGACGAGTTGTGCAATCATATAGAAAATCGAGATTGCGATTGAGTTCATGGCAGCGACCCCACGAACTTTTGACGCGTTGAAACGAGCGGCAATCATATCCGCCATCGTATACTTCCCGAGGTTCCGAAGCGGTTCGGCAACGAGGTATAAGACGACGAGATAGGCAACGAGGAAACCGATCGAGTAGAAGAACCCATCGAATCCGGCTAAAGCGATCATACCGGCAATTCCGAGGAATGAGGCAGCGGACATATAGTCACCCGCAATCGCCATTCCGTTTTGGGCACCGGTGAGTCCACCGTCTGCTGTATAAAAATCGTTAGCAGTTTTTGTTTTACGGGCAGCAAAGTATGTAATGACGAGCGTCAAACCGACGATCGCCGCGAATAAAGCAACGGCAGTGTAATTCATTTCGACTCCTCCTTGATTTGTTCGACAAGTCGATCAAAGGCGCGAGCTTTTTTGCTGTATATCATACAGAACGTCCATGTCATGATGAACTGGGCAAATGCGAAGATCCAAGCTCCCGTGATATCTCCGAACACCGGCTCATTCAAAATCGTGAAGTAACTTGTCAAAATCGGAAGCGCAAAATAAAAAATCAGGCAAAAACTAATGGCTGGAAGAATGAATCCATTCTTTTGGCGCATCAATTGTTGAAAAGTAGCGCTTTCGACGATCGCTGGAGCGGGCTGAGTCGCTTCATTTTTCTGGACTTCGGACACTTGATGCATGAGGACGCCTCCTTTATGAAATGAATGTAAATTCATTATAGAGATGTCGTTTCTGGAAAAGCTATCCTAATTTTCCGAAGAGAAAAGTGATTATTATATTAATATTGGTCATACCAATTAGATGTAAGCGTTTTTAATATTGAACATTGTTTGAACGTTATACTTATATATTAATAACCTTTAAAAATGATCCAAAAGACCTATCGGTATGATGAAAACGATTAAAGACTAAAAAAAGCCTGTCTATGGGAGTTATAGACAGGCTTGGATCGTTATTCAGATGGATGCTCGATTTTGTTTTCGATTTCTCGTAGATGATCTGCGCGTTTTGAAAGGGCGCGACGCTTTAACCACTCTTCCGTTCCACGACTGACTCCCCAGATGGCGAGTAAAATCAAAAATAGAAGAACGAGACGCATCGGACGTTCGAGAAACGTCGACCATTCCTTTCCGATCAGCGAGAAGATGATGACGACGATCAAACGACCGGCACCAGCAGCGATCAAATACGTCCGCAGCGATAGTTGAATCATAGCGGAAATGGACGTGATGATGAACGCAGGCATGAACGGAAGCGAGAAAAAGAATCCGAGTGAGATGGGACTCATGTGGCGAACACGTTCGATCCACTGTTGCGCGGCATGGTGTTTTTCAAGCCAACGCGTGACCGGACGACGAAATAGATATCGAATACAAGCGAAGACAACGAGTGATCCAAGCATGCTCCCGACCCATGATACGAGAACACCCATGCCAAAACCATAGGTTGCCGCATTCGCGGAAATGATCAGGACGAGTGGCAGGAAAGGAAATAGAGACTCAAGAAACGGGGCAATCAAACCGGTGGCAGCTCCTCCAGGTAAGTCTTGGAGAAAGAAAATCATCTGCTCGATCCAGTCACGAAGTGTATGGAGCATTCGGAATCCTCCTTGCAAGATGTACTACTGTGTTTTATTTTACCTCTTTCTGATTCAGAAAGGGAATGAAATTCCGTGAAAGGGATTCAGGAATTGTGGATTGTACATTCGAAAGGGAGTTGGTATTATACTTAAATGGGTGCGTTTTGCAGGCGTTCCCAGCTAGTCAATAGCTAGACGCTTCGTTTGCCAACGTTCGTTTTACTGCAAAAAACTGACATGGGGGCTAATGAGGAATATGAAACCTTATCGCGTACTATTATTTTATAAGTATGTTCCAATTGAAAATGCGGAACAGCTGACGAAAGAGCATCTTGCTTACTGTAAAGAGCTCGGTATTAAAGGTCGAATTTTGATTGCACCAGAAGGTATAAACGGCACACTCTCTGGAACGGTCGAACAAACGGAACAATACATGAAGGATTTGACGGCGGATCCACGATTCGCTGATATCGAATTCAAAATCGATGAAGTCGAAGAGCACGCCTTCAAAAAGACATTCGTCCGTTACAAAAAAGAACTCGTCACATGGCGTTTTGAAGACGAATTCAACGTACCAGAAGAACACGCTGCATATCTCGAACCAGCAGAGTGGAAAGAAATGATGAAACAAGATGACGTCGTCATTCTCGATGTACGAAACAACTACGAATACGACCTTGGACATTTCAAAAATGCCGTAAAAGTCGATGTCGATGCTTCACGGGAATTCCCGGAATGGCTAGACGAGAACGAGCATTTGTTTGAAGGAAAAAAGGTTCTCACATACTGTACGGGTGGCGTTCGTTGTGAGAAATTCACGGCGTACTTCCGTAAACGGCAACAGAGTGACGATATCTTCCATCTAAAAGGCGGAGTCGTCATGTACGGAAAAGACGAACAGACACAAGGAGAAGACTGGGAAGGTGAACTATACGTCTTTGATGAGCGCGTACAGGTTCCTGTTAATACCGTTAACCCTTCTGTCGTCTCAGAATGTTACTACTGTGGAAAACCGGAGACACGCTACGTTAATTGTGCAAACCCGGAATGTAATCGACAGCACTTCTGCTGTGAAGAATGCGAACCGAAAGTCATGCGTTCGTGTTCCGATGAATGCCGGGAGCATCCGCGCAACCGTTATGAAAAAGAGCAACAAGAAGAATTAGTATAAGGCACGCGTAAAAAGCCGGAGGATTTCTTTAGTAGAAATCGCCCGGCTTTTTGTGTATTCACGATGAAGGAAACAAGTAACGTAAAACATCGGGTAAACGCTCTGCCCAGGCCGTTTCATGATGGATCGCTTCCGGGATGATCGTATAGCGACTTTGAGCGAGTTTCTGTTCGACCGCTCGCGCTAAGACATCATTCGTGTGCAAATAATCCGTCTCGGTCATCGGACCACTCACTTCTTTTGTCCCGACATCCATATAACAGCGATGGGCAGTAGACAGCGTCGGACTGCGTTCGATGAATTCAAGGAGTGAGGAGAAGTTTGCCCATCCGGCCGTCGACAGGGCAGCGACACGCGTGATGACTTCCGGATACGCGAATAATCCATAAAGCGAGATGACGCCACCCATCGAGCTGCCAATCATCGTCGTATCGTCAGGGCGTGTCGCGTAGTTGGCATCAATATATGGTTTTAGCTCGCGAATGATCCAGTCCATATAGACCTTACCGTTTCCACCAATCGACTTCCGGTGCGAAGGATAAGCGGTCCGCATCAATAAAGCCTCATCACTCCAAGGAGCGTAGTCGTCGTAACGGTCCATGCCGTCTTCCGGGCTGTCAATCGCGACGACCATTGCCGGGATCTGTGTTTGCTGAAGCGCAAGATGAATTTCCCAGCCTTTTCCGAATGAGGCGGTCTCTCCACTGAAGACATTTTGTCCATCGTGCATATAAATAACTGGTAAGGCTTCGTTTGAATCTAAATGTGGCGGACGATGAATCCGAATCGTCCGGTGAGTTTGTGATGTCGGTAGCGTCATTTCAATTTCCGTAATCGACAATAGAGTCACGACCTTTCAAAGGTTTGCATAATGCGCGGTACAATTGCGTCCGTTGTGTTTTCCACCGACATAGAGTGCATGGTCGGCTTGACGGAGTGATTCTTCAAACGTCCGTTGATATCTTTCTTCCACTGTATCAATTCCGAGGCTGACGGTTAAGGACAGTCGGTGACCATCGACGAGGAAGGGACGATCCATGACTGCATGGCGGACCGTCTCAGCAATCTGGATAGCAACCTCTTGACTACCATTTCGCAAGAGAAGCACGAATTCCTCCCCACCATAACGAGCAGCGAAGACATCATCATATTGTAGCTGGATCGCCTGGATGCGCCGACCGAGTTCACGAAGGACGAGATCACCTACTTTATGACCGTACGTATCATTGACGCGTTTAAAATGATCGATATCAAACAGAATTACGGAGAGCGGATAGCAGTCAGCAGCAAATTCTTGCCGACCGTGTTCGTAAAAGGCACGACTATTCGGTAATTCCGTCAAGGCATCGGTCCGACTTTCTGTATAGAGTTGAACCGTTTCACGAGAGCGCTCTAAGACACGACAAAAGATACGGAGTAGACGAGATAACTCATCGGCATTCGTCGCATCATAGGCATCTGCGACTTGGTGGAACAGGATGATTGAGACATCGACTTCACCGCTTGTGATCGAAGGGATCGCTAGCATTGAATGACGATCGACAGGTAATCCGATTTGAATATCGTTTCCCCAGTCACAACGAAGACCATAGATGATCGGAGTATGCAAATCGTCGGCTGTCAAAGAGTGAAACAGCGGTAGCACGTCGATCGGTTGTTTCGTCCGAATGTTATAGATGACTTGTTTCCGCTGTTGTTGAATCGAGATCCATCCTTCAGAAAATGGCAACAGATGCGGTAAATCGAGGAGCAGTGAATCGATCGTCTCGCGTTCAAAGCGGGAAATCAATAAGTGTTCCTTCGCATCATCAAATCGTTTCGCATTATCATTCGCTTCAAGAGAGTCACCACGCTCTTGTAACAGACGTTTGAACAAAAAGAGAATCAAGGCGGAAACCGTAGCCGCGACGAGCGGACTTTCATCGTAGAACCAAATCCCAAGTAGAGCACTTAACATGCTAATGCCATAGACGAGGGACTGCAGCTTCACGAGACGTCGCCAATCATATTTCAAATAGAGGAAGCGATTGACGAACAGACATTGGAAGTAAGAGACAAGGAAGACGGTGATTAAAAAGCCGATGAAAGGAATCAGGGCTTTTGTATACGTAAAGCTGGAGCCGATCGGTCCGCCGAGCGCATAATACGCAAAGACCGGAAGCGAGGTGTAGACTAAATCGAACAGGGCGTTGATCGGATAAAGATAGACGAAACGTTTCCAGCGAATCGCTTTTCGATGAGACATGAATTGAAAGACAAGAATACCGATTTGGCTTAAAATCAAGGCGTACGTTAAACCGTAATTGAGGAATAAAAATAAGATGATTCCTTCTTGGAATGTATAGTAAATGCCACCACGACGGACATTATCGAACTGAAACAGGAGAACGAGTCCAAATAAATAAAGAGTATCAATGATCGTAACAGAAGGATGGAAGGTTGGTGGATGAACGATGCCGATCACTAATAATGTCAAGGCGACGAGACCGAAGACGATCCAGCTCGTCCGGGCTACATGTTGATAGTAGCGCATGAAACATCCCTCCCCCTGAGAAGTATCTTTTATTCCTATACCCGAATTGTGGAAATTTTGATAAGCCATTTACCAAAAAAATAAGGTTGAGAGAAAAGAAAGAATTGCGTATAATGTGAAAGATATCGAATACAGTCGATGATGAAGAGAGTAACGATTGATTTTCGTCAACTAGCGAATCAGGGAATGGTGGAAGCCTGAGGACGAACCGGTCGTGAAACGCACTTCTGAGACGCTACCCGATTCCTGATGGAAAAGGCGTAGCCGGGGGAACCCCGTTATCCCCGAACAAGGTGGGTGTCGAAATGACACCAAGAAGAGTGGTACCGCGGTCATTCCGTCTCTTTGCGCGTGGCGCAAGGGGCGTTTTTTATTGCCAAAAAATCAGTAAAGCAGGAGGAAATAAAGATGAGTTATAAAGCGCAGTATGCAGAAGTATTACATCACGTCATGGAAGGTGCCTTATCGGTTGAACAAATCGAACAACTGATCGAGCAACCGAAACATGAAGATCATGGAGATCTGGCATTCCCATGTTTCATGCTTGCGAAAGCATTCCGCAAAGCACCGAACATGATCGCTTCAGATATCGCAGAAAAAATCGACGCACCGCTGTTCTCGAACGTTCAAGCCGTTGGTCCTTATATCAACGTCTTCTTGAACCGGGAAGTCGTCTCGCAAGAAATCGTCAACCAAGTCCTGACGGAGCAAGAGGCATTCGGATCAAGTGAAGCCAATGGAAAAACGATTGTCACGGACTTCTCATCACCAAACATTGCGAAACCTTTCTCGATGGGGCACTTGCGTTCGACGGTCATCGGGAACGCGCTTAACCAAATCTCACGTAAGAAAGGTTACGATGTCGTTGGTGTCAACCACTTAGGGGACTGGGGAACACAGTTCGGGAAATTGATGGTCGCCTATACGATGTGGGGTGAGGAAGAAGCGGTCCGTGCAGAACCAATCAAGGAATTGTTGAAGTTATACGTTCGGTTCCACGAAGAAGCGGAAACAAATCCGGCACTTGAGGACGAAGGGCGTCTCTGGTTCAAAAAACTCGAACAAGGTGACGAGCAGGCGACGACGCTTTGGACGTGGTTCCGTGAAGTCTCACTCGTTGAGTTCAACCGTGTCTATGAGATGCTCGGTGTTAAATTCGATAGCTTGAACGGAGAAGCCTTCTACAACGATAAGATGCAACACGTCATCGATTTGCTCGAAGAAAAAAATCTTCTCGTCGAATCAGAAGGGGCAATGGTCGTCGACCTCGAAGCAGAAGGTATGCCGCCTGCCTTGATTAAAAAGAAAGATGGCGCAACGCTTTA
This sequence comes from uncultured Exiguobacterium sp., assembly GCA_913775715.1. GTDB lineage: Bacteria > Bacillota > Bacilli > Exiguobacteriales > Exiguobacteriaceae > Exiguobacterium_A. The sequence goes on along the minus strand of CAJYMC010000004.1, from coordinate 56,561 downwards.
TGCGACACGTGACTTAGCAGCTGCTGTCTATCGTCTTGAAACGTATCGTTTTGAGCAAGCGTTCTACGTCGTCGGTGGGGAACAAGCGCTTCACTTCAAGCAGTTATTCGCAGTCCTGAAGAAACTTGGATTTGAGAACGTCGACGGCATGCACCATGTGCCGTTTGGTCTGATCATGAAGGACGGAAAGAAAATGTCGACGCGTAAAGGTCGGATTGTCTTACTTGAAGAAGTACTACAAGAAGCGATCGACGTCGCGAAGCAAAACATCGCGGAAAAAAATCCGGACTTAGCGAATGCTGAAGCAACGGCTCGTCAAGTTGGTGTCGGCGCCGTCATCTTCCACGACTTGAAGAACGAACGGATGAACAACATCGAGTTCGATCTTGAGCAGATGTTGAAATTCGAAGGCGAAACAGGACCGTATGTCCAGTACACGAATGCTCGTGCGCACTCGTTGCTTCGTAAAGGTGGCTATGATGGCACACCATTCGCTGGTAGTTCCGATGATCATGCATGGGGTGTCGTCTCGATGCTGAACCAATTCTCGACGGTCATCGATCGCGCGTTCACACGTCGTGAGCCATCAATCATCAGCCGTTATGTCTTAGATCTTGCACAAAGCTTTAATAAATACTACGGACACGTCCGTGTTCTCGAAGATGACGCAGCAAAACAATCGCGTCTTGCACTCGTCAAGTCCGTCACGATTGTCTTGACAGAAGGTCTTCGTTTACTCGGTGTCGGCGCTCCAGAAGAAATGTAAGACCAATCCACGAATAAGAAGAGGTAGATTATGAAGACTGAGACGAAAGAACGATTACAGCAAGCTGCTTCACAGATGAAGCAGGAGCCTTTGGCAGAAACGGTCGCTTTCATGGCTGATTTTCACGGGAAAGTCGCTGCTTGGTTACCGGGAGAGTCTGTCGATTTCATTCACGATTTCGTGACGGCGCCGGAAGCTGATTTGATTGCTGCGATCGAAGGAGACGCATTACGGACGAAAGATAATTTTGAATTCTTCATGCGTAAGAAACAGACACGAAAAAAACTGGGTGAACTGTTGACGCTTTGGAAGTCGGCACGCACGACAGAGACGTTGAGTCAAATCGATGCGATCGGATTGAAAAAGTGGCTCGCTCGAAATGAATTCCGTTCGGAAGACAAGCCGTGGGATTATTTGAACCGTCTGCATGTTCTCCTGTTCCTTGATTTGATGACGACGATCATCGATGATCATCGATTGACGAGTCTGCATGAGCAACTTGTCGGTACGACACCAGTCCCAACGAGCTTCGTACGTCGTCAAGGGGATGTCCGTCAAGTCATCGAAACATTCGCGGAAGAAACGAACTTCACACAAGTGGATGTCGTCAAGGCATCGCTTGTCCGGTATCTCTGATCAATAAGATGCACGAACAAAAGCCGTCGAGCCCTGTGCCCGACGGCTTTTGTCGTATCTTCTTAGTTCGCCTGATGGAATACGATCGTTTGTTGCTCTGAATCGTAAAGACACCACTCTCGTTCGAAGACGACGGGACCTAGATTGACGGCATACCGTTTTCCTTTGATGGATAAAGTTTGACCTAGTGGGCTCGGTTTCGCGATGCCATTTCGAAACAAACCTCTGATATGACTATGACCAAAAAAGAGTAACGGTTCGCGTTGTTGTGACAGATCGGGTAGAAAATCCCGCGACCAACTGAGTTGATCTCCATGAATCAATAACGCCCCCTCGATCCGTTGTTTTCGAGGGCAATCGCGTAATGCATCGATGACAGGAGATAGATGCGGTGGAACGAGCGACAGGATGCGCTCTTCTTGATTACCAAGTAACGTCTTAAAATCAATCAGCTCTAAAAAATCATCATCGAGCGTTACGACGAGGGAGAGCGATTCAAAAGAATAGCGCTTCGCTCGCTTTTTACCGATATGGCATTCATGAACATCACCGAGACAAAACACATGCGCATCGGGAGCGAGCCGCCGTATGTCAGCTAGGACAGCCGCTGTGTCGGCTACTGAGCTGTGAAGATCCGCAAAAAGGGCATAACGCATAATCGACCACTCCTTTGTTAAGGAGATACCCGAAAATGCGTCATGCCCATCTTTTTTTCAATTAAGTCGTACGGATCTTATTCTGTTTCGACTGTGACGCCACGTTCTGCGAAGACGACTTTTGCGACTTCGAGTGCGTTCAAGACACGTGGGAATCCAGTGTAAGGAACAAGATGCATGATAGCTTCGACGATTTCGTTTCCTGTTAAACCAGCTGTCAATCCAGTATTGATGTGGAGAGCAAGCTGTGGTTCTGTACCTTGTGTGACGAGAGAAGCAATCGTAACGATTGCGCGGTCACGGTTGACGAGACCATCACGGCTGTAAACTTCACCGTATGCGAAATCCGTAATCCACTCACCGACTGCTGGAGCGATATCTTTCAGGGATTCAGAGATTTTGTCATGCGTAGATTGTGCAGCGTTTGCGTCTGTGAATTCGCTGAGTTTTTTTACGCCTGTTTCGTGACGTGATTCAAAATGAGTTGCCATGGTAAAGGACTTCCTTTCTTTTTTAACGATGTTCTTATCGTAAAGGAAGAAATACCATGCTACAAATACATGGTTTTTATGAAAGGTATGCTTATTTGGAATACATCTCGCTGACGAATTGGATCCATTTCCGCGTCACGTACGATTGATAGCGACCGGTCGGGACGGCGATTCCTAAGTGCCACGGAACACGTGTTTCAAGCGGAATCGTTTTGACGCCACGAATCGAAAAGCGATCCGCGATCGAACGCGGCAGGACAGTCACGGCATTTCCTTCTGCGACTAGTAAACATAAGAAGTCCCATTGCGAGCTCACCCGCGACACGTTAGGCGTAAATCCAGCATCCTGACAGGCGTTCAAGACGACATCGTGAAGCGAGAATGTTTCATTGAACAAGACGAACGGCATGTCCGCGACTTCCTCTAACGCAATCATTGACCTATCAGCGAGTGGATGATTACTTGGTAAAAACAAATGCAATTCTTCTTCAATGAAAGGATGAGTCGTTAAATGCTCATCTGAAGGCAACACCGTTGCGATCAAATCGACTTCACCGGCGACAACCGCTTTTTCTAGCGCATGTCCACCAGCTTCGATTAATTCGATTTGAATCATCGGATACATCTCTTCGAAGTGACGTAGTAGACCCGGGAAAAACAGCGAACCGATCAGTGGGGGCACGCCGAGCCGAATCGTTCCCTTCGTCAGATGCATGACATCATAGAGGTGGGAAGGCAGGTCAGATAACTGCCGCAGAATCTTTTCACCTTCAATCAATAAGGTCTCACCGGCATCCGTCAGGACGATTTGTCGTTTACTCCGATCGAACAATTCCATCTCAAGTTCTTCTTCTAAGTGACGGACCATTTTACTGAGTGTCGGTTGCGTGACGTGGAGATGTTCAGCGGCACGAGTAAAGCTTTTGAAGCGTGCCACTTCCGTAAAGTATTCCAGTTGGCGGAAATCCATCAGTATTCTCCTATTCTTTTGAGTTATAGATGTCATAACAAGTATTCATTTTTATTATTCTTTCAATCAGCGTACAGTAAAGAGACCGAACACGTAAAGATAAAGAAAGAAGGAATCCATCATGATGAAACAACTCGAAGGAAAAGTTGCATTGATTACAGGAGCAGCAAGCGGAATCGGTCTTGAGATCGCTGAAGAATTCGCCCAAGAAGGTGCGAAGGTCGTTATCGTCGATCTTCAGGAAGAAGCTGCAAAACGCTCTGCTGAAACACTTCGTGAAAAAGGCTTCGATGCATTTGCCGTCGCGGGTGATGTGACGAATGAAGAAGCAATCAAATCAAGTATCGAACAGACTGTCGCGCATTACGGAACGATCGATATCGTCATCAACAACGCAGGAATGCAGCACGTCTCACCAATCGAAGAGTTCTCAACTGAGAAATTTGACTTGCTTCAAAGCATCATGCTTCGTGCACCGTTCCTCTATACGAAATATGTCTTCCCGATCATGAAAAAACAAGGGTCTGGACGTATCTTAAACATGTCATCGATCAACGGATTGATTGGTTTTGCAGGGAAAGCTGCTTATAACAGTGCGAAACACGGCGTCATCGGTTTAACGAAAGTCGCAGCATTAGAAGGAGCAACTTCAGGTATCACGGTCAACGCGATTTGCCCAGGATATGTCGATACACCACTCGTCCAAAACCAATTGTCTTCGCTCGCTGAAACACGGAATGTACCACTCGAACGTGTATTAGAAGAAGTCATCTATCCACTTGTCCCGCAACAACGGTTACTCCAAGTCAAAGAAATCGCGGATTACGCTATTTTCCTTGCAAGTGACAAAGCAGCAGGTGTCACGGGTCAAGCAGTTGTTCTTGATGGTGGTTATACAGCGCAGTAAGCAACACTATAAATGAAGGGAGGTACTTTTTGGATACGATCCAGAAAGCACCTCCCTTTTTTGTTTGATGGACTGAACAAGAACGTTCAGCCGATTTGACGCGAGTGGATTAACGGAAGTTAATGAACTGAACGTCGACCGATAACGGAAGCTCACGAACGATTTGCATGACTTGTTGCAAGTCGTCACGTGATTTACCTGTGACACGGATTTGATCATCTTGGATCTGTGTCTTCACTTTTAATTTTGATTCTTTGACGGCATTGTTGATTTTTTTCGCATCGTCACGATCGATTCCACTTTTCAGAATGACGCGTTGACGAACCGTGTTCCCAGCAGCCTGCTCGACTTTTTCATACTGCAGGTTTTTGGTCGGGACTTCGCGCTTGATCAATTTTGCTGTTAAGACATCTTTGACTTGATCGAGTTTAAAATCGTCATCTGAGATTAGAATCAAATCCTCTTTTTCGAGCTTCATGTCGCTCTTTGAACCTTTGAAGTCGAAGCGGTTCGTAATTTCCTTCAAAGCGATCTGGACGGCGTTCTTGACTTCCTCGATGTTGATTTGTGACACGATATCAAATGAATTATCTTTTGCTGCCATGTTAATCTCCCCTTTCATTCCACTCTCTATTTTAGAGAGGAATACCGGAAGCGTCCACTGCTTTGAAATTTTGTTATAATAAAAACCATGAAATGAAAGGGGTGCTTAGCTTTGAAACAAACAGCAGACATGTTGACGCTCACACCGCAAGAACTGGATGAGCGATTTGCCTATAGTGGAAATGATTTAGGAGCGACCTTCTCAGAGACAGCGATTCGCGTGCGCTTGTGGGCGCCGACGGCAGAACGTGTCGTGATTCGTCTCTACAAGACACTACGCGCACGAAAAGTCGAAGAGGTCGAGATGATGGCAGGCGAACGGGGAACGTACGTCGTTGAACTCGATCGAGCGGCATATGAAGGTTATTTCTATACGTTTCAAGCGAGCATCAACGGACAAAAAGTCGAGGCGGTCGATCCGTATGCGAAAGCCGTCGGAACGAACGGGAAACGCGGTGCGTTAATTGACCCGACAAGTGTGACACCGGAACGATGGATTGAAGAACGCCCACTGTTCCATTCTTCGCAAGACGCAGTTGTGTATGAATTACATGTACGCGATGCAACGAGTCATCCGGCTAGTGGTATCGTCGCACGTGGTACGTTCGCTGGGCTGACGGAAGCAGGGACCCGGACACCAAATGGTGGATTGACAGGACTTGATTATTTAGCGGATCTTGGTGTGACACATGTCCAGTTACTACCGATCTATGATTTTGGCTCAGTCAATGAGACAGCGTCGAACGACCCGGATAACTATAACTGGGGGTATGATCCGGTGAACTACTTTGCGCCGGAAGGTTCGTACTCATCGAATCCGGATGATCCACGAACGCGGATCCTTGAATTAAAACAATTGGTACAAGCGTTACATGACCGCGGGATTCGTGTCATCATGGACGTCGTCTTCAATCATACGTATGATGCAGCAACGGTTCCGCTTGGTCAATTCGTTCCTGGCTACTTCTATCGTCAAGAGGCGGATGGTAGCTTGTCGAACGGTAGTTTCTGTGGAAATGATACGGCATCTGAACGTTTGATGATGCGGAAGTTCATTCTTGATTGTGTGACGTACTGGGCGAAAGAGTACCATCTGGATGGTTTCCGATTCGATTTGATGGGACTGCATGATGTCGAGACGATGAATCAGGTGCGCCATGCACTTGACCGGATCGATCCGTCGATTCTAATCATTGGTGAAGGCTGGGATCTCGATACGCCACTCGATCCAGAAGAAAAAGCGAACTACTTCAATGCACCGAAGATGCCAGGAATCGCTCATTTCAATAACGGCTTACGGGATGGGGTCAAAGGCGATGTTCAAACGCCGGAAGACCGCGGTTTCATCAGTGGCGCATTCGACCGGACGAGTGAAGTCAAACGGGGAATCGCCGGCAACGTCTCTTCGCAAGGATTTGCCGATGAACCAAATCAGGTCGTCTCGTACGTCGAAGCACACGATGATTTGACGATTTGGGATAAATTAACGGTGTCTCGTCCAGAGGATACGGAAGCGATTCGCCGGAAACGGCAAATGCTCGCAAATGCCATCATCTTGACGGGACAAGGCATTCCCTTCCTCCATGCCGGACAAGAGTTCTTCCGGACGAAGGACGGAATTCGTGACAGTTTCAATGCCGGTGAAGTAGTCAATCGTCTTGACTATGAACGGGCGGAAACAGAGCGTCCGGCCGTCGAGTACGTCAAAGGATTGATTGCCCTCCGTCGTCAGTATCCGATGTTCCGTCTCGCAAACGCAGCGATGATCAAAAAACATCTACGCTTCCTTGAAGAAGGGGAAGGTGTCATTGCCTTTGAACTGAAACGAACCTATGAAGGATACATCGAACGGCAGCGTGTCTACCATAATGCGACGGAAGAGGATATCACGATTGAATTGCCAAACGGTGAATTCGAGGTATTGGTGGAGTCGGGGGCCGTCAAGTTGCACGCACCACGACTGCATGAAGAGAAACAGTTGGTCGTCCAAGCATTGACGACGACGGTCATCGCCGAACGAAAAGCAGACTACAAGAAATACGCGGTAGCAGGCGGTGCAGCACTAACGATTATCGGATTGTTGTACGCAGCGAACAAACGTCGTAAGAAAACCGATTAAATCAAGAAGGATGGAGCGCTATAGGGCTTCGTCCTTTTTTTTACGTGGATGACAGTCCGATGTCAGTCTGTCATGCAATTGACTTGCGAAAATCATCGAAACATTGTTTGAAGATACATCTTTCGGGAAAATTCATATGTAGTATTTAAGATGTTGTTTTGAAGTGAGAGGGTGTACGTTGTATGTTCGGTTTCGGTGATTTATGGAAATTCTTTTTATCGTTCTTTTTACTGCTACCTATCGTGACATTGATTCATGAGATGGGCCATTACTTTTTTGCCCGATTGTTCGGTGGAAACATGGAAATCAATATTGGTTCAGGCAAGTCATTGCTTCGTGTTGGTCCGATTCGACTGAATCGTGTTTATTTTTGGGATGGATGGTGTCAGTATGAGGCACTACGTCATGAAACGAAGTTTGCTAATATCATGGTCTACGCTGGTGGATCGATCGCGAACTTAGTGAGTATCTTAGTCGTAAATGGTCTCATATATGCCGGCGTGTTCGAGGCGTCGATCTTTACGTACCAATTTGCGTATTTCTCGTTTTATTTCGTCTTTTTCTCCCTCTTTCCGATCGATCATCCGAACGGTTATCCGAGTGACGGAAAAGCAATCATCAATGTCTTCCGTTACGGTAAATCCGACTATCATCCACAATCTTAAACGAAGATTAAAGCCTCCTTCCGCGTTGGAATAGAGGCTTTTTACTCAAGATTCCGATTCGCTAGACGAATCCGATTCCGTTTTCGCTTGTTCCTGCTCGAGTTCGACGAGCTTTTGAATCAAGATATGGCGCGGCATATGCATCAGTTGTTCAAGTGGTACGTTCAGACGTTTTGAGAGTTCGACAGCCGTCTCTGCTGATAATTGTAAAGGTTTCATCGTGTTCGTCCTCCTTTTTCCATGAAGTTAGTATAACAGGAGGTGCAAGTCGAGCGCATCAATAGTAGCGAGAAACTGAGAAGGTTGATACCGTATGAAGTAGGAAGTGATGCATATGTATAAACCTGCTGCAGAGCTGTTACTCCATGAATCCGTCTCACTGTTCGATCGAATCGGGGAGGATTTGCTTCTTTTTCGAGATCGCCACGGATTTATGAAATGTGATGCGGATTTAAGACCACTATGGGAAACAGCATGTGCGTATGTTCCATTCTCCTGGTACATTGAGCCAGGCGGTGGACGATTGTTCATCGTATTTGAAGAGTCAGCTTATTTTGGTTTACTAGATTTAGAGCAAGGGCATTTAGATTATATCAAGCGACCCGCTGCTTTTTCCGAAGCATGGTTCAGTAATTTATTCTTGTGGCAAGATGATGAGATCTTTCTGTACACGGCAGAAACAGACGTCGTCTGTGTGAACGTTCAAACAGGGGACTGGCGGTACTCAAATTATGAAGAGGCGCCACTATTCGGACGCTTAGTGGAGCGAGGATATGATACACGTTTGACGTTCGAACGATTCATCGCACCTACGACAATCATTTCTTATGATGATCTACAAAAACGGTATGTGATTTGGGACGCTGCGACGAATCAGGAATCGATTATTCCTTTTTCAGATTACGCGGAGTACTCACTCGTTGATCACCGGCACCAATTGTTTTCGATCACCGATTCATCTCGTTTTTACTTGTATGAGAAGAATCAGCTGAAATATAAGTTCGAGGGATGTCATTCCTCCGTTTTACTCAAAAGTGTGTTACTCGATGAAGAGGCGCGACGTCTTGCGATCGTATCGACATCGTCGACATTCGGCAACACATGGGTTCAAATTTTTCAAAAGACGTAATGAAACATCCTTTTCGCTTTTCAGCAAGAAGGATGTTTTTTGTACGTTTATACAGAAAGGGGACGCATCATGGAACGGCTTGGTCATCTGATGAGTACGTATTTTCGAGGAGTGTTGGTCGTTTGGGCGATCCTGCTTGTCGTGCTTGGTTATTTTGCCTACCAATTACCGGATCGGCTTGAAGGAAACGGGTTTACACGTGACGGTGATTTTCAACGCGTCGAGAGAGTACTCGATCAAGATTTCGGTCAGGATCCGCATACGATCATCGTCCTATTTGAGAATCAAGAGAACCTACAACAAACGATGGTGCAACATGTCGAGCGCTTCCGTGACATCAAAGGCGTCGGGAACGTCATTGGTCCCGTCGAAAATCCGCGAGCGATTCGGGACGATAAGGGATACGTGACGGTCGGTGTACCGACACTTGATGCGAAATGGGCAGCTGCGGTCACACGTCAACTGGATGACACCGGAACGATTCGGTTAACGGGTGAACCAGTCGTCGTTGATGATTTGAACACAGCGTCAAAAAATGACCTCATCCGGGCTGAGTTGATCGGGATTCCAGCAGCGTTGATCGTCTTGCTACTCGTTTTTGGTACTCCGATTGCCGCCATCCTACCGTTGATCATGGGACTCGTCACTTTTGTCTTTGGTGCCGGTGTTCTTTATTTTGTCGCCGGACAACAAGAATTATCGATCTTCGTCTTGAATGCGGTCGCGATGATTTCGCTGGCGCTCGGAATTGATTTTTCGCTGTTATACGTCAACCGTTTCCGAGAAGAACGGCAGGACGGACAAAATATTCGGAAGGCGGCGATCCGTTCGGTTGAGACGGCAGGGCGTTCGATTTTATTTTCCGGAATCTGTGTATTCGTCGGACTTGCCGGGCTATTACTGATTGATGTGGATGTCTTCCAGGCTGTCGCGATCGGGACGCTCGTTTCGGTCCTCGGGGCAGTCATCAGTGCATTAACGTTACTACCAGCACTATTGATCGTCTTCGGGAAGGTGTTAGAGAAAGGACGACTTTTCCGGCGACGAGCAGGTCGTAGTGAAGATCGTTGGCGTCGCCTCGCTCGTTTCGTCATGAAACGTCCAGTCGCAGTCACGATTTTGTCCTTATTGCTGTTGTTACCTTGTTTATTGCCGTTACGCGACTTGACGTTGAATATTCCGCAAGCGACTGCTTTACCAGAATCGTATCCGTCGCGTCTCGCTTTTGAGTCGTGGGAAAAAACATTCGGAAACGATGGAACGGACGCCGTCCTCATCTTATCTGCTGATGCTTCCTCAGAGGTGGGGCGAGAAAAAATCGAAGACGTGACGATTCGACTCGAGTCGGATCCCGATGTGCGTTCCGTCGTATCCGCCGCAACGATTGCCGAACAGCAACAAGTGCCGCTCGAACAGTTACTCGCTGTTCCGACCGGACGCGAAGCTTTAACGGCATTTCTGTCAGAGGACGACCAAGCACGAATTGATGTTAACTTAAAAGGCGATCCCGGCGATGCTGCTTCGCAGGACTGGGTGCGAAAGATGCAGGCGGACGGTTACCTTGTCGGAGGACCAGCAGCCTTCAATCAGGAAATTTATGATGCCATTGAATCGAAACTCCCACTAGCAGTCGGTGTCGTCGTTTTGGCGACATTCATCATCTTGCTGATTGCGTTCCGGTCCATCTTGATCCCAATCAAGGCGATTTTGATGAATTTGCTTAGTCTAGGAGCGACATTCGGATTACTCGTCATCTTGTTTGAGTCCGGCGCAGTTCTTCCGCAGGAGACGATCGGAATTCTGACACCGGTCTTCATCTTCTCACTCGTCTTTGGTTTATCGATGGATTATGAAGTGTTCCTCGTCTCGCGAATGGAAGAATATTATGACGAGACGGGCGATAACGATTACGCGACCGAGATGGGGCTTGCGAAGACGAGTAAGATCATTACGTCTGCTGCCTTAATCATGATTGTCGTCACAGGAGCGTTTGCCTTCACGGGCGTCAGTCCAATTAAACAACTAGGCGTCGGTATCGCGCTTGCGATTTTTATTGATGCCACGATCGTCCGGATGCTCCTCGTCCCCGCACTGATGAAACTATTTGGTCACTGGAACTGGTGGTGGCCGGGGGGGCGCCGTAAAGCAATCCGCAAGTGACACATTGCGTAAGCACATCAGTAGCTATTCAGAGGAAGACGAGCGTATACTGTCGATATTCAATTCAAGAAATTAAGAGGAGGCACTTCACTCATGGCAACTCAAGCAATGTTTGAACCATTTACATTACCAAACGGTGTGACGCTGAAAAACCGCGTCTTGATGGCACCGATGACGAACTATGCAGCACAAGAGAACGGCGAAGTATCGGATGCGGAACTCGCGTACTATGCAGAACGTTCAGGTGGCGTCAGTGCGGTCATTACAGCATGTGCGAACGTCACAGCAGACGGTCAAGGATTCCCGAATGAATTCGGTGCGCATCGTGACGATCTCGTTCCAAGTCTGAAGCGACTCGCAAAAACGATTCAAGATAAAGGCGCAAAAGCAATCTTACAAATCTTCCACGCTGGTCGTATGGCACCACCAGAACTCGTCGGTGGGCAAACAGTCAGTGCAAGTGCTGTTGCACCTGTACGTGAAGGGGCAATGACACCTCGTGCGCTAGAGGCAGAAGAAGTTGAAGCAATCGTTGAAGCATTCGGTCAAGCGACACGTCGTGCGATGGAAGCTGGATTTGATGGTGTTGAGATTCACGGTGCGAATACGTACTTGATTCAACAATTCTTCTCACCACATTCAAACCGTCGCGAAGACAAATGGGGCGGTAGCTTAGAAAAACGTCTCGCCTTCCCATTAGCGGTCGTGGATGCAGTCGAAGCTGTCGCGAAACAAGATCCTTCGTTCATCGTCGGATACCGTTTCTCTCCAGAAGAGATCGAAAATCCAGGAATTACACTCGATGATACGATGCGTCTCGTCGATGAGCTGGCGAAAAAAGACCTCGATTACTTGCACGTTTCCGTGATGGACTTCTTCGCAGGTTCGATTCGTGACGAAAATGCAACGACATCACCAATCACGCTCGTCCAAGAACGTGTTGGCGAACAAGTACCTGTCATCGGTGTTGGATCGTTGCACACAGCGGACGAAGTCGAACAAGGTTTGGCTGTCGTTCCAATGATCGCTCTCGGTCGTGAGCTGATCATGGAACCGAAGTGGGTTGAAAAAGTCGAAGCGGGTGATCTTGCGTCAATCCGGACCGAACTTGATCCAGAAGCACAAGCAGAACTCGTCGTTCCAGATGCATTATGGGCAGGCATCACAAGTCGTCCAGGCTGGTTCCCGATCAAACAAGCAAGCAAATAATAGAACAGTATCAAAAAGCACTCTAGATTTTGTGTCTAGAGTGCTTTGAGACTGAAGGTAAAGTGCAATTTTTCTCTAACGAGAAGGATTGCGCTTTTTTGTTCGTCTCGCATCGTTTTCCTTGGACAAGCATCTCGCCGCTTCGCTTCGCTGCAGGGTCGCTCTTGCTTGTTTTTCCCTAGAAAGCGATGTCGAGTGAACAAAACGCTTCTCGAATCCTTCTTCTAGAAAAAAATAACGCGTTTCACGCCACTCCTACAGGAAAAAGCGCATTATGCGCTGTCAGAGACAAACGAGACCCGTTTTCCTGCTCGAAGCGGGAAAACTGGCTTGTGTCTCGCCTGAGGAAAGGGCGTGAAAAGACGCGTCATTTTTTGGAGTCATCCCTGTTGTCTACAAACCTGAAAGCACTCTAGATTTTGTGTCTAGAGTGCTTTTTTTGTTTATTAATAGGCAACCTGTCCCATCCGAACGCCACAGAACGTATGCAAGGTGACCGGATCCTGTAGATTCGTTCGTTCCAACATATCGTTTAAGAGCAAGGCACAGACGTAGGCATCCTCTTTCGCATCATGGTGCTGGAAAGAGACGTTGAGGAATTCTGCCATCGTATTCAATCGATGGTTCGGCAACCACGGATACAGTTTGCGGGATAATTTGACCGTGCAACCGTACGTGAAAGCGGGCATCTGGTACATATCGTATTTTTGAATCGCTTTTTGGAGCGCCCCCATATCAAATGATGCATTGTGGGCAACGACCAGTTGAGCACCTGCGATTAAATCGTATAAGCCATGTGCTTCCATCGCTTCAGGTAACGTCGGTGCATCGAAGACATCACTCGGACGAATTCCATGAACCCGGATGTTTCCGGCGTCGAAGTTCTCTTCGGGATTGATTAAGACCTGTTTACTCTCCGTGACGCGACCGTTGGAGAGGACGGACCAACCAAACGCACAAATGCTTCGGCTATTCCGATTTGCCGTTTCAAAGTCAATCGCTAATGTATACATGCAGCAGGCTCCTTTCTGTCATTCACTAGTAACAGAATACATGTTCGTATTATAGAAGTCCATCAAAAAAGACCATCTGCAAGGCAGATGATCTAATATCTATTCCAGTCACTTCGCGGTGGCGACTTTTTGTTCCTCTGCGACGTATTCCTCCGGTTTAAATAACAGAACGCGATCTTTATAGGCGAAGACAAGGGCCGTCAAAACAGCCATCGCATCAGCAATCGGGAAAGCGAACCAGACACCGTTGACACCGAAGAACAGGGGTAAGATCAGGACGAGTGGAATCGTGTATAACGTTTGGCGTGACAAGGACAAGAATAAAGCGACTTTTGCTTTGGCGAGCGATTGATACATCCCGTTGACAATCATTTGAATCCCGTAGACGAACGATAAAGCGAATAAGATGCGCATCGCACTCGAGCCTTCCTGCAGCAGTGCTGCTTCTTCCGTGAACAAGCCGACCCAAAAACGGGGGAACAGTTGAATCAGTAACCACAAGCTGATTGATAACGATAAGCCGTAACGGATTGCGAGCTTGATAGCAAGCGACATCCGGCTAAATTGCCGAGAACCGAAATTATACCCGACAATCGGTTGCATCCCTTGCACGATTCCCATGATCGGCATACCGACGAGCGCCATGAATTTATTGATGACCGCAAACGTCGCTAGTTCTGTCGTACCTCCGTACCGGACGAGCATATGGTTGACGGTGATGAACAAAATCGATTGAGAGACCTGCATGATGAAAGACGATGATCCGATTTGCATCATCCGAAATGTTAAACGGAAATCGAGTTTGAAAGCATGTCGATCGAGTGTTAACCCCGTTTGCCGACGTTTCGTAAAGAAGAATCGGAAAACAAGTGCAGCACCGACGACTTGCGCAACGACTGTCCCGAGTGCAGCACCTTGGATGCCCCAATCAAGACCAAAGATGAACAGCGGGGTCAGGACGATGTTGATCGCAACCGTCGTCAGCATGACGCGCATCTGATAGTTCGCGCGTCCTTCTGCGCGTAACATAGCACTCGACGCCATCGTTAACATGAAGAAAGGAGATCCAATCAAGAGGACACGTAAGAAAGCGATGCTATACGGCATGATTTTATCTGTCGCTCCAAAGAGACGAAGTAACGGTTCGACGAAGATGAAAGCACTGATGATGGCGAGCATACTGATGAGAAAGACCGCCATCAAGACATTCGCATAAGCACGACTAGCACCATCCGTTTGTTTTTGGCCGAGCCGTTGTGATGCAATTGCAGCACCTCCGATGCCGATCGAGTTGGCGATTGCCATCAATACGAGCTGGACGGGAAAAGCGATTCCGACGGCGGCGACAGCAGCCGTACCGATGCCTTGGGCGACGAATATCGTATCGACGATATTGTAGAGTGCCGTGACGAGCATCCCGACCATCGCTGGTAGGGAGAGACTAAGTAAGAGCTGATTGACAGGTGCTTCACCCAGACGGGCAGTGTTTTTATTCATGGAAGGAGAGCCTCCTTTTTTAGACAAGTGGTAAGTAGGGTTTTACTCAGAGTAGTCGCTTCTTTGACGAGATGCAAGAAATCACTCTAGTCAATGTGTTTGTTCCATGAAAAAAGGATGCGCCATGAAGCGCATCCGATAGAACTCGATTTAAGAGGGGATAGGCAAGTATCCTTTCGAGTATTCAAAAGCAATGAATAAAATAGCACCGAGCGCCAAGTAAGCAAGGAGCGTGATCGTTTGTTGTTTTTTCGGCATCTGATGATACTGAACGGACTCTTCAGCGAGTCGGAGAGGTTCGATCCGCTGATCGATTCGACGCAACAACGCATTGTAATCGTTCGCAGCATCATATTGATACCGTAACAGATCGTCCGCTTCCTGACGTGCCTCTTGTGGACTCGCTTGTCGCAAATCTTGTAAATCAAGTCGTAGTGACCAAGCAATCGGATCGTACGTACTTTCGACTGTTTGTTCTTCTTCTATTTCTGGAGCAAGAGCGACTTCAGCGTTTACGCGTTCCTGCTCCGCCTTTGCGCGTAAGACGCGTTCGCGTGCAGCACGGTATAACATCAAGGTCGACCGGTTCTCTTCATATTGTTTTGCGAACTTATACCGTTTCCAGACAGCACTACCGCCGAAGAAAGCGATCAAAAGCAAAATCAAGCTGAAGTTCGTGATACCGTAAGCAATCAAGGCGGCAAGTCCCGCAACCCAGACGATGATTGGAAGTCCCGCAAGAATCCGTCCACCGTCAAGCGGACTGACGGGAAGTAGGTTGAAGAGATTTAATAGAGCTCCGAGATGGAAGATGACGAGCCAAAAGTCATTTCCCGTCACAGCGTATCCAATCGCAAGCGGAATCAGGGACAGGAGACCCGCGAGTGGTCCACCGTACGCAAGAATCGCTTCTTGTTTTGGTGTTCGAAACGTATCCTTGATCCCGATGACGGCTCCCATGAAAGGAACGAAAATCGCAGGACCAGTCTTAAAACCAAGTCGCTTCGCAGCAAGTAGATGTCCCATCTCATGAATGAATAGGAGATAGAGCAATCCAACCCCGAACCAGACCCCGAATATTTGAGCGTAAAAGAGAAGGGAGATTCCGAACGAAATCAGGGTGCCTCCGAACTTCGAAAATTTCAATAAGGCAAGGATGACTTTTCCCTTCGATAAGAGAAAGGCGCCGGCAACAGCAAGTCCACCCCAACGTTTTTTAGCCATCGTGAGTTTCCTTCTTTCATCATGTGACGTTCTTCTTTAAGTGTACGACACTGATGCAGGAAAAGTTTCATCCCGACTGCTCGGGAATCAGATAGAAACAGCTTCCGTCTGGCTGACGCGCTTCACTACCGACCTGAAAATGATGTGTCGTCGCAAGTGCAGCGGCAATCGACAAACCGAGTCCACTTCCTGAACGATCGCGTGCTGCATCGAGTCGGTAAAACCGATCAAATAACCGGGAACGTTCTTCATCCGTTAGAGATGTGCCTTGGTCAAGAACAGCGAGTCGCTCCTTGCGCAGATGTAATTCAGGAGAAGTAGCGTACTTCAGGGCGTTATCGATATAAATCGTTAAGATGCGTAGCACCGCTTCTCGATTCGCCCGGATCGTTCCAGAGGCATCAACAGGGATGATTGTCCCTGTCGCGTGATACATCCGATCGGCGAGTTCGCTCCCAAGCTCCGCTAAGTCGATCTCTTCAACTGATGTTTCCTCATACCCGAGACGGGACAGTTCGAGCATGGGTTCGATCAAGGTCGTCCGCATCGCGTGCGTCTCCTGCAAGATGTGTTCAATTGATTCATCGAGGACGTCCGGTTTCGTTTTGCCCCATCGTTTCAACAATTGCGTATAGCCTTCGATGACCGTCAATGGTGTCTTCATCTCATGCGAGACATCGGCGACGAATTGCCGTTGTTGTTCCATTGATTGATCGACACGACCAATCATCTGATTAAAGACGCGACCGAGGCGACCAATCTCATCATCACGTTCGGTCTGCACGGTCTCAAGCGTTCCGGAAGACGAGATCCGTTGCATTGTATCATTCAGTTGCCTGAGCGGTCGGAGCGTCTGATACGCAATCCAGAAGCTACTGATGAACGCAATGACGATGCCAACGACCAACACGATGGTGAAGGTCAAGACGAGTGTCGAGACCGTATCATCGACGCTTTCATCTTCGAACAGATAGGCTTGGTCCTGATAAACAATCCCGAACCAATCGCCAGACTTAAATGGATCATTCGACCTCGGAATGCCGGGTAGATCACTCGCTTGTATGTCTCCGTTAACGGTAGAAGAGTCGTCATCCTCTTCGTCGTTTGAAATGACCCATCGTCCATCTTTATTCGATAAGACGACGGCGTCTTCATGAAGCGTCAGCAATGCTCGAACCGACGAGTCATCTTCCATCAATTCCTCTGCCTGTTCAAGCTGCGTATAACGGGATTCAATCAAATGATTGCGGACGACGAAGGTCACGACGATGAACGAAAGCAATAATAAGAGTGTCGTAAAGGCGGTGACGGACAAGGCGAGTTTCGTTCGAAGCTTCATGGATTCGCCTCCCTCAGCACATAACCCACCCCACGAACGGTCTGGATCAAAGCAGGAGGGTGAACATCGACTTTTTTCCGAAGATAACGGATGTAGACGTCGACGATATTCGTCTCGCCGAAGTAATCGTACCCCCAGACGCGATTTAGGATTTGTTCGCGTGTCAGGACATGCTCCTTGTTTTCGAGTAAATACGTCAGGAGTTCGAACTCGCGTGGTGTCAAATCAAGTCGCAATTCATCGCGAAATGCTTCATGTCGATCAAGGTCGAGTACAAGATCAGCGAACTGTAACGTGCGCGATGCGTTATTCGTTGAAGTCGGAGTACGGAGTAACGCCCGGATCCGGGCAAGGAGTTCCTCCATTTCGAACGGTTTCGTCACATAATCATTCGCACCAAGATCGAGTCCTGCGACTTTATCGTAAACTTCTCCACGTGCCGTTAGCATAATGACGGGGACATGAATATCTTTTCCACGGAGCCTGCGCAACACCTCGAAGCCGCTCAGCTCCGGCATCATCACGTCGAGTAAGACGAGATCAACCGAATGCTCAGCGGCAGCGAGACCATCTTTTCCGTTGGGGGCGACACGTGTCGCGTACCCGGCATATTGGAGTTCGAGTTCAAGGAGGCGTGCGATTTTCGCATCGTCCTCAACGATTAAGATGGTGGTTGGCATAAACATCCTCCTTTAATGATTATTCATCGATTTCTGTCACTTCGTCTGACGCGTTCAACTCAAGTTTGACGGAACCACCGACGCGGACGTCATCATCTTGCTCCATGTTTGATGCACGAGAGTATGACTTTTGCGCACCATTCTGTTCGATGACGATCTCTTGATTCGTTATTTTAGCGAGCGTGCCGCGGACTTCTTGTTCCCGTGCATCGTCACGGTCTTCGTCGCGTGTAGCATTACGATCCTCGTTGTCATCGTCACGGTCGATTTCACGGACTTGACCGTCTGCATTCAATTCGATTTTTACGATATCCCCAGATTTCGCAGCATCACGTTCCGCACGATCCGCAATCGCGTAAACCGTCTCTTGTCCATCTTGTTCGAGTGTCAATTCACTTTGTGATAGGGCACGAAGGATGCCGTATCGTTCATTCGCATCACCCGATGAATCATCTGAGCGATTGCCATCGTCCTCTCGGTCATTCCGATCGTCTTGATCTTCTCGCTCAAGTTCCGTGATTTGCTGATTCGCATTCAGATCGATTTTGACCCAATCGCCTTCTTGCACAGCTTCGCGTTCGACTGACGAAGCAAAGTCATACGTCTGAGTATCACCGTTGACGTCGATCGTCATTGAACGATCCGATAGTTTTTGTAATGTGCCTTCGATTTCTTGATCGTCACGCATCGAAGCAGGAAGCTTTTGTTCGACTTGGCGCGAAGCAGCTTCGACTTTTTGCTCTGCCTGCTGTGAAGTGGTGACCGTCGAGTTGACGAGAGAGTGTCCTGGACCTGTGAAAAGGAGAAATGCGCCGGCTCCTGTTAAGACTGTACCCGTTACGGCAAGTGTAGCGATTCCTTTTTTGAAGCGCTTATTCCCTTTATCTGTTAGTTTTTCAGTCATGATGATGTCCTCCTTTAGTAGTGGCTGTTGTTCTTATACATAGAATAACCAGACCACGTGAAAGGAAGCTGAGGAACAGATTAGAATTTGATGAGAATTAAATCGTTTTGATGACTCGGGCCGGATTTCCACCGACGACGCTGTTTGCCGGTACATCCTTGACGACGACACTTCCTGAGGCGATGACAGCATTGTCTCCAATCGTCACACCGGGATTGATGACCGCGCGTCCACCGATCCAGACGTTGTTCCCGATGACGACCGGTTTTCCGAATTCATAACCGCTGTTGCGCTCGACAGGATCGAGAGGATGAGTCGCGGTATAGATATGTACTCCTGGAGCAAACATGCAGTTGTCACCGATCGTAATCGGGCAAATATCGAGCAAGACACAGTCGTAATTGGCATAAAAGCGAGTCCCTAACGTAATGTTGTAGCCATAATCACATTTAAAGGTCGGTTCAATGTAAAAGTCGGCTTGATCCGTCTGGAATAATTGTTGAAGAAGTGCCTTCCGTTTAGTCCCATCATGGACACTCAATTGATTGAACTCATAACAGAGCGATTGTGCTCGGATGCGATCAGCTACGAGTTCCGGATCTTGTGCTAAGTAGAGTTCCCCTTGAATCATCTTTTCTTTTTCAGTCATCTGATTCACTCCTTTATCGTTATTACTCTCATTAGACTAAATGGTACCTGGTGATGCAACTGATATCCCGTTAAGACACGGCGAAAACAGGATAGCCGAAGCTATCCTGTCGAGATTCAATTTTTATGCCAATTCGATTCCGCCTGTGACACCATAGATTTGCGCCGTGACATAGCTCGCAGCGTCTGAAGCGAGAAAGACATACACATCCGACAGTTCGACTGGTTGACCACTTCGTTTCAATGGTGTTTCCTGCCCGAACTCTGGAATATTCTCGCTTGGCTGACCACCCGAGATTTGAAGCGGTGTCCAAATCGGACCAGGTGCGACGGAGTTGACACGGATTCCTTTTGGTGCGACTTGTTTAGCGAGTCCACGCGTGAAACCGTTGATGGCAAACTTCGTCGAAGCGTAATCCAAGAGGTTCGCGCTTGGGTTGTATCCTTGAACCGATGTCGTCGTGATGATCGAAGCCCCTTCTTTCAAGAGTGGCAAGGCTGCTTTGACGACCCAGAAGAGGGAGAAGACATTAATTTCGTATGTTTTGCGCAATTGCTCCGTCGACAGGTCGAGAATATCTTCGACAGCTTGTTGTTTACCGGCGACAAGTGCCAAAATATCGAGTCCGCCGAGTGATTCGTATGCTTCTTTGACGAGTTGTCCACAGAACGCCTCGTCACTCAAATCACCAGGTAAGAGATATGCTTTTTGTCCCGCTGCTTCAACGAGTGCTTTGACCTCTTCCGCATCCTGTTGTTCTTCCGGTAAGTAGTTGAGGACGATGTCAGCCCCTTCACGAGCGTAGGCGATTGCTGCTGCTCGGCCGATGCCGGAGTCGCCACCCGTAATCAGTGCTTTTTTACCGATCAATTTGCCGGAGCCTTTATAACTCTCTTCGCCACAATCGGGAACAGGTTCCATTTTTGCTTGAACCGCTGGTGCGTCCTGATATTGTTTTGGGAAATCGTCATTGAAGTATTGGGTTAACGGATTTTTCGATGCAGCCATGTAAACATTCCTCCTGAAAGTTGGTTTTGGTATAGGGTGTATGTTCCCTCAACAGGTCGGATTAAACGTTTCTGATGTTAGTAAATTTGGAAATTGATGGTTTATACTAGAAAAAGAGGAGTGTGAAGAAGATGATTGCTGGACTGTATGAAGCTCATTTACCGGTCAAAGAACTCGAACGATCGATTGTCTTTTACGAAAAATTAGGTCTAGCATGTGCGTTCCGAAATGAACGCGTCGCTTTCTTTTGGATCGAGCACGGCAAGAGTTGGTTAGGTTTATGGAAAGCCGGTCAAGCCGAGTTACCGTATCATCCATCGATTCGACATGTGGCGTTTCGAATGGGGCAGGAAAATATCGATAAAGCACAGGACTGGTTAAAGGAGAGGGGCATTATCGTTCGGTCCGCTTTTGGTGTAGCGGCAGCCGATCAACCGCTTGTTCTCGATAACCATCCACATGCGCACGCGGCGATCTACTTCGAGGATCCAGATGGCAATTCGCTCGAATTGATTGCACCGTTACGCTTTGACATGGAAACAGTGAATGGTACGATGCCGTATCAAGACTGGCAGCATCTATTTGAGACTAAATCGGAGAAAAAGACGATATAACTGGTGTTTTCATTCGAAATCGCTTCCTAGGGAAAAACAAGCAACGGTGATCCGTTGCTTGTTTGATTGATCGTGTAATGCGCTTAGACACGAGCGGATTGACGCTCATTCATCGCTTGCAGAGCTGCTTGGTTCAGCAAGTTCCACGGTTTGTTGTAGTGCGGTTGGAAGAAGAAGTCGACGAAAGCGAGCTCTTCAAGTGTCATATCATTTTGAATCGCGACAGAAAGTGTGTTCATCGCTTGTGTCAAATCAACTTTTGAGATGATTTGTGCACCGACGACACGATGGGTTGCTGTCTCGAAGACGAGCTTCAATTGGACGTCTTCTGCTGTTGGCATGAACTCTGGGCGATACGCATCTGTGACCGTCGTGCTACTCACTTCAAGTCCGAACAAGGGTGCCGCTTCTTCTGTCAAACCAGTCGACGCGATGTTCAAATCATATAGGCGAAGACCAGATGTGCCTTGTGTTCCTTGGTAACGAATCTTTGGTGCGCGTAAGTTTTTACCGATCAATGTTCCCATCCGGACAGCATTCGTTGCGAGTGGAATATAGGCGTGTGTCCGAGCTGGATTGTAATAGACGGCACAGCTGTCACCAGCAGCAAAGATGTTCGGGTTGCTTGTCCGCATATAATCGTCAACGATGATGGCACCGTTCGGTAGCATATCGACCTGTCCTTTTAAGAGTTCCGTACTTGGACGGAAGCCGACACAGAGAATGACAAGATCCGTTTCGAACGTTCCTTTGTCTGTGACGACGTGTGTCACGGAGCCATTTTCCCCTTTAAAGCTTTGGACAGTTTGTCCGAGTTCGAGGCGAATACCACGGTCTGTCAATTCACGTTCGATGACATCAGTGAACGAGCGGTCGAGGTATTTGTTGAGAATGCGATCCGCACTATCGATGAACGTGACGTCTTTTCCGTATGCTTCAAACGCTTCGACGAGCTCAGCACCGATATACCCTGCACCAACGACTGTGATCCGCTCTGCATCTGTCGCTTTTTCAATGATTGTTTGAGCGTGGTGATAGTTTTTACAGAGCTCGATCTGATTCAACTCAATGCCAGGAAGCATTGGAATGATTGGCCATGACCCTGTCGTCATGATGAGTTTATCGTACGTATCGTGAACGACTTCGCCAGTCATGAGGTTTTTCGCAACGATCGTTTGGCGTTCACTATCGATTTCAAGTACATCATGTTTCAGACGCATCTCAGCGCCGAGTTCAGCGAGTTCACTTGGTGATGAGTAGAAAAGTGATTCCGCATGTTTGACGACACCACCGACGTGAAGCGCGATTCCACAAGAGAGAAACGATACATTGTCATTCCGCTCATAAACGGTGATCTCGACGTCTTGTTGTGAAGCGAGTTCTTTGACTGCTGCTGTTCCTGCGTGTGTACATCCGATGACTGCTACTTTCATGGGTAAAGTCTCCTTTGTGTTTTGTTTGTGATAAATATCACATTCATTTGATATACTTAGTGTAATCCTTCACAAGGTCATTTTCAAGTGGTTTGTTCAATGTTGAGCATAACCTTGTCTAAATTGTGAATGAGTGAGCAAAAGTGTTTGGATTATGTGAAGAATGCGTAAAACTGTTTTAGTTACTGAAATTCGGGTTATAATGAAAGTAGATTTTTAATGAAGGGGTGGAAACCGATGGATACCGAGAGGACCAATCATCTATTCAGCTTACCTGATTTTTAGCAGTACCGGTCATAACGAACAGACGGTAATGGCTTATAAAAATCAGGGAGAGCGAAAATAGATGAATACCCAAACGGGACGTATAAAACCTCTCCCACGATGTAAACGGGAGAGGACAATAAAACATGAAACGAATCGCAACCATCTTAACCGGTACGCTGATCATGGCGTTCGGTTACTACACATTGAATGAACAGTTCGGATTAGCAGAAGGTGGCTTCATCGGATTATCGTTGCTCGGTCGATACTTTTTTGATATCAATCCTTCGATCTCAATGATCGTGCTCGATATTCCATTTTTCATTGGTGCCTTGTACTTCAAAGGAAAACGTTTCGTCAGCGAAGCGTTACTTTCAGCAGGTGCATTATCAGTCTTTTATGAGATGTGGCACAGACTCGATTTGTTCCACTTTCCAGAACAGGCTTGGCCAGCGACGCTCATCGCAGCGATCGCTAGCGGAATCGTGACCGGATATGGTCTCGGACTTGTTTTGAAAAGTGGAGCGGCAACAGGTGGAGACGATTTGCTATCGATGGGACTCAGCAAACTGACAGGTCTATCGATCGGGACGATCTTGTTCGGACTCGATGCCATCGTGTTAGTCATCTCACTCGTCTATCTGCCGCTTAGCTTAACGTTGTATACGTTACTGGCTGTAGCGATCGCTGGACGTGTCGTTGCTGTCATGACACGGGAGCCTGTCATCGTACCGGCACCTGTCGTACAAAAAGTCACGCAGTGAAATGGATGAATGTCTAAAAAAATCATGTATCGGATTCGACATCGTCGAGTCCGATTTTTCAGGTTCATGGATTAGAAAAAACGAAAGGAGAACGATGAGATGATTCGACAAGCACATGCTTCTGAAGCGCAACAGATTGCCCCCTTGATTGAGCAAGCGATTCATGAGATCGCTGAGACACTGACGGGAACGACAAAACGGGAGGACGTTCTAGAGCGACTCGCTTACTTCGTCGCTGAAACAGGAAACCGATTGAGTTATGAAAACATCCTCGTGAAAATCATCGAGGATGAAGTAGCGGGTATCGTCATTGCGTATGCCGGGACGGATGCGGAACGACTCGACGAACCGATCAAAGACCAACTAAAGCGCTGGACGGGTCAAGATATCCAGATCGATATCGAGACGGAAGGACCGGTCTATTACCTGGATACCTTATCGGTTGATGCGCGTCATGGCGGAAAAGGAATTGGTACGGAACTGTTGCAGGCAGCGGCGGAAGAGGGCGAGAAACGAGGACTACAAGCGTTCACCTTAAATGCGGATCAAACGAATGCCGGGGCACAGCGCCTGTATCGCCGTCTCGGCTTCGAACCAATTCGGACGATTGAAATCAGCGGCGGTACCTTTGATTATATGGAACGTCGTTACGATACGCAGCAATGAAAAAAACCATGTCGATTTCCACGGTGTCATTCGGGAATCGACATGGTTTTTCGTATGGGTGTAGTCGTGCCGTCAAGGCGTTAGTTGATACAGCATCGCTTGCGCATCTTCCGGTTCGTATCGGGTATCACTCGTGAAGCGAATGATTTGTTTGACGTTTGGTCGCACGCCTTGAGCGTGGAGGCGCTCGAGCAATCGACCAGTTACGTAACTCTGAACGGATTTTGGTTCTGCGTTCCATTTACTGACCGAACCGATCGGAACGATCGCGGCATCCGGACGTTCGGACTGGAATTGGCGAGCTTC
This sequence comes from uncultured Exiguobacterium sp., assembly GCA_913775715.1. GTDB lineage: Bacteria > Bacillota > Bacilli > Exiguobacteriales > Exiguobacteriaceae > Exiguobacterium_A. The sequence continues at coordinate 31,889 of CAJYMC010000004.1, read as the reverse complement.
CTCGTCGGTAAAGACTGTCGCGCCGATTGGAAGAGTCGCTACGTAACGCGCTAGTTCAATCGTCGCCGGAGGACGCGTTGCTTGTTCGTTCAACGCAATGCTACCGATCGTCAACTGAACGACTAAAAACGGCAGATACATCCGCAACGGAAGCTGACGGATTGACCAGATGAGTAGCAATAGGACAAGCGGTAAGATGTGACGGGGTTTATCGATATTTTGTCCGAGCCAGACCCAAACGAAATAGAGTCCAGCCGTCGCTCCCCAAACGACATCGACCGTCCAACGTCTGCGTAAGAATAGTAGCAGTCCAGACACTAGTCCAATCCACGTTCCATAACCGATTCCATGCCAGAAGAGTTGCTGAAGCGTCTGAACAAATCGTTGAACGATAGAAGCGTCATCGGTTTGAGCAGAACCACCCCAATCGGAAAAATGACCACTGACGAAGCGGAGTGATAATTGAAGAAACGAATAGGGCCCACCGACAGAAAAAGCGACCGGTAGCAACCAAGCCAGTTGCGCCAGAACAAGAAGGGCGCACTCGGATAAGAGTTGCCAGTAATCCTTTCGTACCTGCCACAACAGGACAAGCAACATGAAACCAAACGGCGCATAGGACAGGCGAGTCGCCATCAGTAAACCAAACAGAAGATACGGGAGCCAGCGACGAGTCTGATGCCGTGCGCGTTCGATGCTCCAGCCGTACCAGACGAGTAGTCCGAGGGCGAGTCCATCCGACATCCCGGTTGCAGCGAACGTCACGAGTGATGCAGTGGAGAGAACGGTAAAGGCAGCAATCAGCCGAGTCGTATCATACGCATGACGACGGAAAAGCGAGTAAAGTGGCAAGAGGGCACTTGCCAGTCCGAGTGTGGAGACGAGTCCGAGCGCTTTGACAGGTATCATCAGTGGCAGAAACAGGGTGGCAAATAAGATGAAAAAGGGATAACCCGGAAAGTGCGGACGTAAATCAGCCAGATCATAATCGGTCACAGCGAGCGTGAAGTTCGCAATATCGTAGCTCGCGATGAAGGGACTGACGTAAATGATCCGTAAACCAATCCAGCCACCGATGAATAGCAACGTGATCCAAAAAAGCGATCGTCCACGCGGACGTGAACGATCGCTTCGGACGGTCAAGAAACCTCCTGTAAGGACTTCGATGACTTCGATGGTTTGTTTTGGCGGAGTAACATCCAACCGGCAAAGGCGAAGTAGCCCCACCAAGCGACGACTTGTTCAAGCGATGGGTTATGGCTGTATCCGAACATCGCGCCCATGAACGTTCCGATTTGCCCGCTGATCAACGTCGAATTCCCGGTATCCCGCAAGTATTGCACCTGATCGATGTAGTGCTCCGGCATGAAGCCGACGATGTTATATAGAGCAGCTGGTGTACCGTCAGCATTCATCAAAAGGCTACCGAGCAAACCAAGATCTTGGAAGCGGCCAATCGTCTGGACGAGCATGCCCGCTGCGATGAATAGAATGAGCACACCCGTCACTTGGAAGAAGCGTTTGACGGGAATCTTCATTGAGCCGGAAACAAATAAGTATCCGAAGATCAAGGCGAGTAACAGACCGGAAACCGCACCATAACTCGTCAGGACTTTTTCGATTTCTCCACCTGAGATGGCAGCGAAGAAGAAGACGGTCTCAATTCCTTCTCGAACGATGACGAGGAAGGAGTGGATGATCATCGTGATGGCACTACCCGTCGAAACGGCAGCAGCGACCTTCGCTTGGGAGGCTTGTTGATTCTCTTTCGCTTCCTTGCCCATCCAGAGGACCATGTGTGTCAAGAGCAGGACGGAGACCATCATGATGCCGAGACGGAGATACGTGTCGCTTCCGAAGCTCGCAAAACTCGTAAAGACGACTTGGAACAGGAACGCGACACCAAGGCTAGCGAGAAGTGCCAACCCGACACCTGCGTAGACCCACTTTTTATATTGTGGAGCGTTCAATCGATCGAGATAACCTAAGATCAACCCAACGATGAGAACAGCCTCGAGACACTCCCGAAGCGTAATCAAAAACGCTTGAAAATCCATCTGTCTTCCTCCTTATGAGCGGCGTTTCTTCTTCCATTGACCAATGACGACGATGACGATGAGGACGATGACGAGTCCGAACGCAATCAATTTCCAGATCGCGTCTGTTCCGAACGTTTGACCGAGGAAGGAGTCTTCTTCCGTGAAAACGCCTGTTTTTTCTTCACCCGGAAGGACGAAGAGAGGCGTCAACGTATCTTCGATCATCGTAATGTTTTTCTTGAAGGATGCTTCATCACTCGCTTTTTTTCCGACCCCAAACAGACCAGGGTTTCCGAGTGCCTTTAATGATTCATCAAATGCAGTATACACGTCATCGGATGTTTGTGCATCCTTGCTTTCCTTGACGTAAGGTGCGAGCACATCGTATGTCCCGCGGGCTTTCGCAAGTAAGAGTTTCGCTTGACCGAAGTCCTCGAACTGCTCTTCAGCAAAGTGCAGGCGACGTTCGATATTTTGACGGAGAGCGACGCGGTACGCTTGTTTTGCAGCCTCTGCATCTTCTTGTTCAAGCGCCGTGTCGATCTTCGCTTTCGCTTCCGGGAAGTACAGTTTGAATTCTTTATCATAGGCGGTAAGCGTCTCTTTCGCAAGCGCGTAATCCTTGGCATCGAGTTGTTCTTCAAATTGTTTATAGGCTTCCGCAAAAGCTTCCTTTCCGGGGTCTCCGTAACTATAAGCGGAAACCGTGGAAGTGCTCACGAACAGTGAGAGTAGGAGGAGCGGTAGCAAAAGAAGGCGTTTCATCCGAGGTGCTCCTTTCGTTCCATACGTTTTTCAACGCTAAGCTGTGTGATCGGTCGTCGCCACTCCCGGTAAATCGCCGGGAGAACACGTTGGACATAATTCAGACGGATAAAGGACTTTCCTGTTTCCCGGACCCGATAACGAATCGGAACTTCGTGCAGGCGGAAGCCTTTTCGGACGAGATTGAGGGTTAAGACTTGAGCATAGTTATAATCGTGAATGATCTCAGCATGGTGACAAGCTGCGCGTGAAAAAGCACGCATCCCGCTTTGACCGTCATGAATTCTACGTTTCAGCAAGATGCATTGCAACCACGTAAAGACATGATTGCCGATATAGCGATAGAGCCGCATCCCGTCGACGGTACCGAGGAAACGAGAACCGAATACATAGTCGGCCTGATCGTGTAAGATCGGTCGGACGATATCCGGAATTTGATCGGCAGGATATTCGTTATCGGCATCAATCATGACAGCAACATCCGCGCCGAGTTCGTAGGACTGGCGGAGTCCTTCCCGAACTGCAGCGCCGAGTCCTTGATTTTGTTCGAACCGATAGACATGTGCGCCGTGTTGACGCGCGATCGTACTCGTCGCATCCACTGAGCCGTCGTCGATGACGAGGGTCTCGACCGGAATACCGTCGATCATGTCCGGGATTCGCTTTAAGACGAGCGGGAGCGACGCTTCCTCGTTGTGTGCCGGTAAAAAGACGATGATCTTCATTTAGACTTCGCCTCCTTGAACGCTTCTGTCAATAGTACACCACGGCTATCGTGCGGGATGTCTGCCCCTAGGACTTTGGTGATCGTTGGTCCGAGTGACAGGATATGACGGTGCGTATCGACTTTTAGACCGGCATGAACGTTCTTACCATACATCCAGAACGGAACGAACCGTTCGCCTTCATCCAAGTGACCGTGTCCACCGATTCCGTCCGCTTGACCGTGATCTGCCATGACGATGAATGTCGCATCCTCGAGTTTACCAAGGCGATCGAGTTCCTCACAAAACTCGGCAAGGAGCGCATCCGCTTCCTCGATTTTTTCGACATACTCGGAATAGAGGGTACCTCGACTGTGTCCTGTTTGATCCGTTCCGATCAACTGAATCGCGAGCAAATCCGGATCTTCTTCATGGACGATTTGTTTGGCACGCTCTACGATATTTCGATCCGCGACATCGTTATGCATGACCGCCGTGACGGTCCGTACGTCGGTTGAACCGAACGCATCGACAAGGTGTGCGATACCAAGGATTTTTCCTGACTTGTCAACGGCACGGAGGCGATCGAAGACGGTATCCGTTTTAACGCCGGTCGTATTCCAGACCATGTTCGAATGAATGCCATGATCTTTTGGGCGAGCACCGGTGAACATCGAACTGAAGCAGACGACGGTCCGGGCAGGGTAAACCGTCTCCATATTCGTATATTCCGTTCCTTCCTGACGCAATCGTTCGAGGAACGGTGTGTTTGCTGCCATGTAGCGATCTTTACGCATCCCGTCGACAATCAGGACATAGACTTTTTCTGAAGTCGGAAGATCGGCATCTGCCGTCATTGCCTCGGGCAACTTCGGTTTCCAGTCGAACAGGTAGTGATGCAGGATCCATGCAAAGACGAATAGACCAATTGGGAACCAGATGAACGTCATGTCGAGTGTCGACGCGTCACTTGCCGTCCACCAGTACATGAGCAACAGAGCAACTTTAGGCAGTTGCTCCTGCGCGTTACCACTTGTCGAATCACTATTTTTCAGAACGAGTTTCCAAAAGCGCGTGAAGTTCGTCCAGCGCGTTCCGATCCGGAGATGATAATAGATCGTCCCCCAGAAAAAAATCGTAAAGAAGAAATAGAGACCTGTGCCATAGGCGAACAAAGGTAAATAATCTACATTTGTACCCCGAAGGAACAGCCAAACGATGACCGGAATCCAAAGGTAATTTCGTAAAAATAACGGGAAATCATAACGCCAAAGCAAAATGAATAAAGGAAGCGTCACGATGAAACCAAGACCAGCTTCTGCGAGAGGCATTTGCGTCCATAAGACGTACGTCAAGAAGACGCCGATCGTAAAAATAGGTGTAAAGGGTTTTCCTTCATTGAGTAAGTTCCAGGCGCGTGCTGCGACTTTTTCAAAGCGAGAAGCACTTTTCATCGTCTTCCTCCTTTCCAATCAGTGTATTTGAGCTGACGAACCAACAACCGAAGTGTAGCCGGATGCCGAATGAGAACGTACAGCGGGATGAGAAAAGCAAAGGCATATTTAAAGAAGTGCGTCATCAAGGCAACATCGTACGCATGAGCAACACCGGCTTGCCGTAACACCGTACCCATTGCGAGTTCGTACGTACCGAGTCCACCCGGCGTGAACTGAATCACACCAGACAGGACACCGGCACTCATCGCGATCAAGGTCGTCGGAAAGGACACATCGACACCGGCTCCATGCAAGAGGAGAAAGACGGCAAGTGCCTCGACGGTCCAAGCGAGCGTTCCGAACAGAGCGAGTGATGGGAGATGCGGGACATGTCGACGTAACACGAGCAATAATCCGGTCGCAAGGAGCGCGACGAGCAAAACGATCGGGTGAAACAACCAACCGATCAAAATGAAGGTACACAGAACGATCAAGTCAATACTTCGTTGTAAGACGAAGATCGCGCTCGTCTGTTTCCATGGACTTCCGACGGCTCTCGCCGTCACGAGTCGGATCATCTCTCCCAGTTTGACCGGTGAGAGATGATTGATCGTCAGTCCGAGATACAGGCTCGACAGGTATACAGCAGTCGGTGCACGTTTTGAGTCGGCGCGGCGCCAGGCGACCGCGCGTAAATAAAAGGCGATCGCATACGTCAAGGTCGCAAGGATCGTCCAGGGACTCTTGAATAAAGCTTCAATGTACCGATACGAGACCGGTAACTCCAAGAAAAAACGGAGCAGTAAAAAGATGACAAGTCCGGTAAGCGTCAGATACAGAAACGTTCGAATCAGCGATTTTGATGCCACGCGATCACCTGCTCCAGTCCAACATCAATCTCGATTGACGGTTGGTAACCGAAGGCTTCCTGTGCTGCCGTCGTATCACTCCATGTCATCGTCACGTCTCCGTGTCGTGCAGCCTGAGTATGCACAGGCACATTAAACCGTTGACCGATCCGTTCAGCTAGCGTGCGGACGGAGACCGGCTGATTCGCGCCGAGGTTATACGTCCCGACGGCACGAGCCAGCAACGCCTGTTCCATTCCGCGAGTGATGTCATCGATATACGTGAAGTCACGGATCGGATCACCGAAGACGGTGAGTGCCTCTCCGCGTAATGCCTGTTCGATGAAACGAAACAGCGCCATATCGGGACGACCCGATGGACCATAGACCGTAAAGAAGCGAAACAGCGTCACATTTACATCATATAAATGAGCATAAGCATGACAAAAGCTTTCGGCACTATACTTGGCTGCCGCGTAAGGGCTGGCGACGTGTCCCGTTGCCTGTTCCTCTTTCAGTGGACCAGTCTGTTCCCCGTAAACGGAAGAAGAAGACGCGAAAAAGACATGCGGCATGCGATGTCTTTTTGCGGCTTCTAACAAGGTCACCGTCATGTCGATGTCCTCACGAATATAGTGGTGCGGTTCTTCGAGCGAACGGGGAACACCTGGAAGAGCTGCGAGATGGAAGACAGCATCGAACGATGTCTCCATCCAGGCGTCGAGATCGTGATGAACGTCACCCGTCGTAACGATAACGCCGGCACGTCTTAATTCAGCTGCTCGTTCTTCTTTTAACTGGACATCATAGTAGTCCGTGAAAGCATCAAGGACGTGGACGGTATGATGCTGCTGAAGCCGGAGGGCGAGGGCGGCGCCAATGAAGCCGGCGCCTCCTGTGATTCCGATATTCATCTTATCCCTCCGTTTCCATTTCCTTCTTAGTTAAGTGGTTCGAGTGCATCTGTGATCCGTTCGCCTGTCGTTTCAGCCTTGACGTCACCTTTTTCGACGAGTGCGAACCATTCGTTTGCGTCTTTCGCGACTTGTGCTGCTTTGTCCTTGCCGAGACGATTCTCAAGCGTCGGTTTCATCGCAACAACGAACATGTTCGCTTCCATTGCTTCTGCACGTGCCGTATCGACGTCTTTCTTCTCGATCGCTTCTTGTGCCTCTTCATGATAACCGTCGACTTTTTCCGTCAGCGCGTTTGCGAACAATTCTTCGATTTCCTTGTAAGAGACGTCAGCTGGTTTTGTTTTTGAAAAATCATAGCGCTCTTTCAGCATTTTGACAGCCTCTTCATCTCCGCCTGCTAATGATTCTTCGATCGCAAGGAGGAAACCATATCCTTCTGCTTGCTCCATCTGCAATTCTTTTTCGTCCGTACCGGCTTTGACGCCATCCTCGATTTTTTGTGCGTAGCCGAGGGCAGCTAAATAGAAGGAACGATAAATCGATTTATCCGTCACTTGTTTTGCGACGTTGAAGTCCCCGAGCTCTTTTGCGTCGATGGCTTCTTGCTGCGCTGCAAGACCGGATGTGATCGCTTGAGCGATGGCGTCTTCGTTTTTAAAGCCGTAGCTCGCGTCCCGTTTTTCAGCTGTCGGAATGAAGACAGTCTTCGCCATCGCTTCCACGTCCTTGAGTGCTTCCGTTGCAGCTTCCGGTTTACCAGCGACGAGTGCTTCTTCAGCTTTTGCTTGCGTTGCTTTTTGTAATTTATAGAAATACGATTGTAGACCTTTATCAACGAGTTGACGAGCGATATTCTCATCGAGATCCTTTGCTTCCACACCTGCTAAAGCAGACTGGATGACTTGTTCGATTTCTGGTGCTGTCGTCTCGACACCACCTTTGAGTTTCGATTCATAACTTGTCGTGACCATCTTCCAATCGATCGCTTGTCCTTCTTTTGCTTTGTCGAGTTCTGTTTTGATTGAGCTGAAGATCGTCAATTCATCTGTCAGTGTCGTCGCAGCGATTCCTGCATCCGGTGACTTCGTTTCGGTCGACTGTTCCGTTTTCTCTTTTTTCGGTGCAGACGTATCCGTTTCATTCGAACCGCAGGCAGCCAAGATGCCTGCCACCATGAAGATCGAGGCTACTTTTAAACGTTTTTTCATATCAGAATTCCCCCAGAATAAGTAATACGTGATCGTCATGTAGTCGTTTTCACAAATCTAACTATATCGAGAATAATTCTCATTGTCAATTGAACTTTAAATAAAAAAACGGCTTCGGAGCAGGGCTCCAAAGCCGTTTAAAATGAAAAATCAGAACTGTTCATACAGTTTTGTCAGATACGTGTAGACTTCGTCTGATGCTTGGAACATCATGACAGAATGTCCGAAGATCGCAGCCGGATTGAAGCCGTGATCAAGATCGATCGTTGATGCGATCGTGACATCACGGTCGCTGTCGAGAACGACGCGGAAGTATTTGAATTCTTGGTTGAAGTCATTGATGGCGTTCAGAATCGGGAGATCCTCTACACCGTCTGGTACGTGTGTCACCGTACGAGCGAACAATTCGACATCTGTCGTCGTCTTACTGAAGACGATCATCATCATCGGTTCTGCTCCTGCCGGTGTTTTTTCTTGTGTCATGAAGAAGACGTGTGTCTCATTCTCACGTGCTTCCATTGGAATGCCTTTTTCAACGAGGAAAGCTTGGAATGCTTCCAAGTGTTGTTGCTGTTGCGGCGCGATTCCTTGTTCGTTTGTTTCGGATTGACGATCTTGGTGAATCGGTGTCACTTTATTGTTCTCGTTTGATTCGTTCGAGTTACGTTCTTGGTCCATTGCAAAATCCCCCTTTATATACTATAAATTCAGTTTCAAGCATTTCAGAAGGAATTGCAACTAATGTCCGTTAAGATAGGAAGAAAATACAAAAGAGCAGAGATATGTCTTGTTTGTGAATCTGAGAGCAATTGACTTGAAATGATATACCTAACAGGGTATATTAGGTGACAGATAGAAATTCAAGGAGGAATCATCAGATGAAAACGATCATCGTAGGCGGCGTCGCAGGCGGCGCCACGGCAGCAGCGCGACTGCGTCGGATTGACGAAACGGCAGAAATCCTTTTGCTTGAACGGGGAAAAGAGATTTCGTTCGCGAACTGTGGACTGCCTTACTATATCGGAGATGTCATCAAAGATCGCAATAAATTACTCGTCCAAACGCCAGAAGGCATGCATGCACGGTTTAATTTAGATGTCCGCAATTTGTCGGAAGCGATTCGGATTAACCGTGAAGTAAAAACGGTCACGATCCGCAATGTTGAAACGGGTGAAGAATACGATGAATCGTACGATCATCTGATTCTTTCTCCAGGTGCAAAACCGATTCGTCCAAACATTCCAGGACTCGATGACGCAACGAACATCTTTACATTACGGAACATTCCGGATACGGACCGGATGCGGGAATACGTTGATAATACGCGTCCAGAGCGGGCAGTCGTCATCGGTGGAGGATTCATCGGTCTCGAAATGGCAGAAAACCTCGTCGAACGTGGGGCGCACGTCACCCTCGTCGAGATGGCGGATCAAGTCATGGCTCCGGTCGACCCGGAAATGGCAGCAATCGTTCATGAACATCTTCGTGCGAAAGGCGTCGAGTTGATTCTAGAAGATGGCGTCGCACGTTTTGAAGAGGCAGGTCGCCGCGTCGTCCTGACAAGCGGACGCGTGATCGAAACCGAGATGAATATCCTATCGATTGGTGTAGCACCGGAGAGCACGCTCGCAGCAGATGCTGGTTTAACACTTGGCATTAAACAGACGATTCAAGTCGACGATCAACTACGGACATCCGATCCATCGATCTTTGCGATTGGTGACGCGATCGAAGTCAAAGACTATATCACGAAGGAAGCGACACATGTTCCACTCGCGTGGCCGGCAAACCGTCAAGGACGCCTCGTTGCTGACATCATCGCCGGACGCGACGTCCGGTACAGCGGCACGCTCGGAACAGCGGTAGCAAAAGTCTTCGACTTGACGGTCGCTTCGACCGGTAACAATGAAAAACGGTTACGTCAGCTCGGTCTTCGTTACGAAGCGGTGCACCTCCACCCCGGATCGCATGCGGGATACTACCCAGGGGCGAGTCCGATTTCGATGAAGCTACTGTTTGATCCGATCGAAGGAACGATCTATGGAGCGCAGGCAATCGGCATGACAGGTGTCGAGAAACGAATCGATGTTCTCGCGACAGCGATTAAAGGTGGATTGACAGTGCTTGATCTACCAGATCTTGAACTATCATATGCACCGCCATATAGTTCAGCAAAAGATCCGGTCAATATGGCAGGATATATTGCGTCGAACATCGTGCTTGGTGACAGTGCGAACGTTCATTGGCACGAAATTGATGCGATTGTCGCCAACGGTGGCTTATTACTCGATGTCCGTGAACCATCGGAAAACGAGTTAAGCGCGATTCCGGGATCGGTCAATATCTCGTTACCGACGTTACGTGAGAAGTTGACTGATCTGCCGAAGGATCAAACGATCTATGTGACGTGCCAAGTCGGATTACGTGGATATGTTGCGAGTCAACTGTTGCAACAACACGGTTATGATGTGAAAAACTTAAGCGGCGGATACAAAACATGGTCGGTCGTGCATCGTGATCAGGAAGCGCGAAGCCAAGCGAAGGAGGAAACTGCTGTGACGGTAACGAAACGTGAGCCAACAACGAAGACTGCACCAGAACAAGTGACGCTGCTCGATACATGCGGCTTACAGTGCCCAGGTCCAATCTTAGAGCTGAAAACAAAAATCGATCAGATGACGGATGGCGAGCAGATTTTCGTCAAGGCGTCAGACCCAGGATTCTTGCCGGATGTTCAAGCATGGGCGAAAAAACTAGGTCACACAGTTCATTCAGCGGAGATGAATCAAGGGGTCGTCGAGGTCTTGCTTGAGAAAGGGCAAGGAGAGACACCTGCTGCAACACCAGTTCAAGTCAATCCGGCAGACGATGCGACGATGGTCGTCTTCAGTGGTGATCTTGATAAAGCACTTGCCTCTTTCGTCATCGCACAAGGTGCACAAGCGATGGGGAAACAAGTGACAATGTTCTTTACGTTCTGGGGCTTGAACATCATTCGAAAACCAGACGCACCGGCAGTCGAGAAAGCCGGCATTGAACGGATGATGGGCATGATGATGCCAAAACATGCCGGAGAATTACCACTCTCGAACATGAACATGGCAGGAGCCGGTCAAAAGATGATGAAAAAAGTCATGAAGGACAAACAAGTCGATGCGCTCGAGACGATGATGGCAAAAGCCCAAGCGGCCGGTGTCCGGATGATCGCCTGCACGATGTCGATGGATATCATGGGCATCAAGAAGGAAGAACTCCTCGATGGCATTGATTACGGTGGTGTCGCCAGTTACCTTGGTGCAACGGATGGTGCCAATCTTAATCTGTTCATCTAATCTAAAAAAATATTTACGTAAACGTGTTAAACCTGACATCTGATGTGAGGTTTAACACGTTTTTTGTGGTTTGAGGTATAAGTGAGTTTGATTTTTCAAAAAAAATTGCGTATGATAAATCACATGTGAAAAAAACTTACATACAAATAGAGAAAAAAGATGGATGGAAGTGAGGAGATTTGATGGAAAAAGAAGTGATGAAACTAGTAGATCGAGCAAATGATTACTTATGGACGAATGTATTGATTATTTTACTCGTTGGATTAGGCATTTATTTTACATTCCGGATGCGGTTTGTTCAATTCCGGATGATCCCGGAGATGTTACGTTTACTGTTCCAAGGAACGGATAAAGGGAAAGATGGCGTATCGCCATTCCAAGCATTCGCCATCAGTACGGCAGCGCGTGTCGGAACCGGCAACATTGCGGGTGTCGCAGCTGCAATCGCACTCGGTGGACCGGGAGCGGTTTTCTGGATGTGGTTAATTGCCTTGATCGGATCGGCATCGGCATTCGTTGAAAGTACACTCGCTCAAATTTATAAGGTACGTGATGATAAGGCGTGGCGTGGGGGCCCAGCCTACTACATGGAAAAAGCACTTGGTCAGCGGTGGTTAGGAATCTTATTTAGCGTACTGATTACGATTTCATTTGGATTTGTTTTTAATTCTTTACAATCAAACACGATTTCACTCTCACTTCAAAATCAATATGGTTTTGATAAGATGTGGATTACTGTCGCATTAGTCGTACTGACAGCACTCGTCATTTTTGGTGGCGTACGCAGTATCGCGACGGTTGCTTCATTCCTCGTACCGATTATGGCAGGTGGTTATATCTTGATCGCGCTCTATATCATGGTGACGAATCTTGAAGTATTACCAAGTGTCTTTAAATTGATCTTCCAGGAAGGTTTATTTGAGTTTAAGACTCTCGCAGGCGGAGCAGTAGGGGCGGCGCTCTTAAACGGGATTCGTCGTGGTTTATTCTCGAACGAAGCCGGTATGGGTTCAGCGCCGAACGCAGCGGCAACAGCGGAAGTCTCTCACCCGGTCAAACAAGGATTGATTCAATCGTTTGCGGTCTTCGTTGATACATTGATGGTCTGTTCAGCGACAGCGATGATTGTTCTCGTCAGTGGGGTTCCGACGAAAGATGCGAATGGCGATGCTTTAGCTGGTATTGATTTAGCACAGGGAGCACTTTCGTCACAAGTCGGATCGCTTGCGACAGGTTTTATGGTACTCGCGATTTTCCTCTTTGCGTTTAGTTCCGTCGTCGGAAACTATTACTATGGTGAATCAAACATTAACTTCATCCGAGAAGATAAGAAAATCATCACGATGTATCGAGTAATCGTTCTTGCAATGATCGTTTTCGGATCCCTCGTCGAATCAGCGAGCCTTGTTTGGGCTTTAGCAGATATCTTCATGGGACTGATGGCTGTCGTCAATCTGTATGCGATCTTCCGTCTTTCGAAAATCGTGAAACTAGCGCTCGAAGATTATGTCGGGCAACGAAAAGCTGGAAAAGAGCCACGGTTCTATGCGGATTCGATTCCGAATTTGCCAGGGAAAGATACGCTTGAAGCATGGCAGGAGTCAGAAAAAGATGAAAAAGCAATCTAGGGAAAAGGGAGTCAGAGAAATCTGGCTCTTTTTTTGTATAGAACGAATTTAAAAAGGGAATACAGAGTACAGAAGGGAGGGGGAGAATGGAAAACGTACATTTCGTCCGCGTCACGGATGCGGTCTGGGAGTCGTTCGGAAACGATCCCCATATCATCATGGACTGGATTTTATTCATTCATGAGACACAACCCGATCATGAGCAATTATTTGCTCTCGAACAGACGAACGCTATCTATCATTTGATGAATCAAATCGATATCTATATTGATCAAGACACACATTACAACCTGGGACGAGCGATCGTTGGCGAAGAGTTGATCGTCAACGAAGAAAAAGCGGCGATTGTCGGTATTCTTCCCTTGCCACTCCTCATCATCTCGGCTGAGGTGATGCGGAATTTTGATCAACGGGCACTCGCTTCGATTCATGATGAAGCCGGAACACCGGGAGAATTCGAGGATGTCTGGGAACAGTTCGCCGATCTGCGCGCCTATTTTCAAAAGGCGGAAGAAGCGGAAGATACGATTTTAATTTATTATGTCTGATCAGCTTAAATCATAAAAAAGAGACCCGATTCCAAGTCATGGACTTGAAACGGGTCTTTCGTCGTTCAGATGAATCAAGAGGCTCTCTTTTACGTGAATCGTCAAATTAAAAATCGATTTCGTCCGGATCTGGTCCGAGGCGGACATCCGTTGCGATACGATCAATTTTCTCAAGATCATCGGCATCGAGTTGGAAATCAAAGACGTCGAAGTTTTCCGCAATGCGTGCTGGTGTAACGGATTTTGGAAGAGCGACGATGCCGTTGTCGAGGTGCCAACGTAAGACAACTTGTGAAGGCGTCTTGCCGTGCTTCTCTGCGATTTCCTTGAAATCGTTGATTTCAAGGAATTTCCCTTGCATGAGTGGGCTCCATGCTTCGACTTGGATGTTGTGATCTTGCAAGTATTCGTGCAGTTCGTGTTGCGGCAATTGTGGATGCAACTCGACTTGGTTGATCATTGGTGCCATCAAGCCCTCTTCTGCCAATGTATCGAGGTGATGTTCCTTGAAGTTCGAGACACCGATCGCTTTGATCTTGCCTGCTTCATACAATTCAACCATTGCTTTCCACGCTTCGATATAGCCTTCGACCGGCCAGTGGATCAGGTAGAGGTCAAGATAATCTGTTTCGAGACGTTCGAGCGATTCTGCGAATGCTTCCTTCGTCCGACCGGCACGAATATCATCGTTCCAGACTTTTGACGTTAAGAAGAGATCCTCACGTTTCACGCCGCTTTCCTTGATTCCTTTTGCGACACCGCGCTCGTTTTTGTATACAGCAGCTGTATCGATGTGACGATAGCCGACACGTAGTGCTTCAGCGACAGCAGCTGGTGCTTCTGTTTCTTCGTCTACTTGCCAGACACCGAATCCGATTTGGGGAATCGTAATACCGTTTGAAAGTTTTGCGTATTGCATGTGTTACTCCTCCTCATAAAACGTAGTTTAGATTTGCTTGTTTAGTTTAGCACGAACGAGCATAGCCGTCCGTTTCTATGCTCATGAAGAGATAGGATATGAGGTAAAATAGAAGCGTAATAAAATCTGAATGCCTGTCCAAAAAAGGAGGATAACAGATGGCTCAAAAGAATAAAAAGCTATCAAAGGGAGCTTGGCTTAGTATTAGTGCCTTGCTGGTCACACAAGCAGTGAGTCTATTTTTTAGTGCACGAAAGTCAGGACGTAATCCGTGGGTCTGGGGAGGCGCTGGTCTCCTTCAGTTTCCACTTCCGGCAATCGCCTATTTAATCTTAGAACGACAAGCAAAGCAGAAAAAATAATGAAACAGGTCCAATCGTCGACGCGATTGGACCTGTTTTTATGGTTAAGAAGAAATTTTTTCTTGTTTCGTCGAAGTCTTCTTCATCCGTGGCAATCCGAAGAAGATAGCAATCGATCCACAGACGAAGAGCAGGAACGGATAGAACAGATACGGAATCAGTTCCGGCGAAGCCGTCTTCGTCAACTCTGCTGCAATCAAGAGTTGTGCCCCATACGGAATGATACCTTGAATACCGCAAGAGAAGATATCAAGAATACTCGCTGATTTCTTACGATCGATTTCATACGTATCGGCGATTTCAGCCGCGAGTGGTCCAGCGACGAGAATCGAGATTGTATTGTTCGCCGTTGCGAGGTTCGTCGCGCTGACGAGTGCCGCCATACTGAATTCGGCACCACGACGCTGTGAAATCTTGCGCGTCAACGTCTCTTTCAAGTAGGCGATTCCACCGTTGAACGTGATCAAACTGACGAGACCACCCATGAGGAGCGTCAAAATCGAAATCTCTGCCATGCCCATCATTCCTTTTGACATCGAAAGGACGAACCCACTTAAACCGAAGCTACCGTCAATCATACCGATGATGCCAGTGAGCAATGTACCACCGACGAGAACGAGGATGACATTGACACCAAATAATGCAAGGACGATGACAGCGAGATATGGAATCAATTTGTAGAACTCGAATGCTTTAGCCGTTACCGCATCGCCAGAACCAGAAACGAACGCGAGTAAGATGACCGTCAAGATGGCAGCCGGTAGGACGATCATGAAGTTCGTCCGGAATTTATCACGCATGTTCGTTTTTTGCGTCCGGACGGCGGCAATCGTCGTATCTGAGATGAACGACAGGTTATCGCCGAACATCGAACCCCCAACGACTGACGCTGCTGCGATCGCAACGTTGATGCCTGTCGCTTCATGAATACCGAAGGCGATCGGTGCGAGTGCAGCAATCGTTCCGGTCGAAGTTCCCATTGCCATCGAGATGAAGGCAGCGATGACGAACAGACCGCTCATCAGAAGTGACGGAGGTAGGAACGTCAAAGCAGCATTGACGGTTGCATCAATCGCACCGATCGCTTCCGCCGTTCCAGAGAACGTACCGGCTAATAAGAAGATGAAGACCATAATCATGATGTCGGGATTTCCGGCACCTGTTGCAATTCGTTCGACCGTTTGATTGATGGATCCTTTTGTCGTGATTGCAGCAAAGATCAAAGCGATCAATGCGGCGATAAGGATCGGGAATTTGTAAAAGTCGTCATAGAAGATCCCGGCTCCGATGAAGAGGACTAGGAATACGACGAGAGGAAGCAGCGCCCATTTGTTAGGCGTGATCGTTTCATTCATTGTTGACACCTCGTTTCTCAAAGATACAAAAAAAGACTCCTTCGCAAGAAAGAAGGAGGTCTTTATGAAATAAAGACGCTCTTCTTATCTCTCAAGCTTTCGCTTGCTGGATTTGGCACAGTACGAATCAAATCGTCCGCTGCCGAAACATCATTGGGCCAGTCCCTCCGTTTCTCGCGATAAAAAGAAGTCATTCAATTGTTGTAAAACACGTTTCTTACCGTACCGCATTGAGTAACGCGTGTCAACTGTACTTTACTGAAGTGCCTTTTTCAATGTTTGGACGTTTTCTTCCATCAACTTGAAATAAGAGCTGTTTTGTTGGGCTTTCGTGACCGACTCTAGATTATGAATCGTCACGGATTCAGCTCCGATTTCTTTTTGGATGACACGTGCGACCTTTGGTGAGACCGTTTCTTCGAACGCGACGTATTTCAAATCATGCATCCGTGCTTCTTTCACTAAAGCAGCCAATTGTTTTTGCGACGGTTCATCGGAAGGGGATATACCCGCGATTGGCAGTTGTGTGAAACCATATCGTTCTGCGAGGTAACCGTAAGCGGCATGCGTAACGAGAAGTTCTTTTTTCGATCCATCAGCGACCGCTTGTTTGAACTCTTCATCGAGTGCGTCAGCTTGTTGATCGAACGCTTTTAAGTTTTTTTCGAATGTTGTTTTGTCTTTTGGTACTTCTTTTGATAGAGCACTTGTAATCGAGCGTGCCATTGCTTTTGCGTTGACAGGGTCGAGCCAGACGTGTGGATCGTATTTTCCGTGGTCATGCCCCTCTTCTTCATGCGTATGTTCATCCGTTGTATGATCATCGTGCCCTTCTTCTTCATGTGCATGAAGTGTAGCATTAGATTCTAGTAAGTTGACGTCCTTACTCGTCTCGACGAAGCGGACATCCGTGCCATTTAGACTCTCCTGGATTTTTTTCGAATACGGCTCGAGCGTCGTACCGGTTAAGAGGAACAAGTCGCCCTTGGCAATCTCAGTGAGTTGTTTTGACGTCGGCTCGTAAGAGTGGGGATCTGCTCCAGGTGGGACGATCATCTTGACGTCGACTTGATTACCACCGATTTCGCGGGCAATAGCAGCAGTCGCGAACGTCGATGCATAGATTTCTGTCTTTTTCTCATCTGAAGTCGATGAATTGGTGTTCGATCCACAAGCTGCGAGGATACTAGCGCTCGCGAATGCGACCGTTAAAGCAGGAACGATTTTCTTCATTATATGTTACCTCCGTTATTAAAACGTAATTATTCCGATTTGGACTTTTTCACTATAGCGGAACGCTGAAGAAGCGTCAAGTACGAATACCGAGACGTTCGACTTCTTTTAAAACGGGGTAAAAGATAACAAAGTGAAGAAACTGGCACGTCTTTTGGAGGTGATCAAGTGAAACGTGAAACTGCATGGCTAATGGGGGGGGCTGCATTACTAACGACAGCAGCTGCGGGAGCAAGTATCTGGAATAATTACGGTGCATTACTTCGGTGGACTGAACCCGCCTTGCCAATCACAGAAAAGCAACTCGCACCGCGGACACTCCTCTATAAACAAGTGGGAGACCGTGACTTACAACTCGATCTCTACTATCCGCCGGGAGAAGGACCGTTTCCGGTCGCCATCTACGCACACGGTGGCGCGTTCGTTCGAGGAGAGCGTGAAGACATGTTCTGTTTTAGCCCGATCGTTGATCGCTTGCTTGAACTTGGGGTTGCTGTCTGTAGTATCGATTATCGTCTGTTCGAAGAAGGTAGTTATTTTCCGGATAACCTCGAAGATGTAAGAGATGCATTATGTTTTTTGAACAAGAAAGCGGAGGAACTTCGCATTTTAAGAGGACGGATGATGGTATGGGGAGACTCAGCCGGAGCTGCACTCATGCTGACGACGGCACTTGCCCCATCTGCTTTCGTTGGGGAGCGCGATGAGCGACATATGCCATTAATCAGTGGTGTCATCGCCTTATATCCACCGACGAATTTTTTGTTGTTTAATTTCATCCAGACGTGGATTGCCCACATCAAGTTCTACAAAGGGGGGCGGGAAGAATGGCGCAAGTTGATGACGCACGTCTCACCTGTCACACACCTATCATCGGATGCCCCACCAATCATGCTCCTGCATGGCAAAAAAGACCCAATCGTCCCATTTTCCCAAGCCCTACATTTCGTTGAAAAAGGAGCCGATGTCGGAGCGGATGTTCGTTTGTTCTCTTTTCCGAATGGTACGCATTCACTTGCCAGTTTCGCTCAAACAGAAAATCCATTAAAAATTGAACGGTTACTTGAGCGCATCGAGCAATTTACTTGTCAGGTGCTGTTACTGCCACCTCGGCAACTTCCGGATGAAAAACATGATACAATCAGTCATATTTCTTGAATGAAGGAGACAGAGACATGACTGAAATTTGTTTAGTGCGACATGGTCAGACCGATTGGAACTTAAATGAGCGGATCCAAGGAAGAGAAGATATCCCGTTGAATGCAACAGGAAAAAGACAAGCGGAACTCAGTGCCGCTTATCTAGCCGATGAGGAGTGGGATGTCTTGTTAGCAAGTCCATTGTCGCGTGCTGTTGAGACGGCAGAAATCATCGGCCGTGCTGTTGGTTTAACGATCACAGCGACCGATGACCGACTCGTCGAACGCGAATTCGGAGCCGCTTCCGGTGAACCGGTCGCAGCGATTTACGAAGCCGTTCAAGCGAACGATACGACACTTGTGCCAGGTCTTGAAACAGAACAAGCCATCCAGGATCGTGTATTCGAAGCATTACAGGAAGTGACACGCACCTATGAGGGGAAACGAATCTTAATTGTCTGTCACTCGCATACGATCAAAGCAGCCTTATCGTCGATCGATGAGACATTCAGTTACCGGACACCTTTGAAAAATGCGTGTGCGAATTATATCCAATATACAGACCACTATACGATTGATCGAATCAATGTAGCGGATCACATCACGGATGAGGTCGAAAAACCTTAAGAAATCGGTGTTTCTGGATGTTCTGCTAGATACTGTTTAAATGTTTCTTTAGCGATGCTCGTGATATGCGCACCACGTTTTGACCGACGATCCTTGTATTCTTGGACGAGTTCCTCGCCGGCAAATCCATCCTCAACGACTTCACGTAAGATCGATTCGGATAAATCATTCTTCATCATGACCATCTTACCGGTGAAGACATACGAGACGTGTTCGCTTAAGGCAGTCCGTTCAAGAGGCGTGACGATCATTGCGGCAGGGTCATTATCGGGTCGTGAGATCGTGATTTCAATCAAAGCACGTAAATGTTTTGTGAACAATTCATCGACGATCGGCTGATCGCTCGAAGGAACGACGATTTCCGCGACCCATTGTGCTGTCTGTTCGGTACTGACCGTCAATCCGTCCTGAATGGCGACAGGAATTGTCGTATCACGTCCTGACTCGTCCATTAAAATGCGTAATGTGCATAATTTAAAGGTTTTCATGAAAAAATGCCCTCCCTTGATCGCTTACGATTTTTCTACAGTATACCGTGAGGAATGTGGGACGGGAAACTTTTCCTGACGAAATTCGTATGAACTATGTTTAAATAAGACTAGATACTACTAACAGGAGGATCGTTCATTATGCCGCAAGTACTCATTGGAATATTAGGAATCCTGGGTATCGTCCTACTTGCCCACCATATCATCATGTATTGGCATGCTGAACCGACAGACCGCCCGACGCTTGCTTATCGCATTGCGCTCCTGATTGCCTGTTTGCTACTCATTAGTGGAAGTGATCATTTAATCAGTATTTTTTACGCGGATTCCTTAGCTGAATTCGGTCAACGCATAACGTATATCGTCTTCATCGGAGGTGCGCTTGGTTTCGCGTGGTACTTTCGTAAGAAGATGGAACAAGCGCCAACAGAAATGACACCTGTCGGAAACGAAGCAGGATTAACATGATAAAAAGCGCCGTTTATCCTGAGGGAGGAAGAACGGCGCTTTTTGGCGTCTTATTTTAAACCACTTGCCAGTCGGGTATCCCGAATCATGTCGAGTTTGAGCTTCCAGAGACGATCGCTGAATGTGACAGCATAAATCTCTGGCAAACGCAGCCGTTTGTACTCTTCCCACAGACGACCAATCTGCGTTTCATGGAAGTGACGGCTCTCTTCAATCGTTGGAACTGTATAGACTAGCTCTCCATCCTTGAAGATCGGTTCAAGCAAACGTTCGACCTTGAACTGCTCAACACGGTTACGGAACGATGGGTCCCGGACGTCGATGAGATCAACAGCTTCGAGTGTCGATGGATCTTCATCCATCAACGTCACGTAATCCCCTTTGAACTTATCCGTCACCGGGTCGATGATGCGATAGACTTCCTTGATGTGAGGTGTCGTCGTCTTGGCTTTTGAAGATGACACTTTGATGACGGGTGCAAGCTCGCCGTCTACTTCACGCGCGACCAGTTTATAGACCATCCCAAGAGCAGGTTGTTCGTAGGCCGTGATACCGCGTGTCCCGACGAGGAACGTATTGGCTTGGGCACCTTGGATGCGCAAGTCTTGGATGACGTACTCATCGAGGTCCCCTGACAAGACGATATCGACTTCCGGAAAACCGGCTTCGTCAAGCATGTTGCGGGCACGTTTTGACAGGTAGGATAAGTCACCGGAATCAATCCGGATGCCGCGCAGTTTATGTCCTTTAGCTTGAAGTTCCTTCGCGACCGTGATGGCATTCGGAAGACCACTCTTGAGCGTGTCGTACGTATCGACGAGTAACGTCGCTTGATCTGGATAATGAGAAGCAAATGTCCGGAATGCCGTCAATTCGTCATCGTGGAATTGAATGTCGGCGTGCTCCATCGTTCCACCGCATGGAATGCCGAAGTCACGTCCTGCTGAAGCAAGACTTGTGACGTCAAAACCAGCGAGGTACGAAGCACGCGTTCCGAAGTAAGCGGCATCGATGCCTTGCGCACGGCGGGCGCCAGCTTCGAGGAACTTCGCGCGGGGAGCCGATTGACGAATCCGTGCGTATTTTGTCGCGATCAGTGATTCGTGGTTCGCGATGTTCAAAATCGCTGTTTGCAAGAGCTTCGCTTCAAAAATGCGTGCCTCGATCCGAATCAGTGGTTCGTTCGGGAAGACGATCTCGCCTTCCTTGACACTTGAGATCGAGCCATTGAACTTGAACTGACGCAGTTCATCCTTGAACTCATCCGGGAAGCCAATCATCTCTTGCAAGTACGTGATGTCCTCTTCCGTGAAACGGAGTGTTTGGATATACTCGATGATATTTTCGAGACCCGCAAAAACGACGTAGCCCCCTTCGAACGGATTCGAACGGTAGTAAACATCAAAGACGGCACGTTCATTATGACGTCCTTCTTTCCAATAGATGTACATCCAACGCGGTAAGTATAGATCGGTATGGAGTGCAAGATTACGTTGTAACATGACGGACAGATCCCTTCTTATTCGCCGACGACTTCTGCGCCGATCGATTGTTTAAAGTGTGTAAGCGCCCACTCGTGACCCGTCGCGTTAAAGCTTGCGACCGCATCGGCATGGACGACGATACGATATCCAAGATTGTAGGCATCGACAGCTGTATGAAGGACACAAATGTCCGTACAGACGCCGACGAGGTGGACTTCGCGGATATCGCGTTCACGCAAGCGTAAATCAAGGTCCGTCCCGGCGAACGCACTATAACGCGTCTTATCGATGACGTGATCAGCGACACGTGCCATGGCTGCGACTTTCCCAAACAGATCACGTCCATGTGTCCCGCGAATATTATGCGGCGGGAAAAGGACGGTTTCCGGGTGGAACGTATCGCCTTCCTCGTGAATATCGTTGGCGATGACGACGTAATCCTCTGTTGAAAATTCCTCCATCAATGTAGCGATCCGTTCTTCAATCGCCTGTCCTGGTTTTCCACAAGTCAGCTTCCCTTCGTCAGCAACGAAGTCGATCGTGTAATCAATAACAATCAGAGCGCGCATGTGCGTGAGCCCCTTTCCGATTTTGAATTAGTGTTCTCTTTCACATTGTACTCTATCTCACATAGAAGGCGAAAGGAAGAAATCGGATACAAACAGGTATAGAGAAATGGTGGAATGGGGTATAAGGTATAGGACGAAAATGATAGTAGAGGAGGAGAAAGGGATGGCTAGGTTGAATGAGTATGAAGTGGAAGAGCGCCTGGAACGATTGCAAGATTGGAGTGTCGTCGATGATGAAATCGTCCGGACCTATACACTCGCATCGTTTCCTGCGGCACTGGATTTTGTACAGGAAGTCGGGAGTATCGCTGAAAACTTGAATCATCATCCGCGGATCGTGATTGACTATAAAAATGTTACACTTGCGGCGACGACTCATGATGAAAACGGATTGACGGAAAAAGACTTTCAACTTGCGGAGGCCTGTGATGCCATCTAAACTTTCAATTACATTCGGTAGCGGTTCGTTCGTGGAACAAATTCGTTCTCGTGATGCTCAAATTCGTGTCGCTAGCGGAAGCGGTGATGCTATCCTCTGGATGGAGACAGACTCGAAATCACCTTTTCAAAGTGGCAATACCTATACGTTGCTCGAATCACGTGGGAATTTTTCGGATGAAGGCAGTCTCTTCTATTGGTCGATTCCAGCGGATCAAAATAGCGGGGATTTATTCGTGCATCAAGTGATGTCAAACCCGAAAGTCATTGGGGCAGAATATGGTGGCTTCCAGGCCTTTCGGATTGGACGTGTCGAAAAGGGGACGGATCTTGTCTTATTGATCCAGTTCCATGAGACAGGGGACGGGGCTCGTTATGCAAAATCAGTTGAACGTCTCACGGTAGACCAGTATGCTGAAGAGGCAGGGAAGTCGTTTGCGCCTTCTCCGGTCATGAAACGGTATCAAATCGTACCACCAACAAATGAGTGAGATGCAGGGGGACTAACAGATGAAGAAAAACTATTTTGTCGTAGCAACACTCGGTGGCGCACTTGTTGGCGCTACTTTATCACTACTGCATAAAGATACGCGTCAAGCGCAGTTCGCAGCAGTGAAACGGACATTCAGCGGCGCAGGAACACAATTGTCTGCTGTCAAACAAGATCCAAAAGGACGCTTTGAGGAACTAAAAGCACTCTATACGGATAATCAGGAAACGATCCATAACCTGATTGATGACGTGAAAGACTTAGCAGAAGTACTTCGCAAATAAGTCAAAAAAGGACTCCCGCTTGTAGAGGAGTCCTTTTTGTATGCCATTTTACAAGTAACGGAAGAATAATCCGAGTACGGCAAAGGCGATGATGATGTAGAAGAAAATACGACCAAGTTGGCCAGAACCGCTTACGAAGACGGGACCACCGCTCGTCCGACGACCGGTTTGGAACGGACGCGTGAATGGCACGGCACGATTACCGAAGACGAATCCGAAGAGGAATCCGAGGACAAAACCGTACAAGTGACCGAAGACAGCGACGTTCGATCCAAGTAACGTAAAGACTGCCGTGACCGCAGTAAAGATATACACAAGACGTGTATCATCTGCCATGATGACTGTCCGTTTGAAGCGACTCAAGTAGACATAAAAACCAAGCAGACCAAGAATGGCGCCGGATGCTCCGGCTTGTCCGTAAAACGGTTCATTGATTTTGGTGAAGTACGTTAAGACGTTCGCGAGCGTACCGACGAGCAAGTAAAAAGCGGCGAATCGAGTATGCCCGATCATCCGCTCGAGAGGCGGTGCGAAAATGACGAGAGCAAACGTATTGAACGCAATGTGCCAAAAATCATAATGCAAGAACGTGGCCGTGACGACACGCCACCATTCACCTTGTCCGATTAAGAGATTGATTGCTGCGCCTGCACTTAAGGGAGAGAACGTCAGATTAAGGAGTCCACCTAACTGTTCGATGACAAATAGGGCGACTTGGATTAAAATGAACAACGAAACGACCGGATAAGAACGTGTGAACGTTTGTAGGTTTTCCGTTCGACTAAACATGACAACACCTCGCTTCATCTTCATTCTATATGAAGATGGCGAAGAATAGAACTGTGGAGGCGTCTCGGATGATTTATGGAATTGGAATCGATTTGGTGGAACTGAATCGAATCGAGCAAACGCTTGAGCGGCAACCACGTTTTGCGGGTAGAATCTTGACGCAGGCAGAGCAGGAGCGATTTCAATCGCTTTCGGGACACCGGAAAATCGAGTACTTGGCAGGTCGCTTCGCTGCAAAGGAAGCGTTCGTCAAAGCATTCGGAACCGGTGTTGGAAAAGAAGTGACCTGGCAGGATGTTGAAGTCTTAAACAACGAGACGGGGCGACCAATCATGAGCGGACCATTCGATGGCTTCATCCATGTCTCGATCACGCATTCAGAGCACTACGCGTCTGCGCAAGTCTTATTAGAGAAGAGGGAATGGGATGTACCGACCAACTTGGATTGAAATCGATCGGGAAGCGATCGCACATAATATACGCGAAATTAAAACACGAATGGGCGAGCAACAGGTGATGGCAGTCGTTAAAGCGGACGGCTATGGTCACGGGGCGGTGACAGTTGCTGAGATTGCTCTTGAGAATGGGGCTGACTTACTCGCTGTCGCACTTCTTGAAGAAGCGATCGAGTTGCGCGAAGCGGGTATCCAAGCACCGATTTTGATGCTTGAAGCTTTACTACCGGAACATGTGACGGTCGCTTCGAATTATGATGTCGCCGTTCCTGTTTTTTCAGCTGAATGGCTCCGGGAGGCGAAACGTCATCTGACTGAAATCGATCATCTCCGTTTGCATATCAAGATCGATACTGGAATGGGACGACTCGGTCTGCAACATGTTGATGAGTTGAAGCAAATTCTTACTGAATGTAATGATGATCTCGTCGAACTCGAAGGTATCTATACGCATTTCGCAACCGCTGACGAGCTAAACAGCCGATTGTTCGAACACCAGCTCGAGACGTTTTTAACGTATGTCGCATATGTACCGGACATTCGATACATTCATTGCGCTAATTCTGCGGCAGCGATTCGTTTAGCGGGACAAGCACCGTTTAACGTCGTTCGGGTGGGTATCGCATTATATGGGGCGATGCCGTCCGATGAGATGGCAGGACATTATGAATTCTTGAAACCAGCGTTTTCACTGAAAAGTCGTTTGATGCAGGTCAAGCAAGTCGAGCCCGGTCAAACGATCAGTTATGGAGCAACCTATACGGCACCGACGGATGAATGGATCGGTACTGTTCCGATCGGTTACGCGGATGGCTGGTCACGCAAGTTCCAAGGCTATTCATTGATTGTGGACGGTCTACCGTGTGAAATCGTTGGTCGAGTCTGCATGGACCGGCTCATGATTCGTTTACCACGGGAATATCCGATCGGGACGGAAGTCATCCTGATTGGAGAAGGGGCACCAATCGAGGAAGCAGCCCATTGGCTCGGGACGATCAACTATGAAGTTCTTTGCCAATTCTCGAAACGCGTGCCGCGTCAATGATTCGTACAAGACATCAATAAGATGGCAAAAATATGTTATTTGTTTGAATTTTGATTGTATTTTCTGAATTCGACTGATATATTGAAGTAGAAAGTGAGTCGTTCGTTAAGGTTTCAGTGAATCTGGAGGTGCCATTATCTTGGTCCAACAACGGGAAATGCAGTTTGTTGAGCGAAATGTAGCGAAGGAGACGATTGGGATGAAGTCGAACCATACGACCGAAGAACGCAAGCGTCAGCTACGTGAGGAATTGAAGCGTGGTTACGAAGAAATGGCAGCAATCAATTTATCGATCGTTGGCGAAATGTTCCAGATTGAAACGGAGGCGGAGTTCTCACTCCTACGTCAAGTAAGCGGGGTGTAAGCTTTGATAGTCAAACGTGGCGACGTGTTTTATGCAAATTTGTCACCTGTGGTCGGATCGGAACAAGGGGGAGTTCGTCCCGTGCTTGTTCTACAAAATGATATTGGTAACCGATTCAGCCCGACAGTCATCGTGGCTGCGATCACGGCACAGATCGACAAAGCCAAACTACCGACCCATGTGGAAGTATATCGAGAGCGACACGGATTAGAACGTGATTCGGTCATCTTACTTGAGCAAATCCGTACAATTGATAAACGCCGTCTAACGGATAAAGTCACACATCTAGATCCAGATACGATGATGAAAGTAAATAGTGCCGTCGCAATCAGCTTAGGCTTGGTTGATTTTTAGGCACTTACATAGAAGCGCAACACAAGAAGAGTCGATACTAGCGTATACGACTTTTTTTGACCTCTTTTTTTATAAAATGGGTTTTAAAGTTTTCTTTACGGGGAAACATACCCAAGTGACCTTTTTATAAAGGGATGAGGTAGGATGAATAGCAAGACCACATAGACAGATTTTCCTTGAGGAGGAACTTGAAGATGGATTTAACAATTAAAACAGAGCAGCTAGACGGTCAGACGCATCTTTATATCGCAGGTGAGATTGATACGTATACCGCACCAAAGCTTCGCCAAGAATTAGTCCCGGCAGTCGAAACGAACGATGTCATCGTCCATTTGGATGAAGTACACTATATGGATTCAACTGGTCTCGGCGTGTTCGTCGGTGCACTCAAAGCAGCGAAAAAGAACGGAACATCGTTCACGCTCGTTGGCGTTTCTGAACGCATCCGTCGTCTATTCGAAATCACAGGTCTTTCAAGCATCATTACAATTGATAGTGGTGTAAGAGGTGGAACGCAATGAAGAACGAACAGCTGAACATGACATTACCGGCAAAACCGGAATATGTAGCCATCGCCCGTTTGACGGTTTCAGGCGTCGCGAACCGAATGGGATATACGTACGATGACATTGAAGATATCAAAATTGCTGTCTCAGAAGCATGTGCGAACGCCGTTCAACATGCGTACGAAGGAAAAGAAGATGGTAGTATCGCGTTGACATGTAATGTCTATCCGGATGATCGTCTTGAAATCATCGTCAAGGACAACGGCATTACATTCGATAAAGATGAGGTCAAACGCCAAAGCGAACCGATTACGGATGCACACGATCTCGACTCCTTGCACGAAGGAGGACTCGGTATCTTGATGATCGAAGCATTGATGGATCAAGTAACGATCGAGAAAGCGAACGGCGTCACTGTCCATATGACAAAATATATGAATAGAGATGAGGTGGGTCAAAGTGCCAGCAAAGTCTCAACAACGCCATCACAGTGATGATGAAGTACTTCGACTGATTGATTTGTATCAGCAGGACGACCAAGATGAGGAAGTGCATGCAGCATTACTCGAGCGTTATTCAGACTTGGTAGAAGCTTTGGCCCGGAAGTTCTCGCGGGGTCGACCGATTCATGACGACCTCGTTCAGGTCGGCATGATTGGGTTACTCGCGGCGCTTCGTCGATTCGATAAGGAATTCGGTCGCAGTTTTGAATCGTTTGCTGTACCAACGATCATCGGTGAAATCAAACGTTTCATCCGCGATAAGACATGGAGCGTTCATGTTCCACGTCGCATCAAGGAACTTGGACCGAAAATCAAGAAGGCAGTCGAGGAATTGACGACGGAGTTGCAACGTTCTCCGCGTATCGATGAGATTGCTGCGCGTCTTGAAGTATCGGAAGAGGAAGTCCTCGAAACACTTGAGATGGGTAAGAGTTATCAAGCGTTATCTGTCGATAGCTCAATTGAGGCAGATCAGGAAGGTAGTACCGTTACGTTACTCGACCTCGTCGGGAATCAAGAAAACGGCTACGACTCCGTTGATCAGCGTTTGATTCTTGAAAAGGCATTTGCTGTCTTAACGGACCGCGAGCGTTCGATTCTCGAATGTGCCTACTACCGCAATATGAGTCAAAAAGAAACGGGCGAACTACTCGGCATTTCACAAATGCACGTTTCCCGTCTCCAACGACGCGCTTTACAGAAGTTACGTGAAGCAATCAAAGTCGAACCAAATGAAGTATTCTCAAAAGACTGACCTCGTGTCAGTCTTTTTTCTTTTCCATGCGTTCTTCGGTATAATGAATGAGAGGTGAAGCAGATGGAAAAGAGAATCGCAAGTGAATTGAATGTACGTCCTGCGCAAGTAAAGGCAGTCCTACAATTGACGGAAGAAGGCGGTACGATTCCGTTCATCGCCCGTTACCGAAAAGAACAGACAGGTGAACTCGATGAGGTCGCGATCAAAGCGATCCTCGATCGACATAAACAATTAACACAACTTGAAAGTAGACGGAGTGACGTCCTTGAAAAAATCGAGGAGCAAGGTGCATTGACGCCGGAACTCCGTCGAACGCTCGAAGAAGCGACGACGTTACAACAAGTCGAAGATATCTATTTACCGTTTCGACCAAAACGTCGGACAAAGGCAGAAATTGCACGGGAAGCAGGGCTTGCACCACTTGCTGACTGGTTCCGCGACAAGTCTGCTTATGATGAAGCGACATTCCATCGCTTGAGCAATGGGCTGGATCCGGAAGAAGCCCTAACCGGGGCACAATCGATCATTGCCGAGGAGTGGGGCGAACAAGCGACGGTGCGTGAGTTCATTCGTAAGCAAATGCGCCGTTCAGCAGAAATCGTCACGAAACAGAAAAAGGATGCAGTCGATGAAAAAGGTGTATTTGCACAGTATTATGCCTACAGTGAGCGGATTCAACAGATCGTTCCGCACCGGATTCTTGCGATCAACCGTGCGGAAGCATTGAAAATCGTCTCTGTGAAAGTCGTGTTAGAGGAACAACAGGTTTTACCAACATTGCTTCGTTCCTACGCACAACTGGCGCCAAAGAAACGTGATATCGTCGAAGCGGCGATTACGATGGGCTATAAAAAATCCGTCTTCCCTGCCATCGAACGGGAAATTCGAAATGAACTGACGGAAAAGGCAGAGCTCCAAGCGATTGACGTCTTTGGTAAGAACCTACGCCAACTCTACATGCAGCCACCGATGAAAGGGAAAGTCATGCTTGGGCTAGATCCGGCTTACCGGACAGGGTGTAAGTGGGCGGTCATCGATCCGACAGGTGAGATGAAGGAAGTCGGCGTCATTTACGTGACGATGTCAGAGCAAAAAGCAAAAGAAGCACGCCAAACCCTTTCGCAGCTCGTCAATACATATGGGATCGAGTTGATTGCGATTGGTAATGGTACAGCTTCACGGGAAACAGAAGCATTCGTTGCGGACTGGATGAAGGGGCAAACAGATATCGCCTTTACGATCGTCGACGAGGCAGGGGCGAGTATTTATTCCGCTTCAGAGATTGCCCGGACCGAGTTCCCGGAGCTTCAGGTTGAACAACGATCCGCGATTTCGATTGCACGTCGCCTGCAGGATCCACTCGCTGAACTTGTCAAAGTCGACCCGCAGTCTGTCGGAGTCGGTCAATATCAACATGATGTCTCGCAAACGAAACTGAAGGAGACACTTGATTTCGTCGTCGAGACGGTCGTCAACCAAGTCGGAGTCGATGTTAATACAGCGTCAGAACCGCTTTTGAGTTACGTCGCAGGAATCACGAAGGCGACTGCGAAAAAAATCGTCGAACGCCGCTCGGAACTTGGGACGTTCAAGACACGTCAGGAATTATTGAAAGTTCCTCGTCTTGGTGCAAAGGCATATGAACAGGCTGCAGGATTCCTGCGAATTCTAGAAGGTACACATCCGCTCGACCGGACGCCGATTCATCCGGAACAATATAAAACAGTCGAGAAGTTATTTAAGACACTAGACTTAACGCTGGATCAAGTTGGAACGGATGCGGTACGGGAACAATTGTCTACATTGTCATTACCGGAGATAGCACAGACACTCGAGATCGGAGAACCGACCCTGCGTGACATCGTCGAAGCGTTACAACGTCCGGGTCGTGACCCACGGGAAGCACTCGATAAACCGTTGCTCCGCCAAGATGTTTTATCAATGGATATGATCCAAGTCGGGATGGAGTTCCAAGGGACGGTCCGGAATGTTCTTGATTTTGGTGCGTTCGTTGATATCGGAGTGAAAGAAAATGGATTGATTCATATCTCGAAGCTTAGTCGTAAACGTGTCAAACATCCACTTGATGTCGTTGCGGTCGGGGATATCGTGACGGTATGGGTGACGAATGTTGAACCAGAGCGGGGGCGCATTGGTTTGACACTGGTTCCGCCGAAATGACGAATGAACAATTACATCGATACGTCGAGCAACTTTCGCTCGACGTATTTTCCTTACCGTTTCGACATGAAGCTTATTTTAATCCACGGCTGAAGACGACAGGTGGTCGCTATTTCTTAGGCGATCATCATTTAGACTTCAATAAACGATATATCGACGACATGAAAGTCTTCTGCGGAATCGTGATTCATGAACTGTGTCACTACCATTTACATCTAGCAGGAATGGGGCACCGTCATCAAGATCAAGACTTCAAGGAATGGTTAGAGCGCTACGGTGGGCTTCGATACAGTCCGAGAAGACAAGAAGACGAAAAAAAATCCTATCTTTATGAATGTGAGAAATGCAGCACATTATATAGAAGGAAAAGACGCATGAATACGGAAAGATATCGATGTGGTCGATGTCGTGGAAAGATTTTTTACAAAAGTAGTTGACGTTCATTTCGGAGCATGATAAATTATAGAAGTCGTCAAAACGACAGCAACTAAACAACTTATCGTCGCTAAAAACTTTTTTAAAAAAGCATTGACGGAAAGAAAAAAAGTTGCTACTATATAAAAGTGTTCCGAATAGAACGTAACGTTCCGCAATAGCTCAGCGGTAGAGCAACCGGCTGTTAACCGGTAGGTCGTAGGTTCAAATCCTACTTGCGGAGCCATTCTTTTGGAGATGTACCCAAGTGGCTATAAGGGGCGCCCCTGCTAAGGGTGTAGGCCGGGAAACTGGTGCGAGGGTTCGAATCCCTCCATCTCCGCCAGACCTCTTATGTGAAAATGTTTCTTGAGAATAATTATTAGTTACGATATGGCCCGTTGGTCAAGCGGTTAAGACACCGCCCTTTCTCGGCGGTATCACGGGTTCGAATCCCGTACGGGTCACCATATGGAGGATTAGCTCAGCTGGGAGAGCACCTGCCTTACAAGCAGGGGGTCGGCGGTTCGATCCCGTCATCCTCCACCATTTTTTTAAAGAGTTGTTTACAATTTCAAATTGCGGTCCTGTGGTGTAGCGGTTAACATGCCTGCCTGTCACGCAGGAGATCGCGGGTTCGAATCCCGTCAGGACCGCCATTTTTGGGCTGTAGCCAAGTGGTAAGGCACTGGATTTTGATTCCAGCACGCGAAGGTTCGATCCCTTCCAGCCCAGTTTCTATGTGTCATTAGCTCAGTTGGTAGAGCATCTGACTTTTAATCAGAGGGTCGCAGGTTCGAATCCTGCATGACACACCATTTTTAATTTCATATTTGCGGTCGTGGCGGAATCGGTAGACGCGCTAGGTTGAGGGCCTAGTGGTGGCAACATCGTGGAGGTTCAAGTCCTCTCGACCGCACCATATCGCACCCTTAGCTCAGCTGGATAGAGTACTTGACTACGAATCAAGGGGTCGGGAGTTCGAATCTCTCAGGGTGCACCATATTTTGTTTGCTTTGACGGGCCTATAGCTCAGCTGGTTAGAGCGCACGCCTGATAAGCGTGAGGTCGGTGGTTCGAGTCCACTTAGGCCCACCATTTTCAAAACAAACAATGACGAACTTTGAAAACTGAACGATGAGGCAAAAATCGTATTCTACGGAATACAAACATGAATGAAGCGCAAGCTTCGTCAATCGTGACTTCGGTCACACAACGAGCAAGTCAAACACTTTATGGA
>CAJYMC010000003.1 GCA_913775715.1 uncultured Exiguobacterium sp. | reverse complement strand
TCCGCTGCCTTCCCTCCGAAGAGTTCCGTCAGTTTCCTGCGCTCGACTTGCATGTATTAGGCACGCCGCCAGCGTTCGTCCTGAGCCAGGATCAAACTCTCCATAAAGTGTTTGACTTGCTCGTTGTTGTGACCGAAGTCACGATTGACGAAGCTTGCGCTTCATTCGTTTTTGTATTCCGTAGAATACGATTTTTGCCTCATCGTTCAGTTTTCAAAGTCCAATATGTCATTTGACGACTTTTAAATCTTACAGTAAAGTAATATGTGATGTCAATTACTTTTTTGAAGTTTTTTTCGTCTGTGACGTTCGCGTTTGGCGTGTGCCTCAGCGACATGTATTAATATATCAACTCTTGTTTTTTTCGTCAACTGTTTTTCTAAAAAAACTTTAGAAAAAAGATAGACCCGCTTGAACCGGTAAAACACTACCCGTTCGCGGGTCTTTTTCATTACGCTTGTTTTTGCGATTGTCCTTGAGAAGCAGGCTTTTCTTGTAAGCGGTGCAGCATCAGAATCTGATACGCGTTACAGACCAAGAGTGTCGCAAGTGCTGCCCACAACATCCGTTTGTCTTGTGTCGCCTGCAGAGCAGGTACCCATTCAATCAAGGTGATGACTGTCATGAGGAACAATGTCGGAATGAATGCCGTAAAGTTCGTTTCCCGTGCTTTCGTCCGCGCGACTAGGAAGGCGATTAAAAGTAAGACGACCATCTCGCCAATATAGAGGCTAGTCTTATCAAAACCATATGCTAGTCCGCGTAGATAGACACCATCAAACAGTGCAAATGCGATCAAGACGATCTGAACACGATTCCAAAGCTTTGCGCCTCGGAACAGATCAAGTCCGACACGGTGTAAGATCAAGTACGAGAAGAATCCCATCAAACTGATGGCAGTCCACGTACTACTGTAGGAGAGAGCCGTCACATATCCGCTGATCGATTGATTTCGGATATATCCAGGTTCCGCTACCAAGTTAAACACGAAGCCGGCGAGCGTTCCAATCAGGAGCGTCATCCAAAACAGCTTCAAAAATCCTTTAATCTTCATTCTTATCCCTCTACTTTTTCGATGACACGCGTGGCGAGTTCATTATAGTACGTCTCAAATGGATGATCATCGCGATAGATCGATGGAGCGAAGTCCGCATCATTCGCATATGGTTGTCCAAGTGGAATCTTAGCTAGAATATCGGTTTTTAACGCTTCTGACAACCTCTCTCCGCCACCACTACCGAAGACATATTCTTTTTCGCCTGTCACTTTGCTTTCAAAGTACGCCATGTTCTCAACGATACCAAGGAGACGATGGTTCGTTTTGATCGCCATTGCCCCTGCTCGTGCTGCAACAAAAGCAGCTGTTGCGTGAGGTGTCGTGACGATGACTTCCTGACAGCTCGGGAGCATCGAATGAATGTCGAGCGCGACATCCCCTGTCCCCGGCGGAAGATCAAGCAACAAGTAATCGAGATCGCCCCATTCGACGTCTGCGAAGAAGTTATTGAGCATCTTCCCGAGCATTGGTCCCCGCCAGATGACTGGTGCATTATCTTCGACGAAGAAGCCCATTGAGATGACCTTGACGCCAAAGCGTTCTGGTGGAACGATTCGGTCGTTGACGACAGTCGGACGTGTTTCAATTCCCATCATGTCTGGAACACTAAAGCCGTAGATATCGGCATCAATCAAACCAACCTTCTTCCCTGCTCGTGCGAGGGCGACTGCTAGGTTAACAGAAACCGTTGATTTTCCGACGCCCCCTTTACCGGAAGCGATCGCGATGAACGTCGTACCGGATTCTGGTTTAAGGATCGACGGTGTCGTCGCTGCTTGGATCCCGTGATCACCAAGTGCCTCAAAACGGAGTCCCACCGTCTTAAATCCTTTTTCTTTTAGTTCCTTGACGATTTGCTGTTGGAGCACGAGTTGCTCCCCAGAACCGGATTGTGCTAAAGCGATTTTCAGACTGACATAATCACCTTTAATCCGGACGTCACGAATGCCGTTCGTATCTGCAAGCGGGCGGTCAATCGTCGGATCGACGAGCGTTCCGACTACCTCGCGAATTTCTTGTTCATTCAACATAGTGCCTTCCCCCTGAAAACGTTCGATTTAATCCTTATTAGTATAACAAAAATAAGAGAGCGCTTGCACATTTCGACACCGGAAAGGATGACTTTTCCATGTCCGATGTCTGTTTTCATCATTTAGATCAATCATTCGCTCATTTTAGAACATTCGGTTCCATGTACGAGGACCCACGACACCATCGACATCAAGTCCTTGACGTGTTTGGTAGGCGCGCACCTTCTGAGTTGTCTCTGCATCAAAGCGCTGAGTCACGGTTGCTTTGACTGCACGCTGGATTCGTTCGATATCCCGTGGATTCATACTAGCTGCACCTTGATACAACGGACGACCTGGATACGGAACAATCGCACGAGAGCGATTCATCGTTTCTTCAGACACTCCTTGTAATTCAAAGTGTGGATAATCCCTAAAGCTCGTCCAGTCCCCACCCCAAGAAAAACCACGTCGTTTCATCGCAGTAACGATCTTTTGAAAGCGTTGATCGTTTCGAAACAGCGCTTGTGTACCGTCTTCGGAATATTGAAAGAGGTCGACGGCGATACCGCGGTTATGACTCGATTGTCCCCCACGTGCGTTCGTCACGATCGGTCCAGGTAACGTCCGTCCCTGTGCGTACAACCGATTCTGTTCCGCGATGGATCGGTACCCTTGCGCGACACCGACATAAATTCCTTGCGCATGCATCTCCCGGATGACCTCTTGCGTCCGTTTGGCGACTTCTCGTGACAGTCCCGACGCATTCAATTTCCGATTCGCTCGCTCGAGTAACCAGCTGATCGATAATGCCATCTATGCTCACTCCCCTTTGTTTCCTGTTCCCGAAAACAAAATCCGCTATACTTATGGAATGTATAACAAATCTAACTGATATCAAAAGGAGCATGATATGAAAAAACGCCTTATTTGGACGCTTGGCGTCACCTGCCTCTTACACCTCGGCTTCATACTGTATCTAACGCTGCAATCCGCTGTAGCTCCTGAGACAGAACTACCTACTAATGCAACCGTCTTGAGTGAGGAAACCTCTTTTACGGGACATGTCGGTCAAGAGACTGTCCACACCCAGATCGACTTCGTCAAGCCTCTCTTCCTCATCAGCATTCCATTGACGTTTACGGTCGTCTACTTATTTCTCGTTCTATTGCTTCGACTGATGCGCATTCGTTCACGCTGACTTCGACCATTCTTTCCGAAATCCATTCGGAAGAGTGGTTTTTTAATACACAAAAAAACCTCCCACCACAAGGGTGAGAGGAATTCGAAAAGAATTAACGTTTCGAGAATTGTGGTGCACGACGAGCTGCTTTAAGACCGTATTTTTTACGCTCTTTCATACGAGCATCACGAGTCAAGAAGCCTTTCGCTTTGAGTGCGCCGCGGAATTCTGGATCCGCTTGAAGAAGAGCACGTGAGATACCGTGACGGATAGCGCCTGCTTGACCAGTGAAGCCGCCGCCTTTGACCGTTACGATTACATCGTACTTGCCTTCTGTTTCTGTGATTACGAGTGGTTCTTTTGCAGTCATGATCAATGTCTCATAACCGAAGTATTCGCTGATATCGCGACCGTTAACTGTGACTTTACCGTCTCCAGCAACGAGGAAAACGCGCGCTGCCGCGTGTTTCCGGCGACCAGTGCCGTAGTAACGTACATCTGCCATCGTGTAGTTCCTCCTAAATTCGTATTAACCGCGAAGTTCGTAAACTTCTGGTTGTTGTGCTTCGTGCTTGTGTGCAGCTCCAGCGTAGACGTGGAGTTTGTTGAACATTTGACGACCGAGGCTACCTTTTGGAAGCATCCCTTTGATCGCGAGTTCAAGCATGCGCTCAGGTTTGTTAGCAAGCATATCGCGTGCAACAGTCTGCTTTAAGCCGCCTGGATGACCAGAGTGACGGTAGTAGACTTTTTTGTCGAGTTTGTTACCAGTTAAAACGATTTTCTCAACGTTGATGAGGATAACGTTATCCCCACAGTCAACGTGTGGTGTGAACGTAGGCTTGTGCTTACCACGGAGAAGTGATGAAACTTCGCTCGCAAGGCGACCGAGTGTTTTACCTTCAGCGTCGATAAGGAGCCATTTGCGTTCTACATCAGTAGCTTTCGCCATGAAAGTTGTGCGCATGTAAAATACCTCCTAAGGAATTAAAAGTTCTGTTTTTGATTTTTCATTTATT
This sequence comes from uncultured Exiguobacterium sp., assembly GCA_913775715.1. Lineage (GTDB taxonomy): Bacteria > Bacillota > Bacilli > Exiguobacteriales > Exiguobacteriaceae > Exiguobacterium_A. The sequence continues at coordinate 50,308 of CAJYMC010000003.1, read as the reverse complement.
CACTAGGTGAATCTATCATAATCTTAGGTGTACGGGGCTAAGATTGTGGTTTCATAATAAATGAAATGCCAATAAACATTGTATGTTTTTTAATAGCCAATGTCAATTGCCTTTTTTCACTCCGGATAGAAAACTTCCCATAGATAGAGTCCATGAGGAGGCGCCGTCACGCCTGCGACGTTTCGGTCCTTTGCCAGCAACATTTTTTTGATGTCCTCTGGTGCAAAACGACCGCGTCCGACGTCAAGTAACGTCCCAACCATGATCCGGATTTGATTATAGAGAAACCCACTGCCCTGGAATCGAAAGACGAGTTCGTCACCAACTGTCATCAACTCTGCCTCGTAAATCGTCCGAACCCGGTTATCCGTTTCCGTCTTCGCGACACAGAACGAACTGAAGTCATGCGTCCCGACGAGATGTGCCATCCCTTGACGAATTCGCTCGAGATCGAGTGAATACGGAATATGAACCGATAGATTCCGACGAAAAGCATTTTCTTCGCGGCGTACGAAATAACGGTATTCCTTCCCTACAACGTCGTAACGCGCTTCAAAGGTCGGTTTGACCTCCACGCAGCTCCGGACACGGATATCCGATGGTAAGAGCGTATTCAGTGCCTTGACGACGTTCTCCGGTGGAATCGCTAGTTCCGTATCAAAATGAATGACTTGCCCGTAGGCATGCACCCTCGCATCCGTCCGTCCCGATCCGATGATCTTGACGGGATGTTTGTGCATCCGCGCAAGCGTCGTTTCAATCACTTCTTGAATCGTCAATCCGTTTGGTTGCACCTGATACCCGGCGTAGCCGGTTCCGTCATATTGAATCGTACATTTTAAACGACGCATTACCCGATCCCTCGCAATCCTACTAAACTGATCGTCAGGAGGACAAGCAAGATCATCAGACCTGTATCCCGCATCGTCCACTTGGACTCCCGTAGACGTGTCCGTCCCTCGCCTCCGCGGTACCCCCGTGCTTCCATCGCTGTCGCAAGATCCTCTGCCCGCTTAAAGGCGGAGATGAACAACGGAATCAATAACGGAATGATCGCCCGTAAACGTTCCTTAATCGGTCCTGCCGATAAATCAACACCACGTGCTTGCTGTGCCTTCATGATTTTCTCCGTCTCCTCCGCTAAAGTTGGTAAGAACCGAAGCGAAATCGATAACATGAGCGCAATCTCATGCGTCGGGACACGAACGACCTTGAACGGCTTCAACAACAATTCAATCGCATCCGTCAGTTCGATTGGTGAGGTCGTCAGCGTGACGAGCGTCGTGATCGAGACGAGATAGAAGAAACGTAGTGAGACGATGATCGCAAGTCGCAGTCCTTCTTCATAGATCCGAAGCCAGCCGAGTTCGAAAATCACAGCCCCTTCGCGCGTGAAGAACAGCTGGATGACGAACGTAAAGACAATCAGGAAAAGAATCGGTCGCAGTCCCTTTAGAACATAACGAAGCGGTAAGCGACTACTCATGAGTGCTAAGAACGTAAAGATGAGTAAAAAGATGTTCGTTGCTGCATTGTTCGCAAGAAAGACGAGCGGAATGAAGCAGAAAGCAAAGATGATCTTCGCAAGTGCCGACGACCGGTGCAAGTACGACTGACCGGGAATATGTTGTCCGACGATCATTCGCTCACCCCTTTCGTCATCAACCACTCGATCAACTCGGTCTCCGTCCGGATATCCGGTCGTTGCAATCCGCGTCGATCAGCGACTTGCCAAGCAAGCGATAAGACATGCGGAAGATCGAGGTGGAATTGCTCGAGCAATGTCTCTTCTTTAAACAGGTCAAGCGGTAGTCCGTCAAACGCCACCTGGGCGTTTTCCATGACGATGACACGCTCGGCATACTCAAGCACCTGATCCATGTCGTGCGTGATCAGGAGCAATGTCATACCGGTCTCTGCATGGAGCCGGGCAAACAGACTCAGCATATGCTTGCGCCCTTGCGGATCGAGTCCTGCCGTCGGCTCATCGACGATCAACACGTCTGGTTGACTAGCGAGTACGCCGGCAATTGCAACACGCCTCATTTGCCCACCAGACAGGTCAAACGGCGAACGATTCCAAAAAACTTCATCGAGTCCGACAGTCCGTAATGCCTCTTTCGCTAATTGCTCAGCCGTTGCGGCATCATGACCGAAGTTCATCGGACCGAACATGACATCCTTTAAGACCGTCTCTTCGAACAATTGATATTCCGGATATTGAAAAACAAGCCCGACGCGACGTCTTAATGGCTTGAGGTCCTGTTTTTTCTTCGGTTCAACGATGATGTCATCGACTTGTACCTTCCCCGCTGTCGGCTTGAGCAACCCATTGATGTGCTGCACGAGCGTCGATTTCCCGGATCCGGTGTGCCCTACAAACGCAACAAGCGCCCCTGACGGAATCTCAAGATTCACATCACGTAGCGCGACTCGTTCGAACGGACTATTGAGTTGATACGTATAATTTAATTCCTGGATTAAGATTGGCATAAACGGTTCACCAATTCTCTTTCATCTAGTATCGTCTCCTCGAGTGAGAGACCTTGCGCCCGTAAACGTTCTTGTACCCGAACAACGAATGGAACATCGAGTCCGATGTCTTCTAAGAACGATGCATGACGAAAGACTTCCTGAGGGGATCCTTCTAATACGATTTTCCCGGCATCCATGACGATGACACGACTAGCCCGTAATACTTCGTCTAATTCGTGTGTGATCGCGATGACCGCCATTGGGTGGGTCGCATGGAGTTCTTGAACGGTCGACATGACCTCTTGTCGTGCTAATGGATCAAGCATCGATGTGGCTTCATCGAGCACGAGAACATCAGGGCGCATCGCAAGCGCCGAAGCGATTGCGACACGCTGCTTCTGTCCGCCGGATAGTTGATGGGGTTCCCGATCAACAAAATCCGTAAGGCCAACGCGCGCTAGACTGTCGTCGATACGACGAACCATTTCCTCGCGTGGCACACCCCAGTTTTCTAGAGCAAATGCCACGTCGTCGCGCACGGTCGTGCCAACGAATTGATTATCTGGATTTTGGAAGACGATGCCGATCGCTCGACGCATCTCCCACAGTTGTTCCGGATTCGCACTTGAAAAGCGCTCAGCAACCGTAACGGTCCCTGTTTCCGGTAACAACAATCCATTAAACAATTTCGTCAGCGTTGATTTTCCAGAGCCGTTGTGACCAACGATGGCGACCCATTCACCTGAACGAATCGTCAGAGAGACCTCGTGTAAGGCTGCTTGCTCCTGTTCCGGATACCGATAGGTGACCTGTTCCAGTTCAATCAGCTTGTCCATGATCTCTCCTCCTTCATCAAATCAATACTTTCATTTTGTAGCAAAAGGGCAGAAGCGGGATACGCACTGCCCTTTTATGGCGAATCATTTAATGAGGATTAAACGAGTTCGATGATGACCATTTCTGCGCCGTCACCACGACGTGGTCCCATTTTCATGATGCGTGTGTAACCACCTTGACGCTCAGCAAAACGTGGAGCCACATCAGCGAATAATTTTTGGATCGCGTCTTGTGCTTTGCCCTCTGCGTTTTGACCAGCAGCTTCACGGCGAACGAACGATGCAACTTGACGACGAGCGTGGAGATCACCGCGTTTACCTAAAGTGATGAGTTTCTCTACGACTGGACGAAGTTCCTTCGCTTTTTGTTCTGTAGTTTGGATACGCTCATTGATGATGAGATCAGTCGCAAGGTCACGCAAAAGTGCCTTACGTTGTGAGCTTGTACGGCCTAATTTCGAGTATGCCATGGATGGATTCCCTCCTTCGTGCAATTAATAGTATTAGTCTTCTTTGCGCAAGCCTAGTCCGAGTTCGTCGAGTTTCGCTTGAACTTCCTCGAGTGATTTACGTCCGAGGTTACGGACTTTCATCATCTCGTCTTCGCTCTTGTTCGCGAGTTCTTGAACCGTGTTGATACCAGCGCGTTTCAAACAGTTGTACGAACGAACTGAGAGATCGAGTTCTTCGATCGTCATTTCGAGTACTTTTTCTTTTTGATCTTCTTCCTTTTCGACCATGATTTCAGCATGGAGCGCTTCGTCCGTAAGACCAACAAAGATGTTTAAGTGTTCTGTCATGATTTTTGCACCGAGTGACACTGCTTCTTCAGGGCGGATTGAACCGTCCGTCCAAACATCTAGCGTCAACTTATCGAAGCTCGCATCTTGACCGACACGTGTTTTTTCAACTTGATAATTTACACGTTGAATTGGCGTGTAAATCGAGTCGATTGGGATTACACCGATTGGCATATCGTCCCGTTTGTTATCTTCAGCCTGAACATACCCACGACCACGGCGTGCTGTCAGACGCATATGAAGTGATGCACCTTCTGCAAGCGTTGCGATGTGAAGTTCTGGGTTGAGGATTTCGACGTCGCTGTCATGCGTAATGTTCGCAGCAGTGACAACACCAGCGCCTTGAATATCGATCTCAAGCGTTTTCTCTTCTTCCGAGTACACTTTGAGGGCGAGTTTCTTAAGGTTCAAGATGATTTGGGTAACGTCTTCTACAACGCCATCAATCGTCGAGAACTCATGAAGAACGCCATCGATTTGGACTGCAGTGACTGCAGCACCCGGAAGTGAAGACAATAGGATACGACGCAATGAGTTACCAAGCGTTGTACCGAATCCACGCTCAAGCGGCTCAACTACGAATTTACCAAACGTAGCATTCTCGCTTAACTCGATCGTTTCAATCTTCGGTTTTTCGATTTCGATCATCTGAACCCCTCCTTGAATATCGTCATGTTGGCCATCGCGTTCAATCGCCAACCGTCTTGTGTACGTTTCTACTGCCTTGCTTGGTCAAACGATCAACAAAAGTCTACTCGAATCCCCGCTCTGCAGTACAAGACGGGTTACACGCGACGACGTTTTGGAGGGCGGCAACCGTTGTGTGGTACTGGAGTAACGTCACGGATTGCAGTAACTTCGAGACCGATTGCTTGAAGAGCACGGATAGCTGCTTCACGACCTGCACCAGGACCTTTAACGTTAACTTCTACAGTACGCATACCGTTATCCATTGCTGTTTTAGCAGCTGTTTCAGATGCCATTTGTGCAGCGAAAGGAGTCGATTTACGTGAGCCTTTGAAGCCCATGTTACCTGCAGTTGCCCAAGAGATTGCATTCCCTTGCATATCAGTGATCGTAACGATCGTGTTGTTGAATGTTGAACGGATATGCACGATACCAGATTCAATATTCTTTTTGACTTTACGTTTACTACGAACGTTCTGTTTGCGTTTTGCCATCTTAGTTTACCCTCCCTTACTTCTTCTTGTTCGCTACTGTACGGCGTGGGCCTTTACGAGTACGCGAGTTGTTTTTAGTGTTTTGACCACGAACTGGAAGACCACGACGGTGACGAACACCACGGTAGCAACCGATTTCGATCAAACGTTTGATGTTGAGTGAGATTTCACGACGAAGGTCACCCTCAACTTTGATTTTGTCTAAACCATCACGAAGTTGGTTCAATTGTTCCTCAGTCAAGTCGCGAGTACGAGTATCTTCAGAGATACCAGTTTCTTTCAAGACTTTTTGAGCAGTCGTTTTACCAACACCATAGATGTAAGTGAGTGAGATGACGATGCGTTTCTCACGTGGAATATCTACACCAGCAATACGTGCCATGTGTGCACCTCCTTGTTTAATTACCCTTGTTTTTGTTTATGCTTAGGGTTTTCGCAAATAACCATTACTTTGCCTTTACGGCGGATAACTTTACATTTTTCACAGATCGGTTTAACCGAAGGTCTTACTTTCATTGTGAATACCTCCTCCTGAAAAAATCGGAGTTTTTATTTGAAACGGTATGTGATCCGTCCGCGAGTCAAGTCGTATGGTGACAACTCAACCGTTACTTTATCTCCTGGCAAGATCCGAATGAAGTGCATCCGAATTTTTCCTGAGACGTGCGCGAGGACCGTGTGGCCGTTTTCTAACTCCACCTTAAACATCGCGTTTGGAAGCGGCTCGATAACCGTACCTTCCACTTCGATTACATCTTGTTTCGCCATCAATTATACCCCTTTCTCTATAAAGTTGATTGGGAGCCCAGACGATTTGTAGCGCTAGGGGCTTTCTACAAGAGCCATTGAGAGATCATCGGTCACAAACACGAGTGGATACTGGCTTATAGAAAGGTGACACCAATAACGCGCACAGCTCACTCTGCATCGACCGTTAAGATCTCGTAGCCGTCGTCTGTGATGGCGATGGTGTGCTCAAAGTGGGCGCACATGCTACCGTCCACCGTCACTACCGTCCAATTGTCGGATAGTGTGCGAACATAGCGTTTCCCGACGTTGACCATTGGCTCAATTGCCAGTGTCATGCCGGTTTTCAGGCGCGGCCCTTTCCCCGGTGGTCCATAATGTGGAATTTGCGGATCTTCATGCAAATTTTGTCCCACGCCGTGGCCCACATATTCGCGGACTACAGAAAAATTCGCAGCTTCAACATGTGACTGAATCGCATGCGAAATATCTGTCAGGTGCACGCCAGCTTTGGCGCGCTCCAATCCTTTATACAGAGATTCTTCAGTTACGTCAAGTAACCGCTTCGTCTCTTCAGAGATTGTACCTACCGGATATGTCCAGGCTGAATCTCCGTGATACCCATTGTACTCTGCTCCGATGTCAATCGAGATGATGTCACCGTCCTGAAGTACACGATCTCCCGGAATACCATGGACAAGCTCTTCGTTCACGGAAGCACAGATGCTACCCGTGAAACCATTATACCCTTTAAACGATGGTGTTGCCCCTTGACTTCGAATATAGCGTTCAGCGATCACGTCGAGTTGCCCCGTCGTGATACCTGGGCGAATATGAGCTTGAAGCTCCTTGTGCGTCCGGGCAACGATTTGTCCTGCTTTACGCATGATGTCGATTTCACGCGGCGCTTTCGTAATGATCATTACTGATCACCAAGGAGTGCCTGAACATCGGAATATACATCGTTGATCGGACGATCACCGTCCAAATTACGAAGATACTCTTTTTCTGCGTAAAAGTCAATCAAAGGTTGCGCTTGTGCGACATTGACTTCCAAGCGACGACGTACTGTCTCCTCTTGGTCATCTTCACGTTGTACAAGTGCTGATCCGTCGATATCACAGATCCCTTCCACTTTTGGTGGGTTATAGAGAACATGATACGTTGCTCCGCAAGTTGGGCAAATCCGGCGACCTGTCAAACGAGGGACAAGTTTCTCCGGGTCTACACCGATGTGGATGACGTGATCAATTTGTTTGCCCAGATCTTCAAGTAATGCTTCAAGAGCATCTGCTTGCTTCACTGTGCGTGGGAAACCGTCAAGGAGAAAACCATTTGCACAGTCTTCTTTGGCGAGACGCTCACGTACGATGCCGATTGTGACTTCATCCGGAACGAGTTCCCCTTTATCCATGTATGATTTCGCTTCTTGCCCGAGTGGCGTCGAATCTTTGATCGCCGCGCGGAACATGTCGCCTGTCGAGATGTGGGGGATCGCATAGTCTTCGATGATTTTCGCAGCCTGCGTTCCTTTACCAGCACCCGGCAAACCCATCAATACTAGATTCATGTCGGTAGCCTCCACTTCTATAGCTCTATAGACACAACAGAAAGGAAAGGGATGGTCCCCTTCCTCCCGCCTTATCGGATAAAGCCTTTGTAGTGTCGTTTAACCAATTGACTTTCAATCTGTTTCATCGTCTCTAATCCTACACCGATGACGATCAACAAGCTCGTTCCACCAATCTGCACCGAGTTCGGTAAGCCAGCAAACTTAATAAAGAATGTCGGCGTCACCGCGATGACAGCAAGGAAAAGTGAACCGAAGAATGTCAGACGGTATAGAATCTTCGTGATGTACTGCTCCGTTTGCTTACCAGGACGAATACCAGGAATGTATCCGCCTTGCTTTTGAAGGTTCTCTGCCATTTGTTCCGGATTCACCTGAACGAATGTGTAGAAGTACGAGAACGCGATGATCAGTGCCACATAGATCGACATACCGATTGGACTCGTGTAGTCGAAGATGTCACGGATCTTCGTTGCCGTTTCCGGACTTGCAAAGAAACTCGCAACCGTTGGTGGCGTCACCATGAACGACACCGCGAAGATGACTGGAATAACACCGGCAGCGTTCAATTTGATCGGCAAGTGTGCCGATTGTCCGCCAACTGGTGTCCGGTTCACCGTACGCTTAGCGTACTGAATCGGAATCTTACGTGCAGCTTGCTGAACATAGATGACTCCGACGATGACCGCGATGATGATTAAAAGCAAGAGTACGATATAAAGCACGTTTACAAACAAAGCATCCCCTGCATTTTGGAGCTTCGTTTCGTAAATCTGGCGGAATGCATTCGGGAAGCCCGCGACGATCCCAGCGAAGATGATCATTGATATCCCGTTACCAATGCCCTTCTCCGTGATGAGTTCACCGAGGAACATCAAGAATGCCGTTCCCGCTGTCAATACGAGTGCAATCATAACGTATGTCCAGGTGCCGAACTGTTCGTCGACAAGACCTGGGTAGATACGGTTAAATCCAAGCGCGATTCCAAACGCTTGGACTAAGCCGAGTACGATCGTTCCATAGCGCGTTACCGTTGCTAACTTCTTACGGCCCGCCTCTCCTTGTTTTGCCCATTCGGCAAACTTTGGAACAACGTCCATCTGTAAGAGTTGGACAACGATCGAGGCCGTGATATACGGCATGATTCCCATCGCAAAGAGTGAGAAATTCTTCAAAGCATTCCCGCCGAACGAGTTCAAGAAACCGAGAACACCGTTCTGGTCAATCTTAAACACTTCCGTGTTTACCATCGGCACCGGGATATGTGCTCCGATACGGAACACGATGATCAGTGCCAAGGTAAAGAGAATGCGCCGACGAATGTCGGCTACGCGCCACATATTGGAGATCGCTTGAAACATTAGATCACCTCAACCGTACCGCCGGCAGCTTCGATTGCTTGCTTCGCAGCGTCGGAGAACTTATGAGCTTTGACTGTTAGTTTCTTTTCGATCTTACCGTTAGAAAGAATTTTCACGCCGTCTTTCATGCCTTTGACTGCACGAGTCTCGACAAGAAGTTCTGGAGTGACTTCAGTTCCTTCTTCAAAACGGTTGAGTGTGTCAAGGTTAATGACCGCGAACTCTTTACGAGTTGGGTTGTTGAAGCCGCGTTTTGGTAAACGACGGTAAAGTGGGTTTTGTCCACCTTCGAAACCTGGACGAACACCACCGCCTGAACGAGCTTTTTGACCTTTATGACCACGGCCAGAAGTCTTACCGTTACCAGAAGACATACCGCGACCTACACGGTTGCGTTCTGAACGTGAACCAGCAGCTGGTTTCAATTCATGGAGTTTCATAGTGGGGCACCTCCTCATAAAATTATATCGAACTATTACTCTTGAATTTCTTTTACTGTCACTAAGTGTGACACGTGGTTAATCATCCCACGCATAGCAGCGTTGTCAGGTACGACAACAGTCTGGTGCATCTTACGGAGACCAAGCGTACGAGTAGTAACGCGTTGGTTCTCCGGACGACCGATCATGCTGCGTGTGAGGGTAACTGCGAGTTTCGCCATCTGTTTTCCCTCCCTTTCTTAACCGCGAAGTTCTTCGACGGTTTTACCGCGGAGTTTCGCAACTTCTTCAGCACGTTTGAGTGATGTGAGACCTTCGACAGTCGCACGAACCATGTTGATTGGAGTGCTTGATCCAAGTGATTTTGAAAGAATGTCGTTGATTCCCGCTAATTCGAGAACCGCACGAACTGGACCACCAGCGATGACTCCAGTACCTTCAGAAGCAGGCTTCAAGAAGACGTGACCTGCACCGAATACACCGTTGACTTCGTGTGGAATTGTTGTGTTAACGATTGGAACGTTAACCATGTTTTTCTTAGCATCTTCGATTGCTTTACGGATCGCTTCAGGCACTTCCTGAGCTTTACCCGTACCGAAACCTACGTGACCATTCTTGTCACCAACGACGACGAGGGCAGCAAAACGGAAGCGACGGCCACCTTTTACTACTTTCGCGACGCGGTTTACGGTAACAACGCGTTCTTCGAGTTGATCCATGTTAATTTCTAACTGGCGCATGTAGAGGTTCCCTCCTTTTCTATTAGAATTTGAGACCAGCTTCACGAGCTGCTTCAGCTACAGCTTTGATACGTCCATGATAGAGATATCCTCCACGGTCGAAAACGACTGTTTCGATACCTTTTTCAAGAGCGCGCTCAGCTGCGAGCTTACCAACTGCTGCCGCAGCGTCAGTCGTGTTGCCTTTTTCAAGGTCGAGTGATGATGCAGATGCGAGTGTTGCATGTGTTGCATCGTCAATGACTTGTACGTAAATGTTCTTGTTCGAACGGAATACGTTCATACGTGGACGTGTTGCAGTCCCGATGATTGTACGACGGACACGACCATGACGTTTTTTACGCGTAGCGTTTTTATCTGCCTTTGAGATCATTTATGCCACTCCTTTCCGGTCAATTCGCATTCGCGAATTACTTACCTGTTTTACCTTCTTTACGACGAACGACTTCATCACTGTAACGAATACCTTTACCTTTGTACGGCTCAGGTTGACGGTACGAACGGATCAATGCAGCGACGTGACCAACACGTTCTTTGCTGATTCCGCGAACGATGAGTTGCGTATTCGTAGGAACTTCGACTTCGATGCCTTGTTCCGGAGTGTACTCGATTGGGTGTGAGTAACCGAGGTTGAGTACGATTTTGTTACCTTGCTTTTGTGCACGGTAACCAACACCTTGGATATCGAGTGTCTTAGCGAAACCGTTGCTTACACCTTCGACCATGTTCGCGATAAGCGCACGAGTCGTTCCGTGGATCGTACGGCTTGCTTTCTCGTCGTTCGGACGAGTGACAGTCAATTCATTACCTTCTACGTTAATCGCCATAGCTGGGCTGAACTCGCGTGAGAGTTCCCCTTTAGGACCTTTTACCGTAACCGTGTTGTTTTCAACTGTTACTGTAACGCCTGCTGGGATGACGACTGGCTTTTTACCAATACGTGACATTTAAGACACCTCCGTTCTTTTTATGCGTGTATTACCAGATGTATGCGATCACTTCGCCGCCGACTTTTTGTTGGCGAGCTTCTTTGTCAGTCATTACACCTTTAGATGTTGAAACGATAGCGATTCCGAGACCACCGAGTACTTTCGGGATTTCATCAGCTTTCGCGTAAACGCGAAGACCTGGTTTCGAGATACGTTTGAGTCCAGTGATAACGCGCTCGTTGCTTGCGCCGTATTTAAGGAATACGCGGAGCGTACCTTGTTTGCTGTCCTCGAGATATTCAACATCGCGGATGAAACCTTCACGTTTGAGGATTTCAGCGACTTCACGTTTGATTGTAGAAGCTGGCATTTCCAACTTCTCATGGCGAACCATGTTTGCATTACGAATGCGTGTAAGCATATCTGCAATCGGATCTGTCATAACCATGCGATGTACCTCCTTTCACAACTTTAATGAATTACCAGCTTGCTTTTTTAACACCAGGGATTTGACCTTTATGAGCAAGATCACGGAACTTAATACGGCTGATACCGAATTTACCAATGTAACCGTGTGGACGGCCAGTGATACTACAACGGTTGTGTAAACGAACCGCTGAAGAGTTACGTGGGAGTTTGCTCAAGCCGATGTAGTCGCCTTGTGCTTTCAATTCTGCGCGTTTTTCAGCGAAGCGCTCAACGAGTGCTTGACGTTTTACTTCACGTGCGATCATTGATTTCTTAGCCATGTTGTCGACCTCCCTTATTTTTGGAATGGCATGCCGAGTGCTGTGAGAAGCTCACGTGACTCTTCATCCGTGTTAGCAGTAGTTACGATAACGATGTCCATACCACGGACTTTCGATACGCGATCGTAGTCGATCTCTGGGAAGATCAATTGTTCCTTCACGCCTAGCGTGTAGTTACCACGGCCATCGAAAGATTTTTTCGATACGCCACGGAAGTCACGTACACGTGGAAGTGACACGTTGATCAACTTGTCGAGGAATTCGTACATGCGCTCGCCACGAAGTGTAACCTTCGCACCGATTGGCATACCTTCACGAAGTTTGAAACCAGCGATTGATTTCTTAGCTTTCGTGATGAGTGGCTTCTGACCAGTGAGGAGCTGAAGCTCTTCAACTGCCATGTCAAGTGCCTTAGAGTTCGTAACAGCGTCACCAACACCCATGTTGATTACGATCTTATCGACTTTCGGCGCTTGCATTACAGAACTGTAATTGAATTTCTCCATCATTACTTTGACGATTTCGTCTTGGTATTTAGCTTTTAAACGGTTCATCAGAAAGTGGACCTCCTTTCTTTAAATCTTCTTATTTATCTAAAGCTTCGCCCGATTTTTTAGCGATACGTACTTTCTTGCCGTCAACCACAGTGAAACCAACGCGTGTTGGGTTACCTGTCTTAGGGTCGATGAGCATAACGTTCGATACGTGAATCGGTGCTTCTTTCTCGACAATTCCGCCTTGCGGGTTGAGTTGAGAAGGTTTTGAGTGTTTTTTGATCATGTTAACGCCTTCGACGATTACGCGATCTTTTTTAGGCATAGCTGTAAGGACAACGCCTTGTTTGCCTTTGTCTTTACCAGTCATAACCTGAACTTTATCACCTTTTTTGACATGCATCGTTAGAGCACCTCCTTGTAGGAATTCTTTGGAATTAAAGTACTTCCGGTGCCAACGAGACGATCTTCATGAAGTCTTTTTCACGAAGTTCGCGTGCGACTGGTCCGAAGATACGTGTGCCACGTGGGCTTTTGTCATCTTTGATGATGACTGCTGCGTTTTCGTCAAAACGGATGTACGAACCGTCTTTACGACGAACGCCACGTTTAGTACGAACGACTACTGCGCGTACAACTTCACCTTTTTTGACAACGCCACCTGGTGTTGCTTGTTTTACTGTACAAACAATAACGTCACCGATGTTAGCAGTTTTACGACCAGAACCACCGAGGACTTTGATCGTCAAGACTTCACGAGCTCCTGAGTTGTCTGCTACTTTTAAGCGAGATTCTTGTTGAATCATACGATTGTACCTCCCTCCGGATGTTTATTCACCCGAACTAATTAGAGTTTAGATGATTACTGCTTCTTCAATGACTTCTACGAGACGGAAACGTTTGTCCTTAGATAATGGACGTGTTTCTTGAATGCGTACAACATCACCGATTTTAGCTGTGTTGTTTTCATCATGCGCTTTGTACTTTTTAGAGTAGTTTACGCGTTTGCCGTAAAGCTTGTGCTTTACTTTTGTTTCAACTGTAACTACGATCGTTTTGTCCATTTTGTCAGAAACGACGCGTCCAGTTAACACTTTGCGGTTGTTAGTGCGTTCCATTGAGTGTTCCTCCTCTCAGAATCCGAGTGAATTATGCGTTGTTGATGCCGAGTTCGCGTTCACGAAGAACGGTTTTCGCGCGTGCAATCGACTTGCGCACTTCACGGATACGAGCAGGGTTCTCAAGCTGACCAGTCGCGAGTTGGAAACGAAGGTTGAACAACTCTTCTTTCCACGAACCGACTTTACCGTTAAGCTCTTCAGTTGTTTGCTGACGGAGATCAGTTGCTTTCATTCGTATCACCACCATTTTCTTCACGTTTTACGAACTTACATTTTACTGGAAGTTTGTGTGATGCAAGACGGAGAGCTTCGCGTGCGATCTCTTCCGATACTCCTGCGATTTCGAACATTACTTTACCCGGTTTGACGACTGCTACCCAGCCCTCCGGAGCACCTTTACCTGAACCCATTCGGACTTCAAGAGGTTTTTTAGTGTATGGCTTGTGTGGGAAGATCTTGATCCACACTTTACCACCACGTTTCATATAACGAGTCATCGCGATACGCGCTGATTCGATTTGACGGCTAGTGATCCAGCTAGCTTCTTGAGCTTGGATACCGAACTCGCCGAAGTGTACTGTAGTACCACGTTTCGCTTTACCACGCATGTTGCCGCGGTGAACACGACGATATTTTACACGTTTTGGTAACAACATGTTGTGTTGCCTCCTTCCCTAGACGGATGTGGATTATTCTTCGTTTGCTGCTGCTTTTTTCGTAGGAAGCACTTCACCGTGGTGGAGCCATACTTTTACGCCAATTTTGCCGTAAGTTGTATCTGCTTCTGCAGTACCGTAATCGATGTCTGCACGGAGTGTATGAAGTGGAACTGTTCCTTCCGAATACTTCTCAGAACGAGCGATATCAGCGCCACCAAGACGACCAGAAACTTCAGTCTTGATTCCTTTGATACCAGAACGCATTGAGCGTTGGATTGATTGCTTCATAGCACGACGGAACGATACGCGACCTTCAAGTTGGCGAGCGATGTTCTCAGCGACGAGTTTAGCAACTGCATCCGGGTTTTTCACTTCAACGACGTTAACGTGAACGCGTTTGCCTTTTGCAAGGTTAGTGATGTCTTTACGAAGTGTTTCGATTTCAGAACCGCCTTTACCGATAACCATACCAGGCTTAGCAGTGTGAAGTGAGATGTTCAAGCGGTTAGCTGCGCGCTCGATTTCTACTTTAGAGACACTAGCGTCTTTAAGACGTTTTTCGATATATTCACGAACTACGTAGTCTTCATGAAGGAGATCAGCATAGTCTTTATCTGCGAACCAACGTGATTCCCAGTCTTTGATGATACCTACGCGAAGACCAGTTGGGTTAATCTTCTGACCCACGGTAATCCCTCCTTATTTTTCAGATACCACGATGTGAACGTGGCTCGTACGTTTGTTGATGCGGCTTGCGCGACCCATTGCACGTGGGCGGAAACGTTTGAGCGTTGGACCTTCGTTTACGTAAGCCTCAGTAACTACGAGGTTTTCGATGTTCATGTCGAAGTTGTGCTCAGCGTTCGCGATTGCCGATTTCAATACTTTCTCAACGATTGGCGTTGCTGCCTTGTTCGTGTAAGCAAGAATCGAAAGTGCTTCGCCGATTTGCTTCCCGCGGATTAAGTCTACTACGAGACGTGCCTTACGAGGAGCAATGCGAACCATATTAGCCGATGCTTTTGATTGCATAATGAGTACCTCCCCTCAGATTAACGTTTCGTTTTCTTATCGTTTCCAGCATGTCCTTTGTAAGAACGTGTTGGAGCGAATTCACCAAGTTTGTGACCGACCATATCTTCTGTCACGTAAACCGGTACGTGTTTACGACCATCGTAGACAGCGATCGTGTGACCGATGAACTCTGGGAAGATTGTCGAGCGGCGTGACCAAGTTTTGATGACATGTTTGTCACCAGCTTCGTTGGCTTTATCAACCTTAGCGAGCAGATGGTGATCTGCGAATGGACCTTTTTTCAAGCTGCGACCCATAGTTGTACCTCCCTTTGGCATGATTCAGGAACGGTTCCTACGAACCGTCCAGAAATCATGTAATTATTTTTTAGAACGACGGACGATATATTTATCGCTCGCTTTGTTTTTCTTACGAGTTTTGTATCCGAGTGCCGGTTTACCCCAAGGAGTAAGTGGGCCCGAACGACCGATTGGAGCACGTCCTTCACCACCACCGTGTGGGTGATCGACTGGGTTCATGACAGAACCACGAACTGTAGGACGTTTTCCGAGCCAGCGTGAACGACCAGCTTTACCGATATTGACGAGCTCGTGCTCTTCATTACCGACAGCGCCGACTGTTGCACGGCAAGTAGCAAGGATCATACGAGTTTCGCCTGATTGAAGACGAACGATCGCGTATTTACCATCTTTACCGAGAAGCTGAGCAGAAGTACCAGCTGCGCGAACGAGCTGACCACCTTTACCTGGCTTAAGTTCGATGTTGTGGATCAACGTACCGACTGGGATGTTTGAAAGTGGAAGAGCATTACCGACTTTAATGTCAGCTTCTGGTCCAGCCATGACTTGCATGTCTACTTTCAAGCCTTTCGGTGCGAGGATGTAGCGTTTTTCACCATCGATGTAGTGGATCAATGCGATGTTAGCAGAGCGGTTTGGATCGTACTCAATTGTAGCGACACGACCAGCGATGCCATCCTTGTTCCGTTTGAAGTCGATGATACGATATTTACGTTTGTGTCCGCCACCTTGGTGACGTACTGTCAAGCGACCTTGGTTGTTACGTCCGCCCTTTTTCGAAAGCTTTTCAGTTAACGATTTTTCAGGACGTGAAGCCGTAATCTCAGCAAAGTCAAGTGCAGTCATATTACGACGACCGTTAGTGGTCGGTTTAAACTTTTTAATTCCCATCGAGAGTTCCCTCCTTTTCTACAGAGTTCCGATTAACCGAGGTAATCGAGTTCTTTGCTATCTGCAGTAAGCGTGACGACCGCTTTTTTGCGGCGTGCTGTGTAACCAGCGTGACGACCTACGCGTTTTGCTTTTGGTTTTGAGATCAATGTGTTGACTTTGTCAACTTTCACTCCGAAGATCGCTTCAACTGCATCTTTGATTTGAGTCTTAGATGCCTTCACGTCTACTTCGAATGTGTACTTTTTCTCAGCCATTTGGTTTACTGAACGTTCAGTAATGACAGGACGTTTGATAATGTCGTGTGTGTGTGCCATTATGCAAGCACCTCCTCTACTCTCGCAACAGCGTCCTTCGTAATGATGACTTTGTCATGAGCGACAAGATCAAGGACGTTTACACCTGCAGCGTCAACGACTGTGACACCTGGGATGTTGCGTGTTGAAAGAACGACTGACTCGTTGTAATCAGCAGTAACGACGAGAACTTTACGTTCGATTGAAAGAGCAGCGAATACTGCGATCATGTCCTTAGTTTTAGGAGCATCGATTGTCAATCCTTCAAGAACGATGAACTCGTTGTTAGCGACTTTCGAAGAAAGTGCTGAACGAAGTGCGAGACGACGAACCTTTTTAGGAAGTTTGTAAGCGTACGAACGTGGTGTTGGACCGAAGACAGTTCCACCGCCAACCCATTGTGGCGAACGGATCGAACCTTGGCGTGCACGACCAGTACCTTTTTGTTTCCATGGTTTACGGCCGCCACCGCGAACTTCCGAGCGACCTTTTGTATCATGTGTACCTTGGCGACGTGAAGCTTGTTGCATGACGATTGCATCGTATACGACTGCTTCATTTGGCTCGATTCCGAAAACGGCATCTGCGAGCTCGATGTCTCCAACTTGTGTACCTGTTTGGTTAAGCAAAGCTACTTTAGGCATTCGTTATTCCTCCTTTCCTTGCAAACGGATTAGTTGCCTTTAACCGCAGTTTTGATGACAACTTGGCTCTTACGTGCGCCTGGGATAGCACCCTTGACGAGGAGTAAGCCGCGTTCTGCATCAACTTTTACGATTTCAAGGTTTTGAACAGTGATTTGCTCTCCACCCATGCGTCCAGGGAGCAATTTCCCTTTGAATACACGGTTAGGAGCAACAGGACCCATTGAACCTGGGCGACGGTGGTAACGCGAACCGTGAGCCATTGGACCACGTGATTGGTTGTGACGCTTGATTGCACCAGCGAAACCTTTACCTTTCGACGTACCTGTTACATCAACCATTTCGCCTGCAGCGAAAGTATCTGCTTTAATCTCTTGACCGATTTCGAAATCTGCTACTGATGTACGGATTTCTTTAATGAAGCGCTTAGGTGTCGCGTTTGCTTTCGCAGCGTGACCTTTTTGCGGTTTGTTTTGACGACCTTCTTTGATATCACCAAAGCCGAGTTGGACTGCTTCGTAACCGTCAACTTCCGTTGTTTTCAATTGAAGAACAACGTTACCTTCGACTGAAACGACAGTAACAGGGACGACTTCGCCTGACTCGTTGAAGATTTGTGTCATACCGAGTTTAGTTCCTAAGATTCCTTTAGCCATGAGATACACCTCCTAATATTGAATGATTTTGATCTTCTGGCTAGTATCAACTATCTATAGAAGAAAAATTAAAGTTTGATTTCGATGTCAACGCCCGATGGAAGTTCGAGACGCATAAGCGCATCAACAGTTTTCGGTGTTGGGTTAACGATGTCGATCAAACGTTTGTGTGTACGCATTTCGAACTGCTCACGAGCATCTTTATACTTGTGAACGGCACGAAGTACTGTGTAGACCGCTTTCTCCGTTGGGAGTGGGATCGGACCAGATACAGTAGCACCTGAACGTTTTGCTGTGTCGACAATCTTCTCAGCCGATTGATCAAGCACGCGGTGATCGTATGCTTTCAAACGGATCCGAATTTTTTCATTTGCCATGTTATTTCCCTCCTTTTCGCCTATTTCGTAAATAGACATTCTCCGCGGAAATTTCCACACTAGCCATGGCAATGCCGCCTGGTGTGTCATAACCTCCCGCTTCATCGCGTTGTGTTTGTGACCAACATATTCTATCATACTGAATCACCAGCAAGAATGCAAGCACTAATAAAATAGAATATGTATTCAAGTCTCTCACCACTCGCACAAACACTTTCCTCAGTATATAAGATGTCAGACCATGTTGCAAGACTGTTTTCAAAGAAATGAAAAAAGGTCTTCCGCCACGGGAGACGGAAGACCTTTGTCTTAAAAATTACTCAACGATTTCTGTAACTGATCCAGCGCCTACTGTACGGCCACCTTCACGGATTGAGAAACGAGTTTCTTTTTCAAGAGCGATTGGTGCGATGAGTTCAACAGTCATTTCGATGTTGTCCCCAGGCATAACCATTTCAGTACCTTCTGGAAGTTGAACCATACCAGTTACGTCAGTTGTACGGAAGTAGAACTGCGGGCGGTAGTTCGCGAAGAATGGCGTGTGACGGCCACCCTCTTCTTTAGAAAGAACGTAAACTTGCGCTTTGAACTTTTTGTGTGGTGTGATTGTGTTTGGTTTCGCGAGAACTTGTCCACGCTCGATGTCGTCACGTGATACACCACGGAGAAGAGCACCGATGTTGTCGCCAGCTTCAGCATAGTCAAGAAGCTTACGGAACATCTCTACGCCAGTACATACTGATTTTTTAGTTTCTTCGTGAAGACCAACGATTTCGATCTCGTCGTTGACTTTAAGAACTCCACGCTCAACGCGGCCAGTAGCAACTGTACCACGACCAGTGATTGAGAAGACATCCTCAACTGGCA
This sequence comes from uncultured Exiguobacterium sp., assembly GCA_913775715.1. Lineage (GTDB taxonomy): Bacteria > Bacillota > Bacilli > Exiguobacteriales > Exiguobacteriaceae > Exiguobacterium_A. The sequence continues at coordinate 31,141 of CAJYMC010000003.1, read as the reverse complement.
TCATGAAGTCTTTTTCAGTGTCACGAGTTGGTTCTGGGATGTACTCATCGACAGCTGCCATGAGTTCCATGATTTTTTCTTCCCATTTAGCTTCGCCGTTAAGCGCGCCAAGAGCAGAACCTTGGATAACTGGGAGGTCATCACCTGGGAAGTCGTACTCAGAAAGAAGCTCACGGATTTCCATTTCGACGAGCTCAAGAAGCTCTTCGTCGTCAACCATGTCAACTTTGTTCATGAATACTACGATGAAAGGAACACCTACTTGACGTGAAAGCAAGATGTGCTCACGTGTTTGTGGCATTGGACCATCTGTTGCAGAAACAACGAGGATCGCGCCGTCCATTTGTGCAGCACCAGTGATCATGTTTTTAACATAGTCAGCGTGACCTGGGCAGTCAACGTGTGCATAGTGGCGTTTTTCTGTTTCGTACTCGATGTGAGCTGTTGCGATTGTGATACCGCGCTCGCGCTCTTCTGGAGCACCATCGATTTGGTCAAACTTAGTTGCAGCTTTACCTTGTGCTTTTGCAAGTACAGCTGAGATAGCTGCTGTTAAAGTTGTTTTACCGTGGTCGACGTGGCCGATTGTACCAACGTTAACGTGCGGTTTAGAACGGTCGAATTTTTCCTTACCCATTCTGAATTCCTCCTCTATGTGTCTAATAATTTTTTATAACTAGGAAGGTGAGTCGTAAGATAACGTACACCTTCCTTAGCTTACACTAATCATAAAAGCGTGACAACCTGTGAAGGATTAGCCGTTCGCTTTTTTGATGATTTCTTCCGCAACTGATTTCGGTACTTCTTCGTAGTGATCGAAGTGCATCGAGTACGTTCCGCGACCTTGTGTGCGTGAACGAAGACCAGTAGCGTATCCGAACATTTCAGAAAGTGGAATCATTGAACGGACAACTTGAGCGTTACCGCGTGCTTCCATACCTTCTACGCGACCACGGCGTGATGTAACATCACCCATGATGTCTCCCATGTATTCGTCTGGGATGACGATTTCAACTTTCATCATTGGCTCAAGGATAACAGCGCCGCTCTTATCTTTGAGTTGTTTGACTGCCATTGAAGCCGCAACTTTAAATGCCATCTCGTTTGAGTCGACATCGTGGTACGATCCGAAGACGAGTGAAGCTTTTACGTCAACGACCGGGTAACCAGCAAGGATACCGTTTTGAAGTGCTTCTTCGATTCCGTTCTCAACCGCTGGGATGTATTCACGTGGAACAACACCACCGACGATTTTGTTGTTGAACTCGAAGCCAGCGCCTTCTTCGTTCGGCTCGAATTCTACGACGACGTGACCATACTGACCACGACCACCAGATTGACGAGCGAACTTCGAATCGATCTTCGCCGCTTGGCGGATCGTTTCACGGTAAGCTACTTGTGGAGCACCAACGTTTGCTTCGACTTTGAACTCGCGACGCATACGGTCAACGATGATGTCGAGGTGAAGCTCACCCATACCTGAGATGATCGTTTGACCAGTCTCTGGGTTTGTTTCAGTGCGGAACGTTGGATCCTCTTCAGCAAGCTTAGCAAGGGCTTGACCCATTTTATCTTGGTCAGCTTTCGTTTTTGGTTCGATAGCGACCGAGATAACTGGTTCTGGGAATGTCATTGATTCGAGAACGACGTTGTCTTTCTCTGCACAAAGCGTATCTCCAGTAGTTGTATCTTTCAAACCTACAGCTGCAGCGATGTCACCCGCGTATACCATCGGGATCTCTTCACGGCTGTTTGCGTGCATTTGAAGAATACGTCCAAGACGCTCACGTTTGCCTTTTGTTGAGTTTTTAACGTACGATCCTGCCGAAGCTGTACCAGAGTACACACGGAAGAATGTAAGTTTACCGACGTAAGGGTCAGTCATGACTTTGAACGCGAGTGCAGAGAATGGTGCTTCGTCCGAAGACTCACGCACGATTTCTTCATCCGTATCCATGTCGATACCTGAGATCGCTTTAACGTCGATTGGTGATGGGAGGTAATCGAGAACTGCGTCAAGCATAAGCTGAACACCTTTGTTCTTGAATGCCGAACCTACGAGTACAGGATAGAAGTCAACTGTCAGAGTTGCTTTACGGATAGCCGCTTTCAACTCGTCGATTGTGATTTCTTCACCCTCGAGGTATTTCATCATCAATTCTTCTTCGTAATCCGCAACTGCTTCGATCAATGATCCACGGAGTTCTTCAGCTTGATCAGCGAGATCAGCTGGGAAACCGTCAGTCACTTCGATGTCAGTTCCGAGATCGTTGCCGTACATGTATGTTTTCTGTTCGACGAGATCGATGATTCCTTTGAATTCATCTTCCGCACCGATTGGAAGTTGGATCGCGTGTGCGTTCGCTTGGAGGCGTTCGCGAAGCGTTCCGACCGAGTACAAGAAGTCTGCACCGATTTTATCCATTTTGTTAACGAAAACGATACGTGGTACGCCGTAAGTTGTAGCTTGGCGCCATACTGTCTCAGTTTGTGGCTCAACACCAGACTGAGCGTCAAGTACTGCTACCGCACCATCAAGTACGCGAAGTGAACGTTCAACCTCAACTGTGAAGTCTACGTGTCCAGGTGTATCGATGATGTTTACGCGGTTACCTTTCCATTGAGCAGTTGTTGCTGCCGATGTAATCGTGATCCCACGCTCTTGCTCTTGCTCCATCCAGTCCATTTGTGAAGCACCTTCGTGCGTTTCACCAATCTTGTGGATACGACCCGTGTAATACAGGATACGCTCAGTCGTTGTTGTTTTACCAGCATCGATGTGAGCCATGATCCCGATGTTACGAGTGTTCTTAAGGGAGAATTCTCTTGCCATCTTTAAACATTCTCCTTTCGCATTTTAGTTTAGTGGTCGTGTGTTGCCACACGTCATGACTATACCCGAAAGCCACCTCATAATTCCATTAAAAATGGCATGCATGAGGTGGTGATTTTCGGAATTACCAGCGGTAGTGAGCAAACGCTTTGTTCGCTTCCGCCATTTTGTGCATATCTTCGCGCTTCTTAACAGAAGCACCAGTGTTGTTTGCAGCGTCCATGATTTCGTTAGCAAGGCGCGCATCCATAGTTTTTTCGTTACGGAGACGTGAGTAGTTCACGAGGTAACGAAGTGCAAGTGTCGTACGACGCTCTGGGCGAACTTCGACAGGAACTTGATAGTTAGCTCCACCTACACGGCGTGCTTTAACTTCAAGAACTGGCATGATGTTGTTCATCGCTTCTTCAAAGACTTCCATTGCATCGCGACCTGAACGTTCAGCGATAGTTTCGAAAGCTTTGTATAAGATTTGTTGAGCAGTACCTTTTTTACCATCTAACATAAGACGGTTGATAAGGCGGGTAACGAGTTTAGAGTTGTAGATCGGATCAGCCATTACATCACGACGTTCTGCTTGACCTTTACGTGGCATTCCGAGTCCCTCCTTTCATATAGTGAGGTGATATCTTAAGATATCTAGATTATTTTTTAACTTTAGGACGTTTAGTACCGTATTTCGAACGACCTTGCATACGGCCGTCAACACCAGCTGTATCAAGCGCACCACGAACGATGTGGTAACGTACCCCTGGTAAGTCTTTTACACGGCCGCCGCGGATAAGAACAACACTGTGCTCTTGAAGGTTGTGGCCGATACCTGGGATGTAAGCTGTTACTTCCATTGTGTTCGTCAAACGTACACGTGCGTATTTACGAAGAGCCGAGTTCGGTTTCTTCGGAGTCATTGTACCTACACGAGTACAAACACCACGTTTTTGTGGTGAGCTGATGTCAGTACGAGCTTTAATGAAGCTGTTGTACCCTTTGTTCAGCGCTGGCGAATCTGATTTCACAACTTTTGATTGACGTCCTTTACGGACTAATTGGTTGATAGTAGGCATCTTTGAGATCCTCCCTTCCTGAATTCATGACAAATTTCAAAACCACCGAGCCGGGTGGTTCATCGAAAGTCATAATGAAACGTTTTGCGTGGCTCAGGCATTCCATCGCCACACAAAACGCATTATCAAACTTTCTTAATGGCAACAGCTGTTGCTGCGACATCGATTCCACAAGCTTTTCCAAGCTCTTGCTTAGAAGGAACATTCACGACTGGAACGTTAGCTTGTTTCGCCGCATCGAGCAATGCTTGTTTTACGTGTTCATCTGCGTCATCCGCAATGATCACTTCCGACGCCTTGCCAGATCGCAATGCTTTGAGCGTTTGCTTTTGACCGACAAACTTCAAATCTGCGCCGACTACTTTTTTGTAAGACATGAAGATATCCTCCAAAATAACACAGCCGGTTGGCAACACTATATCATAGTAGCACCGCCATACCGGCGTGTCAAGGCGTTTTATTCTACCGGAGAATCGGCTTCTACAGGTGCTTCGCCAGCTACTTCGAGATCGATCTGACGGTAACGTGACATCCCAGTACCAGCTGGAACCAACTTACCGATGATGACGTTCTCTTTCAAGCCGCGAAGGTAGTCGCTCTTCCCTTTAATCGCTGCATCCGTAAGGACACGAGTCGTTTCTTGGAACGACGCAGCCGATAGGAATGAATCTGTTTCAAGTGACGCTTTCGTGATACCGAGAAGAACTGGTTTCGCCGAAGCGAGAGCTTTCCCATTACGGAGCGCTTCTTTACAAGCTTCCTTGAACGTGCTGATATCGACGAGCGAACCTGGTAAGAGTGAAGTCTCACCAGACTCGATGACACGTACGCGACGGATCATTTGGCGAACCATGACCTCGACGTGTTTGTCACCGATCTCAACCCCTTGCATCCGGTATACTTTTTGAACTTCTTGGAGCAAGTAGTTCTGAACGCCGGATACACCTTTAACGTTCAAGAGTTCTTTCGGATCGATCGAACCTTCCGTGAAGACTTGACCAGCTTTGACCTCGTCCCCGAGCTGAACACGTAGACGCGAACCGAATGGGATCGTGTATGTGCGTGTTTCGCTGAGTCCTTGGACCGTCAATTCACGTTTGTCACGCGATTCCGTGAAGTCGATGACTTGACCATCGATTTCCGAGATGACCGCTTGACCTTTCGGGTTACGCGCTTCGAACAACTCTTGGATACGCGGAAGACCTTGTGTGATATCGTCCCCGGCAACCCCACCTGTGTGGAAGGTACGCATTGTAAGCTGCGTTCCTGGCTCACCGATTGATTGTGCCGCGATGATACCGACAGCTTCGCCGACTTCGACGTCGTTGCCTGTAGCCAAGTTACGTCCGTAACATTTCTTACAGACACCATGGCTTGTGTTACATGTGAAGGCAGTACGGATCTCAACGTTATCGACACCAGCGTCCGTGATGGCACGCGCGAGGTCTTCATCGATGAGTTCGTTCGTTGAAACGAGGACTTCTCCTGTTTCTGGGTGAACGACGTTTTCGAATGCAGTACGGCCGACGAGACGGTCGTAGAGACTTTCGATTTCTTCCGTTCCTTCACGGAGTGCTGTGACGCGGATACCACGATCCGTTCCACAATCATCTTCACGAATGATGACGTCTTGAGCAACGTCAACAAGACGACGAGTCAGGTAACCTGAGTCAGCCGTTTTCAAGGCTGTATCGGCAAGACCTTTACGTGCACCGTGTGTTGAGATGAAGTATTCCTGTACCGTTAGACCTTCACGGAACGATGATTTGATCGGAAGCTCGATGATCCGTCCACTTGGAGCGGCCATGAGCCCACGCATACCAGCGAGCTGCGTGAAGTTCGACGCGTTACCACGGGCACCGGAGTCACTCATCATGAAGATCGGGTTGAGACGGTTGAGGGATTTCATCAGACGAGACTGAATTTCATCCTTCGCATCATTCCACGATTTAACGACGCGCTCATAGCGCTCGTCTTCTGTGATGAGACCACGACGGTACGATTTCATGACGCGATCGACATTGTCCTGCGCTTCAACAAGAATCTCTTGTTTATCCGGAAGAACGATGATGTCCGCGATCCCTACCGTGATACCGGCACGAGTCGAGTGTTTGAATCCGAGGTTTTTCATGCGGTCGAGCATGCGGCTTGTTTCTGTCGTCTCAAACCGTTTGAAGACTTCCGCGATGACATTTCCAAGGAATCCTTTTTTGAACGGGTCGATAATCGGACGGTTCTTCAGTTCTGCCGCGACATCTGTTCCTTTTTCAAGGAAGTACTTGTCTGGCGTCGCTTCTTGAAGGTTCGTCATCGTTGGTTCGTTCAAGTAAGGGAACGTCGTTGGGAGGATCTCGTTGAAGATCAACTTACCGACTGTTGTAATCAGTAATTTCTCGTTTTGCTCTTCCGTGAATGTCGGGTTCTTCAGAACGCCGGCTGGAATCGCAACACGTGTATGGAAGTGCGCATAACCATTTTGGTAAGCGATGAGCGCTTCATTCACTGTCGAGAAGATTTTACCTTCGCCGATCGCGTTTTCGCGCTCGAGCGTGAGGTAGTAGTTACCGAGGACCATATCCTGCGATGGTGTAACAACAGGTTTACCGTCTTTCGGGTTCAAGATGTTTTGTGCAGCGAGCATGAGAAGACGTGCTTCTGCTTGTGCTTCTGCAGAAAGTGGTACGTGAACCGCCATTTGGTCACCATCGAAATCGGCGTTGTATGCCGTACATACGAGTGGGTGAAGGCGAATCGCGCGTCCTTCGACGAGCGTTGGTTCGAATGCCTGGATACCGAGACGGTGAAGTGTCGGTGCACGGTTCAAGAGAACCGGATGCTCACGGATGACTTCTTCGAGGACATCCCAGATTTCAGGTTGAACGCGCTCGATTTTCCGTTTCGCACTCTTAATGTTCGGTGCGATGCCACGAGAGACGAGTTCTTTCATGACGAACGGTTTGAAGAGTTCAAGGGCCATTTCTTTTGGAAGACCACATTGATACATCTTCAAGTTTGGACCAACGACGATAACCGAACGACCAGAGTAGTCGACACGTTTACCGAGCAAGTTTTGACGGAAACGTCCTTGTTTCCCTTTCAACATGTGTGAAAGTGATTTAAGTGGACGGTTACCTGGTCCAGTGACTGGACGACCACGACGACCGTTATCGATCAAAGCATCGACTGCTTCTTGAAGCATCCGTTTTTCATTCTGAACGATGATGTTCGGAGCGCCAAGGTCAAGAAGACGCTTGAGACGGTTGTTACGGTTGATGACGCGGCGGTACAAGTCGTTCAAGTCAGACGTTGCGAAACGTCCGCCATCGAGTTGAACCATCGGACGAAGTTCCGGTGGGATGACTGGAAGTACTTCAAGCACCATCCATTCTGGATTGTTGCCTGAGTTACGGAACGCATCGAGGACTTCAAGGCGTTTGATCGCACGCGTACGACGTTGTCCTTGAATCATACGAAGCTCTTCACGTAATGCAGCGACTTCTTTATCGAGTTCTACATCACGGAGCAATTTACGAACTGCTTCCGCACCCATTTCAGCAGTGAACGAACGACCGAACTTCTCACGATATGCACGGTATTCTTTCTCTGAAAGGAGTTGTTTCTTCTCAAGTGTCGATTCGCCTGGATCTGTGACGACGTACGACGCGAAGTAGATGATCTCTTCTAACGCACGCGGTGACATGTCGAGGACGAGTCCCATACGGCTAGGAATTCCTTTGAAGTACCAGATGTGCGAAACCGGTGCTGCGAGCTCGATGTGACCCATGCGCTCACGACGGACTTTCGACTTCGTGACTTCAACGCCACAGCGGTCACAAATGATTCCTTTATAGCGGATCCGTTTGTATTTACCACAGTAACATTCCCAGTCTTTTGTTGGACCAAAGATACGTTCACAGAACAAACCGTCTTTCTCCGGTTTGAGTGTACGATAGTTGATCGTCTCCGGCTTTTTCACTTCCCCGAAAGACCATGAACGGATCTTTTCGGGGGAAGCGAGGCCGATTTGCATATATTCAAATCTATTAACATCTACCAAGGGGTGGACCTCCCTTTCGCTTATTCCTCTTCAGTAACAACTGGTGCGACAGGCGCTTGAACTTCTTCGAGTGCTGGAGTCGCGTTCGGGATATTGTCCTCGTCTTCGTCGCGCATTTCGATCTCTTCATCATCAGCAGACATCATCTTGACGTCCATACCGAGGGATTGAAGCTCTTTAATGAGGACTCGGAACGATTCCGGTACGCCCGGTTGTGGTACATTCTCACCTTTGACGATTGCTTCGTACGCTTTAACACGACCGATCGTGTCATCCGACTTGATTGTAAGGATCTCTTGGAGCGTGTAGGCTGCGCCGTATGCTTCAAGTGCCCATACTTCCATCTCACCGAAACGCTGACCACCGAACTGGGCTTTACCACCGAGCGGTTGTTGTGTGACGAGTGAGTATGGTCCTGTCGAACGTGCGTGAAGTTTATCATCAACCATGTGAGCAAGTTTAATCATATACATGACACCGACAGAAATGCGGTTATCGAACGCTTCACCCGAACGGCCATCATAAAGGACAGTCTTCGCGTCGCGATCCATACCTGCTTCTTCAATCGTTGCCCAAACATCTTCCTCACGCGCACCATCGAATACCGGTGATGCGACTTTGATGCCGAGTTGACGTGCTGCCATCCCGAGGTGAAGCTCGAGCAACTGCCCGATGTTCATCCGTGATGGAACCCCAAGTGGGTTCAACATGATGTCAATTGGTGTACCGTCTGGCATATACGGCATGTCTTCTTCTGGAAGGATACGCGAGATAACACCTTTGTTACCGTGACGACCCGCCATTTTGTCACCCTCGTGAATCTTACGCTTCTGAACGATGTAAGCACGAATCAACTGGTTAACACCAGGTGAGAGCTCGTCCCCATTATCGCGGTCGAAGATTTTGACGTCGAGGATGATTCCATCACCACCGTGTGGTACACGGAGAGATGTATCACGGACTTCACGTGCTTTTTCACCGAAGATCGCATGAAGAAGACGTTCTTCCGCTGTCAATTCCGTTACACCCTTCGGCGTAACTTTACCGACGAGGATATCGCCGTCCTTGACTTCCGCACCGACACGGATGATTCCGCGATCGTCGAGGTTTTTCAAGGCATCATCACCGACGTTCGGAATATCACGTGTGATTTCTTCCGGTCCGAGTTTCGTATCACGCGACTCACATTCGTATTCTTCGATGTGGATCGATGTGTAGACGTCGTCTTTGACAAGACGCTCACTCATGATGACAGCATCCTCATAGTTGTAACCATCCCATGTCATGAAACCGACGAGTACGTTACGACCAAGCGCAAGTTCCCCACCGTCCATCGATGGACCATCTGCAAGGATCTCGCCTTTATCGACTGGGTCGCCTGCTTTGATGATTGGTTTTTGGTTATAACACGTTCCTTGGTTAGAACGGATGAATTTTTGAATCTTGTAACGGTCGAGTTCACCTTCAACGATGTTGCCATCGACTTCCGTCGTACGACGGACAAGGATTTCACGCGCCGTGACACGCTCAGCGATCCCTGCGTGCTTCGCAACGACAGCGGCCCCTGAGTCTTTCGCAGACACGTACTCCATTCCTGTACCGACAATCGGAGATTCCGGGTTCAGAAGTGGGACGGCCTGACGTTGCATGTTCGCTCCCATGAGGGCACGGTTCGAGTCATCGTTCTCAAGGAACGGGATACAAGCCGTTGCGGCAGATACAACCTGCTTCGGCGAAACGTCCATGTAATCGACACGTGCTGGTTCGACAGACAAGTTTTGTCCACGGAAACGTGAAAGGACGTGTGAATCTTTGAACGTCTTCTCTTCCGTCAACAACATGTTTGCCTGTGCGACGACGTAGAGATCCTCTTCGTCAGCAGTCATGTAGTGGATTTCATCCGTGACGACGCCCGTTTCCGGATCGACACGACGATATGGCGCTTCGATGAAGCCGTACTCATTGACCTTCGCGTACGAAGACAACGAGTTGATCAAACCAATGTTTGGTCCCTCTGGCGTTTCGATCGGACACATACGGGAATAGTGCGAGTAGTGTACGTCACGAACTTCGAAACCAGCGCGCTCACGTGTCAAACCACCCGGTCCGAGTGCTGAAAGACGACGTTTGTGCGTCAATTCCGCAAGCGGGTTCGTTTGGTCCATGAACTGAGACAACTGCGAGCTACCGAAGAACTCTTTAATCGATGCGATAACTGGACGAATGTTGATCAATGCCTGTGGCGTGATCGCATTCTGATCCTGAATCGACATCCGTTCCTTAACGACACGTTCCATCCGTGAGAGACCGATCCGGAATTGGTTCTGGAGCAGCTCACCGACTGAACGGAGACGACGGTTACCAAGGTGGTCGATATCGTCTGTCGTACCGACTTCATGCAACAAGTTGAAGAAGTAGTTGATGGCAGCAATCATGTCAGCAGGCGTGATGTGCTTGATGTCACGATCGATGTTACCGTTACCGATGATATTGATGATGCGTTCACCTTCAGCATCGTCCGGTGCGAACACCTTGATTGACTGTAAGTTGAAAGCCTCACCTTGCGTCACGCCGCCAGTAGGCGTCGCTTCGATGTAACCAACGGATCCTTCGAGGAATGGAAGGACTTTATCGAGCATACGACGATCAAGGACCGTTCCTGCTTCCGCGATGACTTCACCTGTCTCAGGATCAACAAGCGTTTCCGCAAGTTTTTGACCGAAGAGACGGTTCTTAAGATGAAGCTTTTTATTGATTTTATAACGACCAACGTTTGCCAAATCATAACGTTTCGGGTCAAAGAAGCGCGACACGAGCAACGCTTTTGCGTTTTCGACTGTCGGCGGCTCTCCCGGACGTAGACGCTCATAAATCTCGATGAGGGCTTTTTCCGTTGATTCCGTATTATCTTTTTCAAGTGAATTCCGGAGGTACTCATCATCACCGAGAAGATCGATGATTTCCTGATCCGTACCGAAACCAAGAGCACGTAAAAGAACCGTTACTGGAATCTTACGCGTGCGATCAATGCGAACATAAACGATGTCTTTCGCGTCTGTCTCGAGCTCGAGCCATGCACCACGGTTTGGGATGACTGTCGCGGAGAATCCACGCTTACCGTTCTTATCTAACTTATTGTTGTAATAAACACTTGGCGAACGAACAAGCTGCGAAACGATTACGCGCTCCGCTCCATTGATGATGAATGTTCCCGACTCCGTCATAAGCGGGAAGTCACCCATGAAGACTTCTTGTTCTTTCAATTCACCCGTCTCTTTATTTTGAAGACGGACTTTAACGCGTAGTGGTGCCGAATAGGTCACGTCGCGCTCTTTCGATTCATCGATCGAATACTTCGGCTCTCCGAGCGAGTAGTCGATGAATTCTAATACGAGATTCCCTGTGAAATCGGAAATCGGCGAAATGTCATGAAACATCTCACGAAGACCTTCCCGCAGGAACCACTCATACGAATTCGTTTGAATCTCGATTAAGTTTGGAAGTTCCAATACTTCGCTGATACGTGCATAGCTTCTTCTCTGACGGTGACGACCGTACTGAACAAGTTGACCAGTCAACTGATTCACCTCTCAGACCCACTTCTTCTTATAGAGAAGGACGGGTGTAATATCGAACATTGAAGCCATTTTTTGATTGATAAGCGCAAAAAAGCGACGTCTTGTCTACTCAATCATCTGTAGTCGAGAACGCCAGCTGCTTTCAAACATCTTATCCAAAAATCACTCCAATGGCATTTTATAATACTATCATAGACACAACATGCGGTCAACGACAAATCCTTCGATTTGTCAAGACCGAATTGATTTAAATATCGAGTACCCTTTATCGCGGGTAACTGTCTCACACATACCGAATACGTCTTCCATCAATTTCTTCGCTGATGGTCCACCTTGTTTCTTTTGAATGACGACCCAAAGCTCGCCGCCGACGACAAGGTGATCATACGCTTCCCGGAGAATACGATGGACGACCGTTTTTCCCGCCCGAATCGGTGGATTCGTCACGATCGCTGCGAATGTCGATTCGCCTACCCCATCATACCCGTCACTCACACCGGTCGTCACGGAAACACCGTTCGCGCGCGCATTGTCTGCCGCTAGTTCGAGCGCCCGTTCATTGACATCGATCAAGTGTGCCGGACGACCCGTCGACTTCGAAAGCGCGATGCCCATCGGTCCGTATCCGCAACCGACATCCAAGATGTCTCCCGATACAGCCGGTTCCGTGAATGCCTCGATCAACAGACGGGAACCAAAATCGATTCCGTTCTTCGAAAAGACACCATGGTCCGATGTAAAGCGGAGCGTCTGACCACGCAGAACATATTCCCACGTCTTCGGATCTCGTTTCGATGAAGGGTCATTCGTATAATAATGATCCGCCATGTTTCCTTCCCCTCTCATGTAAAAGATGAAAACAAAAGAAGCTCGCAATGCGAGCTTCTTTTGTTTCTACGGAAGAAGAAAATTACTTAACTTCTACAGTAGCGCCAGCTTCTTCAAGCTTAGCTTTCATTGCTTCAGCGTCTTCTTTCGAAACGCCTTCTTTAACTGGTGCTGGAGTTCCGTCTACGAGAGCTTTCGCTTCTTTAAGACCGAGACCAGTCAATTCGCGAACTGCTTTGATGACGTTGATTTTACCAGATCCAGCGTTAGTAAGGATAACGTCGAATTCAGTTTGCTCTTCAGCTGCTGCGCCTGCGCCAGCACCTGCAACTGCTACTGGAGCTGCTGCTGATACGCCGAATTCTTCTTCGATTGTTTTTACGAGTTCGTTAAGTTCAAGAACAGTCATGCCCTTGAGGTCTTCGATAAATTGCTCTTTGTTGAAAGCCATTATGGTTTTCCTCCTTTGATTTAGCCCACGTTGGGGTGTGAAAATTGTGTTGGTTGCCTATCCCGCTAAGCAGAAATTAAGCAGATTGTTCTTCTTTTTGCTCTGCGATTGCGTTCGTTGCCACCGCGAGTCCACGGATTGGCGCTTGAAGCACGCTGAGGAGCATCGAAAGGAGACCTTCGCGTGATGGAAGTTCCGCAAGGGCTTTGACATCTTCTACTGAAGTGACTTTGCCTTCGATGATACCACCTTTAAGTTCGAGAGCCTTGTGCGTTTTAGCGAAGTCGTTCAAGATCTTAGCTGGCGCGATAACGTCTTCATTGCTGAAGGCGATCGCACTAGGACCTGTGAAGACTTCATCAAGACCTTCGAGGTTGCTTTGAACTGCCGCGCGGCGGAGGAGACCGTTTTTGTAAACTTTGAATTCAACGCCCGCTTCACGGAGTTGTTTACGAAGTTCAGTGACTTCTTCTACTGTGAGACCACGGTAGTCGACGACAACTGTTCCTGCGCTCGCTTGGAGTTTCTCAGCGATCTCAGATACGAGATCCGCTTTGACAGCGATAACTTTTTCGTTTGCCATTTCTGTTGCACCTCCTGGTAGATGAAATGTACCGGTGCGAGGGGCTGCTCGATTTCAAATAAAAAGCCTCCGTCTGCAGAGCAGAGGAGGCGTAATCGTCAAAAAGGATACCTGAACAAACAGGCTCTCTGAGCAAGAACACCTCGGAAGGATTTATGCCCATGTGAGCACCTTCTGTCTACGGTATGTCGAAATATATCAACGTTTTATACTGTAACAGCGTTCTTAGAACGTTGTCAAGTTCGTTTTAGACGAAATTATTTCGCGAAGTCAGCTGAAGATACTTTTACACCAGGACCCATTGTAGAAGCGATCGCGATGTTCTTAAGGTATACACCTTTAGCAGTAGCAGGCTTAACTTTTACGAGAGTTTCGATAACTGTGTTGATGTTATCAACGAGTTTCTCGTTATCGAATGATTTTTTACCGACAGGAACGTGGATGTTACCTGATTTGTCGACACGGTACTCAACTTTACCAGCTTTGATATCGTTGATTGCTTTTGTGACGTCAAATGTAACTGTACCTGTTTTCGGGTTTGGCATGAGGCCTTTTGGTCCGAGAACGCGACCAAGTTTACCAACTTCACCCATCATGTCTGGTGTCGCGACGATAACGTCGAAGTCGAACCATCCTTGTTGGATTTTGTTGATGTACTCAGCATCACCAGCGTAATCTGCTCCAGCAGCTTCCGCTTCTTTTAATTTCTCACCTTTCGCGAAGACGAGAACTTTTTGTGTTTTACCAGTACCGTGTGGCAATACGACTGCTCCACGGATTTGTTGGTCTGCTTTCTTCGGATCTACTCCGAGACGAACAGCCAATTCGATAGTCTCATCGAATTTCGCAGTTGCAGATTTTTTAGTCAAATCTACAGCTTCTGCGAGTTCGTATGAAACCGTACGATCGATAAGTTTAGCAGCTTCTTTGTACTTCTTACCCATTTTAGGTTCCTCCTTTGTGGTTGTGCGGAAAATCCTCCCACATAATGAAAGGGTAGCAGGCTTCAAGAAACTATCCGCCTGCGACCCTCATCGTTGTTCATGGTAATCAAAAAGACAATTAGTCTTCGATTACGATACCCATAGAACGTGCAGTACCTTCAACCATCAACATTGCTGTTTCAACAGATGATGCGTTAAGGTCTGGCATTTTTGTTTCAGCGATTTCACGAACTTTGTCACGTTTGACAGTCGCTACTTTCTTACGGTTCGGTTCACCTGAACCACTCTCAATTCCAGCTGCTTTCTTCAAGAGAACTGCTGCTGGAGGAGTTTTAGTGATGAATGTGAATGAACGATCTTCAAAAACCGTGATGACTACAGGGATAATCAAGCCGGCTTGGTCTTGTGTACGAGCGTTGAACTCTTTACAGAAGCCCATGATGTTCACACCTGCTTGACCGAGTGCCGGTCCAACTGGTGGAGCTGGGTTTGCTTTGCCCGCAGGAATTTGAAGTTTTACGAGTTTCATAACCTTCTTCGCCACGAGACACACCTCCTTAATTCTTTAATGTGGTTTAATTGGACGTTGCGCGTCCTCCCACTCATTCTATTCGACGAGTTATTTATCGAAATAAGCACAACATCAAACACGAAAAATTGTATCATTAAAACAAAACATTCGCAATAGGAAACTTAGTCGATTTTATCGACCTGTGCGAAATCAAGCTCGACCTTCGTTTCGCGACCGAACATATCAACAGAGACTTTCATCTTCTCAGTATCTGTATCAAGCTCCTCGATCGTACCTTCGAGATTTTCGAAAGCCCCTTCTTTGATTCGGACGATTTGTCCGAGTGAGAAGTCGTAACGGCTCTTCAGATCAACGAGACCCATTGATCCAAGGATGTTTTCTGCTTCTTCCGGAAGGAGTGGTGTCGGTTTTGAACCGCCGCCTACTGATCCGAGGAAGCCCGTGACGTTCGGAGTGTTCCGGACGACATACCAAGAATCATCCGTCATGACCATCTCGACGAGGACATACCCCGGGAAGATCTTGACTTCACGTTCTTTGATTTTCGTTTCTCCCTTTTTGTTCGTTACTTCTTCTTGTACCGTTTCAATCGGAACGAGTACACGGAAGATTTTTTCGTCCATGTTCATGGATTCAATCCGACGTTCAAGGTTCGCCTTGACGTTGTTTTCGAATCCGGAATACGTTTGGACGACAAACCATTGTTTCTCCATGGTAGGCCACCTCTTCTTTTTACTTAATCAACCAGCTCATCAATGCGCTAAGCCCTGAATCGATACCGAAGATGAAGACACCCATAAAGATCACCATACCGATGACCGTCAATGTGTATTTCGTCAGCTCTTTTCGTTTTGGCCAGCTCGTCTTTTTCAATTCATTCCATACGTCACGCAAAAATTTCATCGTACTTTCCCTCCAGGATGTAATAAATCGGGACAGATGAAGCCTTATTTCGCTTCTTTATGAATCGTATGCGCGTTACAACGACGGCAGAATTTCTTCAATTCCAAGCGGACAGTGACGTCCTCTTTTTTCATCGTCGTATAGTCGCGGGCACCGCAATTATCACAAGCAAGGCCTACTTTCTTCGCCATCTCAAAGTCCTCCTTCTTTGCCACTCTTCTCTTCTGTTAAGGTGCTTTCCTTCCGAAAAAGAGCGTAAAAAAAAACGCCTATGAGCGGCGTCTCGCTAGTAAGGCGCTAGTTATACAGTAGCATAGGAAGGGATTACGGTCAATCTACCTCTCTGTTAGACCGTCATCTTTCGTGCTTCGAGGTAACGTTCAAGCTTCCGCTTGACGCGTTGCAAAGCATTATCGATCGATTTAACGTGACGATCGAGGTCGTCGGAGATTTCTTGATACGTCCGTCCATCGAGATAGAGCGCGAGGACTTTCCGTTCGAGATCACTCAGAATCTCCTCCATCTTCGATTCGATGTCTGCGTATTCTTCTCGGTTGACGATCAAGATTTGTGGATCAGAAGGTGCTGTCGACGTGATGATATCCAGTAACGTCCGCTCTGATTCATCGTCATAGATCGGTTTATCGAGCGAGATGTACGAGTTCAACGGGATATGTTTCTGACGTGTTGCTGTCTTAATCGCAGTGATCATCTGTCGCGTGATGCATAATTCGGCAAATCCTTTAAACGAGGCGAGCTTATCCGTTCGGTAATCTCGTACCGCTTTATAGAGACCAATCATTCCTTCTTGAATGATATCTTCTCGGTCTGCCCCAATCAAAAAATAAGAACGGGCTTTGGCGCGTACGAAATTTCGATACCGCTCGATCAAAAATTCGAGCGCATCGCTGTTATCGAACTCTTTCGCTTGTTCTACAAGCGCTTCATCGGTCATGCACTCAAACTGGTCGAACGAAACCAAACTCATCCTGTATCCCTCCAAGCATCATTGACGAATAGTTCAATTGTTTTTAATTATACAATAATTACCTGTCGCACGACAATGAAAATTGGCATGACCTCTTTTGTTGTATCCAAAATGTATCTTTTCTATAAAAAAACCACCGTTCTTCCGAATGAAGGAGAACGGTGGATCGCTCATGCGAATGGTTCATATCATATATCCGAATTCTTTCGTCGACGAATCGCCTCAAGACGCGCGAGGACGTCTTCCGGTAAGTCAATCTTCGAGCGCGGTTGAGCTGCTGTCTTCGCAGACGTCGTCTGTTGCTTGATGACGGCAACTGCCGCTTTCCATTCACGTCTAAGTTCCTGCGCCGATATACGAAGTGCTCCGAGTGTGAAGATGACCCACTGCTCCGTGTAATCATTCGTTGCTACCGTCAGCTTGACTCGGATGTCCTGTAACCAATCAGCAGCTGTCTTTTCAATCCATTCATCTGCCGTTTCGTTCTCCCGTGTATAGACGATATCGATTCCACTTTTTTGCATCCGTGATTCACGGCCCGGTTGCAGATACGCGTCAAAGACGATCGTGACGCTGATTCCTGTAACGGCTTGGTACTCTGCCATCGCATGAATCAACCGTTCCCGCGCTAATTCAAAATCTTGCTCCCGCAACGTCCGAAATTCCGGCCATGCACCAATGATATTGTAGCCATCTACGATGAGGCGATCATACTTCATCGCGCATACGGCTTTCTAGTCCGGTAGACTTCATATAATAATAGCGAAGCGGCAACCGATGCGTTAAGTGACGTGACATGTCCTGCCATCGGGAGGTGGACGAGGAAGTCACATTTTTCACGGACGAGCCGGCTCATTCCTTTTCCTTCACTGCCAATGACGATTCCGAGCGGCATCGTCCCATCGAGTGTCCGGTAGTCGTCACTTTCACGTGCATCCGTTCCGACGAACCAGATGCCTTGTTTCTTTAAATCCTCCATCGTCCGCGCGAGGTTCGTCACACGAACGACCGGGATATGTTCGATTGCGCCTGTTGACGCCTTCGCGACGACTTGCGTCAATCCGACTGACCGACGCTTCGGAATGATGATCCCGTGTGCCCCAACAGCATCTGCCGTCCGCAAGATCGATCCGAGGTTATGTGGATCCTCGAGTTCATCAAGCATGATCAAGAGCGGTGTTTCATCCTTTTGACGTGCGAGTTCGAAGATGTCTTCCATCTCAGCGTACTCATACGCAGCAACCGCTGCGACGACACCTTGGTGATTTTCCGTTCCAGCTAAACCGGTTAACCGTGAACGTGGTACGAGCTGGATTTGGATGCCCGCTTCCTGCGCCATCGCATGGATGACGGCAAGCGGTCCTTTTTGTTGTCCTTCCTGCAAGAACAGCTTGTTCATCTCTCGTCCACTCCGCAATGCCTCTAGGACCGGATTACGACCTGACAAGAAATCTTGTCCTTCTTCAAGCGGTTCGATCACGACGGGCTGTTCCTTGACTGGAGCGGCTTTTCGTTTCTCTTGTGCTGGGCGCTGTGCCTTCGTTTTCGGCTTCGCACCGGTAGCCTTAGGATTCGTCTGTTTTTTCGGCTTCGAGTAGTTCGAACGCTTGTCCGATGAGTTCTTCAAGGCGATCCCCTCCTTCTGAAAGATAAATATAACCGAGCAATGCTTCAAATGCTGTCGCGTAGCGATACGTGTGGACGTCCGTGCTCTTCGGGACAGAACCGGATTTCGCGTTCTTTCCGCGCCGAACGACCGCTGCCTCTTCTTCCGTCAACGCATCCGTATTCAACCAGTGCGTCACGACCGTCGCTTGTGCTTGTGCCCGAACATACCGGACAGCTGCTCTATGCAACTCGCCCGGCTTCACATAACCTTGTTCGAGCAATCGCTCCCGCACACGAATCTCATAGACGACATCGCCCATGTACGCTAACGCGAGTGCATTCAGTTGTTTATAGTTCTTCATCCGCGCTTCCACCGCATCCCTTGCGCTGTGTCTTCGAGCAGGATCCCTTGATCACGCAGCTGATCGCGGATTGCGTCCGCTCGTGCGAAGTCACGATTTTGACGGGCTGTGTTCCGCTCTTCGATCAACTGTTCGACTTCTTCATCGAGTAAGCCTTTGTCGACTGTCAACGTGACACCGAGGACATCTGATAATTCCGAGAAGAGTGCGAGGAACTGTTCGAGCACCTGTTTCGACACATGTGCTTCTCCGAGGTACAAGTTGGCTTCTTTCGAGAGATCGAATAAATCCGTCACAGCGTTCGCTGTATTGAAATCATCATCCATCGATGTGATGAAATGTTCCTTGATCGCCGCTAGACGATTCAACCACTTCTCGTCACCTGTTCCGAGATCAGCCGTCATGTCAAGACGGTGTTCGATGTTTGCGACCGACTCCCGAATCCGTGCGAGACCGTTCGCTGCTTGATCGATCAGTTCCCGACTGTAGTTGATCGGGTGACGATACTGAACCGATAACATAAAGAACCGTAACACCATCGGATCGACCGCTTGGATCGCTTCATGGACTGTCAGGAAGTTACCGAGCGACTTCGACATCTTCTCGTTTTCGATGTTCAAGAACCCGTTATGCATCCAGTAGTTCGCGAACTTCTTCGAGTTGCATGCTTCCGACTGGGCGATCTCATTCTCATGATGCGGGAATTTCAAGTCTTGTCCACCAGCATGAATGTCGATCGTCTCCCCGAGATATTTCTTCGCCATCGCCGAGCACTCGATGTGCCAGCCTGGTCGTCCTTCGCCCCATGGACTCGTCCATGCCGGCTCCCCTGGTTTTGCTGCTTTCCAGAGCACAAAATCAAGTGGATCTTCTTTTTTCTCTCCAACTTCAATTCGTGCGCCTGCGCGCAATTCATCAATCGACTGTTGGCTCAATTGTCCATAATCATCGAAGCTACGCGTCCGGAAGTAGACATCTCCGCTCGATGCGTAGGCATTGCCTTTTTCGACGAGAACTTCGATGAAGGCGATGATATCGTCCATCGTTTCCGTGACGAGCGGATGGATGTCCGCTTTTTGGACATTCAAGGCGCCCGTGTCCGCGTGATACGCCTCGATGAAACGTTTCGTCAACGCATGATAGTCTTCTCCGAGTTCGTTCGCTGTCCGGATGATCTTATCGTCGACGTCCGTGAAGTTCGAGACATATTTGACTTCATATCCACGGTATGTGAAGTAGCGGCGGACCGTATCGAAGACGATGGCTGGACGTGCGTTCCCGATATGAATGTAGTTGTAAACAGTCGGGCCACAGACATACATCTTGACCTTTCCTTCTTCTAATGGTTTAAATGGTTCCTTTTTTCCGGTCATGCTGTTGTACAGTTGAATCATGACGTCGCCCTCCTTTAATCCGTTCAATTTCTTGTTTTAATACTTCTAGTTCCATTTCAATCCGCTCTTGGCATTCGCTGACTGGATCCGGGAAACGATGATCAAGTGGTGCTTCGACCTTCATACCGTCCTGAATGACGACACGTCCCGGAATGCCGACGACGGTCGCATTTGGAGGAACGTGTTTTAAGACGACGGAACTGGCACCGATTTTCGAGTATGCCCCGATCGTGATATCACCAAGGACACGGGCACCGGCAGAGACAAGTACACCGTCTTCAATCGTCGGGTGACGCTTTCCTGTTTCTTTCCCCGTTCCGCCGAGCGTCACGCCTTGAAACAACGTGACGTCATCACCAATGATCGTCGTCTCACCAATGACGACACCCATCCCGTGGTCGATAAAGAATCGGCGTCCGATCGTTGCTCCTGGATGAATCTCGATGCCTGTCAAAAAGCGACTGAACTGCGAAATCAATCGACCGAGCAAGCGGAACTTCGCGTTCCAGAGTCGATGGGCCAGGCGATGCATCCAAATCGCATGTAAGCCCGGGTATGTCAAAATGACTTCTAACGTGCTGCGGGCAGCTGGATCTTGCTCAAACACATTGCGGATATCTTCTCGTATCCGTGTCATATACGTTCTCCTCTCCATAAGAAAAAGCGCCTCTATGCATTGCTGCACAGAGACGCTAACGAAGCGCGGTCCCACTCTGTTTGGACGATTGACTCGTCCCTCTCGACGTCCGTTAACGCCGGAGATACGTCTGCGCCTACTCTCACGGATTTCGGGCAGCACTCAGAGGGGCATTTCATGATTCGCTTCTTCAAGCCCTCGCACCATTCGAGCTTGTCTCTGGAGAAGAAGACGCATCGTTACTTTCCTCGTCTACGCTTTCGTTATTCTGCTTCAAGCCGTGCAAGCACACGGTCTTTTCCTAGTAATTGAATCGTGTTCGGGAGTTCTGGACCATGTGTCTGTCCTGTCGTCGCGACACGAATTGGCATGAACAAGTTTTTACCTTTTTGACCAGTCGCTTTTTGCGTCGCTTTGATCGATGCTTTAATCGCTTCTGGTGTCCACTCTTCGAGAGCACGTAACTGGTTCGCGAATTCTGCAAGTACAGTCGGAACCGTCTCGCCACTCAAGACAGTGTTTGCCTCTTCATCATACACCACTTCGTCCTCAAAGAACATCTCTGAAAGCTTGACGATTTCCGCGCCATGTGTCATCTGTTCGCGGTATAACGCGACGAGATCACGTGCCCAAGCGAGCTCTTCTTCTGAAGGTGACGCTTCGACGCGACCTGCTTCTTGTAAGAATGGAAGACTGGCTTCGAATACTTCTTCGAACGATTGATGTTTCATGTACTGGCTATTGATCCAAGCCAATTTGTTTTGGTCAAAGACAGCTGGACTCTTCGACAGACGATCCGCGTCAAAGATTTCGATGAACTCTTCTTTCGTGAAAATTTCTTGTTCGCCAACTGGTGACCAACCGAGAAGCGTGATGAAGTTGAGCAATGCTTCCGGGAGATAACCGAGTTCTTTATACTGCTCGATGTACTGAATGATCGAGTGATCACGCTTCGAGAGTTTCTTGTGTGATTCGTTGACGATCAATGTCATGTGACCGAACGTCGGGTATTCCCAACCGAACGCATCATAGATCATCATTTGTTTCGGTGTGTTCGAAATATGATCATCCCCACGAAGAACATGGCTGATCGCCATCAAGTGATCGTCGATGACGACGGCAAAGTTGTACGTCGGAATGCCATCTTTTTTGACGATGACCCAGTCACCGAAGTCTTTTGATTCGAATGAGACGTCATCTTTAACGATATCATTCCATGTATACGTGACATCTTCCGGTACACGAATCCGAATCGATGGCGTGCGACCTTCTGCGCGGAACGCTTCTTCTTGTTCTGCTGTCAGGTTACGGTGCGCTCCTGAATAACGTGGTGCTTCTCCGCGTGCGATTTGTGCTTCGCGTTCTGCTTCAAGCTCTTCCGATGTCATGTAGCAACGGTAAGCAAGTCCTTTTTCAAGTAACTCGTCCGTGTACTTTTGGTAGATATCGAGACGCTCCATTTGTGAATAAGGACCGTACTCGCCACCGCGACCCGGACCTTCGTCCCAATCGACACCGAGCCACTCGAGGTTCTTCATTTGACTCTCGACACCACCTGCGATATTCCGCTTTTGGTCCGTATCCTCGATTCGTAATACCATCTTACCGCCTAAGTGGCGCGCAAACAGATAGTTAAATAATGCAGTCCGGGCATTCCCGATATGCAAGTGTCCTGTTGGACTTGGGGCATAACGTACTCGTACTTCTGCCATTGCCAATCACTCCTTCGACTAAAATTCGCTTATCTAGTATACCTTATTCTTCGATTCGTTTCAGTAGAATCACTGCTTGACAAGCGATTCCCTCTTCTCGTCCCGTAAAACCTAACCATTCCGTCGTCGTTGCCTTGACATTGATCTGTTCAATGTCCGCTTCGAGCAATTCCGCGATCCGCGCACGCATCGTGTCGATGTACGGACGGAGCTTTGGTGCCTGTGCGATGACTGTCGCATCTAGGTTGCCAAGCTCATACCCTTGTTGTTTAACGAGCGCGTAAACATGCTGCAGCAATTTTGCTGAATCGGCATCCTTGAATTCCGGATCCGTATCCGGAAAATGTTTTCCGATATCTCCTGCTGCGATTGCACCAAGTGCCGCGTCGGCAATCGTATGTAACAAGACGTCTGCATCCGAGTGACCGAGCAATCCTTTCGTGTGCGGAATCTCGATGCCGCCTAAAATCAATTTCCGATCCTCTGCAAAGGCATGTACATCAAAACCTTGTCCAATTCGAATCATCGTCATTTCCCTCGTTTCATTAGAATCGCTTCACCGAACCACAAATCGTCCGGTGTCGTCATCTTGATATTTTCGTAGTGACCGTGGACGATCGTTACTTTTCCTCCGTCCCATTCTATCAAACTTGCATCATCGGTTCCTAGGTATTTCGTTGCCGCTTTTTCATGAACCGTGCGAATCGTCGCAAGATCAAACGCTTGTGGTGTCTGCGCTGCCATCAGGTGTTCCCGCGGGACGGTCTCACTGATGTGATTCGCTTCGATCCGTTTGACGGTATCTTTGATCGGTACCACGAGAATCGCTGCCTGATCTAGGACTGCTGCTTGGACGACCGCCTGGATCGCTGCTTGTGAAATGAACGGTCGAGCACCATCATGGATCAGAACAATCCCTTCGCCTTCTAACGCCTCAAGACCACGGAGCACACTTTCCTGACGTTCGGCACCACCCGCGACAAGTCTAATCGATGTCTTATAAGACGCGATAAGACTTGTAAACCATTCTTGTTCTAGTGGATTGATCGCGAGGACGATTTCCGTACATGCCGGATCTGCCTCGAAGACATCCAGTGTCCAAGCGATGATTGGACGGTCTCTTAGTTCAAGCATCAATTTATTACGATCTGCGCCCATCCGCTTACCGGCACCGGCAGCGGGGATGACGACGCGATATGTGGCTGTAGACATCCCATTCCCTCTTTTCTCTCTCACTGATCATCATGATCCATTCCATCACACCGAAAACGGACTCGATCATGAAATCGAATCCGTTGCAGGGTCTATCCGAATGCCTCTCGATGTCTCTCTAGGCATAGTGTCTCATTTTTCTTGTGGTTTCGCAAAAATCATTCGTCCAGCTGACGTCTGCAAGACGCTCGTGACGACAACGCCGATCGTTTTCGAAATGAGGTGTTTGCCTCCTTCAACAACGACCATCGTCCCATCTTCGAGATAGGCAATGCCTTGTTTTTGTTCTTTTCCTTCCTTGATGACAAGAACGGTCATCTCTTCTCCTGGAATGACGACTTGTTTGACGGCATTCGCCAGATCATTGATGTTAAGGACAGGAACATGTCGGACTTCACAGACTTTGTTCAAGTTATAGTCGTTCGTGACGACGATCCCTTTGACGAGTTCCGCGAGTTTAATCAGTTTAATATCGACTTCCGGTACATCCTCGAAGTCGCCATCATAAATTTCGACTTCGACTCCAGGAATCTCTTGTAACTCTTTTAAGACATCGAGTCCACGACGTCCACGGTTTCGTTTCAACGTATCGGAAGAATCGGCGATGTATTGCAACTCACCGATGACGAATTGCGGGACGATCAGTTTTCCTTCGACGAAGCCGGTTTTTGTGATATCCGTAATTCGTCCGTCGATGATGACACTCGTATCAAGTACCTTGCTGTTTGACTTAACTGGGACGACGACTTCTGACGTCGCCTTTTTCTCACTTTGGTTACTACGTAAGAAGATTTTCGTCAATTCATGACGTTTACGATACCCGACCGTAAAGCCGAGGTATCCGAATAATGCCGTCACGATAATCGTGAGGACGTTACTCAAGAAAGGAATCCCAACCAAGTCGATTAACGTACTGACAAGAAATGCCAATATCAATCCGATTAAGAGACCTAATGTTCCAAAAAAGAGATCTGCCACTGGGGCTTTGACGAGCCGTTCTTCTAAAAATCGGAGAAGTCGAATTACCGAATCCGTAATGAATAATCCAATTAATAAGAATATGAGTGCACCAATCGTTCCAGTTACGTATTCGCTCATCAACCATGCAGGGAATTTCGTATTTGTTGCCGTTTCAATCAATTGGAAGAACTGAGGTAGCAACAAAA
Organism: uncultured Exiguobacterium sp.; assembly: GCA_913775715.1. GTDB lineage: Bacteria > Bacillota > Bacilli > Exiguobacteriales > Exiguobacteriaceae > Exiguobacterium_A. Next base: position 6,289 of record CAJYMC010000003.1, on the reverse strand, counting down.
TCCCGAGGGCAAGTCCGAGTAATGCAAAAAATACCCGAATGACGATTTTCAATCTTCTCACCTCCTTTGCTTATTTTAAGTTCATTGTAACATGTACTGATTTGAACTACCTACGCCGGAAGGAGGGGAAACTGTTTACATATCCATTACAATCCCCCCATTTTTTGCGTCATTCCAGCTTAAAACGGAATGGTTTCACGTAATGCTTCATCCACACTCTCGACGCCGACGACCGTAATCCCGTCCGGATACGTCCAACCGCCTAAGTTATTTTTCGGAATGATCGCTCGCGTGAAACCGAGTTTGGCTGCTTCTGCTACACGTTGTTCAATCCGTGATACACGGCGAACCTCACCTGTCAATCCGACTTCACCAATCACGACATCCGTCGGACGCGTCGGCTTGTCACGGAAACTAGAAGCAATCGCGACACAAACCGCCAAGTCAATCGCGGGTTCATCAAGCTTCACCCCCCCGGCTGCCTTGAGGTACGCATCTTGTGTCTGTAAGAGAAGACCCGATCGTTTCTCAAGCACAGCCATCAATAAAGCCACCTTATTTTGATCGATTCCGGTCGCCATCCGTCTTGGATTGCCGAATGACGTCGGTGAAATCAACGCTTGCAGTTCGACAAGGACCGTCCGTGTCCCTTCCATGGAAGCAACGATCGTCGAACCGGATACACCGGACGTCCGCTCCTCGAGGAAAATTTCTGACGGATTCAAGACCTCTTCAAGACCAGACTCCCGCATCTCAAAAATTCCGATCTCATTCGTTGAACCAAATCGGTTTTTGACAGCACGCAGAATCCGGAACGTATGGTGACGTTCGCCTTCGAAATACAAGACGGCATCCACCATGTGCTCCAGTAAACGTGGTCCAGCAATCGAACCTTGTTTCGTGACGTGACCGACGATGAAGATCGCGATCCCGCGACTCTTCGCAATTTTCATCAGCATCGCCGTACATTCCCGTACCTGTGTCACGCTGCCGGGTGCAGACTGGATTTCATCAATGTAGACGGTTTGAATCGAGTCGATGATTAAAAAACGTGGCTGTTCTTCATCGACGACACGTTCAATCATGTTCATATCTGTCTCACTAAGGACGAACAAATCCTGAGTCGGTAAGCCAAGCCGTTCCGCGCGCAATTTAGTTTGTTTGAGCGATTCTTCTCCTGAAATGTAGAGCACTTTTTCGCCGCGTTGGGCAAGACGTGCGCTCGTCTGCAGTAAGATCGTCGACTTCCCGATCCCCGGATCTCCTCCAACTAGCACCATCGAACCTGGAACGATACCACCTCCGAGAACACGGTCGAATTCACCACTTCCGGTAAAGACGCGACTCTCTTCTTGCGAGACGATGTTCGCGAGGCGCTCTGGCTTCAATTGTTTTGTTGTCGTATGAACGAACGCGGCACCGCGCCGTCCTTTTTTCTCTTCGACGACTTCTTCAACCATCGTGTTCCATTCTCCGCATCCAGAACAACGTCCCATCCATTTCGGTGATTCGGTCCCACAGCTTTGACAAACGAATTTTGTTTTTAACTTAGCCAATCGATTCATCCTTTCTGTTTCAAAAAAAGAACCAGCTTCGCTCAGAAAGTGCGAAAGCTGGCCCTGTGCTCAGTGCTTATTCCGTTGCGGCAGAACTCACGTGATTCCGGCGAACGATGAATTCGTTCTCTTCGACATCAAGCGCAACACGTTCTCCTTTTTGGATATCGCCTGCGAGCAATGCTTCTGACAACCGGTCTTCCGCTTCCCGTTGAAGGGCACGACGGATTGGACGTGCGCCGTACTCTGGATCGTATCCGATATCGGCAATCTTCGAGAGGGCAGCTGGTGTCAATTCGAAATGAATTTCCTGTTCAGCCAAACGTTTTTCAAGGGTTTTCGCCATCAACTTCACGATCTCTTCGATGTGTTGTTTCTCGAGTGAGTGGAAGACGATCGTTTCATCAATCCGGTTCAAGAACTCTGGACGGAACGCCCGTTTGAGTTCTTCCATGACTTTATCTTTCATGTCTTTGTATTCGCGATCCGTATCTTCAGAAACAGCGAATCCGACATATTTATTACGTTTAAGGGCACTTGCACCGACGTTCGATGTCATGACGATGATCGTGTTACGGAAATCAACCGTCCGACCTTTCGAGTCTGTTAAGCGTCCATCATCAAGTACTTGCAAGAGAATGTTGAAGACTTCCGGGTGCGCCTTCTCGATTTCATCAAGTAAGATGACTGAGTACGGTTTCCGGCGAACTTTTTCCGTTAATTGACCGCCTTCTTCGTAACCGACATATCCTGGAGGTGAACCGACGAGACGGCTCGTTGCATGTTTCTCCATGTACTCTGACATGTCGATCCGGATGATCGCATCCTCATCTCCGAACATCGCTTCGGCAACCGCACGAGCGAGTTCTGTCTTACCAACCCCAGTAGGACCGAGGAAGATGAACGAACCAATCGGACGTTTTGGATCCTTCAGTCCAGCACGTGCGCGACGGATGGCTTTTGAAATCGATTTAACGGCTTCATTTTGACCGATGACACGATCGTGAAGGATTTCTTCGAGGCGAAGGAGACGATCTGTCTCTTCTTCCGCGATCTTCGTGACCGGTACACCTGTCCAGTTGGCAACGACTTGTGCGATGTCATCTTTTGTGACTTCAAGTTTTTCGTTGCCTTGTTTATTCTGCCATTCCTCTTTCAAACGCTCAAGCTCATCGCGTAATTTTTGTTCCGTATCGCGGAGGCTTGCTGCTTTTTCGAACTCTTGGCTTTGGACCGCTTCATCCTTGTCCTTACGGATACCCTCGAGTTTTGCTTCGACTTCTTTTAAGTTCGGTGGTGCTGTGTATGAACGCAACCGAACTTTCGATGCCGCTTCATCGATCAAATCGATCGCTTTATCCGGAAGGAAACGATCCGAAATGTATCGATCCGACAATGTGACGGCTTCTTGAATCGCTTCGTCTGTGATCGTTACACGGTGGTGTGCTTCATAACGATCGCGAAGACCAAATAGGATTTGTGTTGCTTCATCCGTTGTTGGCTCTGCGACTTGGATCGGTTGGAAACGACGTTCGAGTGCCGCATCTTTCTCGATGTATTTCCGGTACTCATCAAGAGTCGTTGCTCCGATACACTGGAGTTCGCCTCGTGCGAGCGATGGTTTAAGGATGTTCGATGCATCGATCGCACCTTCTGCTCCACCCGCTCCGATCAATGTATGCAACTCATCGATGAAGAGAATGATGTTCCCTGCTTGACGAATCTCATCCATGACCTTTTTCAAACGATCTTCGAATTCACCACGGTATTTCGTACCAGCGACGAGTGTCCCCATGTCGAGTACCATGACGCGTTTATTGCGTAACGTCTCCGGTACTTCATTGTTGATGATTTGTTGAGCGAGACCTTCGACGACAGCCGTTTTACCGACCCCTGGTTCCCCGATCAAGACCGGGTTATTTTTCGTCCGGCGGCTCAAGACTTCGATGACACGTTGAATTTCTTTCGCACGACCGATAACTGGATCAAGACGTGTTTCGCGCGCTTGTTGTGTCAAATCACGAGCAAGACCATCAAGTGTTGGTGTTGCGACACCTGAACCTGCTTGCGACGCGTTTGCTGTCGTTTCGCTGTTCCCGAGCAACTGGAGTACTTGCTGACGGGCTTTTGAAAGACTGATGCCTAAGTTATTCAAGACACGAGCAGCAACGCCCTCTCCTTCTCGGATCAATCCGAGTAAGAGGTGTTCTGTTCCAACGTAAGAGTGACCTAGTTTACGTGCCTCATCCATTGATAACTCGATGACTTTTTTCGCACGTGGTGTATAGTGAATCGTCGTTGCACCATCTTGTCCGCGACCGATCAATGCTTCGACTTCCATCTGAATTTTATCTGAACTGAGACCGAGTGCTGTTAAGGCTTTCGCAGCGATTCCGTCTCCTTCACGTACAAGTCCGAGTAAAATGTGTTCTGTTCCGATATTGTGGTGCCCCAACCGTACTGCCTCTTCTTGAGCAAGTGCCAATACACGTTGTGCACGTTCTGTGAATCGTCCAAACATCATTATGCAAAACCTCCTTGTGTGTGATCCCTGTTTGTCTGTTCGGTTAACATCGTCCGGATTCGTTTCGCCCGTTCAATGTCCCGTTCTCTAGATGTTAATTGTTTCCCGAAATGCTTTTGTAGAAAACCTGTTTGTAATGAAACGAGCAGTTGATGAAAAAGATTTGGAGGAAGATTGACTTCTAGTCCCAGACTGTCTGCTAAGCGAACATCCGATAGTCGTTCCGTTGCTTCCCGCGCTGTAATCAGTCGAGCTGATGTCAGGATACCGTAGGAACGATATAGTCTGTCCTCTAGTTCTTCTTGATACATCTCCAATAATCCTTTTCGTGCTGCCTGTTCTGCTTCAATTAATGCTTCGACGGCAAATTGATAGTCCGTGATCAGCATATCCTCACTTGCCCCAAGCGTCCGCTGGTTCGAAAGTTGGAACATACGACCAGAAGCATCGCTTCCCTCGCCGTAACGCCCACGAATCGCGAATCCGAGCTGTCGTAAGTGTTTGATATAGCCTTGAATCTGATTCGTCAGGACCAGTCCCGGTAAGTGCAACATCACGGAAGCACGAAGACCTGTTCCGACGTTACTCGGACAAGTCGTTAAATAACCAAGCGTGTCATCAAAAGCAATTTTAAATCGTTCACTGATCAAGCGATCGACTTGTTTTGCGATCCGAAACGCTTCTTCAAGCTGTAGCCCAGGTAATAACGTCTGAATTCGAAAATGATCCTCTTCGTTTACCATGACACTAATCTGCTCATCTTCACTAATGAAGAGTCCTGTCCGTGGATGACTGGCTAACGCTGGACTGATCAGATGCTTTTCTACTAAAGCGGTTCGAGTCAGGACATCCGCCTGATCGACGCGACCAAACCGGAACCCTTTCATCCCGTTTAATTGGCGTTCCGTCTCTTCAATGAGTGCATTCGCTTGTGCTTCGGACAACATCGTTGAGAACGGATACCGTGTCGTATTACGCGCCAATCGAATCCGTGTCGAAACGACGATGTCGTCAAAAGGAGAAGATTGATTCATCGATTCGCTTAAAGGGTGTTGGAGCAACTCTTCAAACATGACGCAAATCCTCCTCGACACTCTCAATCTGTTGTTTTATGACTTCTGCTTCTTCATAATCTTCTGCTAAGATTTTGCGGTTGAGTTGTTCTTTAAGTCGACTGAGCTGCTGGTTCAATCGTTTTTCCACGGATTCTTCATCGGGTCGTGAGCCATAGTGCTGCGTATGACCGTGTTGGAACTGACGAACCATACCGTCGACTTCGTCTTTAAAAAATGAATAACAAGTCGGGCAACCGACTTTGCGAAGATGAAGCAATTGTTGACGGGTCATACCGCAAGACGGACACGCCGTCCCTTGATATTCACGTGCTAACTCCCGCACACAAACCGAGCATAAGAACTTCTCATCGGTTTCCGATTCTTGTGGAAGTTTGACACGGACGATTGCTTCTCGTTCGCCACATCGTTGACAACGCATCATGCATTCCTCCAATGTCCGACGACTAGAGTCGCTTCATGGTTTGAAGAAGCGTCCGCATCAAGTGGGCACGCATCCGGTGTTGATCTTCGACCGCCATTGGCAAACTCTCTTTTTGCAACAGCGATTGAATCAAAATAGCTTCCCGCCGCGTCAGTAATTGTTCGTTCATCAAACGAATCAAATAATCTTCTGCAGCTTGTTCCGTCAAATGATCACCGATCCATGAACTGACTTCGTCTAATAGATCGTGACTATCGAGCACAACGATTTTTTGAATCCGAATGTATCCACCGCCACCCCGTTTACTTTCAACAAAATAGCCCTTCTCGACCGTAAAACGAGTATTAATGACGTAGTTGATTTGTGATGGAACACAGTCAAAACGTTGTGCAATTTCTTGACGTTTGATTTCAATCGTCTTTTCGTCGTGTAAAATTTGCTTTAAATAGGCTTCGATGATATCTGTGATGTTTTGCATTGGCACCACCTCTCTGACCATCTTTGACTATTATTTGATTTAATAGTAATCATCTAAAAAAAGAAATGCAACTGATAAGACTTTTTAGAAAACACAAAAAGACCGATCTGCAATCTGCAGATCGGTCAAGTGCCTGGCAACGTCCTATCCTCACAGGGGGAAGCCCCCAACTACTTTCGGCGTTCAAGTGCTTAACTTCCGTGTTCGGCATGGGAACGGGTGTGACCACTTGGC
>CAJYMC010000002.1 GCA_913775715.1 uncultured Exiguobacterium sp. | reverse complement strand
TTCATTCGTTTTTGTATTCCGTAGAATACGATTTTTGCCTCATCGTTCAGTTTTCAAAGTTCGTCCGCGCCTGTTTTGGCGACTCAATTAGAATACCAAGTCTGAAACAAGAAGTCAACAACTTTTTTGAAATTGTTTTTTACTTGTTTGCCGTAAGCGCTCGTCCTCTTAAGGACATGAATTAATATATCACGATAATTAGACATGCGCAACTACTTTGTTAAAATAACTTATAGTTTTTTTAGAGCATATAAAAACCGCAGACAAGAATGGCTGCGGTTTACTTCATCATCAATGAGACGCGTCTTCTTTTTGCTTCGCTTATATAGAAGAAATACAGTGATTCCGCTAACTTCATTTGTGCTTCTAAATCACCATAGTCATCATAGCTGATTTCTAAGAGATGACGCTTCATCAAATAATCTTCTTTTGCTTTTGCTAATTCTTCTAACAAACGCTGGTCGTACTCACTGCGAATCTTCTTTCGAAACCAACTCATAGTTCGCGACGTCCCTCCATTGCACGAGATAACGTCACTTCATCTGCGTATTCAAGATCTCCACCAACCGGAAGACCATGAGCAATCCGAGTGATCCGAATACCCGTCGGTTTTAAGAGACGCGATAGATACATCGCCGTCGCTTCTCCTTCAATGTTCGGATTGGTTGCTAAGATGACTTCCGTAATCGCTTCGTCCGCTTGAAGACGTGTCAGTAGGCTAGATACATTGATATCCTCTGGACCGATTCCTTCCATTGGACTGATCGCTCCATGCAAGACATGATACAACCCTTGGTAATCTCGCATCTTTTCCATTGCAATGACATCCCTTGAATCTTGAACAACACAGACAATCGTACGGTTCCGGTGTTTATCTGTACATACATAACAAGGATCTTGATCCGTGATATTCCCGCAGACGCTACAGTAGGCAATGTCGCGCTTCGCACTGACCAATGCCTTTCCGAACATCAAGACATCGTCCTCTTCCATATCAAGGACATGAAACGCTAGACGAACCGCTGTCTTCGGACCAATCCCCGGCAGTTTCGTAAAACTTTCGATCAAACGACTAATCGCTTCAGGATATTGCAAGTGGTTTCCTCCTACGAATTAAAACATTCCCGGCAGATTCATACCTTGTGTGAATTTCCCCATTTTACTTGCTACGAGTTCATCGACCTTCTTCAAAGCATCGTTTGTTGCAGCTAAGACGAGATCTTGAATCATTTCAACATCATCTGGATCAACGACTTCTTCTTTAATGATGACATCTACGATATTTTTATGACCATCAGCGACGACTGAGACCATTTCTCCGCCTGCTGTACCTGTCACTGTTAAATCTTTTAGTTCTTCTTGTGCTTTCGCCATATCCTTTTGCATCTTCTGCATCTGTTTCATCATATTGTTCATGTTTCCCATTCCGCGCATCTGTATTCCTCCTCGAATTTAATCTTCGAACTCTACGATATCACCAAAACGACCAAGCGTCTCGGACAATAACTGATCGCTCTCCGATTCTTGTTTTGTTTCCTTCTCTTCTATATTACTACTATTTCGCTTAGCAACAAACTCTGCCTTCAGTTCATGCCAATCCTTTGAGAGAATCGCTAAAATTTCGCGTTTGACGCCGCATACTTCGTATAATGCTTCTTCAATCACAAAACGTGTTCGTTCATTCGTCATGACCTGCTCAAAGTGCCATCCTTTACCGTCATCGAATTCAATCAGCAATGTATCCGCTGAACAAAGAACCGGTTTACTTTCATGGAGTAACGAGTAGATGGGACCATCTTCTTTTAAAATCCATTTTAAGATGTGATCCCAGCGTTCTTGAATCTCACGCAATTGTGCTTTCTCTGCTCGCTCTAACATTTGGCGAATCCGCTCTTTGGCGATTCGAACGGTTGGTCGTCCTTGTTTTCGCTTCGGTTGTGCTTGTGGTGCGGCCGCTTCTTGTGCCGGAACACCATTCGACTTCCATTGGTGCATCTGTTCCTTCATTTCGCGGACTTCCTGTTGCAACGATTGGACGATCTGTCCCGTCGTTCTCCCTTGTTCCGCAATTTGAATGAAAGCAATCTCAACGAGGACCCGCGGATGATTCGTCAACCGCATCTGTTGTTGGCAGTCATGTAACTGATCAATGATCGTAAAGCACGTCTCCGCTTCAATCGATTCAACGAATTGTTTGAACTCATCCGTCGGGCGCGCACGCTCTAGCAAGTCGACAGCTGTAGGCGAGGCTTTTAACAACAAGGTGTCCCGGTAAAAGAAGACGAGATCCTCAACGAAACGTTTTAGATCTTTTCCGGCTCGTTGCATCGTCTCAAGCGTCTGTAACAACTGATCGACTTGATGTTCATGTAAGGCACGGGCAATGTTCAGTAACGCTTCATCTTCTACTGCCCCTGTTACTTCAAGAACAGCCGCATCGTTTAGATCACCGTTAGAAAAAGCAACAGCTTGGTCGAGTAAACTCAGCGCATCACGCATACCACCATCCGCCGCTCTGGCGATCAATCGTAATGCCGTATCCGAATATTCGATCGATTGATCTTTTAAGATATATTGCATCCGATCCACGAGCTGCTCGACTTCATGCCGCTTCACATCGAAACGTTGGCAACGCGAGATGATTGTCGCCGGGATTTTATGCGGTTCGGTCGTTGCTAAGATGAAGATGGCGTGCGCCGGCGGTTCTTCTAGTGTTTTGAGCAAGGCATTAAAGGCACCTGTCGACAGCATATGCACTTCATCAATGATATAGACTTTATAGGCTGCTTCTGAAGGGGGGTATTTGACTTTATCTCGGATTTCCCGAATCTCATCTACGCCGTTATTGGAAGCCGCATCGATTTCAAAGACGTCCGGGCTTGATCCTTCCGTGATCGCAAGACACGTCGGGCACGTATTACATGGTTCTTTGACCGGTGCATGCTCACAGTTGATCGCTTTAGCGATGATTTTGGCAAGACTCGTTTTTCCCGTTCCACGAGGACCCGAAAATAGATAGGCGTGGGACATCCGCCCCTCCATCAATGCATTTTGGATCGTACGGGTGATATGCGCTTGTCCAACGACCTCATCGAATCGTTGCGGACGGTACACGCGGTATAGTGCTTGATAGGCCAAGTTTGCGCCTCCTCTTTTTAAGTTCCTCATTCTATTTTACCTAAAAAAGTCTACAACCGAAACCGGCTGTAGACTTGTCTTTAAAAATTAAACTGCCGCGCACCATATTCTGAAATATGTTCAACATGCGTTACTCACGCAGCCTGCTCAGTCCAAGCACCCCTACAACACACAGAGAGCACCACTTAAGGCTGCTTCCTTCCGGACCTGACCTGGTTCATGGGTATCTGTTGCGTAGGACTCAAACGTCAACGCTACTTACGTGAGGCAGACCACACCAATCATATCCCTCGACATGGAATTCAGTCTCGCTATAGCGGATTGCGAGTGACAGGGAACCGCTACATCCCCACCTAGCACGGCAAATGGTTTATCGATTTTTAGTGGCACCTTATTTCAGTGCTTTTTCATTATACTGTTTCATCTGGTGTGATGCAACCCATTGCCCGCTTTCGTGCTTTCTTTTTCGCGCGCAGTTCCCGAAAGAATGTCGTTAGCATCTCCCCACACTCTTTTTCTAATATACCGCTCGTCAGCTCTGAGACATGATTGAACCGATCGTCTTGCACCAGGTTCATCAGCGTTCCGCAACATCCACCCTTCGGATCAACAGCACCAAAGATGACATGTTCAATTCGCGACAGCATGATGGCCCCTGCACACATCGGACACGGTTCGAGTGTCACGTATAACTCGCACCCTTCTAGTCGCCAGTTCCCGAGCTTTTGGCAAGCTTCCTCAATCGCGATCAACTCGGCATGTGCCGTCGCTTGTTGATCCGTTTCCCGGTGATTGTAACCCGTCGCGATGACTTCATCGTCTTTGACGATGACACATCCGATCGGAACTTCACCGATCGCTTCTGCCTTTTTCGCCTCCTCGATCGCAAGGCGCATATAGTGTTCCTGTCGTTCCATCGATGATACTCCTCACTCTAAAAAAATTCTCCTTTTGAAACTTCAGCAAGTCGTACTTCTTTGTGCTAAAATATAAATTGCACTTTGCTGAACGGAGGGTCATTGTATATGTTCATAACGGTTGAAGGACCGATTGGTGTAGGCAAAACATCACTTGCGAACGCCATCAGTCACCATTTCTCTTTTTCTATGTTACGCGAAATCGTCGAAGAAAATCCCTTTCTTGGAAAGTTCTATGAAGATATCGAAGAATGGAGCTTCCAGACGGAAATGTTCTTCTTGTGCAATCGCTTCAAACAACTCGATGATATCGAACGTCATTACCTCAGTAAACAACGCTCTGTCGTTGCTGATTACCATATCTTTAAGAACTTGATTTTTGCACATCGCTCTCTAAAAGTAGAGCATCTTGAGAAGTACGAACAAATCTATTCGATCCTGACGACCGACATGCCAAAGCCGGATGCAGTCATCTACTTGAACGCAAGCATCGACACCTTGATGAAACGTGTTGCGCTGCGCGGACGAGAAATCGAAGAAAATATGTCACGTGCCTATCTTGAACAATTGGCAGAGGATTACGAGACATTCGTTACGGAATACCAAGTCAAACATCCGGAAGTCAAAATCATCCGTTTCGACGGAGATGCTCTCGACTTCGTCAAGCGACCGGAAGATCTCGAGTACGTCTTGACGACGATCCGGAACGAATTATATGAAGGAGCGAACCACGCATGAACTTGAAGCTACGCGAACAATACAACATCCCGGCAGATGCCGTCATTACGATCGGCGGTATGGTCGGAATCGGTAAATCAACAATCACAAACGGATTAGCAGATGCCCTTGGTTTCCGGACGTCACTCGAAAAAGTCGATACGAACCCTTACTTGGATAAATTCTATCATGATTTCGAGCGTTGGAGCTTCCACCTCCAAATCTATTTCCTCGCTGAACGCTTCAAGGAGCAAAAGCGGATTTTCCAATACGGTGGTGGTTTCATCCAAGATCGTTCGATCTATGAAGATACAGGGATCTTTGCTAAGATGCATTTCGAAAAAGGAACGATGTCTCCAACGGATTACGAGACATATTCCAGTTTGTTTGACGCAATGGTCATGACACCATTCTTCCCGCACCCGGATCTTTTGATCTATCTTGAAGGTTCGTTCGAACAAGTACTAGAACGAATTCGTCTTCGCGGACGTGAGATGGAGCAGCAGACACCAATCGAATATTGGGAAGAGATGTATGAGCGCTATACGAACTGGATCAATAACTTCACGATCTGCCCGGTACTTCGCTTGTCGATCGACGAATACGATTTACTGAACGAACCAGAATCCATTGACCGGATTCTCGCGAAGATCGAAAAACAACTCGAAGTTGCTCGTATTGCCAATACACGCTAACTGATCAGATCTGCCTCTTGGGCGGATCTTTTTTTTGCGCAAAAAAAAGGAGACGCGTGTCGCATCTCCCTCGTATTACCCAATCACTTGATTGATTTGTTCCATATGGTGTAGATCATGTTGAGCCATTGCTCCAAGAAACTGACCGATCGTCAATTCTTTGTCTTTAATGACGACCTTATCTTGTAGCCGTTCTTCCGGAATCAATTCGACTGCACGACGCAATAAGTCACGGCTGACTAAAAACTCATCAATCGTCAAGATTCGTTGCTGCTCACGGCTCATTTTCGCCGCTTCCTCATTGACAGCTTGGCTATCCGGCGCGACACGGAATGGTTCTCCCGCGAGCAAGTACGGAATACGCTCTGCGACCATGAACCGATCCCATGGTGATAAGTGACCGATGATCTCAGCAACCGTCCACTTACCTTCTGCATACGATGTTCGCCATGCCTCTTCTGAAATCTGTTCCAAGTCTTTTACATATGTCATCGTCATCGCATAATGCGAAAGCAACGATTCTTTTGTTTGTTCGTTCATTTCATCCACCTCTTCTTCGTTTTTCACGTAGGCAACCATAGCACGCACGAAGAAATCGATGCAACAAAAAAGCACCTCAGAATTGAGATGCTTCATAAAAAGCGGAGTCGGTGGGATTCGAACCCACGCGAGCCTTGCGACCCCTAACGGATTTCGAGTCCGTCCCCTTCAGCCGGACTTGGGTACGACTCCATGATTATATTTATTTTTGGGTAAAAAAAAAGAAGTGGAGGAGGCGGTGGGATTCGAACCCACGCACGGCTTTCGCCGCCTGACGGTTTTCAAGACCGTTCTCTTAAACCACTTGAGTACGCCTCCAAGCTATAAAACGTGCATGTCGTTGCCAAAAAATAAAAATGGAGGAGGCGGTGGGATTCGAACCCACGCACGGCTTTCGCCGCCTGACGGTTTTCAAGACCGTTCTCTTAAACCACTTGAGTACGCCTCCGTACTTCTCATAACAATGTTATGACTCGGTTGTTTTCCTGACATTAATTATGATAGCATCTGCCTTTTAACGTGTAAAGACCTTTTCTAAAAAAACTTTTCAAAATACAGAAAGGGGGATTATTCCCCCTTCTGACTTAAGGTTGAATCACTTCAAGACCGCCCATGTATGGACGAAGCACTTCTGGAATAACAACTGATCCATCTGCTTGCTGGTAGTTCTCTAGGATCGCAGCAACTGTCCGACCGACTGCAAGGGCAGAACCATTTAACGTGTGAACGAATTCTGGTTTTGCATTCGCTTCGCGGCGGAAACGAATCTGCGCCCGGCGTGCTTGGAAATCTTCAAAGTTTGAACAAGAAGAAATTTCACGGTAGACGCCTTGGCTTGGCATCCAGACTTCGATGTCGTATTTCTTCGCAGCCGTGAATCCGAGATCAGCTGTACACATGCTCAATACTTGATACGGCAGTTTCAGCTTTTTCAAGACTGTCTCTGCTTGTCCCGTTAACAATTCGAGTTGCTCGTAAGATTCTTCTGGTTTGACGAAACGAACGAGTTCAACTTTATTGAATTGGTGCTGACGGATCAAGCCGCGTGTATCGCGTCCCGCAGAACCTGCTTCTGAACGGAAGCATTGGCTGTACGCCGCATAACCGATTGGTAACTGATCTACAGTTAGGATTTCTTCACGGTGCATGTTCGTCACTGGAACTTCTGCTGTCGGTACGAGGAAGTAGTTCGTTTCTTCGACTTTAAACGCATCCTCTTCGAACTTCGGCAATTGTCCTGTTCCTGTCATAGAGTCACGGTTGACCATAAGTGGTGGCAAGATTTCTGTGTAGCCGTGCTGATCTTGATGGAGATCCATCATGAAGTTAATCAATGCTCGCTCAAGACGTGCACCCGCTCCGCGGTAAAAGACGAAACGGCTACCGGTGACTTTTCCGGCACGCTCGACGTCGACGATCTTTAATTGCTCCATCAAATCCCAGTGTGGGACTGCTTCGAAGTCAAACGCTGGTTTATCGCCGACTTCACGTAAGACGACGTTATCGTCTTCAGAAGAACCTACCGGTACGCTGTCATGTGGAATGTTCGGAATACCGAGGAGCAGTTGGTTCAATGTCGCTTCGACATCGCGTAACTCATCGTCAAGCGTCTTGATTTCATCCCCGACACTACGCATCGCAGCGATCGCTTCATCTGCATTTTCCTTATTACGTTTGAGTTCAGCGATTTTTTTCGTCGCTTCATTTCGTTCTGCTTTCAACACTTCTGTCCGCGCAATCAGTTCTCGGCGTTTCTCATCAAGTGCGAGGAAACGGTTCATGTCCGTCAAGTCCTCTCCTCGGTGCGCTAACTTCTCTTGAATGGCATCAAAATCTTGGCGTAATCGTTTAATATCAATCATCTGTAATTCCTCCTTTATGTCATAAAAAAAGGCGATTCGTCTCTTTCCGGTATTCTTACCGAAAAGGGACGAATCACCTGGATCCGCGTTGCCACCCTCATTGCTAGACACATCTAGCCAACTCAAGACGCGATAACGGGCGTACCCGCACCTTGTTCGCAAGGTGTGCGATCCGGCTCGATTCAATCTATCGATCTGACTAGTTCACACCACCCACTAGCTCTCTTAACAGTATCGATACATCTACTTGGTCCGTTCATAGCATCTTTATGAGATTAGTCTTACTTTACACCATCGCCTTGGAGGTTGACAAGAGCCGATTGTTGAATCGCTTGCTCAATCCGTTTCGACCATGCTGTCCAAGCGCGAAAAAGGCGTGTCGAAACACTCGCAAGCGGAACGGCAGTCGCACTATACAAATTCACGCGCGGTGTTTCAAAGCCCGGTAAATAAAGCCCATTATCCGCAACCTGCACCGTACCGACGACTTCTTGTTTTGTTACAGGTGCCGTCGTTTTTGAGAATTCAAACCGTGGTTCCCGTGTCGATGCTCGCTTCGATACCGTCACATACAATGAGCCGTTCGTAACGACATCTAATTTTCGGACAGTTGCCCCTTGGATTGGAAGAACATTTTTAATCCGTTCTCCTTTTCCGTAATACGTTAATGGTTCGAACGTCGCAAAACCATAGTCGAGTAGTTTTTTCGTTTCCCGAAAACGGGCTTGATCCGAATCCGTCCGCATCACGACTGCAACAAGCGTCATGTTATCTCGTGTCGTCACACTAACAAAACAGTAACCAGCTAAATCGGTCATTCCCGTCTTCATTCCTCGCATGCCAGCATATGCGAATTTTTCCTTCGCTAGCATCTTATTCGAGTTGTTCAAGACTTCTCCATCGAGTTCCATCTGTGCTTTGCTCGTCACATCGAGGACATCCGGGTAATCCTTGATATAACGGATGACAAGTAACGCGATATCGGTCGCTGTCATCAAATTCGTTCCTGGAAGGGTCGCATCAACAGCATCAAGTCCAGACGCGTTCGCATACTCCGTGTCGTTCATTCCGAACTGTTTTGCTGTCTCATTCATCTTTTCAACGAACGTCGCTTCTGAACCGGCGACGGTTTCGGCTAGCATGACCGCTGCATCATTGGCTGATTGAATGAATGCTGCATTATACATTTCGCGAACCGTATATGTTTTTTGTTTTACTGGTACACGAGTGATACCAGACGTTTTTGCTAGTTTTAAGACTTTCTTGCTTGGTATGATTTTTTGATCCCACGTCAGTTTTTTGAGTTCGATTTGTCGTCTTACGAGGTAAAGCGTCATCAGCTTCGTCATCGAAGCCGGTGGTAGAGAAACATCCGCTTCCGATTGAAGGAGGATTTTCCCTGTGACCGCATCGGCCAATATGTAAGACTCAGCTTGAATCGAAGGTGCTGCTTGTCCCGTCATAGGAAAACTTGTGAGCATCAGTATACTCAAGCAGAGTAGCAAGATTCGCTTCATCGTGTCTCTCCCTCACTTAATCATTCATTGTACGAATAGTGTAGCACAAAAGAAGCATCCGACAGTAGAGACTGTCAGATGCTTCCACGCTTTATGAACGGACGGATTGCCGCTGTTTGATTTTTTGTAAAAAATACTGATGTAAACGATTATCTTCTGTTAATTCAGGATGAAACGAGCACGCGAGGTGTAACGATGTCTCGACAGCAACGATCTGTTCTTCGACTTTCGCAATCACTCGTGTTCCTTCCCCGACAGACAGAATCAATGGCGCTCGAATGAACACTGCCTCGATTGGCTCTTCAATCCCTTCAACCGGTAGCAACCCTTCAAATGAATCGATTTGTCGACCGAAGGCATTTCGACGAACCGTCATCGAAATCGCGTTGAGATGGCTTTGTCCTGCTTCGACAGCGGTTGCGAGTAGAATCATCCCGGCACATGTTCCGAACATCGGTAACGTCGCCGCTTTTTCCCGAAGCGGTTCCAGTAATTCATAGCGTTCGATCAATCGACGCATCGCGGTCGATTCGCCTCCTGGTAAGACGAGTCCATCGAGTCCATCGAGATCGCTCACTTGTTTGACGAGAACGACATCGACACCAAGACCTTCAAGTTGCTGTCGATGTTCACGGACCGCACCTTGAACATCAAGAATACCAATTACCATCCGCGTGTCGCCATCCGTTCCTCAAACGGCATCGATGTGACATCGATTCCTTTCATTGCTGTTCCGAGTCCTTTGGATAAAGACGCGATCCGTTCAAAATCATCTTTGTACGTCACGGCTTCGACAATCGCTCGAGCGACACGTTCTGGGTGTTCTGATTTAAAGATCCCCGATCCGACGAAGACACCATCTGCCCCTAGGTGCATCATGAGTGCGGCATCAGCTGGTGTCGCGACTCCCCCGGCTGCAAAGTTGACGACCGGTAGACGTCCTTGTGTCCGAATATCACGTAATACTTCGTACGGAGCACCCCATTCTTTCGCAAATGTCATCAATTCATCAGGACTGACATGTAAAATTTGCTTCAATTGCGCTTGAATTTGTCGCATATGACGAACGGCTTCGACGACATTTCCTGTTCCTGGCTCACCTTTCGTCCGAATCATCGCGGCTCCTTCGGCGATACGACGGGCTGCTTCCCCAAGATCACGTGCGCCACAGACGAACGGCACCGTGAACTCTGACTTCAGTAAATGATATTGTTCATCTGCCGGAGTCAGAACCTCACTCTCATCGATGAAATCGACCCCCATCGATTCGAGAACACGTGCTTCGACGATATGACCAATCCGGCATTTTGCCATGACGGGAATTGAGACCGCTCCGAGTACTTCTTCTGTAATCAATGGATCTGCCATTCGTGCGACGCCTCCGTCACGACGAATATCAGACGGAACACGTTCAAGTGCCATGACTGCAACAGCACCTGCTGCTTCCGCAATCTTCGCTTGTTCTGCATTGACAACGTCCATGATGACGCCACCCTTTTGCATTTCAGCCATTCCACGTTTGACACGATCCGTTCCTTGTTGACGTTCCATATCCATTCCCCCTTGGTTGACTTTGACTCCTTTAGTATACGGAACATTGACACTTTTAAAAGTATCAGTTTATGATGATTTTAACAGGTCAGTTTACGAAGAAGGAGTCAGACGAGATGGACATGCTATCATTTCAACTTACGCGCAATCAGGAAAAACCACTTTATGAACAGCTTTATCAACAAATTCGAAATGAAATCATTGCCGGTCGTTTAGCATACGGCACGAAATTACCATCCAAACGAAAACTCGGTCAATTTTTGAACTTAAGTCAAACGACGATTGAACTTGCTTACCAACAACTCGTCGCAGAAGGATATGTCGAATCCATCTCACGTAAAGGCTACTTCGTTCTTGCCTATGAGGAACTCGCTTACGTTAAAACTTCACCCGTCATCGAACCACGTGTGACTAAAGAAAAACCGATCATCACGTATGACTTTCATCCAAGTAAGATTGAAGGGATCTCTTTCCCGTTCGCCCGTTGGCGAAAGTATGCCAAAGATATCATCGACACTGATCACCACCCACTTGTGTCGCTCGGTCATCCGCAAGGCGATCTAGCGTTACGCGAAGAGATTGCGACCTACCTCTATCATTCCCGTGGTGTCGTCTGTTCTCCGGAACAAATCGTCGTCGGTTCAGGTGTCGAGCAATTGTTACCGCTCGTCCTCTTCTTACTGGGACGCGACGTCACATACGGCATCGAGGATCCCGGTTATCATACGACACGCCTCTTACTTGAAAATCATGAACGCATGATTGAACCGATTCGTGTTGATGCGAATGGATTACGGATTGATCACTTACAGGAATCAAACGTCGATGTCATGTATGTCACACCGGCACATCAATTTCCGTCCGGTAGCATCCTGTCCGTCAATCGAAGACATCAATTGTTGAACTGGGCAGCCATGGATCCGACCCGTTTTATCATCGAAGACGACTATGATAGCGAATTCCGCTACAGCGGTAAATCGATTCCGTCTTTACACAACATGGACAGCAACCGTGTCATTTACATGAGTACCTTCTCAAAATCACTCATGCCTTCACTACGGATCGGTTATATGGTCTTACCGGAAGTCTTACGCGCGCGGTATCAAACTGAGTTATCCCATTATACATGTAGTGTCTCGCGCTTTGATCAAACGATCTTAACGCGTTTCATGAAAGAGGGTGACTTTGAACGACATCTTAACCGGATGCGTAAGGTCTATCGTCGCAAGCTCGATGTCTTAATCCAATCACTTCGCCGGATTCCTGCTTTACGGTTGACCGGCGAAAGTGCCGGACTCCATGTTGTCGTGTCCGTAGCAAACGGGATGACGGAGCAGGAGCTCGTAATGCGAGCACAACAACAAGGCATCCAAGTATACGGTCTTTCTCAGTATGCCCAGTTACCACTTCTCTCTGATACGCCTCAAATCGTCCTTGGATTTGCGAGTCTCTCTGAGCAAGCGTTGACGGAAGGGTTACGCTTATTGATGGAAGCATGGGATTTGCATAGATCATCTTAAACAAAAGCCTCGCCTTTCTACTGGAGAAAGACGAGGCTTTTGTTTACTGACGAGTATAGTTAGAAGCTTCTTTTGTAATTTGAATATCGTGTGGATGACTTTCTTGCAGACCAGCACCAGTCATACGGATGAACTGCGTCTCTTCACGCAACTCTTCTAATGTGGCAGCACCACAGTATCCCATACCTGAACGAATACCACCAACGAGTTGGTACACCGAGTCACCGAGTTTACCACGGTAAGCGACACGTCCTTCGATTCCTTCTGGAACGAACTTCTTATCTGCTTCTTGGAAGTAACGGTCTTGGCTACCGCGCTTCATCGAAGCTTCAGAACCCATACCGCGATACGTCTTGAATTGACGTCCTTGATAGATTTCCATCTCACCTGGGCTCTCTTCTACTCCTGCGAGCAAGCTTCCGAGCATGACAGCGTGACCGCCAGCAGCAAGTGCTTTTACGATATCTCCAGAGTACTTGATGCCACCGTCTGCGATGATTGAGACACCATGTTTCCGTGCTTCTGTCGCACAATCGAAGACGGCTGTGATTTGCGGAACACCAACGCCTGCGACAACACGTGTCGTACAAATCGAACCAGGTCCGATGCCGACTTTAATGACAGAAGCACCCGCTTCAATCAAATCGCGTGTTGCTTCTGCAGTCGCAACGTTACCCGCAATGATTGGTAAGTTTGGATATTCTTCACGAAGTTCACGTACTTTGAGAAGAACACCTTCTGAGTGACCGTGTGCCGTATCGACGACAAGTGCATCGACACCTGCATCGACAAGGAACTTCGCGCGCGTCGAAGCGTCTTTTGTTACACCGACAGCTGCTGCGACGAGTAAACGTCCGAACTGATCTTTTGCAGCATGTGGATACTGTTCGACTTTTTCGATATCTTTTGTCGTAATTAACCCTTTTAATACACCGTTCTCATCAACGAGTGGTAACTTTTCGATGCGATGTTTGTGGAGAATCTGTTCTGCTTCAGCAAGGGACGTACCAACTTTTGCTGTCACGAGTTCTTCTGTCGTCATCACTGTTTCAATGACAGTTGAGTAGTCCTTGACGAAACGAAGATCACGGTTCGTCAAAATCCCTACTAATTTACGCTCTGTTTCGTTATTAACGATTGGAACACCAGAGATGCGGTACTTACTCATCAAATACTCCGCATCGTAGACTTGACGCTCTGGCGTCAAATAGAACGGATTCGTGATGACACCATTTTCAGAACGTTTGACGCGATCGACATGTTCTGCTTGTTCTTCCATTGACATATTCTTATGAATGACACCAAGACCACCTTGACGTGCCATTGCGATTGCCATCGGTGCTTCTGTGACGGTATCCATCCCAGCACTGATCAACGGAATATTAAGTGTGATCCCTTCACATAGCGTGACAGATAAATCAACGTCGCGCGGCAAGACACTCGAACGACGGGGTACGAGTAAGACGTCATCAAACGTCAAACCCTCTTTAGCAAATTTGTTCTCCCACATGTTATCCACTCGCTTTCTCTTTTATAAAAGAATATTGATGTTATGGTAACAAGCAGAGGGTGTCATGTCAATGACTCGACCAATAATCAGAACAGTCTGAAGTTTCACATAACACAAAAAGACCGACCTGCAATCTGCAGATCGGTCAAGTGCCTGGCAGCGTCCTATCCTCACAGGGGGAAGCCCCCAACTACTTTCGGCGTTCAAGTGCTTAACTTCCGTGTTCGGCATGGGAACGGGTGTGACCACTTGGCTATCGCCACCAGACATTTATTATCTTAACATTATGTTCACATAACGTCAAGACTTTTTTTCATTTTTTTGAAAGGCTCGCGCCCTCAAAACTGAAGTCATCAACAAGCATCTGCTAGAACAAGGCCTCGACCGATTAGTATCACTCAGCTCCACATGTCGCCATGCTTCCACCCGTGACCTATCTACCTCATCGTCTCTGAGGGGTCTTTCTTGATTACTCAAAGGGAAATCTCATCTTGGAGGGGGCTTCATGCTTAGATGCTTTCAGCATTTATCCCGTCCGCACGTAGCTACCCAGCGATGCTCCTGGCGGAACAACTGGTACACCAGCGGTGCGTCCATCCCGGTCCTCTCGTACTAAGGACAGCTCTCCTCAAATTTCCTGCGCCCACGACGGATAGGGACCGAACTGTCTCACGACGTTCTGAACCCAGCTCGCGTACCGCTTTAATGGGCGAACAGCCCAACCCTTGGGACCTACTCCAGCCCCAGGATGCGATGAGCCGACATCGAGGTGCCAAACCTCCCCGTCGATGTGGACTCTTGGGGGAGATCAGCCTGTTATCCCCAGGGTAGCTTTTATCCGTTGAGCGATGGCCCTTCCATGCGGAACCACCGGATCACTAAGCCCGACTTTCGTCCCTGCTCGACTTGTAGGTCTCGCAGTCAAGCTCCCTTCTGCCTTTGCGCTCTACGAATGATTTCCAACCATTCTGAGGGAACCTTTGGGCGCCTCCGTTACTGTTTAGGAGGCGACCGCCCCAGTCAAACTACCCGCCTGACACGGTCCTCCAGCCGGATGACGGCTGCGAGTTAGAGACTCTATGCATGAAGGGCGGTATCCCAAGGGTGACTCCTCCGAAGCTGGCGCTCCGGGCTCGACGTCTCCCGCCTATCCTGTACATCATGCACAAAGCCTCAATATCAGGCTGTAGTAAAGCTCCATGGGGTCTTTCCGTCCTGTCGCGGGTAACCTGCATCTTCACAGGTACTATGATTTCACCGGGTCTCTCGTTGAGACAGTGCCCAAATCGTTACGCCTTTCGTGCGGGTCGGAACTTACCCGACAAGGAATTTCGCTACCTTAGGACCGTTATAGTTACGGCCGCCGTTTACTGGGGCTTCGGTTCAAA
>CAJYMC010000001.1 GCA_913775715.1 uncultured Exiguobacterium sp. | reverse complement strand
TTGTTGATGACTTCAGTTTTGAGGGCGCGAGCCCGATCGTCTGGTGACGATAGCCAAGTGGTCACACCCGTTCCCATGCCGAACACGGAAGTTAAGCACTTGAACGCCGAAAGTAGTTGGGGGCTTCCCCCTGTGAGGATAGGACGTTGCCAGGCATTTAATTTATTCCGCAATAGCTCAGTGGTAGAGCAACCGGCTGTTAACCGGTAGGTCGTAGGTTCAAATCCTACTTGCGGAGCCAATGGCCCGTTGGTCAAGCGGTTAAGACACCGCCCTTTCACGGCGGTAACACGGGTTCGAATCCCGTACGGGTCACCATTATACTTTTTGTGCCGGTGTAGCTCAGCTGGTAGAGCAACTGACTTGTAATCAGTAGGTCGCGGGTTCGACTCCTGTTGCCGGCACTGTTTTTCTTAATTGTATAAGTTTCCTAGACAAACTGGGGGGGTAGCGAAGTGGCTAAACGCGGCGGACTGTAAATCCGCTCCCTCGGGTTCGGCGGTTCGAATCCGCCCCCCCCCACCATGTCGAGCCATTAGCTCAGTTGGTAGAGCATCTGAATTTTAATAAGAGGGTCGCAGGTTCGAATCCTGCATGGCTCATTTCTTGCGGAAGTAGTTCAGTGGTAGAATACGACCTTGCCAAGGTCGGGGTCGCGGGTTCGAATCCCGTCTTCCGCTTTTTCTTTCGGGGCCTTAGCTCAGCTGGGAGAGCGCCTGCCTTGCACGCAGGAGGTCAGCGGTTCGATCCCGCTAGGCTCCACCAATTTTATTTAAAGATCTTAAGCGAGTTTCGTTCGTCTTAAGTTTTTTTTATTATGAAATGCCAAGCATAACCAGAGTACGTACGCAAGAACACCGTGATTCCCTTCACGGTGTTTTTTTGTATATTCATGCGTTTTTTTGTTGAGTTGAACCACTGGATTGTTACCGCTTACAATACATGTAGAAGTGACTATGACATAGGGGGAATATCGTATGAACATCGCGTATATCAGCGTACCGTACCGTTATGGACAAGGAAAGCCAGGCACTGAACACGGACCTGCTGCTGTCGAAAAAGCCGGTCTACTCGCGACACTCGAAGCACGGGGACAAGAAGCAGTACGCTACGGGGAAGCGGCTGTCTTATCCGAGGATGCGGTTCGAGAAGAAGATCCGAAGCTAAAACGTCTCGAAGGCGTCGTCCACACGACGAATGACTTGCACCTGATCGTTCGTGACGCGTTATCAGAACAACGTTTTCCATTGTTAGTTGGTGGCGATCACAGTATGGCGATTGGAACGATTGCAGGGCTTCGTCAAACTGTACCACGTCTTGGTGTCATCTGGTTCGATGCACACGGTGATTTGAATACACCGGAAACATCAC
This sequence comes from uncultured Exiguobacterium sp., assembly GCA_913775715.1. Taxonomy (GTDB): domain Bacteria; phylum Bacillota; class Bacilli; order Exiguobacteriales; family Exiguobacteriaceae; genus Exiguobacterium_A. Next base: position 304,256 of record CAJYMC010000001.1, on the reverse strand, counting down.
CGTCTGGTAACATCCACGGCATGCCGCTCGCTGTCGCCCTTGGGGAAGGGCATCAGCGTTTAACAGAAGTCGGAGGGACCGATGTCAAACTGCAACCGGAACATCTCGTCTTCATCGGATTACGTGATGTTGATCCAGGGGAACAAGAGCTGATTGATCGTCTTGGTATTCGTGTCTATGGTATGGAAGCGATCCGAACTCGGGGAATGGACGCGATCATGGAAGAAGCGATTGCCTATTTGAAGGAAACGACGGATGCGTTCTATCTTAGCTTCGATATGGATGGTCTCGATCCATCACTCGTCGTCGGTACAGGAACACGTGTCGCTGATGGCATTTTCTTAGACGATGCAAAGACGGTTCTCAAGCATTGCGCAACGGCAGAAGACTTCATTGCAGCTGAATTCGTTGAAGTGAATCCGTTACTTGAAGAAGGAAACGGAACAGCAGAACTTGCGAATGAACTGATTGGAGATTTACTTTTGGCAATGGAAACACATCGCTTAGTAAAATAATGGATAGAACTTGAACTCTTTTCGGCGGAGTTCAAGTTTTTTTTGTTACAATTTAAAAGGAGATGAAACATTTATCGGTCGACTTCGTATAAGAGATTGACCGCATAGAGCGGGGGGTATTCAAAGTGGAAGAAACGACACTACGCTTAATCGAGCGAGTGAAACAGGGAGACCGTGATGCTTTTGCGGCACTTGTTGATCTATATAAGGAAGGTGCTTTTCTTGTGGCTTTCCGCGTCTTGCGCGATCGAATGGAAGCGGAGGATGCGACACAAGAAGCCTTCATCCGTGTATTTACGAAGATTGATTCGTATAATGCACAATGGAAGTTCCGGACTTGGTTGTATCGAATCGTCACGAATGTATCGATTGACCGATTACGGAAAAAGAAACCTGATTATTCTCTTGATGCTGAGATGTCAGGTACTGAAGGACTGACATTGTATTCACAACTCGAGAGCAAGGACACCTTGCCGGAGGACCAAGTGGTCGATAACGAGCAACGAAACGAAGTCGGGGATGCGATTGCGGCTTTACCAGAAAAATACCGTGTCCCACTCGTCCTAAAATATGTAGAGGATCTTTCGCTAAAGGAAATCAGTGAAATGATCGAATTACCTGTCGCTACTGTCAAAACTAGAATTCATCGTGGACGGGAAGCGCTGAAGAAGCATTTTGCCAAACGATGAGAAGGAGGAACTCACCATGTCACGAGAGCATGTACATGAACGGATCCAGGATTATTTAGACCAAAACCAACCACCTGAGGAATTCGAACGATTGGAAGCAGAGTTACGGGAAGCGGACGCGATGGACGAGTTCGAAGAGTATCGACTCCTTGATGCTCGACTGCGTCAACTTCCAGCGCCCAAATTATCGGCAGATTTTACATCCCGCGTGCTGGCACAATTGCCCGACCAGGTGGATACGCCGAGCGCTGCTTTACTGCATCAACCGCAGCCGTCCCGTTTTGGAGGGAAGATGAAACAATACCCATTGCTCGCGGCAGCGGCTGTTTTCTTACTCTTGTCGGTCGGTAGCCTTGGTGGTTATATGGCACAGGAAGAACATGACTTATCCTACACGAATGCACCAGGCATCGTCGCTCAAAATGGTGAGGTCGTCGTCCCGAAAGGCGTCACGGTCAATCAAGATCTATACGTCGAAGGCGGGAACGTCCGCATCGAAGGGAAAGTGAATGGCGACGTCATGACCGTTGACGGAAAAGCTTACATGGCGAGTGCCGGTAGCGTGACCGGAGAAATCAAGGAAATCGATCAATTATTCGAACGCGTGTGGTATGGAATCAAACGTCTATTTCAATAATCAGCTGGGACGAGTCGAACTCGTCCCTTTGTGCTATAATGGAAACTGTTTAAATCAGATGAGTTAGGGGGCACGGTTGGTGAATTACTTCAGCTGGCAACCACTTCAATTTCAATTGTTGAAACTGGGAGAAAACGTACATTGGTACGATTATATTAATGATGTGATTGATATCGCGGTCGTGACGTTCGTCATTTACCGTCTCATGATCATCGTCAAAGGAACAAAAGCGGTCCAACTTATTAAAGGGATCTCGGTCATTTTGATCAGTTGGTTCCTGAGTGGTTTTTTTGGACTCAAAACATTGCAATTCTTATTGAATCAAATCATCACCTACGGATTACTGGGGATTATCATCATCTTTCAACCCGAACTCCGGCGTGGACTGGAACACTTAGGACGAACGAGTAAATTCTTCTCACGTAGTGCGATCAGTGATGAAGATGAACAAGTTCGAATCGTCGATGCGCTCGTATCGTCTGCTCAGTATATGTCAAAACGTCGTATCGGAGCCCTCGTGACGATTGAACGCGAGACCGGACTGAGTGAATACGTGGAGACAGGTATTCCGCTCGGCTCACAAATCACGAGTCAGTTGCTGATCAACTTGTTCATTCCGAATACACCCTTACATGATGGTGCCGTCATCGTCCAGCAAGGCAAGTTAGCAGCAGCCGCTTGTTACTTACCGCTATCGGAGAGTGCACATATCTCAAAAGAGCTTGGAACACGTCACCGCGCAGCAATCGGTGTTAGTGAAGTGACGGACAGCGTCACACTCGTTGTCTCGGAAGAAACGGGTGGTGTCTCACTTGCTATCAATGGACGTCTGTATCGGGAACTCGATGAAGAATCCTTACGGACGAAGTTGCTTGAGACGATTGTCAAGGTCGAGCCGACGAATACTTCCTTCTTGAACTGGATGGGGGCGAAAAAATAATGTTCGAAAAGTGGTTCAATGAACGCTGGTTCTTACGCATCGTTGCTGTTGCCTTAGCCGTCATGTTGTATTTGATGGTCGCAGGTTCGAATCCAACAGGAAAAAGTGATGCCGCTAGTCTGTTACCGATCGCAGGACAAGGTTCGACGAAGTTTGACGTACCGGTTACGGTCCAGTATGATGAATCGCAATGGGTCGCCTATAATATTCCAAATACGATGGAGGTCACCGTTAAAGGTCCTTCGAGTAGCTTGACGATGCTCCGGCTCGTACAAGATTTCGGATTATCGATTGATTTGCAAGGACTCGACCCGGGCTATCATCGTGTCCGTGTTACACCGACAGGCTTCGGAAAAGATGTCGAGGTGACACCGAAACAACAGACGATCGAAGTATTCCTCGATAAGAAGATTACGAAAGAAGTACCGGTACAAGTTGCCTTACTCAATAAAAACAAAATCGCTGAAGGTTATGTAGCGGGAGAAGCACAACCGAACCAACAAACTGTTGAAGTTACGGGTGGGGCGGAGAAGCTACAGGCAATTTCAGCGATTCAAGTACCGATCGATGTTACCGGTCGGGCGGAGACGTTCAAAGAGACGTTCAATGCTAAAGCGACCGATGCGAACGGGAATACGATCAATGCATCTTATCAGCCGGAACAATTAGAAATCACCGTACCGATCTATAAGGAAAGTAAGACAGTACCGATTAATGTGAAGACAAAAGATGACGTCAAAAAAGGGTATACCGTCGTCAAGATTGTTCCTGTCACGACGGAAGCTCGTCTGTATGGGACAAAAGAAGAATTGGAGCGGATTGGTTCCGTTGATACGGAAGCGGTCTCGCTCAAAGGATTGACGAAGACGACCGAAAAAACCGTCAAACTCGTCGAACCGGAAAACGCGACGGCGATGGATCCGACACAGGTTACCGTCAATATCGTCGTTGAAAAGGAAAACGCGAAATCGACGACAGAAACCGTCGAGGATCGAGCAGAGAAAACGATCCCGGGTGTAACGGTCACATTGAACGGGTTTGATGAGTCGAAGTATACGATTGATTATAACCAAACGATAGATGTCGTTGTCCGTGGGAAAGAATCTGATTTAGCATCGATTGATGCGACGGATATTAAAGCGGTCATCGACGTGACAGGATTAAAAGAAGGAACGCATGGATTGCCGATTTCCTACCAGACGTCGAAAGCCTTCGACGTCCTGCGCCCGGATAACATGGATGTCACGTTAAAAGCCGTGCCTCGGACATCCGTTCCGACCAATTAAAACAAATTAGTGAAATGAGGAAATAACATATGGGTAAGTATTTTGGAACTGACGGCGTACGCGGCGTCGCAAACGTAGAATTGACACCGGAACTGGCGTATCGCCTCGGTCGAACAGGTGGTTACGTATTAACAAAACACGAAAGCACACGACCAAAAGTCTTGATTGGACGCGATACACGTGTTTCTGGTCAAATGCTTGAGAACGCACTTATCGCGGGTCTTTTATCGATTGGTGCAGAAGTCATGCGTCTTGGTGTCATTTCGACACCGGGTGTCGCGTATCTGACAAAAACAATGGATGCGACAGCAGGGGTCATGATTTCCGCGTCGCACAATCCAGTGGAAGATAACGGAATCAAGTTCTTCGGATCAGACGGCTTTAAGCTTGATGACGCAACAGAACTTGAAATCGAAGCATTGCTCGATGAAGCAGAAGATACATTGCCACGACCAGCCGGAAAAGAACTCGGCTTCGTTCATGATTATTTTGAGGGCGCACAAAAGTATCTGCATATGCTTCGTCAGACATCGGATGAAGATTTCTCAGGCATCCATGTCGCGATTGACGGTGCACACGGAGCGACGTCAAGCCTCGCACCACGTCTATTCGGTGACTTAGAAGCGGAAGTATCGACGATCGGAACGAATCCGAACGGACTCAACATCAATGATGGTGTCGGTTCGACACACCCTGAACACCTTGCTGCCTTCGTCAAAGAAAAAGGTGCAGATGTCGGTCTGTCATTTGATGGCGACGGCGATCGTTTGATTGCAGTTGATGAGAACGGCGATATCGTCGATGGTGATAAAATCATGTTCATCTGCGGAAAATACTTGAACGAACTTGGTCGTCTAAAAGACAACACGATTGTTGCGACGGTCATGAGTAACCTTGGTTTCCATAAAACCGTCAAAGAAAACGGAATGACGGCACTTCAGACAGCAGTCGGTGACCGTTATGTCGTCGAAGAGATGCGTAAGAACGACTATACGCTCGGAGGCGAACAGTCGGGACACATCATCTTCATGGACTACTCAACGACAGGGGACGGCATGTTGTCAGGCGTCCAGTTGTTGCAAATCATGAAAGCGACAGGGAAGAAATTATCGGAACTCGCAGCTGAGATGCCGATCTTCCCACAACGCCTCGTCAACATCCGTGTCTCAGATAAAAATGGTGCAATGAGCGGTCCTGCCGTGCAAGCAATCATTGCGGAAGTCGAAGCGGAAATGGCGGGCAACGGACGGATCCTCGTTCGTGCGTCAGGAACAGAGCCACTCGTTCGTGTCATGGCAGAAGCTCCGACACAAGAAGCGTGTGATGCATATGTTGAGCGGATCGCGAATGTCGTTCGTGAAAACTATGCGTTACAAGAAAATTAAACAGCCCGAAGCAGAGCGATGCTCTGCTTCTTTTTTTTACAATTATTTTAGAAAAACAGCTTGAGATTTTTACAAAAAATAGGGATTATACGTATTGATTAGTGAAATATCGGGAATAGTTACAACTACGTTACCTTTCTTGCTTTTTCAAAGTAAAGTTCGTATGATGGTGAAGTCGGACAGAAACGGAGTCAGACGGAACTAACAAAGCGCCAGGGCTTTCTTCGGAGGATGAAAGCTGACGAGGTGGAGGTTTATCGAATCATTCGGCGGATGCCTCCCGGTACCAGGTCCATACCGTAAATCGTTCTGAAATCGTCCAAGTGATTGGACGGACAAACAGACCGATCGGGATCCTCTCAACAAGAGCCGTTTCCTCTTTAGGGAAATACTTGTAAATGGAGAGATGTAACATGTGCGGAATCGTAGGTATGATTGGACAAGTCAACACGAAGGAAATTTTATTAAAAGGTCTCGAGAAGCTCGAGTATCGCGGCTATGACTCGGCAGGTCTTGCGTTCGTCAACGACGGCGTCCAAGTCCATAAAGAAGTAGGCCGGATTGCTGCGCTACGCGAAGTCGTTCCTGCTGATGCAGACGGCACAGTCGGAATCGGACACACACGCTGGGCGACACACGGTGTTCCAAGCGTACCAAACGCGCACCCGCACCAAAGTGCGTCAGCACGTTTCACACTCGTGCACAACGGCGTCATCGAAAACGATGAGCAGCTAAAAGCGGAATTGAATGTCGATCTCCTCAGCGACACGGATACAGAAGTCATCGTTCAGATGATCGAAAAGAACTTCAACGAGACAGGTGACGTCGCGGAAGCATTCCGTCAAACACTCCGCGTCTTGCACGGTTCGTATGCCCTCGCATTGATCGATGCGGAAAATCCAGACGTCTTATACGTCGCAAAAAACAAATCACCACTTCTCGTTGGTCTCGGTGACGGTACGTTCAACGTTGTCGCGTCAGACGCAATGGCAATGTTGCAAGTAACGGATCAATTCGTTGAGTTGCATGACGGTGAGATGATCATCTTGACGCGTGATAGCGTCACGATTCAAGATCTCGACGGGAACGTCCAAGAGCGTGAAGCGTACACGGCTGAAATCGATGCATCAGATATCGAAAAAGGAACGTACGCGCACTACATGCTTAAAGAGATGGATGAGCAACCAGCAGTCATCCGGAACATCGTTCAAAAATATCAAAACGAAGCAGGCGACATCACACTCGATCAATCGGTCCGTGATCTCGTACTCGGTCGTGACCGTGTCTATATCATCGGTTGCGGAACAAGCTATCATGCTGGTTTGATCGGAAAACAGTTGATCGAACAAATCGCAGGCATCCCGACAGAAGTGCACATTTCTTCTGAGTTCGGATACAACATGCCATTATTGACAGAGAAACCACTCTTCCTCTTCCTTTCACAATCAGGTGAAACAGCGGATAGCCGTGCTGTTCTCGTCGAAGCGAAAAAACTCGGTCACCCGGCACTGACGATCACGAACGTTCTAGGATCAACATTGTCACGTGAAGCAAACGCAACATTGTTGCTCCACGCAGGTCCAGAAATCGCTGTTGCTTCAACAAAAGCGTATACAGCTCAAATCGCTGTTCTCGCTGTCCTTGCGTTTGACCTTGCTCAAGCAAAAGGAGTTGCCGTCAACTTCGATCTCATGAAGGAACTCGGTAAAATCTCAAGTGCGATGGAGTCGGTCATGTCTCAAAAAGATCGCTTCCAAGAAATCGCGACAGAATACTTGTCTGAGTCACGTAACGCGTTCTTCATCGGTCGCGGACAAGATGCATACGTCGGGATGGAAGGTGCATTAAAACTCAAAGAGATCTCGTATATCCAAGCAGAAGGATACGCGGGTGGAGAGCTCAAGCACGGTCCGATCGCTTTGATCGAAGACAACACACCGGTCATCGCGCTCGTGACACAACCACACGTTCATCTCAACAACCGTGGGAATATCAAGGAAGTCGTCGCACGTGGGGCAAACGCGTGTGTCATCGCAGCAGAAGGTCTTGAATTGCCGACAGATGCATTCGTCATCCCAGCAGTCGAGCCACTCTTGTCACCGCTCTTGTCGGTCTTACCACTTCAATTGATCTCATACTACGCGGCACTCGGTCGCGACTGTGACGTCGATAAGCCACGTAACTTGGCGAAGTCGGTAACGGTTGAATAAGGAAACAAATTGACTCCAAATGACAGGCGTGTGAGCGTCTGCCGTTTGGAGTTTTTTATATGAGAGGAGAATAAGATGAACCGATGGCTTACAGCATTTCCTAAACGATATGAACAGGACGTTCAGGTCGTTAAAGCGTGTCTACCGTTTGGATGGACACGCTTATCACCAGGGACAATTAAAGTGAAGATAGAATACGAACACATACAGATTCCGATGCGTTTGTACTTATTAGAGGTCGACGCGGAGCGTATTAAGAAGCTGACGTCGACGCAACAGACGATTTTATATTGCCTCTACACGCGTCATCATGACGGTTACGTCCGTGAGCATTATCTCCAACAGTTACTTAAAAACCATCCACACGACGGATGGGTCCTCGCCTATGTCATCGAACTTGCTAGTGAGTACATCCGTGAAATCGTCGATATCATCGTACCCGCAATCGAGCAATGGGATTCGGAAGTGAAGCGGCGATTCGTCGAGGAAGATCCAGCATACATGAAGCGAATCGAGGATCGAATGATCAGTTACTGGAATGCTTATTACCGCTCTGGCGAACGACGGTCCGAAGCAAACTACCCAGGCTTTCGGATTATAGAATCGTTACGGGAGGGTGTTTTGGTAGAGGAAATGTGAAGAAATGAAAAGGAGGGGCGCACTTGATTACGAAATCAAGGGATTTGTACTTAGAAGGAGCTGGACCTGCTATTTTGTTGTTACATAGCTTTACTGGTAGTGCGAATGAGATGCGGGGACTCGCTCGTTTTTTACATGCAGCCGGGTATACCTGTTTCGCACCGAACTATGCCGGGCACGGAGAATCGCCGGAGCGTTTGTTTGCGACGACGATCGAAGACGTCTGGCAGTCCGCACAAGCCGGACTCGCGTTTTTACATGATCGAGGACACAAAGACATCTTTTTGATCGGACAATCACTCGGTGGAGTGATGGCACTTCGACTGGCAGAGCAGTCAGGATGTGCCGGACTCATCTTACTTTCGACGCCGATTCTTGAGCGGACGATCGCCGGACTCGAGTATCGCGTTCGTCGCTATACAGAACGGTATTTTCAATTTGACGATCGTTCGCAAGAGTGGATTGCAGACTTTGTCGCCTGTCATTTTCCACGACCAGAAAAAGACTTACGAGCACTGCAACAGTTCATCCTCGACACAGAAGTCGTCTTACCGAAGATCACGCAGCCCATCGCTCTTTTCCTTGGCGCATTAGATGATACCGTCTATCATGCAAGTCTCGAGCGAATCGAAACGACGGTACCGAGCCGAGATCAGAAAAAAGTCCTTCTTCCGAACAGTAAACATTTACTGACGCTCGATCGGGATAAACAGTGTTTGTTCGAAGAAATCCTCGTCTTCTTGAAGACCCACCCGGTACATTCCTTGAAACCATCATCTACTGTGCAGTAGGCTAGATAAGTAAGCTAGACGTGAAAGGGGAAGGAATCATGCGAATTTTAGTAGTAGGGGCAAGCGGAACGATTGGGCAGGCAGTCGTCGAACGGTTGAGTGAGCGGCATGACATCATTCGTGCTGGACGAAGCGGAGCGGATGTACAAGTCGATATTATATCAGAAGCAAGTATCCGAGCGATGTATGAAGCGGTCGGTTCTGTTGATGCCGTCATCAGTGCCACAGGTGGCGCTCATTTCGGTCCATTGACGGACTTAACACCGGAGCTTAATCAAATCGGAATCGACAGTAAACTAAAAGGTCAGGTCAATCTCGTCTTGCTTGGTTTAGAGTCCGTACGAGACGGCGGAAGCTTTACGCTGACGACCGGCATCATGATGGACGATCCGATTCGCCAAGGCGCATCCGCTGCGCTTGCGAACGGTGGGGTCAAAGCGTTCGTTCACGCAGCAGCGATCGAGATGCCACGAGGCATTCGAATCAACAGCGTCAGTCCGAACGTACTGATCGAGTCGCTTGAGAAGTACGAACCCTTCTTCCGTGGTTTTGAAGCCGTTCCGGCGTCACGTGTCGCGACGGCGTTCGAAAAGAGTGTCGAAGGGGCACAGACGGGGCAAAATTACGAAGTCTATTAACTAAAAAAGCAGATAGCGAAAAATCGCTATCTGCTTTTTTAGAATCCGGATATAACATAACGTTCGATCCCGAATAATAAGAGAGTGATCCCGAGACAAATGAGTAAGTTGCGGACGAACCAGCGACCTGTCATCGTCCGGTTCATGATCAGTTTCTCCAGTGTCAGATTGACGAGAAGCACACATAAGAAGATGACGCCAAACCAAATCATCCAGACACATCCTTTCCTTCTTCTTAACGAATCCAACAGCTAAAAAGTTTCACGTCCGTCAGGAGCAGGAAATCATTCAGAAGAACGGGAAGGAAACAAGCAGTCGATTTTATAAGGAGGAACATGACGATGAAACAAGCAGTCCTAGTGATCGATTTTCAACAGGAACTCGTCGACGGAAACACAGAAGAACGTCCGGTATACTTAAAAGAACAAGTCGCGCACGTCATCGAAGCGGTCGTACTCGAAGCAGACGAACGGAATATCCCGATCGTCTTTATTCGGGATCTGGATGTCGCCGGCGGAACAGGGTCTGGGTTTGCAGTCCATGACTCGATTCCCGTTCCAGCGTCCAGTATCACGTTTGATAAAGCGGCGACGAATGCGTTTCATGGCACCCCTTTGCTTGATTATCTACGCCAAGCATCGATTGAACATCTGATCGTCTTAGGCTGTAAGACGGAGCACTGCATCGATACCGCGGTGCGTAGTGCGACGGTGCATGGCTTTGATGTCACGCTTGTCGCTGACGGGCACACGACGAACGGCTCTGATGTCCTGACGCCGGAGCAAATGATCGCTCACCACAATCAAGTTTTGCACGGTCATTATAACGTCGAACATTTTGCGATTGTTCGTCCGTCGACGGAAGATGTCTTCACCCCAACCCACAATGATTACCGGACATGAAGAGGAGAATAAGATGATTGAATTACAAAAAATAACAGCGCCCGATTACGAACGCTACGCAACGCTCGTCCAAGATGAACGTGTCATGCGTTACATTACGGAACAGGCATTAACAGATACGGAAACGAAACAGCGCTTTGACCGAATCCTTGAACAACAGCAGCACGACCGACTCGGATCGTATTTGATTTATGCCGAAGAGACATGGATTGGAATCGTGCACATGACCCGGAGTCAAACGCAACCGTTCGAAGCAGAGCTCGGTTATATGCTGCTACCCGATCAGTGGGGACGTGGATACGGCACAGCGATTGCAGAGCGTCTGTTACAGTTAGCGACAGAAGAAGAGCTACAGGTCGTCACGGCAACGATTGATCCAGCACATGAAGCATCGCGCCGTATTTTGATCGGATTAGGTTTTGAATCGACCTATCTTGGACAGATTGACGGTCTACCAGGTGAAACGCTACAGAAAATATTGGGGACGACGGAATGACACGAGACGAATGGATTGAACATTTTCAACTCGACGTTGCAGCATGCGCGACTGTCGACGAATCGTATAGTTCTGAAGTCGATTGTCTCGTCCTAACAGATGGTCAGGTCGTTTTCTTAAAGCGACCGTACACGGCTGAAAAGTGGTACCGGGAGCGTGGCTGGATTCATGTACTAGAAGGGTTTGTACCCGTGCCGCACATCTTAGCTGAAGCAGCTCCCGGGCAGACGACCGGATCGTTCGTGCTTGCTGCCTTACCGGGACAGGCACCGGTCACGATGACTAAAAAATTGGCGTACGAAATTGGTCGAACGCTCGCAATGCTACATACGTGTACAGGAGAAGCTTACGGCGAGTATACGGAAGACGGATTTTATGCCTATCCGGTTCAGGACTGGCGGCGCTTCCGGAATGAAAAACTTGATGGATTCATGCCGTTTATCACGACCGAACTCGATCCGGTTTTTTTAGAGAACATCCAAACAGAGTTAGTCAGACGAGAACAGTCGTTACCGGAGCCTTCACGTCCCGTTGCCATACATTGTGACTTCCGCCTAGCAAATTTACTGACGATAGGTGATCAAGTCACAGGGTTGATCGATTTCGAGACGACCCGCTACGGGGCCGTCGAGATGGACTTCACGAAGATCGTCCGTAATCTCAAGTCGTTCGGTTCCATTTACGTCACGGCATTTCAAGAAGGATACGCGACGTTACACCCAGACGTGCCGATCGAGACGTATCTAGCATACTATCGTTTGTGGGAAGCACTCACGGCCGTCGGGTGGTGCATCAAACGTGGACTAGAAGAGCACCGGGTGTTCTTTGAGGAGAACATCATGCTCATCGAGCAGGAATTACAGATGACGAGCATATCGAACGGGTATTGATTCACCCATGTCTTGGAAGAAACCTCTATACTTAGGGAAATGAGGAATATGAGGGGGAAGCGAGATGACAGGGAAACGAATCGGAATCATCGGTGGTGGACTCGCCGGGATTTTTGCGGCACGTCAATTGCAGGCAGCAGGACATGCTGTTGAAATCATCGAAAAAAGCCAGAGCGTCGGGGGGCGAATGGCGACTCGTCGGATTGATGAAGGAACAGCGGATCATGGTGCCGTCTTCTTCACGGTTCGGACGGAAGAGTTGGAACGCGAAGTCGACGACTGGCTTGAGAAAGGGTGGGTTCGTAAATGGTTCGGAACGGATTTTCCACGCTATGTCGCGACGGACGGCATGAATCAACTCGTACAAGCCATTGGTCAGGGTATTCCCGTTCATTTGAATGAACAGGTCACGCATATTACGGCAACAGAAGATGAACTCGTCACACAAGCGACGGATCATCAAGGTGCGTATGATGCGTTACTTGTGACGGCGCCTGTACCGCAAGCATATGAACTGTTGCAGGCTTCTGATCTGGCGCTCGGAGAGGACGATCATGAGCAGTTACGTCAAGTGACGTTCGAGCCGACATTCGTGGGTCTGTTTGAAATCAAAGAGCGACTGACAATCGGGGAAGTCGGCCTACAAGACGAACAACTCGTCGATGGGATGTTAAAACTCGTCAATAATGCCGAGAAACAGATTTCGAAGACGACACTCCTGAGCGTCTATATGACAGCCCGCTTCAGTGAAGACTGGTACGAGCGTCCGGAAGAAGAGACACTCGCTGAAGTCGAGCGGCTGTTACAACAGCAACTCGGACCGGTGACGATTGTTTCGCGTCAGCTCAAACGCTGGCGTTACGCTCAGGCACGCGCGGTTTACCGGACACCACACTTGAAACTGGCGGCACATCCGCTTTGGCTTGCCGGGGATGCGTTCCTTGAAGCCGATGATGCGTCAGGGCGGACGCGCGTCGAGAGTGCTGTCATTTCCGGATTACGCGTCGCAGAGGCGATTGATACCCACTTACGTCAGACGGTGACAGCGACGGAATGAACGACAACATGCACTTCTTTTCTGAATCGAGAAGAAGCGCATGTTTTTTTGTTACTCACGATCATTCCGTCTGGAAGTGTTGCTCACTCCAGGCTGCCATTTGGTCAAGAATCGGTAAAAAACTATGTCCGGCATCCGTCAGGGAATATTCAACGCGAGGAGGAACTTCGCCAAAGACGTGTCGTTGAATCAAACCATCCGCCTCGAGCTCGCGAAGCTGACGCGTTAATGTTCCTTTAGAGATGCCTGTTAATTGTTGCAGTTCATGAAAACGATGCGTCCCGTGTGTCAGGTGCCAGAGCAAGATGATCTTCCATTTGCCAGCGACCATCTGTTGGACCCGAGTGACCGGGCAAGCCGTCCGTTGATTAGTCGTTGAATCGAATACAGCCACGTTCATCCTCTCCCATTGGTTCGTTTTGAGGGACCTAGTTTCAGATAAGTGCCTACTTTTTTTAGTGTATCACCTGGCGTATCATGAAGAACAACATCAAACTTCAAAGGAGTGGTTTCATCATGAAATGGTTAATTACAGGAGCAACCGGAAAATTAGGTGCGCGGATCGTGCAATATCTCAGTGAACAAGTCGGCAACGAACATGTAGCGGTTAGTGTCCGTGACGTTGAAAAAGCAGCGTCGCTTGCAGCGCAAGGAATCGACGTCCGGCATGGTGATTTCGATCAGCCGGAAACACTCGGACACGCGTTTCAAGGCATCGATCGTCTGCTGATCATCTCGACGGACGGTGAAGAAGCAACACGGATCCGGCAACATCAAACCGCTGTCACGGCCGCACAAGCGGCAGGCGTCAAGCTGATCGGCTATACGAGTATCGCCAATGCGGCACACAGTACGAACGGACTTGCGCGAACACATCGGGTCACAGAAGAAGCGATTCAAGCGACAGATATCCCGTATGTCTTTTTCCGCAACAACTGGTATCTCGAAAATGAACTCGGAACGATTGATGCCGTTTCACAAGGCGCAGACTGGTTAACGGCAGCAGGCGAAGGAAAAGTCGGATGGGCGTTACAAGATGAGTATGCGTTAGCGATTGCGACGGGACTGACGCTTGAACATCCAAAACCAATCTATGAACTCTCTGGACCGTTGCATACACAAGCAGAACTTGCGAATGCAGTCGGAACAGTGCTTAACCGACCGGTCGCTGTAGATGAAGTGGATGGCGCGACCTATGGCGAGCGGATGCGAGAAGCTGGCTTACCTGACTTCTTGATTCCAATGTTGACGGGTATCCAGGCAGATATCGCAGCCGGAACTCTGGCAGTAGAAAGTACTGATTTTAAAGAATTACTCGGTCGTCCTGTGACGACGCTAGAAGAGGGAGTCCGTCTCCTTTTGAAAAGATAAGTTCATCTGAACGTTTTTAGGGTGAACGAGTAGGGTAAACCCCCTTTAGAAGCAATTAAAGGAGGAGCCCTACCATGAAACTGTCATCCTATCGTGTCAAGGAAGGCGAGCAAGTCTCGTTTTCGAATTACCCGACATCAGAAGAACATAAAATTTCAGAAGCGGAATTACGAGAGAAACGGATTCCGAAAAGTGTCGAGACATTACAAGAGTTACACTGGCGTTTGCATGCCGAAGAAAAGAACGGTGTCCTCGTCATCCTGCAAGCGATTGATGCAGCGGGGAAGGATGAGGCGATCAGCTACATCTTTTCTAACCTAAACGCACAAGGACTCCGGACGATCTCCGTCAAAAAACCGTCGGATACGGAGCAAAAACACGATTATCTATGGCGGATCCACGAAGGTCTACCGGAAAAAGGGGAAGTCGGCATCTTGAACCGCTCCTATTATGAGGAAGTCATTGCGCCACGAATTCATGATTTGCTCGAGGAAGAAGAAAAGCCGGATGACGGAGATGTCTGGCAGATGCGTTATCGCCAAATCAATGACTTTGAACGCTATCTCGTCGAGAACGGCTTCCGGGTCGTCAAGTTTTTGTTCCATGTCTCAAAAGAAGAGCAACGGCAACGATTATTGACTCGTCTGAAGGATCCAACGAAAAACTTTGAATTCTCGTTCAGTGATATTGAAGAACGCAAGCACTGGGACGAATACCATGAGATTTTTGCTGAACTCGTCTCGGCGACGTCGACATCGTATGCACCATGGTACATCTTGCCGGCAGATGACGAATGGTATTCTCGCTATATCGTCACCGAAGTCATGAATGACGTTTTGAAGGAAATTGATCCGCAATATCCGAAGTTGTCGGAAGAGGATCAGGAACAACTAGATGAAGCGATTAAACGATTGGAAGAAGAAGCATAAATCATTTACACCAAAAGCGATTGTTCTCTTGCTGAGAAGAATCGCTTTTTTTTGATGCATTTGGCTTTGTATGAATTTTTTTCAGTTATCATGAAGCATGAACTTATTCACATCTCAGGACAAATGTCCTGTTCAAATCAGAAGGACTCTCGTTAAATGAAAGTATCATGGAACAAGAGAGGAGTATGCACATGCGTGGTGTCTTATTTGCGATTGCTGGTGGCTTTTTCTTGACGCTCCAAAGTGTCGCCAATGCCCGGATCAGTCAAACGATCGGGACGTGGCAAGCGGCGACGATCACTCAGATGACTGGGTTCATCGTTGCGATCCTCTTAGCAATCGTCTTACGGGATCGCAGTTTTTCAGCGATGCGACGTGTCAAACCACTCTATCTGGCAGGGGGAGCCTTTGCGGCGATCATATTATTCAGCAACATGACGGCTGTCCACCGGATGGGCGTGACTTTGACGATTTCGCTCTTTTTATTGGCGCAATTAGCGCTGGCACTCTGGATTGACGGAAGAGGCTGGTTCGGCGTCATGAAACGTCGACTGCGCGGACCACAAATCATCGGCATCTTGATGATGGTAGCAGGCATCTTCATCTTAAAGAGCTAAGGAGGAGAAGAAGTGACGGACATTGTGACCTATTTGGAACGGTATCAGTTAATGCATGTCTTTGATGCATCACTACGCAAGGCGATGCACATCCAGACGTTCGCACCGGGTGAGGCTTTATGCCGACAAGGCGATGTTGCGCATGAACTCTACCTGCTCGTCGAAGGGAAATTGAAGATCACGCATATGTCGGCAACGGGGAAACGTCTCGTGTTGTCCTTCAAGCATCCGTTTGATCTCGTCGGTGATATTGAGTTCGTCCGAAAGATTGATTTGATGAACACGGTCGAGGCAGTGACACCAGTGACCGTCTTACGCATTGCCTATCCGGATTTGGAAGAAGCACGTGTCCATCATTCTGCCTTTTTATTATTTTTACTCGAGACGATCACGAAAAAGTTTGAATTAAAATCGCATACGCTCAGCTTCAATCTGTTGTACCCGGTTGAAGTTCGGCTCGCCAGTTATTTGCTGTCGATGACACCTAATACGGATGCTTTTGCGAGTAAGGAACTCGTCGATGCGGCAGATTTGATCGGGACGAGTTATCGTCATGTCAATCGTGTCTTACGCCAGTTCGTCGATGATGGGTTGATTCGCCGGACGCAGCATACGATTGAAATCATTGATCGAGACGGATTGATGGAGCGCGTTGGAGAAAGCATTTACGAATGAAAGAGGTGTGATATGGTTACAGGAATCATTCTTGCCCTTTGTGGGGGCATGCTCGTCTGTATTCAAAATACGTTTAACGCAAAAGTCAAAGAACACGTCGGTGCTTGGGCGACGACGACGCTAGTCCTTGGACTCGGATTCCTCGCTTCACTGACGATTGGTTTAATCGTCGAAGGATCACAACTATTTGCCCTAAAAGAGGCACAAACCTGGTTTTGGTTCAGCGGAATCATCGGTGTCGGTGTCGTCCTCTGTGTGACACAAGGCGTTCAACAACTCGGACCGAGTCGAGCGATTTCGATCGTCATGGTATCGCAAATCTTGTTTGCCTTGCTGTGGGATACGCTCGGTTGGTTTGGTTTACAGACCGTTCCGTTCACATGGACGAAAGCACTCGGTGTCCTATTGATTGGTGGCGGCGTGCTGTTATTTCAACTGGGCGGGAAAACAACGACTGTACAACACGTACGAAAAGGAGCTTGAATATGTTTTACACGACAATATTATTCGATATTGACCATACATTACTCGATTTTGAAGCGACGGAACGGATTGCCTTTCGCCGCCTGCTCGAGCAACAAGAGTTGCAGTGGACGCCGGAGCGAGAAGCGCGCTATAAAACACTCAATCAAGCACTTTGGAAAGCACTCGAACGAGGCGAGGTGACACGCGAGGAAGTCATTCACTCACGGTTCGTGACATTCTTCGCGGAAGAAGGACGGACGGTCGACGGACGAGAAGTTGACGAAACGTATCGCGGCTATCTCGCACAAGGAACAGAATTGATTCCGGGTGCGACGGCGCTACTTGAGCAGCTAACCGGAAACGTCACGATGTATGTCGTCACGAACGGTATTTCGAAGACACAACGCGCACGGCTCGATGGCGCTGGATTAACGGATTTCTTTGAAGGGATTTTCGTTTCAGAGGAGACGGGTTTTCAAAAGCCAATGGCAGGATTCTTCGACCACGTATTTGCGCGGATTCCGCAATTCGACCCGGCGCGAACGATCATCGTCGGAGATTCCTTGTCAGCTGATATCGCAGGTGGCAATCAAGCTGGTATCGCCACATGTTGGTTTAATCCAGACGGAAAATCAGCGACGGATATCAAGCCGACATTTACGATTACTTCGTTAGCTAAACTTCCTGCGGTGCTTGAAAACGCAGCAGTTCTTCAACAATGAATTAAACCAACCGATAGGAGAGAGAAGGAAAGGGGGCGATCACTGTGCAACGATGTGATCAACAGACGCTGGAGGCAACTCCCGTCTAACTAAAAGGGGAAATGAACATGATTCAACTTGTACCGGTAACGGCAGAGAACTGGGAAGCGTGTTGTGAGTTGACATTGACAGCAGAACAGCAAGACTTCATGGAAACGAACGTCTACTCGATCGCGCAAGCGAAGTTCGAACCGAGCCTTGTCCTTCGGGCGATCATTGCAGGTGGAGCAGTCGTTGGTTTTGTGATGTACAACACGGAACTAGAAGAACTCGATGGTTACTGGATTTACCGCATTATGATCGATCAGACACAGCAAGGGAACGGGATCGGACGATTAGCGATGCAAGCCGTGATTGACGAGATGCGAATGCTACCCGCAGCCAAACGAATCGTCGTCGGCTATCGGCCGGATAATCAGGCGGCACACCGTCTGTATGCAAGTCTCGGCTTCATCGATCACGGGGATCGATTCGGTCGGGAAATGGCAGTGCGATTAGAAGTATAGCACTTGATAAGATGATAGAACGAGTAGAGGAGATACTATGCATATTCGAATAATGAGAGAATCTGATTATCCGGAGGTCGTTCGTATCTATGAACAAGGAATAAAGACGGAGAATGCGACGTTTCGTACGGAAGCGTTACCGTACGAAGAATGGACGAGGCACCACCACGAACACAGTCGACTCGTTGGGATTGAAGACGAGCAACTGCTCGGCTGGGTCGCGTTAAGTCCATTCTCTTCGATTCCGGCATATGCCGGTGTCGCTGAAATCAGTCTCTATATCGCGGAAGAAGCACGCGGCAAAGGTGTCGGCACACGCTTGATGGAGGACGTCATTCAAGCAAGTGAAGCAGCCGGAATCTGGACCTTACAATCGCAAGTCTTTCCGGAAAATCAAGCGAGTCTACGCCTTCATGAACGTTTTAATTTTCGGGAAGTCGGTCGTCGCGAACGGATTGGTCGGCTTGGTGGCAGATGGCGCGATACGGTGTTGCTCGAGCGACGCAGCACATATCTTTAAAAACAGGTAAGTGGACAAGAGGTTCACTTGCCTGTTTTGTATTGAAATCAATAGATAACGGGAAAAGACAGACAGCAGAAGAAGGGGGAGGGATCACGATGGATGATTTTTTTGGTGAAGGACTTGAGACCAATCAGCAAAAGCGGAAACGCAAACTGGAGGAAATCTTTGATCAGTCGTTTGAATCGGAGCGACGGGATTTCAATCAATCGCTGGAGCAGGACGTGACGGTTGCTCTGATCGGAGATGTCAATGCGGGAAAATCTTCGACTTTGAACGCGATTCTTGGTCGTGAAGTCGCAACGGTCGGGGCGCGCCCGGGTGAAACGGTCCGGATTGATCAAGTCCGGCAGCACCCGGAAGATAAAGTCATCTTCGTCGATACACCAGGATTGAATGATGCCAATACACAGAACTCGGAAGCGACGTGGACGTACTATCAAAGTGCCGATGTCATCCTTTACTTTTTAAATGCGGCAGGTACTGTTTTATCTGAGACGGAGACGAAGAATTTCCGTAAGATTTATCAACATAACCAAAATGTCTTGATCGTTGTCACGAAGATGGATGCGACGGATGATGTCGATACGATCGTCCAGCATATTGCAGAAAAACTACCAGGACCCAAAATCATTCCCGTATCAGCACGAGAAGGAACGAACATCGATCGGCTCCGCCGGGAGGTCCTCGATATCTTAAAAAAGTTCGACAAGGATAATGTGTTCGTTCGCCAGATGGATCCGACCGTTCGCGGGAAAATCGCCAACAACTGGATCGTCGGTGCCGGAACAGCCGCTGGTGCGATCGGTGCAGTCCCGTTCCCGGGAGCTGATATCATTCCGTTGACTTCAATTCAAATCGGCTTGATGCTCAAGTTATCGAATCTGTACGAACGACAGTTATCCAAGGAGAGTGCGAAGGAATTGCTTGTCGTGACAATCGTCGGAAACTCCGGAAAGACTGCTTTTCGGCAAATGGCGAAGCTAGTTCCGGGGTATGGTGCCGTCATTGCCGCGGGAGTCGCTTCGACTGCCACCCTTGCACTCGGATACGGAACGAAATATGTCTATGAGAATAAGCTCGAATTAACACCGGAACAACTGATGGGATTTGTGAAACGATTCCGGAAGAAGGCAGAAGAGTCGTCAGAAGAGACAAACGAGTAATCTCCCTGTTATTCTATACAGCAATAAAGGGGGAGAACACATGACACGCTTACTCGAAGAAATCAAACAGTATCAATCAGAGTTCCGACAAAAGGCACCTGCTGAGAAACAACGGTTGATGGCGGAAGCGACAGCTGAACTCGCTGCTTCTGGTATTGCTAAAGGTCTAGGTGTCGGTGATACAATTCCACACTTTACGTTACCCGATGTATCCGGCAAGCCTGTGGCGATCGAGACATTACTCGAGCAAGGTCCTGTCATCTTAACATTCTACCGGGGCGGTTGGTGTCCGTACTGCAATCTCGAGCTTCGCGCGTACGAACGGCAAATCGATCGTATTCGCGCGCTAGAAGCGACTGTCGTTGCGATCAGTCCAGAGACACCTGATTTTGCTGAACAGACAGCAAACAAGAATGCGTTAAGTTTCCCTGTTTTAAGTGACGTTGATTTGCATGTATCCCGTCAATTTGATTTGGTGTTTGACCTGCCAGATTATTTGATCGAGATTTACAAAGCATCGGGACTTGATGTAGCGAAGCACAACGGAAATGAGGATTGGCAGTTACCGAAACCGGCGACGTTCATCATTGATACCGGTGGTGTGATTCGTTTCGCTGAAGTATCATCGGATTATACGAAACGAGTGGATCCGCAGACGATCATCGATTATCTCGAACAATAAAAAGAGCTAGCAAACTGTACGAAAACCAACTACTAGTGATGCACTAAGAGTTGGTTTTTTTATGATTCAATCTGTTTTATTTGGATAATATAGACATAAAAATGGGTATAAAGAGGTAACCAAACGTATAGATGGAGGTGAAGCGTCGCTCCTAGTCTATCGGGAGTCCGCGTCGATATGTATGCCATTCAACCAATTTTCAAAGAACGAATTTGGGGCGGTCGACGGTTAGAGGCGTTGTTTCAGTTTGAGTTACCAGAAGGACAAATTGGAGAATGTTGGACAGCATCCGCTCATGCGAGTGGACGGACGCATTTCTTAGATGGACCTGATCAGGGGAAGACGCTAGATGAATTATGGCAAACGAAACGGACGGAACTGTTCGGTGATTATCTGCTTGACGCCTTTCCGCTTCATGTAAAATTTCTGGACTCGTCCGCGTACTTATCCGTACAAGTCCATCCGAATGATGAGGAGGCACGACGGCTAGAAGGAGAACCATTCGGTAAGAATGAGTGCTGGTATATCTTAGAGGCTGCACCAGAGGCAGAAATCATTCTTGGTCACAATCTACAATCACGAGATGCCTTGTTCCGGTGCGCGCAAGAAAAGGACTGGGAGACGTCTCTTCGGCATCAAAAAGTAAAACCTGGCGAATTTTATTACATTCCGAGTGGTACGATTCATGCTCTAGGACCAGGCATCGTTCTTCTTGAGATTCAACAGATGAGCGACCGGACGTATCGACTATATGATTACGACAGATTAGGAGATGACGGGAAACCGAGAGAATTGCACGTTGAGAAGGCAATCGCTGTCACGACGATTCCAGATGAGCCGTGGACGAACCAACCAGAGACGATCATCAAGGAAGGGGGTGTCATGACGAAGTTGCTTCAAGTACCTTCCTTTACGGTGATCCGTCATGAAGTGATCGGTCGATATACATTACATGATCATCCAGTCTTTCGTTTGTTGACTGTCATCGATGGTAAAGGAGAAGCGCGGCAAGGCAGTCGCGTGATTCCTTTACAGAAAGGAAACCAATTCTTTGTACCGCGTCGAGCGGGAGATTACGAAATAGCGGGATCCGTCACATTCGTGACAAGTGAAGTGTTTTTAGACTAGAGCAGACGAAAGGGCACCGATAAGAGGTGCCCTTTCTAACATCATGGTTTGGACCGGATGGAGGTCGGGAGCGGATAGTTATCTTGTTCCGTCCAATCGATCGAATATTTAATTTCGATCATGATCAGATCTTCTAGTGTGGTCAGCGTATGCGGAACACCTTGTGGGATATGCACGACAGAAGTTGGTCCGAGCTGCTGTGACTGACCATCGATCAGTGCCTCAGCGCGACCTTGTAAGATACTCCATGTCGAGTCGGTATGCGCATGATAATGATGACTGATTTGCTGATGTGCCTTGATATGCAACCGTCGGGTCACGGCATAACGCCCGTCCTCTAGTTGCTGTTGATGTAAAATCGTCGCATAACCCCAGCGTTTCCACTCAAATTGTGGTGGCAAAGTATCATCCGTCAAATATTCCTTTAAAGCAGGTGTCTCATCTTTGGACGCAACGAGGACACCATCTGGACTCACCGACACGATTAAGTTATCAAGTCCGATTCCAAGGACCGGAACCTGTAATTCATTGACGATATGCGTATTTTTCGAATGGAGCATCCGGGCGTTTCCATGAAGCGGATGCGGCATCTCCTCCGTTAATGTATTCCATGTTCCGAGATCTTTCCAGTAACCATCATACCGATGAACGAATAAAGAATCGGTCTTTTCAACAACCGCATAATCAAATGATGTCTTTTCTAGTGCCTCGTAGTTCGAACGGAGCGCCTCGAATGTCGTCGGCACAGCTTGTTCTTCTAGACACTGCATTAAGAAGTCAAGGCGACAGGCAAAGACACCACAGTTCCATAGTGCACCTTGTTCGATTAAGTCACTCGCGACTTCAACGGTCGGTTTCTCTTGGAAGCGATCGACGATGGACATATTGTCGGAAGTCTGCGGAATGATATAGCCATATTTTGATGTCGGATGCAACGGTTCGACCCCCATTAAATGAAGCGCATCCGGATGTTCTTGGACGGCTTGGTCCAGTTGTTCGAAGCGTTCAAAGAACGATAGTTCAACGTAAGGATCGACCGGCATGATGATGATCGTCTCTTCTAAATCAATTCGTTCTGCGAGATAACTTGTCGCAAGCATGATCGCAGGGAACGTATCGCGACGTGACGGTTCTTGAATGATGGACGTTCGGAATCCAAGCTGATTTTCGATTGCATCGACTTGTGAACTCGTCGTCGTAATGACAGTCCGGTCGTCCAGACCGACTTCCTGAAGCTGCTGAAAGACGCGTTCCATCATCGATTGTTTATTGCCATCGCGATCTTCTAGGATTTTCAAGAACTGTTTCGAGTTCAAATCGTTCGAGAGCGGCCAAAGCCGTTTTCCGGATCCACCTGATAGTAAAAGAATATACATTGACGACCATCCTTTCTTTTTAAAACGGAGGCGATAGCATATGGCACTTTATCTATTAGTTGACTCACATGAACCGACACGACGGATTTTACGTCGTAAACTACTGGCAGCGGGACAAGACGTACAGGAAGCAGGATCAGGAGAAGAGGCGTTGGAACAACTCAGCAACTCCGACGTTGATGTCTTGCTGACAGAACTTCGACTTCCAGAAATGGATGGTGTCGAGCTGTTGCGTGCTGCTAAACAACAGGCGCCGTTAACGAAACAAATCGTCTTGACGGATTATATGCAAGTCCATACGTTGCTGGCAGCTGTGAACGCAGGAAACGTCAGTCGGATGATGACGAAACCATTGAAAATTGACGATCGAGTTCTTAGTATCATGACGCGCATCGGAGATGAGGTCGTGGAAACGAAACAACGTAAACGGAATCTGGGACAACATTTTACTGATGTGTTAATCAATTCAAATCGTCCGTATTGTCTCTTTTACGAAGATGGATCAATCATCAGTCAACGTGCCCTGACGATTGATCATCATGAACAGATTCTAGAAGACCAAAACGGTATTCATCGATTCGAATTCCCGACGCAGTTCGGAACGTACATCCTCTATCAGTCACTTACTGGCAGTCTTACGAAACCCGTTTGAAGAAGAGGGATTCTACACCAATGAAGCTAAGACGCAAGTACATGTAGATGACACCAGCGGTCAGTAGTGGATGACGACTATATTTTTTTAAATTAGCCTGATGATAGAGAACGGGACGGAAGAAATACCAACGTCGTAAGGCTTTCATGAAGCCACCCTGTTCCGCGTCGAGCGTCGCGGGCATGACATCAAAGTAATAGCGTTTCTTTCGAAGCAGGTCATTTAATTCGACCTGCTTTTCGTTGTGGTGTACGTAAGTGAACGTCGCACGGCGAATGATTCCGCCTTGTTCTAAATAACGGATCGTCGGCTGCGTCTCTTCGAAACTGATTTGCGTCGGATCAATCTCGCCCGAGGCGACGTACGCCTCGAGCCGCCAGAAGCGCGCGGCTTCCATCGTATGCGTGTCGAGTTGATCCGTTGGGACGTTGAACAGGTTACGCTCAAAGACCTTCACTTGACTGAAGTAATTATCAAAATCACTGTACGCGCGTTCGGGAATGACGAGTGCCCCGACCTCTAAATGTGCCTCAAGGTATAAGAGGCAGCTTTTTAATAACTGTTCTTCAAGTACCATATCGGAATCAATGATGTAGAGGTATTCAACATCGTCTTGCTTTAAGCGATCAATCGCAGTCTTGCGGGCAATACCTCGTTCACCGTGCGGTAGCGCGAGCACTTCGAATCGCGTATCATTTGCGGTCAATTGACGCATCGTCGCGACGGTCGAATCGGTCGAACCATCATCCGCGATGACACAAAGGAAAGAAACCTGTTGTGCCTGAAGGGAGCGGATCGTTTCCGTGATAATTGCTTCATTTTCGTATGTGGACATAGCGATTCCAATCATGAAAAATCCTCCTTTAGTGCGACGGGTATTAATTCGCGTTGCAACCAGTTTCGAAACGCCTGACCTGTGTGATCCCAGTGTAAGGTCTGAACGAAACGATGACCGGCTGCTTGAATCATTTCGTATTCTTCCGGGTCACGTAAGCAGGCACGCATCTCGGCAGCGAGTGCGCCCGGCGTCTGACTTTTGGCCATGTAACCAGTCATACCGTACTGGACGGCGTCACGCAGTCCAGGGGCGTCATAGACGATCGTCGGTGTACCGACAGCTGCCGCTTCACTGACCGTCAGACCCCAACCTTCTCGTTTGGAGGGAAACAGGAGCGCCGTCGCGCGACTCATCCGTTCGAGCTTTTCTTCCTCACTGACGAATCCGAAATAGGTGATGGCCTCACGCATCTCTTCCGGAACGATTGGATGAAGGTGCTCGGTGATATACGCCTCGTCTTTCTTTCCAATGACCCAGAAACGAGCGTCAGGGTACTCCCGTTTGACGATGACGAAAGCTTGGAGTGCATCATTGATTCCTTTATAGGCAGACATCCGTCCAGCGTATAAAAAAGTTGGATGTGTTTCTTTTGGCTTCCAGTCCTCCTCGTTCCATGGGATAAAGGAGAGACCTTCTGGTAGAATCGTTACGTCGTCCTTGGAGAAACCAACAGCAAGCAGGTCGTCTGCTGTGGATTGACTGACCGTCAACGCGCGACCGGTCCGGTAAAGCTGCAGACGTGGCGTCTCCGTCCATTCGCCGACGTATGAAAATGGAGGACGAACATTGATTTGCCAGATTTCACGTGTCAGTTGATGAATGAAGAGGGCACGTTTCGCTAATGGAACATACAAGGGTGTGAAAAAGTGATGCGTGTTCATCTGGTCGACGACTAAATCAATCGTCGCAGCATGCGACTGATAATAAGAAAAGGCGAGCGGAATGACAGAAAGTGCAGTACCTCTCCGAATATAAGTGATTCCGTCCAAGTACTCGACATCATGTCCGCCTTCGAATGCGGGAGAAAAATGGGTAATTTCATAGTCGTCACTAACACGTCGGAGCATCTCGTGGGTGAACACTTCTGCGCCACCTGCTTTCGGGTGTTTGATATCGCGCCAAGATAAAAAAAGTAGATGGGGTTTCATGTTATGCCTCCTTCACGGGATCGGGGTGTCGAGGTAAGGTGAAACGTAAGATCAGGGCGCCAAGTAAAAAGACACCTGCTTGTGCAAGCAACCAAATCTCAACGGTCGAGTGAAATGTCGTCAAAACAAGGACGAACAGAATCAGAATCAGCCAGTAGCCTTTCAAGTAACTAGTTCGATGTAGGGAAAACTGGACGAGTGCCTCGTATTGAATCAATGTGATGCCGACATAAACGAAAACCATATATTTGATGTAATGAGTTGCCATGTCGTAGCCGCTCCCGAATAGAAGCGGAATCAGGTAAGGAACGATCGTCCAGTACACCAAAACAGCAAGAACGAGTCCACCTAACAAGATACGGTAAAAGCGCCGCTCCCAAAGAAGAAAGGCTTCATCCTGACTTTTTTGACTTAAGCGCGGCAACAACAATTGGGCGAGTGATAACGCGACGAATAACAGGAGTTGACCGAAGCGTAAGGCAACGGAATAATCTCCTGCGAACTGCGGAAAATAACGGGTGACGAGGAGACTATCAAGTGTAAAGAAGAGCGTCATGACGATCTGTGTATGGATCATATGGACGAGTCCATTCGCCTGGATTTGCCCGCTACTAACCGGGAACGTGACTTGTATCAGGCTTAATAGGTAGGACGCAATCATGCCGGCCAAGATGAACAACAGTGCATAACTGATGTTCGTTTGCTGAATCAAAAACCATGTGGCTAGGACTTTGACGACGGATTCGATGTAATACGAGAGGTTTAGGGCATAGAAGCGTTCAGTCGCTTGTAAGACACCACGGCGAAAAGAGAGAAGGATATGAAACACGATGATGAAATAAACAATTAGTAGGTTTATTTTGGCAAAAGGCAGGAAATAAGGTAATGCATAAAGTAAAATAAGTAAAAAGCATCCTGTGACCACCAGTATACGAAAACGGAGCTTTTGATAATCATTTGTCTTCTGTTGACTGTAGTCACGTGTCACGGTCCATTGTAAAGCGCCACCGATGATGAGTAGAAGACCTAAGAAAGCTAGATAAGCATTCAGTAATCCGTAGACAGCACTAGAAAGCTCACGGGCTAATAGTAAATGATAGGCATAGTTCACGAGATTCAACGCTACATCGAGAATCGGAAAAATCAACAGGACGGCATGTCGCTGAATGAAACTTGTCATGGAGCCACCTCCCATCAGTCAGAGCTGTTTTACGGAAAGGATGAAACTTATGAGTCAAGGACATATTGCTGTTTTCACCGATCACTCGCGGCATATTCCATACGAATCTTTGATTTC
Organism: uncultured Exiguobacterium sp.; assembly: GCA_913775715.1. Classification (GTDB taxonomy): domain Bacteria; phylum Bacillota; class Bacilli; order Exiguobacteriales; family Exiguobacteriaceae; genus Exiguobacterium_A. The sequence continues at coordinate 277,050 of CAJYMC010000001.1, read as the reverse complement.
TTATTATCCGGTTTTGTTTTACACACAACCTGGCAGATGTCCTGCCTCGTTTAAACAAATCGCTAGCACTGAAATTCAAGAAGCAGAAGAACACGAGATTCTGTTGTATGTCGTCGACTATAAGACACGTGAAGAGGAGCTTGCGATCGCCAATCAGATTCGAGCTGTACGTCCACGTTCCAAAATCCTGTTGATTAAAGAAGCCATTCGTTTAAAGGGAGATTTTCCGTATCACACGGTTCAAGGAGACGGTATGCTTCGCTTGTTTTCTTATCGCCCAGCCTATCCGAATGAATTGTTTGCTGAAATCCAGCATATCATCCATCCTGAATATCCCATTTTAAAGGATACTATAGCCTTTATATTGCCAATATTTAACGAAGAGAAACGTTTTAATTATGTAAAAGATTTTTTAGAGTCGCTTGCGACCTTCATCAGCGAAGACTACATCCACGCTTCGATCAATTTCTTTGATGATGCTTCATCAGATCGATCGAAAGCACTCTTACAGGAGTATCGCTCGATCGTCATGGAAGCGACCGATACGTTATTCACGGTCGGATATCTAGAAGTACACCAGGTCGAACGAAATACACGAAAGGCCGGTCTGTTCATCGAGGGAATGAAAAACGTCTCGAGTGATTATTATGTCTTCGTCGATGCGGATAACTCGTTTCGAATTGAAGACATCGCGCGGTTGCTGACGATCGCCCAGGAAGGATATTATGACATCGTCGTCGGGACGAAGGATTTGACGATCGAAGACCGGGGAGCCGTCCGGCGTTTCATGAGCTTTGGAAAACGAAATCTGACACGGTTCTTCTTACCGAAAGGGGTGACCGATTCACAGACCGGTCTGAAGATCATCAACCGACGGGTCGTTCATCGTCTGTTGCCTTATCTACACGTCGAGAGTGGTCTCGCAATTGATTTAGAGCTGATGTATGCAGCGAAAAAAGAACGCCTACGGGTTTACCAACAACCGGTGACCTGCATCGAGCGCGAAGGATCGCATGTCAATCTCGTCAAGGATTCCGTTGCGTTCTTGAAGACGATGGTCAGCTTGTATCAGCGCCACCGGAAAGACGAAGTACCGGTCAAATGAAAAGGACAATGGGGACCGAGGGGTCTCCATTGTCCTTTTAGCTTTTTAGATAGACTATTTCTGGTTTCGTTTCAGACGAGGAAGACGTTGCTTGAACACGGACGATAGGCGTTGTCGTATAGCTAGACCACGATTGCTTGTCATGAAATAAATCAACAAGATACTAAGTGGGAGCGCTAAGACGAGGATGGTCAGTCCGGCGTAATAAATCGGACGCAACACAACGGTCACATGTGCCGTCTTTTCGTTCGAATGATACAACTGACTAACGCCGTTTAATGCCGTATCACCACGCATCGTTTCCTGATCTGTCTGGAGCTTAAATAACGGCGTCGGAGAATCATTGACCGTAAAGCGACCGAGTGGCGCATCACTGTTTATATCCCGTCCCATCTGTGAGGCATCGACGTCAAGCGCACGCGCAGGTTCTGTTGCGAACAGCGTCCCGCTTTGCTCGGAGAGAACGAGTTGATCGACTAGAATCAGTTGATCGTACGGTAGCACTTCTAAATTCTTCAGACGCAATTGCCCAGCCTTTTTCTCATTTCCGCGCGTCCAGATATGCAACTGCATCCGGACGGTCTTCTTCGGTGGAATGACGATTTGTTCATAATGGTTCCACTGCTTCTTTTTCTTTTCTTCGACTTCATTGATGAAATCCGTACCAATGACACGATCATCTTTATCCAGGTAATACACTTTGAGGTGCCGTTGACGGACATTCTTGCTGACTGCGTCAAACTGAATTAAATATTCGTGATACGGTTTCACCTTCATTTTTTGCGAGGCATAAATATACCAGTCACACGAGCAGGTCGGCTCATAATCAATCGTATAGCCGTTTTCGGTCTCACTCGCATCGAACATATCGTCCGTGATCGAGACGCACGTCGCACAATTTGCTGCTGCTTCTGGAGCAGCAAGGGCTTTATCGGTGACGATCTCGTTCGGGTCGAACTTGTGCAGATCCTTCCAATCGACGAGTGATGGCACCTTACTCGCATAGGATAGTTCTAACTGATAGCGTCCCTTCGCAAGTGGGATATTGGATAACTTCACATCGTATAACGTTTGGTAAACATCGCTCAACTCGGTCATCCGGTACGGAAACGCTAAGTGTAGCGGATCATACGTCACCGTCTGATTACCGATCTGCTGTTGGTGTTTTTGACCATTTAGAATATCTGCACGAGACAAAGTGCGTTCGAAGACGACCTGCTTTCCGTCTTGGATTTTGACAGTGATCCGACCATCATTGCCTGGCGGTGGAGTCAACATCAACTGGAGTTGATAGTCGGTCGCTTCCCGAATATCAATCGAACGCTGTAAACGTCCACGTTGCGCAGCGATTCCTTTCCCGAAGCTTAGTCCGGGATAGTTTCGCTCCGACTGCAAGTGACCGGTGTAATCGAATCCGGTCTCTGCCTCGAGTACCATCAAGGTCTTCGTAAAAGCGAGTGTATCATCGACGCGTTTTCGTAAAGTAGTCAGCTTTTCTTCCGGAATCAGAACGATATTTTGGATGGCATTGAAGCCTTCCGTGTTCGTCACACTGAGCGTTGCAGGACCGCTCGGCGTCGTGAACGAACCGAGCGGAACCCAAGCGAGCTTAGCACCGGATCGTTGTCGAGTTGGAATCGTGACGCCTCGTTTATTGAAGGTCAAATCGAGTTGCCCGCCTTTTTGGTTCAGCAGCACGCGGGCAAAACCAGCGTAACGACCGGCAGGCAAGTCTTTCGTCATCGTAAACGTGTTCGGAATCATATAATCCTCATAGCTAAAGATTTTAATATCATGGACCCACCAATACGTTTTCCGCTCAGGACGTTGGAAGCTGAGTAGATCAATCCGCATCGTTTTTGCGTTTCGTGGTGTGACATATTCACCTTGTAAGTGAATCGCATCGACATCACCGGAATCATGCGGAGCGACGACATACGTTTGATTCAGCTCGCGATCCTTCTCATCAAAGAACCGGACCTTGACATGGAGCCGGTCGACACCGCGACCGCTCGCTGTGATATCAAAGCGGTAGGCGTTATTCGGTCGTGCCGGTAGCTTACCGGATTTCGCGACTTGCCAGATGTATTTCGGATCACCTTCCGCGACTTCCGCATGAAGGACAGGCAGGTTATTATCTTTTGACATCGGATTCGGAGATAAGTCGACGATGTCTGGGTTATCGGCTTTGAAGAACGTCTCATCCTCAAGCATGGAATTAAAGGAGGCGACCTGCTTCGCCTTTAATCCGTCTAATTTGTAGACCGGCGCGTCAATTTGGGCAGAAGCAAACGAGAGACCAATTCCGTCTCCAAAGTCGAGATCAAACGACGGATTCGTCATGCCTTGCGTCCGTAAATACCAGCGCCAGTCATTGTTGGCGAGAAACGTCTTACCCCAGTTCAGGAAGGCATTGGCTGAATCAATCGCATCGAACGGTTTCCAGTAGTATTCGTCCGATACCTGACTGAGGACAAGGTCGTTTTCCTCGATCATCTCGACGAGATCACCCTTTTTCATCCAGGATAGGCTGTCCTGATGTGCTTGTGTCGCATACAAAATCGATTGACGCCCGAGATTGTATCCATCCAGTGTCGGGTAACTAATCGACCGTTCGAGCCCATAGGGGGTCAAAATCAGTTGTGGAACGGTTCGTGTATCAAGCGGTGCGATCAAGTCGAATAAGGTGAACAAGCCGACTTGTTTCGTCTGCACTAGATCACGTTGTTCCTGCAGAACCTTTAGATTGAAGTCTTGTCGATCCTTCATCCCCGTGTATTCATCGCGGTAGGCGAATTGCTTCAATCCGAACGCTTTTGCGATCTGTCCGGCTTGTTCCGAGCGACCGGTGTCGAGTAGATATTGCATGAACGTCATCATGTAACCAATCGTCGGTGATGCTCCTTCATGATGAAAGACGGTGTCGTGTGCCGACGTATAGACTTGTACGTCACCCGTAGCCTTGATTTCGCCACCTTTTCGTGGATTTTGATTCCAGCGTGGAGTCGCGATGCCGGTACTTGGTTGCGTCATCTCGTCCGCAATCGGGAATTGCAACCACTTCCCATTGACTTCTTCTTGGATAGCCGTGTATTCCTTAGGCATCTTGACCGGATGATAAAAACCTTCCATATAGACAGTCCGGTAAGGGAGGAAAAAGCAGGCGATGACGATTAGTGTTCCGACGATTGAGACGACCCGGTACAACTTCAGTGGAATCGTCCGAGATGCACGGGTGAAGACAGCATTTAATCCAACGGCGAGCAACAAACTGTAACTGACCATTAAGAGACCAACTAGCTTATTCGGATCGCGGAACATCGCACCAATCAACGGTGTCTTCGTCACGAACAGAACAAATGCATCGGCAACTTGTTCATGGGTACCGGTCGCAAAGACGATCAGCGGAATCGCAAGCAGACTAAAGAACAGATGGATCGGTTGCCGATACGCGACGATGGCTCCTAGTAAAATGAGTAAAAGCGTGATCACACCACCAATCCAAAACGTCAGCGGTAACGTCGTCAAATCAAACATCGGCCACCAGTAGCTCGTTAAAAATAAAACGTTCGTCCAGCTCGAGTGGCGACTGAACAACATCAATGTATCAGACACATTGATATTGTGTTGTGAAGCTTGTGAGCCAGTCAGAATCGAGCCGACGTACATCAAGAACCAATATCCATTGAATAGTAGAAAAACGAGACCAAACGCACAGGTCGCTCGGACGTAAAACCACAGTAACGGTGACCAAATCCGTTCTTTGCGACGCGTCCAACTTGTCTTTAGGAAAATGAGTCCGACCATGATGCCCATGTAGATCAGCGAGAAGAAGAAATAATGGATCCCGGCCGCCATGAAGGCGAAGACGATCGATAGTCCGGTGATATCAATCCATGTCCGTCGGCTCAACCGATCAGACAAATGAAAACCGGGATCAAGTTGTTCACGAAACTTCGGGTCGAAGATATTGAAGAACAACATCAAAGCGTAAGGAAAGACGGAATAGCCACATAGTAAATAGATATGTTGAATTCGCGTGATCACCCACGGGTTCAAGGCATAAAACAACGCGGCGATCGCGAAAGCAATCAGTGAGAGATAAGAAAAGTGCTTCGAAACATAAACGGAATGGAGCCGTTTCGTAAAAGCAAACATCGATAAAGCAGAGATCGTTAACAGTCCGATGATGAATGACTTGATCAAGACAGGACCGGATGAGCCAAACAATAGACTGAGTAGATAAAACGGTAGGATGTAGAGCAATCGTGCGACATTCAGAAGCGTCGTCGTACTCCAGCGGTTGTTCCAGGCACCGTAGATTTCTTCTAAATAGCGATGGGAGGACAGTCCAAAGGATAGATCGCTGAACGTCACCATACCGGAACGAAACAACGGGAAGCTATAGATTAGGATGAATACAAACATACCAGATAGAACAAGGATGTCCTTACGGTACGTATGCATGAAGTTCTTGAGGTGTTGACGGAACGAGTGCATCGGACAGCTCCTTTCTGCGAAAATCCGTGCTGAACTTCTTCTCTACAGGAGGGCGATATTCCTAGAAATGGATGTACTTATTTTAGCAATGAATACGAGAAGGAACGTCCATCCTAAGACGGAGCGTTACGGACGAATGCTTTCGGGTAAAGACCTACAACGAAACGAGTAGGAGGAAAGCGCATGAAATGGAAGGGAAGAGAACGGAGTTCAAACGTTGAGGATCGACGGGGAATGGGCGGGAAAGGAATTGCCGGCATCGGTGGTGGTGTCGGGATCATCCTGCTGATCGTCATCACTTTGATGGGCGGTAATCCAGCTGAATTACTCGGAGACTTAACCGGCGGGGATCAGCAAAATGCGACGTACGAAGAAACAGCACAGGAAAAAGAAGCAGCGGACTTCGTCTCCGTCGTCTTAGCAGATACGGAACGGGTCTGGACGAAAGAATTCAAAGAAGATGGTAAGACTTACAAAGAACCAAAGCTCGTCTTATATACGGATCAAGTCAGTTCGGCTTGCGGACAAGCAGGGAAGTCCGTCGGTCCCTTTTATTGTCCCGGTGATCAAAAATTATACATTGATTTAAGCTTTTATGATGAACTGCAGACGAAGTACGGGGCACCGGGCGATTTTGCGATGGCTTATGTCATTGCGCACGAAGTCGGACACCATGTCCAGACGTTACTTGGAAAGTCGGACGAGATCATGCCACTTCGAGAGCAAATGAGTGAGGAGAAGTTCAACAAGTACCTCGTTCGATTCGAGTTACAGGCCGATTATTATGCCGGCGTCTGGGCGCATCATGCGCAAGGCGAAAACTTGCTCGAAGAAGGCGATCTTGAAGAAGCGTTGACGGCAGCGAATGCTGTCGGGGATGATACGTTACAAGAGAAGGGACAAGGATATGTCGTACCGGAAAGTTTCACCCATGGCACATCAATGCAACGAGAACGTTGGTTCCAAAAAGGTTTTGATAACGGCACGATCGAAGGCGGAGATACATTTAAAGCGAAGAATCTATAAAACGAAGTAACGACAGACCTTTTGAAACATCTTCCAGTCGTTTCCGTAAAGAAGAGGGAAGGATTTAAAGGGGAGTGTCGAAGTTGAAGCACATCAGTCTATTTTTGTTGCTCTATACGGCTGTCGTTGTAATGACGTACATCGTGTCACGATTTGCGCCGGACTTGTTGATCTACATGGTCTATTTCGCCATTGCGTCATTACTTGTCATCACAGGCTATTTGTTGAAACGACTCGTACTAAAGCGCTAAATACCAAAAAATCTGTGTTCTGCTTGCGCGGAACACAGGTTTTCGTTGTTTAAAAGCAATCTTATGAACGGAACATCGTCGGATCATCTGGAACGTTCTCCAGGTAAGCGATTCGTCCGTTTTCATCGAGACGTGCGATATCTTTTCCGTCTTGCGTGAAGACACTACCGTCTGCCCGTTTCCCGCAAACTGCCCAGCGTGTTTCGTACGTTCCGGGTGTTGTTTCTTCCCAGCCTGCGTACATGTGCTTAATATCCTGATTCGCCGTGAACACATGACGGACGAACTGTTTCCAAGCGTCGATCCCGTGCTTTGGTTGTCCGTTCAGGATGAACGTGATGTCTGTCGTGAATAAGGAAACGAGATCCTCAAAAGCTTGTGCGTCTGTGCGTGACGCGTCGAATAAGTCAAAATAACGATTTAATACCATAGTAAAAACCTCTTTCTGTTCATTAAAGTGTCATCATCCGGTCTGTGATTAACGCATGCAGCCGTTCTAAATGTTCTGGTGGACAGGAGGCATCGATTGCTTGACGGATCGAGCCAATCGATTCGCGCTTCAACGTCGATTGCCATGCGTCTTCCGCCTCTGTCATTAGATTCGAGAGTAGACCGATTTCCTGTTCCTGAATTCCCATCAAATCCTCAAAGACACCGCTTGACGCATACAACGTCTGTTTGCCCTCGATTGCTTGATAGACGTCAAAGATTTGAATTTCGTCTGCCGGACGCCGTAAGCGAAAGCCGCCTTTGACACCCGGTACGGAATACAACAGATCCGCCTGGACGAGTTTTCGTAAGAGCTTTTGAAAATAAGTCGGCGAGGCACCGAGTTGCTGGCTGATGAATTCACCGGGCAACACAGCGCGATCCGGAAGGAAGGTCAAAAGCAACATCGCATAGACGGATTGCTCGACCCCGGTTTTCATTTGCATGAGAAATCTCCTTTCGTTAAACGTGGATAATGTATATCCATAATAGTTTTATTCGAAAGAATTGTCGAGTCATATGCTCTCACAAAACCGTCACACCTTTTCGACAGCATCTGCATGGCATCCCCGTTCCGGATTCGGTATACTAAATGTACGATATGTGAAAATATTCACTAAAAGTCGTTCACACTTTGTGAAAGGACGTTTGTATATGAATCCATTAAAAGGAATCGTCCAGATTCCACGCAGTATTCTCATTCAATTCATTATTGCAGCTTTCCTAATGGGGGTTGCGGTCGTCGGTCAATCGTACGGTATCGTGTTGACGGTCGATCGGATTTTCTTGAAAAAACAACCGTTTGAAGCCGTCATTCCGTTACTACTCGTCGTCCTCGGGATGCTGTTGCTCCGGGTCGCCGTGACGTATTGGAACGGTCGTCTCGGTACGACGTTATCGGCACACATGAAGCAGGCGCTTCGGGAAGCACTCGTCGCGAAATACACAGGTCGTTCGGTCGAGATGATGCTACAAGGGCAAGCGGGACAGAAGGTCAGTGTCTTGCTCGACGCTGTAGACGAGATGGACAGCTACTACAGTCAGTACTTGCCGAAGGTTGTCCAGACGACAATCGTTCCCTTGATGGTCTTGATCGCGGCATTCAGCTATGACTGGATCACCGGTCTCGTCATGATGATCACGGCACCGTTCATTCCGTTGTTCTACATCATCATCGGCATCATGACGCAAAAGCGGGCGGATGCTCAACTCGAGAAGATGACGGCATTCTCGGGAACGTTCCTTGATACGTTGCAAGGACTGACGACCTTGAAGTTATTTGGTCGTGCGAAACGGCAACGTGACGTCATCGAAAAAAGTAGTCTTGATTTCCGAGATGCGACGTTAACGGTCTTGAAGCTCGCCTTCTTGTCGTCGTTGATGCTTGAGTTCATCTCGATGCTCAGCATGGGAATGATTGCACTTGAAGTCAGTCTGCGCTTGATTTTGTTCCAAAGCATTACCTTCATCCCGGCGTTCTTGATGCTCGTGTTGGCACCAGAATACTATCTTGCCTTAAAAGAGATGGGAGCTGCCTTCCATACTGGACGAGGTAGTATCGCGGCAGCGAAACAGATCGCAGCCGAACTAACAGCAGACGATCGTCCTGTTGCCTTTGGGCAATCAGAACTTTCGATGAACCGTCCACCACGAATCGTCTTGGATGAAGTTGATTTTACGTATCAAGAAGGACGCTTTGCCTTACAAGACGTGACACTTGCGATCGAACCGTATCAAAAGGTGGCGTTGATCGGTCGCAGTGGTGCCGGTAAGTCGACTGTCTTGCAGTTGATTGCCGGACTCGCGGATCCAAAAGAAGGACGGATTCTGCTTGACGGGATCGAGCGCAGTCAGGTGGCGGAAGCGAGCTGGTTCCGTCAGTTGAGCTACATCTCGCAACATCCGTATCTGTATGCCGGAACGCTGGCAGAAAACATTGCGATCGGTGAACTCCGTCAAGCGACGCCGGAAGAGATCTTTGAGGCGGCGCAGGCGGCAGGACTCGAGGAGTTGATTGCGACGTTACCTGAAGGGATTGACACAGTAATTGGAGAGGGCGGACGTGGTCTATCAGGTGGCGAGAAACAGCGCGTTGCGTTGGCACGAGCGTTCTTGAAACGACCGAACGTCATCGTCTTTGATGAACCGACGACAGGACTCGACGTCAAAACGGAGCGACTGCTCCAACAAGCGATCGAACAGCTTGGACAAACCGCGACAGTCATCACTGTCGCACACCGCCTGCATACAATCGAGCGCTCAGATCAAATCGTCGTCCTCGACGGCGGACGAATCGTCGATCGTGGTACGCACGATGAACTACTTGGACGTGATTCGGAGTATGCTCGGATGCGTAGCGTCCAGAGAGGGGAGGAAACACGATGAAGGAACTACTAGGAATCTTTCGTTTGATGGTGCATCAAAAACGCGATATCGCCTGGTCGATCTTCTTCGGTGTCCTCGCTGGAGTGACGGCGGTCGGGTTATTCGCAGCAAGTGGTTACCTCATTTCAAAAGCAGCCTTGTTGCCACCGATCCAGACGCTCGCCGTCTTGATTGCCCTGCAAAAAGTGTCGAGTCTGACGCGCGCCGTCAGTCGATATGCGGAACGCTATTATTCGCACCGGGCGACGTTTACGATCCTCAGTGATATCCGGACGTCGTTTTACCGTCGACTCGAGCCGCTCGCACCTGGTATCTTCGGTAAATACCGGAGTGGGGACTTACTTGCCCGGATCGTCGGAGATGTCGAGAGCCTGCAAAATACGTTCTTACGCGTCCTCTATCCACCAATCGTCTTGTTGCTTGTCTTCTTCTGTACGATCTTTTTCGTCAGTTTCTTCTCGTGGACAATTGCTGGACTGTTATTGCTTGGTCTGATTCTGACTGGCTTTTTGATTCCAGGATGGTTTGCGTACCGTGAACAGCGTTTCGCACGTTCGGTTCGTGTCCGCCGTGGTGATCTGTCGACAGAAGTGACAGAGTTGTTCCAAGGCTATCGTGATTTGAAGATTTACCAGCAACTTGATCAAAAAGAACAGGACTTGAATGCCGTCGCGAAACGGTATGTCGAAGAAGAAAAACGGAATGGGTTACATGCCGTCTCGAACTTGGCATTGAATACGATGGTGACGCTGATCATCTCCTGGCTCGTTTTGGGTGTCGGTGCCTATCTCGTCGCGAGCGGACAACTCGAAGGTGTCTTCCTCGCTTTACTCGTCATGACATCGTTGACGGTCTTTGAGAATGCGGCACCGATGGCGATTTTACCGGGCTTTTTCGAAGATAGCCGGCATGCTGCGAAACGACTTGATGAAGTCGTGACCGAGCAAGAAGAGCCAACTTATGACACGTTTGTTCTCAATCAGGCACCATCCTTTGAAACGAACGCGTTGGCATTCACGTTCCCTGATGCACCGCGTCCGGTCTTACGTGACGTCACCGTCTCGATTCCTGCCGGCAAGAAGACGGCGATCGTCGGGGCGAGTGGTTCCGGTAAATCCACGTTACTCCAATTGATGTTACGGATGTATCCAGCGGACGGATTAACGATTGCTGGTCAAGATAGTCGGACGGTTGATCCGGAAGGACTTTGGCAACATGCAAATGTCGTGCTGCAACAGAATCATTACTTTTATGGAACGCTTCGCGACAATCTGTTGCTCGCAAACGAAGCAGCGACGGATGAAGCGATGCGACAAGCACTCGATGATGTCGGATTAACGACGTTCGAGTTGAGTGATCGTGTGTTTGAAAAAGGAGAGAACTTGTCTGGGGGAGAAAAGCAGCGGCTAGCGATTGCTCGTGTGCTCTTGCGGGAAGCCTCGCTTTACTTGCTTGACGAACCGACATCTTCCGTTGATGCTTTGACGGAACAGATGATTCTTACACGACTGTTTGAACGAGCAACGGATGCGACACTTGTCCTCGTTAGCCACCGGTTAGCGGGTCTTGAAGCGATGGATCAAATCATCGTCATGGATCAAGGTCAAGTCATCGAAGTCGGAACGTACGCTGAATTGATGGCGCAACAAGGGGCATTTTATGAGTTAAAACAAGTCGAACAGTCCGTGTTCGCTCCGATTGGATAAAGATATAGGATTGGCGATGACCAAATATGGTACATCGCCTTTTTTAGTTTATAAGGGAGAGCTGAAAAAACATGACAGTCCATCTCTGAAATGGTAAAGTCTAGAAAAAACGTGGAGGGGTTTCATGCATATTACACAATCATCCATTGTCGTCGATCAGACGAACGTTTCATATGATCATTTTCAAATGGGATCCAAACAGGTCTGCTTCTTGATTTCGGGAGCATCGTACCTATACGATCATCCTTACTTTTACTACAGTCGAATGGCATTACTAGCACGAGGCATCGATGTCATCTGTATTCACTATGTGACAGAAGAGCTCTTTTCGATGACAGACGCAGAATCGAATATGTGCATGACGCGCCGGGTCGACGCCGTCGTCTCAGAAGTACTTGCGACGCATCCATACGAAAACGTTCAGTTCATCGCAAAGTCGTTAGGAACAATTCCGCTAGCGGCATTGCTTGCTAAGCCGAATCTACAGACAGCACGTTTCGTCTTCTTAACACCCGTCCTGACTGAAGTGGTCGAACAAATCGCCAATTCGTCGCAAACTGGACTCCTTGTCATCGGGACAGCCGATAAGTTTTATGATGAAGTAGCACTTGAAACGTGTCGTACCTCACAACTGACGATTGATGTCATTGAAGGAGCGAATCATTCCCTAGATCAAGGATTCGAGGTCGATCCATCGCTTGCGGTTCTCGGACACGTCGTTCGTCAAATTGAAGCCAATTTGTTCGAACCACTACCTAAGTAACAAAAAATCCGTCCAGCAGAGAGCCTGCTAGACGGATTTTTTAGTATGGACGAAGTAAGGCACGGACGGGACTACCGTCGCCGTCGACGAGCGGAAGTGGGACAGCGTTGAGGTGGTAATCACCAGGCGTGATCGCATCGAGAACGAGTCCTTCAAGGATATGGACTCCATGCTGCGCCAGTGCGTGATGGGCTGCCATTTCCTTGCTATCGATCGCATCGACGCTTGGTAAGTCGAGACCAATCAGCGAAATCCCGAGTTCGCCGAGACGTTCAGCAAGACTTGGCGTCAAGACGGGAATCGTTTCTGGGAACGTTGATTTGTCGATCCAACCATCCGTTTTGATGATCAAGCGCTGGACGTCATTTAGCTCAAAGCCATCTAAATCAGCGGCTGTGATTTCTGTACGACCTGGTAAGTAAATGACGCGCGCATGTCCGATATAGAGATCCGGATCAAGGTCGATGATTTTTTGTCCGGCATCGTCAAAATGAAACGGCGCGTCGACATGAGTGCCAGTATGCAGACTCATCGTTACCTTTCCCACGTTAACGGAACCGGTGTCTGCCTTATTCCATGTCAATGTTGCTTCAAACGGTGTATCCCCCGGCCACGTCGTGACGTGGCGATCAAGTGGTTGTGAAACATCAATCCATCGTGTCATCGCTTCATCCTCCTCATAATGTCGTGCGGACTGACCACAGTTCCGGGAAGAACCGGTGGTCGAGCACACGGCGTAGATAACTGACGCCAGAAGAACCGCCCGTTCCTGGCTTTTGTCCGATGATCCGTTCGACGGTACTCATGTGGTTAAAGCGCCACATCTGTTGTTGGCTCCCGATATCGAGTAGTTTTTCACCAAGTTCATACAGATCCCAGTACCGATCGACATCCCGATAGACACTCGCCCAAGCTGCTTCGACGCTCGCATTTGGCGTCCAGTCTTGCGTGACATCACGCTCAAGGACGGATTGGTCGATCGGTAGCCCATGGCGTGCCATCGCCCGGATCGTTTCGTCGTAGATACTTGGTGTCTTCAATTCTTCTAGCATCATCGGATAGAGCGTTTCGTCGTGCGCATACACTTTTAGCATCTGCTCATTCTTAAAACCGAGCGCGAATTCGATTTGGCGGTTTTGATACGATTGGAAACCGGATGAGTGACCAAGCGCATCACGGAATTCCAGATATTCGGCAGGGGTCAAGGTCGACAAGACATTCCACGACTGAATCAACTGGTGCTGAATCTTTGAGATACGTGCGAGCATCTTAAACGACGATTCGAGATCATCGTTTGCGACCGCTTGCGTCGCTGCTCGCATCTCATGCAGGATCAGCTTCATCCATAGTTCGCTCGTTTGATGAATGATGATGAACAGCATCTCGTCATGATGCCCCGATAAGCGATGTTGACTCGTAAGCAATGGATCTAGTTGCAAATAATCCCCGTAGGACATATCTTTCTTAAAATCCGTTTGAATCGATGCTTCAATAGACGTAGGATCTGTCTTTGTCATTCCCATTCATCCCCTTTATTAAGTTAATTCAGTTTTCGTTTTTCAGCGGTCTGTGGTTGTTCCGGATGCGCCCGTTTCCAGAAGAAATAGGCGATCGACAAGAACACTAACCACGGGACACCAAACTTCAAGACGATTTGGAAATCCGTGAACCATGTCGTTAGGACGAGTGCGAATAACAACAATGCACCGAGAGCAGTCAAATACGGATAGCCCATCATCCGAACCGGTAACGTCCGTCCACCTTCACGTTCCCAGGCTTTGCGGAAGTACAGATGGGAGATAAAAATCATGAACCATGTGAAAATCGCCCCGAACATCGAAATCCCCATCATGAATGGATAAGAGACGCTCGATTGACTGCTAATGATCGCTGCGAGAAAAATGCCGAGTGTCGACAAGGCGAGTGCGAAAAGCGGTACACCTTTTCGATTCAAACGCCCAAATACTTTTGGCGCATACGTTGCCTTCGATAACGAATACATCATCCGTGTCGAAGCATACAGCTGACTGTTCATCGCAGACAATGCTGCCGTCAGGATGATGAAGTTCATGATGCCGCCCGCATACGGAATCGATAGCATCTCCATTACTTTGACGAACGGACTTTGATCGACACCGCCTGCTTGTTGCCATGGGACGATCATCAACATCAAAGCAATCGTTACGACATAAAACGTCGAGAGACGGAAGACTGTCGCTTTTAATGCTCTCGGTACAGCAACATCTGGATCCTTCGCTTCACCAGCAGTGACGGCAATCAATTCTGTTCCGAGGAAGCTGAACAGGGAGATGAAGATCGCGATCCAGAGACCTGAGAAGCCGAAAGGCATGAATCCACCGTCATTTGTGAAGTTTTGAGGACCAATCTCAGGACTTGGACTACCGATGACCAAGTAGGCGCCAAGCAGGATGAATAGCAAGATGGCACTGATTTTAATGACTGAGAACCAGTATTCGAAGGTCGCGAACGTATTGACTGTCGTGGCATTGATATAGATCAACGCGGCAGCGAATACGAGAATCCAGACGACCCCGGGAACGTCCGGGAACCAGTATTTCATATAGATAGCGATCGCACTGACCTCAACGCCAATCGCGAGAACGTTTGCGATCCAGTACGAATAGCGGACGAGAAAACCCGCATATGGACTAATGTATCGTTCGGCAATCGTACCGAACGAGCCAGATGTCGGATGGGCGACCGTCATTTCTGCCAGACAGCCCATTAAAAGTAGGACGATGAAGGCACCGACTGCGTAACTGATTAAAACACTCGGTCCGGCAAGTCCGATCGCAAGCCCACTTCCGAGGAAAAGACCGGTTCCGATCGCACAGCCCATTGCGATCATCGTTAATTGGCGTGTCTTGAGTTCACGCCGTAGTTCAGTAGGTTGTTCCATGATGTACTCCTTAAGCAACGACTTCGCGTTCATTCGCGAAACGTTCGTATTCTTTATCTTTCATGATGCGTTTGAGTGTCGCGACGACGTCATAGACATCGGTAAACGTATTGTAGAGCGCGACGGGTGCTAGACGGACGATGTTCGGTGCCCGGAAATCGGGGATAATCCGATTTTCCTTGAGTGCTTTACAGATCCGTGCTGCTTCCGGGTGCTCGAGGCTGAGGTGCGCCCCGCGGCGTTTATCGTCGACCGGGTTTCCGATGACAAAACCGTACGGTGTGAGCTCCTGTTCGACGAGTTCCATCATATATTGTGTCAAGGCAAGGGACTTCGTTCGGACAGCTTCGATACCGACTTCGTCAAACATTTCTAACGCACCGATTTGTGGAGCGAGACTTAAGACGTGTGGTGTCCCGATTTGGAAAGCCCCGGCATGCGCCGCCGGTGTCATCGTGTGATCCATGTCAAACTGCTTATCCTTGCGTGAACCAAACCAGCCCGTCAGACCAGGCAACGTTCCGAAATGACGTTCGTGGACGAATAATCCACCAACCGTTCCAGGACCGCCGTTCAAGTGTTTGTAATTACACCAGTAGGCAAAATCAACGCCCCAGTCATGGAACGCGTGGGGAACGGCTCCGACGGAATGGCAACCATCAAAACCGATCAGGATGCCACGGTCGTGTGCTGCTTTCGTCAAACGCTCCATATCGAGAATTTGTCCACTTCGGTAAAGTACCGCTGGCAAGACAATCAATGCGATATCATCCGTCATCGCGGCGATGATATCGTCTTCTTCTAAAAAGCGACCGTCCCGACTCGGTACTTGGATGAGATGTGTCTCCGGATCCAGTCCGCGTAAGCGAAGTTGGCTTTGGAGGGCATAGATGTCTGACGGGAACGTCAGCGCGTCCGCTAAAATCTTGTCTCGACCTTCCAATGGTTGGAAGAATGTCGCCACGAGTTGATGGAGATTGACGGTCGTCGAACCAGTGACCATGACTTCTTCCGCTTGTGCGCCGACGAGCGGAGCGTTGAGAGCAGCGAGACGTTCCGATAATTCGAACCAAGGATGACGTCCTTTCATCCAGCCATCGATCCCGAGTTCTTTCCAGTCTGATAGCGACTCAAGCAATGTCTTCTCGGCACGCTTCGATAATAAACCGAGCGAGTTTCCGTCCATATAGATACTACCCGGTTGCAGATAAAACTCATCACGATAGGCGGCGAGTGCATCTTGCTCGTCCCGAGCAAAAGCATCGCTCCGTTTTGCTTGCAGTGTCATACGTCATCCTCCTCAAATGAATGCTCAATCAATTTTGACAAAAGCGTAGCAAACAAATTGACATTGTGTCAATATTATCGAATAGAGAAAACAAAAGGAGTGAAGGATATGTCATCTTCTCAACCAGAAAAAATCGATAAACGTCATCTGCGCACGGTGCGGACACGCGAGAAACTGTTGAGTGCGGCACGTGACGTCTTCTTAGAACAAGGGTTTCAAACGGCTACGATTTCACAAGTGATTAAACAAGCTGGCGTCGGCTACGGAACAGCCTATGTCCATTTCGAAGGGAAAGATGAGCTGCTCGTCGTCCTGATGGAAGATGTCATGAGCCGCTTCCACGCGATCGCAGAACGAACATTCGAACCGACGACGCCGCTAGAAGCAAAGGAACGTATCGTGACCCAAGCGACGGATTTCTTACGTCTCGCGGAAGAAGAACGAGCGATGTTACGGATCGTCGAGCAAGCAATCGGCGTGTCTTACATCGTCCGTGCGAAATGGAAAGCGATTCGGGAACGGTTCATTGATCGGATCAGTCAGGATATCCAGTATGCGCAGGAGACAGGACTCGCACGGCAGGATGTCGACCCAAAACTCGTCGCCCGTGGTTGGTTTTTTGCCAATGAGATGTATTTATTCGAAGTCGTCCGCGAAGAGGCGACAGCGACGATCGAAGAGATCGCGCACGTCTTAGCGACGATTTATACGCAAGGACTCTACCGGATCGAGGATTGATGAATAGACGGGAAGGGAACGTTTCAAAGTAGAAGGGAGCGTGACCGGGATGGCGTTTGATTACGATCTCGATTTCAAGACAACGGATTTTCGTAAGGAGCCGGAAAAGTACCGGGTTGGACGCGGAGAGCAAGGGGTCTTACTCGTCGAACCTTATAAAAGTGAGATTTTGCCGTACTGGCGTTTTAAGACACCGGACATCGCGAAGGAATCGTCTGAGAAAATTTATGAGATGTATTTAGCTTATAAAGAAGACGGGGACTTCGTTGGTATGGATATGGCGCGGAAGTTCATTCAGATGGGACATACGCGCGCACGACGTTACGCGAACTATAAGGGTGGACGAAAATACAAAGATAAAGAGAAAAACGAATTGCACACACGCGAGATCGACGAAGAAAAAGCAAAATCTGCGGTCATCTTCCAAGAAAAATGGGATTTGATCCGGACAGATAAAGAATACCTTGAACTTAAACGTGCGCATCAAAAGAAATACGGATAAGTCATTTCAAAATAAAGGGAATCAATTCAAATCATGCGATACTGAAAAGAAAACGGGAGGTATTGGTATGAACCGTTGGTGGGTTCCGCTGTATCCGATCGGTCTGTTTTTACTGGTCGATCACTTTTTCTATCATATTTCAGTGACGTGGCTTATCATGCTGGGTGTCGTGAGCATCCTTTTGAGTGTCCGTCCGAATCGACCATCCTTTTCTTCGTATCGTCCATTAATGATTGGGACACTTTTGATCGGCTGTGGTCTGATGCCGTGGTTGACGCTGGATTTTACAGGAGTCGTCTTCGTCTTCTTGTTAACAGAAATCGTCGCGAAACTGCTCGTGTCAAGAACAGAGGAACAATATGTATGACGAACGAATATCGTTAAACGAAATAGCCTCGACTGCTCTGTCCGATGGGAGGGAGTAATCGAGGCTATTTTTGATGCGTTTAAGAACTCTGTTCGACCTTGGCAATCAGTCGTGCTTGACGTTTTTGCCAGATGAACGATCCGATGAACGTCACGACGAGGAAAATCAGACCGAGTGCGAACGGATAGAGAATGTTGACGTCATACAGGACACCCGCAAGCGTCGGTCCGAGCACGTTCCCGATGCTCATGTAGGCGTTGTTCATCCCCATAGCAAAGCCTTGCTCATTACCAGCGAGCTTTGAAATCATCGTATTCAAGACGGGACGTAAAATCGACGTCGCAAGGAAGATGACGAGGGTGATCGCAAAGAATCCACCGTAACTTGATGTCAATAATGACAACAGGAAGCCGAGCGCCGCGATGAACAGGAACAGATTCAAGACCTTTCCTTCTCCAAGACTACGTGACAGCTTATCGACGATGAAGATTTGAGCAATGACGCTGATGATACCGGTCGACGTCACCATGATTGCGATGTCTTTCGGTGAAGCGCCGAATTGGTCATCGACGAATAGACCAAGGACTGATTCGTATGCCATGAGACCAAAGCTCATGACGAGTGTAATGACGAGCGGGACAAAGTACGGTTTCTTAAACGACGTACCGAGTTTCTTGAGCATCGATCCTTCATCGGGTGCCATTGCTGTTGCATCGTGTTGTTCGCTTTCTTGAAGCAACAGGACGCTGAATAAGACGGCAAGACCCGAGACGATCGCTGAGACGAGTAACGGCAATTTTAAGTCATACTCGGCAAGGAAACCACCGATTCCAGGACCGATGACGATCCCGAGGGACATCGCAGCCGAGACGTAACTGTTTCCTTTTGCGCGTTGATCCATCGTCGTGATGTCCGCGACGTAAGCAAAGATCGCTGGAATCAGGAGGGCGGCACCGGCACCACCGATTGCGCGCGAGATATAGAGAACCGTCACGGAATTGGAGAAATAGAAGACGAACATCGAGAGCGTCAAACCGATCAAGCCATAAATGATCATCTTGCGACGTCCGTATTGATCTGCCCATTTTCCGGCAATCGGTGACATGACGAGCTGTGCTCCGGCAAAGATGGCAATCATTAATCCAGCCGCTGTCCCACCTTGTCCAATCGACGCTAAGTAAGCGGGAAGAATCGGAATGATGATCCCGAAGCTCCCGACCGCAATAAACATATTGATCATGAGGACCGTTAATTTTTTTCGTTGATCTGCGTGCAAGGGGACCCCTTCTTTCGACCCGCTTTTTGTAAGCGGTTATTTGTTTCACCTTCATTATCTTAGAATCAAGCTAAATCACCTGTCAATCATGAAGGATTTCCCTCACAGAAAAACGTTCCGATTGCGTCTCCATTTGGGGAGAGAGACGTCATCGGAACGTTTTTATTTTGAATTGGGGCTTGATTGGCGCGAGCAGGGGTAGCTCGCAGAATGCGCACCTCTTAAAAGTGCGTCAACTTGTCCTTCACGGACGTTCTCGGTTTGACAGGTGGAACGAGGGCAGGCCAGCCGATTTGAATGACGCCGAGAACCCGTTCGTTTTCGGAAGCATGAACGAGTGCAGCATATTCTGGCGTAAACCAATGTTTTCCGCTCTTCCAGCAACAACCAAGACCGCGCTCTGTCGCCACCAATTGCAGATTTTGAATCATGGCAGCGGTTGCGAGTGTATCCTCTAGCTGTTGATCCGGCGTTCCTTGTACCTGACAAAGTACTGTTAAGTAAACCGGAACTTCTCGTAATTTTTGTTCAGCCTGTTGTCGTTGTTCAGACGTTTTCGTCTCGAATTGACCACGCGCTGTCAGTAACTCCATCAAAGCATCGACGTATCGAGTTTGTCCTTCTTCGATTGCGAGAACAAAACGCCAAGGCTCTCGTAATTTATGGTTCGGGGCGTACATCGCCGTTTCGAGTAATGCCTCTACTAATTCAACCGGAACAGGTTGTTCCGTATAGGACCGGATGGACCGGCGTGTTTCAATCACTTGTTGGGCATGCATCCGTTTCATCTCCTCACTGAGTACTTTTTCACTATAAATGATAACGATTATCATTGTCAACGTTATTTGTCAGAAAACAAAAAGACGATTCCCAAGAGGAAATCATCTTTCGTTGCATTCGTATTAAGAAGCTTTTCGTTCCTCGTCTTGAGCAACAGTCGTTAGTTTCTTTTTCATGAGACGAATTCGGTACAACGCAAATAAATAATGGGCAAAATAAATCGTAAACCCAAGGAAAAGTGTTAATGCTACATGAATCTGAACGCCAGGAACAGCATGAAGCTGAATGAAGAGCAAGACAGCCATTGCCATCGTATAGAGCACCATTTCCACCGATTGTGGCATGACGCGTTGACGTTTTAGGAAAAAAGAACGTATGAGTGGTAGGACGACGAGACTGACGAGACGATCGATCAGTCCGATGACGAGCACACTGATCACCATCGCTAAACCATTTTCAAAAGTGATTAACCGTGGAAAAACAAGATATGTGACGAGTAATAGTGGTCCAACTAACAAAAAGATTGAAATCGAGGCACGTGCGAATACGAAGAGCCCATTGACACTTGTTAAAAAGGCGCGAAGAATCTTTTGCGACCAAGGCGATGGTCGACCGACTTGCCAAGCAAAACAACAAGCAAAGATAAACGCATAAAATTGCAGAAAGGCAACCATAAAGCATCTCCTTTAGATATGAAACTCATTGTCCCTAGTGTATCGATTTTAAGAGAGAAGTGCAAAGAAGAACTTTTTGTAAAGTATAAGAAAAAACCAGCTGATATGACATCAACTGGCCTTTTATGAATCAATCCAGATTTGGTTCTTTTTTTCCATGCAAGAAGAACGACAGAATCAGTGCGAGCGCAGATAAAACGGTCGCGATCCAGAACGCGTCGGTGATCCCTTGAATCGTTGCTTGTTTCGTCAACGTCGTAAACCAGCTCATCGAAGCGGCTTGTGAACTACCAAGCTGTTGTCCGAGGTCATTCAAGTGTTGCGAAAGCGTCGGGTCGAGGGTCGTGAACTGATTCGCGTCATCTGCCAAATGAGCCGTCGTTTGACGTGTCATGACAGTGACGAGAATCGCCGTTCCGATGGATCCAGCGACTTGACGGAGTGTGTTTTGTGTCGCATTTCCGTGTGGGATCATCTTCATCGGTAAGGCATTCATCCCGGCAGTCATGATCGGCATCATGATGAACGCCATTCCGAATGACCGAACCATATAGATTCCCATGATCGAGTAATACGACGTATCCATGTTCAATTGCGTCAATTCCCATGTCCCGTACGTCATCAACGTCAAACCGAAGATGGCGAGTGGACGGATACCGAAGCGGTCAAATAAACGACCAGCAATCGGTCCGGTGATTCCCATGATCAGTGATCCTGGTAACAGGAGAAGACCGGAGTCGACCGGCGAGAATCCACGAATACTCTGAAGGTAAATTGGTAAAAGCAACATCCCGCCGAACAAGGCCATCGTGACGATGACGTTGATGAAGAGAGTGAACGAAAATTCCGGAACTTTCAACACGCGAATGTTCAGCATTGGATCTTCCATTGACAGCTCACGCATTGCAAAAGCAGCGATTCCGATTAAACCGATGATGATCGAGCTGATGACGATCGGACTATCCCAGCCGTCATTCCCGGCTTCACTGAATCCGTAAAGGAGACTCCCGAACCCGATCGTACTAAATAACACACCAAGTGCGTCAAAAGAAGGTTTCGAGAGGGGCTGTGTCAGACGGAACCAGGCAGTACCGAGTAACAGTGTCACTAATCCAAAGAACGACATCGCATAAAACATGACGTGCCAGTCATAGTTTTGGATGACATATCCTGTGATCGTAGGTCCGACAGCAGGAGCGAGAATCATCGCGATTCCGAGCATTCCCATGGCAGCACCGCGTTTATGCGGTGGGAATAACGTCATGAAGACGTTTGATCCGAGTGGCATCAAGATGCCGGCACCCGCTGCCTGAACGACACGACCGATCATCATGACCGGGAAGTTCATTGCCATCGAACAGATGACCGATCCGAAGAAAAAGAGTGTCATCGAAGCGAGGAACAGCTGGCGGAACGTGTAGCTTCGCATCAAAAAGGCACTGATCGGAATCAGGATCCCGTTGACGAGCATGAAACCGGTCGTCAACCACTGGGCAGTGGACGTCGACACGTTGAAGTCATTGATCAGAACCGGTAACGCGACATTAATCAACGTTTGGTTCAAAATAGCAATGAACATACCGATCAGTAAGACCGTCAGTACTTTTGGAATACTGACGTTTTCCGTCGATACCTGTTTTGAAGGTGCTGCGACTGGTGGTGTCACGGTCATCGTCGGTTCCGCCTCGAGAGATTCCTCAAGTGTCGGTCCGTCAGTGGCCAGTGCGATGTCGGATTGACGATTCCGGCGGGCGATCCAGTTGACGCCGATAATGATTAGAATCGTGAACGCACTATATCCGAACAAGAAGGTAGTAGACATGAACGTCCCTCCTTAATCCTTATGAATGCGGACGGTCACATTCATACCAGGTCGAATGTCGAGTGATTTTTCTTGCGAGAGTGATACTTTAACTGGAATGACTTGTGCGACTTTCGTGTAGTTCGCATTTCCGTTTGAAGAAGGCATCATCGAGAATGTCGAAGCTGTTGTCATTCCGATCTGTTCCACTTCACCAGAAAGTGTTGTGTCAGGATAGCTGTCGACATACACATCAACGGCTTGTCCGACTTTGATTTCATCGATTTCTGTTTCTTCGATGTTCGCCGTGACCCAAAGGTCGTTTAAGTCAAAACCATAGGCAAGGGGTGTACCTGCTGCGACGAAGCCATTCTTTGTCGCCATCGACTGAACGATCGTTGCTTTCGCAGGCATCGAAACAGAAAGATCTGTTGGTTTTTGTCCAGCTTGCGCAGTCATGATGTGACCAAGTGTTGCACCGCTATCGAGCGATTCGCCTGTTTTCGCAGACCAGTCCGTTAATTTTCCAGCGCTTGGGCTCGCAACCGTTATCATTTTGCCATCGATTTTCGCATTGTCTGTTTTGACGTAGCTTGTTGCTTGATCGTAATAGTAGTATCCGACGACACCACCACCAATCAAAACGATGAGTGTAACGATATTGATGATTAATAATTTTTTCATACTCATGGGTGTGTTAGCATCCTTTCTTGTGTACAATCGATTCAAAAAAAGTACTCCTCTGGGGGGAGGAGTAATTAATATAGTTAATTATATGGATAGTTAGATAACAAACAACCGACAATTTCCGACAAAATGTTGGAAAAGTAAATGGTAACGGATTCATTTATGAAAAGAAGATGAAAAAGGAGTGAAATACAGATGAATGAGAGCCGTGATCCACGACCGAAACGGTCACGTGACCGTATCACGATGGAATTGTTTCGTTTATTGAAGACGAACAGTTTTTCAAGCATCACCGTCAAGATGCTGACGGACGGGGCGGGGGTGAACCGCTCGACCTTTTATGCGCACTACACAGATAAATATGATTTACTTGACCAAATCGTCGAGGAACAGATGATGACGCTCGAACAAGCGATTCGGATTACAGGTAAAGCTACCGTGTTTCCGACCGTCGAACAGGTCAGTCGTTATTTTGCTCGTTTATTCATTCACATTGAAGAAAATGAATTGTTTTATCAGACGATGCTCGTTCAAGGTCCCATCAAAACATTCATCTCGCGTTTTCTTGATACGTTGAAAGAGAATTATCGCCTCGTTTTTCGACCGCAAGTCGCAGAGGATGCAACCTTTGTCGATCGGGATTTGCTATTGAACTACGTCATTGGTGGACAGTTAGGATTATTGATTTCCTGGTTGCGGAACGGTCGACCATATTCAGCGGCTTATATGGCGGAACAATTGAGCCGGATGATCGTCTTTGGAACGGTTGAGAGCATCGGCTTTCCCGAAGAGACGGAATGAGTGCATAGAAAAAGACGCTCCTAAATAGGAAGCGTCTCGTGTTCAGGCTTGTCGGAAAGCGAGTTCCTTCGTGTAGATCGTGCTTCGGTTTCGTCCGCTTTCTTTTGAATAATACAATGCTTTATCTGCTTGTTGTAACGCTTCAAGGGACGTATGAGAACCACTAGAATGTGCAATCCCAAGCGAGATCGTGATTTGTAGATCAGGTACGTCCGCTGTCGGGAACAGGTTGCGTGCGACTGTCATCCGAGCCAATTCTGCGATTTTTTGAGCTTCTTTAGCTGTGGTGCTTGGTAAGATGATCAAAAATTCTTCGCCACCGTACCGTCCGACGAGATCGTCCGGACGTGTTAAGGAAGCGAGCGTCATGCCGAGTTGACGTAATACATCATCACCTGCGTCATGACCATATGTATCATTGACGTGCTTGAAGAAGTCGATATCGATTAAGACAAGTGAATAGCCTTGATCGGTCGAACCGACAAGTGACAGCGAATCATCGAGACGGCGCCGATTGGCAAGTCCGGTCAAGGCATCCGTCATCGCTAATTTCTGCTGATACTGGATGTTTTCAAAGTGACGGCGTAATTCTGTTAGCAATCGAAAGGCAACAAATCCAGCTAGTAAATTAAAAAAGACGTACGCAATCGAGATTTTAAAAAACGTTGACCAGCTGTGTGTCAGGATATAGATGGCAGGTAACGAATAGAGAATACCGATCAACACCAATAATTGAAAATGGCGCGTCGAGACATGAACGAAACGACGTACGATTCCGATCGTCGAAATGAATAATACGATAATCAGTGTGGACAGATAAAAGCCTTCCATCTGATCGACAGGTGTCAAGAAGTAACGTGTCCCGATGATCATCACACCTGCAACGATGGCGCTCGGGAAACCACCGAATAGCATGGCAATCGCGACGGGGACAATTCGTAGATCCACACGGGCGACATCAATCTGGATTCCATTGAACATCAATAAAACCGCAATCAGCCCAGAGACAGCGCCTAATATGAGACGTGTGCTCCAGCTTGAATTGAGCGAAATACGCGGCTGATTCCGAAATGGTAAGAACAAGAGAGTAATCGTTGTAAACAGTAGACAAAAATTAATGATGAATTGATTCATGATGGACAACAAATCCTCCCAACTCCCCCAGCTAACAGTTTTCCATATATATACTTCCGTTATACTCATCTAGGTAACGGTTAGATCGTGAGAAATGTTTAGATAAAAAAGAAAAAACGGTAGAAAATCTACCGTTTTCATGAAGACGAAGTGAGGGTATCCTCATCCATCGTCAGTAAAATCTTATCGAAGACACGAATCATCGTTTCAAGTTCTTCTTCTGTTAAGGTTCCGAAGCGATCCTGTAAATAGTTTCTTCGGACGATTTCGAGTTCCCGAAAAGCACGTTCTCCGTCATCCGTCAAAGCGAGTACGATCGAACGACGATCTTCCGTCGAGCGTGTCCGTGTGACATATCCTTGTTTGAAGAGCTTATCCGTTAAAGCAGTGACTTGACTCGTAGCGAGTTCAAACTGTTCCGCAAGAAGTGTCGGACGCTGAGGACCGTTTTCTGAGAGGCTCCGCAAGATGAAAAACTCACTCCGGGTCGCTGTTCCTTCAAATAGTCGATTAAGTTCACGTCGCAGGGTACGAAGAATGACACGCATTTGTTCCTCGAGTCGATAAGTCAGCAAATCACGTTCCTGTGGCATGCAAGCAGCATCCTTTCTCTCAGTGGACTTCTACCATTTAGTGTACTAAACATATCGGATTTTTACCATCTACTACCTCAGATTCGAAAAAGGCAATTGACAATTTCGTGGCGTTTTGTGTAATATGGCGTAGTAATAACTAACTTAATTCAGTTCTCACTCAACCAGTGGGATGGAGGTTGCAGTTCTTAAGAGTACGGTTACGGATGTCGTCAAGCGGCAAATGAGGTGATCGAAAAGGAAGAATTGCCGAAATCAATCATCGCTTTGAAGATGATCGATTGGGATTAGATCGAATAGGTCTAATACTGTCACAAGTGGGGTATCACTTACTTGTGGAGAGCTATCTTTCACGACGGTAGAATGAGGCGCATCCATTTTATTATGTTGCGTTCTCATCTTCCATCTGGAAGATGAGGGCGCTTTTTGTTTTTTTCATTCAAAAAGTGTCCTCTCAAAAAATCTAAACAGAGAGAAGCGAACGAAATGAACAATCTAGATGTAAAACAAACAACAGATTCGACAGCAGAAGGATTAAAACGTGGATTACAAGCTCGTCATATGTCGATGATCGCTATCGGCGGTGCAATCGGAACAGGACTCTTCATTGCGTCCGGTGCTTCCGTCGCAGCAGCAGGACCAGGTGGAGCGCTCCTCTCATACGCAATCGTTGGTCTGATGGTCTATTTCCTGATGACAAGTCTTGGTGAAATGGCAGCGTATATGCCGGTTGCTGGATCCTTCTCGACATACGGAACAAAATTCGTCGATCCATCATTCGGTTTTGCACTCGGTTGGAACTACTGGTACAACTGGGCAGTCACGATCGCAGTTGAGCTCGTCGCAGCACAAATCGTCATGACGTACTGGTTCCCGGATGTTCCTGGATTTTACTTCAGTGCTTTGTTCCTCTTACTCATGATTGGCTTGAACTACTTCTCCGTTAAAGGATTCGGAGAAGCGGAGTATTGGTTCGCCATGATTAAAGTCGTCACGGTCATCGTCTTCTTAGTCGTTGGTGTCGCGATGATTTTCGGTGTCTTTACATCAGAGCCACCGGTTGGCTTTAAAAACTTTGCACTTGGGGATGCACCGTTCGTCGGTGGGATTCCTGCTGTCATCGGTATCATTCTCGTTGCCGGATTCAGTTTCCAGGGTACAGAACTGGTCGGGATTGCCGCGGGTGAATCGGAAGATCCGAAAAAGAATGTTCCAAAAGCAGTCAAACAAGTCTTCTGGCGCATCTTACTTTTCTACGTCTTTGCGATTTTCGTCATCGGAATGCTCATTCCGTATACGAGCCCGAACTTGGTTTCGAATGACATTACGGACGTCGCCGTCAGTCCGTTTACGCTCGTCTTTGAAAAAGCAGGGCTTGCCTTCTCGGCAGCGCTCATGAACGCCGTCATCTTGACGTCTGTTCTATCTGCCGGAAACTCAGGTATGTATGCTTCAACACGGATGCTTTATACGCTTGCTCGCCAAGGAGATGCACCGAAGTTATTCGCGAAAGTATCGAAAAACGGTGTGCCGCGTAACGCCTTGCTCGCAACAGGAGCAATCGGTGCACTCTGTTTCTTGACGTCAATGTTTGGTGGACAAGTCTACTTGTGGTTACTCAATGCTTCAGGGATGACAGGTTTCATCGCATGGCTCGGGATTGCGATCAGTCACTATCGTTTCCGTAAAGGATTCCTTGCACAAGGTCACTCGTTGAAAGACTTACCATATGTTGCACCAGCGTTCCCATTCGGTCCGCTGTTCGCATTCGGTCTTTGTTTCCTCGTCATCGTTGGTCAAAACTATGCCGCATTCCTCGCGGATCAAATTGATTGGGTCGGGATCGCCGCAACGTATGTCGGTATTCCATTGTTCCTTGCCTTCTGGTTAGGACATAAATTCAAAAACCGGACGTCAATCGTTCGTTATGACGAGATGGACTTCCCAGAACATCCACGTCAATCGTAATCCACTAGCCGCCTTCAAATGAAGGTGGCTTTTTAGATGTCGCTTCAAGTAAGATGAAAGAAAAACAGGAGGCGATCTTCGTGAATTACTGGTACCACTTTAAGCGTGCCTTCTTACCGATCGCATTATTGCTTGTGACGCTTGCCCTATATCAAATGATTTATCGTTTGAATAACATTTGGTATTCGCTTGGAGGTCTTCTTCTTGTCTTTGCAGCGATTTACTTCGTCATGCGTCGTCTAAAAGCGAACCCAGAGGATTGAATGAGCAGGAAAGTCGAGTCCATTCTCTGAACGCGGTAAAATAGTCATATACAGAGGAGGGGAAGATAGATGGCAAAAGCAATATTTGCAGGTGGTTGTTTCTGGTGCATGGTCAAGCCATTCCATAAATATGATGGGGTAGAGCAGGTCATTTCAGGATATACCGGTGGTCATACAGAGAACCCGACTTATAAAGAGGTCTGTTCGGAAACGACAGGTCACTTGGAGGCGGTTGAAGTCACGTACGATCCGTCCGTCATTACGTACGAAGAATTACTCGAGATTTTCTGGCGTCAAATCGATCCGACAGACGGTGGTGGTCAGTTCAACGACCGTGGTGAATCGTATCAGCCGGCTATCTTTTATGTCGATGAAGCACAGCGTGAAGCGGCGGAACGTTCGAAAGCAGCGCTTGACGCATCAGGACGTTTCTCGCGTCCGGTCGCGGTAGAGATTCGTCCAGAAAAGCCGTTTTGGCCAGCTGAAGAATATCACCAAGATTATTATAAAAAGAATCCGTTCCGTTATCAGATGTATAGTGTCGGCTCAGGTCGCGCGAAATTCATCAAGGAAGCGTGGAAGGATCACGGTAAGGAAAAAGAACTGAAAGAGCGTCTGACACCAATTCAGTATAAAGTCACACAAGAGAATGGAACAGAACCCGCTTTCCGTAACGAATATTGGGACGAAGAACGTCCAGGTCTTTATGTCGATATCGTTGATGGCACACCACTCTTCACATCAAAAGACAAGTTCCAATCGAACTGTGGTTGGCCGAGCTTCGCTAAACCGATCTCAGAAGACAAGATGGAAGTCGAACTCGATACGAGTCACGGGATGACGCGGACGGAAGTGCGTTCTGCGAATGCGGATAGTCACCTTGGTCACATTTTTGACGATGGCCCGACGGAACTTGGTGGTCTTCGCTATTGTATCAACTCAGCGGCATTACGATTTATTCCGGTAGAAGAGCTTGATTCGGCAGGATATGGGGAATATAAAAAACATTTCGAGTAACACGCAGGGAGCAGTCAAACGATTTCGTTTTGACTGCTTTTTTTTCAAATGGAGAGGAGAGAATTGAATGTTTCAGCCCGTGTACGAAGAGATTCGACAGATGACGATTGCGAAGGTCCTTGATTTCTACGATCATGAAATCCGTCAGCTTGATGAGCAAGCACGTCAGGAGAAGTACGACAAGATGAGCTTGAGTCCATTTCGGTTTTTCCGGGGAAGTTCGCATCTGTTTTATTATGATGTGACCCGGATTCCTCTTGGTTTTGATACACCTCGTGATAAACCGACGTGGATTCAGGGAGATCTTCACTTCGAGAATTTTGGTGTTCATGGCAACGCAAAAGGAGAAATCATCTACGACGTCAATGATTTTGATGAAGGATACTTAGGATCGTATTTATATGATTTGATTCGCATGGCGGTCTCTGTCCGATTGTTCGCCGAAGAGGCAGGATATGATCCGACTCCTGCGATTCGCAATTATGTTCTCGAATACTTACACGATTTAAAAAAGTACGCTCTCGGAAAAGATCCGAGTGATGTCTGTTTTACGCGGGACAATACAAAAGGACCAATCAAGAAGTTAATCAAAAAAGCAGAAAAGAAACGTGAGGAATTAATGGGGGAGCGAACGGAGCTAGTGGATGGTGTGAGACGTTTTTGTACATTACCCGATATGGAAGCAGTAGATGACGCGACACGATCAGCAATCGAATCTGCCTGGTCTTCCTACATCGAGACGATTGACGCCGAGGATCGCCGTGAAGAATCGTTCTATACGATTAAGGATATCGTTCGTAAGCTAGATAGCGGAACAGCATCGATTGGTCTTGAGCGCTATTACATTCTGATTGAGGGCAAAGGTGGAGAAGAAGATTTGATTCTTGAGATGAAACAAGCGCAAACGTCCGTTCCTTCGTTATTCCTGCCTGTCTATCGACCGGAAGCAGAAGCCGTCCATCAAGGACGACGGATCATCACATCTCAAAAAGCGATGCAGGCACATGAAGATCCATATCTTGGTTATCTGACGATCGGAAAAAAGGAATATTATGTACGCGAGCGTTCACCATACAAGAAAAAACTAAAGGCGAAGCATATAAAAAGTCAGGAAGACCTTGAAAATGTGTTATGTATTCAAGGTCAAATTACCGCCAAAGTGCATGCACGAGCGGATCAGGATGCTGGTATTAAAGAAAAAATACTGACT
Organism: uncultured Exiguobacterium sp.; assembly: GCA_913775715.1. Taxonomy (GTDB): domain Bacteria; phylum Bacillota; class Bacilli; order Exiguobacteriales; family Exiguobacteriaceae; genus Exiguobacterium_A. Next base: position 246,806 of record CAJYMC010000001.1, on the reverse strand, counting down.
CATCATGCGGACGTTGAAATCATTCGAGCCATCGGTGTTTCCGATACCGCTTTTTTGAAGCAAATCGAACGCTGGTCAGAAGCTTATGTCATTCGAACAAAGCTGGATTACCAAGTGTTTTTGGAATGGACGAAGACACGGAAAACGATTTGAGACATGAACTGAAAAGAGAGAAAAATATCAGTATGTAACATCTGTTACATACCGATATTTTTGAGGTATTTTTTGTTCTTTAACAGATGAAAGCGTCACTCAAAAAACAAATAGGTACAATGACCTATATCAATTTATCAGAAAACTTCGTAAATTTTTGATTAAGTTCTTGCGAACGACTCGCTTCGTAAGACAAATCACAACGAATATAGGGGGAAGTACATCATGAGTTTGACGCGGAAAAAAGATGTTTCCGCTATGATTGCTGCAAGTAAACGCAACAGTGGACTTGCTCGAAATCTTGGCGCGATGGATTTAACGTTTTTAGGAATTGGCGCCATCATCGGAACCGGAATCTTTGTTTTGACAGGAACAGGAGCGTTGACTGCAGGACCAGGACTTATCGTATCATTCATCTTATCTGCCATCGCCTGTGGTCTAGCTGCTCTTGCTTACGCTGAATTCGCATCAACGATTCCGGTCAGTGGATCCGTCTATACGTATACGTACGCAACGATGGGAGAAATTTTTGCTTGGATCATCGGGTGGAACTTGATTCTCGAATATGGACTTGCCTCCAGTGCCGTAGCAGCCGGTTGGTCTGGCTACTTCCAGTCTTTACTCGCAGGATTCAATATCCATGTACCAACTGCTCTCTCAGCAGCTCCTGGAGCAGTCGAAGGAGCCAAGACATACTTCAACCTTCCAGCCTTCCTAATCCTCTTTGCCATTACGGCATTGTTGTCGATGGGAATCAAGGAAACGAAGCGTGTCAACAACATCATGGTTGTCATCAAATTAGCAGTCGTTGTGTTGTTCATCGTCGTTGGTGTCGGCTACGTTGAACCATCGAACTGGGCACCATTCACACCATTCGGTTGGGGAGGCGTCTTCTCAGGTGCCGCGATCGTCTTCTTCGCGTATATCGGTTTTGATGCTGTTACATCAGCAGCAGAAGAAGTCCGCGATCCGCAAAAGAACTTACCACGTGGTATCATCGGTTCACTCGCTGTCTGTACGATCCTTTACGTTATCGTCGCAGCTATCATGACAGGGATCGTACCGTATCAAAAATTCGCTGGGATCGATCACCCGGTCTCACTTGCGATTCAAATGGCAGGTCAAAACTGGGTTGCTGGGTTCATCGATCTCGGTGCGATTCTCGGGATCACAACGGTTATTCTCGTCATGACATACGGAATGGTACGTCTTGCGTTCGCCATCTCGCGTGACGGAATGTTCCCGAAAGTATTCTCTGAAGTGCATCCGAAGTACCAAACACCATTCAAAGCGACTTGGATGATCGGACTCGGTAGCTCACTCGTCGCTGGATTCGTTCCACTCGATGTCATCGCGAACCTCGTCAACATGGGTACACTCGCAGCCTTCGTCTTGATCTCTGTCGCTGTCTTGATTCTTCGTAAGACACAACCGGATCTCCCGCGTGCATTCAAATGTCCGGGTATGCCATATGTGCCAATCGCAGCAATCGCTGCATGTCTCTTCTTGATGTTCAACTTGAAACTCGAGACATGGATTGCTTTCGGAATCTGGCTCGCCATCGGTTTAGTCCTTTACTTTACGTTTGCACGTAAGAGTTCGAATCTACATCCAGGAAACATGCCGGCAGCGGAACTCGCTGCTTCAAAAGAAGAACAGTAACATACAAGAAGACCCGGTCGCCTTTAGACGATCGGGTCTTCTTGTATTATAAAAGCGGAACGGGTCCTTTGACGCGAACCGCATCAAATTCACGACGAATGCTTTCATTGGCTTTCGCTTCATCTTCTGCCGACCAGCCGAGTTCACTACGCATCAGAGCAAGAACACCATCTGCGTATTGTTCAGCATGAGGGAAATCAAAGAAGACGGCTGAAGCACGACGGTTCAAGAAGTCGCCGGGTTGCATGACGAGTTCTGCCTCAAGTCCGTATAGGAGAGCACCGAACCAGTGTAACGGTAATTGATAACGAGCGGCTTCGTCACTACGTGTCCGAATCAACTCGTAGACACGTTCGACATTCGTACCGTAGCGCTGGATGAGCCATGTCGTCTCATTTGGTGATAACCCCAGTGCTTCGCCCTTTGGTTGTTGTTCTTTCATGTAACGAGCGAATCCTTTACTTCCTTGTGGATGACCACCACCAAGTAAGATATCGTGCGTACGGGAAGCGAGATAAATTCTATTTTCTTCTGTCTTGAATTGCTCCGCGACCATATCGATGATGCGTTCTGCCATCTTCCGGTACCCGGTCAACTTCCCACCGGCGATTGACATCAGACCAGATTTCGAGACGAAGATTTCGTCTTTTCGGGATAGTTCACTTGGATCTTTCCCATCTTCATGAATGAGTGGGCGCAGTCCCGACCATGTCGATTCGACATGCTCAGGTCGCAACTCGACGTTGAACATTTGATTCGTCGCTTCTAAAATATAATCCTGATCCTCAACGGTGACACCCGGCTCAAGGATATCTCCTTTATAGTTCGTATCAGTCGTTCCGACATACGTTTTCCCTTCACGTGGAATTGCAAAGATCATCCGACCATCCGGAACATCGAAGTAGACGGCTTGCTGCAACGGGAAATGCACTTGATCGATGACGAGATGAATCCCTTTCGTCAGATGTAGTGATTTTCCGGCTTTCGAACCATCTTTTTCACGTAGTTCATCGACCCAAGGACCAGTCGCATTAATGATTTTCTTTGCCCGGATCGTATACGTTTTACCATTTAAGACGTCACGAACTTCGACACCGACGACTTTTCCGTTGTGGTAGACAAGCGATTCGGCTTTTGTATAGTTGACGGCACGTCCCCCGTAACCGACGGCTGCTTTTAAGACTTCGACTGTCAGTCGGGCATCATCTGTTTTATATTCGACATAACGACCACCGCCAACTAAGTGTTCCGAGCGTAACAATGGTTCGTAACGTAACGTTTCTTCTTTACTCAGCATCGTCCGGCGTTCGTGACGTTTGACACCGGCGAGTTGGTCATAGACACGTAAACCGATCGAGGTCGAGAAGCTGCCGAATGTACCGCCTTCGACGAGTGGGAGCATCATCCACTCTGGGGTCGTCACGTGTGGGGCATTCTCATATACGATGGCACGTTCTTTTCCGACTTCGGCGACGAGTTTGATCTCGAACTGCTTCAGATAACGCAATCCACCATGGACGAGTTTCGTCGATCGGCTCGATGTCCCTTCGGCGAAGTCCTGCATTTCGATCAAGCCTGTCCGCATACCACGACTTTGCGCGTCAAGCAGAATGCCAGCTCCCGTAATACCGCCCCCGATGACGAGGACGTCTAAAAGTTCTTGTCCCATCTCTTCTAACCATGCTGTCCGTTCCGTACTTGAAAACATCTTGTCTTCCCCCTGTTCGTCTGAAATGGATAGTTAGTCTACTTCTATCCATGTACCCACTTTTGCACTCTTTTGAGCACAATCAATGATTTTCATGACGAGTTCAGCCTGTTTTGAAGAGACGGGCGGTGTCGTCCGCTGTCGAATAGCTGGAGCAAGATCCGTATAATAATCGCCAAAATGACCGGGAACAAACGGGAAGTCTTGCAGCGGTCCGTTTGCTTCAGCCAATTGATACGTCGTCCGTTTTGTGTCGACTTCATCGACGAAGTAACTTGCTTGCGTCCCGTGTACCATCAGGGATGGACCAACAGCTGGAACGATGGAACCGATATGCAAAATAGCGCGTCGCGTGCCGAAGGCTAAAATGAGATGTGTGTAGTCATCGACGATTCCACCTTGTCGTTGAATCGTTTGATCACAAAAGACACGATCCGGAATTTCATCAAAAACGACAAGTGCTTGATCAATCAAGTGTGATCCAAGATCGTACAAGAGACCAGCACCGGGTACATCCTGTTCGCGCCAACGATCCTGCACATCGGGACGATAGCGGTCATAATGCGCTTCGAACGTTTGAAGTGTACCGAGTCGTCCAGATTCGAGTAAGCTCATTAATGTTCGGAAGTCTTTCGTGTACCGACGATTATGATAAACTGTCAGTAATCGATCGTGTGTACGTGCTAGTTCTGTTAACACTTCGGCTTCTTCGAGCGTGACGGTGAACGGTTTTTCGACCAGTACATCGCAGCCCGATAACAAAGCGAGACGCGCAAGTGGATAATGTAGCTCATTTGCTGTCGCGATGACGACTAAATCGATCTGTTCTTTAGCGAGCAAGGCTTTGAGTGTCGAATAGACAGGGAGCGTCGCGTCATAAGCAGCGACTGCTTCCGGACGACTCGACTGGACAGCGACTAACTGATAATCAGGTGCTTGTAAGTAAGGAGCATGCAAATGTTCGCCAGCAAGACCAAAACCAACTAAAGCGGTACGAATCATAGAAAACACATCCTTTTCAAGTTCATACCCTCAATCTACCATAAGGAGGAATATAAAATGATTACGGAACAACACATCATCGAAAAGATGCGCCAAGTGATGCAACGCATCGATCAAACAACAGGAGCCACGCAAAAAGAACAGATTGCAGCGATGAAAGTCTACTGCGAACTACTGCTCGAATCCGAGTCGACACCAAGTTCGACGATATCGCTACCTACGTCAACACCTCAGGCAACACCAACAGTTGATCCGATGTTGGCGCGTTTCATGGGTGTCGCGCAGGAGAAAGAAGAAAAAGGCACTTCATTACTCGATTTTTGAATGAAATGACGCGATTCAGGGAATAACCATCACAGTTGAAACGAGAAGGGGAGATATGTCATGAAAACAGTAATCGTCATCGGAGCAGGACCAGGGAATGGATATGAAATCAGTAAACGATTCGGACAAGAAGGTTTTCAAGTCGTTTGCGCGGCACGGACACAAGAAACGCTCGCAGCTGTCATCACGGAACTAAAAGAAGCAGGCGTGGAAGCGGTTGGAGTGGAATGTGATGCTTCTCGAAAAGCTGATATCGCATCGCTCATCGAATGGACAGAAGAGCAGTACGGACAAGTCGATGTCTTAGTCTACAATGCTTCGATTTTACATCAAGCATCGGTGCTTGAAGTCTCGGCAGAACAGATTACGAAAGAGTTCGAAATCGATGTTCTCGGAGCACTGCATGCCGCACAACTTGTCGCGCCGTCGATGCAGGAACGAAAAGAGGGTACCATCCTGATTACAGGAGGCGGCGCTGCGATGCAAGCAATTAAATCGTTACCAGGGCTTTCGATTGGCAAGGCAGGCGTTCGTCAAGTGACGCATATGCTCCATGATACATTGAAGGAAGACGGTGTCTACGTTGGAACCGTTACGATTGCTGGGGAAGTGAAGCGTGGTACGGCACTTGATCCGAAAAATGTAGCGGAAGCATTCTATACACTTTATACGAACCGCAACGAAGTCGAGACAGTTCTTTCAGCGGACTAACTTATAAACAAGATAGTGTATGCGGGTTCGGGCTTTGACCGAATCCGTATTTTCATGGAAAGGAGACAAATAGAAGTGAAACGATACGCTATGATAAGTCTACTGTTACTATTTGTTCTCATCGGTTGTGCACCAGAAGAAAGCGAGCTGCTTGGCATTAAGCAACCAGATGATGAAAAGATCACGAAGGCGACGGTCGAACGCGTCATTGATGGGGATACATTAAAAGTGAGACTAGCAGATGGGAAAACAGAGGATGTTCGTTTATTGCTCGTTGATACACCGGAAACCGTCAAACCGGATACGCCGGTTCAACCGTATGGAACGGAAGCATCAGCGTTTACAAAAGAGACCTTACCGAGCGGGACAGCTATTCGGTTGGAGCGTGATCATTCCCGGACGGATCGATACGGACGACTGCTCGCATATGTCTGGTATGGCGACAAAATGTTGAATCAAGAGTTACTCCGAAAAGGACTCGCGCGTGTGGCGTTCGTCTATGAACCGGACACACGTTACGTCGATATGTTCGAACAGATCGAACAGGAAGCCAAGCAGGCAAAGAAGAAGATTTGGGAGCACGATGGCTATGTCACGAATCGTGGCTTTAATGCTCAAGCGATTACAGAAACGAAATCCTGCGACATTAAAGGCAACATCAATCGGTCAGGTAAAAAAATCTATCATGTACCGGGAGGTCAGTCCTACGATGAAGTGAAGCCGGAGCAACGGTTCTGTACGGAGAAAGAAGCGAAAGACGCCGGATTCGTCCGCGCTGCACGCTGATAAGCGCACACAAAAAGCCATCGGAAACGATGGCTTTTTGTCAATCATACAGGTGGCGGTGGTGGTTGATACTGTTGTACGTTATCGTCTTCATCAAAGGAAATCGTGACATCCGTGACTCCTTTAAGAATCCGGATTTGCAGTTCGAGTCGATCCTTGATATCGTCCGCTTGCGCAATCGTCAAGTTGGGATCAACTTCAATCTCCGTTTCGACATGGAAGTGATCGCCTTCTTTGATAACTTCGAGCTTTTCAATGTCCCGAACCGCTTCGTCACGTAACAGGATTTCGCCAATTTTAGCCGTCAATACTTCATCAATCTCACCGAGCGCACCGGCTGCATTCTGAATAAAGACGTTGTAGACGACATAAAACATCATCAGTCCAATCAAGATCGACGCAATACCTTCTGCTTGATAAAACGACGTATAATGCGAAATCAAAACAGCAATGATGGCGATGACGCCACCAAGAGTTGCGACAAGGTCTTCCATGAAGACGAGACGTGTCGCCGGTTTCGCCTGACCAAGATGAGCAAAACTTTGGGCGACGAGCGTCAATCCACGAGACTTCAATCCGGTCTCGTGGGCGATTTCCGTCATCGCTTTATAAAAGACACTCACCTCGAGAACAACACCAATGCCAAGTGCAGTCAGGATAATCCACAGTCCCGTCGTTTCTTCACCAGGACCATGTGTGATATGCAAGATACCTTCCCGAATCGTCTCGTAAGCGAGAAGTGCGACGACGAGAATGGCAGCGAGCAGAACAAGATTGACGAGACGCCCAAATCCGTTCGGAAACCGCTTCGTTGGTGCCTTTTTACTAAGGGCAGAACCGATGTAAACGAAGAATTGGTTCGCTGCGTCACCAATCGTATGCATCATTTCAGCGAACATCGCCACATTCCCAGTCAAGATATAGGCGACGAACTTGATCACGGCAATGATCGTGTTGACGATGCCTGCAGCAAGGGCTGACTTATTACCGCGACGGATCAACGAGAAAAAAGTGGTCATGAGCGGTTCTCTCCTTGTCTACTCAAAATAGGTTAACCGCGGCCCGCTTGGAAAGAGGGATAGAGTGTCATACCACCGTCCGCAAAGAGTGTGATCCCTGTGACATAACTCGCTTCGTCAGACGCAAGCCATGCGGCAACGGCAGAAATCTCTTCTGGTTTCCCGATATTGCCCATTGGAATCATGCTCTCGACTTCTTTTCGTTGTTCTGGATCTTCGAATTTTTCAGCGTTGATTGGTGTATTGATTGCACCAGGGCCAATCGCATTGACCCGAATACCTTTTGGTGCATACTCCATCGCAAGTGTTTGTGTCATCAATTTGACGCCACCTTTACTCGCAGCGTAGTGAACGAACGTCGGCCATGGAATGATTTCATGCACACTCGACATATTGATGATACTGCCTTTGATATCATGTTCGACGAAGTACTTCAGAGCCTCTCGCGCCCCGAGGAAAGCCCCTGTTAAGTTGACGTCGATGACTTTTTGCCAGTCTTCGAGTGACATCTCATGAGATGCTGACGGCATTTCGATTCCCGCATTATTGACGAAAACATCCAATTGACCGAAGCGATTGACAGTCTCTTTCACAAGGTTGATCATATCGTCTTCCTTCGAGACATCCCCTTGGATCGTAATGGCTTCGCCGCCCTGTTCTTTAATAGATTCAGCGATTTTTTTCGCTTCTTCCGGGTGACTGCGGTAGTTGATAACGACACGCATGCCTTCTTCTGCATAACGACGAACGATAGCTTCGCCGATTCCCATTGATCCACCTGTTACGATGGCAACTTTTCCTTTTAAACTCTCATACATGATGCTCCACTCCTTCATTTATTGTTTCGTAAATCCAATCATGATTCCGCCAACAACGACTAAAATACAACCAATAATGACGAAGGTCATCTCTTTCTTCGTCTTCGTCTCTTTCAGTAAGAGGACGCCACCGATGGTTGAGATGACGACACCTGTTTGAGAAAGGGAGAAGCTTGTCGCAACCCCGACTTTTGCCGTCGCAAACAGTAAAGCGACGTTCCCGACAGCCCACATGAGTCCACCAACTGTATTGCCAGCAGTTTTCTTCGTAAAGAGATCTCCTTCTCGTAAAGAAAGAAGAATGGCGCTGACGACCATCCCGATCGCTTGCGGTAAGACGGCTTCCCAACCATTAATATCAAACCAGCGGGCGATGACGACGTAGCCGACATACCCGACAGTCGAGACGAGGAGGAGCGTCAATCCTTTGCCGATATTCTCATCTTCTTTACTTTTGTCTTCCTTATAAGACGTGAAGGCTGCTCCGGCAATAATCAATACAAGCGCACTGATTCCGAGAATCAAGGCAGTTGTTGTTGACCACTCGCCAAAGGCAAGGACACCAAACAACGATGTTCCGACGAGTTGCATCCCTGTTGAGATGGGCATCGTCTTCGAGACACCCATCTGACGAAATGCGGCAAACTGATTTTTTTGACCAAGTGCCCAGAAGGCACCAGAAAAGAATCCGGCGACCCAGGCAGTCGTTGACATCTCTGGGCTGACAAAAAAGAAGGTGACGATCGCGAAAAGCAACGCACCCAAAGTCGTACCGATAATTTGTTGCGCTGTCGAACCTCCGATTTTCGAGACGACGAGCGGCAACGATCCCCACATTAATGCAGGAACGATGGCAATTAAAATATCAATCAAGTGTTTCACCTCTCCTTACTATTATCTCTCTACTTGAAGCTGTACCCCGCAAGGCGTTAGGAAAAACCTCGTAGTGTGAAGATGAATTATTCTGAAATAAAAAAACGTCCACCGAAGTGGACGTAGGCTGTTGTATCATTCAACGGAACGGTTCGTCAGCAATCCGGACGATTTGTCGTCCGATTCGGCGACCGTTCCATAAAGCGATGACCGCGATCGTCAAGGAAATGCCCATGACGTCATACTGCGTAAAATAATAGCCGAGATAACTAAATGGTAGGCTGATGATCCCGACGAGCGAACTCGTCCACTGCCGGATTTTGAGTGACTCGATATTTGCGACACGAGAAAACTTTTGTTGCTCCATAATCCGCCAACGTGTCGGTTCGCTTAAGGCATCGTTAACAAGACGCGGGAAGGCGAGCAAGCGCGCGCCGTAAGAGCCGGCAATCTGGAGGTAACGGTTTTGGTTTTTCCCTTCATCATCGAGCCAACGTCGAACCATTGGTTTAGCTAATTCAAGTAGATTGATTTGTGGCGAAAGAATCTGAAGGATTCCAAGAATCGTCGATGCAGCACGACCGAAGAACGCGAACTCGGCAGGGAGCTGGATTGGTTCGTTTCGGACGAGTAACTCGATATCGGATAATACCTTCTCGATCAATTTCGTATCGACGTTCTCCATATCACTTTCGAGATAAAACGTGACCGCTTTTTCAATCGCTTGTCGGATGTTTTGCTTATTTGCATTTGGCAACAGGAATCGTAGATCTTCTAGACCATCGACGATCGCATCGTAATCCAATGTGACGAAGGACTGAAGGATTCGCTGAATCGCTCGCATGTCGTCAGGCGTTGTCGCTCCGATCATCCCGAAATCAAGCAAAACGATTTTACCGTCGGATTGGACGAGGACGTTGCCCGGGTGTGGATCGGCGTGGAATTTCCCGCCGAACAGTAATTGTTCCCCGGCGTTCAAGAATAGATTACGTGCCAGTTCGTCACGGTCAATTTGGTGTTCTGCTAGATAATCGAGATCCGTAATGCGTGTTCCTTCGATCCATTCCATGACAAGAACACGATTCGTGCAATGTTCCTCATAATAACTCGGAATATAGATGACGGGGTTCGTCTCATACATCTTTTTAAAGTAGAGCCCGTTTTTTAATTCAGTTCGGTAATTCAATTCATCACCGATGACGAAGACCATTTGGCGATACAAACTTTGTAGATCAGTTGATTTGTTTAATGAAGTCCGGCGCAACATGGCAATGACGATGCGCATGGCACGAAAATCAGTCTTAATGATTTGTTCGATATTCGGTCGCTGGACTTTGATCGCGACCTTTTTACCGTTTGATTTTAGGATTCCGCTGTAGACTTCACCAATCGAGGCCGACGCGACAGGGCGGGGACTGATATCCGAGATAATCTCTTCGATCGGCATACCCCAATCCTCTTCTATGATCTTTCGTGATTCTCCGAGTTTACTCGAAGGCACTTTATCGACGAGTTCGGTCAGTTCCATTAAGACGGACGGAGGAAACAGGTCGGCTCGGATCGACAAGAATTGACCGAGCTTGATCAGTAATCCTTCGAGGCGTAATGCTTTTTTCTTATAGTCACGCGCAATCCGGATCATGATGCGCTCAAACTCTTCGTTGTTCGTACCTGGCCGGTTTTTCCGGGTGAATCGATAGATCGTAAAGATGTAACGTGCGAACATCGTCACGATGACGACGATGCGATAAAGCGCCCAACGTTTCATACGGTCACCTAGCTTCCTGTACAGTTTGTTTCAGTATAGGTTACTTTACCTAAAATCGTCACTCGCAAACGGTCGAAACGGTGACAGAAAATTAATGCTGTACGGAAACTAAAAAGAGAGTATAGTAAGTATTGGAATTTCTTTGTAGAAAGGTGAAATGTGCGCATGTCCTGGGACTTATTGAATATCATCGGCACGGTCGCTTTTGCGATGAGTGGTGCGATCGTTGCGATGGAAGAAAAATATGATTTATTCGGCGTCTGGTTACTAGCTTTGATCACGGCGTTCGGTGGCGGTGCCATTCGTAATTTACTGATTGGTGTACCGGTATCCGCTCTCTGGTCGCAAGGTGGTCTCTTTTTAGTCGCGATTCTCGTTGCGTTGTTGATCTTCATGTTACCCCAGTTGTTCTTGCCGCACTGGACACGTTGGGGCGTCCTCGCGGATGCGCTCGGGTTGTCGGCGTTTGCGATTCAAGGTGCCTTGATGGCGACAGCAAAAGGACTGCCATTGTCAGCAACGATTTCAGCTGCAGTGCTGACTGGTGTTGGCGGTGGAGTGATTCGCGATTTACTCGCGGGTCGGAAGCCACTTGTCTTGCATAAAGAGATTTATGCGATGTGGGCCGTCATGGCCGCACTCGTGATTGATCGCTTCCAATTGACGAATCCTCTACATTTGTTCACATTGCTCGGACTCATCACTGTTTTACGTATGCTATCGTATTATTATGAATGGAATTTACCGGCACGACGGTTAGGGGGAGAATAAGCATGAAAGTATTCATTATGATTGGCGCGATCTCGATGATGTTATCGGTCGCACTTGGTGCATTCGGTGCCCACGCCTTAAAAGATATGTTGACGGAACGGATGCTCGCGAACTGGCAGACTGGTGTTCTGTATCAGATGATGCACTCGCTCGGTATCCTAGCACTCGGAGGACTCTTGTTAAAAGCATCGATTCCACAATGGTCGTTGGCTGCTTGGCTGATGCTCGCTGGAATCGTTTTCTTCTCCGGTAGTCTGTACGTCATGGCGTTGACGAACGTGACGAAACTGGGAGCTATCACACCGATCGGTGGCGTCTTATTCATTGCGGCCTGGATCTTTGTCGCGATTGGTGCCTACAAAGGATTATGAGGTTTGACCGTTTTTCTTCCGTCATGGAGAAGAGCGGTCTTTTTTATACGAAAAACGCCCACTCGATATCGAGTGGGCGCAGGTATCAAAACGAATTCATCGTTTTGTCGTTTGTGTTTTGTTTAGCTTCGATAATGCTTGCTCATAGCGATCCAGTACACGATCTGCAACCGGTTTCAGCTCTTTTGAAAGCACAGCGAATTGCAATTCACGCGATCGTGTCGATCGGTTCATAGCATTCCCCATGGTAATTCCTCCTTACGTCATTCAACTTACTGTTTTATAGCCGCAAGGAGTATATTCCCATGAGATATTTCAATCAAACGTCATTCAACACATTAAAGTGCAAAATGAGTATTTAATTGTTCACTTTCGAGACGGTTGCCGATGAAGAACTCACCAAACTCACCGTACTTCGCGCTAACTTCGTCAAAACGCATTTCATAAACGATTTTCTTGAACTGGAGAATGTCGTCTGAGAAGAGTGTGACGCCCCATTCCCAATCGTCGAATCCAGTTGATCCACCGATGATTTGCTGAATCTTACCAGCGTAACTCCGACCGATCATACCATGACGGTACATGAGCTCTTTACGTTTTTCCATTGAAAGCGTGTACCAGTTGTCGCCATCGCGACGTGACTTGCTCATCGGATAGAAGCAGATGTGCTTCGCTTGCGGCAAGATCGGATAGAGACGATCACGCACGTAAGGATTCTCGTATGGGTTTCCTTCTCCTGAACCACGATACGTACCGAGTTCGACGACAGAGACGTAAGAGTACGTAGGAATGAGGTAATCGTATAGATCAAGTTTCTGCATCTTGACTTCGACGTCTTGGATTTGTTCCATCGTTGGACGAAGGACCATCAAGACGAGATCCGCTTTTTGACCGATGATCGTGTAAAGTGCATGGCTGCCGTCTTTTGTCGCTTCGACGCCAGAAAGCTCTGAGAGGAAGGCTTGGAACTCTTCAATCATACGCGCGCGGTCTGTTGCGTCGACTTGTTTCAAGCGTGACCAATCGATCCGGCGGAAATCATGTAATGTATACCAGCCGTCGAGTGTTTCAGCGGCTTGTTGCGTAGCAGTCGGTTCAGATGTTTGGTGTTGCATGGGATGACCTCCTGAGTCTGAAATAAATTGTCTTTTTCCATATCCTATCTTATCACATTCTATTGAAACGCTTCGCCCGAAAAGGTCTTTGTCCATGAGATCGTAACACATGAAAAAAGCAGAGAGTGGGTAAAAGGGGAAGTGGAGATTACTTTGTTTGAAAATAGTCTCTGTACCATTCTTGAAAATGACTGTAATAGTCTGTGAATATGGCTTCAGTGCTTTTGTTAGATAACTTTTTTGCAAATTGTTTTAACAACGATTGAGAACTGTGTATAATAAACGATGGAAAAGAAAATCGATCAAATCGACGACGTCGTGTTTACCTAAAAAGGAGAGAAACTCATGCAATTATTCGATATGTTAGAACAAAAGATTAAAGCGCACCAACCGAAAATCGTCTTCCCAGAAGGAATTGACGCGCGTGTTCTTGGCGCAGCTGTCCGTTTGAAAAAAGATGGTCTCGTCACACCGGTCGTCATCGGACCACGTGTACAAATCGAAGAAACAGCAGCAGCGAACGGAATCGATGTCACGGGACTTGATACGATCGATCCTGCTTCTTACGCTGGAATCGATGAGCTTGTCGCATCGTTCGTTGAGCGTCGTAAAGGGAAAGCAACAGAAGAGCAAGCACGTGCTGTCATCTTAAAAGATGTGAACACGTTCGGTACGATGCTCGTTCACACAGGGCAAGCAGAAGGTCTTGTATCGGGTGCGATGCACGCAACAGGCGATACAGTGCGTCCAGCACTTCAAATCATCAAAATGCAAGAAGGCTATAAAAAAACATCAGGCGTCTTCATCATGGTACGTGACGATGAGCAATACGTCTTCGCAGACTGCGCAATCAACATCGCACCAGATGCGAACGATCTAGCAGAGAACGCAATTGCATCTGCGAAAACAGCAAAAACATTCGGGATCGACCCGAAAGTGGCATTGCTCAGCTTCTCGACAAAAGGTTCAGCAAAATCACCAGAGACAGAGCGCGTCGTTGAAGCAACGCGCATCGCGAAAGAACGTGCACCAGAGCTTGCAATCGATGGCGAACTCCAATTCGATGCAGCATTCGTTCCAAGCGTCGCGAAATCAAAAGCACCAGAATCAGATGTCGCAGGTCAAGCGAACGTCTTCATCTTCCCAAGTCTTGAAGCTGGAAACATTGGCTACAAAATCGCACAACGTCTTGGTGGATTCGAAGCAATCGGTCCGATCCTTCAAGGTTTGAACAAACCGGTCAACGATCTTTCACGCGGTTGTAACGAAGAAGATGTCTACAAGCTCGCGATCATCACGGCAGCGCAAGCAGTCGAAGAACGCCAAGCCTAAGCACGGTGTGAAAAAGTCTTTACTTTTTCGCTAAACCCCGTACAATGGTACACATCACGAAAATCACGAAACGTAAACGTATAGCAACGCTCGTATAATAGTGGGAATTGGCCCACGAGTCTCTACCGGATCGCCGTAACGGTCCGACTACGGGTGGTGAGTTACTGCTCTCTTTTTTGGCGTACAGTGGCTGCCCCCGGGTAGCGGCTGTACGTTTTTTCGTTTTTAAAGAGGAGAATGCATGTATGAAACGTCTACACGACATGATTAATCAAGAGGGAATCGTCTTATCGGATCAAGTATTGAAAGTGGATGCCTTTTTAAACCACCAGGTCGACCCGACCTTGATGTGGGAAATCGCTTATGAGTTCATGGATCGTTTCCAAGATGCCGGTATCACGCGGATTTTGACGATCGAAGCGGGTGGTATTGCCCCGGCAATGATGACGGCGCTCCGTTTAGGGGTACCAATGGTCTATGCTCGTAAGACGAAATCCGTCACCTTGAATGAAGGAACGATTTCAGCTGAAGTCTTCTCGTTTACGAAACAACAGACGAGTACGATTACGGTTGCAGAAAAATACCTACAACCGGGTGAACGTGTCTTGATCATCGACGATTTCCTCGCGAACGGGGAAGCGGCATTTGGTCTTGCTCGCCTTGTTGAGCAAGCAGGTGCGGAAGTTGCCGGCTTTGGAATCGTCATTGAAAAGTCGTTCCAACCGGGACGTCAAAAGTTAATCGAAGCCGGTTTCCGCGTGGAGTCACTCGCTCGCGTGGAGTCGTTGAAGGACGGAAAAGCGACGTTCGTTGACTCGGTGACCGTATGAGACTATCGAACTTCAAAGCCGCTAGTCTTGGACTTCAGCATGTGCTTGCGATGTACACAGGAGCAGCTGTCGTTCCGCTGATCGTCGGGAGTGCGATCGGATTGTCGGGAGAAGAACTCGCTTATTTAGTGGCGATTGATCTTTTCATGTGTGGCGTCGCGACCTTATTACAAGTGCTCGTCACGAAATATACAGGTGTCGGTCTACCAGTCGTCCTCGGTTGTACCTTCACGGCAGTCGGTCCGATGATCGCGATCGGTAGTCTTCAAGGAATCACGGCGATTTATGGTGCTTTGATTGCGAGTGGGCTGATCATTCTCGTCATTTCAGGCTGGTTTAGTAAGATTGCTGTCCTGTTCCCACCAGTCGTCCTTGGTTCTGTCGTGACGATTATTGGGATTTCCTTGATTCCAGCTGCGATCAATGACATCGGGGGCGGACAAGGGGTGAAGGACTTTGGTGACGCACGTTATCTCGGACTCGCCGGACTGACGATCGTCTTGATTTTAATCTTGAATCGTTACGGCACGGTCTTCTCAAAAGCGGCAGCTGTCTTGATTGCTGTGATGATCAGTACACTCGTTGCGTTTGGCATGGGAATGATCGACTTCAGTCCGGTGGCGGAAGCGTCATGGTTCCAAATGGTGACGCCGTTTTACTTTGGTGTACCGACATTCAATGCGACAGCGATCTTGACGATGACACTCGTTGGTCTCGTCTCGATGGTCGAATCGACAGGTGTGTTCTTGACACTTGGTGAGATCACGGATCGTCGCTTGACGGATAAGGATCTAGCACGTGGCTACCGAGCCGAAGGTGTCGCAACGATCGTTGGCGGTATCTTCAACAGTTTCCCGTATACGACCTATAGCCAAAACGTCGGTCTCGTTCAGTTGACTGGCGTCAAGACACGTAAAGTCATTTTATTTGCGGGTGGATTTTTGATCTTGCTTGGTTTCTTACCAAAAGTGGCGACGTTTACGACATTGATTCCAAAACCTGTCCTAGGTGGGGCGATGTTGATCATGTTCGGAACGGTCGCAGCGAGCGGAATCCGTATTCTGTCGCGGGTCGATTTCTCGAAGAACGAACATGTCATCACGGTGGCACTTGCACTCGGGATCGGTCTAGGAATCAGCATGAATCCTGAAATCGTAGCGGGTCTCCCGTCACAAATCCGTGTCTTGACGGATAGCCCGATCGTTGCGGGATCGCTAACGGCATTATTACTAAATGGAATCTTCCGATTGACGAGTAAGTCTGAGTCATCCGATGTGCCACTTGCTAAAGTTGAATAACAATTGTAACTTTCCGAAAGGAGCCGTCCTGTATACTACATAGTAGCAGGTGGTTCCTTTTTTGTACTGCAATCGTAATCAGAATATTCCGAGTATGTGAATTTAGTAAGAAATATACATTGAAAACGTTTACAAAATCGACACATCTTCTTTATACTGACAACGTAGCGGTACGGGGAACTGCTAAGAAACAAACAGAGACGGGAAGGACGTCGTAAAAATGAAACAACAGACAGAGTTGAATCGGGGACTGGAAGAACGTCACATTACACTGATGTCGCTGGGGGCGGCAATCGGTGTCGGACTCTTCCTTGGGTCAGCGAAAGCGATCCAACTGGCAGGTCCAGGAATCTTACTTGGTTATCTGATCGGTGGTATTATCATCTTCATCATCATGCGAGCACTTGGGGAGCTTGCGGTGCGGGAGCCGATAGCTGGTAGTTTTGCGGAATATGCCCGGAAGTATGTCAGTCCATTAGCTGGTTTTTTAACAGGTTGGAATTATTGGTTACTCTGGATTTTTACGTGTATGGCGGAAATCACAGCAGTCGGTATTTACATGAAAGTATGGTTCCCAGATTCCCAGGGGTGGGTATGGGCACTAGCAGCACTTGTCTTGATGACGAGCATCAACTTCATTGCTGTTAAATTTTATGGTGAATTCGAATTTTGGTTTGCGTTGATAAAAATCGTCGCGATCGTCGCCATGATCATCTTAGGAACTTTGACGATCGTCATTGGTCTTGGAAACGGCGGCACACCGGTTGGAATTTCAAACCTGTGGTCACATGGTGGATTCCTGCCTAACGGATTCACTGGTGTACTTCTTGCCATGCAGATGGTCATGTTTGCCTTCTTAGGAATTGAAGTGATTGGGGTCACAGCAGGGGAAGCGAAGAACCCGAAAAAAACGATTCGAAAAGCCGTCAACAACGTCTTCCTTCGAATCTTAGTGTTCTACATCGGGGCGCTCTTCGTCATTTTATCGATTTATCCGTGGGATCAAGTCGGTGCGAACAACAGTAGTCCGTTCGTATTACTATTTCAATCGCTCGGTATTGAGTCAGCGGCCGGGATCATCAATTTCGTTGTTTTAACGGCTGCACTCTCGTCATGTAACTCGGGTATCTTCTCGACAGCCCGGATGATGATGAACTTATCCGAGAACAGTGAAGCACCACGTCGTTTCTCGAAAATCTCGAAAAACGGTGTTCCGGCACTGGCGACGATTCTTTCAGGTGTCGCATTGCTCGTTGGTGTCGCTTTGAACTACTTCTTACCGGAAGACGTCTTTGCGATCGTTACGAGTATCGCGACGTTCGGAGCTGTCTGGACATGGGCAATGATTCTGATCGCTCAGATGCGGGCACGGAAAGTACACGGTTCAGCAGAATTTGGTGTCCCGTTCTTCCCGATTGCCAACTACATCGCCCTCGCGGCGCTAGCAGGTGTCATTGTCTTGATGGCATTTGATGCAAGTACACGGATCGCTCTGGTCGTTGGACCACTGTGGTACGCGATTCTGATTGCTGTCTATTATGCACGGGGAATGCATAAAGAGAAACGTCAATCGACGCGTCAGGCATCAGGAGAATAAGGAAACAAGCGGATCCGGAAACGGATTCGCTTTTTTGACGCTTCGTATCAAACCGTTTCATTTTGTTTTAATGATAGATTTGCTACACTTACGACAGAACCATACAGGAGGTCATACGAAATGAAAACGATTCATGTAGATGAGTTACAAGAACGATTAGAGGCAGGCGAAGCGTTGCACGTCGTTGACGTTCGAGAGCAGGATGAATACGATGCAGGACATATTCCAAACGTCCGCTTTCTTCCGATGTCTGAGATCGGCGAACGCTATACGGAATTGCAAGAAGGCGAAACTTACTTCTTGATCTGTAAAG
The DNA here is from genome assembly GCA_913775715.1 of uncultured Exiguobacterium sp. Classification (GTDB taxonomy): domain Bacteria; phylum Bacillota; class Bacilli; order Exiguobacteriales; family Exiguobacteriaceae; genus Exiguobacterium_A. The sequence goes on along the minus strand of CAJYMC010000001.1, from coordinate 228,355 downwards.
CGGGCGGACGGAGCGAAAACGTCGGTCGTTTCCTCGAGCAGTACGGATATGATGTCGTCAACGTCGAAGGCGGTATGATGAACTGGAAGGGCGATCAGGAAGCATAAGAGTAAGCGTTATAAAGAAAGACGACTCGAACTGAGTCGTCTTTCTTTATGTGAACGAGTACACGTTTATCGATTTTTCTATGAACATTTTTCGTTATTCTTCCGATAGAGAAGGTAGAATAGCGAGTCCTTGCACTCGAGAATGGAGTGACACATGGAACAAAAGATCAAACGCACGATGAGTATCAAACAAAAGTTAATACTGACATCGATTCTACTATTAGTAATTCCAGCGCTCGTGATCGGATTTGTCGCCTACAATCAGGCGAAACAATCGATGACGGAGCAAATCCTGCAGTCAGCTCACGGTGGAGTCGATCGGATGAACGATGAAATTCAGAATATCATTGATCCGATGCGACGCGATGTCGCCTTTTTTGCGGACCGAATTGACGGGACGCTTTATCAAAAAGGAAAACAAAATGCAGCGTTAAAGGAAAAAATGACGGAATACCTCGACATGCATCCGCAAGCAGCGAATATCTATTTCGCGACGACGGAAGGGGATATGAACATTTTCCCGGAACAAGTTATGCCAGAGGATTATGATCCACGTGAACGCTCCTGGTATCAATCAGCGGAAGCAGCGGGTGGCAAAGTCGTCATCACCGATCCATACGTCGATGCTGCCTCGAAGAAGATGATGGTCACGCTCTCACAAACAACGGGTAACGGGAGAGGCGTGATTGCGATTGATGTCGATGTCGACCGGATCGCTGAAATCGCGAAAAAGATTAAAATTGGTAAAGAGGGTTATGTCACGATTCTTGATTCGAATAAGAAGTTCGTTACGCACCCAACGTTAAAACCAGGTGAAAAAGCGACAGGGAACTGGGTTGCACCCCTCTATGCGGACCCAGCTGGACAATTTTCGTATGAATATGAAAATGAAGGCAAACAGATGGACTTCATGACGAACGATTTGACGAAGTGGAAGGTTGCTGGAACACTATACGATCATGAAATCACCGATGCGACATCGAGTATTCTTTGGACGACACTTGCTGTCATTGGCGGAATGTTACTCGTCGCAGCCGTCTTCATTTACTTCATCCTTCGCTCGATTCTTCGTCCACTCGGTCATTTGACACGTGGAGCAGAACGGATTCAATCTGGTGATTTGACGGAACCGGTCATCGTTGAATCAAACGATGAGGTTGGACAGGTCGCACAAAGCTTTAACGTCATGGTCGACTCACTCCGCTCGATCATCATTAATCTCGATCAGTCAATCACACAAGTGGCCGGTTCGTCCCAGGAATTGATGGCGAACTCTGCCCAGACGACGTCCGCATCGGAACAAATTGCGGGATCGATTCAACAGGTCGCAGCAGGGGCGGATCAATCGAAACGTCAACTCGATGCGAACGCCGTCTCGCTCCAGTCGATTACAGCCGGCATCATGCGAATCGCTGAGAGCTCAACGGACGTGTCAGAGCTATCACGTTCAACGGCTACAGAAGCTGAGAACGGAACAGTCGCTGTACTGCAAAACGTCCAGCAGATGAAAGAAATCGATGCCTCCGTTCAAAACTTCGGTGGTGTCATCAGTTCACTCGCACATCGCTCGAATGAGATTGGAAAAATCGTCGATGTCATCAACGGCATTGCCGAACAAACGAACTTATTGGCATTGAACGCGGCGATTGAAGCGGCACGCGCAGGCGAAAACGGAAAAGGCTTCGCCGTCGTCGCAAGCGAAGTACGGAAACTAGCAGAGCAGTCACAGGACTCAACGAAGCAGATTGCACAGCTGATTCAAAACATCAAGCAGGAGACGGATCAATCCGTCACGATGATGAAGGAAGTCTCGGGACAGACGAAAGCTGGCTTGTCTACGACAGAAGCATCGGCAGAGCGATTCCAGAAGATTCTCGAACGGACACAAGAGATGACACCACGAATCGAAGATGTGACGGCGACTGTTGAGGAAATTGCAGCGAATGTTCAAGAGGTATCAGCATCGGCGACAGAAATCGCCCATATCGCGCAAGAGAATTCGTCGGCGTCGAAACAAGTCGCAGCGACGACAGAAGAGCAGTTGAGTGCGATGGAAGAGATTTCGCAATCTGCGAAAGCATTATCCGATATGGCAGAAGAGCTACAGGTACTCGTTGCCCGTTTCCGTGTCTAACCCATCGATTATACAAAGCAAGGAAGCTAGTCTTCCTTGCTTTTTTCGTCTGTCACCATTCTGTGACGAACTGAACAAATGGCTTGGAATCCCTGTGAATTCGGGCTTGAGACAGGGGTAAATCGGGAAAATAATAGATATCTAACACTTCGAAGGAGGTGGGTACGGTGAAGCAGTTACGCAAGATACGTGAGTGGCAGGATGCGGGTCTGTTAGATGAAGCGACTGTCGAACGAATCATGAATTACGAAAAGCAACATTCAACGAAACAACGCCTCCCGCTCTTGTTAATTGTTGGAGGGATCTTCGTCGTCTTGGCTGTATTCAGCTTTTTAGCTGCCAACTGGCAAGCGATGCCGGTCGGCTGGAAAATCGGACTTGTCGTAGCACTCATGTGGAGCTGTTACGTCATGGCGGATCTTTCGGAACGTCGTCGTATTCTTCATCCGGTCGTCTTCCGAATTGGTGGAATCCTAGCGTTTGGCGCCTCGATTCTCGTTGTTGTCCAAAGTTTTCACTTGCCGATGGAAGGATCACTGCTCAGTTGGTGTATGTTTGTCGCCGCATTAGTACATTATATACTGTGGCGTCATGAAGCATATGGTGTCGTCGCCTTCCTTTCCGGATGGACGATCTTTACGAGTCTTGGGGGTTTTGGTCAGGAGCAGGCGAGTTATCTCGACTGGACGTCGTTCGGTCTGATGGTCGTGTTGTCGTTCAGTTGGTTTTACTTCAGTCAACGTCTGCCATCGCTTTTGTTTAGTTGGCTGTTCCTCTTCTTCAGTGGTCTCTCCTTGTTTCTCCTCGTATCGTATGACGGATTCCTATGGCCGGTCTGGACGCTATTTTTACTTGTTCCAGTTCTCTGGCTTGTTCATGAGGAGTCCAATCGTCGGATCGTTGAAATGGTCTATCTGGTCGTCGCTGCCATCAGTTCGATCGTCTATCTGTCTGTACGTGCGGAATCAAATGCCGCATTACCATCCATGACAGAAGCGATTCTGCTAGCTATCGTATCCATCGGGTTGGGAATTTTCCTCTATCAAAAACGTCGCTCCTTATTGTTTATCGTACCGCTTGGATTCGTCGGTGTCCTGTGGCTCGATGAACAGGCCATTCTACTCGCCATCCTCTTTGAACTATCCGCACTACTGTATCTGTTGTATCAAGAACGTCGTCATGCCGTCGTTTGGCCAGCCTTTCTCTATTTCATTCTCGTTCAAATCGCAATATACGTTATCTATGCGTGGGATCGTTTGAATATGTCTTTGTTTTTCCTCATCGGTGCGCTCCTCATCTTCCTGTTGTCTGGTGTCTTATGGTGGTTACGCCGTAGAGGAGGTGTGGCGTCATGAAACGCTATCTCATGCCTATATTGCAGACGTGCGCCGTAGGTTTATTGATTGTTAGTTTTTTTTCGACCTCCTGGTTCGGAACATCGTATCGCTTTCGAGCAGAACCGTTTGATCCGTTTGATCCCGTTTATGGCGAATACGTGATGCTTCAATATCCGGATTTAAAACCAGATCCGACAATTCAAAACGGACGGGTCTATGTCAGCTTCAAGACAGATGCTTCTGGTTATGCTCAAATCGACCGGATTTCGAATGAACGATTCTTCGGAAGTGTCGCTGGTGATTATTACGATCAATACGTGTCGATTCCACAGTTGACGCAGTATTATGTCGAACAGGGAAGCGGAAAACAATACGAGAAAGCCAAAGCCCTGGAAGTACGTGCCGATGTGTCATCATGGGGAACGATCCGGACGACGAATTTAAAAATTTCTGAGTAAAAAACCTTGCGTCAGGAATGAAACGGTTGTACTATTAATTTAAATTTTCAGACAACTGAATCTATATGCGTAGACGGGAAGAGTAAAGTGATCAGAAATCCATAGAGAGTCTCTGTTGCTGGAAATGAGACGATTTCGTTATTTGAAGATGGTCCCGGAGCAGTCGGAAGAACGTGAACCGTGTTCATTAGTAGAACCGACCGGTAGGACGGATACCGTTAGCATTCCATGGAGTCTCGTACTCCTAGAGGTGGCTGAACGTGAGTTGAGCCATGAACGAAGGTGGTACCACGTGATCAGACATCACGTCCTGAGAGATAAGGGCGTGGTGTCTTTTTTTGTGGGGACGTTCGCGCAGGAGGAGGATGACGAGATGGCAGAAGCATTGGTATTGCAATCAGACTTTGGCGTGAGTGACGGGGCAGTGAGTGCGATGTATGGGGTAGCCCATAGCATCAATCCAGAGATTCGGATTTTTGATTTGACGCACGACATTCCACCGTTCCACATTTGGGAAGCGTCCTATCGTTTACTGCAGACAGTGCCGTACTGGACGGAGCAAACGGTGTTCGTTTCTGTCGTTGATCCAGGAGTCGGATCAAGTCGAAAGAGTGTCGTTGCGCGGACGCATGCGAATCAATACATCATCACACCGGATAACGGAACGTTGACGCACCTGTGGCAAGCCGGATACATTGCTGAAGTGAGACACCTCGATGATCGACGGCATCGCTTACCGCGGATGGGGGAATCGTATACGTTCCACGGACGGGATATCTTTGCTTTCACGGGTGCTCGATTATCGAGTCATGTCATCACCTTCGAGGAAGTAGGACCCGTTTTACCTGCTTCGGACATCGTTTTGCTCGACCGGACAGTTGCCTCGTCGTCGAACAGCGGTGTTACTGGTATCGTCGAGATTCTCGATGTTCGCTTCGGAAATGTCTGGACGAATATTCCGGTCGCTCTCGTCCGTCAGGCGGGTCTCGACATCGGTAGCCACGTCAAGGTAATGATTTCGTATCGGGAACGAATTGTCTATGAACAGACACTGCTCTTTGGTCATTCGTTCGCCGATGTGCCAGTCGGTTCAGGTGTCGTTTACATCAATTCGCTGGATCAGATTGCTCTTGCCTTGAATCAAGGTTCGTTTGCGCATGCATTTGAAGTTGGAATCGGAAATGACTGGAGTGTTACCGTACAACAAATCAAAGGAGGAGATCAAACATGAAAGGATTTACGACAAAACAGATCGTCGCAACCGGGATCGGAGCAGCTGTATTCATTATTTTAAGTCGATTCGCTGCGATTCCGACAGGCGTACCGAACACATCAATCGAGACTGCCTACGCATTCCTCGCATTCATGGCAGTATTGTTCGGACCTGTCACAGCCGGTTTGATCGGTCTGATTGGTCATGGATTAAAAGATGCGATTTTATACGGTTCCCCGTGGTGGAGTTGGGTTATCGTCTCCGGCTTCGTCGGGTTTGGCATCGGACTAATCGCTAACCGGATTCGTTTAGAAGAAGGTGGATTGACGACACGTAAAATCATCTTATTTAACGTCACACAAGCCATCGTGCAAGCGATCGGTTGGATCATCATCGCACCGGTTCTCGATATCTTAATTTACTCGGAGCCAGCGAATAAAGTCTTCGTCCAAGGGGCTGTCGCTGCGACGTCGAACATCTTGACAGTCGGTGTCATTGGAACGTTGTTGCTCGTCACGTATGCCAAAACAAGAAGTAAAGCAGGCAGCTTGAAACGCGAAGTTTGACCGAATGAGCTATGATCCTGTGCGAAGAGACGGCAGGATCATAGCTCATTTAGCTTGGGGGGAGAAGGACATGACAAACGCGATTGAATTTCAGGACTTTTCATTTACATATCGGAGTCAGTCGGAACCGACACTCCGACAAATTCAGTTAACGATTCAAGAAGGCGAACGCATCTTAATCGTTGGACCGTCGGGTTCGGGGAAAAGTACGCTCGCTCAGTGCATCAATGGGTTGATTCCGTTCTCGTATCCGGGGACGTGGGAAGGACAGGTTCTGATCAAAGGGCAGGACGCTCGAGAATTATCGTTATTTGATCGCTCGTTGCATATTGGCACGGTGTTACAGGATCCAGATGCACAGTTCGTCGGTTTATCGGTTGGCGAAGACATCGCCTTTGCGCTTGAAAATAAACAGACCGAGCGACCGGAAATGCAGGAGATCGTCGAACGCGTCGCACGGATGACGGACGTCGAGACACTCTTACATGCGCGATTGAATGATCTATCAGGAGGACAACGGCAACGGGCGGCTTTAGCTGGAGTACTCGTCGAAGATGCGGACATCTTGTTATTTGATGAACCGCTCGCAAATCTTGATCCGGTAGCGGGTCAAGAGGCGATGGCGCTTATGGATCGATTGCAACGTGAGACGAATCGCACGTTGATCGTCGTCGAACATCGAATCGAGGATGTACTCGTCATTCCGTTTGACCGCATCATCGTCATGGTCGACGGGGAAATCATTGCCGATGACCATCCGGATGTCATTTTAAGTAATGGCGTACTTCAACAAGCGATCTTGCGTGAACCCCTCTATGTCAGTGCCGCACGCTGGGCTGGTATGACTGTTGAATCTGTGGACCAGCCGAGCCGCGTCGATCCCTTTTTAAAACAGTTCAATCAGACGGACGTGTTAGAGCGTTTAGAGGAAACGCCTCAAAAAGAGACTGCAACCGCTACTGCGTTGCTTGAACTTGAACAGTTGGCGTTTCATTATCGTCAAGGAACACCGGTGCTTGAGAATGTTACGGCGACTTTTCAAAAAGGAACACTGACGACGATCGTCGGTCAGAATGGTGCCGGGAAATCCACCCTTGCGAAAGTATTGAGTGGTTATCAACGGACGACAGGTGGTCAGATCCTACTTGACGGAACCGATATCACGAACCAATCAATCGCAGAGCGAGCAGGAACGATCGGATTCGTCCTGCAAAATCCAAATCATATGATTTCAAAACACCTTGTGCAAGAAGAAATCCGCTACGGGATGCAGGCGCTCAGATTAAGTGAGGCGGAAGAAAATGAGCGTCTCGAGCAGACATTACGTCGTTGCGGATTATATCCGTTTCGTAATTGGCCGATTCAAGCACTGAGTTTTGGTCAGAAGAAACGAGTGACGATTGCTTCGATTCTCGTTCGACGACCGGATATCTTGATTCTCGATGAACCAACAGCCGGTCAAGATTATCGGCACTATTCAGATATGATGGATTTTTTAGAAGGATTAAAAGAAGACGGGATGACGTTACTCATTATCACGCATGACATGCACCTCGTCTTAGAATACAGCGATCAAGTCTGCCTCGTGCAAGCCGGGCGCATCCGTTACGCCGGAACATCATTTGGACTGCTGAATCAAGAACAATTGCTGCATCATGCCCATTTAAAACAAACATCGCTCTTTACGATAGCGGAGCACCTTGAAGTCGACCCGGAACGATTTGTCGAGTCCATAATTACGGCGGAGCGAAAGGAGCGGGAACAATGGCTGTAGAAATGCTTGGCTATATTGAAAAAACGTCACCAATTCATCGCTTGACAGGAACGACGAAACTGATCGGATTCTTGTTATTTACGACAGCAACGATGTTCACCTATGATACACGGGTCTTACTTGTCATGGGGTTAGTCAGTATCGTGTTATTCCGATTGTCGCGTATTCGGTTTCGGGAAGTCCGGTTCGTCTTGATCTTTACAGCGCTATTCGTCCTGATTAATGCGCTCGCTGTTTATCTGTTCGAACCAGAGCAGGGCGTTGAAATCTATGGGTCGCGTCACGTCTTACTCGAAGGCATCGGACGATTCACGGTGACCGCAGAACAGTTATTTTATCTGTTTAATCTCATCTTAAAATACAGTGTGATCGTTCCGATTGCTGTGTTGTTTCTCGTCACGACCCATCCGACGGAGTTCGCTTCTTCGTTGAACCGGATTGGTGTTCCATATAAAATCGCTTTTGCGGTCTCCTTAGCGCTCCGTTATATTCCGGACGTACAAGCGGACTTCCGGACGATCGCGAATGCCCAAGAAGCGCGGGGGATTGCCGTCTCACACGGTTCGCTTTGGCAACGGGCGCGCAATAGTATCCAGATTTTACTTCCATTGCTATTTACGAGTCTCGAGCGGATTGAGACAGTCAGTAACGCGATGGACCTCCGTGGATTCGGTGCCGGACGAAAACGGACGTGGTACAACCAAAAAACGATGAACCAGATTGATTATGTCGCAATCAGTTGTATAGTGCTATTGACGATTTTCTCATTCGTCGTCACTTTCTATGATGGTAATCGCTTTTATAATCCGTTTTAAGCATAAGATACGAAAAAGGCAGTGGATGCGTCCACTGCCTTTTAACATATGACCAATCCGCTTACGCAGATCGTTTTTGATTTTCCCAACGCGGTGAATTCAATAGTTCAATCCATTTCTTGACGGCTGAGATCGTGATGACGATCGCAAGCAGACCCATCGTGACGGACAAGACTGTATTCAAGATGCTGAAACCTGGAGAATCCGGATTCGCATAGACGTTTGCGACCATCCAGATATCCGCGAACGTTACCGTGATCAGAAGGTAGACGAGCGGGATGAACGTCGTCAACGCATAGACTTTTTTATCAGCGATTTTCAAGATGATCGTCGTTCCGATGATCAAGCCGATTGAAGCCATTAGCTGGTTGGATACCCCGAATAATGCCCAAATCGAACCGATGTCACCCGAGAACAGGAGATAGCCCCAGAAGAACGTTCCGAGTGCTGAAGCGAAGATAGCACCTGGAATCCAGTCGACGCGTTTGAGCGGTTTATAGAACTCTCCGAAGAAGTCTTGAATCAAGTAACGAGCAACGCGTGTTCCTGCATCGATTGCTGTCAGAATGAAGACCGCTTCGAACAAAATGACGAATTGGAAGAAGAAGCCGGCAATCTCTTTGAACCATGGGATGGCGCGGAAGATGAACGTCATACCGACGGCGAGTGAGACAGCACCACCTGTTCGACCTGCCAGATCAAGACCGATTTCACGTGAGAGCTCATCGAGATAAACCGTGCTCATACCGAGCGTCGCGAATACTTCAGGAGTTGAGTTAATGGCGAAGTAGTCACCGACTTCTAGAGATGTCGCTGCGATCAATGCCATGACGGCAACGAGACATTCGACAAGCATGGCACCGAAAGCGACCGGTTTGATGTCGCTCCAGCGATTGATCATTTTTGGCGTCGTACCAGAACCAACGAAAGCGTGGAAACCAGAAATCGCACCACAGGCAATCGTAATTGAGATGAACGGCCAGACTGGACCAGCGATGATTGGACCGCCGCCATCAACAAACTTCGTGAACGCCGGGAAACGAATATCCGGATTGATGATGAAGACACCAACGATCAACGCAAGGAAAACACCGATCTTCATGAAACTGGATAAATAGTCACGTGGTGCGAGTAAGAGCCAAACAGGCAAAGCAGCAGCGAAGAAGGCATAGATCGGTAGGGCGATCGCGAGTTGACGTGACGAAAGATCGAACCAATCACCGATGAATGTTTCCGTCAACTGGGGACCAAAACCAATTGCCGCTAGAATCAGTAAGAAACCAACCGTTGAAGCAAGTGCTAGATTACCACCTTTGCGTAAGTAAATCCCAACGAGCATCGCAATCGGAATCGTCGAGAAGACAGCGAATGTACCCCATGGGTTATGTTCAAGGGCGTGCAGGACGACCATCGATAGACCAGCCATCGTGATCGTGATGATGAAGAGCATTGCAAGACCGGCACAAAAACCAGCGACGGGACCTAATTCTTTTTTAGCGACTTCAGACAGCGATTGACCGTCTTGGCGCATCGAGGCAAAAAGAACAACCATATCATGGACCGCTCCACCGATGACAGCACCGATCAAGAGCCACAGTAAGCCAGGAAGGTATCCGAACTGCGCAGCAAGGACAGGTCCGACAAGTGGACCGGCAGCAGCGATCGCTGCGAAGTGGTGTCCGAACGAGACCCATTTGTTCGTTGGGACGTAATCCTTTCCGTCCGCTAGTTTATGAGCAGGCGTTTCGCGATCATCTTTGATTTTTAAGACTTTCGCGGCCATGAACGTACCGTAGAGACGATACGCGATTAATAAGATACAGATGACAGCAATAACGATTGGAGTAGCGCTCATCTAAAATTCCTCCTCTTGAATGAACTATGATGGGTTTAGTATACAAGTTATGGAAGCGCTTTCTTTGATTTTTAGATGAGGTGTCGGTTTTGTCCGATGAAAGGTTGAAAATGGACCTTGAATCACAAAAAAGAAGCGCTTAAATCCCGAGCGCTTCTTTCAGTAGTTTGACATACGTCCGACTGACTGGCACATTAATCTGATGAATTTTTAAGTTGTAGGCCCCGTTGAACCAAGGTTCGATGGCATCGATTGCTGATAAGTTGACGAGGTACGAGCGGTGAACCCGTAAAAAGCGATGATCTTGAAGCTTTCGTTCGAGTTCGAGTAATGTCTCGTTCGATGGATACGCCTCATGTTCCGTGACGATCTTCGTCTTCCCGTTCTCAGCAACGATGTAATCGATATCTTGAGGAGACAATAACTTCAGTTGTTCGCCCGTCTCGACGGCTAAACGTTCAAGTCGAGGTGCTTTTTTCGGAAGCGGTCGCGCGACTTTTTCAATCGCACGGACAATCCGTGCCGGATCATACGGTTTCAAGATGTAGTCATAAGCATTGAGCTCAAACGCTTCAAGCGCATGAGCATCATATGCCGTCACAAACAAAAGAGCCGGAGGACGTGGCATCGATTTCAAGCGTTTGGCGACTTCAAGACCACTTCCGTCCGTCAGCTCGATGTCGAGAAAGACTAAGTCGGGTTGAAGGGAGCGAACGAGTCGTTCGGCTTCCTCGACACTGCCGGTTTCCCCGACGACTTCAAGACCGGCTGCGGTCACGTGATATCGGAGCTCGTCACGTGCGAGCGGTTCATCTTCAATCAACAAGGTGCGCATGCTGGATCTCCTTTCTGACTTCAATCGGGAGACGAATCGCGATCGTCGTGCCGTTTTGACCGTCACTCGTGATCGTAAATTGTCCCTTTTCACCATATAAACTTCGAATCCGTTCTGCCGTATTGAATAATGCGGTACCGGTGCCTGAGGACGGAACGACTTCTCGACCGAGACGGGCAAGACGCGAGGCGTCAATCCCGCGTCCGTTGTCGACGACTTCGAGACACAGCTGACCTGCCTCACACCATGCCGTCACCCCGACATATCCCGTCTGTTCAGAAGAAAACGCATGAAGGAACGCATTTTCGATCAACGGTTGTAAGATGAACGGTGGAACGAGTAAGGACGTTGTCTCGTCCGCTAAATCGATATCAAGAAACGGTCGATTCGGAAAACGAGCAGCTTCAAGGGACGTATACGCCTCGATATGCTCAAGTTCCTTTTGGAGCGGAATTTTCGTTGAGCGCGCGCCTTGGAGGTTACTGCGGAAGAACGTCGACAATTCAAGTAACAACGTCCGTGCTTGTTCGACATCCGTTCGGCACAGCGCATAAATCGTATTGATCGCATTAAACAGAAAGTGGGGATGGATTTGTGCTTCGAGTGCCCGGATTTCGGCATCCTTCAGTAAACCAGCTTGCCGCTCTGCGTTCCCGAGTGCCAGTTGTGTCGAAAACAATTTCGCTAATCCTTCAATGAGTTCGACTTCGACAGCGTCGAGCAATTCGGCATGAGGGTAATAGACTTTTAACGTCCCGATCGTCGTTTCCCCGACGATGAGCGGAGCGATGATGCCGGCTTGGAGCGGACAATCTGGTACAGGACAGCCGATATCGAGTCGCTCCGTCACAAGACGGACTTGCCCGTCCTGCAAGACGTGTTCGGTCGGTTTCGTCGTCCAGTGACTCCCAGCTTGATGGTGGTCGCTCCCGATACCGATATGGGCGAGGATGACGGATTGATCCGTCAACGAGACGGCTTCGGCTCGCGTTTGTTGTAACAGAATTTCCGCGACGGCTTCTGCCGTATGGATATGTAGACCACGCGTCAGATACGGAAGCGTTAAATCAGCGATATGCAACGACCGTTCGGCTTCTCGTGCCCGAACCGTTTCCTCTTCTCGCGCAACAAGACGGATGATCGATAAGAACAACCAGACACCTAGAACGTTAATCAGTGTCATCGGTAAGAAGATGAATTGAACAAGTTCAACGGCCGCATCAAAGGGACGGGAAAACAGTAAAATCAGTGACATTTCAAACAGCATTAAAAAAGCAGTCAGACACACGGGCAATAACGCTTGGCTACTGAGACGGTCGCGCCAATAGGAGCGTAAGAGGCCGCTGACACCGCCGGCGATGACAGTCGAAAGCGCGCAAGCGAACGCTGTGAATCCGCCGAGGGAGTACCGATGAATCCCGACGATCAGTCCGGTCATCAATCCACCGAGTGGACCAGCGAGTAATCCACTGATAACGACGATCATCGTTCGCGTATTCGCGATCGCCGATGTCCCGTCGACTTCTTCGAGCCAAGCATGGGGCAAGAATTCTGCTAAGTCGACTTTGACCCCTGTATAGTTACTTAAGATACCATACGTCGCAAAAAATAAGACGAGGACACGGAATTGCCAGCCTGCTTCCGGTTGACGCAACAGCCGGCGTGTCGGTCCCCACTGGGCGAGGATGAACGCCAAGATGATCATGATACCGAGTCGCTCGAGTAAAAAAGGAATCAGTTCCAACATGTGCATTCCTCCATTCGAGTTAAGTGTAAACGCTCGCAAAACGGAGAGCAATGCCGGTACATAAAAAAACCGCACGCCCTCTAGTGAAGAGGACGTACGGCAAGCCTGCTTATTGTGCGTCTTTATCGAACGTGATGCGTGCGATCGCATCATGTTGGTGAATCGTTTCTTCGTTACGGCATTCGACGTAGAACGAAGCGATTGGATCCATTTCGTACAGATCAGCAGCAATCAAGCGGACCATATCTTCTACGAAACGTGGATTTTCATATGCCATCTCTGTCACGCGTTTTTCATCCGGACGTTTGAGTACCGGGTGAAGTGGCGCTGAGGCATTGGATTCCGCAGCATCAAGCAATGATTGTTTCCAGTCAAAGTCTTCTGCTTCATCACGTAACGATGCTTCCATCGTGACGTAGCCACGTTGGTTGTGGGCACTGTATTCGCTGATTTCTTTTGAACATGGGCAAAGTGTTGTGACGTTAATCGTCAAGCCGACAGACAATGTCGCTTCGTTTGTTTCCGTGTTGACACTGACTGTTTGCCACACTTCAGCATTCATCAAACCACTAAGTCCCGTTGCAGGTGCTTTACGTGTAAAGAACCATGGGTAACGGATCGTCAATTGACCTTCCGTTTGTTCCATGCGATCTGCTAAATCACGCGCAAATTGAATGAGTGACTCGTTCGTGACCGTCCAACCTTCGTTGTGGTATTGATCAAGCTGTTCCGTGAGACGGCTCATGTTGATCCCTTTACGGTCTTGTACGAGTGACGTCGACAGCTCGAACGTCGCGACTGTTGCTTGTGTGTTGTCCCCGTCTTGAATGACGACAGGATGTTTGACGTTTGAGATTCCGACAGCATCAAGTGCGAACAGGAAGTTCTTCGGTGTATTTTGCAAGTCGACCATCTTATCTTTTTCAGTCGGTTTTGTTCCTTTGATTGGTGGTACCGAACCGAACAGCTTATGGCGCTCTTCTTTCGTTGGTAACGTAATCGGGTAGGTAGACATATTCATTGGCCCCTTTGTCCTTTTGTAGTGTTTCAATAGTAATAACATGACAGGAATGCTAGAGACGAGCAAGTCTGATGATTCCGCAAATGTGTTTCATCGTTTCATCACTAGAAGTATTGTCTTGAATTTTATCACGAACTTTCGATAAACGAAACTCGCACGACTTAAAATCGACACATTCCATATCTGAAGGAATAACTTACTTGCAATCGGGTATATTATCCTATAGTATATGTTCAGGTGAACGTGTAATTATTGTTTTTGTCATAGTCATACAATGTATTTTTGATTTTACAGATAGGCAGAGAAAGGGATGACAGAAATGGATTGGCAGTTATTACTTCAATATGCCTGGGTCGTACTCGTCTTGATCGCGCTTGAAGGATTACTTTCAGCGGATAATGCACTCGTACTTGCGGTCATGGTCAAGCACTTACCAGGAGAACAACAAAAGAAAGCACTTTTTTATGGACTGGCTGGAGCGTTCGTCTTACGATTCGCGGCATTGTTCGCGATTTCGTTCCTCGTCGATATTTGGCAAATCCAAGCACTTGGAGCGGCGTACTTGCTCGTCATGGGACTACGGCATATTTATAAGACCGTCAAAGCCAGAAAGCTCGGTGAGAATCATGGCGCTGAAAATGAACTCGATGCCGAACCGAAGTCAGAAGAACCAGTTTCAAAAGGTGAATTTTGGCGGACAGTCGCAAAAATCGAATTCGCAGACTTAGCGTTCGCAGTCGATTCGATTCTAGCTGCAGTCGCACTCGCCGTTGCTCTTCCGGACTGGGGAGCAGGCGAAATCGGTGGTTTGAACACCGGTCACTTTATCGTTATCCTGACAGGTGGTTTGATGGGGGTAGTCCTCATGCGTTTCGCGGCACGTGTCTTCGTGAAGTTGCTCGCAGAGCGTCCAGGCCTTGAAACCGCAGCCTTTGCAATCGTCGCCTGGGTCGGTGTGAAGTTAGCCGTTCTTGCGCTCGAGCACCCGAAATACCACGCTTCGATCGAGGGAACGATCTTCGAAGCCTTAAAACTTCCGGAAGGATTTGCTCACAGTACACCGTGGCAGGCATTCTTCTGGACAGTCATGGTCGGTCTCGCACTTTGGGGATGGTTCTCGTCACCGAAGACGAAAGCCAATCCAGATGCGGAGAAGAAAGTCGATCAAAATCTGTAAACGACTGAAACGATTCGTCATTCGACGGATCGTTTTTTCTGTGTAGCGTATGAAAGAAAGATGCGCACGTTACATCTGTTCAATCAGCGGGAATAAGAGACAGAGTGAAGTTGAAAAGGAGAGCAGGTCTCTTTTTCTTTCCTCATGTCCGGCATATAATGAATAGAATGAACAAAAAAGGGGATTCGTTTGTATGGATATTGGATTAATTACGCAATATGCGACCGTCGGACTCGTACTGATCATTTTGCAAGGGTTACTTTCTGCAGATAATGCGATGGTCATGGCTGTGCTCGTGCGTCCTTTACCGGACGATCAACGTAAAAAAGCACTTTTCTATGGTCTCGTCGGAGCACTTGTCTTACGTTTCGTCGCAATTTTCTTTGCTTCGTATCTAGCGACGATTTGGGAGCTTCAGGCACTCGGGGCGATTTATCTCTTCTATGTCGCATTTAAAGGAATCGTCGAGGCACGGTCGAATAAACATCAAGTACCGGACGCGATTGCTTCACAAAAGGCGTCGCCGAATTTTTGGTGGACAGTCGTTAAAGTCGAATTCTCCGACTTAGCGTTCGCTGTCGACTCGACGCTTGCTGCCGTCGCGATGGCGACGACATTACCGATGATCGGTGGAACGATCGGCGGTCTGAATACAGGACAATTCTGGGTTGTCTTTTTCAGTGGGATCATCGGGCTCGTCATCATGCGTTATTTCGCGAGCTGGTTCGTCGTCTTGCTCCAAAAACGACCAGGTATCGAAGAAGCAGCATTTTGGCTTGTGGCATGGGTTGGGGTGAAACTCGTCGTCATGACACTCGCGCATCCGTCGATCGACGTCTTACCGCACGAGTTTCCAGAGAGTACACTTTGGCAGACGATTTTCTGGGTCGTCCTTGCCTTGATTCTGATCATTGGTTGGTTCCGAAGTGGAAGCAGCTCTAGTGAATCAGCAAAATAATACAACGACGGGCAGGGTACTCTCTGCCCGTCTTTCGTTAGGAGAGATTTTATGCAAAACGGTAATTTCATTCGCATGTTGACGCGGATGCAAAACGTTCCACGTTGGGATGAATACGCACCACGTTTTCCGGATAACGCAGCCAGTCATAGTTTTCGTGTCGCCTTATTCAGCTTGATGGCAAGCTATTTGGAAGAAGCAGACGGTCAACCGCCAGTCGATCGCCTGACGTTGCTCGGAAAAGCCTTGTTCCATGACATGAACGAGGTCATCACGGGGCCGATCAAACACCGGACGAAAAAAGAGCCAACGTTGCATGCGCACATTCAGGCAATGGAGCAACAGGCAAGTGAACAGCTCGTTGCCTTACTCTCAAAGTCGCTTCAACCAGCCTTTACGACGTATCTTGTTCATGCGGAAGATGATTCACCGGAAGGACGAATCGTCGAAGCCATCGATACGTTCGATGCGATGTTGTATGCGCGCCGGGAAGCGCGGATGACAGAGTCCGTCTTTTTCGAACAAAAAGCAGCGGAATTACAGGCTTTTCTGGAACGACACCCACTTATTTCTGTCCGTCGCTTGACGCAGTCCGTCATGGAAGAGGACGAGATGTCTCATTTCATTGAAAATGTCTTGATGATGGATACGATTCGGCGCTGGAAAGGGCGTTTCAACACGATTGATGATAACGACGCGACACATGCGTTTCGAGCAGCCTCGCTTGGTATTTTCAATGGATTGATTGAATCGGAAAAATACAACGTCACGATCGATATCGAAGAAGTCGTCTCTCGTTTGTTGTGTCATGATCTCGTCGAAGGAACGACGGGAGATGTTCTTGGACCTGTCAAACATGCGACACCGGTCACAGCGGCAGCCTTCGAAGCTTATGAACGGGCAGAAGGCGAGACATTGATCAACAATTTACCGGAAGACATCCGAACGCCGTTCCGTCGGTTCGTCGTTGAAGCAAAAGACGAGACGTATGAAGGTCAAATGGTCGACGTGATCGATAAACTCGATGCGTTGATCAAGATGAACATGGAACGTAAACTAAACGGTGTCGAGTATGAAACCGGTTATCGGGCACAACTCAAAAAGGTTCAGATGACATATGAAAATCCATCGGTCGTCTTTTTCCTCGCTTATGTCTTGCATGATTTGGATTACGTGACGTCATGACGAAGACGACGATGACACCACGCCGTTTGACGTTGATCTTGATCCTCGGTTCACTCGCTGCACTCGGACCGCTCTCGATCGACATGTATCTACCTGCTTTTCCAGATATGTCGCGCTCGTTTGACGCAAGTGCATCACTAATCCAATTGAGTTTGACGGCTTGTATGCTTGGAATGGCGCTCGGACAATTGATTGTTGGTCCGCTCAGTGACGTTCGCGGTCGTAAACGACCGTTGATGCTCGCCTTACTTGCCTATCTGCTGGCTTCTCTTGCTTGTGCGATGGCACCGACGATTGAAGTGTTGATCGCGCTTCGCTTCATCCAAGGGGCAGCTGGAGCGTCGGGTATCGTCATTTCCCGGGCAATCGTTCGTGACCTATTCGAAGGACCTGAATTGACACGGTTCTTTGCTGCCTTGTCACTCGTTAACGGAACAGCGCCGATTCTCGCACCCGTCATTGGTGGACAACTCCTCCGGTTCGGCGATTGGCATTTCGTCTTTTACTTACTGGCGATTTTAAGTACGTTGATGTTACTTGCGGTTGCGCTACGTTTACCGGAAACACTCCCGCTCGAGAGACGCGTTGAAGGAAATCTGACGACAACGTTGAAGACGTTCGGACGCTTGTTAGCGGACCGTGTCTTCATCGGCTATGCGTTCGCGCAAGCATTCGTCATGGGTGCGATGTTTGCCTACATTTCCGGTTCCCCGTTCGTCTTACAAAATATTTATGGCGCTTCGCCGCAACAGTTCAGTTTTTTGTTCGGCTTAAACGGAATCGGAATCATCTTAGCAGCTCAAATCGCCGGTCGTCTTGCTGGTCGTGTCGATTCAGAGCGGCTGATGCGAATCAGTTTGACGATCGTTGCGAGTGCGAGTATCTTATTGTTCCTCGCTTTGACGTTAACGGATCAGTTGATTTTCGTCATGATTCCTCTGTTTTTCGTCGTCTCAAGCGTCGGATTGATCTCAACGCTTGGTTTTACCTTAGCGATGCAAAATTACGGAGCAACGGCTGGAAGTGCTTCGGCACTCCTTGGACTTTTACCGATGCTCGTCGGTTCGCTCGTGTCACCACTTGTCGGCATCATGGGAGAGCAATCGGCTGTTCCGATGGGTCTGATCATCATGACACTCGATTGTCTGGCGCTCATCCTTTATTACGGACTGATCGTTCGACGACCGAACCGCTCATAAATATTCGTTAGTCAAAAACGTTTGTCCCACTTAGGCGACAAGCGTTTTTTATTTAATGAAAGGAAAAGAAATGGATTTCATTTTGAAACATTTTCTAGATGATTTGCGTAGAACAGGAGGAAAGCCAGTACTTCAGAAAGGAGTGGAGCGATGAAACAGGAGTTGCCGCGTGAACGAGAACCGTCGATCGAAGCAAGATTAGCACGTCATTTTGCCGCGCAAAAAAAATACTTACGTCGTCAAGAAGAAGCGACTGATCAACGAGATAAAGAGTTGGCTCGTTTATTGTATGAGGAGAATCGGACTGCGTATCAGCAAGCTTATCACGAACTGTATGGTTCCCATCCTTACATCGAGGTGAACGAAGATGGACGTTAGTACATTTTATTTATATGCATTGGCGGCCGCGGCGTGTGGTGTGTTTGTGTCCATCCTATTCTCAGATGTCATTCCCGGTGTCGATCAAATTTTCCATCCCACG
This sequence comes from uncultured Exiguobacterium sp., assembly GCA_913775715.1. Classification (GTDB taxonomy): domain Bacteria; phylum Bacillota; class Bacilli; order Exiguobacteriales; family Exiguobacteriaceae; genus Exiguobacterium_A. The sequence goes on along the minus strand of CAJYMC010000001.1, from coordinate 209,493 downwards.
TTGATCTTATCTTTTGTCATCATCACGTCAGCAATCGGCTTCGGTCTCGAGCAGCTCAGTCCACTTGGTTCAATATTAATTTTAATCATCAGTAGTGTCATCGCGTTATTAGTGACGACGCTGATGCATATCTTTTTATTCGTTCCGATGGCGCAAGCCGAGCAGTCACTTGGTTTTTCGGAACAGATGCTAGAAGGACGCAGCGCAACCGTCATCGTGCCGATTCCGACTGAAGGGTATGGTGAAATCTTACTCGATGACGTCTCAGGACGCGTATCAAAGTCAGCCGTTTTGTTTGAAGGTCCTGCTTTACCACAAGGCACGAAGGTGCTCGTCATTGAGATCAAACAAGGGGTCGCATCTGTCATGACGTACCCCCAACAATGGAAAAAGGAGATGTTTTTATGAATCCAGTGTTAATCGTATCGATCATCGCGGTCGCTTTGATCGTTGCCTTGATCGTTTTGTTCATCACGAAGTACCGGACGGTAGGTCCGGAGGAAGCGTTGATCGTATCCGGTAGTTATCTCGGTGGACGTAACGTCAATACGGATGAGTCCGGCAACCGCGTGAAGATCATTCGCGGTGGCGGGACGTTCGTGTTACCTGTCTTTCAACAAGCAACACCACTGAGTTTGTTATCGAGTAAACTCGAAGTCACGACACCAGAAGTCTACACGGAACAAGGTGTACCAGTCATGGCAGACGGAACAGCGATCATTAAGATTGGCAGTTCGATTTCTGAAATTGCGACGGCAGCGGAGCAGTTCCTCGGAAAATCAAAAGAAGAGCGTGAAGGGGAAGCGCGTGAAGTCCTTGAAGGGCATTTACGTTCGATTCTCGGTTCGATGACCGTCGAAGAAATTTATAAGAACCGTGATAAATTCTCGCAAGAAGTCCAGCGGGTCGCGTCTCAAGACTTGGCGAAGATGGGACTCGTCATCGTTTCATTTACCATCAAAGACGTCCGTGACAAAAACGGATACTTAGAATCACTCGGGAAACCACGGATCGCACAGGTTCGCCGTGATGCGGACATCGCAACCGCGGACGCGGAAAAAGAGACACGGATCAAACGAGCGGAAGCTTCAAAAGATGCGAAAAAAGCAGAACTTGAGCGCGCAACAGAGATCGCTGAAGCGGAAAAAGAAAATCAGTTGAAGATGGCAGATTACCGCCGTGAACAAGATATCGCGAAGGCGAAAGCCGACCAAGCGTATGATCTTGAGAATGCACGCGCGCAACAAGAAGTCACCGAGCAACAGATGCAAATCAAAATCATCGAGCGTCAAAAACAAATCGAGCTCGAAGAACGCGAAATTCTCCGTCGTGAGAAACAATACGATGCGGAAGTCAAAAAACGCGCTGACGCGGATCGTTACTCAATCGAGCAAGCGGCCCAAGCGGACCGTGCGAAGCAATATGCGGAAGCGGACGCAACGAAATACCGGATTGAGGCATCGGCAAAAGCGGATGCAGAACGAATTCGTTTGGATGGTCTTGCGAAAGCGGACGCGGAGCGGGCACAAGGGGAAACAGAAGCGGATATCATTCGTCTGAAGGGTCTTGCCGAAGCAGAAGCGAAAGAAAAAATCGCGCAGGCGTTCGAACAATTCGGACAAGCAGCGATTCTCGACATGGTCATTCGCATGATGCCAGAGTACGCGAAAGAGATTGCGGCACCACTCGGCAATATCGATAAAATCACGGTCGTTGATACAGGTAGCGGCGAAGGTGGCGGCGCGAACCGTGTCACCGGTTACGCAACGGATTTGATGGCATCACTGCAAGAGACGTTAAAAGCGTCGTCCGGACTAGATGTCAAAGAGTTGATCGAGAACTTCTCTGGTAAAGGGACAGCAAAACCGTTGACAGTCAACTTGAATTCCCATGATGCGGTGGCAGCGTCAAAAACAGAAGACTGATATAATTACTAGGCATTAGTAGAAGTAGTTTTTGAAAGGATATCTCATCATGGATGGTTTAGCTCTACTGCAAGATCGTTGGATGCTGTTGCTCCCGTTCGTTGTCGTCTTCTTAATCAACGTCGGGTTATTGACAGCCCTTCTAAAGAAGCGAAATGATTTACCGAAGATGCTGGTCCTTGGAATGGGTGGGATGGCGATCGTGTTCATCGTCTCCTCACTCGGTTTAAGCGTGGCACTGTTGTTCTTCGGCTATAATTCCTAAAAAACGGGACGGACTCTTAACCGAGTCTGTCCCGTTTTAAATAAAGGAATAATGAATGCTGTTAACGTGGTAGGTCGTACCCAATGACGACGAGTCCCGGTCCAGTATGTGAACCGATCGCTGCGCCGGCGATCGTCAAGATGACTTCACTTGGTGAAAACTGTGCTTCAATCAATTGTTTTAACTGTTCTGCCCGTTCGATCGAATCCCCATGACCAATCATGATTCGATGTCCGTCAATCGCTGGACGTGCTTCTTCCATCCACTCGACGATCCGGTTCATGACTTTTTTCTGACCACGGATCTTTTCTTTTGGAATCAACTTCCCGTCTTCGACTGTCAACAGTGGCAAGATCGATAAGAGACCACCAATGAAGGCGCTAGCTCGCGAAACCCGTCCACCGCGCATCAAGTATTCAAGTGTTTCCACTGTGAAGAGGTGGCGAATCGTATTCACTTTGGCTTCAGCGTAAGCCGCTGTTTCTTCAAACGAATGTGTCTTCGCATATTCTGCGACATCGAGAACGAACAATCCTTGTCCTGTTGAAGCGGTTTTCGTATCGAGTACAAGATAAGGAACATTCGGATACTTTTCCGCAAATTCTTCCGCAAGCATCTTCGCGGTTTGGTACGTTCCCGATAATTCGCTTGAGAATGCGAGATAGAGGAAGGGATCCCCTTGCTCGAAGTGACGCGTGAACACTTCGACCATGCGGCTGACTTCGACCTGGAATGTCTTCGGCGCTGCACCGTCACGCATCTTATCATACAGTTGTTTCGGAGATATCGATTCTCCATCGAAGAACGTGTCTTCGTCGATCAATACGCCGAATGGCATGATCGTAAAATCATAAGCATCTAACATGTCTTTTGGTGCATCAGCACCACTGTCTGTGATCAATCGGATCATCACGTTCTCTCCTTTCTTAACCTAGGGCTTTTTCGTTTCGATCAAGCATCCGGCTTAGATTGACACCGAAACGCTCGTTCTCGAGCTCCGTCAACGTCGCGGGTGTCAAATCAGCGCCGAGCGCAAGTAACGCTTCATACGCACGACGTAAGCACTCCTCGACCGTCAAGGAAATACCAAGCAGTTCCTCGAGTGACGCCATCGTTTCCGGCACGACGGTCGGATAGACGAACTTCGTTGTCTCACCTCGAAGCGCTGCCGCGTAAAAGTCACGGACTAAAGCGGCGCGTTGACTTCCACTTCCGGTGACACAAAGGTAGATTTGGACAGCGACTCCGCCACGAACACGACGTTGCGAGATACCGGCGAATTTTTTACCGGCAATCGACAAGTCATAAGAACCGGGACAATACGATCCGACGACTTCACCAGCGACGATCGCGTCTGTTTCTTGCGCGAACATATGGCGGACGAGCGCAAGCATCGCTTCGTAACCACTGTCGATATCGATGCCACCGCGTTCCGGTAGGACAAGTGAAATATTCAAGACACCGGCATCAAGGACGACGGCAAGACCACCTGAATTACGGACGACGGGTGAAAATCCATGTTCGTGCAACACGGCTACGCCGTCAGCAAGATGGGGAAGACGGGCATCCTGAATGCCGAGGACGACGGTTTCGTGGTGAATCCAAGAGCGGAGTGCGGCTCCTTCGTTTGCGACGGAAGCACATAATGTGTCGTCCATCGCAAACGATTGTGTCGCATGGAAAGCAGTTCCGAGTGACGTTTGATCAAAAATACGATAATGTTCTTGTTTTAAGAGTTCGATTCCCATAGGCTCGTTCCTTTATTGTAGATTTGCGACATCATTATAGCACAGGGTGTGTAAAGTTTCTGTGCGAAGCGCTGCGGGAGACAGGAATCCTTTGAGATAAAACCGAACAACAACGACATAGACACGATTTAAAGGAGAGAAACATATGTATCAATCATTGGGACAATTAAAGGAAACGAAGGTCTTCAAAGATCCTGTTCATCGGTATATCTATGTCAGTGATCAGTTGATTTGGCAACTGATCGGAACACGTGAATTTCAACGACTACGCCGGATCAAACAACTGGGAACATCTTTTTTAACATTTCATGGAGCGGAACATACGCGATTCCATCATTCACTCGGTGTTTATGAGATCACGCGACAACTGATCGACGTCTTCAACGGTCGCGCTGATTGGGATGATCAGTACCGGGAGTTGACGCTGGCTGCGGCACTCTTACATGATGTCGGTCACGGTCCGTTTTCGCACGCGTTCGAGAATGTCTTCGGTGTCAACCATGAGACATGGACAGAGCGGATCATCCTCGGGGATACGGAAATCAAAAAAGTTCTCGATCAGGTCGGAGACGGATTCGCGGAAGAAGTGGCGTCAATCATCAATAAGACCCATCCGAATCAACTGCTCGTCACGATGATCAGCTCACAACTCGACGTCGATCGGATGGACTATTTGTTGCGTGATGCACACTTTGCCGGTGTCAGCTACGGAAAATTTGATCTCGAGCGGATGCTTCGGGTATTGCGTCCGGCGCCGAATCAGATGGTCGTCAAACAGTCCGGGATGCATTCGATCGAAGACTATATCATGCGCCGCTATCAGATGTATTGGCAAGTCTATCTGCATCCGGTGACACGATCGAGTGATTACCTATTAAAAGCCATTCTCGAACGAGCACAGGAATTGTATCTGTCCGGTTATCCGTTTGCGATTGCGCCGATTCATTTAATGCCGTTGTTTGATCAGAAGATGGAGTTGCGTGATTTCCTTGGACTTGACGAGACGATCGTCTACTTCTATTTTCAGCAGTGGGCAAACGAACAAGATTCGATCCTTGCAGATTTGTCCAGTCGATTCGTTGATCGAAAATTGTTCAAGTATGTCGATTACCCGGCTGAAAAACGTGAACTCGTCCACGAAAAATTATGTGAGTTGTTTGAAGCGATCGGCTTAAATCCGGCTTATTATTTACTCGAAGATAAATTAAGTCGACTTCCTTACGATTTATATGGAGATAACGGTGAAATCAGTAAACAACCAATCATGTTACAGATGAAAAATGGACAGATGAAAGAGATTTCGCAAGTTTCGCCACTCGTTCAAGCCATCGCGACATCACGGCAGACGGATGAGAAGCTGTTCTTCCCGCAAGAAATTTTGCACGACTTGCGCGAACATGCGAACGAGAAGATGCAAATCGACCAGTTATTGATTGGTAGCGTGACGTCATGATATCGTCCGCTGTCCTTACGAAAATCTTACAACAGCTTGGACAGGAGGGAGGAGAGGTCGAAGTCCTAAAAGGGGCGACTTCCTCCCTCGTTTTACGAGTCGGTGAGGGAATTCTTCGCGTCCATACGAATCAAGAATGGTTGCGAGAAGAGCCCGACCTCGTCTCACATGAAGTATTTGCGTTGCAAGCAGCAGGTGATTTGGCACCAGATGTACTGGATTATCAAACGGATGTTAGAGACGAAATACCACCGTGGTTATATATGACGCGTTCGCCGGGAGAGATTCGGATTGATCGAGTCGATACGGTATACGTCGAACGATTGGCATGTACGCTTGCTGCGATTCACGCATTGCCGGTACCGGAAGCACGGTATGTTTACCGACCATATGCGACGGAACGACACGTGCCGACGTGGACGAATCGTCCGAAATTATGGTGTCGACTGTTAACTGTTCAGCCGATTGAAAGTCAACATATCCGTTTTATTCATCGGGATTTCCATCCGGTCAATGTGTTATACGAAATAGACGAAACATGTCATACGATTGATTGGGTGAACGCATGTATAGGTCCTGTTGAAGTGGACTTAGCACATTGCCGCTTGAATCTTGCTTTGCTCGAATCCGTCGAGGTGGCAGATCATTTTTTAGAAAGTTACCTCAAACAGACGAAACGTTCTTACGATCACGCGTGGGATATTCGGGCTGTTTTTGATTTTGGACCGGAAACAATCGACGTCTATCCGGGGTGGAAAGCATATGGAAGGCAAAACCTCAGTCAGGACAATGTTCGGGAACGCTTGGAAAAGTTTGTCTTGAAAGTCTATGAAAATAACGAAAGCGGTTACTAAATGAACTTTTCCTCTTGTAGTTCTTTGAAATATTGATTATTCTATTACTTGGAAAGAGATTAAACGTCAGACATCGTACGAATGTACAACTGATAAACAACTAATAGATAGAGGGGTACTTCATGAAATATCTTATCGCACTACTCGGACTGGCTATCGTTTTCGGCTTGGCACTCCTTGTCAGCAGCAACCGTAAAAGCATCAAATTGAAACCGCTTGCGGTCATGCTAGTTCTTCAGCTCGTACTTGGGTATGTGTTACTCAATACATCGTTCGGTTACATCATCATTCGTGGTGTAGCGAAAGTATTCGAAAAACTGCTCAGCTATGCGGCAATCGGCATCAACTTCGTCTTCGGTGGTTTAGCGAACGAAGGCGCACAACCGTTCTTCATTAACGTCTTGCTACCAATCGTCTTTATCTCTGCCTTGATCGGGATTCTTCAGTTCACGAAGATTCTTCCAATCTTGATGCGCGGGATTGGCTTCGTCCTCTCGAAAGTCAACGGGATGGGACGTCTTGAGTCTTACAATGCGGTTGCTTCAGCTGCGATCGGACAATCAGAAGTATTCATCACAGTCAAAAAACAAATCGGTCAATTACCGGCAAACCGTCTTTACACATTGTGTGCGTCAGCGATGTCGACAGTTTCGATGTCGATCGTCGGTGCGTACATGACAATGGTCGAACCAAAATATGTCGTTACAGCCATCGTCTTGAACTTGTTTGGTGGTTTCATGATCGTCTCGATCATCAACCCGTACACGGTCGACCCAGAAGAAGACATTCTTGAAATCGTTGAAGAAAAACAAACATTCTTCGAGATGCTTGGCGAATACATCATGGATGGATTCAAGGTCGCGATCATCGTTGGTGCGATGTTGATCGGTTACAATGCCTTGATCGGTATGGTCAACGATATCTTCCTCATGGTTCTCGATATCTCGTTCCAAGAAATTCTCGGATACATCTTTGCACCATTCGCTTTCATCATGGGTGTTCCATGGGCGGAAGCTGTCAGTGCCGGTAGTATCATGGCAACGAAATTGATCACGAATGAATTCGTTGCGATGTTAAGCCTTCCTGAGTACACGAAAGAGTTCTCAGAACGTACACTCGGAATCGTGTCTGTCTTCTTGATCTCGTTCGCGAACTTCTCGTCGATCGGAATCATCGCTGGTGCGGTTAAAGGATTGAACGATCGCCAAGGAAGCGTTGCAGCTAGTTTTGGCTTGAAATTACTCTACGGTGCAACACTTGTCAGCGTCTTGACGTCAATCGTCGTCAGTGTCTTGCTGTAATCGTTATACATGTAAAAGAGCAATGGATCAACAGGTCCATTGCTCTTTTTGTTTTTCATTCAGTTGATCCATGCGAAGCAATTCCGACGCGGACGCGATGATGGGTTCCGTCACGATAGACTTCGTAAGCGAACTGAGCGACGTTTTTCCGGGGAATCGGACCCGTCGGTGCAGTGAAACGTGTTGTCTCGATCAATAAGTCGTCAGCAGCAAGTGCGTTGTCTTCCGTCAGTTGTGTTGGACAGATGACGGTGAAGTCGACGTCTGCATCCTTTAAAGTCAGATAAGCTTTCAAGTGATCCTCTGCTGCAATCGTCGAGCGGCGACGGGACTCACTCGATTGGAAACGATACTTCCCCGGTTCTTCTGACGCATCGAGAATGCCTGCTGTACCAATGAAGACGATCCGTTCGATGCCTGCTTCCTTCATCTTCGTGACGAGATGTGGAATCGCTGTCGAGAGGACCTGTTGTTGATCGGTACCAAGACAACTGAAGACAGCCGTACTTCCTGCGAGTGCTTGTCCGAGGTCCTCTGGATTCGTCGCGTCTCCTGTCAGGATATGAAGGCGATCGTGAACGGGTAAGTCCGGTGATGTGGAACGCACGAGTGCTTGGACATCATAGCCGTCTTCTAATAACCGATCAATTAAAGGGCGACCCGTTCGACCGGTCGCACCAAGTACAGTAACAGTAGTCATAAGTTTTCCTCCTTAAGGATCAAGTAGATGGGAAAAAGAGACGTGCGGTCACGACCGGACGTCTCTTTTTGGTTATTTATCCGCGAACATGACGCCAGCTTGACCGTAATCCGTTTTTTCCATCTCTTCGATGAAGACCGTGATGTTTTCTTTTGGAGCATTCGTCGTTTCCGACACCGCTTCCGTGACTTTTTCAATCAACGCGCGTTTTTGTTCAACTGTTCGACCCGATAACATTTTAACCGTAACATATGGCATGACTTCATTTCCCCCTCTAGCATGATGACGATACGCCATCAGTATAGCGCATTCGATAGGGGATTCGTCAATTCGAACATCGTTTTCGAAAAAGAAGGGTATAAGGTAGGAGCTATTCTTGTCGGAAGCGAAAGAAGTCATACACATACGGCGGAAAAGGAGAGACATAATGGACGCGATCATACGGAAGAAAATTCATACGCTACTGATTTTTGATCGGACGTTACCGGAGGATACGAGTTATCCATTATCTGGCGCAAAAGGGCTTGAGGTTGCAGATATCGTATTTGAACAGAACATTCCGTTCGGTCGACTCGTGACGGATAAAGATTTGGCTCAAATGCTGAATCAAAAAGAAGCAAAGCGATACGGGATGCTGACGTTGCTTGAGGACGATGTGCGTTTTAAACCACTGTTTCAAAACCGGAAGCCGACAGCCGACATGGAAGAGGAGGTCGAGGCGAAGGTACGGGAACTCGCGCATCAGTTACGTGCGATTCGATCGCGATGTTCTTCCCTAGAGCGTCTCTTTTTATTCGGTCGTGCAGCGCAAACCTTATTTGACCGCGCTTTGCTCCATCTCGAAGAGGTCAATCCCCCGGCACACGAGGAGATTGCTTCCATGACGTGTTATCGTCTCCCGACGATTCGCCGAGCGACAGAGGAACAATTACAGCTCCTCCGTTACGAGTGACTGGTTGCAGACACCTCGGAATACGGTATGATAGAAGTAACAGGATTAAAAGGGGACAAAACACGATGGAAAAAAAGATTAACTTTAATATCATTTCAGATAACTCTACAGACGGTCACGGAGGATTTGGTGTCGGAACACTCAGTTTAAATAGTATGTCACCGGTCATCATTTCTCCGGAAGACGGTGAAGCTTACATCGATATGGGTGCGATGCATGCGAAAGCTGCCATTGAGAAGCGCGTCAAGTTCACGACGGATAAAGCCGATACACCGAACGGTAAATTGTACTGGATCGTCTGGGTGACAGTCGGTCGTAAGCCAGAAGGCTTCTATTACGGTGGTGTCGCTGCGTGCGATCTGTTAGTCGATGCGGAAGCGCGTCGCGGATTCAAGATTCTTGCCGACCACGTCAATAAGATGGATAAATCCCTTAAAGGACGGATCGTCGTCGATCATATGGATGAGCGTTCAAAGGAATTGTTACGTGATTTCTTACAGACACATAAACCGGAGATGTGGGAAAATGCTGACGCTGCTCTACATGAAGCATTGGTCTAAAAAAAGAACGTGTGCCGCGGCACACGTTCTTTTTTTATGGTCGTTTCAGCGTCAAGACGACGAGTTCCGGATGATTGAACAGACGAAATGGAAACAGACTGTTCCCGAGACCACGACTGACGATCAGTTCAGTCTGCTGTTCCTGATATCGACCTGCCGTTACTTTTGGGAAAAAGCCTTGACCGGGGGCATACAGACCCTCTGTAAACGGCAGTCGAATCTGACCGCCATGCGCATGACCGGACAAGACGAGATCAATGGATCGTTCCGCGTACAGCGATTTATACTCCGGACGATGGGCGAGCAAGAGCTGGAACGCATCAGGCGAGACTTCTTGTAGTGCTTGATCGAGACTTTGACGAATGCCATCCGGTTCCGACAGTCCTTCGCGCCATCGTGTCGTCGTCGGGTCGTCGATACCAAGTAACGAAATCGATTGACCTTGGTATTCAATGACGCGCACTTCATTCCGGAGAACGGTGACACCCATTTGCTCAAGCTTCGGCAAAATCGTTAGATTTCGTCGGACTTCATGATTCCCGGTGACGAAATAAACGGGGTATCGATCGACGAGCGTTTTCATGAGTGTAAGGGCAGCTTCTTCACCGTTTCGTCGTGAGTCAATCAAATCACCTGTCATGACGACGAGATCCGGCTTTTCGCGATCAATTTTCTTCAGTAGTCGTTCTTGTTCATTCCCGAACGCTTTGCCATGTAAATCGGCGATCTGAACGATGTGATAGCCGTCAAACGCTTCCGGTAAGCGACTTGACGTAACCGTCACCTGTGAGACATCGATGACGTTATTTTCACGATATAAAAACCAGCTTCCTAAGGCGAGGACGCTGAGGGATACTAACCAGCGTGTACGTTTACGCATAAGTCACCTCATTTCTTCTATTAAGCATAATTCAGGATAACAAAAAAGACCTCCTTCCGTATGCGACGGAAGGAGGAGTTCAAAACGTTTTATGCGTCTTGTTTTAAGTCTGTGACTTCTTTTTGCGCATCAGGCTCTTGTGATAAATCTTTGAACAGGGCGATGACCATCATTCCGACAACGAAGATGAACGGGAAGGCGGCCAGAACAGCTGCTGCCTGTAAAGCGCTTAATCCACCGGCATAAAGTAAGACGGCAGCGATCGAAGACTGGATGATACCCCAAGCGAGCTTGATGCGTAAGCTTGGCATCAAGCTACCACCAGACGATAGCATCCCGAGAACGTATGTCGCGGAGTCAGCCGAAGTGATGAAGAACGTCGTGATCAAGAAGACGGCGACGATACTAAGGAACGTGCCTAAGCCACCGAATGTCTCAAACAGAGCGAACATACCGGTTTCGACTCCTTTATCATTAACCGTCGAGATCAAATCGACGTTTTGGAACAATTCGTTCCAGATCGCTGATCCACCGAAGACAGAGAACCAAAGGAGACCAAAAATCGTTGGGACGAGCATGATCCCGATGACGAATTCACGAATCGTCCGTCCTTTCGAGACACGGGCGATGAACGTACCGACGAATGGTGACCATGAAATCCACCATGCCCAGTAGAAAATTGTCCAACCGTTGATCCATTCGCGTTCATCTGGGTTAAAGGCAGATGCCCGGAAGCTCATGACGGGTAAGTTCTGCAGGTAAGCCCCTGTCGTTTGCACGAAAAGATCCATGATGAAGCTAAACGGGCCGAGGAAGAGGACGCCGACCATCAGTAGAACGGCAAGAACGATGTTGGCGTTACTGAGACGAACGATCCCTTTATCGAGTCCTGACGCGGCACTCATCATATAAAGCACTGACACGATGACGATGATGATCATTTGTGTCGTGAATGAGTTTGGAACACTACTCGTCAGGAAGTTAAGTCCACCTGAGATTTGTTGGGCACCAAGACCGAGTGACGTCGCGACACCGAATGCCGTTGCGACGATAGCAAGTACTTCGACCGTACCTTTACCGGCAGAGGCGTACCGAGGCTTCATCAATGAAGCGACCGTGTCACCAATTGTAGCGGGACGTCCTTTTCGGAATGTCGAGTAAGCGATGGCAAGCGCGACGATCGCATACAGGGCCCAAGGATGTAGTCCCCAGTGGAAGAACGAATAGCGCATCGCAAGGCGTGCTGCTTCCGTCGGATCGTCTGTTGCGACCGGCGGTGTATGGAAGTGTGTCAATGGCTCTGAGACACCCCAGAAGACAAGACCGATTCCCATACCAGCACTGAAGAGCATGGCAAACCAAGAAATAAGACCGTATTCAGGACGGTCCGAATCCTTACCAAGTCGGATGGAACCGAAGCGGGAAAAGATTAAAAAGATAGCAATGATTAAAAAGGCACTCATGCCAAGAAGATAAAGCCAGCCAAATCCATTAGAGACAAACGATTGAGCTTTAGCTGTGACATTTCCGAGACTAGCTGCACCGATTAGGGATTCCGGTAAGATTCCCCATATGGTAAAGAGCACACAGAAAATGACGGATACCATAAAGACTGTTGTGATCTTACTTTTTCGATTATTTTCCATCGTGTTCCACACCTTCTTTCGAATTTTACATAGTTGTTCTGTATCAAATGATGGCAACGACATTATCATTACCCCATACATCCGATAACAAAACCTAATCACGCAGGGTACTACCGTAACAAAAACTTTGGTAAAAAAGCAAATCGACTGGGAAATGAGAACGGAAAAACTAATGATTTACAGGAAGGTACACTAAAAAAAGGCTGGATTCATGCGTACTTAAAATAATGTGGAAATAAAGAAAGAGAAGACGTTAATACTGTTATTTCCCGTTTCGTCTAAAAATTAACGTGAAGCTTGATATGAGCAAATCTGAGGAAGTCTGAAATCAGATTTGATATAACAAAAGCAGCATCAATTCAAAGGAGGCACTTCACATGGAAAAACAACAACAAAAACAAGCGATTCTTGAAGCATTTCAATCTCGTCATGCGACAAAGACATTTAATGGTCAAATGATCCCAGAAGACGATTTCCAGTTCATTCTAGAAACGGCGCGTCTGTCACCGAGCTCGTTCGGATATGAGCCATGGAACATGCTCGTCATTCAAAATCCAGAAATCCGAGAAGCCTTAAAAGAAATTTCTTGGGGCGCACAAGGACAATTGCCGACAGCGAGTCACTTCGTCTTGTTCCTCGCCCGCACCGGAGAACAAATGCAGGCAGATGGTCCGCATGTCACGCAGATGATGGATTTCCTTGGTTTATCCGAAGAAGCGAAAGCTGGACGGACGAAGCGTTACGGTCTGTTTTTAGAGGAGGATTTCGCGATTGGTGATAACCCGAAAGCGATGGAAGACTGGGCAGCCAAACAAGCCTATATCGCACTTGGGAACATGATGTCGACGGCAGCACAAATCGGAATCGATTCATGCCCGATCGAAGGATTCGACCAGCAAGCAGTGGAGCAATTACTCGTCGATCGTGGACTGCTCGATCGTTCTGTTTTCACGGTGCCGGTCATGGTCGCATTCGGTTACCGGGCAGACGAACCAAAACGTGAGAAGCAACGTCGTCCGCTTGATGAAATCGTGACGTTCGTCGAGTAAAGACGGAAGACAAAAATTTTCGAATTATATAGAAGTTTCTTTCGAAATTCGGTATACTCGCATTTGTATGATTAAGAAGCGCCGTAAACGCCACTCGCATACGAACAACTTTTGTCTTGATGAAAGAAAGGGGTTCTATCGCAAATGGAACAAAAATTAAAGTTATGGTTCACGGAACACCAAACGGAAGATTACGGTATCACATTCCGTGTCAACCACGTTTATGAGAGCGAACAAACGGAGTTTCAACGCCTAGAGATGGTTGAAACGGACGAGTTCGGTACGATGTTGTTACTTGACGGAATGGTCATGACGACAGATAAGGACGAGTTCGTTTACCACGAGATGGTCGCGCACGTCCCATTGTTCACACACCCGAATCCAAAATCGGTTCTGGTTGTTGGTGGAGGAGACGGCGGAGTCATCCGTGAAGTCTTGAAACACCCGTCCGTCGAAAAAGCGGTTTTAGTTGAAATCGACGGAAAAGTCATCGAGTATTCGAAAAAATACCTCCCGAACATTGCAGGTGGATTGGACGATGCACGCGTCGAAGTCATCGTTGGGGATGGATTCATGCATATCGCAGAAGCAGAAAACGAGTATGATGTCATCATGGTCGATTCGACAGAACCAGTTGGTCCAGCGGTCAACTTGTTCACGAAAGGCTTCTACTCTGGTATTTCAAAAGCATTAAAAGAAGACGGCATTTTCGTCGCACAATCGGATAACCCATGGTTCACACCAGACTTAATCCGTGATGTTCAACGCGACGTCAAAGAAATCTTCCCGATCACGAAGCTCTACATCGCAAACGTTCCGACGTATCCAAGTGGTCTTTGGACGTTCACAATCGGATCAAAGAAACACGATCCGCTTGCTGTCGCACCAGAGCGTTTCCACGAGATCGACACGAAGTATTACACGCCTGAGCTTCACACGGCAGCCTTCGCGCTTCCGAAGTTCGTCAAAGATTTGACGAACGGCTGAGTTCAGTCACTATAGACATACATGAACAGAGCGGTTTCGATCTTCGAAATCGCTCTGTTGTCAGGTAAAGAGGCGTTTGCATCAGTAAACGACCAATGAATAGGGGGAATGAATCATGCGTTTTGATGAAGCATATTCAGGAAAAGTCTTTATCGCAAGTCAACCGACTCACGAGGATGCAAAAGGAATTTTATACGGCATGCCGATGGACTGGACGGTCAGTTTCCGTCCGGGTTCACGATTCGGTCCGGCACGTATCCGTGAAGTCTCTCTTGGTCTAGAAGAATATAGCCCGTACTTAGATGGCGACATCGCCGACGCGAAGTTGTTTGACGCGGGAGATATCCCTTTACCATTCGGGAATGCACAAAAATCACTTGATATGATTGAAGAATACGTCGATTCATTACTGACAGCAGGCAAGTTCCCGCTCGGTATGGGTGGCGAACATTTAGTCACGTGGCCCGTCGTCAAAGCGTTCGATAAACACTACGATGATTTCGTCGTGCTTCACTTTGATGCGCATACGGACTTACGTGACGAGTATGAAGGAGAGCCATTGTCGCACTCGACGCCACTCAAGAAAATCGCCAACTTGATCGGACCAGAGAATTGCTATTCATTCGGAATTCGTTCAGGGATGAAAGAAGAGTTCGAATGGGCGAAGACGTCAGGCTACAACCTCTTCAAATACGAAATCGTCGAGCCGCTTCGTCAAGTTCTTCCGACACTTGCCGGTAAAAAGGTCTACGTCACAATCGACATCGATGTGCTAGATCCGTCAGCAGCACCAGGAACAGGAACACAAGAAATTGGTGGGGTGACGACGAAGGAACTGCTCGAAGTAGTTCACATGATCGCGCGAGCTGATGTCGACGTCATAGGCGCGGATTTGGTAGAAGTATGCCCGGCGTATGATCAATCCGACATGACAGCGATCGCAGCAGCGAAAGTATTACGCGAAATGATGATTGGATTCATTAAATAAATAGACAAAAGAGACCAGACGTGATGTCGGTCTCTTTTATTTTTCTCAGAGGAAGAATTGAATGACCCCAAACGCACCGAATCCGCTGATCAGAATAGCGGATGTCCATTGGATGATGCGTAGAACGGGTGTCGCAAGCTGATGCTTGAGCAGATGTGTGATGTTCGCTAAAATGATCCACCAGGCGGCAGAACCAAGAAAAATACCGATTAGAAACAAAAAGGCGTCTTGTCCATTCGTCATCGTCAACTCAAACCGTGCAAACAATGCCAGGAACAGCGTGATCGTCATCGGATTTAAGAGCGTCAGAAGTAAAACGGATAAGTAGGCGCTCAACCGTGACGACGCCGTATCGGAAATCGATGTTTTCGAAGAAGCTTGAAACATCGACCAACCGATGTAACACAAAAACAGACTACCAACCAATTGCATCCAAGATGCTTGGATGAGTAAAGAGTGAACGAGTGAAAAACCAGATAAGGCAAGTACGCCGTAAGTGAAATCCGCTGTTGCGGCTCCTAGACCTGATACAACGCCAGAAATTCGTCCATGTCGAAGTGTCCGTTGCATGCATAAGAGTCCGATCGGACCAACGGGTGCGGCTAAGGCGAACCCGATTCCAAAACCAGTCGTAAACATCAGTCCACCTCGGGTAACGGAAAATGAAGCGATTCCTTTTCCGTCCGCATGATGATTGTCGTTTTCGTCCGCGAAATTCCCGGTAGCCCTTTGATCTGGTAGGTGATGATTTCATCAAGCTGTTCCGTGTCCCGACAGCGGATTTTGAGCAGATAATCATCGTCACCTGCGACATGATGACACTCAAGTACATGTTCGAGTTGTTGAATCCGTTCAAGAAACGGTGCTCGATGTTCAGGACGTTCGAGTGAAACGGCGACGAATGCAGCAAGACGATAGTCAAAGGAAGAAGGGTCTAGCACCGTCGTCAACTGACGGATGATACCTTGCTCTTGTAAACGTATGACGCGTTCCGCGACAGCTGGTGCCGATAAACCGATATGCTGTGCAAGTGTTGACCATTTCATTCGGGCATCTTGTCTTAATAAATCGATAATTTTTAAATCGTAAGAATCTATCATAATAAACCTTCTTTTCAACTGATTTATTATATATTTTATTTTGAAAATAAAGAAAAAGTCAATATGTTTTCAAAACAAGTTCATAGCACACTGAAATCTTTACACATATACGGAAGTATCTTAAGTTTAAGATGTCACCACGAAGGAAATGTTCTGAAGTGTAAGAACATTGGTTTGAGAGCGATGTACATTTGACAATCAGAAAGGTGGAAAAAAGATGAAGAAACTCTTATCGTTTGTGACCGCTACATTACTGTTTGCACTATTCGTGTTACCGGTAGGCGCAGCGGATGACGCAATGGTTCGTGTCATTCATGCTTCACCAGATGCTCCGGCAGTCGATATCGCGGTCGATGGCAAAAAAGCGGTGTCAGGAGCAAAATTCAAAGATGTCACAGATTACCTCACACTACCAGCTGGCGAACATAAAGTAGAAGTATTCGCTGCAGGAACAACAAAAGATCCTGTGCTCTCTCAAACACTCAACGTGGAAGCTGGTAAATTCTATTCTGTCGCAGCAATCGGTAAACTAGCTGATATCAAACTTGCTGTCATGGAAGACAACGGCAAAGGCGAAGACGGAAAATCAATGGTCCGTGTTGCACACTTTGCACCAGATGCACCTGCTGTTGATGTCGCACCAAAAGGTGGAGACCCACTCTTCAGTAACCTTGAATTCTCGAAAGTCTCTGACTACGGTACACTCGATGCAGGTACGTATGACCTTGAAGTCCGCCCTGCAGGAGCAACGGATGTCGTCAAAGCACTTGACGGCGTCAAACTTGATAGTGGCAAAAACTATACAGCACTCGCAATCGGTTTACTGAAAGGCGAGCCAGCGTTTGATGTCCTCTTGATTCCAGATGGCGGTGAAATGGCATCGATGCCAGATACAGGACTTGGTGGCTCTTCTGATACGACTTCTGCTACACCATGGGCAGTCGCAGCAGCTGCTGTCTTGTTAGTAGGAACAGCGTATGTCGTCCGTCGTAAACAAAACGCTTAAGAGCAGCCTGCTTTTCTTACTCGTATTAGCCGGATGCCAATCGGGATCACCTCCAGATACTACAAAGCCGGAAAGACCAAAACAAACCGAAGCAACGTCTTCTTCGTCGACTCCATCCGAAAAGGTGGACGAAGAGGCATTCGTACCAACACGTATTACGATTCCAACGCTCGATGTGAAAGCGAACATTGAAGTCGTCGGTAAGGATAAGCAAGGACGGATGGATGTACCAAAAGAAACGAATCAAGTCGCGTGGTATAAATACGGTGCGAAAGCCGGTCAAACCGGAAATGTTGTATTAGCAGGACATCTAGACGATGAAGAGGGACCTGCTGTCTTTTATGATTTAGCCAAACTGAAAAAAGGGCAACGGATTGAAGTAACGGGAAAGACAGGACAAGAGATGTCATACGTGGTGACGAACGTCATGTCCTATCCTGTCGATGAAGCACCAGTAGGATCAATCTTTGGTGCGACCGTCATGAATAAACTGACGCTCATTTCATGTATTGGTACGTTTACGAGTTCAAAAGGGTACGATCAACGTCTTGTCGTTACAGCAGAACAGGACGATTAAAGTAAAAACAGGCATCTCTTCCTTCGGATTTAATCGAAGAAGAGATGCCTGTTTTTTAGTGTGTCTCCGAAGCGGCGACAAGATCCGTCGTCAAAGTCGTTAAACCTTGCGTCGTCTTACTGAGCCCTTGGATCGTCTCGACGATCTGTCCGAGGTTTTCCTTATTGCGACCAAACAAGGTGAGGGAGCTTTCCATCTCACTTTTGACTGTTTGAATCCCTTGTTTGACTTGTTGCAATTCTTGCTGAGATGCGGTGTTCGCACGTGTGATGTCTTCCATCTGAGAAACAAGTTGTGTGATATTTCCATTGTTCTTTTGAATCAGACCATTGATGCTACTACTCAATGATTTTGCGTTTTCAGCGAGGTTTCGGACTTCGGTTGCGACGACAGCAAATCCTTTCCCGTGTTCACCGGCGCGTGCTGCCTCGATTGACGCATTCAACGCGAGTAAGTTCGTCTGATTGGCGATTGCTTCGATGCTTTGTGTCATCTGGACGATCTCATCCGACGTCGTCTTCAATTCATGAATACTTTCAAGTGAAGTACCGACTTGTTGTGTCGATTGCGCGAATTGTTGCTCCATCTGTTGCATCTGTCGTTCGTTGGCGATCGTCATTTGAACGAGTTGCTGACTCGTCTGTTCCGTTTGAGCCGTTTCTGCCAACACTTGTGAAGCACGGCGGCTTGTCTCGATGATGGCATGATCCGTATGTTCGACGGAGCTTGCGACTTCCTGACTGACACGCACGACGTCCGTCAATAATTGACGGCGTGACTCGTTCGCCATCGTCACTTCATTCAAGCGAGAATCGACATATTGACTTGTCACGATCTGAGCATCTAAGTTCATCGCATGAGTCAAGGCGAGTACGGCCGTCGTCAGTTGTGCTGGGTCGTGCTGATAATGTTCAACGATTTTCGGAATCAACAACGTTTGAAACGCTGCATAAGAAGCGATGAACCAAGTGACGGGAACGAAGTTGTGTTTATGCGTCTGTCCCATCCGTGTCCGCATCGCGAGGAACGACTCGTCCATGTTTCCGGTCAACAGACTCGTGAAGTAGTCAGCGAAGACTTTTTTCAATCGTTCACGTGTCGATGATTGTTTCGCGATCGTAGCCATCTCGGGATTCAATAATAGGTGGTCTAAGACTTGCTCAAGGACTTCATCTAAGATGCCTTGAACGACAGGCGCCATTGATTTGAGTGTCTGTAGCTGTTCTTCTGTATACCCCATGTATACGAGACGGGATGTGAGATCGGGATCTGCCGTCTTCGTGATGAGACGGGAATCAGGAAAGCCGATTGTAGCTTGATAAGCTGAAGTAGTCTTACTTTTAAAAGGGTTGCGCACGTAGTTGCCTCCATTACTCAAGATGTGAATAAAATGATGTCTGTTTCTTATCGGTTCATCTTGACGAAGCGATACTGGTTTTCGAAAAAAAGACAAGAATATTGAAAAACATTGACCGGAAACAAAAAAACTCATGGCATATGCCATGAGGAGAATAGAAAAAGTACAGGATTTAGACCGGTTGATCTTCCTGGAATGCTTTTTTGGCGTCCACGATCGAGCGCATTCGTTGAACGCAGGTTTGAACAAATTGAATGTCAATGGAGGTGAAACGGGTGACAGGTCCACGAGCTGACTCGGCACTGAATGTGAAGGTTCCGAGATTCCAAAGTTCGATTTTGAATCGTTTTCCTTTGTTGTCGTCGAAGTGTTCTACGAATTCGATTTTCGGTACCATACGAACCCCTCCTTACTCCGTACATTCCCGCTTTTCAAAAAATAAAAAAGCCAAACTGCGTGTTAGGAGCAGTTTGGCATAGAAATTTAGGCAGTCGGCACATCGTAGCCGATTTCTTCAATCGCGTCGACGAGGCGCTCACGAGGAACATCCTCGTGCTGGACTGTAACCTGGTTTTGTTCGAGTGAGACAGTTGCTTGTTGCACACCCTCGACTTCGGATAAAGCAGTTTCAACACTCGCTTTACAGTGATTGCATGTCATACCGATGACAGATAACGTTGTTTCTTTCATGATGAAGTTCCTCCTTCAGATAGTGGGGTACGTTTTAATCGTAACGCATTCGTCACGACAGAGACAGAGCTGAATGCCATGGCGGCACCCGCAAGCCATGGGGCAAGCAGACCGAGAAAGGCGACCGGAATGCCAATCGTGTTATAACCAAGTGCGAAGACGAGATTTTGACGAATGTTTCTCATCGTCTGCTCACTCAGCTCGATCGCAAGTAAAACTTGTTTTAAGTCGTGTCCAAGTAGCGTTACGTCGGCTGCTTCAAGAGCAACGTCCGTTCCGCTACCGAGCGCGATGCCGACATCCGCTGTTACAAGAGCAGGAGCATCATTGATACCGTCTCCGACCATCGCGACACGTTTCGTTTGTTGAAGTGACTGAATGACATCTGCCTTTTCAACGGGTAAGACGTCAGCGAAGACGAACGCCGGATCCAGTCCAAGTTCTTTTGCCAGGTGATCAGCGACTTCACGACGATCACCGGTCAAGAGATATACTTCCTTAGTCTCTCGCAACCGCCAGATCGTTTCTTTCGCTGAATCTTTTAGCGCGTCACGGATGGCGTATCCGGCCGAGACTTCTCCATCGACAGCGACGTATACGAGTGTCGCTCCGAGGGATGTCCAATTAGGAAGAACGATGTCTCGCTCCTGCATCATTCGCGCTGAACCGACGATGAGATCATGTTCCATGATTTGTCCCGTGATCCCACGTCCTGATTCGACATGGAACCGTTCGATGTCAAAGACGACATCCCGTTCTGCTGTGATGGCGCGAGCAAGAGGGTGTTCCGATTGCCGTTCGAGTGCGGCAGCGAAATCGAGCGCCGTCTCCGTACCGAACGTTTCGACGACGACGGGGCGACCGACTGTCAGTGTTCCAGTCTTATCGAAGACGACAGCATCGACATGTTGAAGGTTTTCGAGTTGAGCGCCCCCTTTAAAGAGAATCCCTCGCTCAGCGCCTTTTCCGGTTCCGACCATGATTGAAGTGGGGGTCGCAAGTCCGAGTGCACACGGACAGGCGATGACAAGCACTGCGATGGCGGGACGAATCGCCTCCGCAAAGGAAGCGGTGAACATCCACCAAGCGGCTAATGTCAGAAGCGCGATGGCGACGACAATTGGTACGAACACCCCAGAAATCCGATCGGCTTGTCGTTGAATCGGCGCTTTTTCGGTTTGGGCTTGTTCGACGACACGGATGATTTGTGCGAGAACCGTCGCTTGCCCGATTTTTGTCGCTTCAACTTGTAAAGACCCGTTCGTATTCAACGTACCACCAATGACGGAGGCACCGACTGTCTTATGAACAGGTACGGATTCGCCGGTCAACATCGACTCATCCAAATACGCATCACCTGCGCGAACGATACCGTCTGTTGGAATCTTATTTCCGGGTTTTACGAGCAACACCATCCCGGCTTGGATCGCCTCGATCGAAACAATCCGTTCCTGCCCGTCCTCTAAGATGACGGCTTCCTTTGCTTGTAGGGAGAGTAGGCTTTTAATCGCTCCCGTCGTCTGTTGTTTCGCACGGTCTTCGAGGACTTTCCCAAGCAGGACGAGTGTAATTAGAATCGCGCTTGTCTCAAAGTAAAGGTGCGGCATATCAGAGACGAACAGCATTTCAGCAACGGAATAAAAGTAAGCGGCCGATGTGCCGAGCGCGACGAGGACATCCATGTTGGCGCTACCGCTCCGTAAACTTTTGTAGGCTCCGCTATAGAAGGGCGCACCGATGATGAATTGCACCGGTGTCGCTAAAGCAAACTGAAGCCACGGATTCATCAAGAATGGAAGATGAAACGGACTGTTCGGAATATGCGTCAGCATGCTTGCGAGTAAAGGGAGCGAAAGGATTGCCGCAATCATAAATCGATACAGCATCCGACGATTCGATTTTGTTGCGTGTGGTGTTTGTTTGACCGTTGCTCCGTAGCCGATTTTTCGAATTTTTTCGATGATCGCTTGATCGTCATAGGCATCGGAAATCGAAACACGAGCGGTTTCAAGCGGCAAGTTGACCGTTGCTTCGACCCCGTCCATTCGGTTGAGGACTTTTTCAATCCGGGCGGAGCAGGCGGCACACGTCATGCCTTCAATATCAAACTCAATCGTTTTTGACATCAGAAAACCCTCCTTACTTTTTCAATCGAGCGATAACCGCCATCAACTCATCAACGTAAGCGTCCGTACTATCTTGACGGGTGGCGACTTCATGCATGCACATCTTGACATGGCGTTCGATGATTTGTAATTCGACTTGCCGCAAAGCTGCTTGAATCGATGCCGTTTGCGTCAGAATGTCGATGCAGTACCGATCTTCATCGACCATGTTGGCAATCCCGCGGACTTGTCCTTCGATGCGTTTTAATCGTTTCATTAAAGCATCTTGTTCTTCATTCGTTCGTGGAACGACAGGATGATCGTGTGCCATAGTCGTACCTCCTTTGGTGATATTATTATTATCTTTACTTTAACATATAGGTATGGGGGGTACCAGTATATAGCTTGAACAATAAAAAAGCAGTCGCGAGCGGCGACTGCTTTTTTTCTTATTGATTGGAAACTTGTGGTTTGATGATTGTTTCATTCAACGAGCGTTGATCGCTGATGATATCCTCTGCCTGTGTCGAGCGTTTAATGAAGAAGGCGAGAAGGAACGCTAAACCGGCAATGAAGGTCGAGATGAAGAACGCATAGTTGATTCCATCAAGCGTCGCTTGCATCGTGATCTGCTGTTTCAGAGCAGCAGCCGCTTCAGCTGTCGGTTGACCTGTCATGTTCTTCGCCGCTTCAGACGCGAGCTCTGTGCCACGCGTCTTCGCATGCGTCGACATGATCGTAACGAGCAATGCTGTTCCGATTGCACCAGATACTTGTTGCAACGTATTGTTCATCGCTGTGCCGTGTGGGTAATAGCGTGTTGGTAATTGGTTCAAACCGTTTGTTGAGACCGGCATCATGACCATCGACATCCCAAACATCCGTAACGAATACAAAACGATCAAATGTGTATACGTTGTATCCATCTCAAGCTGGCTGAAGTAATAACTTGTGACGACTGTTATGAACAATCCAGTCAACGCAAGAGGACGGCCACCAATCTTATCGAACAGTTTTCCGTTGATTGGCGACATGACGGCCATCAAAATCGCTCCTGGTAACAGCATGAGACCCGCATCGAGTGGTGAGATCCCGCGAATCGTCTGGACATAGATCGGAAGCAATAACATTCCGGAGAACATCGCCATCGTGACGACCATCGAGATGGCAGAAGACAAGGCGAACATCGGGTAACGATAGATCTTGAAGTTGAGCATCGGACGTTCCATATGGAGCTGACGGTAAATGAATGTCACGAGTGCGATGACTCCGACGATCAACGCGCCGTAAACGTGGAAACTGTCCCACCCTTTAGAGCCGGCAGAACTGAATCCGTACAATAAGCCACCAAAACCAAGTGACGAGAGTACAACGGAAGTCAGGTCGATTCGAGCGGCAGACCGTTCCTTGACGTCACGGAGCAAGAAGAAACCAGCAACGAGGACGATCAAGGCGATTGGTGTGATGAAGTGGAACAACATCCGCCAATCATAGTGCTCGATGATCCAACCGGATAACGTCGGTCCAATCGCTGGAGCCCCCATCATGATTAATCCGAAGAAGCCCATCGCAGTCCCGCGTTTTTCAATCGGGAAACTGACGAGCATGACGTTCATCAATAGCGGCATCATGATCGCAGAACCCGACGCTTGAATCATCCGTCCTGCGAGTAATACAGGGAAGACATCTGCGAATCCAGCAAGAATCGTTCCGGTCGAGAAGAGAGTCATCGCGAGTAAAAATAAACGACGAACCGAATACTTTTGAATCAAGAAAGCAGATGTTGGAATCAAGACACCGTTGACGAGCATGAAACCAGTTGATAGCCATTGAGCAGTGGCTGGTTCAATCACCAAATCCTTCATGATTGATGGAAGGGCGATGTTGAGCAAAGTATTATTTAAGAAAGCAATGAATGCCCCGATCATCAAAACGGCGAGAATGCCGTAAGGAGCTCGAGTGGTGTGAGTTGCACTTTGTTGCATGAATATCCTCCTAACTAAACTAACGGTACAGATTTCTATACGGTCGTTCTATCTGTAGTTTATCTTAATCCGATTTAGTTCGAATTACAAATAATAATAGCTAAGAAAGATAATTTTATTTTTTATGTAATGTTGAAAGCGTTTTTCTAAATAAGAAAAATGATTCGCGGTGAACATAAAAAGCGCAATCCTTCTCGTTAGAGAAAAAGTTGCGCTTTGTCTTCAGTCTGAAACAGACCAGAGGCTATCTTTTTAATCCAGCGTCACTGGACGTTCGTCTCGAGTGCATCTTTTGTGATGTCGTAATGAGAGGCTGTCCAAACGGATTTACCGTCTTGAATGAACAATACTTGTGGAGACTCGTGTCGAACACTGTAATGCTCAGCGATGTGGTTCGACAAGGTGCGGGCTTCTTGAACGAAGAGATACGCTGTCGGAACAGAAGTTTCATCCGCGAACTTCGTATACTCTGAGAATCCTGCGGCACTGATTGGGCATGTCGTGCTGTGTTTGCAAATCACGAACGCGGTATGCTCGGACGCAAATTGATCAAAATCAGAAATGGATTGCAGTTTACGTGGTTGTGTCATATATATCACCCTCCATACGTCCGAAGACGTTCACTTAACTTTAGATTTTCCCGGTAATCGACCGGACAGTCAATCAAAACGGGTCCATCGCTCGCGAAAGCTTGATCGAGACAGTGGGCAAGCGAACCGTGTTCACCGACGCGAAGTCCAAGTGCCCCGAAGGCATGAGCCAGTTGAACGAGATCTGGATTATCGAAGGTGATATATGATGATTTTCCATATGCTTGTTGTTGTTTCCATTCGATGAGTCCATATGTCCCGTCACGCCAAATCAAAACGACGAGCGGCAGCTTCAAACGGACAGCGGTCTCGAGGTCCTGACCGTTCATGAGAAAAGCTCCGTCTCCAGCGGCACAGACGATGCGTCGATCTGGGTATAACAGCTTGGCTGCGAGCGCGCTCGATAAACCATAGCCCATCGAAGCAAACCCATTCGAAATGAATAATTGATCGGGGTGTGTCGTTTGATAATGGCGGGCAAGCCAGACTTTGTGTGCTCCGACATCCGAGAAGACCATCCCGGCTTCGCCAACCGTCCGTTCGAGCTCACGAACGATGCTTTGAGGATGTAAAGGAAGCGCGAGGGAATACGTCTCTTGAATCTCTTGGCGCAACTTATCGCGATCCCGCTGCCAGCCGTTCCAGGAACGCTTTGGAAGAAGCGGCGTCAAAACGGTCAATAAATCTGAAAGATTCCCGACTAGATTCGCGACGACTGGATAGTAGGCATCGATTTCGTGAGCGTTTGTATCGAGATGGACAATTGGTGTCTTTTTCGGATTCCATTTTTCCGGGGGCAATTCCGTAATGTCATAGCCAATCGTAATGATGAGATCACTCGCATCAAGAATCCGCTGGTTGTAATCAACATCCGGCAAACCGATCGTATGCGCGGCAAGTGGATGCTCGGAAGAGATGGAGCCTTTTCCCATCATCGTCTCAACGACCGGAGCATTCAGCTTTTCGACGAATGCCCGAAACGACTCAAGTGCGTGTTGCCGATGGATACCAAATCCAGCAATAATGAGAGGACGTTTCGATCTTTCAATCAATCGTAAAATGTCTGGATCGTCAATCGTTAACGGATGAAGATAAGTCGGTGCACTATCGTTTTGGACAGGAGTCACAGATTGATCTTGTTCTTGTCTTGCGACGTCCTCTGGAAAAGAGATATGCGTCGCTCCCGGCTTTTCGCTCTGTGCCGTCGCAAAGGCACGACGGACGATTTCCGGAATCACTTCTGCTGTCAGAACGGACGTACTTGACTTCGTGACCGGACGATACAGATCAACGAGATCAAACATTTGATGCGACGCTTTATGCTGTCGTGATAGTGCTCCTTGTCCTGTGATTGCGACGACAGGGGAATGGTCCATTGTTGCACTCGCAATTCCAGTCATCATGTTGGTCGCACCAGGACCAAGCGTCGATAAGCAAACTCCCGGTCGTCCGCTCAGACGACCGAACATCGCTGCCATGAAAGCGGCGTTCGTTTCATGGCGAGTCGTAATGAATGTAATCGACGAACGACTGAGAGACTCAAGCAATGTGATGTTCTCTTCACCGGGAACGCCGAAGATGTGCGTGACACCCTCTGCCTCTAAACATTGGACGAACCAATCCGCCGCGTTCACGCCAGTCCACCGATTGAGATATACTTCGTCTCGAGATATGCTTCGAGTCCTTCGCTACCGCCCTCGCGTCCAAGACCGGATTGTTTCATTCCACCAAATGGTGCTTGCGCAGCAGAAGGAACTCCATCATTCCAGCCGACGATCCCGTAATCAAGTCCTTCAATCGCACGAATCGCACGAGCATAATCCTTTGTAAAAACGTATGAAGCGAGACCGAATGGTGTCTGGTTAGCGTAACGAACCGCTTCTTCGTCAGAACTGACACGCTGGACGGGTGCGACAGGTCCGAACGTCTCCTCATTCATGATTAACATGCCAGGTTTTACGTCAGCGAGAACAGTTGCTTCATAATAATAAACATCGTTCTCCTCATCCGTTGTTCCTGTTCCACCCGTGACAACTCGCGCACCAGCAGATGTTGCATCGTCGACATGCTTTTTGACTTTCTCGTAACCCGCTTTATTGATCATCGGACCGATTTTCGTCTCGGCATCTAAACCGTTCCCGGTTTTCAATTTCGCCGTCTCCTGCCCGAGTTTTTCAACGAATACGTCATAGATCGATTCAGATACATAAATCCGGTTTCCGCAGACGCATGTCTGTCCGCCGTTTCGGAATTTTGACTTAATCGTCTCCGCGACAGCTAAATCAAGGTCACAATCATCAAAGACAAGAATCGGTGCATGTCCACCAAGTTCAAGCGACATCGCTTTGATCGTCTCTGCTCCTTGCGCCATCAACGTCCGTCCGACTTCGGTTGAACCAGTAAAGGTGATCTTATCGACATGTGGATGTGTCGCGAGTGATTCACCGAGTGCTTTCCCGCTACCTGTAACGGCATTGACGACGCCTTCTGGAATCCCGACTTCCTGACAAAGTTCAAGTAAGCGAAGGGCTGTTAATGGAGTCGCGGTTGGTGGTTTGATGACGAATGTGCATCCGGCAACAAGTGCCGGAGCCAATTTTCGAGTAATCATAGCTGCCGGGAAATTCCACGGTGTGATCGCAGCAACGACACCGACCGGCTGTTTGATGACTTGAAGTCGTTTAGAAGCATCATGCGTTGGAATGACGCGTCCATACGCCCGTTTTCCTTCTTCCGCGAACCATTTAACGAAGTTTGCCGCATACTGGACTTCACCTTCTGATTCAGCGAGTGGTTTCCCCATCTCGAGCGTCATTAACCGGGCGAGTTCATCTTTTTTCTCGATCATCTTGGCATAGAGTTTTTCCAAGAGTTCAGCGCGTTCATATACTGTCCGTTTCGACCAATCAGGAAATGCCTTCCGTGCCGCTTCGACAGCGTCGTTGACGTCTGATTTTGTTCCGTTTGGTACGCTACCGACGACTTCTCCGGTTGCTGGATTTGTGACATCTGTCCGTTCCCGTCCGTGATCCAGCCATTGTCCACCAATAAAGAATTGTCCCTTCATCTTGAAAATCCCCCTTTTTTTACGTGCATTGATAAGGGTATACCCGAACGACGAAAAAAAGATTCACTTTGGGAAGGAAAGGTTGTGCAAAAGGGTAGAAATCGACCGATAAACAGTGTAGGATAATTCAGTAAATGTAATGTAAAATGATCTGAAATATTCATCGTGAACAAAGAGTGACACCCGTTGATGTGAAATGGTGGAATCACCCCCGAAACATTGACTTTGAAAGTGGATTTGATAAGATGAATGTAGAGGAATTGCGCAATCGGTTGCGCTATATGTATAGATGTTGACTAACTGACGAAAATAGCACCCCAAAGACTGACCTACGAGAGGATTCACGACACATGACACAAATGATACCGCGCCCTGAAACGGCCCAACAAACAATTACACGAGCTTGGTGGAAAGAAGCAGTGGCTTACCAAATCTATCCACGCAGCTTTTACGATGCAAACAACGATGGAATCGGCGATATTCCGGGTATCATCGCAAAACTGGATTACTTAAAGGATCTTGGCGTCGACGTTCTTTGGATTTGCCCGATGTTTAAGTCACCGAACGACGATAACGGATATGACATTAGTGATTATGAAGACATCATGGATGAGTTCGGTACGATGGCGGACTTCGATCTCTTAATGGAAGAAGCGCATAAGCGTGACATTAAGGTTTTGCTTGATCTCGTCGTCAACCACACATCGGATGAACACCCGTGGTTCCTTGAATCACGTTCATCAAAAGACAATGAGAAACGCGATTGGTACATCTGGAAAGATGCTATCAATGGTGGCGAACCGAACAACTGGGAAAGTATTTTCGGTGGATCAGCATGGGAATATGATGAAAAGACAGAGCAGTACTTCCTGCACGTCTTCTCACGTCGTCAGCCGGACTTGAACTGGCAAAACCGCGACATGCGTCAAGCCGTTTATACGATGATTAACTGGTGGCTCGATAAAGGTATTGACGGTTTCCGAATCGATGCAATCAGTCACATCAACAAGGATCAATCGTTCGCTGATCTCCCGAACCCGCTCGGTATGCCGTATGTGCCGTCGTTTGATATGCATATGAATGTCGAAGGCATCCATGCGTATCTCGAAGAGTTGAAGGACGAGACGTTCTCGAAATATGACATTATGACAGTCGGAGAAGCAAACGGCGTCACACCGGAAGAAGCGGATCTATGGGTTGGAGAAGAGAACGGTAAGATGAACATGGTCTTCCAGTTCGAGCACATGGATCTTTGGCGCGCTGATGCGGAAAAAGGAGTCGACGTCGTCAAACTGAAACAAGTGCTGACGAAATGGCAAAAAGGGCTTGAAGCAACAGGTTGGAATGCCTTGTACCTCGAAAACCACGATAAGGTTCGTTCGGTCTCTCTCTGGGGTGACGAGGAACAGTACTGGAAAGAGAGCGCGAAGTCGCTTGCGATGATGTATTTCTTCATGCAAGGCACACCGTTCATCTATCAAGGACAAGAGATTGGGATGACGAACGTTCAATTCCCGGACATCTCTGATTATGATGACGTCGCAACAAAAAACATGTACGAGATGCAACTTGCTTCCGGTAAGACACATGAGGAAATCATGGAAGTCATCTGGAACTCGTCCCGCGATAACTCACGCACACCAATGCAGTGGACGAATGAGCAAAACGGTGGCTTCTCGAATCAATCCCCATGGTTTGGTGTCAACCCGAACTATGCGGACATCAACGTCGCGTCGCAAGAACAAGATGAAGATTCGATCTTGAACTTCTACAAACGAATGATCCAAATCCGTAAGATGGAAGAGACGTTGATTTACGGCGCGTACGATCTCATCTTACCGGAAGATACGAAAGTCTACGCGTATACACGGACGCTTGGTGACGAACAATTCTTGATCGTTACGAACTTAAAAGGCGAAACAGCAGAAATCGATACGGACATCATCTTGCACTCGGATAATATGTTGCTTGGCAACTATCCGACGATGCATCATGAAGGTACAGAACTCGTCCTTCGTCCATTCGAAGCTCGTCTGTACCGTGTGCGCTAATAAGTTTTGAACGGATTCGATGTACATCGAATCCGTTTTTTTCTTGCATGTAAGGAGAAGGTGCATCCGACGAAAAAATCGTGTACGCTAAACGATGAGGTGATAGAAGTGAAACCAGTAAAGTACCCGGTGTCATTAAGACAGGTGACGACGATCGAAGATGGTCCGATGCGTGAATCGGTCGAACTTGAGGCGGACGGCACGTTGTTCGAAACAAAAGACGGTTTTGCCATGAAGTTCGTTCAGCCGGATGAACAACCGATCGATACGACGATCAAATGGTCAAAAGACCAGATCGCTTTGAATCGCAAAGGTCCTGTTGCGATGCATCATGTCTTCATTTTAGGAGAGACGACCAAAAGCCAGTATGGCAGTCAGTTCGGTCAGATGTTGATGGAGACAGATACAGAGAAGATTGAGATGAAACCGCAACAGATGCAGTTTCGCTATACATTGAAGATGAATGGACAAGCAGTCGGTACGTATACGATTGATTTAACTTGGGAACGGAGTGAGACGAATGGCATTTGAACAAACAGTACGTCAAATGGAACAGATGTTGGAGGAGGATTGGTTCGAGTGGCTCGAGAACGATGAGCCGCGCTACAACGAATGGCGCGATCAACTCGAAGGACTCGCAGAGCAGGTCATCACGGAATACAACCCGAAGGTCGATCCAGAGTCGATCGATACACTACTTTTAATCAACGAAGAATTACCGGTCTTATACGGCGAAGATACCGTCATGCTGTATACAGCGCTCTTGAAAGCACGTCAGGAAGACGATCAAGTGTACGAGCGTTACTTGACGATCCTTGGTGCGTTCGCGGACGAGCAACATCCGGCGATTCGTGAAGTCGAAAAATTAGTCGCGAAAAAGGACTATAAAAATGCCTTCGCACGTGCAGTTCGTCTGCCACAGTCGCTCGGTTTAGAATAAACAATCAATGGACCATCTTGTTTTAGGCAAGGTGGTCTTTTTAGGAGGAAACGTCATGTATCCACTCTATCGTATCATCGTCGCAATCATCCGCAAGGGCGATCAACTACTCATCGTCAATAATCAATCGGGTCAGGAGAAACGCTGGAGCTTACCCGGTGGACAAATTGAATCTGGAGAGACACTCGAGCAAGCATTGCGTCGCGAGGTGGAAGAAGAAACCGGTTTGACGGTCACATCGTCGTCGTTTGCTTTCTTAACGGAGAACTTCATGCCGACCTATCAAGCGCACAGCCTCGTGACGTATTTTGATTGCAAAGTGAGTGGTGTACTTGATCCTAATGATCCCGATGAAGAAATCGTCGAGACGAAGTGGATCGACCAAACGGAATTAGCCGAGTACATCACGAGTGACGATGTCCGTCTCCCATTATATGCGTATTTAGATGAACAACGTCAGGCATATTATATGTTTGAAGAGATGAAGTGGTAATCAAAAAGAACGGATCACTCTTACGAAAGAGTGAATCCGTTCTTTGGCTTAGAATGCGGCTTCTTGTCGAGCAGGCGTTTCAGATAAGAGACGTGCATGGATCCCACGGTGTTTTAAAGCTTGTTGGAATGATGTGTCGATTGGACGATATCCTTTTTCAATCAACTCATTGATATAGATTTTATTGTAGATGAATGAAAACACAAGACTGACGAGACCTGTTCCAAAGCCTACCGTAGCCGTACCGGCGACGATTGCAAGAACAAGTTGGATCAATCCCCATTTAAAATCGCCACGGAAAAAAGCTGGGAAAAAGCCGAAAAAGAATGTTGTCCAAGAAAAGCCAACCTTGACTTCTTTGACGAGACCGCTTGGATGTTGAAGAATACCTTGCATAATAAAAACCTCCTAATATGTATATAAATAAAATGACCATATATACGATAACTTACTTTTTATGGATGCGTCTGATTTTTTGACAGATTAAGTCAATAAATAAGCAGGAAATTTATTTGAAAATTAATGAATGAATAGTCATTCATTGTGTGCTATACTCATTTCAACACAACTGCTTTAGGGGGAAAGGGGTTTGTTCGAATATGAATACGTTTTTAATCATTAACTGGATTGCCTTCCTACTCGTCATCGGATATGCAGGCTATCTGTTCACGTCACTCGTCAAAAGTCGTTACGCCGCCATTAAACGGGGAAAAAAAGCGGAGTGGACATTGACGAATAAAGAACGACTAGACGCAGTTTTAATTAACGTCTTCGGACAAAAGAAACTATTAAAGGATAAGAAAAGTGGCGCTATCCACGTCATGATGTTCTATGGCTTCTTACTCGTTCAATTTGGAGCGATTGATTTTATCTGGAAAGGACTCGCCGTTGGTCAGCGTTTTCCGCATGTTCCGCTCGGTCCACTTTATCCATTTTTTACATTCTTCCAAGAAATCGTCATGCTCGTCATCTTGATTGCTGTCGTCTGGGGCTTTTATCGTCGGTATGTCGAGAAACTTGTTCGTTTGAAACGAAACTTCATGGCAGGTCTTGCCTTGATCTTCATTGGTGGTTTGATGATCGCCGTCCTATTCGGAAATGGCTTCTTCCTTGTTTATGAGAACCATTCGACGCTCGGTGAACCCGTCGCTTCAAGCATTGCCTTCTTATTCGGCTGGGTACCAGAATCGGTCGCTTTCGGATTATTCGTCTTCTTCTGGTGGGCGCATCTTTTGTTCTTACTCAGCTTCATGGTCTACATCCCGCAAGGTAAACATGCGCACTTGATTGCCGGTACGGCAAATGTTTGGCTCGGTCGGACATCAAAAGTCGGTCGTTTGGCACCGATTGATCTATCGGTCATGGAAGAGGCGGAAGACGAAGAAGCGGAGTTCAGCTTCGGGGTCAACCGGATCGAGGATTTCAATCAGAAGCAGCTCGTTGATCTATATGCCTGTGTCGAGTGTGGTCGCTGTACGAATATGTGTCCAGCAAGCGGTACAGGGAAAATGCTGTCGCCGATGGACTTGATCGTTAAATTACGGGACCATCTCAACATGAAAACGGCAGCCATCACACAGCGCTCGCCATGGGCACCCGCCTTCGCATTCGAGGGATCGCAAGGCAATCAGATCGCCTCACTCGCAGCAGCTGGTCAGATGGATATCGTTCCGGATTCATTGATTGGGAACGTCATTACAGAAGAAGAAATCTGGGCGTGTACGACTTGTCGGAATTGTGAAGATCAGTGTCCGGTCATGAACGAACATGTCGATAAGATCATCGACCTCCGTCGCCATCTCGTCATGATGGAAGGGAAGATGGATCCGGAGATGCAACGGACGATGGCAAACATCGAACGTCAAGGTAATCCATGGGGGATGAATCGGAAAGAACGCGAAAACTGGCGGAAAAACCGCGATGAGCTCGTCGTTCCGACAGCGAAGGAGAAGAAAAAAGCGGGCGAAGACTTCGAGTACCTGTTCTGGGTTGGTGCGATGGGATCGTACGATAACCGAAGTCAAAAAATCGCGATGGCGTTTGCGCGGATTCTAAACGAGGCAGACATCTCGTTTGCGATTCTCGGAAACGATGAGAAGAACTCAGGCGATACACCGCGCCGAATCGGGAACGAAGTGTTGTTCCAAGAACTTGCGGAAGCAAACATTAAATCGTTTGAGAAGTATGGCGTCAAAAAGATCGTCACGATTGATCCGCATGCTTACAACACGTTTAAAAACGAGTATCCCGACTTCGGGCTCAGTCCGGACGTCGAAGTCTATCACCATACGGAATTACTCGCTCGTTTGATTGATGAGAAACGCATCACACCGTTACACGAAGTCAAGGAACGGGTCGTCTATCACGATTCGTGTTACCTCGGTCGCTACAATGATATTTACGACGCACCGCGTTATATTCTCGAGAAGATTCCAGGCATCACACTCGTCGAGACGGAACGCAACCGTGAAAAAGGCATGTGCTGTGGTGCTGGTGGCGGCATGATGTGGCAAGAAGAAAAAGTCGGTGCACGTGTCAACGTCGCGCGGACGGAACAATTGTTGACCGTCCAACCATCCGTCATCGGGTCAGCATGTCCATACTGTCTGACGATGCTCAGTGACGGCACGAAAGCGAAGGAAGTTGACGAGGCAGTTGCCACGTATGATGTCGTTGAATTGTTAGAACGGTCAATCGTCGGTGTGGCGGTCGAAGATCCAGTTGCAACGGTTTAAAAGTAGGAGTGAACGATTATTCTCGTATCAACGGGAGTAATCGTTTTTTTATTAAAAGCATGACGTTTTACTGTATGGTTTTGACGTGATAAGATAAAAGAACTAATTATCGAAAGGAGGTGAGAATCTTTTGGGAAGGCGTTACTTCGAATCGGTCAGGTCGCGGAGACCACCGGCTTATCTAAACGAACGATTGATTACTACACATCACTCGGTCTCTTAACACCAGAACGTACCGCATCTGGCTACCGTTTGTATGACGAATCGGTCATTCATCAAATCGAAAAGATTGAATATTTGAAGTCTCAACGGCTTTCCCTGCAAGAGATTCTTGCTTCTTTTACGGAACGGGAACAAAAAACAGGGGAGACGATTTATCAAGAGGTACAACAATTGCAGGCAACGGTTGAGGGACTTGAGCAACGCTTGTTACGTTCGACAGACGTCGAGAAACAAGCGATTCGCTTAGAACTGTCACGGCGTCTGACATTGATTGCTTCTTTGATTGCACAGCTTTAATACAAAACAATGGAGGTGACCCCTGTTTAGGGGATTTTGGATACTATATTATTCATCAATTTATTTTTAGTGGTGTTGTTGATCGTGTTGACGGCGTTTTTCGTCGGATCGGAATTCGCTGTCGTTAAAGTACGGATGTCGCGTTTGGATCAGATGATCCAGGAAGGCAATAAAAGTGCGGTCCTCGCGAAAAAAATCGCAGGAGATCTTGATTACTACTTGTCTGCCTGTCAGCTTGGTATTACCGTCACAGCACTTGGTCTTGGGGCACTTGGGGAACCGACAGTCGAAAAGATTTTGCACCCGGTCTTCGATGACTTCGGAATCTCTGCTGCGGTTTCGACACTGTTGTCGTTTGGTATCGCATTCGTATCGGTGACGTTCTTACACGTCGTCATCGGTGAACTCGCTCCGAAGACGCTTGCGATTCAGTATGCGGAACGCATGACATTATTATTTGCCCGTCCGCTTTATGTGTTCGGAAAGATCATGTATCCGTTCATCTGGTTACTCAACGGTTCAGCGCGTCTGTTCCTTGGTCTGTTCGGTGTCAAACCAGCAGGACATGAACAAGCCCACTCAGAAGATGAATTGAAAATCATCATGGCGCAAAGCTTCCAAAGTGGTGAAATCAACCAGACGGAACTTGCTCTCATGCAAAACGTCTTTGCCTTTGACGAGCATATCGTCAAGGATCTGATGGTTCCACGGATGCGAATGGAGACGATCTCGGAACGTTTGACGAAGAATGAACTGATGGAAATTTTCATGGATAATCCGTATACGCGTTATCCGGTCACGGAAGAGAACGATAAAGACCGGATTCTTGGATACGTCAACGTTAAGGAAGTCTTGACGGATTACGCGAACGGGAACGAACATCCGGTGACACATTACGTCAAGGAATTACCGGTCGTTTCTGAAGTAACATCACTTCAGGACACATTACGGAAGATGAAACGGACTCGTACGCATCTTGTTCTCGTCGTCGATGAGTACGGTGGAACAGCAGGACTCGTCTCGATGGAAGACTTACTCGAAGAAATCGTTGGTGAAATCCGCGATGAATTCGATGCGGATGAAGTCGAAGAAATCGAACAAATTAAATCCGACGAATTTTTACTAGATGGTACGGTGTTACTCGCCGATTTAGAAGAGCGCTTCAACATTCAGTTTACGAATGTCGAGGACGTGGATACGATCGGTGGTTGGATTCAGATGCACAACATTGATCTTCAACCAGGTGAACATATCGATACACCAGACTTTTCGGTTGAAGTCATGGAGATGGAGAACTATCAAATCAATCGTGTCAAGATTTGGTTGCATCCAGCTGAACAAGTTGAAGCAGAAGGATAAGATGGTCGGTTCCTCATAGAGGAACCGATTTTTTTATATCACATCAGTCAAAAAATCAAGAACCGACAGATTGTACGAACTTTCAGCGGACATGATAGGAGAATGAAGAGATGAGCGGGAATGTAATCTACAACTACTGTATTGTCGATTCGCGTCCTATGAAATGAGGAGGTATTCCGTGCTTGATCAGATTCCATTCTTACTGAGTCGTTTAGGTATGTTAGCACTGTTAGCCTTTTTATTATCCCAGTGGCGAATATCCCGATACATATTCAAGATGGATCGCGGGATGAATGTACCACTTCTTTTGGCATTCGTATCATCTGGTATTTTAATGAACTATGCGGGAATCGTGCTTTCAAAAGATACGACGATCGATCCGTTACTCGGATTATCCGTCAAGAAGGATGCTTTATTACTCGATACACGTTTAGCAGTCATCGTGACGAGCGGTTTGATCGGCGGACCAATCGTTGGCGGGATCACAGGATGTCTAGTTGGATTGCACCGCTATCTACTAGGTTCTATAGGGGCAGAAGCAGGTTGGATCATTGCGATGGTAGCTGGTCTTGTGAGTGGATGGTACCGGAAACGTTGGCGTTTACGGGATGACTATGCCTTGATTCCACCAGTCGGTATCGTCTTAACGGCATTGTTCTGTGAGAGTGGAATCACGTTGTTGCTGGCTCCAGATACAGCGCAGGCGCTTGATTTAATCAGTCATGCGGTGTTTCCGTTACTGCTCGCGAACACATGTGGTGTCGTGCTGTTCATCATGATTTTACGAACGCAACTTCGACTCGAAGGTGATCTTTTCGTTCGACAAACGGAGCGTTCCGATCGTCTGCTACAAGCGTTACAGCCCTTACGAAAGCAGGGGTTGACGTCAGAAGTCGCGCGACAAATCGGAGCGACGCTATTGAAAGAAACGAAGATGCAACGTGTCGTCTTGCTCGGAGCGACGGAAGTCGTCATCGATATGACAGAACAGCAACCTGCAGTCTGTGGTGAGCAACCAAGACGTGAGGAGCAACAATGGATTGAGGCAGAAGAACCCGTCCGACAGGAAGATGAACTGACGGGACAGATTTTAAGCTTTCATCCGATGCGCATCAACGGTCAAAAAGCGGGTGTCATCTGTTACTTCTCGAAAGATCTGTTTGACGATACGGTCGAGCGGATGACGGAACAACTTGTCCGTTTATTAGCGCGAGAGCTACACATGCACCGAGAAGAGCAGTTGCTCCGAATAAGCGGCAGAAAGATGAAACCCATGTTACACGTCAGTTATCTCAAAGGCATCATCGAAGAAATTCAGCGGACCGCTGATCCGGGAACTCCTGTGAAACATCAACTGACTGCATTATCGCAGTTGTTGACGGCAGCAACGCGGCATGAGGAACATCCACTACGCGAGGAACTAGCGACGTTAAAAGCGTATCTATCGCTCGAAGGAACACGCCGTCGTCCAAATCAACTGACCTCCGCTGACATCACGGTGGACCTCGACATCGAGACTGCCGTCGAAGAATACTTCGTCTTTCCATTTCTCGTGACACAGCTCGTCGATAATGCATTGCGCCATGCGTTCGCAAAGGCAGGACGACATCACCGGATTGATGTCCGCGCATTTAAGACGACGACAGACTGGGTCATCGAAGTCGCGGATAATGGTCAAGGAATGCCGTTTGCCGTCATGCAACAACTGGATCAAAAGGAAGCCGGTGATTCAAATCTATTCTTGATTCGGCGCGCACTGGAGGTGACATATGGTCCGGCTGCGTCATTACGCGTCTATTCCATCATTAATCAAGGAACACGAATCGAAGTCCGGCTACCTTTTCCATCCCCATGACGACAGTGGCACTTTGCTACTGTTGTTTTTTTGTTTTGCTTCAAGGGTAAATAGGAAAACAGGAAAACGTATCGTACAGGAGGAAACAGATGATGATTACGACAACAGAAGTGGGACAACTAGAAAATCAGTCCTTGTTACGGTTCACGTTAGAGAATGCGCATGGACACAGTGTCGATATCTTGAACCGAGGCGCAAAAATTCTTGCGATACGGGTTCCGGATCAGCAAGGGGTAATCGAAAACGTTGTACTCGCGTTTGATGACCTGTCAGAATACCAGGATGATCCACACCATTTAGGTGCAACAATCGGACGTGTCGGAGGGCGGATCGCGAACGGCGCGTTCGCGCTCGAAGGGATGACATATGTACTTGAACAAAATGAGGGCGAACATCATCTCCATGGGGGAAGTGAGAATTGGGCGAACCGGATGTTCACGCATGAAATCACCGACGACCGACTCATCCTGCGATTAGATAGTCCGAGCGGAGAAAACGGTTATCCCGGTCACGTATCGTTTGAGTTGACCTTCGAATGGACAGACGAGAACGTCCTGCATATTCATTATGAAGCGGAGACGACGGCTTCGACGCCGTTCAGTCCAACGAATCATACGTACTTCAATTTGACGGGTGAAGCGAAGACGACGATTGAACAGCATGTCCTGCGAATGGATGCCCCTTTTTATATTCCGTTGACGAAAGATGCCGTACCGACCGGTGACATGCTTCCGGTGACAGACACTGTCTTTGATTTTCTGGATGCCCGTCCCTTACATGAGGTCACACATGCACCAGACGAACAACTCCGTCAAGCGGGTAGTGGGGTCGATCATCCCTTTCTACTTAGAGAAGGTGGGGAAATCGTTCTCGACGAACCACTCAGCGGTCGGCGGTTACGGGTCGTGACCGATCAACCAGGAGTCGTTGTCTACACAGCCAATCACTTGTCAGGCGAGTTCAAGATTTGCGGAAGACGGGCAACACCGTACCTGGGCATCTGTTTTGAGACACAAGGACT
This sequence comes from uncultured Exiguobacterium sp., assembly GCA_913775715.1. Classification (GTDB taxonomy): domain Bacteria; phylum Bacillota; class Bacilli; order Exiguobacteriales; family Exiguobacteriaceae; genus Exiguobacterium_A. Next base: position 170,735 of record CAJYMC010000001.1, on the reverse strand, counting down.
GCCGGATGCGATCAATCAACCGGATTTCCCTTCCGTCGTCTTACGTGCCGGTGAACACTATCATAAGCGTACATCGTTTCATTTTCAGATGATGTCATGAGGTTTCTTGCGATTTCCACTTCTGTATATGGTAGGATAGAGCGAGAAGAATCTAACGGAGGCTAAGGAAAATGACTAAAATTGCATGGGTGACCGATAGTATGGCCTATTTCACGAAGGAAGAGGCAGAAGCGATCGGCGTCAATGTCGTTCCGATTCAAATCTTACTTGGTGATACGGCGTATCAAGAGAATGCCATCACGGTCGAGCGCCTGTTTCGTGCTCTGGATGCGGACAAAAAGCTGATTGCGAAAACTTCACAACCGATCTTTGGTGAGTTCGTCGGAACATACGAACGGCTAAAAGAAGAGGGATATGACTGTGCCATTGCAGTGCATTGTACAAATGGCTTATCAAGTACCGTTCAAAGTTCAGCATCAGCAGCGGAAGCAGCAAGCTTTCCGGTTCATATCATCGATTCCCATACCGCGTTTGAAAACCAACAGGAATTCATTCGTTATGGAATGGAACTTGAGGCACAGGGGAAATCGGTCGAAGAAATCGTTGCGGCGTTACAAGCATTGACGAAAAAGACCCATTTTTATATGATCGTCGGTAACATGGAGACGATGCGTCGCGGTGGACGTGTCTCGTCGGGAGACCTATTCCTTGCGAACTTACTCAGCATCAAACCGATCATCACGACGGATGAAGCAGGAAAAATCGTGCCATTCAAAAAAGCGCGTTCTCTTAAGAAAGCCTACATTGAGATGGTCAAACAAATCGATGAGTCAATGCGTCAGCACACATTCTACAAGAATCGGATTTATGTCGCGACGACGATGGCACCGGAAATGGCAGCGGAACTGCGCCAACAAGTCGCAGTGAAGTTTCCGGATCTGACGATTCTTGAAGGGACATTTGGTCCTGCGATCGGGACGCATGCCGGAGCAGAGACGGTCGGTCTATTCTGGATGAATGATTAAACCTATATGTATATCAAAAGAGGCGACGGATTTTTCCATCGCCTCTTGTTTCGTTCAAGCTGTAAGTGTAATTCCAAGGAAAGCTGCAAGAATTCCTAAACCGTAGCTCGAGATGAGATAGAGGGTGAGCACTTTACGATTTCCGTCATGAAATAACTGCAACGTCTCGATTTTAAACGTCGAGAACGTCGTGAACGATCCAAGGAAGCCGGTACCTAAGAGTAATGTCCATGTCGTATCCAGATTCGCACCGATGACGAGTCCGAGCAAAAACGAGCCGATTACGTTAATCAGGAACGTCGCCAGAGGAAATTCGCGTTTCCACATCGTCTTGATCCATTGACTGACAGCAAAACGACTGATAGCGCCACAAAAAGCACCAATAGCGAGGGCAAGTAATTCCATTCACTCACGTCCTTTCGTCACGCGCCGCAGTCGTCTTGTTCCGAGCACGTAACCAAGGTAAGACAGGAACAGACCGCCGAATAGGCTGACGAGTACATAGAGAAAAGCATTCGCTACATGATGTTCGTTGAATAAGGTCACGGTCTCGACGCTAAATGTCGAAAACGTCGTAAATGAGCCGATGAAGCCCGTTCCGATGGCTGTGATCGCATATTGGTGCAAGAGTTTCGTTCGAAATAAAAAGTGTGTCGCGTAGCCGAGCAAAAAGCTCCCGATCAAGTTGATCGCAAGCGTCGGCCACGGGAACGGACCAGTCGTAAAGTCGCCGATCAGCAGTCCGAGCCCATACCGTGCAGAGGCACCGAGAACACCTGCGAGACCTACGAGTACATAGAGCATAGGAATCCTCTTTTCTGAAAAAAGTCTATGTTAAACGTACTCCCGCTCTTAAGAAAGCGTCAAGAAAAAAAGTCGCTTGAGGGACTTAACGATTGAATTCTTTCTGCCGATGAACAATTGTATGACTTTAATAAGGTGAAGGAGTTTGAACAAGATGGTATCTGCCCTCGAGCAACAAAGTACAAAGATTTTGTCCCGCCTGATTGCAACGTTAATTACGATTGCGCATCCATTGATTTTCTTATTCGCGCAAATGAATTACGTCCCGATCAGTGTGTTTTATCAGTTTTTAGTCGGTGGTTTGATCTTGACGGTCGCGTTGCTTGTGGGCAACCGTCTACTTGGACATCGTCCGAGCGGGAAGTACGTTCAAGTGACGTTAACGTATTTCGTCCTCGCTCTCGTTTTAATAACATTACCGTCGCCGAGCATTTGGACGATCGTCTATCTCTACTTGACGATTTCAATCGTCTATTTGATTCCGAGGTTGGTCATTCTCGCCGGAATCCTTGGTTTAGTTGAAATGGCTGTATTCACAATGCTTGGAACGATTGTCTTTACGAATACATTCGATTTGATCGTCGCGTATGTCATCTATTTGATGATTTTCTCGGCGGCTGTCTTTGTCGCCGTCTTTGGACGGAACGTCATGTTAGCCGTCCGCCAAGAACAGGAACGGTCGGAAGCCTATGCGGCAACATCACAAATTGCTCTCGAGCAAACGGCAGCAACCGCAACGGAAGTGACAACATTCACGGAAGAGATGAGCGAGACTGTCGACGCGGCGAAGGATTCGTTCAGTCAGGTCGATCTAGCGATGCAACAGTTGGCGCATGATGCAGCAGGTAGCGTTCAAGCGATTCGCGAAATCCGTCAATTGAACGAACAGCAAGTCAACCGGATGGAGGAAGTGACGGTATCAGTCGACCGTGCGCTCGAACGAAGCTCCTCATCACGAACGACAGCTGAACAAAGCAGGCAGACGATTGGTCTTGCGGGACAATCCCTACAACAATTGACGACGAGCATGGATGATTCGGTCACGTCGTTCGGACAGCTTGCTGGACGTTTCCAGGAAATCGTCGCCATCACGTCGAGCATCAATGCGATTGCGGCGCAAACGAACTTGCTCAGTCTTAACGCATCGATCGAAGCAGCTCGTGCGGGTGAGTTCGGAAAAGGTTTTACGGTCGTTGCGCAAGAAATTCGTAATCTATCAGCACAGACGGCAGAAGCGTCGAAAGAAATCAATGCGATCATTGAACGTGTTGATCAGGACGTCACGCAAACAGGGAACTCGATTCATGCGAGTACGACATTGCTACGTGAGCAGGAAGAACGCATGGCAGAGAGTCAGTTAGCGCTGCAAACGATCGAGACGGATGCAACGGAAGTTGTTGGATCAATCCAGTCGGCGCAGACCCAATTCGCAACGATGACGAGCAGTCTTGCCGCCATCACGACAGCAGCCGGTCAACTCGACACGTTCATGAATGCATTACTCTCACAAAGTGAGTCACTATCCGGCTTGACACGTCACCAAGTCGGTCAGGTCATGGAGCTGCAGCATGCGATCCATGCCTTGAACGAAACGGCATCCACTCTTCAGCAAACGAATCGTTAACGAAACAGCTCCTCATCGATCGATGGGGAGCTGTTGTATCTCTTCAGACTGTTTGTCGGTAGGACGGACGGGGAAGAAGATAGGGAACGAACATTGAAGGAGGAGTCAACGGATGAAGGCAGCTTACATTGAACAGTATGGTGGATCGGAACAATTTAAGGTCGGGGAACTGGAAAAGCCGGTCATCGGACCGGATGATGTCTTAATCGAAGTCTATGCCGCGAGTGTGAATCCGGTCGATTGGAAACTGCGCGAAGGATATTTACGTCAGATGTTGAGCTACGAAATGCCGCTCGTCATCGGGTGGGACGTTGCCGGTGTGATTCAGGAAGTCGGAGCGAATGTCTCCGATCTTCAAATCGGGGACGCCGTCTTCAGTCGCCCGGAAATCGCCCGTCAAGGAACGTATGCGGAGTACGTCGCGGTCGATGCACATCTTGTCGTCAAAAAACCAGAATCGCTAAGTTTTGCTGAAGCGGCTTCGCTCCCACTCGTCTCGCATACAGCGTGGCAGGTCATGTTCGAAGTGATGGATGCGAAGCCGGGTGACCGGATCTTCATTGGTGCCGGATCAGGGGGTGTCGGAACGGTTGCGATTCAACTTGCGAAAGCGAATGGGTTGTACGTGATCACGTCAACAAGTACGAAAAACGTTGACTGGGTAAAAGCACTTGGAGCCGACGAAGTCATTGACTATAAACAGGAAAATCCGGCCGATCGTGTTCGCGACGTCGATTTTGTATTTGATACGATGGGTGGCGACAAGCAAGGGGAACTGTATCAGATGCTGAAGCCGAACGGCATGCTCGTCTCCATTTCTACACCACCCGATGAAGAGCAAGCAAAAGAGCATAATGCGCGTTCTGCGTACGTCTTCATGCAACCGACAGGTGAGCGTTTACAGCATATCGCTAAAGCGGTCGAACGTGGCGAGCTACAACCTGTCGTTGACCGGATCTTTGATCTCGACCAAATCAAGGAAGCGCACGATTATGGTGAAGAAGGACACGCAAAAGGAAAAATCGTCATCCGGGTCAAAGAAGAATAAGGAGAAGAGGGCGCTGAAATCAGCGTTCTCTTTTATTTTTTGTCAATCTTTTTATCGAACCATAAACAAAAAATAACCTGGTTGAAAAAGTGTAAAGGATAAGGAATTGCTTCTTCCTATACTAAGACTATCAGACGTGAGTCAGCCATATTAAAAGGAGGAAGTAACATGAAAAAAGGATTGAAGTGGGCAGGAATTATCGTGATCGGTGCAGTCATTCTCGGAAATCTAGGAGATGACGAAGAACAAGCAGCACCGGAGAAAAAAGTAGAAGTCGAACAAGAAGCAGTCAAATCAGAAGTAAAACCAGTAAAACCAGTAAAAGCAAAAGCAGCTGCGAAGCCGGTCAAGAAAACGTACGGGGTGAATGATCAGGTAAAGGTCGGAAAACTGACGTACGTCGTCAACGACGTCAAGATGGTCGATACGTTGTCGAACGTTCTCGGTGAAAAGAAAACATCAGGACAGTTCTTAGTTATCAGTCTGACGATTCTAAACGGAGATAAGGAAGAGCGAATCGTCGACAGTAACATGTTTAAAGTCAATGTCAGCGATACGGAATACTCAGCCGATACGGAGCTCGATCTCTATGCGAATGAAGACGGTATGGGCTTCTTCTTAGAGACGATCAACCCGAATATCGAGAAAAGCGGCAACATCGTTTTCGAATTACCGAAGCAGGTCCAAAATCCAAATCTTGAAGTCTCATCCGGTTTTGGCTGGGCAGGTGGACAATCAAAAGAGATTCAATTGACACGATGATGGGTGAGCAGACAAAGGAGTAGCGGGCATTTGCCTGCTACTCCTTTGTTGTTATCGTTTTACTTGTTGCATCGATAGTTCATGCGTTAAACGATCGAGTAAGTCGAGTGTTTCGGGATGCGTGACGAGCATCTGATCGAGTGTCTTCCGTTCAGTCGCGAGACATGCCAAATAACGTTGAGCTGCTTCCGTATGCGTCGTGGGTGTCAAGACGTCGTAGATTGCTTCAAGAGCAAGGCGTGGATCGTCAGGCAATGTCGTCGGAATCGTCTTTAATCCGAGTTGCGCTCGTTCTGGAGCGTGATGATGGAGTAATACTTTTGCGAATTTGATCAAGGCGCTACGGAGCATCTCGACTGCCCATAAGTCGTTACCTCGTGCCGCTGCTTTTTTATATTGGAACAAGAACCAGACAGCATCAATCGCTTCGTCAGTCGCTTCCTGAGCGGACAGCGTTAAGTCACATGTGTCGATAAAGTCCGTCAACTGTTCTTGTGGATCATACAAGACACGCAATTGATCCTTATGGTTCAGCGAGTCCAGCGTCACTGTAAACAAATCGATATGTAGCAGATCATCATAGACGACAATCATTTGTGGCGCGATGATATCAATCTCATCTTTCCAGATGATCGAACGATAAGCAGAAAGGTGCGACAAACGACGCGATAAGAATGTTGTTTGACGTTCTTCCGAGACGAGACAGTACAGATCGATGTCTGAATGGACATCTTCTTCTCCCCGTCCAAAAGATCCTTTCAAAAAGATAGCTTCGACTGCAGGATCTTGTTTGAGTCGAGCAACCAGTTGCTCGATCGCATGAAGTTGATGCATGAGGACTCATTCCTTTCTGAAACAGAAGTCTATTTCGTCAGTTTACTTAAAATGGATACTAAATAGCAATAGAAATGGTAAAATATCCTTAAAATTAAAAATTCACTGGGAGATGGCATCGATGGCTACAACTGTCCCTGAAACAATTCGAACTTCAGCGACTGCAGGCGAACGTCTGTTATTTCGAACTTTAAAAGAATACTTACCAGATGATTACATTGTATATTTTGAACCTGAGATTAAAGGAGTAAGACCTGACTTCGTCATTATCGGTCCTGATATTGGTTTATTGGTTTTAGAAGTAAAGGATTATACGAGTAATACGTTATATCAATTGAATCAAGATCAGTGGACAATTCAATCAACGAGTGGGAATTTGCATACGGTTAAAAGTCCATTAGTTCAGGCTAGAGAATATGCGTTTAAAGTAGTAGATGTACTAAAAAAAGATAAAAACTTAATCCAAGGAAGTGGGAAATATCAATTTCAGTTAAAGTTTCCTTATGGATATGGAGTCGTCTTTACACGATTGTCTGAGCAACAAATAGTTAAAAATCAGCTGTATCACGTGATTGATATGGAATCAATGTTAGCACGTGAATCCATTAATCCAGAAGATCCGCTTTTTTCTGAAGAACAGCTAATTGAACGCTTGATTGGAATGTTCAAAGTAAATTTTCGTTTGAAAGAGCCTCTAACCTATGAAGAAATCAATACAATTCGATACTATCTGTTTCCGGAAGTACGTTTAGGGGCAGAATTTCAAAAAACAATTCCGCATCAGGATCAATTACTGTTGTCTTTATATGACATTAAAACAATGGATTTACATCAGGAGAACTTAGCGAAACAAATCGGTGATCGTCATCGAATGATCCGAGGAGTTGCAGGAAGTGGGAAGACACTAATATTGGCTAGTAGAGCAAAAATGCTAGCAAAGCAGCATCCAGATTGGAAAATACTTATTTTATGCTACAATATTTCATTATCTCAAAATATTAAACATATGATTCAATCCATGTATTCGCAACCAGAGGACCTTTTTGATTATGCATATGAGAAAGGGAACTCTATGATTGGAAAAATTCCAGACAATTTGCATATTTTAAATTTTCATCAGTGGTTAAAGCAAAGTTTAAAAACATCCGAGAAACAAATTGATGGGCTAATTGATTCACTTGAAAACAATAAAATAATTGTCCCAAAATACGACGCTATATTAATTGATGAAGGTCAAGATTTTCAAATGTCGTGGTTGCATTTAGTTAGTCTTTGTTTAAATCCGGAGACTCAGTCCCTTTTGCTAGTAGAAGATCGAGCACAGTCTATTTATAAGAAAAAAGGAAGCTATGCTAAAGAAACTGGTCTTGATTTTAGAGGACGATCAAAAATATTGAATATTAATTATCGTAATACATCACAAATTGTAAAGTTTGCATGGGAATTTTTCCAACAACATTCTGTCTTAAAAAATAAGGTTGTTTCAGGACAAACGGATAGTGTTGAGTTAATTTCACCTTTGAGTACAAGACGAAAAGGACCTGAAGTGGCCCTGATGAAAGTAGATAAATTCGCAAAAGAGGTCGATTTGGTTGCAAGACAAATTATCCGACTTCATCAAACAAAAAATGTACCTTTTTCAGAAATGCTTATTTTATATCGAGTTAAACGTACGTACAAACACAATGTCATAGATGAACTTCGTCGTAGCTTAACACGATACGGAATAGCCTACGAGTGGATTTCTGAAAATGAGGAATCCAAACGTTCATATAATCCAGAGTCAAACAGCGTCAAATTGAGCACAATCGACAGTAGTAAAGGATTAGATTTTCAAGCAGTCTTTATGATTAAAGTAGACTTGATGCCATTCCCTTTAGAAAAAGATGTTGAACGTGAAGTATCGCTGATGTATATCGGAATGACGCGAGCAAAAGAATATTTATACTTGTCATATTCTGAGGAATCTGAGTTTACTGCTTATTTAGATCAAGTTAAAGCTGTTCATTCAGTTGTCGCATCTCAACAAGCGTAAGTGAAATTTAAAGAGTTGAGATAGATGCAGTTTCTTTTTTTGCTAAATGTTGAACATGCTGTTCGCCCCATGCATTGATGGCGTCAAGAACAGGGATAAGTGTCCGACCATAATCCGTCAGCGAGTACTCGACGCGTGGCGGGACTTCCTGGTAAATCTCACGGTGCACGATGTCGTTTAGTTCGAGCTCGCGCAATTGAGCCGTCAGCATCTTTTGCGTAATGTTCGGCAACTGTCGTTTCAATTCACTGAAGCGGAGCGTTCCGTGTGTGATCAAGACGAGTAAAATCGACGGTTTCCATTTTCCGGTCAAGATTTCGAGTGCGGTCTCAACCCGACAGCTTGGTGTCTCTTCCATCGGTCTTCCTCCTTCATGGTATCGTTTAGGATACTATACCACTTATTCGTGCCTACTTCCGCTTCCATCACTTCCGCGTAATAATAGAGGTATGAGCTATTTCATTGAAGGAGGAAACAACATGTCGATTCACCCACAGATTACACTCGGTCCTGTTCGTTTACGCGTCACTGATCTTGACCGTTCCGTTTCATTTTATACGTCATCACTCGGATTACGTGTGCTGACGCAAACCGATCAGCTAACGGTGCTCGGTGCACAAGATACACCACTCATTGAACTTGAAGTTCATCCGAATGCCCGCCGTTTCCCACCGAACTCGGTCGCCGGGTTATACCATTTTGCGATTTTGCTACCAAACCGAAAAGAACTCGGTTTTGTCATCCGGAATCTGATCGAACAAGGAATCGAGATTGGTCAAGGTGACCATCTCGTCAGTGAAGCCTTTTATCTGTCCGATCCAGACGGGAACGGGATCGAGATTTATGCCGATCGTCCACGTGAGACATGGACGTATGAAGCAAATGGAGACGTCAAGATGACGACGGATCCTGTTGACTGGCAAAGTATGCTCGTCGAAGCGGGAGAAGAAGACTGGTACGGCATGCCAAGCGATACGGTCATGGGACATGTCCATTTCCACGTCAAGACACTCGAAGCGGCGCGTGCCTTTTATGTCGACACGCTCGGCTTTGAGGTTGCGGCTGACGCTTCGCGGATGCGTGCCTTGTTCGTTGCTGCTGGTGGATATCACCATCACATCGGTCTGAACGTCTGGTCTGGAGTCAACGCACCGACGAATCCGGAAGATGCGGTCGGACTTGTCTACTGGACGTTACGTTATCCGGATCAAGCGACGCTTCAAGCAGCAATCGAGACGTTAAAGTCTTCTGCTTATACCGTTACTGATCAAGCAGGCGATGTCTATGTCACCGATGATGCCGGAATTACCGCTCGATTAACAACGTAACCGAAAAAATCCCCTTTCAGTGAAAACACTGGAAGGGGATTTTTTGTTTACCGTGAAGATGACGTTGCATTACCGTCATACCGGCTGATCAACTCATACGGTCTAACTTTATATAAGGCATGTGGGAAGTAGTGCGGATCCATCGCATCAAGTGTCCGCAACTGGAAGTGCTCCCGTTTGATATACTCACTCAGCGAGTCGCGCGTCAGCGGGAAGAATCCGACATCCGTCGTTTCGCCTTCTTGTGTGGCGAGCTCACCACCGATGGCTTTTCCGCGGAAGCAGACACAAAGGACATGACTTGAGACATTTTGATAAATACCGGTGATGCCATCGATTGAGACATCGATACCGGTCTCTTCTTTGACTTCGCGTTTGATGGCGTCAAGAATCGACTCATGATTTTCGACTTGTCCACCTGGCATCTCATACGTATCACCCCGGTGGAGGTTACGGACGAGCAGGACTTCACCGGCATCGTTCGTGATGTACGCGGTCACGCTGACGATCGCGCGAGGGGGAGCGTACGTACCAGTCGACGTCATGAAATCTTCATAGGATTTGATATAGAGGTTTTTGCCGAGGCGCGCGCGTTTCTTCATCGCTTCACGGCGTAAGGCACTGTTCCGGACATCACGATCGACTTGTTCGTAATGTTCACGGTCGCGGTATTCCCAAATGGCGATGACTTCATCTTCTGCTTCCGTCACCCAGCGACCGACAAGGCGGGCACCGTGACTGACTTGGAGCGGATACAGGTAGGTATGGAAAAACTCAGTAAATTCTTCTAGGCGTTCGGGACGAATCGTATAGGTCTTCCGGCGATGCAACATGGAAATTCCTCCTATCAGATGAGCGTTCAGATGTACGTTGTACCCCTTCTCGAACGAACGGATGAAACCCTTTTTCTCGAGATGGAAAAAGGATTTTTTATAAAAGTGGGGGTGGATACATTTCATAAGACATAGCAGACTTTCCGTAATCGATGACGATTTATTTTGTTCCAAAAAGTAAAGCTAAAGAAGAACTTAAGAAACGGACGGGGCTCAACTTTAGAAAAATCGGGGATACTGAATATAGAGAGAAACAGAAAGCAGGGATATGTGATGGATATCATGGCACTCGTCCGCCTGGCTGGCGGAATCATGTTCACCCCATTGTCGGACGATGTCTTAATGATGGGTTTCGCAGCACTGCGTTTAAGAGAAGGAATGTACCCGGTCGTTATCTGGTTGACGGCATGGCCGATTTTCTTCATCGCTTTTACATGGTTTTATCTGCTTGCCCGGTTCTTCCGGGAGATTCCGCTCGTCAAACGCTGGATGAAGTCCCGTTTCTTAGAACGAGCAGAAGCAATCATCGATCGACGCGGGTTATGGGCAATCGGACTATCGTTCTTCTTACCCGGCGTCAGACATCCGATTCATTATGTCGCCGGACTTCTTGGTTATCCGTTACCGCGTTATTTAGTGATGACGTTCTTAGCAGCAGGCGTCTATACAGGACTGTGGACATTCATCATCATTCGAATTGGAGAAGCTGTGACGTGGTCGGAACTGTGGAACTGGCTACAGGTGAATCCTGGTGTCATTGGATCAATCATCGTGATCCTCATTGGAGCAGCGGTCATCGGAATCGTCCATCATCATCGTCAAAAGCAAGCGTTGGAAGAAGAGTCCTCGATGTAAATCACATATACAACGGCGAATCCGATAATGGATTCGCTTTTTAGGTTAAAGTTTGGTTTTATGAATAAGGATAGTTTTTTGAAATAAGAAGTAATCTACAAAAAAAGTGAAATCATTGTCAAAAAATGACGCACATCACTTCTTAAAAGCTACGTGATTTACACACTGGATTGGCAATTTATCGTCACAAGCCAGTGGGCGGAAATAGATTGTAAACGCTTATACTAAAAGGTGTTCACAGAGTGGACATATTTATTATTAGAGGAGGATACATATGAATCTCATGCAGACGGAAGAGACGGTCAAAAAAGCACCGACTTCTTCTGCTTACCGGACGATTTGGCGGTGGCACTTTTATGCTGGTATCATTTTTGCACCGTTCCTCGTCATGCTTGCCGTGACAGGATCGATTTATCTATTTAAGCCGCAAATCGAAAACGTCCTGTATCAATCGTATTATGAAGTTACACCAAAAGCGGATCGCATCACGGCGACGGAACAAATCAATCGCGTCAAAGCGAAGTATCCGGACGCGCTCGTTACGTCATACCGACCGGGTGAATCTGACGATCGATCCAGTGAAGTGAACATCTCGTCACCTAAGATGTCGGCGACAGTCTTCGTCAATCCGTACTCCGGGAAAATCATCGGAACATTATCGGACGACGATCGAATCATGAACAAAATTGAAGAAATCCACGGAGAACTGATGGCAGGGACGACCGGTGACCGGATCGTCGAACTCGTTGCCTGTTGGGCAATCGTCTTGATCGTGACAGGATTATTCTTATGGTTCCCGCGTAAACAAAAAGGGTTGTCTGGCGTATTGTTTCCGCGATTGCGTCAAGGAAAGAAGTTATTCCGTCGTGATCTCCACGCTGTTCCGGCATTTTGGATCACAGCAGGAATGTTATTCCTCATCCTGACAGGTCTTCCGTGGTCCGGTTTCTGGGGAACGAACTTCCAGTCACTCGTCACGAACCAAGGACTGGGCTATCCACCGTCCATCTGGGGTGGGGAAGCACCGACGTCAACGCTTCAAACGAAGGATATCGCAGAAGTCCCGTGGGCCGCTGAAACACTTGATGTACCTCAGTCGAAAGTCGAAGGAGCCGTTCCGGCTTCGATCGATGACATCGTTGCGATCGGCAAACAACAAGGGATGGACCCAAGCTTTAAAATCAGCATCCCGAGTGATCCAAGCGGTGTCTATACACTGTCCGCGTATCCAGCGAAAGCACAGGATGAAGCGACGATCCATCTCGATCAATATTCCGGTGCCGTGCTCGCTGACTATCGTTATGACAATTATGGCGTCGTCGGGAAGATTGTCGCGACCGGAATCACACTCCACAAAGGAACGGAATTCGGCTGGTTCAACCAATTGATCAGTCTATTGATTTGTCTTGGAATCATTCTCGTAGCAGTCAGTGGTTTCTATCTCTGGTTGAAGCGAAAACCAAGTAAGGGGATGGGGGCACCAAAAGGTCCGAAAGCATTCATGTTGAAAGGATTCCTCGCTGTGCTTGTTGTGCTGGGGATTGTCTTCCCACTTGTTGGTCTCTCGTTGCTCGTCGTCTGGTTACTCGATTTCCTCGTCATTCGTCGTATTTCGAGTGTAAGGAGGTTCTTCAATGCGTAAATCGATTCAAACATTCGTGCTCGGTGGACTGCTCGTCACGACGATGAGCCTTGCTGGCTGCGCCGTTGATTCTGATGCAGCGGAGCAGTACGCAGTCGTTCATCCGTTATCGATCAAAATGAATATCCCAAAAGATGTACAACCGGACGCAAAGAAAAAGCAAACGTTCGAAGCGACGGTTTGGCGTGAAGCGAAACCGGCTCAACAAGTCGACTATGTCCACTTCGAAATCTGGAAAGCAGACGGAACAGTCCGCTATAGTATGGAACCGGCAGAAGAGACGAAGCCGGGTGTCTACACGATTGCGAAGACATTACCGAAATCCGGCTTGTATTATGTCAAAGCGCATGCGAGCAGTGAAGGTGCGATGATCATGCCGACACGGCAATTCATCGTCGGAAAACTGTCGGCGCAGGATTTAAAAATCTTACAAGGTGGAGCAAAACCCGCTGGTGGAAGTAGCGGTCACCATCATTAATAGGAGTATGAAAAAAGAGAGAGCGGAATTTTCCGTTCTCTCTTTGTGTATTGAGGATCAATCATCATCACCGTGACCACCATGATCATAACCATGATCGTCGGAATCGTCATCTCCTTCATCATCCCCAGAATCATCCGATGCACCGTCGTCATCCGCGTGTTCATCTTCCGATTCAAGCTCTTGTCCATTGTAGAACTTGACTTGGACTTGTAATGTTTTAATGTTTGGCAATTGAAGTGCCTGAGCGACTAACGTTAATAATTCCTCTTCCGTCATCGATGGCGTGACGAGAAGGCGGTCTTGTAACGTCGCAACGTCAGTGATACCGATCTCGTCTTTAAAACGCAATTCTTTCCGTTGGTGTTCATTACTGTAGCGCCACTCGAACTTTTTATTGTTCGTATCCGTTACTTTGATCATGATCCGTTTGAGTTCTTGATTATTTTGAACGCCGTCTTGATCCGTGTCTTCCTGATCATCCCGTGTCCCATCATGATCGCTGTCTGCTTTTGTCGGATCAGAACCGAGCTCGAATTCGTCTTCATTCAAAAGTGTATCTTGATCGCGGTCCTCTTCGTTATCTTTGATGCCATCGCGATCAGAATCTTTTGTCAGTGGTTGCGTACCGACGATGAACTCTTCTCGTGTCGTCAACCGATCCTGATCTTGGTCTTCTTTATCATCGGAAATACCATCTTGATCGGAATCCTTTTTCAACGGATTCAGATGCGCTGTGTATTCTTGTTGATTCGTAAGTAAGTCGCGGTCCGAATCCTCTTTCCCATCCTTGATTCCATCGCGATCGGAATCCGATTTGGTTGGGATGAGGCGAAGTTGATACTCCTGTACATTCGTCAAACCGTCGCGATCGTGATCTTTTGTTGCGACGTGTTTTCCATATCCCAAATGATATTGCTTTTGCCAAGCATCCGGGATGCCATTTTTGTCTCGATCGACTTGCACGACAGCTTTCTTCTTCGATTTACTTTTTGCTTCTACAGGTCCGACTGCTTGCGAGACGACGAGGGAAGCAAGTACTGCGCCAATGAGGATTCGTTTCATAATTTCACTCCTGTTCTAAAAAAATAAAAGATGTGGTTATAAAAAGATTCTAATGAATTGATTAGAAAATAAGTCGATTGTTTCGTAAAACGAGTAAATAAAAACTAAAAAATAATTAAAGTAATGAACAGATGTATTTCTTTGAAAAAAATATTTTAAATAAAAAATGTAAAAAGATAAAACTATTTATGAACTCCTTACGTTATCTATGTGAATTCCAAAAAATTAAAGGGGTGTTCATAAGATGAAGATGAAAAAGTCGTATCTCGCTGTTCCGCTTAGTGCCGCATTGTTGATTCCAGCAGCTGGTGTCAGTGCTCATGGTCATGAGGACCATAGTAAGATGTCCCACAGTTCAGGAAAAGTCTCACTTGACGTCTCGTCCCCAGCATCGGATCTACGAGCGACACTCGATCAAATTCTATCTGAACACGCGTATCTCGCAGTCGTCGCGATGCAAAAAGGGATTGATGGTAAAAAAGATTTTGAACAAGCAGCAGGTGCCTTGAATCAAAACACGGATGATTTAGCGGCAGCTGTCGGTTCCGTCTATGGTGACGATGCAGGAAAAGCATTTAAAGACATCTGGGCGAGCCACATCGGTTACTTCGTCGATTACGTCAAAGCGACCGGAGCAAAAGATGAAGACGCAAAACAAAAAGCATTGAAAGACCTCGATGAGTATCGTGTAGAGCAGGCTGCATTCCTCGATAAAGCAACCGGCGGACGTCTGAAAGCAGCAGATCTGGAAGCAGGACTTAAAGTCCATATCACACAACTATTAACGTCGTTTGATAGCTATGTAGCAGGTGATTATGACGCTGCTTATAGCAATCTACGTAAAGCGATCGAGCATATGTATATGGTCGGAGAAGGGTTAGCTGGTGCAATCGTCGATCAGTACCCAGATAAATTCAAAAATACGAAAGTCGATACACCAGCAGCAGATCTTCGTGCTGGACTCAACCGGAACTTCTCAGAGCATGCAGCATTAGCAATTCTCGCGATGCAAAAAGGAATCGACGGTGCAAAAGACTTTGACGCAGCAGCTGGTGCTTTAAGTCAAAATACAGATGATTTGTCGGCTTCAATCGGCTCCGTTTACGGAAGTGAAGCGGCACAACAATTCAAGAAAATCTGGTCGAGCCACATCGGCTACTTCGTTGATTATGTCAAAGCAACAGGTGCGAAAGATGATCAAGCACGCGACATGGCTGTGAAGGAACTCGATGAATACCGCGTTGAACAGGCAGCATTCCTCGATGCGGCAACGGAAGGTCGCTTAAAAGCAAAAGATTTGGAAGAAGGATTGAAGGTTCACATTGACCAACTCTTACTCGCCTTCAATAGCTACAATGAAAAAGATTACGACAAAACGTACCCAGCGATTCGCGAAGCGTATGCGCATATGTACGGCGTAGGGGAAGGAACAGCGACAGCAATCGTCGATCAGTTCCCGGATAAATTCAAAGGTGCACCATCTGGAATGCCTAACACTGGTCTCGGTGGTATGCAAGAAGAAGCATCATCGACGACAGGTATCGTTTGGTCACTGCTTGGTATCGCAGCAGCATCGATCCTTGGATTCTTCGCACTCCGTCGTCGCCCGCAACAATAAAGGACGACCCGCTGGTGACAGCGGGTTTTCTTGTACACATCAAGCAGAAAGGAGGTAAACGACATGCGCATCATCCGATTTGCACTTCTATTCCTCATTTGTCTGTTGCCCATATCGGTCGAAGCACACACGAGTTTAAAAAGCTCGAATCCGGCAGCGGGATCGGCATTATCTGAACCCGTCGACCGGATCCGCTTGACGTTCAGTGAGGCTGTTGAAAAAACGAGCACCTTACGTGTAGTGGACGCGAATGGGGTTGAACAAGCCCTTGCGAAACCACTTATCATCGGAAATGAACTGAGTGCTGTTGTCTCAGAGCCTTTAACGGAAGGAAAATACACGATCAAGTGGGCGTCGATTTCAGATGATGGTCACCCTGTGAAAGGAACGATCCGTTTTACGGTACTGGGTGCGGCGAAAGCTGAAACAAGCACTGTAGAAAAGGCTGAGCCGATGGAAACAAAAGCAACAGTCGTTCCTGAAGCAGAGCCTGTTTCAAAAGGACTTGTTCCGACACTGCTTCCTTGGATCGTCGGGGGACTGTTAATTAGTATCGTCATCCTTCTCGTATTACGTCGTCGTTCGACATGAGTGCGTTTCTAGGCGAACTACTTGTCTACATGGGTGGAGCGCTTTGGATGGGCTATTTGGTATTACGCTTCATCTCAACGAAACGTAAACCGCCATTAATGGACGGTATATCGTGGGCGGTGGCGGGGCTCGGGATGCTTGTTCTTGGAACAAGCATCCCGGTCATCGGTGCCGTTCGTTTTCTGCTTTCGACGCAAACAATGACAGAAGCTCTACGAACGGGCTTACTGGAGTTGCATATCGGTCAGATGTTTCTTGTCGTTTACTTCGCTGCTTTACTCCTATTGATTGTACTCGCGTGGCAAAAGCAACGGTTCGTTCTACTCGCACTCTTGACGATCCCGTTATGGATTGGCATCGCAGGAACGAGTCACGCCGCAGCGAAATACGGTGTGCTTGGATGGACGCTGCAGTTTAGCCATTTCTTGTGTGTGACGGCTTGGATCGGCGTCGTGTTTTGGTTAGCTATCGGTGCCCGTTCGACCGCTCATTGGTCTGCCTTTTTAAGTTGGTTCAGTCCGTTTGCCCGAATCGCGTTTATCGGTGTCATCCTGTCGGGTCTATTGCTGATGCAACTGGCGATTCCACTTGAACGTTATCCGAATCTTTTGGGTGTGCCATACGGTCAAGCCTTGTTGCTGAAGCATCTCTTATTGTTGCCGCTTTTGTTCTACGCCTTTTGTAATGGCACGCTCGTCCGGCGTCGGTTGCGTTTTGACTCAACGTACGATCCACGTCCGTTACTCCGGATGGAGAGCATCATTTTAATACTGCTGTTCATGGCAAGTGCATCACTCAGTCGTCTCGAACAACCGACGCTAGGGCAACTACCAACCAGTGGTCCAGCGGGGGATGGATGGGTCTTGATGATCGGGATCGCGACCTTACCACTGCTTTTACTCGGGTATCGTCGCCATGCAGTGGGTGTCTTGTTAAGCTTATTCAGCGTCAGTCTGATTTATCTTGGATTGCTAGCGACAGGGTGAACATGAAAAAACAAGGTAGCGGATAGTTCCGCTACCTTGTTTGACGTGGTTTTATTTCGTTGAGACGGCACAATTCGTCGCTTTCGCAAGAATTTTCGAATAGGCACGTGCACCCTTGATATTCAAATGAACACCATCCGCTTCGAAGTATGATGGATGCTTGACGGCAACGGCATGCCAGTCGATCAGCTCGACCCGTTTTCGTTTCGAGGCCTCGCGTAACATCTGATTGACTTCCGCTTCCCATGGACGCGGGACGCGTGCTGTGACCAGATAGACGTGATCGGCATTTGCGAATTGATCGAGCAAACTGTTCAACTGATCTTTGCGGAAGCTACCATTTGTTCCGAGATGAAGGATGACTTGTCGTCCATGTCGATTGTACGCCGCATATTGCTCACTCAGCGGAATCGCCTCACGAAGCTGACGACCGAGTTTCGCATCAATCGTCAATTGCTTGAGCGTGCTGCCGAGATAATCTTCGACACCGAGTAAGACCGAGTCGCCGATGGCAAGCGTCGGGCGACAGATTTTTCGCTGATCGGGCTTTGCTTTTGGTGTCGTCGGTTTCAGGACCGGCTTCGGTTTTTCTTTTGGTGCCGCTACCTTATGAAAAGCAGGTTCTGGCTTCGGTGTATCGGAGACAGCGAGAATCGATAAGTTACCAATGAAGCTGACGACGAGCACTGTCAATACAACGACACTCGCCCATTGCATCGGTGAAAACTGACGTAACTGCCGCGGATGTAACGACAGACGTTCTAAATAACCGGATAGTCCGTGCTGACGGATCGGACGTTCGATGAAGCGGTACGATGCTTCGGTTAACGCAACCAGCACAACGACGATCAACACGGTCCGAAGCAATGAAAACGTTCCGATCTGCTCGACCGGCGTCATCAGCGTGATGACGGGAAAATGCCAGAGATATAAACCGTACGATCGTTTGCCAATCGCAACGAGTGCCGGATGCGCAAACCAGCGACTCCAAATCGACGCCGGATGGGCAATCGCAGCAATCAATAGCGCCGCAAGGACCGCGACAAGGAAAAAGCCACCTCGGTATAAAAAGCTTCCGAACTCACTTGTGACGATCATTAGTATAAGCAAGAGTGGCAAAGTGACAGCGCCTGTTTGATTCAGTAACCGGACACCGCGTTTTGGGATATCGGGCTTAAAGCGGGTCGGTTGCCACGCGAACGCGAGCAGACTCCCAATCAATAGGGCGAATAATCGAGTATCCGTGCCATAGTAGACACGACTTGGGTCTTCACCAGGTGTGAACTGAATCGCCATCGCGAGCACGGATGCACCGACCGCAACGCCCATCAATTGCAGGAACAGTCGGCGATTCTTCATTCCGAACCAAAGTAAGATCGGGAATAACAAATAGAACTGCTCTTCGATTGCAAGTGACCAAAGGTTTTGAATCGGTGACGGTTTGCCGAACGACTCGAAATACGAGACGTCATGGAAGATATACCACCAGTTCGTCCCGTAAATGAGCGCAAAGGCACTATCTTGGCGGACCGTATGCAACAGCTCGTGTTCAAAGACGGTCACGTACCCGAGAACAAGTAACAGCATGACGAATAGGGCTGGGAACAGGCGACGGAAGCGATGAATCCAAAACCGTTTCAAATCGAGGCGTCCGGTTGTCTGCCACTCGCGTAACAAGAGACCGGTAATCAGGTAACCGGATAGGACGAAAAAGAGATCAACACCGAGGAAACCACCGGAGAAGAATGAAACAGACAGATGGTAGAGAATGACAGATAAAACGGCGAAGGCACGTAAGCCATCAAGCCCTGGCATATATGTAATCGAACGAGACGAGGATTTCATAAGACACGAACAACTCCTTTAAAACGACAACTAATTTCTAACAGTCTTTAGTGTATCGAATTCCAATTTCAAAGAAGTGTCTAAGAAGTAACAACCTGACGAAAAAAGCACCCGATGCGCACATCGGATGCAGGCTTACGAAACATGTGGAAAACAACAGTTCACGATGAAGCGGTTGTCTTGTGAAGTCAACGCGACGCTCCCTGCATGACGCGCCATGATTTGCTGAACGATTGACAGACCGATGCCGGAGCCGCCAGTCGAGCGGGAAGCATCAGACGTCCCGAACGGTGTTAGCCATTCGTTTAGTTCTTCTAGCGTATAAGTCGATTTAATCGCATTTGAACAGATTAGCTGGATACTTTCTGTTTCTTCTTTGATCGTAATTCGAAGATCCCCCGTCCCGTGAAGCGTCGCATTGCGAATCAAATTCTCAAGCAAGCGCCGTAAGAGCATTGGATCGGCGAACAGTGTCACGTGGGATGGTCCATCGATGACACCATCGATTCCGGGAAACAGCTCTAGAACTTGTTCGGTCAGAGTGACGAGATCAAGCGATCTTCGTTCGACTGGATAATCAGTGTTCGATAATTTAGCGAGCGTGAACAGTTCATCGATCCGGGCAGCGAGCGTTTCTGACTGGCGGGTGACGATCGCTAGAAGTTCCGTCCGTTCTGTCGCGGATAACGTCTCATGTTTTTCCGTCAGCCACTGGATGAAGCCTTGGATTGAGGTCAAGGGCGTCCGTAAGTCGTGCGATAGACTAGTGATCAATCGCAACTGCTCTACGAACCGCTCCTGGTCGCGTACGCGTAAGGTGCGAAGTTCCTGTTCGATTCGTTCGATCGATTGGGCGAACAATTTGAATTCCTTCGGTCCTTTGACTGGAGGTAACGGTGCTGTTGGCGCTGGTTCGACCGTCAATCGTTCAAGCCGTCGCTCGAGTTCCCGGAACAATCCGGCAATCCAACGCGTCAAGAGTAGTAAAAAGAGGATGAACAGCGTCAATTGTAGGAGGAAAAAAGTACTTGAATTCCCAATCTGATATTCATTCAGTTTAGGCTTTTCTGATTGTACAGTTAAAAAATATCCTGGTTCGTTCTCTGATAAATCAATCGCTTCGATATGATGCAGGGTCCGAATCTTTCCGGTATCGGACGGATCCCTTTCGGTGGGGGTTTGAGCAGCGAGCAACCGACTTGGTGTTAAATCTTCCGGGTACTTATCAGAAGCATCGATTCGACGATTATCCGCATCGTAGATAGCCCATTCATAAGGACCAATCGGCGACTGTCCATTTTCGTAGCGGGCGATATCACGTTTTACGTCTTGGACGACTTCTTGCTCTGTCGTGTAATAGTACCGAGGAACCGTCTTCGTACCGAGCGGTAACTGACTAGCAAGCAACCAGGCGAGTGCCGTACTTAAAACCGCGGCGAGTAAGAGTAAGACGAGCATCCAAACAGTTAGTTTGATCCGTCTCATGGCTCAACCTTATAACCAACGCCCCAGACGGTCTGCAGGTGGCG
Organism: uncultured Exiguobacterium sp.; assembly: GCA_913775715.1. Taxonomy (GTDB): domain Bacteria; phylum Bacillota; class Bacilli; order Exiguobacteriales; family Exiguobacteriaceae; genus Exiguobacterium_A. The sequence goes on along the minus strand of CAJYMC010000001.1, from coordinate 149,833 downwards.
CGGTTCTTTTGGGACGTCCTCGATCTTGTCGCGGAGCTTATGGATCAAGACCATGACAGCGTTCGACGCGGAACCAAGTGCTTCTTCCTGCCAAACCCGCTCATAGAGATCTTCAGCTGAGAAGACACGACGGGGGTGACTCAAAAAGAGCGCCAGGCAATCAAATTCACGGCGGGTCAGGGCAAGCGGAACATCATACTTAAAGATGACGCGTTCGTCTTCTTTGAGCGTGAATGGCCCCACCTGAACGGCTGAAGTAGTAGTTGGGACATGATACTGGCTGACACGTCGCAGTAGTGCTTTGACGCGGGCGACGACTTCAAGCGGATTGAACGGTTTACCGATGTAATCGTCCGCCCCGAAGGTCAAACCTTGAATCTTATCCATATCTTCGCGTTTCGCCGTCAGCATCAAGACGGGTAACGTGTGACCGGCAGCGCGCGCCGCTTGAACGGTCGAGAAGCCATCGCGAACGGGCATCATCACGTCGAGTAACATCGCATCAACTGGACGCGTTGCAAGAGTCGTTAACGCCTCCTCACCGTTTTCGGCTTCGATGATTTCGTAACCTTCATTTGTTAAATAGAGTCGAAGCAATTGACGGATGTCTGCTTCGTCATCAACGATCAAGAGCGTAGGCATGATTCATTTCCTCCTGTTGCACCCCCTCGAAGACGTAAGCCGGGGGAAGATTGTAGAGCGTGTGCGAATAGCTGTGTTCTTGGAAATAGTCCCGGAACATCTTGAACTGAAACCGGGTGTATTGAAAGGCGATGAAGTGACCGCCTGATCGTAGTAACGTTTGGAATTGTGCCAATAAATCATGCCGTAACGCTACCGGGAACGACGCAAACGGGAGACCACTGACGATGACGTCGATCTGTCCGCTCCATGAATCGGATAATCCTTGAACGTCACCAATGAAGAGAGTGACATTCGTTTCCTGAGCCAGTAATTGTTCGAGTGCCGGGCGGAACGTTTCGCTCCGTTCACAAATCAAGAGATGTGTCTCCGGTGAACGAGCGGCCAGTAAAGCTTTGGTGATCGCTCCGTCACCCGCTCCGACTTCAAGAATTTGGCGTGGACGATCGGCGACGGCGCGTCGTGCCATCATTTCAGCCAGACGTGGACTGCTCGGTGCGATGGCTCCGACACGGAGTGGTGCGTGAAGTGCTTCTTTTAAGAAATCAAACATGAAAACCCTACTTTCCGTTGAGTATATCATGTAGTATGCACATCGTCCCTTTCGAAAACAGGACGATGTTTCTTAAGTGAATCTTAAACATATCAATGCCTGATTTTCGGCGACATGATGACCGGACAAGCCGGTATACTAAGGACAAAGGAGGGGAAGGCGATGGAACATCACACGTATTATGAAGCGCTCGTTCGCCGGGACGCGACGTACGAAGGAACGTTTTTTGTTGGTGTCAAGACGACCGGCATCTTTTGCCGTCCGACGTGTCCGGCACGAAAACCGAAAGCAGAGAACTGTGAGTTTTTTGAGACGGCGCAAGAGGCATTACTTGCCTCTTATCGACCGTGCCGTCGTTGTCATCCGCTTGCTTATCCCGGCGATCATGGTACGATTCAACGCTTGATCGAAGCGGTCGAGGCAGAACCAGACAAACGATTCAAGGAAGCCGATTTTCGAGCACTTGGTCTCGATGAATCAACGGCACGCCGCCAGTTCAAGAAACGCTTCGGAATGACGTTCGTCGCGTATGCTCGGGCACGACGGATGGGGCTTGCGATGAAGGAGATCCGGACCGGTAAGCCGATCATCGAAGGGCAGTTGGCTGGAGGTTATGAATCGAGTAGTGGTTTTCGTGAGGCGTCAGCACGGATTCTCGGGCAGGCACCGTCGCGCTTTGACGGGCAGGTCTTACGCGCGAAATGGCTTGATACACCACTCGGTTCGATGCTGGCGATTGCCGACGATCAACTCTTACATCTGCTCGAGTTCGTCGACCGACGTGGACTGGAGCGGGAAATCGAACAATTACGTCAAAAAGCGCGCGCTGTCATCGTTCCCGGGGAATCACCGGTCTTTGGACAGATCGAAGCGGAGCTCCGTCGTTACTTCAAAGGAGAGCCGGTATCGTTTCAGACGCCACTGATGCGGTACGGGACACCATTTCAACGCCGCGTCTGGGAAGAACTCGAGCGGATTCCGAGTGGGGAGACGATCTCGTACCAAGAGCTGGCGATCCGGATCGGTCAACCGACTGCTGTTCGTGCCGTCGCACGAGCGAATGGAGCGAACCAACTGGCAATCGTCATTCCGTGCCATCGGGTCATTCGGACGAATGGAGATTTAGGTGGATACGCGGGTGGACTCGCACGCAAGGAAACATTGCTCAAACTGGAGCGCACACAGAGGGGACTGGATGAAGGATGAGTTTGATTAAAGATGTATTTTCACCGAGTTGGCTCGACCGCTTAGGAGCAGCGATCGATGTATCGGATTTTCGAAGACGAGTCGATCGGGGAGACTGGGAAGAACTCGCGTTTAAACAACGTGTCCGTCGTGTGGCGGAGACATTAGAGACAATCTTGCCGCCGTTTCCGGACGCAGCGGGGGAGCTAGAGCGACTCGCACCGCAGTTTACCGGGCTACCGGGAATTGTTTTTCCAGAGTATGTCGAACGGACGGCAGACCTTGCTGATTGGTCGCTTGCGTTAGCGACACTCGCCAAGTTGACGCCACACTCGACGTCGGAGTTCGCCGTTCGGCGTTTTCTACTTGTCGATCAAGAACGATATCTCGAGCAGGCACTCAAATGGACAAGATCAGATGATGAACATGTCCGGCGCTTAGCGTCTGAAGGAACACGCCCGCGTCTGCCGTGGGGACAAGCGATTCCGCGTTTGATTGCTGATCCGCGACCGGCGTTACCGATTCTTGATGCGTTACTGCAGGATCCGTCACTCTACGTCCGAAAAAGTGTCGCCAATCACTTGAATGATATTTCAAAGACACATCCGGAATATCTGATTGAACGAATTGAACGTCACTTAGGAACAGATCCGAACACGGACTGGATTTTACGTCACGCTTCCCGGACGTTATTGAAGCGTGGGAACTCAGAAGTCTTACAGTTATTCGGGCACGTCACGCAAGGTGAAGTGGCGGTCACGAACTTAGTCGTTTCTCCAGTGACAATCGGTGGAGAACTCGACTTCTCGTTCACGGTGACGAGTTCCGTTCCACAACGTTTACGCTTAGAGTACGCAATCGATTACGTCAAACAACGCGGAACAAGTCGGAAGGTGTTTCAACTGCGGGAGCGGGAAGTTAAAGGTGTGCTGCCAGTCGAACGACGCCAATCGTTTCGGAACATGACGACGCGTGTCCATTACCCTGGGACACACACCTTGACCATTTTGATTAACGGAGAGGCTTACGCGACAGCAACGTTTGAGGTCGAGGAGGAGAGCTGAATGCAAGGACGACATCCGGATTTTACGACGTCACGACTGTTTGTCGAAGCAACGGATGACGAATCGGGTTGCAAGTGGACACTGCATGCGTTACGTGAGAAAACGATCGTCGGGACGATTATTTTCACATGGAACGCATCGACCGGAAACTTACGTTATACAACGACGGATGAGGACGATCAGCGCGGCTATATCACAGAAGCGTTGACGTCGATTTTATCGTATCTCGCGCGGACGTTATTACTGACATGTGTCTACGGCGAAGCAGGCAGTAATACGGTCTGGCGCCGGAACGGCTTTCAGTGGCAGGCTGATCGATATGAACGCGAACTCCATCACTAAAGCCCCGCCTGCTTGAGCAGGACGGGGCTTATTTGGGATTAGACCGTTGTTTTGGACCAGTTGAAATGGTCGCAAATCGCTTCGGCGCTTTCACGTGCGCTTAATTGTTCCGTATCGAGGAAGAGATAGTTGACGTCCGGTAGTTCGCCTGGCAGCGAACGTGTCCGGTATCCGTCCGCCGTCTCGCGTAAGTCCTGTTCAGAAGCAGCGAGATCGCGCTTCGTTACTTTGTGCGTCAATCGGTTTTCGGTTGTGTTCCGGTGCAGACGAGTTGCGACCGGCGCATCCAGTTCAACGATATAGACGTCAGCACCCGCTTGTTCGAATAATTCGACTGTCTCTTCGATGAACTCAAGACCACCGCCTTCGACACCGAATAGACAGAGGAATGTAAACAGGACACCTTCGAGCGAACTGTTCGCCATTTCCTTGAACATCTCGCGCCGGATCGTATCCTTTAAGCGGTGATGTGCAGGTTCAGAGAAATCAAAATAAGGCAATAATAGGTCGATCGTCTGATGGTTATGGAAGACTTTCATCTCCGTCAACCGTTCGATTTCCTGACCGATCGTCATCTTTCCGACCGCTTGGGGACCAAGTAACAAGACAAATTTCATGGGCGAACCTCATTTCCTTTTTCTGCTAAGAATAGCACATTCCGACGAGTGACATCACTAGAACGTTTGTTCGTAATTTGATATAATTCAAGTATGAAGTCCCGTCGTGTCCTTGTCTGAAGGAGGACAACCATGCAAGAACAATGGAAAGCCGTCATCGGCTATGTAGGTATATATGAAGTCTCATCGCTAGGTCGCGTCAGGTCGCTCGACCGGACGATCGTGACGTGTCGCGGTGTTCGGCAACGACGAAAAGGTGTCTTGCTCCGTCCACGGCTCAATCGGGAAGGGTACCGGAAAGTCACGCTCTATCAACGTGGTCGAGGAGAGCGCGTGCAGGTCGGATTGCTTGTCGCACAAGCCTTTCTGACGAAAGACGTCACGGAAGCACGACTCGTCCGACGTAATGGTAAACGAATTGACGATCAGTTATCGAATTTAGAAATTCTGCCTTCGATTGATCAGCAGTATAACGAACTGCTTGGTGAGTTCGATCTCTTGTTAGGTCAACATGTGACGCTGTCACCGTTTCAGATTCGAACGATTCGCGCGCAGTACAAAAAAGGGGAAACAACCCGTCAATTGGCAGAGCAGTATCAGGTGACGGAGAACCGGATTCGCAACATTATCGATAAAAAGGAAGCACGTTACATTGGCTGAGCCCAGAATAAAGGAGCGTTTACCAGAGATGGTAAGCGCTCCTTTGATTTAAAACGATTGTTCGCCGGCACGAACGGTCTGTTGCAACGAACTGATGCGTGACTCGAGTACCGCACTATGTGTCTTCAGTTCCGTCTGCTGGTTGACGTGGTGTTGCATTTGATCACCGAGGACTTGGCTGTAAGAAGAGAGCTCCGACATCAACTGCTGAACGGACTGTAGATGTTCCTGCATGTTCGACTGAACGTGGACGACGATTTGACGTTGGTGTTCCACGGTACCCAGTGTCGTCTCAATCGTCGTCGCTTCAGTCAGCATCTGTTGCAAGTGTGCCGTTGCCGTCTCGAGCTGTTGCGATGTTGAGAGAAAACGTTCCGTCATCTGCGAGAGTGCTTGTTCGACTTGATCGAGTCCTGTCGTCCAGGTCTCATTGACCTGCCGGATATGATCTGTACTCGTTCGGATATCGATTGCTAGTTTTTCGACTTCTTTGGCGACGACGGTGAAGCCACGACCGGCTTCTCCCGCACGGGTTGCTTCAATCAGTGCGTTCAGCGACAAGCGGCGCGTCTCTTCAGCAACGCGCTGAATGTGCGAGATTGAGATCTCCATCTGTTGCTGTAGGTGTGAGGTCTGTTGCAAAATCTGCTCTGTCGTCGCGGATTGTTCCTTCAGTAACTGGCTTTCCTCTTGTAAGGTCTCAAGTGTCGTGTGATTCGTCTGAACAGTCTGTTGAAAACGGGTTACGGCATGTTGGCTGTTGAGGAGTGTCGTTTGCATCTCACTTAACGCATCGTGCCCTTGAGCAGTCAAACGTGTCGAGGCGACGATTGTTTGATCCATTTGCGACGATTGCGCAAGTAAAGAACCGGCGACTTCATCGACGGCCTGGACCGATTGATCCATCGCGGATAAGCGTGAAGAAAAATGGGGCTGGACTGATTCGAGTTCCTGACTCGCTTGTTGCATCTCAGCCGTTAAATCTCCGATTTGTTGCATCAATTGATTGTATTGAAACGTCAGCTGTTGTAATTCAAAGGTCGTCGTCTTGAGCGTTAATGGACGATACGATCGCTTTGCATGCGCTTCTTCAATCTGTAAGGCGAGTTTCGATAGTGGGGCGAGTTGTCTTCTAATTCGTGAGCGAATCAAGAAACTGATGCTAACAAGCGTAATCACGCTCACCCAGACGAGTGTCCAAGCTAAATCGCGAGCAGGAGCGATTAATTTATCACGATCGGTCGTTAGTAAAATGACGTCATCGAGTTCTGGAATCGTCATCGCGACAAGAAACTGATCTTGATTAGAAAAAGCATATGTACGCGCATTTTTTAAGTGCTGCAGTAGTTGTTTCCGTTTTGTCGGTTCGAGTGTCAACGGTTGAAACGCCTCACTCGTTTTCAGGCTTTGGAAACGAATCGAATAGTCGTCACGTGATAAGTCAGTTCGCTGTTGCTGTTGCAATCGTTTGATGGCACGCGAGCGGTCTGTCGCGTCATCCGGATACGCAAGAAACGTTGCCCGGACATTCGCGTCGAACATGGTTAACTCCCGCATCAGCCGTTCCTCAGTTGCTGCGACGGATTGTTGATAGGAAGCGTAAACGCTTAGACCGCTGATCACGATCAGCCCGATGGCAACGATCGGAATCAGCCATCTATTTAGTTGTTGTGCTAGTAATCGTTTTTTCGTAAGCATAAAAAACATCTCCTCCCGTGTACCTATCGGAAGGAGATGAAGCAACATGTATGAAGATGTTGTACGGCTTGTGTAAAGGTCTTGTGAATCTAATTCACGTAAATCGGAAGGACAGACGCAAGATGCGTCATAAGTACTTGTGTCTCTTCTTTTGGTTCAGATGTGACATAAATGATCAACGCAGCAGCAACGATAACGAAGATAGCGATAACGAGAATAATGAAGAATGGCATCTTACTTTTTCGTTTTTCAGCTTGACGGTCCATGAAAGATTCCCCCTTAATGATGTAGACGATAGACATATTTGTTTGATTCCCTCTCCTCTTGTTTGAAAACCTTGGAAAAAGAGGGGAATGTGTAATTTGGAGGGAATAGAGTAAACATCTGAAATGGAATGAGGAGGATGTCGTCGTGCTTACGTTGCTCAATTCATTGTTGTTGAACTTTTCACTATTGATTGCGACATTGTTGTTCGCGTTTTTACCACTGCGACGGATCGAGAGAATTTCGCCCAACTCCTCCTTACAAGTCCGACTCGCAATCGGTTGTATCGCGGGTGTGATTGGTGCCCTGTTGATCTTTAATAGTATCTCCTATGACGTTGCAAAGATTGATTTGCGTCTTGTTGCGCTCGTCACGGCGTACTTTTACGGCGGATTAGTCAGCGGTAGCATCACGGTGCTATTCATCATCGGCGCCCGATTTGCGGTGACACCAGCTGGCGAATACCAAGGATTGATTCTGACGACCTTGATCTGTGTCGCGTTACTCGTGACAGCGACGATTTATCGCCGGTTCGCTGCTCAACGGATGAAGGATTATCTCGTATTGCTTGGAACTGGTATTGCGTACAGCTTACCTGCGCTCTATTTATTGACGAACACGTTCGAGCGGTTTTTAGAGATTGCGCTCGTCTATATCATCGTCATCATGATTGGTGGTTACGTCACCTATCGTTTCTTACAAGAACTCCGGAAACACTTTTTATTCGTGCATACGCAACAGGAACTGGCTTTAACCGATGGGCTGACGCAACTGGGAAACCGCCGGAAGCTAGATGAAACGTTAGCCGAGTATGCTCAGAATGGAACGGTCTTTTCCGTCCTCATTCTCGATCTCGATCATTTTAAAGCAATCAACGATACATACGGTCATGAAGGGGGTGACGTCGTCTTACGACAACTCAGTCATCTCTTACAATCGTATTGTCCGGAACAGGGCGTCGTCGGTCGGTACGGTGGTGAAGAGTTTGTCTTACTATTGCCGGACGTACCACTTCGACAAGCGGAACGACTGGGGGAACGGATTCGATCTGCCTGCGCCGATCAACACTTCGTTTATAAGGAGCATCCTGTGTTTCATGTCACGTTATCGCTAGGGGCTGCTTCATCCGATCAAGCGTCGACTGTATTTGAGACCGTCCAGAAAGCGGACTTAGCATTATATGAAGCCAAGCAAACCGGTCGGAATCGCGTTGTCTGTTATCGAGATCCTTTGCTGTAAATAAAAACTGCCCCGCTCGACCAACTGGTCAGGCGGGGCAGTTGTGTTTAGCGATGCAGTAACGAAAATACATCATGGCGTTCAAAATCAGCTAAGATATTCGGTGCGATCAACTGACGAATCATTGTTTCGTCCGCCCAGAGATAAGAGTCGTGTTCTTCTGATAACTGAACGTCCGTTTGATGCGTCGAACAGACGTACATCAAGAGAACGATTTGCCGATCGGGATGCGTCAGGAAGCTCGAGGCATAGAGGAGACGCTCCGGCGTAACCGTCAACTGTGTCTCTTCTTTTATCTCGCGAACGAGACTATCGACTGGCAGGTCACCGAAGTCAATCTTGCCACCCGGGCATTCCCACGTCCCACCACCGAAGTCAGCAGCAGCCCGGCGGACGATCAGGAGACGTTGCTCGTGAATGATGATGCCTTTGACGGCAGGAACGATTGCTGTCATTTGACGGGACTCCGCGACAATATGACGGGATCGATTCCTTCTGTTTCGACGAGGTGCTGATTGCGTAGATAGATTCCGCTCTCGTCAGCAAGCCCGAAAGCACGGTCTGCGCTTTCTTCCGTAAACGATTGCACGAGATGGGCAGCTTCGCCCCACGTCTCGTAATGCACACAGACGACCGCGTCGTTCAGTAAGGCAAGACCAGGCAAGCGAAGACGTTGATTGTCGCGTTGGTCGATCTCAGGAATGATACACCGTTCGGGCGAAACGAGGGCACCGGCTGAAAAACCGACGACCGGAACACCATCTGCGAAACGCGACTGAATGATGTCACCGATCGGTGTACCGACCAAGTATTGCTGATACAATTCGGTCTCGCCACCGGAGATGATGATGCCTTGACACTGTTTCAGTTGCGCGAGTTGTCCGTCTGTTGGTGCGTCAGATAGTGGCAGATGGACGAAAGACGAAATGCCATCTTCCTGTAACGGCTTCGTATAGATCGAGGCGTAACGCGTCCAGTCCTTACCGATCCGCGGAATGTATAGAATCGCGACCGGTCCACCGTTCGTTAATGTAGCAAATCGTGTTCGTAAGTTCGGTGTAAAAGGAGGACCGCCTCCAAAGAGGAATAAGTGAGTCGGCATGAGGCATGTCTCCTTTCAAGTTTAATCCAGTGTATAGCGGTTGATCGTCTCGTGCAACTCACGGGAGAGCGTATAAATCTCTTCCGTCAGCGTATGGACGACATCCATTCGTTCGCTGAAAGCGAGTGATTGCTCGGATGCGTGTTGGTTGTCTTGGGCGCTGGCAATGATTCCGGCGCGTAACTGTTCGGCTTGCGCGACGAGGTGGGAAGCGGTCGATAAGACATCCCGGTTCGTTTCAGAAAGGGCGGCCATATCAACGGTGACCCCTTTGGACTGGGTGACGATTGAATCAAAAGATTGCGTCGCTTCCGTCACGCGAACGACACCGTCTTGAACGGCAACAGTTCCGCGTGCCATGGCGTCTTCGAGTTGTTTTGTCTCCAGTTGGATCGAATCAATTGTTTCCTGGACACGAACCATTGACTGTTTCGATTGGTTGGCAAGATTCTGAATCTCACGCGCAACGACGACGAATCCTTTACCTTGTTCCCCAGCACGCGCCGCTTCGATCGAAGCGTTTAATGAGAGAAGGTTCGTTTCATTGGCAATCGACTCGATGATGCTAATGATCTCTAAGATATTCTCGGAAGCGATTTGGACGCGACGTGATTTATCGGCCGCCTCGTCAATCGCATTTTGAATCGATTGCATCTGCTCCGTGACCGCATGGAGATCCGAACGTCCGGTCGTCGCAAGATTTTCTGAACGACTAGCGCTATCGACGACAAGTGCCGACGTTTGCGCGTTCTGCTCAATCGTCGCTGTCAGAGATTGCAAGGACGCTGTATGCCCATCAAATGCGCCAGATTGTTGCTGGGCGGTCGCGGCAATGCCAGTCATTGCTGTTGCCATCTCTTTTGTTCCATGTCCGGTCTCTTCCGCTTCAACGACGAGTTCTGCGAGAGAGTCATCAATCGTCCGCGACATTGCATCGACTCGCTGTACCAAATTGATTAAAGAGAGGCGCATTTTCTCGAATAAACGGGAGAGCTGTCCAATCTCATCACGTGACGTCGCAACGACGGGCTGTGATAAATCGTGTTCGGCAATCGCGCCCGCACTATGCAGTAACGACTGGATTGGTCGGACGAGCGTGCGTGTGAAGAGGATCGCAGCAAGTGCTACCAAAGCAATTAACGCCACTAACGCAATCAATAGTTTTTGGACGAAATCAGATAAAGAAGCAAACACTTCTTCCGTATGGACTTCTGTGATCAGTCCCCAGTTGAGACCAGCGATTTTTAGTGGTGTGAAGGACGTCACGACTTCATGACCGTCTGTATCGGTTGTTTCTGTCGTTTTCGTCTGACCGGCAATGACTTGTTTGACTGGCGTCGACTGAATCCGTTTTTCACCAACTTCGGTCTGTTTCGTTGCTCGGAAATCAGATCGCAGACGTTGATCGGCACCGACAAGATAGGATTCGCCTGTCTTGCCGAGACCGGCCGTTGATTTCATAATCTGATTGATCCGGTCACCGGCGAGCTGAAGCGCAAGAACTCCACGTGGTTTATTCGTCTTTGGATCGACATAGGGAATCGCAAAGAAAGCAGCTGGAGCTTTTGACGGTTCGTAATACGCATAATCAGCGATGACGCCTGTTTGTTTCGTCAAGGCGTCCTGATACGCTTTTCCGAGCCCTGACGATTTGAGATCACCGGTGACGACATTCTGACCGAGATCCGGTTCTTTGAACGCCGTATAGACGACATTCCCATCCGGATCAATGAAGAAGACATCATAGAAGCCGAACTGCTCGATATATTGATTGAAGTAGGTATCGAATTTTTTCGCTTCTTGCTGATACGAATCATTCGTAAGCCCACCATCTGCAAACTGTTTCGTCAGCGGTGCGAAGGCTTGCTGGACTTGTTCGTTCTCTGCTAACGCTTCGAGATTCAAGAACTTCTCATCGATATGTTGTGTGACAGTCGCTTTTTTAGCATCACGAATCGCCTCAAGTTTCGCGTAAGCTTCGTCCGTTAAGGCACTCTTCGTTTCAACATACAAAAACGAACCGATCAAGACGATCGGTACGATTGCAAGACCGAGGAAAGCGAGTAACATTTTCGGATACAGACCCCACTTCATACGCATACACTCCGTTCGTTTTAGGTTACCTTTAGTGTACGAAAGGAATACGAGAAGAGATATCGGATTTCCATATCTTTTAAATGACTTTATTTTCCGCAGAAGCTGTAATACGAGAGTCAACGAGCCGATAGAAGCGCTGCTGTCTAAACCACAGGGCGTGTTGTTTTACTTCTTGATATAGGACGAACAGAACAAAGGCAATGACGAGACCACGTCCGATCCATGGTAAGACGAGAAGACCATAGTTCATTGCAGCGAACAGCTGGAGTAAAAAGCGGCGCTTGCTCGGATCCCGTAGATACGTGATCAGTGGGAGTTGCTGGTGTGTCTGCTTGAATAATCGCAGATGAAGAAACGGACGCTTTCGGTGAGACGGCTTCGGTAAGGCACCGTTCAATTCAAGGACGGTCGCCGATAAACTCGACTGTCGTTTCGTTGACAACAGGATATCCTCCGTTAATCCGTCCTCACGCCGTGACCAGTGCCGGACATGAAGGGATCCGAACAGCACCACACACAGTGCAAAGACGAAGAGGACAGGGTGTGGTTGAAGCCAAAGCAGGAGCAACAGAGTGATGCGTCCGGTTGCCAGGACGAGGTGACCGCTCCATTTTCGCAAGAACCGTTGCCCAGATAACCGGTATGTCCAAAAGCTAAAGAACGGTTGAAGTAAAGCGAGCGTGAGACTAATCAGCAGTACGGTGATGCTAGATTGGTCAAACCGGAGACGATGTAACGGAAAACAGAGTAAATGTAAGCCGGCCGTTAATAAGAAAATCCGCGCGAAATGATACCGAACGGAATACCACTTCATTCGAACGATCGCTCCAGGAACCGGTTTGAAGAAGAGGCGATCTGCTGGTTCGAACCAAGCGTAAAAAGCGGGCAGGAATCCATACAAGATCCATCCGAGTAAGATCCAAGCGACCGGAACCGTTTGAACCCAGTCCGCTTGACCGTTTAAGATCTGAACTGTCTCATAGATGATGAACAGACCGACCGGAATGACGAGATACAGCAAAATCGTCCAGTCGAAGATTTCTTGGAAGAAGCGACGCTGTTCCGCATGCCGTCGACGGATCCGTTGCTTCAAAAAGGTTTCAATCATGCTCGAGCACCATCGCTTCCATGATGTCGAACAAGCGGGCACCAGGCTGACCAGAGGCTTCACCGATTTGAGCGAGTGTTCCTTGATGTTTGATGCGCCCTTGATCAATCCAGACGAAGTCGTCACACAGCCGTTCCGCGGAATCGAGGACATGAGTGACGAGCAGAATCGCTACGCCGCGCGTTCGTTCTAATTCGAGTAAATGCAACAATCGAATCGTCGCGACCGCGTCGAGACCAACGAACGGTTCATCGATGATCAGGCAGTCCGCGCGTTGCATCAAAGCGCAGACGAGCATCACTTTCTGTTTCATTCCTTTAGAGAAAGAAGATACATAGTCACCCGTGACAGCATGCAGTTCAAACGTCTGTAAGAGTCGTTCTGTATAGGCATGATCCGTCTCGTGGAGCGAGGCGACCAGCTCAAGGTGCTCAGCGAGCGTCAAATATTCGTAATAGGTCGGTTGCTCCGGAATATAAGCGAGTGAGACCGGTAAATCAATCTTTCCTTCGACCCAAGGTAACGTACCGAACATCGCTTGAATCGTTGTACTTTTTCCTGCACCGTTTGTACCGATCAAACCGGTGATGGATCCAGGGTGTAAAGAAAACGAGATCTCTTGTAAGACGGGTTGACCGACGTCATAACCGGCTTGTTGAATGGATACATGCATGTGAAACATCTCCTTTCACTACATCTACTGATAGAAGAAGAAAAATGTTTCACAGCAACAGAAATTGGAAGAACCCTGATTGAAATTGTATCAGGTTAAAAATAACAAATGGGGTATACTGGGAATGTCAAATTTAGAGGGTGATTGTGATGGAGGCAGTGAAACGGGTTTATTACCGCGAGTCCGGAAGGGGAACAGGACAAACGTTTTGGTGGGATCACGCATGTCAAACGATTCGAGCGGAAGATGAAGAAAATCGATTGACGGCACTAGGGAAGCGCACGCTGACACAAGACGATCTAACGTTCATGGATACGTGGATGAGGAAGTATGATCTGGTAGCGTGGAGGACGTATCCTGAGTCAGTCCATGAGATGCTAGACGGAACGGATTGGACGCTGGAGGTAACAACGAATAACCAAACCGTCTGTATCAGCAAGTCAAATGTCTATCCACCGGGATGGAGAAACATCCGTGACGCGTTGTATCGTTTTTTCACATCACAAGCAAGTCAGGAGGGGCAGCGATGAAACGAACATGGTTGTATATGATTCCCTTTGCTTGGTTTGGACCCTATTTTGATTGGAAAGAAGGTTCACTTCTAGGCTATGCCTTATTTTTGTTTGGACTCGGTGCTCTATCGTATTCACTTGCGCGGAGTGGGAAACCGAAATATATCGTCATCGGCAATCTAGTTTCGTTTGCGATTTCATAAGGGATCGCGCTCAGCGTAGGGAGAGGATATGGCGAAGGGTACTTCAATCCATTGACGGTCAGTAAACTAGTGATCGGAGTAAGTATCTTGAATCTGGTTGTACAAATACCAATCGTGATGCATGCGATTCAACGACGAGCAAAACAAAGTAAAAGCGCTCCTTAAAACTAGGAGCGCTTACTCATTAATTTTTACCTTTAAAGACGACTTCGTTATCGTTCCATGAGAAAGAAGGTTTGTAGATAAGTTCGAGGGACTGACCTTTTGGTGCATCGTAAAAGAGTTTACCTTTTAACGTCTTACCTTTGTTTAAATCACCACTGATTGCCATGTCATCTCCGAAATAAGAATCGACTTGTTCATCATTAATATAGAGGTTGAATTCCGTATCATCGATGAAAGCAGAATCATCGCCTTTATTGATTGCTGTTACATCAAATACAACGACATTGCCATTTTTTGATTCGCTGTATTGAGCAGGAGACTGGTTTTGAGCTTTTGAAATCGTGAGCTGTACATCACCGACTTTGATCGTATCGCCGAATGCAAAATGCTTAGGTGTATTTTTTTGTTTATCGCCTTTAGCCTGTTTTGAATCGACTGCAGTGACTTCTCCTCCTTTTTTGAGCTCTTTGTCTACTTCGTTTGCGAAGAATGATGTACATGCGACCATTGCAACGATAAGAATGACGACTGCGATGATCAAACCAAGTACCAATTTAAAAAGCTTTTTCATACTGATAAACCGATCCCTTCAAATTCTATAAGAATTGCTATGTATTTCCTACACTTATTAAAATGGAAAAAATGATATAATTTTTAATAAATAACAAATTTTAATATAAAATAAGTAAGAATTAATAATAATCTATCATAAAATCCAAATTAATACCATAATTTATTTATATTAAAATAATTTTGAAATTTCTATTTTTTAGGTTTTGAATAGAGAGGACACTACAAGGATTTACAAATAAAAAACATCACGCAAAATGCGTGATGTGTGATTAGAGGAGTCCTAAAATCTCGACTTCGACCAAGGCACCTTTTGGTAGTTCCTTAACCGCGATACAAGACCGAGCCGGGAAGTGATTATGCGGTGCGAAGTAATCGGAGTAGATCGTATTAAAAGAAGCGAAGTGTTCCATGCTCGTTAAGTAGCATGTCGTCTTGACGACGCGGTCGGGTGTCAGTCCTGCCTCTTTCAGGATGGCATCGACGTTTCGCATGACTTGTTCCGTCTGCTCCGTGATTCCGCCTGGAACAAGTTCGCCTGTTGCCGGGTCGATCGGGATTTGCCCGGAAGCATAGAGTGTACCGTTTGCAATAAAGCCTTGCGAGTAAGGACCAATCGCAGCAGGGGCGTTCGTTGTGTCGATTTGTTTGAATGTAGACATGAAAAGAACCTCCTCTTGTAAAATACATATGTACGACACCGAGTGATTCGACTCGGAGATCCCTCAACCCTTCAAAGGAGTGAATTGATATGCCACTTTATCATAAATTAGTTCGGGACGCGATTCCAAACATCATCGACCAAAACGGAAAAAAAGCGACGTTCCGCACGTTAAACGAACATGAATTCCTAGTGGAAGCGAAAAAGAAATTGCATGAAGAACTGGCTGAATATGAGGAGGCAGTGACAGACGAAGAAGCTGTCGAGGAATTAGCTGATTTACTGGAGCTGATCCAAGCGTTAGCGAAGACACATGGCGTGACAGTCGAGGAACTGGAAGCCGTCCGAGCGAAGAAACAGCAACAACGCGGCGGCTTCGAAGAATGCCTCTACCTGATTGAGGTCGAGGATTGATCCCGGAAGCGAAGCTGACGACGCATCACTTATATGACTCACTCGTTGATGCCATTGATCAGGCGGAGGAAGTCTATATCGTCGCAGCGTTTGCCCAGAAGTCAGGTGTCACCTTGCTCGTCCCGGCATTTCGTCGTGCCTTGCAACGAGGAGCCGAGATTCGGCTGTTGATTGGCGACTATCTACACATCACCGATCCAGAAGCATTGGCCCAGTTGCTTTCGCTTGATGGGTTGTCAGTTCGCTTTTATCGGTCAGGCGGACGCTCTTTTCATCCGAAAGCGTATCTGTTTCGAAACGCAGAGACTGGCTTATCAATCGTCGGTTCGTCGAACATCTCGAACAGTGCGCTTCGGTCCGGTATCGAATGGAACGTTCATCTACCGCAAGCTGTCGCACCACAGATACTTGATGATGCGATTGATGCCTTCATGGATCTTTACCTTAGTGAATCGGCAGAAGAACTGAATCCGGTTGTCTTAGATGCTTACCGTCAAGAGTATGCGGCGCGGCAATATGTCGCGGAACCGGAAGTCGAGTACGACGAAGGAACAGTCGTCGTTGCACCAGAAATCCTACCACACCGGGTGCAGGAAGAAGCGCTCCAAGCATTACGGGAAACGATGCAAGAAGGACGGACACGTGCGCTGGCGGTGCTTGCGACTGGATTAGGGAAGACCTATCTCAGTGCGTTCTTTGCGGGAGACTTTACACGAGTCTTGTTCCTGGCACATCAAAAAGAACTGTTACTACAGGCTGAGCGTTCGTTTCAAAAAGTCAATCCAGCGTGGCAGACCGGCTTCTATATCGGCAGTGACCGGACCGTCACGGAGACGACGGAGATTGTCTTCGCATCTGTCCAGACGCTGGCACAAAAGCGTCACTTGGAGCACTTTGTACATGATCAATTTGATCTCATCATTGTCGACGAGTTCCATCACGCAGCAGCAACGAGTTACCGGAAAATCATTGATCATTTCACGCCTCGTTTCTTACTTGGTCTGACGGCGACACCAGACCGAATGGACGGTGCAGATGTTTATGCGATCTGTCACCATAACGTTGCTTTCCAGATGCATTTCACAGCGGCGATTGCTGAAGGCTTTTTGACGCCGTTTCATTACTACGGCATTCATGACACGATCGACTATTCTCAGATGCGACGAATCGGTCGGACCTATGATGCGACGCAGCTCGAGCATAGACAACTTGATCGAGAGGTCGCGGATAATATCTACTATTCATGGGAGAAGCATCGCCAAACGAAGACAATCGGCTTTTGTTCGTCGATCAAGCAGGCGGAATATCTGGCACAAGTATTTCGGGATAAAGGAACAACGGCATTTGCACTGACAGGGCAGACGACGAATCGTGCACAATACATGCAAGCATTCGAGCAAGGAGAGATTGACGTCCTCTTTACCGTCGATTTATTCAACGAAGGTGTCGATATTCCGAACGTCGATACACTGCTATTCTGTCGTCCAACTGAATCCGTCGCTATCTACACGCAGCAAATCGGACGTGGCTTACGTTTAGCGCAAGACAAATTACACTGCGTCATCATTGATTTAATCGGGAACTATCGTAACGTTGAGACGAAGCTGAAACTACTCGGAACGATGAAAGAATCGTTTAAGCGAGGGGAAATAGAACCGATTATGCCACCACCTGGCTGTGTGATTGAGTTCGATACGCGAGCACTGGAGTTGATTCATCGACTCCGACAACCAAGTCAGCGGAAGTTACGACTGATTGAACAATATGAGCAAATCAAATACGAACTCGGTCGTCGACCATCATATGTTGAGATTGGAGAGTATGCAGCAGTTCCACAAGGTTATAAACAAGAGTGGGGTTCTTATGTTGGGTTCTTGAGAGAGCATCAGGAGTTATCAGACGAAGAAATCGAAGCGTACGACGCGAATCGTGAATTGATTGAACAGGTCGAAAAAACAATCATGAATCGGAGTTATAAGATGGTCGTCTTGCTAGCGATGCTTGAGCGGGGAGAAGAGCACTGGATGGAACCGATCACTGCAGCGGAAGTAGCTCCGTTCTTTTATGAATATTTACATGCAGAAAAGTATCGAGAGTTGAAGGATGCGCAAACGGCAGAGTTAAAAGGACCATTTGATGCAGCGAAAGTAGAACGACTATTGAAGAAAATGCCGTTTCCAAAGATGGGGAAGCCGTTTGCATTTGATGGTGACATGTTATCAATCGAACGACAGACATCAGGACGGGAGCTATTTAACCTCATAAATGACATGATTCATTTCCGACTGCATATGTATTTTTCGAATTAATTGATTATATAAGTTGCAGGCTAAGGATAAAAAGAGGTAAAAGAAAGGGTGTGAATGTCGACATATAAGTATTATGCAGTACTGAAGAAAACAATAATTAAATTTGCTAATCATTTATATAGAATTTCTCTATGTTACTACTAATTGCGACGTAGGCTACAGAGAATTTGAGTGATTCATAAACAAGAAATAAATAGCATCATAATCGAGATATCAGTTATGCTAAACACAAAAAGGGGAAATCCTTATTTTGTAACTAATTATTAGATGAAATGTTAGTAATATACGTAAAATTAAGCAGTTGATCGAAAAATATCAGATTAATATCTAAAAGGAGTTTCTAATGGATAATACATATTATTTTGAATATCTGAGTGAAGAGATTAAATTAAACCCGAATATATATGAAGTACTTCGATATTTAGAAAGTTTTGCAGTGAGTAATAAAAAACAAGTTTATGTTATTGATAAACCAATAAGCGAACGTAAATATAAGTACTCATACCGAAATGCAATTATTTTATTAATTCCAAAAGTAAAAGTATTAATTATTAATTTTGGTGAAGATGATCAAGAATTTGAAAATTTCACTGAAGATTTTATTGAAGATTTAGGTATAATTTCAGATAAATATGATTACAACGATTTTTTAGGTAGAGTTAGAAGGTGGAAAAATAATTTAATTGAAATAGCGAACTTCAAGAATAAATCTATTGAGAGTATAGAATCACTTATTGTGTCTAATATTTTAACAGGAACAGATAGTCGTAAAGCAGAACTTTTGATTTCATTACTTACTGGAAGCATCAATGATATTGATCGAGTAGAAGGGGATGTTCCAACTAATACTTTAGAACAGATAAAAAAAAATATTATACTTTTTGATAGTGAACAAACACGTTTTATTTTTCAGGGACCTAATAAAAAACGTATTACCATACAAGGTTTAGCAGGAACCGGGAAAACAGAATTACTTTTACATAAGCTGAAGGATATTTATATTAATGAAGAAGACTCTAAAATATTCTTTACATGCTTTAATAAAATCCTTTCGAAAGAACTAAAAAATAGAATTCCTGATTTTTTTGATTTTATGAAAGTTAGAGAACAAATTAAGTGGGATGATAGACTTTGGGTTGAACGTAGTTGGGGGTCCTCATCAGATAAAAATTCTGGGTTATACAGTTTTATTTGTAATACGTATGACATTCCATTTGAGCGTTACAGTTGGGGCTTATCATTTGAGGGAGTGTGCAAGAGAGCCTTAGAACGATTAGAAAGTCAAGAAAATTTTACTCCATACTTTGATTATATATTGATTGATGAATCTCAAGATTTTAATGAATATTTCTTCAAACTATGTGAAAAAGTTACTAAAAAACAAGTTTATGTGGCTGGTGACATATTCCAGAGCATCTTTTATTCTCATGAAGAATATCAAAGTCAGCCAGATTTTCTTTTGAATAGAGTTTACAGAACTGATCCTAAAACAGTTATGATGGCACACATAATTGGCTTTGGTCTATTAGAAAGACCTGTTGTACGATGGTTAGAAGATAGAGAATGGGAAGCTTGTGGCTATCAAATTGAGAAGAATGAGAATGAATACACACTATATCGAGAGCCATTAAAAAGATTTGAGAATTTAACTGAAAGTGATAATGAAAGTATTAAGATTGGGATTATGCCTGAAAGTAGCGATCCAATAGTGGAAGTAATGAAAGCGATTGATGAGATTAGAACTGAAAATCCAACTGTTGAACCAGATGACATAGGTATAGTATTTCTGGAAAATTCCGATGCTAATTTTGAGCTGGCAGAAAGAATTGCAATAGAAGCTGATTCAAAATATGGATGGCAATCTATAAAAGGTTACGAATCAAAGGATAAAAAAAGAGGATCTTTATTTATAAGTAATCGAAATAACGTAAAAGGCTTAGAGTTTCCATTTGTTATTTGTGTAACAACACAATCTTTAACAATGAATACTATGCTACGCAACTCTCTTTATATGATGTTGACTCGTTCATTCTTAACAAGTTATTTAATATTATCATCCAGGAATGGTGATCTTAATACAATTTTAAGAAGTGCTGCAACAGAATTAAACGTGAATGGCACTATAACAATTGATAAACCTAATCCGGATGAGGTTATGGATACTAGAGAATTAATGCTAGAAGCTAGTGGTAACAAGTCTCAATACGAAATTGTAGAAGAAATACTTTTATCATTGAATGTTGAAAATATTAAAAGAAAGAAACAGTTGCATTCAATTGTTAATGTAATGCTAAACGATAGTGTTGATCAAGAAAAAATCTATAATTTAATAGTTAGTAATATAGACTTTCTTTAAGGTGTAGAGGATGAAAAAATATAAAATCGAACTTACAACTGAAATGATAATGATTATGGAAAACAAAATTAGAAAGAAAAAAGATATAATTAGGATTTTAATGGAAGCGATTTCATTGTTGACTTACGGAAAACGTGTTGATAGGACGACTAAAGATTATCTTGTTTTACAATTCGATAAAATGAAGAGGTTATTTATTGTTCAAGAGCATAAAATTACTACATTTAATTTCCCATTTAATATTGAAGAAAATTTATTAGAAGATAGACTTGTTGTTATTGATCAGCTAACTGAAATGGAATTAGATGGGGCAAATTTGGCTATTTTAAGAAGTATTTTTAATGAGTTAATTGATGGTGATGATTATTTTTCATTAAAAGATCTAGATTCTGATATTGAAAAAATAATGGATAGTTTTGAAATACACACTGCGAAAGATGAATTATGGTTAATTATGAAACATCTAATGGAGTTTGAAGCAGGCTATTTACGACGTGATTATGATTCGATTAGAGAAAATGGACGTATTCACCCTTTAAATCATTTGGATATTAATTATTCGAATGGTGCAACTTATAAGATTGGTTTGAATTCTACTAAAAGCGTAGACGAGTTAATAAATATTTTAGACTCGAACACCGAGTGTTCTTTCATTAGTGATTAAATTGTAACTCCAAGTAATCTATAGTCTTTTTGTGAAATTGGAAATATTTAAAAAAATGTTTTTTTCATGAAAATAAGAAAATGAATCGTTTTAAAAAATTAATGTAAACTGGTTGTTCTAAATCACCCGTATCCGTAATGGTAAAAAGCTATAAAATATACTATTTAATAGCTTACAAAATAAAAATGAATCATTTTTATCAGGTTATAGACATACTCTCATTTCAAAATGAAAATGAGGGTATTTCTTATATAATCATATAGAGCCGTACTAAAAACCAGGATTCCCAAAAGAATCTCATAACCAGCCTGCTAATTTTTGAGGTTAAGACTATTAAAAGTAATCATGTGAACCGTTGTTTTTTTGGAAAAGAAATCTGGCCTAACACATGCAATACTTTTTAAGCATTTGTGAAGAAAGGTTTGATTGTCTCTTTCCGCTTTCGGGGCTTATACCGGTTGTTACATAGCTGTCAAAAATGCTCAAGGCTCAACTGGTGAAGAAAATTCAATATATTAGACAAACATGGGAGGTCAAAATGAAAAAAACATCAAATTTTATATCCGAAGTGGAAACGTTAAGCGGTATGGGTAGGATTCATACTAGTCTCCATCGCTCACGCTATCTTTGTCGCCAATAATCCTGACTTTGCTTATGAACATTCCTGAGACGGTAACAATTACAGTACAAATGATAATCAAGGTAGCAGAGGAATAGTCATATTTAGGCAAGATTTTTTTCGGAGGATTTAGAAACGAAGAATTCTTTGTAGAGACAACAGAAGCAAAAGAACTGATAAGAAAAGCTCCACAACGCGCACAAAAAATAACTGAACAAGATACCTTTCAATATTTGTTATTAGATAATGTGGATAGCGCAGCTATTCTAATCGTCACTACTGTCTTGTGGGGGAACAATGATCAAGTTTTTTCTAGTCATTCATATGACGACATGATTGAACTAGGGGCCCATCTTTTAGAAATACAGGCATCGGAGTATGAAACTGGAGTTGACTATTGGTAAGAGTCTTATGAACTCACAGAACAATAGCTGACTTTATTAAAAAAGCTGGATCACTTAAAAATAGTCAATCCTGTGCGAGCTATTACTTTATCCATAGAGGATATTCAAGTACTAGGTGCCATTGACGTCGAAGGGATGGAAGAGAGTAAAATTTCTTTCTCTGAAATGGTTTTTGAGTGGTCAAGTAAATGAATAAGTATTGAACTACTGCCAACTACATTACGTTCAGAAATTAAGTAAACCTGAATTATTCGATTTTCTTGTCGGAAACTCTACGTGACAAATAGCTTTGCTTTAAGACGTTTGGACGATGAAGAAGCTAAATCTTGAAGATTTGTCAGTCTTCCAACTGGATAACAATTTATGCAAATGTTAAGAAATCATCTGTGTGTTTCTCTAAAATAGCTTGGAGAATATTTAAATCAAGTGACAGGTAGTTATGGATTGCGATATTACAAAATCCCATCATATTTATTAGACTTGTTTATTAGACTTGTTTATTAGACTTGTAGAAATGATGATACATCTGATTTTAACCATTCTATAACACCTTGAAAAAATCGGTATGATTTAAAAAAAGTAAGAGCCGACGAAATCCGTCAAATCTTACTTTTTATCAGGAATGCATTCTCGTCATTCAATTACTGCAAGAAAAAGCGCAGGGATTCGTGCTGTAAGAGGCAAACAAGACTCGAGTCCGTGTCCGGAGAACAAGAAGGCGCGGCTTGTGCCTCTCCTGAGGAAAGTGAGTGAAAGGGAAATCACGACGCAGCAAGCTACTCAAGCTGTTACTTCACTCTCTACATGATTGACTTGCCACTGCACACCAAACGCATCTTCGACGATTCCGTAGGCCTCACTCCAGAATGTCTTTTGGATCGGCATGATGACATTACCGTCTTTTTCGAGTTGATCAAATGTCTTCTGTAACACATCCACGTCAGATAAGTGAAGTGCCAAGGTAACATTCTGACCAATCGTGACCGGATCATGTGGCATTGCGTCTGAGAACATTAAGCGGGTACCATGAACGATCAGTTCAGCATGTAGAACAAGCGACTGCATCTCTTCTGGGTAGGGCTGACCGTCAGGACCGGGACCTGGTCCGAACTCCATGATGTCCGGTAGTTCTTGACCGAAAACGTGTGCATAGAACGTGATTGCCTCGCGCGTGTTGCCGTTGAAGACAAGATACGGATTGATTGGCATGGGAAAGCTCCTCTCTAAAAAAGGCGAAGTGTGTTTTTTAAAGTATACCAAACATTTGTTCGTATTAAAAGAAAAATCGATTTCTTTTTGTATTGAATCCAGTATAAATGATAACGTTTTCAATTTATCTGATTTTTCATTAAAAAATAGGTTGCAACTTCCAGAGAGACTTCGTATACTAAATTTATCGAAAGCGCTTTCGGTGAAATGGAGTGAGTAGCATGGGAACAATTTATGATTTAGCGAAGATGACCGGTTTTTCGATTACAACGGTCTCAAAAGCCTTAAATAATTATTCGGATGTCAGCGAAAAGACGAAAGCAAAAATCGTCCAAGCAGCAGCCGAGATGGGATACTTACCGAACGCGCACGCCCAGTCGCTCTCGACGAAACGTTCGTGGACGATCGGTGTCATGTTCTCGGAAGCACATGGCGTCGGAATGATGCATCCGTTCTTCAACGCGATCATTGAGAGTTTCCGAAAAGCAACAGAACAACAAGGATATGACCTCATCTTCGCATCGCGGAACTTACGCAATCGCGATATGAGTTACCTCGAGCATTTCCGACACCGGGCAGTCGACGGCATCGTCGTCATCTGCTCCGATCAGATGGACCAGCACGTCCAGGAGTTGATTCAAAGTACGATTCCAATCGTCGTCGTCGACATGGATAGTGCCGATTGTAGTGTCGTCTATTCGGATAACATCACCGGTGGCACACTCGCCGTCAATCATTTGCACGAACTCGGTCATCGGTTGATTGCCCACATTGCGGGGGATACGTCGACAGATGCCGGAAGAGCGCGAATTGAAGGCTATCAGCAAGCGATGGAGCGACTCGCTTTACCGATTCCGGGCGGTTATCTCGTCAATGGCGGATTCTTTTCCGGAGAAGAAGGCAAGCGGGCAATGAACGAGTTGCTAGCACTACCTGATCGACCGACAGCCGTCTTTGTTGCTGGGGATGAAATGGCAATCGGTGCGATTGAGGCGATTCATGAAGCCGGTTTACGGATTCCAGAAGACATCTCAGTCGTTGGGTACGATGATATTTACATGGCGCAGTACATCACACCGAAGTTGACGACGGTCCGACAAGATACGGAAACGATCGGTCAGCACGCAGCATCCGTCTTGATTGAACAGATCGTCAACAAAAAACGGGTTACGACACGTGATGTCATTCCGGTTAACTTGATGGTTCGTCAATCGACAGGTCCAGTACCTGAATAACACAATGGTTGTTTCGGAATCGCTCTCGCTCGTTGTCAGTGAGGAAAAGCGAGAGCGATTTCGAAATCATTTTTTATCACTTTTTCCGAAAGGGCTTTCGGGAATTTTCTTTAAAGCCTTTCCGAAAGCGCTTTCGATATTTTTGAATAACAAATTGAAACCGCTTACCTATGAGCGGAATACTTAACAAAAGGATGAGATGAGATGAAGAAACAGTTAGTTAGCGTGTTAACAGTCGGTGCGTTAACAGCAAGTGTCCTTGCTGGATGTTCAGGTAGCAGCGAAGAAAAAACGAGCGGCGGGAAAGAAGTCTTGAAAATCTGGTCGTTCACGGATGAGTTAAAAGAACCAATCAAAAAGTTCGAAGAGAAAAACGGAGTCAAAGTCGAATTGACAATCGTACCAATCGCCGACTACCCGACGAAATTGAAACCAGCTCTTGAAAGTGGCGTCGGCGCACCGGATATCTTCACAGGTGAGATTGCGTTCCTCAAGCAGTGGGTCGATGCTGGGTACTGGGCGAACCTCTCTGAAAAACCATTCAACGCAGGCGAAGTCAAAGATGATTACATCCCGTACGTCTATGACATGGGGAAAGATAAGGACGGCAACGTGCGTGCGCTGTCATGGCAAACGACACCAGGTGGTGTCTACTACAAACGAAGCATCGCGAAAAAAGTTCTCGGTACAGACGATCCAAAAGAAATCGGTGGCATGATGGACTCGATGGACGGCGTCTTCGAAGTCGCTGAAAAAATGAAGAGCAAAGGCTACAAGATGTTCCCGGATGAAGGATCGATCCGTTGGTTCGCACAAGGAAACGACCCACAGCCTTGGGTCAACGATAAGCAAGAGCTCGTCTTGACGCAAGACAAGAAGGATTACATGGATTACGCAAAAGAACTCCGGACGAAACAATATACGGCACTCGCACCAGAATGGTCACCATCATGGTTCGCAGGGATGGATAAACCGGTCAAAGTCAAAGAAAACGGTAAAGAGACAAAAACAGAAGTCTTCTCTTACGTCCTCCCGACATGGGGTCTTCACAGTGTCCTTAAAGAAAACGCGAAAAAATCAGCGGGTGACTGGGCGGTCACAAGCGGACCGAGCCCATACTTCTGGGGCGGTACGTGGTTAGGTGTCTACAAAGATTCGAAGAAACAAAAGCTTGCGTATGATTTCGTCAAGATGATGACGCAGGACGAAGCGTTCTTAACGGACTGGGCAAAAGAAACAGGTGACGTATTAGCGTACAAACCCGTCACAGACAAAATCAAGACCGACTTCAAAGATGAGTTCCTCGGCGGACAGAACAACTACGAGTTCTTCCTCGATCAAGCAGACAAGATCACACCAGGGATCGTCACGAAGTATGACCAACAGCTCGATACATTGTACGGTGCATCGGTCATGGAATACGTTCAAGGTAAAAAATCAAAAGACGAAGCACTTGCTGAATTCTACAAAAAAGTCAAAAACGCGTACCCGGACGTAAAAGTACCGGAATAAGGAGAGTAGGTGGGGCGATCCTCGCCTCACCTCTTCTTGTTTAAGAAAGGGGTTTGACCTGTGAAAAAACTCGATCGCCATGGGTATCTGTTCATCGCACCGTTTTGGATCGTCTTCTTGATCTTCAGCATCTATCCGGTTGCTTTGACTTTCTATTACAGCTTCACGAACTACACGGGCGCTGAAGGCGAACAACTCGTCGGACTCGCGAACTATACGCGGTTACTCGGGGATACGTACTTCATCGAAGCGTTCTTTAACACTCTGAAGATTTGGGGTCTTAACTTCATCCTTCAGATCGGCGGCGCCTTGTTACTCGCCTTGTTGTTCTCGGATCTCCAGTTGAAATTAAAAGGACTTGCCTTCTTCCGGGCGACGTTCTACTTACCGAACTTGATCACAATCAGCTCGGTCGCCTTATTGTTCGGCATCTTGCTCGACTGGCAGCATGGTTCACTGAACATGATGTTGATGAAAATCGGAATCATCTCGGAGCCAATCAACTGGTTGACGCAACCGGTGACGGCACAAATTTCCGTCTCGCTCATCCTGACATGGATGTGGCTCGGGCACTCGTTCATCGTCGTCATGGCAGGTGTATCTGGGATCTCAAAGGATTACTTCGAAGCAGCTTTGATTGACGGAGCCACACGTTGGCAGATCTTCTCACGCATCACGTTGCCACTCTTAAAACCGATTTTGCTCTACATCATGATCACGTCCTTGATCGGTGGTCTGCAATTGTTCGACCTCCCGATGTTGATCACGGATGGTGTCGGTGCGCCAGATGGTGCCTTGAACACGATGGTGCTCTATCTCTATAACCAAGCTTTCAAATACAACAACTATGGCTACGCCGCTGCTGTCGCATACGGACTGTTTGCTATCACGCTCGTCTTTTCAATCATCGTCTTCAAAGGGATGTTCCGAAAAGAACGTTCACCGAAAGGAGCCTGACCGATGGAACGAAATGCAGAAGCACGTCGGATCGTGCCACAAACGGAGGAACAACCGGAGCGTTCCGAACGCCCGCTCAAGTTGACACCACCACCGAAACAAAAGAAAGCCTGGTTCGGCAAAAGTGTCATCTATATTGGTCTCGTCGTCTTAACGATCGCCTGTATCATCCCGTTTTTGATGATGATCATCAACGCAACGCGCTCGAACGAAGAAGTCTTGTCCGGGTTCTCGTTGATTCCCGGGAACTCACTTGCTGAGAACTACGCCGCACTCAGTTCGTACGTCAACATCTGGTCTGGGTTCAAGAACAGCTTGATCATTGCCGTTCTCGTTACCGTCCTATCAGGGTATTTCTCGGCGTTGACAGCATTCGGATTCGCTTTCTATCAGTTCAAAGGGAAGAACGCGATGTTCGTCTTCATGCTTGTCATGATGATGGTTCCGGGTCAGCTCGGATTGATCGGGTTCTACGAATTAAGTAAAAATCTCGGGTTGCTCGATAGCTATATCCCATTGATCGTTCCGGCGATTGCGAGTCCGTTCACGGTCTTCTTTGTCCGGCAGTATGTCCAGACCGTCCTGCATCCAAGTTTGATCGAGGCAGCACGGATGGACGGAGCGAGTGAGTTCCGGATCTTCCATACGATCGCTTTACCGATGATGATGCCGGCGATCGCGACGATGTCGATCTTTACGTTCATCGGTTCATGGAACAACTACATCATGCCGCTCGTCTTACTCTTCTCCCCAGAGAAGTATACGTTACCGGTCTTGATGGGCTTCTTGAAAGGATCACAAGTCGCAGAGAACTTAGGCTCGCTCTATCTCGGGATCGCAATTTCCGTCGTACCGATCATGATCGCCTTCTTGTTCCTCTCGAAATATATCGTCAGCAGTATCTCGGCAGGTGCCGTGAAAGAATAAGTAGCTTAAAGGAGATTACACATATGAAATTTGCACCGAACTTCGTATTCGGGACGGCGACGTCGTCGTATCAAATCGAAGGAGCCCACAACGAAGGCGGACGTACACCTTCGATCTGGGATGCCTTCTGTGATGAGGACGGAAAAGTCTTCGAAAAACATAACGGTGATATCGCGTGTGACCATTACCACCGTTATGAAGAAGACATTCAGCACATTAAACGTCTCGGCGTCGACACGTACCGCTTCTCGATTGCCTGGCCACGGATCTTCCCGCAAAAAGGGGTCTACAATCCGGAAGGCATGGCGTTCTACAAGAAACTCGCGACACGTCTACGGGCAGAAGGTATCAAGCCAGCCGTGACGCTGTACCACTGGGACTTACCACTGTGGGCACATGAAGAAGGCGGCTGGGACAACCGGGCATCGGTCGACTGGTTCCTTGACTTCGCCCGCGCGTGTTTCACCGAACTCGACGGGATCGTCGATTCATGGATCACACATAATGAACCGTGGTGTGCCGGCTTCCTCAGCTACCATCTCGGACAACATGCACCAGGTCATACGGATATGAACGAAGCCGTTCGTGCCGTGCACCACTTATTGTTATCGCACGGAAAAGCAGTCGAATTGCTGAAAGGTGAGTTCAAATCGGTCACACCGATCGGTATCACGTTGAACTTGGCACCGAAGTATGCGAAGACGGATTCCGTCAACGATCAGCTGGCCATGAACAATGCAGACGGATATGCGAATCGTTGGTTCCTCGACCCAGTCTTCAAAGGTCAGTATCCGGTCGACATGATGAACCTGTTCTCAAAATACGTCCATTCCTACGCGTTCATCGAGGAAGGCGACATGGAGACGATCTCCGTCCCGTGTGATTTCTTCGGGATCAACTTCTACAGCCGAAACCTCGTCGAGTTCAGTGCTGCGAACGATTTCCTGCAGAAGGATGCGT
The DNA here is from genome assembly GCA_913775715.1 of uncultured Exiguobacterium sp. Classification (GTDB taxonomy): domain Bacteria; phylum Bacillota; class Bacilli; order Exiguobacteriales; family Exiguobacteriaceae; genus Exiguobacterium_A. Next base: position 120,912 of record CAJYMC010000001.1, on the reverse strand, counting down.
ACTCGGATTACGACAAGACAGGTATGGGCTGGGATATCGCCCCGAGCGAATTCAAGGACTTGATTCGTCGTTTGCGTGCCGAGTATACGGATTTACCAATCTACATCACGGAAAACGGTGCGGCATTCGACGATGAATTGGTCGATGGTCGCGTCGCTGACCAGAACCGGATTGATTACGTCGCACAACACCTCCAAGCGGTGTCTGATTTAAACGAAGAAGGGATGAACATCCAAGGCTATTATCTTTGGTCACTGCTCGACAACTTCGAGTGGAGCTTCGGCTATGATAAGCGTTTCGGAATTCTCTACGTCGATTTCGAGACACAGGAACGGATTTGGAAAGACAGCGCCCACTGGTATGCGGGCGTCATCGAGCAACATAAGGCAACGATTCCACAAGAAGCGTGACAAAGGAGGCAAGGTCGAACATTCGTCCTTGCCTCTTTTTGACTAAGAGGAGGAAACAGACATGAAGACATGGATAGCACTGGCGGTCGGGACCGGTTTATTGCTGAGTAGTCAAGCTGTCGACGCGAAGGCAGATAAAAAAGAGACGAAGTGGAAGCTCGTCTGGTCGGATGAGTTTCAGGCAAAACAACTCGACCGGACGAAATGGACCTATGATACGGGGAACTGGATCAAGGATGCGAACGGACAACCCGTCTCACCGGGCTGGGGCAACAACGAAAAACAATACTATACGACGAAACAGGACAATTCGTTTATTCGCAACGGGAAACTCGTCATCAAGGCGAAACAGGAAAAGACGACGGATGATCTCGGTACATACGATTACACGTCGGCGAAGCTGAAGACAAAAGGGTTGTTCAGTAAGACGTACGGTCGTTATGAAATCAAAGCGAAGCTTCCAACCGGAAAAGGGCTTTGGCCGGCGTTCTGGATGTTACCGGAGCAAGATAAGTATGGCGCGTGGGCAGCGTCCGGTGAGATTGATGTGATGGAGTCTTGGGGCAGTCAGCCGGACAAGGTTGCCGGAACGATTCACTACGGGGAAAACTGGCCAAACAATAAATATACGGGAAAAGACTATCACTTCCCAGACGGACAACGGATCGATCAATGGCATACGTACGCAGTCGAATGGGAGCCGGGCGAACTCCGCTGGTATGTCGACGGCAACCTTTATCAAACACAAAACGATTGGTACAGCAAAGGCTTGAACGCAGCAACGAACTATAGTTATCCGGCACCGTTCGATCAAAACTTCTATCTCGTCATGAATCTCGCGGTTGGCGGTTGGTTTGACGGAGAGGTCGATGCGACGACGAAGTTCCCAGCCGAGATGGAAGTCGATTATATCCGTGTCTATGATTTGAAAAACCGAGCGTATCGTGAACCGGTCGAACCGACCTACGAAAACGTGACGTTACCGGACGGAGCCAAACAACCGATCGAGGGGAACCACGTCTACGACACGGCATTTGAACAACCGGTCACGATGATCATCGGGAATCAGTCGTTTGATCCGCTGTACTGGAACTACGTCACGCTCCCAGACTTCGGTGGCAAAGGAAGTCTTGCGACCATCGAAAAAGAGGGACAACGGATGGCAGACGTCACGATTGATCAGCCAGGTTCACAAACGTATTCTCATCAACTGATTCAAAACGTATCCCTTGCGCAAGGTGGGCGTTACCAAGTCAGTTTTGATGCGAGCAGCGCGGCAGACCGGAAGATGATGGTCAAAGTCGGCGGTGGAGCAGAGCGTGGCTACACGAAATATTCGAATGAACAGTCGATTGCACTGACACCGAGCGTCAAACGGCATACGTTCACGTTCGATATGGCAGCAGAGACGGATCTCGCGGCACGTCTTGAGTTCAACCTCGGACTTGAAAAAGCCAACGTTCAGATCGGGAATGTCCGTGTCGAGCAGATTCCACGCGGCGTCATCGATGAAGATGCAACGAAACCGGCACTCGCGGACGGAAACCTCGTCTATAACGGGACGTTCGATCAAGGGGCGATGGATCGTTTGACGTACTGGCATTTCGACGGTAGCAAGCGGACGACAGGACTCGTTGATCCCGAGTCACGTGATTTCCGTTATGAAGGGCTTGGACAAAAAACGACGGCACGCTTAACGCAAAAGGGACTTCAACTGGAAGCTGGGCATGCGTATCAGCTTCGATTCACGGCAGGAGCGAAAAAAGCGAAGTCACTTCAGGTGAAGATCACTGGCGCACAGGATCAATTGAAACAGACGACTGTATCGTTGACGAAACAAGCAACGACTGTCGACATTCCGTTTACGGCTACACAAACGGCAGATAACAATCAGCTTGTCTTTGACTTTAGTGGACAAGCCGGAACGATTGCGCTCGATGATGTGGAGTTGATTGATGTCACACCGGTTCCGGTCGACCCGTCACCACTGAAGAACGGTTCGTTTACAAACGGATTGACGTCGTGGTCGTCGTACGTCCACTATGATGCACAAGCCGCTATCGAAGCAGTCAATGAAGCAGCACGTATCCAGATCGGAGCGGAAGGACAAGAACCATGGAGTGTCTTGCTTGAGCAAGGAAACTTGTCGCTCGCGAAAGGCAAAACATATGAATTGAGTTTCACGGCATCGTCGACTGTACCGCGTCCGATCGAAGTAACAGTCGAAAATGCTTCGTACACGCGTTACTTCAGTCAAGTCGAGCCAATCACGACGACACCGAAGACGTACAGCTATACCTTTACGATGGGACAAGCGGATACGGGGGCGTTGAAGTTCTTGATGGGACGCGCAGAAGGTTCGCCATTCGCTGCCCATGACGTGACGATTGATGATGTGAATCTACAAGTGAAGGAATGACTAAGGAAAGGCAATGGACACGTCCATTGCCTTGTTGTGGTTTAAACGACAGAGACGAATAATTTATTGAAATGGAAGAGGAACGAAACCCATCATATGGAATATTAAGTAAGAGAAAAGATAGGTACTCATGCTTTGGGGAGGAAACATATCATGCGTCAAAGGAACATACCATATCGACTGCTCTTTCTGTTAATTTTAATGAGTATGATTGGCATCAATGGCTGGTCCGCGATACTTCATCCCGACGGAACGATAAATGGATGGCAAAGCATTGCTTCAGTCATCTGGTTCGGCTATTTAGTCGGCTCGCTGTTTTACATAAAGGAAGAGAAGATGTATCGATTAATCGCGAGGTATCTTTGGTTTGGTCTGATTTCGACGTTGTACATCTATGGTGTCTGGTTGCTCGAAGGAATGTTTTCAGAGACACTTTGGTTTGATCTGTTAGCAAGCTTTGAATTTTTACTGTATGTCGTTTTTGTCGTTCCATTGTTTGGGTTAAACGCTTGGACGAATGTCTTATTTGGTGAATTTTCGTTATACATGAGTGTCCTCTACGGTATCGCGCTCATTTTGCTTCAGGTGAAAGTATGGAGTGATACATCACGACACTTGCGTTATTAAGTAGAAAAGGTGAATCATATGTTAAGTCCCGTGAATGAACGTGAAGAACAGACAGGAAGACGGGAACGACGAAAACAGCGAAAAGTCGATATAGGATGTGTCACGATTATTGGCATTCCGTTGCTGTTTATCGTCCCGCTTCTATTGATTCTACTGATCTTAATGAAGTCTGCTCCATGAAAAGGTGACCTGGTGTCACCTTTTTTTGTTGTGTCGTCAACTTTTTTCTCGACTCGCCCGTCTTAATGATGTATACACAGAACGATATCGAAAAAAGGAGCCGCGGCCTATGACCTCTCGCCAAACGAGAAAACGGGAAAAAGCATTTGTCCGTTTTTTAAAGCAGTACAAACCGAATCTCTACTGGTTAGCCTACAGTTATATGAAAAATGAACAGGATAGTCTCGATGTGATTCAGGACAGCATTCAAAAAGCGTTACAATCGCTTGATCGACTCGAGGACGACGAGCGGATGAAAGCCTGGTTCTATCAGATTTTGACACGAACGGCGATTGATGCAATTCGAAAGCGACAGCATAGTATCAGTTATGATACAGAGCGCCTCGTCGAACTTGTTGCAACAAAAGAAGATACGTACCCGGATTCTGATTTACGCCAGGCGCTCGAGGAGCTACCGGTCATGTACCGAGAAGTCGTTATCTTACACTATTTCGAGGACTTGATCTTAAAAGACGTCGCAACGATTTTGGAGCTGAATTTAAGCACGACTAAATCCCGGCTGTATAAAGGATTGACCTTACTAAAAATGAAATTGAATGGAGATGAGTTAGATGTCTAACAAACTTGATGACTTGAAACAAGCTTACCAACAACCATCGGTTCCAAAAGAACTCGATGAGATGATTGCACAAGTCGAGCGCCGGACGCGTACTTCGCGGACGAAACAATCCGTATGGATTACAGCCGCCGCGATCACGTTATTCGTCGGCGGATTAAATAGTAATGCGTCGTTTGCGGACGCGATGGCAAAGGTACCAGTCCTCGGTCAACTGACTGAAATCGTGACGATCGACTGGAAAGAGACGAAGACACACCAGTCGGCTGATATCAAAGCACCTCAAGTGACGTTACCGGACAAGGCACTCGAGCAACAACTAAACGAAAAGTATATCGCAGAAGGAGAAGCGCTCTACGAAAAGTTCAAACAGGAGACGAACGGACAGGAAGGGGTATTTGCCGTCGATAGCCGCTATGACGTCAAGACGGATACGGATGACTTGTTGTCGATCGGGCGAACGGTCACGGAGACACGAGCAAGTGCATCGGAAAGCGTCCAGTACGATACGATTGATAAGAAGGAACAACTTATCCTGACGTTACCATCCTTGTTCAAGGATTACGGATATATCACGACAATCAGTACGTATCTCAGAGAAGAGATGCGTCGCCAAATGAAGGCAGATGAAGGAAAGGTCTACTTCGTCGAAGGGACACCGGATGTCCCAAAGGATGAACAGTTCAAACAGATTTCAGCGAAGCAAAACTTCTATATTACGGCAGATCACAAATTAGTCCTGTCGTTTGATGAATACAGTATCGCTCCAGGATATATGGGCATCGTCGAATTTAAGATTCCGACGTCGATCTTAAAAGATGAACTCGTCAGTTCGCATTATATTCGTTAAATTTCAAAAAATTGTAATCATTGATGGATATTCTAAAAAAACAGCCATTTTTTAAAAATAACCTCTTATAATCAAAAGACGAATCGTTGTTTTTTGAGAAAAGGAGGATTCCCTATGAAAAAATGGAGTCGGCTTGTGCTCGCGGGTGTCGTCAGTCTCGCCTTAATCCATGTTCCAGCAGCCAGCGAAGCGGCGACGAAAGCCAAAGCCTTTAAGAACTGTACAGAAATGCAGAAGACGTATAAAGGCGGCGTTGCGAAAAAAGCAGGACTGAAAAATCGGACAGGGTATGACAAGAACGGAAAACCGATCTACAAAGCAACCAAGTACAAGGCATACGTAAGTCTTGCAACGTATAACGTAAACACGAAGAGCGACCGGGATAATGACGGGATTGCGTGTGAACGTTAAAGAAGTAAAAGTAGTCTTTCTCAAATGGGAGAAAGACTACTTTTTTTAGAGGTTCGTTGTTCCTTTCAATTATGTAATCCTTGGAAAGTCCTGATGTATGGTAGTGTTGTAGCGATGAAAGACGACAAATACGTATTGAGTAGGAGGGCTACGATGCGAAAGCGAGATTATCTCATTTTCTTCATTCTATTTTTCATTTTGAACCTTATTAATTTCTTAGGGACACTCGGTATGCAGGATATTTTAGCGATTGTAGTCGTTGCTCTGATCGAAGCAGCTATAGCGGGAACGATTACGAATCTATTCACCCGTATCTTTTTTAAGAAAAGCTGAGACGGATTGAAGTAGCACCCAAATCAAATCGATACATAAAAAATAACCTGACGCCGCAGCGTCAGGTTATTTTGCTTAGTTGAAGTTTTGCTTTAAGAATGCTGTCACTTCTTCTGGTGTTTTGGCATTTGCACTGTGCAAGTGCGCCAATTTTTCATTGTTTTTGAAGACGAGCAAGCTTGGAATCCCCATGACATCGTGGTTCGATGCGATTTCAGGGAACTCATCCTTGTCGATTGTGTGGATTGGTAAGTGGTCGAATTGTGACTCGACGTCCGGCATGAAGTAATCCATCCGTTTGCAGTCCGGGCACCAGTCTGCTTCGAACTTGATGATGACCGGTGCATCACTTGAAATCAATTCCTTGAATGTTTCTTCACTTTTAATGAATTCTGCCATTGTGAGAACTCCTCCTCTTGGTGTTGTACCTTTAGTCTACCGATTCCCTTCAGAACTTGCACGAATTATGTTCGTCAAAGAGTCTGACAAGTCAAAAAAGTTGGTTGCTCTTTAAGAAAATGCTACTGATTTTCTTGAAAAGAGCCACATGAACCAATCGAATTCAGTTTGGTATAGGGAAACATTGTTGTGTATTTGTTAATTACCTAGTTCGAAACAAAATGATTTCTCTAGACCCACTCGATTTCCGACTGGTACGATGAGGTTTGCTAATCGCAGAGAAAGTGGGGGCGACGAGAATGGAACAACAAAAATACGATAATCTAAAACGCGGCGAACGCGGTGCAATGATCAGTATCGCAGCCTATATCTTGTTATCATCTTTAAAATTAATCATTGGTTATACAGCAGACTCTGCGGCACTCCGGGCGGATGGTTTAAACAACGCGACCGATATCATCGCGTCGATTGCCGTTTTGATCGGTTTACGGATTTCGCAACGTCCGGCAGATGACGATCACAAGTACGGACACTGGAAAAGTGAGACGATTGCTTCGCTCGTAGCTTCCTTCATCATGATGGCAGTTGGTCTTCAAGTTTTAATCGATACAATTTCGACGTTGTTCGAAGGCAAACAGGAATCACCGGATATCCTCGCCGCATACGTCGGAATTGGTTCAGCTCTCGTGATGTACTTCGTTTACCGCTACAATAAGAAGTTATCCGAAGAGATTGAAAGCAAGTCCGTCATGGCAGCAGCGAAAGATAATCTCTCTGATGCGTGGGTCAGTGTCGGGACGACGATCGGGATCGTCGGATCACAGTTCGGCATGCCATGGCTTGATATTGTGACAGCGATCATCGTCGGCTTCTTGATCTGTAAGACAGCGTGGGACATTTTTACGGAAGCGTCACACGAACTGACGGATGGCTTTGATGAAAAGAAGCTGAAGATGTATGAAGATGTCATCTTCGATCTCGAAGGTGTCAAAGGCATCAAATCAATTAAAGGGCGCAACTACGGCAACAATGAAGTCGTCGATGTCGTCATCCTCGTCAACTCGACCTTGAATATCCATCAGGCGCACGATATTGCGACACGTGTTGAGGATACGCTGACGGAAGAATACGGTGTCTATGATATTCATGTTCACGTCGAACCCGAATGAATTCAAAAACGTCTTTTCTACGCTGACTGTAGAAAAGACGTTTTTTTATGGTTCTAATGCGATCGTCAGAGCGAGTGCCCCGTACTGTTGCTCGGCTTCCGGTGAATAGATCGTATAAGTGGATGTCACGAAGTCGTCGAGTGACCAACCGATACAGTCGATATCTTCGTTTGGTGTCTGTTCATAAAGCGCTCGGAAATCAGGAAAGACTTGCCGTTTTGTCACGTGGACGAGTAGTATTTCGCTCGTTTCCGTATGGGTGAACTGAATCTGATCACCGACGTGTACCTGTTGTCGTTTTGGATCATTGAGTCGAATCTCGACGGTTTTTCGTCCTTGTTCAATCGAACGAAACGGTTCTTCGAATAACCCCATTTCATGTCTCATCTATGCTCACTCCTTGTCTTCCTTGAGCATAGCAAAACTATGTGAGTTTTCACATTGTCTTTTCGTTGACAATTGAAAATAATCGGCGTAATTTAATTCATATAAGTAATTGTTCCTTTTGGAACGATTTGAAATGGAACAAGGAGGCGAAATAAGATGGATCAAACGGAAACGACCCGTTCGACAGCGATGATGCAGTCGTTTTGGAATGTGCAACGGCACCTCGTCCGGGCAGCACACCAGACGGCACAAGAAAACGGACTCAGTTTACCGCAATTTCATAGCTTGATGACGATCGCACCGCGTGGACCGATCTCGCAAAAAGAGCTCGCTGCGCATACGCATTTACCGAAAAGCACGCTCAGTCAGTCGATTGAAGGGCTCGTCCAATCGGGCTGGGTCATTCGCGAGACGAACCCCGACAATCGACGGGAAGTCGTCTTAAAGCTCAGTGATCAAGGTCAGCAATTCGTCACCGACATCAAGGAACAAGAGAAAGGCATGCAACGTCAACTGGAGCAAGTGCTTGCGACAATTGACCCAAATGCATTCGAACAAATGCTTGAAACACACGCAGTGATCGCTGAAGGAATCGATCAGATTTTACGTCCAGATCTGAAAGGAGGATGTTCGGATGATTAAGTTACTCAAGCGGTTGACGGTCTATAAATGGGCAGTCTTTGCCGTGCTCATCTTGGTTTTTGCGCAATCGATGTCTGATCTCTATTTACCGACATTGATGGCAGACATCATCGATAAAGGCGTCGTCACTGGCGATACCGCTTATATCTGGAAAATTGGCGCCGTCATGCTGGGGATTACCGGTATCGGAGCGTTAGCCGCCGTTGCCGCTAGTTATTATTCATCGAAGGCGTCGATGGGACTCGGACGGGATATCCGTCGCCAAGTCTTCAACCATGTTGAACGATTTTCCCTGCAAGAGTTCGACCAAGTCGGAACGGCGTCATTGATTACACGTACGACGAACGATATCACACAAGTCCAACAAGTCGTCATTATGATGTTACGGATGGTCGTCAGTGCACCGATCATGTTCATCGGTGGATTGATCATGGCCGTCTCAAAAGATGCCAAACTCTCGCTCGTCATCGTCGCGGCGATGCCGGTCCTTGTGATTTCAATCCTGTTGATTTTGTGGAAAGGGGTTCCGTTGTTCGGGAAGGTCCAAAAACGACTCGACCGTCTGAACCTCGTCTTGCGGGAGAACTTGACCGGGATCCGTGTCATCCGTGCCTTTAACCGGGAGCGTGATGAACAAGTGCGATTGACAAAAGCGAACGCGGATTTGACAGAAGTCTCAATCAAGGTCAATAAAATCATGGCGTTCTTGATGCCAGTGATGATGCTCGTCATGAACTTGACGGTTGTCGGTGTCATTTGGTTCGGGGGCATCCGGATCGATAATGGCGGCATGCAGATCGGGGATTTGATGGCGTTCATCCAGTACGTCATGCAAATCATGTTCGCGCTCGTCATGGCGTCGGTCATGTTCGTCATGATTCCGCGGGCAGCCGTCTCGGCGAAACGAATCAATGAAGTCCTCGAGATGACTCCGACGATGACAGATGAGGGAACACAAACCGCTGATCGTGAAAAAGGAACGCTCGTCTTTGATCGTGTCACGTTCCGTTACCCAGGAGCAGAAACACCCGTCTTATCCGACATCAGCTTTGCGGCACGACCAGGTGAAGTGACGGCTGTGATCGGCGGAACGGGTTCCGGTAAATCAACGCTCGTCAATTTGATTCCTCGTTTTTATGACGTGACGGAAGGCAGCATCCGCGTCAATGGCGTCAATAGTCAAGAGGTACCACAAGAGGAACTGCGGTCGAAAATCGGCTTCGTTCCTCAAAAGGCGTTACTGTTCACGGGTACAATCGCTGAAAATATTCGCTTCGGGAAAGAGGACGCGACAGACGAAGAAGTCGCGCATGCGGCGCACATCGCACAAGCGACCGATTTCATCGAACGGATGCCGGACGGTTACGAAGCACGGATCGAACAAGGTGGATCGAACGTCTCTGGTGGGCAAAAACAACGGTTGTCGATTGCGCGAGCACTCGTTCGTCGACCAGATTTATATGTCTTTGATGACAGTTTTTCAGCGCTCGACTTTAAAACTGATGCCGCACTTCGGAAAGCCTTACGGGAAGAAACACGAGAAGCAACCGTCTTGATCGTCGCTCAGCGTGTCAGCACGGTCATCGATGCCGATCAAATCATCGTCCTGGATGAAGGGAAAGTCGCTGGAATCGGAACGCATGATGAATTGTTTGCTGACAATGCCGTCTATCAGGAAATCGTTAAGTCACAACTATCAGAGGAGGAAATCGCATGAGTGAGAAAAAACGACCTGCCGGCGGTCCTCCGCCTGGTGGTCCCGGTGGCGGAAATATGATGATGCTCGGAGAAAAACCAAAGGATTTCAAAGCAACGTTCCGTCGTCTGCTTCGGTATCTGCGTCCGCGTCGAACGGCACTCGTTGGTGTTTTCCTCGCAGCCATCCTCAGTACGGTCTTCATGATTGCCGGTCCAAAAATCATGGGAACGGCAATCACGGAATTGTTTGAAGGGACATATGCGAAGTTCCAAGGTGTACCGGGAGCGGCAATCGATTTCACGAAAATCGGACAGATCCTGCTCTGGCTCGCTGGACTGTATATCATCAGTAGTCTGTTTAATTACTTGCAACAGTATTTGATGTCAGGTATCGCTCAAAAAACAGTCTACGATTTACGCGAAGACGTCAATCTTAAACTCGAACGCCTGCCGTTGAAATACTACGATGGTCGTCCGAACGGGGAGACACTCAGCCGCGTGACGAACGATATCGATACGATCGGCAGTACGTTACAACAAAGTGTGACATCGTTCATCACCTCAATCGTGACAATCGTTGGGATTCTGATCATGATGTTGACGATCAGCCCGCTGTTAACACTGATTTCGCTCGTTTCGTTGCCGGTTTCGATCTTTGCGATCCGACCGATTTTGAAACGTTCTCAAAAGTATTTTGCTGACCAACAACGGACACTTGGCCAATTGAACGGACACGTCGAAGAGATGTATACCGGACACTCAGTCGTCAAGGCGTTCGGACATGAACGCAAAGCGGTCGAGCAGTTTGATTCTGTCAACGAAAAGTTGTATGAAGCAGGACGTAAAGCACAGTTCATCTCCGGGATCATCATGCCGATGATGATGTTCATCGGAAATATCAGTTACGTCCTGATCAGTATCGTCGGCGGGATTCTCGTCACGCAACGGGCGATCTCGATCGGGGATATCCAAGCGTTCATCACCTATACACGCCAGTTCACGCAACCGATCACACAGACGGCGAACATCGCGAACATCGTTCAATCGACGGTCGCAGCAGCAGAACGTGTCTTCGAATTACTGGACGAAGATGAAGAAATCAAGGAAGTGACGACACATCGTCTCACGCAGGCTGAAGGAGCGGTCGTGTTCGAACACGTTGATTTTGGCTATGGAACCGATCTCTTGATCGAGGACATGAACATCGATGTCGCACCGGGACAAACGGTCGCAATCGTTGGACCGACGGGTGCCGGTAAGACGACAATGATCAATCTATTGATGCGCTTTTATGAGTTGAACGGGGGGACGATCCGAATTGACGGCATCGATACCCGCGAGATGTCACGCGAAGACTTACGGACGACGTTCGGGATGGTCTTACAAGATACGTGGCTTTTCAGCGGTACGATCCGAGATAATCTTGCTTACGGTAAAAGTGGGGCGACCGAGGAGGAAATCATAGCGGCAGCCAAAACGGCGCACGCTGATCACTTCATTCGAACGTTGCCGGACGGGTATGATACCGTCTTGAACGAGGAAGCTTCGAACATCTCGCAAGGTCAGAAACAGTTGTTGACGATTGCTCGGGCCGTTCTTGCCGATCCTCCGATCATGATTCTCGATGAAGCGACCTCTAGTGTGGATACACGGACAGAGGTCTTCATCCAGCAAGCGATGCGTCGCTTGATGGAGGGACGGACAAGTTTCGTCATTGCCCATCGTCTCTCGACGATCAAGGATGCCGATTTGATTCTCGTCATGAATCAAGGAAGTGTCATCGAACAGGGCACACATGAAGAGTTGCTCGAAGCAAATGGTTTTTATGCGGATCTGTACAACAGTCAATTCTCTGAAAAAGAAGTCGTTTGATATAAGGCAGTGTCGTCATTTTGACGATGCTGCCTTTTTGTGTTGACTGCAACGGTGTATCCTCACATATAGTAATCATCCCATTTCTTGTATTGAAAACAAGAAACGCCACATTCTGGTACGGACAAGGGTTTAATAAATCCTTTAGCTGGGGAAATTAAAGAAGTGTCAGAAATATATAATTTTATTTAGGTGAAGGAGTGTGGCAGGATGAATAACATTTGGAATGGAACGTCGTTGAATTTGAACGGCATTCTCGGATCACTAGGCAACTTGCTTGGAGCGATCATCATTTTCTTGATTGGATGGCTCATTGCTAAGCTGATCGCGAACGGGATTCAAAAAGCGTTAGAGAAGTCTGGGGTTGTCAACAAGTTGTCACCTCAAAAAGAAGGTACGCCACCAAAGAAGAAAAAGTGGACACCTGAAAAAATCATTGGAACCGTCGTCTTTTGGGTTCTCATGGTGTTCGTTCTGATCTTGGTCTTCAACATCCTTGATCTGAACATCATTGCTGGACCACTTGCGGATACGATGAGTACATTACTCGCGGCAATCCCGAACATCTTGAAAGCAGCCCTTATCCTTCTCTTGGCATACGTCATTGCGGTCGTTCTTCGCATGATCATCGTCAAAGCAGGAACGAAGCTGATGGCGAACGATAAAGTACGTTCGAACAAGATGCTTCAAGGTCAGACGGATCTTTCAGCTTATCCGAAAATCGCAGGGGAGATCGTCTTCTACCTCGTCTTGCTACTGTTCCTCCCGGGTGTACTCGGTGCGTTGAACATTGAGAGTGTCTCACAACCGTTCAGCCAATTGTTATCGTCATTCCTTGGATTCATTCCACGCTTGATTGCTGCGGCAGCCATCTTCTTCGTTGGTTTCCTCGTAGCGAAAATCGTCCGCGATATCGTGACGAATTTCCTTCATGCCGTTGGAACGGATAAATTTGCAGCTCGCTTCAACCTTGGGTCAACGGATCAAAAAGATGCGAAATCACTTTCGTCGATTCTCGGAACAGTAGTCTTTATCTTGATTCTGATTCCAATCACGATTTCAGCTCTTGATCAATTGAACATTAAAGGAATCACAGGACCAGCGATCAACATGTTGAACGATGTCCTCGGTATGATTCCAAACATCATCGTCGGTGTCGTTCTGATTCTTGTCGGTCTTTATGTCGGACGTTTCATCAAGAAATTCGTTACGGATCTCTTATCACGTCTTGGCTTCAACAACCTGACACGTCACTTGAAAATCGGTACGTGGGATGCAAACCAAGCTTCTACATCACCAGCTTCCATCGTTGGTGCACTCGTTGAGATCGTCATCGTTGTTCTCTTCGTCGTCGAAGCCTTCAACTTGATTGGTCTTGACTTTATGGTCGACCTCGGTCGTGCCGTCCTTGCGTTCTTACCGAGCGTCTTGACAGCGATCATCATTCTCGCAATCGGGATCATCGTCAGCAACCTCGTCAAACGTACGATGGACAGCTTGTTCGGCAACTCTGAACTAAAAGTCCTTTCAAGCGTTGCGAAGTATGCGATTCTTGCACTTGCTGTCTTCATGGCACTTGATCAGCTAGGTGTTGCTGATACGATCGTCAACTCAGCCTTCATCTTGATCCTTGGGGCACTTGCACTTGCATTCGGTCTTGCGTTTGGTCTTGGTGGACGTGATAATGCATCGCGTTACCTCGATCGTCTCCAAAAGAAAGCGGAGAATACGGAAGTTGACACATCGAACCTTCCAAGTAAGTCAGCATCGACTTCATCAGCACCGAGCTTAAAAGATGCAGCAAAAGGTGCAGCTTCACAAGCAGCGGATGATGTCACACCAGATCGTGCACCACGTTCAGCGCGTTCTTCTTCAACGGATGAGACAACACATGGTACACCAAAAGGTGCATTGCCAGAAAATGATTTAGCACAACAAGATGATTACCCGATCGACCCGAATGATCATAAAGGTCCTAACCTTGATCATCCAAACGATCGTCCGTAATACGAGCACACCCTTTTCTCTCAATATAGAGGAAAGGGTGTTTTTGCGTTGATGCATCAAAGCGTTGTCGTATTTAAACAAAAGTGGTTTGACCAGTTTGTGAAAAAATACAGAAAAAAAGACTTATCGAACCTGACATCGTTTGTTATGATTAGAAAGTCAATTACCTCAATGATTTGAATATTCAGAAAAAGAGAAAAGTTCGGAGGATGAAACATGAGTTTGCTTCGTAAGAAAGATGTCAGCGTCATGATGGACATGAAACAACATTCCAAGCTGGCACGTCATTTATCAGGGTTTGACCTTATTTTACTCGGAATCGGTGCTATTATCGGGACCGGAATTTTTGTTCTGACAGGAACAGGGGCTCTTTACGCAGGACCAGCTTTACCGATCTCATTTATTATTTCCGCTATCGTCTGTGCGCTCGCAGCCCTTTGTTATGCTGAATTCTCGTCGATGATTCCCGTCTCAGGAAGTGTATATACGTATACGTACGCAACGATCGGGGAACTCGTCGCCTGGATCATCGGCTGGTGTTTGATTTTAGAATATGGCCTCGCTTCAAGTGCCGTTGCTACCGGATGGTCAGGATACTTCCAGTCGCTGTTAGCAGGCTTCGGTGTTCATTTGCCGACGGCTTTAACAGCTGCTCCTGGTGCTGTACCGGGAAGTGAGACGTTCTTTAACTTACCAGCGTTCTTGATTTTAATGATCATCACGTTCTTACTTTCGCTTGGTATCAAAGAAACAAAACGCGTCAACAATGTCATGGTACTCGTTAAAGTTGCCGTCGTTGTTCTTTTCATCGTCGTCGGGATTTGGTATGTCGAACCAGGCAACTATAAACCATTCGCTCCGTTTGGTATGAGTGGTATTTTACAAGCGTCGGCGATTGCCTTCTTTGCGTACCTTGGATTCGATGCCGTTACATCGGCGGCAGAAGAAGTCAAAAACCCGGGACGTAACTTACCAATCGGAATCTTAGGATCGCTTGCGATTGTTACTGTCCTGTACGTCGTCGTTTCTGCTATCATGGTCGGAATCGTTCCATTCAAACAGTTCGAAGGTGTGGATAGCCCTGTATCACTTGCGTTGAAAGTGGCAGGTCAAGACTGGGTCGCTGGATTCGTCGACTTAGGTGCCATCGTCGGTATGACGACGGTCATCCTCGTCATGACATTTGGTCTTGTCCGTCTCTTGTTCGCAATGAGCCGTGATGGACTTTTACCGAAAGTCTTCTCGGATGTTAATGAAAAATCACACACACCGGTCAAAGCGACATGGATTCTCGGAACAACAGCTGGTTTGATCGCTGGATTCGTTCCACTCGGTACACTCGCTGAATTGATCAACATCGGAACATTGGCAGCATTCGCGCTTATCTCAATCGCAGTCATCATCCTACGCCGGACGCGTCCTGATTTGAAGCGTGCCTTTAAAGTACCGTTTGTTCCAGTATTACCGATTCTGTCAGTCCTCGCTTGTATCATGTTGATGGTCAACTTACAGAAATTCACATGGATTGCCTTCTTCGTTTGGACAGCAATCGGACTACTTGTTTACTTTGGTTATGGACGTAGCCGCTCTAAAATTCAATAAGTAGGGACACCCTTGGCGACAAGGGTGTTTTTATATGCAGGATATTAGGTAAACAAAAGCGAAACAGCTCAGTGGAAAAGGAGGTCTTTCGATGATTCACATTCAACGCGAACCTGACGTAAAAACGGCGTATCAAGCGATGCAGGATGGATTTCAAGATTATCTGATTCCACTGCACTTATCAGAAGAAGAGTTTCAGAAGCGGATTCTCGAACGAGACGGAAATCAACTGGAGCATTCATTCGTTGCCTATCATGGAGAAAAGCCGGTCGGTCTCTGGCTGAACGGTTGGAAGGAGATCGAGGGTCAACGCATCATGAGGTGTGGGGGACTGGGGATCTCACCACAGTATCGTCGTCTTGGGATTGCGAAAGCCTTATATCAAGCACAACTGAGCCATGCCAAAGAAATCGGAATGGATGGTCTGATGCTTGAAGTCATTCAAGGGAACGACCCAGCGATTCGATTGTATGAATCGCTTCATTACACGATCGTTGGAGAAATCGGATATTTTCATTTAACAGATGAACGCCAAGAAGCCGCTCTGCCGACGATCGAAGAAACGGAATTTTTCAAACAGTACCATGGACAAGGGGAATACATATGGCAGCAAGATCCTCATGTCATGCAGCAATTACAAACGGATTATTATCAATTAGAAGAAAGTGTAGTGGCAGTAGCCGAATCATCGCTCTTGTCAGTCGTCGGTCCAGCAGAACAAAAAGCAAAACATGCGACAGAAGTCGTCCGTCGTTTACCGGGCACGACCTACCATTATCAATCAACAGATGTGCAGATTTGGGAGGCGTTACGTTCTGAAGGGTGGACTCAGCGGGATTTGAAACAATACATCATGCGTCAATCGCTAAATAGAAAGTGACTGATTTTGACTACAAAAGCCCTTATATTTTATGTGCGCCAATAGGATGCATAAAAATATAAGGGCTTCCTTTTACATAGGCTAGCGTTACTTTACGAAATAGCTCGTCTTAGAACTGTAGGCGTTCCACTCTTGGACTCCTTTTTTATACGTTTTGCTATTAAAACTGGAGGATAAGAATGAATGTTCTTTGCCTTTTACCCATTTTTCTTTAGATAATTTTTTATCTTGGAACAAAAAGCCGACTTCGTCTCCAGCGTTAGAGTAGATTGGAACTTGTAACAAGTCACTTTTCATCTTCGGTCGCATACCGTAAGACATGAATGTTCCTGGATGACGAATTAATTTTCCGTTCTGAATCGAGAATGTAGTTAAACTCATGTAAGATGATGTTTCGCGGGAAGAGAGGGAAAAGACAGTCGGATTACCTGATACATTTTTTAATTTCCCGCTTGTACGAAAATCGTGAGTAGCTATCACATACGGATTATCCTTAGAGAATGTATAGTGATACGATGTTGATTTATTGTTTAAGTATAGAGAGAACTTCCCAGTACACAACGTATCCTTTCCCTTCACCCACCAAAAGTCGTCTGCCGTCGCTTTGCGGCAAGTTGCTGCTTTAGATTGAACAGACACGGTGTACTTTTTGTTTTTTGCATCGACAATCGTATACGTCTGTTTGACAGATTTAGCAGCAGCTTCTGTCGAAGAAATCAATGAAAGACTAAGGAGAGTAGACATGCCTGCGATTACAAGTGGTTTCATTAGAAAGCTCCTTTATTAATAATGAATTAATTCCATTTTATAACAAATGAAAAAACGCCGCTATACTTCAGCGGCGTTTTTTGTAGTCTTCAATCATTCGAGCGTGAGAGCCGACTAAGTGATCCGGTAAGTCGTCGAGCGGGACGAACTGGAGCTTGATACTCTCATCACTTTGTTTTAACATTCCAATCGGATGTTCACCGATATAGGCGAGGGTGACGCTTTGAAAGACGTCTCCATTCGCTAACGTCGTCACGTATTGCGGACCGGAGTAGACATCGAGTAACGTTAATCGTTCCACCTCTAAGCCGGTCTCTTCTTTAAGCTCTCGACACGCGGTCTCTTCCGGTGATTCCGCCCATTCCATCAATCCTCCTGGTAAACCGAAGCGGGCTTGTGCTTCATTGCGTTGTTCGAGCAGAATGTGTTCATTTTGTACGACAAGGACGACGGAACCGACGAGAATGACTGGGTCATGACCGATTTTTTGACGTAACTGTTCGACATAATTCATTTCAATGCTCCTTGGTGAAATGGACAGCCGATCACAGGTGCTGTCTGTGTTGATTTCGGAAAGAAGTTCGGTCGTTTGATTTCCGGATCGTAATCCTTATGGAACATATGCGTCGTTGCCCCACTCATCGGTGGCACGAGCCAGGACCATTCCCCGGTGACATCACGACCGCATGCCGCTTCGTTTTTTTCAAAACGAGCGAACTGTTTGGCAGCCGTATGGTGATCGACAATCGTAACACCGGCACGTTCGAACGATTCGAGTACGGCAACGTTTAGTTCGACGAGCGCTCGGTCTTTCCAAAGCGAACGTTCACGCGAAGTATTCAGACCGAGTTGTGTCGCGACGAGCGGTAACAGATCATAACGATCCGTATCAGCGAGGTTACGGGCACCGATTTCTGTTCCCATGTACCACCCGTTGAACGGGGCACACGGATAGACGATGCCACCGATTTCAAGCTGCATGTCGGCAATCATCGGTACAGCATACCAGCGGACTTCGCGACCACCGAACAGATCATAGTCAGGATGTGTGATGCTGACTTCAAGCACGAGCTCATCTGGAATCGAGTGCAGGCTGACTTGTCCATCGAGTTCGATCAGCAGAGGCAGGATATCAAAGGGTGTACGCGCTCCGGTCCAGCCAAGTGCTTCACATTGTCGCGTCAGTTGGATCGAAGCCGGATCACCGATGATTCCTGTTGCGGTTTCATAACCAGCGTAACGGATCAGTTGGTGATTATGCAGCCGGACACGTGTCGGATGGAAAATCGTGATCGTCGAGCGAATTCGTCCCTCGTTCGTCGCGAACCGGATATGCTCAAATAACGCGTCGCGGACCGCTTCAACGGTCAACGCATCCCGCGCGTCAAAGACATGAAGTTGTTCCCAAAAGAGACGTCCGACACATCGGTTACTGTTTCGCCAAGCGAGCTTAGCGCCAAACGCTAGCTCGGAAGCCGTCTGTTCGTACGTTCCTGTCGTTTCAATCGAACGGATGACTTCTTGCTGACGTCCGGCCATTTCGGGGTATTGCTCTATATAAGAAGTAAAGAAGCGTTCTGCTTCGGTTTGAATGAGTGAGTACACGAATCGAAATCCTTTCTGAAAAACAAGCACGATACAATCTCTGTTCCTAGTGTACCCCGCGCAGAACCGAAGCGCCAAACTTGAATGATGTATAAGGTTGTTATAAGTTCAAAAGACTTCCAAAAGTTTAAAGGAGGTATGAAATGGGGGATAGTGTAGAGAATTAGTTGAAAGTGAGGAAATTTGTATGTCTTTAATCAAACCTGTATTTGCTCGTTTTTTTGGTGAAGCCTTTTTTGATAAATCGGCTCAGCTCGCCTATTATCTGATGTTGTCCTTATTCCCGTTCTTATTATTCGTAGTTGGGATCGTCTCGTTCTTACCGTTTACGTCCGATAACGTGCTGGATTTAATTCGACCGTTTGCTCCGGCAGAAACGTACGATTTGATTCAGCGGAACGTCGTTGGAATTTTTGATCAAGGAGGATTCAAACTTGCCTCGATCAGTTTTCTCGCCGCCTTTTGGCTTGCTTCGATGTCGGTCCAGTCACTTGTCCGCTCGCTAAACGATGCGCTCGAAGTGACACGAAAAGCGCCATTCTGGCGCGGACTGTTGCAAGACTTCGCCTTTACGATCGGGATGATGATCATCTTACCGATTTCATTGATTGTTCCGATTTCAGAAAAGTTAACACGGCGTTTCATCAACCACTTTGCAATCGTCGCTGATTTCGTGACGAACTATTCGTGGATCTGGTTCTTATTCCGCTGGGGACTCGGGACGTTGTTCTTACTTGTCTTTTTCATCTTATTGTATCGGATTTTACCGAGTGTCCGACTAACGGTTCGTCAAGTACTCCCTGGAGCCATTTTTGCGACGATCGCTTGGCAAGTCGTTTCGGAATTCTTCTCTTACTATGCTGAGTTCGGGAGTTACGATCGTCTTTACGGTCAGCTTGCCGGAATCATCGTCTTGATGACGTGGTTCTATTTGTCCGCTGTCGTCCTGATGTTAGGGGGCTTGATGAACGCAGAACGCATGCGTCAGAAAAAAGAAGCAAAAATCATGAAACCGCAAAAAATCAAAGAAGAAAGCGTGCGTTAATCATTGAGCACGTATAAAAGCAGCTGACGATGTGTCAGCTGCTTTTTCATTTAGGTCGTTTTAAGAATCCGGTAACCGAAGACGCTCAACAGGCTGAGTGTGAACAAAGCGAGTAAGACGAGTGACAGATAGGGAAGTCCGAACACTTTGACGATGACGCTTAAGGCGACGACACCATAAAAGATTCCTAACGTCTTTTGAACGAACGGTTCATTGAAGCGATGCAAGAGTGACGCGCCGAGTGGTGAGCCGATGAACGCACCGATGATTAAAGCAATCCCGAGTGATAACGGAGCGCTGGTTCCGGAAGCAACATAACTCGTCACTCCTCCGAGAACGATCAATGTCGCAGAGGCGATACTCGTTCCGATTGCTTGTTTGAGCGGAAAACGAACCCATCCGAGCAAGAGCGGTGTCAACAAGAATCCACCGCTGACACCCATCAATGACGAGAGGATTCCGGCAGCAAGTCCGATGACAGCGAGCTTTACGATCGAAGCATGATGGACCGGAAAAGACGGACGTTCCTTTGAACTGGGACGAAGGAACTGAATCGAAAAACCAATCAGTAAAACGATGTAGAGACTCGATAAGACGACATCAGCACCAGCATGACGCTCGAGCCAAAAGACGACTGGTGTGATCAATGCAGAACCGATGATGCCAGACAGACCAATAATCCCGGCATCACGAAAACGGAATGTTTTTAATCGAAGATGCGAAAGCGTGCCGGTCACAGTCGATCCGAGTGTCAGTAACAGACTGAGGACGATCGCGGTGCTGGCTTCATAGCCGAGAATCAATAACAGTGGGGTCAGGATGATGCCGCCGCCGATTCCGAAAAAGCCGGAGAGTATGCCGATGGTTGCTCCTAACAAAATAAATGAGATATACATCATGAAACAGTCCTTCTTTCTAATATGTGATACCTTGAGTATGAAAGAGGAATACAAGATTATAAAAATGAATTAATTATATATAAATGATTATGAAATGTAATGGGGAGGGGTATTGTTGAAATTAACTGAACTGAGAACGTTCGTCACACTCGTCGAGACACGTCATTTTACGAAAACAGCGGAACAGTTATTTCTATCGCAACCGACGATCAGTGTTCACATTAAACGACTAGAAGAAGAGATCGGACATTCATTATTAATACGTGATTCATTCACAATAGGGGTCGAGGTATCGGAAATGGGCTGGATTGTCTATCGTCACGCAAAAGAAATTCTTTTCCAGCTCGAACAGATGCAGTCCCAGCTGGATGAATCGGAAGGTGTCTTCCGCGGAACATTACGGATAGGAGTAACGCATACGATTCACGAAATGTTGCTCGATGACATGATTCATCTGTTTTCAAGCGCTCATCCCGAGGTATCACTAGATATCCAATTAATGAATCACGATCAAGTAGCAGCAGCCTTACGACATCGTGAGATTGATCTCGGGATGATCGAAGGAGAACTGACACTTGATGGGGTCAAACAAATCGTCTTTGCGAAAGATCAACTGCACATCATGGGTGCGTCCCACCTTTCGTTAAACGATGCAACGTGGATCGTTCGCGAAGAAGGATCTGCATCCCGCTATGCGCTCGATCGTTGGCTAGATACTTCGTCGATCGTTCCCGCACGAACGATTACAGTCGATGCCAACTATTTAGTGCGTCAACTTGTTTTTAATGGGAGTGGCATTGCAGCATTGTCGGAACGACTCGTCACGTCTTTCCCGTCCGAGTCCTTTACGCTTCATGCGAAAGGGATCTCTAAACGAACGTTTCGTTATCTGTTACCAGAGAAGATGCCGACTCGCCTTGCAGAACATTGGATCACTTTCTTACAAGCGAATTGGAAAGGTTAAATGCAAAAAGATTTCCGGGCGTTCTACAATGGCGAAAAAATCGGAAATCTTTTTCGTTGACTTATACCCCTGTAGGTATTATTGTATGAAATGTACCAACGAGGTATGACGTATGTCACATTTAAAAAAGGAGATGGACTTCATATGGAAAACGGTTATGAAGATCGCATCATTCATCGGATGAATCGGATTGAAGGACAAATCCACGGAATCGTTCGAATGATGAAAGAAGAGGCGTCTTGTAAGGATGTCGTTACACAACTGAGCGCGACACGTAGTGCAATCGATCGCGTCATCGGTCTCGTCGTCAGTGAAAACTTGATCGACTGTGTCCGTCAGGATGATGCGACGGAAAATCATGAACAAGCCGTTGCAGAGGCTGTTCAACTCTTAATGAAAAGCAGATGAAAAAATTTTACGAATTAATATACCCCTTAGGGTAAAAACTTGGAGGAATTACGTTCATGTCAGATACGAAAAAAACAACCATCGTTTTATTTAGTGGAGAGTACGACAAAGTCATGGCAGCTTATATCATTGCCAACGGTGCAGCCGCGTACGATCACGAAGTCACGATTTTTCATACCTTCTGGGGTTTGAATGCGATGCGTAAGGATGAACCGATCCAGCCGGATAAAACATTCCTTGAGAAGATGTTCGGTAAGTTCATGCCACGCGGTGCCGATAAGATGCCACTCTCGAAAATGAACTTCGGTGGTGCAGGTCAAAAAATGATTAAAAACGTCATGAAGAAGCACAATGCGATGCCACTTCCAGACTTAATCGAATTAGCGAAAGAACAGGATGTCAAACTCGTCGCCTGTACGATGACGATGGATTTACTCGGTTTGAAACAGGAAGAATTACACGACGGGATTGAGTATGCAGGTGTTGCCGCCTACCTCGCCGATGCGGAGAACGGAAACGTCAATCTATTCATCTAATGATCTGAAGGAGGAATGACGCATGGATGTACTATCGATCATCTTGTTGCTCATCGTCGGCTATCTCGCTTATAAGATGTTCGCCCCAACAAAAGGCGTCAAACAAGTGTCGACCACGGAACTGAAGCCGTTACTAAACGACCGCAAACGATTTTATCTCGATGTTCGGACACCGGCAGAATTCAAAGGCAATCACATCAAAGGATTTAAGAATATTCCATTACAAACGCTAAACAGTCAACTGAATCAAATCCCGAAAGACAAAGAAGTGATCGTCATCTGTCAAAGCGGGATGCGAAGCAAACAAGCCGTCAAAGTACTAAAAAAGCCGGTTATCCAAATGTCACGGAAGTCCGTGGCGGAATGAATGCCTGGCGCTAAATCGAATCAAGAGGAGGAATTGAACATGAAACGCATGACAGCAACAGAAGTACAGGAAAAAATTGAACGTGGTGAACAACTGAACGTCATTGATGTCCGGGAAGTCGATGAAGTCAAAGAAGGAATGATTCCGGGAGCGATCCATATTCCACTCGGATTGATTGAATTCAAGATGAACGAACTCGACAAGAAAAAAGAGTATGTCATGGTATGCCGTTCTGGTGCGCGCAGTGGTCGCGCAACGACATATCTCGAAGGACAAGGATATGACGTGACGAACATGGATGGCGGCATGATGTCGTACGAAGGCGAAACGAAATAATACCCCATACCGTAAAGGAGCGAATTGTATGACTATGATTAAATCAGATATTGTATTGGACGCCAAAGGTCTCGCTTGTCCGATGCCGATCGTTCGGACGAAAAAAACGATTAAGACGTTAGAACCAGGACAAGTCATCGAAGTCCAGGCGACGGATAAAGGATCAACTGCAGATCTCCGTGCCTGGGCAAACAGCACCGGCAATCATTATTTAGGCACTATTGAAGAAGGCGAAGTACTCCGTCATTACGTTCGGAAATCAACAGGTGATGTCACGGAACCAGCAGCATTCGCTCAAACCGTCGATAACGCAACAGTCGAAGCAGCACGCCAAGACGACTCGATCACGGTGCTTGATGTTCGTGAACAAGCAGAATATGCCTTCGCCCATGTACCGGGAGCCATCAATATTCCGTTAGGCGAACTGGAGACACGCCATGCAGAACTGGATTCAAATCAGACGATTTACGTCATCTGCCGAACAGGTAGCCGAAGTGACATGGCATGCCGACAGCTCAGTGACAAGGGGTATACGGTTCACAATGTCGTACCGGGTATGCAGGAATGGGCGTCTGAGACGACGACACTTGTTTCAGCGAAATAATTCAACGACGTAAAGCAGAGGAGGAACGAATAGATATGGCACAAGCAATGACAGCCGCACAAGTTACGAAAAAAATAATTGGACGTGAGTCTCTGTTCATCTTAGATGTACGGAATGAGGATGCGTTTCAAGATTGGAAAATCGAAGGAGAGAACTTTAAGTACCTCAACATTCCGTATTTTGAATTGTTGGATGGTGTCGAGGAGATTCTCGATCAGCTTCCGACGGATCAGGATGTTCTCGTCGTTTGCGCAAAAGAAGGTTCATCGATTTTCGTCGCCGATATGCTAGAAGAAGCAGGACGAGACGTATCGTATCTGTCAGGCGGTATGAAAGCATGGAGTGAACATTTAGAACCGATTTCACTCGGAACGCTGAACGAAACAGGAACTGATCAAGGCGAAGTCGTTCAGTTCGTTCGAATCGGTAAAGGGTGTCTCTCGTATATGGTCATCTCAGAAGGAGAGGCTGTACTCATCGACGCGACACGAATGACGGATGTGTATTTGGATTATGCCGCATCACGCAACGTCACGATTAAGCATGTGTTTGATACACATCTTCACGCGGATCATATTTCTGGAGGACGCGACATCGCCGAAAAAACAGGCGCGACATACTGGTTGCCGCCAAAAGATGCGACGGATGTCACATTCGATTATGCACCACTTGAAGACGGTAGTACGGTTCAAGTGGGGGATACAGCGATTGAAGTACGCGCTCTTTATTCCCCAGGACATACGATTGGATCGACTTCATTCATCGTCGATCAGCGTTATTTATTGACGGGTGATATCTTGTTCATCGACTCGATTGGTCGTCCGGATTTAGCCGGTCTCGCGGAAGACTGGGTCGGTGACTTACGCGATTCGCTCTACAACACGTATCGTGATCTTTCACCAGAACTCATCGTCTTACCGGCACATTTCATGATCATTGAAGAATTGAACACGGATGGTAGTGTAGCGGAAAAATTAAGCATCTTGCTTGCGAACAATCATGGTCTCAACATCGACGATGAAGCAACATTCCGGAAGATGGTCACAGAGAACCTGCCGCCACAACCGAACGCATATCAAGATATCCGTGAAACAAACATGGGGAAACAGACACCCGATCTTGAAACACAACAGGAAATGGAAGTCGGACCGAACCGCTGTGCGGTACGCTAAAACGATTCATAACGAACATTAAATCATTCAGGAGGAATACAACATGAAATCAGAACTCGTACTCGACGTAAAAGGACTTGCTTGTCCGATGCCAATCGTAAAAACAAAAAAAGCCATCGCCGGACTCGAATCAGGTCAAATCCTTGAAGTCCATGCAACGGATAAAGGGGCAAAAAACGATCTTCAGGCGTGGGCGACATCAGGTGGTCATGAACTCGTCAAACATGAAGAAGAAGCAAGCGTCCTAAAATTCTGGATTCAAAAAGGTTAATTTCGAAAAGAGAGCTGATTTACGGCTCTCTTTTTTTAAGGAGTGATAAACGATGGAATTCGGTTTTATCGTGACGATTTTCTTAATCGGATTTGTCGGATCCTACATTTCAGGAATGTTAGGAATTGGCGGTTCAATTATTAAATACCCAATGTTATTGTATATCCCGCCGCTACTAGGCTTTGCAGCATTTTCTGCCCATGAGGTTGCGGGAATCAGTGCGATTCAAGTCTTTTTTGCGACGATTGGTGGCGTCTGGGCTTACCGAAAAGGCGGTTATTTGAATAAATCATTGATCGTCTACATGGGGGGATCGATTTTAATCGGTAGCTTCATCGGTGCGTATGCTTCAAATATCTTGGCTGAAGACACGATCAACATCGTCTATGGTGTTCTTGCGTTAACGGCAGCGGTCATGATGTTCGTTCCGAAAAAGGGAATCGACGACATTCCACTTGATCAGGTCCAGTTCAACAAAACCATTGCGGCGGTATCGGCATTCATCGTGGGTGTCGGAGCCGGAATCGTCGGGGCAGCTGGTGCCTTTTTACTCGTCCCGATCATGCTCGTCCTCTTGAAAATCCCGACACGGATGACGATTGCTTCGTCATTAGCGATCACGTTCATTTCATCGATCGGCGCAACGGTTGGTAAAATCACGACCGGGCAAGTCGACTGGGGTCCTGCGGCAATCATGGTCGTTGCTAGTTTAATTGCAGCACCACTTGGTGCAATCGCCGGGAAGAAGATGAACACGAAGATTCTCCAAGTTATTCTTGCTGTCCTGATTTTAGCAACAGCCGTGAAGATTTGGATCGACATCCTGTGAACAAAAGAACGCTCTACTTGTATGATGTTTCCTTTACGAAACAATGTACAGGTAGAGCGCTTTGTTATTGTGCAGCTTGATCGATTACGTGTCGTAACGTATGTTCGACTTCTTTGGCGACAGTTTGAAGTGCTGCCTCGTCTGCTAAGTCCATCAAGGCAGTTGGTTTTGGCATTCCGACTTTCGTTTGTCCTTTTTCGGTATAGACGACGATTTTACATGGAAGAAAGTAACCGGCCCGTAAATCATGGGAAACGACGCGGTGCGCCTCTTTGGGTTGGCATACCTCTAAAATATAATAACTTTCATTAAAAGAGAGCTCTTTTTCTTCGAATTTGTTTGCTAAATCAAACTCCCATAAGACACCGAACGATGCCTCTGAAAGAGCTTGCTTCAGTTGAGACATGACGTGATCCAAATCGTGATGTGACGTTACAGTGTAATCAAACATAAATACCCCTCCTGGTGTTTTTAATATATAGTCTATTCCCTGATTGAACTTCTTTAATCCGTAAGGTCCAATGTGCTCCGTTTGAGCACATGCTACGACAAGCTAGCATTAGCGTTGTAAAGTTTAAGTAAGAGAACATCCAATCGACGTCACGCGACGTAAGCTAAATAGAGGAGGCGAAGGGAGATGAAGAAACGAATGTGGACGATTGTATCAGTCATCGGTCTCATCGTCATCATGGTCGGGGGATACTTCGTGTTCCAGCAACAGCAGGCAAAATCAAGTGGAAGTAAGAAATTAAGTTATCAACCGGAAGAAACAGCGATTTTAGCTGGAGGATGCTTTTGGTGTATGGAGCCACCGTTCGAAGAGTTAAAAGGAGTCAAATCGGTCATTTCCGGTTACACGGGCGGTGATATTGAAAATCCAACGTATAATCAAGTATCAGCGGAGACGACAGGGCATCGGGAAGCAGTGTTGATCACTTTTGATCCGAGTGTCATCTCATATAAACAATTACTCGATGTCTACTGGCGTCAGATCGATCCGACGGATGCGAACGGTCAATTTGTCGACCAAGGGGAATCGTACACGACAGCGATTTTCTACACGAATGATAAACAAAAAGAAATCGCAGCACAATCGAAACAGGATTTAGAGAAACAACAAGTCTTCGACGATAAAATCGTCACACCGTTGATTGCAGCAGGTCCTTTTTACGAAGCGGAAGCATATCATCAGGATTATTATTTAACGAACGAGAAAAAATATAAGTTTTACCGGGCAGCTTCTGGACGCGACGACTTTATCAATCGCTACTGGAATGATCAACCCAAACTCGATCTTCCAACCTATCCAAAATTATCAGACGCAGAAATCAAAAAGAAATTAACCGCCATCCAGTATAAAGTGACACAAGAGGATGGAACGGAGCCAGCGTTTGATAATCCGTATCACGATTTGAAAGCAGACGGTATCTATGTCGATCTGATTTCTGGAGAACCATTGTTTTCATCAAACGATAAATATGATTCGAAGACAGGATGGCCGAGTTTCACGAAACCACTTGAGCCAGGTAATATCATTGAGAAAAGTGACTTTTCAATCGGCATGAAACGGATGGAAGTCCGAAGTCGACATGGTAATGCGCACCTCGGGCATGTCTTCTCAGATGGACCAAAACCGACCGGGTTGCGCTATTGTATGAACTCAGCTGCCTTACGTTTTATTCCGAAAGAGGAATTGAAACAAGAAGGATACGGCGAATATGTAGCAGATTTTAAATGAATGGAGTCAGACGCATCGTGTTCTTTAGAACATGATGCGTCTTTCTTTCAAAATTGTAAGATTTCACTATAAATTAATTATCCATTTTATCCATATACTGTTTATAATCAAATTAAAGTATATCCATTTTGAAGGAGGAGCATGTGTGAAAAAACTGATGATTTGGGTCATGCTGAGCTGTTTAGTTTTAACGCTCGGCGTAGGACCAACTACTGCAAAAGCGGAGACCGCTCTTGCAACCGCAACACTTTTACAAGCAGGACAAGAAACGACACTTAAGACCGGAATGGAAGAAAAAAATACATATTGGTACCGTGTCAATCATGAAGCGGGTGTAGAAAAAACAGCGTCACACTTTGAGTTATCAATCGATACGGATCAACCTGTTCAAGTGACAGCTTACCCGAGCGAAGCGATGGCAGCTGAAGATGATACATTTGATCGTTACCGGACAGAAGCAGAACCGAATGAAAAAGCAACGACAAAATTAGCCGTTCCATATGCATGGGATGGACCGTATTATGTCAAAGTCGAATATTACCCGAACATCGAAGAGGGGAAAACGACAAAAGCAGCAAACGTTAAGCTGACATATAATAACGTCAAATTAGCTGTCGAATATGAGCCAATCAGTGATATTAGCTGTATGGCAGAAGAAGCATTAAAACAAACAAAAGAAGAAAAACCAATGCTTGCTCTTATGCACTCGATCCAAAAACAGGTATTGAGTCAATCGGACGCAGGTCGTGCCTTGACGTCGCTTTATTACAAAACATCGCCTTACGTTGTCAAAACGCTTCTTTTCAATAAAGATAAGCGTCAACAAGCGTACGAAGATTTAAAAACATTGAAACCTGCAATGGAGGCACTCGTACGTGGAACATCGTACACGCTGACAAAGACAGATCAACAAGCCGTTGACCGTCTTTATACATTATCACGCGATGCATCGCCTGCTGTGATTGCAGAAGAAATCGATGGATATGCAAAAAAAATGAAGATATCTGAGATGAGCGGCAGTACGTTAGACGATACGTTCGGAACATTAGGGATGAACATTCAGTCAAAAGAAACTACGCGATTCATCGTTAAGTTAAAGCCAGGGAAAACAGTCAGTTCGATGAAAATTGCTGGAATTCAATCAGCAGATGTTGAGCGTTTACCGCTTGGTAAAGCTGGTGATTTCATTGTAGTGACAGAAGATCCAACGGTGAAGGGACAATCAGCGTCAGCATTAAAGCAATCGATTGGTCGCTCATCAGCAGTCGAATATGTAGAAAAGATTCAAACTTACAAAGCAACAAGTGATATCAATTTTGATTACCAATGGGCCGTCAATAAGAAAACAGTATTCGAACAATTCCCGAATGTTGGAATTGGTTTTGAGGAGTTCCAAAAACGATTTAGTGGTAAAAAATTAGCACCTGTTAAAATTGCAGTCATTGATACAGGAGTTGATTATCGCTTAAAGGATTTACAAGGGAAAGTGGATATTGCGAATGAGAAGAACTATGTTTCCGTAAACGGAGATGGCGACGCGATTGATGATAATGGTCACGGAACACACGTGGCAGGCGTTATCGCAGCGACGATCAACAACGATTACGGGATTCAAGGGATTCATCAGTCGGCACAAATCTTACCGGTTAAAGTATTGAATGCAAATGGCGAAGGAGAAACGGATGCCATCGCACTTGGAATTAAATACGCTGTTGATCATGGAGCAAAAGTCATTAACATGAGTCTTGGTGGCGGTGAAAGCCGCACGATGGCTTATATGATGAAATATGCTGCAGATCATGGTGTGACAGTCGTTGCGGCTTCAGGAAACGACTACGATATGATGGTCGGGTTCCCAGCAAACTCGGAATATGCGATTGCTGTTGGAGCGACAAACACGCTCGGTATGGTTTCAGACTACTCGAATTATGGAGTAGGCCTTGATGTTGTTGCACCAGGTTCAAAAGTTGCGAGTTTGATTCCGGACGGAAATACGGTGTACATGGATGGAACAAGTATGGCTTCACCACACGTCGCAGCTGTTGCGGGAATCTTGAAGTCACTTAATCCTAAACTAACACCTAAACAAATCGAACAAATTCTACAAAAAAGTGCTGAACCACTAGCTTTCGAAAATCCGAATGATTGGTTTGAGGAAGAAGAGGGAGAAGAGCTTGAATTCAAGTTTCCTGCCTATGTCAGTCCGGTTTCAGGATACGGAAAAGTCAGTATCCCTCGGGCGATTTCACAATTGAACCTGAATGGAATTGTCAACAACGTATATGATAATAAACTGACTGTCACAGGAACGGTTAAAACCGGAACAAAAGTGGAAGTATGGTCTACTAAGAAGTTGGGTTCTGCTACAGCTAAATCCGGAAAATATAGTGTGACGATTCCGCGTCAAAACAAAGGTACGGTCCTAACGGTTCGTTACACAAATGGACTTGATGTCACGTCAGAACGTACAGAAGTTCTTGCAGGAAAAGCACCAGCGGCACCAAAAGTTAAACCAGTACTTGCCGGCGCAACAAAAATGACAGGTACAGCTCTTGCGAGCGGCACGATTACTGTCAAAGATGCAAAACAAAAGAAAATCGCCACAGCGAAAGTCGACGCAAAAGGTCACTTCAGTGCGAAATTACCAAAACAAGTTGGTGGTTCAAGCTTGATCGTCACGGTGACGGATATTGCAAAACGTACAAGTAAACCGACTGTCGTAAAAGTCTTACCCGCACCAGCAGCACCCAAAGTGAAATCAGTCTATGCCGGTCAAACGAAAGTAACCGGGACAGCTGAAAAGAAATTGAGTGTGTATGTAAAAGATGCGAAGAAAAAAGTCATCGGAAAAGGAACGGTTTCATCAGCAGGAAACTATTCGGTCAAAATTCCAAAGCAAAAAGCAAAAGCGAAACTTTCCGTCTATGTTAAGAATACACGTGGACAAATCAGCCCTGTGACATCTGTGACAGTGAAAAAAGCGAAAAAGTAAGAGGGTAAAAAGACCTTTTTTCGGGTACATTCCGAGAAAAGGTCTTTTTTTGGACATCATAGCTGTTGCTTCGAAAGCGTTTCTATTATATTAAAAGAAATAAATGAAAAAGCATCATTCAGCGAATGATGAGGAGGATACATTCATGATGAATTGGATTCGGCGACGAATCGGTCGGCAACTGCTGACGGTTTTTTATGCGGTACTGGTCGTAGTATCGATTACTTCGTTCTTCGTCTATGACTACATGGAAGGACGAATTGAAACATCTAAAGAGAACCTTGAAACGATCAGCGAGCAAAATCGCCGAGCCAACGATTTATGGGACAATTGGCAAACGGTCCAGTTCGGCTTACGGGGATTCGTCATTTTTGGTAACCAAGAACGATTTGATGAAATCCAGGCACTTCGAACAGACATTAAAAGCGAAACCGATTGGTTCATGCGAAACGCAAAAACGGATGAAGAAGAAGAATTCGCAGCACAAATGACGAATTTATATGAATTATATTATGATGCTTTGTTTCCGTTGACCCAGTCTTACGTCAATGAGAAAAAGGCGAATCGAATTAATGAGGACTTTTTACAAGGGGATAGTCTGTTTTCCTTACCGATTGCGAAACGACTTGTTGAACAAGGACGGTTGAAGCCAACTGCCGACGGTTCGATTGATATTACGCCAGATATTGAAAAAGCATCTGCGGCACTTGAGGAATACCGTACGAATCTCAGTCAACAACAAGAGACAGCTGTCGGGGAACTGCGGAGTGAAGTCGCGAAGTCACAATGGATTTGGATTTCGAGTATCGTCGTGCTTGTCGCTTTTATTCTTTTGTTCGTTCATCCGTTCCTTCGCCGGATGACACGACAATTACTACGCTTAATTGATGATAATCAGAAGCTCGCTCGGAAAGAACCGATTAAGATTGATAAAGCTGCCGAGCAGCGACCAGACGAAATCGGATTGTTACGCGAAGCCTTTAATCGGATGGTCATGACGACGAATGCCCATACGGATGCGATGCAAGGAAAGAACGAAGAGCTGCAGGCGCAAAGTGAAGAGTTGCTCGCGCAACAAGAAGAACTGCAAGCACAACAAGAGGAACTCGAAGAAGCGTATCAAACGACGAAAAAGAATGAGGAAAAGCTCCGATTGCGTAGCGAACTGACCGAGGCACTTGCTGTTCGCGAAACCGTCGAATCGTATCCTGCGATCGTCCAAAAAATGATCGATATCACCTCTTCGGAGTATGGCGCTTTGTTACTCTATGAAGATGGTCAGTTCATGGGTGCGACGACGAATGGAATGACAATGGATTATTTAAAAGTTCTTCTAAAAGATGAGATGTCTGTCATCAATCGATCGGTTCGGGAGATGGAATTCGTCCAATCGGAGAAACAAGTGACACGTCAAAAAGACCATCCGTATTCATTCAGTACGCACGAAGTTACGATTCCTATCAAAGATCCAGAAACGCACGAACTGATTGCGACCATCTATCTGGTTCGTTATAAATCTGCCTATAAAGGGCAGCAGTTGACGGATATTCGCGAGTTTGCACAACAGATGACGTTATCGCTCCTGCGTACACGTTCATACGAAGGAATGCGTCAAGAAAAAGAAAAGACCGAACAAGTGTTAGACTCTATCCGGGAAGCAATCATTTATCTTGAGGATGGAAACGGAGAGTTATACGTCAACCGTCCATTGTTTGAGTTGATTCCAGAGTTACAATCAGAATTCACGGTAGATCGGACGTTACCGTCGAGTGAGTATGTCATCGATGTGATGCGCCAGTTGGTGGATGATGTCGAGGCTTTTAATACGTATCTAGATTTGATTCGCTCCGGTGAGATTTCACCGGACAAGGTCCGATTTGATATTCGAAATAACACAGCGCATCTGGAAGTCTATGCGGAACGCATTGATGTCGTCGGGGGGTGGAAGGGAATCATCCTCGTCCTACGGGATATTACCCGGGAAACAGAAGCCGATCGTCTCAAAACAGAACTTGTCTCGACCGTGTCACATGAGTTACGAACACCGCTTTCGTCGATTTATGGTTTTACGGAATTGATGCTGAATCGAGAAATCGATGATTCGAAGCAGAAGAAATATCTGACGACGATTCATAATGAGACAGAACGGTTATCCAATCTCGTCACGGACTTTTTAGACGTTCAACGCATGCAGTCGGGTAGCCAATTATACCAAATGGCGCATCTTGATTTATTTAGTCTGACAGAACAAGTGATGTCTCTGTATGGTGCATCAAGTGAACGACATGATCTTCATTTACAGCTACTCAGTCCGGATCGCCCATTCATCTTAGGAGATGAAGACCGAATCAAACAACTGATGAGTAACTTGATCAACAATGCAATCAAATATTCTCCGGATGGTGGGCGTGTTGACGTCTGGATTGATACGAAAGATGACCACGCCATCATCGAAGTGAAGGATGAAGGAATTGGCATTCCGCATCATGCCTTTGCTCACTTATTTGATAAGTTTTATCGTGTCGATAATTCCGATACACGTCGAATCGGTGGGACTGGACTTGGGTTATCGATTTGTAAGGAAATCGTCAAAGAGCATGAGGGCGTCATTCATGTAGAGTCTGAAGTCGGAAAAGGAAGTCGTTTTATCATCGTATTACCCCTCAGTCTGACCGAAGCGATTGAGTCGACAGAAGAAAATCGACGCTTTAGTTAATCAAAATACGTTGTTACTAAACCGTGTTCAAGCCGCTTAGGTGAAAACACGGTTTTCTATTGATTTCAAAAAAATATCAATAAAATAAAAAAAGGTGAATAAAATGCAATGATGAACCGATATACCTATAGGACAAACGGACTATGATTAAAAAAGGAGGGGGATCGCCGTGTATCAGAATTGGTTAGGAGTCGTTGTTTTTTGGCTTCTTTTACACCTCGGTTGGGTGGCATACGTTGGGACGGATACAGTAATCGGACAAGTCGTCAATAGTCTGTTCACGATTGGTGGTGTCTCGGTCTCTCTCTATTTAATTTGGCAGGCACGACGTCGCCAGATGCGACGTCCTTTTACCTCTCGTTTATTTCTTCTTTTATTGTTTGCCAACACGATGCTCGGTCTAGGTGAATGTGGACAGCTCGTTTATTTCCTTCAAGAACGTACACGTACGGAACCGTTTGACTGGATTGACTTGATCTTTAGTTTGCAAATCGTGATCTACATCGTCGCTTTTGGTTATTTTTTGCAAAATCGACGACGTGAAGTCAATCTTCGCGTTTTTCTATTTGATGAATTTATCATCTTGGTCGTTGCTGGTTCACTCTCGTGGCACTATTTAGTGACACCATATTTTGAAGCAAATGCCATGTTGACGTTCGAGACGATTTTATGGTTGCGCTATCCACTTGGCGATCTATTATTACTTGGCGGGATGATTGTCTTGTTCTTTGGTTTGATGAAACGAGGTAATGGAAGTTCATTGTTGTTGATTTTAATTGCGTTTCATTTTCAGTTACTTGCCGACCTCCTATACGTCGTACTAGAACGATTTGATTATCCATTTCCTTCGAGTTGGCTCGATCCGTTATGGTTAGCGACTGTTATGATTGTCGGATTAGCAGCTTATCGTTTTGACGCCGAGGAGTCATTTGTCAACATTGATATCACACGAAGATGGATCGATGTCTTACGTTTGATCACACCTTACTTGTTCTTGTTGATTCTATTCGTGACGATGGCACGGCAAACGATCAGTTGGAACGGTTTAACGATTGGACTAATGATTGCAATTCCGTTGTTGATTTCGCGTCAAATTCGAATCGTCGTTGATAATCAACGGTTACGGGAAAATCTTGAAGCCAAGGTGGAGGAACGAACGGAAGCATTGGCCTCTGCGATGGAAGAGATGCGGCAAATGGCATATCATGATGCTTTGACAGGACTACCGAATCGGTACTTGTTTGCAAGACTGTTTCAAGATGCTCTATACCGGGCGGAAGCGAATGATAGACAAGTTGGTTTATTCTTTATTGATATTGATCATTTTAAACAAGTGAACGATACGTATGGACATCACGTTGGAGATCAACTCATCATCGATGTCACGATACGTTTACAAAAAAAACTACCACCCCACACAGTCATTTCAAGGCAAGGAGGGGATGAATTCGTCGTCTTATTATTTGATGTTGAACAAGAGTCAGAAGTCGTGCAGTGTGGAGAACATCTCGTTTCCTTATTCCGAAAGCCGTTTCATCATGGCATCATTCCACTTCCTGTGACAGCGAGCATTGGGGGAACGATCTATCCTGCACATGCTGCCTCAAGAGCGGATTTGATTGAATTTGCAGATCTTGCGATGTATGAAGCAAAGCGGCGAGGGAAAAATCAATTCTATTTGTACGAATCCATGGTAACGAATATCTAAACGAAAACACGCTCGTATGCTGATCCAAGCGGACCAGTCATACGAACGTGTTTTTTGGTACGTATCATTTCTTTTGCGTACGAGCTAAGAACGTTTCAATGACTTCTGGATTCGTCACCGCTTGATTGCATGTATCACTATCGATACACATATGATGACCGATCGTCTGGTGCTGTTCAGCAGAACGGCGTGTCGTGGCAGTTACGAGTGTGATGTCACTATACGTATGGCAAATCGCACAAATCCCTTTTTGAATCGATGGCAGATAGGTACCTTCGACGCCAATCCATTCACCATCCAAAGGATAGACGAAGTATTTTTTCCGATTCCCGGTATCGTTCCAGCTTAAAAACGTCGTGTGTGTCCACTCAAAGGAGTGAAGAGGCGGAACATGCAGCTTTTTCGTTTTTTTGAATAGCTGACGGATGCGTGATTCAGAAATGCTCGGAAACGGTTGGATGAATGGTTCGACGTGCGCTAAATATGCGAAGAGATCCTGTTCGGATTCAGCGTCCCGAATATTCGTCAATAAGATTTCTTGTTCCGGTGTAAGTACGGGCAATAGATCAAATATCTTTTCAGCGGCACTGTACCGGACAGCATCACGAACATCGGGATCATGAACGGCTGCAAATTGATGTTGCAACAGGTCGACTTGATTCCGAATGAAATTGTATTGATAAGGTAATAAAAATGCGTCCATTCTTGTTCCTCCTTTTCTTTTCATCGTACCGGAATTTGGTAAGAGAACAAAGCGACATTTTAGTTTTTCAGACTCTTGCAACGGGAATTAAATAACAGACTGAACGAGGAGGTGAAGAGGGAGGTGCAGTATTTAACATTTTTACGCTTGATGAATGTAGGAGCATTTCTCTTTGCATTGCTAGCACGCGTCGTTTGGCAACATCCGACGACCATTCCTAAGTTACCTCTTGTTCCGGCACCATTTTTTGACGCCATCACAGGTGTTGTGTTTACGACATTATTGATTTGGTGTATTCGACCAGTTCGTGCCTTCCCTGCGGATCGAGAGCTGATTGAAGATATCGGAGGGTGGCTTGCGTTATCACTCGTGACGCTTGGAATAAGTAGTATGAGTGGACCACCGTGGGAACTTGTCTCGACGACGATTTCTTTCATCAGCCTGTGCTTAGTCTACATGAAAATTCAACACCATCCCCGACGTTCCCCGTGGATGCGCTCTCCCTTCTCAGTGTTGCTTGCCTGGATCAGTACGATGCTGTTGATTTTACCATTTCGCATCTTATCGGATTTTCAATTCACTTCGTTATTCGGTCTTTCCGAACGCCAATGGGGTACGATTGCACTCATAGTAGCTGTTATTGGTGGGCTCCTGTTCATCGCAATCCACTCGGATTGGGTATTTGGTCTCGCACTCATCTGGTATTTGATTGGACTGTTCTTTAACCATCGCCTCGTTCTTGTGCAACAAATCGTAACAGGAATCGGGATCGTATGTGCCTTACTCTTGTGCTATTACGTCTTCTATAGAAGGCAACGTCTTTTTCGACAGCATTCACCGAAGTCTTCTTCGTCTTAGTCATGTTTTAGACGAATTTGGGGTATATCCCATATAGCTGTTATAAAAGGGGGAGACGTGTGTTATGGGAAAAAAACAATGGATCGGTGTCTATCAAAATGAAACGGAATTGATTCGTAAGATTGAAGACTTACATTTTGCCGGTTATCTAGAAGAGGATCTATACGTTGTGTTGCAAGACAAGACCGATATGGCGATGTTACGCGGACAATCAGCGGCTCAACTCGTCTCCGGAAAACGGACGTTGTTTGAGCGGTTTACAGGCAAACCGGCTTCGGCTGAAGAAATTCAAACCGCCTTTACGGAACTCGGGTTACCAGAGTCGGATATTCGTCAGCATGTGTTACGTGTCCAACAAGGCGAGTATGTCCTATTAGCAGATGAGGAAGGAGCGTCGCGTCCTGCGCCGAAACCAAAAAGTATTTTGGAGACAGAGCCAGAAGGAATCGAGGCAGAACGGAAACTCGATCATGAAAATCGCGCCCTCGAAAATGAAAATGACCGGATGCTGTAAGAGAGTCGTGCAGAAAGGATGATGCTTGATGGAGAGCCAGTATCATACGATTTTGGTGGCAGTCGACGGATCAAAGACGGCAGATTTAGCCTTTGAGAAGGCAGTGAAATTTGCCAATCTCGATCATGCGAAACTCGTCATTGCTCATGTGATCGATATTCAGACGTTTGCTAATGTACGTGCCAATAAACGTTTCATTGATCAAAATGTCACCGAATATGCACAAGAACTGTTAGATCGTTACGAAAAGCGGGCACGAGAGGCAGGTGTTGAGACGATTGAACTGGTCATTGAAAATGGCTCTCCAAAAACACTAATTCCGAAGGTCATCGCACCACGTGTTGGTGCTGGATTGATCGTCTGCGGGGCAGTTGGAATGAATGCGATGGAACGCATC
This sequence comes from uncultured Exiguobacterium sp., assembly GCA_913775715.1. Taxonomy (GTDB): domain Bacteria; phylum Bacillota; class Bacilli; order Exiguobacteriales; family Exiguobacteriaceae; genus Exiguobacterium_A. Next base: position 82,980 of record CAJYMC010000001.1, on the reverse strand, counting down.
ATGATCGGAAGTGTTTCTGAGAACATCTCTCGTTATGCGAAATGCGATATCTATATCGTTCGCCCTAAAACCTTGAAGTGACATAAAACAGCACACATCAATTGATGTGTGCTGTTTTATGTCACGTTAAAAAATAATAGAAGATGCCTAATAAAATCAGAATGATCGGCAGAAAAATGAAATACATCCAAGACATATTTTTAGCCGAAGTTTTGTGGTCATACTTTTCTTCTGCTGGTTGCTTGGCAATCCGTAACGTAAAGACAAGACCTACGAGACAGATGACTAACGCAATCCAAAACAAGGTCAACATAAGCATGCTCCTCTCTTCCTTTATCATACAGAAAATGGCCATGTTCTGCATCGATGAGTTGTGACAGTTTAGAGTTGACAGTCTACTAGTTGAGGGGCTAAACTAACCTCATAAGTTTAGGGGGTAAACTAAAAATGAAAGACAATCTACGTGAAGCAGTCCTCCTGTTTGAAGAAGTCATGATCCACGGAACAGAACGCGTATTGAAGTCAGTTGAAGCGCCCGTTTGGCAAATGTATTCACCGGAACAACTCCATGTATTGAAGCTCGTCGGAAAATATGGACCGATCTCATCGGGGCGTCTCGCGGCAGTTCAGGGTGTTCACAAAAGTGCCATCTCCAATCGACTGAAAAAGTTGACCGAAAAAGGTCTCGTCATCGTCGAACGTCGAGAAAATGACCACCGAACGAAGTACATCTCGTTGACGGAAGCAGGTCGGCTAGTGGCGACCGAAGCGGAGCAAGAAATCTATACGTATCTTGAGAATTTGATTGAAGGAAAGGTCGAGGAAGAAGAAGTCATCCAGTTCATCGAAACCTTTAAGAAAATCAAAGAAATTTTGCAGTTGAACGACTAAAGACAGAATCGAAGGAAGAGGAGAATCGGATATGCGACAAATCGTCAAATGGCGTTGGGCAATTCTAGCGTTATTGCTTATCGTCACAGTAGGTTTACTATTCACGGCACCAAACTTGGCTAAACAAGCAGAAGAAGCAGGTGCGATTCAGCTTGCAAATGATGCCGATTCACAACGGGCAGCTGACATTTTAGAAAAAGCGGGGGCAAGTGAGGAAACAATTTCTCTTGTCATTCCGCTTAAAGATAAAGTCAGCGATGCCGATCGCACATCAATCGGGAAAATCGTTAAGGATTTAGAAGCACTCGATCGTCCGGTCACGGATGTCCTGAATCCGTTTGAAAACAAAGAGACGGAAGGACAACTCGTCTCAAAAGACAAAAAAACGGTGCTCGTGCCGATCACGGTCGACGGTTCGCAAGAAGAGATCGTCAAACTGGCAAAACAAATCCGGACCGATCTTTTACCGAAGGATCAAACCATTTATCTAACGGGCGAAGCGTTAATCAACGATGACGTTAATACGAGCTCGCAAGAAGGATTGAAGCGGACGGAACTGATTACGGTCGGATTGATTTTCGGACTGCTTCTGCTCGTCTTCCGTTCAGTCGTCACACCATTCGTCCCACTCGTTGCGGTTGGGTTTACGTACCTGATCAGCCAATCACTTGTCGCCTTTTTCGTCGACTGGTTCGGCTTCCCGGTATCGAACTATACGCAAATCTTCCTCGTTGCCATCCTGTTCGGGATTGGGACGGACTATTGTATTTTGCTCCTGAGCCGGTACAAGGAAGAGTTGACGGCAGGACACGACGTTGAGACAGCAATCGTCAATACGTATAAGACAGCAGGGCGTACGTTACTAATCAGTGGTCTTGCTGTTCTCGTCGGTTTCTCAGCAATCGGATTTGCGGACTTCCCAATCTTTAAATCGTCGGTCGCTGTTGCAGTAGGGATTGCCGTCCTCTTACTCGTTTTATTCACACTTGTGCCATTCTTCATGGCGACACTAAAAGAAAAATTATTCTGGCCGTCGAAGAAGGCAGCGAGTCACCAGGATAGCAAACTGTGGTCACATTATGGTGGGTTATCAATCCGCCGTCCGTTACTTGCGATGATCATCGTTGCGATCGTAACGGTCCCGACACTCTTTACGTACGATGATGACCTCTCGTTTAATACCGTCGATGAGATTGGTGCGAAGTACGACACGGTCAAAGGACTGAATGCGATCTCGGATGGATTTGGGGCGGGTGAGTCGCTCCCAGTCAATGTCATCCTGAAGAGCGACAAAGATTTGATTACTGAAAAAACAGTTCCTTATGCGGAACAACTCAGTCGTGAACTTGTGAAAATTGACGGGGTCAAATCGGTTCGTTCGATTTCTCGTCCGACAGGCGAAGTCATCAATGACTTCTACGTCGATCGTCAATTAAAACAAGTCGCTGCTGGCATGAAGAAAGCAACTGCGGGTCTTAAGGACGTTCAGTCTGGTCTGACGACTGTTGAAGACAATCTCAACGGTATCACAGGGCAGCTACCGGCAGGAGACGCTGCTTCAGCAGGAGCAAGTCAGTTGCAACAAGCGGCAGACGGACTTGGACAGATCAATCAACAATTGACGCTCGTCGGTCAAGGTCTACAGTCGACACAAAACATCCCGCAAACCGTCGGGACATTAAATGTTTTGTCTGGTCAATTGAGTCAAGTTCAAGCTGGTATCAGTCAAGCAGCAAGTGGAATTGCATCCCAAGGAGCACAAGCGGGTCAACTTGGAAGTGGGTTGACGCAACTTGCGGATGGTGTCGGTCAGGCAAACACAGGGCTCTCTAAAATTAGTAATGGGCTAGATGACATCTCAGGTTTGTTAACCGAGATGGGACAAGCCACATCGATTCGTGGAACAGGCGTATTCGTGCCAAAAGATACGCTATCGGATAAGGCATTTAAGCCAGCAATCGATCGTTACGCGATTGATCAACAGACGGGATTGAAGTTCGAAGTCATCCTTGAAGATGATCCGTATTCACCGGAAGCGATTCAAACCGTCGCTGCGATCAAAAAGACGACAGCGAATACGATCAAAGGAACACCGTTTGAAGACAGTACTGTCGCATATGGCGGGATTTCAAGCGTTAACAGCGACTTAAACGATACGTCGAAAGCCGATTTCAAACGAACCGTGACGGTCATGCTGATCAGTCTCTTCGTCATTTTAGCAATCATGTTCCGTTCGTTGATCATGCCATTGTTCATGATTGGTTCGTTATTGCTGACGTATTACACGTCGATGTCGATTGCTGAATTGATCTTCGTCAACGGACTCGGATATGACGGCATCAGTTGGGCCGTTCCGTTCTTCGGATTCGTCATGTTGATTGCTCTTGGTATCGATTACTCAATCTTCCTACTCGATCGTTTCCGGGAAGAGACGATCAATGGACTTGATACGAAGGAAGCGATGTTCCTGTCGATGAAAAAGATGGGGTCCGTCATTATCACGGCAGCAATCATCCTCGCCGGAACGTTCGGAGCGATGATGCCGTCTGGTGTCTTGAGTCTCGTTCAAATCGCAACAATCGTCATCACAGGTCTACTCTTATATGGTTTAATCGTCCTACCACTCTTGATTCCAGCGATCACGGTATCGTTTGGTAAAGGGGTTTGGTGGCCGTTTCGACCAAACGCTAAAAAATAAGAACTAACCAAACCGGGTTTGTCTTCTAGATGAACCCGGTTTTGTCATGACGTATACTAAGGACAGAGTAGAAGGAGGTAGGACATGCAACACTTCAAACAATTGACTTCACGGATTTGGTATCAGACACCAGTCAGCGAAACGGACCGCCCGATTCTCGCCGTCGTGCGTGGGGAGAAGCATCAATTGATGATTGATGCGGGGAATTCGTCAGCACACGCAGCACTTTTCTTAGAAGAAATGCAAAAACGAAATCTCGGAACACCTGATTTGTTAGCGTTGACCCATTGGCACTGGGATCATATTTTTGGAATGAAACATTTTGGTCTGCCGTCAATCGCGACTAAGCAAACGATTACTCATATGAAGGGGATGCAACCCTACGCTTGGACGGATGAAGCATTACGAGAACGAATGGATCAAGGCATCGAGATTCCATTTTGTGCGGACGCAATCAAGCTCGAGTATGGTGAAGCGCGCGATATCGAAGTCGTTTTACCGACGATCGGCTTTGAAGGACAACTGGATCTTGATTTGGGCGGCGTGCAGTGCCAACTGATTGAAGTCGACAATGATCATTCTCCTGGGAGCCTTCTCGTCTACATTCCGGAAGAACGTGTCGTGTTCTTAGGAGACGCCATGTATGCTGATATCTTTTCGCCGAAGTGGAACTACACGGTGGAGCGGACGGCACGTTTATTAGAAGTACTCGATCGTTTAGATGTCGACTATTATATCTGGTCGCATGGAGAAGCGATGCCGAAATCGGAATTTGAAGAAGAGGTTCAGATATTGCGTCGAGCCATTCGCATAACGGAAGCGACCGAAGGACGACTGAAAGATATGCGGACCTTATATGCAGAAGAGACAGGACGATCGTTGACAGAAGATGAGAGCGAAACATTGATTTATTTCGCGAATGGAATGAAATGATAGATCGTAACAAGGAATAGGATAGAAAATATTGAAATATATGTAGTACTACAAGCTTATTAAAGGGAGCGGTACTATATGACGAAACCAAGATTTGAACGGGATGAAATCGTCGATCGCGTCTTTTTTGGGAAAGCGAGCATCTTTTCATTTTTAATCATCGTCGGAGGCATTCTGTATCTGTTATATGATCTGTACCTACAATGACCGGGGCGCATGCGTTCCGGTTTTTTTGAATTCAGGGGAGTGCATGAAAACCAGATATTGGGTAATAACTTGCGTGAGGCTGTTCGATGAAGGTGAGAGGAGATGTCGGATGAAACGAATTCAAATTGCGGATTTTGATCGACGCATGCCATCGATTGAACTGGTCGAAAAGGATGATCACTATGAAGCGATGCTTGTTCCGAGTTATGATCATACGTACCCTTCGACACAAATCCGGACGATCCGCTTAGCGGATATCTCCGTCAATCTGATTGTGACTCCGCAAGAAACACTGCTTGTTTCTGCGCTTTTTCATAAACCGGTTCAAGTGACGGATATTGTGTCCTGGATGCAGCTGTATACGATTAGTTTTGCCCAGTCGGATGAGACTGGTTATTTCGTCGAACAAGCAGATGAAATTTTAGAAGTCGTCTTGTATCAGAAACATCCGATCGTCATCGCGACACGTGGTCAGGATCGATTGTATTACGATACGACGGGGGCAATCGAGGTCCGACGGGCGATGAATGAATCGGTCGGCGAGCGTCCGTTGCTTTATTTGAATGGGGAAGCCTGGTACGGTGTGCCACGTCTGACGTTTAATCGCATGAAGGATGAGTTACATGTCAACGGCACATTTTTATATGCGGACTATATGGATGCCCACCACGGAAAAATCGGTTTCTTTCGCGAGAATGATCCGTCTCAACCGATCGTCTTGCTGGTTGGTCAAGCCATCGTCGAAATCGAACTGACCGAGAATCCGGACGGTTCACGTGTCTTGATCTTGGAACAACCATACGATGAAGCATGAAAGTGCACAAAAACCGTTCAGCAGATGAACGGTTTTTGTGTGAGACCGTGAAATCCCTTACAAAATATGCGAAGATAGTAAAGAGACAGACCAAAGGGGTTGAGGGGGACATGGCGAAAGAAACACCGCGTAATTCTAAATGGATGCGTTCTTATAATCGAGCACTCGTCTTGCGACTGATCCGGATGCATCAACCGATTTCGCGGGTCGAGTTAGCACAACGGACAAACTTGACGAAGCCGACGGTATCAAATATCGTCAGTGAATTGATTGCAGAACAACTCGTGACGGAGCGAGAGCTTGGGGTATCGAACGGGGGACGAAAACCAATCATGCTCGAACTCGTCGCAACAGAACAATATGTCATCGGTATCGACGCGACGAGTCACCAATTTATCGGGGTCGTTGCGGATTTGAGTGGCAATACGATTCATGAGTCCGAAGCCGTGGGACGCTTTGAGACAAATGAAGAACTGATTGATGCCATCGGTCGCTTATGCGAGACGTTGATTGCACAGACACAAGGACGGGGAACGATTCATGGTATCGGCATCTCTGTCCATGGGATGGTGAATCCGGAGACGGGTGTCATTCTTTTTGCTCCACGATTCCATTTGCATGATGTTGAACTGAAGGTACAACTCGAAGCACGCTTTGACTATCCGGTCTTCATCGAAAATGACGTCCGGGCACTCGCTTCGTTTGAGTTATTGTTCGGTGAAGGCGTCGGGGTTGAACAATTCTTCTATCTTTATGCTGGGGAAGGCATCGGGGGGGCTTACGTACTCGATAACCAACTTGTCGATGGTCAACATCATATTACGGGAGAGGTCGGACATATGCGCCTTGATCTCGATGGTCCGATTTGCTCGTGTGGGAACCGAGGATGTCTTGAAGCGTTGGCAGGCGAAAAAGCATTACTCCGGGATTATGCGGTCGTTGATCCACAAGTCATGACGCTTGCTGATTTGCGCAAGCGGTTGAACGAGGGAGACGAGCAGGCGGTTCGTGCGTATGAACGGGCGGGGGAATATATCGGAATTGGTGTCTTGAATACGATTCATCTTTTAAATCCACGCCGGATTTTACTTGGGGGACCAATGTTCGAGCTCGCACCTACGATCGTTGATCAAATCAAGGAACGGGTCGAGCACACGGCGTTGACCGCTGCTTCACGTGAAACCGATGTCAAGATGGTCCCGTGGGGTGACAAACAGGGAGCGCTCAGTGCTGCGGCTCTTGCAACAAACAGTTTATTTCAAACGATTTAATGAACCGATTCCATGTCTTGCGCACCAGCAGGAGATAGAATCGGTTTTGTTATTCAAAAATAATTTAATGAAACCGTTTACAAAACAAAAAGTGATGTGCTATAGTCGATGTAAAGTTAGATAATAAATTTAATTTACTAAGTTCATGGTCAACTATGTGGAGGTGGATGCAGGTTAGCAGGGGCTAATCAAGCTGAAGCAGGAAAGGGAGGCATCGCGCAATGGAACCACACGATCCATGGGTTTCGTACCGTGAAGCTTTCGGGCGTTACGGAGCAATCCGCGGTTTTTATTTTCATCGGTCGACGCAACAGATGACAGAACAGGGTCCTGGCGATGTCCCGACAGACGAGCAGGATATCGTGCTCGTCCGACCACGACGTGACGGTGTATTTCAATTCCGGATGTCATCGGTACAAGGGGTCCTGACGATCCGTTCATCCGAGCTACACATTCGAAAAAATGAGAGCGGATACATTGAATTACGCGCACTCATGCAACACATGCGCTCTGCCGGTTGTTTGACGCTCGGTGGGGAGTTGTATCTCTTCGTCCGACCGGACGTCGATACGCTGGCGTACCGTCTTCGATTGATCGCCCGTGTATTGATTCAGCTACAGGGAATGCCGATTCAGACGAAGGTGATCGAAGAATGGTGCAAACAAGCACAAATCGAAGGGGAACACGCTAGACGATACGCTTGACTACTTACACATAAAAGGGGAGCTCTTACATGAAATTCAAAAAAACGAAACTCGTTGCTGCAGCATCAGTCCTAACATTATCCGCATTCCTTGCCGCTTGTGGTGGCGAAGATGAGCAACAAACAAAAACGAAAGACGGTAAGACAATCGTCACATGGTGGGGCTGGGCACCACAACCAGAAGCGGGGAAAGCAGTCGTTGATGCTTTCAATAAATCACAAGATAAATACGTCGTTCAATTCAAACGCTACAGTGAAGACTATGAAAAACAATTACAAGTCGCGATGTTGTCAGGTAAGGGTCCAGACATCATCGGTCTAAAAGAACCGATGATCCAGCAGTACAAGGATCGTGTCGTACCGGTCGACTCATACATGGATAAAGCAGCCGGCAAAGGCTGGAAAGACAAGTTTGTTGAGCTTGGAATCGAACAGACGACACTTGATGGTAAACAATACGCGGTCCCAATCGGGTTCACAGGTCAAGCGTACTTGATGTACAACAAGACGATGCTCGACAAATACGGCGTGACGCCTCCGAAGAACTACAAAGAAACAGTCAGCGCAGTCAAGAAGATCAAAGACTCAGGAGATAAGGTCATCCCGCTCATGCTCGGAGCAAAAGACGCGTGGATCGACATCGACGTCTACAACGTCCTCAGCCACCAGGTCGCGCCGGGTTACATCCAAAAAGTCCTCTCAGGTCAAGCAAAATGGACAGACGATGAGATGGTCAAAACAGCACAAGTTTGGCAAGATCTCTTCAAAGATAAAGTCTTCCAAGAAGGAGCACTTGGTCTCGCGACATACAATGACGGGATGAACCAATTCTTCGATAAAAAGGCAGCAATGTGGGTCATCGGTTCATGGGAAGCACACTCGATGACGACTGCTGAGAAAAAAGACAAATGGAAAATCGACGATGAGCTCGGATTCGTTCCACTCCCGAACTTAGTAGGTGGTACAGAGCAACCAATCATCGCTTCGATCGATATGGCACTTGGTGTCAACAAAGAGTCGAAACAACAAGAAGGTGCAGCGGAATTCATCGCCTTCATGAGCCAAGGAAAAGGACAAGAAGTCTATATGGGTGAGTTCGAGATGGCACCTGGCATCAAGGACGTCAAAGTCGATTCAGATGCTGCCTTCACATCTGAAGGAGAAAAAGAGTCGTACAAGATGTTGAACGACACATTAGCAAAAGCGGTTGCTAGCCGTGGTATCCGGGATACGAAATTAAACGATATCCTCGGTAAGGAACTTCAAAACATCGCGACAGGACAAGATCCGAAAGAAGCATTACAACGCGTCCAAGACGCAGCGGATCAATCAGCGAAATAAGACTCGACAGTGAAGTGGTACGCTTGCGTGCCACTTCCTGATTTTTGGACTTGAGGAAAGTGGGGAATCGATATGCAGACAGAGCGACAGGAATTGCCGATTAAACCAAAAGCAGAACCGCTCCAGCCGGTAGCGACACGTACACCTGCGCCAAAGAAGAAAAAGAACATGAAGCGGAACATGGTCGGATGGGCATTCGTTGCTCCAATCGTCTTGTTCGTCGTCAGCTTCATCTATTATGGGATTTTCTATAATGCCTATAACTCGTTCTTCTCGTGGGACGGGATTTCGTTTGACAAAGTGTTCGTCGGACTCGACAACTATGCTGAGATGTTCCAAGATCCGGACTTCTATCTCTCGTTGAAGAATACGTTCATCTTCACGATTTTGACCGTTTCGATTCAAGCTGGTATTGGTCTTGTCTTGGCGTACTTCCTGCATACGCCGGGACCATTGCGGACGGCGATGAAGTCGGTCTTCTTCTTCCCTGTCGTCTTGAGCCCTGTCGTACTCGGTGCGGCATTCTCACAAATCTATGATTTTCAGTTTGGTTACATCAATGAGTTCCTCCGTGCAATTGGTCTCGGTAGCCTCGAACAGAACTGGCTAGGTGACCCGGATATCGCGCTTTATTCCGTCATTGCGATCAACATCTTCCAGTGGACAGGTTCTTCAATGGTCATGTACTACATGGCGATGCTGACGATTGAGAAGGAAATCTTCGAAGCAGCAAAAATCGATGGAGCTGGATTCTTCCGGACACTGTGGAGCATCGTCTTCCCGAACTTGAAAGGAACGACGTTCACACTTTCGATCCTCGGTGTCATCGGTGGTCTGAAGACGTTTGACTTAGTCTGGATCACGACAGCAGGCGGACCGGGATCGTCGACGGAGTTCATTTCGACTTATCTATTCCGGAAATCGATGTTGCAACAGGAAGTCGGTTACTCGAGTGCGGTTGCCATCATCCTATTGACGATTGCCTTGCTCATCACGTACTTCCAATTGCGCGTACAAAAGAAAATGGATAACTAAGGAGGAACGACCCATGGATGTAGAATCTAAAAAAAGCCGCTGGATGATCAACCTTGTATTGGTGCTAGCATCAATCGTCTGGTTATTCCCGATTTTCGTCATGTTCAAAGAGAGTCTCCGAATCAATGGATTCGATAACTATATCGCAACACTACAAAACCCGAACTTCCCAACGTTCGTCTTCAACAGTTTCTTCGTTGCCTTCTTCATGATCATCATCTCGATCACGATTCTGGCATTCGCGGCGTTTGCCTTCTCGAAACTTGAGTTTGCTGGAAAACGCCTGTTGTTCAATATGGTCTTAGCGGGTCTGATGTTACCCGTCGCTTCGATGATCGTTCCATTGTTCTTCACACTCCGTTCGTTTGACGGGCTGAACAATCACTGGGGACTGATCGGAGCGGAAGTTGCGTTCTTCTTACCATTCGGTCTGATGCTGATCAAAGGATACTTTGATGAACTACCAAACGAACTGATGGAAGCGGCGTATATCGATGGGGCGACGATTCTTGAAGTGTTCTTCAAAGTCATGCTACCACTCGCAAAACCAGCGCTTGCCACAGCTTTAATCTATGCGTTCCTCAACTCATGGAACGAATACTTGATGGTTCTTACGTTCATGACGGATCCTGCCTATCAGACAGTCACGATGGCACCAAGTTTCTTCAAGGATGCGCTCGGCGGAGACCCAGGAAAAATCTACGCTTCACTTGTTTTGATCAGTTTACCAACGATGATCTTCTATATCTTCTTCCAACGTTTCTTCCAAAAAGGAATGACGGCGGGTGCAGTAAAATAATTGTTTTTGCGTAAGGGGGAGCACAATGTATTTAGGAGTCGATTATTATCCAGAACAAACACCACGAGCACTATGGGAGGAAGACTTCCGACTGATGAAGGAACTTGGCGTCAACGTCGTTCGTCTCGCGGAATTCGCTTGGTCGATGATGGAGCCGGAAGAAGGCGTCTATGACTTCAGCTTTTGGGATGACGTCATCGAACGGTTGAGTGCGGAAGGATTTGATATCGTACTCGGGACACCAACTGCGACACCACCGGCTTGGTTATGTACGAAGTATCCAGAAATCTTACCGGTCGATGAGAACGGTGTGACGATCAGCTTTGGTGCTCGTCGCCATTACACGGTCCACAGCGAAACGTACCAGCGTCTATCCGTCAAGATCACGGAAGAGATGGCGAAACGATACGGTCAACATCCTCGTGTCATCGGGTGGCAAACGGATAATGAATACGGGCATGAGAAATCGGATCGTTCTTACGGCGATGTCGACCGCGCTGCTTTTCAGCGTTGGTTAGAAAATCGTTACGGAACGCTCGATGCCTTGAACGAAGCGTGGGGAACCGTCTTCTGGAGTCAGACGTACACGGCGTGGGAGCAAATCCCGGTACCGCGTAAAGTCTATCAGGAACACAACCCATCCTTGCTCGTCGACTTCGATCGTTTCTGTGCCGACGGCTATACGTACTACAACAAGTTACAAGTTGATGTCTTACGTCGCTACATTCCAGAGAACGTCTTCATCACGCATAACTTAGTCTACAGTGATATGGCGGTCAATCAGCAACAAATGGCGCAAGACCTTGATTACGTGGCGTTCGATAACTACCCAGTCTGGGGTGGACTACCGGAGCCGAACCGATTCGAGAAGATGGCGAGTGATCATGATCTTTGCCGCTCTTCGAAGCAAGGAAAAGGGTTCTGGGTCATGGAGCAATTGAGTGGCGCACAAGGCTGGAGCAAAATCGGTTACTTGCCACGACCAGGACACATTCGCCTCTGGACGTACCAAGCGGTCGCGCGAGGAGCAGAAGCGATTGTCTACTTCCGCTTCCGGGCTGCTCATTTCGGAACAGAGGAGTTCTGTCACGGTATCATCGATCATGATGGCAAACCGAAACGAAAATTCGAAGAAGTCAAACAGATCATGACGGAACTAAATACGTATGGTGATGAGATCAACGTGAGCCGTTACGACGCGAAAGTCGGTGTCTATTTCGATCAAGAAAACGTCTGGGCGTGGACACACCAGCCACATAGTGATGCGTTTGATTTCCGGACGGAGTTCGTCCGCTTCTATGGTGGAGCGGTTCGTCAACAAGTCGCAACCGACATCGTCTTCCCAGGTGATGATCTCTCTCGTTATAAACTGATCATCGTTCCACTCTATTTCTTGACGAATCCAACGTTCGACGACGCCTTGATTGCGTACATGGAACAAGGCGGTCACGTCATCTTCACTTACCGGACAGGCGTCAAGGATGCACGGAATCATGTCGTACCGACGACGTTACCAGGTAAGTTCGCGCCGTATGCGGGAATCGAGATTGACGAATACGAGTCACTCCAATCCGTTCAGCAACATCAGGTGGCAGGCATCGGCGAGATGGCAGGACAATCTTCAACAGCCCGCCTCTGGTGTGATCTCATCACACCAACGACAGCAGAGACGCTTGCTGTTTATAAAGATACGTTCTACGAGGGTGTAGCGGCTGTGACGCGCAATGCCTATAAAGGAATGATTACCTACATCGGCTCATCGATTGATGATACGATGATCGATACGATTTACCGTCAAGCGTTCACGGAGGCCGGTATCGAGATGATCGAGGCGCCGGATCAAGTCGAAATCGTGCGTCGTCACGGCGAAAAACGCGATTTTCTCTTCTTGATGAACCATGACACGAAAGAAACGCGGGACGTTACGTTAGACGGAACATACAAAGCATTGACAAAAGATGAGACATATCGTGGAACGGTCCAGCTCGCACCACTTGAGACACTGATTCTGACGACGTAAGGAGGAAGAGAACCATGGCAATCTTTGAAGTAGCAGGACGTCGTTTCGTCGTCGAAGGGAAACGGGTCGCTCACGTCGTCACGGTCGGTGCGAACGGTAAGCTGATTCACACCTATTTCGGTGCCAAGTTACCATACCGGAATGATTATGAAGCGTTACCGAGTCCGGTCGTCGCGCACAGTTCGTTTGAATCGCCAGACGGCGTCGCGACGTACGATTTCGTACCATTCGGCGAGATGTTGTACACGGAACCGACTCTGAAGTCGGAACGAGAGGACGGACAGCGGATTCACCAGTTCCAGTTTGAGCGTTCCGAACAGACGGAAACGAAATTGACGCTCTGGCTGTTTGATCCCTTGCAGGAGATGCGTGTCGGGGTTCAGTACGAAGTGTTCACCGATTACGACATCATCGGTCGTTCAATCGTCGTCGAAAATACAGGCCGATTACCAGTACGCTTGACAGCAGCCCAGTCCTTTGCGATGGGACGCTGGCATCAACCGCATTTAAAACTGCATCACTTCGCTGGGATGTGGACAGGGGAGTTCAAGAAACAGATTACACCGGTGACACCAGGACGTCAGACGGTCGAAAGTCGGCGTGGGGTGACGAGCCATCAAGCGAATCCTTGGTTCGCACTCGAGCAGGACGCTACAGAAGACGGTGGTGAAATCGTCTACGGACATTTTGCTTATTCCGGCAACTGGGCGATTCACGTCGAACAAGATGCGTTCGGTTTCGTTCAGCTATCGGGCGGCATGAATCCGTTTGACTTCAGCTGGAAACTATCACATCAACAACAGTTGACGACACCAACGTTCTACATCGGTTATGCGGACGGTTTCGCGGATATGAGCGCCCATGCGCATGCGTTCCAGCGAGACGTCATCATGCCGCGTGCGACCGATCGTCCGGTTCTCTATAACTCATGGGAAGCGACCTATTTCGATGTGACGGAATCCGGTCAACGTGAACTCGTTGATCTGGCAGCGGGAATCGGCTGTGAACTGTTCGTCGTCGATGATGGGTGGTTCGGTGAACGCCATTCCGATCAAGCGGGACTCGGAGACTGGCACGTCAATCGGGAAAAGTTTCCGAATGGTCTTCAGCCTTTGATCTCGTATGTGAAACAACAAGGCTTACAATTCGGTCTTTGGGTCGAACCGGAGATGGTCAATCCGGATTCTGATCTATACCGGTCGCATCCAGACTGGATTTACCATGCGCGCGATGCGGTCCGGACGACGTCTCGGAATCAATACGTCTTAAACCTTGGATTACCAGAAGTCGAGCAATTCATTCTCGAGATGATGGATGACTTGCTCACGCGTCACGCGATCGACTACATCAAATGGGACATGAACCGTGCCTTCTCAGAACCAGGCGTTCCAAAAGATCAGACGGATCGCCAACAGGAATTATGGAAACGTCACGTCGATGCATTGTATCGAATCTTTGATGAATTGCGTCGCTTGCATCCGACGGTCGACTTCGAAGCCTGTGCTGGTGGTGGTGGACGGATCGACCTTGGAATCCTCTCACGGACGGAACAAGTCTGGACGAGTGATAACACCGATCCACTCGATCGCTTACAAATTCAGCATGATTTCTCGTATGCCTACAATGCGAAGATGATGAGTTGCTGGGTGACGGACGGACCGAACTGGTTAAATGGACGCAACGTACCGCTTGCAACACGCTTTGTCTCCTCGATGCAAGGCACACTCGGAATCGGTGGTAACTTAAGCGAGTGGTCAACGGATGAACTTGCGGAAGCAAAAGGTTGGATCGAGACATACCAAGCGATTCGTCCGACGATTCAACGCGGTATCCAGTATCGCTTATCTGCTTTTACACAACAGACGCCAAGCGTCATGCAGTATACATCAGAAGAAGAAACAGTCCTACTTGCGATCGCGCCACTTCGACAATACGGAGCACATCAGTATCACTTCAAGCTAAAAGGACTCGACCCAGCAATGCGTTATCAAGTCGAGGACCGGACGTTAAGCGGCGCTTATTTGATGCAACAAGGCTTGACATTCTCATACACGACGGACTATGAAGCCCGCTGCTTGCGGATTCAGCCAGTCCACCGTGCGCTTTCACTACTCGAATCAAAGGAGACGATCGTATGACAGACCAGACGTTAGAAGAACAATTTGAACAGCGGTTTGGCTCACCGTCGACGCATCGCTTCTTTGCACCAGGACGGATCAACTTAATCGGTGAACATACGGATTACAATGGCGGTCACGTCTTTCCATGTGCGTTAACGTTCGGTACGCATGCGATCGCGCGAAAACGAGACGATCAACGCTTCCGCTTCTATTCATTGAATTTTGAGCAAGACGGCATCATCGAAGTCGCACTCGACCAACTCGCGTACGACGCGACGCACGGTTGGGCGAACTACGCGAAGGGGATGATTACAGTCTTACAGGAAGCAGGGTACCGCATCGACTCAGGATGTGACATCCTGATTCAAGGTGACATCCCGAATGGAGCTGGTCTTTCATCATCGGCTTCGCTTGAACTCGTCATCGGTGTCTTGCTCGATCGATTATATGGATTAGAGATTCCACGTCTTGATCTCGTCCGGTTCGGTCAACAAGTCGAAAACCGTTATATTGGCGTCAACAGTGGCATCATGGATCAATTTGCGATCGGTATGGGAAAAGCAGGAGCGGGATTGTTGCTCGATTGTGAGACGCTCGATTATACGTATGCCCCACTCGATTTGACAGGATATACGATCATAATCATGAATACGAACAAACGCCGTGAACTAGCGGATTCGAAATACAATGAACGCCGAGCAGAGTGTGAAGCAGCACTCGCTTATCTCAATCAATTCACGCCACGGGAAGCACTCGGACAATGGACGACGTCAGAATTCGCAAAAGTCGCATGGGAAGACGAAATCTTGATGCGTCGCGCTCGCCATGCGATTTCAGAAAATGAACGAACGCTTCAGGCGCTAGCGGCACTCGAAGCGGGAGAACTGACGACGTTCGGTCAGTTGATGAATGCGTCACACGTCTCGTTACGGGAAGATTATGAAGTGACAGGGATTGAACTTGATACACTCGTCGAAGCCGCTTGGGAACAACCGGGCGTGCTCGGCGCACGGATGACAGGTGCTGGTTTTGGTGGCTGCGCGATTGCGATCGTTGAAGACGAGGCAGTCGACGCCTTCAAACAAGCTGTCGGCGAACATTATGAAGCACGGATCGGATACCCGGCGACGTTCTATACGGCGACGGTCGGTGACGGAGCACGTGAAATCGAACGGGAGGTCATCTAAATGGCAACGTTAGTCGTAGGTGGAGCTGGTTATATCGGCTCCCATGCCGTCTATCAATTGATTGATGCCGGAAAGGATGTCGTCGTCATCGACCATCTGCAATCCGGTCATCGTGAAGCGGTTCACCCGCAAGCACGTTTATATGAAGGAGATATACGCGATCGTGCTTTTCTCGATCGCGTCTTTACGGAAGAGACGATTGAACAAGTCGTTCATTTCGCTGCTTTTTCACTTGTCGGCGAGTCGATGACGGAACCATTACGCTACTTTGATAACAACGTTTACGGGACACAAGTGTTGCTCGAAGCGATGATTGCTCACGACATCAAACAAATCGTCTTCTCTTCGACGGCAGCGACATACGGTGAACAGGAACAGATGCCGATTCTCGAAACAGCGGAAACGAGTCCGACGAATGCATATGGCGAGACGAAGTTGATGATGGAGAAGATGATGCGCTGGTCTGAACAAGCGTATGGCTTACGTTACGTCGCGTTACGTTACTTCAATGTCGCCGGTGCACGGGCGACAGGTGAGATCGGGGAAGACCATACACCAGAAACACATTTGATTCCGCTCGTCCTTGAAGTCGCCAACCGACAACGGGCAGAAATTTCGATCTATGGCGATGATTATCCAACGCCGGATGGCACGTGCATTCGTGATTACATCCATGTTGAAGACTTGATCGATGCCCATGTACGAGCACTCGATTATTTAGCGGATGGCAACGACAGCACAGTCTTTAACCTCGGTTCAAGCCAAGGGTTCTCCGTTCGAGAAATCATCGAAGCAGCTCGTCGCGTAACAGGACATCCGATTCCAGAACGGATCATTGAACGTCGTGCAGGTGATCCGAGTATCTTAATCGCCGGATCCACCAAAGCAAAAGAAGTTCTCGGCTGGACACCGCAACGCACCGATATCGAAACGATCATCCGTGATGCTTGGAATTGGCATGCACATCACCCAGAAGGGTACCGGACGAGCGTTCGTTAAAGAGAGACAGAATGAGGAGAGTGACGGCGATGAATGAACTCATCCAACAGTTAGTAGCGCAAGCAATCCAGGAACGTTTGATTGAACCGGAAGATGCGACCTACGCCCGGAACCGGATTCTAGCGCGGATCGGTCAAGCCGATTTTGAAGAACAGGCAGGCGTACCATCTCGCCCAATTCCCGATATCTTGGACGACATGATTGAAGTGTTGATTGCAAGCGGGCAGTTGCCAGCGCGTCTCGAAGACAAAGAACAGTTCGCAGCAGATGTGATGGATATCTTCGTCGCGCGTCCGTCTGACGTGACGGCGGCATTCCATCGTCTGTACGCTGAATCACCGGTAGCGGCGACGGATTATTTTTATCAACTCAGCCAAGCGAGTAACTACATTCAAACGAAACGGATTGCTAAGAATAAACGCTATCAAGCAGAGACGGCTTATGGGACGATTGATGTCACAATCAACTTATCGAAGCCGGAAAAAGATCCACGTGAAATCGCAGCAGCTCGGACGGAGGCACCAACGACGTCGAACTATCCAACGTGTCTGTTGTGCGTTGAAAACGTCGGCTACGCGGGCCGTGCGAATCATCCAGCTCGTGCGAATCACCGAATCGTTCCGCTGACACTGATGGAAGAACCGTGGGCATTACAATACTCACCGTACGTCTATTACAACGAACATAGCATCATCTTGTCAGAGGAACATCGTGACATGGTCATCAATCGGGATGCCTTTGCACGTCTGCTCGCTTTCGTCGAGCAGTTCCCGCATTACTTTGCTGGTTCGAATGCGGACCTGCCGATCGTCGGCGGATCAATCCTGACGCATGATCATTATCAGGGCGGTCGTTATACGTTTGCGATGGACCGGGCAAACGCTTTAACATCCTTTACGTTCCCGGATCAGCCGACAGTCACTGGTGAAACCTTACACTGGCCACTGAGTGTGTTGCGTCTGAAAAGTACAGATGCGTCGGCACTACTCGATGCTGCGGCGACCGTCTATGAGACGTGGTTGACGTATACGGATGAGAGTCAAGAGATCCAGTCACACACAGGTGAGACGCGACACAATACGGTGACGCCGATCGCCCGTCAACGTGATGGACAATTCGAGCTCGATCTCGTCTTACGGAACAACCGGACGTCAGCAGAACATCCGGACGGTATTTTCCATACGCATGCTGATATTCACCATATCAAACGGGAAAATATCGGTTTGATCGAGGTGATGGGACTGGCGGTCTTACCGGCACGTTTGCTCCAAGAGTTGCAACAGGTCGAACAGTTCATCACAGGTGAAGTCGACGAAGTAGCTGTCGCTCATGCTGACTGGGCAGAGGAACTAAAACAAGCGTATGACGGTCAAGATGTCACGATGTACGTCGAGCAAGCGGTCGCTGCGAAATTCGTACGTGGTCTTGAGGACTGTGGCGTCTTTAAACAGACGGAAGAAGGTCAGGCGGCGTTCGGGCGATTTGTTCAACTCGTGACGCGCCAACCGGTGGAGGAACAACGATGACACGACTACTTGAGAAAGAGTTGATCCGACATACGTTACGTCAGGAAGGCATCGAAGTGACACTCTGGAACTACGGCGGCATCATCCAAGATATCCGGACGACCGATCGGGAAGGTCATTTGGAAAGCGTCGTCTTAGGTCTCGAGGCGGTAGAAGAGTATCAACAGCACTCGCCTTACTTCGGGGCAATCGTCGGACGCGTCGCTGGTCGAATCGGACAGGCACGCTTCGAAGTAGCGGAAGAGGTCTATCCGCTCGTCGCAAACGACGGTGCGAATCATCTGCATGGTGGGATTCACGGATTCGATCAAGCATGGTTCGATGTTATCGAAGCGACGGATACGTTGTTTCATTTGCGTTTGAACAGTCCGGATGGAGAAGAAGGGTATCCGGGAACGGTCACACTCGACGTGCATTATCGATTAGAGGGAACAACATTGACGCTTGAGATGACGGCCGTGACGGATCAGACGACACCACTCAATCTGACGAATCATACGTACTTCAACTTATCGGGAAATGCGAAGCGGGATGTGTTAGATCATGTCTTGACGTTACCAAGCGACTGCTACTTACCGGTCCAGCCAGACGGCTTACCGACAGGGGAACAGCGGGATGTCTCCGGAACCCCGTTTGATTTCCGGAACGGTCAGTCGATTCGTGACGGGATTACGCCGGAGCATCCCGAGACGATTGCTGTTGGAAACGGCTATGATCATCCCTTCGTATTGCGGGATGACACACTTCGACTTGAAGATCCGGTGTCCGGTCGTTTCGTCGACGTGACAACGAATCAGCCGGCGATCGTGCTCTATACGGGAACGCAACTACTGACCGATTATACGGTTCACGGTGTTCCTGCTCGACCATCACTTGGTTTATGCCTTGAAGCACAAGTGCATCCGAATGCAGTCCATGAATCTGATTTTCCATCAATCTTGTTGTCACCCGGTGAGACCTATCACTGGAAAACAGCTTATCGCTTTGGTGTAGTGTCTTGATTGATTCGAAGAAGAAGCCCCACTTTCCGTGTCCGGTTAGACAGGAAAGTGGGGCTTTTTGTGTATAGAAGGAAATCGGGAAGAAAAGTGCGAAAGGTAATACTAAAGCATAATGAAAGGAGGACTTTTCATGCAGTATGCCGCTACTCCTTGTCTCGTTTTTTCGGGACAAGCCAAGCAGGCGATCGTGTACTACGAAAACGTATTTACGATGACACGTCGTCGTCTCTTACTTGATGAAGCAGAAGATACCGTCTATCACGCACATTTATCCAATGGGGCGTTTGAATTGATGCTGTGGGACGAGAGTGACGCACCGAATACCTCTTCTTCGCTCCATCTGTTGTTGACTTTTACGTCGCTTGAAGAGCTCGAGCAAGTGTATCTGCGATTAACGACAGACGGTCAAATCGTCACACCTCTTGCGATAGCAGACTTTGGAGGTTGGTATGCGCAAGTCCGCGATCCGTTCGGGATTCTGTTCGCTCTATCGTTCAGCGAAGAGGGACGAGAATCAGAGGCGTTGCTCGAGCGCGAGTAGTGTCCGCTTCATATTCAGACCGCCATGATACCCGAGCAGATCGCCTTTTTTGCCAATGATCCGGTGACATGGGATCGCAAGCAGTAATCGATTTTTCCCAATTGCCGTGCCAATCGCGCGAGTCGCATTCGGCCGGAAGAGACGTTCCGCGATATCGGAGTAGGTGGCGGTTTGACCGTATGGTACCGCGCGTAAAGCATGCCAGACTTCAAGTTGAAACGGGGTACCGACTGGTGCGATTGGAAAGGACAGTGTCGTCGACTGCTGATTTAGATAAGCCAGTAGCTGCTCCGTATACGGAGCAAGCGCGGTATCAGAAGCAGTCCGCTCGGCTCGGGGGAAGTGTTTCCGCGACCATTCGTCGAATACATCCTCCGGTTCATCCCAAGCGCCGACATAACAGAGACCATCTGCTGTAGCGGCGACCGGAAACGTATGTGTATTCCATTGCAAACGAGTGAAGTACAGTTCCATGACATGTTTTCCTTTCTACACGAAATGAAGTGATGAATCCAAAAGAGGTGCTTCTGACGCAGAGGCACCTCTTTTGGATTACGCGCGCGAACCGACCTGTTGACGTGGTGGAAGATGGATCGATTGACCAAATAAGGCTTCCATCGATTCCGTCAAGGCTTCGCTTCGACTCGGATGTGCCATGACAGGGAAGAGGAGATCTTCCCGTTTTGCTGTCAGTTCCAGTGCTTGGGTGAATTGTCCGACGAGACGATGAGCATCGTCCCCAATCATGTGAATACCAAGGATCAGTGATGTTTGCTCGTCAGCGATGACTTTGACGAATCCACTACCACCTTCGATCGTCGTCGCTCCGTTTGCATTCAGCGGGAACTGTCCGCTCTGAACAGCATGTCCGGCTTCGACCGCTTCTTGTTCCGTCATCCCGACCGAAGCAATCGGTGGGAAGGTCCGTAGAACCGTCGGATAATACGGTGTCGTCGGATCGACGTCTTGACCAGACAAGTGAGCTGCCGTTCGCTTCGCTTCATGAATCGCACGGATGGCGAGCTGTGGACCCGGTGTCACATCACCGATTGCGTAAATATGCGGTTGATTCGTTCGTCCCGTTGCGTCGACTGGAATCGTTCCGTCTTCTGCAAGCGTCACACCGATCCGTTCGAGACCGAGTGTCAAACTGTTCGGGATCCGGGAAAGGGACTGGAACAGATTGGCCCCCTGATAGGCGACTTCTTCTCCGTTTTTCATGACGGTGACGGTTGCGTCCGATGAAGCCTCGATACGTGTCACGACATCCGACACGAGACGGATTTTTTGTTTTTTGAATGTCCGCTTCAGTTCCTTTTCAAGGCTTGGTTCGAGTGATAATTGATCCGCGAACAACGTCACCTCTGTCCCAAGTGCGTGGAAACAGGCGGCCGCTTCGAGTGCTAACGTGTCAGATCCAATGATCAATAGGCTATCTGGCAGTTGCTCGAGTTGATAAAGCTGTTCGGCGTTCAAACGACACGATTCCTCGTGCTGGATGCTGTGACTACCGGTCGCAATGATAACGTCCTGGAATCGGTACGTATCGAACTGATGTCCCGACTCGACGCCGATCCGGTCCTCTGACAGGAAGGAGGCTGCACCAGAGATATGTTCAATCTGGTTCGCCTGACAGAGGGCGACCACTCCTTGACGTAATTGCTGCACGACACGATTCCGGTAAGCATTCAGTTTGCTGAAGTCATGGACAGCAGGGGCGGTGAATCCAAGGTCTTCAAGATGCGGCAAGCGTAACATCTCTTCTGCTGCATGCGCATAGACCTTGGACGGGATACAGCCTCTGTTCAAACAAAGTCCACCGAGTTCAGTTTGTTCAATCAATGTAACGTTTCGACCGCCTTGTGCGGCGCGAATCGCTGCCGTGTAACCGGCGGGACCTCCACCGATGATCAGGAGATCCCGTTCTTGTGTAAGTTCGCCAACAACCATGTTAGATCAACTCCAAAAGTAGGGTGGTCGGATGTTCAATCAGTGACACGAATCGGTTCGTAAAGGCAACAGCCGTTGCCCCGTCTGCGACACGATGATCGAACGACATTGACAAATTCATCATCGAGCGAACGACAATTTGATCATTCTCATCGACACAGGCTCGTTTTTTCGTCTTATGGAAGGCAATCAGTGCTGTCTCCGGATAGTTGATGATCGGTGTTGCTCCCGTACTACCAAGTGGACCGACATTACTCATCGTAAAAGTGCTTGGTTTTAAGTCTGCTGCGCGCAAGGTACCGTTTTGAGCACGTTGTTGTAGCGCAACCAATTGTTCATGCAGTTCCGTCAGTGAAAGCTGATCGGCATGACGGATGACCGGAACCATCAACCCGTCCGGTGTTTCCGTTGCCATGCCAAAATGGAAATCCTGCTCTAATCGAATACATGCATTTGTTTCATCGAGCTTGGCATGAAAGACAGGATACTCTTTTAAGGCAACAATCAAGGCTTTGATGAAGAAGGCGTTGACGTTGATGTTTCGTCCAGCCGCTTTCCATTCGGCACGTAGTGCAAGCAAACGCGTCATATCGACTTCCTCGAAGTGAGTGACATGGGGAATCGTGTAAAGTGACTGGGTCATCTTTTTCGCGATTTGCTTGCGAATGCCGCGAAACGGAATCGTTTCCGGTAAGGTTTGTTGGTACGTGACCTCTTCAATGATCGGCGTAGCTGTCTCTTGTGGAGCAGTAGTAGCCTGGACGAAGCGAAGCACATCGTCCTCCGAGACGCGACCCGATGGATCGGAAGCCGTGACAGCTTCGATATCAATCCCGTGATCACGAGCGATTTTTCGCGTATAGGGTGTCGCAAGGACCCGTTTTGCTGGAGAAACTTGAACAGGTGGGGCGGTGACAGCAACCGATGCTGGTTCAGGAGCGGGCGACGCTTCAGGTGTTACCGCGACCGGCATGTCGGAAGCGTTACTTGCTTCGATGTGCAATAACGTCGTACCGACTTGCACCGTCTGACCGACCGGAACGATGATTTCCTTGACGATCCCGGAAACAGGAGCCGGTAGTTCGGCGACCATCTTATCGGTCGCGACCTCGACGACCGGTTGATCCGTCGTGACATGGTCTCCGACTTGAACGAGGTAATGGGCGATTTCACCTTCTGTCATTCCTTCACCGACATCATGTAATTTAACTTCGATCATGGCATTCAGCTCCTTAAAACTCGACCGTACGCTGAATCGTCGCAAGGACACGTTCTGGCGTCGGAATGTAATGGTCTTCGAGGGCGAACAGCGGAACCGGAACATCAAAACCGGTCACGCGGGCAATCGGTGCCCGTAAATAAAGAAACGCCGTATCGTTGATCAATGTCACGAGATCATTACCGAGACCACCCATTGCTGCGGCTTCATGAACGATGACGGCACGACCCGTCTTTTGAACGGAAGCAGCAATCGTTTCCCGGTCAAGCGGAGAAAGCGTCCGTAAGTCGAGGACTTCGCAAGAAATCCCGCGTTCCTGAGCAGCCGTTGCTGCCTTTTGGGCTACTTGAACCATTGCTCCCCAGGCGATCAACGTCACGTCCGTCCCTTCGCTGACGCAGCGCGCTTTTCCGATTTCAACGGTATACGATTCGCTCGGTACGACTTCCTTAAATGAGCGGTAACTGCGCATCGACTCAAGGAACAACACGGGATCCGGATCTTCAATCGCAGCAATCAATAACCCTTTTGCATCGTATGGCGTCGCCGGACAGACGACCTTGAGACCAGGCATCGATGTAAAGAGTGCTTCCGTGCTGTCGGAATGGATTTCCGGTGCCCGGATGCCGGCACCATAAGGCGCACGAATGACCATCGGCACACTGTACCGTCCCATCGTCCGCATCCGGATCCGGGAGACGTGTGTCATGATTTGTTCATAGGCAGGGTAGATGAAGCCAAGAAATTGAATCTCGACGATCGGTTTAAAGCCATTGATGGCAAGACCGATCGACGTACCGACGATGCCGGCTTCACTGAGCGGTGTATCGACGATCCGGTCTTCCCCGAACTCTTCCTGTAAGCCGTCCGTCGCTCGGAAGACACCACCGTTTTTTCCGACGTCCTCTCCAAGGACGAGTGTCGTCTCATCCTCCGACAATTTTGTCCGCAGGGCATCCGTGACAGCTTGAACGAGTGTCATCTCTGTTTGACGATTGATTGGTGTTGCCATCTCATTTCCCCCTTGCTAGCAGATACGCTTCTTTTTGTTGCTGGACATCAACCGGTAAGGTCGCGTACGTATGGTCGAACAAGTCATTGACGTCTGGTGCCTTGAATTGCTCCATCGCAGTTACTGCCGCTTCGACTTCTGCTTGATGCCGTTCCTGTAGCTGTTGCATCCAGGTTTCGTCAAAGTAGCCTTGGTGTTTTAAGAACTGTTCAAGTCGATCGAGCGGATCGACCCGGTCACGCGAGCGGGCTTGATCACGGTATTTCGTTGGATCGTCTGCTGTCGTATGCGCACCAAATCGCCACGTGACGGCTTCAATCAATGTTGGTCCACCACCAGATCGGGCACGCGCAACGGCTGCTTGCATCGTGAAATAGACGGCAAATGCATCGTTCCCATCGATTCGGACGCTCGGCATCCCGTAGGCGATTGCTTTTTGTGCGATCGTTTCAGAATGCATCTGTTTTTCGATCGGGACAGAAATTGCGAATTGATTGTTTTGGTTGAACAGAATGACTGGTGCTTGGAAGACACTCGCGAAGTTCATTCCTTCATGGAAGTCGCCTTCAGACGTCGCCCCGTCACCAAAGTAGGCGACCGCAACGTTCGTCGTACCTTTTCGTTTTTCTGCCCATGCGGCACCGACGGCATGTGGAATTTGCGTCGCAATCGGTACGGCAGGAGGGAAGATGTGTTTTTCAGACGGCACGCAACCTTCGACGCGCCCGTTCCAGTAGAGAAGGGTCCGCACCATGTCGGCACCGAACGTCAACGTCGCACCGTGATCCCGGTACGTCGGGAATAACCAGTCCTGATCGGACAACGCCAGTGCACTACCGACTTGCGCTGCCTCTTGTCCTTCGAACGGTGCATAAGTGCCGAGGCGCCCTTGGCGTTGTAAGTTGATCGCCTTCCGGTCGAACGTCCGGATCCGGTGCATCTGTTCATACAGGGTGAGGGCAAGCTCTTTCGTCAGATCGTGTTCTTTTGAGGCATCGATGATACGACCTTCTTCATCGATGATGCGTTGAATCGGAAAATGTTGCTCCATGTCAGTCCCTCCTTCAGTGGTTACGGATATCCCATTTTGGTTTTGTCGTATTCGTAAAGATGTTGTTGTGTTTTGCCCGGATTTGCATCCGTTTTTCACACATCCGGTTCGCCGCTTCGACCGTCGTGATGTTTTCTGCTTGCGACTCCTTGAAGACTTCGAGCACGGCGTCATAGATGTGACGCGTCTTCAGGAGAACCCGTTCATGATTTGCTCCGTACAGTTCGTCAGCGACTTGAATCAACCCACCACCGTTGACGATATAGTCTGGTGCATACAAGATGCCGCGATCCATCAAGACGTGAGCGAGCTGTTCATCTGCAAGCTGATTGTTCGCCGAACCGCAGATGGCTTTGCACGGTAAGAGGGCGATATTTTGAGCGTGAATGACACCGCCATATGCACATGGAACGAAAATATCAGCGTCTGTTAGATGGATTTCGTGAGGTGAGACGACGCGAACCGTGCCAGGTGCCATTTCGGCTTGTGTCACGATTGCTGCGAGCGCGGCTTCATTGACGTCTGAAACATAGATCGTCGCACCGGCGAGTAACAGTTGTTCGGCGACCTTGAATCCGACCTTTCCAAGTCCTTGAATCGCATAAGTCGCGCGACTTAAGTCGTCCGAACCGAATAACGTCTCGATTGTCGCCCGCAGTCCATAGACGACACCTTCAGCCGTCGGGATCGATGAATCACCACTCCCACCAAAGGCTTCCGGAATGCCGACGATGCGTGATGTCTCCCGACTAGCGTGAACGAAATCATCCATCGTCGTGCCCATGTCGGTTCCTGTGTAGAAGCGACCACCGAGCGAATCGACGAAGCGACCGAAGGCACGGAAAAGCTCTGGTGATTTATCCGTTGCCGGATTACCGATGATGACGGCTTTACCGCCACCGAAATCAACATCAGCTGCAGCGCATTTATACGTCATGCCGCGCGACAGGCGGAGGACATCGTCAAGTGCTTCATCGACAGAAGCGTAAGGCGCCATGCGGCAACCACCGAGAGCGGGACCGAGCGTCGTATCGTGGATGGCGATGATCGCTTGTAACCCTGATACAGGGTCGTTGCAAAAGACGACTTGTTCGTGACCCGCGATTTTTTCCATGATCGAGAGCGTTGGATTCGTAGATGGGTTTAACGTGTTCATAGTAGAGTCCTCCTCTATCAAATATAAGTAAGCGCTTTCATTTTGCTGGAGCATTCACTTGCAATTTTTCTTGAATCCGGCTTTTTTCTAAAATGAATTGTGTCACTTCTCCTGTTCCAATGATCGATTGTCCGTCTCGGACTTCGATGTCAGCGTCAACGCGACGCGCTGTGACGCGTGTTACTGTAGCGGTCACGATCAATCGTGCACCTTCAGCTGCCATGCCAAGATGCTTCAACGAAACCGCACCCCCGACACCTTCTTCGTCTGCCTCTAAGTAAGGCAGGATGAGTTGACGTGCTGCCCATTCCATATGGTAGACCATCGAAACAGTCGAGTATGCGGGATGAACCAATTGACCTTCAAACCGTGCAAACATATCTTGCGAGACGACCGCTTGAATCTCTGCTGTATCCCCGACAGCTAAACCTGGCTTCATCGTGATCCCCCTTCACTACAACGAATCCTCATTCCATCAAGTGGTCTTACCAAAAATAGTATAACACTTGTCACACGATATTTTATCAACCCGTTACAAAATGAGCAAATCATTTCAGAAATATTTTCCAAAAAAGACTCTCGATCATGAAAAATAGCTTTATAAGCTGATTGATTTACTGGTAAGGTGCGTTGAAGTGATAAAGTAAGAATCGTTTGGGAGCATTTAACAAAACAAGATTGACAACATTGTGAACGTATCGTACGTTAAACATATAACTAAAAATAAACGACCGTTTAATTATTGTATACATGATGAGGAGGTGCAGGTATGTACGATCAACATCAGGAAACGATGGATGCGCAAACGCGGGAGCAGCTGCAGATGGAGCAATTACGTCAAATGATGGCACACGTCACACGCGTTCCGTTTTATCAAGAACGTCTGCAAACATTGCAGATGACGGCACATGATTTTCAAACGATCGAGGATTTACGGAAGTTTCCCTTCACACGCAAGCAAGATTTACGCGATCATTATCCGTTCGGGCTATTTGCCGTCGAACGAGAACAGGTCACCCGAATTCACGCCTCGTCTGGTACCAGTGGTAAACCGACCGTCGTCGGATATACGCAAGAAGATTTAGACGACTGGGCAGGTGCCGTAGCACGGAGCTTAGTCTTAGCCGGTGGTTCACCAGCTGATTTGTTGCACAATGCATACGGCTACGGATTGTTCACAGGTGGGCTCGGTCTTCATGCAGGAGCAGAAAAACTAGGCATGACAATCCTGCCGATTTCCGGTGGCAACACGGATCGCCAAATCACGTTAATCGAGGATTTTCGACCGGATGGGATCTGTGGAACACCTTCGTATATTTTGCGATTAGCAGAACGCATGATCGAACGGGGTATCGATCCACGCAAGACAAGTATGCGTTACGGCATCTTCGGAGCCGAACCCTGGTCGGAAGAGATGCGGCAGACACTCGAACAGACCTTTGATCTACAGGCATTCGATATTTATGGACTCAGTGAAATCATGGGACCAGGTGTCGCGATGGAATGTCAGGAGCAGGCAGGTCTGCATATCATGGATGACTTATTCATTACGGAAGTCGTCGATCCCGTTACGGGGGACCCGGTACCAGATGGCATGGTCGGGGAACTCGTTTTTACAAGCTTGAAAAAGAAAGCGCTTCCAATTATTCGTTACCGGACAGGTGACTTAGCATCGATCACGCATGAGGCATGTGCTTGTGGTCGGACGACGACACGGATGTCACGTGTCAAAGGGCGGACGGACGACATGCTGATCATTCGAGGGGTCAACGTCTTCCCATCAGAAATCGAGCGGGTCTTGCTCCAGCAACCGGACGTGACGCCGCATTATCAAATCCATCTCGTGCGTAAAGCGGGACTCGATGCCGTTGAGCTACATATCGAATTCGAAAATATCTCGGAGCGACAAATGCGTTCGATATGTGACGCCATCAAGTCGGAATGCCTCATTTCCATTGATCTCGTCTGTCACCCGCATCAAGGGTTACCACGATCGGAAGGAAAAGCTGTTCGGATCGTTGATCGACGCTCGACATCACTTGTCTGATTCAAAGGAGGAACTAGCATGTATGATGCAACACAACTGTTCGAACCCGTCCAACTGACGGAAGAAGAAAAATTAGCACGCTTCAAGGAACGGATTGAGCAAGGTGAAAAGATTGAAGCCGATGACTGGATGCCTGCTTTTTACCGGGATACGCTGATCAAATTGATTTCGATGCACGGTATCAGTGAAATCATGGGTGCGCTTCCGGAAAAAGAATGGGTTCCAAAAGCACCATCGCTTCGCCGGAAGCTTGGCATCATGGCAAAGGTCCAGGATGAGATGGGACACGGGCAACTGTTGCTTCGTGTCGTCGAGGATTTGATGAAGCCGTATGGCAAGACACGCGGGGATTTGATGGACGATTTATTCACCGGACGATTGAAGTTCCATAACGTCTTCCACATGCCGACACGGTCATGGGCTGATGCCGGGATGATCGGTTGGCTCGTCGATGGCGCGGCGATCATCACACAGACGAACATGCTCGGTGCTTCGTACGGACCGTACGCACGTGCCTTGCAACGCATCTGTGCAGAGGAAGTCTTCCACGCGCAGCACGGGGAATCAATCATTATGGCACTCGCAGAAGGAACATCGGAACAGCGGGCGATGATTCAGGAATCACTGGATGAGTGGTGGGAATCCTTGTTGATGTTCTTTGGACCAGCTTCGAAAGAGACGACCGGGACATCAAAACAGGACGTGACGATCGCCTATAAGATTCGGACGAAAACGAATGAAGAGCTCCGGCAAAACTTCTTTACGAAGTACGTGCCACGGATTCGTTCACTCGGACTCGTCATCCCTGATCCGACGTTACGTTTTGATGAAGAGACAGGGCAATGGGAATATGCACAGCCAGACTGGACAAAATTCAAGACGATCATCCAAGGGGGAGGACCACGTTCGAAAGAGCGACTGGACCTACGCCGGACATCTTATGAAAATAACGCCTGGGTACGGGATGCACTCGCTGAAACGAAGGCATGAGAGGGGAAAGCACGATGAACGAGACGTTTTATCACGAATTCGAAGTCTTTAGCAAACGGACGCCGAACGCGGCGTTCACCCATCAATTCAGCTTGCTCGCTCCGAACAAGGAGATGGCACTGTTAATGGCGCAAGAAAACTTCATGCGCCGGGAACCGGTCGTCGACATCTGGGTCGTCAAACGGGAGGATATCCGTGGTTTATCACCCGATGAGAAGCAGATGTTACAACGTCTTGATAATAAGGACTACCGAACGACGAAAGGGTACGGCTACTTGAAGAAAAAATGGCGTCATTACGAGCAACAGATGCTCGATGAAAAAGAGATCATGTCTTGGCAAGGAGGCGATTCCAAATGACGGAACAAGAACGGACGGCACTCGCTTCCTTACTCTATCAACTCGCGGATGATGATTTCCTTTACGCGTATCGTGGTTCGGAATGGCTCGGACTCGCACCGCATATCGAAGAGGACGTCGCTTCGTCGTCGATTGCGCAAGATTCGATGGGACACGCGGCGATGTATTACCAACTTCTCGAAGAACTTGGCGAAGGAAATGCTGATGCATTAGCTCATGTCCGACTGGCGCATGAACGAAAGAATTCGATTCTCGTCGAACGTGTCAACGGACCTGGCTACTACATGGAGAAGCCTGAATATGACTGGGCATTCGCCGTCGTACGGAACTATTGCTACACGGTCGCGAAAAAGATCCGGATTGATGCTTTGAAGTCGAGCAGTTATGAGCCACTCGCTACGGCTGCCGTCAAGATCAACATGGAGTTGTACTATCATTTGCTGCACTGGCAAACATGGTTCACCCAGCTTTATCAATCGACGGAGACGGCGCGGCAGAAGATGGATGCAGCCCTAGAAAAAGTCCTCTATGACTTCGGTGACATGTTCGATTATGGCGAACACGGTCAATTGATCGAAGAGATGCGGTTGATCGAAGGACAAGGCATTTTACTCGATCGTTGGTATCAGACGATCACACCGTTACTCGTCGAATTGAACGTGACGCTTCCGGAAATGCAGATGACGCGTAACGGGCGAGACGGCGATCACACGGAAGATTTGAATGACGCGCTTGCGACACTCGGAGAAGTCTACTTGATTGATCAGACCGCGACGTGGTGAAAGGAGAGGGAAGCATGACGACGACACTCCAGGATGCAATCCGGGAAGCCCTGAACGGGGTGAAGGATCCGGAAATTGATAGCGTCAGTATTTTAGATCTTGGCATGGTCGAGACGATGGACGCGGAAGCGACGGAGCATGGTTACCTGGTGCGCGTCACGCTTCTCCCGACGTTTCTCGGTTGCCCTGCGCTTGAAATCATTAAAAAAAACACCGAATCTGCCTTGCAGGTGATTCCAAATGTCGAACAGGTCGACGTCCAGTTCCGGTTTGATCCACCGTGGACATCGGACCGAATCACGGAACAAGGCATGCAAGGATTGAAGGAATTCGGTATCGCTCCTCCTCGGTTTGAGCAAGGGAAGTGGGAGATTGACTGTCCGTATTGTGGATCGACGTATGTGACGATGGAAAACTTATTCGGACCGACAGCATGTCGAAGTATTCTCTACTGTAAATCGTGTAAAAATCCATTCGAGGCGATGAAACCCGTCTCTACTCTCATGTGAAGGAAGGTAATCAAGATGGCAAAATTAATCGCACTGTACAAACATCCAGAAAACAAGGAAGCATTCGATCAGCACTACTTTGAGGTCCATGGTCCATTGACAGCAAAAATTCCAGGACTGCAAGAAATGAATGTCACGAAAATCGTCGGTTCACCAATGGGCGGAGACGGAAAGTATTACTTGATGTGCGAGATGGTCTATGAAAGTCAGGAAGCGATGCAAGCAGGTATGCGTTCGCTCGAAGGAAAAGCGTCCGGGAAAGACTTGATGAGCTTTGCGGGGGATCTCGTCACATTGATGATTGGTGAAGATGTCCATGCCGACACAACAGTACGTTAAGACGGAAATGGTCGATCGGATCGGTCGGATTCGACTCGACCGAACGGCACGATACAATGCGCTGAACCGAACGATGGTCCGGGAAATCGTCGAGGCGATGGAGACGTTCGACCGAGACGAACGGGTGACGGTCATCGTCTTGACCGGAAATGGAAAATCGTTCTCAGCGGGCGCCGATATCGAGGAGATGCTCGAGGCGACACCGATCTCGATGGAACTCCTCGATCCGTTCGCGGACTGGGACCGGATCAGCCGAATCAAAAAGCCGATCATCGCAGGTGTCCATGGGTTCGTCCTTGGCGGCGGTTTTGAACTGGCACTCGCTTGTGATTTAATCTACGCAGATCCCGAGACACAGTTTGGATTCCCGGAAGTCGGACTCGGCGTCATGCCAGGAGCAGGCGGGACGCAGCGCTTGACGAAATGCATCGGTCGAACGCGGGCGCTCGAGTGGCTCTTCACCGGCGACCGGATGAAGGCAGAGGAAGCGGAACGACTTGGTATCATCAACCGGGTGACGGCTGATGTCGAAGCGACGGTACTGGCAATGGCAGAGCGGTTATCGAACCAACCGAGTATGGCGTTGCGACTGATCAAGGACGCGGCAAACAAAGCCGTCGATTTATCGTTACAGGATGGGATGGAGCACGAACGCCGTAACTTCTATCTCTTGTTCGCGACAGCCGATCAAACAGAAGGCATGCAAGCATTTCTCGAAAAACGATCACCGATTTTCAATCAACAGGAACAGGAGTGAATACAATGTCGACAGTACATGAAAAAACACTTGAAATGAAACGGTCCGTCTATCATTTGCTCATTAACGGCGAACAGGTCGAGGGCGCAACAGGCGAGACGTTCAAAACATACAATCCGGCGACGGGCGAAGTGATCGCGGAAGTCGCAAAAGCATCAAAAGAAGACGCGGATCGTGCTGTTCAAGCAGCGCGCGATGCGTTTGATCACGGAAAGTGGAAGATGTGGCCGGTCGGGCGTCGGGCACAAATCTTGAATAAAATTGCGAGCATCATGCGTTCCCGCTTCAACGAAATCGTCGAACTGGAGATTCTTGATACAGGGAAATCACTGGCAGCGGCGCAAGGACAAGTCACGCAAGCGATTGAAGACTTTGAATTCTATGCGGGTGCGATCGTCGGTCATCGTGGTGTCGTCAATAACGTACCGGGGCAATTCCATAACTACACGGAAAAAGAAGCGGTCGGTGTCTGTGCACAAATCATTCCGTGGAACTATCCGTTGATGATGGCAGCTTGGAAAGTCGCACCAGCAATCGCCGTCGGTTGCTCGGTCGTCGTCAAACCAGCGACATTGACACCATTGACAGCAATCATTCTCGGAGAGATTTGTCTAGAGGCTGGCGTACCAGCAGGTGTCGTTAACGTCATCCCGGGATCCGGACGCGAGATCGGCAACCATCTCGTCGAGCATCCTCACGTCGATAAAGTCGCCTTCACGGGCTCAACGCCAGTCGGTAAAGACATCATGGGACGTGCGTCCGAGACGCTAAAACGAGTCACACTCGAACTCGGTGGGAAATCACCGAACATCGTCTTTGAAGATGCGGACGTGACAGCAGCCGTTGATGGTTCGTTGTTCGGCATCTTCTATAACAGCGGTCAATCGTGTGAAGCGCGCTCGCGCCTGTATGTCCACGAAGAGATCTACGAAGCATTCATGGAACAGTTCGTCGCGAAGACAAAACAACTCGTCCTTGGTAATCCATTCGATAAAGGAACACACGTTGGAGCGATCATCGACCAACAACAAGTCGATGTCATCGATGGATACGTCCAGTCGGCGAGAGCGGACGGGGCAACAATCGTCACAGGAGGTCATGCTTCAGCACCAGAAGGATACGAAAAAGGCTTCTGGTACGCACCGACGATTATCACAGACGTCACACATGAGATGAAAGCGGTCAATGAAGAAATCTTCGGACCGGTCGTCGTCGTCATGCCGTTCAAAGATGAAAAAGAAGCGATTCGTCTAGCAAACGATACATCGTTTGGACTCGGCTCAGCTGTTTGGACGAAAGACGGCGCGAAAGCGACACGTGTCGCAAATCAAATCAAAGCCGGCATCGTCATGGTCAACTGTCCGTTCTCTGCCTTCCCGGGTACACCGTTTGGTGGCTATAAACAATCGGGCTTCGGTCGTGAACTCTGTATTGAAACACTTGATCTGTACACGGAAACAAAAAGTATCTTGTCGTATTACGGCAGTCGTCCACTCAATCCGTTCGGACTATAAGCAAGAGGGAAGGCTGGGGTTCCGTCGGGAAGTCCAGCCTTTTTTAACAGCACAGGGGATAAGGGGGAATTTAGATGGTAGAACAAATCGTCGTTGTCGGATCCGGCGTCATGGGACGTGGCATTGCGTACGTTGCCGCACACCGCGGATTTCAGGTGACACTCGTTGATATCAAAGAGGAATACGTCAAAGGAGCACTGCAAGAATTAGAACGAATCGCGGAAAAAGGCATCATCCGTGGCAAGATGACGACAAGTGAGGTCGAGGGACTGTTCGATCGGCTGCATCTGTCGACCGATCTAGCCGAGGCGGCACAACAAGCAGATCTCGTCATTGAAGCAGTACCGGAACAACTCAGCATCAAACAGCAAGTCTTTGAAACGCTAGAAGCACATGCACGTCCGGACTGTTATTTTGCGACGAACACGTCAACGATGAGTCCAACGGAAATTGCCTCCTTTACGAACCGAGCGGACCGGGTCATGGCGATGCATTTCTTCAATCCGGTCCATCTGATGCCACTGATCGAGCTCGTTCGTGGTCTTGAGACGTCGGATGAGACGGTCGCAGCTCTTGAGCAGGTGGCGCGTCAGATGCAGAAGGAAACGGTCGTCATCCGCGAGTTTCCGGGGTTCGTGACTTCGCGGATCAGTGCGCTCGTCGGAAACGAAGCGTTCTACATGTTACAAGAAGGACTCGGGACAGCAGAAGAGATCGATAAAGCAATCAAACTCGGCTTAAACTATCCAATGGGACCCTTCGAACTCGGGGACTTAGTCGGACTCGATACCCGTCTCCATAACTTAAAGTATCTGCATGAGAAGCTCGGCGAAAAATACCGTCCGGCACCACTGCTCGAACAGTATGTCAAAGCCGGACGACTCGGACGTAAAACCGGTCGTGGCGTCTATGACTATACGAATCGCGAGGTGACATCATGAAACGGGTCGCCATCATCGATGCCGTTCGGACACCGATCGGTCGCTATAACGGCGCATTGCGTCAGGTTCGTCCGGATGACTTAGGAGCACGCGTCATCGAAGCGTTGCTTGAGCGTAATCCACAAGTCGATCCGAAGACGATCGAGGAAGTCATTTTCGGCAATGCGAATCAGGCGGGAGAAGACAATCGTAACGTCGCCCGGATGTCGGGACTACTAGCTGGTCTACCGGTCGAAGTCGCCGGTACGACGATCAATCGCTTATGTGGGTCAGGGCTCGACGCTGTCATCGCGGCGGCGCGCGGGATTGCCTTAGGTGAAGGCGATATCTATATCGCTGGTGGGACGGAAAGCATGACGCGTGCACCGTTCGTTCTCGCGAAGCCGGATCAGGCCAACCCACGTGGCAATCAGACGATGTACGATACGACGATTGGTTGGCGCTTCGTCAATGATCGTTTAGCAGATCAATACGGAACGGATTCGATGCCGGAGACAGCCGAGAACGTCGCCCGTCAGTACGGGATCTCACGCGAAGCGCAGGACGACTTTGCGTTCGAAAGCCAACAACGCGCGAAACGAGCGATCGAGACAGAGCGCTTCACGGACGAACTGGTTGCGGTCATACAAATGGACCGGAAAGGCAACGTTAGCGTCTTCGATCGTGATGAACATCCTCGTCCCGAGACGACACGTGAGAAACTGGCGACACTTCGTCCGTTATTCCCAAGTGGTACCGTGACGGCGGGGAATGCATCTGGTGTTAACGACGGTGCGTCGGCACTGTTATTGATGAGTGAAGAAAAAGCGAACGAACTCGGTTTGACACCGCTCGGGTATTACCGAGCGAGTGCGACAGCAGGGGTCGAACCTGCCATCATGGGAATCGGACCAATTGACGCGACGGAAAAAGTTCTCCGGCGGGCAGGGTTGACGGTCGAACAGCTCGATCAAATCGAGTTGAACGAAGCATTTGCGGCTCAAAGTCTTGCCTGTATCGAAGCACTTGGTTTACCAAGCGAAAAGGTCAACGTCAACGGTGGTGCGATCGCTTTCGGTCATCCACTCGGTGCGAGTGGAGCTCGGATTTTGACGACATTATTGCATGAGATGCGCCGGACGAACCGGACGTATGGTCTCGCGACGATGTGTGTTGGAGTCGGACAAGGGATCGCACTCGTCGTCGATCGGGAGGGACTCGTATGATTCACTTAGAACGAGAAGGCTATATCGCAATCGTCCGGATTGATCGTCCAGAACGTTTGAACTGTCTCGATTATCCGACGCTTGTCGCCTTGCAGGAACAAGTCGACGCGTTATCGATTGATCCAAAAGCGCGGGTCGTCCTGTTTACGGGAACGGGTAAAGCATTCAGTGCGGGCGCCGATTTAAAAGAACGCGTGCATCTAAACGAAGAAGAAGTCCGGCGCAATGTCCTCGCGATCCGGAACGTCTTCACGTCGATCGCGCAATTACCGCAACCAACGATCGCAGCCGTCAACGGTCACGCGCTCGGCGGTGGGTTCGAGTGGATCCTTGCTTGTGATTTCCGGTTTCTCGTCGAGGATGCGCTTGTCGGCTTGACGGAGACCAGCTTCGGGATCATTCCGGGAGCTGGTGGAACACAACGCTTGCCGCGACTGATTGGGGAGACACGAGCGAAGGAGCTGATCTTCACGGCGAAAAAAATCGATGCGATGACAGCAGAACGGTACGGACTCGCGACAGCCGTCGTCGCCCGGGAAGCGTTGATGACGACGTGTCTTGAGTTTGCTAATCAGATGTTACAGAATGGGCCGATTGCCTTGCGCCAAGCGAAGCAAGCGATTGATCAAGGGCGGGACGCCCCGCTCGAACAAGGATTGCAGCTCGAAACAGAAGCTTATGAAGTCGTCATTCCGACGGCCGATCGTCAGGAAGCGTTACAAGCCTTCGCTGAAAAACGGGCACCACGCTTTGAAGGAAGATGAGGATGGTCGACGTTTGAAATAACCCGTATACTAACAATACACACTATGAACGACTGAAGAGAGAGTGAATACCATGAGTGCGAACACCCAATCAATGATTTTTACGATTTACGGCGATTATATCCGTCATTACGGCAATCACATCTGGGTCGGGAGTTTGATTCGACTCGTCAAAGAGTTCGGACATAACGAGCAGGCCGTTCGGGTTGCTGTCTCCCGAATGGTTAAACAAGGTTGGCTCGTCTCCGAAAAACAAGGAAATAAAAGCTTCTATTCATTAACACCACGTGGGGTGGAACGGATGGAGGAGGCTGCACGGCGGATCTACAGATCAACACCGCACGACTGGGACGGGAAATGGCGGACGTTGATGTACACGATTCCGGAGGACAAGCGGCAGATTCGTGACGAGCTCCGTAAAGAACTGACGTGGAGTGGGTTTGGTAACTTATCGAACGGGGTTTGG
Source organism: uncultured Exiguobacterium sp. (assembly GCA_913775715.1). GTDB lineage: Bacteria > Bacillota > Bacilli > Exiguobacteriales > Exiguobacteriaceae > Exiguobacterium_A. The sequence continues at coordinate 45,833 of CAJYMC010000001.1, read as the reverse complement.
ATTTCACCGAACCCACTTGAAAAAGAGGCGGAACGATTGATCGCGTCGTATGAGATCGAAGAGTATGTCGATTTCTTCGTCGGTGAATACCATGGTCCGAAGCAGGATCAATCCCTCGTCGAGCGCGCGTTTCCGCTGGAGGAATTGCAGGAGCGTTACGAGACGTTCATCACGGATTACAGCCGGCAATACATCGTCCATCAGAGTCAGCTCCAACTCGGAGAAATGACGGATGAACAGTGTTTCGTCGAACGGACGATGCTCGTACATGAATACCGGAAGTTTCTGTTCACGGATCCCGGATTACCGCAAGAACTGTTACCGGACGCTTGGAGCGGGCACCATGCGGCGCTCTTGTTCGAACAATATTACCGATTGCTCGCACAACCAGCGAGTCGATTCTTCGAATCGATCTTTGAAGAGACGCATGATGTATCCCAACGTAGTGCCTCGTACGACGCAGCGGAACATCCGCTGTTTGCGGAACGGTGAGCATTTTTTCGAATGAAAAGAGCGGGACGGATCAGTTGATCCTCCCCGCATTCGTGTCATTCAGATGTATTCTGTTCAGCTGATTCTGCGAGAATGTTCCGGAAGGCATATCCTTTATCGACGTAAGAATCAATCGACTCCTGAATCATCGCGAGATCTGCTTCTGTGAGTTCACGCACGACTTTACCGGGTGAGCCGATGATCAGCGAACGGGGTGGGAAGACTTTTCCCGATGGAATTAACGTATTCGCCCCGATGATGCATTCTTCACCGATGTCTGCATGATCAAGAACGGTCGCACCCATTCCGACGATCGAACGACGTCCGATTTTGCAACCGTGTAAAATCGCGTTATGTCCGACCGTCACTTCATCTTCAATGACGACGGGTGCCCCTTCATAGAGATGGATCGTCGCGTTGTCCTGAATACTGCATCGTTTTCCAATTGTAATCGGTCCTTCGTCACCGCGTAAGACAGCGTTGAACCAGACGGTAGACTCGGAACCGATCGTGACGTCTCCGATCAGATAAGCACCAGGAGCGATGAATACATCGGAGGCGACGTTCGGATGAATCGATTGATACGGAATCTTCATAACAGAATGACCTCGTTTCTAGAATAAGATGAACTACTATTCATTCCATGTCAGTATAGCATGTGAGTGAAGGCGAGAACGGAGGAAAGACATGTTTCTGATTTGTGAGCTCTTTAAAATTCGATATCCTTTGATTCAAGGAGGAATGGGTAACATTAGTCATGCGGCGCTCACGGCAGCAGTGTCGAATGCCGGAGGACTCGGAACGCTCGGGTGCGGGACATTGTCGGTCGATGAAGTGGCGTCTCGGATCCACGAGACACGAATGCTGACGGATCAACCATTTGCTTTGAACATCGCGATTCGGGTGTCTCCTTATACGGAAGCACTGATTGATCTCGCGATTGCAGAAAAGATTCCGGTCGTCTCCTTGTCGGCAGGAAATCCGGCACCGTACATAGAGCGACTCCGAGCTGCCGGTATCAAAACGATCGCGGTTGTCGCTTCAGTCAAACAGGCGTTAAAGGCAGAACAGGCAGGGGCAGATGTACTCGTAGCGGAGGGAGTTGAAGCGGCAGGCATCAACTCACCGCTCGAGTTGACGACGCTGACCTTGATTCCGCAACTCGTCGATCGGGTCAACATTCCAGTTCTTGCAGCAGGGGGGATTGGTGACGGTCGTGGACTGGCAGCTGTTTTGTTGCTTGGTGCGGCTGGCGCGCAGCTCGGAACACGGTTGATCGCGACGGAAGAGGCGAAGGTTCATTCGGCATACAAGGCACACTTAATGGATGCGACCGATACCGATACACGCATCGTCGGACGTTCTGTCGGATTTGTCCGACGTGTCCTTGATGGTCCTTACGTCGAACGACTCACAGCAGAGACACCTGCTGCTTTTCTCGATCAGACGAATGAGTCGTATCATATTACAGGCGCTCTTGAGGGCGATGAGGAGAGAGGGTATGTCAACGCTGGACTGGTTGCGGGATTGATTCATGACGTGCCGACTGTTGCGGAGTTGTTTACGCGCATGATGACGGAAGCAGAGGAACAGCTGAAGCAAACAACGACTCATTTTACGACATGAGCAACAGGGATGGACCCGTGATTCCACTTGTGGACAGCGGGTTTTTTTCATGTTTTTTTGAAAATGGGACATTTGTCCTTTTCAAGTAGGGCACGAGTAAGGTCTACTCTAGTGTAGAGATTAAAGGAGGAGATGACGTGCAAGGAGTCGTGTTTGCTTTGATGAGCGGTCTGTTCATCGCCCTGCAAGGCATATTCAATGCGCGCCTTGCGACAGGCGTCGGACCGTGGTTGTCCGTATTGATCGTCCACTTTGTGGGTCTGATGGGTTGTTTAGTCATTTACAGTTTCGTACGAGATCGGAAAATCGGTGGCTTCCGTCAGTTACCATGGATTTATGCGAGTGGCGGTTTGATTGGCGTGCTAGTCGTCGTAACGGAACTGACAGCAATCCAAACACTCGGGATGACATGGGCGATGTGTTTATTACTCGTCGCACAGATTTTATGTGCGTTTGTGATTGATTTAAAGGGATGGTTCGGTGTTTTAAAAAAACAAGGAAATCGTGGTCAGTGGGTTGGTGTGGGTCTCATGCTTGCAGGAGTTGCGATTTTCTCACTTGCCTAAAGGGAGGAAATGATCATGGAAACCGTCATTCAACAGTATGGACTGGATACGATTTTGACGGAAGAGACGCGCGCTTGGTTGCGTCAAGAAACCTTTCAAAAAGGAGAACTCCTCTGTACGACAGGGGCAACGATCGACCGGATGTACTTCATTGTCTCAGGCAAGGTCAAGATATCTGCTGCCTCTTCAGAAGGAAAGCAACGGATTCTACGATTCAAGACACCACTGACAGTGATTGGTGACGCTGAGTTCATCAACGAACGGGAAGTATTGAATACGGTCGAAGCGGTGACCGACGTCGAGGTGTTGAGCGTACCGTACGCGATTTTACGCGAGCACAATACGACGAACGTCTTTCTGCAATTTTTATTACGCACGATCACAGCCAAGTGGTATGCCGACTCGAAATCAGCGTCGCATCACGTGTTGTATACCGTCGAAGAGCGATTTGCAGGATATTTGTTGTCGATCGCTTCTGAAGCCAGTGACAGTTTATTTTATCAGGAGATGCGGACGTCGAGCCTGCATGACGTCGCTGACTGGCTTGGAACGAGTTATCGTCACCTCAACCGGATCATCACGAAATTGTGTGAAGAAGAGATTCTCGTTCGACGACGCGGGAAAATCATCATCGTCGATCTGGAGCGGATTCGCGAGAAGGCGAACGGCAACAGCTATGAGTAAGGAGGAACGAACATGGTAATAGGCATCGTGTGTGCCGTATTGGCAGGGATGTTGATCAGTTTACAGACGGTATTGAACGCCCGGATGAGTGACGCGTTCGGTGCTTGGGCGACAACGACGTTGGTCTTCTTCGTCGGCTTCATCGGAGCAAGTGTCACGTATGTTCTGTTTCGTGGTGGAACAATCGGGCAGATCCAAAACGTATCGCCACTCTATTGGTTTGGTGGACTTGTCGGTGTCGGCGTCGTTTTTTGTGTCATGCGTGGGATTCAGTTGCTTGGTCCGTCCGTCGCGATCTCTGTCGTTCTGATTTCGCAGTTAAGCTTTGCTCTTGCTGTTGATACGTTCGGCTGGTTCGGTTTACCGCAAATTGATTTATCATTCGGTCAGCTCGTCGGTCTCGCCGTCATGGTATGTGGGATCTTCGTTTTGAAGCGGTATCAAGTCGTGGCGCCGGAAGAGAAGGCGAAGGATATACCGAAGCAAGTCTCTTAAAAAATCTGATACTAGTTCGATCGACTGACGAACGTTTCTGTCATCCTCGCTTTCCGCAGGCGGGAGGTAAGCCGCGTCATCCCGCATTCCATGCGATTTGCCGGGTCTTACCTGACCCTGACGAAAGCGCGATTCGCGCTTTCTTTCCCTGCAGGAGTCGAGGATGAACACTCACGTTCTAGATTGACTAAATAAAACATGCGCGTTTCCCGCTAATTCAATCGGGAGATTCGCATGTTTTTATGTGTTGTGACTTGATTTCAATCGAATAGATGAACCATTCGTCTTCTGAAGTAAAGCGAGAGGACAAGGATGAGAAGACCACAGTACAACATGATTGTCGTGATCGAAACATGAAGCGAAAGTAAAAACGAGAGAAGCGCGTAAGATAATGGAACGAGACCGTTTGAAGCTGCATTCACGACACTCATGACACGTCCCATCGTCTGTTCCGCACACTGAGACTGGATGAACGTAATGAAACGAATATTGATGATCGAAGAAAGGACACCAAGTGATAACAGGACGATCAAGTACAACGAAATCTGTTGGACTTGACTAAGCAGGAAGAGAAGCAGACCTAAGGCGCCAATCAATCGGACCGATGAGGTAAGTCCGTTTTCTTTCTTCTGCGTTAAACCACTCCAAAGCGCCCCTCCAAGCATTCCCATTTGATAAGCACCTTGCATATAACTTAAATCCATCGCATTTCCTTGAAGCACATCATGAACGAGTAAAGGGATTCCGAGTAAGAGTGGTCCAAAGAAAAAGAAATTGACACAGATGATAAGAAAAAGTGTCTGCTTGAGTTGCTGAAAGTGAAAGACGTAATGTAGCCCTTCTTTTAGTTCAAAGAGAGCTGAATGCTGACGTGATCGCTTGATCTTAGATTCACGAATACCATACGTGAAGAGAAGCGTCAGACAGAGTGTCCCGAAAATCACGAGAAAAACGTGCGAGTAAGAAGAATAGCTGAGAATGACCCCACCAAGAATCGGACCTGAAAAGAGGGCGATTTGATTAGATGTCTGAATCAGTGAATTGGCTTTAGTGAGCTGTTCTTTCGAAACGAGTGTAGGCAGTAAGGAAGTATTCGCTGGCGAAAAGAACGCATCCACACTACTGAATAGCAAGGCGAATCCTAAAATTGTCAACAATGTAAGCTGATCGGCATGAAGTAACACGAGGAGGCAAATTATAAAACTGATCCGTAGACCGCTTGAGATACGCATGATCGTCGAACGTTTATAGCGATCGGATAAGACGCCACCGAACAACATGAGAAAAATACGGGGTAACAAGGTGGCCATGAGGACGAATCCGAGATATGACGCCTGGTTTAGCGTATGGATGACATACCATTGTTCAACAAATAAATAGGTTGATAGGGAGAGGGCAGAACACATACCGGACCCCCATAAAAATAAAAAAGATCGATTTTTAAACAGCGATTGTTGCGTATCCATTTCAACAGGTAGCATAAGACACCTCCGATTTAAACCTCGTCGTTCTCAAACAGTGGTTCATCAATTGCAAAGGCTGTCGTCATGATATAGAAGTGTTTTTTATCTTTTTTGTCTAGTGAAGGAGACTGTGTGAACTCGTCTAATAAAGCACGATATTTTGTAGCAAAGCGTTGAAAGTCGGCTTCAGACATCGTTAGTTCCTTTTGGATCGATAAGCTCATCCAGTCCTCGACGTTCGAAGATGAAGGAGAAAAAGTAGCTGTCGGAGCTGTAAGAACGCGTGTCTTTGCCCGGTCCAATACTTCGAGATACGACTGCCGGGTCGCCTCTTTCGTCTCGACGAAGTTCAGTAGATGATCGGCAGGAATGTATCCTCGAGCAATCGCTTGATAGTATTTCAATAGATTGCCGCCCTGTTCTTCCGTCCGGACGAGACGAATCAAGTCATGCTTTTCAAGTTCTCGTACGTGATAGAGGACCTTCGCGCGGGATAACGTCAGTAAGTGGGCTAACTGATGTACCGTATGTGGTTTTTCGACGAGAAACATGAGGATTTTTGTTCGTAACGGATCACTGATCACTTTTAATTGTTCATAGCTCTCTAATATGTGAATCGCTTTTTGTTCCATGCAATCATCTCCTTTTTAACCAGTTAATTTTTATTAACCGTAAAACAAAAGACTGTTTATGTAAACGGTTACAAATTTATTTAAGGGTGTTGATAAAGAAGACATCATTTGTTTGCATACAAAAAACTGACTCCCGTAACATCTCGATCATCCTCCACTTTCTACTGAAAGTAAGGGAAGAACGAGATGTTTGAAATCAGTCTCAGCTACTGTATGTTGTTCGAGGTGATTAGACCGTCGTCGTATCTTTCCATTCCTGCTCGATGAAAGCATCGCGACCAGAGGCAGCACGATCTTTTTTATAGTGTTCTGGATTTTTCTTATGGAAGTCTTGATGGTACTCTTCCGCCGGATAAAATTCAGAAGCGGCATCGATTCGCGTCACGATCGGTTGTTTGAAACGATTGCTTGCAGCAAGGGCGTCACGGGAAGCGATTGCTGCTTCATGCTGCGCATCCGTATGATAGAAAATCGCTGGTGCGTACTGCGTGCCGCGATCTTGGAATTGACCTTCTGCATCTGTTGGATCCGTTTGCGGCCAGTAGAGTTCGAGCAGACGCTCGTACGGGAACAGGCTTGGGTCAAACGTGATTTGGACGACTTCGAGATGTCCCGTCGTTCCTGTTTTGACTTGCTCGTACGTTGGGTTATCGACGTGACCGCCCATGTAACCTGATACGATTCCCTCGATTCCTGGTAATTCTTCAAATGGTGTCACCATGCACCAAAAACATCCACCTGCAAATGTTGCTTTTTCCATCCGTCTCTTCCTCTCCGTGGGAAATTCCCATTGTATGTCTGACAGCGAGAAAAACGAAAACGACTCCTTCGCTTGGTTGCAAAAGGAGTCGTCGCTTTTTATCAACCAAAGCTTTCGCTTTGCTGGTCGTAGCACCTTGCTATGCGCAGGTTGCTGGGACGTCATCGATCCAGATCTCTCGGTCCACTCTTGATAAGGGTATATGAAGTTGATGTCATTCGTTATCATTGTTGTGATAATACCATTCACACAGAAATAAAGTCAATCCTTAGGTTTCAAGGCACGTAAAACCGTCGCTCCGAGTGTCTTCGCACCAATCAACAACGCCTGTTCGTTGATCTCGTACTGCGGATGATGCTGTGGATGATTGACGCGACCGTCCGTATATCCGGAGCCGGTGAAGAAATAACTTCCTGGCACATGCGTTAAATAATGCGCGAAGTCATCCGCAGCCATCATTGGTGTGAGTGCCCGGACGGATGCTTCCGGTAAGAAAGAAGCGGCTTCCTGAACAAGTTTTGTCTCGTCCGGATGATTCCAGAGCGCCGGGTAACCCGTCGTGAAGTCGATCGAATAGGTGGCACCAATGCCGGCACACGTCGTTTTGGCGACAAGATCGACTTCTTGCCGGAGCTGATGCCGCAGTGTCTCATTGAACGTTCGAATCTCCCCGACGATGCGTGCTTCACCCGTAACGATGTTCGGAGCCGTTCCTGCGTGGAAGGATCCGATTGCAAGAACTGCCGGTTCAAATGGGTCGACCCGTCGACTGACGAGATGCTGTAGGTTACAGACGAGCTGCGCTCCGGCGACAAGCGCATCTTTTGTTTTGTGCGGTGCCTGGGCATGCCCGCCTTGACCATGGACGATGATTTCGAATTCATCGATCGCACACAAAGTATGTCCTTCCCGAAACCCAATCGTGCCAACCGGTAAATCATTTTCGAGATGTGTCGCAAAAATCGCATCGACGCCTTCGAGGACACCGGCTTCGATCATTTGGATCGCGCCACCGGGAAAAACTTCTTCTCCATGCTGATGGATGATTCGAATCGTTCCTTGCAATTGATCCCGTAACGGATAGAGCGTAGCAGCAAGGGCCATCACCATCGCCGTATGCCCATCATGTCCACACGCATGCATGACACCAGGATGGATCGACCGGAAAGCGAGTGTCGTCTCTTCTTGAAGTGGTAAAGCATCAAAATCCGCACGGACCGCAATCGTTGGGCCAGGGTGTTTGCCTTCGATCGTCGCGACGACACCACGACCTCCGACGGCTGTTTCGTGAGGGATGCCCCGTTCCGCGTAAAAGTTTGCAATTCGTTCTGGTGTGCGGACTTCCTGGAAAGAGAGTTCCGGATGTCGATGAAAATCACGACGTAACGCGATCATCGTCGGTTCGAATTGTTCGAGTGCTTCAAAAAGTTGTGTTTGCATCTTCAAGCTCCTTTGACGTGTGTTTTTTCGTGAAAATGGGTACAGATACAGGTAATCACGAAAGGGGATAATGAAACATGGGAGAAATCGTCGTCAACGCTGTACTTACCATCAAAGCAGGACTCGCGGATCAAGTCTTTCCGATTTTAGAAACGGTCTATCATGCCGCACAAAAAGAGGAAGGATGCTTGCGCTATTCCTTGCATCAATCGATCGAGGATGAGCATCAGTTCATGCTGTATGAAGTGTATCGTGACGAAGAGGCGCTCGAAGCGCATATCGCATCCGACCACTATAAAGCCTACCGTGAACAGATCGAGTTATACTTGATGGATCGACAAGTGACGAAATACGTCGAGATGACATTCTGACGTGTTGCGATAAGAAGAGACGAACCCGTCGAATTCGACGGGTTCGTCTCTTTTGTCTTACATCGATTTGAAACCGAGGAAATGCTCTTGCCAACGCGGTTCATAAATTGAGTTGATTTGAAGCTGTGAACCGCCCGCATGGATGAAGTGTTCGCTATCGAGCATGATTCCGATATGCGATGGGCCCTTCGTATACGTATTTTGGAAGAAGACGATATCTGAGCGTTTACCACTTGCAATACTCGTCCGGCGATTCGTAAAGAACGCACCATACCAGTAACCACGAACGTTCGTCCGACCACCGTATTTTCCAGCCTTGTTCGTCGCGTAGTGAATCAAACCGGAACAGTCAAAACCACCATTCACGGCATCTTGCGAACCCCATGTGTAAGGTGTTCCGATATGTTGAACGGCTGCTTGGATCAGCTTTTCACCGCGCGTATTATTCTTTTGAACGACTCGTTTATCGGACGTGATCGTCACGGCAGAGACCGGAAGATAGACAGGTGTCCAGCCTGACTGGATGACATAGAAGTTTCCGACCCGGTGACGCGGATAAACACGTTTGCCTTGTTCAACGAGTCCGCTGCCTTTTGGACTGGTTGGACTCGAAAAGAAGGATGTCGTCTGTTTGACGGTATAGATTTTCGTTCGGTTGATTGCTTTTTGTGTCAAACGCATATCGGGTTTACTCGTACTGATGTAAGGGTTGAGGACGTAACCCGTTTGACCGCTGGCTAAGCGAACTTGCCAAAAATCATCATCAATTGATTTCAGCCCAATCAGCTTTGTTCCCTTTTTCAAATAGGCAGCTGGACGGCTGTAAGCGACGTCAGCAGAGAAGAGTGGCGTCTGGTCCAGATGGACATAAAACGTCGTCCCTTTTTTCGCTTTTGCTTTTGGTTTATTTAGTCCGATCCGACTCGAATCGACGAAACCAAAGATATTGTTATATTTGACACGTGTAAAATAACCGCTTTTTCCATAGATGGTGATCGATTTTCCTTTTTTCAACGTGCCGATTTTTTTACCCGACAGTTTTGCCTGTGACCGAATGACGACGTCGTCCTCTGTCACGTAACGTTGACCGGTAACGTCATACAAATCCGGCTTTTTCGTGACGAGATCACTCGTCTTGACGTAACCGTAGACCGCCCCTTTTTTTAATCGTGTGTAACTGCCGCTCGTGCCGTAAATCGTTAGTTTGTCAGCTCGTTTGACAGAATACATCACTTTACTTTTCGTTGAAGCAGACGCATAGACGGACAAGTTGCGTTTGGCGTACCGTGTTCCGGTTGCGGCGTATACTTTTTCACTGCCAAGATCAGCTGTTTTAACGTAGGCATGGACTCCGCGGAAAATAATTCGACTGTAGATGCCACTTTTACCATAGATCGTTAATAAGGTATTTGTTTTTTGTTGATCGATTATGGAGCCGGAAGCATTCGGTGCACTATAGATCGGTGTAGAGCGCTGAACATAGAGGCGTGCAGTCTTCGGATAGTATTTCAACGTACCGAGATGTGCCGTCAATACATAGGCATACTCATCGTTTCGTTTGATTCGTGTAAATGAACCCTCGACGCCGTACGTCTGAAGAGAAGTATTCACAGGAAGCGATTGTACGACTTCTCCTTTCGTAGTCGCAGTGGCATAGACCGTCGTCTGCTGTTGGACGTAACGCACTCCTGTTTCTGGATGGTTCACGACCTGCGTATCAGCTAAATCAGCCGTCAATACGAAGGCGTAACCGGTTTTAGTCGCTACGCGAGTGAAGCTACCCGTCGTACCGAACGTTTCGAATGCTTGATTTTGAGTGACGGCTGTCTTTGCGCTCGTGGTCTTCGGCTCAACGAAAAGAGCAGTCGCTCGTTTGGCATAACGCGTTCCAACTAATTTCGGAAGTTGCTCGAGTTGTGTCGTAGATACATAGACGTATTGCTCGTTCCATTTCAGGCGTGTGAACGTTTCGAAGGTGCCATATGTATCGATTCGCTGATAAGCAGGAAGTGTCGTCACGACGGTGGAATCAAATGGTGAAGCAACTAATGAGAGTGGACTTTTTGACATCAGCGTTGCTTGTTTTTGAAAGACAGGTGCTGTTTGTGTTAAGACGTTTGTTGCGACATAAGCAGTACCTTCTTGCCAACTGACACGAGTGAAGTCACCGTCCGTACCGAGTGTCTTGAATGTCGTTCCTGCTGGTAGTTGTTGGATGACCGTTGTAGAATCAGCCGTCTGTAGCAACGCAGCATCCTCTTTCAAATAAGCCGTCCCGGTTGTCTCGGTGACTGTTTGTGTTTCTGCTGTCGGTTGAACAGGTGGTGATTCAGCGAAAGCGGGTGCGGGTAAAACCGAGCTCAACATTAACGTTGCGGCAAGTCCAGCAACATGAGCAGTCCATTTTTTCATCAAGAGGTTCACTCCAATTCTTAAAATTTGTCATTATGAATAGTGTAGCATGCGTTTGTTTAAAAATTGATAAAAAACAAAAAAATAGGAGATTGTCCATAAAAAAACGGTATGCATCGGCACACCGTTTGAAGTCATATGTTAGTTACCTTCTTCGTGATCCACTTGCCATTCCCAGTCAAGCATGCCGTAAATCAAGGAATCGCGCCAGTGATCTTCGAGATAGACCGTCTCGCGAAGCTGTCCTTCCTTCGTCATGCCGACCTTTTGCAAGACGCGTTCGGAAGCGACGTTTCGTGGGTCACACGTTGCCGTGATTCGGTGTAGTTCTAGTTTTTCGAAACCAAATTGGAGAAGGAAAGAGGCGATCGACGTCGCGTATCCGTTCCCCCATTCATCAGGCGAGAGGACGTATCCGATTTCTGCGATTTTATTCTCAACGTCTGTGATGACGAGCTCACCGGCACCGATGACGACGTCACTTGGAAACGTCACGGCAAAGACATAACGACGTCTTGGTGTCTCGAGTTCACTTTCAAGCGCATCGTGTAGGAATTGTTTCGTATCCGTTTCGGTATTCGGTCCCCATGACTGGAATTGACTGACGATGGGTTGTGAGGCATAGGCGTGAACGGCTTCTACATCTTCTGGTGTAAAACGACGAATCCGAAGTTGATCATTGATTTTATAACGCATGCAGCATCCTCCTCTTTCAGATGAAGTCACGTTGATTCTATTTGACAGATGTGGAACGGATTCCTGTTTGACATGGGAAAAAGGGCGTGCTAGGGTGGTTGTATCGAATGGAATAGGGAGTATCCTCTAGGGTTCCGTACGGCTGGACCGAGGGAGGAACATGGGCGTTTGTCCATGCAACGGAGGGATAAAAGCCCGGGAGTAAAGCGAATCGTCTCGCTTACTCCCGGGCTTTTTCATTTGAATTTACCTATCAGGAGGCAACTACTATGGCAAAGTATTGGATTGGCATCATCGTCGCGGCGTGTTTTGAAGTCGGCTGGGTCATTGGATTAAAACATGCGGCAACACCACTTGAGTGGGCTGCAACGATCGTCTGTATCATCGTTAGCTTTACCGTGCTGATCAAAGCGAGTAACCATTTACCGGTCGGAACGGTCTATGCTGTTTTCGTCGGTCTCGGAACAGCAGGAACGGTCGTGACGGATATCGTCTTGTTCGATCAAGCGGCTTCTGTGACGAAATTAGCATTGATCGCTGTCTTGCTCGTTGGCGTCATCGGTCTGAAATTAGTCAGTGGAGAGGAGAAATCAGCATGAGTTGGATTTATTTAATCATTGCCGGAATCTTTGAGATGTTTGGTGTCGTCTTGATCAATACGTTCAATCAAAATAAGAATACAAAGAATCTACTGTTGATGGGGACGGGATTCGGACTCAGCTTTCTATTTTTGACACTTGCAATGAATGGCTTACCGATGGGAACGGCGTACGCAGTATGGACGGGAATTGGAGCAGCCGGTGGTGCGATTCTCAGCATGGTGCTCTATAACGAATCAAAAGACTGGAAGCGACTCGTCTGTATCGGTCTCGTCTTAAGTGCGACGATTGGTCTGAAGCTCGTCGGTGAATGATCGTTTACATGTCAAACAGATGACGTTTTAGCGGAACGCATGTTTTTTGGCATATTTTAACGCAAAAGAGGAAATACTCCTTATAGAAGTCACGCATGACAAATCGTGTCGATAAGGGGAGAACATCCATGAAAACGAAACAATATATCGGAACATTCTATTCAGAAGAAGAATTGATCTCAAAAATGGACGAACTGCACATTCAAGGACATCGGGAGGAAGACTTCTACGTCATCGTCAAAGAGAAGTCGAACATCGCGCTCGTCCGTAGTCAGATGGACGCAGAAATCGCGACGACGAAACCATCTTGGATCGACCGGATCCGTGGAAACAAGGGACGCGATCAAGAGGTCGATGATTTGTTTACATCACTCGATTTATCAGACAATGAAATCGAACAACGTAAAACGGAAGTCGAGGGCGGGGGATTTGTTCTTCTGCTTGAAGTCCAGGACATTCAGTTTGATCCACATTTAAATACAGACAATACGCATCCTGATGTAAAAGTTCGTTATGGTAGTGGCGAAGAAACGCATACGTCGTCAGATGCGAATTCTAACGCACAACTTGGTTCCGGCAACCCGCTTGACGTCGATAAAGATTCGAAGAAAGAACACGCAGAAATCGACTTGCACCGCGCCGGTACGGATAAGATGCCGCAAGACGAGCAGGCAATCGATCATGCGAAAAAGCTCGATGGGAATCGGAAACCGGATATCGCGATGCGTCGGGATGACGATTTCCGACGTCCGGAAACAGAACGCGAGGAAAAGGAACATGATGCAACGCAGGATGGCGAAGAGCACCGTCAATCGAAACATCAATCAGATGATATCGCCAAGCAAGACCATGGGAATAATTTAGACCGCTAAAATAATAGAGTGGAATCACGCGTTAGGATCATAATCAAAGAAGGTACTTTCCGGATCAAATCCGAAAAGTACCTTCTTTTTGTATGGAGATTAAACAAGAATCATCTCGTCTTATTTATGATCCGGATTCGATCCTGTGCGCACGTTGGCATTCAATTGATCGATCGCTTGCATATCGATATCTGACAAGCTGAAGTCGAAGACATCGAGATTTTCGCGAATGCGGCTTGGCGTGACGGATTTCGGAATCGCGACGATATCGTGTTGCAAGTGCCAACGGAGAACGACTTGAGCCGGTGTTTTCTGATGACGATCGGCGATATCGACGATGACCGGATTCGTCAACGCGTCGCGTCCTTTCATCAACGGACTCCAGGCCTCGACGACGATACCGTGCTTGCGGCAAAAGTCCCGAATCGCTTCTTGACTAAGAAACGGATGGAGTTCAATCTGATTGACGGCAGGAACGATTGATCCTTCGGCTAAAATCCGTTCCAGGTGAGGGATATGGAAGTTCGAAACACCGATGGCACGCGTCTTTCCTTCTGCATAGAGATGTTCGAGCGCCCGCCATGTCTCGACATAACGATCTTCTTTTGGCATCGGCCAATGAATCAGATACAAGTCAACATAATCGACACCAAGCTTTTGTAGGCTCGTCTCGAAAGCAGCAAGTGTCTCTTCGTAGCCGTGATCGGAATTCCAGACTTTCGTCGTCAGAAAGATCTCTTCTCGGGGAATACCGGAGTCACGCAGCGCGCGACCGACGCCTTCTTCATTCTCGTAAATCATCGCTGTATCGATCGAGCGATACCCGGCGCGGAGTGCTTCGCTGACCGCTTCATATACTTCTTCTTCCGGTACTTTAAAAACACCATATCCGAGTTGGGGCATGCTGATACCGTTGTTTAACGTGATCTGTTGCATCGATTCATCGACTCCTTTGTAGTAAATTCTTCACTTTTCTAGTGTACGCGCTCTTCTTGTAAAAATCGAATGATTGCCGAAGCGAGTTCTTTTGCGTATACTGAGCGATAACAAATATTAGGAGGCGATTCTGTGATTCGACAAGCTGTTTTGCAATACATACATGAGGAAAACGCGCTCGATCAACTCGGAAAAATGATAGGTAATCGTTCAGCAGTCCTGATTCATGGACGTCAAGCCTATGAAGCAGCCGCTTTTTCTTTACCAGAATTACCACGTCTTTTATTTGAAGGTCATTGTACGGATCAACAAGTGGATGCTTTCAAACAAGTATGTGCTCCATACGACGTGATTCTTGCGCTCGGAGGTGGGAGTGTCATCGATACGGCAAAACAGGTCGCATTTCAATTACAACGCCCGATCATTGTCATTCCGACAATCGTCTCGAACTGTGCCCCATGGACTCCGCTTAGTGTCATGTATAACGAAGAGGGACAGTATATCCGATTTGATACGTTTCCCGTCGTGATTGAAGCGCTTTTGCTCGATCATCGGATCATCGCAGCGAGTCCGTATGACTATTTCGTTGCCGGGCTCGTCGATACGTTAGCGAAGTGGTATGAAGCACGTGCCTTGAGCGGATCTACAGCAAACGATCCTGTCATCGAAACGGCACTCCGAACAGCTGAACGATGCAAGGATCTTATCCTGTCGACGACCGTGACAGAAACACGCTTTCGTGAGTATCCCGTTGAAATCCAACATCTCGTCGAAACCGTCATTCCGTTAGCCGGAAGTATTGGTGGTTTTGGTGACGCGGCGACACGCGGTGCAATCGGACACGCGGTGCATAACGCGTTGTCTCCTTATCCAGAAACACATGCGTTTTTACACGGGAGTAAGGTCGGTTACGGACTACTCGTCCAAGAGATGTTACTTGGGCATGATGCCGATTACACAGAACTGTATGAGTATCTCCTAGCGCAAGAACAACCGGCGTCACTCGCGGACTTCGGATTGTCGCTCGATGTCGTTCAAGCACTCGCCTTACGAACAGCGAAAGAGGAACTGTGTCGTCTGTTACGTCCAATCGTGTCAGCAGAACAATTAGTCGATGCCATCACTCGAAACGAGACGATTTCCGTTTCGACGACGTAAAACAAAAATACGCACATGTTCCGAATCAGACGGTCCATGTGCGTATTTTTATTGTGCTTTCGCAAAGCGAGCGTAAGGAGCAGGGCGACCGAGTAAGTATCCTTGACCAAGATCAAAGTCGAGTTCGCGGCAAAGATCGAGTTCTTCTTGCCGTTCGATGCCTTCCGCTAAGATTTGAATCCCCATTTCTCGTGTCAGATGACGGGCTTTCCGTAAAAAGGCTTCGTTTTCTGGATTCGTATCGCAATGATCGATGAAGGAGCGGTCGATCTTAATATAATCCGGTTGAAGCAATGACAACATGTCGAGTGTCGAGAAGCCTGTCCCGACATCATCCAGCGCCACTTGGATACCTTGCTTTTTATATTGTTCGAAGACGTGTTTCAAATGATTGACGTCTTCAATTTTTTCCGTCTCGACGACCTCAAAGACGAGTCGACTCGGATCAACTTGATAACGCTCGACGATTTCAAACGTATGACGCAGGCAGTACTCCGGATTGTAGATTGTCGAAGGAAGGAAGTTAATGAATGTCTTTGATGTTCCCCCGATATGATGCGTCGCACGGATTGCTTCTTCACGCGCTCGTTGATCAAGACGGGAATGAAGCCCCATCTTCGAGGCAGTGGAGAATAAGACACCCGGTGAGATCGGCGTATTGTCATCTGCTGCGCGCAGTAAGGCTTCGTTCGCGACGAGCACGTTACGCTGGATATCATAAATCGGTTGCAGATGGCTTGTCATGACGCCATGCTGAATAAAATCAATCGCTGACCGATGCTTCAGCTGTTCTAAAAGTGCTGAAGCTAGGATAGGTGCTGTCACATAACGCGATTGTGTGGCGCGACAGGATACCTGATAATCCGCTACACGCAAGAGCGACGTCAGTAACTGTTCGAGTTGTTCGAATGATTGATAGGAATAGATTTCTGGTGTTGGTGACTGGATATGGAGTGCTCCCGCTTCAATAAAACGGATTGATGTCGTACATTCGGCGCAAGGATGCCACATAAAAAGATATCCACCTCTCGATACATCAAAAGATGTATTAATTAAATTGGTTAAACTCTTTACCCTGAGAGAAAAAGAATTTAAACCTATCTTTTATAATCATTGACCTCATCCAAAAAAGAGAAGGGAACGACGGACACATTTCCGTACATTCTCTTCTCTATCGGTCACATTATTTCATTGTGAAGTGTAAAATATCCAGAAAGCTAGATGCAATACAGCTGCAAGCGGCACCAGCCATTGGAATTTCGCTTTCCGTGTCTTGTGCCGGACTGTGTACATACCGATCCAAGAACCTAGCGCACCACCGAGAAAAGCAATCGTCAATAGTGTCGCTTCCGGTGTCCGGTAAGCATGTTGTCGTGCTCGACGTTTATCCTGCCACATCGAGCCAAATCCGATGAGTGTCAGGAGGATGTAATAACCTAAGATGATCCTCATGAAAACCGACTCCTTTTCTACCGTTCGGCACCACCGCCGCCGGAACTTCCGCCGCCACCACGACTGCCGCCGTTTCCACCACCACCGCGCATGATCGCGGAAAAGATGTTTAAAATCGCAAAGAAGAACATACCGCCGGTGAACTTCATATCGAGGAACAATAAGATCAGTAACCCTGCACCGATTAGAATCTTCGTCCACAGTGGAAGCCCACCATCATTTTGGGTTTTTGGAGGATCTTGTGACTCGAGCGATTGATCCTTTGAAATGACACTGACGACAGCTTTGTATGTTTCGGTCGCCGCTTTTCCATAATCACCGTTCTCTTTATAAGGAACCGCGTATTGATCGAGAATACGCCCAGCCGTGATGTCCGTCAGAATACCTTCTAGTTTATAACCGACCTCGATCCGGAATTGCCGATTCTTTTCGTTCGGGGCGACGACGACGAGTACCCCATTGTCTTTTCCTTTTTGACCGATTCCTTGTCGCCGGAATGTTTCATTGGCGTAAGAACTTAAGTCCTGTCCCTTTAAATCTGGAACCGTCTTCAGCACGACTTGTGCCGTCGTGTACTGTTCGAGTTCCTGACCGAGTTGCGCGAGTTCGGCTTCTTCCGATGGGGTGAGCAACTGAGCATCATCTTGAATGAAAAAGGCTGCTCCCGTTCGTTCTGAAACGGCACTAGCTGTCGGAACGAAGAGGAAGAAGACGAGGAACGCGCTCAACAGAAGTCGCGTCCACCGCCGAATCATTTCGAATCACTGTTAAAGTCGACAGTCGGATTTTCTCGGTCGCTGTCTGAAATCTCGTAATACGGCTTTTTCTCGAACCCGAATGCAGAGGCATAGAGGGCTGTTGGGAAACTCCGACGTTTTTTGTTATAAAGCGTCACGGCATCGTTGTAATCCTTGCGGGCGATCCCAAGACGATTTTCTGTTCCTTCCAGCGTATCCATCAACGATTGGAATCGTTCGCTTGATTTTAGTTCCGGATAGGTGGTTTGCAAAGCAATCAATCCACGAAGCGAAGACGTGACTTGTTGATCGGCTTCAATCCGCTGTTCGGTTGAGGCGGCGCGCGCAAGACCAGCTTGAGCTTCAGCGACTTTTCCGTAGACTTTTTCTTCTTGACCTGCGACACCTTTGACGGTTTCGACAAGGTTCGGAATCAAATCCGCACGACGTTTGATCTGGTTATCGACTTGCGACCATTTATTCGATACATCTTCTTCTACATTGACGAGGCTATTGTATTGTCCGATTGCTAAAAAGGCAATCACGACGACGACAACGACTCCGATGATTAACGGGAGTTTTGATCGACTCCGACTTCTGCGTGCCATATGGCGTTCACTCCTTTAATTATGTCTCATCCCTATATACCCTTAACCGAGTGAATTAGTTTCAAAAAAAATAAAAAACCGTCAGCTAAAATAGCTAACGGTTAGGAATTACATGTAGACGATGACAGCAAGAACGGCTGCTAAGACGAGACGATAGATCGCGAACGGAACGAGTTTGATCTTGTTGATCAGCTTCAGGAAGAAGCGAATCGATAAGAGGGCAAACACAAACGATGCGACGAATCCGACGGCATAGAAACCGAAGTCACTTGCTTGAATGTTATCCCAGTTCTTGACGAGCGAGAGGAAACTAGCCCCGAACATGATTGGTACAGCCATGATGAATGTGAAGTCGGCTGCCGTCCGGTGATTCATCCCGAGGAAGACTCCACCGGAAATCGTTGAACCAGAACGGGAGAAGCCAGGCCAAAGGGAGATACATTGGAACAGACCGACGAGTGCTGCTTGGCGATATGTAATCTGATCAAGCGATGTCGTTTTCGGTTCCTTTGGTCCGAGTTTGTCGGCTGCAATCATCAAGAGGGCACCGACCGCAAGACCGATGATGACTGTTTCAATCGAGAAGAGATTCTCATCGATGAAGTCCTCGAATAACAATCCGAGAACAGCTGCTGGTAGAAGACCAATCAAGACGTGACGTAGCTTTAACTTGTGTGTTCCTGATGCGTCGTGCTCTCCTTCGATCTTATATAAACCGATCAAGCTGAAGAGGCGTTTCCAAAAGACGACGATGACAGCTAGAATCGATCCGAGCTGGATGACGACCTTAAAGGTGTTCGCCGAATACTTACCAAGAAATTCTGTTGTTTGTAACCACATGTCATCCACGATGATCATATGACCAGTCGAGGAGACAGGTGCGAATTCCGTCATCCCTTCGACGAAACCGAGTAAAAGAGCTTTCAAGAGTTCAATGATGTGCATGGTAATCTCCTTCTATAATGATGTGCTATGTAAAAACATATCATGTTTTATTCTTGTGAGATAGAACCAATCGGAATATCGGGCGCAAGACCGAGGAAAGTACGGATTGATAACGGAAGGAAAAAGGCGTACGATGACTGTATAATCAAACAAATATTTGAATGAGGTGAGAGAATGCGTGAAGCGACTGAACCGATCCGGATTTCAGGAATTGATTGTGCGAACTGTGCAGCGAAAGTAGAGCGTGGCGTGGCAAACGTAACAGGAGTCAAGGAAGCGACGTTGGATTTCGCAGGGCAACGTCTCTATATCACATACGCATCCCCAGATATCCAAGAACAGACGTATCGTCACGTTGTTCAGCGTGTTCACGAACTAGAACCAGATGCTCTCCTGCAACGCGAGCAGGATACACGAGACACGACTGAAATGGTATTTTGGACAAGGTCAAAGAAACTTCAAACACTCATAGGTCTGACTTCTTTCGGAATAGCATTCCTTGTTCCCGAGTCCATACAAATATGGTTGTATCTTACGGCGTATGTATTCATCGGGAATGAAGTATTACGTAATGCACTTCGGTCGACACGACGCGGACAGTTGTTTGACGAGAATTTTTTGATGATGCTCGCGACGATCGGGGCATTCGTCATTGGGGAGTATACAGAAGCGGTGGCAGTCATGTTGTTTTATCAAATCGGTGAATATTTTCAGCATAGGGCTGTCAATCAATCACGACGCTCGATTTCAGCATTGATGGATATTAGACCACAGCAAGCCGTGCTTGAGGATGGGCGACGTGTGCGACCGGAAGATGTCATTCCAGGACAGCGAATCATCGTCCGTGCTGGGGAACGGATTCCACTTGATGGAACGATCAAGCAAGGTACTGCCTTTCTGGATACGGCAGCATTGACAGGAGAATCGGTTCCTCGGCGTGTTCATGAAACGGATCATGTGCTAGCCGGTACGATCAGCACGGACGGACAGTTAGTGATTGAAGTAGATCGGTCGTATACGGACTCGGCGGTCGCGAAAATCATTTCACTGGTAGAACAAGCCTCTCGTCATAAAGCACCGACGGAAAAGTTCATCACACGATTTGCGCGAGTTTATACGCCGGCTGTTGTCGTGATTGCGCTAATTTTAGCGGTTCTGCCGCCTCTCTTACTGAATGCTTCCTTTAGCGAGTGGACGTACCGGGCGCTTGTCTTTCTCGTCATCAGTTGTCCTTGTGCGCTCATGCTTTCCATCCCGCTCGGCTTTTTTAGTGGAATCGGTGCTGCTTCAAAGCGAGGCATACTCGTCAAAGGCGGAAATCATCTAGAATCGTTGCAACGAATCGATACCCTCGTCTTGGATAAAACAGGTACGTTGACGAAAGGGAATTTTGAAGTCGTCGCTATTCAAGCACATACGATGACGAAACAAGAGTTACTACAAGTAGCAGCTCGGGTGGAACGGCAATCGAATCATCCGATCGCGACTTCAATCGTCCGAGCGGTTGATGGCTTACCATCTAAAGATGGTGGCATTCACTTATCAGAAATAGCAGGGAAAGGCGTCAGTGGGGAGTACGATGGTCGACTGCTGCGTGCAGGAAATGCCGAGTGGTTAAAGGAACTGGGCTTTACACCTGATAAAGAAACCGAAACCGGTACCTATGTTCACATTACTCAGGACCAAGACTATCTGGGATGGATTCGAATTGCAGATCAACTGAAGACGACGACGATGGAAGCGATCATCCAATTGAAAAAGCGAGGCATCCGTCGAATCGTCATGCTGACAGGCGATCGGAAACAGACGGCAGAAGCAATCGGAAAACAGTTGGATCTCGATCACGTCATTGCGAACTTGTTGCCGCATCAAAAAGTCGAAGCGCTGGAAGAACTGATGAAGACAGCAAAAGGAAAAACAGCGTTCGTAGGGGATGGAATAAACGATGCCCCTGTCCTGACACGGGCGGATGTCGGAATCGCCATGGGCGGACTCGGGAGTGATGTGGCGATTGAAGCAGCGGATGTCGTTTTGATGACCGATGAGCCGAAACAGCTTGCCGATGCGATGGATGTTGCCAGAACGACGCGAAAGATCGTCTATCAAAACATCTATTTTGCCCTTGGAATCAAAGCAATCTTTTTGTTACTTGGAGCCTTTGGAATCGCAACGATGTGGGAAGCCGTCTTTGCTGATGTCGGTGTGACAGTGTTAGCGGTCCTGAATGCGACGCGTCTATTAAAGATACGTGCATGAACAAATATGCGATCATTTCCTCTTTTGAGGAGATGATCGCATATTTTTAGATTACCCGAGTGCGACATCGAGAATCATCATGACCGTAAAACCGACCATCAAACCAAGCGTTGCTAAATCGGATCCGTTCTCTGCTTGTGACTCCGGAATCAATTCTTCGACGACGACGAAAATCATCGCTCCGGCAGCAAACGATAACGCATACGGTAGAAGCGGTTGAACGAAGAAGACAGCCGCCGCACCGACCATCGCAGCAATCGGTTCGACGATTGCTGACAATTGACCGTAATGAAAGGCGCGCCGGCGCGACATCCCTTCACCGCGTAACGGAATCGATAACGCAGCACCTTCGGGCATGTTTTGAATGCCAATCCCGAGTGCGAGTGTCAAAGCCCCGGCGACGGTCGCTCCGTCCATATTCAAGGCAGCGGCACCAAAAGCGACACCGATCGCAAGACCTTCCGGAATGTTATGCAACGTGATCGCAAGAAACAGCAACGTCGTTTTCTTAAGTCCTGTTGAAGGACCTTCAGCTGTTTCAAGTGGTGCGGATAAGTGCAAATGCGGTGTGACGAAGTCAAGGAGACGGACGAAAAATCCACCCGCAAGGAATCCAATTGCAGCAGGAATCCAAGCGATGCCACCATCCTGCTCCGTGAACTCGATTGCAGGAGCAAGCAACGACCAAAATGACGCGGCAATCATGACGCCGGCAGCGAAACCGAGCATCATGTTCATGACGCGTTTTTCAATCGTCGTAAAGACGAAGACAAGTGCCGCACCAAGTGCGGTTAACCCCCACGTCATCATTCCGGCAAGCAATGCTTGCACGACGACGGGGAGGGAAGTAAACCAATCTAACATGACTATTCCTTCTTTCCGGGCACGATTTGAAGCATCCATCTGTATGTGAGCTTACCCGTTTTCGATCCGGACGATTCGTGTGAAGGGAATTTCCACTACAACACGACCACGTAGAAAGAGAACGGAACGTTCGGGCTCTAGGCGTTCCACAAAACCAACGACCGTCACGTAGCTACTTTCCTTATAATACGTGATTTCAAGTTCGTTTCCTTCTATTAAAGCCTCTTGAAGCAGAAAGTGCCATGATTCTTGCAACTGTTCATCAATTTCAGGCAAGTCGAGCTGATGCATCTGGACATAGTATTCCCGCAACAATTGCAAATGTTCCGGCATGAGAAAAGGAATCCATTTTAAATTTCCCCGATCACGATACGCTGTCATGAAGATCACCTCCTGGATGACCGCCAACGAAACGAAGCCGCCGTTTGGCGACGCTCGTATCGAGAAACGAGACAGCGAGACGAATCGTTCCTTTCCCGTAGCGGAGGTTAACGATGTCCATTGCTTTTAATAACCGCCGCCGCTTCCAGAGTCGCGTATTATCCTCGAACAAGGATAACTGTAAGGTGCCTTGATCGGCAGTTAGATGTCCCACTGCGACAGATAAAAAACGAACGGGTTCCCCGTCAAGCCAATTCGGTTCGAACAATTGTAAGACGTGACGCAAAATGATGCGTTCATCGGATGTCGGATAAGGCAATCGCACTTGACGAGAGAAGCCACTTCGGACGACGTTTCGGGAATAGCGGACACCGATGTGAACGGTCCAGCCGACTTGATTCGAAAAGCGACAACGTGCGGCAACATCCTGTACCAGTTCATTGAGCACATTCCGAATGCGTTCGAACTGATAATAGTCCTGCATCAAGGTCACACCGTGTCCGATCGTCCGTTGAGGGGCTTTCTCGAACAAATGACGAGGGGCAAGGAGCGTCGGTGACGCATCGAGCCCCCAAGCGTGATGCCACAGTTCGGCACCGATCACACCGAAGCGTTCGTGTAACTCTTCAACGGGGCGCATGGCAAGATCACCGATTGTTTCAATCCCCATCATCTGCAGATGTTGTTCCATACGGTGTCCGACTCCCCACATCTTTCGAATCGGAAAATCATGTAGACGTCGTGCGACATCAGCATATCCACATCGCGCGATGCCTTCTTTTTTCCCGATTAAATCAAGCGTCAGTTTTGCGATGACGTTATTTGGACCAATCCCGATCCGAACGTGGATGCCGGTCTGTTTCAGGATCGCTTCTTTAATTTTGAGAGCAGCTTGCAGGTCGGAACCAAATAGGCGATCGGTTCCGGTCATGTCAATGAAGCTTTCGTCAATCGAATAGACGCGGATGGCTTCAGGTGGTGCGAATTGGTGCAGAACATCCAGGACACGAATCGACGTCTTCATATAAGCAAGCATACGTGGTTCGACAAGTTGAATCGTACGACGAACAGCGTATGGCAATTGCTCGATTTCATACAGTCGACCGGCTGTCTTGATTCCAAGCGCTTTTAAGGCAGGGGTGGCAGCGAGAATGACGGACCCACTTCGTTTTAAATCGGAGACGACCGCAAGACGTGTCGTCAAGGGAGGGAGGTTGCGATACTGGCATTCACAGCTGGCGTAGAAGGAAACACTGTCGACGCAAAAAATACGTTTATCTTGTGGTAAAACGACGGAAGGAAACATCTGAATCACTCCTTTACATAAAAGAACGTATGTTCTTATTTTGGTTTTCCTTGACTATAGCACGGTCTCAAAGTGTCTCAAAATAAAAACTGTTTAAAAAAGGGGGGATTCAAGCGATTTACCCTTATAGAAAAGGAGTTTGATACACTAAGGGAGAGAAAAAAGGAGGAATCTCCATGAAAGAGATCGTTATCCGTTTACCAGAATTACCGAAGACGCTTCAGCTAGAGACGTTCGATCAAGTCGAAATCGATGACCCGTATCTGAAAGGAGCGCGTTATGAGAAAGAGTCGATGCCGAGTGAACTGACAGAACGCATCGATGCTTATCAAGTGTGTTTTCAACATGTCTCGTTCGCGAATCTAACCTTTGACCGTGGTTCGTTCGAAGATATCCGTTTTGAGCAATGTGACTTAACGGGATGTCACTTCCGAGAAACTCGTTTTCACCGTGTGTCCTTCGTCGGATGCCGGATGACGGGTGTTCAGTTCGAGGATTGTACGCTGGATCATTTGACGATTCAGGAAGGACTTGCGGATTATGCACAGTTCATTCGCAGTACGGTCCGTCACCAACACTGGAGCGAAACGACGATGAAAGAAGCACAGTTCTTCGAAGTGAAACCGACCCAGTGGAAACTCGAAACGGTACGTTTTACCGATAGCCAATGGATTGAAACCCCGTTAAAAGGTCTCGATCTCCGGCAAACGGAACTCTCTGGTATCACGATCGATCCACGATTTTTATCGGGTGCTGTCATTACGGAAGAACAGGCAGTCGCGTTTGCTCGATTATTAGGGTTGGTCATTCCATAAAAAAAGTCTCTTTTCGATGGATTTCGAAAAGAGACTTTTGGTTTGTTCTTAAAATGACATCGTTTCGCCATCCTCTGGAATGAGGAAATGGGAAGAGAGATGGAAAGCAGTTAAAAAGTCAGCGATCATATCGCGTCGCAAGAGACAGTGGTTGACGGACTCGAGGTGCGAGACGATGATTGTCGCTTCCGCCGCCGCTTCGTGTACCGCAAGGAGATCACGCTGTGACATCGTGATCGGTTCTCCGGTCAAGAACTGGGCGGCGCCACTGTTGACGACGATGATATCGGGTGTATGTTGTTCGATTGCATGCGCGACCTCGTCACACCAGATTGTATCACCTGCGATATAAAGTGTTGGTTCGTCCGGATGGGTGAGGACGAGCCCAGACACACGTCCCATCCGTTCGCCGATTTCATCGACACCATGCTGTCCACCTGTTCGATGGATTTGGATATCACCAATCGTCACACCAGAATCGAAGGAAGAGACGTTCGTGAAGCCGGCTTCTCGGATTTGCTGCGCGTCTTCTTCTTGCTGCGCATAGAGTGGCAAATGCTTTGGTAATAGTTGTTTAGCAGTATCATCGAAATGATCGGCGTGCAGATGCGTGACGAAGATGGCGTCAGGATCGAGCAGGGTTTTGACATCGACCGGTAAGTCGACGAGTGGATTGGCGACAGCATTTGGCGTTTGACCGAAGGGAGGCAAACTGCCTTTTTCGCCGAGGAACGGATCGATCAGTAAGACTTGATTGGCGTACGTGACAACGAGCGTTGCATTACGAATTTGTTGAATATCCATTAGATTCATCCTCTCTCAATGACTCGGAATGACTATTCCCCGTCTGGCATTCAATGAATCCTATCGTAAGCGTTTCTCCATCGCCATGACGTCGACGTATTCGCCGTTCAAGCGACCTTGTTCCTTAAACGTTCCAACGATCCGGAATCCGGAGCGGATATAGAGCTTTTGTCCGATTTTATTGAATGGGAAGGTGAAGAGAATGAGTTTATGCATCTGATGATCGCGCGCATGTTGTTCAGCCGTTTCAAGCAAACGTGTGCCAATCCCTTGTCCACGATGCGTTCGGGTAATATAAACCGAAATCTCACCGACGGATGCGTAGACAGGACGCGGATTATACGGATCGAGGGAAATAAAGCCGAGGACACCTGTATCATCTTCAGCGACATATCCGGCAAATCGATTGGTTCGTTCCGCATACCACTGGGTCATGAAGGATAAGTCCTTTTGGTCGGTCTCAAGCGTTGCGATCCGATCTTCGATGCCTTCATTATAGATGGCGAGAATCGCTGGTAAGTCGTGTTCCGTTACAGAACGAATATGCATGACGCTCACTTCCTCATCGCTTTTCTTTCATTATATCGGTTACGTGTCAATGTAGTGATATGTTTGTGCGATAAGAAAAGCGCTGATTTCCTTCATATGAAGGAAAACAGCGCTTATATCGATCTTAAGAGACCGTTGACGTCTCGTTTTCATAAATCGGAACCCAGCCGTCTGTCGTGACGAAGATCCGAACAGCAACGACTTTACGATCGTCTTGAAGCGTAAAGTAGTGGCGTGTGTTAACAGGAACGGAAATCAAATCACCAGGATTGAGTTCGATATTGTAGTAGCCGACCTCTTCGTCTTTGATCGCGAAGACGCCATGACCGCTGACGATGAAACGAACTTCATCATCCGTATGGTGATGTTCTTTCTGGAAGTTGACGAGCAACTCATCGAGGTTCGGTGTCGTATCCGAAAGTGAGATGATATCAGCTGTCTGATACCCACGACGTTCTGATACGTCTTTGATTTCTGGAGCGAACGTATCGAGAATCGTTTGTTTGTCCGCATCCGTCAGTGTGAAGTTTTCCACGAGAGGCGCTGGAAGTTTCGAAACGTCCCACTGTTCGTAAAGAACGCCGCGTGACGCAAGGAAGTCAGCGACTTCCGTTTGATCCGTATACCGTGTGTTTGTTTCTTGGAATAAGACTGTTGCCATGAGATGATTCCTCCTTTTAATGAATGGATTGACGGCATGATTGCAACGTCAATGTGTAATTGAATAAAAACTCGAAGGCTTCGAGGTGTTTCTTTGCTTCAAAGGCGGTCGGTGCCCAGACCGTGATCCCGTGATTGCGGATCAGGACGGCACCACTATCCGCTGTGACATGAGGTGCAAAAGCAGCGGCAAGCGTCGGGATGTCCGCATGATTCGGAATGATTGGCACCGTGACCGTCGCATCCTCTTCCCAGTGTCCGAGTGCCTTGATGATTTCTTGACCGGAAAAGGTGATACTGCCTTGATCGCCATAGAGTTCCGAAATCACATTGTTTGCAATCGTATGGACATGCAGGGAACAACCGGCGTCCGTTCGATTGAACACTTCGACATGGAGCAATGTCTCAGCGGAAGGACGCCCGGATTGCTCACCGATCAATTGACCGGTCGCATCGACATGAACGAAGTCGTCAGGAGTCGTCTGCCGTTTATCTTTTCCGCTTGCCGTCACAAGGAATTCAACCGGGACACCGGACGTCCGGATGGCGAGATTGCCACTCGTACCAGGGAACCAATCGCGCGCCGCAAGCTCTTGTTTGATGGCGCGTAGCTCTTCATACCGTCGCATGAATGTCATGTTGTCACCTCCGCTCGTGTTAAATCATGAACGATATCGTGGAACGTCTCAAACGGTGTATAGGCGATATCGTTCTCTTCACACAACGTGATCAGATAATCACGGGCATAGACACGATCCGCTTGTTTTGCGAGTTCGAAGTCCGTCACCGAGTCGCCGATGACGATGATGACGTCACCGTCTTGACGTAGTGTCCGAGCAACGGACGTTTTACAACAGCCACACCCATTCGTGCAACGGGCATCGCAGGCGTGTGGCCAATCGATATGGACGAATGGACCACTGAAATCAGCGACGTTACAGAAAATCTGTTCTTGTTCAAGGAATGGCGCTAAGATCGGTTCGACGAAGAAGTCCATCCCACCGCTGACGATCGAAAAATCGATGCCTTGACGCCGACTGTACTGCAGTAACTCCGAAAATCCGTCGCGAATGACGGCACGCTCCAACAAAAAGTCAAGATAGGCTGTTTTTCCGTCAGACGGCAGAAGTGCGAACATTTGCCCGACACCACTCTGAATCGATAACGTCCGGTCGAGTACACCGCGTTTTAACGGTTCGAAGTCACTCGCTGGCGCAAATGCCTGCATGAGTGCGATGATGTTATCCTGTGTCGTCACCGTCCCGTCGAAGTCACAAAGAATCCGTACGGTCATGACTTGATCCCCCAAGCGTCGAGGGCAATTCGTAATTCTTCATGACGCGATGCTGCCGTCGATAGGGATTCATTTGCGAGTGCCGCATCGAGTGCCTGACGGAAAGCAATGACACCAGCCGCAGCACCTTGCGGATGACCATGTACGCCGCCACCGGCGTTGATGACGGAATCGATACCGAAGTCCCGTACGAGTTGAGCGACGAGTCCAGGATGAATACCGGCTGAAGGAACCGGGAAGATCGATTTCGTCTGCCCGAGACGGGTCGCTTCGACCGCGATGCCACGAGCGACATCCTTTGGCAAAGCGACATTGCCGTAAGGCGACGGGAATAGCGTCAAGTCTGCTCCAGCGGCACGCGGTAATGTGCCAAGTAAGACAGGAGCTGCGACTCCGTGATTCGGGCTAGCGATCAACGCACCGCTATAGGCCGGATGATTGAAGATTGGAACGTTGATTTCCGGATCACGTGCCAGTTCGCGTAAGACGTCGAGTCCGTATGTGAAGGTATTCAGCAAGAAAGCGGTCGCTCCAGCATCAATCAATCGCTTGGCTTGATCCTTGAGCGTGAAGACGGGACCGCTGAGTGTGATTGCATATAACGCGCGTTTACCGGTCCGGTGGAAGTGAGCGTCGATGACCTCACGTCCGATTC
Source organism: uncultured Exiguobacterium sp. (assembly GCA_913775715.1). Lineage (GTDB taxonomy): Bacteria > Bacillota > Bacilli > Exiguobacteriales > Exiguobacteriaceae > Exiguobacterium_A. Next base: position 17,000 of record CAJYMC010000001.1, on the reverse strand, counting down.
GTGCCCGGTCAATCGTTGGCGTCAACGGATTGTCGTATAGGATCTCATCGTCCTTGACGAGATCGATCCCACCAGCGAGTTGTCCTTCGAGTTGATCACGAAGGAACGATAGATCGCGTCCGATGACTCCTTTGAAGATGCTCATCAACAATGGGCGATCTTCGACACCGATCAAGGAACGGACCCCTTCGATGCCGAACTTCGCACCTGGAAAATCTGGTGTGAACGTATCCGGTAACAGAAGCTCCGTTAACTTGATTTCACCGTCGAGTGAGAGTTTCCCGAATACGGTCGTTAGAATCGCAGAAAAGTCGCGCGATACGTTATGTTCCGGATAACGAATCGTGATATATCCTTTGCCATCGCGCTCTTCGGTATGTACGACTTCCCCTTTGAACGAGGCGAGTTGTTGTTGTTCAAGATGATTTAGTTCCGTCCAAGAACCGACCGTTAAACCAAGCGCGAGTTGTTCAGCGCGTTGCTCGAGTCGATCACGGGCAGTCAATTGATAAGTAGCAGTGATATAAGCCATGTCTTTCCTCCTTCAACAAAAAAATGGTCCCTTGTCAGCGACAAGAGACCATGAATGATTCGAACGTGGACTCTTATCTGTCAGCTTAGTAGCTGCAAGAATTAGCACCGTGCCAAAAGGTCGGTTGCTGCGACATCGTAGGGCTTGTCCCTCCGTCTGCTCTTGATAAGAATTGGATGAAATTGTGAAATCTAATTGCAATTTTTACATGGGAATCGTCACTTGTCAAACTATTTTTAGAAAATTTATTTTTTTGAAAATACTCTTTCTATAGATGACTTAAAAATGATGTCCGTTTCTGCTTGATTTCGATTTGACAGCGAGGAAGTCGATTGCGTAAGATTCAAATCAATATCACACACGACAACTACATACGACTCTTATCGCGAGTTGGCAGAGGGAATTGGCCCGATGACGCCGCAGCAACCGACCACTAGGCACGGTGCTACATCCAACAGACGTTTCGTCTGAGAGATAAGAGGACGCAGTGACTTTCCTGCGCCTCTTTTCGATGACGAAAAGAGGCGCTTTTTCGTGTATCACATAGGGGGAAACTGAGATGACATACAAAGCATTTACAGAACAGGACGCGATTGATCGTGTTCGAACATTAGGACTGATCGGCGACGGAGCCGTCGAAGCAGAAGAGATTGGGGACGGCAACCTCAACCTCGTCTTTCGGATTCGAGAAGGTGAACATCGATTGATTCTAAAACAAGCACTCCCGTATGCAAAAGTCGTCGGTGAGAGCTGGCCGTTATCGCTCGAACGGGCGTGGATCGAGCAATCCGCACTCCGTGAATTCGCACGGCATGCCGTACCGTTCGTGCCACGTGTTTTTCATGCCAGTCATGAAGAGGCGTATACGGTCATGGAAGATCTTTCACATCTGACGATCGTTCGAAGCGGTTTACTTGCAGGTGAACAGTATCCGTTGCTTGCGGAACATATCGGTTCTTATCTCGCTCGGACGTTATTCCATACATCGGACTTTGCACTTGGTCCGGTTGAAAAGAAACGTGTCGCCCGAACGTACTACAATCCAGACTTGTGCGACATTACGGAAAAATTAATCTTCACGGATCCGTTCCATGACGCGGAGACGAACGAGATTGAAGCCGGACTCGAAGGAGAGGTGGCACGTCTATGGGCAGACGATGAGTTGAAACGCGAAGTCGCAAAACTCGAAGCGCTCTTTATCACGAAAGGCGACGCCTTATTGCATGGCGATTTACATACAGGCAGCATCTTCGCCTCGGCGACGGAAACGAAAGTCATCGATCCAGAATTCGCCTTTTATGGTCCATTCGGATTCGATGTCGGGCAGTTCATTGCGCATCTATTCTTCGCGGCATATCCAGATTACCCGGCACTCCGTGATGCCCGAATCAAGGACATCGATACGTTCTGGCTGACGTTCGCTTCAACGTTCCGTGCCTTATGGGAACGGGAAGCCGTCGAACCGTTCCAGGCATCAGGACTCGTCGATGATGTACTGAGTACGATCTTGCAGGATGCCCTTGGCTTTGCCGGTTGCGAATTGATTCGGCGGACGATTGGTCTTGCACCGGTCGCTGATTTAGAATCAATCGATTCAACGACGGAACGCTTAGAGCGGAAACGTCACGCGCTCCGTCTAGGAGCGGCGTTAATCAAACGCCGTGCAGAATGCCGGACATTCGATGATTTACGAAACTTTGACGTAACGGAGGAACTCAGCCGATGACTACATTCGTTCAAAGTATCCGTTACGAAGACCGTGTCTTGACGATTCTCGATCAGACACGTCTACCGCAAGAAGAACACTATGAAGTCATTGCTGATCTCGCGCAAGCGGTTGAGGCGATTAAACAACTGCGCGTTCGAGGCGCACCTGCGATCAGCTTATTCGGTGGATTCGTGCTCGTTCAAGAAGCGTACCGCTTTGAAGCGGCGCTTACGGTCTACAAGCAAGCCTTGCTTGAGACATCGGCGACGTTACTCGCGACACGACCGACGGCCGTCAACTTGCGAAATGTCCTTGATCAATTGAATCCAATCATTCAAGACGGGACGTCGGTAGAAGAGATTCGCGAACGGTTGGAAAAACGGACGGTCGCCTTATACGACCAGGATGCGCAGACGTCACGTCAAATCGGGATTCATGCACTGGAATTGTTCCAGTCAGGCGACCGGATCCTCACGATTTGTAATGCTGGATCGATTGCGACCGCTGCTTATGGAACGGCACTCGCGCCGTTTTATATTGCAAAAGAGCGTGGTATCGAATTGTCTGTTTTTGCAAGTGAGACGCGTCCGTTACTGCAGGGGGCACGACTGACGACCTGGGAACTGCAACGTGCCGGTATCGATGTCACATTGATCACAGACAACATGGTCGCCCATACGCTGAAGGAAAAACAGATCGACGCGATCATCGTTGGTGCCGACCGGATTACACGAAACGGAGATACAGCGAACAAGATCGGAACGTTCCAATTGGCATTGCTCGCGCAAGCCTTCGGTATTCCGTTTTACGTCGCAGCACCACTCTCGACATTTGACTTCTCGCTCGTTTCCGGTGAAGCGATTGAAATCGAAGAGCGTGATCCGCTGGAAGTGACGGCAATCCAAGGTGTCGCGACAGCACCGAAAGGCATCGCTGTCTTCAATCCGGCGTTTGATGTCACACCACACACATTGATTACGGGCATCATCACAGAACTTGGTGTCATCACGCAACCGAATGAAGAAACGATCGAACAATTAACAGGGCTTCACCCCCTCGGATAAGGAGATATGTCATGAAAAAACTAGCTTATGCTGTCCTGGCACCAGCTTTGTTGCTGGCGGCTTGTGCGAATGGAGAAGCCACGACGACGAAGGTCGTCAAGGATGTACCAAAAGGGGTTCAGTCAGACGTCAAGATCGCCGTCATCCGCAACCTAGCATCGGACGACCATACGAAACAATTCCTTGATGGCGCACGAAGTGAAGGCGAAGCGCTCGGCTTTAAAGTCAGCACGTTCATCTCGGAAGGTAACGACGTCAAGTTCAAGGAGCTCGTCGCACAAGCGATTCAACAAGATTATGATGGGCTCATCATCTCGCACGGTAAGGAAGACTACGCCTATGACATGATTAAACCGGCGGTCGATAAAGGACTGAAGGTCGTGACGTTCGATACGGTCACGAAGAAAAAAGGAACGGCGTTAAAAGGTGTGACGGAAACATTCCAAAACGATCATCAACTCGCGAAGCTATCGCTCGATGAAGTGACGAAGGTGACGGACAAAAAACCGGTCCGTGTCATCAAACTGTGGTTCGGACCAGGTTTTGCCCCACTCGATCGTCGTCAAGAAATCTATAAGACGTACGAAGCAGACGGCAAAATCAAAACGCTTGAGACGGTTGGACCGACAAACTTTCAAGATGTCCAAGGGGATATCGCGACGAAGATGAATGCGATTCTCGCGAAGTATCCGAAAGGAAGCATTGATGCGGTTTGGGGAGCTTGGGACGAAGTCGCAAAAGGGGCTTATAAATCGCTCAAGGATAATAAACGTCAAGAAATCCCGCTGATCTCGATCGATGTCTCGAATCAGGATATCAACCTGATGCGTGAAAAGGGCAGCAACTGGGTCTCGACGAGTGCAGTTGATCCATTCTTGATTGGACAGACAGATATGCGATTACTTGCCAAGAAAATCGCTGGAGAGAAGACACCGGATAGTTTTGATCTCGACGCGAAACTCGTGGAGCAGAAGGCGTTGAAGCAGGATACGACGATGTACAATCTCGATACGATCATCAAAGGATGGAGTACATCGGAAAAATTCAATGAACCGTGGATGGACCGGTTGCGTGACGTCCATAAAAAACAATGACGTCTACCAATCATCACTTGAAGATGACTCGGATTTCACTGGCGTTTCCAGGAGTGCAAGCCTTAAAACAGGTCTCGTTTGAAGTGAAATCCGGTGAAATCCACGCGCTTGTCGGTGCGAATGGTGCCGGTAAGTCGACGTTGATGAAAGTTTTATCCGGAGCGGAAACGGCGGATGAAGGAACGATCCGCCTAGACGGGAAGGAGTTGTCCATCACATCACCGCGTGATGCGAAACAGATTGGGATCGATCTCGTCCAACAAGAGGTCGATGTGGCGCTTGTTCCGTATTTGACGGTCGCTGAGAATATTTGCCTCGATCTGTTGACGGACGGAACGATGACCGGGTTCGTATCGCAACGCCGTTACATACAGCGTGCCAAGGAGGCGTTAGCGACGTTACAGGCGGATATTTCCGTCAAGACACGTGTAAAGGAGTTGCGGCTTGCTGAAAAGCAACTCGTGTTGATTGCCCGCGCCCTCGTCCAGGAACGTCGTTTTTTGATTTTGGATGAACCGACGGCACCGCTCAGTCAGGCGGAAACGAGCCATCTCTTTTCAGTCGTGCGTCGTTTAGCCGAACGAGGACTTGGGATTATCTTCATCTCGCATCGCCTCCAGGAACTATATGAGATTTGCGATTCCATCTCGATCATGCGCGACGGTCAACTCATTTCGCGACATGCCCTGACGGACATCGCGAAAGAAGCCGTCGTCGAGCAGATGCTCGGACGTCAGCTTACGACTGTCGCCAAAACGTCAAGAGCAAACGCGACAAATGTACTGACGGTCAAGAGTGCGACGAATGCGGACGTCCGCGATATCACCTTGACGGTTCAAGCAGGGGAAGTCGTTGGGATCGCAGGACTTGTCGGTGCCGGTAAAACTGAGTTGTGTAAAGCGTTGTTCGGCGATCGTCCGTTTCAAGAAGGGGAGGTTCAGATAGGTGGAGTGACGCGTCGTCTTCGCAATCCACAAGCGGCGATTCAAGCGGGAATCGGTCTCGTTCCGGAAGAACGGCGAAAAGAAGGAATTCTTGTTGCCGATTCTGTCGCAGAAAACCTGACAGCAGCGGCAGCTCATGATTTCGTCAACCGCTGGGGGCTGATGGATCGTCGCAAAGAAGCAGATCAGGCATCGCAATGGGTCAAGGAGCTGGGCATTAAAGTGACAGACGTGAAACAGGAAGTAGGTCAACTATCCGGTGGGAATCAACAAAAAGTCGCCATCGGAAAATGGTTACTGACCGATGTTTCTGTACTCGTCTTGGACGAACCGACAAAAGGTGTCGACGTCGGAGCCAAACAAGATATCTATCGTTTGATTGACGGACTCGCGCAACAACAAAAAGGGATTCTTTACGCGACGAGTGAGTGGGATGAACTTTTGACCGTCACGGACCGAATCTACGTCATGTTCGATGGACGAATCGTTCATGAAACGAAGACGGCGGACACATCAGAAGAAACCTTGTTGTGGTATGCGACAGGAGGAGGGCAACGATGAATGAGGTAGTATCAAAACGAACGAACCGGGGGAAAGGGTTACGTCCTGTCCTCGGATTCTTGAACGACTGGGGGATCGTCCTCGCGATCCTTGCCCTCGTCCTGTTTTTTGCGACGACGGCTCCAACGTTTCTACAAGGGACGAATTTGATCAATATTTTACGAAGTATCTCCATCGTGACGATCATCGCGATCGGCTTGACGGTCTCTTTGACGGTTAATGGATTTGATTTATCGGTCGGATCGACCGCGACGCTTGCGAGTTCTTTCGTCGTCTCGTTCTTCGTCTGGTACAGTCTACCGCTCGGTGTCTCGATTGGTTTAGCACTTCTCTTATCTCTTAGCGTTGCTCTGGTGAACATCTTACTCATCGTCTGGTTTAAGATTCCGGATTTGTTTGCGACGCTTGCGACGATGTTCATCGTCGAAGGTGTCGCGATGACGTATACCGGTGGCGGTTCAATCAGTGCCGGAATGCCGCGCCTAGACGGTACACCAACAGTCGGCACGATTCCAGAGGCATTCGCGAAAATCAGCCAGGCGCCTTGGATCATTGTCATCATGCTTGTCGTCGTCGCTGTGACACATGTCTTTTTAAGCCATACGCGACACGGTCGTTTTCTCTATATCATCGGTGGGAATCCGGAAGCCGCACGCCTGACAGGAATTCGTGTCAACCGCTACCGGGCACTCGCGTATCTGATTGCTGGGTTACTTGCTGCAATCGGTGGGATTTTACTTGCGTCACAAGTCGGATCGTCGCAAATCAATGCCGGTTCCGGTTATCTGATGCCAGCGGTCGCAGCCGCATTCATTGGCTCGTCGTTCGCGGGACAAGGGAAGCCGAATGCGCTTGGCACACTCGTTGGGGCTTGTCTCGTCGGGATTCTTGAAAATGGTCTCGTCATGTTGTCTGTTCCATACTACTCGTTGAATATCATCAAAGGCCTCGTCCTTGCGGTCGCACTCGCGACGACTTATGCGCGGTATCGAAAAAAATAATTAAAATTCGACGTTTCGTTTATAACATATTCGGTAATATTCAATATATGAAAGGATGGTGATGCACATGAATGATTACCAATGTAGAGGGAACGATCGCATGTCGCTTCTGAAAGAAGAGGATCACCGGACTTGACGAACGTTGTCCATTGACACGGATGTATTCGTGTTTTACGTGCAACTGCACGGTTCAAGAACGGATCACGGCATGTGTTCGTTCCTGAAACAAATAAGGGGGAAACGCTACGGCGTTCCCCCTTTTTCATGTGCTAGAAACTGCTCGTATTTCTTTAAAAGCGTAGCGGAATATGAGATGATATAAAAAGTCAGAAAATTCAACTACTACGAGAGCAAGGGGCCTGACAATGCGAACATACACTAAGGAGATTCAAGCGATTATCGACAACGTAGAGAAAGTCATCATCGGTAAGGAAGATGTCATCACACAATCATTGGCAGCATTACTAGCGGGCGGTCACGTCCTATTAGAAGACGTACCGGGAGTCGGGAAGACGATGCTCGTCCGTGCGTTTAGCCGATCGATCGGGTTGACCTTCAAACGTGTTCAGTTCACGCCAGACCTACTTCCATCAGATTTGACGGGTGTATCGATGTATAATCAGAAAACGAGCCAATTCGAATATAGACCAGGTCCTTTAATGGGAAACATCGTATTAGCCGATGAGATTAACCGAACGTCACCAAAAACTCAATCTGCCTTACTCGAGGGAATGGCGGAAGCGAACGTCACTGTCGATGGTGAGATTCATACGCTTCCGAATCCCTTTTTCGTCATGGCGACACAAAACCCGATTGAACACGAAGGAACGTATCCGTTACCAGAAGCACAACTCGACCGTTTCCTCGTCAAAGTCAAAATGGGTTATCCTGATTTCCACCAAGAAATGAAGCTGCTGACACGTTTCGAACGGGATGAACCAATTGAAACGCTCGAATCGGTGATTGGTCGCGAGCAACTGCTCCAGATGAAAGAAGAAGTCAAGAACGTCCATGTATCACAGCCCGTCAAAAAATATATCGTCCATCTCGTCCAAGCGACCCGGACGAACGGTTCACTTTATCTCGGCGCAAGTCCCCGTTCTTCGATTGCCTTGATGAAAGTCGCGCAAGCGTGGGCATACATGGAAGGGCGCAGTTTCGTCTTACCAGATGATGTCAAACATCTCTTGATTCCGGTCCTGTCACACCGCTTGATTTTGACAGCGGACGCGCGTTATCACGGTCAATCGTCTGAACGGATTTTAGAACAAATCAAAAAAGAGGTTGCTGTACCAATCCAACAAGACGTGGAGTCCCTATGACGAAGTGGCAAATTGGTTGGCGTTACGCTGTACTCCTTTTGACGACGGTTGCCTTATGGACATATGCGCGCGTCGATGGCGGAAATGTCGCTTCCTTGCTGTTTTATGTCATGGCTGGTTTGACCGTCTACTGGACGCTCTTCCTCGTTTGGCCCGTCACGCAGGCACTGGCGACGCGCGAAGTCTCAAATAAGATGCTCGTTGCCGGAACGGATATCCCGGTTTCCTTACGGGTTCGCCGGCGTTTTCCGTTTCTGGTCGGAGCCGTCGAGGTGACGGAGGCGATTCCAAACGAACTCAGCGAAGAAAAACTCGATATTAGTCGTCCGCTCCGTGCCCACTACCGGAAGACAGAGCAGATTGACTACACGATTCCATCGATTCGTCGAGGAGTCTACCAGATCCCTGGCTGTATCGTTGAAATTACGGATCCATTCGGTCTGTTCAAGCGGAAACGGATGTTTCCGGTCGAGACGTATCTTGCAATCGAACCGGCACGTCTTGCCGTTCAACTTCCGCATGAGGAGGATCGCGGCGATGGAGGAATCTCCCCTGTGTCGCTTGATCTTCGTCAGTCGTCCTTTACTGTCGTCGGGGTCCGAGAATACGTCAGTGGTGACCGGATGAATCAGATCGACTGGAAAGCGACGGCAAAACGTCAAGGCTTAATGACGAAGACGTTCGAGCGAGAGCAAGAACGAGAGACGACGATCGTCTTTGATGAGGGTACGGAAGCGGGTGAAGCTTTCGAACGCGTCATCTCGATGCTCGCAGAAGCGACGGATCAGCTAAATAAAAGACGGATGAGCTACCGCATTCACCTCGTCGGACATGCTGTTCAATCGTTATCGTTACCACTCGAGGGTGCGAAACTGACGCATTACTTGATGACGGCGCAACCGAGTCGGACGCGGACGTTCATCGAGTCATGGGAGTACTCGTCAAAAGCGCTTCGATTGAGCGGGAACGTCCTTTTCATTACACCGGATCTTGAATCGAACAATGAACTATGGATCTCTAAGATTAATCAAGAAGCCACCGTTCATGTCTATACACCAGAACGGAGGGGAGTGCGATGATGCGACGCTTACTTTGGAACGCTATCGCGGCAGCCGTTCTGACTTGTTTCATGCCACCACTTCTTGAACTGACGACGTTCGAACATCTTTGGTCCTTCTTACCGATGCTGTTTCTGCCGTTGCTGTTGTCGCATCTATCGCGGCGTTACTTTTTACTCGGAAGTCTCGGTGGATTACTGCTGTCGTTTTATTTGATTTTGACACCAGGTTCCGCACCATGGGGCATTTTTACGGAAATTAGCTCAGATGTTCAAAGTGTCATCAACGGTGAACTACCGGGACGACCCGCCTTTGCACTGTCGATCGGATTGATTAGTTTCTTGATCGCCTATCTGGCACGCCGGACATTCCCGAATCGCGGATTCGTCTTCGGACTTGCCTTCGGAGTGATCGGATTCATCGCCTATTGTGATACATGGACGGATTACTCGGGAGAGACGTTCATTCTCTATCCAATCATTTTATCCTTGTTATTGCTCTATGCGACGGAAGTCAACGAACGACCACGCGCTTCTTACGTTCGTCCGCTGAGTGCCTTATTCATCATGGGTGCCGTCATCGTCGCTGCTGTCCAAAGTCCTGTCATCAATGCGACATGGCAAGACAGTTGGTACGATTTGACGTCCGGTTTAGAAGGGGAAGGAGAGCCGTCGAATGCGATTCAAAAGGTCGGCTACGGTAACAATGACGAGCAACTCGGTGGACCGTTTCAGATGGACGACCGAGAAGTCTTCCAAGTCGAGAGTGAAGGGAACCGCTACTGGCGAGTCGAGACGAAAGATATCTATACCGGCAAGGGGTGGGTGCTGTCGGAATCGAATCCGGAAATCGATGGACGTGGTTTCTTCTCGCATTTCGGAAAAGAGGTCAAGACACGAAATGAGACGGCAACGTTTGAGATGGCACGTGAATTGCCATTCGTTCCATATAATGGTGATAATGTTCGGTTGACGGTCGACCAACAACGACAAAATGTATTGGTTGATCCCGACAATCAAAAAATTTCGTATCTCGACGATGCGGAGCAACAACGCAACTATCAAATTGAATATGCCTATCCACTCTTCACAGAAGAACAGTTACAGACAGATGAACCGCTTAATCTATCAGTGGCTGACACACGTCGGTACCTGCAGCTACCAGATGGACTACCACAACGTGTCCGTGATTTAGCGAATCAAATCGTTGAAGGTGAAAAAACACCATGGGACAAAGCACGAGCGATTGAAAACTATTTCGAAGAAGAAAACTTTGAATACAATACGGAAGAAGTAGCTGTACCGAAAGAAAACCAGGATTACGTTGATCAGTTCCTGTTCGAGACGAAACTCGGGTATTGTGATAACTTCTCGACGTCAGCCGCTGTGTTACTTCGGGCAGCTGGATTACCCGCACGCTGGGTAAAAGGGTTCACGGGAGGTGAGTCCGATGTCATCGGCTCCGCCGTGACGAGTTATACGGTACGAAATAAAAATGCCCACTCGTGGGTCGAAGTCTACATCGAAGGACCCGGCTGGGTACCGCTTGAGCCGACTGTTAGCTTCGACGGAGCAGGACAGTATACGATTGACCGAGAAACGAACAACGAGACGGAACAAACGAATCCACAACGCGAAACAGAAAATAATACAGAGACGACGACACCAAATCGTCCGCAGGAAAATCTTCTCGACGAAGAACAGACGACTAGCGCCGGACAGACGGAGCAGAAGTCAATTCCGTTTTGGCCAATCCTTGTGACGGCACTCGCTCTCTTGTTCCTCTACCTGTTCCGAAAACCAGTAATTCGAACGCTTGCGATTCTCTTCTTCCGGAGACAAATCGAGCGACCAGAAGGATTCCGGCGGATGTACCGGTACCTCTTGCGACGTCTTGATAAAAAAGGATTCCATTATCAAGATGGTCGGACGCTTGCGGAACTCGCTCACGAAGTCGATGGGTACTACGAGACGTACGCGATGCGACCGTTGACGGATGCTTACGAACGGATGGTCTATGGCGGAGAATCATTATCTGCCGAGAAAAAACGTGAATATTTCGAAAATATCATTCGTCATGTAGAGGGTTGATATTTACGAAACGATACAGGTACAATGGGAACAACGTAAATCACACACATGCAATCTCCTTTGTATATACTCGCGAATATGGCGCGAGAGTCTCTACCGGGTCACCTTAAACGACCTGACTATGAAGGAGCAGACCCTTCGTATACATTTTTTTGTGAAGCGGCCTGCTCTTTTTCCATTTTATTCATGGGCGAAGAGTGGGCTTTTTTCATAGGGTACGCATGAAATCAGAAAGGCGGGAACAGATTTGGAAGCACATTTGGACCAGGAAATGATTCTCGTCCTCGATTTTGGAGGACAGTACAATCAATTGATCACACGTCGTATTCGGGACCTTGGCGTCTACAGTGAATTGCATTCGCATAAAATCACTGCAGCAGAAGTAAAAGAAATCGCACCTGCAGGTATCATCTTCTCAGGTGGTCCACGTAGCGTCTACGCAGAGGATGCGTACCGGTGTGACCCAGAAATCTTCGACCTCGGTATTCCGATCTTCGGAATCTGTTACGGCATGCAGCTCATGTCACAGCATTTCGGCGGAACAGTGGAACGTGCGGGACATCGTGAATATGGAAAAGCCACATTGACGTTACAAGACCCGTCACCGATGTATGCGAACCTACCGCTGGAACAAACGGTCTGGATGAGCCACAGTGACCTCGTCACATCTGTACCAAATGGCTTCGTCGTCGATGGAACGAACGTGTCATGTCCGATCGCTTCGATCAAGAATGAAGAATTGAAAATGTACGGTGTGCAGTATCACCCGGAAGTCAACCATACGGTCTTCGGAAAAGAATTGCTCAAGAACTTCCTCTTTGAAGTCTGTAAATGTGCGGGCGACTGGTCGATGGAAAACTTCATCGAAATCGAAGTAGCGAAGATTCAAGAACAAGTCGGCGATAAAAAAGTCCTCTGTGCACTTTCTGGTGGTGTCGACTCGTCTGTCGTCGCAGCTTTGATCCACAAAGCAATCGGTGATCAATTGACATGTATGTTTGTCGATCATGGTTTACTGCGTAAAGGTGAAGCAGAAAGCGTCATGAAGACATTCGCGGATCACTTCCACATGAACGTCATCAAGATTGATGCCCAGGACCGTTTCCTCGACAAACTCCGCGGTATCTCGGATCCAGAGCAGAAGCGTAAAATCATCGGCAACGAGTTCGTCTACGTCTTCGACGAAGAAGCTTCGAAGCTGACGGACATGGACTTCCTTGCCCAAGGTACGCTCTACACGGATATTATCGAGAGTGGTACGGATACAGCACAAACGATCAAATCACACCACAACGTCGGTGGATTGCCGGAAGACATGCAGTTTGAATTGATCGAACCGATCAACACATTGTTCAAGGATGAAGTCCGTGAACTTGGGAAAGAACTCGGTCTTTCTGATGAAATCGTGTGGCGTCAGCCGTTCCCAGGACCAGGTCTCGGAATTCGTGTCCTCGGTGAGATCACAGATGAGAAACTCGAAATCGTCCGCGAATCTGATTTCATTCTTCGCGATGAAATCAAAAAGGCAGGACTCGAGCGCGAAATCTGGCAATACTTCACAGTCCTTCCTCCAATCCGTTCGGTTGGTGTCATGGGCGATGAGCGGACATACGACTATGCCGTCGGAATCCGCGCTGTCACGTCAATTGACGGAATGACATCAGACTGGGCACGTATTCCATGGGACGTGCTTGAGAAGATCTCGGTCCGGATCGTCAACGAAGTCCAGAACGTTAACCGCGTCCTGTACGATGTGACGTCGAAACCACCTTCAACGATTGAGTGGGAATAAGTACTGGGCTTAATGAGACGATTCGTCTCATGAAGCTTGTGGTATCAACGTTTTAAAGGGGACAGGTGAAAGGGAGTCTGTTTCACCTTCAACCACTTTATTTCAAAATGAAGCTCTCTTTTGTTCACATGATTTGTGAATGAGAGGGGGCTTTTTTGTGATCAAATTCATGTAACTGTTGGACGATTTTAAACTGAACCAACGAATTTAGATAGTTTAGTTCTAGTTTGCTGAGATGCGTAGACTTTTCCTTTATTATGGAATACATCATCTAATGGAAAAGAGGGATACTGCCTTATGATAGACTGGACATGGACTGAAGTTGATCAATTAGAAAAACTAGAAAAATGGAATGAAGCTAAACGCTATCTTTTGAATTCTTGGAGACAACATCCCGAAGATCTCAAAATAGTCATTCGACTGGGCTTTTTTTGTTGGTACGTCACCTTTGAACACGGACCATTAGGAATCACAGAGAACGATATAGATATTGAGGAATTAGAATCTTTACTAAAGGAAGTTACATACGATGGTTTACGTTATTTTATGAACCATGAGGACTTTCTATGGTGTTTTGGTTATATGATTTCGATGACTCCTTATTATTTTGGAGAGTACAACGAGTGGGAAGAAAAAGGCGCATCCATGTTACGACGTGCTCATGAACTATGTCCAGATGAACCAATTTATGCGTATTCTTATCTCGGGTCACTCTCAAATACTTACGGAACACGTGAAAATGAATTACAGCAGATCCAAAACGTTTTAGAGAATCGCTTTAAAGGAGAGGGACTATTATCCGACTACTTTAAAAATATATACGCTCAGTGACAGGGCGAATTTCTAACAATCGTGAAATAGCCTTCAAAAAAACGTTTTCAAAACCGAACGTTCGGATAAAATAAGTGGTTAAATTTCGCTTTTATGGTTGACCGATGAATTTGACCGTGCTACGATGTGTCTGTTCTTATTTTTCATACCACTAAAAAACATAAATAATGCCGTATAATTCTGGGGATAGGGCCCGGAAGTCTCTACAGGAACACCGTAAAGGTTCCTACTACGGCGCACATGCAGCATCGTGCGCTTATTGAAACGGCTTTTACCGCTTAGGTAAGGGCCGTTTTTTGTTTTCAAGGAGACGGCTTATTTGGAAGGAAGGCAATCATGAGTACACAATTGAAACAGCCACACCAACCGAAAGCAAAAGAAAATGCGATTGCGCGTTTCTTTGATTTCAATGGGCTTGGTACGAACATGCGTACAGAGTTCATCGCCGGCATGACGACGTTCTTCGCGATGGCGTACATCCTATTCGTCAACCCAAACACATTAGCAGAAGCAGGCATGGATGCCGGAGCGGTCTTCGGTGCCACAGCACTCGTTGCGATCATCGGTTCTGTCACGATGGGATTACTTGCGAACTATCCGATTGCGCTCGCGCCGGGTATGGGCTTAAACGCCTTCTTCGCGTATAGTGTCGTCATCGGAATGGGTATTCCATGGCAAACTGCACTTTCAGGTGTTCTCGTCTCAGGTCTTGTCTTCATGGTATTAACGGCTTCAGGTATTCGCGAGATGATCATCAACGCGATTCCAGAACCATTGAAAATGGCAGTTGCAGCAGGGATTGGATTATTCATCGCCTTCATCGGATTAAAAACAGGCGGCATCGTCGTTGCGAATGAAGCGACACTCGTCTCACTTGGTGATTTAAGTAAAGGAACAACACTTCTCGCAGTATTCGGTCTTGTCGTATCAGCTGTCTTGATGACACGCGGTGTTAAAGGCGCGATTTTCTTCGGAATGATCGTGACGGCAGTTGCTGGAATGATCTTCGGTTTGATTCCGGTCCCGACAAGCCTTGGTGAAGTCATCTCAGCACCACCGAGTATCGCACCGACATTCGGACAAGCATTCTTACATTTTAACGAGATTTTCACAGTTCAAATGATGATCGTCATTCTGACTTTCTTCTTCGTTGATTTCTTCGATACAGCAGGTACGTTGGTTGCAGTAGCAAACCAAGCCGGTCTGATCAAAGAAAATAAAGTACCACGTGCCGGTCGCGCATTGATCGCTGACTCAACAGCAACCGTAGCGGGTTCTATTCTCGGAACGTCGACGACGGTTTCCTACATTGAGTCAAGTGCAGGAGTCGCAGCGGGCGGTCGTTCAGGTATGACGGCAATCATCACAGCGTTATTCTTTGGTCTCGCTTTATTCTTCTCACCATTGCTCGCAATCATCACTGCGCCGGTCACGGCACCCGCATTGATCATTGTCGGTGTGTTGATGGCAGCTTCACTGCTTCAAATCGATTGGAAAAAATTCGAATACGCGGTTCCGGCTTTCTTGACTGTCATTATGATGCCGTTAACGTATTCGATCGCAACAGGGATTGCATTCGGTTTCCTCTTCTACCCGGTCACGATGATCGCAAAAGGACGAGCAAAAGAAGTACACCCAATCATGTACGTGTTATCTCTTGGATTCCTCGGTTACTTCATCTGGCTGCACTAATCCAAACTGCGTCTTTCTTCTATATAGAAGAAAGACGTTTTTTTGTTAGGAGAGGAAAGAGGGTGATTCAGATGTTACAGCAGATTACTGGACCTGTATTTGAGTACTTGGCTGAAAATAGGTTACTGATTCAATTAGCTAGAAAAGTCGGATTACCACTTGGTGGGACGTTATTTGTCGGAGGGCAGGGCGCTGAAGCGACACTCGACACGGTAAAGCAATTCAATCAAGATGGACGAGCCGCTACAGTAGATTGTTTAGGCGAGTTCGTCGAGACAGAACAGGACGCAGTAGATATCGCGGATGAATGCATTAAAGTCATCGGGCAGATCAAAGCATACAATCTAGACGCACAAGTATCTTTAAAGCTGACATCAATCGGATTAAGAATTGATCCGGATATCGCTTATCAACAGTTGAGTCGCATCGCGGAAGTTGCAGGTCAACAAAACATGCGTGTGACAGTCAATATGGAAGAAGCGATGATGGTCGAGTCGATTATCCAAGTATTCGAGCGTGTACATGAACATTATCCGAACGTCGGGATTGCGCTACAGGCAAATGTCCATCGAAGTCGTTTTGATGTAGAACGTCTTCATGCGACAATCCGAGTCGTCAAAGGAGCGTACGATGGAGACGATGAAATCTATATTCAACCGAAAAAGACAGTAGATGAGACGTACCTTCAGTTAGTGAAGGTTAATTTGTTAGAAGGCAACTACACTCAGATCGCGACACATGATGAACAGATCATTCGACAAATCATTGACTTTACTCAAATGAAACAGATTGATCCATCACGGTTTGAATTTCAAATGCTTCAAGGCATGCGACCGAAACGACAACAAGAGTTAGTTCGACAAGGTTATCGTGTTGTCATCTACGTTCCGCATGGTGTGGATTGGTATACGTATTTGATGAGACGCTTAGCAGAACGCCCAGCGAATATCGCGTTTACAGTAGGTGCCATGTTAAGAAGGTAAAGACTTTGCGAAGAGGATTTAAACTCTTTGCAAAGTTTTTTTGAAATAATGCTTGTGTTTGTCGAATTTTGTTGTTATATTAATAAATGTTCCAGCGAGACGCCTTTTATAAACGGTTCGTTGGGGCTGAAAAGTTTTTTAAAAAGCATGGTTGACATAATCAAAACAACCTGTTAATCTATTAAAGTCGCTAAGGCGGCAGACGAACTTTGAAAACTGAACGATGAGGCAAAAATCGTATTCTACGGAATACAAAAACGAATGAAGCGCAAGCTTCGTCAATCGTGACTTCGGTCACACAACGAGCAAGTCAAACACTTTATGGAGA